>CAWJFT010000003.1:0-485819 GCA_963842235.1 uncultured Actinomycetes bacterium | reverse complement strand
TCGTGGTCATCGCCGGGAGGTCGTCCTCGGAAATCAGGCCGGAGCGCGAGACGAGCTCCCACACGGCCAGGGCGGCAGCGATCGAGAGGATCGTCACGGCGACGGGCGCCACGTGGACCGCAGCAGTTGCGAAGGCAGGCCGCGTCCTGGCGGCGACGACGGTGGACGCTACGTCCGGAGCCGCCACGCCCGCTCAGACACGGTTCGCCTGCCGCCAAAACGCCCACATGACCGCCCCGTAGTCCTAACACGTTTAGCGCCGTCGTGTGCGCAAAACGACTTGATGTTCGCATCGAGAACACGGCGTCGAGTGCGGAGAAAGTGCAGGGCGGATCAGTGCCGACCCTGATGCTCCCGACCGGTGAGGCGCCGATCGTGCCTGATCATGGATCGTCCCCTCCACGTCCTGATCGTCGGCGGCGGTGTCGCTGCGCTCGAGGCGACGCTCGCTCTTCGGGCGCTGGCCGAGGATCGCGTCGACATCGAGTTGCTCGCGCCCGACACCGAGTTCGTCTACCGCCCGCTGGCCGTCGCCGAGCCGTTCGACCAAGGGGAAGCCCGAAGGTTCCCGCTCGGGCGGCTCGTCGAGCTGGCCGGCGGCCGGTTGACGGCCGGGACGGTCGCGAGCCTCGACCTCGACGACCGGCGCGTCAAGACCGCCGACGGCGAGGAGCTCGAATGGGACGCGCTGCTCATGACACTCGGCGCCCGGATGCAGGAGGGAGTTCCCGGCGGACTGACGTTCCGGGGCCTCGAGGATCGCGCCGCGCTGAAAGAGCTCGTGGACGACGCCGCGGCGGGTCGGTTGCGTTCGCTCACCTTCGCTCTGCCGACGCTTGCCGCCTGGCCGCTTCCGCTCTACGAGCTGGCCCTGATGACGAAGATTCGGCTACAGGACACCGGTGCGACGACGGTGCGCGTCGACCTCGTCACCCCCGAGAGTCAACCGCTCGGCCTCTTCGGCCCGGAGGCCTCGACCTCCATCAAGAGCCTCCTCGAGACACGCGGGGTCGGCCTCCATACCGAGACGACGCCCGTGGTCTTCCGGAACGGTGCGCTCCTCGTCGTTCCGGGCGGGCACTTCGAACCGACCGGGTGGTCTCGCTCCCGGTGCCGGAGGGCCGGCTGATCCAGGGATGCCGGATGCCGGACGGGGGTTCGTGCCCACCAATCAACACGGACGCGTCGAAGGACGCGAGAACGTCTTCGCCGCGGGTGACATCACGACGTTTCCGCTCAAGCAGGGTGGTATCGCCACCCAGCAAGCGGACGCGGCCGCGGCCTCGATCGCAGCCCTCGCCGGTGCTCCGGTCCGGCCCCGTCCCTTCCGGCCTGTGCTGCGCGGGCTCCTGCTCACCGGGCTGAGCCCGCGATTCATGTCGGCGAGCCTGCTCGACGACTCCTCCGAGGTCGACACCGAGCCCTTGTGGTGGCCGCCGGCCAAGATCGTCGGCCGCTATCTCGCGCCGTTCCTCGCCGAGCACATCGGGCTCTCCGCGGAGCCGCCGCCCGGCGCGCTCGCCGCAAGCCCGGTGCAGGTCGACGTCGAGCTCGAGTGGGATCACGGCGACTGGATCCCGGCTCGGTAGTAAGCCGCACCGAAGAGCCGCGCGGACGCTGATGGCGGCGCAAACGAGCGCCGCGACGCTAGGGGCATGGAACCTCGCATCTGCCAACTCGACTACGCGGCCGGGCGAACGCGACGCTGCCCAGGCAACACGTGCCCCTTCTGGGTCGACGACGAGTGCGCCGTCGGCAGCCACTGGGCCGCGTTCGCGGACAACCGGGAGCTCACGGAGCTGCTCCTCGGCCTCCGGGAGCGGCTCGCCCGCCGCGATCCGCGTCGCGCGCTTCGCCGGTTCCACCCGCCCGGCCTCGCGTAGGCGAAACGAGAGGAGGGACGATGAAGGCGCTCGTCTACCACGGGCCCCGGCAGCGGGCCTGGGAAACTGTCCCCGACCCGGGGATTCACGAGGCGACGGACGCGATCGTCAGGATCGACACCTCGACGATCTGCGGCACGGATCTGCACATCCTCAAGGGCGACGTCTCGACGGTCGAGCCGGGCCGAATCCTCGGCCACGAGGCGGTCGGAACAGTCGCCGAGATCGGGGATGCGGTGACCACGCTTGCGCCCGGGGACCGCGTGCTCGTCTCGTGCATCACGTCCTGCGGGCGCTGCCGGTTTTGCAAGGAGGGCCGCTATGGCCTCTGCATGGGTGGCGGCGGTTGGATCTTCGGCCACCTGATCGACGGTCTGCAGGCCGAGTACGCGAGGGTGCCGTTCGCCGACACGTCCGTCTACAAGCTCCCGCCCGAGCTGACGGACGAGCAGGTGGTGTTTCTCGCGGACATCCTCCCGACGGCCTACGAGGTCGGAGTGCGCTCCGGCCGCGTCGAGCCGGGCGACACCGTCGCGATCGTCGGCGCTGGGCCGATCGGCCTCGCGGCGGTGATGACCGCGAAACTGCTCTCGCCAGGACGGATCGTCGTGCTGGACGTCGCCGACGCGCGGCTCGAGAAGGCGCGCGAGTTCGGCGCCGACGTCACGATCAACAACGGCAGCACGGATCCAAATCGCGGAGGTGATGGAGCTCACCGAGGGCCTCGGAGCCGACGTCGCAATCGAGGCAGTCGGCATTCCAGAGACCTTCGAGCTCTGCACCGAGCTGGCCCGGCCCGGAGGACGCGTCGCCAACGTCGGCGTCCACGGCCATCCGGCGACGCTCCACCTCGAGCGACTATGGATCCGGGATGTCACCATCACAACCGGCCTGGTCGACACATTCACCACTCCGAAGCTCTTGCGACTCGTCGCCGAGGGACGGCTCGACCCGATTCCCTTCGCGACGCACCGCTTCGAGCTGGACGAAATGACCGAGGCGTACGACACGTTCGCCGACGCGGCGGTGTCAAATGCGCTTAAGGTTGTGCTGGGCGCACATTCAGCCCACCTCCCTGTCGGCGAGGAAGCGGTTGCGGCAACCGCCTAGCACGCCTCTCGGCAACACGTCGAGCGCGTCTGCGGACGCGCTCGACGTGCTGCTCCGTGACGGGACGACGCTCCGGCTCCGGGCGCCTACGCCTGCCGACTCCGAGCCGCTTGTCGAGTTCTTCGACGGTCTTTCAGAGCAAAGCGCCTACTACCGCTTCCACGGCTTTCCGACCGTCTCCGAGCAGCTCGTGGCGCCGTTCTTGCAGCCGGACTGGCACGAGCAGGGCCACCTGCTCGGCGAGCTCGGCGGACGGGTGATCGCGCTGGCCAGCTATGTCCGCCTGCGCGACCCGACGGCGGCGGAGTGCGCGTTCGTCGTGGCCGACGACTTCCAGCGGCGCGGGCTCGGCACGCGCCTGCTCGAGCGGCTCGCAGAGCGCGCCGCCGTGGTCGGAATCGAACGATTCGTCGCTCAAGTCCTGCCGGAGAACAGCCAGATGCTCGGCGTCTTCCAGGCGGTTGGCTTCGAGACCACGCGTAGGCTGGAGGGCGGAACGGTCGAGGTCGAGTTCCGGATCGCGCCCACGGAGACGTACCTCGGCCGTGTCGACGAACGAGACCACCTCGCGGCGGTCGCTTCTCTCAGGCCGTTCTTCGCGCCTGGGAGCGTGGCCGTGCTCGGCGCATCGCGGCGGCGGGAGTCGATCGGCGGCCTCCTCTTCCGGAACATCATCGCCGGGGAGTTCGAGGGCGTCGCCTACCCCGTGAACCCGGCCGGCGACCCCGTCGCCGGTGTCCGGGGCTACCGCTCGGTCGCCGAGCTCCCCGAAGCGCCCGATCTGGCCGTCGTCTGCGTTCCGGCGCAGCATGTGCTCGCGAGCGTCGAGGATGCGCTGCGCCGAGGCACGCGCGCGATCTGCGTGATCTCGGCCGGGTTCGCGGAGGTCGGAGAAGAGGGCAGGCAGCGCCAGGACCAGCTGCTCGCGCTCGTCCGAGCACACGGCGGCCGCCTCATCGGGCCGAACTGCCTCGGCGTCGCGGTCTCGGCGCCAAGGCTGAACGCGACCTTCGGGCCGCGCGCGCTTCCACCCGGCCCGGTCGCGTTCTCCTCCCAGAGCGGCGCGCTCGGCCTGGCGCTGCTCGAGAAGGCGGAGGAGCGCGGAATCGGCCTCTCCGCCTTCGCGTCGATCGGGAACAAGGCGGACGTTTCCTCCAACGACCTCCTCGAGTACTGGGAGGACGATCCCGAAACCGGGCTCATCGCGCTCTACCTCGAGTCGTTCGGCAACCCGCGCCGCTTCGGCCGCATCGCCCGGCGCGTCGCCCGGAAGAAGCCGATCCTCGCCATGAAGAGCGGGACGACGACGACCGGCGCGCGGGCGGCGAGCTCTCACACCGCGGCGCTGGCCGGCTCGGAGGCCGCCGTCGACGCGCTCTTCCATCAGGCCGGCGTGATTCGGGCCCGCACGCTCGAGGAGCTGATCGACGCGGCCGCGCTCCTTGCCTCGCAGCCGCTTCCCGCTGGAAGGCGAGTCGGCGTGATCACGAACGCGGGCGGGCTCGGGATTCTCTGCGCCGACGCCTGCGAGGCGGCCGGCCTGGAGCTGCCGGCGCTCGCACCCGAGACAGAGGCAGCGCTGCAGCCGGTCCTGCCGGCCGAGGCCAGCGTTGCCAACCCGATCGACATGCTCGGATCGGCCACTGGCGCCACCTACGAGCGCGTCCTGCCGATCGTGCTGGCGGATCCCGACCTCGACGCGGTCATCGTCCTGTTCGTCCCGCCGGTGGTCGCGGGAGCGGAGGAGGTGGCGCTTGCCGTCGGTCGCGCGTCATCCGACACGAAGGGAAAGCCGGTCCTGACCTCGATCATCGCCGAGGGCGAGCTCCCCACGGTGCCCGGCCTCACGAACTTCGCGTATCCGGAATCGGCCGCGCGCACCCTGGGCCTCGCCGCGGCCCGGGCGGAGTGGCTGCGCCGGCCGGCCGGGTCGGTGCCGCCGCTCGACGGCGTCGATACGGCGCGAGCGCGCGCGGTCGTCATGGAGGCGCTGAAGGCCGGCGACGATCTCTGGCTGCGCCCCGACCAGGTCCGGGAGCTGCTTCAAGCCTACGGAATCCCGGTCGTCCCCGAGCGGAGCGCGGCGAGGCCCGACGAGGCCGCCGAGGCGGCAGCCGAGCTCGGCTTCCCCGCGGTCGTCAAGAGCGCAGAGCCCGGCGCCCACAAGACCGAGACTGGTGGAATCGCGCTCGGGCTCTCAACGACGGAGGAGGTTCGCGAAGCTGCCGAGCGCATCGGGCCGCCGCTCGTCGTCCAGCCCATGCTCGAGGGGAGCGCCGAGCTCCTCGCCGGCGTCGTCCAGGACCCTGTGTTCGGGCCACTTGTCGCCTTCGGCCCGGGAGGGGTCTTCGCGGAGCTGATCGGACAGGCCGAGTTCCGCATAGCGCCGCTCACCGACGTGGACGCCAACGAGCTCGTGCTGGGCGGCAAGGCAGGCGAGCTGGTGCGCGGCTTCCGCGGCAAGCCCGCGGCGGACAAGCAGGCGCTCACGGACCTGCTCCACCGCCTCTCCCGCCTCGGCGAGCAGCTCCGCGAGGTCGCCGAGCTCGATCTGAATCCGGTGATCGCCTCGCCCGACGGCTGCGTCGCGGTCGACGCGCGCATCCGCGTGCGGCGCGCCGAGGCAGCGCCGCGCACGAAGACCTGGTAGCGGATCTTCCGCAGCGCGGTTCCGCGCCTGCGCGGATTCACCGGGCGCAGACCGCGGCCAGGGGATCCTGATCGGCTCGACGGCGACGGAGCTCGTCCACAAGGCGCCGTGTTCCGTCCTCGTCGCACGACCGCCGCTGAAGCCGTTCCCGAGCTCGATCGTGGTCGGGGTCGACGGCTCGAAGGAGTCGGCCGGCGCAGATGCCGTCGCCCGAGACCTCGCGGAGCGGTTCGACGCTCAGCTCGAGCGCCACGAGAACCTGTCGAAGCCCGTGGAGCGCCTTGTCGAGGCCGCGATGGAAGCCGATCTCGTGGTGGTCGGAAGTCGCGGCCTGCACGGGATCAAGGCGCTCGGGTCGGTCTCCGAGCGGGTCGGCACGGCGCGCGCTGCTCCGTATTGCTTGTTCGTTAGTACCCTCGGGCCGTGGATCCGATCCACGTTCGCGAAGTCGAACGCCGCTTGGCGGCTGGAAACGGCGGCTACGAGATCGTTCACGAGTCGCCCGGAATGGAGGTCGGCGTCTATGTCCTCGTGGCGCCTGAGCCGGATCGGCAGCAGCCGCACGACCGGGACGAGCTCTACGTCGTCCTCGACGGCCGCGGCACCCTCGAGATCGAGGACAGAACGGTCGATCTCAAGGAGGGGGAAGCCGCGTTCGTGCCGGCGGGCGCCGACCATCGCTTCGTCGGCTACGAAGGCCTGAGCGTGCTCGTGATCTTCGCCGGCGATCGCTCGTCGTCCGAAGCGCTATGAACGAAGGTTTCGAGGTCGGCCGGATCGCGGGCATCCGCATCGCGATCCACTGGAGCTGGCTCGTCGTCTTCGTGCTGATCACGTGGACGCTCGCCGACTCCGTCTTCCCCGAAGCCGAACCCCGGCCTCTCCGACGGCGCCTACATCGCGATGGCGCTCGCGGCGGCGGTGCTCTTTTTCACCTCGCTGCTGCTGCACGAGCTCGGTCACGCGCTCCAGGCCCGCCGGGAGGGCGTCGAGATCGACGGGATCTCCCTCTGGCTCTTCGGCGGCGTGGCGCGCTTCAAAGGCATGTTCCCGAGCGCCGGCGCGGAGTTCCGCATCGCGATCGCCGGTCCGCTCGTCTCGCTCGTCATCGGGCTGGTGTTCGTACTGGTCGCATGGGCGCTGCCGCTCCCCCGCGGGGTGGACGCCGTCGCCGCCTGGCTCGGGTTCATCAACCTCATCCTGCTTGCGTTCAACCTGATTCCGGCGCTGCCGCTGGACGGGGGCCGGGTGCTTCGATCGGCGCTGTGGGCGAGGTCGGGCGACCTCGCGTCGGCCACCCGGACCGCCAGTGTCGTCGCCCGCGGGTTCGCCTACCTGATGATCGCCGGAGGACTGGCCGAGCTTGTCTTCCTGAGATCCTACGGCGGCATCTGGCTCGCCTTTCTCGGCTGGTTCCTCCTGCAGGCCGCTGGGGGCGAGGCGCGGGCGATCGCCACGAGGCAGGCGCTCGGAGGACTGCGCGTCGGCGACATCATGGTGCGGAATCCGGCAACGGTGCGAGAGGACATGTCCCTGGGCCGGTTCATGGACGACGTCGTCTGGTCACGGCACTTCACGACTTACCCGGTGGTGGACGACGGACGCGCTGTCGGCCTCCTTCCGTTCCGCTGTGTCGCGGAGATCCCCCGCAGCGAGTGGGATGAGCGCTCGGTCCGGGACTGCATGCTTCGGCTCGATCAGGTGCCGGTCGTGACCGCCGACGATCGCCTGGTCGACGTGCTCGAGCGGCTCGGGGAGAGCGACCTTCGCCGGGCACTCGTCCTGGACGACGGGCGGCTCGTCGGCCTCCTGTCGATCACCGATCTCATGCGGGCGCTCGAGGTCGGCCGAGCCCGCAGCCGCACGTAGCGCCGCTCCGATCGGGGTCAGACCGCGTCACGAACCTGCGCCAAGTTTGGAACAAGAGTGATATGGCGCCTCAGACGTTTTCGCTAGGCAAGCGCCGGCGAGCTCGGAGACAGGTCCCGTTTGGGGAGAAAAGTCACAGGCTCGTGGCGGAGTCTGACCCCCTCTGCAATCACGGACCCGGCACGGGCGCTCGGGGTCGGACGAGCCCGCGGTCGCCCGCTAGCTCCGTTCAGCCGCACCGAATGGCCCCCGGCCCCTAGCGGGAGCCAGTAGAGGTCGACGCTCGCTTCTGGTTCGCCGGTCATACATGCGAGCGTGACAACGGGCCGCCCCGTTCGCATCGGACGATAGGGCGGCCCGCGCGCGGAAAACCCGCAGCCGATCTGCGGGCGCGCTCGGAGTAGAGCGGACGCGCCGTCTGCGACGATTTGCAGCAGATCGACAAAGGAGTCTGCTCACGATGTCTGTCCACGGTTCTCACCTTCCACGTCGCCGTCCCGAGACGAGCTCGGAGGCGCTGACGAAGGCCGCCGCGCTGCTGCTCGGCCTGCTCGCCGGGGTGCTCGCGATCGTCGCCGTCCTGATGTGGGCCGATGCCCGGCAGGCGCGCGACGACAGCTCGACGAGCGTGTCCGCCGGTGCGACTGACGCGACGCACAACCACGCGACCGACCACAACACGGCCTTGCCGCTCGACAGCTTCGCCGGAGTCGTTCCCACGGACGCGCAAGCGTTGGCGGAGGCGCACCAGCCCTACGACGCGACGATGCCGCCGATTCCGGCGACCGACATCGTCAAGGTGCACATGACCCTCAAGGACATGACCGTGCAGATCGCGCCCGGCGTCCGCTACAACACGTGGGCGTTCGACGGCCACGGTGCGCCCGGGCCGATCGTCCACGTTCGGCAAGGCCAGACCGTCGAGATGACGCTGACGAACGGCGCCGCGATCCCGCACTCGATCGACTTCCACGCCGCGCGCATCGCCCCGAACGTCGCGTTCAAGGACGTCATGCCGGGGCAGTCGCTGACCTTCCGGTTCAAAGCCAACGATCCGGGCGTCTTCATGTACCACTGCGGAACCAAGCCGGTTCTCGCCCACATCGCAAACGGCATGTACGGCGCCATCGTCGTCGAGCCGAAGCAGGCGCTGCCGAAGGCCGACCGCGAGTACGTCCTCGTCGCGAGCGAGTGGTACCTCGACAGCGACGGAATCGACAAGCCCGCGAGCCTGAGCATGGCGAAGGCACGCGCGGTGATGCCGGACTGGACGACGTTCAACGGCTACGCGAACCAGTATGTGACGCACCCACTGGTCTCGAAGCCCGGTGAGACCGTCCGCTTCTGGGTCGTCGCCGCCGGCCCCACGCTGGACACGAACTTCCATGTCGTCGGGACGATCCTCAGCCGAGCCTGGGCCAACGGGGACATGACGCGCTTCCAGCGCAACGTGCAGACCGTGGCCGTCCCGGCCGGTGGAGGCGGGGTGTTCGACGTGAAGATCGACCAGCCGGGCCTCTACCCGTTCGTCTCGCACGCCTTCGCGCACGTCGATCTCGGACAGGTCGGCCTGCTCAAGGTCGGCAACGTGAAGGGCACGATGACGCACTGATGGCGCTCGTCCTGCACCCCAATGCGAATCAGGGCTAGTGGTGAAAGCCGCTTGCTTCTGAGCCGTCGTGCAGCGGCGCCGACTGCTTCTGCAGACGCGGAAGCTGCCGCTCGATGTCGCTAACGAGCAGGTCGGCCATGTCGTGTCCGAACCCCCGTTTGACGACGACGCGAAGAGCGGCGAGGTCAGTGCGGTTTTCGGGGAAGGTGTAGGCCGGGACGAGCCATCCCCGTTCGCGGAGCGCGTTGGACACGTCGAAGACCGTGAAGTTGTCGACCTCGTCGGAGAGGGTGAACGCGAAGACGGGCAACTCGTCCCCCCGGGTGAGCAGCTCGAACGGGCCGAGCTGGGCGATCCGGTCCGCGAGCCCGGTCGCGACTTCCCGCGCGTAGCCCTGCACCTTGCGGTACCCCTCGAACCCGAGCCGGAGGAAGTTGTAGTACTGAGCGACCACCTGGGCGCCCGGCCGGGAGAAGTTGAGCGCGAACGTCGGCATGTTGTCTCCGAGATAGTTGACCCAGAAGATCAGGTCTTCCGGCAGAGCGTCCGCGTCGCGCCAGACGATCCAGCCGACGCCCGGGTGGACGAGCCCGTACTTGTGGCCTGAGGCGTTGATCGAGGCCACGCGCGGAAGGCGAAAGTCCCACTCGAGCTCCTCGTCGATGAAGGGAGCGACGAACGCGCCGGAGGCTCCGTCGACGTGTACGGGGACGTCTACCCCGGTCCGTGCCTCGAGCTCGTCGAGCGCCGCGCAGATCTCCTGCACAGGCTCGTAGGAGCCGTCGAAGGTCGAGCCGAGAATCGCGACGACGCCGATGGTGTTCTCGTCGCAGAGCGCCACCGCTTCTTCGGCCGAGAGATGAAAGCGCTCTCCCTCCATCGGCACGAGCCGCATCTCGACGTCCCAGTAGTTGGCGAACTTCTCCCAGCAGACCTGGACGTTGATCCCCATGACGAGGTTCGGGCGGTCCGCCGCCTTGCCGGCGGCGGCGCGGCGCTTCTGCCAGCGGCGCTTGAGCGCCAGTCCGCCGAGCATCGCGGCCTCGCTCGAGCCGGTCGTCGAGCACCCCGTCGTCTGCGCGGCGTCGGAGGCGTTCCAGAGGCGGCTGAGGGCATTGACGCAACGCATCTCGAGCTCCGCGGTCTGGGGATACTCGTCCTTGTCGATCATGTTCTTGTCGAGGCACTCGGCCATCAGCCGCTCGGCTTGCGGCTCCATCCAGGTGGTGACGAAGGTCGCGAGGTTCATCCGTGCATTGCCGTCGAGCATCAGCTCGTCGTGGATGATCTGGTAGGCGACGTCGGGCAGCATCTCGGCCTCCCGCAGCTCGTGACGCGGGATGCGCTCGGCCTCGAGCGTGAAGATCGGCGCGACGGCGAGATCGTTCGTGGGAGTCGCGGGCCCCTTTGGATGCGCGAGCGTCATCCGGCGCGGCCCGCGCCCGCGAGATCGGTCGCCGGCGTGAACTCATGAAGCTCGTCCTGGCCCGGCTGGATCACCCCGTAGGACGATTCCGGCACCTCGTTCCAGGCGCCGGGGAGCTCGTCGCCGAGCGGCTCGGAGACGACGAGCCGCGACTCGTCGCTCAGCTCTCGAAGGAGCTCATTTTCTGGATACATGGCGCGCAGCGTGCGGACGTCCGTGCTGAAGAAAAGCGATCGGGACTGCCCCTCGCTCGAATACCGGAACGCCCAGATGTCTCCGCCGTCGGTCGTCGCGATCGTCCCCTGGAACGGATGCTCGACGCCGTGCTTCCGCCCCACGGATTCGACCAGGCCGATCGCGCGCTCGACCGCGCTCGGCGGGTCCTCCTCGAGCCCGAAGGTGAGCGCGAGGTGGAAGAGCACCTCGGAGTCGGTCGTGCCTTCGATCTCCGGATAGAGCTCGGGGCTGACCGCGAGCACGAGGTCCCGCTTGACGGTCGTGAAGTCGCGAATCAGGCCGTTGTGCATCCACAGCCACCGTCCATGGCGGAAGGGATGGCAGTTCGTCTGCTGGACCGGAGACCCGGTCGACGCGCGGATGTGCGCGAAGACCAGGCCCGAGGTGATGTGCCCCGAGACGTCGCGCAGGTTCCGGTCGTTCCAGGCGGGCTCGATGCTGTGGAAGACCGCCGGGGTCTCCCGGTCTCCATACCAGCCGACGCCGAACCCGTCTCCGTTCGTCTCCTCCGCTCCCATCTGCGAGTGCAGGCTCTGGACGACGAGCGAGTTCTTGGGCCCGTAGAGAAGCTCCTCGAGGAGGACCGGAGAGCCGGAGTATGCGAGCCAGCGGCACACACGCCGACTCTGGCATTACATGGTCCTGGGTGCATCCTCCCATTCGGGTGAGGCGACCGAATTTGCGCCGGCGCGAGGCGCCATCGGAGACGCCGCGGATCCCGCTGCGGACAACTACCGATGCGCCGACCCGCGGACCGTCGGACGATGATGCGTATGGCGACCGTACTTGCCGCACTCGACAACAGCCTTGCGGTGAACCCGGTCCTCGTGACCGCACCGGGCGCTCGCCCGCGTCGAGCGGCTCCCACGCCCCGGCAGCCCCCCAGATCGTCTCGTGCTCCGCGCTCCTGGTCAGCAGCACCCGTCGCTTCCCGTTTGCGCGTCCGCGTCCGTACTTTTCCGCGGCGAGGATCGGCGGAGCCGCCGATGACGCGAGCACGGTCGGACGTGAGCTTGTTAAGTAACGAACTGAGGAGGCTGTAGTGCGCGGAGCGTTCTGCACAACTCACCGGGAGGTGGAGCGATGAAAGGCAGAAGGTTGTGGGCGATCGGCGGGTTCATTTCCGGGGCGGTGTTGATCGCGTTTGGAGTTGGCGCCCTAGTTCTGGGCATCAACGGCTATCAGACGGTCCAGGACGAGCTCAAGAAGGAGTACATCGTCGGCGGCTCCGACATGTCGCCGGACGAAATCAAGGCCGCGGCCGAGGAGGCCCGGCTACCAAGCTCGATCAACCTGCCGACGTGCGACGTGGTCGACAAGACCATCGACACCGGCACGGAGGCGCGCTGCTTCGCCCAGTACATGCGCGTTCACGCGCTCGAGAGTTCTGGTGGCCTGACCTACGCACAGATGGGCCGTTTTCAGTCGGCAGCCAAGCCGGACGATCCCGCAGGAACGAGCGACGAGTCGGCGGCCGCGAAGGACGAGAGCGGCCAGCCGATCTCGAACGGAGCCAGGAATACGTGGGTGACTGAGACGGCGCTCGCGACGGCTCTGAATGTCTCCTACATGGCCCAGCAGATCTCGATCTTCGGCATCGTCGTCGGAGTCGCCCTGCTCCTGACCGGCATCGGGCTCGTCATCCTCGCGTTCGCGGTGTTCGGCCGCGAGCCCAAGGCGACCGCCCCGGCCCCGGCCTGATGGGTCCAGAGGGCGGCCTTCGGGTCGCCCTCTCTCGTTTTGTGGATGAACCCGTGACTCTGACCCTCCCACAGGGGTCAGACCCCATTTCGGAGGGCTCGTACGGTTCGCCCAGATTCGGCACCCTTTGGCCTCGGCGAGATCGGACGGATCGAGCTGAGGTCGAGCCTCGGCGTTGCTGCGTTACTCGCCTGCTACTCGGCTGGCGCTTCCAGCATCCCGTGGTCGAGCGCGTAGCGGACGAGCTCGGCCCGGGTGGAGATCCGGAGCTTTTGCATGATGTGCGCCCGGTGCGTCTCCACGGTGCGCACCGAGAGATAGAGGGAGCTTGCGATCTCCTGGTTCGTGTGCCCAAGCGCGAGCAGCCGCAGGATCTCGTGCTCCCGCTCTGACAGCGGGTCCGCTTCCTCCTTTGCGCGCTCCTCGGCATCGGCGGCGACGAGACGGGCGCCGAGCACCGGATGGACGTAGCGCCGGCCCTCCGCGACCTCGCGCACGGCTCCGACGACCTCGGCATCGACCGCCTCCTTGAGGACGTAGCCGCTCGCACCCGACGCGAATGCCTCGCGGACGTACGCCGCGTCGTCCTGCATGGAGAGCACGAGGATCTTGCTCTCCGGCGACTCCTTCAGCAGGTCGGGAATCGCCTCGAGGCCGCTGCGTCCCGGCATGACCACGTCCAGGAGGATCACGTCCGGCTTCTGCGCCCTTGTTTCGAACACCGCGCCGCGGGCGTCTCCGGCCTCCGCCACCACCTCGATGTCGTCCTCGGCCTCGAGCAAGAGCCGGAGCCCCGCGCGAACGACCGCGTGATCGTCGACGACCAGCGTCCGGATGCTCATAGGCGAACCTGCCGATCGCCGACGTGTCGACCGGTCATTGCAGACGGCCGCACGGGAGAGGAGACGGGCACGCTGGCGAAGCCAGCATGCCCTTTAAACGGCATCGCAAGCGATGCCTTAGCCGTACGGCCTGAAGGAGACATCGCAAGCGATGTCTCACGCGCTCGGCACCTCGACGGCGATCGTCGTTCCCTCCCCGGGTCGCGACTCGACCGACAGCTGGCCGTCCACGAGCGCGATCCGCTCCCGCATCCCGAGCAGGCCCAGCCGCTCGTCGCGCGTGTCCGCAGGATCGAACCCGAGACCGTCGTCCTCGATCACCGCGACCACGCGGTCGCCCTTGCGCGTCAGTACGACGCTGACCGTCTCGGCCTGCGCGTGCTTGATGACGTTCGTGAGCGCCTCCTGGACGATCCGGTACACGGCCGTCTCGGTCTCGCCGGCCAGCCGGGCATCGCCGAGCGCCGCCTCGACGTGGACGCGAATTCCGGTCTGCTCGGCGAAGGTCTCGGCCAGACGCTGGAGGGCGGCCACCAAGCCGAAGTCGTCGAGCGCCTTCGGGCGGAGCTCGACGGCGAGCCGGCGGACGTCCTGCAGCGTCGCGACGACCTGCTCGCGCAGCTCGAGCACGGACCGACGCACGTCCTGACCGTTTCCGGCCTCCTCGATTGCCTTCAGCCCGAGCAGGATCGACGTCAACGCCTGCCCGGTCTCGTCGTGGAGCTCACGGGCCAGCCGCTGGCGCTCGAGCTCCTGGCCGGCGACGACACGTCGAAGCGCATCTCGCGCGACGCGCTCGGATAGGTCGATCGCAAGCGCCGCCCGTTCCGCGAACGCCTCCGCGATCCGTAGGTCTTCGTCCGTGAACCGGGCATCGGGCTCTTCCTTGTCCTGCGCGACGAGCACGCCGATCGCGCGGTCCCGAACGATGAGCGGGACCCACATGCCGGTTCTCGCTCCCATCCTCCGCGCGGTCGCCTGATCGACCTCCGGATCGTCCAGCAGCGAGTCGACCCGCTCGCTGCGGCGCCGCTCGAGCACCCGCGCGGTCTTCGATCTCACCGGGTCGAGCCTCGTGCCTGCGTACTGGTCGGCACCCTCCCCGGCGACCGTCTCGACCAGGACCGCGCCGTCGGGCTGCGGCCTCGCGATGAACACCAGTCGCGCGTCGATCAGCTCCCGGAGACGCGTGACGACGAGCTGGAGCAGCTTGGGCAGCTCGATCTCGGTCGAAAGGGCGTTCCCGACGTCGGTCAGAGACTCCAGCTGCTCCAGCCAGCGGGTCGCGGACTCGTAGAGCCGCGCGTTCTCGATCGCAACGGCCGCCTGCCCCGCCAGCAGCTGGACGAGCTCCTGATCCTCTTCGGTGAACGCGTCGCCGCCGGCCTTCTCCGTGAGGTAGAGGTTTCCGTAGGCGACGCCGCGCAGCAGGATCGGCACTCCGAGAAACGTCCGCATCGGCGGGTGATTCGGCGGGAACCCCACCGACCGCGGGTCGGCCGACAGGTTCTCGAGCCGGAGCGGCGTCGCGTCGCGGATGAGGACGCCGAGGATCCCGCGACCTCGAGGGAGGTCGCCGATCGCCTCCATCGTCGCCTCGTCGATCCCCGTCACCACGAAGCGCTCGAGCCCCTGTCGGCTCGGATTGATGACGCCGAGAGCCGCGTACTCCGCGCCGGTCAGCGACGCAGC
This sequence comes from uncultured Actinomycetes bacterium, assembly GCA_963842235.1. Lineage (GTDB taxonomy): Bacteria > Actinomycetota > Thermoleophilia > Gaiellales > Gaiellaceae > JACDAN01. The sequence goes on along the minus strand of CAWJFT010000003.1, from coordinate 470,797 downwards.
CGCCTCGACGATCCGCTGCAGCACCGCGTCCAGCGAGAGCTCCGACGAAACGGCGATCGCCGCGTCCAGGACCGCGCGCAACCGGTCGTGTTCGGTCTGCGCCATGCCGACGCGAATGGTATGGCGGCTCAGGCTCGGATCGCCGGCTTCGGCAGCGGCTCGATCGCCTGAAGCGCACGCTCGATCTCGGCGTCCGGGAGCGCGAAGTCCTCCAGCTGGCCGGAGAAGTAAGCGTCGTAGGCGCCCAGGTCGAAATGGCCGTGGCCGGAGAGGTTGAAGAGGATCGTCAGGTCGCGGCCGTCCTCGTCGGCGGCGGCCGCCGCGCGTACGACGCCGTGGATCGCGTGGGCCGCCTCCGGCGCCGGGATGATCCCTTCGCTGCGGGCGAACTGGACGGCGGAGGCGAAGACCTCCGTCTGCGGATAGGCCTCAGCCCGGACGAGCCCGTCGAGGACGAGCTGGGAGATCAGCGGCGCGACGCCGTGGTAGCGGAGACCTCCGGCGTGGATCCCGGCCGGCACGAAGTCGTGGCCCAACGTGTGCATCGGGACGAGCGGCGTCAGCTGCGAGGTGTCGCCGAAGTCGTAGGCGAACGGCCCTCGGGTCAGCGTGGGGCAGGCCTCGGGCTCGCAAGCCAACACGTCGATCTCGCGGCCAGCGATCTTCTCGCGCAGGAACGGGAACGAAAGCCCTGCGAAGTTCGAGCCGCCGCCGACGCAGCCCGCGATCAGATCGGGGAACGCGCCGGCCTGCTGCATCTGGGCGAGCGCCTCCTGTCCGATCACGGTCTGGTGCATGAGCACGTGGTTCAGGACGCTGCCCAGCGAATACGCGGTGTCCTCCCGGGTTGCCGCGTCCTCGACCGCCTCCGAGATGGCGATCCCGAGACTGCCCGGCGTGTCGGGCGTCTCCTCGAGGATGGCGCGCCCCGCCTGCGTGTCCTCCGACGGGCTAGGGACGACGGCGGCGCCCCAGGTTTGCATCATCGAGCGGCGATAGGGCTTCTGCTCGTACGAGACCTTGACCATGTAGACCTTGCACTCGAGCTCGAAGAGCCGGCAGGCAAGCGCGAGAGCGCTCCCCCACTGGCCGGCGCCCGTCTCCGTCGAGATCCGCGTGCGCCCCTCCTGCTTCACGTAGTACGCCTGCGCGACCGCCGTGTTCGGCTTGTGGCTGCCGGCCGGGCTGACGCCCTCGTACTTGTAGAAGATCCGCGACTTCGTACCCAGGGCCTGCTCGAGGCGATGGGCCCGGTAGAGCGGCGTCGGCCGCCAGAGCCGGTAGATGTCGCGAATCGCCTCGGGAATCGCGATCTCGGCGTCCTGTGAGACCTCCTGGCCGATCAGCTCCATCGGGAACAGCGGTGCGAGATCGTCCGGGCCTATCGGCTCGCCCGTCCCCGGATGCAGGATCGGCTGCGGCGCGTTCGGGAGGTCGGCCTGGATGTTGTACCAGCGCTCCGGAATCGCAGACTCCGGCAGCAGGAACTTCGTCTCGGCCATGAGCCCGAGCTTACTCCCGGGGGGCCGGCGCGTCGTCCGCCAGCGAGACGCCGCGAGGAGCGCGCCCGAACGTGTCGCTCCCCTTCGCCGAGAGCTCCTCGGGCCAGTCCCGCGGATAGTCGCCGAGGCTTCGCCGCTCGCCGCCGGGGACGCAGAGCTCGACGGAGATACGGCCGTCGCCAACGCGGATGAAGTTGTAGGCCGGCCGAGGGAATCCCCGGGTGCGGAGCGTCGAGACCGTGCCGGAGTGCACGAGCAGCAGGCCGGCCACGGGCCAGACGTACGGGACGTGTCTGTGGCCCGAAAGGACGAGGTCGGCCTCACAGTGGCGGAGGAGCGAGAGCACGTCGCCGGCGTCGAGCACCTGGTTGCGCTCTCTGCCGGTCCCGGGGATCGGCATCAGGTGGTGGTGACACACGAAGACGCGAAGATCCGCGGGCCCGGCGAAGCCCTCCGCGATCCACCCGTAGTGCTCACGCCCGATCTCACCCTCGTCGAGGTCGGGCTTGGACGAGTCGACGGCGACGAGAGAGACCTCGAGCCCGCCGAGCTGGAGCCGCCGTCGCGAGTCTCGCCCTCCGAAGGTGTCCTCGAACAGGAGATAACCGACGTTCCGTGCGTCGTGGTTCCCCGGGACGCGCACGATCTCGGGACACTCGATCGCGCCAAGCTCCTCGCGGGCAAGCGGGTACTGATCGGGAAAACCGTCGTCGGTGAGGTCACCGGCGACGACGACGAGGTCAGGTTCGGCTGCGTTGATCTCCTCGATCGCCGTCGTCAGAAGCTCGCGCCGATAGCGGCCCCCACCAACGTGGACGTCCGAGATCTGTGCGATCAGCACGACGAGAGTCTTTCACCTTTTATCCTCGACGCATGAACGTCGAGTTGCGGCCGAGATTACGCGGCGTTTTCCACCAGTACGCCTTCTTCGCCTCGCTTCTCTTCGGAGCGGTGCTCGTTGTCGGCGCCTCAGGGGCGGCGGAGCGAACCTCGGCGATCGTCTTCGCGACCGCCCTGGCGACGATGTTCGGCGTCAGCGCGCTCTATCACCGGGTCACGTGGCGCCCGCGCGCGAGGCTGTGGATGCGGAGGCTCGATCACGCCGGGATCTACCTGCTGATCGCGGGGACCTACACGCCCTTCGCTCTCCTCGCCCTGGCCGACGTCTGGCGCTGGACGATCCTGCCCATCGTGTGGGGCGGTGCGCTGGTCGCGATCGTGCTCAAGCTGGCCTGGGTCGACGCGCCCAAGTGGCTCGCTGTGACGATCGGGATCGCGCTCGGCTGGATCGGCGTCGTCGCCCTGCCGCAGCTCTGGGCCCACACGGGCCTCCCCGGAGTCGGGCTCCTCCTGGCCGGCGGAATTCTCTACACCGTCGGGGCGATCGTGTACGCGCGGCGTCGCCCCGACCCGGTCCCGGACGTCTTCGGCTACCACGAGCTCTTTCATGCGCTCGTCATCGCCGCGGCCGCGTGCCAGTACGCGGCGGTCGCGCTCGTCCTCCTGGACTAGGCCTCTGACTGAATGACGCTTCGCCGTCGGGGTGCGATGGGGGGTGCGAGGCAAGGACGCAGCGTCTCGTTCGTATCCGGAGGATACGGGCGAGACCGAGGACGCGGCCTCGCGCCGTCCAGCGCGGCCCGACGGCTCAACGCTTCGTTCAGTTAGAGGCCCTCTTTTACGCCTAGATCTTCCGGCGCTTGGCCGGCGCGCCCCAGCGGGAACGGCGTCCGCGCCCCGAGTAGACGAGCCGCTTGGGCGCGACGCGCATGCCCTGTTGCTCGAACTGCCCGTGCTCGCCCACTCTTCGGGCGAGGTGGCTCACGTCGGCCTGCTGCTCCGGAAGCACCAGCGTGATCCCGGTCCCGTCGCGCCCGGCGCGAGCCGTCCGGCCGACGCGGTGGACATAGCCTTTGTTGTCAGCCGGCGGATCGAAGTTGATGACGTGCGTGATGTGGTCGAGGTCGAGCCCGCGCGCCGCGACGTCGGTGGCGACGAGCGTCGAGACCTCTCCGGCCTCGAAACGCTCGAGCGCTCGCTCGCGGGCGCGCTGGTGCATGTCGCCGTGCATCGCGACGGCCTTCACCTCGTGGCGGGCAAGCCTTTGCACCAGGCGGTCGGCGCCGCGCTTCGTGCGGACGAAGACGAGCGTGAGCCCATCGTCGTGGCCGAGCATGTCGACGAGCGTCGCGACCTTGGTGTCGGCCGTGACCCCGACGAAGCGGTGCTCGGTCTCCCCTTGCTCGAGGTGGCTCGGAAGCTGGGCGTCGAAGCGGCTCGGGTTTCGAGTGTAGGCCCGCGCCAGCTCCGCGACCTCGCCGTCGAGCGTGGCCGAGAAGAACATCGTCTGCCGGTTACGAGGGAGGAGCCGGACGATCGCGTCGACCTGCGGCCGGAAGCCCATGTCGAGCATCCGGTCGGCTTCGTCGAGGACCAGGATCCGAATGCCGTCCAGCTTGACGAGGCGCCGCTTGACGAGATCCTGGAGCCGTCCCGGAGTGGCGACGAGGATGTGCGCGTCCTTTGCAGCCTTGGCCTGGGCGGCGACAGAGGCTCCGCCGTAGACCGCAGCGACGCGGAGCCCCCGTGTACGGCCGATGTCCGCGAACTCTTCGGCGACCTGTGTCGCAAGCTCGCGTGTCGGGACGAGCACGAGCGCCGACGGCCGGGCATCGCGCGGTTCGAGACGCTGCACGATCGGGACGGCGAAGGCAAGCGTCTTGCCCGATCCTGTGGGTGACTTGGCGAGCACGTCCACTCCGGACAGGGCGTCCGGCAGGACGAGCTCTTGGATGGAAAACGGCGTGTGGATCGACCGGCGCGAGAGCGCGGCGATAATCGGTTCGGCTACGCCGAGCTCCGTAAAAGACTTCTGTGACACGTTCGACTCCTTCAGTTGCGGTTCGAGATTCGCCTGCCTCGAAACCGCCGAAGAAGGAACGAGAAGCTCACCTCACGGGCCGGCCGGATTGCCGTCCCTGGCGAACAAAGTAGCAACAAAAATGCCGAGTCCCGCAAACCCGAAGGCCCACAGGACTCGACGGCGCGACTCTCTCACCTCTGCCCTGCGCTTGTCAAGTGAGAACCGTCGGGCCGTTTCTTCGCACCTGCAGAGGGTTCGGTCGGACGGTACATTCGGACGTGGGACCACCGACAAGGAGGGTGCCGTGAAACGAATCGTGCTGTTGGCTGCTGTGGCTGTGTTCTGGCCGACGGCCGTCACCGCTTCGGCGCAGACAGCGGCTGCGCCGACCAAGTCTCCGGGCAAGCTCATCGTCGGCTTCGACCTGCCCGCCCCGGGCTTCTGGAACGGCAGGGCGTCGGGGACGACGATCAAGAACCCGTCCGGCTTCGAGTACGCGCTCTCGAGGGCGATCGCCAAACAGATGGGGATTGCGCGGGTCCAGTTCCTTCGGGCGCCGTTCGGGACGATTCTCCTGGCCGGGCCGAAGAAGTTCGACTTCGCGCTCGAGGAGACCACGATCACGAAGCCGCGGGCCAAGGTGATCAGCTTCTCGGTGCCGTACTTCGACGCGAACCAGGGCGTGCTGATCCGGAAGGGCCTGACAAAACCCACCTCGATCGCGGACCTGAAGAGCCTCCAGACCTGCGCGCAGGCCGCCACCACGGGGTTGACGTGGATCCGGAGCAAGCTGCGTCCGGCGAAACGGCCGCTCGTCTACTCCGCGTCCTCGACCGCCGCGTTCGACGCGGTGGAGGCCGGCCGCTGCGACGCGCTCATCCTCGACGTCCCGATCGTCGTCTCGCAGAGCAAGAAGAAGCCGGGCGCGTACGGCGGTGTCGTGGGACAGATCGTGACCAAGGAAGGCTACGGCGCGGTCATGCCGAAGGGCAGCGCGCTCAAGCCGTTCGTCGACCGGGCGATCAGGAAGCTCCGCGCGAACGGCACCATCACCCGGCTGCAGAGGAAGTGGCTGCCGTTCACCCGTGTGGCGATTCTGAAATAGGCATCTAGCGGAGGAGGAGGTCGGGCGTGGGGAAGTTCCTGCACACGTTCTTCAGCCCGCTCGACTTCCTCCGCGCGGTGCCCCAGGTCTGGGACGGCTTCCAGACCAACCTGAAGCTGATGGTGATCGCCGAGGCATTGGTGCTCGTCTTCGCGCTCGCCGTCGCCATCGTGCGCGGCCTGCCCGGCCGCGCGGCGCTCCCGTTCCGCGCACTGGCAGTCGTCTACACGGACTTCTTTCGCGGCACGCCGCTCATCCTCGTCCTCTTCATGATCTTCGGCGGCCTGCCGGCACTGAACCTCGCCGTGATCTCTGATCTCTCCTTCTTCACGTCCGGGGTCATCGCCCTGACGCTCGTCTACACCGCGTACGTCACCGAGGTCTACCGGGCGGGCATCGAGTCGGTGCATCCCAGCCAGCGCATGGCCGCGCGCTCGCTCGGGCTCACCTACACGCAGGCGTTGCGCCTGGTCATCCTGCCCCAGGCGATCAGGCGCGTTGTCCCGCCGCTCCTGAACGACTTCATCGGCCTGCAGAAGGACACCGCGCTCGTCACCATCATCGGCGTCACCGAGGCTGTGGCCCAGGCGAACTTCTACGCGTCCGACTACTTCAACTACGCGGGACTGACCGTGGCGGCCGTGTTCTTCGTCATCCTCACGATCCCGCTCGCGCGCTTCACCGACAACCTGATCAGAGAGCGCGAGCGGCGGGAGCGCGCGCAAGCGGTGTGACAGCGTCGAACTCTCACTTCGTCGCGCTCGAGAACGTCAGGAAGCGGTTCGAGGATCTCGAGGTCCTCCGAGGCATCAACCTCACCGTCGATCTGCACCAGGTCGTGTGCCTGATCGGCGCGTCCGGCTCCGGCAAGTCGACCCTCCTCCGCTGCATCAACCTGCTCGAGCGCGTCGATGAGGGAACGATCGTCGTCGACGGACAGACGATTACGGACGGGAAGGTCGACCTGAACGCGCTCCGGCGGAGCATCGGCATCGTCTTCCAGGCCTACAACCTCTTCCCGCACATGACCGTTCTCGACAACGTGACGCTTGCGCCGATCCACGCCCGCGGCCTCGGGAAGCAACGGGCGCGCGCTCGGGCGCGCGAGCTGCTCGCCGAGATCGGCCTGGCGGACAAGGCCGATGAGTACCCCGACCGGCTCTCCGGCGGACAGCAGCAGCGGGTCGCGATCGCCCGGGCGCTCGCGATGGATCCGAACCTCTTGCTCCTCGACGAGATCACAAGCGCGCTCGACCCACAGCTGATCGGCGAAGTCCTTGCGCTCGTCCGCGGGCTCGCAGACGTCGGGATGACGATGATCATCGCCACCCACGAGATGAGCTTCGCCCGTGAGGTCGCGGACAAGATCTGCTTCCTCGACGCCGGCGTGATCCTCGAGGAAGGGCCTGCCGAGCAGCTCTTCTCGGAGCCGCGGGAGGAGCGGACGCGCGAGTTCCTCCTTGGGCGGGATCCCCCACCAGGTCATCGAGGCAGCCGGCCGCTTCTGCTGGTCGGCGCCGACGAGTCGGCGCCTTGGCTCGCGACCCAGAATTCCGGCGGCATTACTGGAAGGGGCACTGTGCGCGTCCTCAACCGCCTCGGCAGCGCGCAAGTCGCCGCTGGCGGTCGCCGGGATCCTCGCCACGCCGCTCTTCTTCGTCGCCCTGATGGCGTTCTCGCTTCTGCTCGACAAACCGACGATGGCCGCGAACGGATCGCTCGGCGACCCGTCCAAGGCCACCGTGGGCAAGATCTACCTGCTCTCGTTCGGCGTATCGCTGGCCATCGTCCTCGTCGGCGTCGTCTCGCTCTTTCTTCGCCGGCCGCTGGGCGTCTTCGTGCCAGCCCTCGCCGCAATCGCGGTCACCGTCGCCCTACTGCTGCCGCTCGGAACATGGGAGGCCGACCACACGGCCCGTTACCCCCAGGGGGTCGACCTCATCCCGAGGAGCGACGCCTCCGACCTGATCCTGCGCGGCGAGTGGGAGGAGAACGCCCACAAAGCGGCGCGGCAGATCGGGTTCTGGACGATCGCGATCGCGATCGCTGCGATCGCCATCTCGGCGGCGCTCGAGATCCGGCGCAGGCGCAAGCCGGCGCCCCCGCCCGTTCCGCCGCCGCCTGCGATCGCCGGCGGGGAGCCGACGATCGTCCAGCCTTAGCGACGCGGAAGCGGAACGACCAGGAAGAGGAAGGCCAGCAGGAGCCCGAGGACACCCACCGCACCGAGCGAGATCCGCAGGTCGGCGACATCCGCCAGCACGCCGACAACCGCGGGCCCAAGGAGGAAGCCGAGATACATCAGCGTGGTCGTCGAGCCGATCACCGTCGCACGTTCGCTCCGGGCGGCGGCTCCACCGGCGAGCCCCAGAATCGTCGGCGCCAGAACCGAGCAGCCGGCGCCGGCGAGCACGATGCCGGCGAGTGCGATCGCAGACGTGGGCGCCGCGGCGGCCACCGCCGTGCCGGCTCCGGCGATCAGGGATCCGGCCACGAGGAGCCTCCGCTCGGACCAGCGCCTGAGGAGCCGGTTTCCCGCGAGGCGCCCGGCCGCCATCGAAGCCGCGAAGAACGCCGGCCCGAGCGAGCTCAGGGCGGCAGTCGCGTCGAGGGTCCGTTCGAGAAACACCGCGCCCCAGTTCTGCCAGGCACTCTCGATCCAGAATGCCAGCGCGCCGAGGCAGCCGAGGACGAGCACCCAGCCCGGGACACGCTGAAAGAGGCGCGGCCGCTCGTGCGGTGGGGGCGGGGCCCACCCCGCCCGGCCGTCGGGCCGGCCCACGACGGCTGCGAGACCGATCGGAAGCGCCGCAAGGAGAAATACGGCGGGCGCTCCAGCCCCTGCCCAGCGCAGCGCCCCCGTCGCGAGGCTGGCGACGACGACCGCGGCCGAGAAGCTCGCATGCGCGAGATTGAGCAGCGGCCGCTCGGAGGCGATCTCCTCACGCACGGCGTCGGCGTTGATCGCGACATCCACGGCGCCCGAGGCGGCCCCGACGACGGCGAGCGCGAGCGAGAGTTGGAGCGGCGACGTCGCGAGGCCGGGGAGGACGCCCGAAACGGCAAGCGAGCCGACCGTGAGGGGAGTGAGCATCGGTCCGAAGCGATCCATGAGGACGCCGGTCGCGCGCATGGACACGAGGGCACCGACTCCGACGAGCAGGAGCGCGAGGCCGAGCTCCGCATCGGTTGCGTCCGAGCGCAGCTGGACCGCCGGAAGCGCGGCGCCCCAGGCGCCCCAGTAGACGCCGAGAGCCGCGAAGCCGAACAGGACTTTTTCCCGACCAGCGACAGCCACCGCCACTAGGATCGCTTTAGAGCACGCATCCGAGAGGAAGGAAGCACATGCGCTTGATCGCCCGCCTAGACGAAGCCCGCCGCCGACGCAACATCCTCGAGCACCCCTTCTACACGCGCTGGGAGCGCGGTGAGCTCACCCGTGAAGAGCTCGCGGACTACGCCGGCGAGTACCGCCATGCCGTCCTCGCGCTCGCGGCGACAGCCGAGAGCGCCGCGCCGCTGGCCGGCTCAGAGCATGCGGCCGAGGAGCGCTCCCATGTCGAGCTCTGGGATGCGTTTGCCTCCGCGCTCGACGCCGATCTCGCGTGCGCGCCACGGCCCGAGACCGAGCGCTGTGCGGCGGCATGGACCGCCACAGAGGATCCGCTCGAGGCGCTCGCGGTGCTGTACGCGATCGAAGCCGGCCAGCCCGAGGTCTCGACGACGAAGCTCGAGGGCCTCGTCGAGCACTACAGCTTCGAACGCAGCGGCCCCGGTACCGCGTACTTCCGCGTCCACGCCGAGCTCGACCACGAGCATGCGGCGCATTCGCGGGAGCTCCTCGAACGGCACGCGTCGCCGGCCGACGAGGATCGCCTGGTCGCCGCAGCCGAAGCCGCACTCGAGGGCAACTGGACGCTGTTGGACGGAGTCTCGCCCTAAGAGCCTCAGGCCCGGCGGCGGTCGCGGAATCCGCTTACTCGAGCGAGATGGGCGAGGACGAGCCCGCCCAGTAGGGCGCTGGCGAGCGCCAGGACCCCCAGCAGCGTGATGACGAACGGATCCTTCAACGGATCATCGGGAGCGGCTCCGCTGACGCGGTCGGAGAGACCCTTCGCCGCGCTAGACACCGCCCCGGCTGCTTCGACGAACGGCGCCTTGACGCCCTTCCTGATCGAGGCGGCGACTCCACCGCCGGAGTTGTCGCCGTCGCGAGCAACGACCGGGCTGGGATCGGTCGACGCGGAGGCGAGCTGGGCGACCGGCCCGCTGCAGACGCTCGCGCTTCGGGCCTTGTGGACCTGCTCCTTCGTGATCTTCCCGCGCGCAACGACGATCGGCACCGCCGCGGCATCCCTCGTCGCTCCGCGAGCGCGAATGACGAGGCGGTAACCGCCCTCGGGAAGGGCCCGACCGCGCAGCCGGCCGCGGAAGCGCACGCGGTTGACGCCGGAGTGGGCGCGGACGAGGAAGCTGCCGACGCGCTTGCACGACGGATAGACGCGCACGATCGTGATGCGCAAGACCGCGGGCTTCGACAGGCGGAAGATCAGCGTCGTGCCGCCGTTCCTCCGGCCCGGGCGCACGACGTTGCGCGACGCGCGAACGTGACTTCGGCGCGCGCTCTTGCTACAGCGCGTCGGCTTCGGCGTGCAGCCGGCGACCGTCGTGAACGGCCCGACCGAGACTGGTGCGGCGCTGGAGCCGGACCCCTGCGCTCCCGGCGCTCCAGAGCTTCCCGTCGATCCCGTTCCAGTGCCTCCGGCTCCCTGGCTTCCACCTGTGGGCGTCGATGTGGAGCCGCCCGTCGAGGTGCCCCCGGAAGTGCCCCCCGTCGAGGAAGGCGGTGGCGGTGGCGGCAAAAGCGCGGGCGGCGGCGGGAGCGCCGGTGGAGGCGGAGCCGGCGGCAGCACCGGTGGCGGTGGCGGTAGCGACGGCGGCGGCGGGAGCGCTGGTGGAGGCGGGAGCGGCGGTGGCGGCAGCGGCGGTGGCGGGAGGGGCGGCGGTGGCGGGAGTGGAGGTGGCGGAAGCGGAGGCGGAGGCGGCAGCGGCGGCGGCGGAAGCGGAGGCGGCGGAAGCGGTGGAAGCGGCGGTGGGGGTGGGAGCGGAGGCGGTGGCGGGAGCGGCGGAAGCTGCGCCTGCGCGTCCAAGGTCGCGAGGTGTGTCGCGATCGGCGACCCCGCCGGCAGCGCCAGGAGGCACGCGATCGCCGCAATCGCCGAAGCAATGAGCGCGCGCATCACTGTTCTCACAACGGAGATCGAGCGCTCGCGGTTACGCATCCACGAGATCGCAAGATCGGGAGCGTGGCGGCATCTCTCCTAGGTAGCCGGGGACCGACGTCCGGGCCCGCGCGGCCAGGTGCGGCATGGCACTGAGGCCCGGACGACCGCCCCCGGCTACTCTCGCGGCGTGAGGCGAGCGCTCGCTTATGCGGTCCTGGCCGTCCTACTGGGAGGCGGCCTGGCGGGCGCGGCCCCGCCGCGCTGGCGCTCGGCCGCACCCGTTCCGCTTCCGCGCACCGAGGTAGCCGCCGCCCTCTTCGGCCGTGAGATCGCCGTCGTCGGCGGGTTCCTCGCAAACGGTCAAAACTCGAGCCGCGCGGATGCGTACTCGCCCACGCGAAACCGCTGGCGGCAGCTTCCCAGCCTGCCGGTGCGCGTCGACCACGCGATGGCGGCGGGCCGTGGTTCCGAGCTCTACGTGGTCGGCGGCTACGGGCCCGGCTCGGTCGCCCGAGCGACTGCGTTCGTCCTCCGTCGAGGACGCTGGAGCCCACTCCCGCCGCTTCCTGCTCCGCGCGCCGCCGCCGGCGCAGCCATCGCCGGCGGAAAGCTCTACGTCGTTGGCGGCGTCGAAGCTCCGGGCCGACTCGCCCCGGATGCATTCGCGTACGACTTCCAGGATCGGCGGTGGACGCTGATCGCAGGCCCGAGGCCGCGGGAGCACCTCGGCGCTGCGGCTCTCGGCGGAGTCGTCTATGCCGTGGCCGGGCGTACCGCCGGCCTGGACACCAATCTCGACATCGTCGAGGCCTACGACCCCGGCGCGAACCGCTGGCGCGCGCTTCCGCGCGTGCCCGGCCGGCGCGGCGGCACGGCCGCCGCCGCCGTCGCCGGACGCCTCGTCTCGGCGGGCGGAGAGGAGCCCGGCGGGACGATCCGTTCGGTCTTCGCGTACAACCCGGGCACGCGCCGCTGGAGCAGCCTGCCGAGCCTCCCCCGGCCTCGCCACGGCCTCGGCCTGGTTGGCTACCGGGGGCGTGCCTACGCACTTGCCGGTGGCCCTCAGCCGGGCCTGACGGTAAGCGGTTCGAACCAGGTGCTACATGTGGGGCGGTAGGCCGGTCGCGACCGTCCGACGTCCATCGCGCTTGTAGACGACGTCGACCGAATCGTGCTTGCGGTACGTGCCGGCGACGCCCAGGAAGATGCTGGTCCAGCGCATCGCGCCGAGCCTCCCCTCCTGGGCGAGCTTGCGGTTGAAGACGAGCGTGCGCCCCTGCACGCGGTAGTCGCGCCCGGGTTCCTGCCGGACGCCGTTCACGAAGACCTCGAAGTCCTCCGGGACGTCGGGTGGAAGCTCGACACGCGATTCAGCCATGTGAGGCACGTCTCGATGTAGTCGTGCGGGGAGCCACCCTCGTAGAATGCCCGAGCCCGTGGCAACCGCCACCCTGCTCGCCGCCTCAGGCTTGACGCCCGTCAAGCCGGAATCTCCGAACGCGGAGCGGATCGCCGACCTGTTCTGGTTCGTCACCTTCTTCGCGATCGTGGTGTTCCTCGTGGTCGCGATTCCCCTGGTCGTCTTCATCCTCCGCTACCGGGGCCGCGGCCGTTCGCGGGACGAGGAAGGGCCGCAGATCGTCGGCAACACGAACCTCGAGATCGCGTGGACGGCGGTGCCGGTGGTGATCCTGATCCTCATCGCGGGCTTCACGTTCTACAAGCTTCCGGGGCTCTCGCTCGAAGCCCCGAACGAGCTCGAAGTCCAGGTCGAGGGTCGCCAGTTCTACTGGCAGTACCGCTACCCGAACGGGGCAATCGCGATCGACAAGCTCGTGGCGCCGGCGGATCGCGTGGTCAGGCTGCACGTCACGGCTCCCGACTACGACGTCATCCACAGCTACTGGGTGCCGGCCCTCTTCGGGAAGATGGACGCTATCCCGGGCAGGACGAACGAGGTCGAGTTCAAGGGCAGAGTGGGAACGTACAAGGGGCAGTGCGCCGAGTTCTGCGGGCTTCAGCACGCGAGAATGCTGAATGAGATTCAGGTCATTCCGTCCGAGCAGTTCGACACGTGGCTCACCGAGCAGGGTGCCGCTCAGGCTGCGGGCCGGTCGGATCTCGGCGAGCAGGAGTTCAACGGCGTGTGCGCCAAGTGCCACGGCGACCGGGGTCAAGGAGACATCGGCCCCGCGTTCAGCGCCGCGACAGTCTCCAGCGCGCAATCCGTCGAGCAGATCGTCCGCGAGGGGCGAAACGAGATGCCGCCCGTCGGCAGGGGCTGGAGCGACGACCAGATGCAGGCGCTGACCGGTTACCTGCGGCAGCGGTTCGCCCAGGGGAGCCCGCCGGGTGGCTAGCCGCGCCGAGACGCCGGTCTACCCCGTCCCCTGGTACCAGGGGCGTGTTGCGAGCTGGGTCGCCACAGTCGACCACAAGCGCATCGGGATCCTCTACATCATCACGAGCCTGGTCTTCTTCCTCGCGGGCGGGATCCTCGCGCTGCTGATTCGCACGCAGCTGATCGCGACCGACGTCGACATCTTTGCCCACGACACCTACAACGAGCTCTTCACGATGCACGGCACGACGATGGTGTTCCTCGTCGTCGTGCCGATCTTCGCCGGCTTTGCGAACTACGTCGTGCCGCTGATGATCGGGGCCCGGGACGTGGCCTTCCCGCGGCTCAACGCGCTCTCGTACTGGCTCTTCCTCTTCGGCGGAGTGATTCTCTACGGGAGCTGGTTCGCGGAAGGCGGCGCGGCGAAGGCCGGCTGGACGTCCTACCCGCCGCTGTCAGCCGAGACGGCCGGCAACGGACAGGACCTGTGGATCGTGGGCCTCCACGTCCTCTCGCTCGCGTCCCTCGCCGGCGCGATCAACTTCCTCGCGACGATCCACAACATGCGCACGGCCGGGATGACGTGGATGCGGCTGCCGCTCTTCGTCTGGACGATCGAGATCTACTCCGCGCTGCTCGTCCTCGTGCTGCCCGCCCTCTCGGCGGGGTTGACGATGCTGCTGCTCGACCGCCAGGGCTGGACGCACTTCTTCCTCCCGGGCGACGGAGGCGACCCGATCCTCTACCAGCACGTCTTCTGGTTCTTCGGTCATCCCGAGGTCTACGTGATGATCCTGCCGGCGATGGGAATCATCTCGGAGGTCATTCCCGTCTTCTCCCGGAAGCCGATCTTCGGCTACAAGGCGATCGCGTTCTCGACGGTCGCGATCGGCTTCTACTCGCTTCTCGTCTGGGCCCACCACATGTTCGCCGTCGGCCTCGGCTGGGGCCTCGACATCTGGTTCATGCTCGCCTCGCTGATCATCGCGGTCCCAACCGGGGTCAAGATCTTCAACTGGGTCGCGACCACCTGGCGCGGCAACCTGATCTTCGACACGCCGATGCTCTTCTCGCTCGGGTTCATCGCCGTCTTCACGATCGGCGGTCTCTCGGGGATCTACGTCGCCGTCTTCCCGTTCGACTGGCAGGTGCACGACACCTACTTCGTCGTCGCCCACCTCCACTACGTGCTCTTCGGCGGCTCCGTGTTCGGGATCTTCGCGGCGCTCTACTACTGGTGGCCGAAGATGTTCGGCCGGTACCTGAACGACACGCTCGGGAAGTGGCACTTCTGGCTGACGTTCATCGGCTTCAACCTCGCCTTTTTCCCGCAACACTTCCTCGGGTTGATGGGCATGCCGCGCCGCATCTACACGTACACCGACTCCTCGTGGGAGCTCTACAACCTCCTGTCTACGATCGGGTCGTACGTGATGGGTCTCGCAGCGCTCGTCTTCATCGCCAACGTGATCTGGTCTCGGCGCCGGAGCCCGCGGGCCGTCAACGACCCGTGGATGGCGGACACGCTCGAGTGGTTCACGACCTCGCCGCCCCCGCCCCACAACTTCGACAAGGTGCCGTACGTGACGAGCGCTAGGCCGCTGCGCGACCTGCGCCGCCGGCTCGCGGGGGAGCGGGTATGAGCTTCCGGGCGGGACCCTGGCTCCGTCTGTGCGGGTTCGGCGCTTCCGTTGCCGTGGGACTTGTCGTGGCGAGCGGAGAGCTCGGCATCACGCACCGTGTGCTCGTGGCCGTGGCGCTGCCGCTGCTCACGGCCGTCGTGCTCGGCGCGTGGTTCGCGCACCGGGAGGCGTTCTGGGTCGCGCTCGCCGCTCTCGTCCTCTTCCTGGCCGCGATCGGCAGCTGGTGGCTGCGGCCGCTGCATCTCGCTCTGGCCGCCGTGGCGTTCGCCGCGACCGTCCTCACGACTGCGCGCCTCTACCGGGGCGCTCGGCCCGCGCCCGTCGCGTGGCGCGATTACGTGAGCCTGACGAAGCCGCGGATCATGTCGCTCCTGCTCCTGACCGGCGCTGCCGGCATGTTCGTCGGGGCGCAGGGGCTGCCCGACCCGGGACTGCTCGCAGCCACGATCGTGGGTCTCGGGCTGGCCTGCGGCGGGGCAAGCGCGCTGAACCACGTCCTCGACCGCGACATCGATCGCTCGATGGGACGCACCGCACGGCGGCCCGTCGCGGACGGACGGGTGAGCCCGGAGCTCGCGCTCGAGTTCGGCCTCGCGCTCTCGGCGCTCTCGTTCGTGCTCCTGGCCTCGGTCGTCAACGTGCTCGCCGCCTGCCTCGCGCTCGTCGGGAACCTTTTCTACGTCCTCGTCTACACACGCTGGCTGAAGCGCACGACGCCGCAGAACATCGTGATCGGAGGTGCCGCCGGAGCGGTGCCGCCGCTCGTCGGCTGGGCCGCGGCGACGGGCAATCTCGCGTTGCCGGCGCTCTACCTGTTCCTGATCGTCTTCTTCTGGACGCCCCCGCACTTCTGGGCGCTGGCGCTCTTGATCAAACGGGACTACGAGGCTGCGCGAATCCCGATGCTGCCCGTCGTGCGCGGCGACCGCGAGACCGCGAGGCAGATCCTCCTGTACACGGTCGGCCTGGTCGCGCTGACGCTGGTGCCGGTTCTGACGGGCACGTTCGGACCGATCTATCTCGCCGCCGCAGTGCTCCTCGGGGCACGGTTCGTGCAGCTCGCGTGGTCGCTCCGGCAGGAGCTGACGCAGCGGCGCGCCGGAGTGCTCTTCCACTACTCGCTGGCCTATCTGGCCCTGCTCTTCATCGCCATGGCCGTCGACCCGGTGATCCTGTGAGCGAGCCCGGCGTCGAGCCGATCGAGCAGCCGACCCAGCCGAGGACGATGCGCCCGCCGGTCGACCTGGTCGACGAGCTGGCGCACAAGAACACGGTCACGGGCCTGGCCCTTTTCGGGCTCGCGCTCCTACTCTTCGCCGGCACCTTCTTGATCGCGTTCGTCTATCTGGCCGTCAACTAGGAGGACCAGGGCCGACGCTCCCACCCAACGCCCCCACCCGGGCGGGGGGACCCACGTGCCCAGCGAGCCAAGGGTAGTCGGGAGAATCGCGCATATGAGTGCCAAAAGTGAGCCAGAAGGCGCGACGTTCGAGAGTGGGATCTTTCTCGCGCGGCCCGACCCCCTGCCGACCGATGGCGTTCCGCTCGCCGTCAAGGATCTCTTCGACACCGCCGGGTTGACGACCACCTACGGCTCGGTCGTCTTCGCCGACCACATCCCCGAGCGGAGCGCCGAGGCCGTCCTCCGGCTGGAGGCGGCGGGCTACGCCAACACCGGCAAGACGAACCTGCACGAGTTCGCGTACGGGGTCACTTCGCAGAACCCGCACTACGGCACCGTCCCGAACCCGGCCGCCCCTGGCCGCACCGCCGGCGGATCCAGCGGCGGGTCGGCCGCCGCGCTCGCCGCGGGCCTCGCCGAGGCCGCACTCGGCACCGACTCGGGCGGCTCGATCCGGATCCCCGCCGCCTGCTGCGGCATCGTCGGCCTCAAGCCGACGTTCGGGCTAGTGCCGCTGGACGGCGTCTTCCCGCTCGCGCCGACCTTCGACCACGCCGGCCCGATGGCCCGCACAGTCGCGGCCTGTGAAGAGCTCATGCAGGCCCTCGTCCACGGCTTCGAAAGGACCGACGAGAACGACTTCACCGTCGGTATCGCCTGGCTCGAGCACTCCGATCCTCTCGTCGCCACCCGTGTGCGCGAGGCGGCCGAGGCGCTGAGCCCCCGCTCCATCGACTTCCCGCTCCTGGAAGGAGTCGGCCGGATGTTCATGCGCGAGGTCGCAGAGGTGCACCAGGACCTCTTCGCCGAGCAGTCCGACCTCTACGGCGCGAACGTCGGCGGCAAGATCGAGCGCTGCCTGGCCGTCACGGACTCCGAATACGAGACGGCAGTCCGCCGCCGGAAGGAGTACCGCCAACAGGCGGAAGCGGCGCTTGCCGGCCTCGACCTGCTGCTGGTTCCGACGCTCGGTTTTGTCCCGCCCCCGGCCGACGTCGACGAGCTCGAGATCCGCGAGGCGATGATCCGCTTCACGCTGCCCTTCAACGCGCTCGGGTGGCCGGCCCTCGCGCTGCCCGTAGGCCCGGCAGAGGACGGGCTGCCGGCGTCGATGCAAGTCGTCGGTCGCGCCGGCGACGATGCGCTCGTCCTCGCCGCAGGTCGCGCGCTGGAAGCCGCGCTAGGCGCTCGATGACGAGGACGCGTCCGGCAGGATCCCGGCGATCGCGTCGGAGAGACGGCGCCTGATCACGAAGGTCCTGTCGAGCCCCGTGACCTCGAATGTGCGAAGCACCCTGCGATCGTCGGTGACGATGATGCAGTCCCCGCCGCGCGTCTTGAACCGCCCCTGGTACCGCAAGAGGACGCTGAGGACGGTCGAGTCGATGAAGGTCACCTCGACGAGGTCGACGGCGACCGTGGTCCCGCCCAAGGCGAGAACGCCCTGCAACGCCTGCTCCAGCTCGGGCGCGTTGTAGGCGTCCGCCTCGCCGTTGAGCGAGACGATGAACGCGTCGCCGTCCAACCCAGCGGTCCTGATCCCGAATTCGAGCTCCGACACTCAGGCCAACCTAGCCGCAGGAGCCTGAGCGTTTACCCCAGGTTTGTCGAGATTCACTCACACGGCCGCAAGCATGTAGCCAATGCCGCGAACGGTGACGATGCGCTCCGGGTTCGCCGGATCCTCCTCGAGCTTCTGTCGGAGGTTCGAGATGTGGATGTCGCAGGCACGCTGGTCGCCGACATACTCGCTTTCCCAGAGGTGCTGCATGATCTCGCGCCGGCTGAACACCCGTTCCGGCTGCTCCGCAAGAAGCAGCAGCAGCTTGAACTCCGATGGCGTGAGCCGCTTCTGCTCGCCGGCAACACTCGCCTGGTGCCGCATCGGGTCGAGCTCCAGCGTCCCGACCCGCAGCCTCCCGCCGTGGCTCGACCGGTCGAGCTCGCGTCGGCGGAGGAGTGCACGGATCCGGCCGACCAGCTCGGCCATCGAGAACGGCTTCGTAACGTAGTCGTCCGCACCAACCTCGAGCCCGAGCACCCGGTCGAGCTCGGCACCGCGGGCGGTGAGCATGATGATCGGGACCGCGCTCTCGGCGCGAACCCGGCGGCACACCTCGGTCCCCGACATTCCCGGAAGCATCAGGTCGAGAACGACAACGTCGTACGGCGCACCAAGCGCCGCCGCGAGCGCCTCTTCGCCGTCGGCGACCATATCCACGTCGAAGCCCTCGGTGCGGAGCGCGTAGCCGACCGCGTCGAGGATGGCCGGCTCGTCGTCGACGACCAGAATGCGGTTCACGCAGAGATCATGCTCGCGGCGCGGGGTAGCCGAAACCGCACCGTTGTTCCCGAGCCCTCGGAGGAGCTGAGCTCCAGCTCGCCGTCGATCGCCTCGACGGCGGAGCCGACGATTGCGAACCCGAGCCCGAACCCCGGCTCGCCGTTCGCCGACCCTCGGTAGAAGCGGTCGAAGACCTGCGACTGCTCGTCTGCCGGGATCCCGGGTCCCGTGTCCGCGACCACGATCTCGATGGCGCCGTCGACCAAGCGAGCCGAGAGCGAGATCCGCCCCGCTCTCGTGTACTTGGCAGCGTTGTCCGCGACGTTGAGCAAGGCCTGTTCGAAGAGCTGTCGGTTCGTGATGAGCGCGAGCTCCTCCGGACAGGAAGTCTCGACCTCGACCGCCGGTGCCGGACGAACGGAAGCCGCTACCTCCTCCAGCAGCGGCGCCAGAGCAACGACCTCGTCGCGCGGCGCCTCGACGCCCGTTTGCGCCCGCGCGAGGACAAGGAGTGCCTGGGCAAGACGCGACAGCCGATCGGTCTCGCGCTCGATGTGGCCGAGGAAGACGTCGCGCTCGGGCTCGTCTTTTGCGCCCGCCTGGAGCACGTCGATCGCGCTGACGATCGCTGACAGTGGGCTCTGGAGCTGATGTGCGGCGTTGGTGACGAACTCGCGCTCGGCGCGCTCCTGACGCTCCTGGGTCGTCACGTCGTGGAGCAGGGCAAGCGCTCCGATCGTCTGCCCGTTCGCGTCCCGGACCGGTGCCGCCGCGGCGTTGATGAACTTGGTCGACCTGTCGGGAGTGACGAGCTCGATGCGCTCGTTCGCGACCACCTCGTTCGTTCGAAGCGCCCGCATGAGCGGAGACTCGTCGTCACCGTATCGGCTCGTCCACTTCCGGTCGAAGATCTCCGCCGGCGTCCGGACTCCGAGGATCTCGAGGGCCCGGTCGTTGACGAGCTGAGCGTTCCCGTCGGCGCCGACGATGATGAGCCCGACCGGCATGTTCTCGACCACGGCGGCCAAGCGCGCACGTTCCTCGGCGAGCGCCTGCGTTCGATCCTGCACACGCTGCTCGAGCTCGGTCGTCAGCTTCTGCAGCTCCTGAGCCGTTGCGGCCTGCTCCGTCACGTCGACGAGCGTCCAGTGGAGGTCCGGGGTCTCCGACCGGCTTCGGGAAACGTGGAGCTCTGCCCGAAACGGTCGGCCACCGCGAGGCGTCAGCCAGGTTTCCCAGACAAGCTGCCCGCTCGTCCGCGAAACGTCGTCCAGCCGCTCCCGAAGCCCACGCTCGTCGGGGCCGGTTGCAAACGTCCCAAGCCGCTCGCCGACGAGCTGCTTCGCCGGAAGCCCCAACAGCGTCGCCGCAGCTTGATTTGCCCTTGCCACCTCGCCGAACTGATCCGTGATGAGGTACCCCACAGGAGCGTGCTCGAAGAACTCTTCGTATCGCTGCACTACACGCTTTCCCCTGCCGCTCTGACTGCGTCCTCGTAGATCGGGTCGCGGCCGAAGACGTCGAGCTCCTCGGAGAGCAGGTCGCTCCCGCTCTTCTCTTCGGCGAACGGCAGCTCGTCGGCCCACTCGGGGGCAACCTCGATGCCCGCACGAGACTTCAGCCAACCGGCGATCAGCGAAGCCTCCGCCGGGGGACCGGCGATCCGGTCCGGAAGCTCGGGCCAGGCCTTCGCGAGCGCCTCACGCCACGAGAGGGTGCGCCGCCAGGCGATGTCGGACGCGGCCGTCTCCTCGAAGAACTCGTCCAGCTCGGCGTAGGCCCCAGGGAGGTCGGGCCACTCGGAAGAGTCGACGATCAGCCGGTCGGTCAGCTCGACGAGCTCCTGGAACGGCGCCGTGCGAAACGGCGGCCGTCCGCGCCAGCGCAGGAAGACAGGGAGGTTCGGGAGGAGCAGCGGCTCGACGACGCTCGCCGGTGCCTGTGCCCTGATGCCGCAGAGCCCGAGCTCGACCACCTCGTTGCAGAGATGGCGCAGCTCTCCTTCGAGCTCGTGACACTCGAGGGAGACCCGCGCGCTGAGCCGATCCTCGGCGTCGGGGTGTGGAAAGAGCAGCAACGTCCGTGACGGATGCCGCTCGCCGAGGCCCGCTAGCGTCTCCGTTGCCGCGCGCTGCCATTCCTCCGGCACCCAGGCCATGTGCGTGAGGACGCTGGTGCGCAGGTCTGGGAGTCCGCCGTGGCCGTCATTGAAGCGCAGGTCGGTGAGCGCCTCTTCGATCTGGGCGATCGTGGCCGACTCGGCCGACCAGCCCTCGACGTGCGCTACCGATGCCACTCGACGAGCTCCATCGCGGCCGGCGGGCCCCAGGTGCCGGCGGCGTGGTTGGGGAACATCGGCTTCTCCCGCGCCCAGAACGCGACGATCGCGTCGACGATCGCCCATTGCTCTTCGATCTCGTCGGCGCGGGTGAAGAGCGTCGGGTCGCCGAGCATCGTGTCGAGGATCAGGCGCTCGTACGCCTCGGGCAGCTCGACGCGGAACGCGCCGCCGTAGAGGAACTCCATGTGGACGGTTCGCACGCGCATCCCCTCCCCCGGGACCTTCGCGCCGATCCCGAGCGCGACACCCTCGTTCGGCTGGATGTGCACGAAGAGCACGTTCGGCCGCAGCTCGGTCAGGTCCTCGAACGGGGGGTGCGGCGCCCGCTTGAACTGGATCGCGATCGTCGTTTCCCGCCTCGGGAGGCGTTTGCCGGTGCGGATGTAGAACGGCGTGTCGGCCCAGCGCCAGTTGTCCACCAGCAGCTTCGCGGCGACGAACGTCTCGGTGTTGGAATCGGGTGCGACGCCGGCCTCCTCGCGATAGCCGGGCACCGGCTCGCCCTCGATGAAGCCGGGCCCGTACTGGCCGCGGACAACTGATTTGGGCCCCGGGGTGACGAGGGCCTTCAGCACCTTGACCTTCTCGTTGCGCACCGACTCGGCGGTGAAGTCGATCGGCGGCTCCATCGCGGTCAGGGCGACGAGCTGGAGCAGGTGGTTCTGGAAGATGTCCCGGATCGCGCCCGCCTCCTCGTAGTACCCGGCACGCATTCCGATGCCGATCGACTCGGCGACGGTGATCTGGACGTGGTCGATGAACTGCCGGTTCCAGATCGGCTCGAAGATGCCGTTCGCGAACCGCAGCGCGAGCATGTTCTGGACCGTTTCCTTGCCGAGGTAGTGGTCGATCCGGAAGACCTCGTCCTCGGTGAAGTAGCGTCCGACGAGCTGGTTCAGCTCGCGGGCGGACGCGAGATCGTGTCCGAACGGCTTCTCGACGATCAACCGGACCCAGCCGGTGGTCGACCGGCGCTCGCCCAGCCCTTCCACGATGACCGGCATCGCCTGCGGCGGGACGGCAAGGTAGTAGACGCGATTCCCGCGCGTGTCGAACTCTTCGTCCAGCTGGGTCAGGCAGCGGGCGATTTGGTCCTTTCTGCTCTCGTCGGCGTAGTCGGTTCCGATGTAGCGGGTTCGGGCGACGAGGTCCTCCCACACCGACTGCTCGAAGTCGTCGCGGCAGAACTGCTGCACCGCTTCCGCCATCGAGGCAACGAACTCCTCGGTGCTCTGCTCGGTTCTGGCCACGCCAAGGACGGCGAAGTTCTCTGGCAGCAGCTTGCGAACGGCGAGCGCGAAAAGGGCCGGGAAGATCTTGCGCTTGGTGAGATCCCCCGTCGCGCCGAAGATCGTCAGGACGGAGGGCTCCGGCTTTCGGCGCAGCCGCAACCCCTCGAGGAGCGGGTTCTCCTCAGTCTTCGTGACGGACTGCGTGTCCACCGAATTGGTTTCTCAGTGCCGCGTTCACCTTGGCGGAGAATGAATCCTCTCGCCGCGATTCGAAGCGCGCGAAGAGCGACGCGGCGATCACGTGGAGGGGGACGGCGGTCTCGATCGCCTGCTCCACCGTCCAGCGCCCCTCGCCCGAGTCCTCCACATAGCCCTTGATCCCCTCGAGGTTCGGATCCTCCTGCAAGGCGCGGGCGAGCAGATCGAGGAGCCAGCTGCGGACGACCGAGCCGTGGCGCCAGAGCTCGGCGATGGCAGCGAGGTCGAGCTCGAACTCCGAGGCCTGCATCAGGTCGAAGCCCTCCGCATACGCCTGCATGAGGCCGTACTCGACGCCGTTGTGGACCATCTTCACGAAGTGGCCCGCGCCCGACGGGCCGACGTGTGCGAAGCCCCCCTCGGGGGCAAGCGCCTCGAACACCGGACTGAAGGCGGCCGATCGGCTCGGCGTCCCCGCCGGCCATCAGCGCGAACCCTTCGCGCAGCCCCCAGATCCCGCCCGAGACGCCGCAGTCGACGAAGTAGAGGCCGGGTTCTGTGGCCTCCGCCGCGCGCCGCTGCGAGTCGCGGAAGTTGGAATTGCCGCCGTCGATGATCGCGTCGCCACGCTCGAGGATCCCCAGCAGCTCCTTGAACGCGTTCTCGGTCACATCGCCGGCCGGGACCATCAGCCAGACGTGGCGCGGCGGATCGAGCTGGGCGGCGAGCTCTTCGAGCGAGCCGGCCGTGGACTCGACGTTGGGGTCGTAGGTCTTGACGTCGTGGCCCGCTTGCTGGAGCCGCTCGGTCATCCCCGATCCCATCCGCCCGAGCCCCACCATCCCCAGTTGCACTAGACGTCCTCCAGTCGAATTCGCGCGATGCGCCGCCCTCGTTCCTGCAGCGCCTGGAAGTCGCCCGCTGCCTGGGCGGCGATCAGCGTGTGGAACCCGTACTGGCGTCCGGGGATCGCGAGCTCCTCGCCGAGATCGTCCACGACCTGGATGAAGACGCCGGTGTCGGGGCCGCCCTTGTGCAGCTGCCCGGTCGAGTGGAGATAGCGCGGCCCGAGGCCGACCGCGACGGCGCAGCCGGTCTCCTCCGCCCGGCGAACGAGCGGCGCGAGCTCGCCTTCGCGCGCTGGGTCGATGAAGGCGAGGATCGCGATGTAGTCGCCGGGCTGCGCCTCGGCGAACAGCGCGTCCACCGACCCTTCGGGCCGTGTCTGGGGGCCAGGCCCCTGGACCTGGCCAGAAAGGATGGCGGTGGTTCGGTCCTTCGCTTCCTGCACGTTCGGCTGGTCGAAGGGATTGACGCCGAGGATCGAGCCCGCGACGGCGGTCGCGAACTCCCAGCGGAAGAACTCCTGCCCGAGCTCGTACGGATCCTCGAGCCGGAACTCGTGCACCTGGGTGTCGTCGTCACCCTCCCCGATCACCGGCACGAGCCCCTTGCCGTCCTTTCCCGTCGATTCGGCCAGCAGCTGCTCGACCCAGAGGCCGAAGTCGCCCGAGACGAGCACCTTGTCGCGACCCTCCTGCCAGCCACGGCCGAGCGCGAGGCCCAGCTCGAGCCCAGGGTTGCCCTCTTCCAGTCGACAGGCCTCGCGCATCTCGTCCGCGCGATCGAGCAGACGCTGCACGTCGATGCCCATGAAGATCGCCGGAAGGATCCCGAAGACCGACAGCGCCGAGTAGCGGCCGCCGATCGTCGGCTCGCCGTAGAACACGTCGTCGAAGATCTCAGCCAGCGGCGAGCCGGGATCGGTGATGACCGCGAACCGCCCGCCTCGATCCCGGAAGTAGTCCACATGGCTGCGCGTCTCGATCGTCGTGCCCGACTTGGAGGCGGCCAGAAAGAGCGTGCGGGTGATGTCGATGCTCTCCTCGAGCCGCCGGATCGCCGCTGGATGCGTGGTGTCGAGGACGTGGAAGCGCTCGGCGCCGAACGTCCGGCGCGTGACCTCCGGCGCAAGGCTGGAACCGCCCATCCCGAGCAGGACGAACTCGTCCGCGTCGACCCGGGCGGCGAACTCCATGAGCTCGTGCACGCGCTCCCGCATGCGCGAGGGCTCGTCGAGCCAGCCGAGCCACTGCGCCTCGTCGCTCCCCGTCCAGACCGACGGGTCGCGCTCCCAGATGCGTTCGACGAGCTCGGCGGTCTCGATCACGCCGAGACGAGCTCGCCGCGCTTGGCCCGGATGCCGTCGAGGAGCTCGTCGAAGGAGTCGGCGAACTTCTGGACGCCCTCCTCCTCGAGCACGCGCGTGACGTCGTCGTAGTCGATCCCGACCCGGGAGAGCTCGTCGAAGAGCTGACGCGCCTCGTCCAGCCCTTCCTCGAGCGTCGGACGCACCTCCCCGTGATCCTGGAATGCCTCGATCGTCTCCTTCGGCATCGTGTTCACCGTCTCGGGACCGATCAACTCCTCGACGTACATGACGTCGCGATAGGCCGGGTTCTTCGTCGACGTGGAGGCCCAGAGACAGCGCTGCGGCCTCGCGCCCTTCGCTGCGAGCGTCTCCCAGCGCGGCCCGGCGAAGATCTCCTTGTAGCGCTGGTAGGCGAGCTTCGCGTTCGCGATCGCCAACCTGCCCTTCAGGTGATCGGCGCCGCCGATCGCGTCGAGCCGCTTGTCGGTCTCGGTATCGACCCGCGAGACGAAGAAGCTCGCGACCGACAGAGCGTCCCGCAGGTCGCCGCCGGCCTCGGCGAGCCGCTCCAGTCCGCGGATGTAGGCCTCTGCCACCTCGGCGTAGCGCTGCAGCGAGAAGATCAGCGTGACGTTGATGCTCTTGCCACGCGCGATCATCTCTTCGATCGCCGGCAGCCCCTCCTTCGTCGCCGGGATCTTCACGTAGAGATTAGGGCGGTCGACCGTGTCGTGGAAGCGCTGCGCCTCCTCGATCGTCGCTTCGGTGTCGTTCGCGAAGTGCGGGTCGACCTCCAACGAAACTCGGCCGTCCACGCCCTGGGTCTCCTGCCAGACCGGGTGGAACAGGTCGCAGGCCCCGGTGATGTCGTCGAAGGCGAGCCGAAGGAAGATCTCCTTCAGGTCGTCCTCTTCGGCCAGCACGTCGCGGAGCTGGTCGTCGTACCACCCGCCTTCGGACATCGCCTTCTGGAAGATGGTCGGATTCGACGTGACGCCGACGACGGCGTCCTCGTCCATCATTCGCGCGAGCTCGCCGGTCCGGAGCCACTCCCGCGAGAGGGAATCGATCCAGACGCTCTGGCCGAGCTCGCTCAGCTGGTGGAGGCGCGATTTAGACATTCAGGCCCTCCTTTTCCATTGCTTCGATCTTCTCAAGCCTTCTGCGGTAGCGCTCCGCGCCGCTGAACTCGGCGGCAAGATAAGCAGCGAGGAGCTCGGCGGCAAGGTCGGCGCCGACGACCCCCGAGCCGATGCAGAGCACGTTCATGTTGTCGTGCTCCACACCTTGCCTGGCCGAGTAGGTGTCGTGGCAGACGGCGCCACGGATCCCCGCCAGCTTGGAGGCCGCCACCGAGGCGCCGACGCCGGAGCCACAGACGAGGATGCCCCGCTCCGCATCACCCGAGCGAATCGCCTCTCCGATCTCCCTGGCCTTGTCGGGATAGTCGATGCGAGGCGTGGATCTGTCGGTGCCCAGGTCCACCGGCTCGTGCCCAAGGCGCTGCACCTCTTCGAGCACGCGGTCGCGAAGCTTGACACCCCGGTGGTCAAACGCAACAGCAACTCTCATTCCTCGACTACGTTACCCCTACATGGGTGACTCGGATCTCTGGCGGGAGCTCGGGCAGCAACTGCGTGTCGACGCGGTTCGCGCGAGCGCAAAAGCCGGCTCCGGCCACCCGACCTCCTCGATGTCCGCCGCCGACCTGGCGGCGGTGCTCCTCGCCGCCCACTTCCGCTACGACTTCGACGATCCGAAGAGCCCGGCGAACGATCGCCTGATCTTCTCCAAGGGGCACGCCTCGCCACTCGTCTACGGGCTCTTCCGCGCCGCGGGCGTGCTCTCGGAAGAGGAGTTCATGACCTACCGGCAGTTCGGAAGCCGGCTCGAAGGGCATCCGACGCCCGTCCTGCCCTTGGGTCGACGTGGCGACGGGGTCGCTCGGGCAGGGGCTGCCGATCGGCGTCGGCGTCGCCCTCGCCGGCAAGCGGCTCGACCGGCTTCCCTTCCGCGTCTGGGTCATCTGCGGCGACAGCGAGATGGCCGAGGGCTCGATGTGGGAGGCGGCCGAGCACGCCGCGTTCTACGAGCTCGACAACCTGACCGCGATCATCGACGTCAACCGGCTCGGCCAGCGTGGCGAGACGATGCACGGTTGGGATCTTTCGTCCTACTCCGAGCGGCTCCGCGCCTTCGGCTGGCACACGATCGAGATCGACGGCCACGACGTCGAGCAGATCGACGCGGCCTACCGGGAGGCGGAGTCCACGGACAGGCCCACCGCCGTCGTGGCCAGGACGATCAAGGGCAAGGGATACTCGAAGGTCGAGAACCAGAACGGATGGCACGGGAAGGCGATCGCCGAAGAGGCGATCCAGGAGCTGGGCGGCCTGCGGAACATCACCGTGGACGTCCCCAAGCCCGAGCGAGTAGAGCGTCACCGGTTCGAGCCGACGCCGCAGGAGTGGCCGAGGTACGAGGTCGGGTCGAAGGTGGCAACTCGGAAGGCCTACGGAGAGGCGCTCGCGGCGCTCGGCGGCGAACGCGGCGACGTGGTCGCGCTCGACGGCGAGGTCTCGAACTCGACGTTCTCCGAGATCTTCCGCGACGCGCATCCGGAACGGTTCTTCGAGATGTACATCGCCGAGCAGCAGATGATCGCCGCGGCGGTCGGGATGCAGGTGCTCGGCTGGAAGCCGTTTGCCTCGACGTTCGCGGCCTTCACCTCCCGTGCCTACGACTTCGTCCGCATGGCGGCGGTCAGCCGGGCGACGATCAAGGTCTGCGGGTCACACGCCGGGGTCTCGATCGGCGAGGACGGGCCGTCGCAGATGGGCCTCGAGGACCTGGCCGAGTTCCGCGCCGTCCACAGCTCGACCGTCCTCTACCCGTGCGACGGCAACCAGACGGCGAAGCTCGTCCGGGCGATGGCCGACCTCGACGGGATCTCGTATCTGCGGACGACCCGGGGCGACACGCCGGTGATCTACGAGCCGGATGAGGAGTTCCCGGTCGGCGGGAGCAAGACGCCCCGCGCGCCAGACGACGAGGACGTCACGATCATCGCGGCCGGTATCACGCTCCATGAAGCGCTCGAGGCCGCAGACACGTTGGGCTCGGAGGGCATCTCGGCGCGCGTGATCGACTGCTACTCCGTCAAGCCGATCGACGCCGAGACGCTTCGGAGCATCTCGACCCCGATCGTCACCGCCGAGGACCACTGGGCCGAGGGCGGGCTCGGGGAGGCGGTTCTCGCCGCGCTCGCCGATGCCGAGGAGCGTCCTCCGGTCTCCCTGCTCGCCGTGCGCGAGATGCCGCACTCCGGCAAGCCGGCAGAGCTCCTGGCAGCCGCCGGGATCGACGCCGAGCACATCGCCGCGGCGGCGCGCTCGCTCGTCCGCGCCGGCGCGCCGGCATAGGGAGGGCCAAGCCCTCCTAGGCCGCGGCGCGCCGCAGCTGTTCGTCCAGCGGCACGAGTTGGACGTCGAAGGTCTCGAGCGCGTCGGCGTTCGACACGACGTTGTCGCCCGCCTCGAGCATCGTGAGGAGATCCCGCGTCAGCGGGATCGATCCCGGTAGCCGCTCGGTCACGACAGCGGGTGCCCGCATGAGCCCGATCGGCATATGGACGGTCGGCCGGCGTCGGATCCCGAGCGCTGCCCGGATCCGCTGCCAGAGCTCGTTCCAGGTGACGACGTCCGGCCCGCCGATCTCGAATGTGCGCTTCGCGGCCTCGGGATGGTCGATCGACTGTGCGAAGTAGGCGCCGACGTCGTCGATCCAGATCGGCTGGATCCGCTGCTCGCCGCTGCCCATGATCGCCGTGAAGGGCGAGAGCTTCGCCAGCTTGAGGAACGTCGGGAGAATCCCGCCGTCGCGCCCGAAGACGAAGCTCGGCCGGAAGATCACGTGCTCGAGCGCTGAGCGCTGCAGGTCTTGCTCCTCCGTCCACTTCGCGTTGTAGTAGGGCACGAGGTCCTTCGTCTCCTCGGTCACCCCGAGTGCGCTGATCAGGACGAAGCGGCGGACTCCGACTTCGTTGGCGGCCGCGATCAGGTTGCGCGTGCCGCCGATCATTACCCGCTGGAATTGCTCCGGCTTCCCCTGACGGATCGCGACGAGGTGGACGACGACCTCGATCCCCTGCACCGCCCGGCGGAGGCTGTCGAGGTCGGTGACGTCGCCCTGAACCGCCTCCTGGCAGCGGATTCCGGCCTCCTTCCACTTCCCGGGCTCGCGCTCCAACACGCGGACCTGATGGCCGGCGTCGACGATCGCGTTCGCTACCGCTCGGGCCGACGAAGCCGGTCGCGCCGGTGACGAGGACCTTCACTTCACGCGCTCGTCGAAGTTCTGCCAGTACCTGCTCGGGGTCGGGCCCTGCTGCCCCTGGTACTTCGAGCCGAGCTCACCGGAGCCGTAAGGCCGCTCGGCCGGCTCGGAGAGCTGCACGAACGAGAGCTGACCGATCTTCATCCCGTGGTAGATCGTGATCGGGAGGTTCGCGACGTTCGAGAGCTCGAGCGTGACGTGGCCGTCCCAGCCGGGATCGATGAAGCCGGCGGTCGAGTGGATCAGCAGGCCGAGCCGGCCCAGGCTCGACTTCCCTTCCAGCCTGGCCACGAGGTCGTCCGGAAGCACGATCCGCTCGAGCGTCGAGGCGAGCACGAACTCGCCGGGGTGGAGAATGAACGGCGCCTCGTCGCCGACTTCGACCAGCTCGGTGAGATCCTCCTGCGGCTCCTTCACGTCGATGAACGGGTAGCGCGCGTTGTGGAAGACGCGGAAGTAGCGGTCGACGCGGACGTCCACGCTGGAGGGCTGGAGCAGCGACTCGTCGTATGGCTCGATCAGGATCCGGCCCTCCTCGATGAGTCGCCGGATCGTGCGGTCTGAGAGGACCATCAGAGCGCCGACCGGGCCGCGCGGCTGAGATCCCCGAACTCCGTCTCGGTGAGCTCGACCGATGCCGAGGCGATGTTCTCCTCGAGATGCTCGAGCGACGAGGTGCCGGGGATCGGAACCATCAAGGGCGAGCGCTGCAGCAGCCAGGCGATCGCGACCTGTGCGCGGGTCAGCCCATGGGCGAACGCAACGTCGGTCAGCCGTCCCACGCCGCGGGTCAGCTCGCCGAACGCAAGCGGAAACCACGGCAGAAAGGCGATCCCGTCCCGCTCGCAGGCTTCGAGGGCGCCTTCCGAGTGGCGGTCGGCGAGGTTGTAGCGGTTTTGCACGGACACGATCGGGACGATCTCGCGGGCCCGGGCGAGCTGGCGGGCATCGACGTTGGAGAGTCCGACGTGCCGGATCTTGCCCTCCTGGCGGAGCTCCGCGAGCGTGCCGACGGACTCCTCGAGCGGTACCGATGGATCCACGGAGTGCAGCTGGTAGAGGTCGATCCGCTCGACCCGCAGGCGGCGCAAGCTGCCCTCGCAGGCGGCCCGCAAGCTCTCCGGCCGCCCGTCCTGAAGCCATTCACCCCGCCGCTCGTGAGTCAGACCGCCCTTGGTCGCGATCACGAGTTCGTCCGGATAGGGATGCAGCGCGTCGGCGATCTGGCGCTCGTTGATCTCCGGGCCGTACGAGTCCGCGGTGTCGATGAAGTTGACGCCGAGCTCGACGGCTCGGCGCAGCACCGCCTTCGCGTTCTCAGGGTCGTCGGGCTCGCCGATGACCCCTGGGCCGGTGAGGCGCATGGCGCCGAACGCCATCCGGTTCACGGTCAGATCGCCGAGGGTGGCGGTGCCGGCAGCGGCCGCAGGCTGGGTCGTGGGCTCCGTTGACATCCGCAGGAAACTAGCGCAGAGTCAGGCGGTCAAGAGAGCGAGGAGGCGCTGTGAACGCGTTCCGGACGATTCATCGCTGGTGGGCGACCTTGCTGACGCTTGCCGTCGTCGTTCAGATTGGATTTGCAGGCTACGGAGCGTTCAGCGCCGCCGACAAGGTCAGTAACGGATCGATCGACGAGGACACATTCGTGGACGGATTCGGTCCCCATGCCGCTCTCGGCTACCTGATCATTCTCGCCGGCCTCCTGCTCTTCCTCTTCTCGTTCGGAACGCGGAACCGATCGCGGATCCTCCAGTCACTGCTCATCTTCGTGCTCCTCGTCGTCCAGATGTTCCTCGGCTGGACCGGAGCCGAGTTGCCGGCCGTCCTCGGGTTCCTCCACCCCGTGAACGCCCTGATCATCCTCGCCCTGGTTGGGCGGATGACCGGGATGATGTGGCGGGAAGAGCGGATGGCAGCGGTGCCCGCTGCGGCGCCGGCCGCTTCTCCCCCGGCGTAGTCGAGTTCTACTCCGGGTGGTTGTCCGGGCCGTCCCCGAGACGGAAGGGTGTCGTCACGCCTTCATACGCGACGTGCATCGTCAGGCCGTCCCTCGCATGCTGGAGGTTGTGGCAGTGGTCCATCCAGATGCCGGGATTGTCGGCGCGGAAAGCCACCTCGTATTCCTCGTGGCCGAGGACGTTGAGCGTGTCGACCCACCAGGGGCTTCCGCGGGTCGGCTTGCCGTCGCGGCTCAGGACGAGGGCGTGGTGGCCGTGGAGGTGCATCGGGTGGACGCTGCCGGTGTCGTTGACGATTTTGAACTTGACCAGGTCGCCTCGGCTGACCATGTACATCGGCGTCTCCGGGAAGAGCTTCCCGTTGACCGACCAGTGGTAGCCGGGGCGGCCGTTGATGAATCCGATCTTCTGCCCGATCTTCAGGACGAAGCTGCGGTCGAAGTGGGTGGTGGCACCGAGGGGCGTGGCTTTCGGCTCGGCCGTAGCCTGCGGGATCGAAGTCGCCGCCTTCCGGTTCCTCGACGTGAAGCTGAGGGTCATCGGGGTCGCTAATGAGCTGGAGCGCCGTCGTGGTGCCCTCCAGGACGAGCCCGACCGAGAATTGCGGCATGACGAACGTCACGTCGTACCTCGCCCCGCCGCCAAGCAGCAGTGTCTTGTCCTCGATTGGTGTAGGGCCGTTCAGATCGGTGCCGTCGATCGCGGCTACGCGGAACGGCGTGCCTACGAGATGGAACCGTTCTTCGAAGCTGTTGGAGTTGACGAGCCGGAGCCGGACCGGCGTGCCTGGGGCAACGAGCCGTCGTTGCGGCGCCGATGCGCGACCCGAGAGCCGTTCCGCCC
Organism: uncultured Actinomycetes bacterium; assembly: GCA_963842235.1. Lineage (GTDB taxonomy): Bacteria > Actinomycetota > Thermoleophilia > Gaiellales > Gaiellaceae > JACDAN01. Next base: position 439,373 of record CAWJFT010000003.1, on the reverse strand, counting down.
GAGAAGTCGTGCGCGATGACCGTCAGGTCGAGCGTCCGACGGCGCGGTTGCTGTCTCGGCTCGATCACGAACGCCCCGTAGAGGCCGCGCCGGACCTGTCTCGACGAGACCTGGTGCGAGTGGTACCAGAACGTCCCGCGCTGTTCGGCGCGGAAGCGGTACGTGTAGCGCTCGCCCGGCATCACGGCGTCCTGGGTCACGCCAGCGACGCCGTCCTCCGCGTTCGGGACGTCCACGCCGTGCCAATGGATCGTCACGCCGTCGTCGATGTCCTCGTTGATCAGGGTGGCTTCGACCAGGTCGCCCTGGTGAACGCGGATCTCCGGGCCAGGCACCTGTCCGTTGAACGTCCAGGCTTCGATCGTCCGGCCCTGGGCGAGCTCCACCTCCGCCTTTCGGGCCACCAGCGTGATCCGGTAGTCCGGCTTGCCGGCCCGCGGCGCCGTCAGCTGCTCGACGCTCACTCCTCCGTGGCCGCCGTGGTCGTGCGCCGGCCCTCCGCCGAAGTCGACCGAGCCGAACTCCATCGCCGAGTACGAGCTCGGGAGCCGGCTGTCCCACCAGGCCTTGCCGACCCAGCCGGCGAGGGCAAGGAGGACCACGACGCCGGCGACGCTCAGCGATCGAAGCAGCAAAGAGCGCACAAGTTCACGCTAGACCAGCGAGAGCTGGCGATGGGGCTCGAAGCCCGAGAGGCCGACGCCGATGAGCCTCAGGGCACCTGGCCGGTCGGCGAGCGCCCGGTCCAGCAGCGAGCAGGCGAGCTCCCAGATCCGGTCGGCGTCGTCGATGCCGACCGGAAGCGTCGTCGAGCGGCTCCTGATTGCGAAGTCCGGATAGCGCACCTTGGTCGTCACGGTCCTGGCCGTCTCGTGCTTCTGCTGGAGGTGTCCGGCCAGAGCGTCGGCCATTCGGCGGAGCTCAACGCGAAGCTGCTCGACGTCCGAGATGTCCCGGGCGAACGTCTCCTCCTGGCTGATGGACACGCGCTGGACCTGGAGCTCGAGGCCGCGGGGATCGATTCCGCGGGCCCGGGCGCGGAGGAGCCTCCCGACCTTGCCGGGAAGGAGCGCGCGCAGGCGCTCGTCCGAGAGAGCGGCGAGCGCGCCGATGGTCTCGATGCCGGCGGCGCGGAGGCGGGCCTCGGCGCGCGGGCCCACGCCGGGGAGGCGACGCACGTCGAACGGCTCGAGGAAGGCAGCTTCCCGGCCGGGTCGCACGACGACGAGGCCGCCGGGCTTGCGTTGGTCGCTCGCGATCTTGGACACGACCTTGCAGGTCGAGACGCCGAGCGAGCAGGTCAGGCTGGTCGCGCCGCGCACGGCGGTCTGGACCGCTTCGGCGACTCGCCGCGCCTCGCCGAAGTCCGCGGCGACCTCCCCGAGATCCAGATAGCCCTCGTCGAGCCCGGTGCGCTCGACGGTCGGCACCACCTGTCGAACGGTGTCCCAGACCGCTCTTGAGTAGGTCGAGTAGACCGAGTGGCGCGGGCGGACGAAGACGGCCTGCGGGCAGCGGCGGAGCGCCTCGGCGCAGCTCATCGCCGAGTGAATCCCGAACCGCCGCGCGACATAGTTCGCGGTCGCCACGACGCCGCGCCCGTGCGGATCGCCGCCGACGACGAGCGGCTTCGTCCGCAGCGTCGGATCCTCGAGCTCCTCGACAGCCGCGAAGAAGGCGTCGAGGTCGAGGTGCGCGAGGATCACGCAAGCACTGTACGAAGCGGCCCCGACCGCCGGTGCCAGCACTGCCAGTGGCTCACGGAGACAGTCGCGTGATCGTCCACTCCCGACCAGCTCGGCGCTCGTAACGGAACCGATCGTGGAGGCGGCTCTCGCGGTGCTGCCAGAACTCCCAGACCTCCGGCTCGAGGCGATAGCCGCCCCAGTGCGGCGGGAGCGGCACGTCGCGGCCTTCGTACTCGCGCTCAAGCTCCGCGACGCGCGCCTCGAGCTCGTCCCGTGAGCCGATCGCCTCGCTCTGCGCCGATGCCCACGCCGCGATCTGCCCGCCGCGCGGACGCGTCCGGAAGTACTCCTCCGACTCCTCGTCCGAAACGCGCTCGACCGGCCCTTCGATCCGCACCTGCCGCCCCAGCGGGTGCCAGTAGAAGAGGAGCGCGCCGCGCCCGGTGGCCGAAAGCTCCCGCGCCTTCCGGCTCCCGTGGCCGGTGTGGAACTTGAAGCCCCGCTCGTCGAAGCCCTTCGCGAGCACCATGCGCACCGACGGCCGGCCGTCCTCGGTCGCCGTCGCCAGCGCAACGGTCTCCGGAAACTCCACGACCCGCCCCGCCTCCTCGTACCAACGCCGGAACTGACGCAGCGGATCCGGATCGAGATCGCGCCGCCGCAGAGGCTGATCGCGGGCGCTCATGAATACGGAGTATTCAGTATGCACAGGGCCGGTCGCTCCGCTATCGTCGGCTCCATGGCGACGACGAAGACGATCGACATCCGCACGGAGATTCCCGGCCCCCGCTCCCGCGAGATCATCGAACGCAAACAGCGAGTGGTTGCGGATCCGCTCTCCCTCACCTTCCCGATTGTGATCGAGCGCGGCGAGGGCGCGCGGCTCACCGACGTCGACGGGAACACGTTCATCGACTTCACCGGCGGAGTCGGCTGTCTCAACGTCGGCCATTCCCATCCCCGCGTCGTCGAGGCGGCGCAGGAGCAGCTCGAGCGCTTCAGCCACACGGACTTCACGATCGTCCCCTACGAGGTCTACGTCCGACTGGCCGAGCGGCTCTGCGAGCTCGCGCCGATCTCAGGCGCCAAGGCGTCGTTCTTCAACGCCGGAACCGAGGCGGTCGAGAACGCGATCAAGTACGCGCGCTCCTACACGAAGCGCCCCGCGGTGATCGCGTTCGAGGGCGGCTTCCACGGCCGCACCCTGCTGGCTCTCTCCATGACGTCGAAGACGCACCCCTACAAGGCCGGCCTTGGGCCATTCGCGCCGGAGGTCTACCGCGTCCCCTTCCCGAACGAGTACCGCGGCCCGAGTGCCAAGGACGCACTGGCAGCGCTCGAGCGGGCGCTCGTCACCCAGGTCGCCGCCGAGACGATCGCGGCGATTGTGGTCGAGCCCGTCCAGGGCGAGGGCGGCTTCCTCGTCGCGCCCCAGGAGTTCATGGAGGGCGTCCGCCGCCTCTGCGACGAGCATGGGATCGTCATGGTGGTCGACGAGGTGCAGACGGGCTTCGCGCGGACGGGAACGCTGCTCGCCATCGAGCACTACGGCATCGAGCCCGACCTGATCACCGTCGCGAAGTCGATCGCGATGGGGCTTCCCCTGTCGGGAGTCCTCGGGAAGGCCGAGATCATGGACGCGCCGGGCGACTCCGCGATCGGCGGGACCTATGTCGGCAACCCGGTCGCCCAGGCCGCTGCGCTCGCCGTGCTCGATGTGATCGCGGACGAGAACCTCTGCGCCCGAGCGACGTCGATCGGCGACCAGCTGCGCGAGCGGATGCTGGCGTGGCAGCAGCGCTTCCCGCAGGTCGGCGACGTCCGGGGGCTTGGTGCGATGCTGGCGATCGAGCTCGTCGCCGACCCGGAGACCAAGGAGCCCGCACCGGAGCTGGCCTCCGCCGTCACGGACGAGGCCGCCAAGCGCGGCCTGCTGCTGCTCAAGTCCGGGATCTACTCCAACTGCATCCGCGTGCTCACCCCGCTGACCCTCTCCGACCGCGAGCTCGACGAAGCGCTCGGCGTCTGGGAGGAAGCGCTCGACGCCGCGCTTTCCGGCTAAAACGCCAGGATGACCCCCGCCGACCAGGCGCCGCGCGTGCGGCTGATCTTCGGCGCGCTGATGCTGGTCCTGCTGCTCGCGGCGCTCGACCAGACGATCGTCGCGACGGCGCTGCCGACGATCGTCGGCGAGCTCGGCGGGATCGAGCACCTCTCGTGGGTCGTCACCGCGTACCTCCTCGCGTCGACGGTCGTCGGGCCTGTGTACGGGAAGCTCGGCGACCTCTACGGCCGCAAGATCGTCCTCCAGACGGCGATCGTGATCTTCCTCATCGGCTCGGCGCTGTGTGGGCTCGCGCAGGACATGCCCGAGCTGATCGCGTTCCGCGCGCTGCAGGGAATCGGGGGCGGCGGGTTGATCGTCACGACGATCGCCGTGATCGGCGACATCATCCCCCCGCGGGAGCGAGGCAAGTACCAGGGCTTCTTCGGCGCTGTCTTCGGCGTCGCGACGGTGATCGGGCCGCTGCTCGGCGGCTTCTTCGTCGATCACCTCTCGTGGCGGTGGATCTTCTACATCAACCTGCCGCTCGGCGCTCTGGCGCTCGCCGTGATCGGAGTGACGTTCCGCACGCGAGCGGCACACGTCCAGCACCGAATCGACTACCTCGGCGCGGTGTTGCTCGCCGGCGGCCTCTCGGCGATCGTGCTCTTCACGAGCCTCGGCGGGACAACGCTGGCCTGGAGCTCGCCCGAGAGCATCGCGCTGATCGTCGTCGGTCCACTGCTGCTCGTCGCCTTCGCGCTGGTGGAGCGCCGAGCGGCCGAGCCGATCATGCCGCCGGCGCTCTTCCGGAACCGGATCTTCGTCGTGACGAGTGCGATCGGCTTCATCGTCGGCTTCGCGCTCTTCGGTGCCGTCACGTACCTGCCGCTCTACCTGCAGATCGTCAAGGGGCACAGCCCGTCGTCGTCGGGTTTGCTCCTCACGCCGATGATGGCCGGCCTGCTCGTCACCTCGATCGGCAGCGGCCAGCTGATCACGCGGTTCGGCCGCTACCGGCCGTTTCCGATCGCGGGGACGGCGCTGATGTCGCTCGCGATGTATCTGCTCTCCGGGATCGGCGTGTCCCAGCCGATCTGGCAGACCGCCGCCTACATGGTCATCCTCGGCTTCGGGCTCGGGATGACGATGCAGGTGCTCGTCCTGGCCGCCCAGAACGCCGTCCCATATGAGCTGCTCGGCGTCGCTACCTCCGGGTCGACGCTCTCCCGGCAAGTGGGCGGATCGATCGGCGTCTCGGTGTTCGGCGCGATCTTCGCGAACCGGCTCGCGACGAACCTCGCGGGAGCGCTTCCGCCCGGCGTCCGTCCGCCGGCCGCCGCCGCACCGGAGATCGTCAAGGCCCTGCCACCCGCCGTCCACTCCGCTTACGTGAGCGCCTTCGCTGCCTCGCTGCGGCCTGTGTTCGCCGCGGCGGCGGCGATCTCGGTGCTGGCCTTCCTTCTCAGCTGGCTGCTGCGTGAGGTGCCGCTGCGAAAGAGCGCCGCGGCGGAGGGGGTCGGCGAGCACTTCGCGATGCCGCGCGAGGCCGAGTCGCTGCCCGAGTTGGAGCGGATCGTCACGACGCTCGCGCAGCGCGAGAACCGCTGGCGGGCCTACGAGCAGCTCGCCAAGCGCGCCGACGTGGACCTCGAGCCTGGAGAGCTCTGGTTGCTCACTCGGCTCGGCGAAGGAAGAGCCCTCGACCTGGAGGATCCGCACATCGTCGGCGCCCATGCATCGCTCCGCGAACGCGGCCTCGTCGAGGATTCTCATCTCGTTGGCGAGGGCGAGTCTGTGTATGCCCGAGTCGTCGAGGCGCGGCGCGAGGCGCTCGCGCAGCTCCTAGAAGGCTGGGAGCCGGAGAAACACGACGACGTCAAAGCGATGCTCGACCGGCTGACCAGCGAGCTCGTCGCCGAGATCCCGCCTTCTCCCAGATGAAGGAGCCCGTGACCGGACTACCCTGTCCTCCCATGTCCGAACAGGTGATTGCAGGGCGCTACGAGCTCCTCGAGCTCGTCGGCCGAGGCGGCATGTCGAGCGTCTGGAAGGCGCAAGACCGGCTGCTCGACCGCACCGTTGCGATCAAGGTCCTGCACGAGCAGTTCACGCAGGACGACGAGTACGTCGAGCGCTTCCGGCGGGAGGCGCGCTCCGTCGCGCAGCTCAGCCATCCCAACATCGTCACGGTCATCGACCGCGGCGAGGACGGGGGACGGCAGTACATCGTCTTCGAGTACGTCGCCGGACGGAACCTGAAGCAGCTGATCGAACGGGAAGGGCCGCTCCCGATCCATGACGCGCTTGTGTTTGCCCTCCAGATGGCGCGCGCACTCGGGTTCGCTCACGACCGCGGGCTGATCCATCGCGACGTCAAGCCCCAGAATGTCCTGCTGAACGACGACGGGCAGGCGAAGATGACCGACTTCGGTATCGCACGCTCCGTCGACGTCGACGGCGTCACGATCACCGGCACTGTGCTCGGCACGAGCGAGTACATCGCTCCCGAGCAGGCGCGCGGCCAGCGAGTCGACGCGCTGACGGACGTGTACTCGCTCGGCGTCGTCCTCTACGAGCTGCTGACCGGCGGCGTCCCTTTCCAGGGCGAGAACTTCGTCGCCGTTGCGCTCAAGCATGTGAACGCGCCCCCGCCGGACGTGCTCGAGCGACGGCCGGACTGCCCACCCCGCGTCGCGCTGGCGATCGAGCGCGCCATGGCGAAGCGGCCCGAGGACCGCTTCCAGTCGATGGACGAGCTCGTCTCGGAGCTCGAGTCCTGCCTCGCCGACCTCGATCCAAGCTCGGAGGAGGCGACGATGATCTCGCGCAGGCCGGTCCGGCCTGCCAAGCCGGCGCGGCCGCCGCGCCGGCGCAGGAGGATCGGTCTCCTGTGGCCGATCCTGGCCGTGCTCGCCATTCTCGGGATCGCGGGGCTCGCCGCCTGGGGTGCGCTCGCGCTGCGGGACAACGGCGACGGCTCGAGCGCGACCCCGAATACGCCGATCCACCTCTCGGGGCTCGGCGCGTTCGATCCGCCTCCCGGGGATGGCGCCGAGCACGACGACGAGGCGCCGAACGCGACCGACGGCGATCAAGGCACCTACTGGACGACCGAGACCTACAACGACTTTTCGAACAGCAAGCCGGGGGTCGGTCTCGTCCTCGACGCCGGCAAGGAAGTGGAGCCGAAGTCGATCACCGTCACCACCGACACACCCGGCTTCACCGCCCAGATCCGGGACGGGAGCTCACCGCAGGGCCCGTTCGAGCCCGTGTCGGGCTCGCAAGCCGTCGAGGGCGAGACCACGTTCAACCTGGAGGACGCCAAGGCGCGCTACTTCGTGGTCTGGATCACCGACCTCGACACCCTGGCGCACGTGAACGAAGTGAAGGCCGCCTAGTACTCGAGCCGGCCGCGGCGCTCATGGCGCTCCAGCGCGAGGTCGATCAGGCGGTCGAGCAGCTCCGGATAGGGAATGCCCGAAGCCTCGAAGAGCTTCGCGTAGACGCTCGTCGCGGTGAACCCCGGAATGGTGTTGAGCTCGTTGACGAGCACCTCGTCGTCGGCCGTCACGAAGCAGTCCACACGGGCCATGCCCTCGCAATCCGCCGCGATGAACGCGTCGACCGAGAGCTCCTGCACGCGCTTGCTCGCAGCCTCCGAGACTCGCGGCGGAATGATCAAGTCCATTCCGCCCTCGTCGTACTTGGCGGAGTAGTCGTACCAATCGACGCCGCCGAAGCCGTGAGCGACGATCTCGCCCGGGATCGACGCGATCGGCTCGCGGTTCCCGAGCACGCCGCACTCGACCTCGACGCCGACGACGAACTCCTCGACGAGCACCTTGTCGTCGTGGCGCCGCGCGAGCGCCACGGCGTCCTCGAGCTGCTCCTCGCGCTCGACCTTCGTGATCCCCACGGACGAGCCAAGCCGCGCAGGCTTGACGAAGACCGGGTAGCCGAACGGATTCTCCGGGCGATCGCTGTTCCGGACCGTCACCGACCGCGTCACAGGGATCCCCTTGTCACGGCAGACGGACTTGAAGAGGTCCTTGTCCATGCAGAGCGCCGACGCGGTCACTCCGGCGCCGACGTACGGCACCCCGGCCAGCTCGAGCAGGCCCTGGACGGTCCCGTCCTCGCCGAATGGGCCATGGAGGATCGGGAGGACGACGTCGACGCGGCCCAGCGTCTCGGGCGGTGAGCCGGTCGGCACCGGGAGCGTCTCGGCCACGGGACGGTCGAGCTCCTTCATCCCCGAGTTGAGCGCCCACCGCCCGTCCCGCCCGATCTCGATCGTCTCGACCTCGTAGCGATCAGGGTCGAGAGCCTCGATCACGGAGCGCGCCGAGGCGACCGAGATCTCGTGCTCGCTGGAACGGCCTCCCGCGACGACCGCGACGCGGACGCGGCGGCTCACTGCGGCGGCGGAGGCGGCGGCGCCGGCGCGGGCGGCGGCTCGGTCTGCGTCTGCAGCCGGCCGACGATGAGGGTGACCTTCGCGCCCGGCTTCGCCTGCTCGCCGGCCGACGGGGCCTGGTCGAGAACGATGCCGTCCTCGTCGGCGTTCTCCGTCGGCGTGTCCCGGATCACGACCTTCCAACCCTCGTTCTCGAGCGTCGCCTGAGCGCTTCCTTCGTCGATGCCGGTCACGTCCGGAATCGCCGTCGTGGTCTGTCCGCTCGACACGGTGAGCGTGATCCTCGTGCCCGGCGGCTGCAGGGAGCCGGGCGCCGGATCCTGCTCGATGACCGTGCCCTTCGGCTCGCTGGAGTCGACGTCCGCACGGACCGGGGTGAACCCCGCGCGCCGGAGCTGCTCGGACGCGTTGTCGTACGAGAGGCCGATCACGTTCGGGAGCCCGGTCGTCTGCTGGCCCTTCGAGATGTTGATCCGGACCGTGGTGCCGCGCACGACGCTCGTGCCGCCCTTCGGCTCCTGCGCGATGACGGATCCCTGCGGGTCATCCGAGAAGATCTCGACCGGATTCGGGATCAGGCCTGCGGCGCGGATCGTCGCGATCGCGTCGGCCTCTCGTGCGCCGAGGACGTCCGGGACATTCACGCGCGGCTTTCCGGTCGAGACGAAGATCCGCACGGCGTTCCCCTTCTGGATCCGCTCGCCGGCGTCGGGCTCCTGCGCGAAGACCTCGCCGCGCGGAACGGTGGGGTGAGAGCGGCCGACGGCGCGGGGACGGAGACCGGCGTCCCTGATCGCCTTCTCCGCCAGCGGCTGCCGCATGCCCTCGACGAGCGGCACGGCCACGGGCTTCGTCGCGTTCAGCTCGTCCTGGATCCGGTCCCAGACGTAGAACCCGGCGACCACCGCCCCCGCGGCCAGGAGAATCGCCAACAGCCATGGCCAGATCGGCCGGCGGCGACGCGGCGGTTCCTCGTAGTCGTAGTAGTGCTCGTCGTACGGCTGCTGCGGCGCCACGACCGGCCGGCGCGAGATCATCGTCGGCGCCGTCTCGGCGAGCCCCGCCCCGGCGAGAACGGCCGTCGCCGCATCCGCCGTCTCCGCCGTGACTCCGCCGCCGCCCGCGACCCGCGCTAGCTCGCGCTCCATCTCTTCGGCGCTCTCGAAGCGGTCGGCGGGATCCTTGGCCAGCGCCCGGAGAACGATCATGTCCAGGTCGGTGGGGATCTCAGGCCGCAGCTCGGAGGGCGCCTTCGGGATCTCCGAGAGATGCTTCATGGCGATCTCGAGCGGGGTCTCGCCGGTGAACGGCAGCTTCCCGGTCAGGAGCTCGTAGAGGACGATGCCGACCGAGTAGATGTCCGAGCGCTGGTCGACGGGGGCGCCGCGCGCCTGCTCCGGCGAGAGGTACTGCGCGGTGCCGACGATCGACCCGGCCTCGGTCATCTGGCTCGTCGCAGTGCGCGAGATCCCGAAGTCCGTGACCTTGAACCGCTCGTCGCCGTCGCCCGGGCCGTCCTGGACGAGCAGGACGTTGTGCGGCTTGATGTCGCGGTGCACGATCTGCCGCCGGTGCGCGAAGCCCACGGCGCGCAGGATCTGCCTGGCGATCTCGATCGCCGAAGCGATCGGCAGCGGGCCCTCGGCGACGATCCGTTCCTTGAGGCTCCGGCCCTCGAGGTACTCCATCGCGATGTAGTAGGTGCCCTCGGCCTCGCCGCGGTCGTAGATCGAGACGATGTTGGGATGCGAGAGGCCGGCGGCATTTTTCGCCTCGCGGCGGAACCGCTCGACGAACTGGTCGTCGTTCGCGTGCCGGTCGTTCAAGATCTTGATCGCGACCCGCCGGCCCAACTCCTCGTCCTCGGCGAGGTAGACGTTCGCCATCCCGCCGGAGCCCAGCTTCCGCAGGATGCGGTAGCGACCGTCGAACATCATCCCGATCAGGGTGTCCGAGACCGCCATGGGCTAACCGGATCCCTTCGACGGCGACCGGAGAAGTGCCTGCAAGATCTCCTTCGCGATCGGGGCCGCTGTGCTGCCCCCCGTCCCGCTCTGGTTCTGCAGCACGACGGCAACCGCGAACCGCGGATTGTCGACCGGGGCGAAGGAGATGAACCACGTCGTGTTGCGGCCGGAGTGCCCCGTCTCCGCCGTTCCCGTCTTGCCCGGCGACGCGGACGCCGGGGATCTGAGCCGCGGTTCCGGTTCCACCGGTGACGACGCCCTCCATCATCGACGCGATCTCGTCGGCAATCTGAGGCTTGACGGCGCGCCGCAGCTCGTGCGGCTTCGTCTTCACCAGCAATGAGCCGTCCGGCTTCCGCACGCGATCGGTCAGGTAGGGCTCCATCACGACGCCCTTGTTCGCGATCGCCCCGGCCACCATCGCCATCTGCAAAGGAGTGACCTGCATCCGCTCCTGCCCGAAGGCGAGCCGCCCGGGGTCGGCGTCCCTCTCCTTCGACCTCGGGAGCAGCTTCCCGCCCTGATAGAGCCCGCTCGGCGCGCGCTCTCCCGACGGCAGGTCGATGGGCGGATCCTGGTAGAAGCCGAAGCGCCGCGCGTAGTCCAGGATCGTCTCGGGCCCCAGCCGCTTCCCCATCTCGCAGAACGACGAGTTGATCGAGTTGACGAGCGCCTGTGTGAAGTTGACGGTCCCGAAGGGTGTCGACGTGTCGTAGTTGTTCACGCGCTGGCCGTACTCGATGCAGTAGCCGGGGTCGTAGAAGGTGGAGTCGGGCGTGAACTTCCCGGTGTCGAGCGCGGCCGCCGCGGTGACGACCTTGAAGATCGACCCAGGCGTGAAGAGCCCCGACGAGGCGCGGTTGAGCAGCGGCGCCACCGGGCAGGGGCCTGTCCCCCGCTGGACGCGCCGGAAGTTTCGCTCGACCAGATTGGGGTCGTAGCTCGGGCTCGAGGCCATCACGAGCACCTTCCCCGTCTTTGGCTCGAGCACGACCGCGGCGCCGCATTGTCCCGCCAGCGCGTCGAGCGCCACCTTCTGCGGTCTCGGCCGGAGCGTGAGGATCAGGTCGTTGCCCTCGATCGTCGATCCGCGCAGCTTGTCCAGGGTCGTGTCGAGCAGGGTGGCCAGATTCGTGTTCGAGCCGGTGAGGTAGTCGTTGCGCGCCTGCTCGAGCCCCGACCGCGAGCGCGCCTGGGTCGAGTACCCGACTGGATGCGCGAAGAGCGGGCCCTTGGGATAACGGCGGAAGTACAGCGTCTGGCCGCCGACCCGGCGGCGAACGTTGCGCGCGACGAGCGATCCGTCCGCGGCGTAGATGTTCCCGCGCTTGATCGAAAACTGGGCGACGACCTTGATCGAGTTGTCGCGGCGGTTCGCGAGGCTCGGCGCGGCCCAGGCCTGCCAGTACGTCGTCCCGACGATCAGGCTGATCACCAGCACGAGCGATGCAACGGCGAGGCGGCTGATCTGGTTGTTCATGCCCTTGCCCCCTCGTTCGCGCGGTCGGAGACGAGGAGGAGCCCGGCGAGCAGGACGAAGTTCGCGACGATGCTCGAGCCGCCGTAGCTGACGAAGGGCAACGTGATTCCCGTCAGCGGGATGATCCGAAGGATGCCGCCGATGATGATGAAGGCCTGGAGCGTGAAGGCGAAGGTCAGGCCGACGGCCAGGAGCTTCGAGAACCCGTCCTGCGCGAGCAGCGCGATCCGGAACCCACGCGCGGCGAAGAGCATGTAGACGAGGAGGAAGGCGCAGATCCCGATCAGCCCGAGCTCCTGGGCGAGCGCGGAGTAGATGAAGTCCGTGTTCACGTACGGGATCAGCTGGTGGCCCGCGGCATCGGTGAACGTCCCCTGGCCGAGCCCCGTGCCGCCGAAGCCGCCGTTCGCGATCGAGTACTGCGACTGAACGGTCTGATAGCCGTCGCCGTAGGCGTCCTTCCAGGGATCGAGCCAGATCTGAACGCGCTCCTGTACGCGCGGGATCGCTGAATACACGGCGGCGGCGCCGCCGACGAAGAGGAAGCTCCCGGCGACCACGAACCACACCTGCGCCGTCGCCACGTACAGCATCGCGAGGAAGATCCCGAAGTAGAGGAGCCCGCCGCCGAGGTCGTTCGTGACGACGAGGACGAGCATCGCCGCGCCCCAGATCAGGAAGAGCGGCCCGAGGTCCTTGAGCCGGAACTGCGCCAGCACCTCGCGCTTCTCGCGCAGGTAGCCGGCCAGAAAGACGATGAGCAGGATCTTCGCCAGCTCGCCGGGCTGGAAGTGGAGCGGCCCGACGTCCACCCAGAGGCGTGCCCCGTTGACGGTGTCGCCGAGGCCGGGGACGCTCGGCAGCAGGAGCAGTGCGATCGCGCCGAGGCCGAAGAGGTACTTGTAGCTCTCGAGCTTGCGGAAGTCCTCGCGAAGCAGGAAGAGCGTTGCCGCAAAGGCCCCGAGGCCGATCACGATCCAGAGGCCCTGCTTGAAGGCGTCGTTCTCGTCCAGCCGGTAGATCTCCGTCAGGCCGATCCCGGTCAGGAGGCCCGCCATCGGCAGCAGGTACGGATCGGCGTTCGGCACCGTCATCCGCGCAATCAGGTGCGCGACGAGATAGAGGCCGAGGAAGAAGAGGCCGTAGGAGAGCGACGCCGAGTTGACGACCTCCTGGCGGGCGATGTACACGCTCGCAAACCCGAAGCCGACGACCACGCCGACGACGACCAGGCTGACGAGCTCTCGGTTTCTCAGCGACATCAGACCCGGTCCAGCAGCCAGAGGATCACGGCGGCGGCCATGAGCAGAACCGCGACGACGGCGAGTGCCCACAGCGCCTTGCTGCGCCGCCGCCGCGGCGCCACCTCGACGACCGGCTGCCCCTGCGACTCGTCGAGCGTCTCCTCGTCGGCCGTCGCGTGCTCGAGCACGACGCCGCTGGCCGTCTGCGCCGTGTCGTCCGGGTCTCCATCGCCGTGCAGCTCGAAGAAGATGACCGTGATGTTGTCTTCGCCGCCTCCCCGGTTCGCAGCGTTGACGAGTGCCTTCGCCGCCTCGGCGAGATTCGAACGGTGCTGCTCGATCGCCTCGAGGATGGTGTCGTCGTCGACCATCGCGGTGAGGCCGTCGGAGCAGAGCAGGAAGAGATCGCCGGGCTCGGCCGGCACGGCGAACGTGTCGACGTCGACCTCGGAGTCGGTCCCGAGAGCCCGGGTGATGACGGACCGCTGCGGATGTGCCTCCGCCTCCTCCGGGGTCAGCTTCCCGCTGCGAACGAGCTCGGCGACCAGCGAGTGGTCGTCGGTGAGCTGCTCGAGGCGCCCGCCCCGGTAGAGGTACGCGCGCGAGTCGCCGACATGGCCGATTGCGACCCGCTCGTCCTCGACGAGGGCAACCGTCATCGTCGTCCCCATTCCCGAGGCCTCCCGGTCTTCGCTCGCACGGCGGAACACCCGGCGGTTCGCCTCTTCGATCAGCGCTGCCACGCGCGCCTCGCCGGTCGCCCCATCCCCGGAGCTCTCCTGGACGGCGTCGGCTGCGAGCCCCGACGCGACCTCGCCCGCTTTCGCGCCGCCCATGCCGTCGGCGACGGCGAAGAGCGGCGGCTCGAGAACGTACGAGTCTTCGTTATGCCGCCGTCGCCGTCCTGGATGCGAGAGGGCCGCTGTCGCGCCGAGTTTCACAACTGGTACCTCAAGTCGGTCCCGCCGACGCGGATCACGTCGCCCGACGAGAGCTTTCTCGGCTGGGTCAGCTTGACGCCGTTCAGGAAGGTGCCGTTCGTCGAGCCGAGGTCCTCCAGCCAGACGCCGTCGCGCCGAGGCTCGATCCTGGCGTGCTGCACCGAGGCGAACTCGTCCGAGTCGAGGGCCAGGTCGTTCTCGGGCGCGCGGCCGATCGTGACCGGGCTGGAGTCGAGATCACGCTCGGTGTCGGCGGCGAGCGCCGGGCTGGACAGAACGGTGAGGGTGCCGCCCTGCGAGCGTCCCAAGCCCGCAGCGGCGGCCTGCTGCGGCGCGAGGACGAAGCTCTCCTGTGGCAGCCGGAGATCCTTGGCGACCGAGCGCACGATTCGCCAGATGAAGAGGTAGAGCAGGACGAGAAACCCGACCTTCAGGCCGAGAAGGACTGCTTCGACCTCCACTGCCGCGACGATCATGGCCGCCTGAAGACGAGCTCGGTCGAGCCGAGCGTGATGCGATCCTCGTCGTCGAGCTTCGCCCGCTTCAACGCGCGGCCGTTGACCGAGGTCCCGTTCGTCGAGCCCAGGTCGACGATCCAGTAGGTCGAGCCCTCCTGGCGGATCTCGGCGTGCTGCCGCGAGATGTTCGGGTCGGAGACGCGGATGTCGCAGTCCTTCGAGCGGCCGATGACGACGCTCGGCTTCTTGAGGTCGTACGCTCGCCCGTTCACGGTCACCGTCGCCGGCTCGGGCTCCGGCTCGACGCCGAGATCCTCGGCCGAGGCCGCTTCCGTCTCGACCGGCGCAGCGCGGTACACGCGAGTCTCACCCGTTTCGGGCGCAGGCTCCGGCTCCTGGTCGGGCGCCTCGCGCTGGATCATGCGGTTGGCGATGCCGAACAGGCCGACTTCGAGGTCCTCGTCCGTCTCGAAGGTGACCTTCGGCTTCGAGAGCAGCACGTAGCTCTCCCGCCGGCTGTGCTCGGTCAGATACTGCTCGAGCTCCTTGACGAGCGCCGGCTCGTAGCTCTCGAACTGCTCGCGGTCGCGCGGCGAGAGATAGACGACGTACTCGTTCGGAGCGTAGATCTGCGACACCGAGACCATCTTGTAGTCGTCCATCTCCTTCGCCAGCTTGCGGGCGATCTCGACAGGCTGCACGTTGCGACGGAAGGCGCGGCCGAAGGCGCCCTCGAAGAGCGATTCAATCCTCTGCTCGATACCTCGAAGCACAAACGACCCGGCGCCACTTTAGCGAGCGGAACGTAGCTCTCTGACGGCCAGGATCGCGCAACAGAGCCAGATTCCGGCAACCACGGGCACCGCCTGGATGGAAGCGACCGGAAGGAGCAGCGCGGCGAGCGCGGCGGCGCCCACGCCGGCGAGCGCCCACAGTCCTCGTCGGCTCAAAAGGGGCAGCAGCGCGGCGAGGAGACCAAGGACGACGGCGGTGAGCGGAAGCTCCGGGCGTTCGACGAGACCGCGCACGAGCGCGGTGACGACAGCACCGACGTCCTCGCTCCCGGCGAGGCCGAGCGAGGGCGCTTCGCGGCCGCTCAGTGGCAAGGCCGCTCCGGTGAGCCCTGCGACAACGCCGGCGAGCAGCACTCCGAGGGCAACGTGGATCCCGCGCCAGACTGCGCTGCGGACAGGCAGAGCGGCGAGCGGCAGCAGCGCTGTGGCTCCGAACGGCGCCAGGAGCGGCCCCGCTACCGCATGGAGGCCCTCCTCCGGCCTCCTCCAGGTGGCGACGAGCCAGGCGAGAGCGCCGGCGGAGTACACGAGCGCGAGAGCCAGCGAGATGTTTCCGAGCGGCAGAACCGCCGTTCCGAGCGCGAACGCCAGTCCGAGGCGCGGACGCAGCGCTGCAAGCGCCGCGGCGAGCGCGCCGAGCCCCCACGCCCAGCCGACGGGATAGAAGGGAAGCAGGAGCCCGGCACCGGCGGCGAAGACGCCGGCGGCGACCGCGGCCACGGCGCGCTGCACTGGTGGAGTCGGAACTGCCGGCAGCGGGCTCCGGCGCCGGCGCCGCGAGCGGACGCCGAAGCCGTCGCGCAGGCGCTGCGCGAGCTGAAGCGCCGTGGGTCGCTGCGCAGGATCGATCGCGAGCGCTCGGTTGACGGCGTCGCAGAGGGCGCGCGGAAGATCAGGGCGCGCGGACTCGAGCGGAGGGGCGCCCTCGTCGATCCGGCGAGCAGTCTCTACCGGCGAGGACGACCAGAACGGGTGGTAGCCGGTCAGCGCCTCCCAGAGGAGGACGCCGACGGCCCAGACGTCGGCCGCGAACGAGGAATCCTCCCCCCGGAGCCGCTCCGGGGAGATGTAGGCCAGCGTCCCGGGGACGTCGCCCGCCCCGGTCAGGGTCTCCGCCTCTGCGAACTGGGCGAGCCCGAAGTCGAGCAGCCGAACCTCGATCTCCGACCCGTCCGCGACGAGCACGTTCGTGGGCTTCACGTCGCGGTGGACGATCCCGTTCGCGTGAGCGTGCCCCAGGCCCTCGAGAACCTGCACCGCGACTTCGATCGTCCCCGCGTCGGTGAGGTCGCCTCCGCGGATCCGGTCGCGCAGCGTCTGCCCGGGCACGTACTCGTAGGCGATGTAGACGTTTCGGTCGTCGCCGTCGAACGCGTAGGCCCGGAGGCATCTCGGATGGCGCAATCGCGCCGCCGCGTGGGCCTCGCGCTCCGCGCGCGTGCCGGCCTTGCCGTCACGTGTGACGATCTTCAGCGCGACGTCGAGACCGTTGGTCTCGTCGCGCGCGAGCCAGACCGAGCCGGACCCGCCGCTGCCGAGCGGCCGCAGGGGCCGGTAGCGGCCAAGGACGAGCTCGCTGGCCGAAAGGGTCGCGACCGCTGTCGCCATGTGGGGTTCGGGTTAGGCACCGTCGGATGAAGTCCTCTTGCGAGCCGATGTAGCGGTTACAGTGGCCCCGCGGCGAGCGCATGACTGAGCGCGATTCAGAGATCGAATTCGACTTCTTCGAAGAGCCGACGACCACGGAGGCCGAGCGGCCTGACCGTGCCCGTCGGGTCCGGCGGCCGCCGCGTCCCCCGGGGCCGCCCTCCGGTCTCACGCCGCTCCTCCGGCTCATCGGGCTGATCAGCCTCGCGATCCTTCTCGTCGTCCTGCTCGTGTTCTGGATCTCCAGCTGTCGAGGCGAAGCCAAGAAGGACACGTACAGCAACTACATGGGCGACGTCGACCAGGTGGCCAACCAATCCGAACGGATCGGAGCGTCGTTCAACACGGCGATCACGAAGACGGACATCAAGAAGACCGACCTCGTCCAGACGCTGGACGGCCTCGCCCAGCAGCAGGAGCAGCTCGTCAGCTCGGCGGAGAACATCTCCGAGCCCGGACCGCTCAGGAACGAGCACGAGAGCATGATCGAGGCGCTGCAGTTTCGGGTCAGCGGGCTCCGCGGGATCCACGACGCCCTCTCCGCGCAGACGCGAAATGCGGATCAGGCCGGCCAGCTGCTGGCGGCGCAAGCGCGCCGGCTCGTCGCCAGCGACGTCGTCTGGGACGACCAGTTCCGAGCCCCGGCGATGCAGGAGCTCCGGCGTCAGGACATTCAGGGCGTCCAGGTGCCGGACTCCAACTTCGTCCAGAACCCTGACCTCGCCACGTCGACGGCGATGAAGACGATCTGGCAACGGGTGAGCGGTGGTGGCGGAGGAACGACGACCTCACCCGGCCCGCATGGGCACAACCTCGTCTCGGTCAAGGTGCTCGGCGGCGCGACCCTGTCACAAGACCAGCTCAACGAGATCGTCGCGACGACCGACCTCGGCTTCCAGGTGACGTTCGAGAACTCCGGCGACTCGACCGAGACCGGCGTCAAGGTCACGCTGACTATTCAGAAGACCCCCGAGCCGATCGTCCGCAGCCAGACCGTGGACCTCACGGAGCCAGGCGAGCAGCAGACCGTCACCTTCCGGAACATCACCAACGTCCCGTTCGTGCGGCGAACGACGTTGCAGGTCGACGTCGACAAGGTCCCCGGCGAGACCAACCTTTCGAACAACACCGCCGAGTACCCGGTGATCTTCAGCTACCCGGGCGGCTAAGGGCCGCTCGAGGCCATCGCGCGCTCGACCGCCTCCTGCTCTTCCGGCGAGAGTGCCACTGGGGCGCGGCCGTGGTCGAGCTCCTTCACGTAGATCCTCGCGTAGTCCCGGCCCTGGATCGCGCTGAACACGACGCCCGAGCGCGCGGCATCGAGGAACGCCAGCGACGCCGACTGGTGGCCGCCGGCTCCTTCGTAGGCGTCGTAGCGGACGATCGAGGTCTTCGAGACGCATCCGTCCACGCGGCGATCGACTCTCGCCAGGCCTGCGGCAACCTCGTCCACGGCGCGATGGAGGTCGTCGATCCTCGCCTGGAGCGAGACCGCGAAGTCGACCAGGTCGCCCTGCCCGCCGCCGAGAACGACCCGCTGGCCCTCGCGGAGCCTGCGGAGCTTCCTCCACAGGTAGAAGACCGCGCCGAGCGCGAGCGCGGCGGCGAGGCACGCTCCGATCGCGATCCACGCCGCCGTTGAGGCCGAGACGCTCACGGGGGCAGATCCTAGTGACCTCTTGATAGGCGACCGGCAAGCTATCGTTTTGCCTGGTCATGACCCATGTTCTGGTGCTCAACGCCAGTTACGAGCCGCTCAACGTCTGCTCGGTCCGGCGTGCGCATGTTCTGGTCTTCAAGGGCAAGGCCGAGGTGATCGAGGCGCTGGAGCAGCCGCTGCATTCGGCCTCCGACACCTATCCGTGGCCGCACGTCATCCGGCTCGTCACCTACGTGTCCGTACCGCGGACGGTCCAGCGGAAGATCTCGAGACGCGCGCTCTTCGCGCGCGACGGATGGCGCTGCGCCTACTGCGGCACCTCCAGCGGCCGGCTGACGCTCGACCACATCGTCCCCCGCAGCCGCGGCGGAGACTCGGTCTGGGAGAACGTGGTCACCTCCTGCGCCCCCTGCAACCTAAAGAAGGGCAACCGCCTGTTGCATGAGATCGAGATGGTGCTGCGGACGAAGCCCCGCGTGCCGCAGCCCGTGCTCTACATCCGGCTGGCGACGCCGAAGATCCCCGTCGGCTGGCGGCCCTACCTGCCTGACCTGGGCGAGGCCACAGCGGCCTAGGCAGGGTTTGGCGAAATACAGTCTGTGCCGCAGGAGCACGCTGCTCGCCCCGAGTCCGCGTCCTCAGGCGCCCCCGTATCTGGCTGATACGGGGGCTCCCTGCGTCCTTGCCTCGGAACGACCATCGCACTCCTGCGACGAGCGGTATTCCGCCAAACCCTCCTAGTCGCGCTCGATCGGCAGGTCGAGCGTCTCCCACTGGCTCCACGAGCCCGGGTAGAGGCGAGCGTCGCGGCCCGCGAGCGCGAGGCGATGGACGGTCACCGCCGCCGTGACGCCCGAGCCGCAGTAGGCCACGACCTCGCCGTCGCGCAGCTCTGGCAGCTCCTCGTTCCAGGGCGCGTTGAGGGCGCCGGGGATCCGGCCGGGCACCTTGTCGATCGGGTTCTCTTCGCCGCGCCAGCGTGGTGCGAGCCGTGCGTCGACGAGGACGAGTCCCGGATCCCCGAGCCGGCCGGCGATCTCGTCGACGGCAACGGTGTCCCCGGAGCGTTCCCGCGGCGTGAAGACGGCCGGGCTCACCTCCTCTTCGCCCGCCGAAAGCGGGCCGAGCCAGACGTCGATGCCGCCGGCGAGAACCGCGCACTCGTCATGTCCGAAGTGGCGTAGAAGCCACCAGAGCCGCTCCGCACCGCCCATGGTCCCGTACGCGACGACGATGGACGTCGTCACCGATCCCTGCACGGCCGGCGGTCTCGGCGAAACGCTCCGCGCTGGGAAGCGGATGCCGGCCCTCACCCTCGATGGACTGATCGGCCAGGTCCTCGTCCACGTCGAGGAACGAGGCGCCGGGGATGTGACCCTCGAGGTAGAGCTCCCGGCCCTTGCTGGGGTTCCCGAGCTCCCAGCGGCAGTCGACGAACTGGTAGCGCGGTCGCGAGATGGCGGCTACGGCTCCGTCCAGCTATCCGCAGCAGGCAGGCGTAAGCGCCGCCAGAGGTACCGCACGCCGAAGAAGACGGCGGTCGCATAGGCGTACCCGATGACGAGGTCGACCACGTAGTGGTTGCCCGTGTAGACCGCTGCAAAGGACTGGAGAGCGGGATAAACCGCCGCGACGCACACAGCCGGGATGCGCCAGCGGGTCCGCCAGAACATCGCCGAGACGAAGAGGAAGACGAGGAAGGCATAGCCGGCATGGAGCGAGGGGATCGCGGCATCCGGGTTTCCGCGCACGAGGTCGTACGGCGCCCACACGGTCGTCGTCGTCGAGGGGTGGCCGCCGATCTTCTCCGCCGTGATGAGGCCGACGTCGGATGCATGCCACGGGGGCGCAGCAGGGTAGAGAGCGAAGGTAAGTGCTGCGGCGAAGGAGAGCGTGACCATTGTCGTCGCGAAGCGGAAGTACAGTGCCCGCCGACGCATCCACAGCACGAACGCTAGGGTCAGTGGGACGAATTGGTGAATTCGTGAGATCCCCAGAAGCACCGAGTCGTACCAGCGCTCAGACCCGCTCCACCACCAGTTTTGTAGGACACTTGACGGGACGCTGCCGCCGAAGAGCCAGCGCTCGAGGTCGAGATGTGGCGTGAAATACGGCTCCGGTCGCAGCACGTGAGCCAGGCCGCGCAGCTCGGCGTAGACGACGATCAGCGTGACGTAGGGCACGAAGTCGAGCAGGTAGCGCCGGCCCCGGCCGATGGCGACCGCCGAGACGAAGAGGAGCAGCGCATAGCGATCCGGAGACAGAGTCAGGTCGAAGACGCCGACCGCGACGGCGAGGACGGCCAGCGGAACGCCGGCCGCCAGCGCGATCTTCCGCGCATCCAGGTCAGCGCGTGGTGGGCCCCAACGCTTGCTGCGTTCGTCGCGGCGCTGCTCGCGCTCGGCGCCCGCGTCGCCTTCTGGGGCACGCCGCTCACGGCGGACGAGGGCGGCTACGCCCAGATCGCCCGGCTGTGGGACAACGGCGCCGCCCTCTATCGGGGCGCCTGGGTCGACCGCCCGCAAGGTCTGCTGCTCGTCTATCGGGCCCTCCTGGAGCTCGGAGGCGGCTCGACGGAATCGCTTCGGATCGCTGCGGCGGCGGTTTCGATGCTCATCGTCATTGCCACGGTAGTCGTGGCCGTTCGAATCTGCGGAACGATAGAAGCCATCGCCGCCGGCCTGCTACTTGCAACGTTTGCCGCGTCCCCGTTCATCGAGTCGTTCACGTTGTCCGGCGAGCTGCTGGGGGCGTTTCCCGCAGTGCTCTCCCTGCTCGCGTTCACGGCCTACCTCCGGAGACGCCACCTGGTCTGGCTGGCCGTCGCGGGGCTCCTCACCGGCTGCGCGGTCATGATCAAGCAATCCGCCTTCGACGCAGGGCTCGCAGCGGTCGCATTCCTGCTCGTCACCGAGCGCAGGCGCGCGTACGGCGTTGTGATCCTCGTGCTCGCGGCGCTCGTGCCGGTCGCGATCGCTGCGTGGACCGCGCCACACACCAACGACTGGTGGAACGCCGTCGTCGCCTACCGGGCCGAGGGCGATTCACTCCTCACCGGCTCGCCGATTCACCGTTTCGACCAGCTCGTGGGGTCAATGCAGGCGGCGGCGAGAGGGCTGGGCGTTCTTGCCCTGCTTGCCGCGATCGGCTGGCGCTCATCGCCTCTGATCGCCCGCCTCTGGCTCGGCGCCGCAGTCGTGGGCGTGCTCGGCGGGGGCAACTTCCACTCGCACTACTACATCCAGCTCGCGGCGCCGCTTTCGATCCTCGCAGCCGTCGGGCTCAGAGAGCTTCTGGCCGAGCGCCGGCCACTCGCGACCGCCGCGTGCGGCGCCGCGGCGCTGGCCACGCTGATCGTGACGGTGCCGCTCTGGTTTGCGAGCGGGCCGGCGCAGGCGCGCGCGATCTGGCCGCAGGACGGCCGTCTCGTCCACTCCGCGGCGGTCGCCGAGTACGTCCGGACGCACACGGCGCCCAACGAGCGGATCTTCGTCCTCTGGGCCGGAGCCGACGTCTACTACCTCGCCGACCGGCGCCCGGCGCTGCCGTACATGTGGTACCGCAACGTCGAGTCGATCGACGGAGCCCTCGCTTCGGCGAGGCAGCTGCTGGCGAAGCGCAAGCCCGCCCTCGTCGTCCTCGTACAAGGGCCGGACACGATCGACTCCTCTGGCATGACCGGCCGGATCCTGCGCCGGAAATACCGAGTCGCGACGTTCGTGGAGGGCGTTCCAATTCTGGAAGTGCGTCCGCGCGCGTACGGCTTCCAGAGCTAGCTGGTCGTACCCGGAACCGTGACCACACTCGAGAACCGGCCGAACACCGCACTCCTCGTCGTCGACGTGCAGAACGGGGTCGTCGAGGGGGCACACGAGCGCGACGCGGTCCTCGCGAATGTCGGCAGCCTCATCGAGAGGGCACGGCGCGAACAGGTCCCCGTCGTCTGGACCCAGCACTCAGACGAGCAGCTCGCGCGCGGGAGCGACGAGTGGGGGATCGTCCCCGAGCTCCGTCCGGGCAACGCCGAGCCGCTCGTGGAGAAGCACTACAGCGACCCATTCGAAGACACCACCCTCGAGACCGTGCTGTCCGAGCTCGGGGTCGGGAGACTTGTCGTCGCCGGCGCAGAGACCGATGAGTGCATCCGCTCGACGCTCCACGGCGCGCTCGTCAGGGGGTACGACGCGATCCTCGTCAGTGACGCCCACACGACGGAGGACCACACGGCCTGGGGCGCGCCGCCGCCGGACCAGGTCATCGCGCACACGAACCTGTACTGGACGTACCACACGGCGCCGAGACGGACGGCCGGGACGGTCGAGATGAAGGACGTCGACTTCGGCGGACCTCCGCCGGGCTAGTAGCGGTCGAGCTCGACCAGCCGCTCGTCGCTGATGCCGAAGTGGTGAGCCACTTCGTGCAGCACGACCCGGCGGATCTCCCGGCGAAGCCGGTCCGGATCGGCCCCGTAGAGGTGCTCCAGCGGCCGGCGGTAGATGGAGATCCTGTCCGGCGCCATCCCTGCATACGAGCTGGAGCGCTTCGTCAACGGGACGCCCTGGTAGAGGCCCAGGAGCGGCATCCCGCGCGGCGGCTCCTCTTCGATCACGACCGCGACGTTCGACATGTACCCCCGCAGCTCGGGGGGAAGCGATTCGAGCGCGTCCTCGACGGTCTCCTCGAAGCTCGGCGTATCGGGCTCGTGAGCCAGGTGCTCCATCGGGACAGAGCCTAGCCGCGGGCACCTGGCTCACCCGTATCGTCCGCGCCGAGCGGAGCGGCTACGGCGGCTGGTTGCCGGGCTAGCTCGCTTCCGGCGCAGTCTCCGCAACGACGGGCGCCGGGGCGTGGTGATGGCCGTTCCCGAGTAGATGGCCGTGCGACTCAGTGCCGTAGCCGCCCGGGACCGGGATGTAGAACTCCGGATAGCCCCACATGCCGTGCTCGGACACGTCCAGGCCGGCCGTCTCCACCTCGGGCTCGACGCGGATCCCGAACGTCCGCTTCATCACCCACAACGAGCCGAATGAGACCGAGAACGTGAAGGCGCCGACGGCGATGAGGCCAAGGGCCTGCGTTCCGACCTGGTGGAAGCTGCCGGTGTACCAGAGCCCTCCCTGGCCGGTCGCGAGGTTCTCGGCCAGCGCCGGCACGGCGAAGATCCCCGTCGCCAGCGTCCCCCAGACGCCCGCCATCCCGTGCACGGCGACGGCGCCTATCGGGTCGTCGATGCGGATCCGCTCGACGAGCAGGACGCCGAGGACGGCCACGCCGCCCGCGACGAGCCCGATCACGATCGCCGCCCACGGCGCGACGAAGCCTGCAGCCGCCGTGACGGCGACGAGGGCAGCGATCACGCCGTTCAGCATCATCGAGAGGTCGGGCTTCTTCAGGACGAGCCAGGAGACGGTCACTGCGCCGATCGCCCCGGCGGCAGCCGCCACGTTCGTCGTAAGCGCGACGTAGGCGAAGTAGCCGACCCGGTCGCCGGTGACGACACCCAGCGTCGAGCCCGGATTGAAGCCGAACCAGCCGAACCAGAGGATCAGCACGCCGAGGGTCACGAAGGCCATGTTGTGGCCGGGAATCGCGTTCGGTTTGCCGTCCTGGTCGAACTTGCCGATCCGCGGCCCGAGCAGGATCGCTCCGGCGAGCGCCGCGAGCGCGCCCTGGTAGTGCACGACCGTTGAGCCCGCGAAATCCTGCATCCCGAGGGCGAAGAGCCAGCCATCCGGGTGCCAGATCCAGTGCGAGACGATCGAGTACACCAGCGTGAAGACGACGCCGAAGGCGAAGTAGACCCAGAGCTTCGTCCGCTCGGCCATCGCGCCCCAGACGATCGCAAGGGAGACGGCGGCGAAGACGACCTGGAACAGGTAGCCCGCGGCGGCCGGAATCGAGGCGAACCAGCTGAACGGCTCCGCCCCGACGGCGAGCAGCGTCTCCGACGACGGCGCAAACCCGGAGCCGCCTACGAGGCCGTTGCCGCCGTCGCCGAAGGCCATTCCGTACCCGACCAGGTAGTAGACGAGGGACGCGATCCCGAGGACAAGCACGTTCTTCGCCGCGATATGGCCCGCGTTCTTCATCCGCGTCAGGCCGGCCTCGAGGAAGGCGAACCCGGCCTGCATGAACATGACGAGGATCGCCGCGACGACCACCCACACCGTGCTGGCCGCGATGGCCAGCTGCTGATTCGTCACAGCGGACTCCTTGAGCTTCGATCGTGTCGACCGGTCATTGCAGACGGCCGCACGGGCAAAGCCCGCACGGCGTGACAGAGACATCGCAAGCGACGTCTCATACCGGCTCCACCGCCTCGAGCTTCATGCCGGTGCGGTTGTGCGTGACGTTCGCAACCGTCGTCGTCCAGACGATCCCGTCGCCCGACTCGTTGCCGCTCCGGGCCGCGTCGGCAATCGCGTCGACGACGGAAGCCGCGATCTCGTCGGCGACGACGAAGGTGAGGATGGCCTTGGGCAGGAAGCGCGACTCGAAGACCCGCCCCCGGTACTCGTGCGTGATCCCGCGCTGGCGGCCGTGGCCGATCGCCTCGACGACGGTGACGCCGACATGTCCGGTCAGCTCCTCGACCGCGTCGATCACGGTCTCGACGCGCTCGCGGATCACCACAGCCTCGACCTTGATCACGGGGCCCTCCTCTCCATGAAGACGACGTCGCGCCAGACGCCGTGGTGTTGGCCAAGTCGCTCGCGCGTCCCCACGACGCGAAAGCCGCAGCGCTCGTGCAACGCGATTGACGCCTCGTTCTCGGGGAAGATCCCGGTCTGGATCGTCCAGATCGCGTCCTCCTCCGAACGGCGGATCAGCTCCTCGAGCAACGCCCGCCCGACGCCGCGGCCCCGAGCCGAGTCGGCGACGTAGACGCTGTTCTCGGCGACACCCGCGTAGACGCAGCGCTCGGAAACCGGAGCGAGCGCGGCCCAGCCGACGACCTCGCCGCCCTGGAGGGCCACGAGTCGGTGGCCCTCCAGGTGCGTCTTGTCCCAGTCTTCCCAGGAGGGAGCCTCGGTCTCGAACGTGGCGTTACCGCCGGCGATCCCCTGTTCGTAGATCGCCTTCACGGCCGGCCAGTCCTCTTCCCGGAGCTCCCGCAACTCCACTAGCAGTCGTAGTAGAGGGAGAACTCGGCCGGGTGCGGGCGGAGCCGCACCATGTCGACTTCGTTCTCGCGCTTGTAGTCGATCCAGGTCCGGATCAGCTCTTCGCTGAACACACCGCCCTTGGTCAGGAACTCGTGGTCGGCCTCGAGCGCGTCGAGCGCCTCAGGCAGCGAGCCCGGCACCTGCGGGATCTCGACCTCGACGTCCTCGAAGAGGTCGTAGTCGGCGGGCGCGCCCGGGTCGAGCTCCCGCTCGATCCCGTCGATTCCTGCCATCAGCATCGCCGAGAAGGCGAGGTAGGGGTTGGCCGCCGCGTCAGGGCAGCGGAACTCGATCCGCTTGGCCTTCGGAGACTCCGAGTACATCGGGATCCGGATGCAGGCCGAGCGGTTCCGCTGCGAGTAGACGAGGTTGACCGGCGCCTCGTAGCCGGGCACGAGCCGGCGGTACGAGTTCGTCGTCGGCGCGCAGAAGGCGAGGAGCGCCGGCGCGTGGGCCAGCAGGCCGCCGATATAGGACCGGGCCAGCTTGGAGAGGCCCGCGTAGCCCGACTTGTCGGCCATCAGCGGCGTCCCCTTCAGCCAGAGCGACTGATGGGTGTGCATGCCCGAGCCGTTGTCGCCGAAGATCGGCTTCGGCATGAAGGTCACTGTCTTCCCCGCGGCGCGGGCAACGTTCTTGACCACGTACTTGTAGGCCATGACCTGATCGGCCATGCGCGACAGCGGCTGGTAGCGAAGGTCGATCTCGCACTGCCCGCCCGAGGCGACCTCGTGATGGTGAAACTCACAAGGGATCCCGAGCCGCTCCAGCGTGAGCACCATGCGGGTGCGCAGGTCGTGGAGGGTGTCGTGCGGCGCGGGCGGGAAGTAGCCCTCCTTCTCGCGGACCGTGTACCCGAGCCCGGGCTTGCCGGAGTTCCAATGGCCCTCGGCCGAGTCGAGCATGTAGTGCGAGTGGTTGACGCCGAGATCGTGTGAGACCTCGTCGAAGACGAAGAACTCGCACTCCGGCCCGAAGTACGCTGTGTCGGCGATGCCGCTTCGCTCCAGGTGGGCCTCGGCGCGCTTGGCGACGCCGCGCGGATCCTTGCCGTACGGCTCGCCCGTGACCGGATCGGCGATCTCGCAGACCAGCGAGAGCGTCGGCACCTCCGTGAACGGGTCGAGGATGGCGCTCCCCGGGTCCGGCATCAGCAGCATGTCCGACTCCGAGATCCCCTGCCAGCCGCGGATCGATGAGCCGTCGAACCCAAGCCCTTCGTCGAAGGCCGTCTCCTCGAAGGACGTCACCGGAAGCGACATGTGCTGCCAGGTCCCGAGCAGGTCGCAGAACTTCAGGTCGACCATCTGGGCCTGCGTCTCGCCGGCCCAGGCAATCGCTTCTTTGGCGGCCGGCGCCGTCTTCGCCCCGTTCGCCAGGTAGTGCCTCGTCTCGATCTCGCTCACTTTTCCCTCCTTGAACGCGAAAAAGCCCCAGGACTCCCGAGAGTCCTGAGGCTCCATTGCCTCGGCGCGCACCGTCGGCGGCGCGTGCCTGATCAAAAGGTAACGATTGCACCGGACGGAGACAACCCCTCCTTCGGACAGGCCCGGAAGTGCGTCTTGCGATCCTCGCCGGCAGCGCCTCAGACTGCCTCAGTGGCGGATCACACCTGGCAGCGCGAGGACGTGGACGCTGTTCTGGCGGGACTCTGGGACATCAAGATGTTGCTGCTGCAGCTGGTGCAACACTTCGGAGAGGACGATGAAGAAGAAGCGGATGAGTAACCGCGAGTTTTTCGAGCGCCACCGCGAGCAGTTCGCGCGAACAGACCGTCTCCTCCGTGAACGCATCGCTTACCACGACGCCAAGCTGCGCGAAGAGCGCCCCGGGTGGGAGCCGCCGCAGAACTCTGACGAGTGGCAGGCGTACTACGAAGCGAAGTGGGCAGCCGAACGCGCCGCGCGCGGCGAGTCTGACTGAAGGGAACCTCCTCGCCCGTCGAGACGTAGTTGTGTATGGCGAGGCTGCTGGGATCCCTCCTCATCAGTGCCGCAGTGATCGCGACGTGCGCCTGGGCCAAGGAGATCCGACCCGGTGACCTGCGCATCTGTGGCGCCGCGCATTGCCGCGTGGTCGGCGACCCCGGCCAGGCCCGCGCGTTCAGCAATCTCCTGTGGGGCTCGAGCCGGGTCGTCCGAGCGCCGACGCCGTCTGTGGGCTCGCCGATCTTCCAGCTCCGCTTCCGGGACGGCCCCGCCGGCGCGATCATCAGCGCCACGGCGATCCGGGTCCACGGTCTCAACTGCGGGCGCTTTCAGCGCGGGAAGTGGTACCGGCTGCCCGCGTCGCTAAGAGGCCTCAGCGCGGGGCTGAAGCCGAAGCGGCTCCGGGCCTCGATACCTCGCTCCTGCTAGCTCGGCCCTTGACCGGCGCGCCACAGGCTGGCTAAGGTGGACGGCGTGCTGATGTTCCCGGTCGGCTGAGCAACTGCAACGGCTCGCGGGCCTCCCTTGCGGGGCCCGGCTGAAGCCTGTTCTCGCCCCTTTCAAGACCGCAGGAGACATCGCATGACCGAAACGCACAACACGAATGGAACGCCCGCCGTCGTCGTGGACGATCTCCGCAAGGAGTTCTTCCGCAACGACGGCCGTGAGGGCCTGCGCCGGCGCCGCAAGCGCGTCGCGGCCCTCGACGGCGTGTCGTTCGAGGTCAGGCGCGGCGAGACGGTGGCGATCCTCGGCCAGAACGGCTCGGGCAAGTCGACGCTGATCCGGCTGCTCTCGACGCTGCTCCTGAACGACGGCGGCGGCGCGCGCATCTTCGGTCACGACGTCTTCACCGAGACCAGAGCCGTCCGGCGGCTGATCAACCGCGTCTCCGTCGAGGCCTCGTTCTTCAAGAAGATGTCCGCGACGGAGAACCTGAGCTACGCGGCCCGCTTCTACGGGATGCCGCCCCGCGCGACGAAGAAGCAGATCCCCGAGATCCTCGAGCGGGTCGGCTTCCCGCGGGATCGAATCGGCGAGCCGATGGAGGACCTCTCGCGCGGCATGCAGCAGAAGGTCGCGCTCGCGCGCGCGCTCCTGACCGCGCCTATCGTCCTGCTGCTCGACGAGCCGACGACGGGTCTCGACCCGCGCTCGAAGATCGAGGTGCAGGCGTTCATCCGCGAGATCCGCGAGCTGCACGACGCCACCGTGCTCCTCTGCACGCACGATCTCGTGGAAGCCGAGGAGCTGGCCGAGCGCGTCGGGATCCTCGACCGCGGCCGCCTGATCGAGCTCGCTCCCGCGGATGAGCTCAAGCGCAAATACGACGCCGAGACGCTGGAAGAGGCGTTCTTCGCCGCGACCGGAAAGGCGTTCGAAGACGAACCTGCCGAGGAGGAGGATTGATGCCGCAAGGAGCCGCAGCCGTCCTCCGCCACGAGCTGATCGGGCTCGCCGGCGTCTTCGAGCGCAACGTCTACCTCGTCAAGCGCTACATCTGGTGGGACATCGCGTTCTTCGTCTGGACGGTCGCCAACACCCTGACGATCGTCTTCATCGGCGAGGGCGTGGAGGCGACCGGCGGCAACGTCGACGTCGAGCGCCTGACGACGACGCTGCTCGTCGGCGCCGTCGTCTGGGCCTACCTCGGCGTGATCTTCGAGATCCTGACCGAGACCGTCGCCTGGGAGCGCTGGGAAGGGACGATCGAGTACACGTTCATGGCGCCGCTTTCGCGGCCGGTCCACCTGTTCGGGATGGGCCTGTTCGCGATCGTCTACGGGATCGTCCGCGCGATCCTGCTCTTCGGCGTGGTGGCCCTGTTCTTCAGCCTCGACTTGAGCCACGCGGACTTCCTCGCCGCGCTCGTCGTGCTGCTCATCGCCTCCTTCTCGTTCATCGGGATCGGGATGATGACCGCAGTCCTGCCGCTGATCTCGCCCGAGAAGGGAACACAGCTCGGGTTCATGGCGCAGGGGATCCTCCTCGTGGTCTCCGGCGTCTACTACCCGGTCGACGTGCTCCCGGAGTGGATGCAGTTCTTCTCGAAGATCTCGCCCGCGACGTATGCGCTCGACGGCCTGCGCGACGCGATCCTCGACGGTGACGGCCTGAGCGCGATGGGCGACGAGCTCTGGCCGCTCGTGGTCATCGGCATCGTCTCGATTCCTCTCGGCCTCTGGGTCTTCCGCCGCGGCGAGCGGTACGCAAAGCAGCACGGCAAGCTGAAGAGGTCGGGATGATCCGGCGCGCAGAGACCGACGCCGACCTCGCGTGCTGGTGCGAGGTCTGGAACGCCATCACGCCGCGCGAGCCGATTCGCGTCGACGAGATCAGGCGCCGCATCGCCCGTCAGCCGGAACGGCTGTACCTCGTCGCCGAAGACGTGGGGGTCGGCTGCGTGGCGCCGACGGACTCGGCCGGGCGGTTGTACGTCGGTGTCCGCGTCCTCCCCGAGGAGCGCCGGCGCGGCCTCGGCTCAGCGTTGTTCGAGCCGCTGGTCGCTCACGCCCGCGACCTCGAGCCGGAGTGGCTCTCGACGATGGTCTCGGAAGCGGAGCCCGAGTCGCTCGCGTGGTCCGAGCGCCGCGGGTTCGAGGAGTACGGCCGCCAGGTCGAGCTCGTGCTCGAGCTTCGCGGCGGCGAGCAGGCGCCGACGCCGCTCGACGGCATTCAGGTCGTGGAGCTGACCGAGGACCTGCACGACGCGGCGTATGAGCTCACGCGCGAAGCGTTTGCCGACCTGCCGACGGAGGTACAGATCGACACGCCGTCGTACGAGGTCTGGCTCGAGGAAGAGGTGCCGGGACCGGTTGCGTTCGTCGCGCTCGACGACAGCGAGGTCGTCGGCGTCGCCGGGCTGATAGAGCGAGGCCCCGAACGCCTCGAGCACGGGTTGACGGCGACCCGCCGCTCGCACCGGCGCAGAGGGATCGCGACGATGCTCAAGCGCACTGAGATCGCGTGGGCGGCCGAGAACGGCTACCGCGAGCTGATCACGTTCACGCAGGACCGAAACGAGGGCATGCAGGCGATCAACCTCGGGCTGGGGTACATGCCCCAGCCCGCCTGGATCTCGATGCGGAGGCGACCGTGAGACAGCGGTTCGACGCCGTGAAGGTTTTCTACGGCATGGAGTTCTTCGACACGCTTGGGATGCAGGCGGCGTTCACCGTCTGGGCCGTCTACCTCGTCCAGGACGTCGGAGTGAACCCGCTCCAGCTCGTCCTGCTGGGGACCGTCAGCGAGATCGCAATCTTCTTATTCGAGGTTCCGACAGGGGTGGTCGCCGACACGTACAGCCGCCGACTCTCGATCATCGTCGGGATGATCATGGCCGGAGCGTCGCTTGTCCTCTTCGGCCTCGTCCCGGTCTACTGGGTGATCGTCGTTGCGGCAATCATTCGTGGCATCGCCGGCACCTTCATGAGCGGCGCGTGGGAGGCATGGATCACCGACGAGCACGGCGTCGAGGGGATAGGCCGTGTCTTCCTGCGCGGAACCCAGTTCTCGTACCTCGGCGCGATTGTCGGCGCCGGCCTGGGCGTCGCGATCGCGACGCAGCACCTCGGGGCCGGAATCGTCTTCGGCGGAGTCGTTTCGGTGGCGACCGGGATCGTCTGCATCTTCGTGATGCCCGAGCACGGATTCGTGCGTCGACCAGTCGAGGAGCGCACCTCCCCGCTGCGTGCGATGACGACGACCGCCGTCACCGGCGGAAGACTCGTGCGGGGACACAACATCCTCCTCCTCATCGTCGGGATCACCTTC
This sequence comes from uncultured Actinomycetes bacterium, assembly GCA_963842235.1. Classification (GTDB taxonomy): domain Bacteria; phylum Actinomycetota; class Thermoleophilia; order Gaiellales; family Gaiellaceae; genus JACDAN01. The sequence continues at coordinate 408,159 of CAWJFT010000003.1, read as the reverse complement.
TTCGCCGGCGCCGCCTCGGAGGGGCTCGACCGGCTCTGGGAGGCGCATCTGATCCGCGACGTGGGCCTGCCGGAACTTTTCGGCCTCGACCCGGTTGTCTGGTTCGGCGTCTTCAACATCGTCGGGCTCGTGGCCGGGATCGTGATCACGTCCTTCCTCGTCCCGCAGTTCGAGCACGCCGACAACTCGAAGCTCGCTCGAACGCTTTTGGGCCTGACGATCGTCCTCTCGGTCTCCGTCGTGATCTTCGGCCTGGCCGCGAGCTTCGCGGTCGCGGCGATCGCCTACCTCGTGGCGCGCCTCGCACGCCGGCTCAAGGATCCGCTCTACGCCACGTGGCTCAACAAGAACATCGAGGACTCGAGCGTACGCGCGACGGTGAACTCGATCGCCAGCCAGGCCGATGCAATCGGTGAGGTCGCGGGCGGACCGGCCATCGGCGTCGTCGGCACCGTCGCCTCCCTGCGTGCGGCACTCGTCGCAACCGGCCTGCTCCTCACGCCGACGATCGCGCTCTTCCTTCGGGCCATCCGCCACGGCGGCCGCGAGCCCGAGCTCGAGGAGGCCGAGGCGCCGGCATGAAGTGTTAGGCTCCGAAGGCATGGAGGCAACGGAGCCTCGGGCGCCTGCCCGGGGCTTTTCTCATTGAAGGAGGCGTAGATGGCGCAGGTGGAGTCGAGGGAGAGAGCGACGTCCGATCCGGAGGCCCGGCGCAAGGCGCTCGGCGTGGCGCAGGAGGAAAAGGTCGAGTTCGTTCTCCTCTGGTTCACTGACATCGAAGGGCACCTGAAGAGCTTCGCGATCACGCCGGCCGAGCTCGAGGACGCCATGAACGACGGCATGGGCTTCGACGGCTCGTCGATCACCGGCTTCAACGCGATCGAGGAGTCGGACATGGTCGCTATCCCCGACCCCGAGACGTTCCAGCTCATGCCGTGGGTCGAGGGCGAGACGAAGGTCGCCCGGATGATCTGCGACATCGTCACGCCGGACGGCAAGCCCTACGACGGCGACTCGCGCTACGTCCTGCGGCGCGCGCTCGAGCGGATGAAGAGCATGGGCTTCGACACCTTCAACGTCGGCCCCGAGCTCGAGTACTTCATCTTCCGCGACGACAAGGGCACGGAGACGCTCGACGAGGGCGGCTACTTCGCGATGACCACGCTCGACGCCGCCACCGAGCTGCGCCAGCAGACCGTCCGCGCGCTCGAGGGCATGGGCATCCCGATCGAGTACGTCCACCATGAGGTCGGCCCCTCACAGCACGAGATCGACATGCGCTTCGCCGACGCGCTCGCGATGGCCGACCACACGGTCACCTACCGCCTGATCGTCAAGGAGGTCGCGAAGAAGGCCGGCTTCCATGCGACCTTCATGCCGAAACCGATCTTCGGCGAGAACGGCTCCGGCATGCACACGCACCAGTCGCTTTTCGCCGACGGACGGAACGCATTCTTCGACGCCGAGGACAAGTGGCATCTGTCCGAGCAGGGCAAGGCCTTCATCGCCGGCCAGCTGCGCCACGCACGCGAGATCGCGGCCATCTTCGCGCAGTGGGTCAACTCCTACAAGCGACTCGTCCCCGGCTATGAGGCGCCCGTCTACGTGGCCTGGTCACAGCGGAACCGCTCGGCGCTGATCCGGATTCCGGTCTACAAGCCCGGCCACGAGCAGGCGACCCGCGCCGAGATCCGCTGTCCCGATCCGGCCTGCAACCCGTACCTGACCTTCGCCTGCCTGCTCCACGCCGGGCTCGACGGGATCGAGCAGGGCCTGGAGCTCCCGGAGCCGATGGAGACGAACCTCTACCACCTGACGCCCGAGCAGCGGCGCGAGCGCGGGATCACCTCGCTCCCCGAGACGCTCGGCGAGGCGATCGACGAGCTGGCGGAGTCGGAGCTCGCGCGCCAGGCGCTCGGCCCGCACATCTTCGACCGCTACGTGGAGCTGAAGCGGAAGGAGTGGGACGACTACCGCGTCCAGCTGACGGGCTGGGAGCTCGAGCGCTACCTGCCGGTCCTCTGACCCCACAACGACTACGAGCTGCACATGCAGCTCGTAGTCGGCCGTCAGTTCGTCCCACCCGCCGCAGCGGTGGGTAGGACTCCGTTGCATTTTTCCTTCTTTTCGCGGATTGCGCTAGTAGACGCGCCGCGACTACAGGAAAGGCCTGATCGTCTCCCGGGCAACATTGAGACCGACGACGCCGCTCGAGCCGTCGATCTCCTGGATCGCGTCGACGTGAACGAGCCGCCTTCGTCGCGGGAGGAAGCCGGAGCGAACGGCGAGCGCATCCGGAATGTCCGGAGCCTTGCCGTACATCGGGCACTCGACCCGGCCGACCACTCGTCCTTTGACGTCGGCAACCAGGTAACCGATCGTCCGGCGGAGGTCGGGGAGGGCCGCTTCGCTCACGCCCTTGACGCTACGCCGCCGATATGAGCGTTTCTGCCCTCGGCCGTAAAGAATTTGTACGAGCCGGCGGTTGACTCTTCGAGCCGTGTCCAGGGGCCAGGCCCCTGGACCTGGCCTGTAGGGAGAGCGGAGCGCCGCTAAGCAAGGCAGCGCTCCGCTCTTCCGATTGCTCAGGCCGGGCCGGGGCGCATCCTGCGCCGGCCGCCGACGACGAAGAACGCGCCGGTGATCGCGAGCGCGATCGCACCGGCGAGGGCCGTCGCCTCGGCCGGGCTGGGTGCCCATGAGATCCCGGTGTCCGTCGCCGTGCCGACCACAGGCGCCTCGATCGGCGTCGACCGCGGAACTGCTCGGTCGTCCGGCGAGACCGCGGATGTCGGCGTGGAGGTCGGCGCTGGGGTTGCCCGAGGGACCGCCCGGTCGTCGGGCGCCACGCTCGGCGCCTGAACGGGAGTGGTCCGTGGAACCGCACGGTCGTCCACGCCGAGGACGGGGTCGGGGGTCGGCGCGGAGCGCGCCACCGCCCGGTCGTCGACACCCACTGATGCCTCCGCCGTCGGCGATGCCATCGAGACCGCCCGGTCGTCCGGGCTGGCCGATTGCGAGATCTGGGCGCCGCCGCCGAGAAGCGGGCCGGGCTCGGCCGCAGCCGTTGCGGCCGCTCCCGTGGCGGCAGTCGCCGCGACGGCAAGGGCGAGCACCGTCTCTCGGATCCCGTGCCCTTCCACGTCGCTCTCCACCGCCTGGCGAAGCGCCTCGCGATCGAAGGTGAGGATCACCTCGTCACCCTGCGCCTGCTGCAGCAGCTGTTCCAGGTCGGTGCGCTCCCACGAGACCGCGAAGTTGTGCATCCCGTCGGCTTTGCCGTCGGAGAAACGAGTGACATCGAGAACGAGCTCAATCGGCGCTTCCTCGCTCTCGAGAACCTCCTCGATCTCCGACCGCGATACGGAGGTCGTGAGCCCATCGCCCACGTCGGCCGCAGGCACGAGCAAAGCTCGTGCGGTGATCTCCTCCATTGATGCTCCTTTCGTCTCCCGACGTCGTTTGGCCGACGCCGTCTTCTTCAGGACGCCGGACCTGTCCTCGATCTTCCCAGCATTTCCGGCGTTTTTCAATGATCCGAGCGCCGGAGGCTCGGACCGCCCTCCTACAATCGGTGGGCCTGATGGATACGTCCGAGCGGCATCTCCGCCTCCTGACCGAGACGATCGCCGCGGTCAACTCGACGCTCGACCTCGAGGAGGTCCTCGCGCTCGTTGCCCGCAAGGTCGCCGACGCGCTCGACACCGAGGCGTGCTTCGTCTACCTCTACGACGAGGCAGCTGACGAGCTCGTCCTGCGCGCCACCTACGGCACCTCGGTCGAAGCCATGACCCGCCGCCCGCGGATGCGTCCCGGCGAGGGGATCACCGGTTCGGCGGCCGACGAGCGCGCGCCGATCATGATCCCGGCCCAGGCGCACCTCGACCCACGCTTCAAGGGCTTCCCGAATCTCCCCGAGGATCAGTACGAGTCGATCCTGGCCGTCCCGATCCTCGCGCGCGACAAGCTCGCGGGCGCGCTCAACGTCCGCACCCTCGAGCCGCGCGACTTCACCCGCGAGGAGATTGACCTGCTCGTCGCGATCGCGGGCCAGGTGGCCCAGACGATCGAGCACGCAAAGCTCTACAGCGAAGCCCAGCAGCGGGTCGGCGAACTGGAGGCGCTCGCGCGAATCTCGGAGGCCGTCTCCGAGTCTCTCTATCTGGAGGAATCGCTCGAGGCCATCGTCCAGACGACCGTGGACGCCGTCGGCGCAACCGGCGCGGCGCTCGTGCTCGAGGACGGGAAGATCGCCTGGCCCGAAGGCCGGGCCGGCGCGCACGCCGTCCGGCTTCCGCTGCGCTGGAAGGGACGCCAGATCGGCGAGCTCGTCTGCGACCGCGACACACCGTTCACCGAGCAGGAGCGTGCCCTGCTCTCCTCGATCGCCCACCAGGCCGCCGTCGCGCTCGAGCACGGCCGGGCCGTCATGCGCGGCGTCCTCGCCCAGGAGATCCACCACCGCGTCAAGAACAACCTGCAGACCGTTGCCTCGCTCCTGCGGCTCCAGGCGCGTTCGGGCGACGGCGTCGATCCCCGCAAAGCACTCGACGATTCGGCGAACCGGATCCTCGCGATCGCCGCCGTCCACGAAGTGCTCACGCAGCGGCGCCACGACGACGTCGAGCTCGCGGAGCTCCTCGACCGCCTTCGGGCGATGCTCGTCCAGGGGCTCGGATCGCCAAAGCGGATCGAGGCCGAGCTCGAGCAGATCTCGCTCGACGGCGATCAGGCCACGGCGCTCGCGCTCGTCTTCAGCGAGCTGCTCCAGAACGCCCTCGAGCACGGCGGCGAGACGGTGACCGTTCAGCTCACGCGGCGGAACGGGGAGATCCTGCTGGCGATCGCCGACGACGGCGAGGGCTTCACCGGCGAGCCTTCCGGAACTGGATTGTCGATCGTCGGCGCCCTGGTCCGCGACGAACTGCGCGGAACGCTCGCTCTCCACTCGAACGGGGGCCTGCGCGTCGAAGTCGCGTTTCCCGCATGAGGATCCTCATCGCCGAGGACGAGACGATTATCCGCCTCGACCTCAGGAAGCTGCTCGAGGAGGCCGGTCACGAGGTCTGCGCGGAGGCCCGCGACGGCGCTGAGGCGATCGAGCTCGCCGAGGAGCACGATCCCGAGCTCGCGATCCTCGACGTGAAGATGCCCAGGCTCGACGGCATCGAGGCCGCGAGGCGGATTCTCGAGGAGCGCCCGATCCCGATCGTGATGCTGACCGCGTACGGCCAGGACGAGCTCGTGGCCCGCGCGGTCGAGGCCGGGGTGTTCGGCTACCTCGTCAAGCCGTTCCGGGAGAGCGACCTGCTCCCCGCGATCGCAACGGCGCGCGCCCGACACGAGGAGCTCTCGGCTCTGCGCGAGGAGGCGGACTCGCTGGCCGAGGCGCTCGCAGCGCGGAAGGCGATCGAGCGCGCCAAGGGGATTCTGATGGACCGGGACGGCCTCACCGAGCAGGAGGCCTTCGAACGCCTCCGCCGCGCGAGCCAGGTCTCGGGCAAGCCGCTGAAGGTCGTCGCGGAAGCGCTGATCGCGACGTTCGCCGACTAGGACGGCGTCGACTCGAAGAGCCGCTCCCAGCGCGCGAGCAGCTCCTGCAGCTCATCCCGCGCCGCGCGGTGCGCCGTCAAGAGCTCCACGTTCCCCCAGTCCTCTGCGAGCCGCTCCTCCAACTCGGCGACGGCACGCTCCTGACGCCCGATGTCGCTCTCGAGGCGCTCGAGTGGGGTCGGCCCGGCCGGCCGCACCGGGATCGGCTTCGCTTTCTGCTTCGGCGGCTTGGCGACGGGCTCGTCGGCAAGTGCGCGCGCCTCCCGACGCCGGACGAGCTCGGCCCAGCCGCCTTCGTATGTGCGGAGCGAGTGGTCCTCGATCGCAAGGGTTCGGTGTGCGACGGCGTCGAGCAGTGCGCGGTCGTGGGAGACGAGCAGAACGGTGCCCGGGAACGCCTCGAGTGCAGCCTCGAGCGCTTCCCGGCTCTCGAGGTCGAGATGGTTCGTCGGCTCGTCGAGGACGAGCAGGTTCGCGCCCGACGCGACGACGAGCGCGAGCGCGAGCCGACGGCGCTCGCCGCCGGAGAGGACCGACACCTGCTTCTCGTGCTCCTGCCAGCCCGAGAAGAGGAACCGGCCGAGCAGCGACTGTGCCTGTGGCCTGGGCAGTCCGGTGGCCCGCTGGGCGCACTCCAGGACGCTGCCGCGCTCATCGAGCTCGATCTCGTGCTGGGAGAAGTACGCGGGCTCGACGCCGTAGCCGAGCCGTGTCGTCCCGGCTCGCGGCTCGCGGCGGCCGAGGATCGTTTCCAGCAGCGTGGTTTTGCCGGACCCGTTCGGGCCGACCAGGGCCACGTGCTCGCCCCGCTCGAGTGCGAACGAGACGTCGTGGAGAAGCTCCTTGTCGCCGGCCGAGAGATCCAGCGCCTCCGCTTCGACGACCGTCCGGCCGCTCCGGGCGGGCCTCAGGAACTCGAAACCGAGCGTGCGCCGGCGGCTGGTCAGGCTCTCGAGCTCGCCCGCTGACTTACTCCGCTCGGCCTCGAGGCGACCGATGTGGGTCAGCTTGGCCTGGGCCTGCTTTGCCTTTAGCTTCTTGTAGCGGAAGCGCTCGACGAACCGCTCGAGCCTCGCGATGTCGGCGTCGATGCGGCCGATGGTCTTCTCCGCCTGCTGAGCTCGGGCAGCCTTCTCCAACCGCCATTTGTGCCAGGGGCCGGCGAAATAGAGCGAGCGGCCACCTTTGAGCTCCAACACGGCGTTCGTGACCGTCTCCAGGAACCAGCGGTCGTGGGCGACGAGAATCACGCCTGCGTCGAGCGACTGCAGCTCGCGCTCGAGCCACTCGATGCTCTCGACGTCCAGGTGGTTCGTCGGCTCGTCCAGCAGCAGCAGATCAGGGTCACCTGCGAGCGCGCGGGCCAGCGAGGCACGCGTCAGCTCGCCGCCGGAGAAGGTGTCGAGCGACCGATCCAGGTCGGCGTCGGCGAAGCCGAGGCCGCGGACGACCGCGGCTGTCCGCTCGCGCCACGCATAACCGCCGGCGTGCTCGAGCCGCGCCTGAGCCTCCGCGTAGCGAGCGAGCGTCCCGCCGTCGTGTCGTCCCGCGGCCATCGCCCCCTCGAGACCGCGGAGCTCCTCCTCCAGCGCGATCAGATCGGCCGCGCCCGAGAGCACGTACTCGCGGAGCGAGAGGCCGAGCTCGAGCGGCGGGCGCTGGTCGTGCAGCGCGACACGGGTCCCCTTCGAGAAGGCGAGCGCGCCGCCGTCGACGCCCAGCTCGCCCGCGAGCATGCGAAGCAGCGTCGTCTTGCCGGCGCCGTTGGGCCCGGCGAGCGAGAGCCGGTCTCGGCGCTCGACCTTGAACGAGACGCCGTCGAAGAGCGGATCTCCCGCGATGTCCTTGCGGAGCTGGTTCGCGATGACGACTGCCATGAGGTTCTTTCCGATAAGAGTCGGGGCCGCTTTCGCGGCCCCGAGCATCCGGTTACCAGCGGTGGTATCGGTAGAGGCGCTTACCTGCTCGGCCGACGGCCGGCGGCGCGTAGCGCGACGTCCCCCACGCTGGCTAGGCGGTTCCCTTCAGGTCTCGGGGACACGCCCCTACCCGCTGGTACCTCCACTGCCCGTACTTGAAGATTTCACTCTCGGACCACCTCCTTTCCGCGGTAGCCGAACTGTAGCGACTACCTGAGGACGGCGGAAAGCTCCAAACCGCGGTCGAGCGGGACCGTCACGGACTCGAGCGTCGGGTCCGCCTGGCGGTGTCGGGAGTAGTCCGCAAGCGGGTCGGCATGCGAGAGGACGTTGTCGGCGATGAAGAGCGCCCCCGGTTCGACCTTGTTTCTGGAGAGGTCGAAGAGCAGCTCGTAGTCCTCCTTCTCCGCGTCGATGAAGACGACGTCGAAGACGTCGTCGATCTGCCGCAGCGTCTCGAACGCGTCGCCTTCCAGGAGCTCGGCGGTGTCGTCGAGACCCGCGTCTTCGATGTTCCGGCGCCACGCCTCGGCCTTGGCCGGGTCGAATTCGAGCGAGAGGACGCGGCCGCCGAGGTAGCGGACGCCGGCGGCTAGCCAGATCGTCGAATAGCCCCGCGAGCCGCCGATCTCGAGCACCTCACAGCCGGTCTGGGGCGCAACAAGCGCGAATAGGAATTGTCCCGTCGTGCGTGCCACCTGGCGCGAGCGTTGCTCGCTCGGAAGCCCGCGGGCACGCTCGTCGGCGTCCTCAGCCTCGAGGCGGGCGAGCACAGTGCGAGCGCGGTCGTCGAGCACCGCAGTAGCCTACGAGCCCGGCCGCCGCCCGTCAGGTGATGTCGACTTTGACCCAGCCGTCCTCGACGACCACCGGAAACGTCTCCACGGGCTCGTAGGCCGGGAGGGACAGGGGGCGACCGCTGCAGATGTCGAATTTCGACCCGTGCCGAGGGCAGATGACTACCCGCTCCTCGAGATCGAACTCGCCTTCCGCCAACGGGCCATCGTCGTGGGAGCAGCGGTCCTCGATCGCGCAGTAGTCGCCGTCGAGGTTGTAGACGCCGACGGCGACCGAGCCCGCCCGAACGATCTTCACCGAGCCCGGCGGGAACTCGTCCACCGGAGCCACCTCGATGAGAGCCACTATCTGACTTGGAACTCTTCGTCGAGCCCTGCCCACTCCTGCGGGAGCGGCGTGCCCTTCGCGCGGTGAAGCGCGACCTTGAGGACGCCGAGGCCGAGCAGCGCGCACTTGATCCGGATCGGCGACATGTTCGGGATCCCGACCTCCTCGAGCAGCTCGTCCTTCGACAGCTCCCCGACCTCGGCGGCCGTGCGGCCCTTGACCATCTCCGTCAGCATCGACGTCGCGGCCTGGCTGATCGCGCACCCACGGCCCGAGAACTTGATCTCGTCGATCGTCTCGCCGTCCTCGTCGAAGGCGACGTAGATCGAGACCTCGTCGCCGCAGAGCGGGTTGACCCCCTCCGCGGTGGCGTCGGCGTCCTCGATCACCCCGTGGCCGCGCGGGTTCTTGTAGTGGTCGAGGATGACCTCCCTGTAGAGATCTTCCATCGAGAACGAGGCTAGCCGAAGACCTTCCGGACGCGGAGGAGCCCGTCCGCGAGCCGGTCGATTTCCTCCGGCAGCGTGTAGAGGTAGAAACTCGCGCGGTTGGTCGCAGCGACGCCGAGCCGCTGCATCAGGGGCTGGCAGCAGTGGTGCCCCGCCCGAATCGCTACGCCTTCCCAGTCGAGCACCTGGGCGACGTCGTGCGGATGGATGCCCTCGATGTTGAAGCTGACGATGCCGGCTCGACGCTCCGGAGCCGGGCCGTAGAGCACGATCCCCGGCACGTCGGCGAGCCGCTCGAGCGCGTACGAGAGCAACTCGTGCTCGTGCCGCTGGATCGCCTCGAGGCCGGCCGCTGAGATGTAGTCGACCGCGGCGCCGAACCCGACCGCCTCGGCGATCGGCGAAGTCCCGGCCTCGAACTTGTGCGGGAGATCGCCCCAGGTCGTCTCCTCGAACTGCACCTTGCGAATCATGTGGCCGCCGAGGTTGAACGGCTCCATCGCCTCGAGCAGCTCGCGGCGCCCCCACAGGGCGCCGACCCCGCTCGGCCCGCACAGCTTGTGCGCCGAGAACGCGAAGAAGTCGCAGCCGAGCGCCTGCACGTCGATCGCCAGATGCGGAGCGGCCTGTGCGCCGTCCACGACCATGATCGCGTCGTGCTCGTGGGCCCACGCGCTCAGGCGCTCGACGGGATTGATGGTGCCGAGCGCATTCGAGACGAGGTTCGTGGCCACGACCTTGACCCGGCCGTCGGCCACGAAGCCGTCGAGAACGTCGATGTCGAGCTCGCCGCTCTCCGTGAGGGGGATCATCCGGAAGCCCGCGCCGGTCCGCTTGGCGATGTACTGCCAGGGGACGAAGTTCGAGTGATGCTCTAGCTCCGTGACGACGACGAGATCGCCTGGGCCGAGGTTCGTCAGGCCCCACGCGTAGGCGACGAGGTTCAGACCCTCGGTCGCGTTCCGTGTGAAGATCAGCTCGCGCGAGGACGGCGCGTTGACGAAGCGTGCGATCCGCTCGCGCGCGCCTTCGAACGCCTCAGTCGCCCGCTCGGCCAGCGCGTAGACGCCGCGATGCACGTTCCCGTACGAGGTCTCGTAGAACTGCGTCATTGCGTCCAGCACCTGGCGCGGCTTCTGGGCCGTGACCGCGGAGTCGAGATACGCCAGCGGCTTTCCGTTTATTTCCTGGGCCAGGATGGGAAAATCGGCACGGAGTGCATGAGCATCGAGCTTCAGGTCGGCGCCGACGGCCATGGGTTCATCGTACCCGCCTCTATTGCACGTACCGCGAGGCCCAGTACCCTGTGACGGCGTGAGAGCCGCCTTCCTCCTCGGCGTCTTCGTCGCCCTCCTGGCGGGCTGTGGCGGCGGCGACGACAACGGCGGCGGCGACCAGACCTCGGAGAGCCCTGGCGCGAAGGTGTTCGCCAGCGCCGGATGCGGCGGCTGCCACACGTATTCGCCTGCGAATTCGAACGGCAGCGTCGGGCCAAACCTCGACGACGCGAGCGTCACGTTCGACCAGGCGGTCCAGCAGGTCACGAACGGCGGCGGAGGGATGCCGCCCTTCAAGGACAAGCTGAGCAAGCAGGAGATCGACGACGTCGCCCGCTTCGTCTCCCAGGGCAGCGGCTCCGCGGCGGGTGCAGGGGGTCCCGCCGTCGGCCCTTTTCGTCCTGACGACACCCGCCTCGAAGGCTGCCTAGATACCGATTGCCGCCGGCAGGCGTTCGGCAACATCGCCTACCGCGAGGGGCCGAAAGCCGCACTCGACCTCTTCGACGAGAAGATCGGCGAGGGACCGATCGGCTCGGATTGCCATCGGATCGCGCACACGATCGGCGCGGCGTCGCTCGAGTACTACCACGGAAGCGTGGCGAAAGCGCTTGCGCACGGACGCTCCTCGTGCTGGTCGGGCTACTACCACGGCGTCGTCGAGCGCTCGTTCGTCGGTGCCTCCCGCGCCGACCTGGTGAAGCGCTCACGCGAGATCTGCAGGGATCCGGACATACGGAAGACGAGCTTCCTGGCCTACCAGTGCGTCCACGGGCTTGGACACGGGTTGATGATCCACACGAGCTACGACCTCCCCGCTTCGCTGCACGTCTGCGACCAGCTGGAGACGACCTGGGACAGCGACTCATGCGAGGCAGGGGTTTTCATGGAGAACATCTCCTCGTCGTACGGAATCAAGTCCAGCTGGCTCAAAGACGACGACCTGATCTATCCCTGCGATGACGTGGCCGAGAAGTACAAGCTCTACTGCTACCTGATGGTGACTTCCCGGATCCTCGAGGTGAACGGGTTCGACTGGCAAAAGACCGTCGCGACGTGCCGGAAGAGCGAGCAAGCGTGGGTCGCGACGTGTTTCCAGTCGCTCGGCCGGGACGCCTCCGGCAACACCCGCCAGGACGCTTCCAAGATCATCGACCTGTGCGCCCTCGCCGGCGATATGGCGCGCGAGTGCATCTACGGAGCAGCGCGCGACATCACGTCGAACGACGCGAGCCCGAAGCGGGCCAAGGGGTTGTGCGAGTCCGCTCCGTCGGCAGCGCGCGCCTACTGCTTCGAGGGCATCGGGACGATCCTCGGCGGCATGTCCGCCGACCGGAAGGGGCGGCGCGCCGCCTGTCTGGCGGTAACGAAGACCTACGCGCGGGCGTGCTTCCGCGGCGCCCTCGCGCTCTAACAGTCAGGCTCGTAGTCGTCGCCGAGGTTGTCCGTCAGTTTGGCGAAGACGCGTCCCGAAGTCGTCATTGCGTAGAGATCCCAGTCGCGGTCACGGCGGCTTGCGAAGACGATGGTCCGACCGTCCCGGCACCACGCCGGGGTCGCGACGCCCCACTTCTCCCAGGGCCCAAGCGCTCGGACTCCGCTGCCGTCGGCGTTCATGAGGAACAGGCGGTGGGCGTTGTTGAAGACGGCACGCGTCCGATCTGGGGACCAGTCGATCCGCTCCGCGAGCCGCGGGAGGACCCCGATTCGAACGGCGTGTGTGCCGTCTCGCCGAACGCTCCAGATCGCCTCTAGCCGGCCGCCGCGACGTCCTCCCACGTAGAGGATGCGGTCCCCGTCGGTGGACCAGGCAGGTGAATGGACAAAGCGACGCCGCGTTTGCACGGTGACGCGCCGGTCGACCAGCTTCGAAACGTCGATGACGTGGATCCCGTCGTCATCTTCGTAGGCCATCTGCCGGCCGTCCGGCGACCAAGACGGCTCAAACGCGCGACGGACGAGGCGTCGCTCGCGCCCGCCGGCGAGCTGCTTCACGAAGAGGCCTGAGCGCCCAGCTGATGAAAACCGAAGGAACGCGACCTCTCGCCCGTCCGGGGAGAGCGCAGGCCCGGCATCGATCACGCGGTTCGCGGTCAGGCGAACGGCACTCCTGGCTCCAGGCGCAAGCAGGGCGAGGTCCGGCTGCCTGAGCTCCACGCGGCGGCTGTAGACGAGGGAGCGGCCGTCCGGCGACCAGCTCAAGCCGAGGATGCGAACGCCGCTCTGCGCCCAGCGCCACCCTGGGAATGGGCCCACGCCGCCGTAGACGTGGTCGGGCTGTGGGGTCAGGTGTCGGATCCCGGTGCCGTCGGCATTCATCACCGAGATCTTGGGCCCGCCTCCGTAGTAGTACCCCTCCTTGTCGCCCCTCAGATGCGGGCCGTGGACGAAGGCCAGGCGTTTTCCGTCCGAAGACCAGACGGCCTGAGCCGCGTCGCGAATGAGACGCCGCGGGTGACTGCCGTCCACGTCGGCGATCCAGAGCTCGGTCTGGTTGGTCTCGCTGACGGTCCTCGTGAAGACAAGCCGCTTGCCGTCCGGCGAGACCGCAGGCTGGTAGTCGAAATCGTCCGAGGCCGGGTTGCTCGCGACGAGGCGCGGATCGGTCCCGTCGGCGCGGACGCTCATCAAGGATGTGGGGCCGGTGCACGCGTGAAAGACGATCCGCGTGCCTCGTTCTGCCCATGCCGGGTCGCGTGCACACATTCGGTCGCTGGTGATCCGCCGTCGGCTCGACCCGTTTGAGCTCATCACGTAGATCTGCTCGCGGCCGAACCGGCCGCCTTCGAAGGCGAGGCGGCGGCCGTCCGGAGACCAGGCGGCGTCGACTTCCCGCATGGCCGTACGCGTCAGCCGGCGGTCGATGCGACCGCGCCGACTGATAGTGAAGAGATCTCCTTGCCGAGAGAAGACGATCCTCCTGCCGCTCGGCGACCACGAAGGCAGCACGTCATCCACCTCGTTGCGCGTGAGCGCTCGCGGCGTGCCACCACGAGATTGGATGACGTAGATGTCCGCGGTGCGATAGCGCGGCACCCAGTCAGTCCGGAATACGACCGGAACCGTCAGTGCGGCGGTGTCGGAGCCAGGCGTCGCCGACGCGCCCGAGACGAGCAGTAAAGCCGCAGCCACGACCACCTTGGCGCTGCTCACGGGGGCAGGCTAACTCCGCTTGCCTCGGGAGTTAAGACCTGCGCAATCTCGCGCGCTCCACAATGAGCGCATGAATACGGTGCTGGTCGTCGACGACGAGCCGATCGTCCGGGACCGTCCCGGCGGCGGCGCCCGCGTCTTGTTCACGCTGCCTGTGTCGTCAGGATGACCGGCTAGCGTCTTAGCCGAAGGTGAACGCGTAGGCGGCGAGCCCAGGCGAGAAGCGCAGCTCGAGCAACCCCCTCCTCCGTTGCGGCAACTCGAGCAGTGTGTAGAGCCTCGGCTCGCCGCTTATTGCGACCGGCGGCCGGCGGCGGCCGTCGAGGAACACCTGAACCGAGCCGCGGCCACCGAGGACCAGGTTGACCTCCTTCGCGAGGAACCGGAGGCGCAGACCCGCCTGCTTGCCGGCGACGATGCGCTCTGACTCCACCCGGATGCGTCCCGAGTAGGCGAGCTCGTCCCGCGCCAGGCTCGGCGGAAAGGCGTATGACGCCTCGACGTTGGGAGCCACTCCAGCCCCGGCGAAGCGGGCGAGCCGCGCGTACCCGAGGTAGGACTCCGGCGTGGTGGCAGTCGTCGGCGTGCGGTCGGCGACGCTGTCGGCCTCAGCGCCGACACCCGTGCCGAGATACCGGCGGATCTGCGACTCGGTCTCTCCGTACTCGCCCTCGCCGAAATGGACGTAGCGGACTCGTCCGGTCCGATCGATGAGGTACTTCGCAGGCCAGTACTCGTTCGCGTATGCCCGCCACGTCGCGAAGTCGTTGTCGAGCGCGACCGGGTACCGGATCCCGAGCTTGCGGACCGCAGCGTCCGGACGTTTCTCGGCACGCGTTCGAACGCGAACTCGGGCGAATGCACGCCGATGATCGTCAGGCCGTCCTTGCGATACGCGCGGTCCCAGGCCTTCAGATGCGGAAGCGTGCGGAGGCAGTTGACGCAGGAGTACGTCCAGAAGTCGATCAGCACGACCTTTCCGCGCTGCTGCTCGAGGCTCAACGGCTTGCTGTTGATCCATTCGGCGATTCCCCGGACCTCCGGCGCCCGTGAAGCGGTCGAAGCGGCGGCGCTGTTGCCGCTGAGGTCTCGCAGCTCTCGACGAGCAGTCGCGTTGCGCTCGACCCGTTTCTGCAGCGCCTCGGTGTAGCCGGGAACGGCGGTCGTGAAGCGCTGGTCGGCCCCGAACGCGATCGCCAGCGCCGTGATGCCGATCAGCGCGCCGGCGACGCGGCGTGTGGTCTCGGCGTGGCGGCGCAGGGCGAGGAGCCTGCCGCCAGAGGCGATCACCAGCATGGGGACCGCGGCGCCGACCGCGTAGGCGAAGGTGACCGCGAAGGTGCGAACGCCGATCTCCCCCGTGGCGGAGAGAGCCGTGACCGCGGCGAGCACTGGGCCGGCGCACGGGACGAAGACAAGGCCGAGGCTTGCGCCCAGCAGCAGTCCGTTGGAATCGGTGCTTGCCCGCCGCCTGGAGAGGAACAGGAACGGCCGCTCGAGCAGCCCTCCGAGCTTGGGGAAGAGCAGTGTGGCTGCGAGCAGGAGGAG
The DNA here is from genome assembly GCA_963842235.1 of uncultured Actinomycetes bacterium. GTDB lineage: Bacteria > Actinomycetota > Thermoleophilia > Gaiellales > Gaiellaceae > JACDAN01. Next base: position 393,135 of record CAWJFT010000003.1, on the reverse strand, counting down.
CAGCCCGATGGCGAGATCACGGAGAAAGTCGTCGGGCAGGCCGAGCGCGTCGAGGAGCGAGGCGCCCGCGACGGTGAAGATCGTGAAGCTGCCGACGAGCCCGGCGATGATCCCGTACGGCCGGCGCCCGGAGGCACCGCCGGCGAGCAAGATCGGCAGCACAGGGAGGACGCAGGGCGAGATTGCGGTGATCAAGCCGGCGACGAAAGCGATGCCGAGCAGCACCAGCACGCTTTCAGAGTACGAGCAGCGCGGTTACGAAGGGCTTAAATCAGACGCAGGAGAACGCTGTCGAGGACTGCAACGACGGCGAATGCGATCGCGAGGCCGGCCTGGTCGGCTGCGGCGAGAGCAAGGACAGCGGCACCGAAGACGACAAGCTCGAAGACTGCCTTCAGCACGGGTGACTGATATCTCGCCTTCGGCGAGACGAAGAGACCCCACAGCACTGCGGCAAGCAGGGGCGCTCCGAGACCGAAGAGGATCTTCGCCGCGGTGCCGTCCATGGTCTTGAAGCCCCAGTAGGCGAGCGCCGCGAGGGCGGCCAGCTCGAGGCCGAAACGGATCCCCAGCAGGATTGTCTTCACGATGTCGATCAGCCGATGAAGACGTCGACCGCGAGCACGAGCGCGCCGCAGAGAACGATCAGCGCCGTGACGAGGTTGGCGCGCCGCGGTCGTGCATTCGCCGCCCGCTCCACCTCCGTCGCCGCGCGCCAGTAGAGGAACGCACCCACCAGGATCAGGGCGGCCTCGGCGGCGGCGGCGGCAGCATGGTGCTCCCAGAGCCCGAAGCCGACGCGGATATCCCCGAGGTTGCCGGGGAAGATCGGCATGTCGTCGCGGTGGACGATCAGGTCGAGGATCCAGTGCGAGAAGACGACCGCGCCGATCACGATGCCGCCGCGGCGTCCCCACCAGCGCGTGACGAGCCAGCCCGTGACGATCGCGATCACCGCGGCGCCGATGAGCGAGTGCGTGTAGTCGGCGTGGATGATCACGTCGCCGTAGCCGCCGTTCGTCCCGGGCGCGTCGTCGATCGTCTCGGCGCCGGTCGCGTACGTGAAGATGAAGAGCACGTCGAGCCACGCCGTGGCGAGCATCAGCGCCCAGAGCGGCACGAACCGCTCGTACCCCTTGACGCCTGCGGCTAGCCCGAAGTGTCCTGTGACCACGGGATCTTCGTGTCGAGCCAGCCGACGAGCCCGACGAAGAGGATCAGGCCGAGAAAGAACCCCATCTCGGCGCGGGAGCTTAGACCCTTTTAGGCCTGGGGGATGCGGGCCTCGAGGGCCTCGCCGAGTGCTTCGCGCACCGGCTCGAGGTCGATGCGGTCGAGCACGTCGGTAAAGAAGCCGCGGACGATGAGCCGCTCGGCCTCGCCGCGGGAGAGCCCGCGGGCCATGAGGTAGAAGAGCTGCTCGCGGTCGACCTGGCCGACGGTCGCGCCGTGCGTGCAGCGCACGTCGTTGGCGAGGATCTCGAGCCCGGGGATCGGAACCGCGTGCGTCGTCGGTGACAGCATCAGGTTCCGGTTCTCCTGGTAGGCGTTCGTCCGCTGTGCATCCTTCTCGACGCGGATCATCCCGCGCCAGACCGCCGTCGCCTTGTCGCGCAGGGCGCCCTTGAAGGCGAAGTCGGACGTCGTGTTCGGCGCAGAGTGGAGCTGGTAGGTGTCGTAGTCCAGGTGCTGCTCCCCGTCGGCGAAGTAGGCGCCGGTCACGCGCGAGGTTGCCCCCTGGCCGGTGAGGTCGTTCTGGATCCAGACCTTGCCCTTCTTCGAGCCGAAGCCGCCCGCGACCCAGTCCAGCTCGGCGTCGCGCTCGACCCGGGCGTGGTGGGAGGCGAAGTGCCAGGTGTCGGGCGACAGGCTCTGGATCGAGACGTAGTCGAGCTTCGCGGCCTGCTCGACGAAGAGCTCGCTGACCGTGTTCACATAGCCGGCGACCTCCGGCGAGGACGACACATACTCCTCGATCAGCGTGAACCGGCTTTCGGGCTCCGCGATCACGAGGAGCCGGAAGAAGAGCGCTCCACCGTCCACGGAGTTGACGATCCGCACCGACAGCGGCTGCTCCAGCTCGACGCCCTTGGGGACGACGACGAGCAGCCCGTGCTCCCAGACGGCAGCGTTGTGCGCGGCGAACTTTTCGTCCGTCCCTACGAGCTCCCCGAGCCGCTCGTGGTCGGTGAACGGCTCGAAGGTCACGCCCTCGGGAGCGTTCTGAACGATGGAGATGCTCCCCTCGTCGACCACCGCCATCGCGGCCACATCGACGTCCAGCAGCGTCTCGGCAGGCCGTGTCTGGGGGCCAGGCCCCTGGACGTGGCCGTTCCGGACAAACGCGTCCGGGTCGAAGCCGCGCAGATCGGTGAAGCGCCAGTGCTCGTCGGCCGTGTTCGGGAGCGGGAGCTCCGCGTAACGCGCCGCTGCGACAGCCCTATCCACGGGGCTTGTACCTCCGGTGCAGGATGAGGACGTTGCCGTCGGGATCCTTGACGAAGCCCATGTGGCACACGCCCGAGTCCTGGATGCCGATCACCTCGGCGCCCGCGCCGCGCAGCTCTTCGACTGCGGCCTCGACGTCGGCGACCCGGAGCGCGATCCCGTTCTCGTTCGGAGCGAAGGTCTCTCCCTGTTCCTCGGGGTTCCAGAACGAGAGGGTGACGTTCGGCGTCTCGATCTCTCCATCGGTGAACTCGCTCACCGGGAGACCCAAAACCTCGCGGTACCAGGCAACGGCCCGCGCGCTGTCGCGCGTCGGCACCGACACGTAGTCGACCTGCTCGACCTCGATCACGGCAGCGAGCCGTCGCTGTACGGCGCGTAGCGGTGGTGGAGGATCAGCGAGTTGCCGTCTGGATCTTCGAAGAACGCCATGTGGCAGACCCCGGAGTCATACGCCTCGGGGAACTCGAACTGGACGCCCCGCTCCTGCAGCCGCTCCATCGCCTCCGCGACATCCGGAACACGGAAAGCGATCGCGTACTGGGGGCGGTAGTCGCCGCCGCCCTTCTGCTCGGGCGTGCTGAGGACCAACCCGATATTGCTGGTCTCGAACTCCGGCCAACCTTCGCTGGCCAGCGGGTTCAGCTTCAGGCCGAGCGTCCCGCCGTAGAACTCCGCAGCGTGCTCACGATTCTTCACGTTGACCCCGATGAAGTCGGTCCGCTGGACCTCCGTCACCGGAACCTCGAACGGCTCGAGCGGCGCGTAGCGCTTATGGAGCAGCAGCGTGTTGCCGTCGGCATCCGTGAACGGCGCCCCGTTGCAGACGCCGGAGTCGAAGGTCTCGCCGCCGAGCTCAACCCCCGCCCCTTCGACCTTGCGCCGAGCCTCGCCGACGTCGGGGACGCCGATCCCGATCGTGCCGCCGTACATCGAGAGCGCGATCGTCAGATTGCCGGTCTCGAACTCGACCCAGCGGGCGCCCGAGGTATTCGGGTTCCGCCAGAGACCGAGCGTCTCGCCGTAGAACTCGTCTGCGGCGGCCAGATCGGAGACGGGGACGGCGATGAAGTCGACGCGCCCGACGCCGAGATCAGCCAACCGACCCTTCCATCTGCAGCTGAATCAGGCGGTTCAGCTCGACCGCGTATTCGAGCGGGAGCTCCTTCGTGATTGGCTCGACGAAGCCGGAGACGATCATCGCGCTCGCCTCGGCCTCGGTCAGTCCGCGGCTCATCAGGTAGAAGAGCTGCTCCTCGCCGATCTTCGACACCGTGGCCTCGTGGCCGATGTCGACGTTGTCCTCGTCGATCTTCATGTACGGGTAGGTGTCCGACCTGGACGCCTCGTCGAGGATCAGCGCGTCGCAGACGACCTTCGACTTCGAGCCCGTGGCCCCCTTGGCGACCTCGAGCAGGCCGCGGTAGCCGGCTCGGCCGCCGTTCTTCGAGATCGACTTCGAGGTGATCACCGAGGTCGTGTTCGGCGCGACGTGGACGGCCTTGCCACCGGCGTCCTGGTGCTGGCCCTCGCCGGCGAACGCAATCGAGAGCACCTCGCCGTGCGCCCGCTCGCCGAGCAGCCAGATCGCGGGGTACTTCATCGTCAGCTTCGACCCGAGGTTCCCGTCGACCCACTCCATCGTCGCGTCCTCGTACGCGACCGCGCGCTTGGTGACGAGGTTGTAGACGTTGTTCGACCAGTTCTGGATCGTCGTGTAGCGGGCACGCGCGCCGCGCTTGACGATGATCTCCACGACCGCCGAGTGCAGCGAGTCGCTCGAGTAGATCGGCGCGGTGCAGCCCTCGACGTAGTGCACGAAGGCGCCCTCGTCGACGATGATCAGCGTGCGCTCGAACTGGCCCATGTTCTCCGCGTTGATGCGGAAGTAGGCCTGGAGCGGCATTTCGACCTTGACGCCCGGAGGCACGTAGATGAACGAGCCGCCCGACCAGACGGCGGAGTTCAGCGCCGCGAACTTGTTGTCGTTCTGCGGGATGATTGTCCCGAAGTACTGCTTGACGAGCTCCTCGTGCTCGCGCAGGCCGGAGTCCATGTCCAGGAAGAGCACGCCCTGGTCCTCGAGGTCCTGCTTGAGCTTGTGGTAGACGACCTCGCTCTCGTACTGCGCGCCGACGCCGGCCAGGTACTTCTTCTCGGCCTCCGGGATCCCGAGCTTGTCCCAGGTGTCCTTGATGTCCGACGGGAGGTCCTCCCACGAATTGGCCTGCTTCTCGGTCGGCCGGATGTAGTAGAAGATGTTGTCGAAGTCGATGCCCGTGACGTCGCCGCCCCAGGTCGGGAGCGGGCGCGCCATGAAGTACTCGAGCGACTTGAGCCGGAACTTGCGCATCCAGTCGGGCTCGTTCTTGTGCTCGGAGATCGCGGCGACGAGCTCCGGTGAGAGGCCCCGGCCGGACTTGAAGAAGTAGTCCTCGGCTGCGTCGGGGGAGTGGAAGCCGTACTTGTAGTCGCTGCCGATCTCGGCGACGACCTGCGTCTCAGTTTCCTTGACTGCTGCCATCAGCTCCCAACCTTCTCGGGGATGAACGCTTCATACCCCTCTGCCTCCAGTGTATGCGCAAGCTCCGGTCCGCCCTCGGCCACGATCCGCCCGTCGACGAACACATGCACGAAGTCGGGCGTGATGTAGTTGAGGATCCGCTGGTAGTGCGTGATCACGACCGCGCCCATCTCGGGGCTGACGAGCTCGCGGACACCGCCCGCGACGATCTTCAACGCGTCGATGTCGAGACCGGAGTCGGTCTCGTCGAGCACGGCGATGCGGGGCTTCAGTAGCGCCATCTGGAGGATCTCGACCCGCTTCTTCTCGCCGCCGGAGAAGCCGTCGTTGACGTAACGCTGCGCGAGCTCCCTGGGGATGCGGAGCCGCTCCATCGCGCCCATGACCTCCTTGCGGAACTCGGGCACGGGGATCGGATCGTCTTCGCCGGCCCGAGCCTTGCGGATCGCGTTGATCGCCGAGCGCATGAAGCTCGTGACCGTGACGCCCGGGATCGCGTGCGGGTACTGGAACGCCAGAAAGAGACCACGCTGCGCGCGCTCGTCGGCGCCGCGCTCCGTCACGTCCTCGCCGTCGAAGAGGATCTGCCCGCCGGTGATCTCGTACGCCGGGTGGCCCATGAGCGCATATGCGAGCGTGGACTTGCCCGAGCCGTTCGGGCCCATGATCGCGTGGATCTGGTTCGTGTCCACGGCGAGGTCGACGCCCTTGACGATCTCCGTGCCGTCTTCCAGCGCAACCTGCAGGTTCTTGAGCTCGAGTAGAGCCAAACGTCCCTTCCTTAGCGCAGATCGGGCGGGTCTTCCGCCCGCCCTCCTCAGCCATCGTAGCAACGTGTCGGACCGTCCCCGGAGCAACTCGAACCCGCTGCTATCGTGCGTTTGTGCCCTTTGGAATCGGGCTTCCCGAGATCCTGATCTTCCTCGTCGTCGTGCTGCTGCTCTTCGGAGCTTCACGCGTTCCCGAGATCGGCCGGTCGCTCGGCAAGGGCATGCGCGAGTTCAAGGACGCGGTGAGCGGGCGCGACGACGAGACACCTTCGTCACTCCCGCGCGCGCCCGAGGACGAGGAGCAGGTCGCCTCGCCGCCGCGCGAGCGCGACAGCCTCTCCTAGGAGGTCGCAATGAGACTGAGACGGCTGCCGCGCCGGCTCGGCTACGGCGAGGAGGCCTCGCTCGTCGAGCACCTGGACGAGCTTCGGTCGCGGCTGATTGTCTGCCTCATCGCCGTCGCGGTCTTCTTCCCGGTCGCATACGTCTTCCACGACCACCTCGTCGACTGGCTGATCCGTCCCCTTCCGGACGACAAGCGGATCGTGACGCTCGGCGTGACCGAGCCGTTCACGACAGCGGTCAAGCTGAGCTTCTACGCGGCGCTCGCCGCGGCGTTCCCAGTGCTCGTCTGGCAGACGTGGAGCTTTCTCGCCCCCGCGGTCGAGCGGCGCAGCCAGCGCGTGATCGCCCGCTTCGTCGCGCTCGCCACGGTGCTCTTCGCCCTCGGCATGGCGTTCTCGTACTTCGTCCTCCTGCCGCTCGCTCTGGGCTTCCTCACGAACTACGACGACAACCTCTACGACGTCCAGATCCGGGCGAGCTACTACCTGTCGTTCACCGCGCTGATGATCTTCGCGACGGGCCTTGTGTTCCAGCTGCCGATCTTCGTGGTGGCGCTCGTCCGCATCGGCATCGTGACGACGGCCCAGCTGCGGCGGAACCGGAAACTGGCGTATGTGATCCTGCTCGGCGCCGCGATCCTGCTCCCCACCGTCGATCCCGTCTCGCTCGCTTTCGAGGTCGCGCCGCTCTGGATCCTGTTCGAGCTCTCGATCTGGCTCTCGGTGGCGCTCGAGAAGCGCTGGGCGGCGGCCGGCACGCTCGTCCCTGAGTGAGCTTCCCGAAGATCGAGCTGCACGTCCACCTCGAGGGGACGTTGCGGCCGGAGACCCTGCTCGAGATCGCGCGGCGCAACGATTACGCGCTCCCCGCCGACACGGTCGAGGGCATCGCGCGGCTCTACGACTATCGCGACTTCGCTCACTTCATCGAGGTCTGGATCCTCACGACGAACGCGCTCCGCACGCGGGACGACTTCCACCAGGTCGTCGTCGACTACGCCGCGGAGGCGGCCCAGCACGGCGCCGTTTACCTCGAGGGGATCTTCTCGCCAGCCGAGCGCACCCGTCGCGGGGTGGACTGGGATGAGATGTTCACCGGGTACTGCGACGGCGCGCAGGAGGCCCGCGAGCTGTACGGCGTCGAGGTCCGCCTGACGCCCGACATCTTTCGCGGAGCGACGGACGAGGAGGCCGATCAGGTGCTCCGCTACTCGCTCACGAACCGTCGACCGAGGCATCGTCGGTGTCGGGCTCGGCGGGCTGGAGGCCGACTACCCGCCGGAGAGCTATGCCGCGGTGTTCGACCGAATCCGCGCCGAAGACCTCGGCTCGGTCCCCCACGCCGGCGAGGTCGCGGGCCCCGCGTCGATCCGCGGCGCGCTGGACGCACTCGGCGCCGACCGCATCCGCCACGGCATCCGCGCGGTCGAGGATCCGGACCTCCTCGACGAGCTGGCGGAGCGCCGGATCGTGCTCGACGTCTGCCCCGTCTCGAACGTCCGAACAGGCGCGGTGCCGTCGCTCGCCGACCATCCGCTTCCGCAGCTGCTCGAGGCCGGTGTCCTGTGCTCGATCAACACCGACGACCCGGCGATGTTCGACACCGATCTGACGCGGGAGTACCAGGCGGCGGCGTCGATCGGCGCCACCCCCAGGTCCGCCTACGAAGCGGGCGTCGCCGGCGCCCTCTGCGACGACGAGACCCGTCAGCGGCTTCTCGCGATCGGCGAAGATTACGACTGGGTGCAGCTACCCTAGGCGCGAGCATGGCGCGGTCAGCACAACGCAGGAACCGCCAGCGACGCGAACGGCGTCCGACGCCGCGTGCCGTGACGCCGATCTCCCGCCAGCCGACGACCTACGAGGACACGATGTTCTTCCCGCGCCTGCGACGCCAGGCGAAGTGGATGTTCGTCTTCCTCGCCGTCATCTTCGGCCTCGGCTACGTGATCTTCAACGTCGGCGGGACGATCCCCGGAACCGGGCTCGGCGACATCCTCCAGAGCTTCGGCCAGGGCAGCTCCAGCCCGAGCGTGAGCGACGCTCGCAACAAGATCGAGGATCATCCGAACGATCCGGCGGGCTACCAGGAGCTCGCGACGGCGCTCCAGCGAGACGGCAAGAGCGACGAGGCGATCGAGCCGCTTTCCCGCTACGTCCAGCTCAAAAAGAGCGACCGCGCCGCGCTGAGCCAGCTCGCCGGCCTCTATCTCACGAAGGGACGGCGCCTTCAGGACGAGGCCATCGCGATCCAGAACCAGCTGATCCAGCTCACCGGCGGCGGCCTGTTCACGCCGGGGCAGTCGAGCAAGTTCGGTCAGCAGTTCGGAGAGGGTCAGGTCACGCAGATCGAGGCGAACCGGCTCAACCAGCAGCTGAGCGAGAAGTCCGTCGCCGCGCAGGACGCGTATCGGAATGCCACGCGCGTCTACGGCGACCTCGTCAAGGCGATTCCCGATGCCCAGGAGGCGCAGCAGCCTTCGCTCTTCCTCCAGCAGGCCTTCGCCGCGCAGTCGGCGGGTGACTACAACGCCGCGATCAAGGCGTACCAGCGGTTCCTAGTCCTCTCGCCCGATTCGCCGAACGCCGCCGGCGTGAAAGCGCAGATCGCCCAGCTTCGGGCGGCGCTGAAAGCACAGCCGAGCCAGGGTTAGACTCTCCCCGGCTTCCAACTGAGGGGGAGAGGGTGAACTTCGACATCAAGACCGAGCAGCTGGACGACAAGTCCTATGTCATCGCGCTCGGTGGTGAGGTCGACCTCTACACGGCACCCGAGTTCAAGCAGCAGCTGCTCGACGTGATCGCCAAGGGAGCGAGGGAGGTCGTCGTCGACTTCTCGGACACGACGTTCATCGACTCCACGACGCTCGGCGTGCTCGTCGGGGGCGTCAAGCGGTTGCGCACGAACGAGGGTCAGCTCTCGCTCGTCTGCAGCGACCGCAACATCACGAAGATCTTCGAGATCACCGGCCTCGACCGTGTCTTCACGATCTACGGCACGCGCGAAGAGGCGCTCTCGGCGCTCGGGTCGGCGACACAGCCCTCCGCATAGCTCTTGAGGCGGGCGGCGCTCCTCTCGCTCGCGGCACTCGCTCTCGCCGGGTGCGGGACCGGGGGACTGGCCCCGGAGCAGGCCGACGTCGCGGACGGGAAGCTCCTGTTCACCCAGCGCTGCGGCGGGTGCCACACGCTGCGCGAGGCCGGCACGCGTGGCTCGGAGAACAACCCTGCGGGTGGGCCCAACCTCGACGCTGCCTTCTCCGGCCCCAAAGGCGAGGGCTTCGAAGAGGACACGATCGTTCAGGTCGTCCACGACCAGATCAAGTACGCGGTGCCGCCGATGCCGCGAAATCTGGTCGAGGGCGAAAACGCGGACGCGGTCGCGGCCTATGTGGCGCGCGTGGCGGCAAATCCCACGGCGAAGGTCGCGCTCCCGGCAGGCGCGGGAGGCAACGACCCCAAGCTCCTCTTCCAATCCAACTGCGGCAGTTGCCACACCCTTGCCGACGCGGGAACGACAGGGACAATCGGCCCGAACCTCGATCAGCTGAAGCCGACGCTGCAGCGGGCGGTCACGCAGATCACGAACGGCGGCGGCGGGATGCCTCCGTTCAAGGGACAGCTGACGCCGGAGCAGATCAGGGCGCTCGCCCAGTACGTCGTGAAATCCACGCAGTAGGGACGTGTCGCTCCCGGACACGACGAGTGTCTGACACTCTTCGAAGCGGAGACACGGCCCGACCGGGCAGTAAATCGCCGCGGGACGGGCTTCGCCTGTCCCGCTCGTCAAAGCCGAGGGTGAAGGAAGTCGCGCTGCGCGAAGTGGCGCGCGGCGGCCGGATTCAGAGCGTCGTTGAAAGTCGGAAGACTTTCAACGAAGAACGTCTTCGCGCTCGGCTTCGAGATCGACGACGACGTGGGTGATGGGGACGTCGAAGCGGGTGCGTGCGCCGGTCACGACTCCACGCTCGAGCCACTGCGAACGACCCTCGGGATGGGTCGAGATGATGATCTCGTCGGCGCCGAACGAGCGTAAGGCGTCCTCGATCGCCTGCAGCGGCTCGCCGTCGCCGACCTCGCCGCGCGCGTCGATGCCTTCCTCTGCGAGCCGCGCGAGGCTGTTGGACAGGCGCTCCTGGGCCGCGGCCCGCGCCTGATCCTCGTCCGAGACCCAGTGCCGGAGCGGCGAGTTCAACGCCGGGCAGACGACGAGCACATGCGCCCGATAGCCCTCGGAGCGCCGCTCGACCTCCTCGCGCAGCGTCCGCCCGCCGACCGTCTCGTTGGCGATGACGAGGATGCGACGCTCGCCGGGGGCGCTCCTCCGAATCGGCCCGGTCATCTGGGGCGGCTCACGCCGCGCGCGGATGATCCAGCCGACCGCCACGGCCGTCAGAAGAGCGAAGACGGCGAGCCCTAGCCACTTGTTGATCGCCGCTGCGAGCACGATCAGCCCGAAGTAGCCAAGCGCGAGCAGCACGAGCCGGAATGCATCGGCTTCGCTCTTGAACGGATTCTTCACAGGCGGCTCCGGCTAGAGCAGGTAGACGGTTGTGTACACCACGATCCACATTACGTCCACGAAATGCCAGTAGATTCCGGGCACTTCGACGCCGGCGTGGTGCGCGGCGGTGAAGTGCCCGCGGAAGGCGCGAATGGTGGCGAACGTCAGCAGCGTCAAGCCGACGAAGACGTGCGCGCCGTGGAGGCCCGTCAGCCCGTAGAAGATCGTTCCGAAGGCGCCGTCGCCCGGGTTGAAGCCCACGCGCGAGTACTCGCGCACCTGCGTGAGCAGGAACGTGACCCCCAGGGCGAGCGTGAGGACGAGGCCCGCCTGCAGCCCCGCCCGGTTCCCGCGCTTGATCGACTGCAGCGCCCAGTGGATCGTGAAGCTCGAGGTGACGAGGATCGCGGTGTTGACGCCGGCCACGAACTTCGGGAGCTCGAACGGCGGGAGCGGCCAAGCGGCGTCGCCGTTGACGCGAACGAAGAAGTAGGCCGTGAAGAACGAGCCGAAGAGCATGATCTCCGACGCGATGAAGAGCAGCATCCCGAGCACCGCGGGCTCGACTCGGGAGCTTCGGTGCGCTTCCGGCGGATGGAGTGCATGGGCGTCGTGGGCTTCGGCGTGGGCGCTCATGGCTCGACGGGCTCCGCGGGTGTCGCTCCGACCTCCTCGGCCGGGATGACGACGTGCTCGACCGGAAGCTCGGAGTCCTCCTGAAGGCGTTGCACGAGGTCCTTACGCAGCCACCGCGACTCGGTCGGCTCGAACGTCGACACGATGATCTCGTCGATCCGCTCGTCCTGGATCGCGTTCATCCCCGCCGTGTACGGATCGGGATGGGCGATCTGCCCATGGGCGTCGATTCCCGAGGCACGGAGCTCGGCGAGCGCGCGACGCAGCCGGTGCTCGGCTTCCGGATGCTCCGACTGCGTGGGGTCGCTCTGCGGCGCGACGAGCAGGAAGCTCGCGGGCCCGCGCGCGGCGCGCTCTCGGATGCGGTCGAGGAGCGCCTCGCCGATGACCGTCTCGTTGGCGATAACGAGAACGTTCGCCCGACCGCTGTCGGCGGCGACGTCCACGACAACGTGCTCGACCGGGATGTCGCCGGCCGCCTTCTGAACCTTGTCGACCACGTTCTTGCGGATCCATCCCGACTTCTCGACTGGATGGGTGGAGAGGATCACGTCCGTCGGCCTGGGCTCGAGCATGCCAAAAGCGTCGCGCACGGCATCGTCCGGCTCCGACTCGACCACAAGCCCGTGGGCGGGTATCCCGACCTCGCGCAGCGCCGACAAAGTTCCGTCGAGACGACGGCCGGCCGCCGCGCGCCGGGTGTCCTCGTAGACGACGTAGCCGGAGCGCGGCCGGCTCACCGGCGCGAGGACGGTCACGAGCTCGACGTCACCCTCGGCGGCCTTCCGCTTCACGGCGTCGATCAGCCCCTTGCCCGCCACAGTCTCGTTTGCCACCACGAGGATGTGGCGTTTCACGCGCGCACCTCTTCCTCTTCCCGGGCGGCTTCCCGGTCGCCGTTGAAGACGGCGTGGCGGGCGCCGGGCACGCCGTACTCGTAGGGACTGCCGACCACCTGGGGTATCTCGTCGAAGTTGAAGAGCGGAGGCGGCGAAGAGACCTGCCACTCGAGCGTCTTGCCCCGCCAGGGGTTGGCAGGCGCCCGCTCGCCGCGGGCCCAGCTGACGACCATGTTGTAGACGAAGATCAGGAACGAGACTCCGAGCACGAACGACGAGATCGAGATGAAGAGGTTCCAGTTCCCGAACTGTGGGTCGTAGGTGTAGACGCGCCTCGGCATGCCCTGGACGCCGATGATGTGCATCGGGAAGAAGGTGGCGTTGAAGGCGAGGAATGTCAGCCAGAAGTGCGTCTTCCCGAGCTTCTCGTTGAACATCCGCCCGGTCATCTTCGGGAACCAGTAGTAGATCCCGGCGAAGATCAGGAACAGCGAGCCGCCCAGGAGCACGTAGTGGATGTGGGCGACGATGAAGTAGGTGTCCGAGACGTGAATGTCGATCGGGACCGCGCCCAGCATGATCCCGGAGAGCCCGCCGATCACGAACTGGGAGACGAACCCGAGCGCCCATAACATCGGCGTCGAGAAGTTGATCTTCCCCTCCCAGGTCGTCGCCAGCCACGAAAACACCTTGATCCCGGTCGGGACCGCGATCAGCAGCGTCGTGATCATCATCGGGATACGCAGCCAGGTCGCCATGCCGGCGACGAACATGTGGTGCGCCCACACCGAGAATCCGAGGATGAGGATGGCCACGAGCGAAAGCGCCATCAGCCGGTAGCCGAAGATCGGCTTCCGAGACATCGTCGAGATCACCTCCGAGGCGATCCCGAATCCGGGCAGGATCATGATGTAGACCGCCGGGTGCGAGTAGAACCAGAAGATGTGCTGGTATCCGAGCGGGTAGCCGCCCTCGCTGACGTCGAAGAAATTCGTGTGCAGCACCCGGTCGAACATGACGAAGAACTGCGATCCGGCGATGAAGGGCGTCGCGATGACGACCAGCAGCGAAGTCGTGAAGTTCGCCCAGACGAGCAGGGGCATACGCCAGAAGGTCATGCCCGGCGCCCGCATCGTGATGATCGTGACCAGGAAGTTGAGCGCGGTCATGATCGACGACGCACCGGCCCACTGGACGGCCATCGAGAAGAACACGTTCCCGTACGGCTGGTCGACCGACAGCGGCACGTAGTTCGTCCAGCCGGCGCCGAAACCGGGGAAGAAGAAGCTCGACAGCATCATGATCCCGGCGATCGGCAGGAGCCAGTACGAGAGGGCATTCAGCTTCGGGAACGCCATGTCCGGCGCGCCGATCATCAGCGGGAGCACGAAGTTCGCGAGCCCGGCGAACGCCGGAATCACGAACAGGAAGATCATCAGCGACGCATGGACGGAGAAGAGCTCGTTGTACGTCTGCGCGTCGACGAAGTTCGCCTCGGGTCGGGCCAGCTCCGCCCGCACGAGCATCGCCAGCATCCCGCCCGCGAGGAAGAAGAAGATCGTCGTCGTGACGTACTGGATCCCGATCACCTTGTGGTCGGTGTTGATCCGGAAGTAGTCCGTCCAGTTCCGGGCGCCGTGCCCTGAGTGGTCCTCCGGTTTCGTCGGCTGCCCGAGGGCCCACGCGACCCAGTAGTCGAAGGCGCCGAGCCCCGCGAGGAAGCCGAGTGGGGCAGCGACCAGGGCCGCGACAGTGATGATCGCCTCCCAGAAGAAGACCGGGTGCCAGCCGGCGAGCTCGCGGAGCCCGATGACGAGCCCGAGGCCGAGCCCGAAGAAGAGCGCCGTCATCCAGATGGCGCGGATCCAGCCGGGACCGAGGAGGTAATGGCGCCACCCGGTCGGCGGCGGCGTCACGACGTGCTCCTCGGGCGCCGCGTGCTCGTCGACGGTCGCCGTCACCTACGCACCCCCCTCCTCAGCCACGCGTCGAACTGGCTCTGCGGCATGACGATAGCCCGGCTGCGCATCAGCGAATGACCGGCCCCGCAGAGCTCCGTACAGATGAACGGGAAGTTGCCGGTGCGCGTCGGCGTGACCGTGATCTGGGTGTCGAGGCCGGGGACGGCGTCCTGCTTTTGGCGGAACTCGGGCACCCAGAAGGAGTGGATCACATCCCGCGAGGTGAGATGAAGCCGCACAGGTCGGTCGAGGGGCAAGAGGAGCATCGTCGAACTCTTGCAGCGCCTGTCGACCTGAGCGCCCGTCTCCCGGTTGAAGCAGATGAAGCCGTCCGTGTCCTCGGCCGCTCCGGCCGGCGGGTAGGCGACGAGCCACGCGAACTGCTGGCCGAGGACCTCGACGCGCATCGAGTCCGACGGGTCCCGGTCGTTCTTCGCCAACGCAACGGAGCTGACGACGATCATCGAGAGGACGAGCAGCAACGGAACCGCTGTCCAAGCGATCTCGAGGCCCGTGTGGCCGTGGACGGGGGGCCCGTCGGAATCGTCGTCCGGCTTGGCGCGGAACTTGACCAGCGAATAGACACTTACCGACGCGACGACCGAGAAGATCGCGATGCAGATCGCGGTCACGAACCAGAAGACGAAGTCGATCCGGCCGCCTTCTACGGAGGCGTTGTCGGGCAGCCACGGGACGAAGATCGCGATTGCCGTCGCAATCGCGGCGAACAGGAGAGCGACCAAGAGAACGCGAATGAGCGATCCCGCGCGCACCGCCCGCGAGCCTACAGGCTGAGACCGGGAGTTAGCAGGTCAAACGGAATGGGTACACCGGCCTCTGCCGCGGGACTCGCGGCCAAGCGAAGGAGGACTGAATGGGACTTGGTGTAGGCCTGTTGTTGATCGCCGTCGGCGCGATCCTCGTCTGGGGTGTCACCAGCGACATCGGTGGCGTCAACGAGGATGCGATCGGCTGGATCCTGATGATCGTCGGAGCCGTCGGCGTGCTGCTCTCGCTCGCGTTCTGGTCGAGCTGGGGCGGTCCCGGCTACTTCGGCCGTCGGCGCGCGACGTACGTCGAGGACGAACGGCCGCCGCCTGCCTGAGGGCTAGAGAAGCCCGCCGAGGGGGTCGACGGCGGCGCCGCGGAGGCGGACCTCGAAGTGCAGATGCGGGCCCGACGCCTCGCCGCTTGATCCGACGCGGCCAACGCGCTGGCCGACCTCGACACGCTGCCCGACTCGAACGGCGACGCGCGACAGGTGGGCGTACATCGTGCGTACGCCGCTCGAGTGGGCGACGGTCACGAGGCGGCCCCAGCCGCCGGCCGCCCACCCCGCGAAGGTGACGAGACCGTTGGCTGCGGCGTCGACGGGAGCGCCTCGCTGGGCCGGGTAGTCGATACCGCTGTGGAAGCGGTTTCCGCGCGGCCCGAATAGGTCGCCGTACGGTCCCGGCATCGGTGAGGAGAGGGAGAGCGGACAGGTCGGTGCCGGCCCTTTCAGCGCGCCGATGACCGACGGTCCGGCGCGACCGTCAACCGTGAGCCCGCTCCACCGCTGAAAGTCGAGCAATGCCTCTTCCGTCGACGAGCCGAAGACGCCGTCGAAGGCCCCGGACGGGAATCCGTGCCACGCAAGCGCAAACTGGAATGCCGCGACGTCCCAGCCGCGCATGCCGGCGAGGAGCACTCGGCGGCCGAACGGCGCGCGATTCCCGTACCGGCCGAGCGCCTTGCGCGTCTGCGGGCCCGGGACGCCATCGACGGCGATCCCCTTCTTCCGCTGCAGCCGCTGAACGGCTTGGACGGTGCCGGCGCCCAGCACGCCGTCCACCGTCCCCGCGTAGAAGCCGTGAGTGCGCAGCCCGACCTGGAGCGCCGCGACCTCGGGGTCACCCGCCCCGATCGCGCTCGGCGCGAGGAGGAGGGAGGCGAAAACTGTGGCGGCGACAGCTCTCATGGGACGCAACCGAAGAAACGGTTGGTCCCTGTATCGGCGGCAAACCTAGACTCTTGAGGGGGTTTTTTACAGGTGCTTAACGCGCGGTCTCGTAGCGCCGGGCGATTTCCGGCCAGTTGACCACGTTCCACCAGGCCTCGAGATACTCCGGACGCCGGTTCTGGTACTTGAGGTAGTACGCGTGCTCCCAGACGTCGATGCCGAGGATCGGCGTCTTGCCCTCGCTCAGCGGGGTGTCCTGATTCGGAGTCGAGGTCACGGCCAGTGAGCCGCCGTCGAAGACGAGCCAGGTCCAGCCGCTCCCAAACCGCTTCACGCCTGCGTCGTTCACCTGCTCCTTCAGCTGCTGGGCGCCGCCGAAGGCCGAGTTGATTGCGTTGGCGAGCTCGCCGTCGGGCTCGCCGCCGCCCTGGGAGCTCATGATCTCCCAGAAGAACGAGTGGTTCGCATGCCCGCCGGCGTTGTTGCGGACCGCCATGCGGATGTCCTCCGGCAGGGAATCGAGGCTCTGCAGGACTTCCTCGACGGGGCGGTCGGCCCAGTCCGTTCCTTCCAGCGCCTTATTGGCGTTGTCGACGTAGGCCTGGTGGTGCTTGTCGTGGTGGAGCCGCATCGTCTGCTCGTCGATGTGCGGCTCGAGGGCGTCGTACTCGTACGGAAGCGGTGGCACTTCGAACGGCATTGGTTCCTCCTCTCGACTGCGAGGAGCCTAGTCCGTCAGCGTGAGTGAAGGCGGCCTGCCTCGACGCTCACCCAGTCGGATCGAAGGTCGAAGAACCTATCGGGCGCTCAGGGAAAGTCCGTGGCCGTAGGGCGGTCTCGACTGGGACACGGTGGCGACTTTCTGCGTTCTCGCCTTCCATGGACGTGTCGGCGACGTCCCGGTGCCCTTCACAAGAGGCCTCGTGCCTCTGCAATCCTGGAGGAAGGGACGAGCGTCGGAGTCGCAGGTTCCGGCCGGAGGCCGCTCGTTTACGCCGGTCGTTCGCGTCCAGGCAGTCCAGAAACCGTGGCTGTCCTCGCCGGTCGGCGGGCCGGTAGCTCAGTTGGTAGAGCAGGAGACTCTTAATCCCAAGGTCGCAGGTTCGATCCCTGCACGGCCCATCACCCCCGCCCTTAACCGAGTCGAAGTCGTTGCGCTAGTCGCGCCGGTCAGCCCCCGGCTCGGTGATCAACCGCGCGCCGCGTCCATGTGTGGCGAAGCTGATCGACCAGCGAATGAAGACGAGGAGCCGGTTCTGGAAGCCGATGAGGTACCAGATGTGGACGAGAAGCCACGTCATCCAGGCGATGAAGCCACTGAGCTTCAGTCCCTTGATGTCCGCCACGCCGGCTCCGCGGCCGATCGTCGCGAGGTTGCCTTTGTCGCGGTAGCGAAACGGCGCGGTGGGGCGCGAGCGCAGCCGAGCGCGCACCGTTTTCGCCGCATAGCGACCCTGTTGCATCGCGACCGGCGCGACGCCGGGTAGCACGACCGGGTTGCCGCTTGCGTCGCGGACCCGGACCATGTCACCGAGCGCGAAGACCTCGGGATGCCCGGGTAGCGTGAGATCCGGCTCAACCGTCACCCGTCCGGCGCGGTCGACTTCGGCCCCGGTCAGTTCCGCGAGTCTTGTCGCGAGACTCGAGGCAGTAACGCCGGCCGCCCAGACGACTGTCCGGGTGGCGATTCGTTCCGGCGTGCCGCTTCCGTCGTCGATCGTCACGCTCTCGCCGTCGACGCCGACCACCATCTGGCGGGTGAGCACGGTCACGCCGAGCCTCTGCAGTGATCGCTCGGCTTTGGCCGACAACGACGGCGGGAAGGTCGTGAGCACGCGTTCCGCAGCCTCGACGAGCAGGATGCGAGCCGTGCGCGGGTCGATGGTGCGGAAGTCACGCCGGAGGGTGTCGCGCGCGAGCTCTCCGATCTGGCCGGCCATCTCCACGCCGGTCGGACCCGCGCCGACGACGACGAAGGTGAGCCAGGCTGCGCGCCGGTCAGCGTCGTGCTCCTGCTCGGCGGCCTCGAAGGAGCTGAGGAGGCGACTGCGCACGATCAGCGCGCTCTCGAGCGACTTCACCTCGGCGGCGTGCTCACGCCAGTCGTCGTGGCCGAAGTACGAGTAACGCGAGCCGCCGCTGACGATGAGCGTGTCGTAGGGGATCGTGGGCTCTGCCGGGACGCCGTAGACCGACCGCAGGTGAAGCTCACTCGCGTCGAGATCGAAGTCGGCGACCTCGGCCATGAGCACGCGGACGTTGCGGTTGCGCTTGAAGATGGCCCGCAGTGGATAGGCGATCTCGCCGGGCGAGAGCGCACCGGTCGCCACCTGGTAGGTGAGCGGCTGGAAGAGATGGAAATTCCTCCGATCGACGAGCGTTACGTCGACGGGGGCGTGTTTGAGCCTCAGGACGGCCTGGAGCCCTCCAAAACCACCGCCAACCACGACCACCCGGTGAGCGTCGCCGGCTCGGCGTCCCTCAGACATCAGCCCACATGTCGCGATCGTAAGGCTCGCCTCCCCTTACAGGCCGCTAACAGCGCGTGCGTACCCTGAACCGCATGAACGCCCTGCGGCTGTTCCTTGTCGGCATGCTCGTACTCGTCCCGGTTGCGGCTGCTGAGGCGCCGACCGGCGAGGCGCGGTCGGCGGCCGAGTGCAGCCAGACGTCGACCGGGCTGATCCCGCTCACCGATCTCGGGAAGCGGATGTACCGCGGCCAGAAGGGCGGCCTCTATCCCGGTGGCCTCAACACTGCGCCGCGGTGGTACCTGAAGGCCGGCGTCAGCGCCGCGAAGCGCGTGCACCCGATCAACGGGCGGACCGTGGTGCTCTCGATCGGCATGTCCAACGCGACGCTCGAGTTCCGCTCGCTCATGCGCCAGGCGGCGGGAGACACCGAGGTCAATCCGGCCGTCACGCTCGTGGACGGCGCAATGCACGGCTGGGATGCCCGGCGCGTCGCGCGTCCTGCCGCGGGCTACTGGTCGGCGGTCGACCGACGGCTCAAGGACGCGGGCGTGACGGCCGGCGACGTGCAAGTCGTCTGGCTGAAGGAAGCGATCTCCGGCGAGGCCCGGCCGTTTCCGCAGGACGCAAAGGCGCTGCGCTCGAACCTGCGCACGATCGTCCAGATCGTCACTCGGCGCTTCCCGAAGCTGCGGCTGATCTTCACGTCGAGCCGCACATACGGCGGTTACGCGATCACGCCGACCAACCCTGAGCCGGCCGCCTATGACAGCGGCTATGCCGTCCGCTGGCTGATTCAGGACCGCATGGAGAAGAAGCTGCGCGGACCGTGGATCGGGTGGGGCCCGTACCTGTGGACCGACGGCGCAAAGGGTCGCGTCGACGGGTTCACGTGGGCCTGCGAGGACGTCCGCGACGACGGAACGCTGCCCTCTGGGGCCGGGGCGACCAAGGTCGGGCGACAGCTCCTGCGCTTCTTCATGTCAGATCCGACGACGAAGAGCTGGTTCGCGATCACGTCGTAGGGTCCGGGCCGTGAAGGTCCTGTCCGTCGTCGGCAACCGCCCGCAGTTCATCAAGTCCGGGCCGGTGTCGGTCTCGCTGCGCGAGCGCGGGGTCGACGAGGTCGTCGTCCACACCGGGCAGCACTACGATCCCGAGCTCTCGCAGGTCTTCTACGACGAGCTCGGCTTGGAGCCGCCGAGCTATCGCCTCGACCTCCGTACGCCCGAGGTGGAGCGGATGGTGCCGGAGATCGCGCGCATCGTCGCTTCGGAAGCTCCTGACTGGATCCTCGTCTACGGGGACACGAGCTCGACCCTCGCCGGCGCACGCGCCGCGGGAGACACCCGCGTTGGCCACGTCGAGGCCGGGCTACGAAGCGGTGACCTGTCGATGCCCGAGGAGCACAACCGGCTGGAAGTCGACCGCATCGCGACACTGCTCTTCGCCCCGGACGAACGCTCGCGCGACGTGCTCCGCGCGGAAGGCGTGCCGGGCCGGGCCGAGGTCGTCGGCGACGTGATGGCGGACGCGAGCTTCAAGCTCGCCCCGATCGCCCGGGAGCGCTCGCCGATCCTCTCCGTCCTCGAGCTGGACCCCGGCGCCTACGCCGTGGCCACCGTCCACCGAGAAGCCAACGTCAGGCCGGAGCGCCTGGCCAGGATTCTCGACGGCCTCGGGAGAGTCGAGCGCCCGGTGATCTTCCCAGCCCATCCCCGCACGGCTTCTGTGGCCACGTCCAGGGGCCTGGCCCCCGGACACGTCCGAATGATCCGGCCGCTCGGGTATCTCGACTTCGCGGCGCTCGCCTCCCAGGCGCACGTGATCCTGACCGATTCCGGCGGGCTGCAGAAGGAGGCGTACTGGTACGGCGTCCCTTGCGTGACCATGCGGCCGTCGACCGAGTGGAAGGACACCGTGGAGGTCGGGGCGAACGTGCTTGTCGACGACGATCCCGACGCGATCGCGGAAGCGGCGGCGAATGCCCGAATGCCGGACGAGCGACCGCAACTCTACGGCGACGGGCACGCCTCCGACCGAATCGCGGATCTACTGACTAGCCTGTAGCGCCGTGCTCGAAGAAACCATCGAACCGCAGACCCAGCAGGAACCGGAGACCCGAACCTGGGACGCCGCGGTCGTCGGCGCAGGCTATGTCGGCGTCCCGCTGGCGCATACGCTCGCGACCGCGGGGCGCTCGGTTCTCCTGATCGACGTCTCCGAGGACGTCGTCGGCGCGCTCAATCGGGGAGAGAGCCATATCCGGGACGTGCCGTCGGAGGAGCTCGGCCCGCTTGTCGAGGAAGGCCGCATCCGGGCGACCACGGAGTACAACGAGCTCCGCAACGCCGACGCGATCCTGATCGCGCTGCCCACGCCGCTCTCGAAGCAGCGCGAGCCGGACCTTTCGATCCTGATCGGGGCCGTCGAGCAGATCGCGATACGGCTGCGTAACGGCCACCTCGTCGTCCTCGAGTCGACGACCTACCCGCGAACGACGCGCGAGGTCGTCCAGCCGCTCCTCGAACAGACCGGGCTCAAGGCCGGCCGCGACTTCCACCTCGCCTTCTCGCCCGAGCGGGTCGATCCCGGGAACGAGACCTGGACGACGAAGAACGTGCCCAAGGTCGTGGGTGGCATCACGCCGGCCTGCACAGAACGCGCAGCTCAGCTCTACGACGGCGCCGTCGACACGGTGCACCGGGTCTCGACGCCGGAGGCCGCCGAGCTCACGAAGCTGCTCGAGAACATCTTCCGCTCGGTGAACATCGCGCTCGTCAACGAGCTGGCACAGCTCTGCGAGCGGATGGAGATCGACGTCTGGGAGGTGATCGAGGCCGCCGCGACCAAGCCGTTCGGCTTCATGAGCTTCCAGCCGGGGCCCGGCCTGGGCGGCCACTGCATCCCGATCGACCCCTTCTACCTGACCTGGAAGGCGCGGGAATACGACTTCTACACCGAGTTCATCGAGCTCGCCGGCAAGGTCAACGAGAACATGCCGTACTACTGCCGGTCGCTCATCTCGCAGGCGCTGAACCACGGGCGGCAGAAGTCGCTGAGCGGCGCCAAGGTGCTCGTCGTTGGCGTCGCCTACAAGTCGGACATCGCGGACACGCGTGAGTCGCCCGCGCTCAAGCTGATCGGACTGCTGCGCGCCGCCGGCGCGGACATCTCCTACCACGACCCGTTCGTGCCCGAGCTGCCTGAGGCCGGTCTCCGTTCGGTCGACCTCGATCCCGCAGCCCACGACTGCGTCGTCATCGTGACGGCGCACTCGCACATCGACTACGCGGACCTCGTGGACAAGGCCCACGTCGTCGTCGACCTGCGAAACGCGACGGGCCCGGATGGGCGCCGCAACGAGAAGGTCTGGACGCTGTGATCAAGGTCGGCTTGGCCGGGCTCGGTTACTGGGGCCCGAACCTCGCCCGCAATTTCGAGGACCTCGCCGAGCTGACCTGGCTCTGCGACCTGTCGCCCGACCTGCTCGACCAGTACGGCGCGCGCTATCCGAACACGAAGACGACGGACCGCTTCGACGACCTGCTCGAAGACGACTTGCTCCAGGCCGTCGTGATCGCAACACCCGTGACCACACACGCCGAGCTCGCGCGCCGCGCGCTCCGGGCCGGCAAGCACGTCTTCGTCGAGAAGCCGCCCGCACTGAGCGGTGCCGAGGCGGACGAGCTTGTCGCGCTGGCCGCCGAGCGGGATCTCGTCCTCCTCCCTGGCCACCTCCTGCTCTACCACCCTGCGGTCGCCAAGCTGCGCGGGCTGATCGACTCGGGAGAGCTCGGCGAGATCCTCTACATCTACGGGAACCGGCAGAACCTCGGGCAGATCCGCAAGGACGAGAACGCGCTCTGGTCGCTCGGCGTCCACGACCTCTCGGTCATCCTCCACCTCGTCGACGAGGAGCCGTCCGAAGTGTGGGCGCGCGGCGAGTCGTTCCACCACGAGGGAGTCGAGGACGTCGTCTTCTGCTACCTGCGCTTCCCTTCCGGGATCGTCGCGCACATGCACCTCTCGTGGCTCGACCCGCACAAGAAGCGCGAGATGACCGTCGTCGGCCGGAACAAGATGGCCGTGTTCGACGACATGGAGCTCGAGCGGAAGGTCACGGTCTACGACAAGGGCACGGAGCAGCGCGCGGAGAGCTACGGCGAGTGGCGCACGCGCACGGGCGACATCTACATCCCGAAGATTCCGAACGACGAGCCGCTGCGGCTCGAGTGCCGGCACTTCCTCACTCTCGTGGCCGGCGACGGCGACCGGATGGCGGCGGCGCACGACGGCGCGGCGGTGGTGCGCGTCCTCGAGCAGCTCCAGGCATCGCTCGAGCGCGCTCCGGCTTGAGCTACGAAGCCGGACAGAACGTCGTCATCTATCCCGGGACCGTGATCGGCGACGGGTGCCGGATCGGGGACAACGTCGTCCTCGGCAAGCAGCCGGCGCTCTCCCCGCGCTCGACCGCCCCGCGGGACGAGCAGCCGCCGCTCGAGCTCGGAGAGGGGACGATCGTCTCGACCGGCTCGGTCGTCTTCGCCGGAACGAAGGTCGGCGCGAGAGTCATCCTCGGCGATCAGAGCTGCGTGCGCGAGCGGTGCGATCTGGGGGACGACGTCGTCGTCGGCCGCGGGTCGCTCGTCGAGAACGACACCACCATCGGCGCCCGCACGAAGATCCAGGCGCATGCCTATGTGACCGCCTACTCGACGCTCGAGGAAGACGTCTTCATCGCACCGTGCGTCGTGACGACGAACGACAACTTCATGGGACGAACGGAGCGAAGGCACGAGCTCCGCAAGGGCCCGACGATTCGGCGCGGCGCGCGCGTCGGCGGCGGCGCAGTGCTCCTGCCTGGGATCGAGATCGGCGAAGAGGCGTTCGTGGGGGCCGGAGCCGTCGTCCTCGACGACGTGCCGCCGCGGGCACTCGTCGTCGGCAACCCGGCGCGTCAGCTCAGGGACGTGCCGGAGGAAGAGCTGCTACCGGAATAGCTGCAGCTTGTAGCCGCCGGATCCTGGCGCAGAGATCTTCACCTGCACGAAGTAGCGGCCCTTGCGGTCGGCGCGGTACCTGAGCCGCTCTTTCGCGCCGGGCCGGCTGGAGGCCTTGGCGAAGAAGCGGCTGCTCGGATAGCGAAGCTCGTCCACCCGGCGCGTACCGGGCTTCCAGACGACCAGGTTGACGTCGGTTCCCGGAGTGCCGTTGAGCACGGCCCGCAGCCGTTGCCCCTTGCGCAGGTAGATCGAGTACACGTCGTTCTGGTCGTCCCAGTAGTCGATGCTGGCTCGGAGCGTTGCACGCCGCCTCGCGACGCGCCAGGCATGGGAGCCCGCGTCGTCATTGGTCTCGTACTTGTCCACAACCGGATGCGGTCGGTTTGGATCGACCGCGGCCGTGACGTCGAGCCGACCCCAGCCGGTGAGCGAGTCGCGGCTGTCCGTGCAGCGTCGGCAGCCCGTCGCCGGCGTCTGGTCGGCCGCCGAGTGCTCCAAGAGCCAGACGACCTGGTCGGCCGTGAGCTTCGGCCACGCGCTGCGGACGAGCGCGGCGCCCGCAGAGACGATCGCCGCGGCAAAAGACGTCCCCTGAGGACGGCGGTACTCGGGCGGGCCGCAGTCGGAGTAGCCCTGCTCCACGCACGTCGGGTGCGGAGCGGACAGGACGCGCGGGATCGTCGAGAACAGATCGTCTCCCGGAGCGGCAATGTCGTTGTAGATGGCATCCCGGTTCGAGAACATGGGCACCGCGCCGTCGCGGGCGAGTGCGCTCACCCCGAGCACGTGTGGAAGCGCGGCGGGGTAGCTCGCGTACGGCCACGGCTTGTCCGGCGCCAGCTCGCTGTTCCCGACAGCGGCGACGACGACCACGCCGCGGCGGACTGCGTACTGGATCGCGCTCGCCTCGAGCGCCGAATAGCTGTCGTGATTCGGGTTCATGGGATCGCGGACACCGCCGAGACTGAGGTTGATCACCTGTGCGCCGCGGTCGACCGCCCAGCGGATTGCGCGGGCCTCCGCGTCGAGCGGAACGGCGCCGTCCGAGCGAACGACCTTCGCGATGAGCAGCCTGGCCGGGAACGCCATGCCGGCGATGCCCTCCGCGTTGTCCATTCGCGCCGCGATCAGGCCGGCGACGAACGTCCCGTGTCCCTGCGTGTCCCGGTACGCCGAGCCTCCGACGAAGGTGTTGGCAGCCGCGATCCGGCCGCCGCGAAACTCCGGATGCTCCCCGTCGATCCCGGAGTCGATGATCGCAACCTTCACGGGGCTGAGCCAGTACGGCCGCTGGGGCCAGGCATCGAAGGCGCGGACGACCGGGATGTACCACTGTCGTGAGAAGAGGGGATCCGTCGGGAGGAAGGAGACCCGGCGGCGCGCCGTCAGGCGCTCGACGTACGTGACGCCCGGTACCCGAGCGACGCCGCGCGCGCTCGGTGCCCTCAGCTCGACGGCAAATGGGCCGACCGCCGAGGTGGAGCCGCCGGTGCGCGCCTCGAGCTTCGCCGCCAGCGCGTCGGTGTCGGTTCCGGGGGCCACGCCGACCGCAAAGCGGGCAGCCTGAGCCCCGCCCGGAAGCGCGAGCGCAACGCCGATCACCGCAGTCAAGAGCTTCATCGATTCACTACCAACGTCGAGCTCGTTCCGGCGACAAGCCCCCGTCCCGGCGCTGGTATACGTGCACGGTAACTCCCCGGAGGGATTCGCATGTGCGCCTGGAAGTCGCCGGCCGCGTCGACGGTCGTCCGGCCAACGGTCTTCCAGATGGTTCCGGTGAGCCGCTGGAGCTCAACCGACGTCCCGTTCAGAGCCGGCTGGACGCTCCCGCTCATGGTCATCAACTCGACGACAGGGTCGAGGGTGACCCGAGGTGCCACGCCGACTGTGACCGGCGCCGTATGCACGGTCCCCGCCGTGAGGCGGTACTGGCCACTCGCCGTGGGCCGTACGGTCGCGGAGAACGAGCCGTCCTCCTGCGGCCGCACCTGGGTGACGGCCCGCCAGAGCGAGCCGCTGCGCAGCTCGAGCAGCGTCTTGCCGACGGCTCTTGCAGTTCCGTTGAGCTTGCCGGCCGTGCCGTAGGCGAGCGGCTTCGCCGGGGGAGGCAGCCCGAGCACGCCGACGCGGAACCAGGTCGAACGCAGCTTGAGCGCACGCCTCAGGTCGGACCCGCGAAGGGTGATCTGGCCCAGCGACCCGAGGCCGGCGACAGTCGTGACACGTGCGGAAGGGCTCACCGTCGTACGTACATCGAGCAGGCGCCCGGGCGTCTTGAGCACCCGATCGAGGCGCGTTGCGGAGAAGACCTCGGGTCCCCAGTCGTGGTACGGAGACAATGAGTCGTAGGGATCGTCGACGGAGACGAGATACGGCACGGGCTTCGAGCCGGGCCACACGTCGGTAATCGACGCCGTGCGCCCGCCCGAGGTCGAGTGGAAGTACGTCGTCGCGACGTTGCCCCGGTACATGAGGACTTCGCCGGCGGTCTCGTCAACGGCGGCGTTCGTCGAATCCTCCTCCTCGTCGACACCGCGGTAGACCTGGCTGCGCACGTCCGGGTAGAGATCGAAGGCGCCGCCGAGCTTCCTGGTCGCAAGCGCGTAGGAGCGGGCTGCGACGGCCTGCGCCTGGAGCACCTCGGCCGGCCAATCGTCCGGCACCTCTGCCGGCACGACGCCGTAGAGGTACTCCTCCAGGCCGACGTAGTTGATCGCCGTCAACGCGCCCTTGTCGAGGCCGACGCGAATCGAGCCGCGGTAGGGCCGGCGTAGGCGAAGCGGCGCGTCTCCCGGCAGGAAGACGACGGGCGGCTTCAGGGCGATCTTCCGCTTCGCAGCCTTCGGCTTCACCTTCAGCCCAGGACCGAGCACGAGCTTGCCGGCGGCGAGGGCGCGTGCCTTCCCCTTGGCGTCCCGAACCCGGAACGGCGCCTCGGAGGAGATCGTCAATGTCTTGCGTCCGGCGGCGAGCAGGACGCGCACCTGGGCGACGGGAGCCTGCTCGAGCGAAGTCCCGGGGTAGTAGTGAGCAAGGATCCGGTCGTAGGCCGTGCCGCGGCGCGCGAAACCGTTGGCGCCCCACTGGCCCATCCCGACGCCGTGGCCCCAGCCGTGGCCGTTGATGACGAAGACGGGCTCGCCGGGCTTCAGCGGGGCAGGCCGGGCCGCCCTCGCGCTCGGAGCCGTCGGCGTCGCAGACGCAAGCCCGACCGCAAGGAAGCCGCAGAAGACGCCTGCTGTCAGAGCAAGTGCGCGAGACATGCGTGGTGACCCGGGTTCCGGAGAACCGCATTGAGGCTACCGCATCCCTTGCGGCACCCACGCTTTCTTTACAGCGCTAGCGGCCGAGGTCGTAGCGCGTCACGGCAACCCGTCCGATCCTCTTTCCCAGCAGGAGCCCGGCCTCGTTGTCGCTGCGGAAGTGGATACCGCCGTAGAGGCGCGACACTGCGGCTTCGTCGGCCCACGCGCGGAGCCTCCGCGCGGCGTCGGGGAAGCGAGCGGCGAGGACGGTCGAGGCCGCCCCGGAGGTCGTCGAGTGCCCGGAGACGTACGACGGGAACGGCGGGGTCGCGATGTACGACAGGAAGGACGGGTCGAGCTCCCGGCGAATCGCCGTCACCGGCCGCTCGGACCAGTACGTGTACTTCGCGTCCCAACAGGCGATGAACG
Organism: uncultured Actinomycetes bacterium; assembly: GCA_963842235.1. Classification (GTDB taxonomy): domain Bacteria; phylum Actinomycetota; class Thermoleophilia; order Gaiellales; family Gaiellaceae; genus JACDAN01. The sequence continues at coordinate 366,016 of CAWJFT010000003.1, read as the reverse complement.
CGTCCGCCTGCGCGGTGTTCAGCGCCGCGAGGAGCTGTGCGGCCTCCCGATCGGAGAGCCGCTGCGAGCGGATCAGATCGAGCGCGATCGCGTTCCAGTGCCCGGGCGGCGTCACGGTGCCCGGCCCGTCGGCCCAGAAGTCGGCGATTCGCTTCTGGTCGGCGGTGAGGGCGCGCGAAACGTCGTAGACCTCGCGAGTCTCCCGCGCGTACCGTTTACTGCCGAACGCGGGCGGCGGGCCCGGCCTGAAGCGCGAGCCGGAGGAGATGTTCCACGTGCGCCAGGTCCCTGCGAGCGGCTCGAGCGGCGGGGCGAAGGCAGGCGGTGTAGGGACCCAGAGGCCCGGCCCGACCGGCACCGTTCCCTGCCAGACCGCGTCGGAGCCGTCAGTGCGGGCGTACGCGACGGCCCGCGCACCGAGCCGACGTCCCCACTCGAGGCCGAGACGCGGGCGCTCGTCGGCTGCGACCGCCTCGAACGCCTCAGCGCGGTCGGGGTACAGGTAGGCGAGAACGGTCGTCGCGGCGCCGGCGACCGCCGCGCGCCGGTGCTTCCGGGGCGCTCCAGACGCATCGTCGATGGCGACGCTCAGGAGGGCTAGACCCCTGGCGGCGCGTGGCGGGTTCGTCCGGTGGGCGGCGATCTCGGCGAGGTCGACGTCGATCCAGCGGGTCACCGCGGAGCGATCGTGCGTGCGGGCCGGTGCGGCGCCGGCGACGGCGAGCGCCAGAGCCGTGAGGACGAGGACTGCCGATCCGAGCAGGACTTTCATCGCACATCTCCTTCGGTCCACGCCCGGGTCTGGTTCAGTGGAGGTGCGAATGGTTTCTCTTCCGCCGCGCTACGAGGACGTCCAGCACCTCGCCCGGGGCGGCATGGGCGACGTCTACCGCGCGACGGACACGGCTCTCGGGCGCAGGGTCGCCGTCAAGGTGCTCGCCGAGCGGTACGCGGCGGGCGACGACATCCGGCGGCGGTTCAAGAACGAAGGTTTGGCCGCGGCTCGGCTCTCCGGTGCGCCGTTCACGGTCACGATCTTCGACGTCGGCGAGGCCGAGGGACGGCCGTTCATCGTCATGGAGCTCCTCGAGGGCGGCTCGCTGGAGGACCGGCTCCGAGCCGGTCCGCAGGCGGTCGGGGACGTGCTGCGGTGGCTCGGACAGGCGGCTGCGGCACTCGACGCCGCCCACGCAGTCGGTGTCGTCCATCGCGACGTCAAGCCCGGCAACCTGCTGCTCGACGAGCACGGCGCCGTCCGGGTCGCCGACTTCGGCGTTGCGAGTGCAGTCGGGCTCGACTCGCTGACGCTGACAGGGACCGTCGTGGGGACGGCCGGCTATCTCTCGCCGGAGCAGGCTCGCGGCGAGCGTGCGACTCCGGCCAGCGACCGCTACGCGCTCGCCGTGGTTGCCTGGGAGCTCCTCACCGGGCGCCGGCCGTTCCAGTCGGACAGCGCGACCTCGGAGGCCGTCGCCCACGTGAGGGCTCCGGTTCCGGCCATCTCGGAGGCTGGTGACCTTCCTCCGGAGCTCGATCCGGTCTTCCAGCGGGCTCTGGCGAAGGAACCAGCCGCGCGGTACGCGAGCGCCAGGGACTTCGTCGCTGCTCTGCGCGCCGGCCTGGCGAACGCGGCCGGGGCGACGAGGCGCCTGCCAGGCGTGCAGGAGCAGCGACCTTCGCGGTCGCGTGGCCTTGGCGTGGCCGTGGCGTGCGGTTTGGCGTTGCTCGCCATCGGAGGCGGTTTCGCGGTCGGCGCGCTGCTCCACGGTGACGGAGCTCCACAGCGGACGGTGGTTCAGACGGTCACGACGCAGACCGTCACCCCTCCACCAGCGCCACCGCCTCCGCCTCCGCCAACCACCGGTGAGAACGGCGCCCAGCTGACGGATCAGGCCACGCGGCTGCTCGAACAGCGCCGCTGGCAGGAAGCGGAAGCCGTCGCACGGCGCGCCGTCGCGGCGCTCCGGGGGTCCGGCGAGCTCTACGAGGCCTACGCCGAGTACGACCTCGGACGGGCTCTGGCGGAACAGGGCAAGTGCGACGAGGCTCTCGTGCACCTGGACCGCTCGGAACGGATCCAGGGCCGCAGGAGCCAGATCGAGGACGCCCGCTCGAAGTGTCACTAGAGTGCCGGGCGTGCGGCTCCTCGTCACCGGCGCGGCCGGGTTCATCGGCTCCAACTTCGTGCACTACTGGCTCGAGCATCATCCCGACGACACCGTCGTCGCGCTCGACCTTCTGACCTACGCCGGCAACCGGGCGAATCTCGACGGCGTCGCCGAGCAGATCGACTTCATCGAGGGCGACATCGCCGACCTCGAGCTCGGCCGGCGGCTCCTCGAGCAGTACGACATCGAGGTCGTCGTCAACTTCGCCGCCGAGTCTCACAACAGCCTGGCAATCGTCGATCCACGGCGGTTCTTTCACACGAACGTCATCGGGACGCAGACCCTGCTCGAGGCAGCGCGAGACGTCGGAGGGCTCCAGCGCTTCCACCATGTCTCGACCTGCGAGGTCTACGGCGACCTGCCGCTGGACACCGACGACGTCTTCACCGAGGACTCGCCGTACCGGCCGAGGACGCCGTACAACGCATCGAAGGCCGGCGCCGACCACGCCGTCCGCGCCTACCACGAGACCTTCGGCATCCCGATCACGATCACGAACTGCTCGAACAACTACGGGCCGTACCAGTTTCCGGAGAAGGTGATCCCGCTCTTCGTCACCAACGCGCTCGACGATCGGGAGCTGCCGATGTACGCGTCCACCCAGAACAAGCGCGAATGGCTCCACGTGCGTGACCACTGCCGTGCGATCGACCTCGTTCTCCATGCCGACCGGATCGGCGAGACCTACAACGTCGGCTCCGGCATCGAAGCGTCGATCGAGGACATCGCCGACAAGGTGCTGGAGCTGACCAGCAAGCCGGAGTCGCTGAAGACGATCGTGCCCGACCGCCCGGGACACGACCGACGCTACCTCCTGGACTCGTCGAAGCTTCGGCGCGACCTCGGCTGGGTGCCCGAGATCGACTGGGACGAGGGCCTGCGAGAGACGGTCGAGTGGTACGCGGAGAACCGCGACTGGTGGCAGCCGCTCAAGGAGCGTGCCCCGGTCGAGGAAACGGCTTGGCGTTAGACGCCGAGGCGCTCGAGACAGGCTCGTAGCCCTTCACGCCAGTGGGGGAGGCGCGGGGCGTCAGGACGCTCACTCCTCAGCACTGAATACGCCGGGCGGGGCGCCCTGGCGCCGAACTGCTCCGTCGTGATCCGCCGGACTCGGGTGTTCAGCCCTGCCTCCTCGAAGATCGCCTCCGCGAACTCGGCCCACGTGCAGTCGCCTTCGGCGGCGACGTGCCAGATGCCATGGGGCTGCTCGATCAGCTCTCGCGTCGCCGCGGCGAGATGCCCGACATACGTAGGCGAGCCGCGCTGGTCGCCCACGACCGCGACCTCTTCCCGTTCCCGCCCGAGCCGGAGCATCGTCCGCACGAAGTTGTGCCCCGTCCAGCCGAAGAGCCACGAAGACCGGACGATCCACCCGTCGCGAATCTCCTGCTCGCCCTCGAGCTTCGTCCGGCCGTAGACGCCGAGCGGGCTCGTCGCGTCGGACTCGAGATACGGCTCCAGCTTCGACCCGTCGAACACGTAGTCGGTCGAGAAGTAGACGACCGGGGCGCCCAGCGCGGCCACGTTGCGCGTCCCGAGGACATTTGCCGCCTCAGCGCCGCCGGGATCTGACTCCGCGTCGTCCACCTTCGTCCAGGCCGCCGCATGGAGGACGAGCTCCGGCGGCTCTTCGAACGGGTACGGGTCGACCACGTCCCACTCGGACCGCGTGACAGCCCGGGCCTCGGGAAAGGCCTCCGCGAGGGCCGTGCCGAGCTGGCCGCCGGCTCCGGTTATCAGGACGCCGCGGCGTCCCGTTCCGACAGGATCGGCGATTGGGTGCTCCAGAGGTGCTTGACCCGGGGATCGTCCCAGGGAATCTCGTGCTCGTCGGGATCGGCCGGGTCGTACTCCTCAGTGACGTGGTAACAGAAGAGGAGATCGCTCATGGCCTCGAAGCCGTGGGCATAGCGGCCCGGGATGTAGACCGCGACGAAGTTGTCCTCGCCGATGTCGGCCGTGAAGGTCTCTCCCGACTCGCGATCGAGGACGACGACGCGAGCCGTCCCCTGCAGGCATGCGAACAGGTCATTCTGGCCCCGCTCGTGGTAGTGCAGGCCGCGGATCACCCCCTTGCGAGAGAAGGAGAGGTTCGTCTGCACGGTGTGCTTCGGCAGCTTGCTGTCGCGGCGAAGCTCCGCGAACCACCCGCGCTCGTCCTCGAAGCGCCGAAGCGGGATGACCTGGATGCCCTCCAGCGTCAATGCCCCTCCCGGTAATGCCGCCGAGTCTCTGGGTCGCGAGCACCAAGCCAGAGTTCGCACTCCGACGAGCCAAGGCCTGAAGGCCTTGGTGAGGAGGAGGGTGGGCTCTGGCGCCGCGTGATCGCGGGCCAGAGGCCGGCATGTATTGCCGGGAGGGGCATCAGGGCTTGTTGGCGCCGTTCGCCCGCACGAAGTCGTTGACGGCGTAGTAGGCCTCGATCGATTCGCCGGCGTCGCCCCAGAAGCCCTCGAGCACGTCGTACTCCATCGTGCCCTGGTCGATGAACCAGTTGTTCACGTCCGTGATCTCGAGCTCGCCGCGACCCGACGGCTCGAGGTCCGGGATGATCTCGAACACGGACGGGTCGTAGAAGTAGATCCCGGTCACGGCGAAGGCGCTTGGTGGGTTCTCCGGTTTCTCGAGGATCCGCAGCACGCGGTCGTCCTGGAGCTCCGGAACTCCCAGGTGACGGAGGTGCTCCGGGTCCTCCTCACGGGCCAGGAGGATGCGGGCGCCCTTCTCCTGGCCGGCGAAGTTCTCGACCGCGTGCCCAATGGAACGCTCGAGGACGTTGTCGGCGAGCATGACGATGATCGGGTCCCCGCCGGCGAAGCGCTCGGCTAGGGCGAGGGCCTCGGCGATCCCGCCCGCTCGCTCCTGATACGCATAGGAGAGACGATCGATGCCCCACTCGTGCCCGTTGCCGAGGAGGCGGAGGAACTCGCCGGCGTGCGTCCCGCCCGTGACGACCATCAACTCGCGGACGTCGCAGGTCACGAGCGCCTCGATCGCGTAGGTGACCATCGGCCGGTCGTAGATCGGCAGCAGGTGCTTGTTCGTGATCCGCGTGAGCGGATGGAGCCGTGTGCCGCTCCCGCCGGCCAGGATGACGCCCTTCATCGCGGCCGGATGGTAAGGGTTAGATCCTGATCGCGCTCTTGCCCTAGCGGCCCGCGGGTCGCATCGCCGGCGCCGGCGCGCCCTCGAGCGGCGACGGCTTCACGCGGAAGATCTTCGCGGCGCCCTCGGGCAGCCACCAGTTCCAGCGTCCGAAGATCGCCATCGCGCTGGGCACGAGCAGTGCCCGGATGATCGTGACGTCGATCAGGATCGCCGCGGCGAGGCCGAGGCCGAACTGCTGGAGGCCGACGATCGAACCGGCGACGAAACCCATGAAGGCGGCGAACATGATCAGGCCCGCGGCGGTCACGAGCCGGCCGGTCTTGGCCAGCCCCTGCGTCACCGCGGCCGCGTTGTCGCGCGTCGCATCCCACTCCTCGCGCATCCGACTCACGAGGAACACCTCGTAGTCCATCGAGAGCCCGAAGAGCATCGCGAACAGGAACACGGGGATCCAGCCCTCGATCTGATCGAACTGCGTCAGGCCGAACGGCTCACCCGCGCCGAGCTTGAACGCGAGCACGAGGATCCCGTACGCGGCCGCGATCGAGAGCAGGTTCAGGATGATCGCCTTGAGCGGCAGCAGAAGCGAGCGGAACGCACGGACAAGCAGGATGTAGGTCAGCAGCAGGACCGCGAGCACGAGCCACGGGAAGGCGCCGTACGTGATGTTCAGGAAGTCGACCCCGAAGGGCGGGCCGCCACCTGCCAGCACGACGACGCCGGAGGGGAAGGCGGCGGCTGGGATGATCACGTCCCGGAGGCGGCGAACGAACTCCTGCGACTCGGGCAGCCCGTACTCGTGCTTCCCGATCGCCTGGACGTGTAGGTAGCGGCCCGTTGGATCGACTACTCCGGGCCCGTTGGCGATGACGTCTGTGACTTCCCCGTCACCGCGCAACTGGCTGGCGAGACGGTTCTTGGCGGCCTGCACTGCAGGTGCCATGGCGGCTCCGTCGCGCCCGGTGTCGATCACGATGTCGGTCGGCGAGATTGCGCCCTCGCCGACAGCGTCGGTCAGGACGGTCAGGCCCTGAACAGACTCGAGATGCTGGGGGATGCCCTCGTTGGAGCCCGGGCCGAGCTGCAGCTTCAGCACCGGGGTCGCGAGGGCGAGGAGCAAGACGATGGCACCGGCTGCGAAGACCAGCGGGCGCTTCATGATCGTGCCCGCCAGACGCACCCAGAGCCCGCGCTCGGAGTCCTCGCGCCGCTCGATCACGCGCTTCGGCACCAGCCGCACCCGGTCCAGCCGGTCCTCCAACCAGTAGATGAGGACGGGGAGCAGCGTCACGGCCGCGAGCACCGAGACCAGCGGGATGAGCAGTCCGGCGAGCCCGAAGCCGCGCATGAACGGCAGCGGCATGAAGAGCATCAACGCGAGGCCGATCGCCACGGCGGTCCCGCTGAAGACGACGGCGCGGCCGGCGGTGTTCATCGTGGCGGCGACGGCATCCTCCTTGGAGCGGCCCGCGCGGCGCTCCTCGCGGTAGCGATAGACCATCAGCAGCGAGTAGTCGATCGCGATCCCCAGTCCGATCAGCGTGACCATGTTCGTCAGGTACGTGGAGAGGGTCATGTAGTTCGCGAAGACCCAAACGCACGCGAGCGTGACCGGGATCGCGACGGCGGCGAGCATGAAGGGCAGAAGGAACGAAAGCGTTCCGAAGACGAAGATGAGGATGAGCAGCGCTACCGGGATCGCGATCAGCACCTCGCCCACGAAGAGGTCACGGGTCTGAACCGGCTCGAGGTCGCTCTCGATCGCCGACTGGCCGGTGATGTAGACCTGCGCGCCGGGGATCTCGCCCGCGGCCTCGCGCATCGCGTCCGTGTAGCGCTTGGCATCGGCGGGCTGAAGCTGGGAGACGATGGTGGCGCTGACGGTGTCGCCGGAGACGACGCGAACGTCGGCCAGCTTCCCCGTCTCGAGCGCGTTCGCGGCCCGCGTCGCTACCGCGCGAGTGGGCGCGATCAGCGCCTGGCCGCTGGCCGGAGCGCCCTTGACGACGACGGAGAACGAGCCTTCCGGCTTGTCGCCGAAGTGCTGTTCCAGGATCTTGCCGGCGTTCTCGCTGTCCGCGCCGGGAAGCACGAACCGGTTCGTGAGGAGGCTGTTCAGGCCCGATGCGGCAATGCCCGAGACGAACACGACCACAAGCCAGGCCGCAAGCACCACCCAGCGAAAGCGAATCATCGTGTGAGCGAGAGCTTCCATCAGGTCTTTCGTCCCTCTCGAAAGTTAGTGGCAGCTAAGCTAGTGCTCGCTAAGTTACTCCTGGGCGAAAAGCGTGTCAAGGCTACGATGCGCGCACGCTCATGGGTAGACGACGAGACCTGATCGACGAGATCGACGACCTCTTCGCGGACCTCTGGCAGGTGTCGCGCTTCTCGGGCCCGCGCCGAAGCTTTCGGCCCGAGCTCGACTGCTTCCGGACGCAGGATCCGCCCACCTTCACGGTGCACGTGGACATCGCCGGCATCGATCCGGAGCAGGTCCACGTGAGTGCCTCGGACGGAATGCTCGTGGTCGCCGGCGAGCGCGAGCGCGAGGCCTGCGAGCCCGGCGGGCGCGTGTATCAGCAGATGGAGATCGACTACGGCCCGTTCGAGCGCGCCGTCCGGCTGCCCGAGGACGCCGACATCTCCCAGGCGCACGCCCGCTACGACCGCGGCCTGCTCACGATTGTGGTGCCGATCGCCGCTCGAGTGACCGAGCCGCAAGACGTGCCGATCGAGATCCGAAGGTCCGCGTCATGAGGCGTCGCTTGCGATGCCGACTTCAGGACGCGCGGGCTTTGCCCGTGCGTCCGTCTGAAATGACCGGTCGAAACGACATGGATCAGGAGGCTCGGCTGTGACCGACGTCGAGTTCGAAGCGACCGAGGCCGCAGACCGCGAGAGCCTCCAGATCCCGGAGGCGCTTCCGGTCCTGCCGCTGAAGGAGACCGTCGTCTTCCCGGATTCGGCGACGCCGCTCGCCGTCGGGCAGGAGCGCTCGATCGCCCTCGTCGACGACGTCGTTGGGCGCGACCGCATGCTGGCCCTCGTCGCCGCCAAGGATTCCGACGTCGAGCAGCCCGGCTGGGATGACCTCTACGACGTCGGAACGGCGGCGATCGTGCACAGGCTGATCAGGGTTCCCGACGGGACGCTGCGGATCCTCGTGCAGGGTCTCGAGCGGATCAGGCTGGAGTCGCGCGTCCAGGACGACCCGTTCCTCATTGGCCTCTTCTCCGAGCAGCCCGACATCGTCACGGAGACGAAGGAGCTGGAGGCGCTCACGCGGAACGTCCAGATGTTGTTCGGCCGCATCGTCGGGCTGGCGCCGTACCTGCCGGCCGAGCTCGAGCTGGCTGCCGCGAACGTCGACGATCCTGCCGCGCTCTCCCACCTCGTCGCCTCGACGCTGCGCCTGAAGGCCGAGGAGAAGCAGCACCTGCTCGAGCTGCGCGACGTCGAGCAGCGGCTCCGCGAGCTCTCCGTGATCATGAGCCGCGAGCTCGAGGTGTTCGAGCTCGGCACGAAGATCCAGTCTCAGGTCCAGTCCGAGCTCGACAAGGGCCAGCGTGAGTACTTCCTGCGCCAACAGCTGAAGGCGATCCAGGAGGAGCTCGGCGAGGGCGATCCCGAGCAGGCTGAGCTGCGCGAGCTACGGGAGCGGGTCGAGCAGGCCGACCTGCCGGAGGAGACGCGCAAGGCCCTCGAGCGCGAGCTCGCCCGCCTCGAGCGCCTCCCCTCGGCCTCCGCCGAGTACGGCGTGATCCGAACCTATGTCGACTGGATCCTGTCGCTGCCGTGGTCGACGATGACCGAGGACAACCTCGACCTCGAGCGCGCGCGGACAATCCTCGACGAGGACCACTACGACCTCGACAAGGTCAAGGACCGGATCATCGAGTCGCTCGCCGTCGCGAAGCTGAAGGGCGACGTCTCGGGGTCGATTCTCTGCTTCGTCGGCCCGCCCGGCGTCGGCAAGACCTCGCTCGGGCAGTCGATCGCGCGCACGCTCGGGCGCAAGTTCACGCGAATCTCCGTGGGCGGCGTCCGCGACGAGTCCGAGATCCGCGGCCACCGCCGCACGTACATCGGCGCGATGCCGGGCACGATCATCCGTGCGTTGCGCGACGCCGAGTCTCGCAACCCGGTCTTCCTGATCGACGAGATCGACAAGATGGGAGCCGACTGGCGCGGAGACCCAGCGAGCGCGATGCTCGAGGTGCTCGACCCCGAGCAGCACTCGAGTTACCGCGACCACTATCTCGACCTTCCGTTCGACCTCTCGAAGGTCCTCTTCATCGCGACCGCGAACCAGCTCGAGACGATTCCTCCGGCCTTGCTCGACCGCATGGACGTGATCCAGCTGTCCGGCTACACCGAGGAGGAGAAGCTCGGCATCGCCCGCAAATACCTCGTCCCGAAGCAATTGAAGGCGACCGGTCTCGATCTGGAGTCGGTTTCGGTGACGGAAGGCGCGCTCCGCACCGTCATCCGCGAGTACACGCGCGAGGCCGGCGTCCGCAACCTCGAGCGCCAGCTTGCCGCGCTCTTCCGCAAGGCGGCGCGGCAGGTCGCCGAGGGAAAGGCGGGAAAGGCCACTCGCATCGACGAGCGGCGCGTCCGGCGCTGGCTCGGGCCACGCCGGTTTGCCGGGGAAGTGCGGAAGCGGACTTCGGACCCCGGCGTCGCGACCGGCCTCGCAGTGACAGCGGCCGGCGGCGACGTTCTCTTCATCGAGGCGAGCGCCTATCCGGGGCGCGGCCGGCTCAACGTCACCGGCCAGCTCGGCGAGGTCATGCAGGAGTCCGCACAGGCCGCCCTGTCGTGGGTGCGGTCACATGCGGAGCAGCTGAGGGTCGATCCGCTGTGGTTTTCAGAGCACGACATCCACGTGCACGTCCCTGCCGGAGCGGTGCCCAAGGACGGGCCTTCCGCCGGTGTCACGATGGTCACAGCCATCGTCTCGCTCGTGACCGGTCGGCCGGTCTCCGAGGAGGTGGCGATGACCGGCGAGGTGACGCTCACCGGCCAGGTGCTCGCGATCGGAGGCGTGCGCGACAAGGTGCTCGCGGCCCAGCGCGCGGGCATTCACACGGTCGTCCTCCCGAAGGAGAACGAGCCGGATCTCGAGGACCTCCCGAACGAGACTCGCAAGGCGATTGAGTTCGTCCTCGCCGATCACGTCGACGAGGTGCTGGCCACGGCCTTCGACGGCGCCTCCCCCGTGGAAGCGCCGCGACGCGTAGGATCGCCGGAGCGAAAGGCCGCAGCGCCCGCGTAAGCGGCGTTTGCGGGCATCGGCCCTGGGGAATCAGGGCCTACTCGAACGAAGGCGAGACGAAAGGACGGCCGGGATGGCCAATGCGAAAGACAGGCTGAGCGACGCGAAGCCGTATGTGCAGCGGGCGCTGCAAGATGAAGAAGTCCGCGAGAACGTGAAGAGCGCGATCGCCGCTGCGCGTGAGATCTACGACGAGCTGATCGGGGCTCGAAAGCCAAGCGCAGTCGCTGCGCGGGTCGCGACGGACAAGGAGATCCAGGAGAACCTGCGCTCCGCGCTCGACGACCTGAAGAACGCCGCGACCAGGGTTCAGGGCAAAAGCGAGCACTCGACTCGCAATGCGGCGCTCCTCTTCACGGGGATTGTGCTCGGAATCCTCTTCAACCCCGTCACGGGGCCGCAGACCCGCCGCTGGATCTCTGACCGGATCCTCGGCGAGAGCGAAGCCGAACTCCCCTCGGGGAACGGCAGCCCCGTTACGCCCTAGCGGGCCGTCAAGGCCCGGGCACGGCGCGCGCCAGCGGCTCTAGGCGCTTGCGCGCGCCCGCCGCCAACTGGGCGAGCGATCCATCTCCGGCACCGGAGCCGGTCGCGCGCATCGCGCGCCGGAGCGAGGCAGGCTCGAGTCCTGTCGCACTCGAGATGTCGTGCGACTGGAGCAGGATCGCCCCCGGTTTCGGCGCATGGCTCGAGTCGGAGATCAGCGGCGCCCAACCCGACACGCTGGTGAGCGGGAGATCGGTCAGGTGCTTCCACGCATTCAGGTACGGATAGGGCGCAACGGCGCCGTCGTACCCCTTGTAGAGGAGCGAGGTGGGGTGAATCTCGAAGTGGAGGTGGTAGGGCGTATGTTCGGCGTCTCCCGTGTTGCCGACGAACCCGAGCACGTCGCCCGCCCGGACTTGGGCGCCGTTCACGGCGAGCGGCGAGTACGCCGAGAGGTGCGCGTAGTAGAACTCGTTTCCCGCGCGGTCCTGCAACCAGAGCCGTAGCCCGCCGATGTCGTTCCAGCCCACCGAGTAGACGGTTCCGCTCGCAACGGCGAGGATCGGCGCCCCCAGCGGAGCAAAGATGTCCTCCCCGTGGTGCCAGCCGGTGTCGGCTCGCGGTGCGCCGAACGTGTCGGTGTAGGAGGCGGGGCCGTAGACCGGGAAGACGTAGCCGCCGGCGGTCAGCTTCGGAAACACCCCGAGCGGAATCTTTTGAATCGGCGGCAGCGAGGAGCCCGGCTTCTCGGCCTTCGTCTCCGGCTCAACGGGCTTCGGCTTCGGCTTGGGCTTCGCCACCTTCTTCGGCGGCGGAGGCGGAGGCGGCTTCACGACCATATGGATCTCGGCAGAGACCTCGGTGGAGCCGATGACGATGTCCGTGCCCGCCGGGGCGCCCGCATGGTCCGCATTCAGGTGGACGACCACGGCCGTCGTTCCCGCCGTGTAGCCCCTGACGCCCGAAGTGCGGTACGCCGTCGCCGATTGCTGCAGGACCGAGACACTGCCCCAGGTGCCGTAGGAGGTGCTCCCGGACACCGGCTGCCCCAGAACGACCAAGCCGCTCACGCCCGACCCGTTGGTGTCGCCGTTGATGAACTGCGGGCTCGCCTTGGCCGCGGCCTGGGAGGTGACGGAGCCGATCGTGATCTCACCGCCGAAGAGCGAGACGCCCGAGACCTGAACGGTGGCCGTGGCCTCGTTGGCCGTGCCTTCGAATCCGGCCACCGACGACGAGATCGATCCTGCCTGGGCAATCGAGCCGTCCGCGGGATAGGCAAAGCCGCCTCCCGCGCCGGAGGCGGCCGGCGGGCCGGAGACGGCGCCTGCGGTCGCGCCGCCCTGGCCGGGCACGGAGACCTGGATGGAGAACGCTTTTGCGCTCGCGTCACCGCCGCTCGTCGCCGACGGAGCTCCGGTCGAGCCGGTCAGCGCGAGGACCGCCAGGACGCCGACGGCGAGTGACTGCCTCCCAGCCATCGAACGCAGATTAGGCAATCGCGCGGGACATCGCATGTCGGCTTCGGACCCCGGCCGTCCCGCCGAGGCGTCTGAAACTGAGAATCACTATCATCGCCCGGCGATGGGACGGCCGAGAAGACCACCGAGCCGGCGGGCGGAGCGCGGGAACGAGTACCGCGGGCTGACGCTTCCTGCCCGGACCCGGCTCACTCCTCAGCGCCGCTCGCTGCTCGACCTGATCGCCGAGACCGATGGCAGCTTCACCGCCGTCGATCTCTTCCAGCAGGCCCGGCGGCGAAAGCCAAAGCTCGGGGTGGCCACCGTCTACCGCACCATCGAGCTCCTGCGGCGGACCGGGTCCGTCCGCCCCCTCGTCGGAGAGGCCCGCCCTGCGTACGTCCGCTGCGACCCGGGCCACCATCACCACCTGGTCTGCCTCAGCTGTGGCGCGGTCGAGGAGACGGAGCTCTGCGGCGCGCCGAGCCCGAGTCAGCTGCGCCGCCGCTACGGGTTCACGGCCGAGGGACACGAGCTCGACATCTACGGCACCTGCGCGCGCTGTTCATGACCTGGATCGCCGTCCCACTCGCAGGACTGACGGTCATCTCGACCTTCGTGGGCGGCACCTTCGCCCTGCGCTTGCACCGGGGCCTCAAGACGGCGATCGCGCTCTCAGGAGGGATCGTCGTCGCCGTCGCGCTGTTCGATCTGCTCCCTGAGGCATTCGACACTGTCGGCGACCCACATCGGGTTACGGCGCTGACGGGATTGGGGTTCGTACTGTTCCTCGTCGCGCACCGCTACCTCGTCCTTCATCACCGCGACGAGGCCGAGCAGGCGCAAGCTCACCCCCAGGTCGGCGCCCTAAGCGCTGCCGCCCTCGGTGTCCACAGCTTCACGGATGGTCTCGGCATCGGGCTCGCCTTCGGCCTCAACACCGAGACCGGCATCCTGGTGTTGCTCGCCGTCGTCTCCCACGACTTCGCCGACGGGATCAACGCCGTGACGTTCATCCTGCGCCAGGGCGGCAGCCGCAACGTCGCTCTCCGCTGGCTCGTCATCGTCGCTCTCGCACCGCTCCTCGGAGCGCTTGTCGGATCCTCGATCGACATTTCCGAGTACACCCTCGGCCATCTGCTGGCCCTGTACGCCGGCATCTTCCTCTACATCGGCGCGACCGATCTGCTCCCGGAGGCGCACGAGCACTCGTCGGTGCGACGGCTAGCCGTGACGATTGCCGGCTTCGTCGGCATCTTCGTCATCGCGACGTTCCTCGGCGGCTAGCTATCCAGCTGCCGCTTCGCGAACTCGCGGAAGCGCTGCCGGGTCTCTTCGTCCGGGCCCAGCGACTCCTCCTCGGCGTACGCCGGATCGGCGGCGATCTCCTCGGCGACGGTCCTGACCTCTCGGGCCACTGCAGCGCGGTGCTCCGGGTCGGCGAGCAGCCGCTCGACCCACGTCTCGGCCTCGTCGTCGGGCCCGGCGTCCTCGTCGACGAGGAGCTCGCCGAGGAGCAGGCCGACCCGGATGAAGGCGAACGTGCGAAACGCGAGCAGCCGGTGCGGAGAGGAGACGAGCCGGTCGAGCTCGGAGTCCTCAGCCTGGATCTGCGCCACGAGGCTGCCAATTGGCTCGTCCACGACCGGCATCCAGAGCTCCTCGCCGCGCGGCATGCGAAGAGTCTAGGTGGCCTAAGGTGCCCGTTGTGAGCGCGTCGGTGGCCCTCGTCCGGTTCCGGAGCGAGCCCCAGCAGGCCGCCGTCCTGCTCGACGTGGACGGGACACTCGCACCGATCGTCGAGCGTCCCGAGGAGGCCGCAGTCCCGGAGGAAACGCGCGCCGAGGTGGCCCGACTGGCGGCGCGCTACGCGCTCGTCGCCTGCGTCAGCGGCCGCGAATCGGCCGACGCGCGTCGGTTGGTCGACTTGGACGGAATCGAGTACATCGGCGTTCACGGGCTCGAGAGCGACCCGAACGCGGAGCGCTTCACAGCGCAGCTCGAGGAATTCGCCGAGAGCACTGACTGGCCCTGGACGGTCGAGAACAAGGCCGGCGTGACGCTCACCTTCCACTACCGAGAGGCGTCCGACGAAGTGGATGCCCGCCGGCGCGCCGACGAGGTCGCACGGGCCGCGGAAGCAGCCGGCCTCGCGACGCATCACGGCCGAAAGGTGCTCGAGGTTCGGCCGCCGGTACAGGCCGACAAGGGCACGGCCGTCCGCCGGCTCTTGGCCGGACGGCCCATTACCCGCGCTCTCTACGCCGGTGACGACACGACCGACCTCGACGCCTTCCGGGGGCTGGACGAGGCCGGCCTCGACGTGGCGCTCAAGGTCGCCGTCGCCTCGCCCGAGACGAACCCGGCGTTGCTCACCAGGGCCGACATCGTCGTCGCCGGCCCCGGTGAGCTTCTGAGCTTCCTGAAAACGCTCTAGGCGGCCTCGAGCATCGGCTCGGGGGCTTCCTCTTCGACGATCCCTTCAAGGTCGCTGCGCCGGACCAGGAAGAGCGCCACGAGGATTCCGGCGGCGGCGATCAGCGCACCGCCGATGAACGCAGCCTCGAAGCCGTTCGTGAGCGCGTCGGCCCGAGAGGTGCCCGAGGCGATCTCGTCGCTCGTCGTCGAGGTCGCGATTGCCGAGAGCGCCGCGATCCCCAATGCGCCCCCGATCTGCTGCGAGGTGTTGAGCAGGCCCGAGGCCAATCCGGCCTCGGCGGGCTGGACGCCGGCGAGCGCGGCGATCGAGATCGGCACGAACGTGAAGCCCAAACCGGCGGCGATCACGAGGAAGCCGGGCAGCAGGTCGCCGAGGTACGAGCCTCCGACCGAGACCTGCGTGAAGTACACGAGCCCGGCGGTCAGCAGCGTCATCCCGATCGCGAGGACCGGCTTGACGCCGACTCGGTTCACGAGCTGAGCGGCGACGGCCGACCAGACGATCGCGGTTCCAGCCACGGCCAGGTAGGCCACGCCCGTCCTCATCGGGGAATACGCGAGGACCTGCTGCATGTAGAGCGTCAGCATCAGGAACATCGAGAACATCGCGGTGCCCAGGATCAGACCTGCGAGGTTCGCCGCAGCAACCGTCCTCAGCCGGAAGATCGAGAACGGCATCAGCGGCTCCTTGGCGCGGAGCTCCCAGACGACGAACCCAGCCAGCAACACGATGGCCGCTGTGAAGAGCCCGACGGTCGCGCCGGAGGTCCACCCGTAGCTGTTCGCCTGCGTGATCGCGTAGACGAGCGTGACCAGCCCCCCTGTCACAAGGACGGCGCCGGGCGCGTCGAAGCTCTTGACGTGGGCGTCTCGGCTCTCGGTGAGCAGGAACGGGGTCACGGCGAGCGCCGCGAGCCCGACCGGAACGTTGATGTAGAAGATCCACTCCCAGCTGAGCCAGTCGGTCAAGACGCCGCCGAGCAAGACGCCGGCAACCGCTCCGAAGGCTCCGACGGCGCCCCAGACGCCGAGCGCGGCGTTCCGCTCACGTCCTTCCGCGAACGTGGTCGTCAAGATCGACAGAGCCGCCGGCGTGATGATCGCCGCACCGAGACCCTGGATCCCACGGGAGATGATCAGCGCGTCGTCACTCCAGGCGAAGCCGGAGAGCAACGAGGCTGCGCTGAAGACGACGATGCCGACGATGAACAGCCGCCGCCGGCCGAGGAGATCGGCGGCGCGTCCGCCGAGCAGCAGGAAGCCTCCGAACAACAGTGCGTAGGCGCTGATCACCCACTGGAGGTTCTCCTGCGAGAAACCGAGGTCGACCTGGATCGACGGCAACGCGACGTTCACGATCGCGATGTCCAGGACGACCATGAACTGGACGGTGGCCAGCAGCGCGAGCGCCAACCACTTGTGGCGAGCCGTACCAACCATCAAAACATCCTTTCCGTAGCCATCACCTCTATGTCGAACGAAGCCCCGCCAAATCGACAGGGGCTTGTGAAACTACAGTCTCTACTTGCGTTTTGCAAGCTATAACTTCACAAACGCAAGGATGAGGCTATAATTCCCGCGAAATGGCGAAGCGGTACGCCCAGTACTGTCCGGTCGCTCACGCGCTCGAGCTTGTAGGCGAGCGCTGGGCCCTCCTCATCGTCCGTGAGCTCCTGGGTGGGCAGAAGCGCTACACCGATCTGGCGGCAGCGCTGCCAGGGATCGGAACGAACATCCTCGCGGCTCGACTGAAGGACCTCGAGCAGGCCGGCGTGATCCAGAAGCGGCGACTGCCGCCCCCGGCCGCAGCGAATGTCTACGAGCTCACCGAGTACGGCGAGGAGCTCCGCGAGCCGCTCTACGCCCTGGGCCGCTGGGGCGCCCGGTCGCTCGGCCCGCCGGGCGCCGGTGATTCTCTCGCGCCCGGATGGCTCGTCAATGCGGTGCGCGCGACGTGCACCACCGGCTGCCTTCCGGACAAGGTCTTCGAGTTGCGCGTCGACGAAGACGCCGTGACAGCCCGCTTCGTGGACGACGAGCTGGTGGTCGAGGCCGGCTCCTCTGAGGACGCGGACACCGTCATCGAGACCGACCCGGCCACGCTCTTCTGCATCGCCTCAGGTGAAATCTCGACGCGCGAGGCGCTCAAGACGAAGGCGCTCAACGTGACCGGCGACCGGGCCGACGCCGAGCACTTCCTCTCCTTCTTCAGCTTCGACGAGCCGCGGCACTCACCCCGCGACCTCGAGCACGTCTGACAGCCGCTCGACGTAGTCGCCGGTCCAGCGTTCGCCCTCTGCGGTGAGCCGCTCGCCCGGCGCGCGGAGTTGGAGCGCGGTCATCCCCGCCCGTTTGGCGCCTGGAAGCTCGTCGTTGGCACCGTCGCCGACGAAAAGGCAGTCGCCCGGCTCGACGCCGAGCTCGTCGCACACCAGCAGGTAGATGCGGGGATCCGGCTTGCTGAAACCGACCGAGCACGAGAAGACGGTCGAGTCGAACAGCGTCGCGAACGGCGTGCGTGCCCACACATCGGGAACGTCCTGCGAGCACGCGCTGATCATCCCGAGCAGGTGACCACGGCGCCGGAGCTCCTCGAGCGTCGGCACCGCGTCCTCGCGTGGCACGAGCGACCTGAACGTCCAGTCCCGGCGCATCGTCATGACGGCTCCGAGGTCGCCGGTCAGCCCGAGCTCCTCGGCAATCGAGCGCAGGTGCGGCTCGATCGGCCCGAGCTCCCGTTCCTTGCGGCGGCTGAGCCACGCCTCGTGGAACGTCTCCGGGTCGGCGCCCCAGGTCTCGGCGAGCCGCTCGTTCAGCTCCTGCGCCGACTCCGCCGGCCAGCAGACCAGCGTCTGCCAGAGGTCGAAGACGACGGCCCGGTGCCTCATGACCGCTTCCGGCGCTTCTCGATCTGCTTCCAGGACCGTGTGTTCAGGATCTGATCCTTGGTGAGCCACGCTCGGCGCGCCTGCGCAACGCCGAGCTCCGTATAGGCCAGGGCGGGGACCTCGTGTGCGTCGGTCGAGATGACGAGGTCGAGGCCGGCCTCGCCGGCAAGCCGTGCATGCCAGTCGCGCAGGTCGAGCCGGTCCGGCTGGGAATTGATCTCGAGGAAGGTCCCGGTCGCGAGCGCCTTCTCGATCACCTTCTCGATCGCGATGTCCGCGCCCTGCCGCCGGTTGAGCTTGCGTGCAGTCGGATGCCCGATGCAGTCCACAAACGGGTGCTCCAGCGCGGAGAGCAGCCGCTCCGTCGGGTTGCGGTCGAAGGCGGAGTGGAGCGATGCGATCACCCAGTCGCACTCGGCCAGGTCCTCGTCCGCGAAGTCCAGGGTTCCGTCGGTACGGATGCTGACCTCGATCCCGCGCAGAATCCGGAACGGCGCCAGCCGCTTCCTCACCTTCTCGATCTCCTTCGTCTGCGCGTGGAACCGGCCGTCCCGCAAGTAGTGCGCGTGGTCGGTCAGGGCAATGAACTCGTAGCCACGGTCCCGCGCGGCGACCGCCATCTCCTCGATCGTGTTTTGGGCGTCGTTCGACCACGTCGAGTGCATGTGCAGGTCGCCGCGGAGATCCGACACCTCGACGAGCGCTGGGAGCTCGCCGGCCCGCGCCGCTTCGAGCTCACCGCGTCCCTCGCGCAGCTCGGGCGGGATCCATTCGTAGCCGAGACGCTCGTAGAGCTCCCGCTCGTTCGCCGCAGTGAACACCTCCCCGGACTCGGTGTCCTTGACGCCGTACTCGGAGACGGAGAAGCCGCCGCGGACCGCATCCTCCCGGAGTGCGACGTTGTGTCGCTTCGAGCCGGTGAAGTGCTGCAGCAGGTTGCCGTAGGAATCGGGCGGGACGACGCGGAGGTCGAAGCGCAGGCCGTCGTGTGAGACGACCGTTGCCTTCGTCTTCCCCTTCGCATCTACCTCGGCGACCCAGGTGAGCTTCGTGAAGTAGTCCGTGAGCGCGGCGGGATCCTTGGCGGTGGCGATGATGTCGAGGTCGCGCACCGTCTCCGTCCGGCGGCGCACGGAGCCTGCCTCGGAGACCTCGTTCGCCGCCTCGTGCTCCTTGAGCACGTCGACGACAGCCTGGACGGCGGGCAGCGCGACCGCGAGCAGCGTCCGCTTCTCCTGGGGCTCCTCGGCGAGGGCCTTCAGGATCCGCTCCTCCGTCTTCGCGCCCAGGCCTGGGAGCGCGCGCAGCCGCTGGGCCTCCGCGGCCTTGCGGAGATCCTCGACGGTGGTGATTCCGAGCTCCTGCCAGATCCTCCTTGCCGTCTTCGGCCCGAGCGCCGGAAGCCGGAGAAACTCCGCGACACCGGCCGGAATCCGCTCCTTCCGCTTCGTCAGCGCCTCGATCTCGCCGGTATCGACGATCTGGACGATCTTGCCTTGAATCACCTCACCGATCCCGGGGAGATCCTTTGCCTTGCCGTCTAGCGCGAGCTGCGCGATCGGACCGCCCGCGGAACGGATCTGGTCGGCCGCGCGACGGTAGGCGAGCACGCGGAACTGCTGCTCTCCGTCGAGCTCGAGCAGATCGGCGAGCAGATCGAACTGCTCTGCGACCTGCGCATTGCGAGGAAGGGTCGCCGCCATCGCGACGATGATAGGCGCGTGCTTTGTGTCTGCCTCCCCACCTACAACGAGCGCGACAACCTCGAGCCTATGGTCGACGCGCTCCAGAACGTGCTCGGCGACGAGGATCTCGTGCTCGTCATCGACGACAGCTCGCCGGACGGGACCGGGCAGATCGCCGACCGGCTGGCGGGCGAGCGGCAGGGTGTCCACGTGCTCCACCGTCCGCGCAAGGAGGGTCTCGGACCGGCGTATCTGGACGGGTTCCGCCGCGCGCTCGAGCTCGGCGCCGACCTGATCTTCGAGATGGACTGCGACTTCTCGCACGATCCGGCCGATGTCCCTCGTCTGGCCGCCGCGGCTGAGGACGCCGACCTCGTGATCGGTTCACGGTACGTGGACGGCGGCGGCACGAAGAACTGGGGCCTGTTGCGCCGCCTCATCTCCCGTGGCGGCTCGCTCTATGCGCAGGTCCTCCTCGGCGTCGGCGTCTGTGACCTGACCGGAGGCTTCAAGTGCTACCGCCGAGTCGTGCTCGAGACGATCGACCTCGACGCGATCCACTCGAAGGGCTACGCCTTCCAGATCGAGACCACCTACCGGGCGCTGCGACGCGGGTTCCGCGTCGTGGAGGTGCCGATCGTCTTCGTCGATCGGCAGGTAGGCGGCTCGAAGATGAGCAAGACGATCGTCCTCGAGGCCGTGTGGAAGGTTCCGGCGCTGCGCCTGGCTAGTCTTCGTGCCCGTGGTTGAGGTCACCGACCAGACGTTCGAGGAGCAGGTGCTGCAGGCCGAAGGACCGGTGGTCGTCGACTTCTGGGCGCCGTGGTGCGGCCCTTGTCACGCGATCACGCCGGTGCTCGAGAGCCTCGAGCACGATGCCGGCGATCGCATCGTCTTCACGAAGATGAACGTCGACCAGAACCCGGTCGCGGCCTCACGCTACGGCGTCCTCTCGATCCCGACCGTGATCCTCTTCGACGCGGGCGAGGCGCAGGAAACCGTCCTCGGTGCGCGCTCGCGGGAGCACTACGAACGGGCCTGGTCGCGCTACCTGTAGTGGTCCCAGCCGCCGAGCTCGACCGGGACGCCGTCGCGGAGTAGCTCGACGCCATGGCCTACCTCGCAGCGTCCGATGACGTGGAAACCCTCTTCCGTCGGAAGAGCCGCTAGCAGCTCGTAGTCCTCACCGAAGCCGAGATCCTCGATCGTGGCGCCCTCGGCGAGCGGCACGCGCTCGAGCTCGACGAGGCATCGCACGCCCGAGCGCGTCGCGATGTGGCCAAGGTCCCGCTCGAGACCGTCGGAGATGTCGATCATGGCGTGGGCCGTTTGGGCCAGGTCTCGTCCCTCGTTCAGTCGGATGGGTGGACGGACGAAGCGCTGCTCTCGGAACGCGGCCCCCGCGGCGCCAAGCGGACCCGTGACGACGATCAGGTCGCCCGGCTCGGCCCCGCCGCGTCCCGGAACGCGCTCCGAGCGACCGGCGGCCGTCACGCTGAGGTACACGCGCTCGGCGGCAATCGTGTCGCCGCCCAGAACCGGCACGCCGGTCTCGCGCATCCCTTCGTAGAGCTCCAGCACGTCGTCCAGCTCGGTGTCGCCCGGGGGCTCCGAGGCTGACGATCAGTCCCTCTGGTTCGGCGCCCGCCGCGGCGAGGTCGCTCAGGTTGACCGCAGCGGCCCGGAAACCGAGGTCGCGCCAGGAGATCCATTCGAGCCGGAAGTGGACGTCCTGGACGAGCGCGTCCTGGGTCAGGATTCGCCCGTCGCTGAGCTCGGCCGTGTCGTTCGTGATCCGCTGCGCGAGCCCTCGGCGCTGGAGCTCCGCGAGCAGGCCGAGCTCGCCGACGTCAGAGAGTCGCACTGAGCTCGGCGGTCCGTTCAGCAGCACGCACGGCGGCGACTCCGGCGGCGCCGGCATCGATGCAGGCTCGCGCGTTGGAAACGTCGATGCCGCCGATCGCGACCACGGGGATGGACACGGCCTCGCAGATGGCCTGGAGCCCGTCGAGGCCGATCGGTGGATCGGCGTCCGGCTTGCTCGGCGTCGCCCATACCGGGCCGGCGCCAACGTACGACGCACCTTCGGCCTGCGCGGCTCGGGCCTCTTCGACGCTGGAGGCGGAGCGGCCGAGCATGAGACCTGCGGCAAGGGCCTCCTCCGCGCCGGAATCGTCGCGGCCAAGATGGACGCCGTCGGCGCCAAGGGCGATCGCGGCGTGCACGTCGTCGTTGACGACGAACGTCGGGCCGAGCTCCCGGAATCCGGCGCCGCGCGCGATGACCTCGTCGGTTGTTGCTCCCTTGAGTCGCAGCTGGATCACCGTCGCGCCGCCCTCGGCGGCTCGGCGCGCCGTCTCGAGGTCGCTGACGAGGGCGTGGAGCCTCATTCGTCCACGCGGCCCCGGTCGTCCAGCGTGTCCGGATCGAGGTTGTAGAGCGCGTCGTAGAGCCCGGCATGGAAGGTGCCGGGTCCCTTGGCGTCCCGCGCTGCATCCTCCCCCGCGACGCCGAAGGCGACGAGCGCCTCGGCGGCGGCCTCCAGCGGTGCGTCCGGCTTCGCCGCCAGGAACGACCCGGTCACGGCTGTCGCCATGCAGCCCGTTCCGCTCACCGTCCCCATGAGCTCGTGGCCGTTGGCGACGGCGATCACGCGTTCTCCGTCGGAGACGTAGTCGGTCTGTCCCGTGACGGCCGCGATGGAGCCGAACGCGCGTGCTGCTTCCTTGGCGAGCTCCTGCGCCGAGTCGTTTACTCCGATCGACTCGACCCCTCGGATCTCGGCGTCTCGGCCGGCGAGCGTTGCGATCTCGGCAGCGTTTCCGCGGACGACGGCGATGTCGAGCTCGTCCAGGAGCCGGTTGGCGGTCTCGGTGCGGTAGCGCGTGGCGCCTGCGCCGACGGGATCGAGCACGATCGGGCCGTTCGCCGCCTTTCCGGCGAGCAGCATCGCCTCGACCCAGTGATCGGACAGCGTCCCGATGTTGAGCACCAGCGCGGCCGCGGCGGCGGCCATCTCCTCCACCTCCTGCGGCGCATGGGCCATAACCGGGAGCGCACCGAGCGCGAGAGTCGCGTTCGCCGTCTCGTTCATGACGACGTAGTTGGTGATCTGGTGGACGAGGGGTCTACGCGCGCGCAGCTCGCGCAGCGTCTGACCGGGTGAGACCGGCATCGCGTTCCTTGACGTTGAGGACATCGACCGGGCCCTCGCCTGCCCCGATCTCGACGAGCCCGTTGCGAACGGCGGAGGCGGCCGCGGCGGCCGCGCCGCGGCTCGCCTCCACGAGGGGATACCCGCGCGCGAGCAGCGCGGCGAGCGTGGCGGAGTGCGTGCACCCGGCTCCGTGCGTCGCCGCAACGTCGTAGCGCTCGACGGGGATCTCGACGTGCTCGTTTCCATCGAAGAGGTGGTCGACGGGCTCGTCGCCGTGGCCGCCCGTCACGACCACGGCCGGCGCGCCAAGTTCGTGGATCGCATCTGCCAACAACAGACGTGTCTGGGGGCCAGGCCCCTGGACACGGCTCGCCAGGACCTGTGCTTCGTGGAGATTCGGCGTGACGACCGTCGCGAGGGGGAACAGGCGCGTCACGAGCGCATCCACGGCATCGTCCTGGAGCAGCTTCGCGCCGCTCGAGGCAACCATCACCGGATCGACGACGAGCGGGACGGGGTGATCCGCGAGAAAGTCCGCGACTGTCTCGATGATCGGCCGCGAGAACAGCATCCCGGTCTTGGCCGCATCGACGCCGATGTCTTCCCAGATCGCCTGGAGCTGCTCGCGGACGAACTCGGGCGGCACTTCGTGAACGGCGGTCACTCCCGTCGTGTTCTGCGCCGTGAGCGCCACGATCGCGCTCGTCCCGTGGCAGCCCGCCGCCGCGAACGCCTTCAGGTCAGCCTGAATGCCGGCGCCGCCCCCTGAATCAGAGCCGGCAATCGTGAGGCAAATTGGAACGCTCATGGAACTCCCTACGCCGGTACAAACCGGATCAGGTTCGACGGGTGTGATCTCAGCCGCGTTCAGCGGCACCCCGGTACCGGAGAAGCCTAACCGGAGTGCCAGGCCTGCCGAAATCCAGCGCTCGAGGGCTTGGCATGGAAGCGCCGGTGACCGGAGAGCCTGCCACTACGATCGTTCGCCGATGGCCACGACCGCCGCTACCTGGGACGACCTGCTCACCGGCGAGGAGCTTGCGCACCTCACGACCGAAGCTGCGCGCTCGGCCCGCCTGGAGCCGATCCCGGACGACCTCGACCCGCGTTTGCGCGAGGCGCTCGATGCTGCAGGCGTTACGGCGCTCTTCACGCATCAGGCGGAGGCCTGGGAGGCGGCGGGGCGGGGCGAGCACCTGATCATCACGACGGGGACGGCCTCCGGCAAGACGCTTGCGTTCAACCTGCCCGTGCTGGACGGCCTCGCACGGGACCCGAAGCAGCGCGCGCTCTACCTCTACCCGACCAAGGCGCTCGCCCAGGATCAGGTGCGCTCGCTGGCCGCGCTCGAGCCGCCGGGCCTCAAGCCGGCGATCTACGACGGCGACACGCCGGTCGCGGAGCGTTGGCAGGTCCGGAAGTGGGCGAACCTCATCCTCACGAACCCGGACATGCTCCACGTCGGCCTGCTGCCGCACCACGACCGCTGGGGCGACGTTCTCTCCAACCTGCGCTACGTCGTCGTCGACGAGGCGCACGTCTATCGCGGCGTCTTCGGCTCGCACGTCGGCAACGTCCTCCGCCGGCTGAGACGGCTCGCGCGGGTCTACGGCGCCGATCCGCAGTTCATCCTCGCCTCCGCGACGATCGCGAACCCGGGTGAGCTCGCGAAACGGCTGCTGGGCGTCGAGGCGAGCGTGATCGACCAGGACGCCGCCCCGAAGGCGGAGCGGACGATCGCGCTCTGGAACCCTCCGCTCACCGACGAGGAGCTCGGGCTCCGCGCCAGCGCGCTGGGCGAGGCATCACGGCTGATGGCCTCACTTGTCGAGCGGGGAGTCCGGACGCTCTGCTTCGCCAAGAGCCGCAAGGCTGCCGAGCTCGTCCACCGCTTCACGGCCCAGCGGCTCGGCGACTCGACGCGCCTATCGCCCTACCGCGCCGGCTACACGCCCGCCCAGCGTCGGGACATCGAGCGCCGGCTCGCCGAGGGCGAGCTCCTCGGCGTGAGCGCCACGAACGCCCTCGAGCTCGGGATCGACATCGGGCTACTCGACTGCGTCATCTGCATCGGCTTCCCGGGAACCGTGGCGAGCCTTCGCCAGCAGTGGGGCCGTGCGGGCCGACGAGGTCACGGGTTGGCCGTGCTCGTCGCCAGTGAGGACGCACTCGACCAGTTCTTCATGCGCGAGCCGGAGGCGCTGCTCGACCGCCGCGTGGAAGCCGCGATCCTCGACCATTCGAACCCGCGGGTGCTCGACGGCCATGTCCGTGCAGCCGCCTTCGAAGGGCCGCTGGACGACGCGGACGCAGAGACGCTCGGCCCGGAAGCGCTCGAGCGGGCCGCCCTCCTTCCGGAGCTGCGTCACACGCAGCGTGGGTACATCTGGGCCGGGCGCGACTACCCGGCCGGCCGCTTCGGACTCAGGTCGGCGACGCCCGACACGTTCACGGTCGTCGACGCAGACACGGGATCGCTGCTCGGCCTGGTCGAGCGGGAACGCGCCTACTCGACCGTCCACGACGGGGCGGTCTACCTTCACCTCGGCGAGTCCTACCGCGTGCTCGAACTCGATCACGAGGCCCGGACGGCGCTCGTCGAGCCATTCGTCGGCGACGAGTACACGCAGGCGAAGAAGGACACGATGACCGCGATCCTCGACACCGCGCGAGCCGAGCGCCGCCTCGGCGTCGAACTTGCCTTCGGACGGGTGACTGTGACCGAGCAGGTGGTCGCCTACCAGCGCAAGCGGATCCAGGACGGCGAGACCATCGAGACCGTCCCGCTCGAGCTCCCGCATACCGAGTTCGAGACGGAAGCGATCTGGTTCTCACCCGGGGCCGCGATGCTCGCGGGCCTGGAAGAGATGCCGCGCCTCCTCGGATCGCTGCATGCGGCCGAGCACTCGCTGATCGCGCTGCTCCCACTCTGGGCGATGTGCGATCGCTGGGACATCGGCGGCCTCTCGACGAACCTGCATTTTCAGACCGGCGCGCCGACGATCTTCGTCTACGACGGCCACGCCGGCGGCGTCGGGATCACGGAGCGCGGATTCGACTCCTTCGAGGGCTGGGCCGCGGACACAGCGCGCATGCTCGAGGGCTGCCCGTGCGACCACGGCTGTCCGTCCTGCGTCCATTCGCCGAAGTGCGGAAACCTGAACGAGCCGCTGGACAAGGCCGGCGCGCTCACGCTCCTCCAGCGGATGCTCGATGTCGATTCCGGCCGCCGCCGCTCGTCGTCTTCGTAGAGCGACGGAAAGGAGGAGCCGTGAATCCGCGAAGGACGCAGAGGAACCTGGTGGTGCGTGAGACGGCGAAGCTCGACCCGAGGCTCGCGAACGAGCTGCTCGTGATCCGGCTTCGGCTCACCTAGTAGAAAGGAGAACGACGGATGCAGTACGTGGCACTGATCTACGGAGACGAGAACGGCTGGGAGAACCTGAGCGAGGCGGAGCGCCAGGCGATCTACCAGCGCTACGCGGAGTTCTCGGAGAACGAGAAGATCGTCGGCGGCGCCGAGCTCCAGAGCACCGGCGCCGCCACGACTGTCCGCGTCAGAAACGGCGACCGGTTGGTCACGGACGGGCCCTACGCGGAGGTCAAGGAGGCGCTCGGCGGCTTCTACATCCTCGAGTGCAACTCGATCGACGAGGCCTGCCAGCTGGCGGCTCAGATCCCGGCGGCCGAGGATGGCGCCATCGAAGTCCGTCCCGTCTACGTGGAGGAGAGCTGAGATGCGGTACGCCCTGATGATCTACAGCGACCAGGAGCCCTGGTTCGAGCTGTCCGAGGAGGACGCTGCCGAGGCCCGCGCAGAGTCGATCCCCAAGTGGGTCGCGCTCATGGAGGAGTTCGGGAACGCGGATCCCGACTACCGCGGCAAGGAGCTCGACGACACCCGCACGGCGAAGACGGTGCGCGTGCGCGACGGCAAGGTTCTCGTCACCGACGGTCCGTTTGCGGAGACGAAGGAGCAGATCGGCGGTTTCTTCGACATCAAGCTGCCTGATCTGGATACCGCTCTCGCCTTCGCCGCGAAAATCCCGTCGGCCGAGCGTGGCTCCATCGAGGTGCGCCCCGTCGTCGAGCGCTGAGCCCGTGAGCTCGATCGACCGCGTCTTCCGCGAGGAGTGGGGGCGTGCGGTCGCGATCCTCATCCGCGTCCTCGGCGACTTCGAGCTCGCCGAGGACGCGGTTCAGGATGCGTTCACTGCGGCCTTGGAGCGTTGGCCGAGGGAGGGCGAGCCGCGGAATCCGGGCGCATGGATCGTCACGACGGCCCGGAATCGCGCGATCGACCGGATCCGCCGCGACCGGACGCTGGCGCGGAAGACCGAGCTGCTCCAGCGCCTCGCAGAGCTGCCTGAGGAAGAGGACGAGGTGACTGGCATCCCCGACGAGCGGCTAGCGCTTGTCTTCACGTGCTGCCATCCGGCTCTTGCGACCGACGCGCAGGTGGCGCTGACGCTTCGCGAGGTGGGAGGGCTGGCGACCAACGAGATCGCACGGGCGTTCCTTGCCGCGGAAACGACGATGGCCCAGCGTCTCGTGCGGGCGAAACGCAAGATCCGGCAGGCCGGAATTCCGTTCCAGATCCCACCCGACGAGCAGCTGACGGATCGGCTTCAGGCGGTTCTGGCGGTTCTGTATCTCATCTTCAACGAGGGCTACTCGGCGACTGCCGGCGATCAGCTCGTGCGGCGCGAGCTCTGTGACGAGGCGATCCGGCTGGGGAAGATGCTGGCAGTCCTGATGCCGGACGAGCCGGAGGTGCTCGGCCTGCTTGCGCTGATGCTCTTCCACGATTCGCGGCGCGAGGCTCGGACGACTGCGAAGGGCGAGCTGATCCTGCTCGAGGATCAGGATCGAACGCTCTGGAACCGGGATCGCATCGAGGAAGGACGCCGCGTCCTCGAGCGGTCGTTCGCTCTCGGTACTCCGGGGCCGTATCAGCTGCAGGCGGCGATCGCGGCCGTCCACTCCGAGGAGACGACCGACTGGTCGCAGGTCGCCGCGCTCTATCAGCAGCTCGCGCTGGTGGCGCCGTCGCCGATCGTCGACCTCAACCGTGCCGTGGCGGTCGCGATGGCGGACGGGATCGACGAGGGCCTCGATCTGATCGGGCAGATCCAGGGGCTCGACGACTACCACCTCCTGCATGCGGCGCGCGCCGATCTCCTGCGGCGGCTCGGGCGTCGCGACGAGGCCGCGGGCGCGTATCGGCAGGCGTTGGCGCTTACCCCAAACCCGGTCGAGCGGGCCTACCTGGAGCGGCGTCTCTCCGAGGTGGCGTGACCCTTGGGGCGGGGCTCGACGTGCGCGACCGCGCGCTCGACGGCCTCGGCCGGCGAGGTGGCTCGCTCGATGCCTTCGCCTTCGAGCTTCCAGCTTGGCTCGAGGATCACGACCGGACGGCCGAGCCTTCGCGCGAAGGCGATCTCCGACAGCGTTCCCCAGCTTCCTCCCAGCGCAATTACGGCCTGACCCGACGCCGCAACGGCGAGGTTCCGCGCATGTCCGATCCCCGTGACGACCACGTGGTCGATCCATTCCGACGCGTCCTCTGGGCGCTCACCCGGGAGGATCCCGATCGTCGTCCCTCCGGCCTGCTTGGCGCCCCGGGCCGCCGCGGCCATCACTTCGCCGCCTCCGCCCGTCACCACCGTGCACCCACGCTCCGCGAGCAGCCGGCCGACCTCCTCCGCTGAGCGCTCGTGCTCCACGCCGCTCCCAATCACCGAGACCTGAACGGCCACGTCCGCGATGCTACGAGGCATGGCGGAGCAACCG
Organism: uncultured Actinomycetes bacterium; assembly: GCA_963842235.1. Taxonomy (GTDB): domain Bacteria; phylum Actinomycetota; class Thermoleophilia; order Gaiellales; family Gaiellaceae; genus JACDAN01. The sequence goes on along the minus strand of CAWJFT010000003.1, from coordinate 337,554 downwards.
AGGAAGCTCGGTGACTGACGAGCTGGAGCGCATCCACGCATTCGAGCACGCGGTCGACATGGCAGGAACGGAAACCGTCCCTTCCCCGCTCGGCCACGGCGTGCTGACGCCCGAGGTGCCTATGCCCCACGACTCCAACTTCCTCTTCGTCGACCGCGCCCGAGACGCAGCCGACGCGATTGCCGAAGCCGATCGGATCCTCGGCGGCACGGGCCGCAGCCATCGCGTGATCGTCACCTTCGACGACGAGCTCGGCGAGCGCCTGCGACCCGAATTCGACGCCCTCGGCTGGCGGACCCTGCGTCACATCTTCATGGCACAGCTCCGCGACCCCGAGAAGACTGCGGACCTCTCACTCGTGCGCAAGGTCGATCAGGCGGCGCTCCGGCCCGGCCGCATCCGGAGGATCCTCGCCGAGCCCTGGGGCAACCCCGAGCTGGCGGAGCAGATCCTCGACAGCAAGATCCTGCTCGGCGAACGTGCAGACACCCGCTTCTACGCTGTCGTGGTCGACGACGAGATCGTCGCCTGGACCGACCTCTACATCGGCGAGGACGTCGCCCAGGTCGAGGACGTCGCAACGCTCGAAGAGCACCGCGGCAAGGGCTACGCGACGGCGGTCGTCCTCCGCGCCGTCGACGAGGCACGGAACGCAGGCGCCGACCTCGTCTACCTCGTCGCCGACGAAGAGGATTGGCCGAAGGAGTGGTACCAGCGCCTCGGCTTCGACACCGTCGGCCGGATCTACAAGTTCATTGCGCCCTGACGCGCTTCAGGGCATCGCTTAGCGACTGGCGGCCGTGGAGCACGGGCTCGAACAAATCGCCGTGCTCCTCGATTCGTGAGCGCACGACGTCCATCGTGAACTCCCGAAGATCGAGCTTCTCGTTCACCTCGTCCCAGCGCAGCGGTGTCGAGACAGGCGCGCCGGGACGAGGCCGCACCGAGTAGACCGAGGCGATCGTCTTGCCCTCCCCGTTCTGATTCGCGTCGATTAGCACGCCGCGCCGCTTCGCCCGCGTCCACTCGGTTGTCACGAGCCCACGATGGGTGCGAGCGAGCGTCGACGCGACGATCTCGCAGAACTCGCGTGTCTGGTCGTAGGTGTGCCGCCGCGCGATCGGCACGAGCACGTGGATCCCGTCTGAGCCGCTCGTCTTCACGTAGCTCTCCAGCTCGAGCGCGTCAAGCACCTGCTTGACGAGCAGCGCGACCTCTACCGTCTCCTTGAACCCGACGTCATCCGAAGGGTCGAGATCGAAGAGCACCCAGTCGGGGCGGTTTGGCTTGTCGACCCGGGAGTACCAGGTGTTCATGTCGATGCAGCCCATGTTCACCATCCAGAGCAGCGCGACCTCGTCGTTTACGAGCGGCGCCTGGATCTTCCGGCGCTGGCGCGGCGAGTCACGCGTCGTGACGGTGAACTCCCGCGTCGGGATCCAGTCGGGCATGTGCTTCGGCGCATCCTTTTGGAAGAAGAACTTGCCGTAGGCCCCGTCGGGATAGCGCTTCATCGTGAACGGGCGATCCTTGAGGTGCGGCACGAGCACCTCCGCGACGTCGCGGTAGTACGCGAGCAGATCGCCCTTCGTGATCCCCTCGTCGGGCCAGAAGGGCTTGTCCAGGTTGGACAGCTTGAGCACACGCTTGCCCTTGCGGACCTCAGTTGGGATCGGCGTCACCGGCTGCGGATCCTCCCGTTGAACGTCGTCTGCGGGCTTGTCCTCGCGAAGCCCCTGGTACGAAGGCGCCCGCAGTCGGCCGTCGTGTGTCCACTCCACGAACTCGATCTCGGCGACCAGCTTCGGCTCGACCCAGTGAATTGCGTCTTTGCGGACCCTCGGCATCTTCGGAACGCTTGAGAAGGGCGGGTTCTTGCGCTCGAGCGGGCGGAGCTTGGCGAGCAGCCGGTCGATCTCGTCGTCGGTGAAGCCGGTGCCGACATTTCCCGCGTAGACCAGCTCCTCGTCGTTGTAGTAGCCGAGGATCAGCGACCCGAAGCGCCCCGACCGCCGGCCCTGGCCTCGTGTGTAGCCGGCGATCACGAACTCCTGGCGACCATGGGTCTTGACCTTCAGCCAGTCGCGAGTGCGCCTCCCCGGGAAGTAGCGGGAGTCGCGCTTCTTGGCCATGATCCCTTCGAAGCCTTGCTTCTTGGCGGCCTCGTAGAGCGCCTGGCCGTCGTCGAAGGCCTCCGAGAGCTGGACGACCCGGTTGCGCCGGTCGATGAGCTTCTCGAGCCGCGCGTGCCTCTCAGTCAGCGGGAGGTCGGTGAGCGGCTCGCCTTCCTGTTCGAGCAGGTCGAAGGCGACGTAGATGTACCGCGTGCCGGGCTTCCCCTGCTGCATGGCCGAGAACGTGGCCCGTCCCTCCTCGTCCAGCGCGCACACCTCGCCGTCGAGCACGCAGTCCGGCGTCTTCATGGCTCGCTCGATTGCGGTCGCAACCGACCGAAAGCGCTCCGTCAAATCGTTGCCGTTCCGACTCGTGAGCGTCGCGTCGCTTCCGTACAGATCGACGATGGCTCGATAGCCGTCCCACTTGACCTCGTACAGCCACTCCTCACCCTTGGGGACCTCTTCGGCCAGCGTCGCCAGCATCGGCCGGTAGACGCGCCGCGGGCGCGGCGCTGCGGCGCCGTCCTCCCGCTTCTTGAGGATCAGCCAGTTCTTGGGATCGCCGTCGAGCTTCGCTGGGACGAGCGCCCATGTCCCCTCGAGCCGGTTCCCGTGCAGGCGCACCGTGAGGCCACCGTTCTTCTTCTCCTCGAGCAGCTCGTAGCTGCCCTTGTCCCAGATCTCGACGCTGCCGGCCCCGTACTCGCCTTTGGGGATCTCGCCCTCGAACTTCGCGTACTCGAGCGGATGGTCCTCGACGTGGACCGCGAGCGCCCGCTGGCCGGGCTCGAGTGGGATCCCCTTCGGAACCGCCCAACTCGCGAGTGCGCCGTCCCGCTCGAGGCGGAAGTCGTAGTGCAGGCGGCGGGCGTCGTGGCGCTGCACGACGAAGATCGGCTGCTTGCCCTTCTTCTTCCCGCCGAAGGGCTCCGGCGTCTTCTTCGGGTCGCGCTTCTTGCGGTACTCGGCGAGCTTGGCCATTAGGGCCAGAGGCTAGCTGGCCTTCTTCGCCGGCTTTCGCCTCCGCGTCGTCCGCTTTCGCCCCTTCTGCTCCTTCGTCGTCCGCTCGACCGACTCGCGCAGCGCCGCCATCAGGTCGACGACCTCGGCCTCTTCTGCCTTCTGCGGCTCCGGAAGCTCCTTCCCCTTCGCCTTGTCTCGAAGCAGCTTGAGAAGCTCCTTGCGGTACTCGTCGTCGTACTTGTCGGCCTTGAACGAGCTGCTCAGATTCTCGACGAGCGACTTCGCCATCTCGACCTCCGCAGCCTGCAGCTTCACCTTGCCGTCCACCTTCTCGGGCTCGCGGATCTCGTCGGCGTAATACATCGTCTCGAGCACGAGGACGCCGTCGTGCGGCCGGATAGCGGCAAGGTGCTGCTTGTTCCGGATCACCACCTTCGCGATCGCGACCTTCCCCGTCTCCTCGAGCGCCCGGACCAGGAGGCGATACGGCTTCTCGGCGCCCTCCTGAGGCAGCAGGTAGTAGCCCTTCTGGAAATAGAGCGGGTCGATCTCGTCCCCGGAGACGAAATCCGTGATGTCGATCGAGTGGGTGAGCTCGATGTCGAGCCGGTCGAGATCCTCGTCCTCGAGCGGCACGTACTGCCCCTTCTTGATCTCGAAGCCGCGGACGACGTCCTCCGACGGGACGGTCTTGCCGTTGTCCTTGCGGACCTTCTCGTATCCGATGGGAGCGAGGTCACGCCGGTCCAGGAAGTGGAAGCGAAGGTCCTTCGACTGGGTTGCCGGGAACATGCGCACCGGCACGCTGACCAGCCCGAAGGAGATCGTGCCGCTCCAGATCGGCCTCATAGGCACGTATTACCCGACACGGCCGCCGCCGTAACCGGCTCGTGCCCTACTTGCGAACGGGTGCCGGCGCGCTGGAAACCGCCGTGGAAGCCGTCGCTTCCGCAAACACGCCCAGCGACCGGAACCGGTCTCGCCGACGGCGGCGAAGCTGCTCGCCGGAGATCTTCTGCAGGTCTTCGAGCGAGCTCTGCAGCGCCTCGCCGAGCAGCCGCGCGGCTTCGGGCCAGTTCGTTTGGGCTCCCGTCTCGGGCTCGGGAACGACGGCGTCGATCACGCCGAGGCTCAGGCAGTTGGCGGCGTCCGGCTTGAGCGCGGCGGCCGCCTTCACCTTCTCGGCCCCGTCGCGCCAAAGGATCGCGGCGCAACCCTCGGGCGAGATCACCGAGTACATCGCGTTCTCCTGCATGAGCACGCGGTCCGCAAGCGCGATCGCGATCGCGCCGCCCGAGCCGCCCTCGCCGATGATGCAGGCGACGATCGGGACCGTGAGCCGGCTCATCAGCGCCTGGCTGCGCGCGATTGCGCCGCCCTGGCCGTGCTGCTCCGCCGCGATGCCCGGATAGGCGCCCGGCGTGTCCACGAGGGAGATGATGGGGAAGCGATGTCGCTCGGCCAGGTCCATCATGCGCATGGCCTTGCGATACCCCTCCGGGTACGTCATCCCGTAGTTACGGCGGATCCGCTCGTGCGTGTCGCGACCCTTCTGATGGCCCAGGAGCGCGACGGTCTGGCCGCCGAACCTGCCCAGCCCGGTGATCATCGCCGGATCCTCCGCCCGGGCCCGGTCGCCGTGCAGCTCGACGAAGTCCTCGAAGATCCGCTCGACGTAATCCAGCGTGTAGGGCCGCTCCGGGTGCCGGGCGAGCTCGACGTGCTGCCAGATCTCCTCGTCGCTCGCCTCCGAGATCTTCTCGAGCTGGCGCTGGAGCCGAGAGAGCTCGCCCTTGATGCGGGTGCCTCGCAGGAGCCCGAGGCCCCTCAGCCGGCTCAGGCGATTACGCAGGTGGAGCTCGGCGTCATTGGCCATCGTGATTCCGGTCGAAGAGTCGCAGGACGCGCCCCAGATAGGGGCGCAGGTCGTGGCGACCGACGATCCCGTCGAGATGCCCGAAGCGGATGTTCGACTCGGCGAGCCCGAAGTCATCGGGCAGCTTCTCTCGGGTCGTCTGCTGCACGACACGCGGACCGGTGAAGGCAAGGAGCGCGCCGGGCTCGGCGACGATCACATCCCCAAGCGATGCGAAGCTCGCCAGCACGCCGGCGGTCGTCGGGTGGGCCATGACGCTGATCATCGCGCCGCCGGCGTCTTTCAGATCCTCGACCGCGCAGACGGTCTTCGGCAGCTGCATCAGCGAAAGGATCCCCTCCTGCATGCGCGCCCCGCCCGATGCAGTGACGCTGACGAGCGGGACGCCGCGCTCCGCGGCGCTCTCGCACGCGCGACAGAACTTCTCGCCGACGACGCTGCCCATGGAGCCGCCCATGAAGCTGAAGTCCATGATCGACAGCTCGCAGGGGACGCGCTCGATCACCGCGGCGCCGATGACGATCGCATCCCCGAGCCCGGTCGAGACCTCTGCCTCGGCCAGCCGCTCGGGGTACGGCCGCAGATCGAAGAACTCGAGCGGGTCCTCCGAGCGCAGGCCCGCCGACTCCTCCCGGAACGTCCCCTCGTCGGCGAGCTGCGTGATTCGCTCCCGGGCGCGCACGGCGAAGTGGTGGTTGCACTGCGGGCACACGCGAAGGTTCTCGCGGAGCTCGTCGTCGCGATAGTGCGAGCCGCATTTCGGACACGTGTTCGGGTGCGGCTTCTCGTCGGTCGCCGGCTCGGGGAGATTGCGGTGCTCGATCGAAACGTCGATGCGCTCCGCCACGTGGCGAGTCTAGACGGAGAGCCCGAGGGCAGCCGCGAGCCGCGACACGGGTTCCAGGTTCTCGTCCCGGCGGAGGAGCCCGCTGAAACCCGCTCCGAGGACCGGCTTCTGCTCCCTTGCGGAGCGCAGAAGTACAGCCGCCTCCTCCACGGAGAGCCCCTCTGGCTCGGGCATCCACGAGGCCACCTCCTCCGCGTCAAAGGCGTCGAAGTCGAGGGCGACGTACATCCCGGCAGTTCCGTCCAGCGCGCCGTCGAGCGCCTCGGGGCCGAGGCCGAGCCCGACCGACGCGATGAATTCCTCCTCCGGCGGATCGAGGTTGCGAGCGCCGATCAGAGCGACATCGCGAGCTCCCGACGGCGCCCGAGTCCAGGAGCATCCGCAGCGGCATCCCCCACTCGTTGCCCGAAGGAGATGTCTCCGGCGTGTTCAGATCGCCGTGGGCGTCGAACCAGATGAGCGCGATGCGGCCGTGCCGTGCGGCGAGCGCCTCGACGGCGCCGATGTGCGAGCAGCAGCAACCGCCGAGGATCACAGGGCGCTCGGGAAGGTCGAGGGCAACGGCGAAGTTCTGCTCCTCGAGCGATTCCTCGGCGATCACGGCGGCTTCCGGGAACTCGAGCGGCAGCGACGCAGCCTCGACCATCCCCTCGCCACCGTCCCCCCAAGCCCGCGGAACGCGCACGAGCCCCGCGGCGAACTTCCTCCCGCAGGCGTGGCACTCGTAGTCGCCGTCGAGGGCCACCGCCGTGTACGCCAGGCAGTCGGGACACTTGGCGCGGAGCCGCGACATCAGAGCGCCTTCTCGTAGACGTCGGAGCGCCGGACGACGCGCATTCCGGCGCTCTCGTAGAGGCGATTCGCGCCGGTGAGACTGTCCGCATCGACGCCGAGCGCGGCGGCGTGAAAGCCACGGCGGCGGAACTCGTGGAAGCAGTGGAGGAGCAGCGAGCGCCCCAGGCCCTGCCGGCGCCATTGGTTGCGCACGCCGAGGATGTTGACCCAGCCGAGCCCCTTCTCACCCTCGTGCTCCCGGCAAAACGCGACTGCTGCGACCTCGTCGTCGCGCTCGACGAAGAACCAGAGCGTCGGGTCGAACCATGCCTCGCTCAGCATCACGTGCTTCCAGACTTCGAAAGGCATTTCCGAGGGCTCCCAGGTGTCTTCGAACGTCTCCTGCTGCATGTCATACGCGAGCTGGGCATCCTCGAGCCTCGCTGTCCGAACCGTCATGCCCGGCGGCCACTGCGGTTCGGGGAGGTCGCCGTCGAAGTCGACTCGCATCCGGTAGAAGTGCCTGATGAGACGGTAGCCACGTGCCTCGAGCAGTCGCTGCATCGGCCCGTCCACGCTCGCCGTAAAGAACCGCAGTAGCTCGCCTACGCGCTCTCGGGCGCGTCCTTCGGCCCAGTCGAAGAGCGCCAGCCGAACGTCGTCGTCCTCCGACGGGGGAACGCGAAGATCCGCCCAGTAGATCGGCTCCGGGTCGGGATCGACGTCGACGTAGCCGCGGAGGCTGCCGTCGACGACCGCAACGCGAATATCCGTCTCCGGATCGAGCTTCGGGCCCGTGAGCCACATCCGCATCGATTCGACGCTCTCCTCACTCTCGCCGTAGAGCTCGTCAGCGTCGCGGTTGATCAGCTCGGCGAGCGCCTCCAGCTCGTCGAGCGTCGGCGCCCGCAGCTCGACGTTCACGCGGGAACGAGCTCGTCGAGCGTGTCCGGCAGCCCGGCCAGGTCGGTCAGCTCGCGGTCCGGCTTCGGCTCCGGCTTCTCGCCCAACCGGTTGATCCAGACGGTCTTGAGCCCGAGCTCTCGCGCCGGCGCGATGTCGTGGAAGAGGCTGGCGGCGACGTGCACGTGGTGCTCCTTGTCCGCCGTCGTCACGTCGTAGAAGTGCTCCCAGTGTGCGTGCGCCGGCTTGTAGGAGCCGAGGTCGCCCGCGACGATCGCGAGGTCGAACGGGACGCCGATCCGCTTCATCGACTCGGTGATGAGGTCGCGATCGGAGTTGGAGAGAATCACGAGGTTCCAGCCACGCCGGCGAAGCTCGTCCAGCGAGTCGGGCACTTCCGGAAACGGCTCCCAGGTCGGAAGCGCCTTGACGAGCGCGTCCGACTCCCCTTCCGGGATCGACAGCCCCTCGTCCTCGGCGAGGCGAATCAGCGTCTCCGTGAGCACGACCTTGTACGGCAGCGACCCGTCCTGCTCGACCTCGGGCTCGAGCTCGTGGTAGCGCTCGAGCAGCCGGGGCGCGTCCTGAACGCCGAAGAGCTGCTCGAGCTCGCTCTGGATGCCTCCGTTCCAGTCGATCAGCGTGCCGTAGCAGTCGAACGTGGCCCAGCGCTGCACGGGCTAGCCGTCGAACTGGCGTACGACGATGCAGGCGTTGTGGCCGCCGAAGCCGAAGGAGTTCGAGACCCCGATCCGGACGTCGGCCTCGCGCGACTCGTTGGGGATGTAGTCGAGGTCGCACTCGGGGTCGGGCTCGTCGTAGTTGATCGTCGGCGGAAGCGTGTTCCGGTTGACCGCGAGCATGGTGAAGATCGCCTCGAGCGCACCGGAGGCGCCCAGGCAATGACCCGTGGCGCCCTTCGTCGAGGACACCGGCGTGGCGCGCGCGTTGTCCTCGCCGAGCGCGAGCTTGATGACGCGTGTCTCACTCGCGTCGCCGAGCGGCGTCGAGGTGCCGTGGGCGTTGATGTAGTCGATCTCGTCTTTCAAGACCCCGGCATCGGCGAGCGCCATCGTCATCGCCCTGGCCGGGTTCTCGCCGGTCGGGTCGGGCTCGGTGACGTGGCGTGCATCCGAGGAGAGGCCGTAGCCGAGCAGCTCCGCGTAGATCTTCGCGCCGCGCGCCTTCGCCCGCTCGAGGTCTTCGAGCACGACGACGGCGCCCGCCTCGCCCATCACGAACCCGTCGCGGCCGGCGTCGAACGGGCGACTGGCCTCTTCAGGTGCGTCGTTCCGCCGTGAGAGCGCGCGCATCGCGCTGAACCCGGCGATGCCCACCCGCGTGATCCCCGCTTCGGTCCCACCCGCGAGCATCACGTCGGCGCGTCCAAGCCGGATCGCGTCGGCAGCCTCGCCGATCGCCATGTTCGAGGCTGCGCAGGCCGTGCACTGCGACGACAGCGGCCCACGGGTCCCGAGGTACATCGAGACCCAGCCGGCGCCCATGTTCGGGATGATCTGGGGGATCGAGAAGGGGTTCACGCGATCGGGGCCACGCTCGAGCAGCGTTTCGAAGCAGTCCTGGAACGCCTTCAGCCCGCCGATCCCGGTCGCGATCGACGCGCCGATCCGGTCGGCGTCCGCCTCGATGTCCAGCCCCGAGTCGTCTCGCGCCTGGATCGCGGCCGCGACGATCATCTGCGCGAAGCGGTCCATCCGCCGTGCCTGCTTCTTCTCGATCCAGTCGGTGGCCTCGAAGTCCTTGAGCTCGCAGGCGAAGTGGACGGGATACTCGCTCGCGTCGAAGCCCTTGATCGGCCCCGCGCCGGAACGCCCCGCCGTGAGGTTCTCCCAGCTCGTCTCGACGTCGTTCCCGAGCGGCGACACGGCGCCGATCCCCGTGATCACGACCCTTCTACGTCCGTTCATGCTCAATGGTTCGCCTGGTGAGATTGGGGGGTTTCTGGCGCGCGAAAAGCAAGCCAGGGTACGGACTCGGGACGCGTCCATATCGATGTGATATGGGCGCTGCCCGAGGCTACACACTGGCGCCGCTTTGCAGCCGCCCAGAAACCGGTCAATGTCGCCAGGCGAGCCATCTAAATTCCCAGCCCTCCGTCGACCAGCAGGACTTCGCCGGTCACGAATGCTGCCGCGTCCGAGGCAAGAAACCGCACTGCGCCGGCGACATCCTCGGGATCGCCGAAGCGTCCCAGCGGCGTGTTCGCGAGCATCGCGCCCTTGAGCTCCTCCGGGAGCTCGGTTGTGAGCCGGGTCGAGATGTAGCCCGGCGCCACGACGTTCGCGCGAACCCCACGGCTCCCAAGCTCGCGGGCGAGGGCCTTCGTGAAGCCGATGATTCCCGCCTTCGAGGCGGAGTAGTTCGTCTGTCCGGGGTTGCCGTGGAGCCCCACGACGCTCGAAATGTTGACGATCGAGCCCGACCGGCGCTTCATCATCCCGCGGGTGACGGCGCGGCAGGTGTTGAACGTGCCGCCGAGGTTCGTGTCGAGCACCGTCCGCCAGTCCTCGTCGGACATTCTGGCCAGGAGCCCGTCACGGGTAATTCCGGCGTTGTTGACGAGGACATCGACGTCGCCGGCCTCCTCCACCAGCCGCTTGGCCTCGTCCGGATCCGAGACGTCGGCCTGAATCGCCCGGCACCCGAGCTCGCCCGCGGCCGCCTCGGCGTCCTCGGTGCCCGAGCGGTAAGCGATCACGACCGTCGCGCCGGCATTCGCCAGCTCGGAGGCAATTGCACGCCCGATGCCGCGTGACCCGCCGGTGACGAGTGCCGTGCGGCCTTCGAGAGAACAGAAGTCGGGCACAGCCTCAGATCGTCTCTTCGGCCTTCCGCAGCCCGGCGAGGTTGCTCACGGAGACGGTCCTCACGCTTCTGTCGATCCGCTTGACGAGGCCGGAAAGGACATTCCCCGGCCCGACCTCGACGAAGGTCTTGACGCCCTCCTTCACGAGGCCGTGCGCCGCGTGGGTGAACTTCACCGGCGCCGTGATCTGCTCGACCAAAAGCCCGGCCATCCGCTGCGCCGGCTCGATCTTGGCCGTCACCGTCGACATGAACGGCGCGACCGGATCTGCGAAGCGCACCTTGTCCACCGCCGGCTTCAACCGCTCGGCCGCTTTCGCAACGAGCGGGCTGTGGAAGGCTCCCGAGACCTTCAAGCGCACCGTGCGCTTGGCGCCGAGCAACGACGCGCGGCTGATCAGCTCCTCGACCGCCTCCTCCTCGCCGGAGACGACGATCTGGCCCGGGCAGTTGTAGTTCGCCGGCCACACGCCCTCGATCTCGAAGCAGAGCGCCTCAACGACCTCGTCGTCGAGGCCGAGGATCGCGGCCATCGTCCCGTCGCTCTCGCGCGCCGCCTCGGCCATCGCGAGCCCACGCTCGCGAACGAGGGCGAGCGCTGCACCCGTGTCGATCGAGCTCGCGGCGGCGATGGCGGCGAACTCGCCGACCGAGTGGCCGACGACGTAGTCGGGGGCGATGCCGCGCGACCGCAGGGCGGCCAGCACCGCCAGGCTCGTGGCAACGAGCGCCGGCTGCTGAACGTCCGTGCGCACGAGCTCATGGAGCGGCGCCTCGAAGCACAGCCGCTTGAGATCGAGCCCGGATGCGTCACTTCCAATCCGGAAGACCTCCATCGCCTCCGGCACCGCCTCGGCGATCTCGCGGCCCATTCCTTCCTCCAACGACCCCTGACCTGGGAAGCAGAACGCGATCATGTTTTCCCTCCGTTCGCCGTCCACTCCATCAGTGCCGAGCCCCATGTCAGGCCCGCGCCCATACCGGTCATCAACACCGTCGTCCCCGGCTGCAGCCGGCCGTCCGCCTCGGCGTCGGCGAGGGCGAGCGGAATCGAGCCCGACGACGTGTTTCCGTACCGATCGACGTTCACGACAACGCGATCTTGCGGGATTCCGAGCTTCTTTGCTGCGTAATCGATGATCCGCGTGTTCGCCTGATGCGGGACGTAGACGTCGACGTCATCGATCGTTCGTCCCACCTCAGTGAGCAGCGCGTCGGCCGACGACACCATCACGCGCGTTGCGAACTTGAAGACCTCTCGGCCGTTCATCTTCACCAGCCCGTCCGGGTTGTCGAACGTCCGGGAGCCGCTGCCGGGGAGCCAGAGGTGCTGACCGCCGCCGCCGTCTGCGCCGAGCTCGAAGCCGAGGAATCCGCCATCCTCCACATGTTCGAGCACCACAGCGCCTGCCCCGTCGCCGAAGAGCACGAGCGTGGAGCGGTCCGTCCAGTCGAGGATTTTCGAGAGCACGTCGCCGCCGACCACGAGCGCCTTCTTCGCGAGCCCGGCGGACACCATGGCGTGGGCCTGCGCCAGTGCGTAGACGAAGCCTGTGCAGCCGGCGAGGAGGTCATACGCAGCGGCGTCGGGAGCTGGGAGCAGATCACCCAGGAGCGACCCGGTGGTCGGAAACATCATGTCCGGCGTCACCGTCGCGACGATGATCAGGTCGAGCTCCTCCGGCTTCACACCTGCCCGCTCGAGGGCGGTTCGCGCGGCAGGTAAGGCGAGATCCGTCATGGCCTGCTCCGGCGCGGCGATCCGGCGCTCCTTGATTCCGGTGCGCTCGATGATCCACTCGTCGGTGGTATCCACGAGCTCGGCCAGCTCGGCGTTCGTCAGCACACGGTCGGGCACGTAGGTGCCCAGGCCGGTGATCGAGACCGGCGCGCCGTTCGAGCGAGCGATCACTGTTCTACCGCGAAGGTCAGGGTTCCGCGGGCGGCGAGGTCGCCGTCGACGCGGGCCGTGGCCTTGCCTCGCCCGATCGGGCCGCGGACTCGCTCGAGCTCGCACGTCAGCTCGAGCTCGTCGCCCGGCTCGACGACGCGCTTGAAGCGGACTCCGTCGATCCCCGCGAACAGCGCCAGCTTGCCCCGGTTCTCTTCCTCGGAGAGGACGGCCACCGCGCCCGCCTGGGCCATCGCCTCGACGATCAGGACGCCCGGCATGATCGGGCGGCCCGGAAAGTGGCCGGCGAGGTACCACTCGTCGGGCCGAACACGCTTGCGCGCGACCACTCGCTCTCCCGGCTCCAGATCGACGACCTCGTCGAGCAGGAGAAACGGGTCACGGTGAGGCAGGATCGCCTCGATCTCCTCTTTCGTCAGGGATGGCAACCAGGTGAGTCTAGTCTGAGGCAAGTGGCCGACGACTCTCTCGCACCCGAGATCGTCGAGCCGCTGCTGCGTGGCCGATTCGGCCGTTCGTACCGCTACTTCGAGCAGTGCGAGTCGACCCAGCGCGAGCTTCCCGTAGACGCTCCAGAAGGCGCCGTCGCCGTCGCCGAGGAACAGACCGCCGGACGTGGCCGTCTCGGCCGGTCCTGGTCTGCACCTCCGCGGACCTCCGTGCTTGTCTCGATCAACCTCCGGCCACTGGTCGATTCCGCGCGGCTACCGGAGCTCTCGCTCGTCGCCGGAGCCGCCGCGGCAGAGGCGATCGCGGCCGAGACAGGTCTCGATCCGGAGGTCCGGTTCCCGAACGACCTGCTGATCGACGGCCGCAAGGTGGCGGGAATCCTCGCCGAGGCGCGCGACGACCGCGTCGTGCTGGGGATCGGAATCAACGCGAACATCCCGGCGGCGCAGCTTCCCGAGCCCGCTGCGACCTCACTGCTCGCCGAGGCCGGCGCACCTGTCGATCGCGCACGGCTTCTCGCGGCACTGCTCGAGCGGCTCGAGGCGCACTACGACCGCTGGAACCGCCGTGCCAGGTGATCGTTAGCGGAGGCGGAGCTTCGAGCTGACGTTCCCGGCGTCGTCCTCGGCGTGGATGACGAGCCGTTTCGCGCCCGGAGCCAGGACGCGGAACGTCCCGGCCTTCGGGCGTCGGAAGGTGGACGAAAGGCCGTCGGCGACGACCGTGACCCGCGCCGGCTCGCTGAGCGAGACGCGGAGCGGGCGCCGGCTCACCGGCGCGAGCTTCGGGCGGATGCGGTCGATCCGGACCGGCACGATCTGCGTCACGGGGCCCGTCACGTCGGTGGCCGTGAGCGCAACGTTGTAGTCGCCGTCGCGCACGCCTCCCTTCCAGGTCAGCGTTTGCGGACCGGCTGCGAGTGGCCCCAAGAGCGGCCGCACGATCTGCTTCGTGCCCTTCAGGATCTGGAGCCGCGCGATGGCCGGCGTCGCCAGCGCGAAGGAGACCGTGGCCGTGTCGTTCCGGCCGTCGCCGTTCGGAGAGAGCGCCGTGGGCGTCACGCTGAACCCAGAGAGGGTTCGAGCGACGGTCACCTCCGTCGACGCGGTCACCTGCCTGCCGCGCGCTCCTCGGGCCGTGACCACGATCCGATACCTGCCGTCCGGATAGTCGAAGGCATCCCAAACGAAGGATCGGCTTCCTGCGGGCTCGGCCGCGGTGTAAAGCGTCGTGATTGGCTCTGCCTCGAGGGTCTGGAGATCGATCCGAACGTTGGCGGGTGCGCCGAGGCGGTACGAGATGCGGGTCGTGTCTGTGATGCCGTCGCCGTTGGGCGTGAACCCGGACGGACTGGCGTGCAGCGCCGAGAGGGCGAGCGCGCTGGTTGGCGCAGTGAGCGCCCCCGCCGCCGGACGGAGGTTCGGCGCCGCAATGCGGTAGGTGTACGGGCCCGGACCTGCCAGGCGCGAGTCCCACGTCCAGCGGACGGTCGTGCCCGTTCCGGCTCCGGAAGCAACCGGCTGGCGCTCGGCGCCGAACACGGTCACGGTCCACGGAAGCGAGCTGGAGAGCACAGCGGAGAAGCTCACGAGACCGCCAACCGAGCCCTCGATCTGCGGCGTGTAGAGCTTCGGCAGTCCAGTTAGCGACGCTTGCTTCGAGATCGCGCCGATCTGGCCGTAGAGGCCCGCTCCCGGACAGCTCGTGAACCCGGTGTCCCTGTGGCCCGACACGGCGCGCAGCCACACTGGCAGGTTCCTGGGGAACCTCGGATTGCCGCTCGAGATCGCCGACACTCGCGAGAGCGGATGCACGTGGGCCACGTCGAGGCGCCACGCGATGAGGCGCGTGAGCGCCGAGCGTGCGGCTGCGGACGGCCCCGCGCCGCTGTACGTCCCGATGAGCGCGATCCCCGACGAGCCCGTGTTGAAGCCCTGCGCGTGCGCGCCGATCACATTCCGCTCGACGCCGCCGTACCGGCCCTCGAAGACCTGCCCGAAGCGATCGACCAGGAAGTTGTAACCGATGTCGTCCCAGCCGTTTCCGAGCACGTGGTAGGTCATGATCCCGCGGACGATCGCCGCCGACTGCGCGGGAGTGGCGGGTGAGGCGCCAGCCGTGTGATGCACGATCACGTCGTTCAGCGTGGCCGCGTAGTCGGGGTTGTCACGGCGGATGCGCTCGTTGGCGCGCCAGGCCTGGCGCGTGATGATCGGCGGGGCGCCGGCCATCTGGAGCGAGCGGTCGAGCGTCGGCTCCTCCGGGCTCCAGACGAAGCTCGCGCGCACACGCTGCACCCGGCCCCGCGTTCGCACCTGAACGCGGTCGGCGGTGTTCGTCCACCACGGGTTCCCGATCCGCCAGCCACGAAGCCGCCTTGCCTCGGGGGTGGCATGGTCGGGCAGGTCCTCAGGCTCGGCGTCCGCCTCGTGCCACACCGTCCAGCCGCTCGGACGCTGAACGCGGAAGAAGACCCGGCCGGTGCCGCGCCAGTGCAGCCCAAGCAGGTTGAAGCGTTGCGGAGCCTGAGCTGCGGCCAGCGTTCGCGCGCCGTCGAGCGGAAGATCACGCTTGACGAGCGTCGCCTCGCCCCATGCCGTCGCAGGGAAGGCGAGAACGACCAAAGCGGCAGCAAGCAGCTTCATCCCGAGACCCGCGACCTAGGTTGTCAGGGCCGATCGGCCACCGCAAGGGCTGTTGATACGATCCTTACACCGTGAAAAGCCGCGCTCTGCGGGCACTTTTGGTCGCGTTCGCGGCAGCAGTCGTCGTTCCTGCCGCGCAGGCCGCGACACCACGCGTTCTCGCCGTCAAGTTCGACAACGACGTCAACCCGGTCACGGCCGACTACGTCATCGACGAGATCCACCGGGCGAACAACGACCACTACAACGCCGTCGTCATCCTGCTCGACACGCCGGGCGGGCTCTCCGATGCGATGAAGGACATCAACAAGGCCGAGCTGGCCTCCAAGATCCCCGTCGTCGTTTACGTCTCTCCGGAAGGCGCGCGGGCCGCGTCGGCCGGCGTCTGGATCGGCCAGGCAGCGGACATCCTCGCGATGGCGCCGCAGACGAACATCGGCTCGTCAACGCCGATCAGCGTCGGCGGCGAGAACATCCAGAGTGACCTGCGCAGGAAGGTGGTCAACGACGCTGCCGCTTCCCTGCGCGCCCTCGCTCAAGCGCACGGACGCAACGTGCGCTGGGCCGACGCCGCCGTGCGTAGAGCCTCGAATCTGAGCGCGAGCGAGGCGCTGAGGATGAACGTGATCGACGTCATCGCGCCGACCTTGCCGGCGCTGCTGAACAAGATCGACGGAACGAAGACGGTGCCGAAAGGCTTCGTCATGCACACGGCCAATGCCGAAGTGACGCACGTCGACATGTCGCTCTGGAAGCGCATTCTCGATCTCCTCGTCGATCCGAACATCATCGCGCTCATGCTCTCGGTGGGGCTCCTCGGCATCGTGGTCGAGCTCTGGAACCCGGGTCTCATCTTCCCTGGGACGGTCGGCGCGATCTCGCTGATCGTCGGCCTGTTCGGCCTTCAGGTCCTTCCGATCAGCGCGGCCGGCCTACTCCTCATGCTGTTGGCGGCAGCCTTCTTTGCAGCCGAGTTGTTCGTGCCGAGCCACGGCGCCCTCACGCTCGCGGGAGGGGTCTGCTTCTTCATCGGTTCGCTCATGCTGTTCGATCCCGCCGGAGCGGCCTACCAGGTCTCGACCTACGTCGCGTTCGCGATCGCCGGCACGCTCGCGCTGATGATGGGCTTCGCAGCCGTCAAGATCACTCAGGCGCGCCGTGCACCTGTCGTGACCGGTCAGTCGGAGCTGATCGGCCAGTTCGGCGTCGTCCGCGAGCAGCTCGACCCCGAAGGGCTCGTGTTCGTGCACGGCGAACTCTGGCGGGCACGTACGTCGAACGGTGAGGCGGTTTCGCCCGGACAGTCCGTCCGCGTCGAAGAGCTCGACGACGCGCTGACGCTGACCGTGTCGCCCGCATAGGATCTCGCCGTGGTCCTGCTAATCGCCCTTGCAGCTGTCGCTGTCATTCTCATCCTGCTGCTGGCGGCGTCCGTCCGGGTTGCCCGCGAGTACGAGCGCGGCGTCATCTTCCGGCTCGGGCGGCTGAAGTCTCCACCGAAGGGCCCGGGCCTCTTCCTCCTGATTCCGATCATCGACAAGATGGTTCGCGTCGACCTGCGCACGGTGACGCTCAACGTCCCGCCGCAGGAGGTCATCACCAAGGACAACGTCCCCGTTCGGGTGAACGCCGTCGCCTACTTCCGGATCATCGATCCCGAGAGGGCGATCGTGCAGGTCGAGAACTTCATGGTCGCGACTTCGCAGATCGCGCAGACGACGCTCCGCAGCGTCCTCGGCCAGCACGTCCTTGACGAATTGTTGTCCGAAAGGGACAAGATCAACACGATCCTGCAGCAGATCATCGACGAGGCCACGTCACCGTGGGGTGTCAAGGTCTCGATCGTCGAGGTCAAGGACGTCGAGATCCCCGCGGGGATGCAACGCGCGATGGCCCGCCAGGCCGAGGCCGAGCGCGAGCGGCGCGCGAAGGTGATCGCAGCCGAAGGTGAGTTCCAGGCCTCGGAGCGGCTGAAGGACGCCGCACAGGTGCTGTCGGAGAACCCAATGTCGCTCCAGCTTCGCTTCCTGCAGACGATGCTCGAGATCAGCTCCGAGCGCTCGTCGACGATCATCCTGCCGCTGCCGATCGAGCTGTTCAAACCGCTGCTCGAGAAGGCGGGCGGCAGCAGCAGCTGACCGACGTCCGAGAGGATCCACTCACCGGCCGGCGGGTGGTCTTCGCGCCCGGCCGAAGCGGACGCCCAGGCGCCTGGCTCCCCGAGATCGAGCCGGCTACGGAAGAGGAACTCGAGTCGTGCCCCTTCTGCGCCGGCCGCGAGGACCGCACTCCGCCCCAGACCCTCGTGCTCGGCGATCCCTGGCGCGTCCGCGTCGTTCCGAACCTCTATCCCGCCTTCGAACGGCAGGAGGTCGTCATCCACTCGCCCGAGCACGTCCGTTCATTTGCCGAGCTTGACGACGATCAGATCGCTTTGATCGCCCGGGCGTGGCTCGAACGCCGGGCCGACGAGCCGGACGGCGAGCTCCTCGCGATCGTGAACGAAGGCAGACTCGCCGGCGCGAGTCTCCCGCACAGCCATTCGCAGCTCATCTGGATGGACGACCCGCCGCCTGCGATTGCCGCCGAGCATCCGGAGCGGTTACCGGAGCTACTCGTCGGCGAGCTCGAGCGCCGGGGTGGTGTCGTCGCCGCTGTCCATCCCGTCGGCGCAGGTCCCTACGAGTGCCTGATCGGGCCGGTCGACGAGGAAGGGTCGCTCGCCGCCGGCCTCGTCCTCCTCCGCGACCTCGTTCACCGGCTCCACGACGCCGAGGGCATGCGGCCGTGGAACGCCTGGTTCCATTCCGGCCCGCCGTGGCACCTCCATTTCGCGCCGCGCCTAACGGCATTGGCGGCCGTTGAGCTCGGCGCGGGCATCTTCATCAACGTCCTGCCGCCCAGTGAGGCGGAGGACAGGCTCAGGCGCTCGCCGAGATAGCCGCCTCCGCCATCACGGCCTCCGAGAGCCCGTGCTCGCGCTCCCGGAAGCGCCGGGCAGCGTCGATCGCAGCACCGAGGTTGAGACCCTTGTCCTTGGCCTGCTTGATCAACATGACGGTCTCGACCGCATCCATGTCGTAGATGCGTTGCTTTCGGCCTTTGGTTGGGATCTGCGCCTTGTTCGTCCAGTAGTCGAGTTGCATTTTCGAGATTCCGGCGATCTGACAAACCTGCCCGAGATAGAGCTCCAGCTTGGTCAGGTGCTCGGCCAGATCGATCGGCTCGAGCAGATCAGCTTGCGTCGAAGGGGGCATACAACACCTTTGCTTTCGTCGTATGTGGCGGACCCCGCTCGAAGAAGATAACGCTATGCCCTCCGAATGGGAAGAGCCGAAAAGGGACGCTACTGGTCCGCTTCTACTTCGTCTGGGCCGTTCGCAGCTTCGACGACGGGCGCGAGCGTCGAGACGTTTTCCCCCTCGCGAAGCCGCATAGCGATCACGCCCTGTGTGGCACGGCCCATCTGCCTGAGGTCCTCCACCGGCATGCGGATGACTGTCCCGCCGGTCGAGATCAGCATCACCTGATAGCCGGCGCGGACAACGCGTGCGCCCGCGAGCTGGCCCTTTGCCTCGGTCAGCTGCACGGTTTTGACACCCAGGCCTCCGCGGCCCTTGACCGGGTACTCGGCGATGCGCGTCCGCTTGGCGTAACCGTTCTCGGTCACCACGAGCAGGTCGGCGTCGTTCTCGGCGCGGTTGATCGCGATCACCTCGTCGCCCTTGCGCAGGTTCATCCCGCGGACACCGCCGGTTGCTCGGCCCATCGGCCGCGTGTCGCTCTCGTGGAAGCGGATCGCCTGCCCCTTGCGGGAGACCATGAGAATGTCGTCGTCTCCGTCGGTGTGGACGACGCCGATCAGCTCGTCCCCCTCCCGCAGGTTGATGGCGATGATCCCGTCGGCCTTCAGCGGGGTGTTGTACTCCTCGAACCGCGTCTTCTTGACGATCCCGTTCTTCGTCGCCGCGACCAGGTACTCGGCCTCCTTGAAGTCGCGCGTCGCGATGACGGCTCGGATCGTCTCTCCCTGCGCGAAGGGCAGGAAGTTCGCGATCGCGCGGCCCTTTGCCTGGCGCGTCCCGAGCGGAAGCTCGTGGACCTTGAGCCGGTAGACCTTGCCGACGGACGTGAAGAAGAGGATGTAGTCGTGGGTGGAGGCGACGAAGAGGTGCTCGATGTAGTCCTCGTCCTTGAGCTCCATCCCCATGACGCCGATCCCGCCGCGCCGCTGCTCGCGGTAGGTCGTGACGGGTAGCCGCTTGATGTAGCCCGACCGCGTGATCGCGATGACCATGTCCTCTTCCGCGATCAGATCCTCGAGCTCGAGCTCGCCCTCCGCGGCGACGATCTCCGTGCGCCGGTCGTCGGTCCGACCGTAGCGCTCCTTGAGCTCGAGGAGCTCGCCCTTCACCAGTCCGTCGATTCGCTTCTCGTCGCCGAGAATCGCACGGAGCTCTCCGATCCGCTTCTGAAGCTCCGCGTACTCCTCCTCGACGCGCTTGCGCTCGAGCGCAGTCAGCGCGCGGAGTCGCAGATCGAGAATCGCCTGTGCCTGCACCTCGGAGAGGTCGAACTCGGTCATGAGCCCCGCGCGAGCCTCGTCGGCGTCCGCGGCGCCGCGGATCAACGCGATCACCGCGTCCAGGTTGTCGAGCGCCTTGACGAAGCCCTCGAGAACGTGCGCGCGCCGCTCGGCCTGGCGGAGCTCGTGCTTCGAGCGGCGCACGACAACCTCGCGCTGGAAATCGAGGTAGTGGCTGAGCAGCTCCAGCAGGGAGAGGGTGCGCGGCACGCCGTCGACGAGCGCGACGGCGTTGTAGCCGAACGTGGACTGCAGAGACGTGTGCTTGAAGAGCTTGTTGAGAACGACCTGCGGAATCGCGTCCCGCTTGAGCTCGACCTGGATCCGCATCCCGGTGCGGTCGGAGTGATCCTGAAGGTCCGAGACCTCGGTCAGCACCTTGTCCTGGACGAGGTCGGCGATCTTCTTGATCACTCCCGAGTCGCCGCCCTTCTTCACGCCGTACGGCAGCTCCGTGACGACGATCGCCGAGCGTCCGCCGCGGAGCTCCTCGATGTGTGCGCGCGCCCGCATCACGATGCGGCCGCGGCCCGAGCGATACGCCTCGCGGATGCCTTCGCGCCCGACGACGATCCCTCCTGTGGGGAAGTCGGGGCCTTTGACGTGACGCGTGAGCCGGTCGACGGAGACATCGGGCTCGTCGATCAGCAGCACGAGCGCGTCTACGACCTCGGAGAGGCGATGGGGCGGAATGTTTGTCGCCATGCCGACCGCAATCCCGGTGGAACCGTTGACCAGCAGGTTCGGGAAGCGGGAGGGCAGAACGGAGGGCTCACGCCGCGACTCGTCGTAGTTCGGCATGAAGTCGACGGTGTCGGCGTCGATGTCGCTGAGCATCTCGGTCGCGATCCGCGACAGGCGCGCCTCGCTGTAGCGCATCGCGGCCGGCGGGTCGTCGTCGATCGAGCCGAAGTTCCCCTGGCCGTCCACGAGCGGATACCGCAACGAGAACGGCTGCGCCATGCGGACGAGTGCGTCGTAGATCGGCGCGTCGCCGTGCGGGTGGAAGTTGCCCATCACGTCCCCGACGACGCGGGCCGACTTGCGATACGGCCGGTTCGGCTGGAGCCCGGCCTCGTGCATTCCGTAAAGGACGCGCCGGTGCACGGGCTTCAGGCCGTCGCGGACATCGGGCAGCGCGCGCGAGACGATCACGCTCATCGCGTAGTCGAGGAAGCTCGACCGCATCTCGTCGTCGAGGAGGCGATCCTCGATCCGGCCCGGGTTCAGCGCGCCCGTGTCGAGATCAGACATCGAGGAAGCGAACGTCCTTGGCGTTTTGTTCGATGAAGAGCCGCCGCGGCTCGACCTGATCGCCCATCAGCATCGAGAACACCTGGCCGGCGCCGATCTCGTCCTCGACCTGAACACGAACGAGGAGCCGCCTGCTCGGATCCATGGTCGTCTCCCAGAGCTGGTCGTCGTTCATCTCGCCAAGGCCCTTGAAGCGGGACAACTGGATGCCTTCCTTCGCCAGATCGAGCGCCTCGTGGCGCAAGGCCTGATAGGTCTCGGCAGTCCGCGTCTTCTTCGAGTGCGTGATCGTGAACGGCGGCAGGCCGACGAGGTCGGCGAGCTTTCCGTAGGCCTCGCGGAGGCTCTGGTAGATGCCCGAGGACAGGAGCTCGCGCGGAACCTGCACTCGTTGCCGCGCGCTCGTCTCCTTCTCCGTCACCGCGACACGGAACTCGTTCTCCTCTTCGCTCTCCAGCTCCAGCTGGTAGCCGTTCTCACCAACGGCGCCGAGCGCCTTCGCGAAGTTCTTCGCCACCGCCCCGTCCAGCTCGACCAGGCGGTGCTTGACGAGGAAGTCGGCTGCGCCGCCGTAGTCAGCGCGAAGTCGCCCCGACCAGCCCTCGAAAGCGGTCAGGGCGCGAGTGAACTGGCCCCATCGGTGCGGCGTCAGCTTGACGCTCTCGCCGTGGCGGTCGTGCAGCTCGAAATCCCCGATCCGCTCGCGGACGAGCAGCTCCTCGAGCTGTGCGTCCTTCTCGAAGTAGAACTCCTGGTTTCCGAGCTTGACCTTGTAGAGCGGCGGCACCGCGATGTAGATGTGGCCGCCGTCGAAGAGCTCCGGCATGTTCCGGTAGAGGAAGGTCAACACCAGGGTGCGGATGTGCGAGCCGTCGACGTCGGCGTCCGTCATCACGATCACGCGGTGGTAGCGGAGCTTCGAGATGTCGAGCTCGTCGCCGATCCCCGTTCCGATCGCCGTGATCATCGCCTGGATCTCGGTGTTCGAGAGCACCTTGTTGATCCGGTTCTTCTCGCTGTTGATGATCTTCCCGCGCAACGGGAGGATCGCCTGGTACGTCCGGTCCCGCCCGGCCTTCGCCGAGCCGCCGGCCGAGTCGCCCTCGACGATGAAGAGCTCGGCCGCCTCGGGATCGCGAATCGTGCAGTCGGCAAGCTTTCCGGGAAGGGAAGAGCTGTCCAGTGCGCTCTTCCGCCGCGTCAGCTCACGGGCCTTCCGCGCCGCCTGACGCGCATTGCGAGCCGCGAGGGCCTTCGTGACGATCTGCTTGGCGTCCGTTGGGTTCTCCTCGAGGAACTCTGCAAGCTTCTGATTCACCGCCTGCTCGACGAGGCCGCGGATCCACGGGTTGCCCAGCTTCGTCTTCGTCTGGCCCTCGAACTGCGGATCGCGCAGCTTCACGGAGATGACCGCGGCCAACCCCTCGCGAACGTCCTCGCCCTCGAGGTTGTCGTCCTTCTCTTTGAGCAGGCCCTTGTCCCGCGCATAGCGGTTCAAGGTGCCGGTCAGCGCGGCCTTGAAGCCCGAGAGGTGCGTTCCGCCCTCGTGCGTGTTGATGTTGTTCGCGAAGGAGAAGACCGAGTCGACATACGACGCATTCCATTGCATCGCGACCTCGACCTGGCCCTGCTCCATCTCGCCCTCGAAGTAGACGATGCGCTTGTGGACGGGATCCTTGGCTTCGTTCAAGTAGCCGATGAAGTCGCGAATGCCGCCCTCGGCGTAGAACTCGTCGCGCTGCTCCCCCTCCCGCTCGTCCATGAGGACGATGCGAAGGCCGCGCGTCAGGTACGCGGTTTCCCGGAGCCGCTGGACCAGCGTCTGGCGATCGAACTCGAACTCGTCCGCATCGAACACCTCAGCGTCCGGAAGGAAGGAAATCGTCGTCCCGGTGTCGCGCTTCTGCGTCTTGCCCACGGTCTCGAGCTCCGTGGTCGCTTCACCGCGTGCGAACTCCTGGCGGTAGATCTTCCCGTCGCGCCGGACTTCGACCTTCAGCGACTCGGAGAGGGCGTTCACGACCGACACGCCGACGCCGTGCAGACCGCCGGACACCTTGTAGCCCTCACCTCCGAACTTTCCGCCGGCATGGAGCTTCGTCAGGACGACGGTGACGGCGGGAAGGCCCTGATCGGGCATCACGTCGACGGGGATCCCGGAACCGTTGTCCGAGATCGTCACCGAGTTGTCGGGGTGAAGCGTGATGTCGATGCGGTCGGCGCGCCCGGCTAGAGCCTCGTCGACGGAGTTGTCGACGACCTCGTAGACGAGGTGATGCAGCCCTCTGGCACCCGTCGAACCGATGTACATGCCCGGGCGCAGGCGAACGGGCTCGAGACCCTCGAGGACCGTAATGTCTTTTGCGGTGTAAGCTGCTTCAGCCAAAGAAAAAAGCCCTGCATTTCGCCGCTTTTAGGGCCGAGATCAGTCTACCAGATCGGGCGGAGGTCCCGGTGCCTGCGCGAGGCTTGCAGCGGCCGCACGTGCAACAACTTTGCGTAGATTTTGATCCTCGATCGGCGCGGCCACACGCTCCCCCTCCGCCTGCTGCGCCGGCGTCGGTTCGCGCGGCGCTCTGGGGGCCGTTTCAGCCGGGTCGCGTGGCGGTTCCGGAAGCCGGCCCGGAGCAAAACGCAGACTCGCGGGGGCATCCCGACCGAGCGACGCAGCCAGACGCTCGCGGATATCGGACTCCAGCAGCGCGAGCTCGAATGCCCAGGTCGACGAGCTCGTCGCGACATGCAGCGTCCCGTCGCGTGCAATCCGCGCCGGCCACGCGTTACGCGCGATCGACTCCCCGACGGCTTGCGGCCAGACGTTCACGATCTCGGCGATCGCTCCGCCTCGTCCGAAACGGCCGAGCTCGCCCTGGACGGCGTCGCCGATCGGCTCCAGGGGCTTGCTCACCCCGCTCTCCGCGCCTCGCCCGGCCGTACCTCGATCAACTCGTCGGGAGACCCTGGAAGCGCCGCGTCTGTGGTTGCGGTCAGAAACGCTTGTGCGCCGCGCCATCGCAGACGCTCGGTGAGAATCGTTCGCCGGTCGGGATCGAGCTCCGACAGCACGTCATCGAGGAGCAGTAACGGCCCCGCCGGCCCGCGTTTGGCGAGCAGATCAGCCTCCGCAAGCAGCAGTGACAGGACGGCTAGGCGCTGTTCTCCCTGAGAGCCGAATGCACGTAGATCCCGGTCTCCCGCTGTGACAGCGACGTCGTGGCGATGCGGACCAAGGCTCGTGGAGCCGCGCGCGAGATCCTGCTCCAACCGCCCCTCGAGCTCCTCCCGCGAGGGCTCCTCTCCCTCGTAGCGCAGCGCAGCCGCGCCGAGCCGCAGCTCCTCGGCGGTTTCCGAGAAGGCGGGCGTCAGTAGCTCAAGTAGCTCTCGGCGGGCCGCGACGAGCTCTCGACCCAGGTCTGCGACCTGCCCGGTCCACGGCTCGAGAGCGTCCGGCGATGAGTACCCGGCCGCCACGCGGCGCAGCGCTCCGTTTCGCTGTGCCAGCGCAGCCGCATAGTCCGTCGGTGCCGTCGCCCGTGCGGGCAGCAGGCGCGCCAGTGAGCGATCGAAGTACGCCCGGCGCACGGCCGGCCCCCCTTTGACGATCGCAAGCCGGTCCGGCGTGAAGACAAGCGTAGGCAGGCGGGAGCGAAGCTCCTCGGCGGCACGCAGGGGAGCGCCGTTCAGACGCGCCTGCTTGGCCTCGCCGAGCCGAAGCGTGACCTCTACGGACACCGGAGAGCCGCCGTGATCGCCCTCGACAGCCACCCGCGCACCACTCTCCCCGAAGCGAATGAGCTGCGCGTCGGACCGTGTCCGTGGCGAGAACCCCTGCGCGGCTAAATGCAGACTCTCGAGAAGGTTCGTCTTGCCGGCGCCGTTGGGACCCACGGCGAGCACGATCCCCGGCTCCAGCGCGAGCTCGAGCCGTGGGTACGACCTGTAGTCCCTGAGCTCGAGCGTCCTGACGATCAGCCGGCCACTAAGGCGTCGCTTGCGACGCCGTCGTCAGCGTTCGCGGGTTTCCCGCGAAAGCGTCTGAAATGACCGGTCGACACGATCGACGTCGGC
Organism: uncultured Actinomycetes bacterium; assembly: GCA_963842235.1. Lineage (GTDB taxonomy): Bacteria > Actinomycetota > Thermoleophilia > Gaiellales > Gaiellaceae > JACDAN01. The sequence goes on along the minus strand of CAWJFT010000003.1, from coordinate 312,334 downwards.
TATCCGGCTAGTCGGATGGGCATGATGAGATACGAGAAGTCGTCGTTCTCGCCTTGGAGCACTGAGGGCCGCAAGGGGCTGATCAGCTTCAAGCGCAGCGCGTCTCCATCCGCGGACTCGATCCCGTCCCGCAGAAACTCGGGGTTGAACCCGATCTCGAGCGCCTCGCCGTCGAAGGGAATGGGAATCGACTCGCGCCCTTCGCCAACATCCTGCGTCTGCGCCGACACCGTCAGCTCGCCCTCCGAGAAGCGCAGGCGCAGCGGCGCATTCCGTTGCGCCATCACGGCGACGCGGCGGACCACATCCAAAAGTTCCTCGCGCGGCAGCGTCAGCTCGTGCTCGAAGCTCTCGGGTAGCAGCTGGCGGTAGTTCGGGAACTGGCCCTCGATACGGCGCGTCGTCAGCAGGACGCCGTCGCTGGCAAAGAGCACCTGGTTCTCCTGTACGCCGAGCCGTAGCTCCGAGGCGCCCTGGGCGATGCGCCCCAGCTCGCCGAGCGCTCTGGCCGGCACGATCGCGTCCAACTCGGGCCCTGCCTTCGACAAACCAGTCTCTTTCACCGCGAGGCGATACGAATCGGTCGCCGCCATGACGAGGTTCTCGCCTTCGAACCGGACGAGGATGCCCGTCAGCACCGGCCGAGATTCGTCCCGCGACGCTGCGCGACTCACCTTTGCAGACGTCGCAAGCAGCGCTTCTGCGTCAATATCGACCATCTCCGTGCCGGCAGGGTCGGGAAGGCGCGGGAAGTCTTCAGGGTTGTACGTGTGGATCCGGTACGACGCAGACCCGCTGACGATCTCGACCACGCCCTCTCCCGCGAGATGCTCGATCGAGACCTCCTCACCGGGGAGCAGCCGTGCGATGTCGACGAGCAGCTTCCCGGGAACCACTACCGCGCCCTCAGCATCCACCTGAGCGTCGAGGGAGGACCGCAGCGAGATTTCCATGTCTGTCGCAGCAAGAGCAAGCTTCCCCGTCTCGGCGCGGAGCAGGATCCCGCCCAGCACCTGCACGGTCGTCCGCGTCGATGCGGCACGCGAGACGATCGCGAGTTGGCGGATGAGCCCGTCGCGAGGGACGGATGTCTTCAGGGCGGCGCCGGCCACAACTACTTCAGTTTCAATCATTTAATCCTCTAGTAGTAGTTGTAGGGAGTGTGGAAGGCGGGGAAGACACCATGTCTCGGCTTCATGAGCGACATTTGCCTGGGGACGCGCACTGGGAATAAGTCGGCGGTTTGCACAGGCCGCGCTGAGGAGGTCATATGGCTCCACAGAATCAGCCGGCCTGCTTGACGCGCGCGGTCAACTCTTGCACGAGGTTGTACACAGAGCGGTCCTCGCGGATCAGGCGTGCGATCTTCGAAGTTGCGTGGATCACGGTCGTGTGGTCGCGTCCGCCGAAGTGCCGCCCGATCTTCGGCAGCGAGGAATCGGTGAGCTCGCGTGAGAGATACATCGCCACCTGGCGTGGATAGACAATGTTCTGTGAGCGTTTGTCGCCGATCAGCTCTTCCTTCGAGAGGCCGAAGCGCTCCGAGACTTCGTCCTGGATCAGCTCGATTGAGACCTGGGCCGCCTCGCCTTGCGGAAAGACGTCGCGGAGCACGTCCTGCGCGAGGTCGACCGTCATCGGCCGGCCTGTCAGCGAGGCGAAGGCAACGACGCGCGTCAGTGCCCCCTCGAGCTCGCGGATGTTGGTCGACACGCGCCCGGCGATGAAGGTCATCAGTTCCGCGTCGGCGACCTGGATCCCGTCCGTCCTGGCCTTCTTCTGCAGGATTGCGATGCGCGTCTCGAGGTCGGGTGGCTGGATGTCGGTCATGAGCCCCCACTCGAAACGCGATCGCAGCCGCTGCTCGAGCGTCGCGATCTGCCGCGGAGGCCGGTCGGAGGAGATCACGATCTGCTTGCCGGCCTCGTAGAGCGTGTTGAACGTGTGGAAGAACTCCTCCTGGATCCGCTCCTTGTGCTCCAGAAACTGGATGTCGTCGATCAGGAGCACACCGAAGGTCCGATAGCGCTGCTTGAAGCCCTCGATCCGCTTGTCGCGGAGCGAGTTGATGAAGTCGTTCATGAAGCGCTCGCTCGTGACGTAACAGACGGAGAGATCGCGCAGGTGCTCACCGATGTAGTGGCCGATCGCTTGGAGCAGGTGGGTCTTGCCGAGGCCGGTCCCGCCGTAGATGAAGAGTGGGTTATAGGCCTGCGCCGGCGCCTCGCCGACGGCCAGCGCGGCGGCGTGGGCGAAGCGGTTGGAGGAGCCGATGACGAATGAGTCGAAGGTGTACTTCGGATTCAGGCCCTCGACGCGTGGGTTCGGCTCGGGCTCGGGCTCGGCCTGCTCCCGCGTCCCGGCCTTGGGTTTCCGGATGACGAGCTCGATGCGTCGCTCGTCGCCGGTTGCGTCACGAACGGCAGCGTTGATCAGACCGAGGAAGTGTCCCTCGATCCACTCGCGCGTGAAGTCGTTGGGCACGCGGAGGGTGAACGACTCGGACGAGAGGTCGACTCCAACGGTCTCGGAAAACCACGTCCGATAAGTGGATTCGTTGAGCGCACTCCGCAGTCGCTCCGAAACCTCGGTCCACAGATTCTCTGCTGTGAGCAGCTGCTGGCGCTCCACGCGAACCGGACTTGCTCCTCTCGCCGCCGACGGGGGAAGAGGGCGAGCATAGCAGCGTCCAGGAGCGTCCTCAATGCCTGTTCATGACCCGTCCACGGCGCGAAAAACCCGCTCGTTTCCAGGTCTTTTCGGTGAATCCCCAGGCTCCTCCACACCTGTGGAGAAGCTGGTGTAAGAAGGTGTATTCACTGGGGAAAACAGGCCGAGCGCAGGAGATTTCGCGTCGTCGTCGGGTGCTCGGCCGTTGTGGAAAAGCCTGTGTGGTCGGGTCGCTCTCTATACTGCGCCGGCCCTCGTCGAGGGCCATCGATCCTTCTTTCATCTTCCTATGAAGCGCACCTATCAGCCCAAAGTTCGCAGGCGGAAACGTCGCCATGGCTTCCGCGCGCGAATGTCGACGCGGGCCGGCCGGGCGATCCTCAAGCGGCGCAGGGCCCGCGGGCGCAAGCGCCTCTCGGCGTAAGCTCAAGCTCGTCTCCAACGTCGACGTGCAACGCCGGAACCGACTGTCCCGCTCGCGCGACTTCGATGCCGTCTACCGGCACGGCCGCTCCGTGTCGACGCGATTCCTCGTCCTCTATCGGTTCGACCGGGAAGAGGAGGCAAGCGATGAAGCCCGGCTCGGGATCGCCATCCCCAAGAAGATCGGCAACGCGGTGACGCGCAACCGGATCAAGCGCCGGCTGCGCGAGACCTGGCGCGAGCTCCTGCCCGAAGTTCCAGGGGGCGCGGATTACGTGCTGCTCGTGCGGGCACCGCTCGCGGAAGCCGTCGAGGGCCGCGATGCCGGGTGGCTGCGGGAGCGGGTGCAAGAGATCCTCGGGAAGGCGAGCGCGTGAGGTTCGTCGGGATCGGAGGCATCTACCTCTACCGCTACACGCTCGGCGTGCTCTTTCCGGCGACGTGCAAGTACCACCCGTCGTGCTCCCAGTACGCGATCGACGCTTTTCGGCAGTACGGGCTCATTCGCGGAGCTGTGCTCGCCGGCTGGCGGCTTCTGCGCTGTAACCCGTGGAGCCACGGCGGGGTCGACTACGCCGAGGACCAGAGGCTCTTCAGGTGATCTTTCTCAGCATCCTGACTCCGCTCGAGGACTTCCTGACGTGGGCGCTCGAGGAGTTTCACACGACGTTCGGGCTCACGTGGGCGTGGTCGATCATCGCGCTGACGCTTTGCGTGCGAATGCTGCTCGTCCCTCTGACCGTCCGCCAGATCCACTCGATGCAGCGAATGCAGCAGTTCCTGCCGCAGATGAAAGAGATCCAGAAGCGCTACAAGGCGGACAAGAAAAAGCAGAACGAGGAGCTGATGAAGTTCTACCGGGAGCACCAGATCAACCCGGCCTCCTCGTGTCTCCCGATCCTGCCGCAGATCCCGATCTTCTTCGCGCTCTACTTCGTCCTCAGGAACTTCGACAAGGAGATCTATCCGAGGTACCCGGCATCTGCGCTCGACTGGCTCCACTTCGTCCCGGACATCACGGCGAACATCACGGATCACTGGTCCGGCTACGTGCTGCTCGTGGTCTACGTCGCCAGTCAGATCTCCTCGACCTGGTTCATGCCGATGGCGACGACGAGCCCGGCGCAGCGCTACATCTTTCTCGCGCTTCCTGTCGTTTTCGCCTTCTTCATCCTCAACCCGCCCGGCGGGGCTCACTTCCCGGTCGGGCTGCTCCTCTACTGGGTGACGACGAACCTGTGGACGGTGGGCCAGGGAATCGTGACGCGGCGCCTGCGGGAGCAGACACAGCAGGCTCCGACGAAACGAACCTCGCGGACGCCGCCGAAGCCGGAGAAGGCGGCGACGGAGGCCACGCCGGCCAACGCACCCGCGGCGGCTCCGAAGCAGTCGTCGGGACCGAAACGCGTGCGCAAAAAGAAGAAGCGGGCGCGTCGATGACCGCCGACTTGCGGGTCGAGACGGAAGGGGAGACCGTCGGGGAGGCGAAGTGGGCCGCGCTTCGGGAGCTCGAGAAGCTTCATCCCGGCCTCGACAAGGCCGCCGTCCGCTTCCAGGTCGTCTCCGAAGGCGAGCGCGGCATTCTCGGGGTCGGCTACTCGCCGGCGCGGGTCGTGGCGACCGCCGACACCGACGGCGAGGCCTCGTCGGCCGGTATGGAGGAGTCCGAAGCGGCCACGCTCGTCCGCGACTTGATCGCAAGGATCACGACAGCGCTCGGCATCTCATGTCGGCTCGACATCGCGGAGGAGGACGGATCGCTCATCGCGACCTGCTCGGGACGGGATCTCGGCCTGCTCATCGGCCGTCACGGCCAGACGATCGATGCCATCCAGTACCTCGCGAACGCGATCCTTGCGCGACAGCTGCCCGGCACCTCCGTCGTCGTGGACGCGGCGGGCTACCGCGCCCGCCGCGAGGCGACCCTCGCCTCCCTGGCCGCTGGAGCTGCCGAACAGGCGCTGCGGAGCGGAGAGCCGGTGGAGCTCGAGCCGATGACCGCCGTCGAGCGGAAGATCGTCCATCTCACCCTGCAGGACCACGCGGGCGTGGAGACGACGAGCGAGGGCACCGAGCCGAACCGCTTCGTGGTTGTCTCACCCAGTTCTTGACGACTGGTTGAGGGCGGTCCTCGAGACCCCAGGGCTGACCGCGCTCCGCGATCCGGCCGAAGCCCGGAGGATGCTGCTCGAGGACAGCCTCCGCGGCACCGAGGTGGTCGGGAGCTTCGAGGGGCCGATCGTGGACGTCGGTTCCGGCGGGGGCGCGCCCGGCATCCCACTCGCCGCTGCGCTTCCCGACTGCGAGGTAACCCTGCTCGAGGCCGAACGACGGAAGGCGGACTTCCTCAGGCGCTGGGAGACCGAGCTTCCTAATCTGCGCGTCGTCTGGGGCCGCGCCGAGGAGCAGGAGACCGACCAGTTCGGCGTGGCCGTCGCCAAGGCGCTCGCGCAGCCGCCGGTCGCTGCGGAGTGGTGTCTGCCGCTCGTCCGTCCGGGTGGAGCAGCGATTCTCTGGGTCGGTCCGAGCGCAGAGCTCGAGCGCGTTGCGCAAGTCGCCGAGCAGCTCGGCGCTGCTCCCCCGGAAGAACGCGACGGCCTGGTCGTGATCCGCAAGCTGAAACCGACACCGCCTGGCTTTCCGCGCCGCCCAGGGCTCGCCAGGAAACGTCCGTTGGCCTGAGTAGCGTGACGGCAGCGGGATGGCCATCTACGCGCTCGCCAACCAGAAGGGCGGGGTCGGAAAGACCACGACCGCGATCAACCTCGCCGCTTGCCTCGCCGAAGCGGGCGAGCCGACGCTGCTCGTCGATCTCGATCCACAGGCGAACGCGACGTCGGGGCTGGGTGAGCGCGCCAACGGGGTCTCGAGCTTCGATCTGCTCGACGGCGCACGGGCAGATGAGCTCGCGGCCAGAACGAGGTTCGCGAACCTCGAGCTGATCCCGGCTCGATCCGATCTGGCCGGGGCTGCCGTGTCACTGGCGCTGCGCGACGACGCCGAGCGCTACCTCGCAGAAGCCCTCCGGTCGACGGCGTCGCACTACCGGTACGTGTTTCTGGACTGCCCGCCCTCGCTCGGCCCGCTGACCATCAATGCTCTTGCCGCCGCCGATCGGGTGCTCGTCCCGGTCCAGGCTGAGTACTACGCGCTCGAAGGCGTCGCTCAGATCCTGGAGTCGATCGAGGCCGTTCGCGCCCGGCTCAACCCCAAGCTGACGCTAGCCGGGCTGCTGCTCACGATGGTCGACGGACGCACGCGCCTGGCTGCGGAGGTGTCCGAGGAGCTCGCTCGTCACTTCGGCCCGCTCGTCTTCAAGACGCACGTCCCACGGTCGGTCCGGATCGCCGAAGCGCCGAGCCATGGACTTCCCGTGATCGCCTACGACCGGCGGTCCGCAGGCGCCGATGCGTACTGGAAGGTGGCGATGGAGCTTGTCGAGCGCAACTGATCCTGCACCGCCGGGCCGCCGCGGTCTCGGCCGAGGGCTCGAAGTGTTGATCGGCGGCGCGCCGCCGACGCAGCTTGCCCAGCTTCCGCTCGACCAGGTGCACCCGAATCCGCGCCAGCCGCGGCGCCGTTTCGATCAGGAAACGACTGCCGCGCTGGCTGAGTCCGTGAAGGCGCAGGGGCTCGTGCAGCCGATCGTCGTCCGCTCCCGGGCCGCAGGCGGCTACGAGCTGATCGCCGGCGAGCGCCGGTGGCGTGCGGCTCGTGAAGCCGGGCTTGCCACGATTCCCGCGCTCGTCCGGGAGACCGGCGACCGCGACGCCCTTCTGCTCGGCCTGGTCGAGAACGTCGCGAGGGAACAGCTCACGCCTGTGGAGGAGGCCCGGGCCTACGCGCTCCTCGTTGACGACTTCGATCTCGCCCTGGGTGAGATCGCCGAGCGCGTCGGCCGCTCGAAGCCGTCGGTCTCGAACCGGATGCGCCTGCTCGACCTACCCGAGGACGTGTTGGCGATGCTCGAGCGCGGCGAGCTCACCGAAGGCCATGCCCGCGCGGTTCTCGCTGTCCCGGATCACGACGAGCGACGGCGCCTGGCGCGTCAGATCGTCCGGCGCGGGCTGTCGGTCCGGGAAGCCGAGCGGGCCGCGCGGTGGGCCGGCGCCCGCCGAAGGCCGAGACGGGTGAGGACGCCGGTCGACCCGATTCTGTCCGACCGGGTACGCACGGCGGCAGAGCGGCTGACCGGGCGCCGGGTGCGGCTGACCTCGGGGAAGCTCGAGATCCTCTTTTCCGACGAGGTCGAGCTCGCGGAGCTCGCTGAGACGCTCGAGAGCCTGACGGATTAGCCCGGCGCACGGGCTGATGGGCGATCGTGGACTCGAACCACGGACCTCCGCCTTATCAGAGCGGCGCTCTAACCAACTGAGCTAATCGCCCGGGACGACGATGGTAGCGAACAAGGGGGAGTGGTTTCGGCGGAGGAGGCCGTGTCTACAATCCGAAACGGGCCAAGCGCCTCCTTCACCTGATGTTCGAGATGGTCATTTACGGGGTCAGCTTCGACTTGGTCGGCAAACAGCCGATCGTCCTCCTGAAAACGGCGGACGGAAACAAGTTCCTTCCGATCTGGATCGGCCACCCTGAGGCCGCCGCGATCCTGATGAAGCTCCAGGGCGCCTCCACGCCGCGGCCGATGACCCACGACCTGATGGCCGACATGCTCGAGCAGCTCGACGCCGAGGTGCTGCGCATCACGGTCACCGAGCTGCGGGACAACACGTTCTACGCGAGCATCACCGTGCAGCAGAACGGCTCCGAGATCGACATCGACTCGCGGCCGTCCGACGCGATCGCGATCGCCGTCCGCGCGGAGGCGCCGATCTTCGCCGCCGAGCACGTGATCGAGGAGTCGGCGATCGAGTTCGAGGGCGAAGAGGTCAACGAAGAAGAGATCGTCGACGAGTTCCGCAAATTCCTCGACGACGTCTCTCCGGACCAGTTCGCAGTCGGCGAAGACGAGAACTAAGGACCGCGGGGGAACCCCTGGTTCCCCCACGAGCCCCCTCCTTGCGCGCCGAGTCACCGGTTCAAACGTGGACAGAGCCGGCGTGTGACCGGCTCCGTCCAGTGGTTTCTTCGTTTGTGGGCCTCCCGCGCGGCAAAGCCGCGCTCCGGCGGCGGATCCCTCTCGCTCTCGAGCGGCCTTCAGATCTTTTTTCGAGCCCTCCACTTGTTGAAGATTTTTGAGATGTCCCGGTGGGCCGCACGCATCGCTTCGTCCGGGCTCATCTCGTCCCTGGCAACCCGCGCGAACATCTGCGGAATCAGGAACTTCGAGAACACCTCGTCGATCGCGGCGTTCGAGTAGCCCGGATAGCCCACGTTGTACGTGTACTTCTTCGAGATCTCGTCGAGGATCGTGTACCGGCCGCGAAGCTCGTTCGGATAGTCGGTCTGCTTCGCCAGCCGGACCTTGATGTTGGACACCGAGCGGGGGAACGTCGGGAAGTTGTAGAAGTAGCTGTTCAGGAAGTGCCCGGTGTACTTCGTGCCGATGTCGACCAGGTACTTCTTCGCAGCCGCCTTGTTCTGGGCGAACTTCCAGATCACGTAGACGCCCATGACGTGCTCCAGCCCTCGCCGTGGGGCCGGCCCCTTGGCGATCGGCAGGATGCCGATGTCGTCGTTGAAACGGAGGTTGCGCTGCTCCGCGCTTCGGGCGATCGAGATCGCGTTCAGTGCCAGCGAGAGGCGGCCGGCGAGGAACTCGTCGTTGTTCGACGCGGCCGTCCAGGCGAAGACTGAGCTGGTCATCCCCCGCTTGTAGAGGTCGCGCATGAACTTGAGCGCTTCGACCGTGCCTTTGTTCTTGATCGCGACCCGCGCATCCTGGGTCTGGATGAACGAGCCGAAGTTCATGAGCAGGGCGATCAGCGCCATGTTCGAGTCGAGCTCGTTGGACATCCCGATCCCGATGGGGTTGCCCATCGCCTTGAGCTTCGGCGCCGCCTTCCGGATGTTCTCCCAGGTCGTCGGCCTGAGCCCGACCTCGCCCCAGAGGTCCTTGCGGTAGTGGATGGGGTCGGGGACATAGTTGTCGGCGAAGCCGAAGTACTTCTTCGTCTTCGGGTTGTAGGTGCTCTTGTGGCCGACCGGGCCCAGCTTGCCGACCTTCTTCTGCACCTGGCTGACGATGTCGTTCAATGCGACGACCTGGTCCTCGTACGCCGCCGGCGGCGAGAGGAACTGGAAGAGGTCGTGGCCGCTGCGTGAAGCAACCTGCGACGCCGCGATCGTCGGCAGCTGCGCGAGATTGACGTGGTCGACCTTGACCTCGGTGTCGTTTGCCTGGCCCCAACGCTTGACCCAGACGTTGTCGAACCAGGTGTCGTACTTGGGGACGAAGTGGCTCCACTGCATGATCCGGAGCGTCCCCTTCAGCTCCTTGTGCCGGTACTTGGGTACCCCGGCAACCGCAGTCTTGACGCCGGTGCTCCCGTAGACGAGGACCACGGCGCCGAGACCGGCGCGGCGAAGCAATTCGCGTCTCGTGAGCTCGTCCTGGACCTTCGTGATGTCCACCCGCTCACGCCGGTCCTTCAATCGGATCACCTCCCTTGAGACAGTTGGGCCATTCTTCCACTCAGCGGAACGCTCCACCCGTGAACCCGGCGATGAAGCGGTTGAGAAACGCGTTGTAGAGCAGGGCGAGCGGGACGGCCGGGATCAGCGTCGCGGCCATCAGCGCCCCCCAGTAGAAGACGTCGCCGCGAATCAGCTCGGTCGGCACTGCCGACGACACCGTCCTCGTCTCGGAGTTCGAGATGAACGTGAGGGCGTAGATGAATTCGTTGAAGACGAGCGAGAACGAGAAGATGACGACCGTAAGGATTCCCGGGATCGAAAGCGGAAAAACCACCCGCGTGAGCGCGCCGAGCCGCGAGGCCCCGTCGACGAGCGCGGCGTCCTCCAGTTCCGGGGGAATCGTCTTGAAGAACCCCATCAGGAGCCAGGTCGAAAAGGGGACCGTGAAGGACGGGTAGACGAGGATCAGCGACCACAGGCGGTCGTTCAGGTTCAAGTCGGACACGACCCGCGACAGTGGCAGGAAGAGCAGCGTCGGAGGCACGAGATAGGTGAGGAAGATCCCGACGCCGACGCCCTGACCCCAGCGCCCGGAGAGCCGCGCCAGCGCATAGCCGGCGGGGAGCGCGAGGACGAGCGTGATGCCGACCACGACGACGCCGACGATCACGGTGTTCCCGAGCCATTGCAGGTAATCCGTTTCTTGGAAGAGGAACTTGTAGTTGTTGATCGTGGGGGAGTCGGCGTTGAACTTGAACGGCACCTGCTGGATGTCGTAGAGGTCGTTGTCCGACCGGAGCGAGGTCATCAGCATCCAGTAGAAGGGGAACGCGAGCACGATCGCGAACGGGCCGACGATCAGGTAGCTGAGGAGGTTCTCGCGTCGCACCTACGTGACCTCCACCTTGCGGGCGACCCAGAGCATCACGATCGCCACGATCGCGAGCGGCGGCAGGAGGTAGAGGGAGATCGCGGCGCCCTCCCCGAGCGCGGCGCCGTTGATCCCGGTCGCGTAGGCCCAGGTGGTCAGGATCTGCGTGCTGTTGAACGGCCCGCCCTGGGTGAGCACCTGGACGACGGTGATGTCCGTGGCGGTGAAGACGATCCCGAACAGGAGCGCCACGAGGGCGATCGGCAGCTGTAGCGGGAAGGTGACGTACCAGAACTTCCGGAGGCCGGTCGCCCCGTCGACCTTCGCCGCGTCGTCGATCTCGGGGGGCATCGACGCGAGGCCGGCGATGAAGATCACCGTCGCGAAGGGGATGATCCGCCAGGCGTGGATGAGGATGATCGCCGCCATTGCGAGGTGGGGCTCGCCGAGCCACTGCGGCGGGTCGATCGGCTCGATCGGTGAGATCTGGATCGCTCCCGGCCAGAAGTCGCGGGCGAACGCCCAGTTGATCGCCCGGTACGGGTAGAACGCCGGACCGCCCGGGAAGATGTCGTGCGTCAGCGTCCAGTTCACCACGCTGTAGAGGGAGTGGAAGATCCAGAGGAAGCCGACGGTGCTGAGCGCAACCGGCGCCGCCCACGGCAGCAGGATGAAGAAGCGCAACAGCCACTTGCCGCGGAAGTTGCGCACGAGTGCGTGTGCGAGGAAGCCGGCGCAGACGAGCACGATCGCCTGGGAGACGATCGTGAAGATGATCGTGTTCTTGAGCGCGCGACGGAAGTTCTCGTCGTCCCATACGTCCAGGTAGTTGCGCAGGCCGACGAACTCTCCGCTCAGCGAGCCGGCCGTTGCGTCCGTGAGGCTGAGGTAGATCGCCAGGACGAGCGGCGTGCCCACCAGCAGGACGATGAACACGACCGCGGGCGCGATCAGCAGCGGCGCGAGGAAGCGCCGCTCCTCGAACGTGTCCTGCCAGCGACGACGGCTCGCGGCCACTGACGCCACAGTCCGACGATCGTAAACGGCTGAAGCGGCCCGAGTATCGTTATCCAAACGGCCGCACCGGCAAAGCCGGCACGGCCTCTTATGATCGGCATCGCAAGCGATGCCTCAGACCCTGTGGCCGAAATCGAGCTCGACCAGCTGACGAAGGTCTATCCGGACGGCACGCGTGCCGTGAACGAGCTCGACCTGGGCATCCGGGACGGCGAGTTCGCGGTGCTCGTGGGCCCCTCAGGCTGCGGGAAGACGACGGCGCTGCGCATGGTCGCCGGGCTCGAGCCGATCACCTCCGGCGCGGTCCGCATCGGAGGGCGCGTCGTCAACAACCTGCCGCCGAAGAACCGCGACGTCGCGATGGTGTTCCAGAACTACGCGCTCTACCCGCACATGTCCGCATACAAGAACATGGCGTTCGGCCTCAAGCTCCGGAAGCTCGAGAAGAGCGAGATCGACCGCCGTGTCAAGGACGCGGCGCGCATTCTGGGGCTCGGAGAGGTGCTCAACAAGCGCCCTCGGACCCTCTCGGGCGGCCAGCGCCAGCGGGTCGCGATGGGCCGGGCGATCGTCCGGGAGCCGCAGGCGTTTCTGATGGACGAGCCGCTCTCGAACCTGGACGCGAAGCTGCGGGTCGAGATGCGCGCCGAGATCGCGAGGATCCAGCGCGACCTCGAGGTCACGACGATCTACGTGACCCACGATCAGACCGAGGCGCTCACGCTCGGCGATCGCGTGGCGGTCATGCGCGACGGCGTGCTGCAGCAGTTCGACGTGCCGCAGCGGCTCTACGACGAGCCGGTGAACCTGTTCGTCGCCGAGTTCATCGGCTCTCCGGCGATGAACCTCGTCGGGGCGGACATCGTCGCCTCGAACGACCGGCTGGAGGCGAGCTTCGGCGAACACCGGCTGGCTATCGACGACGACATCGTCCAGGCGCGACCGGCGCTCCAGAGCTTCACCGGCAAGCGAGTGATCGTCGGAGTCCGGCCGGAGGATCTCGAGGACGCCGCCGTCTCGGACGGCGTGCCGGAAGACCGGAAGATCTCCGCGGTCGTCGACATCCGCGAGGACATGGGCTCGGAGGTCTTCGTGCACTTCGGTGTTGCCGCGCCGCCGGTGCGCGGCGTCGACGTTCAGGCGGCTGTCGGCGCCGAGGCGGTCGAGGCCACCGCCGAGCAGGCGAAGAAGCTTGGCAGCCTGTTCGTCGCTCGCCTGGGGCGCGGCACGCGGGCCCGGGAAGGCGACCCGATCGAGCTCGCCGTTTCACCCGGGCGCCTGCACTTCTTCGACAAGGAGACGGGCCAGGGCATCTACGGCTAGAGAAGGCGCATCGACCTTGCACAGCGTCGAGTTCCGCCACGGTTCGGTCTCTGGCAGGAGGACGAGGCGATGGGGCGAGGGTCGGCGCTTCGGGGACTTATGACACGCTCGCTACCCTGGCCTTCATGCTGTGCGCCCGCTTGTTCGGGCCGCTGGCGCTCGAGATCGACGGTCGTCCGGTCCCGGAGATTGGCGGCCTGAAGCCGAGATCGGTGCTCGCTTGGCTCCTTCTGCACCCGCGTCCGCACTCGCGCGCGCAGCTGGCAGCACGGTTCTGGCCCGAGGTCCTCGACACGAGCGCGCGGGCGTCGCTCCGAAGCGTCCTGTGGACGCTCCGGGCAGCGCTGGAGGACGTCGGCGGCGCGCGCCACCTGGACGCCGACCGGGACATGGTGGGCATCGCGGGCGACCTCCCGCGCGAGATCGATACCGAGGAGTTCGACCGGCTTGCCGATTCTCGTGAAGTCCCTGACCTCGAGGTAGCTCTTTCCCTCGCAGAGGAGCCGCTCTTGGCTGACCTGGCCGATGACTGGGTGCTGGAGGCGCGCGACGAGTTCAGGGAGCGAGCGGGCGCGGCGGCGCTCCGGCTCGCGGAGACGCGGCAGCACGCCGGAGACGCCCGCGCGGCCGTAACCTGGACGCGGCGGGCGGTCCGGCACACCCGCCTGAGCGAGGAGGTCAACCGAGCGCTCATGCGCCGCTTGACCGAAGTGGGGGAGGCTGCGGAGGCGCTCCGCGCGTACGAGCGGTTCAAGGCAGTGCTCTCGGCGGAGTTCGGCACGCTGCCGTCGCCCGAAACACGGACCCTCGCCGCCGATCTCCGTCGCACGGCGGCCGCGGGCGAGGGTCGGCCGCTCCCCCCTTCACGGATCCATGTCGCGCCTCCGCCCGATGTTCCACTCGCAGGGCGTCGGGACGAGCTGAACGTCCTCGGGCAGGCCTTCGCGCGGGCGCAGTCTGGAAACGGTGGCATTGCTCTTGTGAGCGGGGCCGCCGGGCAAGGCAAGACCCGCCTCGTCTCCGAGCTGGCCCGAGCCCACGAGGACCAGCAGTTCGTTGTGGCGACCGGGACGACGTTCGAACTCGAGGGCTCGCCGCCCCTGGCGCCCTGGTTGGAGCTCTTGACGGAACTCGTCGAGCGCTCGGAAGCTCCACCCGCCGGCGTCTCCTGGCCGACGGAGCTTGCCCGCCTCGTTCCCGCCGTCGAGATCCGCTGGGGAACCCCCGCCGCTCCGGCGGCGCCTGATCCCGACCTCGAGCGCGCGCGCCTTTTCCAGGCCGTGATCGAGGCGATCGAGTGGTGCGTGGGAGAGCGCACTGCGTTGCTCGTACTCGAGGACCTCCACCTTGCCGACCGCGCCACGGTCACCCTGCTCGCAGCGGCTGGCCGCCGGCTCACCGGCCTCCGCGCTCTCCTTGTCGTCACGCGGCGGCCGACCGAGACACGGGAGCTCGACGCTGCGCTCGTGAGACTCGCACGCCAGGGCCAGCTCGCCACCGAGGTCGTGCTCCGGCGGCTCTCCGAGCGAGAGATCGGCACGATCGTCGACGCTGTTGCTCCGGGGCTTCCGACCGAGCGACGGTTGCGGGCGATCCGGCTCGCAGAGGGAAGCCCTTTCCTCGCGCGCGAGGCTTCCAAGGCCGCTGCCGCCGACGCGGAGTTCACCGATGACTTCCGCGGCTGGACACGCGCGGCGCTGGCCGCGCTTCCCCCGCCGGCGCGGTTCCTTGCCGAGATTGCGGCGTGCGCCGGACGGCCGTTCGAGGCCGCCGAGGCGGCGGAGATCGTCGGAGGCGAGCGGCTCCCGGACGCGCTCGCCGCCGCCTCCGAAAGAGGGCTCTTGGAAGCAAAGGAGAGCCGGAGGATCGGCTTCGCGCACACAATCACCCGCGCGGCGGTCTACGACGACCTCGACGAGTCCCAGCGACTCCGGCTCCATGGCCGGCTCGCCGACGTCCTGCGGCAGCGACCCCGTCCCTCCGTCTCGGAGGTGGCTCGCCACTTGCTGCTGGCCCAGCGTGAGACCGACGCGCGGAGCTATCTGGCCGCGGCCGCCGCGCGGGCGCGGGCGCTCGGGGCGCTCGACGAGGCGGCTGGCTTTCTCCGGGAGGCGGCTGTCTCCGCGGAGGGAAGCTCCATGCTCGCCGCGGAGCTCTGGCTGCAGCTGGCCGAGGTCGAGGCCTTTCGAGGACGGCGTCTGGATCACGACCGCGCGTTCGAGCGCGGACTTGCCATGCTAGAGCGGGAGGGCGCGAACGCGGCTCTCGCGGAGGCGCTCGTGGCACGGGGGCGCTCGTTGCGGACGACCCTCTGCTACCCGGCGGAGGCGCGTGCGGCATATGAGCAAGCACTCGCGTCGATCGACAGCCACGGCCTCGACGCCCCGGAGCTACGCGCCCTCGCGCTGGCTGGCATTGCCTGGACGGAGGCGGCGAGCGGAGATCCGCGGCGCGCGGAAGCACTGATCGAGGCCGCCGCGGCGCTTCCTGAGGCGGCCGAGGACAGCATCCTCGCGGCGGAGCTGGCCCTCGCGACCGCGACCGCGCTCATGCGCTCGGGTCGGTTCGCCGAGAGCGTCGAGCCGTCCGAGCGGGCCGCCGCCCTCGCGCTCGGGCGCGGCCGGGTCGACCTCGCCTTCGTCGCCCTCAACGCGGCGGCATCGGCGTCGGGCTCGAGCGGCGACTTCGAGGCGGCACTGCGCTTCGCCGATCGCGCGCGGGCTGCGGGCCGTGCTGGGACAGCTCTCGACGCGGAGGCGCTGGCCATGCGCTCCTATGCCCTTTCTCGGCTCGGTCGTCATTCGGAGGCTCGCGAGTCCGTCGGTCACGAGGAGGAGGTCCTTGGTCGCGCTGGCGACGACGGCCAGGAAGCGCTCGGCGCGTTCGACGCTGGGTCGATCGCCCTCGCCGCCGGCGATCACGCGAAGGCCGCCGATCGCCTTGGCGAGGCCTTGGAGCACGAGGGCGGACGCGTGCCTCGCGCGCTCGCGCGGCTGCGGCTCGCCGAGGCTCGCGTCGGCATCGGCGACCTCGAGGGTGCTGCGGCCGAGCTGTCGCGCTTTCCGTTCGAGCGCGTCGGCCCCGGCGACCTCCCAGAGACGCTGGTGCCCCGCCTCGCGAGGCTCCAGGGCCTGATTGCGGCGGCACGGAACGATGCTCGAACCGCTCTCCGCCGTCTAGGCGAGGCGGAGGCGGGCTGGCGTCGCATGCTGGGGGCCGCCCCGACGGATCCGTTTGCGGCGAGCCTCGCCGACCTTGGACGAACGCCGGTAGCCGGTCTCGTCGAGCCCGGGATCGAGCTCGGGCGGGTGCTCGCCGAGCGCGCAGTTCTCCTCGGCGAGAGCGGCCGCTTCGCCGACGCGGCTGCCGCGGCCGAGGAAGCCACCGACCTTGCCCGGCGACTTCGTTTCGACGGCTACGAGGCGACGCTTGCCATCGCAAAAAGAGTCCCGCCGGAACGGGCACGCGTCTGACGATGCCGAGCTTCGATGAATCCGCCCTGTGTCGCGCACCCGCCGAAGAGGTGTGGAAATTCCTCTATGACCCGGCCCGCTACCCGCTCTGGTGGGCCGGAATGGATCGCATCGAGGAACGTGCCGAGGGCCCGAGCCGGTACATGCAGGCGCTTCCCGGCGTCCCGATCCCCACGCGGATCGAGACAGTCGGCGGTGGGCGCGTGGTGATCTCCTGCCTGATGACAAAGATCGGGCACTCGTGGATGCTCGAGCCCGCCGGGGAAGGATGCCTCGTGCGGGTGCGGGTCGACGTGCCCGAGGCCGAGGCGGGAAAGTGGCTCGAGCAGCAGCGAGAGGAGATCCGCTCCTCCCTTCCGCGCCTCGTGGCCGCCGCTGAAAAAGCCGCAGCCGAGCTTTGACGCTCGTTTGACGGTCGTCTGACGAGCGCCTCCTAGCCTGGTTGACAAGCGATCGAAAGGAGGCCCCATGGCCACCGAAGAAGCGACCAAGCTGAACGGCTGGGATCTCGAACAGTTCCAGAACACCATCGCCGCGGTCGAGGAAAACCCTGAGGCCGGGAAAGTCACCTGGCGGGGGCACGTCGCCTGGGACGGGCACTTCGGTCTCGACGCGCACGCGGACGAGATCGAGCAGCTCGGCCAAGTGATCAGGCGGCGCTTCACCCTCCGCGGCGACCATCCGCCGGAGCTCCTGGGCGAGAACACCGGCCTGTCGGCGGTCGAGACGCTGCTCGCCGCGCTCGGCTCTTGCATCGCCGGCACGTACGCCGCCCACGCCACCGCGCGCGGCGTGAAGCTCGACGAGCTTCAGGTCGAGATCGAGAGCACGACCGACCTGAACGGCTTCCTCCAGCTCGCTCCGACACGCGCCGGGCTCCAGGGGGTCAAGGCGACGCTGCGGGTGAAAGCGGACGCGGACGACTCGACCCTCGACGAGATCCGCCGCGTCGTCACCCAGGCCTCCCCCGTCTACGACTCGGTCGCGAACCCCGTCGCGATCGAGAGCTCGGTCGAGCGGGTCCGTTAAGGGGACCTGAAGGGCGCTCTCAATGCCTGCGTTCACCCTGCTTCACAACGACGAGCTCGAGCGGTCGGGCAAGTAGCTGCTCGTCCGGCGGCCGCTCGGGCTCACGTCGTAACCATGTGGCGCCGATCCTGCACGGCAGGTTCGCATCCACTGCGCCGGGTCGACACCCCGGGAATCGCCGACGGAGAGATCTGTTGTCCGTCCGGGCTACAACCTTATACCCATTTCTACCCATCTGAGGTGACCTCACCCGCTCCTGCCAGCTCTCACGTCCAGCGAAACGCAAGTCGACTTCAGATCAGCGGCTAGTTGAAGACCCCCGCGATGACGCCGATTCCGTTGAAGCCTGCATGCATCAGGATCGGGGGGTAGATGCTGTTCGTCCGGGCGCGCACGACTGCGAGCGCCGTGCCGATGATGAAGAAGATCGGCAGGCCCTCGAGGATGCCATGGGTGAGTGCGAAGGCGATCGCCGTCACGATGATCGCCGCGACCTGTCCGAACTGAGCGAGCAGGAAGAAGCCGATCCCGCGGAACGTGAGCTCCTCGACGATCGGGCCGACGAGCGCGACGACGATTGTGTTCAGCAGTAGCGCGAAGGCGCGGTCGGGCTCCCAGCCGGTCGGGTCGAGGCCCTGCGCCTCGCCGGCGTGGAGGACCGGCTCCAGCGCGGCGGCCACGATCAGCATGGCGAAGACGAGCAGGACGGCGAGCCCGACCGCGACGCCCCACGAGCGCGGCCGGCGAAGGGCGAAGGCCTCGCGCCGGTCCAGTCCGGAGGCGATGAAGAGGATTACCCCGAGAATCACCATGTAGAAGAGGAAGCCGAAGATCGCGCTCTCGTAGCGGTAGAGGACGTCGTTCGGCGTGTCGCTGTCCGCGAAGTAGGCGCTGAAGTTGAGCACTGTCAGCAGCCCGATGAGAACCCACCAGGCAGTCAGCCGTCGCTGCATGCTCTTCGGTGTCATGACACCCACTGCCAGAGTGCCCACTGGACGCAGGCGACGCCCAGCAGAACCGCGCTGACCGCGACGATCGCGGTGTTGACCCGCGGACGCTCGCCGAGCGTGGCCAGCGCTAGGAAGATCGGAAAGACGGCGAGGCCGAAGCGCGGCATCGAGTTCAGCGGCCAGCGCTCGCCCGGAACGCTGAGCGGGATCAACAGACTGAGAGTGGCGTAGAGCCCGTAGGGCGCGCCGAACCGGCGCCAGGCGATTACCGTCAGCGCCGCGAACAACCCGAGGAAGACGAGGTTCTCGAGGTTGATGACCGCCACTCGCATCGGGTCGGTGTCCTGTACCGCCGACCAGAAGCGTTCGGTGTGTGAGCCCGATGCGAGCTGGCGAACGCCGGCCCAGCCCGCGCGGAGGCCGTCCCAGAGCCCGCCGATCGGCCCGAGCGAAGAGAGCTCTCGGCCCCAGTACTTCTCGGCGTCTCTGAACTCGAACGGATCGCCGAACCGCCACCACAGCCACAGGGGATAGAGCGCGAAGACGGCCGGCGCGGCCGCGAGCCGAAGAAGCGCACCGCCTCTGTTGGGAGCGCGCCAGGCGATCAGCGCCAGCGCCGGGAGCAAAGCGATGCCCACCGGCCTCGTGAGCCACGCGAGCCCGGCACAGACACCCGCGCCGAGGAAGCTGCCCCGCTCGGCGAGGAGGAAGCTCGCCAAGACGAGCAACAGGAACACCGACTCGCTGTAGACCGCCTGCAGGAAGAGCGCGAAGGGGAAGATGGCGAGGTAGAGGACGGCTCGCCGTGCTCCGGCGGCGCCCAACCTGGGCTCCGCGAGCTCGTAGAGGAGCACGAATGCGCCGAGCGCGGCAGCGAGAGAGATCAGCACCCCGGCGAGCAGGTAATGCCCAAAGAGGACGCGCCCCAGGACGCTGGTGAGCAGCGGGTAGAGGGGATAGAAGGCGGCCGCCGCCTGCTCGGTCCCGCCGTAGCCGTCGTGCGCGAGACGCAGGAACCAGACGCTGTCCCAGCGTGCCCAGACGTCGACGAGGTAGCCGCTTTCTCGGGTCAGCTCGGGCAGATCCCAGCGGTTCGCGCGCGGGTGGCGGTTCGGCTCGAAGGCGAGATAGGCGAAGACGACTGCAGCCCAGATTGCCGCTCGGCTCCAGAGAAAGAGGTCGAGGACCGGGCGGACGCGTTGACCGGTCGACACGAGGAGCCGGATCATACGTCCGTGGCCGCCAGGCGCTACTTCACGCTCGACGAGGCGAACGAGGCGCTCACCGAGCTCCGCCCGCTTGCGGAGGAGATGGTGGAGCGCCGCCGCGCGCTCGTCGAGGCCCAGGTGCTCCGTGCCGAGCTCGGCGGTCAGGTCGCGGGCAACGGGGGCGATCTGACGCCCTCCGACTTCGCCGAGGCGGACGCCGAGCTGGAACGGGCCGCGGGCGCGCTCGCCCGCTGCGTCGAAGAGATCCAGGCGGCCGGTGTGCTCGTCAAGGATCTCGACCGCGGCCTCCTCGACTTCCCGTCTCGCCGAGAAGGAAAGGACGTTCTCCTCTGCTGGCACGTCGGCGAGGACGAGATCCGCTACTGGCATGGCATCGACGAAGGCTTTGCCGGACGGAAACCGATCTAGGGCGTCGAACTAGCCGCCGTGGAGGCCTGGGTGCGTCTGGTCGTCGTGTGCGCCGTGATCGTCGGCGCCGCGATCCTCGCAAAGCTCGTGGACATGCGGATGTCGCGCCGGGAGCTGCCTCCCCAGGCGGCGACGCGCTACCGGGTCCTGCGCCGGAGCCTGATGGGCGTGATCATCTTCATCGGCGTTGTCTCTGCGCTTCTCGTGATTCCGCAGGTGCGGGCCATCGCCGGCGGTCTCCTCGCTTCGTCCGCGATCCTCGGCCTGGTCATCGGCCTCGCAGCGCAGCGAACGCTGTCCAACTTCGTCGCCGGTGTGATGATCGGACTTGCTCAGCCGATCCGGCTCGGCGACCGGATCGGAATCACCGAAGGCGAGGGCGTCGTCGAGGAGATCGGGCTCGTGTACACACGCATCCGCCAGGACGATCGAACGCGCCTCGTCGTCCCGAATGACCGATTGGCCTCGGATACCATCAGGAACTCGACCATCGTGAGCCGGGAGCGGCTGGCCGAGATCACGGTGCCCGTCCCACGAGACAAGGATCTACAAGCCGTTGTCGAGCTCTTGCACGACGTAGCAGCACCAAGTGAGCTCCTCGTCACCGGGCTGAACGGGGACGTTGTCGTGACGCTCCGCGCCTGGGCCGACGACGAGCGCTCGGCGAGGGAGCTGGAGAGCGAGCTCCGCCTTCGCGTACAGAACAAGCTGCGCGAAGCCGGCATTTACTAGTGCCCCGCCCAGCCATGCATGCCGGCTTCTGGCCCGCGATCACGCGGCGCCAGAGCCCACCCTCCTCCTCACCAAGGTCTTCAGACCTTGCCTCGTCGGAGTGCGAACTCTGGCTTGGTGCTCGCGACCCAGAAGGTCGGCGGCATGACTGGACGAGGCACCGATGAGCCCGCACGAGCGACGCCGTCGGCAGCGGGCTCGGCAGCTGGACAGCGACCAGTACCGGCGCAGGACGCGGCGTCAGCGCCGCCGCGCCCGGGCGAAGCAGCGGAGGAACGTCGCCATCGTCGTCGGGATCCTGCTCGTCATCGTCGCCGGCATCGCTGCTGCGGGGATCACCGGTGCGGCGGCGATCGCCCCGCGCTGCGATCTCAACCGCCTTCGGCCCGTACAGATCGGCCAGAACTCGTTCGTCTACGCCGCGGACGGATCGCTGCTCGGGTCGATCCCGGCGGAGAAGAACCGCCAGCCCGTCCGTCTCAACCGCATCAGCAAGTGGATGCGCCTGGCCACCGTCTCCATCGAGGACCGGCGCTTCTACGAGCACGGCGGTGTCGACCTGGAGGGCATCGCCCGAGCCCTGGCTGCGGACGTCCGCGCCGGGAGAGTCGTCGAGGGCGGCTCGACGATCACGCAGCAGCTCGTCCGCAACCTCTACATCAGCCGCGAGGTCACGTTCGAGCGCAAGCTGATCGAGGCCTGCCTCGCCGTGAGGCTCAACAACCGGCGCTCGAAGCGGTGGATCCTCGAGAGCTACCTGAACACGGTCTACTACGGGAACCACGCCTACGGCGTCCAGGCGGCGTCGCAGACCTACTTCTCGAAGCCCGCGTGGAAGCTGACTCTCGGCCAGGCCGCGCTGCTCGCGGGGCTGACGCAGGCGCCCTCCGACTACGACCCGCTGAACAAGCCCGAGTCGGCGCTTCGCCGGCGGAACCTCGTGCTGCAGTCGATGCTGGAGAACGGCGACATCACCGAGCGCCAGTACTACGCCGCGATCGGAGACCGGGAGCTCCATCTCAGGCCCGGTCGCTTGTATAGCCGGATCCGCGAGCCGTACTTCTTCAGCTACGTCCGTGAGCAGCTGATCGCGCAGTACGGCGCGAACACCGTCCGTTCAGGCGGCCTGCGGGTGTACACGACCGTCGACCGGCGCTTCCAGCAGCAGGCCCGAAACGCGGTTCTACGAACGCTGCCGTACTCGAGCGATCCGGCCGCGGCGATCGTGGCGATCAATCCCGCCAACGGTGCGATTCGCGCCATGACCGCCGTGACGCCGGGCCGGCGTGGGAACCAATTCAACCTCGCCTCGCAGGCCCGCCGCCAGGCCGGCTCGACCTTCAAGACCTTCGTCCTCACGGCGGCCGTGGCCCACGGCGTCAATCCCGACTCCACGAGCTACGTCTCGAGGCCGTTTGTCTACCAGTCGGATCCGCAGAGCAAGCCGTGGGAGGTCTCGACCTACGACCACACATATCTCGGGTCGGTTTCGATCCACCGCGCCCTGCTCTCGTCGGACAACACGGTGTTCGCCCAGCTCACGCTCGACCTCGGCGCGGAAAAGGTGGGCGCGATGGCGCACCTGATGGGTGTCCGCTCGAACATCAAGTCTCGCGACGGCACGTACGTCCCCTCGCTCGGCCTCGGGTCGGCCTCCGTGTCTCCGCTCGACATGGCTTCGGCGTACGCCACGCTGGCGGCCGGAGGGATCTACTCGGAGCCGATGGCGATCCGCAAGGTCATCCTTCCCGACGGGAAGGTCGACAAGGGCGCAGGCTGGGGCAAGCCGGAACGCCGGCGCGTGATCGCGGACTGGGTCGCCGACGAGGTCACGAAGATCCTCGAGGACAACATGCGGGAGGGCACGGGCACCGGCGCCCGCGTCTTCTTCTACCGACCCGCAGCCGGGAAGACCGGGACGACCGACGACCACACCGACGCCTGGTTCTGCGGCTATACGCCGACGCTCTCGACAACCGTCTGGGTCGGGTATCCGCAGGCGCAGATCCCGATGGAGAACGTGCACGGCATCTCCGTGGCCGGCGGCACCTTCCCGGCGACGATCTGGAACCTCTTCATGCGCTCGACGATCGGGAACACGCCCGAGGTCGACTTTCCGCAGCCGCGGTCGGGGCCCCACTGGCAGTCGTTCTCCGAGGCGCGGTATGCGAACCAGTCCTACTACGACTACACGCCGTCGTATTCGTACTCGCCCTCCCCGTCGCCGTCGTACTCACCGCCGCCCTCCCCGTCTCCTGCGCCGGAGCCTCCACCGCCTCCGCCACCACCACCTCCTCCGCCCCCACCACCTCCTCCGCCGGTACCGCTCCCGCCGCCGCCACCGCCGCCCGAGTAGGGACTACGGCGTTCGTCTGAGGACGACGATGCCGTCCTCGTCCAGCACCCGGCTCCAGTTGCCGCTCAAGATCAGCCGGGCGAGCGGAACTGCCGCCGTCGAGGACGTCGAGCTGCGGTCGAGATAGGAGGGCCGGCGGAGGTCGACCGCAACCCATTCGGCCTCGCGGACGACGGGGAAGCTGAACACGCGGCGCCGGGCCGAGAGGTGCGCGCCGAGCCCGTTCGTCGCGCTCACCGGCGCGTCTCCGGGGACGAGGGCGACCGCTCGCTCGGCGACGCGGTCGTGCGCGGAGACCCGCTCCGGGACGAGCTCCCCGGACCACAGCGGGCCGAGGAAGACCGCTCCGGCTAGCGATGCGGCGAGAAGGAGCGGGCGGAGCCGGGGGAAGCGGGCGGCGCCGAAGACGGCTCCGGCAACGAGGATCGCGGCGATGGGAGCGGCGTAGTGCAACCTGATCGATGTCTGTGTCGCCGTTTCGGACAGGAGATTCGCGGCGAGCTCCGGGAGAGCGGCGATCAGAAGGAGCGGCGCGGCGAAGAAGAGCCCGACGAGGGGCAGCGAGAGCTGGAGCAGATACGTCAGGTCACGTCCCTCGGTGAGCGCGCGGAGGAGAACGAACGGGTCCCTCACGGCTGTCTCGAGGATTCCGAGTGGCGAGCCGCCGACGTTTTCGTAGCGGCTAAAGAACGCGGGCGCCTCGCCTTCCCGGAAATGGGGCATGACGACGGCCAGGAAAAACGCCGCCACAACGACTCCCGCCACGGCGATCGCCGCGCCGGCTCGACGCTGGCCGCGGGCCAGCCAGTACCAGACTCCGAGCCCGGCGACGACGAGCGCGACTTCCTCTTTGGTGAGGACGGCGAGCCCGAGAAAAGGCAACGCGGCGAGCAGTCGTTCCTCGTCGAGGTACCAGATCCCGTAGAGGAGCAGCGGGCAGGCGAGCGCCACGGGGTGGAAGTCGTCTAGCGCGAGCCACTGCACTGTCGGGTAGAGCAGGTAGGCGAGCGCAAAGAGGGCGGCGGTGCGTTCCGAGCCCAGGTGTTTGCGCGCAAGCCAGAAGACCGGCAGCGCACCGAGAGCGATCGCGACGGCCTGGGCGACGAGGAGCATCGCCGGGCTCGGCCAGAGCCACCAGAGCGGGGCGAAGGCGGCGAGCAGCGGATCGACGTGGACGCCCAGGCGGTTGATCTGCTCGCCGTCCAGCTCGGTGACGTCGAGCGGCAGACCGTGTGCGGTCGACCAGACGGCCTGCACCATGTTTCCGAGATCGAAGCGGCCGGTCTCGAAGGCTCGATGTTGCTGCGTCGCCAGCGCTCCGAGCCCAGCGGCGTAGACGACCATGCCGGCCCAGACCGCGCCGGACGGGCTACGGACGCGTCGCCAGAAGGAGGTAGCCCAACGCGCCGCGCTCGACGCCGACGAAGAGCCGGTCGAGCTGGAAGAGCGCGCCGGCGAGCGTGAGGAGCGGTCGGTGCCGGGGCTTGAGTGCGGCCGGTCCGTGCCGACCGAGGTATCGCTCATAGAGGTGGCGATGGTAGAGCCGGGACACGGGGAAGCCCCAGCCAACGCACCGATGAACGGTGACGCCCGCCGCCGAGCAGGCCTCGAGAAGAGCGGGGCGCGTGTAACGGCGCACGTGTCCGGCCCACTCGTCGCTCGGGCCGTAGAGCTTCGGGTTGGCCGGGACGGACAGCGCGAGGACACCCTGGGGGCGCAGAACGCGAGCAACTTCGGCCAGCGCTCCACGGTCGTCTTCGACGTGTTCCAGGACCTCGCCGAGGACGACGGCGTCGAAACTTTCGTCTTCAAACGGAAGCGACGTGACGTCGGCCTCGACGACCCGGCCCGGT
The DNA here is from genome assembly GCA_963842235.1 of uncultured Actinomycetes bacterium. Taxonomy (GTDB): domain Bacteria; phylum Actinomycetota; class Thermoleophilia; order Gaiellales; family Gaiellaceae; genus JACDAN01. Next base: position 287,466 of record CAWJFT010000003.1, on the reverse strand, counting down.
GCTCGCTCTCGGAGGACCGCGACTGCTGCCTGCGACGCGTCGGCGCTCGTCACCTCGAAGCCGAGGTCCGCCAGCTTGACCGACAGCGTTCCCTGTCCGGCGCCGGCGTCGAGCACGCTCGGGCCCGGGCTTGCCGCCAGGAAGAGGTCGAGCAGGAGCCGTTCGCGCAGCTCATGTCGCGGGCCGACGAACTCGGGTGCCGTCCCCCAGGTATGGGCGCTCACAGGAGCCTCTCCAACAGCGAGTGCCACTGGGCGCCGAGCACGTCCTCGCCGGCGCGCTCTCGGTAGACGGCGAGCCCACCGTCGGCGACGCGGCGCGAAAGGTCGGGATCGGAGGCCAGCTGACGGACTGCGGCGGCGAGCGCCTGTGCATCGCCGGGAGGAATGAGCAGCGCGCTCTGCTCATGGGTCAGCAGCTCGCGCGCCGCGGGGGTGTCGGCGGTGATGAGCGGTACGCCGCACGCAAGTGCCTGAAAGGCCTTGTTTGGAATCACCCGGCGGGCCTTGTCGGACGTGCCGAAAATCCCGAGGGCACAGCCGGCCCGGTGCAGCTCCGTCGGCAGCCGCTCGTACTCCACCCAGCGGGTCCATTCGACGTTCGGCGGCCTCGCCTCGACCAGCCGGTCGAGCTGTCCGTGGCCGATTATCCGGAGCCTCAGGTCGGGGGCGAGCCGTGCCGCCTCGAGGATCGTCTGGAGACCGTGGAGCGGGATCAGCTTCCCGACGAAGACGGCCGTGAACGGGTCCTCCGGTGCCCACCCTGGCCGGAAGAACCGCTCCTCCGCGCCGACGAAGCAGACGGCGAGCCGTTCTTGCGGCAGGTCGGCGAGCTGTGCGAAGAAGTCCGAATCGGCCTGGGTGTCCGCCACGACCAGGTCGGCGGCGCGAAGGGCACGCCGGTCGATCGCGGTCAGGACCCGGGCCGCGAGCGAGCCGGGCCGGAAGCGGCCGCGATCGGCCACGAACGTGTCCGAGAGGGACACAAGCGGGTTGAAGACGATCGGCCGTCCCTTCGCGGCGCGGCAGGCGGCGGGCAGGTCGAACTGGCCCGGGTAGCCGACGATCAAAACGTCTGATTCGGGGGTCGTTTGGCGAAGCAACCGCAACTCGGCGCGCGCGAGCCGGAGGGCAGTGGCCGGCCCCGCCGACCAATTCTCGTCGCTTCCTTCCCAGACCGGCTCGTGCTGCTCCGTAACGTCGACCCCGGCCCGCCGCAGCGCCGAGATCACCTGGGCGTTGCGCGGATAGCGGCGCTCGTAGGTTCCGAAGTAGAGGACTCGCACCCCGAGCTAGCGCGAGACCGGCACGCGAGCCTTCGCCTCGAGCACCTCCTCGACGTGAGGGTCGTCCACGGCGCGTTCCTCATGGTGGCTCGTGATCAGCTCGCTGAGGAGCCCGAGCGAGAAGAACTGCAGGCCGACGACGACGAGGAGCACGCCGAGGGTGAGCAGCGGACGGTGCCCGATCGCTTCCCCCGAGAACTTGAGCACCGTGAGATAGACGAGCAACACGGTGCCGATTGCGCCCAGCGTGAGCCCGAGCCCGCCGAAGAGGTGGAGCGGGCGGTGTCGGTAGCGGCCCATGAACCAGACGGTCATGAAGTCGAGGAAGCTGCGCAGGTAGCGCTCGACGCCGTAGCGCGACCGGCCGTGCTCGCGCGGTCGGTGGTTGACCGGCAGCTCGGCGACGCGATAGCCGCGGTCGTGCGCGAGCACCGGGAGGAAGCGATGGAGCTCGCCGTAGATCCGCAGGTTCCGCACGACATCGGCCCGGTAGGCCTTCAGGCCGCAGTTCAGGTCGTGCAGCCGGAGGCCTGACACGCGTCCGACGACGCCGTTGAAGATGCGGGAGAGCAATCGGCGCGTGAGCGGATCGCGCCTGTGTGCCTTCCAGCCGGAGACGAGGTCGAACCCCTCGTCGAGCTTGGCAAGGAGTCGCGGGATCTCTGCCGGGTCGTCCTGGAGGTCCGCGTCGATCGTGACGACGACATCGCCCTCGGCGTGCCGGAAGCCGGCGGCGAGCGCCGCGGCCTTGCCGAAGTTCCGGCGAAGGCGCACGACCGAGACGTTCGGCGCCGAGGCGTGGAGCCGCGTCAGAGCTGCGAAAGAGCCGTCGGCCGACCCGTCGTCGACGAAGACGGCTTCCCAGGGACGGCCGAGCGGCTCGAGGGCGGCGCGAAGCTCCTCGTAGAGCGGCTCGACGCTCCGTTCCTCGTCGTGGACCGGGACGACGACGGAGATCACGGCAGTAGCTTATGCATGCGGTGGCGGAGCTCCTGTCGCTCGAGGAGGCGCAGCGTCGGATTCTCGAACGCGTCGTTCCGCTGCCCAGCGAGGACGTGGCGCTCAGGGACGCCGCCGGGCGAGTGACGACCGCCGAGGTCGAGTCTCGAGTCGACCTGCCGCCGTTCGACTCGTCGGCCATGGACGGCTTTGCGTTGCGGGCTGCCGACACGCCCGGGCGGCTGCCGGTCGTCGAGCGCATCGCGGCCGGACGGCCTGCGCGGCGCCCGCTGGCTCCCGGCGAGGCCATGGGGATCGCGACGGGGGGCGCGGTTCCAGAGGGAGCGGATGCCGTCATCCCCATAGAGTATGTTGTCGAACATGACAACGAGATCGAGATTGCCGAGCGGGTCGACGCGGGAGCCGATATCCGTCCGCGAGGAGGCGACGTGCGCGCGGGCGAGGTCGTCGTTCCCGTCGGCATGCGGCTCGGGCCCGCTCAGCTCGGCGCGCTCGCCGCCGCCGGCGTCCCCGACATAGCCGCCGCAAAGCGGCCGCGGGCCACCGTACTCGCGACGGGCACGGAGCTTCGGCCTCCAGGAGCCGAGCTCGAGCCCGGCCAGGTCTACGAGGCGAACGGGGTTCTGCTGGAGGCGCAGCTGGCGTCCGCCGGGGCGGAGGTCGAGCGGCTCGAGCCCGTGGCGGACGACGAGGCTGCGCATCGAGCCGCTCTGGGGGCGGGGCTTCAGGGTGATGTGCTCGTCTCGTCCGGCGGCGTTTCCGTGGGGCCACACGACCTCGTTCGGGCGGTGGGCAGCGAGCTTGGGGTCGAGGAGGTCCTCTGGGGCGTCGCCGTCAAGCCGGGGAAGCCGCTCTGGTTCGGCGTGCGCGGGCGGACGCTCGTCTTCGGGCTGCCCGGGAATCCGGTCTCGGCGCTCGTCTGCTTCGAGCTGTTCGTGCGCCCGGCCGTCCTTGCGCTCCAAGGCGTTGCGGAACCGCTCCCCCGGTTCGAGCCGGGACGGCTCGCACGGAGCGTTCGTCCCAACCCTGCGCGGACGGAGCTCGTGCGTGCGCGGTCGCGGATCGTCGACGGAGAGGTCGAGCTCGAGGCGGTGACCGGTCAGGAGTCGCACATGATCGCCCGCGCGGCGGGCGCGGACACGCTCGTCCTCGTGCCGGCCGGCGACGAGGAGCTGGCGGCGGGGGCGTCGGTCAGCTACCTGCGGCTCGCTTGAGCGCTGCCTGCCGGCGGCGGGGCCCAAGCGCGAGCAAGAGCAGCCGACGAACGACCTCTCGAATGGGACCCCGCGGGGGACGCTCGCGCGCGCTCGGATACGGGGCGTAGCGTCCGAAGCTCACTGCCGTGAGTTGACCGGCGGCCGCGAGCCAGCCGAGCCCGATCAGGAGCGAGGGGATCGGCACATACCCGACGGCGGTGAGCCGGAGCAGGTACGAGGGCGCGTCGGTTCCGAGATCGAAGCGCCAGGCAAATGAGCCCAGAAGGAGGAGCGGTCCGCTGAGCCCTGCCGCGAGTACGGCCGCGCGAACCCAGAGGCGGTGGTAGCGCACCTGCGGAAGCCAGAGCCAAGCGTGCAGCGAGGGGAGCACGAAGATCAGCGCGAACGGATTCGTGGCGACCACGAGCAGGGCAACCACGCCAAGAACGAGGAGGGCCGCGGTCTGCCCGGAGAGCTCCTCTTCGGCTGTCACCCTACGTCCGCGCCGGGGCAGCAACCGCTCCCGGGCGACGAGCCAGCCGACGAGCGCCAGGAGTCCGAGCACACCCAGGGCGAGGAGCGGCCAACCGGATGAGAAGCGTGCGTCCGGCGACGGAGGGACCGACGAGCCCTTGCCCCAGGCGCCGAGGAGCGCCAGCACGCCGAAGACGGCTCCGACCCAGAGCCAGAAACCGAGCCGGCTCCGGTAGCTCCGGAGCGCCGGCGAGAGCGGGATGCGGCGTCGCCGACAGTGGGCGAAGAGATCGACGACGGCGAAGAGAAACGGCAGAAGCGCAGTGATGAGGACGAGCTTGATCGCCCAGCCGCGGACGGTCCGCGGGCCGAGATAGACGTACGTCGCGGTCGAGCCGGGAAGTGCGACGCCCTCGTCGAGCGAGCCGAGGACGCTCTCGGCAGAGCTTCCGGCCTGGCCGATGTGCCGCGCCGCGAGCGTGTCGAGCGTGTCGGATTCCGGACGAGGGGGTCGTTCATCGGCCGTTGTGATGGTCACCGTCGGCACTCCGCGGCCGATGAGCGGCGCTTGCTCGTAAAAGCTGAACGGAAACGCGAGGTCGATCAGCTGTCCGAGGGAGCTCGTGCGGCGCGGCTCGGCGCCGGTGCGCTCCTGGATGTGCCCGGCCGCGGTCTGGACGAGCACCGGATCGGGCGAGCGCGGCCGATCGCCCGCGATGTCCAGGCGGAGCCCCCGTCGTCCGCCGATCGCGTCGAGGTTGACGGCAGCCTCGAGCCGCGTCCGATACGGCGAGCGCTCGAGGAAGCGCCTGGTGCCGAGACCGCCGAAGGCACCGGCGTCCGACGAGAGAAAGACGAGCGTGTGCGCCGGGCTCAAGGCGGCCGTTGCCTGGCGCGCCGTCGGCGACGCCCGGGTTCCATAGCCACGCGCGAGCTCGAGCAGCGCACCCGTTCCGGAGGCGTTGTCGTTCGCGCCCGGGCCGATTCCGGCGTTGTCCCGATGCGCGACGACGACGAGCGTCCGTCCCGAACGACCCGGCACGACTGCGTAGACGTTCTGCAGCGGCACCTCCCCGAGGCCTGCGATCGACGCCTCGAACCGGTCCCGTTGCACGCGAAAACCGTACGAGCGAAACCGCAGCGCGACCCAGTCTGCGGCATCGTCAGCCTTGGCCGATCCGGGCGCCCTGTTCGGGAACTGGATGGCGAGCTCGCGTGCCGTCTCCACGGCGGCGAGCTGGTCGAAGGAGGGCGGCAGCGTGGGTGCTGGTAGCTGCTCGGGCCTGGCTACCGTGAACGCCGTGATCAGGAGGGGAATCGCGACGAGCAGCGCGGTGCCGCGGTACGTCCGTCCGTTTATCGGCCGTTCGAGCGAGCCGCGCCGCGGCCGCCTCGGCGCAGATGTGGGCCGCAGGGCCGCCATTTCGCCGGGCTATAGTAGGGAGGGCCGGTCGCCTACGCCTTACGCCCGGCGGTGATGCGCTCCGTGCCCGAGTCCTCGACCATTCTCCTCGTCGACGACGAGGACTCCATTCAGAAGGTTCTCTCGTATCCGCTCGAGCGCGATGGATTCCGCGTGCTCGCCGCCCGTGACGGAGAAGAAGCGCTCACGAAATTCGCGTCGGAGCCGGTCGATCTCGTCGTCCTCGACCTGATGCTGCCGAAGCTGGACGGACTGGAGGTCTGCAAGCGAATCCGGGCCCAGAGCACGGTGCCGATCATCATGCTGACGGCCCGCGACGACGAGCTCGACAAGGTGCTCGGGCTCGAGCTCGGCGCGGACGACTACATCACGAAGCCGTTCTCGATCCGGGAGTTCCGCAGCCGCGTCCGGGCGCTCTTGCGGCGAGCCTCGCTGCCGTCGCAGCATGATTTGAGCCGCGCAGAGACGATCGAGGCAAACGGGCTCCACATCGATCCGATGCGCCGATCCGTCGAGGTCCACGGCAAGCCGATCCAGCTGACCTACGTCGAATTCGAGCTGCTGCGAACGCTCGCCGCCAACCCCGGCCGTGTCTTCGGCCGCCGCCGCCTGCTCGAGTCGCTGTGGGGCGACTCCGCGTACCGCGAGCCGCGAACGATCGACGTCCACGTGCGCCACCTACGAGAGAAGCTGGAGCCCGATCCCAGCGAGCCCGAGTTCATCCTCACGGTCCGCGGGGCCGGCTACCGCTTTCGGGACACGTGAAACGCTTCAGCACGGTCGGCGCCAAGCTGACGCTCGCGCTCGCGGGCCTCGTTGCCGGGGCGCTCGCAATCGTCTATCTCGCCGTCGTGCCGTCACTGAAGGATCGGCTGATCAACAGCCGCCTGGATCAGCTCGAGCAGGTCGCGCCGCCGGTGATCACGAACATCGAGACAGGCGCAAGCGGCGCAATCGGTCTCAATCTCGTCCTTTCGGCCGAAGGCCAGCAGCGCGGGGTCAGGCTCACGGTCATGGACTACCTCGACCAGACGCCGGTGTACCTCAGAGTGGTCGGTGACTCCCTTCAGCTTGGCCAGACGCTCGTAAACGACCCAGTGGCGCAGCGAGCCGCCGAACACCGGCGGATCGAACGAGGCGTCGTCGAGCGGAACGGCACGAGCTACGGGGAAGTCGCGTATCCCTGGAGCAACCGCATCCTGCTGGTCTCCGCCCCCGTTGAGGATGCGCTCGACACGGTCGGGCTCGTCGAGCGCCGGTTGCTGCTTGCCGGCCTGATCGCTCTCGTAGCTGCCGCTGTGGTCGGCTTTGCACTTGCGCGGATTTTCGCCCGCCGAATCCGGCGGCTCGAGCGCGCCGCCGACCGGATCGCGGGTGGAAGCTTCGACGAGCCGGTGGTCGACGGCCGCGCCGACGAGCTCGGGGAGCTCGCGGGAGCTTTCGACGACATGCGCAAGCGGCTGTCCGCGCTCGAGCGGGCGCGACGAGAGTTCATCGCGAACGCCTCACACGAGTTGCGGACGCCGATCTTCGCGCTCGGCGGCCACATCGAGCTGCTGACCGACGAGGAGGTGGACGAACCGACCCGGAGCGAGTTCCTGGAAGAGATGCGCCTTCAGGTCGAGCGCCTGACGAAGCTCGCGACGGATCTGCTCGACCTCTCGCGCCTGGACGCGGGCCAATTGCGCGTCGAGCTAGCGTCCATCGACCTGGGCGAGGTCGCCGGCTCCCTCGTCGGAGAGTTCGGCGGCGTGGGACGTGGCAGCGACCACGTCCTGCTTGCGGACGGCGACGGGACGGTCCTCGCCCGCGCGGACGAGGAACGCGTCCGCCAGATCGGACGGATCCTGGTTGAGAACGCGCTCGTCCACACCCCGCCCGGAACCGAAGTCCACGTCGCTGCACGCCGGGACGGCGAGACGGTGACGCTCCGTGTCGAGGACAATGGGCCCGGGATCGGGCTGGAGCACCAGCAGCACGTCTTCGAGCGCTTCTACCGCGCCGAGGGCGCTCTTGCCGCAGGAAGCGGCCTCGGTCTGGCGATCGCCGGCGAGCTGGCCGGGGTCATGGGCGGCGAGATCGAACTCGAATCGCGCCCTGGGCGCACGGTGTTCACGCTTCGGCTCCCCGGGGCGCAGGTTCCGGCCGGCCGCCGCGAGCCGGCGCTGACGCGCTAGTTCGTCGTTTTCCCGTGAAAACGCGGTCCAAGGGGCCGTGGCTACAGTGAGCGGCTCGTGCGCCCTGCGCCTGTCGCCGCTCTCGCTGTCGCCGCCGCCGTCCTCGGCGGCTTCCTTGCGCTCGTGCTCGCGAAAGCGACCGGAATCACCGACGGCTCGACCGACACCGTCTTCGTCTCCGGGAACGGCACGGCCCTTCCGGTCGAGCGCCGGGTCGCGGAGCCGCAGGCAAAGCCGCTGCTCGGAAACTCGTTCAATCCCGCGGCGATCTATCGCGCCCGTCGCAGCGGCGTCGTCACGATCTTTTCCTTCTTCGCAGGGCAGCCGGCCGATGAGCACGCGGCTCAGGGCTCCGGCTTCGTCATCTCACGGCGCGGGGACATCCTGACGAGCACTCACGTTGTGACGACGGCCGGCGAGAGCTCCTCCGACAAGGTGGCGGCTGCGGACCGTGTCTACGTCGAGTTCGACGATCACGACCGGGTGCCGGCGAAGCTGGTCGGCTGGGACATCTACGACGACGTCGCCGTGCTTCGCGTCGAGCCGAAGGCGCACAGACTCGATCCGGTGCCGCTCGGCGATTCCGACCGCGTCGCAGTGGGGGCTCCGGTGGCTGCAATGGGCAGTCCCTTCGGCAACGAGAACTCGCTGGCGGTCGGGATCGTCTCCGCCACGCAGCGATCGATCGCCTCGCTGACCTCCGACTACACGGTTGGGGACGCGATTCAGACCGACGCGCCGATTACGCACGGCAACTCCGGCGGGCCACTGTTCGATGCTCGCGGCCGCGTCATCGGCATCAACGCCCAGATCCGGAGCGATTCGGGGCAATCAGAGGGCGTCGGGTTCGCGATCCCCATCAATGCAGCGAAGCGCTCCTTCGAGCAGCTCGACCGGAACGGACGTGTCGTCTATGCCTACGTGGGTGTGAACGCGGAGGATCTGACCCCGACCATCGCCCGGCGTGTCGGCTACCCGGTCAAGCGCGGGGCAGTGATCGCGTGTCTGCTGCCGGGGAGCCCTGGTGCCGAGGCCGGCCTCCGCGGTGGCACGCAGACTCGAGCGGTCAATGGGATCGAGTTCCGTGCCGGTGGGGATGTTGTTGTCAAGATTGAGAACGCGACCGTACAGGATGCGGACGACCTCGTGCGGGCCGTGGGACGGCTTCTCCCGGGCCAGGTTGCGCTGTTCACGGTGTTCCGCGAGGGTCGCCGGACGATCGTGCCGGTGCAGCTCGGGCAGCGGCCGAGCAAGCCCGCCCTTAAGTGCTAGACCTCTAGCGGTTGGCGTTTAGGCCGTCCGCACGCCGGAGATAGTCGAAGCGGGGGAGCGGGCACCCGGGTCGAATCCTGCTAGAACCTCACGAAAGCGAACGGCATGTCATCGAGTTTCCCGGCACCTGCTGCCAACGGCGGCGAACGAATTGTTCGGCTCACCATCCCGGCGAAGGCCGAGTACGTCATGCTCGTCCGCCTCGCCCTGAGCGGCCTCGCTCGCTTTCGGCCCCTCTCGGATGAGACGCTGGGCGACCTCAAGCTCGCCGTCACCGAGGCCTGTTCGAACTCCGTCAGGCATGCGTATCGGGACGGAAGCGGCGGTTCCGTGGAGGTGGTTTACGAGCTGCATCCGGATCGCCTCGTCATCGAGGTCTGCGACGACGGCGAGGGGTTTGCGGTCGCCGATCGGCCTTCGGCGCCGGAGCCGATGCTCGACGAGGGCGGGCTCGGCATCGCGATCATCCGGGAGCTTGCGGACGAGCTCGAGCTCGGGCCGAGGGCGAATGGGAAGGGTTCTCGCCTCCGGTTCGTAAAGTTCATCCAGAATCAGCCGTAAACACCGGTAATCTCCCGCGCGCTCCCGGCTCGAAGACCCTCTGATGCTCTCGCTCGTCAACGTCGGAACCAAGGTGCTCGGCGAGTACGCGACGCTCCTTGGCCGCGGCCTCATGTCCGAGATCCAGCGGCTGGCCGAGCCGATCGCAGGCGCGCGCGTCCTGCACCTTTCGGCGACCGCGTTCGGCGGCGGCGTCGCGGAGATCAACTACACGCTCGTTCCGCTGATGCGGAGCGCCGGTCTGGAAGCCGAGTGGCGGATCATCCAGGGCCAGGAAGAGTTCTTCAACGTCACGAAGAAGATTCACAACGCGCTGCAGGGCAGCCCCGTCGGCCTGACGTCCGAGGAGAAGCAGATCTTCCACCAGTACAACGCCTCGAACGCGGCGGAGCTCGACGACTCCGATTACGACTTCATCATCATCCACGACCCGCAGCCGGCCGCGGTGATCGACCACTTCTCGGATTCCCGAGCCGCGTGGATCTGGCGGTGCCACATCGATCTGTCGGAGCCGAACCAGGAGGTCCTCGGGTTTCTCCTCCCCTCGCTCTCGCACTACGACGCGACGATCTTCCACCGGCCCGAGTACGTGCCCGAGGCGGAAGAGCTTCCGCAGGCGTTCATCTGGCCTCCTGCGATCGACCCCTTGACCCCGAAGAACATGGCCCTGTCGGCCGAGGATGCGGCGTACATCGTCGATCAGTTCGGCATCGACGTCGACCGGCCGCTGATCACGCAGGTCTCCCGCTTCGATCCGTGGAAGGACCCCCTGGGCGTGATCGACGCCTTTCGCCTGACGCGCGAGGAGCATCCGGACCTGCAGCTCGCGCTCGTCGGGTCGATGGCGCACGACGATCCCGAGGGCTGGGAGTACTACAACCAGACGGTCGACTACGCGGCCGCCGACCCCGACATCTTCATCCTCTCGAACCTGAACAACATCGGCGCGATCGAGGTAAACGCCTTCCAGGTGCACTCGCGAGCCGTGCTTCAGAAGTCGATCAAGGAGGGCTTCGGGCTGACCGTGACGGAGGCGCTCTGGAAGGCGCGGCCGACCGTCGCGGGACGCGTCGGTGGCATTCCGGCGCAGATTCAGGACGGCGAGACCGGCTGGCTCGTCGATTCCGTCGAGGAGTGCGCCGCGGCGTGCAAGGAGATCCTCGCCGATCCTGTGGCGGCTGGAGCGCGCGGGCGCCGGGGGAAGGAATACGTCCGCCAGCACTTCCTCATGCCGCGGCTGCTGCGCGACTGGCTCGCCCTCTTCAACCGCCTGGCAGGGAACGACACGGGCGAAACGGAGCTCGTGACGGCGACCACTCCCGCTGCCTGAGCGGCGGCACGGCACGCCGAAGAGCCTGGGGTAGGGTCCGGGCGTGGGCGACCGCCGGAAACTGATCGTGGTTTCCAACCGCCCGCCCGTCACGTTCAAACGGGCCGAGGGCGGCGAGCGAGTACCGCGACGCGGCGGCGGCGGTTTGGTGACTGCTCTGCGGAGCCTCGTCGCCCTGCACGACGTCACCTGGATCGCGACCGCGATGACCGAGGAGGATCGTGGCGTCGCCGAGGAAGCCGGAGGCGAGCCGGTCGAGGAGACGGCGCGCGATGGGTCCTCGTACCGCCTCCGCTTCGTCGTGCACGAGGAGACGGCGTACGACTGGTTCTACAACGTCGTCTCTAACCCGACACTCTGGTTCCTACAGCACTACCTGTGGGACCTGGCGTACTCGCCGAATCTCGATCGCGGGCTCCATCTCGCCTGGGAGGAGGGGTACGTCGCCGTCAACGCCGGGTTCGCCGATGCCGTGGTCGCCGAGCTCGAAGCGCAGCCGGACGCTGCCGTCTTCTTCCACGACTACCACCTGTATCTCGCCCCGCGCTTCGTGCGGACACGGCGGCCCGACGCCGCGCTCTCGCACTTCGTCCACATCCCCTGGCCGGAGCCGGACTACTGGCGGGTGCTGCCCGAGGCGATTCGCGTCGCGCTCCACGACGGGCTGCTCGCCAACGACGTCGTCGGCTTCCACACCGACCGCTGGAGACAGAACTTCATGCGCTCCTGCGTCGACATCGTCGGCGCCGAGGGCAATTTCGTCGACTGCACGGCCGACTACGACGGCCGCCGGGTTCTGGCGACCTGCCATCCGATCTCGGTCGATCCCGGCGAGTTCGACGAACTTGCGAGCGCCCCGGACGTGCTCGAGCGCGAGCAACAGATTCAGCGCTCGCGGCCGGAAAAGCTGATCCTCCGCGTCGACCGCACCGATCCCTCGAAGAACATCGTCCGGGGGTTCCGGGCGTTCGAGCGTCTGCTCGAGGACAATCCGGACCTTCACGGCCGGGTCGGCATGCTCGCCTTGCTCGATCCCACGCGGCAGGACATTCCCGAGTACTCCGAGTACCTCGGTGCGATTCAGCGGACCGCACGCGCGGTGAACGACCACTTCCAGACTGAGAGCTGGACCCCGATCGAGGTGCGGGTCGAGGACAACTTCCTCGACGCAGTGGCCGCGTACAAGCAGTTCGACGTCCTGCTCGTGAACGCCATCTTCGACGGGCTCAACCTCATCGCCAAGGAGGCGCCGCTCGTGAACGGGCGCGACGGAGTGCTCGTCCTCTCCGAGAACGCGGGCGCCCACGAGGAGCTGGCCGACTGGGCCGTGACCGTCAATCCGTTCGACATCTCCGGGCAGGCCGAAGCGATCCGCCTCGCGCTCGAGATGCCGGCGGAGGAGCGGCGCCGGCGGCTCGATGCCCTGCGCGCGCATGTCCGCGAGCACGACCTCGAGGAGTGGGTCGAGGCGCAGCTCGCTGACCTCGACCGCGTGCTCGCTCACGCCCGCGCCGGACGATGAGCGACTTCTCCCACCTGGATGCCGAAGGTGGCGTTCGGATGGTGGATGTCGGCGACAAGCCACACTCGCGGAGGCGCGCGCGTGCGCGTGCCACGCTCGCGATGGCGCCGGAGACAGCACGGAGGTTGCGTGACCTGCCCAAGGGGGACGCCCTGACCACCGCCCAGGTCGCGGGCGTCCTGGCAGCGAAGCGGACGAGCGACCTCATTCCGCTCTGCCATCCACTGCCCCTGAGCTCGATCGACGTTCATGTTGCCATTGTAGAAAACGGTGCGGACATCACTGCGACGGTCGAGACGACCGCTCAGACCGGCGTCGAGATGGAGGCGCTCGTTGCGGCGAGCGTGGCCGCGCTCACCGTCTACGACATGGCCAAGGCGGTCGACGACACGATGTCGCTGACGGAGGTGCGGCTGCTCGAGAAGACCAAGGAGCCCGCGTGAAGGCCGCGGTCCTGACGATCTCGGACGGTGTCGCGCGAGGCGAACGCAGCGACGAGAGCGGCGCCCTGCTCGATGAGCTGCTCGTGGCCGAGGGTTACGACGTCGTCCGCCGCGTCGTCGCCGACGAACGGACGGAGATCGCGGAAGCGATCGAGGAGCTCTCGGACGAGTGCTCGCTCGTCCTGACGACGGGCGGCACGGGCGTGGCCCCCAGGGACGTCACGCCGGAGGCGACGGCGTCGGTTCTGGAACGCCAGGTTCCAGGGATCGCCGAAGCGATACGGGCCGACGCCGTGGCGAGGACGCCCCACGGGCTCCTGTCGCGAGGGGTGGCGGGGATCCGCGGCTCAGCGCTTGTGGTCAACCTGCCCGGCTCGCCGGGAGGATGCCGCGACGGATTCGCGGTCTTGCGGCCGGCTCTCGGCCATGCGCTGAAGCTCCTGGCCGGTGAGCAGGGGGGCCACCGGCAAACGTGATCGCGTCGGCGACCCGGTATCCGCGGCGCTTCGCGTCGCTTGTCAAGGTCGAGCACACCGTCTTCGCGCTCCCATTTGCGTACGTCGGGGCGCTGCTCGCCGTCGACGGCGTGCCGTCGGGTCACGACCTCCTGTGGATTACGGTCGCGATGGTGGGCGCCCGGTCGCTCGCGATGGGTCTGAACCGGCTCATCGACGCGCGGATCGACGCCGTCAACCCGCGGACGGCGCAGCGCGAGCTTCCGATCGGGGCGCTCGTCCCCTGGCAGGTCGTGCTGTTCTGCCTCGGATCGCTCGTCGTCTTCCTGTTCGCCGTGTGGCAGCTCGATCCACTCGTGCGGTGGCTGTGGCCGATCCCCGTCGTCGGCTTCGTCGTCTACCCGTACCTGAAGCGCGTCACGTGGCTCTCGCACCTGTGGCTCGGAGCCGTGGACGGGCTTGCGCCGGTTGGAGCCTGGGTCGCGATCACCGGCGAGCTTCCTTGGGAAGCGTGGCTGCTCGGCGCCGCCGTCGCCTGCTGGGTCGCGGGTTTCGATCTCTTCTACTCGCTCCTGGACCTGGATTTCGATCGAAGCGCCGGCCTGCATTCGTGGGCGACGAGATTTGGGGAGCGGGCGACGTTCTGGGGCGCGCGCGTATTGCACGCGGCCACGGTTGCGCTGCTCGCAGCTGCCGGGCTCGGGCTGCCCGTGGGAATCGGCTACTGGGCGGGGGTCGTCGCCGTTGCGCTGCTTCTCGTGTACGAGCACTCGCTCGTGCGGCCCGGCGATCTGCGTCGCCTCGACGCCGCCTTCTTCACCGTCAACGGCGTCATCAGCCTCGTGTTCTGCGCCTTCGTGCTGATCGATGTCCTCTAGGGCGTTCGTGACATGGCCCCTGCGGATGCACGGGCGCACTTTCGGCGCGGTCCCGTCACCCATGCGTGCGCAGTTCGTCGCTACGATCGCATTGGGGAGGAGGTCGGGGGTGCCGAACTACAGAGACGTAGGTGCCTCGCGCCGATGATCCACGCTCGCGGGCTTGCACGGCGGTTCGGAGACAAGCGCGTCCTCACTGGCGTCGACGTGGACGTCGGCACGGGTGAGCTGCTCCTTGTTACCGGACCGAACGGTTCGGGAAAGACGACGCTGCTCCGGCTGCTCGCCGGCCTGATCGTTCCGACCGGCGGCGAGCTCGACGTCGCGGTCGACCGCGCGCGCATCGGCTTCCTCGGACACGAGCCGCTGCTCTACCGCGAGCTGACCCCGCTCGAGAATCTCGACCTGTACGGCCGCCTGTACCGAATCCCCGAACGCCGCGAGCGCATCGGCATGCTCCTGGAGCGCTTCGGGCTCTGGGACGCGCGCCGGGAGCAGACGGGCGCCTTCTCCCGCGGGATGCTGCAGCGCCTCGCTCTCTGTCGCGCCCTGCTCCACGAGCCGGACCTCTTGCTGCTCGACGAGCCCTTCAGTGCCCTGGACGCCGCCGGCACCGAGCTCCTCCTCGACGAGCTCGCCAAGCCCATGCCCTCCCGCACCGTCGTCGTCGCGAGCCACCTACCGGAGCGCCTCGGCACGACACCCACCGCCCACCTTGCGCTCGGCTCCGCATGATCGGCTACCTCTCCGACGTCACCGCACTCGCACGTAAGGATCTCCTCGTTGAGCTCCGCTCACGAGACACGGTGCCGGCAATGCTCCTCTTCGTCGTCGCGACCCTCGTGGTCTTCCACTTCGCGCTCCCGGACGACTCCTCGCGTCTCGCCGCCGCTGGAATGCTCTGGATCGCCCTCCTCTTCACGGCGTTGCTCGCGCTCGTCCGATCCTTCGTCGCCGAGCGCGACGAGGCGGTCATCGACGGCCTGTTGCTCGCCCCCTGTGACCGGAGCGCGATCTGGCTCGGCAAGACGCTCAGCGTCTTCGCGTTCCTGGCTCTCGCCGAGGCAGTAGCCCTCCCGGCCTTCGCGCTCTTCTACGAGCCGGTGACGTGGGAGCTCATCGCAGGCGTGGCGCTCGCGAACATCGGGATCGCCGCCGTCGGGACGCTGCTCGGAGCGATGGCGGCCGCCTCGCGGGCCCGGGAGCTCCTTCTGCCGCTTCTCTTTCTGCCGCTCGCGATCCCGCTCATCGTCGGCGGCGTCGGCGCGACGCTCGCGGAGGATCCGGGGCGCTACCTCGGTTTCCTGGGCCTCTACGACCTCATCTTTGCGATCCTCTCCTGGGCAAGCTTTGAGTACGTCGTTACGGAATAACGGCGCGGTCGTCCTCTCTGTCGCCGCGGCGGTGCTGCTCACCGCCGGGCTCGGCCTCGCGCTGCTCTGGGCACCGGAAGACGCCGATCAGGGGCCGAGCCAGCGGATCTTCTACATCCACGTCCCCATCGCCCTGACCGCGTACGCATGCTTCGGGTGGGCCGCGTGGAAAGCGTTCCGGCTGCTCTGGAAGGGCGACGAGCGCGCGGATCTGGAGAGCTACACCGCCGTGCACATCGGCGTGATCTTCGGACTGCTCACGCTCGTCACGGGCTCGATCTGGGCCAAGATCTCCTGGGGAGTCTGGTGGACCTGGAGCGAGCGGCAACTCGTCCTCTTCCTGATCCTGTTTCTCTTCTACTCGGCCTACTTCATGCTGCGCTACTCGACGGAGCCCGGGCCGCGCCGCGCGCGAACGTCGGCGGTCTATGCCCTGTTCGGCGCCGTCCTGCTTCCGGTGAGCTTCCTTGCCATCCGCCTCGCCGATCAGCTCCTGCATCCTGCGCCGCTTTTCAACCGCGACGGACCGCAGATGTCGGCGTCGATGTTCATCTCGTTCTGCGTCTGCCTTGCCGCGATGCTGACCCTGGCTGGAGCGATCTACCTGATCGAATTGACCGGCAAACGGATCGATGCCAGGCTCCGAGAGCTTCGGGAGCAGCTCGCGTGAGCACCGGGGAGAAGTACCTCGCCGCGGCCTACCTCGTCGTCTTCGCGGCTGTCCTGCTCTACGTCGTCCTGATCGCCCTCAAGGTGACTCGGATCGAGCGCGAGCTGACGGAGCTCGCCCGGATCGCGAAGGAGCGAGCCGGTGGCTGAGCAGCTGGTCTGGCCGGTGCTCTTCGCCTACGGCGAAGCGGCGGTGGCGTATGCGGGCAACGTGCGGAGCCCGGGGACGTTCGGTCGGCTCGCGACCTGGGGCGTTCGGGTCGGCTGGCTGGCGCAGACGGCTCTCCTCGTCGTCCAGGCCCGGCGGGCTGACGGCTTTCCGTGGGGCACATGGGCGGGATCGCTCAACCTCTTCGTCTGGCTCGTGGTCGGTGCCTACCTGATCTGGGGCTGTAGCCCTCGCTTTCGGCTCCTGGGCCTGACGGTCATGCCCGTGGCCGCCGTGCTCCTCGCCGTCTCCTACGCGGCCGGCGGGGCAGACACGGGCGAAGGCGTGGCCTGGAACGACGTCGTGCTTCTGACGCACGTGACCTTCGTCCTCGCGGCGTTCGCCGGCTTCACGGTCGCGGGTGGCCTCGCCGCACTCGAGCTCTGGCAGGAGCGCGCGCTCAAGCGGCATCGGACCGGTCTGCTCCGTCTACGGCTCCCGTCCCTCGTTGCCCTCGACCGGTTGACCGTTACGACGATCGCCGTGTCGCTGGCAGCACTGACCGTCGGTCTCATTCCAGGCTTTGCCCGCGCTCGTGGGGTCGACCTGCTGATGGGCGGCACCGTTGCGGTCTGGGCGCTGTACGCGTCGGTCCTCTACCTCCGAATCCAGAGTGGACGCCGCGCGCTGTCGGCATCCCTCGCGCTCGCCGGGTTCGGAGTCGTCATCGTCCTCCAGCTCGGCCTCCTGGCCACCCACGTCGCATGAACCTGCTCCTCGTCGGCACCTCGCATCGCCTTGCACCCGTCGAAGTGAGGGAGCGTGTCGCGCTCGACGCAGAGGGAGCCGCGGCGCTTGCCGCTCAGCTGGCGCAAAGCGGCGAAGCGGTCTGTCTCTCGACCTGCAACCGGACTGAGCTCTACCTCGCCGTGGAGGACGGACACGACGCCGACCGGGAGGCGATCGTGGCGCTGGCCTCGCTCGCCGGTGTCGAGCCGTCCGAGCTCGAGCCCTACCTCTATCGCAAGCAGCAGGAAGCGGCCGCCGTGCATCTCTTTCGCGTTGCGGCCGGGCTCGACTCGCTCGTTCCCGGTGAGGGAGAGATCCTCGGGCAGGTGCGGACGGCGTACGAACACGGGAGCGTGGGGCCGATGCTCGACCGGCTCTTCCGCGACGCGCTGCACGCCGGCAAGAAGGTGCGGACGGACACGGCGATCGCCGAGAGCCCGGGCACGACCTCGTCGGCCGCCGCGGCGCTCGCGGCGCAGGTCTTCGGCGACCTCGAGGGCTCGCAGATCGCGATCGTCGGCGCCGGCAAGATCGGGACGTTGGCGGCGCGGCGGCTGGTCAAACGCGGAGCCACGCTCTCGTTCGTGGCCAACCGGACGACCACGCGAGGCCGGCAACTGGCACACCAGCTCGGTGGGGAGGCGATCCCGCTCGAGCGCGTCGCCGAGGTCGTCGAGACGGCGGACATCCTCGTCTCATCCACCGGCTCGCCGGACGTCGTTCTGACCAAGAACGACGTTGCGAGTGCCTTGCCGGCGCGAAAAGGGCGCCCCCTGCTGCTGATCGACCTGGCCGTGCCGAGGGATCTCGACCCCACGATCAACGAGCTCCCGGACTGCTACCTGTACGACATCGACGATCTCGAGGCGGTCGTCGAGGAGACGCTTCAGGGCCGTGAGTCGGAGTTTGCGAAGGCCGAGGCGATCGCCGTCGCGGAGGCCGACCGCTTCCGCGACTGGCTCGCGACCCGGGACGTCGTTCCCGTGATCGCGGCGATCCGGGAGCGTGCGGAGGCGATCCGGCGGGGCGAGCTGGCGAAGGCGAGCGGGCGGCTCGCCGGGCTCTCCGAGCGAGAGCGCGACGCCGTCGAGTCGCTCACGAGCCAGATCGTCAACAAGCTGCTGCACGAGCCGATCGTGCGCCTGAAGGAGGCGGCCGCCGAGGAGCGTCGTGGTTCTGAGAATCGGCTCGAGGGGTAGCCGCCTCGCGCTGAGGCAGGCGGAGCTCGCGGTCGAACGCCTGCGTGGGCCGGGTCTCGAGTTCGCGATCGTGCCGGTCACGACGGCCGGCGACCGCGACCGGAGCAAGCCCTTCGGCGAGATCGGGAGCCGGGGGGTCTTCGTGAAGGAGCTCGAGGAGTCGCTGCTTCAGGGCCGCATCGACGTCGCGGTCCACTCCGCGAAGGACATGACCTCGACGGACACGACGGGCCTCGTCGTGGGCGCGTACCTGGAGCGGGAGGACGCGCGGGACGCGCTCTGCGGCGCCGCGGAGCTCAGGGCCGGGCTCCGGATCGGCACCGCGTCGATCCGCCGGCGCGCACAGCTTCTCGCCCTCGAGCCGAAGCTCCGGATCGAGCCGCTCCGCGGGAACATCGACACGAGGCTCCGCAAGCGCGGCGAGCGTGGCCTGGATGCGGTCGTCCTCGCTGCCTGCGGCCTCGACCGGCTCGGTCTCTCCGACGAGATCGACCGCCGTCTCGAGCCCGAGGAGGTGCTGCCCGAGGCCGGCCAGGGCGCGCTCGCACTCCAGGTCCGCGACGGCGAGGAAGCGATCGTGGCCCAGGCCGACCATGCCGAGACCAGGCGGCGGGTCGAGGCGGAACGGGCGTGCGTCGCCGCGATCGGTGGAGGCTGCCTCGCGCCGGTCGCCGCTCACCACGACGGAACGACGCTTACGGCACTGATCGCCGCCGAGGACGGGAGCTGGCTCGAGCGGCGATCCGGCGACGATCCCGCCGCACTGGCGGCCGAGCTCCTCGAGCTTGTTCCTTGAGGATCCTCCTCACGAGGCCGGAGGGGAGGAACGAGCAGCTCGCCGCGCGGCTGCGAGACCTCGGCCATGATGTCGTCTGCGAGCCGCTGATCGCAGTCGAGCCGCTCGGCGAGGACCCCATCGACCTCGACGGATACGACTGGGTGATCGTGACGAGCGTGACCGGCGCCCGCGAGCTGCGCCGCCGGGGGCGCGGACGGCCCCGCAGCGTGGCGGCGATCGGGCGGGCGACGGCCGAAGGGCTCGGCGGCGCCGACCTGATCCCCCCGGTCTCGACACAGGAAGGCCTGCTGGAGGTCTTACCGCGACCCGCCGGCCGGGTCCTGTTCGCCGGAGCGGAGGGCGCGCGGCGGCTGCTCGTGGACGAGCTCGGCGCCGACTTCGAGCCGCTGTACCGGACTCGCGACCTGACCCCCGACAAGCCACTCCACGCCGACCTCGCCGTCGTCGCGTCCCCCTCGGCCGCCCGGGCGCTTGCCGCCCTCGAGCTCGAGCTACCCGCCGTCTCCATCGGGCCCGAGACGACGAAAGCGGCCGAGGAAGCCGGAGTCGACGTGCTCGAGCAGGCGTCGACCCACGACCTCGACGGCCTCGTCGACGCCGTGATCAGAGCGACGCGTTAGCGTCTCGGCCGACGTGTTCGTCACGTTCTTGTCCGACTTCGGCGTCGAGGACGACTTCGCCGGCACCTGTCGCGGTGTGATCAAGCGAATCGCGCCGGAGGCGGATGTGATCGACATCACGCACGGCATCGAGCCGCAGAGCGTCCTCCAGGGCGCGCTCGTGCTCGCGAACACGCTTCCCTACATGCCCGAGGGGGTTCACCTCGCTGTGGTCGATCCCGATGTCGGCACTCCGAGACGGGCGCTCGTCGTCCGCACCGGGGATGGACGCCTGCTGGTCGGCCCTGACAACGGACTGCTGGTTCCCGCGGCCGAGCGGCTCGGCGGCGTCGCGTCCGCATACGAGATCACGAACCGGAGCTACGCGCTCGAGCCGGTCTCCGCCACCTTCCACGGGCGCGACGTCTTCGCCCCCGCGGCGGCGCACCTCTCGACGGGCCTCGATCCGGGCCGGCTCGGGGAGCCCGTCGACGCCGACTCCCTCGTCCGGCTCGAGATTCCGCAGCCGGAGATCGGCGAGCGCCGGATCCGAGCGCGGTGCCTCTATGTCGACCGCTTCGGGAACATCCAGCTCAACGTCCATGCGGAACAGCTCGAGGCGCTCGGGATCCTGCCCGGGCGTCGCGTCGAGGTCGAGCTCGCACTGGATCGCTTCTACGCGCTTGCAGCCCGGGCGTTCGCCGAGGCCGGGGTCGGCGACATCGTCCTGTACGAGGACGCCTACCGGAACATCGCGCTCGCGATCTCGCGAGGTAATGCGGCCCAGACCTTCGGCGTGCGAGCCGGGACGGAGGTGCGGCTACGGGTCGAATCGGAGTAACGCTTGGGCAACGCTTCGCGCGGCTGGTGACGAATGCCGTCGTGCGCTGGCCGCGCCTGTGGCCGCTGTTTCGGCCCCTCATGCGGCGTCAGTTCGATCGGATCGCGCCGGTCTGGGAGGGGATGCGGCTCGAGGACACGCTCGCGCCCTACGCGGCGGCGCTCGCGCGTGTCCCCGGCCCGGTCGAACGCGCCCTCGACGTCGGCACCGGGACCGGCGCCGGGGTGAGAGCGATCCGGCAGCGGTTTCCGACGGCCGACGTCGTGGGAGTGGACGTCTCCACGGCGATGCTCGCGGAGGCGCGCAGGCTCCTGCCCGAGGCGACGTTCGTGGAGGGAGACGCGGCCGAGCTGCCGTTCGCCGACGAGTCGTTCGACCTCGTCGCGCACTCGAACATGATCCCGTTTCCGGACGAAGTCGCCCGAGTGCTTCGGCCCGGCGGCTGGACGCTCTTCGCCTACTCCTCAGGGCCGGAGACGCCGATCTGGGTCGAGCCGAACCGTCTGGGGCGGGAGCTGGAACGCCGAGGCTTCACGGACTTTGCGGAAATTGCGGCCGGCCGAGGGACAGCCATCGTTGCCCGCCGGCCCGAGCGGGACTAAAGTCTCGATCAAGAGGACGTTCGCGACGCGGTTGCACCGGTCCGGACGTCCTTTTTTCGCGTGCGCATGGCTACACTGGCCGTCTCGGGCGAGGTAGCTCAGTTGGTAGAGCACACGGCTGAAAACCGTGGTGTCGCCGGTTCGATTCCGGCCCTCGCCATAGTCGGCCGAAGTCCGCTGCGGCTGGCGCCGCAGCATGACGACTTCGGCCGATTCTTCTTCTAACGGACGGCCGAAGTGGGCCGACGCCGGCAAAGCCGGCATCGGCGGCGAGGTCAACTCCCGTGGCTAACGATCGGCCGGTGCGGGAATATCTTTCTGATGGCTCGCCTCAACGAGGCCGTCGGGCTGCGGCGATGATCGGTTTACGGTCGCCGCTCTGGCTCTTCTCTGCCGGGATCGCCCTGGTCTACCTCGCCAGCCTCAGCGTCATCTTCGTCCAGGAGACCGAGAAGCCCAGCCCGCTCGTGATCGGCCTCTTTGGGCTCTCGATGCTCGCCGGCGCCGCTCTTCGCCGCTTTTCGATGCTCTTGCTGTCTGCGGGCGCCGTGGCTGTCGTCCTCGTGTGGTTGGGGGTCCTCGACGAAGACCTTCCGCTCGTTGCGGTGGTCGGCGGCCTGCTCGTCGGCACGGCGACGGTTCGCGCGTACGAGCGCGCTTTCGCGCCGCCGGCCGCACGAGACGCTCCCGCGCGCCGCTGGCCGCTCCTGAAGCGCCTCCTCCGCCCGATCGTGACGAAGCAGACGTTCGAAGCGATCGACGACGTCATCGACCGGTTGCGCTTTCGGATCGACACATTGCCCAACGGCCTCTATCAACCGGTTCCGGGCGTTCCCGCACGTGCGGCGCGCGGCGCGGGCACTGAGTCGCGCTGGGCGGCGATGCTTCCGGTCGTCGAGGGGCACCGTGTCGAGAGCGCCGTCGACATCGGAGCATGCGAGGGGTACTTCTCGCTCATGCTCGGCGCCGCCGGCATTCCGACGATCGCGGTCGAGAACATGCCGAGCAACTACCGCACGGCATTGCTTGCCGTCAGGAAGACGGGCAACCGCAACGTCGGCGTTCTCGCACTGGAGGTCACGCCCGAGAACGCCTTCACGCTTCCCGACGCCGATTGCGTCCTGTGCCTCTCCATCTGGCATCACTTCGTCCGCTCACACGGGCTGAGCCAGGCGACCGGGATGCTCGCGGCCATCTGGCAGCACGCCCGGAAGCTGATGCTCTTCGACTCCGGCGAGTCCGAGATGACGCCAGATTTCCGGCTCCCTGCGATGACCCCGGACTCCCGCTCGTGGCTGACGAGCTATCTCGCGGAGACGTGCGCCGGCTCGCGAATCGAGCACCTCGGCTTCCACCGGGCCTTCGATCCTGCGGGCCAACTGTGTGAGCGCAACCTCTTCGCCGTGATCCGGACCGACTAGCGGCGTCGCCGTGCTGGCGATCCTGTACGACATCCACGGGAACACCGCGGCGCTCGATGAGGTACTCGCGGAGGCGGCCGAGGCCGGCGCGGATCGGTACCTCCTCGGCGGCGACTACGGGACGCCCAGCCCCGCGCCGCTCGAGACGCTCGAGCGTCTTCGCGCCCTCCCGAACGCCACGTGGATCCGCGGGAACGGCGAGCGCTGGCTCCGCGAGCCGCCGGTCGACCGGCCCGAGGTCATGGAGGTCTATGAGCTCTTCAGCGGCGGAATCCCAGACGATGAGGTCGAGTGGCTCTACGGACTACCCACTCGAGCGGAGTTGGACGGCGTCCTCTACGTCCATGGGTCACCGCTCGCCGACGACGAGAGCTTCGCGCCACAGCCCCAGGAGGGCGAGGAACGGCTGTTTGCGGGTGAGCACGACCGGACGATCGTCTTCGGCCACAGCCACCAGCAGTTCCGGCGCTCTGGCCCGAGGCACACCGATCTGGTCAACCCGGGCAGCGTCGGGATGCCCTTGGACGGCGACATCCGAGCCGCCTGGGCGACGTGGGACGGCGACTTCGACTTCCGGCGTACGGAGTACGACGTCGAGCGAGCGGCGGCAGCCTATCGCTCGATGGCCGGCGACTTCGGCGAGTTCGCCGCCCAGCGGATCCTCAGAGGCTCCGACTAGAGCGACGCGTCCAGCGACACGTCGACGTTGCCCTTGAGCGCCTGCGAGACCGGGCAGTTGTCCTTCGCAGCCTCTGCCGCTTCCTGGAAGACGACGCCGTCGATCCCGTCGACCTCGCCACGGATCGACAGTTTAATCGCCGTCATCCGGAAGCCCTCGCCGACCTGCTCGAACGTCGCCGTGGCCTCGCTCTCGATCTTCGTCGCCGGGGTCCCTGCCTGGGCGAGTCCATGCGCCAGTGCCATCGAGACGCACGTGGCATGCGCCGCCGCGATCAGCTCCTCCGGGCTGGTGTTCTCGTCGGCCTGTTCGGCCCGCGACCTCCACGTGACCGTCGCGTTGTCGAGTACCCCGCTCTGTGTCGAGACCTTCCCGGAGCCACCCATGAGGTCGCCTTCCCAGACCGCGTTTGCGCTGCGCTCAACCGCCATCGTCCTCCCCCTTCTCCTCGCCTGAACCGGACGGTCGATAGTACCGCCGGCCCTTCAGCTCGTCGGGCAGGTGGTCGACCTCGAAGCCGCGCGGGTCGGAGTGCGGATAGACGTAACCCTGCCCCCGCCCCAGCTTCTTCGCGTGGTAGTAGCTCGCGTCGCGGAGCGGCCCGGGCGGCCGGAGATGACCGTGCTCGCGGACGTCCTTCTGCGCCTCGTTCAACGCCGCGATCACAGCATTCGACTTCGGCGCCCGGGCGAGGTAGATCGCAGCCTGGGCGAGGTTCAGCCGCGCTTCCGGGAGGCCGACATGCTCGACGGCCTGGGCGGCGGCGACGGCGACCTGCAGCGCCCGCGGGTCGGCGTTGCCAATGTCCTCGGAGGCGAGGACGATCATCCGGCGGGCGATGTAGCGAGCATCCTCGCCGCCCTCGAGCATCGCCGCGAGGTAGTAGAGCGACGCGTCCGGATCGGAGCCGCGCATCGACTTGATGAAGGCCGAGATGAAGTCGTAGTGCGCGTCGCCGCCCTTGTCGTAGACGAGCGGCCGCTTGCGAGCGGCGTCCTCGACCTGTTCCTCGGTGATCGCGCCACCCTCGGCTCGTGCGGTCTGCACGGCCAGCTCGAGGATGTTGAGCGCGTTTCGCGCATCTCCGCCGGCCCGGCGCGCGATCAGCTCCACGATGTCGTCGGGCACCTCGGCGTCGAGCTCCGCCGCTCCCCGGCGTGTGACAGTCGCCAGGTCTGCTTCCGAAAGTGGCTCGAGCTCGTAGATCTGGGTTCGCGACAGGAGGGCCGAGTTGACCTCGAAGTACGGGTTCTCGGTCGTCGCGCCGATCAGCGTGACGATGCCCTCCTCGACCGCCGGCAGCAGCGCGTCCTGCTGGGCCTTGTTGAAGCGATGGATCTCGTCCAGGAAGAGGATCGTGCGCCGGCCCGTCGCGCCGAGGCGCTCCCGTCCGCGCGCGATCGTCCCGCGAACGTCCGAGACCGTCGCCGAGACCGCGGAGAGCTCCTCGAACTCGGCGCCCGTCAGGTTGGCGACGATGCGAGCCAGGGTCGTCTTGCCGCTCCCCGGCGGCCCGTAGAGGATCATCGAGCCGGCGCGGTCCTCCTCGATCGCGAGTCGCAGCGCCGAGCCCTCGCCGAGGACGTGCTCCTGGCCGACGAAGTCTTCGAGCCGCTGCGGGCGCAGCCGGAGCGCGAGCGGCGCGACCTCGGGCAGCCGCTCATTGGCGGCATCTGAAAAGAGGTCGCTCATTGCAGGAAAGTATGCTCCGCTCCATGCCATTCGAAGAGCTCAAACAACGTCATGCGGCGGTCTGGGGCTCGGGGCCCTACCAGGGAGTCACCGAGACGATCGCCGACCTGCATCAGGCCGTCCTCGAGCGGCTCGATCCACAACCGGGGGAGCGGCTTCTCGATGTCGCGTGCGGAACGGGCGCCGTGCCCGAGCTCGTCGCGCCGAGAGGGGTCGAGGTCGTGGGCGTCGACATCGCGCCGGCGCTGATCGAGCAGGCGAAGGAACGGGCAGCCGAGCGCGGCCTCGAGATCGACTATCGCGTGGGCGACGCCGAGGCGCTGGACCTCGAGGACGCAAGCTTCGACGTCGTCACGTCAACCTGCGGCGTGATGTTCGCGCCGGACCACGCCGCCGTCGCGAGGGAGCTCGCCCGCGTAACGAAACCGGGCGGCCGCCTCGGCCTGGCCTGCTGGACGCCCGAATCTGGCCTTGCTCAGATCTTCGGAATCATGCGGCAGTACCAGCCGGCGCCTCCGCCGGGTGTCTCCAATCCGTTCGATTGTGGCCGCGAGGACCACGTCCGCGACCTCCTCGGCGCTGATTTCGACCTCGAGTTCGAGATCCTCGACTCGCCCCTCGTGATGGAGTCGGGCGAGGCGGTTTGGGACCTGTTTGTACGCGACTACGGACCGACCAAGGTCCTTGCGGAGAGTCTCGACGACGAAAAACGCGAGGAGCTGCGCCGTGCGTTCGTCGAGCTGCATGAACGCTCGCGGGAGAACGGCGGACTGCGGTTCTCACGCACCTACTTGCTCACGTACGGCACGCGTAAGTAAGTGGCAACGGTCTCGCTGCGGGACGAGGCCGCCGGCCTTCTTCGTGACCTGATCCGGCTCGACACGGTCAACCCGCCGGGTAATGAGACGCTGGCGGCCGAGCACCTGCGCGCCTATCTCGAGGCGAACGGTGTCGCGTGCGAGCTGTACGCGAGGGTGCCGGAGCGCGCGAACCTCGTTGCGCGAATTCCCGGCCACGGAGACGGACCGCGGCTACTCCTCCTGTCGCACACCGACACCGTGCTCGCCGATCCAGGCGAGTGGCAGCTCGACCCGTGGTCGGGGGAGCTCCGCGACGGACAGGTCTGGGGCCGCGGCGCGCTCGACATGAAGGGCCAGGTGGCCGCAAGCGCCGTCGCGATGGCTTCGCTCGCGCGCGAGGGCTTCGAGGCGCCGGGCGACCTGATCTTCGCCGCCTGCGCCGACGAGGAGGTCGGCGCGGGCTTCGGGCTCCAGTGGCTCGTCGAGGAGCACCCGAACGCTGT
Organism: uncultured Actinomycetes bacterium; assembly: GCA_963842235.1. GTDB lineage: Bacteria > Actinomycetota > Thermoleophilia > Gaiellales > Gaiellaceae > JACDAN01. Next base: position 261,376 of record CAWJFT010000003.1, on the reverse strand, counting down.
TCGCGCCGAGTACTGCATCAACGAAGGCGGCGGCGACCGACTCGTGCTCGACGGCCGCGCGTTCTACGTCTGTTCCACGGCGGAGAAGATGAGCGCGCCGTTCCGGATCATCGTGCACGGCCGAAGCGGCCACGCCTCTCGCCCCGGAATGGCCGACAACGCGCTCGTGAAGGCGGCGCCGATGGTCGAGCGGCTGGGCGCCTTCCGGGACGAACCAGAGGTCGGCCCAGAGGTCGCCGCGTTCCTCCAGGCGGTCTGCGGCGAGGTGCCGGCTGCGCTGGAGGCCGTCAGCGCGGCGCGCGCGGTGCACCCGCTCGCCGGAGACATCGTCGAGCCGCTCCTCGGGACGACGCTCGCTCCGACGGAGATCGAAGCCTCGAAGAAGCGGAACGTGATCCCGAACCGCTGCGAGATCACCGTCGACTGCCGAATCCTCCCCGGCCACACCCAGGAGGAGGTCGAGGCCAAGGTCGCACGGGTGCTCGAAGGCGCCGAGTACGACCTGGAGTGGATCGAGGCGCAAGGCGGCACCCGGTCGCCTGTCGATTCGCCGCTATGGGATGTCGTCGAGTCGTTCGTCGCCGAGGTCGAGCCGGAGGCTCAGGTCGTGCCCCTGCTCCTGTCTGGCTTCACGGACAGCCACTGGATCCGCGAGGCGTTCGGGACGATCGCGTACGGGTTCTTTCCGATGCGGACGATGGAGCCGGAGGTCGCCGCCCGCTTGATCCATTCCGCCGACGAGCGGATCGAGCTCGACGACCTCGAGCTGGGCATGCGCTTCCTTCGCCATGCGGCAAGCGCGCTTCCGTCGCTACCGTAATCGCATGGCTGATGAGAAGATTCGGCTCGGCGGTATGGCTCTTGCAAACGGTGTGCTCGTGCACGGGCCGAACGCGTGGGCCTGCGCCGTGCGCATGCCGGACGGGACGCTCAAGCACGCGTCGGCGTTCAAGCGCTTCCGTGCGAGCCGCGTAGAGCAGCCGCTGCTCCGCGGCCCTGCACGCATCGCCGAGGCCTTCACGTTGCTCCCGGAGGTACGCCGGGAGCTTCCCGAAGCCAGGCTTCCCTTCGAGCGGCCGGTCGTCCTGGCCGCAATGGCCGGCGGGATCGTCGTCACGCAGCTCGTCCGAAGCTCCCGCCTCGGCGCCGCGACGAAGGAGCTGATCGCCGCATTCGCCTCGATGGCGCCGGCGGTCGTCGCTCTCCGCGGGCAGTCACTGGCCGCCTACCACGGCGCTGAGCACATCTCGATCGGAACGTACGAACATGGCGAGCCGCGCGAGAAGGAGCACGAGCGTTGCGGCTCCCATCTCGTGGGCCCGCTGCTCGTGACGATGGCTGCAGGAAACAGCCTCGCCGCCAAGGCGCCGCCGCAGCTGCGAGGGCCGGCGAAGCTCGTGGCCGCCGTCGGCGCGCTCGCGACCTCCACCGAGCTCTTCGCGTGGATGGCCCGCAATCCGGAGAGCAGGGTCTCCAAGCTGCTGGCGCGGCCCGGTCACGAGCTCCAGCACCGCCTCGCGACAGCGGAGCCGACCCCCGAGCAGCTCGAGGTCGCCGAGACGGCGCTTGCCGAGTGCCTGCGGCTCGAGGAAGAGGCCCGTGGCGCTCCAGACTAGAGAGCGCCACAGGCGGCTTCCGCCGGAGATCTTCGACCTCCCGGTCGAGAAGATGCGGGAGGGCTACTACACAGACGAGTACTTCAACCAGACCCGCCGCGTGCTGCTCGAGGACGAGCGCCGTCCGCGGGTCGTGATGCAGGTCTTCCAGCGGAAGCGCGCGCTCCTGGCCGGAATGGACGAGGCGATTGCGATCCTCAAGCTCTGCTCTGACGACTGGGAGGCGCTGACCGTCCACGCGCTCTACGACGGCGACGAGATCTCGCCATGGGAGACGGCGATGACAATCGAGGGCGACTACACGGGGTTCGCGCATCTCGAGACGGTCTATCTCGGCGTGCTCGCGCGGCGGACGATGATCGCCTCGAACGTCAAGCGCGTGGTCGAGGCGGCAAACGGCAAGCCGATCATCTTCATGCCCGCCCGCTACGACCACCATCGCGTGCAGACGGGCGACGGCTACGCCGCCTACATCGCCGGGTCGTCGATCGGCGTCCCGATCGGTGTCACCACCGAGGCGAATGCGTCCTGGTGGGGCGGCCGGGCAATCGGAACCGTGCCCCACTCCCTGATCAGCTCGTACGGCGGCAACACCGTGCTCGCGGCGACGAAGTTCGTCGAGCACAGCGACCCGGACATGAACGTCGTCGTCCTGGTCGACTTCGAGAACGACTCCATCCGGACGTCGCTCGAGGTCGCCCGCGCGCTTGGCGACAGTCTCTGGGGGGTCCGGCTCGACACGTCCCGCACGATGGTCGACCGCTCCCTCTGGCACGAGATGGGCGACTTTGACCCGCGCGGCGTCAACGAGGGGCTCGTGCTCAAGGTCCGTGAGGCGCTCGACCGGGACGGGTTCGAGCGCGTCAAGATCGTCGTCTCCGGCGGAATGAACGCCGAGCGAATCCGAGAGTTCGAGGAGAAGGGCGTGCCGGTCGACTCCTACGGCGTCGGCTCAGCTCTCATCCGGGGCGAGAACGATTTCACCGCCGACGTCGTCTTGACGGACGGACGCCCGTCGGCGAAGGCCGGTCGCTGGTACCGGCCGAACGAGCGGCTCGAGCTCGTTACCTGACGAGCGCCGGGATTCCGGGCCAGCTCTCGATCGGCTCCGTCGAGCGGACGACGTGCATGCCTGCCGCTGCGAAGCGCTCGAAGGCGGCGTTGGCCTCGGCGGTGTAGTCCATTCCGGGCACGACCACCGGGGACGTGCAGTCCTCCAGGAGGTACGTGCGGGGTGCGAGCGCCCGCTCGCGTTCGTCGTCGCCCTCGAGCAGGTCGGCGATCGTCCACGCGACGCAATGGCTCTTCGCCTGGCCGCCGACGATGATCACGTCGTAGAGCGACAGTTGCTGGATCAGGAGGTCGTTCTTTCCGGCGATCGTCTCTCCGCCCGGGCCCTGGGTGATCTCCGGGCCCAGCACCGAGTAGTGCTCTGTCAGCGGGTTGTCCCCCTTGACCTGGAAGGCGGGTTGGCTATACCGGGCGATCGTGTGGAAGAAGATCGCCTCCTCGACGGCTGGGACGAGGGCGTGGCCGATCCCGCCGAGCATGGCGTGGTAGGGCCAGATCGTCAGGTCGTACTTGCCGCCCTCGGCGAGCTTCTGCGTGTAGTCGAGCAGCTGCCGCTGGGCATAGTCGGCCTCGATACCGGCGCTCTCGACGGCCGGCGGATTGATCCGCCAGCGTCCTGACTCGACGTCCTCGGTCGTGACGAGCGTGTATGGCTCCGGATGCCGGCCCTCGTCGTCCACGAGCCACGCGGCATGGAAGATCTGCATGGCGCGATGCGTGTCGAGCGTCGGGATGATCGCCGTGATCGCTCCGAGGTTGCGGTAGAGGAACTCGCACAGCCGCCGGTTGTCGTTCTCGGCTCCCTGAACGTAGAGCTCGTACCCCGGGATGCAGAAGGTGTTCTGGACGTCGACGGCGACGAGGCAGATCCGGAAGTTGTCCTCGAGCGCCGGACGAAGGCCGTGCTCCTCGGCCCAGGCCTGCGCCCCGTCCGCGCGCTCTTGGTAAGGAACGCGCCAGATCTCCCCGACCTGCCTGCGCGTGAAGTGCGGTGGGATCGGAAGCTCGGGCACGCGTTTCTAGTCTGCCCTACAGAGCGCGGCCAAGGTTGCCGATAGGCGATGTATGCCGTTCGACGTGCTGGAACTGCTGCGCTCATTCGAGAACATCGCGTTCGTCTGGCTCCCGATCGTCATGTTCTCGCTGATCATCTACCTGCTCTGGCGCAGCCTGTCGCTGATGCCGCGGGTGAAGACGACGCACGTCAAGCCCAGCTCGCGCAGCTCCGTGACGTGGGAGGAGGTCGCGGGTCTCAACGAGGCGAAGGCGGAGATGCGGGAGGTCGTCGACTTCCTGCGCGACCCGAAGCGCTTCGAGCGACTCGGCGCGCGCGTTCCCAAGGGGATCCTCCTGTACGGCCCTCCCGGCACCGGAAAGACGTTGCTGGCAAAGGCCGTTGCGCACGAGTCCGGCGCGAGCTTCTACTCCCAGAGCGCCTCGGCGTTCGTCGAGATGTTCGCCGGCCTCGGCGCCGCCCGTATCCGGAAGCTCTTCGAGCAGGCGCGGAACGACGCGCCCGCGATCGTCTTCATCGACGAGCTCGACGCCGTCGGCACGCGGCGGACGGGCGGCGGCCTCCACCGCGAGCACGACCAGACGCTGAATCAGCTGCTCGTGGAGCTCGACGGATTCAACAAGAACGAGAACCAGGTGATCGTCATGGGCGCCTCGAACCGGCTCCAGGATCTCGACCCGGCGCTCCTTCGGCCAGGACGCTTCGACCGCCAGATCCTCGTCTCGCCCCCCGACCTCGCGGGCCGCGAGGAGATCCTGAAGGTGCACACGCGCGGGAAGCCGCTCTCCGCCGACGTCGACCTCCACCTCGTCGCGCGCCAGACGGCGGGCCTGACGGGCGCCGACCTTGCGAACGTCGCCAACGAGGCGGCGATCTTCGCGGCTCGCGAAAGCCGCAACGACATCTCGCCGCTGAACTTCGAGTCGGCGATGGAGCGGGTCGTCGCCGGCCTCCAGCAGCGGCGGGTCGTGACCGAGAAGGAGAAGCGGATCCTCGCCTACCACGAGGCCGGTCACGCCGTCATGGCCTACCTCATGGGCGATCCCGTCCAGAAGGCGACGATCGTCGCCCGCGGCGACGCGCTCGGCTACACGTTCCACCTGCCTGACGAAGACCGCTACCTCCACACGCGGGAGGAGCTGATCGACTGGATGAAGATCGGGCTCGCCGGCCGCGCCGCGGAACAGGTCGTCTTCGGCCGGGTCACGAACGGCGCTGCCAACGACCTCGAGAAGGTGACCACGCTCGCCCGCGCGATGGTCTTCGAGTACGGCATGTCCGAAGGAGTCGTGTCCCGGACGATGCGGGCCGACAACTACGCGCTCTCGGAAGAGACGAAGCGGCTGCGCGACACGGAACAGGCGCGGCTCACGGACGGCGCCTACTCCGAGGCGATCCGGCTGCTCGAGAAGCACCGCTCGCCCCTCGACCGCGTCGCGGGCGCGCTGCTCGACCGGGAGACGCTCAACCGCAACGACCTCGAGGCACTGCTCCACGACGTCGATCCCGAGTCGCACGCCAGCGAGACGGTCGGCACGATTCGCGCGCTGCCACAACGCCGAAGCGTGACTAGCATCGGGGCGTGAAAGCGCTTCGGATCCACCACGTCGGGATGGCGGTCGACGACCTCGACGAGGCGGTCGACACGTACGAGCGGCTCTTCGGGTGCACCGTCGAGCACCGGGCCACGGTGGAGGAACAGGGCGTCGAGGCAGCGTCCATGCGCGTCGGCGAGGGGCGCGTGGAGCTGATGGCTTCGCTCGGCGACGAGACGCCGGTCGGCAAGTTCCTGGCGAAGCGCGGCCCCGGGATGCATCACATCGCCTATGAGGTCGGAGACCTCCCCGCAGCGCTCCGGGACCTCACCGACCGCGGCGCCGAGCTGATCGACCAGGCGCCCCACGAAGGCCTTTTCGGGCTCCAGGTTGCTTTCGTTCATCCGGACGCTGCCCACGGCGTACTCTCTGAGCTGGTGGCTCGATGAGCGCAAACGACGAGATCCGGATCGAGATCGGCTTCGAGGGCAACCAGATCATGAGCGCTGTGGTGCCCGCCAAGGACGCCGACGAGCTCGAGGCGGCGCTGGCGGCGAGAAAGGACGGGTCGGTGGTGCTCGAGGCGGAGGATGGCCGCTACACGGTCGCCCTCGACCGGGTCGTCTACCTCAAGCGGTTCCACCGCGAGGGCCGGCTCGGCTTCTCGGGCTAGCAATTCAGCCGCACCGCGTTACATTCTGAGAACAGCCGGGCAAGCCTTGTCCGTGCTCCGAAGCATCAGTGCGGCAACGCCGATGACAGGGCGGCGCGAAGAGAACGGACGGGTCCGTGGCCTTGTCGAACGCGCTCAGCGCGGCGACCGCGCGGCTCTCGAGGAGCTGTACCTCATCCACTTCGACCGGGTCTACAGCTACCTGCACATGAGCGTCGGAAGCCGGCACGACGCCGAGGACCTGACCACGCAGACCTTCCTGCGGATGCTCGAGGCGATCGGGCGCTTCCAGTGGCGCTCGGTCCCCTTCTCGGCCTGGCTCTTTCGCATCGCCCACAACCTGGCGATGGATCACTTCCGCGCCAACCGGCGCTGGCAGCCGGAGGACGAGATCTCCGAGCATGTCCAGGGAGAGGAGACCTCGGCCGAGGAGCAGGCGCTCGCCTCGCTCGGAGACACGAGCATGCTGGCGCTGATCGAGCGCCTCTCCCCGGAACAGCGGCAGGTGCTGACGCTGAAGTTCGTCTTCCGGTTCTCGAACGGCGAGGCCGCGACGATTCTCGGGAAGACGGAAGGCGCGGTGAAGTCCCTCCAGCACCGCGCCCTCGCCTCGCTGCAGAAGCACGTCACGCGCTAAAACGTCTTCCGATGTCCCTCGAAGTCGGGATCGTCGGGCTTCCCGGCACCGGCAAGAGCACGCTGTTCACGGCTCTGACCGGCGCCGCCGCCGAGCAGTACGGAACGGCCCATGTCGGCATGGCGCCGATCCCGGACGACCGGCTGGCGGAGGTGGCGCGGATCATCGGTTCGCCGAAGACGACCCCGGCCTCGATCCGCGTGCTCGACCTGCCCGGAACGGCGAGCGCCCAGCTCGGCGCGGCCAGGGCGGCGGATGCCCTCGTCGGCGTCGTGAGCGACGAATCGGAGCTCGAGTCGCTGAAGCTGGAGTTACTCGTCGCCGACCGCGATCACGTCGAGCGCAGGTTGGAGAGGGTGCGCAAGGACGCGAAATCCGGCGATCCGAAGCTCCGAACCGAGGTCGAGGAGCTCGAACGGCTACTCGCGCATCTGGATGCTGAGCGTCCACTCGACGAGTACGAGGGCGCCCTCCCGCCGGAGCTGGAGCCGCTGACGGCGAAACCGCTCGTCCCTGTCGTGAACGGGCCGGGTGGGATCGACCTGAAGCTCGAGGCCGAGCTCGCAGAGCTCCCCCCGGAGGAGGCGGCCGCGTTCCGCGACGGAGAGCCGTCGGCGCTCGACGACCTCGTGCGCCGGCTTCAGGAGTCGCTCGATCTGCTGACCTTCTTCACGGCGAACGAGAACGAGGCGCGAGCGTGGACGCTGCGCCGCGGCCAAACGGCGCTCGAGGCGGCGGGAACGATCCACACGGACATGGCTCGGGGCTTCATCCGCTGCGAAGTCGTGCACTGGCGCGCCCTCGTCGAAGCGGGCTCGCGCGCCGAAGCTTCACGCCGCGGCCTTCAGCGTCTGGAGGGCAAGGAGTACGTTGTCGAGGACGGCGACCTACTGAATGTCCGTTTTCACGTCTAATCCGAACGATGGCCGCTTAATGGCAGGTCAACGCGCGCAAAACCTATATTGAGCACCCCATGACCACCGTCCGACCGACCCCCCAACGAAACGACGAGCGACTCGAGCGCGCCGCGGACGTCGCGGAGCGGATCATCGACAACATCGAAAACGCCGTTCGCGGCAAGCGCGAGGAGATCAAGCTCGTCCTCACCGCACTGGCCTGTAAGGGACATGTCCTCTTCGAGGACGTGCCCGGGACGGCGAAGACCGTGCTGGCCCGGGCGATCGCCCTCTCGATCGAGGGCGCCGAACCGTCGCGCATCCAGTGCACGCCCGATCTCCAGGCCACCGACGTGACCGGGCTCTCGATCTGGAACCAGCAGCTACGCGACTTCGAGTTCCGTCCGGGGCCGATCTTCGCCAACGTCGTCCTCGTCGACGAGATCAACCGCGCGATGCCGAAGACCCAGTCGGCGCTCCTCGAGGCGATGGCCGAGCGTCAGGTGACGATCGACGGTGTCACCCGCGAGCTGGCCGAGCCGTTCATGGTGCTCGCCACGCAGAACCCGATCGAGCTCGAGGGCACCTTCCCGTTGCCCGAGGCCCAGCTCGACCGCTTCTTCTTGAGAACCGCGCTCGGCTACCCGGAGAGCGACGAGGAGCTCGAGATCGTCCGCGACCAGCGCCACGGGCATCCTCTCGGCGAGCTCGGCGCGGTCGTCCAGATCGACGAGGTCACGGACTTCCAGGACGCAAGCCAAGAGGTCTACGTCGACGAGATTCTCCAGCGCTGGATCATCGAGCTCGTCCGCGCCACCCGCGACCTCGACATCGTCTCGATCGGCGCCTCGGTCCGCGGCAGCCTCGCGCTGGAGCGCGCGGCGAGAGGCTGGGCGCTCCTGAGCGGGCGCGACTACGTCGTTCCCGAGGACATCGAGAAGCTGTTCCTCCCCGTGCTCGGCCACCGCATCCTCTTCACCCCGTCGTTCCTCGTGGAAGTGCGCAAGATCGGCCGTGTCAAGGCGATGGACGACTTCAAAGCGCGCTGCTTCCAAGCGGCTCCGCGGCCCGAAGCGGCGCTGGGCGGAGACGGTGAGGTCGTGCGTCTCGGTGAGCGGACCGACTGAGCTCACCTTTCCGCTCACTCCCCGCCGCCGACTGGTCGGTCTCGCCTTCGGGAGCGTGAACAGCACCAAACGGGGTCACGGCTCCAGCGTCGCGAGCTCACGGCCGTACCAGCCGGGGGACACGTTCGAGTCGATCGACTGGGCGGCGTCGGCGAAGGTCTCCACGGCTCACGGACAGGACGAGTTCATCGTGCGTGAGCACTATGCGGAGGAGGCCCCGCGGGTCGTCATCGTCTGTGACCGGCGTCCTGCGATGGAGCTCTATCCCGCCGGCCTTCCATGGCTCTCGAAGCCGAAGGTGATGCTCGAGGCCGGTTCGATGATCTCCGACTCGGCGGCGAAGGCCCGCGGTCTGATCGGCTACCTCGACTTCGCGAGCGGCGGAAACGGGAACGGCGCCGGTCCGCCGTTCTGGCGCCCGCCCCACGGCCAGACCGATTTCTGGCGCGTGAAGGAGTCCGATCTCCTGTTTCCGCTCTACTTGGCGCCGGAGGACAACCTCGAGCGTGCGTTCGCGTTTCTCGCGCCCCTGCGGCGCGCGCTCCCGGCCGGCACGTTCGTCTTCGTCCTGTCGGACTTCCTGAACCAGCCGTCGCCGGAGTCCTGGTCGGCGATCGTGGAGATGCCCTGGGAGATCGTCCCGGTCGTGATCCAGGATCCCGTCTGGGAGCAGAGCTTCCCGGACGTGTCCTCCGTGGTCATCCCGATGATGCAGCCCGGGAGCAAGCGGAAGCGTCTCGTTCGCCTGAGCCGCCGCGAGGCCCGCGACCGGCGCGCCAAAAACGAGGAGCGGACGCGGGAGACGCTTGGTGAGCTCGAAGCGCTCGGCCTCGACCCGGTCGTGCTGACGACGAGCGATCGTGACGAGATCTTCACGCGCTTCCTGGAATGGGTCGAGGTGCGGCGCATCGGAACGAGGGCTTGGCTATGAGGGAGCGGAGCCTCTTCGCGGCGCTCGTCGCCGCCGGCGTGCTCGTCCTCGCGCTCGCCGGTGCGATTGCCTGGTGGGCGTGGGACTCGACTCCCTCGACCGCGCTCGACAGGCCGCTGGTCGCGAACGCCATGATCACGCCTCAGCAACACCTCTTCGCGGACGCGGTGCACGCGAGGGTCGAGGTCGTGCTCGACCGCGGCAGTGTCGACCCCGACAGCGTCAAGATCCTCTCGAACTTCGCTCCTTATCGTGCACTGCAGAAGCGCCAAGTGACCCGGAACGACGTCGGGCGGATGACGCGACTGCGCTTCGACTACACGCTCGCCTGCATGACGGCGAAGTGCCTGCCGAAGAAGACCGGACGCGTCGACTTCGGCATCGCCACGGTCGAGTATCAGCAACGCGGAAGCTCGACCCCCGCGTCGGCGACGATCGACTGGCAGCCGCTCCGCGTCGCAGGACGGATCGCCCCCGGACGGCTCTGGCAGGGCCTGCTCCGCGCCGAGTACCGCGATCTTCCGTCGGCGACCTATCGCGTCGGCCCTGGGTGGGTCGAGTTCCTCGCCCTCGTGCTCGCCGCACTGTTCGCGATCGGCGCGCTCGATCCTCATCCTCCGGCTGCTCCCGCTGGAGCGACTGGCTGCGCGGCTCTGGGGTGTGATCGACCGCCGAAGCGCGCTCGAGCGGGCGCTGGCCCTCGTTCGGGAGGCCTCGAGGTCCGGGCGGACCGAGGACGGCCGGAAGGCCCTCGAGCGGCTCTCGGTCGAGCTGCGGCGCACGAGCAACCCGGACCTGGCGCAGGACGCGAGCCGGATCGCGTGGTCGCAAGGTGCTCCCGCCGAGCCGGTCGTCAGCCCGCTCTCCACTGAGGTCGAGCGCGTGATCTCGGAGGGAACGTGAGGCTGCGGAACCGGCAGGCGATCCCGCTCGTGGACGCGCTCCGCCTGAGCGACCCGGCCCGCCGGACGACGATCGTGCGGATCCTGCTCGCGGTCGCACTCGTCGTCGTCGTCGCGGCTGGCGGCGCTGCTTGTCCCAGCGGGTGGGTTCGAGCGATGCGGCGCTCGCGAAGGGCGCCGACAGCGGCGTCGTCGTCCTCGACCTGTCGGCAGCATCGGCCGCCCGGATCGGCGGTCGGTCGACCCACTCGAGTATCTGGCCGACACAGGGCAGGACTTCGGTCTCGTGCTCTTCTCTGCAGTCCCGTACGAGGCAGTTCCGCCCGGAACGAGCTCCGCCGAGCTGCGGCCGATCATCCGGGCCATCTCGCCGTTCCCGAACGTCTGCCTCAAGCAGCGGGGCGTTCCATGCGCGCCCGGCACGCACGAGATTCCGGCCGACTCCAAGGAAGCGGCGTCATCCGGCGGAAATCGGTGACCCCATGGGATCAGAACTTACCGAGGCGGGACCGTGATCTCGCTGGCTCTCAACATGGCGCGCGAGATGCTCGAGCGCCACGCACGCCAAGGCACGCGGCGTGCTGCTCGTCAGCGACCTCGACGACTCGCTCCTCGACGTCTCGCTCTTGACCCGCGAGCTGATCACGTACCGCAACGAGAAGATCCCGATTCACATCGTCGCGCTTAATCCGTTCGACGACGACCGCGCGTACTTCGAGCGTCTGGTCGGGCGTGACAATTTCGTCGACTACACCAACCTGGCGCCGGGACGGCTCCTCGACGCTCGCGAGCGGGCCGAGCGCGCCGGCGTCCCGGAAGGCCTCGCGGGCCTGGCGCTGCTCCTGCTCATGCTGCTCGCGCTGAACGAGCACTTCTGCGGCCGGCTTTCGTGGAGGTCCGAGCGATGAGGCGGGCTTGGCCGATCATCCGCAAAGGAGCGCCGATCGCGCTGCTGCTCGTGCTCGCCCTGCTCGCCGCGCTCGTAGCACGTGACGCCGCGGCGATCCGGAACGGCATGAAACGCGACGACCTCTCCTTCCAGGCCCAGCCCGCCGGCGCACGCGCTCTGGGACTTCGACTTGACGTTGCCCTACGCAGACGAGGCGTTCGGGATCAAGGACGACCTGATCTATCGCCGCGCGCTCCAGACGTTCGCGCGCGACCAGAGCGGCGTGAACTCCTCGGCGCCGGCCGCTCGCGCCGAGGCTCAGGCGGCGCTGAGCGATGCCGAGAACTCCGGTCAGCCGCCCGCGCGGCGATCGAGGCTTGCGAACCTGCAGGGCGTCGTCAGCTACGACGAAGCACTCGCCGACCCGTTCAACCAGTCGGGCGTCATCGGCCAGTCGCTGACGCATCTCGAGCGGGCGGTCAAGATCGACCCGTCGAACGCCGACGCGAAATACAACCTCGAGTTCCTGCTCCGGCTCTTCAATCCCGAGAACGAGCACCTGCGACGTCCAACAGCGGATCCCCGAATACGCTCGCTGGCCGGAGCTCGCCCGGGCGGCAACCCGAACCGCACGGGCCACGGCTACTAGGCGGCTTTAGCGCCGATGCACCTCTCGTTTCTCACCCCGCTGGCCGGCCTCGTCGCCTTTGCGGTCATCCTCCCGCTTGTTGCGTTCTCCCGAACCGAGCGGCGAGTCGAGCGGGCCCGATCGCTGCTGAGACTGGCCTCGCCGCCCAGCTCGAGCGGATCACGATCGCGGCGCTCGTCGCGATTGCGGCTCTCGTCGGCGTCGGTGCGGCGCAGCCCGTCCTGGAGGAGCGGATCGAGCGACCCGCTCGGACCGACGCACAGATCTTCTTCGCCTTCGACACGTCACGGTCGATGCTCGCCTACGCAAGCACCCGGCGAGCCGAACCGATTCGACCGGGCGCGGGCAGCGGCGCTGCAGATGCGTGCCGAGCTGGAGATGCGCCAGTCGGCGTTGCATCGTTCACCGACCGCGTCCTCCCGCATCTGTTCCCGACCACGAACGAGAAATCGTTCGACGGCGTTCTCCAGGACTCGATCGGCATCGAGCGCCCGCCGTCCGACTCTCTGAGCAACAAGGTCGCCACGAGCCTGGGCACGACTGAGGCCGTCGCGTCCGGAAACTTCTTCCAAGGGCCCGGCCGTCGCTTGCTCGTGATCTTCACGGACGCCGAGACCCAGCAATATCGGCGGGCCGGCGCTGAAGCGGGCCTTCGCCGAGGACCGCATCAAGGTCATCCTCGTGCGTTTCTGGGCCGACGGCGAGCGGATCTTTCGGCCCGACGGCGTCGTGAAGCGTCGCTACTTCCCCGATCCGAGCAGCGCCGAGCTCGGCGCCGGACTTCGCCCGCTTGCGTCGGCGGCCAGGCGTTCGACGAGGACCAGATCGGTCCGCCAGCGCGGCGGCGAAAACGGTGCTCGGCAACAAGGAGGCGGTGCGTCAGGTCGAGGCGATCAAGATCCGGCCGCTCGGCCCGTTCCTGTTCCTTGCCGCCCTGATGCCGCTCTCGCTGCTCCTCTGGCGCCGAAACCTGGCCTAGTCAGCGGCCGGTCGAGACGGCGCGGTTCGGGTCGAGGACCGTCGCGGGACAGGCCCTCCAGAGCCCCTGCTTCGTCGCCCTTGCGGTCCGCGCCGCCTGCATGAGGTTGGCTGCATAGCGACCGCGATCGCCGCGACGGAAGTACGGTGCAGCCGCGCCACGCCGGACGAGCTCGATGTTCACGTTCATGCCGTCTCGCTCGACGTAGCGGAGGAGGCGTCCGTAGCGGTCGGTTCGATCCAGGACGGGATCGCTCTCGAGCACGACCGGTGTCCCGATCGGCGCGAGCCTGCGTAGCGCTATCCACGCGGCTTCCGAGTAGCACTCGCCGGCGCCGAGCTCGGGCGTGTCGATCTGGAGGAGACGAACCTTTCTGCCGCCCCTCAGCGTCAGCGTGTCGCCGTCGTTCACCCGGGCGACGACCCCGGTTTCGGAGCTCTGCGTCGTTTCGCTCCTCTGAGCTCCCATGCACGCCGCAAGGACGGCCGTTACCGCGACCAAGGCGGCGAGTTTCAAACGGGCCTGGTGGCGGCGACCGCGTCGAGTTGATTCGCGTGGTAGAGCACCGCCGCCTCCGCCGTGCGGGCGCCGCGGCCGTCGTGGTGGACCGCGACCGCGTGGACGAGCTCGGCGAGCACGTCACGGTCGAGCTCGGAAGCGCGTGACTCGATCAGTCGGATCCCGAGTTGGACATGGCCGAGCAGGCGACCCTCCTCGGTCGGCCTGAAGGTCGGCGGGCGGCCGAGCTCCAGCGTTCGGCCGACGTCGTGGAGAAGCGCGGCGGCGATGAGGAGATCGCCGCGGAGCCGTGGATGCACCTGAGCGGCCTCCCGGCAGATCGTCGCCACGGCGACGGTGTGCTCCAGCAGGCCGCCGGCGTAGTCGTGGTGGACGTCAGGGCTGGCGGGCAGCTCACGCAGCCGCGCGCGGAACCGTTCGTCGCCGAGGAACCGTCCGACGACCGTCTTCAGGCCCGGGTGCGTGATCTCGCCGCCGAGGAACTCGAGGAAGCCGTCCAGCTCGTCGGCGTCGCGGCGGAGGCCCGGGGTCAGGGCGGCCGCGTCTTCCTCGGCCGGCTCGAGCGAGCGGACGTCCAGCTGCAGGCGGTCCCGGTACTTGTCGACACGGCCGAGCACACGAACGGCGTCGCCTTCCCCGAAGCGTCCGTCCAGGAGCTCGACGTCGCTCCAGACCCGCGCCTCGATGCGCCCGCTCGGGTCGACGAGCTCGAGCGCCAGGTAGTCGGAGCCCGTCCGTGTCCTTCGCCGTTCCTTTTTCGCGACCGCGTAGACGCCCTCGACGACCCGGTCTTCCTGGAGCTCGGCGATGGCGCTCACGGCCCGAGTCTAGGCTCGGTGGAGGATGTAACGTCCGAGCCGAGATGGCCGTCGTCAAGCCGTTCCGCGCCGTTCGCTACGACGAGGCCGTCGCCGGCCCGCTGGAAACGCTCGTCGCGCCGCCCTACGACGTCATCGACGCCGTCGAGCGGGAGGAGCTGATGGCGCGAAGTCCCCTCAACGTTGTGCACCTGACGCTCCCGGACGACGTCGACGATGCCGCTCGCCTGTGGGGCGAGTGGCTCTCGGACGGCGCGCTCGTCCGCGAGCCCGAGCCGTCGTTCTGGGCGCTCGAGCAGGAGTACGTCGGCCCGGACGGGGTCGCCCGAACGCGCCGCGGCCTCGTCGCGTCGCTGCGCCCCGAGCCGTATGAGAACCGCGTCGTGCTGCCCCACGAGCGCACCCACGCAGGGCCGAAGGAGGACCGGCTGCGGCTCCTGCGCGCGACGCACGTCCATTTCGAGCCGATCTTCCTGCTGTACGAGGGCGAGCCGCCGTTCGAGCAGCCGACGGGCACGCCCGAGGTCGAGACCGACGGAGCCCGGCTCTGGCGCCTGCCGCCCGACAGGATCGCGGAGGCGTTCGCCGTCAAGCAGCTGCTGATCGCAGACGGCCATCACCGCTACGAGACCGCGCTCGCCTTCGGCGCGCGGCAGATCCCCGTCGTGCTCGTCGCCACCGACGATCCCGGGCTGATGATCTTCCCGACACACCGTGTCGCGGAACAGGTGAACGGGCCGCCGGCGACAGAGCAGGATCTCCGGAGGGCGCTCGCCGGTCTGGAAGCAGAACCGGCCGACCGGGCCGCGACGGTCGTCTACCGGCGCGAAGGCGGCGTTGCGCTGGTGCACGGCCGGCCGGGAGAGCTGGACGTCCAGCTCGTCGAGTCCCTGCAGCCGCATGGGGTGACCTACACGCCCTCCGTGGACGAGGCCGTCGCAGCGGTGGATAGCGGTCGCGCCGCCGGCGCGTTCATCGTCCGCCCGACGAGGATCGAAGACGTCTTCCGCTTCGCCCAGGCCGGCGAGACGCTTCCGCAGAAGACGACCTACTTCTATCCCAAGTTGCTCTCCGGCCTGCTCTTTCATTCCGAAGAGTGAAGCCCTGGCTCGAGGTCTGCCGGGCGGCTGCGGCCGACGTCCGTGAGCAGCTCGTCGAGCTTCCGACCCGTGCGGAGCGGGAGCCGGTGCTCGCCGCCGGCGTCGGGGGCGACGACACGACCGCGATCGACGCTGCCGCTGAGGGCGTCGTCGTCACGCGTCTCGAGGAGCTCCACCGCGCAGGCCACGAGTTCACGCTGATCTCGGAGGAGCTCGGCGAGCGGGCGTTCGGCGTTTCGGAGACCAGGGTCGTGGTCGACCCCATCGACGGCTCGGTGAACGCCAAGCGCGGCCTGCGGCACTTCTGCCTCTCCATCGCCGTCGCCGAGGGCCCGACCTTCGGGGACATCGTCTTCGGCTACCTCTATGACTTCGGTTCCGGTGAGGAGTGGACGGCGACGCGCGGCGAGGGCGCACAGCTCGACGGCCGGTCGCTGGGCGACGTACGGCCCAAGGACCGGATCGAGATCCTGGCGCTCGAGGGCACGCTGTCGAAGACGGTGGCCGAGAAGGCGGTTGCGCTCGCGGAGTACGCGCTGCGGTTCCGGATCACGGGCTCGCTCGCACTCTCGCTCTGCCAGTTCGCCGCCGGCCGTATGGACGCCGCCTGCTCCCTCCGCGCGGCGCGGGCCGTGGATGTCGCCGCCGCGCAGCTCGTCGTGCGGGAGTGCGGCTTGGGGGTGGGCTTCGCCGACGGGAGCTCCTGGGATGACGCCCCGCTCGGCACGGCGCCGCTTTCGGTCGTCGTCGCTGCCCCGACGAAGGAGTTACAAGACCGGCTTGCGGAGATCCTGATGAGGTGATGAAGATCCGCGTCGGGTGCTCGGGCTGGAACTACGGCCACTGGCGCGAGCGTGTCTACCCGAAGGGGCTCCCGCAGAAGCGCTGGCTCGCCTACTACGCGGCGCTCTTCGACACCGTCGAGGTGAACACAACCTTCTACCGGCTGCCCGAGGTCTCGGCGGTCGAGGGGTGGGTCTCGGAAACGCCGCCGGACTTCCTGTTCGCGGTCAAGGCGAGTCGCTATCTGACTCACATCAGGCGGCTGGCGGATCTCGAAGGCGGGATCCGGCGCTTCTACGAGCGCATCGAGCCGCTCCAGCGGTCGTCGAAGCTCGGCCCGGTGCTCTGGCAGCTCCCTCCGACGTTCAAGCGGAATGACGAGCGGCTCGCCTCGGCACTCGCCGCGCTTCCGGACGGGCGCCACTGCTTCGAGTTCCGCGAGCCGAGCTGGTACGTAGAGGAGGTCTACGCGCTCCTCCGGGACCACGGCGCGGCTCTGGTGATCCCCGACAGCCCGAAGTACCCGTTCCGCTCCCTGGAGCTGACGGCCGACTGGACCTTCGTCCGCTTCCATCACGGGAGCCGCGGCCGGCGCGGTAACTACTCGGACGCCGAGATTGCGGAGTGGGCGGAGCGCATCGCTGGCTGGCGTGATGCTGGGTGTCGACGTCTACGCGTACTTCAACAACGATTGGGAGGGCTTCGCGGTCAAGAACGGCCTGAAGCTGAAAGAGCTGCTCGGTCTCTGAGGGCAACTCGGTGCGAGCGATCCGCCGCCGGAGCGCGGCTTTGCCGCGCGGGAGGCTCACAAACCCACGGAACGCAAGAACCAACGAGCGAAAAGGCGGCTCCGGCCACGGCGGAAGCGGCGCCCGCGCATGAAAGGAGGGGGTCCGTGGGGGAACCAGGGGTTCCCCCGCGATGTCGCTGCTACGGTCCAAAGATGCAGCCTTCGCGAGAGCAGATCACTGAGGCGCTTGGACGGATCATCGATCCCGAGCTGAAGCGGCCCGTCACCGAGCTCGGCATGGTGCGCGGCGTCGACGTCCGCGACGCCCATGTCGCGCTCACGATTGCCCTCACCGTTCCCGGCTGCCCGCTCCGGTCGAGCTTCGAGGAGCAGGCCCAGCGGGAGCTTCTGCCGCTGCCCGGCGTCGAGTCGGTCTCGCTCGACTTCGACGTTATGAGCCCCGAGGAGAAGGCGGCACTAACGACTCGGCTGCGCGGCGGCGTTTCGCAGCGGAGCAAGGGGATCTCGGTCGATCGCTCCACCCGCGTCGTCGCCGTGGCGAGCGGGAAGGGCGGCGTGGGCAAGTCGACGCTGACGGCGAACCTCGCCGCGGCATTCGTGCGGCTCGGCCACCGGACCGGCGTCCTCGACGCCGACGTCTACGGCCACTCGATTCCGCACATGCTCGGCGTCCACCAGCGGCCCGTCGTCGTCGACCGCATGATCGTCCCGCCGGTGCGGGACGAGCTGAAGCTGATGTCGATCGGCTTCTTCCTCGAGGACAACGCTCCGGTCATGTGGCGCGGGCCGATGCTGCACAAGGCGCTCGAGCAGTTCCTCTCCGACGTGCACTGGGGCGAGCTGGACACGCTTCTCGTCGACATGCCTCCGGGAACCGGAGACGTCTCGATCTCGCTCGGACAGCTGCTCCCTCGCGCCGAAGCCGTCGTCGTCACGACGCCGCAGCCCGCCGCCCAGCAGGTTGCCGTGCGTGCCGCGCAGATGGCGGAGAAGACCGACATGCGCTTGATCGGGGCCGTCGAGAACATGTCTTACCTAGTGGGAACCGGCGACGAGCTCTTCGGGGCCGGCGGCGGGGAGGCTCTTGCGGGGGAGATCGGAGTGCCGCTGCTCGGGAAGATCCCGCTCGACCCCGCTCTGCGCGAGGCCGCCGACCGCGGCGAGCCGCTCGTGTGGGAGCAGCCCGACGCAGAATGCTCGCGCGCGATCGTGCGGCTCGCGGAGGCGATTGCCGAGACGCGCCGGGAGGAGGGTGGCTTCCGGCCCCTTCCCCTCGCGGGTGCGAGAACCTGAAGACGCGCTGCCGGCGCTGAGGGAGCTCGGCTTCGCCGAGCGAGACGCCCGTGTGCTCGCCGAGCACTTCGTCGACGCCGAGCGCCGCGGGAAGCGAGGTCATGGTCTTGCCCGGATCGAGTGGCTGGCCACGCGTGAGCTCGACGTCGACGCCCGCCCCGAGCGCCTCATCTCCGAGGAGGGGTTCGAGCGCTGGGACGGGGGTGGAGCGCTGGGATACCTCGCGCTCGCGGAGATCTGCGAGGCCCAGATCGCCGCCCCGCCCGAGCATGCCCGCGTAGTCGTCGCGTCCAACTGCTTTCCGACCGGCATGCTCGGCCACTGGACGCGGAAGCTCGCCGACGCCGGGCTCGTCGCTGTTCTGACCGCCACCTCGCCGGCGCGACTCGGACACCCGGAGGGCGGCCCGCCGCTCGCCGGCACCAACCCGCTCTCGATCGCGGTTCCGAGCTCTGACGGCCGTCCGGTCGTCGCCGACGTCTCGATGGGCCGGGTCACCTACGGCGACGTCATCGCCGGGATCGCGTCGGAGGAGGAGCTCGTCCCGTTCGGCGGCGACCAGGCGCACAAGGCTTTCGCGCTTGCTCTCGGCCTGCAGCTGCTCGTGGACGCGCTGGCGGGAGAGGCCCACGGGGCCGTGCTCCTCGTCGCTCGGCCCGAGGCCGACCCGGTGCCCGCTCTGAGGCGCGTCGCGGCCGGAATTCGGCTCCCGGGCGACGGCGATACCAAGGCTTAACCAAGGTTTTCCTCCCCGGTAGCCCGCGCTTGGGCATGCGTCAGCCAGTCTGGGCCGGTGACCAAAGGAGGACTCATGAACAAGCTCGTAATCGGACTCGCGGCCTTCGTCCTGCTGGCCGCAGGCGGCGCGCTCGCAGGCAATGCGCTGACGGATTCGTCGCCGACCGACGCCGTCACGACCGCGACGACGACGGTCGGGACGACCACAAACGACGACACGACGACGACTACCACGGCGCCTGTCGCGCCGGCCGAAGACGTGAGCGGCCCGTGTGACGAGGCCGAGCACGCAAACGACCCACGCTGCACCGGCGCGCAGACGGGTGAGCAAGAGGACCGCACGGACGACGACGACAACCGCGCCGGATCGAACCGTGGCCGCGGCGGCGACGACCGCGGTGAGAACGACGACCACGGTCACGAAGACCGCTCCGGTCCGAACCGCGGCTCGGACGACGACTAAAGAGACAAGGAGAACGAACCATGCGAAAGACGCTGGCAATCCTGTTCGGCACGCTCGTGGCCGCCACGGCCCTCGTGATCCCCACGCTCGGCTCGACCGCGGGCCAGACGGTCCGGGTGAGCGAGGTCGACGGCCGGATCACCCTCTCGGCGCGGCCGAAGGGCGGAACGGTGAAGTTCGTCGTCCGGAACAACGGCGACGAGGGCCACGACTTCCACGTCCGCGGCGGCGGCAGGAGCTGGAAGACCCGCGTGCTGGGCGTCGGCAGCTCCGCCACGATCACGGTGAAGCTGAAGAAGGGCGTCCGCTACTCGTACTGGTGCGGAGTCAGCGACCACGCGCAGGAAGGCATGCGCGGAAGCTTCCGGGCCCGGTAGACGCCGCTTTCCGGGGAGTTTGGGTAGAACCCTCGGAAAATGCAGCTCGGAAGACGCACCATCCTTCTCGTCGAGGACGAGGAATCCATCACCACCCCGCTCGTCGAAGCCCTCCGTCGCGAGGGCTTCGACACGGAGGTGTCCGCGACCGCCGGCGAGTCGCTGGCGCTCGCCGAGCGCGTGAAGCCCGACCTCGTGCTCCTCGACGTGATGCTTCCGGACGGCTCCGGCTTCGAGGTGTGCCGCGAGCTGCGAGCGCGTTCCCGCATTCCGATCATCATGCTGACCGCCCGGGGCGAGGAGTCCGATCGCGTCGCCGGGCTCGAGCTCGGCGCCGACGATTACGTTGTCAAGCCCTTCAGCGCGCGCGAGCTGGTTGCGCGGGTGCGCGCGGTCCTGCGCCGCGCGGCCGAGGCTGGGGAGCGCAGGTCCGAGGGCGCGAAGGAGATCGGCGACGTCCGAATCGATCCCGGGCGCCGGAGCGTCTCGTTCCGGGGCGACGAGCTAGAGCTCAGTCGCAAGGAGTTCGACCTGCTGCGCCTCCTGATCGAGAACGCCGGCTCCGTCGTCACCCGGGAGCGGCTGATCGACGAGGTCTGGGATACGAACTGGTTCGGCTCGACGAAGACCCTCGACGTCCACGTCAGCGGCCTGCGGAAGAAGCTGGACGACGATCCCGGGTCGCCGCGCTACATCCACACCGTGCGCGGCGTCGGCTTCCGGTTCTCTGCGGCCGAAGAGGTCTGAGCCGTGTCCCTCCGGACCAGGCTCCTCGCCGCCTTCGCCTATGTCCTCATCCTCGTGATCGTGGCACTGGAGGTGCCGCTTATCCTCAATGTCTCGCGGCGGGTGGACGCCGAGGTCAAGGCTCAGGCTGCGGCGGAGGCGCAGCTCGTCGCAGCCAGCGCGGCAGGCGAACGGGACGACCGGGCCGCGCTGAGTCGCATCGCCAAGGACGCCGGCCGCCAGCTCGGGGGTCGCGTCATCGTCGTGGACTCGGCCGGACGCCTGCTCGCCGACTCGGCCGGGCTCACCACGGGCTCGTATCGCAACCGACCTGAGATCCAGACGGCGCTCGTCCGCGGGCGGATCGCGCAAGGCCGGCGGTTCAGCGAGACCCTGGGCGAGTCGCTCCTCTACACGGCGGTTCCGATCGTCCAGGGCGACCGGCGCGTCGGCGCCGTGCGGGTGACGCAGAGCGTGGACGCGATCGACCGACGCGTCCGTCGCGACGTTCTCGGTCTCATCGGAATCGGACTTCTGGCCCTCGGCCTCGGGCTCGGCTTCGCTTGGCTCCTCGCAGGAACGCTCGCGCGCCCGCTCCAGCGGCTCGCGGAAGCCGCGCGACGCGTCGAGGCGGGCGATCTCGAAGCTCGCGCGACGCCCGAGGGCTCGACGGAGCACCGTGAGGTCGCGCATGCCTTCAACGACATGACCGATCGGCTCGGGCAGGTGCTCGAGGCCCAGCGACAGTTCGTCGCCAACGCCTCGCATCAGCTCCGGACGCCGGTGACCGGCCTCCGGCTTCGGCTTGAGTCTGCGTCCCTGAAGGCGGGCCCCGAGCTCGCGGGGGAGCTGGCAGCTGCCGAACGGGAGGTCGAGCGTCTTGCCCGCCTGCTCTCCGCGCTGCTGATGCTCGCCCGCGAAGGGGATCGACCGACGGCGCGTGTCACCGTCTCGCTGCCGGACTCCGTCGAGCGCGCGGCAGAGCGGTGGGCCGAGCGCGCAGCGCAGAGCGATCACGAGCTCGTCGCCGACTGCCGGGGCGACGCGTACGCCCGGGCATCCGAAGAGGACCTGGCCATCGTTCTCGACAACCTGATCGAGAACGCGCTCAAGTACTCGCCCGGCGCGGGAACGGTCACCGTGGAATGCGGCCGCGTGGGCTCGGACGTCTACATCGCCGTGTTGGACGAGGGTCCAGGCGTGAGCCCAGGAGAGGAGGAGCACGTCTTCGAGCGGTTCGTCCGCGGGAGGAGCGGAAGCAGTACCCCGGGGACGGGTCTCGGGCTGGCGATCGTCGCGACGCTCGCGCGGCGCTGGGGAGGCACTGCGCGGATCACGAACCGGCCCGAGGGCGGCGCGCGCGCCGAAGTGCGATTGCCGGCCGCGGAGTCACCTTTGCAAACCCCGAACAGGGACTTGGACGAGGCTTTACCCGGCCGCGTCTAGCCTGGATCCATGCGCTTCGCGACTGTTCTCCTGCTCGGCCTCGTCTTCGCGACCGGCCTTGGCTTCGCCGCGCACCTGATTGCCCGCGACACCGTGGCGCTGCCCGTCTCGAGCATCCAAGCGGGCGACAGCCTGGCCCCGGTGACGCAGACACAGGCAGCACCTGCCCGCCGCCGTCGGACGACCACGACCACTACCAGCACCGCGCCGACGACGACCATCGGGACGACGACGGAGACCGGGGATGACCATGGGCGCAACCGCGGCCGCGGCGGCGGGGGAGGCGACGACTCGAGCGGCCGAGGCCGGGGCGGCGGGGACGACGACTAAAGAGCCTCTAACTGAACGAAGCCTTGAGCCGTCGGGCCGCGCTGGACGGCGCGAGGCCGCGTCCTCGGTCTCGCCCGTATCCATCGGATACGGACGAGACGCTGCGTCCTTGCCTCGCACCGCCCATCGCACCCCGACGGCGAAGCGTCATTCAGTTAGACGCTCTGGGCCCCGACGAGCTCCTTGAACGCGGGCTCGTCGCGAATGGGATCGAAGTCCGGGTCCGTCTTCGCGATCTCGCGGAATCGCTCCTGGTCTTCGATCGACTGCCGCAGGTGCTCGATCGCGTCCTCGGTCCGCCCGATCTGGCTCTCCGCGCAGGCCAGGTTGTAGAGCACGCCTCCGTCGTCCGGATAGGTCTCGTGCACCTGCGTCAACGTCTCGACGGCCTTCTCGTACTCGCCTGTCGCAAAGAAGCCGAAGGCAGGCGCCGAACGCTCCCAGTTCGACGGCTTGAAAGCCTCGCCCCGCTGCGCTCCGACCGCAAGGATCGTCGTGTCGGGCTCCTCCGCGACCGCCTTTCGCCTGACAGCCGGGTCACGAACGAAGACGAACGTCCCCGGGCCGGCCTCGATCGGCTCGCCGTCGACCGTGAACGTTGCGCGGCCGGCGAGGACGACGTAGACCTCCTCGTGCTTCCCGGCGCTGGCGCCGAGCTCGTCGTGCTCTTCGATCACCTCCATGCCGGGCTTGTCCGCGGTCCAGGCATTGATCCCGAACGCCCCGACGCCCAGGTGATGCCGAACGGCGGCCCACCGGGGGTTGTCGGGCATCGGCGTGATCTCCATCTCGGAAAGCGTCGCCACTTTGAACTTCTCGCTCACGATTGCCTCCTCAGCTCCTCGAGCACGACGGGATCGATCGCCTCGGCGCCGTCGACGCGCTCCTCGAGGTTCTCGCCGCCCGCCCAGCGATTGAGTGTGTCGTCCAGCTTGCCCTCGAAGCCGAGGCGCGCGAGGCGTTCCTTGACCTCGGCAGCGAGCTCCTCGTCGACAGGCAACCACTCCTCTTTGGGC
The DNA here is from genome assembly GCA_963842235.1 of uncultured Actinomycetes bacterium. GTDB lineage: Bacteria > Actinomycetota > Thermoleophilia > Gaiellales > Gaiellaceae > JACDAN01. Next base: position 238,096 of record CAWJFT010000003.1, on the reverse strand, counting down.
GTCTTCCCGAAGATGGCCTGGTGAAGACCGTAGATGCGGCGGAGCTCCTCGAGCGGCTGCTCGTGATCGTCCACCCGCACGTCGACGAGCGAATCGGAGAGGTTGGCGTAGCCCCCGTCCTTCTCGACGACGAGCAGCGCCGCCGACTGCTGGCCGCGGCTGTCGCCCCCGGCTGCTTGCGCGGCGTCCAGGCAGTCCAGCAGGCGCTCCGCGAGCGGGATGCCCGCGGTTCGCTCGAAGGTGTCTGCGAGCGCGGTGACCGTGTCTTCGGAGACGAGGATGTTCCCCTGCGCCGCATAACCGGGGCCCGTCTGCCCGCCGGCCCAGTCGTGGCACTCGGAGCCCGTGTAGCTCGCGCCGCGCCCCTCCCGGTCGACGATGCCGAGCTGGCGGTGCTCGCGTTCCTCGTCCGCTGAGGTGAGCCGGTCGACGACCTCCTGCGCGGAGAGGCCATCGCGCAGCAGGGCGAGCCCTTCCGGCCCGTACCGCGGGTTGGCCAAGGCCTGGGTGGCCACGGCTCCAACGTGCGGCTCCGCCCAGGTGACGAGCGACCCGACGGCCAGGAACTTCGATTGCGTCGCCACTCCCCACTGGCCCGCGTCGAGGTCACAGGCTGCGATCGAGTAGGTCCCGTACGTCATCTTGATCAGGTCGATGTCGAGGAGCTCGCGGTGGTCGGGAGGGACGAGCACCGACGAGACCTCCGGACGCTCGAGCGCCTGGAGGACCGCCTCCGCAGAGCCGACACGCACGACGACGGGCTTCCCTTCCTCGAAGGCCTGGCGCAGCGCCTCGTCGTCGAGCTCGTCGAGCACGAGCGCCCCATCGACGTCCAACTCGCCCTCGACCGCGATCTGCGGCACCTTCCGGCCGGTCGAGCCGAACCAGCGCTCTCGCATCAAACCTCGACGGTCTCGCCGGGCTCAGGCGTGAGCAGCTCGACGTCGGTCAGCCCTCGAAGCTCGTCAGGCGTCCCGGTGAGAATCGGAAACGTCCCGTAGTGGCACGGGAAGCAGCGCCTGACCCCGAGCAGCTCGAGCGCCACGGCAGCCTCGCGCGGCCCCATCGTGAAGTGGTCGCCGATCGGCAGGATCGCGATGTCGGGCTCGTAGATCCGCCCGATCAGCTGCATGTCCATGAAGACGTTCGTGTCGCCCGCGAAGTACAGCTTCGTCCCGTTTTCGACCTCGAACACGAGGCCGCACGGCTCGCCCAGGTAGATGAACTGGTTGTCCTCGAAGCCGCCGCTCGAGTGGTGTGCGTCGGTCATCGTGATCTTGATGCCGCCTTGTTCGACCGTTCCGCCCTTGTTGAACGCCTGGGCCATGTCCTCGGGCAAGCCCTGCAGCGAGAGCCAGCCGCGCAGTTCGACGATTGCCACCACCGGGCAGTCGAACTGCTGCGCAAGCTGCACGGTGCTCCCGACATGGTCGTCGTGACCGTGGGTGAGCGCGATCAGGTCGATGCGCTCAGGCTCCTTCTCGGAGTCCGGGCATCTCGGATTGTCGAGGAACGGGTCGACGTAGACGCGCTTGCCGCCCGGTGTGTCGAAGCGAAAGGCGTTGTGGCCGAGCCAGGTCAGTGCGACGTCGGGCATTGATCCTCCTTGGTCTGAGCGGCCCGGAGCCTATCCCAGCGCGATCAGGAGGTAGGCGTCCACGGGCCCCGCCTTGCCCCTGATCCGCAGCTCGCCGAGCGGCATCGCCCGGGCGCCGTCGCCGATCGCCCGATAGGTGGCTTCGCCGATCACGACCTGACCCGGCTCGGCGACTGACTGGAGCCTGGAGGCGAGGTTCGTCGTGTCTCCGATGGCGGTGAAGCTGCGCTGCTCGGCCGTCCCGACGTTTCCGACGATCGCCGGCCCCGTGTTGATCCCGACGCGGAACCGCGGGAGTCCGGGCTCGCTCCGGGCGAGCTCCTCGGCGGCCTGCTGGAGCGCCAGTCCCGCCCCGGCGGCACGCTGTGGATGGTCGGGCTGGTCGGCCGCGGCGTTGAAGACCACCATGATCGCGTCGCCCGCGAAGTGCTCGATCATTCCGCCGTGCTCGCCGAGCACGACCGGAACGGCTCTCGCCCAGTAGTCGTTCAGCATCTCGAGCACTTCGGCCGGGGTGTGCCGTTCCGAGAAGGCCGTGAAGCCCTGGAGATCCGCGAAGAGCACCGTCACGTCCCGCTCCTCGCCGCCGAGCTCCGCGACCTCCGGCGCGGCGCGCAGGCGGGCGGCGAGCTGCGGCGAGAGGTACGGACGGAGGAGGCCTTCGACATCCGCGACCTCCTGGGCTGCGCGCTCGACGACGGCCGCTTCTTCCGGCCCCAGCTGGAAGCGCCGGCGCAGCTCCTCGCGATCGAGGTCTTCAGAGGCTGCCGCCTTCACCGCTGACGTATACCGGCGGTCGATCCGGCCGAGCGTCTCGTCGAGATAGAGGCCGGCGAAGAGCTCCCCGCGTGCCCGCTCGCGGAGGGCCGTGAACGCGACGATCGCGAACGCCATCGCCATCAGGAGGTGCCACTCCCACCAGGAGGCGTGCCAGTTGCGGGCGAAGGCGACGGCGACCATCGCCTCGGCGAGGAGGATCCACGCGGCGGTCACTCCAAGAAGGACGGTTGCCGGGCGGCGTCGGTAGAGCTGCCAGTACCGGTAGGCGGCGAAGGCGTACAGGAGCACTCCGGGAACGGCAAGTGAGTAGAGCGGCGCGTCCGCCTCGTTGGGCGGAAGCGGCCGGTCGAGCGGCGGCAGCTCGGCGAGCGACCACGCTCCCCAGCCGACGATCACGGCGGCGAGTGCCCACCTAGCGAGCCGCCGGTGCGCCAGGATCGCCGATGCCGTCCGGGGCTTCAGGTCTAGTGCCGAGATGGCGGCGAAGATCGACGCCAGGAAGAGCCCGACGGACGTCGCGACGACGAAGCCCGTGTTCTTGTTCTCGAGCAGGACGCCGGGAGTGGCGAGCGCGTGAAGCCCGAGGAAGCCGGCGCTTGTCAGGAACGCCATCGAGACGAGGAAGAGGCGAGCGTCTGAGCGCCGCGTCGCCGCCTCGCTGGTCAGAGCGCCCAGCGCGACGCTCACTGCCGAGACCCCGAGGACCAGCCAGAAGTGCGCGGGATGGTGCTCCCAGTGGAAGTCCAGCTCCGGCCGGACGAGCAGAAGCACGAGCCCCGCGAGCGGCGCGGCAAAGACAAGCGGCCAGAGAATCACTCGGCAGGAAGAGCCTACTCCGCACCGAAGCTGGCGCGGTGAGCCGGCACCTCGGCCCTGTCGCTCTCGTCGTCGCTGCGGCGCTCGCAGACGCAGCGGGCCGCTCGGATCTCGCGTTCTACGCGCTGCTCATGGCCGTTCCCGTAATCGCCGCCGCCGCGCTCGGGGCCTACGGAGACGTCGTTGCCGTCGAGGGCCCGCCGCCGGCCGAGGTGTCCCTGCAGGCGCTGCTGTGGGGGCTCGGCCTCGTGCTGGTGACGGCGAGCGCTGCGGTGCGCGCGCCGGGCTTCGACGCGGTCGCGCCGGGCATCGGCGGCGCGACGTTGACCGCGACCCTTGGCCTCGTCGGCATCCAGGGCGCCGTCGCCATCGCGCGCGAGCTCAAGGCCTAGTAACACTGTGTTGCAAAGGTCGGAACGCCGCTTCTCTAGCGGCGTCGCCGAGGTAGTAACACTGTGTTACAAGGCTAGAAGGGGAGCTGCGACGCGGCCTTCTCGGCCAGGTTGATGAGCGGCTGGACGGCGAAGAAGGCGCCGACCGTGACGGCCACGCAGGCGACGACCGTGGTCTGCAGGAGCGTCTCCCGCGGCGGCGATCCGCCCGCCGGCGCCAGCTGCAGCTCCGCGGGCATGCGCATGTACAGCGCGCGGATCACGGCGAGGTAGTAGTAGAGGCTGATCGCCGTCGCGATCACTCCCGCGATCACGAGCCACCAGAGCCCGGCGTCGTAGGCGGCGGCGAAGACGTAGAACTTCCCGACGAAGCCGCCCGTCAGGGGCAGGCCCGCAAAGGCCAGCATGAAGACCCACATGGAGACTCCGAGGAGCGGCCGCTCCCAGCCCATCCCCGCGATGTTGTCGAGCGAGACCCGTTCGCCGAGCTCTCGCTCGCGTGCTGCAACGACGCCGAACGCACCGAGCGACGCCGCTCCGTAGGGGATCAGGTAGTACAGCAGCGCCCGAGCGCCCAGCTCGCTGTTCGCGGCCACCGCGATCAGCATGAACCCGGCGTGCGAGATGGAGGAGTACGCGAGCATCCGCTTGAGGTTCCGCTGCACGATCGCGGCGAGGTTCCCGACGGCGAGCGAGATGCAGGCGATGACCGCGACGGCGATCGTCCAGAGGTCCTCCTGCCCCGGGAACGCCGTCACCAGCACGCGCAGCGCAAGCACCAACGCGACGGTCTTTGTCGCTGCCGACATGAACGCCGTCACGGGCGTCGGCGCGCCCTCGTAGACGTCAGGCGTCCACATGTGGAAGGGCGCCGCCGAAGCCTTGAAGCTGAACCCGGCGAGCATCATCGCGAGGCCGGCGAGCATCAGGCCATCGTCCGAGAGCCCGCGCTGCTCGAGCACGGTTGCGATCGCTCCGAACTGGAGCTCCCCGGTCGAGCCGTAGACGAGCGCCGAGCCGAAGAGCAGGACGGCGGAGCCGAAACTGCCGACAACCAGGTACTTGAGTCCGGCCTCCAGCGAGCTGACGACGTCGATCTCGATCGCGCAGAGGATGTACAGGCAGACCGAGAACCACTCCAGGCCGAGGAAGAGCGTCATGAGGTCGTTCGCCTGGACGAGGAACGACATGCCCCCACCGGCCGCGGCCAGCAGTGCGTAGTACTCGCCCACGTGGGCCGCGCGCGTCCGCTGTCCGTAGGAGATGCCCACGGCGAGCAGGCCGGCGCCGGCGACGATGATCTGCGCCAGCGCCCCGTAACGGTCACGCACGACGGTGTCCGCGACCTCGAGCGTCGCCTCGGGGGTCTTCGCGTACAGGAACCCCGCCGCGATGCCCGCGCCGACGAATCCCGCGGCGGCAACCCCCGCGGAGAGCGCCTTCCGCGCTGTGGCGGGAACGAGAACAGCGGCGAGCAGGCAGACGCCCGCGGCGGCGAGCAGGATCAGCGAGGGCGAGAGGGCAAACCAGTCGACGGACGGTCTCGGCATCAGAACGAGAGGTGCTCTGTGATCGCCGCCGGCCAGATCGAGAGCGCCAGGAGCAGGCCCAGGAGCGGCACGACGACTGCAAGCTCCGCAGGCCGGAGGTCGAGCGCCTCGTCAGGCACGGCTGCCCCCACGTTCTGGTGGAGCACCGCGGAGATCAGGCGCAGCATGTACATCGCGGCCAGCACGATCCCGCTGGCTCCGACGAGCGCCCAGGCCCAGCCAGTGCTGAAGATCCCGGCGAGGATCAGGAACTCTCCGGCGAACGCGGACGAGCCCGGCACCGCGAGGGCGATCACGCCGAGCGCCATCAGTACCGTGGCAAGCGCCGGCCGGCCGCGCGCCATCCCGCCGAGGCGGTCGAAGTCGCCGGTCGCCGTCCGGCGCTCGATCGCCCCGGCGACGAGGAAGAGCGCTGCGGAGATGAGCCCGTGGTTGACCATCTGCAGCACCGCTCCGGTGCGGCCGAGGTCGTTCAGCGCGAAGAGACCGATGGTGATCAGGCTCATCTGCGCGAGGCTCGAGTACGCGATCACGCCGCGGACATCGGGTGCGCGGAACGCGACGAGCGATCCATAGACGAGCCCAGCCGCGGCGAGCCCGAGGACAAGCGGGCGGAGATCGTGCGCCGGCTCCGGGAACTTCGTGATCGCGATCGCGAGAAAGCCGTAGCCGGCGGCCTTCGAGACGACGCCGGAGAGGACGGCAGAGACCTCGGCGGACGACTCGCGATAGGCGTCCGGCAGCCAGCCGTGGAAGGGGAACAGCGGCGCCTTGACGGCGAAGGCGGCCACGAAGCCGAGGAAGAGCCACTCGTTCGACGACGTGGGCCCGCTGACGAGGTCGAACGTCCCCTCGGAGATGCCGTAGGCCACGATCGCGGCGAGCATCAGCAACGAGCCGGCCATCGTGTAGATCACGAACTTGAGCGTCGCCGTGAGCCGTCCCGCTCCGCCCCACACGCCGACGAGGACGTAGAGCGGGATCAGCATCGCTTCGAAGAAGACGTAGAAGAGAAGCAGGTCCTGCGCGGAGAAGACGCCGACCACCGCACCGGTCAGGAACAGCATGAGCCCGAAGTAGGCGCGGGCGCGCACTCGCCCGGTCCAGAACGCGTACGCGATCGCCGCAGCCATGACGACGACCGTCATGCCGACGAGCCAGAGCGAGAAGCCGAACAGCCCGACGTGGTACGAGACGCCGAGGTCCCCGAACCAGGCCTCCTGCTGGTCGAACTGGAGCCCGCCGTCGAAGTCGAAGCGAATGACCGCGTTGATCCACACGCCGACCTCGGCGAGGGCAGCGAGCAGAGCGAGCGAGCCCGCACCGCGGTCGGTGAGCGGCAGCAGCCAGACGAGGAGCGCTGCCGCAACGGGCAGGAAGATCAGGATCGTCGCCAGCCAGTCCGTCACGCCTTCACCGCCAGGAAGACGAGGGCGAGCAGGGCGGCGCCGCCGCCGAGCGCCAGCACGTAGGTCCGAAGGAGACCCGTCTGGGCCTCTGTGACCCGCGTGCTCAGCTCGCGCGTGCCCCGCGAGAGCGCGGCGATCGAGCCGCCGATCAGCGGTCCCTCGATGTAACGGATCGCGGCGAGGGCGGCGTAGTGGGCCGGCTTGTAGAACGCGTAGTCGTAGGCCTCGTCGAAGTAGAACTTGTGCTCGAGGAGCCGCTGGCCGAACGCCCACCTCGGCACCTCGGCACGTCGCGCGGAGTAGATCCACCAGGCGACTCCGATTCCGAGCAGGCCGAGAGCGACGGCAAGGACGCTCGTCACCGCGTCCTGCGCTCCGCTGGCCTCGATGCCCGGCGCCGCGACCGGCTCGAGGAAGCTCGTGAGTGGAGTCCAGAACGGCGAGAACTGAATCCAGCCGCCGACGACGGACAGGACGGCGAGCGCGCCGACCGGCCAGGCCATCCAGAGCGCCGGCAATGTATGCCCCGGCCGGTGGAGGTGCTCGCGGACGAACGGCGAGGGCTCGCCGCCGAAGACGATGAAGATCATGCGAAAGGCGTAGAGGCCGGTCAGGAACGTCCCGATCAGGCCGACGGCCCAGAGCAGCTGTCCATACCAGCCGGCGTCGAGCGTGGCCGCGAGCAGCGGATCCTTGGAGAAGAAGCCCGCAAAGGGTGGGATCGCCGCGAGCGCCAGGGCCCCGACGATCATCGCCGTATACGTCTTGGGCAGCATCCGGGCCAGCCCGCCCATCTTCCGCATGTCCTGCTCGCCGACGAGCGCATGGATGGCGATCCCGGCGCCGAGGAAGAGCAGCGCCTTGAAGAAGGCGTGCGTCATCAGGTGGAACATCGCGTTGGGGTAGGTGGTCAACCCCGCGCCGACGAACATGTAGCCGATCTGGGACATCGTCGAGTAGGCGATGACGCGCTTGATGTCGGTCTGGACGAGCGCGATCAGGCCGGCGACGAGCAGCGTGAGCGCACCGAGCCCCGCGGCGAGATCCTGGATCTTCGGCGCCTGCTCGAAGATCGGGCTCAGGCGGACGAGCATGTAGACGCCCGCCGTCACCATCGTCGCCGCGTGGATCAGCGCGCTGACGGGAGTGGGGCCCTCCATGGCGTCCGGGAGCCAGGTTTGCAGCGGGATCTGCGCCGACTTGGCCACGGCGCCGCCGAGCAGCCCGAGCGCGATCAGCGTGATCGCCCAGTCGCCGCCGATGCTGTCCATCGCCGAGAAGACGGCCCCGTACTCCAGCGTGCCGACGCGTTGGATGAGCAGGAAGAGCGCGAGCGCCATCGTCGCGTCGCCGAACGCGTTCATGATGAACGCCTTCTTGGCGGCAGCGACCGCCTGCGGCCGTTCGTGGTGGTAGCCGATCAGCAGGTACGAGCAGAGCCCGACGAGCCCCCAGCCGGCGAGCAGGATGAGGAGGTCGCCGCTCTGGACGAGGAGCAGCATCGAGAAGACGAACAGCGCCATGTAGGCGAAGTAGCGGCGTTCCTCGTCCTCGCCGTCCATATACCCGATCGAGTAGGCGACGATCAGGAAGCCGACCCCCGAGACGACGAGCATCATGAAAATCGAGAGCGGGTCGACGAGGATCGAGAGCCCGACGCGGAAGTCGCCGGCGGTCAGCCAGGTCCAGAGCGTCGAGGTATGTGACCGCTCGTCGGGGCTCTCGTCGAGGAGCTTGAAGAACGCGATCAGGGCGGCGACGAAGGAGACGAGCACCGACAGCGTCGCGAGGTAGCCGGCCAGCCGTCTCGTGATCCACGTACCGCCGAGGGTGATCAACGCCGCCGCCGCGAGCGGCGAGAGGAGGCAGACCCAGGCCGACGCGATCATCCGCGGAGCGTGCTCAGGTAGTCGACGTCGAGCGCGACGCGCGCGCGGTTCAGAGCGACGATGAGGCCGAGGCCGACGACGACCTCGGAAGCAGCGACGGCCATGACCGCGAGGGCGAAGACCTGGCCCGACGGGTCGCCCAGGTGTCGTGCGAAGGCGATCAGAGCCAGATTGGCCGCGTTGAGCATGATCTCCAGCGAGAGGAGGACGATCAGCGGGCTACGACGGATGAGCACGCCGAGGGCTCCAATCGCGAACAGCAAGGCCGAGACGGCCAGGTACCAGCTGACATCCGGGCCCTTCATCGCTGCTCCCGTTCGCTGCCGAGGACGACGCCGCCGACGGCGGCGGCGAGGAGCACGATCGAGGTGATCTCGAACGCGAGCAGGTGGTCGGTCAGGAAGACGCTGCCGATCTCCCTGGGAGTCCCGAAATTCGTGCCGATGTCGGCCTGCTCGTCGAGCCTTCCACCGGCCTTCAGCCCGATGGCGGCGACGACGTCCACCAGGATCGCGCCGGCCGCGACGACCGCGGCGATCGCCTGCCAGCTCGGGGCGCCGAACGGGACGTCGGTCCGGCTCCCGAGGTATGCGATCACGAACAGGAACATGACCATGACGGCGCCGGCGTAGACGAGCACCTGGGCGGCGGCGACGAACTCGGCCGAGAGCAGCAGGTAGAGGACGGCGAGCGAGGCCAGGTTCCCGATCAGCGCGAGGGCCGAGAAGAACGGGTTCGAGAAGCTGATGACTGCGATCCCGGAGCCGAGGCAGCCGAAGGCGGCGACGACCCAGACGATCCAGACGAGGACGTTTCCCAACTCAGGCCTTTGCCTTATAGGCGGGGATCGGCGTGTCGTAGAGGTCACGGTCGGCGACTGGCATCCGCTTCACCGGCGCGGCGAGCAGCATGTCTTTCGTGTAGATCAGGTCGTCGCGGGAATACTCCGAGAGCTCGTACTCGGCCTCGAGCGTGATCGCGTCGAAGGGGCAGGCGAGCTCGCAATAGCCGCAGAAGATGCAGCGGCTGAGGTTGATCTCGTAGATCCGCGCGTAGCGCTCCCCGGGCGAGACGCGGTCTGTTGGGGTGTTCTCCTCGGCGACGACGCGGATGCAGTCGGCCGGGCAGGCGGCTGCGCAGAGCGAGCAGCCCACGCACTTCTCGAGCCCGTTCTCGTAGCGCCAGAGGCGGTGACGTCCCCGGAAGCGCGGGTAGACGGGGCGCTTGTACTCCGGGTACTGCTGAGTGATCGGCTTCTTGAAGATCTGCTTCAGGGTGACCCCGAAGCCTTTGACCGTGTCAAACGGTTGCGGGCTCACAGCGCCACCACCAGCGCGGCGGTCACGACGGCGTTGATGGTCGCGACCGGAAGGAGCACCTTCCACCCGAACGCCATCAGCTGGTCGTAGCGGAGCCGGGGAACGGTCGTCCGCAGCCAGATGAAGATGAAGATGACGACGAGCAGCTTGAGGATGAACCACAGCGGGCCGAGCTGGTCGATCGGCCCGAGCCAGCCGCCGAAGAAGAGCGTCACGCAGAGCGCCGAGAGCACGATCATGTTCACGTACTCGGCCATCGAGAAGAGGCCGAAGCGCATTCCGCTGTACTCGGTCAGGTAGCCGGCGACGAGCTCACTCTCGGCTTCGGGGAGATCGAAGGGGGCACGGTTCGTCTCGGCGATGCCGGCGACGAAGAAGACGAGCAGCCCCACGATCTGCGGGACCGCGAACCACCAGTCGTTCTCCTGGGCCTTGACGATGTCCACGAGCGACAGGGAGCGCGCCATCAGGATCACGCCGAGGACCGACAGCGCCAGCGAAACCTCGTAGGAGACGAGCTGCGCGCAGGTGCGCATCGAGCCGAGCAGCGAGTACTTCGAGTCGGACGCCCAGCCGCCGACGATGAAGCCGTAGATCCCGATCGACCCGAGGGCGAAGACGAGGAGCAGGCCGATCGAAAGGTTGGCGACCTGGCCGCTGATGTCGTAGCCGCCGATGTGCCAGCCTTCTCCCCAGGGAATGACCGCAAAGGCTGCGAGGGCCGTCGCCGCGGAGAGCGCGGGAGCGGCGATGTAGAGCCGGTCGATAGCGCTGCTTGGGAAGAAGGACTCCTTCCGGATCAGCTTCACGAGGTCGGCGATCGGCTGGAGGATCCCGCGCGGGCCCGCTCGGTTTGGGCCATAGCGGAGTTGCATGCGCCCGATCACCTTCCGCTCCACGAGCGTCATGTACGCGAAGGTCAGGAGCAGGAGGTTGATGATCACGAACGCCTTGATGGCGTCGATCCACCAGGGCTCGTTCACGGGAGGATCTCCACACGCTGCTCGAGCCCGCCGGCGTAGTCCTGCGCGATGCGGGCGGCGCCTGGCGCCAGGTCTTCGGCAAGGCGGGCGCGGAGCTGAACGGAGGTCCCGTTCGAGCGGACGGTGACCTCGTGTCCCGCGCGGACTCCGAGCCGCTCGGCATCGGCGGCGGAGAGCTCCACCTCCGGCTCAGGCCGCTGGAACTGCAGCTCGGGAACCCGCTCGACCGCCGGGCCGGAGAAGAGCGGCCGGTAGGTAACGAGCCGCAACCCGTCGCCCTCGACCGTCTCGCCGGGCCGTGTCCGGGGGCCAGGCCCCTGGACCTGGCCGGCGGGGACAGGTGAAGGGAGCTCGGCCTCCTCGCCGACCTCGCCGTAGGGACGGCCGCCGTAGACGATCTCGGAGACCTCCTCGAAGACCTGCGAGGGGTAGGGCGAGAGCTCGACGCCGAAGCGCTCCGCGAGCCGCGCAAGCCAGGCCAGCTCGTCGGGCGCCGGAGGGATCGCTGCGCGGCGGAGCCGCTGCAGGCGGCCCTCGAGGTTGACGTAGGTGCCGTCGCGTTCCAGGTAGCTCGTCCCCGGCAGCACCAGGTCGGCGAGCGGCGTCGCCAGCCGCCGGAACATGGCGATCGCCAGCACGGACTCGGCCTGCTCGGCCATGGCGCGGACGTTGGGATCCGCGAGCGCCTCGTCGCCCGAGACGACCAGGAGGCCGATCGGCTCCGGACTCTCGGCCTCGGCATCCGCGGCCGCCGCCCAAGCATCGGCGACGCCACGCCCGTTCGCCGTTCGGGGGAGGTGGAACCCGGGGCAGCCGAGCGACTGAGCAAGAGCGGTGACGTCGGTGTCCTCGTCGCAGTCGCCCGACCAGATCAGCACGGCGTTCTCGGCCGCGCGAACGCGCTCCTCGTCGAGGCTGTAGAGGATCTCGGCGCCGTTCCGCCGCGCGAGCTTGACCCAGAGGTCGACGATCGGCGCGCGCTCCGCGACAGGCTCGTCGCCGAGGATCAGCACGACGTCGGCCCCGGCAATCGAGGAGAGCGGCGCGCGGACGCTGTCCAGCGAGTGGCTGACCCCTTCGGGCAGCACCGCCGAGTGCGCCTCAAGCCCCTGACGGAGCAGCTTCGCGAGCGCATAGGCCATCTCGACCGTTTCCGATCCGGACAGGGCCGTGACGATCCGCCCGCCGGCGGCCCGTAGCATCCGCTCCGCTTCGTCGAGCGCCTCGTCCCAGCCGAGCTCCCGGTAGCGGGGCCGATCTCGCTGAAGCGGATCGACGATCCGGTCCTGCGCGCCGAGGTGCCCGTACGCAAAGCGCCCCTTGTCGCAGAGCCAGCCGCCGTCGACCTCGGGATGGTTCCGCGAGAGGATCCGCTTCACCCGCCCCTCGCGCGTCGTCGCGCTGATGTTGCACCCGACCGGGCACATCCCGCAGACGCTCGGCACGTTCTGGATCTCCCAGGGCCGCGCGTCGAACCGATACGTCGTCGAGGTGAGCGCGCCCACGGGACAGAGCTCGATCACGTTGCCGCTGAACTTGCCGCGATAGGGCTCGTCCTCGAAGGTCGCGATCACAGACAGCGCACCACGGTTCCTCGCAATGAGCTGTCCGTCCTCAGCGACGCCTTCCGAGAAGCGCGTGCAGCGGTAGCAGAGGATGCAACGCTCCCGGTCGAGCGCGATCAGCGGGCTGACGGGGATCGGCTTGTCGAGGGTGCGCTTCGGGAACCGCATCCGCGTGTTCCCGGGGCCCCAGCGGAACGTCAGGTCCTGAAGCGGACACTCGCCGCCCTTGTCGCAGACCGGACAGTCGAGCGGGTGGTTCACGAGGATGAACTCGAGCGTCGCCTCCTGCCCGTCGGCCGCCTTCTCCGAGACTGCCGCCGTCCTGACCACGAGGCCGTCGGTCGCCGTCAGCGTGCAGCCCGCCTGGAGCTTCCCCATGCCCTCGACCTCGACGAGGCACATCCGGCAGGCGCCGATCGGCGGCCCGAGCCGCGGCTCGTAACAGAAGACGGGGATCTCGATGCCCGCGGCAGCGGCCGTCTCGACGAGTCCGAGGCCCTTCGGCACGTGCACCTCGACCCCGTCGATCGTGACCTTGGCCAACTCGGGTGAGCTCATGCGGGGACCTCGGCCATCGCCGTATGCGCGTGCTGGTCGCTCGGCGCGAGGACGCCCTCGACGGACGACGTCCCGCCGAACGGGCACCTGCCCTCGTCGATATGACGCTGGAACTCTTCGCGGAACTTCTCGCACGTAGCTGCCGACGCACCAGACGGCGAAGTCGCCGAGCGCACAGAGCGACTTGCCTTCGATCCGGTTACAGACGGTCTCGACCAGGTCGAGATCTGCCTGCGTGCCGTCGCCATCCTCGATCTTCTGGAGCAGCTGGACGAGCCAGCGCGTCCCTTCGCGGCAGGGCGTGCACTTGCCGCACGATTCATGCATGTAGAACTTCTCCGCGCGCAGCGCCAGCTGGACCATGCAGGCGCGGTCGTCGATGACGATGATCGCGGCCGACCCGAGGTAGGACCCCGCTCCCTGCACGGCATCGAAGTCGAGCGGAACGTCGAGCTGGTCGGGCGTGAAGACCGGGACCGACGAGCCCCCGGGGATGATTGCCTTGAGCGCGCGCCCGTCTGCGACGCCGTGACCGTGCTCGAAGATGAGCTCGCGGAGTGTCGTGCCGAGCGGGAGCTCGAAGTTCCCCGGCCGGTTGACGTTGCCGGAGAGCGAGTAGACGACCGTGCCCGGCGCGGACTCGGCCCCGAGCTCCTTGTATTGCTCGGGCCCCATCTCGATGATCGCCGGGACGCTGGCGATGGTCTGCACGTTGTTGACGAGAGTCGGCTGCATGTACAGGCCGGCCACCGGCGGAAACGGCGGGCGCGGGCGCGGCTGGCCACGCTCGCCCTCCAGCGACTCCAGCATCGCCGACTCCTCGCCGCAGATGTACGCCCCGGCGCCGCGGTGGACGAGGACGTCGACGTCGCCGAGGATCTCCGCGACGCGCGCCTCCTCGACGGCAGCCTCGAGCACGAGGTACTCGGCGAGATACTCGCCCCGGATGTAGATGAAGACGTTCTTCGCCTGGATCGCGTGCGCCGCGATCAAGCAGCCCTCGATGAAGCGGTGCGGAACGAGGCGCATGATCTCGCGGTCCTTGAACGCGCCGGGCTCGGACTCGTCCGCGTTCGCGACTACATACGCCGGCCCTGTGCGCTTCTCGACCGGCGGGACGAGGCTGAGCTTTCGGCCCATCGGAAAGCCGGCGCCGCCGCGGCCACGAAGCTCGGCCTCGTTGATCTCCTCAATCACGGCCTGCGGCGCCATGCCCCGAACCCGCTCGAGCGCGTCGTAGCCGCCGACGGCGCGGTACTCATCGAGCCGCGTCAGGTCGCGCTCGTCCGCGCCTTTCAGAACCGTCAGCTCAGCCACCGCGGATCTCCTCTACGAGAGCAGGGACGTCCTCCGGCTTCGTAGGCTCGCGGTAGCGGCCGTCCACGACCACGACCGGCGCGTATCCGCAGCCACCCGCGCACTCGATCAGCCGGAAGGTGACCTCGCCGTCCTCGGACGTCTCGCCTGGCGGGATCCCGAACTGCTCCTCGAACGCGTCGACCACCTGCTGCGCACCCACGAGGGCGCACGAGAGGTTCGTGCAGACCTCGACGATGTGTCGGCCGACCCGCCGGAGGTTGAACATGTCGTAGAACGACGCGACGGCCTCTGCCTGTGCGGGAGTGATGTCCATTGCGTCGGCCACCTCTCTGAGAGCTTCAGGAGGAAGCCACCCTCCATGGTTCTCTTGCGCGAGCCGAAGAGCGGCCATCACAGCCGAGCGAGGATGCGGGTACCGCGACTTCAGCCGGTCAATTTCCCGCTGAAAATGCGCAGCATTTTCGGCGGATTTCATCAGCGGTCCACTTCGCCCATGACCGTGTCCAGCGAGCCGACGATCGCGATCAGATCGGCGACGAGGGCGTTGCGCATACAGGTCGCCGTTGCCTCGAGGGCGACGAGCGAGGGCGCGCGGAACTTGACCCGCCACGGCCTCGGGCCGCCGTCGGAGGCGACGTAGCAGCCGAGCTCACCGCGCGGCGACTCGGTCGCGACGTAGACCTCGCCCTCGGGTACGCGGTAGCCCTCGGTCACCAGCTTGAAGTGGTGGATCAGCGACTCCATCGAGGTATGGAGCTCCTCCCGCGGCGGCAGGACGATCTTGCGATCGTCCACGATCCAGGGCTCGCCTTCCATCTCCTCTAGCCGGTCGAGGCACTGGGCAACGATCCGGGTCGACTGGCGCATCTCCTCCACGCGGACGCGGTAACGGTCGTAGACGTCGCCGTTCTCGAACACCGGCGCGACGAAGTCGACGTCGCCGTAGGAGAGGTAGGGCGAGACTTTGCGGAGATCCCAGTCGACGCCGGACGCGCGCAGCACCGGCCCGGACTGGCCGAGTGCGATCGCGTCCTCGGCCGAGAGGCGGCCGATGCCGGTCGTCCGCTCGAGCCAGATCTCGTTCCGCGAGAGCAGCGCCTCGTAGTCGTCGATCGCCTTCGGCATCCACTCGACGAAGCGGCGGCATTCGGGGAAGAAGCCCGCTGGGATGTCCTCGGCCAGGCCGCCGGTCTGGAAGTAGCGAGTGTGCATCCTCGTCCCGCCGACGAGCTCGAAGAGATCGAGGATCAGGTCCCGCTCGCGGAAGCAGTACCAGAAGACCGAGATCGCCCCCAGCTCCAGCGCCGAGGTGCCGAGGTAGACAAGGTGCGAGTGGATGCGGTTGAGCTCGCAGAGGAGCGTCCGCATCCAGGTCGCCTTCTCCGGGACCTCCAGCCCGAGCAGCTTCTCGACGGCAAGGACGAAGACGAGCTCGTTGTTCTGGAAGGAGACATAGTCGATCCGGGGCGCGTACGTGATCGCCTTCCACCACGTCTTCAGCTCCATGTTCTTCTCGAACCCGGTGTGGAGGTAGCCGACGATCGCCTTGAGGCCGACGACCTGCTCGCCGTTCAGGTCGACGATCAGGCGGAGCACGCCGTGGGTCGACGGGTGGTTGGGGCCGAAGTTGACCTGGAGGAGGTTTTCGCTGTCTCGCACCTCTTCGGGCACGGACAGAATGGTCGGGATCGGGGAGGGGATGTGCGTCCCCTCGTAGATCTGCGGGCGCTCGACGATGGCCATTACTGACTAGACCTCGTCCGAGAATCGGACCGGCTCGCCGCCGATCGGATAGTCCTTGCGGAGCGGGTGCCCTTCCCAGTCGTCCTCCATCAGGATCCGCGTCGGGTTCGGGTGGCCCTCGAAGCGGATGCCCAGCATGTCCCAGGCCTCCCGCTCGTGCCAGTCGGCGGTCGGCCAGATCGGAACGACGCTGGCGACGGTCTCTCCGTCGTCGAGCCAGACCTGCACGCGCAGCCTCGGAGCGCCCTCCCGGAGGGCGAGGAGGTGGTAGTTGACGGCGAAGCGCTTCGCCTTCGGCCTCGGCACGCGCGAGTACCCCTGCGAGCCGGTTGCGGCGCCGAACCCGCCAGGCCGGTTGAGGTCGCGGCCCGACGCCGTCCCGAAGTAGCCCGCGACTCCGCGTGAGCCCCAGCCGAGGTAGTCGACGGCCGTGATGTCGGAGAGGAGGCTGAAGCCTTCGACATCGCGGAGATGGAGGCAGGCCTCGGGCAGGCGTGCCGGATCGACGACGAGCGTCGTCTCGCCGAACTCCTCCTTGGTCTCGACGAGCCCGGGTACGCCTTCGTAGGTCAGCTCGCGACGCCCCGGATCTCGTACGCGGGCGGAACGCCGGCGTGGATCTTCTCCTGCAGGCGGACGATGCCCTCGAGCAGAGCCTCCGGCCGCGGCGGGCAGCCGGGCACGTGGATGTCGACGGGGACGATCTTGTCGACGCCCTGCAGGACCGCGTAGTTGTTGAACATCCCGCCGGAGCTCGCGCAGGCGCCCATCGCGATCACCCACTTGGGCTCCAGCATCTGGTCGTAGATCTGCCGCAGCGGCGCGGCCATCTTGTGGGCGACGCGCCCGGAGACGATCAGCAGGTCGGCCTGGCGCGGAGTGGAGCGGAAGACCTCGGCGCCGAAGCGGGCGCTGTCGTAGCGCGAGGTGACGATCGACATCATCTCGATCGCGCAGCAGGCGAGCCCGAACGTGGCCGGCCAGATCGAGTAGCCCTGCGCCCAGGCGACCGCCTTCTCGACGGTCGTGAGCATAAGCTTCTCCTCCAGGTTCCCGAGCTCCTGTTCGAAGACGCCTGGGCCTTTCCCGCGCCAGAGCACCCGCTCGGAACGGAGGCCGTAGTCCTTCAGCCGCTTGGGCTTCATCTCCGCCAATCCAGAGCCCCCTTCCGCCAGATGTAGATGTACGCCAGAGCAAGGATCCCGATGAAGAACGCGAGCTCCCAGAACCCGAACCAGCCGAGCGGCTCCAGCACGACCGCGAGCGGGTAGAGGAAGACGATCTCGATGTCGAAGACGATGAAGAGCAGTGCGGTGAGGTAGAAGCTGATCGTGAACTTCTCGACGTGAGGCGGGCCGAGCGAGACGCCCGACTCGAACGGGAGCGCGCGGGTCCGGTTCCGCGCCACCGGCGGTGTCGCGAACACGAAGGACATCACGACCATCGAGAGCGGGATGGCTACGGCCAACGCACCGTAAATCAGAAACGGCAGCCAGTTATCGAGCATCGCTCCCTGCCCCCTCGGGCCTCACCGTGACCGAACCCTACACCCTCCCGACCTGCCACGAGCGCGGTCGAAAACCGCTCAACCGAGCGTGAATCAGGTGTTACAAAGTCGTGCTCCAGTCGCCCGTTCGAGGCCAAGGGTGAGCGCCGGGCACACTGCTACGATGCGACCCAGATGGAGCTCACGGAACGCCCGATCACGCTGGTCTCGCTCACCGAGCGGGCCGCGTCGAAGATCACCGAGTTGATGGCCGAGGAGCCGGACGGCGAAGCCTCCGTGCTGCGCCTCGCCGTCCAGGGCGGCGGCTGCTCGGGGTTCGAGTACGCGCTCGGCTTCGATAAGGGAGCGCTGGAAGGTGATCACGAGCTCGACGTCCAGGGCGTCAGGATCGTCGTCGATCCGTACAGCGCGCCGTACGTGCAGGGCACCGAGATCGATTTCGTCGATGGTCTCCAGGGTGGCTTCGCGATCAACAACCCGAACGTCGTCGCCTCCTGCGGCTGCGGGCACTCCTTTCAGGTGGCCGAGGGCGAGGATCCCGGCGCCGAGCAGGGCGGCGGCTGCGGCCCCGGCTGTAGCCACTAGCCCGGTTCCCCCTACTAGCATTCAGGGCTGTGCCTGACAACGACGGCGTCGTCGACGTGACCATCCTGGGCGCCGGCCCTGTGGGCCTCTCTGCGGCCTACTACCTCGGGCATCGCGACGGAACCGTGCGCATCGTCGAGTCGCTGGAGCAGATCGGCGGCCAGGTGGCCGCGACATATCCCGAGAAGCACGTCTTCGACGTGGCCGGCTTCCCGAAGATCCTCGGCCAGAAGCTCGTCGACATGTGCGCCGAGCAGGGGCTCCAGTACGGCGCCGACGTCCGTCTCGGCGAGGAGGCGCAAACGCTCGAGCACCTGAGCCAGAACGGCAAGGACCTCTTCGCGCTCACGACGGACGCGGGCAACACGTACCTGTCCCGTGCGGTGATCATCACGGCCGGCCACGGCGCCTTCGAGCCGCGCAAGCTGGGGGTCGAAGGGGTCGACGAGTGGCAGGGTCGTGGCCTGCACTACGTCGTCCGGGAGAAGGCTCAGTTCGCAGGCAAGCGCTGCGTGATCGTCGGGGGCGGCGACTCGGCGCTCGACTGGACGCTCGGGCTCCAGGACACGGCCGATCTCCCCATCACGCTCGTCCACCGTCGCGATCGCTTTCGCGCGCTCGAGTCGTCGCTCAACGAGGCGCGACGGCTGGCGGACGAGGGCGCCGTTCGGATTCTCACTCCGCACGAGGTGCGCGACATCCACGGCGATGGGAGCATCGAGGCGGTGACGATCGAGAACACGGCTACCGGCGAGCTGGAGCGGCACGATTGCGACGCCCTGATCACGCTTCTCGGCTTCGTCTCGCACCTGGGCGCGATCGCCGACTGGGACATCGAGCTCGAGGGCAAGCGCCAGATCAAGATCAATCCGATGACGTGCGAGACGTCGATGCCGGGCGTCTACGCAGCGGGTGACGTCGCCGGCTATCCGGGCAAGATCACGCTGATCACGGTCGGCATGGGCGAAGCGGCGATCGCTGCGAACAACGTCATCGCCGCCATCCGCGGCGAGAAGGTCCAGCCGAAGTACTCGACCGACTAGGGCCAATGGCCTCGGAGGCCACGTCCAGGGGCCTGGCCCCTGGACGCGTCGGAACTAGACTCCGACCGATGGCCGACGTCGAGACGCAGAGAGCTCTCTGGGGCGAGGAGACGCGAAAAGCGGTGGAGAACTTCACCGTCTCCGGCGAGCCGATCCCGGCCTCCGTCGCCCACTGGCTCGGCCGGATCAAAGGAGCCGCTGCACGTGTCAACGCCGAGCTGGGGCTCCTCGACGCCGACAAGGCGGAGCGGATCGCCGCCGCAGCCGAGCGCGTCGCCTCAGGCGAGCTCGACGACCAGTTCCCGATCGACGTCTTCCAGACCGGCTCCGGCACCTCATCCAACACGAACGCCAACGAGGTGATCGCCACCCTGGCCGGGGAAGACGTCCACCCGAACGACGACGTCAACATGGGCCAGTCCTCGAACGACGTGTTCCCGTCGGCCGTGCACCTGGCCGCACTCGATCAGCTGACCTACGAGCTGCTCCCCGCGCTGGAGCGGCTCGCCAACGCGCTCGGGCGGAAGTCGCAGCAGTTCGACGACATCGTCAAGTCCGGCCGGACGCACCTCATGGACGCCGTCCCGATGACGCTCGGTCAGGAGTTCTCGGGGTACGCAGCGCAGGTTCGACAGGGCTCCGACCGGATCCGCGCCACGCTCGAGCGCGTTGGGCAGATCCCTCTGGGCGGCACGGCCGTCGGCACCGGCCTGAACACCCATCCCGAGTTCGCCGCGCGCGTTCGCAGCCGCCTGAGCGAGGAGACGAAGCTGCCGATCAGCCCTCCGGCCGACCCGTTCGAGGCACAGGCCGCCCGTGACTCCCTCGTCGAGGCGTCCGGCGCGCTGAAGACGGTCGCCGTCTCGTTGACCAAGATCTCGAACGACCTGCGGCTGCTCGGCTCGGGGCCCCGCGCCGGCCTCGCCGAGATCTCTCTGCCCGAGCTGCAGAAGGGGAGCTCGATCATGCCCGGGAAGGTCAATCCGGTCATCCCCGAGGTCGTCACCCAGGTCGCCGCCCAGGTGATCGGGAACGACCAGGCGATCACCGTCGGCGGCATGCAGGGCCACCTGGAGCTGAACGTCTTCGTGCCGATGATCGCGCGCAACCTGCTCGACTCGATCCGACTCATGTCGGCGGCTTCGCGGCTCCTCGCGGACAAATGTGTCGAGGGGATCGAGGCGAACCGAGAAGTGTGCGAGCGCTACGCCGAGCTGACGCTCTCCGCCTCGGCGGCGCTCAACCCGTACATCGGCTACGACCGCGGGACCGAGATCGTCAAGGAGGCCGCCGCGAGCGGCCGTCCGCTCCGCGAGGTCGCCCGTGAGGCCGGCGTCGACGAGGAGATCCTCGACAAGGCTCTCGACTACCGGTCGATGGCGAAGCCGCACGGCTAGACGCCTGCGGCGCGCCGCGATCCTCCTCGTCGTCTGCCTCGCCGGCTGCAGCCTGCTCGGCGGGGACAGCACCATTCCCACGAGCGCCCTTCCGAGACTGATCTTGCAGCCCGCTGACCTCTCGCCGGACTTCATTCCTGTGAACGGGCCGGGCCGCCCCGAGCGAGAGAGCGTGAGGGCTCAGTATCGGCGCCTTGCGTCCGAGACGACCAACGGGCCCGTTGCGGTCGAGTCGCGAGCCCACGTCCTCGACTCCTCGGAGGCTGCCGACGAAGAGCTCGAGACGGCCCGCGCCGACGTCGGCGACTCGCAACCGATCGGCGAGCCTGGCCTCGGCGACGAATCGTTCGCCGCCACGCGTGCCCAAAGCGGCGTGCGCTACTACGGCGTGTACTGGCGCGAGGCGAACGTCACCGCGTCACTGGCCCTGAACGGCGTCGAGGGCCGGTTTCCGTTTTCCGATGCTCTCGAGCTCGCACGGAAGCAAGAGGAGCGCATCGCTCGTCAGAGGTAAGAGCGATCCGCCGAGGTCGCTATGGCGCGGCGCAGACCGTGCGCGGCAAGCGCACGATGGCGCGGCTCCCTTTCGAGCCGACGGCCACGATCGTTCCGCCGGCGCACATCGCGCGACCGAAGCGGGCCGTGAAGCGACCCTTCATGTCGGCGATGACCGTCCTGCGGCGCGGTCCTACCGAAACGACGACGCGCTCACGGGCTCTGAAGCCGCGTCCAACGACTTGCAACGGGTTCATGGTCGGAATCGTCAATGTGGGCCGCACCGACTGGGTGGACGGAGCGGCCGGGCTCTCCACAGCTCCGTCGACGCCAAACGCGATTAGCAGGACGAGCAGACTGATCACCAACACGACGCCTGAAGTGTAGGCGAGGGTCAGCTCCGGCTAGCCTCCGCCCGATGCGGCAGCTGGCAAGGGGCCGATGAGCCTCGTCCTGCAGGTTCTCGTGTCCGGCCTCGCGGCGGGAGCCGTCTACGGGCTCGTCGCGATCGCCCTGGTGCTCGTCTACCGGCTGACCGGGATCGTCTATTTCGCGTTCGGTGACCTCGTCGGGCTCGCGGTCTTCGCCGCGCTGCTCGTCGCGGTGGGCACCGGGCCCGTCACGCAGACGAACATCAGCGGCGTTCGCTTCTTCGCGGCGCTGGCGGTCGGCACGCTCGTCTGCATGGCGGCGAGCGCGGGCGGGTACTGGCTCGCCGTCCACCCTCATCTCGCGCGCGGGTCCGTCGTCGGCTGGATCGCCGCGACGATCGCCATCGCCTATGCAGCGCGGACGTCGGTCGACGTCTTCTTCACCCGTCCGAGCTACGCCTTCCCGGATCCCCTGCGCTTTCGACGAGATCGGCAACGGAGGGTTCGTCACCTTCGGTGGAGCATCGATCCAAGTGCGCTCGTTCTTCGTCATCGCCGTCGGCGTTGCGCTTGCGGCGCTCGCCACCCTGGTCCTTCGCCGGTCGAAGCTCGGCCGGGGCCTGCGCGCGATCGAATCCGACGTTGAGGGCGCCGCTCTCACAGGCGTCCCCGTTAGCGCGTTGATCACCGTTGCCTTCGCGCTGACCGGTGGGCTCGCGGCCCTCGCGGCCGTTGTTGCCGCGCCCAGCTCGTCCTTCGGCGTCGAGACGGGCAGCCTCCTCGGCGTGAAGGCTCTGCTGGCGGCGCTGATCGTTGGGTTCTCGTCACCCGCGGCCGGCTTCCTCGCGGGGCTCGCGGTCGGGGTGGTGGAGGCCGGGATCGCCAATTTCCATGTCGCCGGCCTCCAGCTTGGGCCGGCATACCACGAAGTCCTCCCCATTGCGTTCGTGCTCGTTTACGTGGCGGTGCGGGCGCTCGCCACTGAAGGGGGCGCGACGCTCCGGGAGACCTGATGGCGAGGGCAGCGGCGCTCGCGCAGACTCGAAACGCTGTCGTCGAGGCCGCGCAGGAGGTTCAAGCGGGCTGGAGTCGCGGCGCAACCGCCGGCATCGTCGCAATCGCGCTCGCGGCCCTCGTCCCTCTGCTCCCGCTCGGCCTCGGCCTCGACCGCCTTGCGTCCGATCTCTACCTCGCAGCCGCGGCAGTCGGACTGGGAATCATCGTCGGGCTGGGCGGGATGCCGTCGCTCGGCCAGGGGGCCTTCGTGGCGCTCGGGGCTTTCGGGACGGCCTTGCTGAGCAGCAAGGCGGGTTGGTCGGGCGAGGCCGCCCTCGTCGCGGCCGCAGTGCTCTCCACGCTCGCCGGAGCCGCAGTCGGCCTCGTTGCCGGATTGCTGCGGCCCGCGATCGTTGCCGTTCTCACCTGGCTGATCGCTTGGCTTGCCGCCATTGGCCTCGCTGCCTTTCCGGCGCTCTCGGGCGGCGCGCAGGGAATCACGTTCGAGGACACGAGCATCGCGGGCCTTCAGCTCTCGCCGACAGGGCATTACGAAATCGGCGTGGCGCTCGTCGGCTTCGCGTTACTGGTCTTCACGCTGCTCGCCCGCAGCCCCGCCGGCGTCACTCTCTCGGCTGCGCGCCAGAACCGCAGCGCGGCGGAAGCGCTCGGGTCGCCGGTCGCGCGCCTACGCACAGGCGCCTTCGCTCTGGGCGCCGGGATCGCTGGACTTGCTGGGGGGCTTGGTGTCTATGTCGCTGGCGTCGCCGATGCCGTCGCCTACGGACCGCTCCTCTCGGCGAAGCTGTTCATAGCCGTCGTGCTCGGCGGTGCTGTAGCCCCCGCCGGCGGGCTGATCGGCGTCGCCGTTCTGGTCGCGCTCGGTCGCGTGGTCGAGCTCGGAGGCCTCGACAGCCTGCAGGCCTCCCGTATCGAGACGCTCCTGATCGCCGTGGCAATTCTTGCCGTCCTGGGGGCGATCGATCGCGGGCTGCTTCCATCCCTCACCGACTGGTACCGCGTGCGACGAGGCGCCGATGGAGCGGACGGCCCCTCGAGGGCCGCTCGGCCGATGCGGCTCGAGCAGGCTCTCGTTCCGGCTTCCCTTGTCGCCCGCGGTGTCACGAAGCGGTATGGGCCCGTCACCGCCTTGGACAGCGTCGATCTCGAGGTGCCGGGCGGAACGGTTCACGCGCTGATCGGCCCGAACGGATCAGGGAAGACCACGGTGCTGCGCATCCTTTCCGGAGCGGTCGCACAAGACTCGGGCGCCGTTGTCCTCGGGGCGGAAGATCTCGGCGACAGTGGTCTTCAGGCACGCGCCGAGCGCGGAATCGTCGGCACCCTCCAGGCGACTGCCGTGTTCCCCGAGCTGACGGTTCTGGAGAATGCCCTCGTCGGCGCCCACCTGCGTCTGCGCCACGGGGGCTTTCCACGGGCCGTGTTCGGAACGCCGAAGGCGCGCGCGGATGCCGAGCTGGCGCGCGTGAAGGCGCTCTCGGCCCTGGAGGTCGTCGGGCTCGGCGGCTCCGCCAATCTTCGCGCGGACGAGCTCTCGGGCGCTGCCCAGCGACGGCTGATGATCGCGGCGGCGCTCGCGACGCAGCCGCGTGTGCTCCTGCTCGACGAGCCATCGGCCGGCGCGGATCTCACCGAGGTGGATCTGCTCGCCGACCTGGTTCGGGCGCTGCGCTCGAGCGGTCTGACGATCGTGTTGGTCGAGCACAATCTGCGACTTGTGAGCAAGGTCGCGGATCGTGTCACCGTGCTCGAGGCTGGTCGAACACTTGCGAGCGGAACGATCGACGAGGTGACCGAGAACGACGCCGTCCTCAGTGCCTACCTGGGCGGTGGTCGGCTCTGAGCGCTTGTCAACGGCTCTAGACTGAGGCGCGTGCTGCGAGGGCTGGTCATCGTCGTCGCAGCGTTCCTGCTTGCGGGCTGCGGCGGGTCCGACGATCCGGGGCAAGGCAAGCCGCTCGTGATCTATGTGAACGCCCCGTTCTCGGGGACACCGTTCGTCGGCGAGACGATCGCGCGTGGTGCCGAGCTCGGAGCCCGAGAGGTCAACGCCCGCGGTCTGAACGTGGGCGGAGAGAGCTACGTGCTGAAGATCAAGCGGGTCGACAACCAGCTCTCCCCGCAATCGGCGGTCGCCAACGTCCGTCGTGCCGTGGACGACAAGGCCGTCGCGGTGGTCGACGAAGGCACCGGTGTCGACGCGTCATGGCGGATCGCCGCGAACGCGCACCTGCCGCTCGGCATCACCTTCCAGGGCGGCATGGGGCTCGTCGATCCAAAACGGCGCCCGAACGTGTTCCGGATCGCTCCGACCGACCGTGGTCTCGCCTTTCGACTGGCCGAGTACATGATCCCGAAAGGGCTGAAGATCGCCCTCCTCGTCGACGACAGCACCTACGGACAAGAGGGTCAGAAAGCTCTCGACCGGTCGTTCGGCGGTGCGGAGTCTGTCGTGGCGCGCATCGACGTGCCTGCTTCGGCGAGAGATGTTGCCCCGCAAGTCCTCCGGGCGAAGCGCGCGGGCGCGACGGCGCTCCTCGTCTGGGCGCAGGCACCCGTCATCGCGGCGACGATCACGGCCGCCCGCAGCGCGGGCTGGGACGTTCCCATCTACACACCGCCGGCCGGCGCCGATCCGCTGATTCGCCAGCAGCTGTCGGGCCATCCCAACTGGGTCGATGGGTTGACGTTCGCATCAGGCCGGATGACCGCGGAGGTGGGAACGGCCCCCTTCATGACCTTCATGCGCACTTTCGAAGACGCCTACGGGCCCCAGCGTGTCGGCGTCAAGACTTCCGACGGCCGCGACGTGATCCAGCCCCCGGAGTACGCGATGTACTCCTTCGACTTCGTGCGTGTCCTCGCCGCCGCGATGTCCTCGGCCAATGCCGTCCGTGGCGAGAAGGTCATCAACGCGCTGAATCGTGTGACGATCGCCGGCGCGAACGGCGACGAGCGCGGATTCAACCTGGCGAGCCACGAGGGCGTCGTCGACGACGACGTCTACTTCGCCCAGTTCCGGGACATGACCTTCGCCCCGGTCAAAGACGACCTTCTCTCGGCGTCGCTCCCAGCGATCGAGCAGACGAAGTGAGGCTCAGGCCGCTGCCGATCGTCGTTGCGGCGGGCATGCTCGCGCCCACGGCGGCTGCGGCGCCTCCAACCGGACTGGCCGACCTCCCCGGTGTGGAGGCCCTGCGGCCTGTCCCCCCGCTCGCGCCGCCCCAGCCCCCGGTGACGGAAGTCCCGCGGCTTCGCGGCACTGTTTTTTCTCAGGAGCGTGTGCTCGTGGGAATCTCGCCCGAGGGAGCAGCGACGACGGTGGAAGTGACACAGCGGCTGCTCATCAGGGCCCTAGGCGACTACGCGTTCTTCATCCCCGCGCCCGCAGTGAGTGTCCGGGCAGGGCCGGGCAGCCAGTCGCAGCCTGGCTTTCGTCCGAACCAGATCGTCTGGCAAGGCTTCTCCCCGCGGCGGAAAGTGCTGTCCGCTGCTGCCGCGCTTCGCCCCGCCGGCAGCGTGCCGGCTCTGCCGGTGCGGATCCGCGTGACAGGCGCGCCGGTCGGCCCGGGCCCGTTCCAGCTCGCGATCAGGCTCGAGAACACGACGCGCACGCCGGCAGCTGCGTTCACGGCTGACGCCGTGCAGGCCGACATCGCCCGGGCGCAGGAGGCCCTCCGTTCGGCCTCCAGGAGCAACCGCCCGATCGAAGGGAGCTTCGTACGCATTCGAGGGCAGACAGGTCCTGTGACGCTCCACGTTTCGGCGCCGCTCGGCATCCGCGGATCAGTCGACTTTCCAGCCGGGGCCGTGGGGGGCCTGACGCCGACTCGCTTCACGCGCCGACTCGACCGCGGAACGCTGCGTGTGACGGTTCGAGGTGTGGCGCGTCGAGCCGCCGTGCCGAGGCTGAGGATCGTCGCCACCCCACTCGTTGCCGCCGCGCTTCCGCCTGGGTCGGCACGGACGCTCAGGGCCACCGTCCTCGGCTACCTCCGCTACGCCCGTACGCGCCAATATCAGACCTACATCGCGAACCCGGATCCACTCGGCCCGAGCCGCGCCACGTATGTCTACGACACAGCCGCGGCCAAGCGAACCGCGCCGCCGGCAGAGGCAGAGCACTCCGACGATTCCGGCCTGCCGCCGGCGCTCGTCGTCGGTGGCTTGGCGCTGCTCGGGCTCGGGCTCGTCGTCCTCTGGGCCCATCTCTAATGCAACGGGGCCGGCAATGCCGGCCCCGTGGACAGTGCGTCTGAGCGTTCGGGCTACGGCCCGAAGAAGCCCTTCACCCTGTTCATCAGATCCGTCTTCTGCGCTGCCGTTCCGTAAGCCTCGAACGGGAAGGCGAGGAAGACGACCTTGTAGGTACCCGAGAACGACAGGCCGTCAGCCGCGCCCGAGTCGTCGGTGAAGATCGCCGTCGCCGGAGCGATCGGCGTGATCCGGTCCTCGAAGTTGTTTCCGAGCACCGCCGAACTGACGGGCACCGTGCCGACACCCGCCGTCAGCGTTCCTGCCACCTCGTGGACGTTCGTCGTGTCCTTGTCGTTCTGGACCTCGGTCCCGTCCCAGAGGACGTGCAGGTAGTCGTGGACGAAGGCGGTCGTTCCGGCTGCCTGGTCGAGGATGTCCTGACCCGACATGAAGAGGTTGTTGCCCGCGCCCAGGAAGGCCGTGAGCTCGTCTTCATAGGGCAGGATCGGACCTGGGTAGCTGTTGCCCGTGAACCACACGACGTTGTCGAACGAGAGCAGGTAGTTCAGCGGCAGCTTCTCGTCGACGTTGAGATCCCAGACCTGATGCGCCATGCCGGCCGAGGTGAGCGCCGGCTCGATCAGCGTCTTGGAATCGATCGGTGCGTTCGTGTCGTTGTCGACGAGCAGCGTCGCCACCGCCACTGCGATCGTCTTGATCGCTGCAGTACCTGCCACGGCTGGGTCACCGAGCGAGGTCGCGGCCACGGTGGCGTCGTTCGTGGCGCTGTCGGCCGCGTTCGCCGGGATTGCGACCCTCACGCAGACCTGCGTCGACCCGCCGGAGGGCACCACATCGGTCGACTCGCCGGCCAGCGCATGGGTGCACGTGCCGTCGAGGTAGGTCGTTGTCCACGTTCCGCCGGACGACGACAGCTTGTACGTGTCGGAGTTGAACCCGAGGTTCGTGAGCGTGAGCTTGTAATCGACGTTCGTGCCGGGCCGTCCACCGTCGGTCTGAGTCGCCGGAGCGACCGCGACCGAGAACGGCGGTGCGATCGGCGTGATCGTCGGCGAGCCGGTCGTCCCGGCACCCTGCGCCGAGGTCACCGTGATGCCGTCGTTCGTGATCGTCTTCACCTTGTTCTGCAGCGCAGTCGCAATGCCGACGGTGAAGTGGAGCTGGATGACGCCCGGGACGCCGGGAGTCCCCGCCGAGCCGGCCTTCGGAACGGTGAGCCCAGTCCACGTCACGGCGCCGTTCTGGACCGTCCCGCCGTTGTCCGCGGACACGAAGCTCGTGTGCGCGGGGATCGGGTCGACGATCTTCACGCCGGTCGCGTCGGCATTACCGATGTTCTTCAGAGTGATGGTGTAGTCCAGCTTGCTCGAGGGCCCGACCGGAACGTGGGCGTCGACCTTCGAGACGACGAGTGCCGGAATCGCAGTCGACTGGTCGTTGAGCCGGAGTGCCCCGCGACCGTGCGTGCCTGCGACGAGCACCCGCTGCGTGTCCGACGGGTTCAGGTCGAGCTGCCAGGTCGCAACGTTCGGCATGCCTGTGCCGAGCGGCGACCAGGTCCCGCCTCGGTTGTAGGTCACATACGTCCCGACGTCGGTCCCCACGTAGAGCGTGTTCGGGTACGACGGGTCGAGGATGACCGAGTTGACCGGCAGGTCGGGCAGATTGCCGCTGATGTTCGTCCACTTCTTCCCGCCGTCGATGGTCGCGAACACGTGTCCGGGCCGTTGCGGAGTCGACGGGTTGAAGCCCGCGTACGACGCGTAGGCGATCCGGTAGTTGCTCCGGTCGACTGCGAACTGGGTGACCGGCCGCTCCGGCAGGTCGCCCTTGTCGAGTCGCGTCCACGTCGGATCGTCGCTCGCCTTTGCGTTCGTGCTCAAGAAGACACGCCCGTCATTGGCTCCGGTGTAGACGGCGTCACCGCCGCCCAGCCCGATCGCGGAGATGAAGCAGCCGCGCGCGCCGTTCGGAGCGGTGCCTGTGCACCCCGCCGTCAGGTCCGGGCTGATGTTGTCCCAGTGGACGTCGCCAGCGCTCGGTGTCCTAGCGTTGTTCGTTCGATAGAGGCGGTACGTCCCGAGGAAGAGCTGGCTCGGATTGTCCTTGTTCATGGCGAACGGGATGTAGAACTCCGCACGGTCGCCTAGGTTGATGCCGTTCGTGATCGCGTTGTTGTTGAAGAAGAACGCTCCGCCGTCGGCCATCCGGTATGGCGAGATGCCGAAGTACGTGCCGTAGACGAAGCAGCTCGGGCCCGCAGCCCCGAACTCGCACGGGCCGTCTGCGGTCGGGTCGACAAGCACCTGGCCCCCGTCGCCACTCGGGATGTCGAACCACGATGCGGAGGCGACGGACTTGCGCAAGGTGCCGTTGTCCTGAGTTCCGCCCCAGAAGCGAGCCGGAACCGTGGGGACAGTGGCGATGGATGTGAACTGGCCGATCTGGAGCCCTGTGCGCTGGGTCACGCCAGCGGTCAGCGGATCGACCATCCCGTTCAGGCTGCGCCAGTTGACGCCGCTGAGCGGATCGCTCGTGCCGCCGAGCCGGCCGCCGCGGTTGACGCTGTACCAGACGCCGCCGTCGGAGCCGTAGATGATCTTGTTCGAGTTGTTCGGATCGAACGCGAATGCCTGGAAATCCGGGTGCTGGTCGTACCCGAGGTTGATCCAGGTCAGGCCGCCATCGTCCGAGCGGAACATCCCGCCCGAGCCGATGCCGTAGTTGAACTGGCCAGCTGCGTAGACGACGTTCGGATTGTCTGGAGCCGCCTCGATGACGTTGTCGTAGAAGCACTGCCCGCCGCAGTAGTCCTCGACGTTGTCCTGCGTCCCGGAGCCCTTCGGGAGCATCGACCAGCTGATCCCTTGGTTCTCCGACTTGAAGACCCGCGACGGGTGGTAGCCCGCGGCGTCCTGCCAGTCGAAGCCGGCGTAGAGAACTGCGCCTGATCCGGCCGGGTGCGAGATCGCGATCGAGAACCGGGTCAGGTTGGCCGCATGGTCCGCGGGCGTGCCCGGGATGCCGTTCATGATCGGCGCCCAGGTGGAGCCGCCGTTCGTGCTCTTGTAGATCGCGTCGCCCCAGAACGATGCGTAGAGGATCGACGTGTTCTGCGGATCCATCTCGATATCCGTTGCGCCGTTCGCCTCCGTGGCCTCCTTCAGGAGCGTCCACGTGACGCCGCCGTCATTCGATTCCCAGATGCCGAACCGCGAGTGGACGGGCGGAGTGACACGGCGCGCGCCGCCGCGTCCGCGGAGAACTGCGGCATAGAGGTGGTTGGCGCTCGCGGGGTCGACGACGATGCGCGAGACGGCAACGCCGCGGAAGTAGTCGCCGGAAACTTGCGTCCAGGTAGTGCCGCCGTCCGTCGACTTGAGGATGCCGTTGCCGAAGTAGCTGTCGCCGGACAGGTGACCCTCACCTGTGCCGCCGTAGACGATGTTGTCGTTCGACGGCGCGACGGCGAGCGCGCCCATGGCGAGCGAGACCTGGTTGTCGGTCAGTGCCGTCCAGCTGCCGACGCCGGTCGCCGGGTCCCCAGCCCACTTCCAGATTCCGCCCTGGGCTCCGGCAAGGAGGATCGTTCCGTCCTTCCTGATCGCCATTGCGCCGATTCGGCCGCTCATCGCTCCGAACCGCTGCGCGGGACCGGGGCTACGGAGCCCCTGGACGATGGGGTTCGGACCGAGTCCAGTCCAGGTCGAGTTGAACGTCGTGGGACCGCTGGGCGAGGTGCCCTTCTTGAGAGCCTTCGCCTCCTTTTCGCCCTCGGCGCGCGCGATACCGGCCTGTGTCGCGTCCATTGGGTTCGTTCCGGCGGTCCGCCGGCTCATGAAGAACGCGTTCCGCGCCATCAGCTCGGCGCTCGAGCCGGCTTCGCTCAGCGGAGCCCTCCCGAACTCGCTGCGGATCTTCGGATCGGTTCCGGCGCGGTGAACCGGGTCGTCGCTTCCGACGATGCCGAGTGCGGCCCCCGCCGCCACGGCAATGAGGGCGGCGACCACCGCTCCGGTGATTAGCCACCGGGGCCGCCGCCGCAGCGTTGAGAAGTCCATGTGCCTTCCTCTCAGTTGGATGTCCCTGCCCGCAGCGCGGGATCGATGAGTGGTAAGCCGACGCCCACTGGAATCCGAAGCAGGTAGCGATGGGCCTTGCCGGACAAGAGCGCGGATTCTGTCCGAGCGACCCGGGAAAGTCAAGGAACTGATATCAGCCTGAAGGAACCCGAATCGTGAGTGATATAGCCGGGGTTCGGTGCCCTACGGCGCGATGCAGTGCACTCGCCACGTCGCGTTGAAGGCGATCGACGCGGTGCTTCCCTTGCCGCCCTTCGCCGTGACGATGAAGCCGTTGCAGGGGTCGACCGGAGGCAGGCCCGCGTTGAAGCGGCCGCGCACATCGACACGAACGTTCTTCCAGCGTGACTCAACGGCTAGGCGAACCAGCTCATTTGGCTTGAAGCCTGATCCCGCCACGCGAAGCGGCATCACGCTGGTGATGGCCAACGTCGGGCGTTTTGTCGTCGCGGTGGGTGCCGCCGAGCTTGCGGATGCGATGCCCGAGACGAGGAGGATCGCGATGACCAGCATGAGCCGCATCGGGGAAGAAAAGAGTCTAAACGAGGTCGTGATATCACCACTGATCACGGAACTTGATATCCAATGCCATTTCTGTAAGGGTTCCCCGACTTGGCTGGCGAGAAGTTTCGATTTCTCCTGCGCATGCCCGCGGAGTTGCGCGAGCGGCTCCTCGAGGCATCTCGCGAGTCCGATCGCAGCCTGAACGCCGAGATCGTCGAGCGGCTCGAGCAGAGCTGCCGACCATCACTCGCTCGTCGAGCCGCAGCCCCGGTGCTGCGAATGATTCCTGCGCTGGAAGGGGAGGGGTTCATGAAGGGGAGACTACGACTCACGCTGGCCGCGCTCAGCGTGCTCGTTCTCGCCGCGACCACCGTCTTCTTGGCTGTTGCGTCAGGGCCGTCGAAGACGACGGGCCAGTCCGCGGTCATCACGGCAGGCGAGATACCGACTGCGCTCGCGCGCCATCTGGCGACGACGCAGGGCGTAGAAAGCGAAGAAGGGCCCGGCTCGGCCGGTGAAGCCGAGTTCCGGGAGCGGGCGTATCCCGACACAACGATCTCGCTGGCTGAAATGAGTGGCGCTCGAGCCGCGTTCGCGCGTGCCGAGGACCGGCACTCGAACAAGGGCCGCGAGAAGAAGGGCGAGTGGGCTCCGGTCGGGCCGAGCACGGCTCTGTACCCGTTCGAGGAGCTCCGCAACTCGTTCCTCTACGTCCCGAACGAGTACGTGGCGGGTGGGCGCACGACCTCGATCGCGCTGAGCACGCGCTGCAAGGAGCACCACTGCGTGGCGTACATCACGCCGGCAGGCGGCGGTGTCTGGCGGACGAAGAACGCACTCAGTGACCATCCGAAGTGGAAGTACCTCGGCGGCCCGCTCGGCATCAACGCCGCAGGCTCGGTCGTCATCGACACGAACGACCGGAGCGACAACACGGTCTACGTTGGCACGGGCGAAGCCAACATCTGCGGCTCGGGCTGCGTGGCAGGCACGGGCCTCTATCGCTCGAGGAACGGCGGCAAGACCTGGACGAATCTCGGCAGGCCGGAGTTCCAGGGCAAGGGCATCGGCGCGATCGTCATCAAGCCGGGCGATCCGAAAACGCTCTATGTCGGCTCGACGACGGCGCTGCGGGGCATGTCGTCGGTTTGCTGCTCCGGCGTGACCCGGCCGGTTCCGGGGATCGCCAAGTGGGGCCTCTACAAGTCGACCGACGCGGGGCAGACCTGGAGCTTCATCCACAACGGATCAACGAATGTCGCCGATTGCACCGGGTCGATCGCCGAGTTCAACAACACCATGACGTGCTCGCCGCGTGGCGTGCGGCACGTCGTGCTGGATCCGTCGAACCCCGACATCATCTACGCGTCTTCGTACGCGCGAGGGGTCTGGCGGTCGAACGACGCGGGCGCCACGTGGACGCAGATCAAGCCGTCGATCAACGCGGCGATCATCCAGAGTCGCGCGGCAATCGCCGTCACAACTCTTCCGAACGGCAAGACTCGTATGTACGTGCACGAGGGGAACGCGGGCCAGAACTCCTCCCGCCTGTTCCGAAGCGACGACGTGTCAACTGGTGCACCGGTCTTCACCGACATGTCGAGCGCGGACCCGGCTCAGCCGGGCTTCGCGTTCCGCGGCCTCTGCGACCCGCAATGCTGGTACGACATCTTCATCTACACCCCGCCGGGCAAGCCCGACATGGTGTACGTCGGCGGCGACTATTCCTATGGAGAGACGATCGCCAACAAGCGTGCAGTGATTCTCTCGTTGGACGCCGGTGGGAGTGGAACGGACATGACCTTCGACGGCACCGACATGCTCCACCCGAACGGCATCCACCCGGACCAGCACTCGCTGGTGACGATCCCGGGCAAGCCGCTGCAATTCATCGAGACGGGCGACGGCGGAGTCGTCCGCTCCAGCGGTGAGCTCGTCGATCGTTCTTCATGGTGCGACGACCCGAACCGCGGGTTGAATGCCGTTCAGAAGGCTCGCTGCCAGCAAATGCTCTCAGCGATTCCGTCGAGGATCGACAGCCTGAACGATGGGCTCTCGACTCTGCAGTTCCAGAGCCTGTCCGTCAGCCCGCACGACGTCGACATGCTCCAGGGCGGGACGCAAGACAACGGCACCTGGGAGAACAAGGGCAGTCGGACGACGTGGGTGAACACGATGATCGGCGACGGCGGCCAGTCAGGCTTCGACGTCGCCATCCCCGCGTTCCGAATGCACAACTTCACTGGGGCGTCGCCCGACGTGAACTTCGACAACGGCGAGCTCTCCCAGTGGATCTGGACCGGCGACCCGCTCGGAGACGCTGGAAGCGAGTTCTACTCGCCCGTGATCGGTGATCCGGTCGTCAGCAAGACGATGTTCGCCGGAACAGGCCTGACGGCCTACCGCACTAAGACGGCCGGTCTCGGGAACCGGACCATCGCCGAGGCGCAGGCAATCTGCAACGAGTGGACAGGAACCTTCAGCGCTCCCTGCGGTGACTGGGCGCGGCTTGGCCCCAATCCCCTCACAGACGCGTTCTGGGGGGACCGGGCCGGCACCGCCGTAGCGGCGATCGAGCGGACGACGGCGGACACGTCGACGGCCTGGGCAGCGACGACGAGGGGACGCGTTTTCGTCTCGAAGAACGTCGACGCCGACCCAGCTTCAGCGGTCGCCTGGAAGCGAATCGACCTCCCGACCACACCGAGTCGGGTCATCACCAGCATCTACATCGATCCGACGGACGCGAACCACGCCTGGATTTCGTACAGCGGCTACGAGGTGAACACGCCGGGCCAGCTGGGCCACATCTTCGAGGTCCACTTCGACGCCGGCGCCGGAACGGCCACGTGGGCTGACCTCTCGCACAACTGGGGCGATCTGCCGGTGACCGACCTCGTCCGCGACGATGTGACCGGTGATCTCTACGCAGCGTCAGACTTCGGCGTCGCGATGCTCCCCGCGGGCGGCACGAACTGGGTGCTCGCCGCGAGTGGCATGCCGAACGTGGAGGTCGCAGGCCTGACGATCGTTCCGAGCGAGCGGATCCTCTACGCCGCGACGCACGGTCTCAGTGCCTGGAAGCTGAACCTCGATCGCAAGTAGCTCCAACGGTTGAGTCGCATGGAAAGGCCGCCTCCGGGCGGCCTTTCCGCTTGCGGTCAGCCCGAACGCTGATATCAGCCGGTCTCCGAGATCTATGGCAGTTGATATCAGAGCCTAGATCGTGCAGAATCACCGCGCTTCATGAGCGAGGGGATGTATCGCTTTCTGCTCCGGATGCCACAGCGCCTCCGAGAGCAGCTGAAAGCCGCGGCCGACCGGTCGGGCCGAAGTCTCAACGCCGAGCTCGTGCACCGGCTGGAGCGAAGCCTCACGCAGGACGCAGGCGCGTTCGAACGCCTGCGACGGCGACTGATTATTCCGAGGAGGACGCGCATGTCATTGAAGGACGCGATCCATCAGCGCCCCGCGCGTGGGCTGGTTGTACGCGTCGGCGCTGCAGCTGGGCTCATCGCAGCGGCACTCGTCGCCGCGATGTTTATGAGCGGCTCGTCGACCAAGTCGGCGGCCCCGGCGCCGCAGCTGGCTCGTGCTGCAGAGGAAGGCGTCATCTCGCCGGCGCTGAAAGAAAAGCTTGCATCCTCGGCGAGGTTCTCGCCGGGCGAACCGCAATACGAGCAGGGTGAAGCAGGCGAAGCGGCTGGAGACGGCGCGCTGGATTGGTATATGCACGCCTCGCCGGGGACGGACATCCCGCTCGCGGCGATCTCCGAAAGCCGCTCGGACTGGAAGACGCTCAAGTCCCGCGGACAGTCCAACGGGAAGCTCGGCGGTCACGGCCACTGGACGAACCTGGGGCCGGACAATGCCGTGTACCCGCTGAATCCGTTCCGGAACCGGTACGTGTACGTGCCCAACGAGTACGTCGCGGCCGGGCGGACCGCGTTCAGCGTGATTGATCCGAACTGCGGCGCGAAGACCTGCCGCTACTGGATCGCGAACGCCGGCGGCGGCATCTGGCGAACCGACAACGTGTTCGCTGCACAACCCGAGTGGGAGTACCTCTCGGGCCGCTTCCAGCACAACAACACGGCTGCGCTCGAGCTCGATCCCAACGATCGCAAGAGCGACGTCCTCTATGCCGGAACCGGCGAGCCCAACATCTGCCGGAGCGGCTGCATCGCCGGCGTTGGGATGTACAAGTCGAAGGACGGCGGCAAGCACTGGAAGGGCCCCATCGGCAGCGCGTACTTCAGCGGGCGCGGCATCGGCTCGATCCAGGTCAAGCCCGGGGACTCGTCCACGATCTTCGTCGGCTCGGGCGCTCAGGGCTCGCGGGGCATGAGCAGCACGTGCTGCACCGGCGTCAACCGCGGTGCCGACATCCCGGGCGCTCCGCACTTCGGCCTCTGGCGGTCAACCGACGGCGGGCAGACGTTCGAGCTCGTCAGTCAGGGCAATCCGACGAACTGCACGTCGTCCACCCCGAGGGAAGTGTTCCTCGGGCAGACGCCGTGCTCGCCTCGCGGAGCTCGGCGCATCGCCTTCGACCCGGTCGATCCGAACACCGTCTACGCATCGTTCTTCGCGAAGGGCATCTGGCGCTCGAGTTCGAACGGCGACCCGGGCACGTGGACGCAGATCTTCGCACCGCTGGCCGCGCCGATCGATCCCACCAGCGGTGCTGGAGTCGAGCGAGACGAGTTCGATGTCGTGGCGCTCCCGAACGGCACCACCCGGATGTACGTCGGCGCCGGTGGCGGCGGGAGCCTCACCGCCAGGTTCTTCCGAAGCGACAGCGTTCGCACCGGTACTCCGACGTTTAGCGAGCTCACGAACAACACGAGCACCGGGTACTGCGACCCGCAGTGCAACTACGACAACTACGTGTACGTGCCGAAGAAGGGCGACGGGTCTGCAGTCAACGCCGACACCGTCTACTTGCTCGGTTCGAACGCCTATAACCAGGCGGCGACCGGTACGTCGAACGGGCGGGCGATCCTGCTGTCGACGAACGCCGGCGTGTCGTTCACCGACATGACCTACGACGCGACGGACAACCTCCAGCCGCACGGGACGCATCCTGACCAGCACTCGATCGTCACCAACCCGAACGACTGGAAGCAGTTCCTCGAGACGAGCGACGGCGGGATCATTCGCTCGAACGGCAACTTCGTCGACGACTCGGGCGACTGCACCGCGGTCCACCACTTGACCGGGGCTGCCCTTGCGACCTGTCAGGCGGTGACGAGCCGGATCCCGGAGCGTCTCCAGTCCATCAACAAGGGACTGAACACGCTCCACTTCTACCAGATGACCTTCAACCCGAACCGCCCGGGCGAGCTCGCCGCAGGGGCGCAGGACAACGGTTCGTGGATGCGTGTTCCCGGCACGAAGACGTGGATCGAGACGTTCGTCGCCGACGGCATGTACAACGGGTTCGACGCGACGGACGCGGACTACTCGATGCTCTCGTGGCAGAACGGCTCGATCGCCGCTCTGGATGAGCCCCGAAACCAGCAGGCCGGGTTCTGGATCGCCGACACGCTTCTGACCACGGGGGCAGCGCCGTTCCGCTACAACCGCGAGCTCGTGGCGTTCAGCGCCCCGACGCTGTTCCACCCGCGGGTCAGCAAGCTGATGTTCACCGGCCGCGAGCACGTCTTCCGTTCGCTGAACGGCGGCGTCAATCCCGCCTTCCCGTACGCGGCCGTGAAGGAGCACTGCAACCTCTGGATCGGTGACGGCGACATCGACGAGAACGGCACGTACCAGCCGGCGATCGACGTCTGTGACGACTGGAAGGCGATGGGCGATCCGGGCCACCCCGGCCGGCTCACCTACGGGCCGGCGGCGGCATGTCCGCCCGCGGCGACTCCGACCGCACCGTGGACGGTCCCGTGCCCCGCGCCGTACCCGTGGGGCGATGACCGCTCCGGTGGCCACATCTCCATGAACACGCCGTCTCCGTCAGACAGCAACGTGGTGTGGGCCGGGACGAGCGCCGGACGGATCTTCATCACGACGACCGCCGGCGCAGCTAACGCCGCTTCCATCGTCTGGAAGCGGATCGACCAGACGTCCGAGGTCGACCCGCCGCGGTACCCGTCGGACATCTACGTCGATCCGTCGGATCCGTACCACGCGTACATCACGTATAGCGGCTACAACGCGGTGACGCCGGCCACGCCGGGTCACATCTTCGAGGTGCAGTTCAATCCGTCCAGCGGCGTCGCGACCTTCACGAACCTGGACGGCACCGGCCCGCACGCGCTCGGCGACCTCCCGGTCGCGACGATCGAGCGGGACGAGGCGAAGGGCGCCCTCTACGCCGGTACGGACTTCGGTCTCATCCAGCGCGTCCGCCCACAAACCGGATGGACATCGGCGAAGCCCGGCCTGCCGGTGACGCCGGTCCCGAACCTCGTGATCGATCAGAACCGACGCGTCATGTACGTGACGACGCACGGCTTCGGCGCCTGGACGCTGAACCTCCCGTAAACCGCGCTACCGAACGCGCCGATTCGAAGGGCCGCCTCCGGGCGGCCCTTCGGCTCTCTAGGGAGCGTTTCTGGGAGCGATGCCGCAAGGGCGCGGAACACTGCGAAGCCCGGCACGGCTTCCCTTGTCGCCCCTGGCGGCGATCACGTAGGTCGGACAGCTCCCGAGCTTCATGCGGGGAAAGCGCACCGAGATCCGGCCGGTGGTTCCCGCTTCGTCGCTCGCCGACCTGGAATCGCCTTCGGCGCGCACCGTCACGCGGACCGTCTCACCCGCGCGGAAGCCGGTACCGACGACGGCGAACGGCGTCAGGTCCACCACTCTGAGCCGCGGCTTCGCGGCGGAGCCACCCTCGGCGAAGCCCCCACTGCTCAAAGTGAACGGCAGCAGAAGGACAATGGCGAGCGCGACCAGCGCAATCAATATGCCACCGCCCCTCGTCCTGTCTCGGCCGCGTGGCGCTGCTCGTCTGCGCGGTACGACGACCTGACGAGCGGGCCGCTGAACACCGACCCGAAGCCGATGGCCTCGCCCTGCTCCCTGAACCAGCGGAACTCGTCCGGGTGCACCCAGCGGTCGATCGTCACGTGCTTCGCCGAGGGCTGCAGGTACTGGCCGATCGTGACGACGTCGACGCCGTGTGCTCGGAGGTCGCGCATGGTCTCGACGATCTCGTCATTCGTCTCCCCGAGCCCGACGATGATTCCCGACTTCGTCAGCACGGGATAGTCGGCGAGCTCCTTCGCCCGTCGCAGCAGCCAGAGCGCCTTGTCGTAGGACGCCTTGGCGCCGCGCATGCTCCTGTGCAGCCGGCGGACGGTCTCGATGTTGTGGTTGAAGACCTCCGGCCGCTCGGCGAGCACGGTCCGAAGCGCCTCCTCCTCGACGCCGAGGAAGTCCGGCGTCAGCACCTCGACGCTGACCTGGGGCGCCTTGCGCTTGAGAGCCCGGATCGTCGCGGCGAAGTGCCCAGCGCCTCGGTCGTCGAGGTCGTCGCGGTCGACCGACGTCACCACGACGTGCTCGAGCCCCATCTGGGCCGCGGCATTGGCCAACCGCAACGGCTCGAGCGGGTCGGGCGGATGCTCAGGCCTTCCCGAGTGGACGTAGCAGTAGCGGCACGCGCGCGTACAGGTGTCTCCGAGGATCTGGAACGTCGCAGTCCCGCGCCCCCAACACTCCGCGATGTTCGGGCAGCGAGCCTCCTCGCAGACGGTGTGCAGGCTGGCGCCGTGGATCAGCTTCCGGACGTCGAAGTACTGCGAGTCGGCGGTCGGCGCGCGGACCTTCATCCACGGAGGGCGGCGTGGGCGATCCGCGACAGGGAGCGATTTCACGCCCGGAAGTCTACGGGCGGCCGTGGGCCTTAGACTCGGCGCATGGCCGAGGCGCCGCTTCGGGAGACGAAGTACGGCCTGGTCGCGGACGTCGACGGCTGGTTCGTCGTCAACGCGCGGGACGCTCGCTGGCGGAGCTACGTCTCGTTCGGAAACTACTGCAACTTTGAGGGCAAGCGGCCGTTCCGCCAGCTCGGGATCAACATCAACGTCCTCGAGCCCGGGCAGAGCCTGGGCCTGTACCACCGCGAGAACGCGCAGGAGGGATTCCTCGTCGTCTCGGGCACCTGCCTGCTGATCGTCGAAGACGAGGAGCGCGAGCTGAAGGCGTGGGACTTCGTCCACTGCCCGCCTGAGACCAATCACATGATCGTCGCGACGGGCGACGAGGCGGCAGTGGTCGTGGCCGTGGGCGCGCGGGGTCTACCGCGGAAGGGGATCGTCTACCCGGTCTCGGAAACCGCCGCAAAGCACGGCGTGTCGGCGAAGAAGGAGACGAACGACCCGAACGAGGCGTACGCCGAGTCTCCGAAGGCGAGCCGCACCGCCTACGAAGACGGCTGGCTACCAGACCTCTAGACCCCGAGCTTTTCGTGCAGAGGTTGGGGCCAGAGGCCGTGGCCGTCATCGGCGGGGAGGTCATCGAAGGTGAGCCCGAAGACCTGCTCGAGCGCCGCGGCGGCGTGCGGCCGTAGCTCGTCGACCGTCACCGGCCGGCCGAGCTCCCGCGCCACCGTCGTGAAGGCGGTGTCCTCGAGCCCGCAGGCCGTGATCCACTCGGTGAACGGAGCGGGGTTGAGGTCGACGTTGAGCGCGTATCCATGGGTCGTGATCCACTTGGAGATGTGAACGCCGATGCTCGCGATCTTCCTCGGCGGCGCTGTGAGCCAGATTCCCGTCAACCCCTCGATTCGCGTCGCCACCACCTCCACGGCGGCGAGCGTGCGGATCAACGCTTCCTCCAGGTCGCGGCAGTACTTCTTGACGTCCTCGCCGTGGCGCGTGAGGTCGAGGATCGGGTAGCAGACGAGCTGCCCGGGGCCGTGGTAGGTCGACTTGCCGCCTCGATCGGTCTCGATGATGTCGACCTCGGCGCCGTCGGGCACGTGCAACTCCGCGGCCTCGGCGCGCCGGCCGAGCGTGATTACGGGCGGATGCTCGAGCAGCATGACGATGTCGGGGATCGCGCCCTGGGACACGGCGCCGGCAAGCGACCGCTGGAGCTGCAGGGCCTCGACATACGGAACCGTCCCGAGATTGAGGAGATAGGCGCCGCGGCTCACGACGCTGTGACCTCGTAGCGCTCCAAGCCGTCATCCGGAAGCGTCTCCCAGGGTGCGACCGAGCGAACGTAGGAGTGCCTCTGGGGCCGCTGATCGAACGGCGAATCGATTGCGCTGAGCCGGACGCTCGTGTACTCGGACTGTGGCCAGCCGCTGCCGAAGAGGTTCGAGCCGCAGACCGAGCAGAACGTCTTGGCACTCCCTTCGTCGGGCTGGTAGGTGCGGACAAGCTCCTCTCCACGGACGAGTTGGATCGCCTCCGTACGAACCCCACCGTTTGCCGTCCCGACGCCACCCGAGATCTTCTTGCACGTCGTGCAGTGACAGAAGGAGAGGCGGATGAAGGGATCCTCGACCACGAAGGCGACGCCGCCGCACTGGCAGCTTCCATGGAGCGATGACATGCCCTGAGGCTAGCCGGTGGGACGGCTCGTGACGCGGACGTAGAGACGGCCTTCCTGGCCGCACTCGGCGGCGAACTTGACCTGGCCGCTCTGTCCGCCACCCTCGAACGAGATCTCGGCGTCGTGCTCCTCGCGCTCGTCGAAGGTGATCTTGTAGTTGCTCGACTCGAAGGCGTCGTGCAGCTCGTTGTAGACGTCCTCGAGGTCGCCGTCCGCATACCCCTCGACGATTCTCGACGGCCCGGCCTTTTCGGACTTCACGTAGGTGATGTCGCCGATCGTCGGAAAGTCGGCGGGCAGGCCGGTCTCGCCGCTCATCGCGGTCATCTCGCAGATGGGGGCAAAGGCCTCGCTCCGCTCAGCCTCCGCCTGTTTCTCGGCGTCGCTCTCGCCGCCTCCGCCGCATGCGGCGAGCGTCAGCCCGAGGATGATTGCGAGCAGAGTCTGTGAGGCGAGAAGGCGCCGCATTTGGATCGGGGATCCTATACCAGGCTCGACGGCATCAGGCACCGCCAAGCATTGTTGTGCCGTTCACGAGCTCCCCGAGGATCCCGAGCCACGCTTCGATCGGGTCGCCGAGCTCCTCCGGCACGGGCGTTCCTGCGAGCGTCCGGTGCCAGACATGCGCTCGAGAGATCGGAAAGAGGAGGTACCCGTCGGCGAAGAGCTCGCGCAGCTCGGCAAGCGGAGCGAACGT
Organism: uncultured Actinomycetes bacterium; assembly: GCA_963842235.1. GTDB lineage: Bacteria > Actinomycetota > Thermoleophilia > Gaiellales > Gaiellaceae > JACDAN01. Next base: position 196,731 of record CAWJFT010000003.1, on the reverse strand, counting down.
CGTGAACGGCTCGAGGTACACATCGCGTAGGCGTTCGACCTCCGGCGAGCCCGGCTCGAAGTTCGAGCGCTCGGTCGCCGAACGAAGCGCGAGCAACGGTCCGACGAACGGATGAGTGACGACTGCCTCGGCCCAGTCGATGAAGACCGGTGTTCCCCTACGGACGAAGATGTTGCCGTCGTGAGCCTCCATGTGCGCGACGGTGAGGTGAATCGAGCCGGCAAGCCGCTCGGCGGCCTCGCTTACCGGACCGGCGTGATCACCGCCCAGCATTGCGTACCTGTCCGGCAGCAGCTCAGGTCGATCGTCCGGCGTACCAAGGGCAAGCGCCTCCTCGACGAGGTCCATGAACTCGATCTGCAACTCCGCGTAGAGCGGAAGGATCTCCTCCCACGTCGGCCGCGTCTCACCGGAGTCGTGGACGTTGCGCAGCCTGGGCCCGACGTCCTTCGTGAGGATGCGCGAGCCCTCCCAGGCGATCGTCTCGGGCAGCGCGTCGGGCCGGCGACGGGCAAGCAGCTCCGTCAGCGCCGGCTCGAACGCGGTTGTCGGCGCGTTCTCCTTGAACCAGACGTCGCTTTCGGACGTCGGTACGCGCACAATCGCCGACCACGGGCGCGTCAGCATGACCTCGACGTCCCCGGTCCGCTGAAGCCGTTCGTCTATCCAGGCAGTCGCCTCGTCGAGCCAGCCCGCCTCGTCCCAGGGTCGTACTAGTAGTCCGACTCGCCCCAGGACTCGAGCCGCTGCTTCAGGTCGCGAAGGAATCGGCCCGCGAGCGCTCCGTCGACCAGGCGATGGTCGTAGGTCAGCGTGAGATTCATGATCGGGCGGATCGCGATCACGTCCTTCCCGAGCTCGTCCTGGGCGACCCACGGACGCTTCACGAGCGCATAGGTGCCGAGGATCGCCGCTTGCGGCTGGCTGATGACTGGCGTGCCGTGGAAGGTGCCGTAGCCGCCGGGATTGGTGATCGTGAACGTGCCGCCCTGGACCTCGTCCGGCGTCAGCTGCTTGTTCCTGGCCCGCTCGGCGATGTCTGTCACGGACCGGGCCAGACCGAGCAGGTTCAGGCCCTCGGCGTGCTTCACGACCGGGACGATCAGGCCCTTGCCGTCCGCGAGCTCGACGGCGAAGCCGAGATGGACGTAGTTGCGCGTGATGATCTTCTCGCCGCGGATTTCGCCGTTGATCCACGGGTAGTCCTTCAAGGTCTCGACCACTCCGCGGGCGACGAAGATCAGATACGTCGGGTTGACCCCGTAACTCTTCTGGTACTCGGGCTTGAGCTTCTCGCGGAGCGCGACAACCTTCGACATGTCCACCTCGATCGCGCTCGTGACATGAGCGGAGGTGTCGAGCGAGCGGCGCATGTGCTCGGCGATGCCCTTGCGCATTGCGGTCATCGGCTCTTCCATCTCGCCGACGCCCGCCTCCGGCTGCGGCGGTTGCGCGGCGGCGACGGGCTGCGGAGCAGGAGCCGGGGGCGCAGGCGGCGGAGGCGGCGGTGCTGCCTCGGGCTCGGGCGGGGCGGCGGGAGGAGCCGCAGGCGCCTCGGGTGCCGCCGGCTCGGCCGGAGCAGCGGGCGCCGCGGCCTGAGCACCGCTCTCGATGAAGCTGAGGATGTCCTTCTTCGTCACCCGTCCGCCGCGGCCGGTGCCAGGCACCTGGGCGACGTCGACGTCGTGCTCCGAGGCGATCCGGGCGACCACGGGCGACACGAAGCTCTTGCCGTCGCCGCTGACGTCGGCAGCTGCTGGCGCGGCGGGCTCTGGCGCTGGTGCGGCCTCAGGCGCGGCGGGAGCCTCGGACGGTGCCGAGGGCTCCGGAGCGATTGGAGCGGGACTCTCGGCGCTTGATGCGGCCTCCGCCTCCGCGGCGGCCTGGGTCGTCGGCTGCTCGGCGGCCGCGCCGTCGGCAGAGGGCGCCTCCGCCGGGGCTTCGCCCGGCGCGCCGATCACGGCCAGCCGCGTCCCGACCTCGACCGTTTCCCCTTCCTGGACGAGGATCTGCTGCACGACGCCTGACCCCGGGCTCGGCACCTCGGTGTCGACCTTGTCGGTCGAGATCTCCAGCAACGGCTCGTCGGCCTGGATCTCCTCGCCTTCCTGCTTGAGCCATTTCGTGATCGTCCCCTCCGAAACCGACACGCCCATCTGGGGCATCACGACGTCGACTGCAGTGGGAGTCGCCAACGCTACGCGTCCTGAAGTGACGTATCTACAGCTTTGGGCATTCGTGATGTCGCCGGAAGCGCCTCCATCGGTTAATACTCAGCGAGCTCTCTGATCCCTGCGGCGACGTCCTCGACCTGCGGGATGAACGCCTTCTCGAGCGGCGGTGAGAACGGCACCGGCGAGTCGGGGGCCGCAATGCGCTTGATCGGGGCGTCCAGGTGCTCGAACGCGTCTTCCGCGATCGTTGCCGCGATCTCCCCGCCGAAGCCGCCTGTGCGCGTGTCTTCGTGGAGCACGAGCACCTTGGATGTCTTCTTCGCGCTCTCGAGGACGGCCTCGCGGTCCCACGGGATGATCGTCCGGAGATCAAGGATCTCGGTCGAGATCCCGTCGCCCTCGAGCTGCTGCGCGGCCTCGCCGGCCGTGTAGACCATCGCGCCCCAGGTCACGACCGTGACGTCGTCGCCCTCGCGATGCACGCGCGCCTTGCCGAAGGGCGTCGTGTAGCGCTCCTCCGGCACCTCCGCCTTGATCCGGCGGTAGAGGTGCTTGTGCTCGAAGTAGAGGACAGGGTTGGGATCCTCGATCGCGCTGATCAGGAGACCCTTCGCGTCTTCCGGCGTCGCCGGACAGACGACCTTCAGGCCCGCGATGTGCGCGAAGGAGCTCTCCGGGTTCTGCGAGTGGAACGGCCCGCCCGAGAACCCGCCGCCCGAAGGGAGCCGGACGACGATCGGGATCGGGGTTCCGACGCGGTAGAACTGCTTGGCCGCGACCGTCGTCAGGTGGTCCCAGGCGCAGGAGACGAAGTCGGCGAACTGCATCTCCGCGACGGGGCGCATGCCCATGATCGCTGCGCCGGTGCAACCCCCCATGATCGCCGTCTCCGAGAGCGGCGAGTCGATCACGCGCCACGGGCCGAACTCCTCCTGGAAGCCGAGCGTCACCTTGAAGGCGCCGCCGTAGACGCCGACGTCCTCGCCGATCACGAACACGCGCTTGTCGCGCCGCATCTCCTGGCGGAGGCCGTCGGAAATTGCCTGCAGGTACGTCAGTTCGGCCATCAGTGGCTCTCCAGGTGACATTGCCGGTTCTCTGGCGAGCGAAAAGCAAGCCAGAATGCGGACTCAGGACGCGTCCATATCGAGGAGATATGGGCGCGGCCTGAGGCTCCAGGCTGGCGCCGCTTTGCAGCCGCCAGAGGATCGAGTGATGTTGCCTGGTGAGCCACTTACTTGTGGTGTGGGGTGTCGAGGTCCTCCGGCCGTGCGAACACGCGCTCGGCGACGGTGGAGGGATCGGGCAGCGGCGACTGCTCCGCGCGCTCGATCGCCTGGTTGAGCGTGCGCTTGACGCCGGCAGCGATCTCGTCCTCTTCGTCGTCGCTCATGTCGGCGTTCTCGCGGAGCCAGGAGCGGAAGCGCTCGATCGGGTCGCGCTTTGCCCACTCCTCGAAGAGCTCCTTGGGCACGTAGAAGGCGTCGTCGTGGACGGCGTGGCCCTCCATGCGCAGGGTGAGCGACTCGATGAGAGTCGGACCGCCGCCTTCGCGGGCCTTCTCGATCGCCTTCTTGGTCTCGCGGTAGACGGCGAGCACGTCGGTGCCGTCCACGACCACCCCGTCGAACCCGTACGCCTGCGCGCGGTCGGCGAGCGTCTCGCAGGCGTACTCGAGGTGCGTCGGGGTCGAGTACGCCCACTGGTTGTTGTCGCAGATGAACACCACGGGAAGGCGGCGGACACCGGCGAGGTTCATCCCCTCGTGCGTGTCGCCCCGCGCGGAGGCGCCTTCGCCGTACCAGGCGACCGCGACGCGCTTCTCGTTCCGGATCCGGAAGGCGAGCGCGGCGCCGACGGCGACCGGGAGCATGGCGGGAAGATGGCTGACCATGGCGATGAGCCCCAACTGCGCGTCGGCCATGTGGACGTTGCCGTCGCGGCCTCTCGTCGGCCCGTCTTCGCGGCCCATGTACTGCGCGAAGATGCGCCAGGGCTCGACCCCGCGCGTGACATGGACGCCCATGTCGCGGTGGAGCGGCGTGCCCACGTCCTCGGGGCCCATGGCCGTCGCGACGCCGATGGACGAGGCTTCGTTCCCTCGCCCCGTGTAGAACGAGCCCGGGATCTTTCCCTGCTTGTAGAGAATGTGCCCGCGCTCCTCGATCCCGCGCGTGATCAGCATGGTGCGATAGATCCCGAACAGGTCCTCGCGGTCGAGACCCGCTTCGCGGATCTCGTGGAGGGAGCCGACCGGCTCGGCTTCGCGCGCGATCGCCATGGCGCGGAAACTCTAACGACAGGGACGGCGATGAACGGAGCCGATGTCATCGATGTGCTCGACCGCCTCGAGGCCGCGGGAATCCGCTTCTGGGTCGACGGAGGCTGGGGCGTCGACGCGCTCGTCGGCACCCGGACACGTGATCACGAGGATCTCGACCTGGTCGTGGCGCGTGACGACTGCGAGCAGGCCGTCGAGGTTCTCGGCGGCGCCGGCTTCACCCACGATGTCGAGGCTCAGCCTGGGCTCCCGGCGCGCTTCGTGCTCCAGGGCCCGGGAGGCCGCCGCGTCGACCTGCATCCGGTCGTCTTCGACGCCGCCGGCAACGGCTGGCAGCCCTTGCCCGAGAACGCGTGGGGTGCGTATCCGAGCGAGGGTCTCGGAGCAATCGGTGCGATCGAGGGACGAACAGTGCCCTGCCTGACGGCTGAGCTGCAGCTTCGCCACCATTTGGGCTATCCGTGGGACGAGCATGACCGCCACGACATGGGGCTTCTGGCCGAACGCTTCGGCCTGATGCTCCCTCCGGAGTAGATTCCAGCCGTGGGCAGCGCTGGAGACTGGCTGAAGGAAGAGCGGCGCAAGACGCTCGGCGACTGGGTCGCCGTGTGCCTGGACTGCGGCTTCGCGCAGCGCTACTTCGAGGAGTGGGAGGCCGAGCTTCCCGCGGCCTGCCCCAGCTGCGGCGGAGAGATGCGAGCGCGCTGCCCGTTCTGTGGCGCGCGCTTCAGCTCGGCGTTCGCGGTGGAATGCGAAACATGCGGCGGCGAGCTGCGGCCGCGCGAGCTCTTCGGGACGCCCATCCGCAGACCCGGCCGCTAGGGCGTCGCTACGAGTCGCGGATCTCGGAGAAGCGGATGACCGTGACGATGTCCTCCGCTCCGATCGGCCGGTTGTAGAGCTGGCCGAGCCAGTTGGCCATCTCGTCGGGGCGTCTCAGCTCCGGGTTGTCGTGCTCGATCTCCCGCGGTGAGACATCGGCAAGGGGCTTTACCTCGACCTTGTCGATGACAGCGTCGAAGACCTTCTTGCGCGGCCCGAAGCGCGCTCCGACGAGCACCTGCACGACCATCCCCTTCTTGTACTTGGCCGATTTGTCGCCGACGCGGATCGTCGCCGTCTTCCGACGGCTCCGCAGTTGGTCGGCGACCATTGGTGAGTAGAAGTTCAGCGCGTACACGTCTCGATTCTTGCGGTCAGTTGTTTCCGGCCACCGAGGCCGGATGATCATACGGGGTGTTCCTCGAGTGAAGCCAGAGCCTTTCGAGCCATGTCCTTCTCGCCGCCGTAGGCAAGAAGACGTGGAGCCTCGTCGAGCGGAAGCCAGCGGGCCTCCGCGACCTCATGACGGAACGGCTCAGGAACGTCGTCGATGCGTCCGCGCAGGTACCGCACGAGGAAGAAGCTGACGACCTTGAAGATCCGTTCACCGCGGAGGGTGTAGACGTACCGGACGTCGCCGAGCTTCCCGAGCGAGACGCCCTCCAGCCCCGTCTCCTCGGTGACTTCCCTCAGTGCAGTCGCCTCCGGGGGCTCACCATGGCCCAGATTGCCCTTCGGGAGCGCCCACAAGCCCTCCGCTCGCCCGCCCGGCCTGATCGCTGCCAGCCACCAGCGGCCACGCATCCTGCGCACGACCACGGCCCCTGCGGAGAACTCCCGACGCACCTGACGGTTTGTAACAAACCGCCGCGCGACCATTTGCGAGAGGCCACCCGAACCCGATAAGCTAGCCTGGCACTCGACCCCTAGGAGTGCCAAACGGTGTTACAAAGTCCCTTTTGAAGGAGGAGGTCGGTTGATGGATCTTCAGCCGCTGGGCGACCGCCTGATCGTCGAGATTCTCGAAGAAGAGGAGACGACGACGAGCGGCATCGTCCTACCAGACACAGCCAAGGAGAAGCCGCAGCGCGGGCGTGTGCTCGCCGTCGGCTCCGGCACCCGGACCGAGAGCGGCGAGCTCGTTCCGCTCGAAGTCGCGGCCGGTGACGAGGTCGTCTTTTCCAAGTACGGCGGCACTGAGATCAAGATCGGCGGCGATGACTACTTGATCCTCAGAGAGGCGGACGTGCTCGCCAAGGTCGTGACCACCGGCTCGAAAGCCGGCAGCAAGAAGAAGGAGATGGCGGAAACAACCGCCTAGAAAACACTCGCTACGGAGGTATCTGAATGGCACACAAGGAACTGAAGTTCGCCGAGGAGGCGCGCCGCTCACTCGAGCGGGGCGTGAACATCCTCGCGGACGCAGTCAAGGTGACGCTCGGCCCCAAGGGCCGGTACGTCGTCCTCGACAAGAAGTTCGGCGCCCCGACGATCACGAACGACGGTGTGACCATCGCTCGTGAGATCGAGGTCGAGGACGTCTTCGAGAACCAGGGCGCCCAGCTCGTCCGTGAGGTCGCGACGGCGACGAACGATGTCGCCGGCGACGGCACGACGACTGCGACCGTCCTGGCTCAGGCGATCGTCCGCGAGGGCCTGAAGAACGTCGCCGCCGGCGCCAACCCGATGGCGCTCAAGCGCGGCATCGAGACGGCCGTGGACTCGGTTGTCGAGGACCTCAAGAGCCAGTCCAAGGAGATCGCGGGCAAGGAGGACATCGCCCGGGTGGCAACCATCTCGGCGCGTGAGCGCGAGATCGGCGACACGATCGCGGACGCGATCGACAAGGTCGGCAAGGACGGCGTCGTGAACGTCGAGGAGGGCCAGACCTTCGGCCTCGAGCTCGAGTTCACCGAGGGCATGCAGTTCGACAAGGGCTACCTGTCGCCCTACATGATCACCGACGCCGAGCGGATGGAGGCAGTGCTCGAGGACCCGTACATCCTGGTCGCGAACCAGAAGATCGGGGCCGTCAAGGACCTCCTGCCCGTGCTCGAGCAGGTGATCCAGGCGGGTCGCCCGCTCCTGATCGTCTCCGAGGACGTCGAGGGCGAGTCGCTCGCCACCATCGTCGTCAACAAGCTCCGCGGCACCTTCACCGCCGTTGCGGTCAAGGCGCCGGGCTTCGGTGACCGCCGCAAGCGCATGCTCGAGGACATCGCGATCCTCACAGGCGCCGAGGTGATCACCGAGGAGATGGGCCTCAAGCTCGAGAACACGAAGCTCTCGCAGCTCGGGCACGCCCGCCGCGTCGTCGTCGACAAGGACTCGACGACGATCATCGACGGCGCCGGCGATACGGAGGCGATCAAGGCTCGGATCAAGCAGCTGAAGGCGGAGATCGAGACCACCGATTCCGACTTCGATCGTGAGAAGCTCCAGGAGCGCCTCGCGAAGCTGGCCGGTGGCGTCGCCGTCATCAAGGTCGGCGCGGCCACCGAGACCGAGATGAAGGAGAAGAAGCACCGCGTCGAGGACGCCGTGCAGGCCACCCGGGCCGCTCTCGAGGAGGGCATCGTCCCGGGCGGCGGCGTTGCGCTCCTGAACGCCGCTTCGGCGATCAAGCCGGACGGGTTCGAGGGTGACGAGAGGACAGGCGCGCTGATCGTCGAGCGTGCGCTCGAGGAGCCGATCCGGCAGCTCGCCCAGAACGCGGGCCTCGAGGGCTCCGTTGTCGTCTCGAAGGTACGTGAGGCTGCTGCAGGCCACGGCCTGAACGTCGACACCGGCGAGGTCGAGGATCTCGTCAAGGCCGGGATCATCGACCCCACGATGGTGACGCGCTCGGCGCTGCAGAACGCTGCGTCGATCGCCAAGAACATCCTGACCACCGAGGCTGTCGTCGCCGAGCCGCCGGAGAAGACCCCGGCCGGCGCCGGCGCAGGCATGCCTGATATGGGCGGCATGATGTAAGAAGCGCGGGGGAACCGCCTGGTTCCCCCGCGAGCCCCCTCCTTGCGGGCGGGCTCTTGCTTTCATCGGTGGACGGAGCTGGCTTCTGGCTCGCTCCGTCCACCGCTTTCTTTCGTTGTGAGCCTCCCGCGGGGCAAAGCCCCGCTCCGGCGGCGGATCTCAGTCGCTCTACCGCGCTTTAGAAGCCGTAGCGTTCTTCCTTTAGGTAGTCGGCTTCGTTGTGGTAGCCCAGGCGTTCCCAGAAGCCTGGTTCGTCATGGTTTAGGAGCTCGATTGCTCTGAGCCACTTGGCGCTCTTCCAGAAATAGCGCTTGGGGATCACCAGTCGCAGCGGCCAGCCGTGTTCTGGCGTTAGCGGTTCGCCGTCTGCTTCATAGGCAAGGAGTGCTTCGTCCTCTTCGAGCGCCGAGAGTGGGACGTTTGTCGTGAAGTCTTGCTCTGCGTGAGCCACCACGAAGCGGGCTGTCGGCTTCGGATGGACCAGTTTTGCCAGTTCGCTCCAATGGACGCCTTTGAAGCTCGTGTCGAACCGGCTCCAGCGCGTTACGCAATGGATGTCCGTCGTGATTTCGCGGGTAGGAAGTGCGGTGAGCTCCTCCCACGAGAGCGTGATCGGATTCTCGACCTCGCCGAAGACTCGGAGGTCCCAGGTGGCGAGATCGGTCTGCGGCACGGTGCCTGCATGGAGCACCGGCCACTTCTCGGTCAGGTACTGACCCGGCGGAAGCCGCGCCGGGTCGTATCCGGCTTCTTCCACCTTGCGTTCTGCCCTGGATCGGAACATCCCTCTCAGACTAATGGCCGTCCATATCCTTTCCCGAGGTGCAGATCACGACGGCGAGAGTGGGCGTTCGGCCGCGCGAGTTCGTCGCGGTCTCCGGGCCCGATGCTGCCGACTTCCTCGAGCGGATGGTCTCGAACGAGGTCGCGACCCTGGAGGTGGGCGGTAGCCGGCGTGCGCTGCTCCTGACGCCGAAGGGACGCGTCATCGCTCCGCTCGTCGTTTGGCGGCGCGCTGACGACGACTTCCTGCTTCTCACCGAGCCCGGCCTTGGGGAGGCGGTGCGCACGCAGCTCCTGCGAGCACGATTCGCGTCGAAGTGCGAGATCGAGGCGGAGGAGCACACATCGCATGTCGTGTTCGGCGACAGCGACGGCATTCCGAACGACGAGTACGGAGAACCTGCGGTCGAAGTTTTGGACGCCGAGCCTCCTGACGAGCTGCTGGCGGAAGACGAGCTCGAGCGCCGCCGGATCGAGGCACACACGCCGCGCTGGGGGCGCGAGATTGACGACCGCGTACTTCCGGCCGAGGCCGGGCTGACTGAAACCCATGTGAGCTTCAGCAAGGGTTGCTACCCCGGCCAGGAGCCGATCGCGCGGCTCCATTACCGCGGTAAGGCCAACCGTTCCCTTCGGCTGCTGGAGCTCGAGGGGACGGCGCAGCCGGAGACCGAGGTGCTCGACGGCGATAAGGCAGTCGGCCGGATCACGAGCTCCGTTTCGGGACTGGCGCTTGCCTATATCAGGACGGATGTGCCCGAGGACGCCGTGCTCACCGTCGACGGCGCTAGGGCGTCGTCTCGACGGTAGTGCCGCGCCCGTTGCTCGGCACTTCGTCGCCGCTGCTGAAAAGCGTGTAGCCGACGAGGTAGATCCCGACCCGCAACTGCGGCAACGGCCAGACCCTGATACTTGTCGCATGAGCTTGCCGGACCGCCGTGTCGAGATGAGCGCCGAAGAATTCCGCGCGCTCTTCGAAGAGGTGCGCAATTGGGATCGCTGGGGCGAGCGCGGACAGCGGGGCGCGCTCAATCACCTCACCCCCGACCGCATCGCCGCCGCCGGCCGGCTCGTTCGCAGCGGAACCACCGTCACGCTCAGCCGTTCGCTCCAGACGCACGAGCGCCTCGACTGTCCAGAGCCCGCGGATCACCACATGACGATGTTGACCGACGTCGACATCGGATCCGGAAGCGTGCGTCTCGCTAAGGACTACGTCGGCGTCGATTACCACAACGAGGGGCACAGTCACATCGACGCCTTCTGCCACGTCGCTTACGAGGGCCGCTTCTACGGCGGGCAGCCCGACTCGATCGTCACCGCGCGAGGGGCTGACGCGGACACGATCGAGCTTCTCAAGGATGGCCTCGTCGGACGCGGCGTGCTGCTCGACGTCCCTCGTGCGCGAGGCATCGACTGGCTCGAGCCCGGCGAGCACGTGTTCTCCCAAGACCTCGAGGCGGCCGAGGAGGACGTAGGCGTCAGCGTAGGACCTGGAGACATCCTGCTCGTCCGGACCGGCCATTCCCGCCGTCTCGTCGAACGCGGGCCCTGGGACACGGGCAAGAAGAAGGCGGGTCTGCATCCGACCACGGCGTCCTTCCTCGCGGAGCGGCGCGTCGCCGCGCTTGGATCGGACGGTAACAACGACACCGCGCCCAGTACCACCGAGGGCGTCGCATTTCCCATTCACGTGCTTGCGATCAACGCGATGGGGATCCACCTGCTCGACCACCTGCAGTTCGAGGATCTCGCCCGACAGTGCGAGGCGGCGAAACGCTGGGCGTTCCTGCTCGTCGCCGCCCCCCTTCGAATCGTCGGCGGGACGGGATCGCCGCTGAATCCGGTCGCGATCTTCTGACCTCACTGAGGTCCCTACGCGATGCGCCCGGCAAGAATCGAACTTGCGACCTCTGCCTCCGCAGGGCAGCGCTCTATCCCCTGAGCTACGGGCGCTGAATCGATCAGTGTAGCCGCGCCCGAAACAGGGCACTTCCCATCTAAGAGCGCTTCCTAGACTCTCCGCGTGCCGCTGTACCTGACCGAGGCCGAGGTTGCGGAGCTGCTGACGCCGGCCGACGCGCTCTCGGCAGTCGAGGCCTGCTTCCTCAGGCTGGCGCGGGGAGAGGTCGACAACCGGCCTCGCGTGCGGCAGAAAGCCGACGGCGGTGCGTTTGCGGTCATGTCCGCCGTGGATCGCGAGCTCAGGCTCGCCGGCCTGAAGTCCTACCTCTGGATGCCCGCTGGAACCCCCTTCGTCGTCTGCCTCTTCGACATCGACCTCGCGGCGCTCACGGCGGTGATCGAGGCGGACAAGCTCGGACAGCTTCGCACGGGCGCGGCGAGCGGCATCGCGGCGAAGTACCTCGCCCGCGAAGGAGCCGGGAGCCTTGGGGTGATCGGCGGCGGGTGGCAGGCCGAGAGTCAGGTGCAGTGCATCCGCGAAGCGGTCCCCACAATCGAACGGGTCGTCGCGTACTGCCGAGACGAGGAGCGGCTGAAGGCGTTCTGCAAGAGGCTGGACGCGGAGCCCGGCGAGATGCACCAGGACGCAGCAGGGCAGGAGATCGTCGTCACGGCGACGACCTCGCGCGACCCCGTCCTGCGCGGCGAGTGGCTCCAGCCGGGAGCTCTGGTTTGCGCGATCGGAGCGAACGACCGGCGTTCGCGGGAGCTCGACAACACCGTCCTCCAGCGTGCGAGCTTCGTGTGTTGCGACTCGATCGAGCAGGCCAAGCTCGAGTCCGGAGACCTGATCGAGCCGATCGAGCAGGGCGTCCTCGACTGGTTGGAGGTGCACGAGCTCCAGGAGGTGGTCGCAGGGGAGGTCCAGGGTCGCCAGTCGGCCGACGACATCGTCCTCTTCAAGTCGAACGGGCTGGCCGCCTGGGACGTTGCCGCCGGAGCGCTCGCCCTCGAGCGGGCCCGCGACCAGGGTGTCGGGCGGGAGCTCTAGCTCGTCGCCTGCTTGGCGGCCTCGACGGTCGAGCGTCCGAGTGCGCGGACGACCTCGGGCCGGTCGAGGAGCCGCTCACGTTCCTGCGGCGTGGTTCGGTTCTTGATGTACGGGTCGTCGAGGATCTCGCTGAGCGGGCGGCCCCGCTCATGCTCTCGGATCACGTAGGCGGCGATCCGGTCCTCACCGGACGAGCGGGCGAACAGGAACGAGAACGGATTGCGAAAGAAGTCGCTGAGGGCCACGACCCGATTCTAGTAACGTGGCCGACCCGTGCTGATTCGCCTTGGACACAGCCCGGATCCCGACGACGCGTTCATGTTCTGGGCGCTCGCCGAGGGCCGGATCGACACCGGCGACTTCGAGTTCGAGCACATCCTGCGGGACATCCAGACGTTGAACGAGTGGGCGCTCGAGGGCCGGCTCGAGGTGACGGCGATCTCCCTGCACGCGTACCCCTTCGTCCAGGACAACTACGTCCTGCTGCCGCACGGGGCGAGCATGGGCTTCGGGTACGGGCCGATCGTCGTGGCCCGGGAGCAGGTCGACCTGTCGGAGGTCGAGATCGCCGTTCCGGGAAAGATGACGACTGCGTTTCTGACGCTAGGGCTCTTCCTCGGCGGGCCGTTCCGTTACCGGGTCGTCCCCTTCGACAAGATCCTCGACGAGGTCACGTCGGGCCGGGCAGAGGCGGGACTGCTGATCCACGAGGGCCAGCTCACGTACGAGCAGGAGGGCCTCGTCAAGATCGTCGACCTCGGCGACTGGTGGCTGAAGGAGACGGATCTTCCGCTGCCGCTCGGCGTCAACGTCGCCCGGCGGGACCTCGGCGCAAACGTCCTGCCGGACCTCTCCCGGATCCTCGGGGACTCGATCGACGCAGGGCTCGCGAACCGTGAAGAGGCGATGCGGTACTCGCTGCAGTTCGGCCGTGGGCTGCGGATGGAGCTGGCGGACCGGTTCGTCGGCATGTACGTGAACGATCTGACGCGGGACTACGGCGAAGACGGCCGCCTTGCGGTCACGGAGCTCCTCCGGCGCGGCGAGGCTGCCGGCGCGTTCAGCGCGCCGGTCCAGGTTGAGTTCGTAGGGCGATGAACCGGCCGGTCGTTCTCGCGGCCGTCCGGACGCCGGTCGGACGCTACGGCGGCGCGCTGTCGCACATCCGGCCCGACGATCTCGCCGCCCTGGCGATCAGAGGCGCGGTCGACCGCTCGGGCGTCGACGCCCAGGAGATCGAGGACGTCTATTTCGGCGCCGCCAACCAGGCGGGCGAGGACAACCGCAACGTCGCGCGCATGGCCGCGCTGCTCGCGGGACTGCCCGAGTCCGTCGCGGGCGTGACAGTCAACCGGCTCTGCGCGTCGGGCTTGTCCGCCGTGGTCTCGGCCTGTCACGCCGTGCGGGCCGGCGACGGCGAGCTCTTCGTCGCAGGCGGTGTCGAGTCGATGAGCCGGGCGCCGCTCGTCATGTCGAAGCCGGAGAAGGCGTTCCCGAGGGGCGATCAGACCGTCTACGACACGACGCTCGGCTGGCGCTTCCCCAACCCGCGCATGCAGGAGCTCTTCCCGCTCGAGTCGATGGGCGAGACTGGGGAGAACGTCGCGGAGCGGTGGGAGGTCTCGCGTGAGGATCAGGACGCGTTCGCGCTGCGCTCGCAACAACGCTGGGCGGCCGCCGACTTCTCCGACGAGCTGATCTCGGTGGATGGGGTCGAGCGGGACGAGCATCCGCGGCCCGACACGACGGCGGACAAGCTCGCCGCGTTGAAACCGGCTTTTCGTGCGAACGGCACGGTCACGGCGGGGAACTCCAGCGGGATCAACGACGGCGCGGCGGCGCTGGTGATCGCTTCGGAGGAGAAGGCTCGGGAACTCGACGCCGAGCCGCTCGGTGCGTTCGTCGGAAGCGCAGTAGCCGGCGTCGATCCGAGGGTCATGGGCATCGGTCCCGTGCCGGCTGTTCAGAAACTACTCGCCCGCACCGGAATCGGTGCGGGCGAATTGGATCTCGTCGAGCTGAACGAGGCCTTCGCGTCCCAGAGCCTCGTCGTCATCCGCGAGCTCGGCCTCGACCCGGAGAAGGTCAACGTCAACGGCGGAGCAATCGCGCTCGGGCATCCGCTGGGGATGAGCGGCGCGCGCCTGGTCGTGACGCTCCTGCACGAGCTGCGGCGGCGCGCCGGCCGGTACGGCCTCGCGACGCTATGCGTTGGCGTGGGCCAGGGACAGGCGGCGCTGTTCGAAAGGTGACGCGGTATCGTCCGCGGCGATGGCGGTCGCAACCGGGCGCGAATACCTGCTCTTCATCAACGGCGAGGCAGCGGAGCCGGCCGACGGTGAGCTCCGTGAGCTGATCGAGCCGGCGACGGGCGAGTCCCTCGGCAAGGTCGCGCTGGCCGGCGAGCAAGACGTCGATCGTGCCGTGGAGGCCGCCCGCGACGCCCTCGAGGGCGACTGGGGGAAGACGCCGCCGAACGAGCGGTCACGGCTCCTGCACGCCCTTGCCGACGCGATCGTCGCGAACCGCAAAGAGCTGGCCGAGCTCGAGGCGCGGAATGTCGGTAAGGCGATCTCGTCCGTGAAGGCCGAGCTCAACCAGGCCGTCGAGAACTTCCGTTTCATGGCGTCGGCGATCGCGTCGATCGCAGGCCGCTCCAACCCGCTCGGTGGCTCGCTCCTCTTCTACTCGCTGAAGGAGCCTGTCGGCGTCGCCGGCCAGATCGTCCCTTGGAACTACCCGCTCATGCTGGCGACGTGGAAGCTCTCGCCGGCACTGGCGGCCGGCTGCTCCGTCGTCCTCAAGCCTGACGAGCAGACGCCGCTGACCGCGCTGCGCCTCGCCGAGCTCGCCACGGAGGTCGGCTTCCCGCCCGGTTCAATCAACATCGTCCCGGGCGGCGGTCCGACGACCGGCGCCTACCTCGTCAGTCATCCCGGTGTCGACAAGGTGGCATTCACTGGCTCGACGAAGACCGGCGCGGAGGTGATGCGGCTCGCTTCCGACGGAATCAAGCGGCTGACGCTCGAGCTTGGCGGCAAGAGCCCGAACCTCGTCTTTGCGGATTCGAACCTCGACGACGCGATCCCCAGCTCGGTCTGGTCGATTTACTACTCGGCCGGCCAGAGCTGTGAGGCACGATCGCGCGTCCTCGTCGAGAAGCCGCTGTACGACGAGTTCGTGCGCCGCTTCTCGGAGGCTGCCGGGCAGGTCAAGGTCGGCGACCCGCTCGACCCCGAGACGCAGATGGGGTCGCTCGTCTCCGAAGCGCACCGTGAGCGAGTCCACGGGTATGTGGAGAAGGGTCGCGAGGAGGGCGCGGAGGTCGTCACCGGCGGGCAGCCAGCTGACGGAAAGGGCGCCTTCTACCCGCCGACTGTCCTCGCGAAGGTCGACAACGCGATGACAGTGGCCCAGGAGGAGATCTTCGGGCCCGTCGTAACGGTCATTCCGTTCGAAGACGAGAAGGATGCCGTGCGGATCGCCAACGACGTGAGGTACGGGTTGATGGCGACGATCTGGACGGGAGACCCGGCTCGCGGGCACCGCCTCGCTCGCCGGATCAAGTCGGGGCTGATCGGGATCAACATGCCGTACACGGCCTTCCCCGGAATCCCGTTCGGCGGCTACAAGCAGTCCGGTTTCGGCCGCGAGCTCGGCCTCGACACGCTCGAGCTTTACCTGGAGACGAAGAGCGTGATCGTCTCCACCTCGCCGAAGCCGTTCAACCCCTTCGGGCTCTAGTTGCGATACCGCTGGGCGGTGCTGGCGGCAGGCACCGCGGCTGCGACGAGCGGCGCCGCCTTCTTCATCGGTGTCTCCGTCCTGGCGCCGACCCTGCGAGACGAGTTTGATCTGACGCTGTCCCAGGTCGGCTTCGCGCTCACAAGCCTCTGGGTCGGCACGCTGCTGACGCTGCTTCCTTGGGGCCTGCTCGCCGACCGCGTCGGCGAGCGCGTCGTGCTCAGCACGGGGATGGCGGCCTGTGGCGTGCTCGCAGCAGCCGCGGGCTGGGCGCCCAACTTCGCGACGCTCGTGGTGTTGCTCTTCCTCGCGAGCGCGATGGGGGCGAGCGTCAATGCGGCGAGTGGCCGCGCCGTGATGCAGTGGTTCCAGGTGGAAGAGCGCGGGTTCGCGCTCGGCATTCGGCAGACGGCCATCCCGTTCGGCACTGGCCTCGGCGCGCTCACGCTCCCGCTGATCGAGAGCGCGGGCGGCTTGAAGGCAGCCTTCTCGTACCTCGGCGCTCTGTCCATCTGCGCGGCGATCGTTGCCGCGCTCGTGATTCGCGAGGCGCCTGCCATCGACAAGGAGCTCGAGGGAGACGCGATCCCGTGGACGCTCCACGATCGCCGGCTCTGGACGCTGTGTGCCGGGAGCGGCCTCTATCTCTTCGGACAGCTGCCACTGATGTCGTTCACGGTTCTGTTCCTGCACGACGTCTACGGCGTCTCCGACGCCCGAGCGGCCGCCGTCCTTGCCCTCTTTCAGGGCGGCGCGATGTTCTCGCGGATCGCAGCGGGACGGCTCTCGGACCGGCTCAGGAGCCGGATTCGGCCGCTCCGCTGGATCGGGCTGGCGAGCGCCGCCGGGCTCGTGGTTACCGCCCTTGCAGTCGGCAGCCGACTCGCCGTGGTCGTGGCGGTGATCGTTGTTGCCGGAACGATCTCGATGGCCTGGAACGGTCTGTCGCTGACGGCTGCCGCGGAGCTGGCCGGGCGGGCGCGGAGCGGCGCCGCGATCGGGTTCCAGCAGTCCACGCTGTCCCTGATCGGCGTCGGCGTTCCGGTCGCCTTCGCCGCGGTAGTCGAAGCGGCGTCGTGGCGGACGGCCTTCGCGCTCTCGGCCTTCGGTCCGCTCCTCGGTTGGTGGCTGCTGGGGCGGCTGCCGGAGCGCATCGAGGAACGCGCTCCGGCGCCGACCCTTTCTAGATCCAGCTGAACTCCTGCTGCAGGATCGGAATCGCGAAGTAGATCGCGAACGCGATCGCCGCAGCCCACATCAGCGGGTGGACCCGGTTCCACTGGCCCTGGAAGGTCCGGACGAGGACGTAGACGATGAACCCTGCCGCGATCCCGTCCGTGATCGAGAAGGAGAACGGCATGAACATGATCACGATCGCCGCGGAAAGACCCAGCGCGACATCGTGGAAGTCGATGCCGGCCAGCGCTCGGCGTGGATGCGGCTCGCCGCGAACCTCTGCCTCCGCCTCCTCCTCGGCCTCGGTCAGCACGCTGATCATCAGCCAGCCGACGATGATCAGCGCAGGCGCGGTCGCCTGAGGCGGCACCATCCCGATCAGCGGCGCGATGAACATGAACGGGAAGAAGAGCGCGCCGGTGACCACGCTGACCCAGCCGGTGCGGCCTCCGACGCCGACTCCCGCGGCCGACTCGATGTACGTGGTCGCCGATGAGGCCGAGACGAAGCCGCCCGCGGCGGCCGCCGCCGAGTCGACGAGCAGGGGCTTGCGGATCTCCGGCAGCTCGCCGCGCTTGTCGAGGTATCCCGCCTGGCGCCCGACGCCGACGAGCGTGCCCATCGTGTCGAAGAAGTCGGCCAGGAAGAGCGAGAACGCAAACGCCAGCGCCGCGACGAACGGCAGGGTCGTGAAGGCGTCGAAGCTGATGTCGCCCACGAGGCTGAAGTCAGGGGCCTTGAAGATGTCGTCAGGCCACCGCGCGTAACCGAGATCCTTCGGGTAGACGTCGAACGCGTAGTTCAGGATGGTCGCGAAGACGGTCGTCGCGACGATCCCGATCAGCAGGTCGCCGGGGAAGCCGGTCGCCCGGAGCGCGACGGTGATGACGATGCCGACGAGTGTGATCAGGACGGGCCAGGTGGTGAAGCTGGCGAGATCCACCGGCGTCGGCGACGGCACGGCCGACGACGAGCCCGGAGTTGTAGAGGCCGATGAAGGCGATGAAGAGTCCGATCCCGATCGCGATCGCCTTCTTCAGCTCGAGTGGGATTGCGCGCATGATCGACTCGCGGAGGCCGATGAGGACGGCGACAACGGCTGCGAGCCCTTCGACCACGATCAGGCCCATGGCCTCCGGGAAGCCGAGGCCATTTTCCGCTACGAGCGTGAAGGCGACGACCGCGTTCAGGCCCAGTCCGGGGGCGAGCGCATAGGCACGGTTCGTGTAGAGGCCCATGAGGATCGTCATCACGCCGGCGACGAGGCACGTCGAGGTGAGGACGGCTTCGAAGGGGAGACCCTGCGACTCGAGGTTCGGCACACCTCGGAAGCTCAGGATCGTGGGGTTCACGAAGATGATGTAGGACATGACGATGAAGGTCGTCAGCCCTGCGATCGTGTCCCGCGCCAAGTTGGTTCGGTTCTGGTCGAACCGGAACCAGCGCTCGAGGCCCGAGCGCGAGCGGGACGCGGCGAGCTCGGTCATACAGATGCTCCTTTCCGCGCGGTAGTGCTGAGCGCGACTGTAAACCGGCGGCTGGACGAGGTTTTCCACATCGGCGACGGTATCGGGGCCAACCGGGTCGGCGGGACGCCGGAGGAGGATCAGGCGTGCGAGCTGGCGGTGTCGTGGATGGAAGAGGCGGGGCTCGAGGTCGAGGTCGACGGACGCGGGAACGTCGTCGGGCGGCTGCTGGGTCGGCGGCCCGAGCTGCCGGAGGTCTGGACCGGCTCGCATCTGGACTCGGTGCCCTCGGGCGGTCGCTTCGACGGAGTGCTCGGAGTCGTCGCCGGGCTGGAGGCGGTCGCGGCTGTGGGGCCGTCGGAGCGGACGCTCGGCGTCGTCGTCTTCCGTGACGAGGAGACCGGATGCCACGGGAGTCGCTGGCGCGTCCGGCACGCTCCGCTTCCCGGGTCGTACGTCGAGCTGCACGTCGAGCAGGGCCCGAGGCTGGAGCGGGCGGGCGCGCCGCTCGGGGTGGTAACGAGCATCGCGGGGATCGTCCGGTGCTCGCGCGAGTTCGAAGGCCGGGCCGATCACGCCGGGACGACGCCGATGGACGTTCGAAGCGACGCGCTCGTGGCTGCGGCCCGGTACGTGCTTCGTGTCCAGGAGGTCGCTGCGGGGATCGACGGCGTCGTGGCGACTATCGGGCAGCTCGGGGTCGAACCGGGCGCCGCGAATGTCGTTCCGGAACGAGCTCGGCTGACGGTCGACGCACGCGCGCCGGATCGGGAGCGGCTCGACCGCCTCGTCGCCGAACTCGGGTTGGAGGACGCGGATTACGTGATCCCGCCAGTCGAGCTCTCACCTGCGGTTCTGAGGGAGGAGGTCGAACGACGCGGTCTGCCGGTCGTGGAGCTGCCGTCAGGCGCCGGTCACGACGCGGGTGTCCTGGCAGCGGCGGGCGTGGAGTCCTCGATGCTCTTCGTCCGGAGCCTGAACGGCGGCGCCAGCCACTCGCCGGAGGAGCACTCGAGCGACGACGACGTTGCCCTGGCTGTGGAGGTTCTGACCGGCGCGCTTCGGCGGCTCGCCGAATCCAAGTAACAACTTGTTACAAGCATCTGGGGCGACCGGAGACGCTCCGAAGCTCCGTCGTCCGCGGCCCCGAGCCGAGCAAGTTACAACTTGTAACTAGCGCTTCAGCGCTCACGGAACGAGATCGGCTGGGCGCCTTCCCAGAGCGTCAGGCGGCCGAGCTCGCGCAGGTTCTCCTGGCCCTCCACGAGGGTGGCGAAGTGGTTCGCCCACAGCTGGCCTGCCTTGCTCGCGAAGTTGCAGTAGCCGTACGGGAAGAGGAGCTCGGTCTCGCTCTGGCCTCCCGGGTAGAGGGCGAGCTCGCCGGGATGCGGATAGCTCGTCGCGTTCTCCGGGCCGATGCCGAGGTCCCGGTCGCCCCAGGGGATCCAGTTCGACTCACCGCTCCAGCGGCAGTGGATGATCCGGTCCTCGAAGGGAACGATGCCGCGGAACGCCTCCACCGTCTTCGGCGCGAGCTCCTCCTCGAAGCGGGCGAGGAAGAGGAACGGGCCGGCCTCGATCTCGAGCACGGCCGGAACCTACTTCAAGGACCCGAGCCAGGCGCCGAGCGTCTCGCGTTCCTGCTCGGTCATGCCCGTCACGTTCCCGAGCGGCATCGCCGTCGTGCGCACCGCCTGCTCCTCGATCGCGTCGGCGCGCTCGACGATCTGGTCGCGCGAGTCGAACGTGATCCCGGCGGGCGGCACGTCATAGCCCGGTTGCGTGGGGTTGGCGGAGTGGCAGGGCACGCAGCGCTGCTGGACGATCGCGATCGCCTCCGCGTCGCTGACCGTTCGGCTCGGTGCGCCGCCACCCTCGTCCGGCCGCATGGCCACGGCCAGCGCAAGCGCAGCCGCCCCGGCGGTCACCGGGATCCACCAGACCGTCCGCCCCGCGTGGCGCAGGTTGAAGAAGTGCCGAATCCAGGCCCCGATCAGCACGAGCGCCACGAGTACGAGCCAGGCGTGGGCGTGCTCGTAGGTGAACGGGAAGTGGTTCGAGATCATCGTGAAGACGACCGGCAAGGTCAGGTAGTTGTTGTGCACCGAGCGCCGCTTGGCCTCGAGCCCCGGTGCCGGATCGGGCTCGCGCCCCGCCTCCTTCGCCCGGATCAGCTCCCAGTGCGCCGGGATGATGTTGAAGAGGACGTTGGCGGCCATGATCGTCCCGAGCATCGCGCCGACCTGGATGTAGGCCGCACGGCCCGAGAACACCTGGCCTGCGCCGTACGCCGAGGCGACCACCATCGCGAGTAACAAGAGTCCGACGACAACGTCGCTCTTGAAGACCATGCAAGCGACGTCGTAGATCACCCAGGCCGCGGCCAGCCCGATGAGGCTGATCGCGATCGCCGCCGCCACGGGGATGTCCGCGACGGACTTGTCGATCAGATACGTGTCCGCGTTCGCGTAGTAGAGGACGACGAGCAGGCCGAAGCCCGAGAGCCACGTCGTGTACGCCTCCCACTTGAACCAGTGCAACGGCTCCGGCAGCTCGTCCGGGGCGACCCGGTACTTGGAGATCCGGTAGAAGCCGCCGCCGTGGATCTCCCATGACTCGCCCGCGATGTCCGGTTCCGCGACCCGAGGCCGGCCCAGGTGGTTGTCGAGCGCGACGAAGTAGAACGACGTCCCGATCCAGACGATGCCTGCGACGACGTGGAGCCAGCGAAAGCCGAGCTCGAGCCAGTCGTCCCAGTAGGAATCGATCAGCGATGCCGCCACTGGTCCTGCCAGCGGTCTTGCGCGATCGCGACGAGCTCCCCGATGCCTGTCTCCAGCTCTTCCTCCCGCGACCTCGCCAGCCGCTCGCGAAGGACGGGGAGGATGTCGCCGTGCGGCCGGCCCGCGACGAAGACGACGAAGCGGAAGCCGAACTTCTCCTCGTAGACCTGGTTCAGATACGCGAGCTCGGTCAGCACCGTGGGGTCGTGGCCCTGCTGCTCGGGAGAGGGCTCGCCGATCCGCGGATGGGTGGCCAACGCCTCGACCTTGTCTTCATCGGGCAGGCCGGTCGCGACCTCCTCCGCGCGGCCCAGCGGATCCTCCGTTTCGGCGAGCAGCGAGACGAGCGTGCTCGGCCCATTGAAGAGCTCTTCGAGCTCTTCCTCGCTCAGCTGCCGCGGTAGCTCGCGCATCCGTAGGGAGAGACGAGGAGCGGCACGTGGTAGTGGCCGTCGTCCAGCGCGACGTCTAGCTCGACGCGGCGGAAGAACGGCGAGGGCGGGTGAAAGACGAGCCGGTAGTCGCCGGGCTCGAGCTCCGTCGCCAGTTCGGGGATCCGGCCGTCGTCGTTCGTCTCGCCGGAGCCGACTACATCTTCGCCGCGGAAGAGCTCGACGCGGACGCCGGACGCCGGTTCGCCGCGCCCGGTGTCGAGCACGTGCGTCGAGAGCGAGACGGTCACGGCGCGAATCTTCGCGCCTGGGTCCGATGTTGGCGGGCGATCTCGCTCTCGTCGGCCCGCAGAAGGTGTCCCTCACGCACGATCTCCTCGCCGCCGACGAAGAGCCGCTCCACCCGGTGAGGCGCCGAGAACACGAGGCCGGCGACGGGGTCGGCGGCGCCGGCGAGCTCGAGGCCGTCCAGTGACCAGACCGCGAGGTCGGCGCGCTTCCCCGGCTCGAGCGAGCCGATGTCGTCTCGGCGCAGCACCGACGCGCCGCCCCGAGTGGCGAGCCGCAGCGCGTCGCGCGCAGTAAGCGCCTCGGGCCCGCGGCGCCCGCGAGCGACGAGCAGGGCCTGCTTCACCTCGAGGAAGAGGTCGCTCCGCTCGTTCGAGGCTGAGCCGTCGACGCCGAGCCCGACCCGAACGTCCCGATCGAGCATCTCGTTGACCGGCGCGACCCCGGCGCCCAGGCGGAGATTCGAGGTGGGACAGTGCGCGACCCCCGTGCCCGTGTCGGCGAATCGCTGCACCTCCGGCTCGGACAGATGCACGCAGTGGGCGCACCAGACGTCCTCCGCAAGCCAGCCCAGGTCGTCCAGGTACTCGACCGGCGTGCAGCCGTAGAGCTCTCGGCAGTACTCCTCCTCCTCGACCGTTTCCGCCAGGTGGGTGTGCAGCGTCAGGCCGTGACGCCGGGCCAGCTCCTCGGACTCCCGCATCAGCTCCTTCGTCACGGAGAAGGGCGAGCAAGGCGAGACGGCGACCTCGATGCCACGGGCCGCAAGCTGCTCGGTCTCCTCGAGGATCGTCTCGCGATCCTCGACCAGCGAATCGGGCGGGAGGCCCCCCTGCGACTCGCCGAGATCCATCGAGCCGCGGCCGACGACCAGGTTGACACCGAGGTCGGCTGCGGCCTGCAGCAGCGCGTCGATCACGTCCGGCTGTCCGCGCGGGAAGACGTAGTGGTGGTCGAACGCCGTCGTGCAGCCGGAGAGGGCGAGCTCGGCGAGACCGGTACGGGCGGCGGCGTACTCGGCCTCGCCGTCGAGACGGGCCCAGATGGGATACAGCGTCTTCAGCCAGGTGAAGAGGTCGGCCTGCTGGGCGTGAGCCCGGGTGAGCGTCTGGTAGAGGTGGTGGTGGGTGTTGACGAGCCCCGGCGTGACGAGGGAGCCGCCGAGGTCGATTCGCTCGTCCGCCTCCGGCGCGGCGCCGGCTCCGACGTCTCTGATCACCGCATCGTCGATGAGCAACCAGCCGCCCTCGAGCTCCCGGCCCTCGTCGTCCATCGTCACGAAGTAGGCGTTGTGGAGAACGGTCGTCATGCCTCGAGCGGGACGAGCTCGAAGCGGTCGACGTCGACGAGCCCCCGGTCGGTGATCTTCAGGCTCGGGATCACCGACAGAGCCAGGAAGGCCATGGACTGGAAGGGTGACGCGAGTTCGCAGCCGAGGCCATGCGCAGCTTCGACACACGCGCGGCTGTCCGCAATCACCTCCTCGAGACCGGCATCGGAGAGCAGCCCCGCAACCGGAAGCTTCAGCTCGGCCCGGACGATCCCGCGGTCGATCACCACCACTCCGCCGCCGGTCTCAGTCAGCCGGCGGACGGCCCGCAGCATGTCGTCGTCCTTGACGCCGACGACGACGACGTTGTGTGCATCGTGGGCGACGGTCGAGGCCAGCGCCCCGCTGCGCAGCCCGAAGCCGCGGACGAAGCCGAGCCCCACCCGGCCCGTCCCGAGGTGTCGCTCGACGACGGCGATCTTCAGGAGGTCGCGGGAGGGATCCGCGAGCGCCCTTCCGTTCTCGACCAGAGGTTCGTCGACCAGCGACTTGGTGACGATCTGGTCGGGCACGATCCCGATCACGCGGGCGCGGCCGTCGCCGGTCCACGGGATTGCGAAGTCGTTCGTCGAGAGCGGGCGGACACGGACGGTGTGCTTGACCCACTCAGGCACTTCGGGCTTCGTGATCTCCCCGACTTCCTGACCGGCCTTCAGCACGATGTCGGGGACGAACGTCTCGAGATCGGGGAGGACGAGAACGTCGGCCTGGTAGCCCGGCGCGAGCGCACCCAGGTCGCGCAGGCCATGCCACGTGGCCGGGTTGAGCGACGCCATGACGAGCGCGTCCTCCGCAGCGACCCCGGCCGCGACCGCCGCCCGAACCATCGAGTTGACGTGGCCCTCCTCCGCGATGTGCTCGGGCTCGCGATCGTCGGTGCAGAAGGCGAGGCGGTGCGGGCCGAACTCCTCGACGAGCGGGAGGAGCGCGTGGAGGTTGCGGGCGCCTGAGGCCTCGCGGATCAGCACCCACATGCCCGCCCGGAGCCGCTCCCGCCCCTCCTCGATCGTGCTCATCTCGTGGTCGGAGCGGATTCCCGCGGCGGCGTAGGCGTTCAGGCCCTTGCCCAGGAGCATCGGGGCGTGCCCGTCCACGTGCGTCGCGCCCGGCAGGGTCAGCTTCTCGAGCTCACGTTCGCTCCCCGCGACGACTCCCGGGAAGTTCATCATCTCGGCGAGCCCGAGCACGCGCCTGCGCCGGAGGAGGCCCTCGAGATCACCCGGGCCGAGCGGGCGGCGCGGGGACTCGAACGCCGAGGCCGGCACGGACGAGGGCGCCATGAAGAACACATCCAGGGGCTGGTCGGCGCAGAGGTCCGCGAGCCAATGGACGCCGTCGGTACCGAGCACGTTGGCGATCTCGTGCGGGTCGGCGACGACGGCCGTCGTTCCCAGCGGCAGGACGAGGCGCGCAAACTCGTCCACGAGGAGCTTCGAAGACTCGAGGTGCATGTGGGCATCGACGAAGCCCGGGACGACGTAGCGGCCTGACGCGTCGAGCGTCTCCCTGCCCTCGTACTCGCCTAAGCCGGCGACGGCGCCGTCCGCGATCGCCAGATCGCCCTCGAGCCACTCGCGCGTGAAGGCCGAGAAGACCCGGCCGCCGCGGATGACGAGGTCGGCAGGCTCGTCGCCACGGGCAACGGCGAGGCGGCGTGAGAGGTCGGGCATTGCAGAAAGAACGTACTAGCCTTGCCCGAGTGGATGTCATGACTCCCAGCACGCTCGACGAGGCGCTGGCGGTGAAGGCCGAGCGCCCGGATGCCGTTCCCATCGAGGGCGGGACCGATGTGATGGTGGAGCTGAACTTCGACCGGGCCCGCCCCGAGGTCCTCCTGAACCTCAACGAGGTCACGGAGTTGAAGGGCTGGTCGCGGGAGAACGGGGCGCTTCGGCTTGGCGCCGCGCTCACCTACGCCGAGGCGATGGAGGCGCCTTTGCGCGATCAGCTTTCGGCGCTTGCCGAAGCCTCTCGGACCGTAGGGTCGCCGCAGATCCGCAATCGGGGAACGATCGGCGGCAACCTGGGGACGGCCTCTCCGGCGGGCGATGCGCTGCCGCCGCTCCTTGTCGAGGGGGCCGAGGTCGAGGTGGCGAGCAGGCGCGGCGAACGCAGGATTTTGTTGCGGGAGTTCCTCGTCGGCCCGAAGCGGAACGCGCTGGAGCCCGACGAGCTGATCATCGCCGTCCACCTGACGCCGAGCGGCGCCGCACAGACGTTCATGAAGGTCGGGCCGCGGAACGCGATGGTGATCGCGGTCTGCTCGCTGGCCCTGACGGCGGACCAGGAGCGCGACGAGCTGCGAGCCTGCTTCGGATCGGCGGGACCCGTGCCGGGCCTGGTCGTCGCGCCGCTCGCCGACCGCGAGTCTTTTCCGGAACAGGTGGCCGAGGCCGCCAGCCCGATCGACGACGTCCGTGGCACGGCCGCCTACCGCCGGCACGCGCTCCAGGTCTTGACGAAGCGCGCGCTCGACAGGTGCCTCGCGTGAAGATCTCTCTGACCGTCAACGGGGAGGCGCAGGAGGCGGAAGTCTGGCCGGGAGAGAGCCTGCTCTACGCCCTCCGGGAGCGCCTCGGCTTGCCGGGCTCGAAGAACGCGTGCGAGCAGGGCGAGTGCGGTTCGTGCTCGGTGCTCCTCGACGGCAGCCTTGTCTGTGCCTGCCTCGTCCTGGCCGCCCAGGCCGACGGACACGACGTAGTGACCGTGGAGGGCATCGGCCAGGACGGCGAGCTCCACCCCGTCCAGGAGGCCTTTGCCGAGACGGGCGCAGTGCAGTGCGGGTTCTGCACGCCGGGGCTGATCGTCGCCACCGTGGATCTGCTGGCCCGCAACGGCGAGCCGTCCGACGACGAGATCCGAGAGGCTCTGTCCGGAAACCTCTGCCGCTGCACGGGGTACCAAAAGATCTTCGACGCCGTTCGGCTGGCGTCCAGTCGTCTATGAGCACGAAGCTCGAGCTCGGCCGCGTGGGCGAGGCGGTCAGGCGGGTCGACGCAATCCCGAAGGTGACCGGCGAGTTCGCGTACTCGAGCGACCTCTTCGGCGCCGGGATGCTCTGGGGCCACACCCTCCGGAGCCCGCATGCCCATGCGCTGATCCGCGAGATCGACATCTCGCAGGCGCTCGCCATGCCCGGCGTCCACGCCGTGATGACCCACGAAGACGTCCCCGGAGACAAGCGCTACGGGCTCGAGTTCGCCGACCAGCCGGTGCTTGCCTTCGACCGCGTGCGCTATTTCGGCGAGCCCGTCGCGATCGTGGCCGCGGAGCACCCCGAGCAGGCGCGGCGCGCGGCGGCGAAGATCGTCGTCGAGTACGAGCCGCTCGAGCCGGTCGTGGACATGGAGCGGGCGGCGGACCACGAGCCGATCCACCCGGAGCACTGGACGCTCGGGCACGGCTTTCGGGACGACCCGCGGCCCAATGTGGTGCGCGACATGCGGATCCTGCGCGGCGACCCGGAAGCCACGGGAGACGTCTCCGTCGAGGGTTACTACGAGTTAGGGATCCAGGATCAGGCATTCCTCGGGCCAGAGTCCGGCCTGGCCGTTCCGGACGGCGAGGGCGGCGTCGACATCTACGTCGCGACCCAGTGGCTGCACGTCGACCGCGACCAGGTGGCGCCGTGCCTCGGGCTTCGGAAGGAGCAGGTCCGCATCCATCTCGCAGGCGTGGGCGGCGCCTTCGGCGGCCGCGAGGACCTGTCCATGCAGGTTCACGGCGCGATGCTGGCGCTGCACACGAACCGGCCGGTGAAGGTCGTCTACACGCGCGAGGAGTCGTTCTACGGGCACGTCCACCGGCACCCCGCGCGGATCTGGATGGAGCATCGCGCAAACCGCGACGGGAAGCTCGTCTGCGTCCGCGCGCGGATCCTGGTAGACGGCGGCGCGTATGCCTCCAGCTCGACCGCGGTGATCTCGAATGCCTGCTCGTTCGCCGTCGGGCCCTATGCGATCGAGAACGCGCTGATCCAGGGGACGTGCGTCTACACCAACAACCCGCCCTGTGGGGCCATGCGCGGGTTCGGCGCGGTGCAGAGCTGCTTCGCCGCCGAGGCGCAGATGGACAGGCTCGCCGCCGCGCTCGGGATGGATCCGGTCGAGTTGCGGTTGCGGAACGCTCTCGCGCCTGGCGATTCGCTTCCTACTGGCCAGAAGATCACCGGGGCGCTCCCGGTTGCCGAGGTGATCAGCCGCGCGGCCGGGCTTCCGGTCCCGGAGCCGGAGGAGCTTCCTCGCGATCCGATCAGGCTGCCGGGCGGCGCCGGCAACACGACCCGCGGCGACGGCGTCCGACGCGGGGTCGGCTTCGCGGTCGGGTTCAAGAACATCGGCTACTCGGAGGGCTTCGACGACTACACCGCGGCGCGCGTGCGTCTCTTCCTTGACGCCGAGGGGGAGCTGGCCGTGGAGGTGCACTGTGCAGCCGCCGAGGTCGGGCAAGGGGTAACGAACGTGATCGTTCAGGCCGCCCGGACCGAGCTCGAAACCGACAACGTGATGCTTGCCCCGCACACGACGGCCTCGGTCGACTCCGCGGGCTCGTCCTCGGCGTCGCGGATGACCTGGATGGCCTCGGGGGCGGTGCAGACCGCGTGTCGCGCGGCGAAGGACGAGCTCGAGCGGCGCGGCGGCCGGCTGGCGCCGGGCGACGAGATCGACCTCGAGCGCGTCTACCGTCATCCGCGGACCGCTCCGCTCGACCCGGAGACCGGACAGGTCACAGACGAGCGGGCTCATGTGGCGTTCGCCGTAGCCGCAATGCGCGTGGTCGCCGAGGTGGACGTCGAGCTCGGTCTCACACGCGTTGTCTGGATCGGGACGGCGCAGGAGGTCGGCAAGGCGGTCAACCCGCAGGCGGTCTACGGCCAGATCGAGGGTGGCACCGCGCAGGGTCTCGGCCTCGCGCTGATGGAGGAGATCCAGACCCGCGACGGCCTCATCACCAACGCGAGCTTCACGGACTACCTGATCCCGACGGCGCTCGACATGCCGCCGGTTGTCGCCGAGCTGATCGAGGAGCCCGAACCGGATGCGCCCTACGGCGTCAAGGGCGTCGGCGAGCCGCCGACGGTCGTCTCGACGGCCGCGATCGTGTCGGCGCTCCGCAACGCCACGGGGCGGGAGCTCAACCGCGTCCCGGTCAAACCCGACGACATCTGCCTTTAGGAGCCGTGTCCCGGTGCCTGGCACCGGGACAGCGGCTGGAAGGGTTCACGTCCTGGAGAGCAAGAGCGCGGCGCCTGCTGCGACGAGCACGAGGCCAAGGAGACGCCAACGGTCGATCGGGATCACGTCTTGGCCGAAGAGGCCATAGCGGTCGATCAGCGCCGCCATGACCAGGTTCCCGGCGATCACGATCCCGACCGTCGCCGCGACGCCGATCCGCGGCGGCCCGACGGTGATCGCGAGCACGATGTACACGCTCAGGAGGCCTCCGATCCACAGCCACGCGGGCTCGTGGAAGGCGGCTCGCACGCCGGCGAAGCTTCGCTCCCAGACGAGGAGCGCAGTCAGGCCGCAGAGAAACGCGACGATGACGGAAAGCGCGATGGCAGGCGCAATCCCCACGCGGTCTCCGAGCTCGCCCATGACCGCGGCCTGAATGGCTCCGGCGAGGCCCGCCGTCGCCGTCAACGCCACCGCGACGGCCGTTCCGCTCGACACGGGGCGAAGCTATACATTCACGCTCGTCGCCGCATGATTCGAGTCTTCGTCCTCTACGAACAGGAGCCGGATCCCGCCCGGTACGAGCAGCACGCGGAGCTCTGCCGCAAGGTTCCCGGTGCCACGTTCCGCCACGGCAAGGTCTTCGGAGCGCCGATGGGCGAGCCGAAGTTCCCGTACTACGCCGAGTGGGAATTCGCCGACATGGACGCTTTCAAGGCGGCCGCGCGGACCGAGGAGTTCATGGCGACCGGCAAGGACGCAATGGACATGGGCATCGCGTTCCACGTCCACTTTGCCGAGCTGGATGGCTGAGCCGGGCTATCCCCATCCGGTCTCGCCCGAGGAGCTCGGCTTCGAGCGCATCGTCTACGAGAAGACGCCGCCGCGGGCCACGATCACGCTGAACCGGCCGGAGATCCTGAACGCGTTCGACTTCCAGATGCTGCGGGAGCTCGCGCGCGCCTGTGAGGACGCGTCGTGGGACGACGAGATCCGCGTCGTCGTCCTGACCGGCGCGGGCCGCGCCTTCTGCGTCGGCGCCGACCTCTCCTCCTGGGCCGAGGACTACATCGGGAGGCCGACGGAGTACTGGAAGTGGTTCGGAGCCTTCAAGGACGCGCACGACCGCCTGCGGGAAATCGGGAAGCCGACGCTGGCGCGCATCAACGGAATCGCAGTGGGCGGGGGCAACGAGCTCCAGATGGCGTGCGACCTTGCGGTCATGGTCGACAATGCCTTCATCCGCCATGTCGGTCCCGAGCACGGTTCCGTTCCGGCCGGCGGAGCGACGCAATGGCTCACGATCATGGTCGGCGACCGCCGAGCCAGGGAGATCGTCCTCATGTGCGACGAGATTCCCGCGCGGCAGGCGGAGGAATGGGGGCTCGTCAATTGGGCGGTCCCGTCGGCGGAGCTCGATGCGAGGACCGACGAGGTCGTCGAGAACCTGGCGCGGAAGCTTCCACAGACCACCCGCTACGCCAAGCAGCACCTCAACTTCTGGCGCGACCTCGCCTGGCACGAGACGATCAACCACGCCCGGGACTGGCTGGCGCTGTCCATGGCGACGGATGAGCCGAAGGCGGCGATCGAGAAGTTCCTGAAGAAGAAGTGAGCGACGACCTCGTGCTCGTCGAGCGCGACGACCCGATCGCGGTCGTCCTGCTCAACCGCCCGAAGCAGCTGAATGCGCTCTCCGACGAGGTGATGGAGGCGCTGGTGCGCGCCCTCCGCGAGCTCGACGGCGACGAGGCGATCCGCTGCATCGTCGTCGGCGGCTCGGAGCGGGCCTTCGCCGCGGGCGCCGACATCGAGCAGCTGGCCCGGGCCTCGCCGATCGAGATGTACTACCAGCGGCGCGTCGATCGCTGGGACGAGATCAGGGCGCTCTGGACGCCGCTCGTTGCGGCTGTTTCCGGGTTCTGCCTGGGCGGAGGTTGCGAGCTGGCGATGGCGTGCGATCTGATCGTCGCCTCCGAGACCGCGAAGTTCGGTCAGCCGGAGACCGGCCTCGGCCTGATTCCGGGTGCAGGAGGAACGCAGCGGCTGACCCGGGCTGTGGGCAAGGCGTTCGCGATGGACGTGATCCTCAGCGGCCGCTTCCTCTCAGCCGACGAGGCCCTGCGGGCGGGGCTTGTTGCGCGAGTCGTGGCGAAGGAGGCGTGGCTCGAAGAGGCGAAGCGCGTCGCGCGCGACATCGCCGCCAAAGGACCGGTGGCGACGCGGCTCGCGAAGGAGGCGGTCGACCGTGCCTTCGAAGGGCCGCTAACGCTCGGGGTCGAGTACGAGCGGCGGTTGCTCTACCTCGCGCTGGCCTCCGAGGATGCGAAGGAGGGACTCACGGCGTTCCTCGAGAAGCGGAAACCAGACTTCAAAGGGAGGTAACGGTGCCGAACGTCGACGAGATGCTCACGGGTGCCCGAGAGGCGCTCACCGTGAGGCGGGTATACGGCGATCCTGTCGAAAGCGAGGGAGTCACGATCGTCCCTGCCGCCGTGGTCAGGGGCGGCTGCGGGCGGAGGCGGTGACGACGAGGGCAACGGCGGAGGCGGATTTGGCCTCCAGGCAAGGCCCGCCGGAGCGTGGGTGATCCGAGATCGGGAGGCGACGTGGAAGCCGGCGGTCGACCTGAACCGCATCGCGCTCTTCGCGTTCCTGCTCGGGCTCGCGTTCGCGCTGGGGCGGCGCGGCGGGTAGCTCTACGTCTCGAGCTCTTCGGGGCGGAGCGGCAGGTGGAGCTCCTCGCCGTTCCTGATCACGGTCGCCGTCGCGGTCGAGCCGATCAGCTCGCCGACCATCAGGCGCTGCAAGTCGTCCACGCCTTCGACGACCGAGCCGTCGAGCGCGACGATCAGGTCTTCTGGGCGCAGACCCGCTCGCGCCGCTGGGCTGCCCTCCGCGACTTCGACGACCTCGACTCCTGACTCGCGGCCAAGCCGTCCGGCGAGCTTGGGCGGCAGCGGCCTCGATCCGCCGACGACGCCGAGGAAGGCGCGGCGGAAGCGCCCCTCGGTCATCAGGGTGCCGACGATCTTCCTGGTCGTCTCGTTGATCGGCACGGCCAGACCCAGACCCCAACCAGCGACGGCGGTGTTGATGCCGACCACACGGCCACGGCCGTCGGCGAGCGCGCCGCCCGAGTTCCCTGGATTGAGGGCAGCGTCGGTCTGGATCACGTTCTCCACCAAGCGCAGCTGCTGGCGAGAGCGAACGGGCAGGGAGCGGCCGAGCGCCGAGACGACGCCCGCGGTGACCGAGCCCGCGAAGCCGTTTGGGTTTCCGATCGCTACGACGAGCTGGCCCACGCGAAGCTCCTCCGCGTCGCCGAGCTCTGCGGCGGTCACGTCGCCGTCCAGCCGGAGCACTGCGAGGTCGGAGAGCGGGTCGGAACCGACGAGATCGAAAGCGAACTCGCGACCATCGACGAACGACGCCTGGCCCGAGCCGTCGGTGCGCTCGACCACGTGTGCGGAGGTGAGCATGAAGCCGTCGGGCGTGATCACGACTCCACTGCCGGCGGCGTCGAGGCGCCGCCCGCCGCGCACGCGCCGGGAGACCCGGAGGTTGGCGACCGACGGTGAGAGTTGCTCGGCCACGGTCGTGACGACGCGCGAGTAGGCGTCGAGCGCCTCGGCGTCGGTCGGCAGCGGCGCGGCGGCGCCTGGTTGGTTGTCAGCGTGCCGTTCGGCGCGAACGAGCTTGAGGGAAGCCATGGCGCGCACCGTAGCGCGGCGGTGGAGGCCTGCGTCGGGCGGGATCGAGGCGCCGCGCAACCCCCACCCACCCGGGGGACCGAACCCACATTGAAGGCTAGTGGTCGAAGCCGCACGGCTCCGCACCGAGAATGCGCCAAGATTGCGCCATGGCCGAAGTCGAGACCAGTCGCCATGGCGCCGTGCTCACGATCACGCTGAACCGGCCCGACGTCCTCAACGCCTTCAACCGCGCCATGCACGACGCGCTCGCCGGTGCGCTCAAGGAGGCGCGGGATGACGAGATCCGCGCCGTCGTCGTCACCGGCGCGGGCCGCGGCTTCTGCGTCGGCCAGGACCTCACCGAGTTTCGCGAGGCGCCGAGCGACATCGCCGACCGGCTACGCAGCTCCTACCACCCGAACATCCGCGCGGTGCGCGCTCTCGAGAAGCCGGTCATCGCCGCTGTCAATGGACCCGCTGCCGGCGCCGGCCTGTCCTTCGCATGCGCCTGTGACATCCGCATCGCTGCGGACGCCGCGAGCTTCATCCCCGCATTCATCAACATCGGCCTCGTTCCGGACTCGGGCGGCACCTTCTTCGTCGCCCGCCTCCTGGGCGCGGCACGAGCGTTCGAGTGGATGACCTCCGGCCGCTCGCTGACGGCCGCCGACGCACATGCGTGGGGGCTCGTCTCCGAGGTTGTCGAGGCAGACCAGCTTCCGAAGCGGGCTGCCGAGCTGGCCGCGACACTTGCCGCGAGCCCCGACCCGAGCGATCGGAATGACGAAGCGGCTCTTCGACGCTGCCCCCTTGAACACCCTCGAGGAGCAGCTGGAACTGGAGGCTCAGCTCCAGTCGGCGGCGACGAAGACCGAGGACTTCCGCGAGGGCGTCGCGGCCTTCCTCGAGAAGCGCTCGCCCGACTTCAAAGGGCGCTAACCGGGCTTGCCCGCCAGCAGGTAGGCGCTACCCATGCGCCAGACGCCGCGGCCCTCCTCGACCGCCGGGCGAAGCTCGGCCACGAGCAGCTCGCGCTCCTCGGCAGTCAAGGCCGAATCCATCGCTTCTGCAAACGTCGGGATCTTCGGGTTCGGCGCGCTATGCAGGAACGACTCCCAGCTGCGCGGCTCGAGCGGGATCGCCTCCGCCCGGTACTCCAGCGTGACCGGGAAGAAGCCCGCACGCTCGGCCAGCGCGAACAGGTCCCGCTCGTCGAAGTCGAACATGGGATCGTCCTCTGGCTGAAACCTCCGCAAGGAGTCAATGAGCTTCCGAAGCAGCGAAGCGGCCTCATCGCTGACCGCGAAGCCCCACGAGCACCGCCGCTCCTCCAGCCCGAACCGGTTGATCGGCTCGAAGATCGCAACGCGCCCCCCGGGCCGCAGCACGCGTTGGAACTCGCGGAAGGCGCGCTCCTTGTCCTTGACGTAGATCAACACAGCTCGGGTCGTCACGACGTCGACCGACCCCTCGGCCACACCGCGCAGATCCTCCGCCGGAGCCTCGACGAAGCGGCAGCGCTCCGACACGCCCGCCCGGACAGCGAGCTCGCGGCAGTCCTCGAGGAGCGCAGCCGACACGTCCGCGAACACGACCTCGCCGGCGCCTCGTTCGAGCGCGCGGAACGCAATCAAGCCGTTGCCGCAGCCGACATCCAGCAGCGTCTCGCCGGCCTCGAGCGCCGCACCGTCGAGCACCCGGTCGCGGACGACCGCAAGCTCCTCGAGCATCCTGGCTTCACACGCGGGATCGCCGCCGGTCCGGCGCGTCCGGATCCAATCAGCCCAGCAGTCGGTCGAGGCCACTCGGCCGACTCTAGAGCGCGCCGCACGCGCCGCAATGGAGAACACCGACGCGACGGTCGGCTCCGCACGTCGAGCACGACGCCACCGCCGCACGCCCGCACCCCTCGCAATGCGTCGCGTCCCGGACCGGATAGCCGCAAAACGGACATTCCCGCCTTCGAACGCGCCGCAGCGGGAGCCTGCGGGCCAGGAAGCGCTGGAGCCCGACGAAGGCGAGCAGCGTGGCGACGATCCCGAACAGCGAGAGGACGAGCGGACCGAGGTCGAGCGGATCGACGTAGTCGGTGATGTAGTCGGTAGCGAAAATCAGGGCAAGGATCGCCGCGTACGCGACGACGGCGATACCGACGACGAAGTAACGAGAACCGCGCCTGCGGAGTCGCCCCAGCAGCCAGTAGCCGACCGCGAGCGACGCCGCGATGAGCGCAAACCGGAGCAGAAAGGTGAAGAGCGCACGTCGGTCCTCCCTGCGCTCGCGCTCGGCCGCGACGCGATCGTTCGCGCGGTCGGCGACAGGCTGCGCCGCGGCGACAGCCTGCTGCGCCGCCACGGCTTCGCGTTGGGCGCGGCGGAACCGAGCCTGCGCCTGCTCGTACGCTCGCTCGAGCCCCGGCGCCGCTCTGCCTGCGTCGAGTGCAGTGCGGTAGGCCTCGCGGCGAAGCTCCAGGTTGTCGCGCGCGGCGGCGCGAGCCTGTGTCGCGGCGTTCAACTGGGACCGGACGACCTCGAGCCGGTCGAGCGCCGCTTGATCGGCCGCGCTCGGCTGGACGACCTCGACGGCGACGGCCTCACGCACTTCGTCGTCGATCCGCTGGTACGTCCAGACCCCTCCGATCAGCAGGAAGATCGTCAGCACTAGGGCGAGGAGCTTCTCGCTGTTCGTGATTTCAATGTCCTCGACGTCGACGCGCGTGCTCATGCCGCTTTCCCCCTTTTCGTCCTTGGCCTCAGCTCCACCTCGAGCTCACAGTCGAGCGCGTTCGCGATCCGCAGGAGCGTGTCGATTCGCGGTGGCCTGCCACCAGACTCGAGGCGTGCGATCGCCGACTGGGTCGTTCCGGTCAGCTCCGCGAGCTCTGCCTGCGAGAGCCCAAGCTCGCGGCGACGGGCCGAGACCTGATCCGCAATGGAGGCAAAGAACCAGCCCTGGTCGGGATCGACCTTCGCTAGTCGCTCGCGAATGCGATCGAGCTTCGCCATAGCAATTCTGCTATTTATAGCAAAGAAGCTATGGCTGCTGCAATGCCGCGAGGATCTCGCCCGGCTCGGGAAAGCGTCCGCTCTCCTGCTTCGAGAAGATGACCTCGCCGTCGCGCACGACGTCGAACTGACCCCTCGTGCCGCGGATGTCCTCCGCCGGGATCCCGTTCGCGTTCAACTCGGCCGCGAGACTCGCAGCCCGCTCGTCGTAGCCTGTTCAGGTCGGGCAGTAGTAGATCTCGACGGTCACGGTGTCAGCGTATCGCTTGGGCAGATGTGCTCTCATAGGGGTGCCGGCAGGCGACCGAAGGGAGGTACATGGCGAAAGCGCGCACGACACGCACGCGGGCGATCGTCGTACTGATCGCCGGCCTGCTGGTTGTAGCGGTCGTCTGGGCAGGGACGGCGCTCGGCGGTGGCTCCGGTGGAGGGTCGACACCCTCCACGCCGGCGCAGAGCGACACTGGCAAGAGCCAGAGCGGAAAACAAGCTCCGCACAAGAACTGCCCGAGAGACCGCGCGCACGACTCGTCGATCGATCTCTAGCGACGATCGACAAATCCCGAGGCGCCCCGGCCGCGCGGCCGGGGCGCCAGGGATGCGCTAACGAACCGTGAACGACTGCGTCAGATCGGCGCTCGAGCTATTGCCCGCATAGACGTCGATCTGGCCCGGCTCGACGACGAACCTGCCGCGGTTGTCGTAGAAGCCGACGTCGCTTCGGTCGAGCGTGAACCTGACCGTCCGCGCCTCGCTCGGGGCGAGCGTCACGCGCTCGAACCCGCGCAGCCGGCGGACGGGCTGCGAGATGCTGGCCACGGGGTCGTGGATGTAGAGCTGCACGACCTCGTCGCCCTTGCGGCTCCCCGTGTTCGTCACCGTCACGGAGGCCGTGATGCTGCCCCTGCGCGACATGGTGGACGAGCTCAGCTGCAGGTTGGTGACGGTGAACGTCGTGTAGCTGAGCCCGTAGCCGAACACATAGAGCGGCGAGCAGCTCGGGATGTCTCGATGACGCGAGGTCCACTTCACATCCGGGTTGCAGGGCCGCCCCGTCTGCTCGTGGTTGTAGTAGATCGGCACCTGGCCGAGACGGAGCGGGAACGACACCGGCAGCTTGCCGCCGGGGTTGACCTTCCCGAACACCACGTCGGCGACGGCATTGCCCGCCTGAACGCCCGGGAACCACGCCTCGAGGATCGCGGGCGTGTCGTTGACCACGTCCTCGAGCGCGAGCGGGCGGCCGTTGAACAAAACGACCACGAACGGCTTCCCGGTCGCCTTGATCGCCTGGATCAGGTCCTCCTGCAGGCCCGGGAGGTCGAGCGTGCTGCGCGCAGCCGCCTCGCCGCTCATCTCACGCGTCTCGCCCAGGGCGAGGACGACCTGATCGGCGGCCTGCGCGACCGCGACCGCCTCGGCGAACCCGGCAGTCGAGCCGCAGCCTTCCGGATCATTGGTCGGCGGCTCGGCGTTCGAGAGCTTGCAGCCCTCGGCATAGGTCGTCGTTCCAGTGCTTTGCGCCTTGATGCCGTCGAAGACGGTCACGGCGTCCGTGTCGCGACCGGCGCCCCACCAGGGACCGAGCATGTCGTGCTGGTTCTTCGCCAGCGGGCCGATCACGGCGGTGTTCTTCACTGGATCGAGCGGCAGGATCCCGCCCTCGTTTCGGAGCAGGACCATCGAGCGGCTCGCGGCATTGCGGGCCGCCGCAACGGCGTCCGGCCGCAGCATCTGTGCCTCCGCTTCGCCAGGCAGGAAGGGCGCGTATGGATGCTCGAACAACCCCGCACGGAACTTGATACGGAGAATCCTCCGCACCGCGTCGTCGATCCGCTTCATCGAGATCCGATGCTCGGCGAGCAGCTGCGCGCCGAAGTCGCGGATCAGCGTGCTCGTCATCTCCGAGTCCACGCCGGAGTTGAGCGCCAGCGCCGCGGCGGCGGGGCCGTCTTCCGCGACGCCGTGCCCGCACTCGCCGGCGTCCGGTCTCTTCGGCGGGCAGGCCCGCATCTCGGAGACCGCGGTCCAGTCACTCTCGATGAACCCGTCGAAGTCCCACTCGCCTTTGAGGATCTGGTTCATCGTGTAGTCGTTGCCGCAGCCGGGCACGCCGTTGATCGCGTTGAACGAGCACATGGCGGTGTCCGCCCCGGCGTCGATCGCGGCCTTGAACGGCGGCAGATAGAAGTTCCGCAGCCGCTGCTCGGACATGTCCGTGGTGTTGTAGTCACGGCCGGCCTCGGGCTGCCCGTACGCGACGAAGTGCTTGGGGCTCGCGACGAGCTTGTCCGGCGCGCTGTAGTCCGCCCCCTGGATCGCCTTGACACGCGCGGCCGCGAGGACCGAGTTCAGGTACGTGTCCTCGCCGGCGGCCTCGGAGATCCGGCCCCAGCGCGGCTCGTGCGAGACGTCGACCATCGGCGCGTAGGTCTGCTTGAGGCCGACGGCGGCCGACTCGCGCGCGCCGTAACGGTGGTCGTCGAACGCAACCTGCGGGTCAAAGCTCGCCCCAGCGGCGAGCGGGATCGGGAAGATCGTCCTGAAGCCGTGGATCGTGTCGAACGCGAACAGCATCGGGATCTTCAGGCGCGACTCCTCGACTGCGATGCGCTGAAGCTCCCTGATGCGCGCCGGGTCGGTCACGCTCAGAACCGAGCCGAGGCCCTTGCGCACCTCCGCGTCGGTGACCAGGAAGTCCGGCAGCAGCTGGATCTGCTCCAGCTTCTCCTCGAGCGTCATCTTCGCGAGCAGGCGATTCACCCGCGAGTCGATGCTGCGGTCGGCAGGCTGGCGCGTTGCCTCGAGCGCCCGCTCGTCACTCGGCTGTGTCGCGGCGACGACGCCGCCGGCGAGCATCGTGCCGAGCGCGAGGACTGCCACAGCGACCGCAGCTCTGGGTCTGAAGCTCTTCATGGCTCCCCCCTTGGATCGCTTATCAGGGAGCGTCTACCCGCGAAGGTAGGAGCGAAACGTCGACCGAGGGGAGCGGCGTTGCCGCCGCCCCCTCGATCGTGGTGGTCCCGGACAGCTAGTGGGCGAAGACGCCCTGCGGTGTGCCAAGGCCGGTCACGTTGTCCCAGCCGGCATTCGTGTGCTGCGTCGGGGAGCCGGAGTAGTCGTCGAACGTCCGAAGACGATCCGAAGTGCCTGCACTCGCGTCGACTCCGTTGTTGTAGTTCCGGCGAGCGACCGCCGTCTTCACCGAGAGCACGTCGTTGAACGAGCCCGCGTTGGCGTAGAACGCGGGATTGGCGAATCCGTGCGGATGTCCCGCCTTTTGATCGGCGAGCGCCATCAGGCCCGCGAAGATCGGGCTCGAGAGGCTCGTGCCGCCGATCCGGTACTCGTCGTAGTGCGCACCCTCGGGGAACGTCTGCGTCTGTCCGACGAGGAGACCCGTCTGCGGGTCGCCTAGCGCAGCGACGTCAGGGACTCCGCGGCCGCTCAGACTGAGGCCGGCGCTCGACTGGTACGAAGGCTCGGGGAAGATCTGGCTCACTCCGCCCCCGGAGCCGTAGAGCCACCCTGCGCGCGAACAGGCGAGGGTGGTGGTGTCGCAGCCGTAGTCGCTCGTGCCCCAGCCGGTCTCGAGAACGCGATCGTTGGCTTGTCCGATGCCGAGGCTCGTCCCGCCGACGGCAGTCACCCACGGGCTGGAAGCGGGCCAGTCGGTCGTCGCGAACCCGAAGGTTGCGGTCTCGTCTCCGGTGTCGCCGGACGAGAAGTAGACGCCGATGCCTTCGGCAGCGGCCTGGACGAGCGTGTCTTCGAAGGGCTTCACGTAGCCGGGCGGCAGGAGCTCGGTCGCGAAGCCGTACGAGTTGGTCACGATCTGGGCCAGGTGCCGATCCACGACGTGGTTCATGGCCGCGTCGAGGTCCTGGTAGTTGTTCGGCGCGCCGACGTAGACGATCTTCGCGGCGGGTGCCATTCCGTGCACCGCCTCGATGTCGAGCGTCTCCTCGCCGTACCAACCTTGCGGGTCCTGTTTCTTGTTCTCCGGTCGCCGGTAGACCCCCGGAGGGACGACCTGGGTGAGCTGCGACGAGCTCATCGTCGGCAGACCACGATTGACCGACCACTGGTTCACGTCGGCCAGGATCGTCGGCGATGCGTACGCATCGATGACCGCGACGGTCTGTCCCGCCCCGTCGGAGCCGGAGATGCCGTACGCCCCCTTGATCTGAGCGGGCGTGTACCCCTTGACCGTCCACGATGCCGTGGAAGGGCTGGCTACGTCGGTGAAGCCCGGCGGATAGGCGTAGGGCGAGACGAGCTGTGCCCAGTGCGCAGAGAGCGGAGGAGCGTTACGGAACCCCGCCGACGGCGGCGCGTTCTTGTCGACGACGTTATCCGTCTCGACGAACACTGCGCTGTCGTCGAGCCCGACCACCCCTGTGACGCTGTCCGCAAGGGCGTTCGGAATTGCGATGTCAGCGGAGGGCGAGCGAACCGTCTGGCCACGAACGCTGTACATCCCGAACTGCGTGCCGAACGCAGCTTCCGCTTGCGCCACGGTGCCCTCCGCGGCCACGTAGTGGTTGTTCGCAGGCGTGTAGTCGACCTTGAAGCTCTGGCTCCTCAGCCATGACTGGACCGCACCGACCTGCGCCTGCGTCGGCGCGAAGCGCTTACGGAACTCCGTGGGCGTGAGGTACTGACCGTACGACGAGCTGCTCGGGTCCGAGACCGCCTTGGCAAGTGCCGCGGCGCCCGCCTCGTCGTTCCATCCGAGGTAGACGCGGAAGCCCACCCTGTCGGCCGGATCTGCAGCAGCTACGAGATTGCCTTGCTTCGCCCAGCCCGGCCTACTGCCGTGAAGGGTTGCGGACGAATTGGCGCCGATCGCGTTGACCGAGGTGACGCCGAAGACGAGCATGGCCGCGACCGCGCTCGCCGTTGAGACTATTCGAAGCATTCCAGTCCTCCTGGGGGCACGCGTGTGGGCGGCCTGACGGCACTGGCCCCTTTTGCACGCGCGTCCTCCCTTCGAATTGCCCCTCCGCGCGGCGGCGGCGCACAACATACGCGCGAGGCGGCGTTAAGACAAGAGACCTATATCGTCTTGAACTGCTCGAAGGGCTGCCGGCAGCTCTTGCAGTAGCGGAGTGACCGGCAGGGCGTCGGGCCGAAGATGTTCTCCAGCTCCGTCTCGGTCGACCCGCAGTAGGGGCAGCGGAACGGGCCCCGCTGGAGTTGGACCAGCTTCGGCGCGCCCTGACCGCGTGGCGTCGGCGGCGCGAAGCCGGCCTCGCGGAGCTTCTCGCGGCCTTCCGGGGTGATCCGGTCCGTCGACCAGGAGTCGTCGGCGATCACCTCGATCTCCGGCTCCGCACCGAGCTCGCGCAGCTTCGCGGACATCTGGTCGCGCATCACTTCGAGCGCCGGGCAGCCCAGGAACGTCGGCGTGAACTCGACCCGCACCCGCCCGTCCTCGACCTCGACGTCCCGGACGACGCCCAGCTCGACGAGCGAGATCACCGGGATCTCCGGATCGGGGATCTCGGCGAGCGCCTCCCACACGGCCTCGGGGGTCACCATGTGGCGCCCACCACCGAACGGCGCACCATCGTCATCTCGTCCCAGAGGTCGGCGAACTCCGCGATGTGCTCTCCGCGCTCCATCACGAGCGGCTGGAGCTCTTCGAGCGCCTCGACGAAGCGCGGCTCGTCCTTCAGCCGGTCGTACCACATCTGCGCGTGAATCCGGTGGTACGCCTCCTCGCGGTCGATCTTCGCCGCGAGGCCGGCGACCTCTGGATCGTCCGACTCCATGAGCGCCTTGATCCGCTGTTCGTCGGCTGTCTCGTAGAGGTAGTGGCGCGCGATCGTCCGCGCCCAGTCCGGCACGAGCCGAAGCTCGACGAACTGGGAACACTGGTACTCGTCAGGCCGCCGGTCGAAGGCCAGCTCGTCCGCCGTCGTGCCGAGATCGCGCGCGACGAGCTCGTACAGCGCCCGCGCATGCCCGATCTCGTTCTGCGCGATCGACGAGAACGCGACGTCCTCCTCGAGAAACGGCGCGATCCCCGTCCACTCTGAGTTTCGCCAGCCGAGGATTAGCTCGTCGTCAGCGATCTCCAGCAGCAGCTGTGCCCGCTCGTTCACGCGCCTCCTTCAGCTTCTCCTTCAGCGGATACCCGTCGACGCGGTGGTAGTTGCGCTCGAGCTCGTCGACGAACTCGTCGATCTCGTGCGATCGCCTCGCGCGGAACGACCCACAGCGCGACCGACTCGCCCCGCCGCCCGTACTGCTCCCGCGCGTACCACTCGGCGAACACGGCGTCGGGCGCTTCGATCGAGCCCGCGTGCTGGAAGGGCTGGCCCTTCCGCTCCAGCCTGAAGACCTCGTAGATCACGCCGCTTCCGCGAGCACCGCGCGACGCACCCAGGCGGTCTCGTCACGCGTCGTGCGGCGGAGCCCGAGCCGCTCCTCCGTCTTCGGGCCATGACCCGTGACGACGTGCTTGAGCTCGTCCCAGTCGGGCTCGCTGTACTCCCAGACCCCCTCGTCGTTCTTTCGCAGCTTCGCGTCGGGGACGGTCAGGCCGAGCTCCCAGACCTGCGGGACGTAACCATCGAGGAACTGCTGGCGCGCCTCCTCGTTGCCCTGGCTCTTGATCCGCCAGATGTACATCGGATCCTCTTCGCGCGGAATCGGGTTGCCGTGGAACTGCATCAGCGGCCCCCACCACCGGTTGAGCGCCTCCTGGACGAGCTCGCGCTGCTCGTCGGTGCCGTTCATCAGCGTGAGGATCACGTCGCGCCCGTGGAGGATGTGGAACGACTCCTCCCAGCAGATCTTCTTCATGATGCGCGCGTAGGGCGCGTACGAGCACTTGAGGAGCGCCTTCTGGCTGATGATCGCCGCGGCATCGACGAGCCAGGCGATGACGCCGACGTCCCCCCAGGTCTTCGTCGGGTAGTGGAAGACGTTGTGGAACTTGCTCTTGCCCGAGATCAGATCGTCGAGACACTGCTCCCGAGGCTTCCCCAAATCCTCGACGACGCGGTAGATGAGCTGCGAGTGGCCGACCTCGTCCTGGACCTTCGCCGTCAGCGCGAGCTTCCGCTGGAGCGTCGGCGCCCGGAGGATCCACTCCCGCTCGGGAAGGACGCCCATCAGCTCCGAGTTCCCGTGCATCTCGATGAACTTGATGAGCTTCGCGCGGTACTCGTCGGGCATTTCGTCGTGCGTCTCGACCTGCCCGCCGCCTTGTACGTACTCGAGAAACTCTGCGTCGGTCATCGCGCCTCCGTAACGAACGATCGTTAGGGTCCGATCGTATCGTGTCGACGCCAGGCGCTCCGAGCTAACTCGGGAAGCCGCGCGCCTCTTCGCCGAGCGCGGCTATCACGGGACGTCGATCGGCGACCTCGCCAAGGCGATGGGCGTGCAGAAGGGCTCGCTCTACGCGCACATCGACTCGAAGCAGGATCTTCTCTACGAGGCGCTGCGCGAAGGCGCAGAGGCGTTTCACGCCGCGCTCGACGAGATCCCCGACGACCTGAGAGTGACCGAACGGATCCGACTCGGGCTCCGTGCCCACCTCCGCGTCGTGGCGGAGCAGCTGGACATCGCGACCGTCTTCGTCCGCGAATGGCGCTACCTCGAGGGCGAGCGGGCCGCCGAGTTCCTCGCCGAGCGGCGGCGCTATGAGGAGCGCTTCCGCGCGCTCTTCCGCGAGGGGCGGGAGCTCGGCGAGCTCCGCACCGACCTCGACGACCAGGCCGCCGCACTGCTCGTGCTCTCAGCGGCGAACTGGGCCTACACGTGGCTTCCGGCCGGCGCCGACACAGACGCCCTCGCCGACCGCTTCTTCGCGATTCTGCTCGACGGGATCCGCGGC
Organism: uncultured Actinomycetes bacterium; assembly: GCA_963842235.1. Classification (GTDB taxonomy): domain Bacteria; phylum Actinomycetota; class Thermoleophilia; order Gaiellales; family Gaiellaceae; genus JACDAN01. Next base: position 153,837 of record CAWJFT010000003.1, on the reverse strand, counting down.
TACTCGACGCCGGCGTAGGGACCGGCCGAAGCCGGTCCCTACGGGCGATTCGTCTAGTTCAGGCCCTGCGTGACTGCTGCCAGGGCATCGACGATGCCGTGGCCGTAGACGCCGTTGTAGACGGGCGTCCCTTCGCAGAACGTCGTGTATGACGCATCACGGCCGAAGGGCACGTAGCTGAACGGATTCGGAGTCATGCACGGCGTGTCGGTTGCCGTGCCTTCCAGGTAGGCCTGCGTCAGCAGCGGGTTCAGCGTCACCCCGCCGCCACGCCTGTCTCCGTACTTCGAGATGATCAGAGCCGCGACGCCCACCGCATGCGGCGACGCCATCGACGTGCCCTGAATCCACTGGTAGTAGGCGCACGTCGAGCCCTTGCAGTCGCGGACGGCGAACGGCGTGTTCGGCGTGCCGTCCGGATTGATCAAGCCGTCCGCGTCGCTCGCCGGGTAGGCGGCGAGGATCAGGTTCTCGGGCACCCTGGCTGTCGGGGCGCCCTGACGAAAGTCGTCACGGAACCAGCCGCCAGGAGCGGAGACCGTGATCTTCTCGTAGCCGTAGTTCGAGAAGTCGGACTTCCGCCCGCTCGGGCCGACCGAGGAGACGCCCATCACGTTGTTGCCTTGCTCGGGCAGCACGAGGCAGTTGTTGTCGACCGCACGGGTGCCGAGACGTCCCAGGCGGGAAGTCCGGACTCGTACTGTCGGTGCTGACCTGTGCCAGGTTTGTGTGCTCGTTGCCGGCGGCGGCGATCAGCGTGACGCCGTGCAGGTGCGCGTAGTCGAGCGCCCGCTGCGTCCCCTCGATGATCGTCCGCTGCTCCAGTTGCTCGGCGGGCGAGTCGGCCGCGTTCGCCCGGCAGTTGAAGAGCCACGGGTCGATGAAGTAGCTCATGTTGACCACGTCGACGCCGTTGTCGCCCGCGTATGTCAGCGCATCGACGCTCGGCTGCAGGAAGAAGAAGCCGGAGTCCTGGCCCGCCCGCAGGTTCACGAGCGTGACGTCAGGAGCGACCCCTGCCATGCCGAGGCCGTTGATCGGCGAGCCGATCGTGCTGGCCACATGCGTGCCGTGCCCGTTCTCGTCGACGTCGTTCGGGTCGTTACAGGAGTGATCCGGCTCTACGGCGCAGTCGCCGTCGATGAGCGGGATGTCCACGGTGAAGTTCCGGCTCAACGGCCGGTTGAAGTTGGGAGCGATGTCCGGATGGCTGCCGTCGACACCGGTGTCGATGATGCCTACGCGCACCTTCCTCGAACCACGCTCCTTCTTGTACGACCCATCGGTCGTCGCATGGATCATCTGCATGTCCCACTGGAGGCCCGCGAGCGGTTCCGGGCCGCGCTTCGAGTGGGCATAGCCGAATCGGCTCGCGCGCCGGCTGTTGCGAACTGCGCGCCGGAGCGCAAGCAGAGCGGCCGGGTCGACCTTCGGCCGCGTCATCGGCGCGAGACGGCCCATAGGCCGGTTGCGCGCCGCGCCGTAGAGCGCACGCGCGGCTCGCCGACTCGGTGATGAACGCCGGGTTGCGCGACACGACCGTCGCGACACCGACGTCCTTGTTCTCGCGGATGATCTTCCCGCCCGCGGCCTTGATCGCCTGCCGAGCCGCGGCCTTTGAGGCACCGGACTCGTAGACGACCACATACTGGGTCGGGCTGCCGCTCGTCCTGTTGCCGGGGCCGGACGGAGTCGCAATCGCGAACGCCGCCGTCCCGAGAGCCGCGATCGCCAGCGCCGCGGCAATCATGGTTCTTCGCACTGAGAGCTCCTTTCCTCGTTGTTGCGGCCAGGGCCGCCCCTCCTGAAATTCAACGGCCCTTACCGCGGCGGGGATCCTGTCACCTTTCGCACGAAAGTGCTTGACATCTCTCGATAGACGTTCCAAGATCGCACGTCGTCCCGATCGGGACGTCATTTGCCGTCTTCTGGAGGGGAGGGAGATGCGACTCAAGTTCCTCACCGGGGCTGCCCTCATGGCTGCCCTGGGCGTGATCCTCCTGCCGAGCTCCGCACTGCCGGTTGTGCAGATCTCCGACGACCAAGCGGGGACTGCCGACTACGACAGTCGGAGCGGGGCGATCGCGCCGACGAAGCTCCAGCGCGCCCACGCCAAGCAGCTGAAGGCAAAGCTGAAGGCGAGAGTGACCTGGGGCAAGCTCGGAACGCCGTCCTCGATTTCGAGGCCCGGCAAGTTCCTGGCCCGCGGCATCCGCGGCAAGACCGCCGCCGATGCAGCGAGGTGGTACCTCAAGCGCCACAAGGCGCTCTTTGGCCTGCGCTCGCTGGACGGCCTCGTGTTGGAACAGGCCACCCAGCTGACTGGGAGCAAGGGCTACGCAGTGAATTTCCGGCAGGTCTTCAAGGGGCTGCCTACCAGTGAGAGCGGCCTGGTCACGCTCGGCGTGGTCGGCACGAAGGCACGGGGCTGGAAGGTCGCCTACGTGTCCTCGTCGCTGACGCGCGCGACGCGACTGGCCGGCTCGCTCCAGCTCTCTGCGACGGATGCCTGGGCCCGCTCGGCCAAGTCGGCGCGGGTGAGTCGGTCCGTCGCGAACATCCTGTCGAGGAAGCAGGTCGGCCGCTGGATGCATCTCGGCGTCGCCGGCCTCGATACGCCGCAGCTCGTGCGGCGGGTCGCCTTCCCGACGATCCGCGAAGGCGTCGTTCCGGCGTACGAGTCGTACGTCGTCGACGGAAAGCGCTCGATCGGCGAGCGCGTCTTCGTGGATGCGCGGAACGGGCGTGTCCTGGCTCGCTCGAACGTCATGCAGAACGCCGTCAACGGTCGGATCAAGCAGCACGCCGTGACCGTGACACCGTTCAACGGCTCGCTGCCGGCCACCGACGCCGGCTGCGGCCCCGACCATCTGATCACCGTTCCTGCCGGGGTCCGTGCGCTCAGCGGCTTCGCGAACGCGACGAACCCGAACACGGACATCATGCTCGACCTCTTCATGGTCGGGAACCCTGTCCGGATTCTCCGCGCGGACACGCTCCTCACGCCGGAGCAGTTCCGTTACGAGCCGGCCGGCGGCGTGCCGCCCGGCGACTACTTCGTCCGCGTCTGCGACTTCCCGGGCGGTGGTCCTCCGCCCGCGCCGCTCACATACAGCGGAACGTTGACGCTCGACGACACGCCGGCTCCGCCCGCCTACTGGGCGCGGTGGAAGGTGTTCCCGGCGAACCCGCCGCTCGGCACGTTGCAGATGGACCCGTGGAACCGGCCGTCCACCGACACCCGCGAGGTGTGGTGCTGGCGTTCGGCACCCGGTTGTAACCGCGTCGTCGGCAACCTGGCGTCGCGGACGCCCTGGGACCACGACATGGTCACGGACACTCCGACGCTAACGACCCGGGGCAACAACGCCTGGTCGGCCGAGTCGTGGACGCATCCGAGCGTCCCGATGCCGTTCCAGCACATGCCCACGGGCGGCGTGAACCGCGACTACTCGTTCGCGTTCACCGACGCGTGGAAGCAGGCGGACTGCAACACGGGCGATCCGTCGGGCTCTGCGTTCGTGCCGGGCGTCTCGTTCGACGTCTCGAACGCCGTCAACAACCTGTTCGTGGCCCACAACCGCATGCACGACTGGGCCTACTTCCTCGGGTTCACCGAGCAGAACTGGAACACGCAGGCCCACAACTTCGGCCTGACCGAGAAGTGGCAGCAGGGCGACCCGACGCGCGGTGACGCGCAGGCGGGTGCGGCGATCCCGACTCCGGCTGCCTTCGCAGTCGGCTCGCGGAACAACGCCAACATGGCCACGCTGCCCGACGGTGCATCGCCGGTCACGAACATGTACGTGTGGCAGCCGCAGGCGGGCGGGTTCTATCCCCCGTGTGCGGACGGCGACTACGACATGGCCGTCATCGGCCACGAGTACGGGCACTCGATCGAGAATCGGATGATCGGCAAGGGCTCCAACCGCACCGAGCATCACGCGGGCGCCATGGGCGAGTCCCACGCCGACCTGATGGCGATGGAGTACCTGAACGAGAACGGGTTCGTTCCGACGGGCGGCGAGAACCGCTACTCCGTCGGGGCCTACGCAACGGGCAACCAGCAGCGCGCGATCCGGAACTACGGCATGAACTTCCCGATGTCGGGCGGCGTGCCGGAGCCCGGGCAGCAGCTGCTGATCGACGCGCTGAACTTCAGCGACATGGGCTACGACGTCACCGGCCCGCAGGTGCACGCCGACGGTGAGATCTGGAGCGCAACGAACTTCCGGATCCGCAAGGCGCTTATCGAGAAGTACGACAAGCAGTACCCCGCCGATGACGCCGCAGCTCCAGTCGGATTGCGCCAGCACCGGGATGCCGGCCAGCCGGTGCCCGGGCAACCGTCGCTGGATCCAGCTCGTGTTCGACGCGTATCTGCTCATGCCGACGAACCCGTCGATGGTGCAGGCGCGTGACGCTCAGCTGGCGGCCGACCTGATGCGCTTCGCCGGCGCGAACCAGAAGGAGCTCTGGCTCGCGTTCGCACAAAGCGGATACGGCGATGGCGCCACCGAGCTCGAACACGACGGCCGACACCGACATCGATCCCACGCCGAGCTTCAAGGCCGTGGGCACGCCGGGCACGGAAGTGACGTTCCGGGTCCGGAGCTACGACGGCGATCCGGTCAGCGCTCGGATCTACGTCGGCCACTACCAGGCTCGCGTCTCGCCGATCGCGGACACGGATCCCGCGACGACGGGCTCGAGCAACCTCGACGACGTGGCGGAGTTCGCTCCGGGAACATACGAGTTGATCGCACACGCACCCGGCTACGGGATGCAGCGGTTCCGCGAGACGTTCAAGTCCGGCAAGACGAAGACGATCCGGATCACCCTTCCGACGAACCTGGCTTCGGCAACGTCGGGTGCGACCGCGACGACCGCGGACGGTCCCACTACGGTCGGGAACTTGATCGACGATACGGAAGGGACGAACTGGAACGCTCCGGCGACGAACGTCGGCGGGGCGATCTCCGTAGACGGCAAGACCGCCACGATCAACCTCGCCGGAACGGACCCCGTCCGGATCCGGTACATCCAGGTCAGCGCCATGCTCTCGGCGGGCAACAGCCGTTTCTCGGCTCTGCGCTCGTTCGAGATCTGGGCGTGCAATGCCCGCCGCGACGACTGCTCGACCGATGCGGGCTACGAGAAGGAGTACGCGAGCCCCGGCGATGCCTTCCCGGGCAATCCGCCGCGGCCCGTGGCGCCACACCTGATCATGCGGCGCTTCAACGTGCGCGACTTCAACGCCACGCACCTGCGCTTCGTCGTCAAGACGAGCCAGTGCACCGGCGCTGGTTCCGGGTTCCAGGGCGACCAGGACGCAGATCCGATCAACAACTCGGACTGCGACTCCAACGTCGTTGCCGCCTCGACGCGAAACCTCGTGCGGTCAGCCGAGCTCCAGGCCTTCCGGCTCCCGCTCGACATCGACGACTGACCACCTCCCACAGCTGCGGCGAAGAGGGCCGGCAATTGCCGGCCCTCTTCTATGGTCCCGGCGATGGCCCGGGCGCTCTTGATCGTCAATCCACGCGCGACCAGGGTCACGCCCGAGAGTGCGGACGCGGTGCAGCGGGAGCTCTCGAGCGCGGCCGAGCTCGAGGTCGTGTGGACCGAGCGTGCCGGCCACGCGGCCGAGCTGGCGCGTGAGACGGATGCAGACGCCGTCGTCGTCTTCTCCGGCGACGGTGGCTTCAACGAGGTCTTGAACGGGGTGGGTGCCGCGGTTCCGGTGGGCTTCGTTCCCGGCGGCGGTTCGAGCGTCCTGCCGCGCGCGCTCGGCTTTCCACGGGATCCCCAAGCTGCGGCGCAGCTGCTGGCCGATTCGCTGCGGATCGGGCGCACCCGGCGCATGGGGCTGGGGCGCGTCCACGGCAGGCGTTTCGGCTTTGCGGCGGGGCTCGGCTTTCCCGCGGAGATCGTCCGCCGCGTGGACGAGCTCGGACGAAGGAACGGACGGCGTCCGCCGGACCGCACCTTTGCGCTGACCGTGGCGCGGAGTCTGGCCGCCCGCCGCGGCCGCCTGGACCCCGCTTTCGAGATCGACGGAGAGCAGGCGGCCTTCGCGCTCGTCGCGAACGGCGACCCCTACACGTACCTGGCGCGACTGCCGCTCAGGTTCGCGCCGGAAGCGCAGTTCGAAGGTGGTCTCGATCTCGTCGCCCCTCGGCGGGTTCGTGCGCGCTCGCTCCCGCGGCTGACGGCGGCCGCTGTTCTCGGCCGAAAGGCGCCGGGCGTGCTCTACCGGCATGACGTCGACCGTATCGAGATTCGCTCCGCGAGCCCTCAGCCGCTGCAGGTGGACGGGGAAGACCTCGGCGACGTGGAGGAGGCCGTCTTCGAGAGCGAGCGTGAGGCCGTCACCGTGCTCGTGCCGCGATAATCCGGGCAATGGCCCAGATCCTCCGCGACGAGCGCGAGCTGCGCCGCATCATCGGCGACGGCGAGAGCATCCCGGACGGCGAGGTCGAAGGGCTCGAGGAGCGCGACCTGATCGAGCTCTACCGCGGGATGGTCTTGCTGCGGACCTACGACGAGCGTTCGCTCGTCTATCACCGTCAGGGCCGGATCGGCACGTACGCGATCTTCTGGAACCACGAGGCGATGCAGGTCGGCGCTGTCTACGCCCTCGAGCGGGACGACTGGATCTTTCCGAGCTACCGCGAATCGGCGATCGGGCTGCTCCGCGGGATGCCGGTCTCGACGGTTCTCTCTTGGTGGCGTGGCCACCCGGCCGGCTGGTGGAACCCGGTCGACTACAACGTCGCCTCGATCTGCGTGCCGATCGGGACGCACGTTCCCCACGCCACGGGCTTCGCGTGGGGTCGAAAGCTCCGTGGCGAGCGCACCTGCGCGATCGCCTTCTTCGGAGACGGCGCGACTTCTGAGGGGTCCTTTCACGAGGGGGCCAACTTCGCAGGCGTCATGAAGGCGCCGGCCATTCTCTTCTGCAACAACAACGGGTGGGCGATCTCCACGCCGGTCTCGGCACAGACCGCTGCCGAGACGCTTGCCGACAAGGCTGTCGGCTACGGCATGCCCGGCGTTCGCGTCGACGGGCTCGACGTGCTCGCCGTCTACGAGGCCACGCGCGACGCGGTCGAGCGTGCGCGTGCCGGCGAGGGACCGACGTTCATCGAGGCCGTCAGCTACCGGGCTGCGCCGCATGCGACCGCGGACGACCCGACGGCGTACATCGACCTGGAGCGGGTCGAGGAGGAGAAGCGGAACGAGTGCGTCGGGCGCTACGAGCGGTATCTGCGGCGGGTTGGGGTTCTCACCGATGAGCTGGTCGAGGAGATCCGCCGGGAGGCGCAGGAGACGATGCGCGAGGGGATCGCCGCCGCCGAGGCCGAGCCCGAGGCCGATCCCGACCTTCTGTTCAAGAACGCCTACGTCGACCCACCACCCTCCCTCACCGATGGCTGAGAAGCTCCTAGTCGAAGCCATCAACGACTGCTTCCACGTCGAGCTCGAGCGGGATGCCGACGTCATGGTCATGGGCGAGGACGTAGGGCGCGCCGGGGGTGTCTTCCGGGCGACCGCAGGGCTACGGGACCGGTTCGGGCCGGATCGCTGCGTGGACACGCCGCTGGCCGAGGCGGGGATCCTCGGGACGGCGGTCGGCCTGTGCATGGCCGGCTGGCGGCCGGTCTGCGAGATGCAGTACGACGCGTTCAGCTATCCGTGTCTCGACCAGCTGATCACCCACGTCGGGCGGTATCGCTGGCGCACGGGTGGCGCGATGGAGTTTCCGCTCACGATCCGCATGCCGTACGGCGGCGGCGTGCGGGCGCCCGAGCTGCACGACGACTCGCCGGAGGCGTACTACGTCCACACGCCCGGGGTGAAGGTTGCGATCCCTTCGACTCCGGCCGACGCCAAGGGCCTCCTTGCGGCGGCGATCCGCGACCCAGATCCGGTTGTCGTCTTCGAGCCCAAGCTCCACTACCGGACGATGCGCGGCGAGGTGCCGGAGGGCGAGCACGTCGTCCCGCTGGGCCGGGCCAGGGTGGCGCGGGAAGGAACGGACGTGACGCTCGTCGCCTACGGCGCGATGGTTCCGCTGTCGGAGCAGGCGGCCGACGCGCTGGAGGGCGAGGCCAGCGTGGAGGTGCTGGACATCCGGACGCTGAAGCCGCTCGACGAAGAGGCGCTGCTCGCGTCGGCGGCGAAGACCGGTCGTGTCGTCATCGTCCAGGAGGCGCCGAGAACGGCCGGTTTCGCGGCGGAGCTCTCGTCGATCCTCGCGGAGAAGGCGATCCTCGACCTGCGCGGGCCGGTGCTGCGGGTGACCGGTTACGACGTCCCGTACCCGTACTGGCAGATCGAGGACGCCTACATGCCATCGGTCGAGCGAGTCACTGCCGCGGTGCGCAAGCTGCTCGAGTTTTGACTCGCACGCTCGTGTGGCGCGGCCTCGAGCTGCCGCTGATGGAGATTGCGTATGCCGAAGTCGAGGGGGACGCGCTGCGGGCGCGCGGAACGCAGATCGGAGTCGAATACGAGCTCCGCTACGAGCTCGAGCCGGGGCGGCTTCGCGCTGAGATCGTAGGCGGCCCGACTCTGGACATCGGGCTCGAGGCCGACGCGGACTTCTTCGACCTCGGCTACTCGCCGCTCTTCAACTCGCTGCCGGTGCTGGCCGGCCTCGACCGCGCGACGGACTTCGTCATGACCTTCGTGCAGGTCCCGTCGCTGGAGGTGGTGCGCGCCGAGCAGCGCTACGAGCCGCTCGGGGACGGCCTCGTTCGGTTTCGCTCCGGGTCCTTCGTCGCCGACCTCCAGTTCGACGCAGACGGCCTCGTCATCCGATACGAGGGGCTGGCCGAGCGGGTCGAGTGAGCGAGCGGCTGCGACTCATCCTCGAGCGCGGCCAGTCCGGCTACTTCATGCGCGACGCGGCGACCGGAGAACCGGTTCGCTGGGAGGACCCTCGCGTCCTCGTCCTGCCCGTGGCAGGCGTTTCCTATCGCCCTGAGGTGCTTCCGGACGAGTCGTTCGATCCCGGTCGCCGGCTGGCGCTCGTGCCCGAGCCCGAGAACGAGCACGATCCCAACGCGGTCGCGATCTGGAACGAGGAGCGCACCTTGCAGGCCGGCTACGTCCCCCGAGAGGATGCCGCACGGCTCAGCGGCGACGAGCAGGCGATCTCGCTCTGGCGGGTGGAGGGAGGCCTGCGCGTGCTCATCGTTCCGGCCGAAGCCTGGGTCGGGCAGCCTCGGTAGGTTTCGCCGGCCGTGTACGAGTTCAAGCTGCCGGATCTCGGTGAAGGGCTCACGGAGGGTGAGATCGCCCGTTGGCTCGTGCAGGAGGGCCAGGAGGTCGCGGAAGACGATCCGCTAGTCGAGATCCAGACCGACAAGACGACGGTCGAGATCCCCTCGCCGGCAGCGGGGAAGGTCACGCGGATCATGGTCGGCGAAGGCGAAGTTGTGCCCGTTGGGACCGTGCTCGTCGTGATCGGCGAGGACGGAGCCGAGCCGGCCGAGCCCGAAGAGGACGTGCGCAGCGCCGCCACGTCCGGGGGCCAGGCCCCTGGACCTGGCCCGGCGGGACGGGAGGCGTCTCGAGAGGCGTCACGAGTTCGGGCGACGCCGCTGGTTCGAAAGGTCGCGCAGGAGCTCGGAGTCGACCTCGCAAGCGTCGTCGCCACCGGCCCGCAAGGCCGCGTGACCGAAGAGGACGTGCGCAGCGCCGCCACGTCCGGGGGCCAGGCCCCCAGACCCGGCCCGGCGGGACGGCGGGAGCCGCTTCGCGGCGTCCGCCGCCTGACCGCCGAGCACATGGCTCGCGCGCACCGCGAGGTCCCGGCGGTGACGTGGGTCGAGGAGTGCGACTTCGGCGGCGTCGACCTCAAGCTCCTCGTGCCCACACTCCTGAAGGCGGCCGCCGCCGCGCTGCAGGAGTTCCCGGAGCTGAACGCTCGCCTCGAGGGCGACGAGATCGTCTACCTCGAACGCTACGACCTCGGCGTCGCGGTTCAGACCGGCCAGGGGCTCGTCGTCCCGGTGGTGCGAGCCTGCGACTCGCGTTCGCTCGCAGAGCTCGACGCCGACGTGCGACGGCTCGCCGACGAGGCCCGCGCGGGCACGCTGACGCCCGAGAACCTCCGTGGCTCCACCTTCACAGTCACGAGCGCCGGGAAGCTCGCGGGTCTCTTCCAGACCCCGATCGTCAACCACCCCGAGGTGGCGATCCTCAGCGTCGGCCGGATCGCAGAGCGGCCGGTCGTCCGGGACGGTGGGCTCACGGTCCGGCCGGTCGGCTACATCGCGCTGACCTTCGACCACCGCGTGGTCGACGGCGCGCGCGCCGCGGAGTTCGGGCTCGCCGTTATTAGGCGGCTTGAAAACGAAGGGCCCGGCTAGCCGGGCCCTTCGAGTCGTTTAGGTCAGACGATCAGCGGTGGCGCTTGCCCTTGCCGTGGTCGTCATCGTCGTCATGACCCTTATTCGCTTTGTTCTGGCCACGGATCTCGCCGCCAGGCGCGCGGTTGGTGGTGTGGACGTTCGTGTACGTCTCGCCCTTGCGCACTGCCCTGAGCAGATCGGCGAAGTTGCCGGGCTCCACGCCCTGGCCGGCCGGTCCGGTGATGTCATCGGCCTGAATCGTGCCGTTGACGACGGCCTCGGTTGTCTGGCCAGCCGGGCATGGGGGCTGCGTCACGGGCGGCGGTGGCGCGGGCGGGCCGCACAACCATGCGCTGATCCCGCCGGACTCGTGACGCGAGCCGATATGGATGTGGGCCATGAAGGCAGGCCCTTCCAGGTTCCTGTACTTCAACGTGAAGCTGATCTGCGTCGCGCTGTCCACGTGTGCCGTGAACGAGCCCTTCCCCGTCGTCACCTGCGACGGGTCCTCCTCCCACCCGTTCAGCTTGGCGGAGAAGTCCTTGGCGTTGCCCTTGTCGTGCGAACGACTCGCCAACGCGACTGCAGAGATTCCGAGCACGCCGAGGGCGGCGACGAGCCCGAACAGCACGAGCTTCCTCATATCCCCTCCTTAGTCGGTTTATTCCCGATTCCAATACGGGGCAGAAACCAAACCGGATGGGATTATGGGCGAGGACGGCTCACTGCGGCGATGAGCCGCCCCCGCGCGAGCCAGCGTACCCGTCCCTAGACTGGACCGCGTCGATGGCGGATGTCTATTGGGTCGGAGTCTTCGTCGGCCTCGGGGTTGGGGTCGGCGTCCTCGCTGCAGGGCTGCTGGGCGCCTTCCGCTGGGGGCTCGTCGGCGCGGCCGTCCTGGGTGCGGCGATCGGATTGGGGCTCGGGCTCGCCCTCGGCGGCATCGAGGACGGAATCGCCGGCGCCGTTGGTGGCGTACTCGGTTCGGTCGGGGCGCTGCAGCTCGTAAGCGGGACGCTGCGCCGGGGAGGAACTCGCGTCGCGACCGCAGCGTTCACCGGCCTCGCGGCGGTGATCCTCGCGGCGCTCGCATTCGTTCCGCTGCTCGGTTTCGTGGAGGCCGTGATCGTGCCGGCGATCGGAGCGCGGATGCGCCGGAGCGAGCCGACACGGTATGCGGGCCTGCGCACCCTCGCCCGCGACTGATGCCGAAGAAGCTCATCCTGATCGTCATCGACGGGCTGACGCCGGACGTCTTCGAGGCGGCGGTGGAGACCGGAGCGGCACCGACGCTCGCGGCGCTCGCGGAGGCGGGCGAGTACCGGCGGTCGCTCTCGACCTTTCCTTCACTCACGCCTGTCTGCCTGGCCACTCTCGCCACGGGCGGCGGTCCCGACGTGCATCACATCCCGCACCTTGTCTGGTACCACCGAGGCGAGCAGCGCCTGGTCGAATACGGCTCCTCCTTCGGAGCGATGCGCGCCGTCGGCGCGCGCCGGTCGATCCGCGACGCGATCGTGGAGATGAACGCCGAGCACCTCGCCTCGAGCGCCGTGACCGTCTTCGAGGCGCTGGAGGACTCGGGGCTGGTGACGGCCGCCGTCAACGTCCCCTGCTACCGGGGCCGGACACGGCATGCCCCCACCGTGCCGGGCGTCGTGCGTCCCGTCGAGGGCCCGCGGCGGTTCTTCTACTTCAACCTCTTCGAGAGCGACGTCACGGGCGCCCCGTTTGCCGTCCGAGACCGCGCACTGGGCTCGATCGACGCCTATGCGGCAGCCGTCGGCCGCTGGCTCGTCACGCGCGACGGGTTCGACTTCCTGTTCTTCTACCTGCCGGACTACGACTTCGCCTCCCACGTCCTGGGGCCGGGGGAAGCGGGCGCGGCCCTGGCGAGAAGCGACGGCGCGGTCGCGGCCCTCGTCGAAGCCGCAGGCGGCCTCGACGCCTTCCTCGAGCGCTACGACGTCGTCCTCTGCTCGGATCACGGCCAGACGCCTGTCGAGCGCCTGTTCCGCCTCGAGGAACCGCTCTCCGACTTTCGCCTCCACCGGCGCGGCTCCCGCCGGGACGCCGAGCTCGCCGTGACGGCCTCCAACCGGGCCGGGATGGTCTACGTGTTGCCCGCGGCGCGCACCGAGCCGAGCGAGATCGCGTGGCGCCTGAGCGGGGAGCCAGAGCTGGACGTGGTGATGTTCCGCGACGGGAACGAAGGAGTCGCGCTGCGCGACGGTGAGGAGCTGCGCTTCGGCCCGGACGCCGAGGGTTGGCAGGGACGAGCCTGGCATGCGCTTGCCAACCCGAATGCAGGCGACGTCCTGGTCTCGCCGGCCGCGGGAGTCGAGCTGGCCGATCATGGCGGGCGGCACCATGTCGGAGGCGGCTCCCATGGCTCGCTGTTGGACGGCGATTCGCTCGTCCCCATGCTCGTGACCAGCGGCGCCCCGCCGCCTCCGAGCATCGCGGGCGTGGCGCCGCTCGTGCTCCGCCACTTCGGCGTCGAGGCACCGGCCTATGCCCGTGCCGCCTGAACGGGAGCGAATGGTCGAGCGGCAGCTGCGCGGGCGCGACATCGTCGACGAACGCGTGCTGGCGGCAATGGAACGGGTGCCGCGTGAGCTCTTCGTGCCCGAGGATCTTCGGCGTCAGGCCTTCGACGACGCAGCGCTGCCGATCGGGGCCGGGCAGACGATCTCGCAGCCGTACATGGTCGCCCGGATCTGCGAGGAGCTCGGCCTCGACGGCGACGAGCGCGTCCTCGACGTCGGGACCGGTTCCGGCTACCAGGCGGCCGTGCTCGCCGAGTTGGCGGACGAGGTGCACTCGATCGAGCGGGTGCCCGAGCTCGCCGAGCAGGCACGACGGAACCTGGCCGCCGCCGGCTACGACCGGGTCGTCGTCCACGAAGGGGACGGTTCCCGCGGGCTTCCCGAGCACGCGCCCTACGACGCGATTGCCGTCGCCGCGGCCGCGCCCGGCTTTCCGCAGGCCCTCTACGACCAGCTGACGCCGGGCGGCCGCCTGGTGGTGCCGGTCGGCAAGCGACACGGGCAGCGGCTCCAGGTCATCGTCCGGAGCCCCGAAGGCCCGGCGGTGCTCAGGTCGGTGCCCTGCCGCTTCGTCCCGCTGGTCGGCGAGGAGGGGTTCGAAGGCTGAACACGGCACGGGCCCACGTCGTCGTCCGCGGTCGGGTGCAAGGCGTCTTCTTCCGCTCGGATGCCCGCCAGCGCGCCCAGTCGCTCGGCCTCACCGGGTGGGTGAGAAACAACACTGACGGCACGGTCGAAGCGGTGTTCGAGGGCGACCGCGAGCGGGTGGAGTCGATGGTCGAGTGGTGCCGACGCGGGCCGTCCGGAGCGCTAGTTGAAGATGTGGACGTGGACTGGGCGAAGCCACAGGGCGAGGCGGGGTTCTCCGTCCAGGGTGGATGGGCATAGATGGAGGCGATGAGACAGCTGCTCCAGCGGCCGGTAAAGCTGCGCGGCGTCCAGGTCGGCCGCGTCGTGGACGTAATCCTCGAGCCGGAGACCGAGCGGATCGTCGGGTACGAGGTGCGTTGCGAAGACCAGCGTCATCGCTTCCTGCCGGCCGCCGCCGCGACCGCGTCCGACGCGTCGATCGCGATCGACTCCCCGTTCGCGCTGCTCGACACCGACGAGCTGGAGTTCTACCGCCGCAGGGGCAAGACGCTGCGGGCCCGCCGCGAATCGGCCGCCTGACTTGCGAAACGGGTAGGCTCGCCGCCGTCCGTGTCGCGCTCGATCGCCACCTCGCTCGTCCTCGTCGGCGGCCGCGCCGGCGCAGCGCTCCGGCGTCCCGACAACTGGGTTCAGCTCGCGAAGTTCTGCACCGTCGGCGCCACGGGGTACGTCATCAACCTCGCCGTGTTCAGCGCGCTCGTCCTCGGCGCGGACTGGCACCACCTGCTCGCCGCAACGGTTTCGTTCCTCGTCGCCGTGACGAACAACTACACATGGAACCGCGTCTGGACGTTCAGAGGCCAGCGTGGACATGTCGCCTACCAGGGCATCCGCTTCCTGATCGTCGCCGTCTGCGCCCTGGCCGCGAACCTGCTGATCCTCGACGGGCTCGTGATGCTCGGAATGGAGAAGATTCCCGCGCAGGCGCTTGCGATCCTCTTGGTGACGCCGCTGAACTTCATCGGCAACAAGCTCTGGAGCTTCCGCCGAAGGCCCTGATGCGAGCGCTCCTCGTCGTCGTGCTCGCGCTCGTCGCGGCGCAACCGGCGACGGCGGCAGATGCAAGGTTGACCGAGCAGGAGGCAACGAGGGCCTTCCTGCGACACGAGAAGGTTGCGAACTGGCTCGACCGCTATCCGTCGACCGGGGTCTCGAAGGATGCGTCGTTCGACGAGAAGACCGGCGCCTGGACGGTGCACGTCTGGTGGGGCGAGGCCGGCGAGATCGCCACGGGCAAGGTCGCCGACGCGACGGGCCGTGTGACGGAGGCGTGGACGGGCCCACAGGTTGCCTGGAAGATGGCCCGCGGCTACGAGGGGGCCTTCGGCGGCAGGACGATCAATCGCGTCTCGGTCTGGCTTGCGATCTGCGCCGTCTTCCTCCTCGGCCTCGTCGATTGGCGCCGGCCGTTGAGCTTGCGGACGCTCGACCTGCTCGTGCTCCTGTCGTTCTCGGTCTCGCTGTGGTTCTTCAACCAGGGCGAGGTCTTCACGAGCATGCCGCTCGCTTATCCGGCGCTCGCGTATCTCCTCGCCCGCATGGTCTGGATCGGCGTTCGGGCCCGTGGCCCGTCGAGACGGGCTGCGTTTTGGCCCGTCTGGCTGCTCGCGGCCGCGACCGTCTTTCTGACGGGCTTTCGGATCGGCCTCAACCTCCACGGCTCGAACGTGATCGACGTCGGCTACTCGGGCGTGATCGGCGCGCAGCGGATCGTAAACGGCGAGATGCCCTACGGACACATGCCGAAGGAGGGCACGCTCCGGGCGTGCGGGCGCGCGGACTCCGAGGGCGAGATCCGCGACCGAATCCAGACCAACGGCCGCTGCGAGTCGTCCAACGAGCGCGGCGACACCTACGGGCCGGTGTCGTACGAGGCCTACATCCCCGGGTATCTGCTGCTCGGCTGGAGTGGACGCTGGGACCGGCTGCCGGCCGCCCACTTCACGTCGATTGCCCTCGACCTCCTCGCGCTCATCGGGCTGGCCCTCGTCGGGCGACGTTTCGGCGGGTTACCGCTCGCGGCCACGCTCGCCTTTGCGTGGGCCGCCTACCCGTTCACGCAGTACGTGTCGAGCTCGAACACGAACGATGCCCTGCCGCCGATGCTCCTCATCTGGGGCTTCTGGCTCGTCTCGTCACCGTGGGCGCGCGGGATCTTCGCGGCCCTTGCCGGCTGGGCGAAGTTCGGCGCGCTGCTCGTCGCTCCGCTCTGGGCCGGGTATCCGGAAGCGGTTCGGCTGCGACGACCGCGCGGGCCGCTGCTCTATGCGGCTGGGTTCGCGGGTGCGACGCTCGCCGCCTTCTCGATCCTGCTCCTGGAGCCCGATCCAGTCCACGCCGCCCGTGTCTTCTGGGACCGGACGCTCGGTTGGCAGCTCACACGTGAGTCCCCGTTCTCGATCTGGGACTGGGGGCAGTACCACGCCGCCGGGATCCCGGATCTCAGGCTCGTCCAACTGCCGCTGATCGGCGCGGTGGCTCTCGGCGCCGTGGCCGCGGCCTTCTATCCCCGCCGGCGCTCGCCGCTGCAGCTCGCTGCGCTGACCGGAGCGCTCCTGATCGGCTTCGAGCTCGTGCTCACTCACTGGTCGTTCCTCTACCTGCCGTGGTTCTTCCCCTTCGTCGCGTTCGCCGTGCTGGCGGCCTCGCGGCCTGAGCCGGAAGCGCCGCCGCCCGCGCTTGACGAGACGCAACGCGAGCTGGTCGCGGCTCGCTAGCGCCGCCCTCGGCGTCGTTTGCTTTCTCCTGGTCTGGGGACTGCTCCACCACGGCTTCTACGCGCGGAACGACATCATCGACACGCCGGTCTATGAGCGCTACGGCGAGGCCGTGACGGACGGGCGGATGCCCTATCGGGACTTTCGCGTCGAATACCCGCCGGCGGCCTTGCCCGTCTTCGTCCTGCCCGCGCTCGGAGAGGGCGGCTCGGAGCGCTACCGCCACCGCTTCGAGGGCCTTCTGGTCAGCCTCGGCATCGCCTGCGTTCTGCTGGTCGCGGCGATCGCCCCGTCGCTGTGGGCGCCGCTGTACGTCGCTGCCGCCCCGCTCGCGCTCGGCTCCGTCTACCTCTCGCGCTTCGATCTCTGGCCCGTCGCGTTGACCCTGGTCGCGCTGGCATTTCTGGTCTTTGGGCGCTTCAGGCTCGGGCTCGGCTCGCTCGGCCTGGCGACGGCCGCAAAGGTCTTCCCGGCCGTCCTCCTTCCGGTTGCCCTGGCCTACGTCTGGCGGCTGCGCGGCCGGCGTGAGACGTTCGTGTGTGCGGCGATTTACGCGGCCGTCGTCGCGGCGGTCTTTCTTCCGTTCGCGATCATCTCGCCTGGCGGCCTCTGGGACTCGCTGTGGGCCCAGGCTTCGCGGCCGCTTCAGATCGAGAGCCTCGGATCCGGGCTCCTGCTCGCCGCCCATCAGCTCCTTGGGCTCGACCTCACGCTGGACCAGAGCCACGGCTCGCAGAACCTGGCAGGCACCGGTGCCGACGTGGTCGCCGTCGTCACGACGGTGCTCCAGCTCGTGGCGCTCCTCGCGATCTGGGTCTGGTACGGACGAGGGTCGGCGAGTCGCGACCGCCTGCTCGCCGCCAGCGCTGCGGCGGTGTGCGCGTTCGTCGCGTTCGGGAAAGTGCTCTCGCCGCAGTTCCTGATCTGGCTCGTCCCGCTCGTCCCCCTCGTTCGAGGGCGGCGCGGGCTCGTCGCGTCCGCGCTCCTTGCCGTCGCACTCGTCCTCACACAACTCTGGTTTCCGTTCCGCTACTGGAGGCTGGCGCTCGAGTTCGACGCGGCCGCGTCGTGGCTCGTCCTCGCTCGCGACCTGACCCTCGTGGCCCTGCTCGTCGTTCTCATGTCGGCAGTTCGGCGCGAACCGGCTCGCAGCGCGTAGCCCGGCCGTCCTCGCCGCACTCCACGAGCACGCCCTCGAGCCGCACTCCTCCGCTCGCGGTTCGGAAGCGGACCGGGACGCCTGTGCGCATCTGCTCGACGGCCAGCTCGGTGATGACGCCGATCACGGAGTCGTGCGGTCCGGTCATGCCGGCGTCGGTGATCGCCGCCGTGCCGGCCGGCGAGACCCGTGCGTCGTTGGTCTGGACGTGCGTGTGCGTTCCGAGCACGGCCGTGACCTTTCCGTCCAGGTAAGCGGCCATCGCGACCTTCTCGCTCGTCGCCTCGCCGTGCATGTCCACGAGGATGACGGGTGTCGTCCGGCGGGCCTCCGCGACCAGCTCGTCGACGACCTCCCACGGGCCCATCGGCGGCGCGAGGAACAGTTGTCCCAGGAGGTTGATCACGGCCACGGTGGTGCCGTTCGAGCCTTCGGCGAACGTCAGCCCGCGGCCTGGTGTGTGCTTCGAGAGGTTGGCCGGGCGGATGACGCGGTCGGTCTCCGCCAGGTAGGGAATCACTTCCTTGCGCCGCCAGGCGTGGTTGCCGAGGGTGACCACGTCGACGCCGGAGGCGAGGATCCGCTCGGCGAGGTGCGGCGTGATCCCGAGGCCGTCGGCGGCGTTCTCGCCGTTGGCGACGCAGAAGTCCGCGCGCAGCTCTTCCCGAAGCTCCGGGAGCAGGCGCTCGACGGCGCGCACCCCGGGGGTCCCGTTCACGTCGGCGACGAAGAGGAGGATTATGGGATGGCCAGGGTGGCGGCGGGGCGGACTTCCACGGAGACGTGATTGCCCGCGTCTTGCGTGTAGCGGGCGAGCGCCTGCCGTTCCACCCGCGAGAAGTCGAGCACCGTGCCGATCTTCGACGTCGCCGCCGTCACGACGCTGCCGACGGTGAGCGCCGGGTCGGAGCGCAGGTGACTGAGCGAGACGACGAACGAGGGCGCGCTCGCCGGCTGGACGTCGATGCGGCTGCCGAGCTTTCGTCCGCTGATCACGAAGTCGGTGATTCCCACGACGGTTCCGTCGACCGGCGCGTAGACGTCGGTGCCCGGGGCGGCTCCGACATCGAGCACCGCGGTGGCAGGCCCCTCGCCACCCAGCTGGTAGAACGCGAGCCCGTTGTCGCCGCTGCCGAGGATCCTGCGCGCGAAGCGCGCGAGGGCTCCCTCGTTCGCCTGCCGCCCCACAGGCGCAAGCGCGAGCGCACCGTTGTTCACCCCGTGGTAGCCGATCGCCGTCACCCGTGACTGCGAGATCGGCATCTGGATTCGCACCGTGTCTCGGAGGGCGACGATCTGCGGACGCGGCGGCCCCGTCGGGAGCAGCCGCTGCGCCGGAGCAGGGGCGGTCCGCGCGGGGGTTGCCGAGCCGGAGTCGAATGCGCTCAAGAGCAGGGTCACTCCGACCGCCGACGATGCGAGGACGAGGAGCGCAACACGCCTCGCCCGCTTGTGACCGGCAGCACGGCGCCGGCGGGCGCGGCGCGCCTGCTCGACTGCCTTGGGCGAAGGCATCGGGCGCACGCTAACCGACCGCCTGCGCGGCTTCAACTGGGACCTCTGGGACATGGAGCCGGAGGAGTCTAGAGCCAAGTCGGGCTCCACCCGCTGATGGTCGAGCGCAAGGTTCCCATCTTCCGCGATATTCCAGTGCCAGGCCGGAGGCCTGAGCGCGAGGACCTCGGCGCTACGATCAGCGCGATGCCGACGGGAGTCCAGAAGGTCGAGATTCCGCGCTGGATTCAGCTCGTCGGACTGCCGCTCGCCCTGCTGTTTCTGTGGACGCTCGCGTCGGCGGTCTCTCACGTCGTCTTCCTGTTCCTGGTCGCCGCCCTGATCGCGCTGCTGCTCGATCCCCTCGTGCGGGCACTCGGCCGGCTTCGGATTCCGCGCGGTTTCTCGATCGCCGTCGTCTACCTGAGCTTCGCCGCCGCGATCGTGATCGGCGCGATCGCGCTGGGCGCGGTCGTCATCGACCAGTCACGCGAGGCTGCGGACCGGATCGACAACTACCTTACGGTCGAGCGCGGACAGACCGGTCAGACCGAGGCCGAGCAAGACGTCGACCGCCTCCAGGCCTGGCTCGACGACCACGGCCTCGAGCGGATCCAGGTCCGGAAGCAGGGTCAGGACTTCGTCGACTCGCTCCGCGATGCCAATCCGCAGGAGTACACGAGCCGCGCGATCGACTTCCTCGAGGGCGCGGCGCTCTCGATCTTCGAGTTGCTCTTCAGCCTCGTGCTGATCATCGTCGTGTCGGTCTACATGCTCCTGGACATGGGCCGGTTATCGGCCGCAGTCGACCGGCGCTTTCCGCCACACCCGGGCTCGGGCTCGCTGATCCCGCGGATCGAGAGCGCACTCGCGGGCTACGTGCGCGGCCAGGTGCTGCTATCGCTGATCATCGGCACCAGCGCCGGCGTGGGGCTCTGGGTGCTGGGCGTCCTCGGCTGGGCGGAGGGGATGGACCGCTACGCGCTGCTCTTCGGAGCGTGGGTTGCGGTGATGGAGCTGATCCCGTACCTCGGTCCCTGGCTCGGCGCGATCCCGCCGATCATCTACGCGCTCATCGTCGATCCGTTCTCGGCGATCTGGGTCGCGCTGCTCTTCCTCGCCATCCACCAGATCGAGGGCCACATCGTCGTCCCGAACGTGATGGGCAGCGCACTGCGGCTGCACCCGCTCCTCGTCATCTTCGGGCTGCTCGCCGGAGGCGAGATCTACGGGCTGCCCGGGATCTTCGTCGCGCTGCCGCTCCTTGCCGGCTTCCGCGCCCTTTGGGAGTTCTTCGGCGAGCGGTTTGCGTTCCAATCCTGGGAGGAAGACGGCCAGGTGCCGCTGGAGGTCGAGATCGAGGAGGCGCCGCCTCCTCCTCCTGCGGCTAACGTCGCGTTCCACATGAGCACGTTTCCGGTCACCCGGCTGCGGCGGCTGCGGCGGACGGGGGCGTTGCGCGCTCTCGTCCGCGAGACGCGGCTCGATCTCGCAGACTTCGTGCTGCCCGTCTTCGTCGCGCCTGAGCCGTTGCCCAACGAGGCGCTACCTGCTCTGTCGCGCTTCACGGTGGAACAGGTCGTCGCGGAGGCCGAGGAGTGTGCCGCGCTTGGCGTCACGGCGCTCCTGCTCTTCGGGATCCCGGAGGAGAAGGACGACCAGGGCTCCGGCGCCTGGGACGAGGACGGGACCGTCCAGCAGGCGCTCCGTGCGATCCGCGAGCGCGTCCCGCAGCTCGTCCTCGTGACGGACGTCTGCCTGTGCGAGTACACGTCGCACGGACATTGCGGCGTCCTCGACGGCGAGGAGGTTGCGAATGACGAGACGCTCGAGCTGCTGGCGCGGACGGCGGTCAGCCACGTCGAGGCCGGAGCGGACGCGGTCGCCCCCAGCGACATGATGGACGGGCGCGTCGGGGCGCTGCGTGCGGCGCTCGACGAGACCAACTTCGAGGCGACGCCGATCCTTTCCTACGCGGCGAAGTACGCGTCGGCGTTCTACGGGCCGTTTCGGGAGGCGGCGGGCTCGGCGCCCGCGTTCGGCGACCGGCGCGGCTATCAGATGGATCCCGCCAACGTGCGCGAGGCGCTCCGCGAGTGCGAGCTGGACGTCCAGGAGGGCGCGGACGTCCTGATGGTGAAGCCGGCTTTGCCGAATCTCGACGTGATCCGCGCGGTTCGGGAGCGCTTCGACCTGCCGCTCGCCGCTTACAACGTCTCCGGGGAATACGCGATGGTCAAGGCGGCGGGTGCCGCCGGGTGGATGGACGAGCAGGCCGCGGCGCTCGAGTCGCTGACGACGATCAAGCGGGCAGGTGCCGACGTGATCGTCTCCTACTGGGCCAAGGAGCTCGCCCACTGGCTCTGACACAGGCCACGGATCTCTTCCGGAGAGCGCAGCGGCTCATCCCGGGCGGGGTCAACTCGCCGGTGCGCGCGATGCGCGCCGTTGGGCTCGACGAGCCGTTCTTCGTGCGCCGCGCCGAGGGCGCGTACCTGGAGACGGAGGAAGGCGTCCGCCTGCTCGACTGGGTGTGCTCCTGGGGTGCGCTCATCTTCGGGCACGCGGATCCGGAGACGGTGGAAGCCGTGCGGGAGGCGGCGGTTGGCGGGACGAGCTACGGCGCGCCGACAGAGCGGGAGGTCATGCTGGCGGAGGAGATCGTCGACGCCGTTCCCTCGGTCGAGATGGTGCGGCTCGTCTCCTCGGGCACCGAGGCGGCGATGAGCGCGATCCGGTTGGCGCGCGGCGCGACGCACCGCGACCGGGTGCTCAAGTTCGCGGGGGGCTACCACGGGCACGTGGATGCGCTCCTCGCCGAGGCCGGCTCGGGCGTGGCGACGCTCGGCATTCCTTCTACGCCCGGCGTGCCGACCGACGTGACGGCTCATACGATCGTCTGCCCGTACAACGACCTGGATGCCACGGCGGCCGCCGTCGCGCAGTACGGCGAGGGGCTGGCCTGCATCATCGTGGAGCCGGTCGCCGGGAACATGGGCGTGATTCCGCCCCTGCCCGGTTTCCTCGAGGGGCTGCGGCGGCTCTGTGACGCCTCCGGCGCCCTCCTCGTCTTCGACGAGGTCATCACGGGCTTTCGCGTCGCCAGGGGCGGCGCGCAGAAGCGGTTCGGCGTTCGGCCCGACCTGACCGTCCTCGGAAAGATCGTCGGCGGTGGGCTTCCGCTCGCCGCCTTCGGGGGGCGCACGGATGTCATGGAGCAGCTTGCCCCCTCGGGCCCCGTCTACCAGGCCGGGACATTGTCCGGAAACCCGCTGGCCACGGCAGCCGGGATCTCAGTGCTGCGGCGGCTCCGAGCTTCGGCTGTCTACGAGGAGCTCGAGCGCCGAGGCGAGCGGCTCGAAGCCGGCCTTTCGAGGCACGGTACCGTCCAGCGAGTGGGCGCACTCTTGACCCTCTTCTGTGGCCGACCCGACTCGAAGGTGCCAGGCACCTTCCTCGCGAATCTCGACCAGGTCACGCGCGAAAGTGACACCGAGCAGTATGGGGCGCTCTTCCGGCACCTGCTCACGCACGGGATCTACATCGCTCCCTCGCAGTTCGAGGCCATGTTCCCCTCGTTCGCCCACGGCGACGAGGAGATCGACCGCACGATCGAGGCTGTTGAGAGTTTCGCCGGTTGACCTCCATGCCGCGCTGCGCGAGCCCGTGGAAGGAGAGCTCGAGCCCGTCTTCTCGCCGCTGGCCGAAGACCGCTTCGCGCTAGGCCTGGAGACGATCTACGAGGGCTACCTCGTCCACTACGGACGCCCCCGCCTGCACGAGCCCGAGGACGGCGACACCGCGCTCGTCCTCGGCGACTACCTCTACGCCCAGGGCCTCGCCCGAATCGCCGCGCTCGGAAAGGTCGACGCCGTTTCGGACCTGGCCGAGCTGATCTCCGTGTGCGCCCAGACGCAGGCGGACGACCGAGAGGGCGATGGAGCCGCCTGGGCGGCCACGGCGGCGCTGCTAGGAGAACGCAAACTCGCGGAGGCACGCCTGGCGCTGAGCCGAGATCACGACCCCGCAGTGCTCGACGCGCTCGCGCGACAAAGCGCCGGCGACGAGGCTGTCGACCTGGCCCTCGACGCCCATGCTCGCAGGCTCGGAGACGGGTAGAGTCGCGCCGCATGGCGATCCAGTCCATAGCCGTCCTGTTCGCACAGGCACAGCAGGAAGTCCAGATCGATGCTGCCGAGGAGGGCAAGAAGGTGATCACGGGGATGCTGATCACCGGCCTGATCTTCATCGGCGTGATCGCGCTCGGCCAGCTGTCCAAATGGGCCGCCCATCGCCGGCATGCCCGTCGCACTCAGACGTACTGAGCTCGCCCTCCTGGTAGCGGTCGCGGCTCTCGCCGTCGCGTTCGCGCGAGGCGGTACGGCGGCTCCCGGAGATCCGCAACTCGCGCTCGTCGGGCGCTTCACGACGCCGACGTATCTGACGTCACCCCCGGCTGACCGCGATCGGCTGTTCGTCGTCGAGCAGGCCGGGCGGATCCGGATCGTGCGCGGCGGAACGACGCTGCCGACTCCCTTCCTGGACATCGCGAGCCTCGTCGTGAGCGGCGGGGAGCGGGGCTTGCTCTCGCTGGCCTTTCCCCTCGACTACTCCGCGAGCGGGCGGTTCTACGTCTACTACACCGCCCGCAACCCGAGCGGCGAGGTGACGATCGCCGAGTACCACGTCTCATCGAACGCCGACGTCGCCGACCCGGCGAGCCGGCGCATCGTGCTCTCGATCGCGCATCCACGGTCGAACCACAACGGCGGCCAGCTCCAGTTCGGCCCCGACGGGTACCTGTACATCGGGACCGGCGACGGCGGCGGCGGGGGCGATCCCGACCGCGCTGGACAGCGGCTCGACACGCTGCTCGGCAAGCTCCTGCGCATCGACCCGCGTGCCGGGCCCGGCGGAGCTCCGTACACCGTGCCGGCCGGAAACCCGTTCATCGGCCGCGCCGGGGCACGACCGGAGATCTGGTCCTACGGGCTGCGGAACCCCTGGCGCTTCTCCTTCGACCGGCAAACGGGCGATCTCGCGATCGGCGACGTCGGCCAGAACCAGTGGGAGGAGATCGACTTCGCGCCGGCGGCGTCTGGCGCCGGCCGAGGCGCCAACTTCGGCTGGGGCTGTTGGGAGGGGCGGCACGTCTACGAGAACAACTCGGGCAACCCGGAATGCAATCCCCTCCCGGCGAATCACGTCCCGCCCGTGTGGGAGTACTCGCACAACCGAGGGTGCTCGATCACCGGCGGCTATGTCGTCCGCGACCAGACGCTCCCGGCGCTCGCAGGCAGGTACGTCTACGGCGACTACTGCGACGCGACCCTGTGGTCGGTCCGGCTGCGGACGCCGGATGCACAGGACGACCGCCGTCTCGGCGGCCTCGACGTCTCGTCACTGACCTCGTTTGGCGAGGACGCCTGCGGCCGCGTCTACGCGGTCTCGCAATCCGGGCCGATCTACCGCCTCCAGGCGGCAGGCGCTGCCGCCGGCCCGTGTCCCGTTCCGAAACCGGTCCTGCGGTGCCGCGTCCCCAGGGTCGTCGGACTCGGGATCGCGAAGGCTCGGACCCGCATCCGCCGCGCCAACTGCCGCGTCGGCCGGGTTCGCTACAAGCGCTCGCAGCGGGCGCGCGGGCGCGTCGTCACCCAGACCCCGCGCCCCGGTGTCCAGAGGGCCCGCGGCGCCCGCGTCAACCTCACGCTCAGTCGGGGCCGTCGCCGCTAGTGCCGGAGCTTCCGACCGGCACCGTCACCTTCCTCTTCACCGACATCGAGGGATCCACGCGCCTGCTCGAGGAGCTCGGCGAGCGCTACTCGGACGTGCTCGGTGAGCATCGCCGCCTGCTCCGCGACGCGTTCGAGCGCCACGACGGGGTCGAGATCGCGACACAGGGCGACAGCTTCGTCGTCGCCTTCGCGCGCGCCACGGATGCCGTCGCCGCGGCCGCCGAGGCTCAGCGCGCCCTGGCCGCGACTCCGGTCCGGGTGCGCATGGGCGTCCACACGGGCGAGCCGGAGCTCACGGATGAGGGCTATGTCGGCCTTGACCTCCACCGCGCCGCGCGGATCGGCGCCGCGGCTCACGGAGGCCAGGTCGTCGTCTCCGAGACGGCTCGCTCGCTCCTGGAAGGGGAACTCGAGCTTCGCGATCTTGGAGAGCACCGGCTGAAGGATCTCGGCTTCCCGATCCGGCTGTACCAGCTCGGCCGCAACGAGTTCCCGCCGCTGCGGAGCCTGAACCATGCTCACCTGCCGCTCGAGGTCGTTCCCCTCCTCGGACGCAAGCGCGAGCTCGGAGAGCTCCTGCGCCTCCTCGGCAGCGAGCGGGTGCGGCTCGTCACGCTCACCGGTCCGGGAGGGATCGGGAAGACCAGCGTGGCGGTCGCTGCAGCCTCCGAGCTCGTCGAGTCGTTCGAAGAAGGCGTGACGCTCGTCGAGCTCGCGGCGATCAGGGAACCGAACCTCGTGTTGCCGACGATCGCGAAGGCGCTCGACGCCGAGTCGGATGCAACGGGCCACATCGGCACCCGGGAGCTCCTGGTCGTCCTCGACAACCTCGAGCAGGTGGTCGCTGCGGCCGGCGAGCTCGCCCACCTTCTGGCCGACTGCCCGAATCTCAGCGTCCTGGCGACGAGCCGCGAGCCGCTCAAGATCGCCGGGGAGCGCGAGTTTCCCCTGAAACCGCTCGCCGAAGCGCCTGCGGTCGAGCTCTTCCGCCAGCGGGCCGAGGCCGTCCTGCCGGGTTTCACCGCCGACTACGGGCGCCTCGCCGAGATCTGCCGTCGCCTCGACAGCCTGCCGCTGGCGATCGAGCTGGCGGCGGCGCGCGTCAAGGTTCTGCCCCCCGGAGAGCTCCTCAGGCGGCTCGATCGCCGGCTGCCGATGCTGACGGCGTCGCGCCGCGATCTCCCCGAGCGTCAACAGACCCTGCGGGCGACGATCGAGTGGAGCTACGAGCTTTGTTCGGCCGAAGAGCAGAAGCTCTTCGCCCGACTGAGCGTCTTCTCCGGCGGCTTCACACTCGAGGGAGCCGAGAAGGCCTGCGAGGCAGATCTCGACACGCTTGCGTCCCTGCTCGACAAGAGCCTCATCCGCCGCGAGGTCGAGCGCTACTCGATGCTCGAAACGATTCGCGAGTTCGCCTTGGAGCAGCTGGACGCGTCCGACGAGGCCGAGCTGATCCGACGCCGGCATGCGGAGTACGTGACGGAGCTCGCCGAGTCGGTGGAGACCGAGTACCTGGGGCCGGAGCAGGCGGTGTTGCGAGAGCGTTTTCGCATCGAGTGGGACAACATCCGGGCGGCGCTCAGCTGGGCGCTCGAAAGAGGGGAGACCGAGCTCGGGCTTCGGCTCATCGGCGCCCTCGCGATGGTCTGGCTCGACCAGAACCTCGCGGTCGAAGGCGAGCGCTGGCTCGAGGCCTTCCTCGACCGCCCCAAGCCGGTCCATGCCGAGGTCCGCGCCAAGGCGCTCATGGCCGGCGCGACCATCGCCGGTGTCCGCAGCCAGTACGAGCTGGCTTTCTCGAGGAGCGAGGAGGCACTCGAGTACTTTCGCTCGGTCGGCAGCGAGGGTGGAATCGCCTGGTCGCTGACGAACCTCGCCATCGCCCCGCTCGAGCTCGGGAATCCGGAGGATGCCGGGCCGATGCTCGAAGAGGCGGAAGCGCTGCACCGGAAGCTCGGGAACGACGCCGGCCTCAGGCGCGTCCTGCACCTCAGGGGTCAGCAGGCTGCCGCAGTCGGGGACGTCGACCGCGGCCGGGAGATCCTGCGGGAGTCGGCCGAGCGTTCCCGGGCAATTGGAGACATGTTCAGCACGGCCACGTCGATCCACTCGCTCGGCGACCTCGAGCTCGCGTCGGACCGGCTCGACACGGCGGAGAAGGCCTACGGGGAGGCACTGCGAGTCGCATGGGAGACGGGCGCGGATCGCCTCGTCTGTTACGGCCTGGCCGGGCTTGCCGCCGTGGCGGCCGAGCGCAGGGATGCCGAGCGGGCCGCGCTGCTCTGGGGCGCTGCCGAGGGCTACGAGGAACGCCTCAAGTTCACGCTCCGCCACCGCGAGCTCTACTCCGACCGGCTGGTCGGTCCGGCGGCCGCCGCGCGAGACCGATACGAGGCGGGCCGCCGTCTCGAGGCCGCGGCCGCCGTGGAAATCGCCCTCTCCCTAGACTGAGCTCCATGGCGCCTGCCGCCTCGCTCCGCGACTGGATCGCCAAGCTCGAGCGCGAGAACGAGCTCGTTCGCGTGGATGTCGAGGTCGACCCGCACCTCGAGGTCACGGAGATCGTCGACCGCACCGTCCGAAGCGGCGGGCCGGCGTTCCTCTTCACGAACGCCAAGTCCCGCCACCCGCTCCTGATCAACCAGTTCGGCACCGAGCGCCGGATGTGCCTGGCGTTCGACACGCCGAGCCTCGACGCGGTTGCCGGGAAGCTCGAGGACGTGCTCGAGATGCAGCCGCCGCAGGGGCTCGCCGAGAAGGTCCGTGGACTACGGAAGCTCAAGTCGATCGCCGATTCGCTGCCGAAGACGACCCGCAGCGGGCCTGCGCAGGAGGTCGTCCTCACCGGAGACGAGATCGACCTCGGGATCCTCCCGGTGCAGACCTGCTGGCCGGGAGACGCCGGCCCCTTCATCACGCTCCCAGCGGTGATCACCAAGGACCCGCGCACGGGCGTCCGCAACGTGGGGATGTACCGGATGCAGGTCCTGGACGAGCGGAGGACGGCGATGCACTGGCAGATCCACAAGGACGGCCGGATGGACTACCTCGCCGCCGACGGCCGCCTCGAGGTCGCGGTCGCGCTCGGGCTCGATCCCGTCACGACGTACTCCGCCTCGGCGCCGCTTCCGAAGCACATCGACGAGCTCATGCTCGCCGGCTTCCTCAAGGGCGAGCCGGTCGAGCTCGTCCGCTGCAAGACCGTCGACCTCGAGGTGCCGGCGAATGCCGAGATCGTCCTCGAGGGCTATGTCCAGAAGGACGATCTCACCGACGAGGGCCCGTTCGGCGACCACACCGGCTACTACACGGGTGTCGAGCCGTTCCCCGTCTTCCACGTCACCGCGATGACGATGCGTGAGAGTGCGATCTATCCCTCGATCGTCGTCGGCAAGCCGCCGCAGGAGGACGCGTGGCTCGGGAAGGCGACGGAGCGGATCTTCCTGCCCGCGGTCAAGATGACCGTGCCCGAGATCGTCGACTACGACCTCCCCGTGGCGGGCGCGTTCCACAACTGCGTGATCGTCTCGATCCGCAAGCGCTTCCCCGGTCACGCGCAGAAGGTCATGCACGCGCTCTGGGGGCTCGGGATGCTCAGCCTGTCCAAGTCGATCGTCGTCGTAGACGAGCATGTGAACGTGCACGACTACGAGGAGGTCTTCTTCTACGTCACCGCCAACGTCGATCCGAAGCGCGACGTGCTGCTCACCGAGGGGCCGCTCGACCACCTCGACCACTCGCCGACGCTGCAGTTCTACGGTGGCAAGCTGGGGATCGACGCGACGGCAAAAGGGCCGCAGGAGGGAACCCGCGAGTGGCCGCCGGAGATCGAGATGAGCGACGAGATCAAGGCGTTGGTCGACTCACGCTGGGCCGAATACGGGCTCGGAGCAGCCCCCGCGGCGGTCGATGGCCGCCGCAGTTCATTGCGGCAGTTGCTACGTCGTTGACACAGGCCCTTTAGGGTCGCTTGAATCCATGTCGGCAAGCCAAGGAGCCCCAACCTAGGTGGAACCGCCCCACGGGGACGACAAGCCGCACCTCCCGTCGCCGAGCATCTGGCCGGTCGGCTTCGCCGTAGGCATCGCCTGCACGCTGGCGGGGCTGGTGGTGAGCACGCCGGCGGCAATCGTGGGCGCAGCGATCGCGATCGTCTTCGGTCTGCTCTGGGCCCGAGATGCGATGCGGGCGAACAGGGCGCCCGCCGTCGAGCCTGAAGCCGGGCAAGAGCGTCTGGCCGCTGCCGTGGACGGCGAGCCGGAGGAGGAAGAGGTCGAGCGCTACCCGCGCAATAAGTTCCTCGAGCTCTCGACGCTCGCTCTCGGCGGGGTGATCACCGGCGTCGTCGCGTTGCCGGTCCTCGGCTTCGCCGTGCTACCTGCATTCACCGACCAGGGCCAGCCGGGCGTCGATCTCGGACCGACCGACAACTTTCCAGAGGGCAAGTGGATCGAGACCACCTTCCTGCTCGACCCGACCAAGGGGGAGGTCTCCCGGCGCACCGCCTTCATCCGTTACAACGGTACGCTCGACAATCTTCCGAGCTACACGCTGATCTCCAACCGCTGCGTCCACCTGGGCTGCCCGGTCCAGGCGAGCGGCCTGCGGGACGAGAATCAGAAGAAAACCATCAAGACGAACCAGGCAGAGGTCAGCCAGACGCCGATCTTGCCCGCGGGCTTCAGCTGCCCGTGCCATGGGGGCGCCTACGACACGGAGGGAAATCGCACCGCCGGCCCGCCGGTCCGTGCGCTCGACCGGTACAAGTACTCGATCATCGACGGACGGCTGCACCTCATCGATACCTACAGCGTGGCCGAGGTGGAGGGCGAGGGCGCGCAGGCAAAGATCCAGGCCTACGGCCGGCAGGGGCCGGGCGAGCATGTCGACGGCCTCGAGGGCTGGCTCTATCCGGTGCAGCCGCAGGACGTGGAGTAGATGGAGCCGAATACTCCAACACCGCCGGTTCCGCCGCCCAGTCGCCGTAAGCGGCGCATGACCGACAAGCTCGTCGCCCTCGTGATGATCCCGATCGACTGGCTCGAGGAGCGCTCGGGCATCGTCGGCGGCGTCAAGTACTTCCTCTTCCGCAAGGTTCCGTCGGACACGAACTGGTTCCACACGCTGGGCTCGGCCACCCTGACCGCGTTCCTCGTCCAGGCGGGCACCGGGGTGATCCTCGCCTTCTACTACCGCCCGACGCCGGACGAGGCCTACGCGTCCATCCGGAACATCACGAACGACGTGACGCTGGGCTGGCTCGTCCGTGGCATGCACAAGTGGGGCGCGAGCGTGTTCATCATCCTGCTCTTCCTCCACATGGCGCGCGTCTTCCTCTTCGGCGCCTACAAGTACCCGAGGGAGCTGAACTGGATCGTCGGCTTCACCCTGCTCGTCCTGGGGATGCTCGAAGGCTTCGCGGGCTACCTCTTGCCGTGGGACCAGACGGCGTACTGGGCAACCGTCGTCGGCATCAACCTGAACGGCACCGGCCCCGTCATGGGCCCGTTCCTCGCGCAGTTCTTACGTGGCGGTAACGAGATCGGCCCGGACACGCTCACGATCTTCTACTCGATCCACATGCTCATCTTACCGGGCGCGATCGCGGCCCTGATCGGTCTCCACCTCTACCTCGTCGTGCACCTCGGCGTCAGCTCGCCGCCCTGGTCGGACGAGGCAGCGGGCGCGCCGCGGGCGGAGGAGGTGCCGAGGGGCCCCGGGCTCGTGCAGCCCAAAGCTCGCGGCAGAGTTGCGCGATGAGCCGGGCGCAAGACGAGAGACGGGCGTACCAGAAGCGGTACAAGGAGGACGTCCAGCGCCGCGGGAAGCCTTTCTACCCGTACGCGATGTTCCACGACACGGTCATGAGCCTCGTCGTGGTCTTCGTGATCGTCGGGCTCGCCTGCATCTGGTACTTCACCGCTGAAGACGTCGGCCCAGGGGCGTCGAAGCCGGGCTGGCTCGGAGTGCTCTACGAGGCCGAGGCCGACCCGGGAACGACGAACTTCACGCCGCGGCCCGACTGGTACTTCTACTTCCTCTTCTACCTGCTGCGGATCTTCAAGTGGCCCGACACGGTCGTGCTGGGCACCGTCGGGATCCCGACGATCCTCCTGATCATCGGGTTCGCACTGCCGTTCCTCGACCGGCGCATGGAGCGGCGGCCCCTGCACCGCCCGGTCGCCGTGGTCGCGCTGATCCTGACCGCGATCTCCATGGGCGTCCTCACCTACAAGGGCGCGACGGCCAAGGAGGCGAGCTCGGGGGCGGTTGCGCAGGTGCCCGTCTGGATGGAGAAGTTCAACCTGCCGGACAATGCCCGTGAAGGTGCGGAGATCTTCGCCGTTGCCGGCTGCCTCAACTGCCATACCTACAACGGCAGCGGCGCGTCGCAGCTCGGGGCGCCTGATCTGACCGAAGAAGGGACAAAGAACCGCGGGATCGACTGGCAGATTCGCCATCTCCAGAACCCGAGCGCCGTGACGCCGGGCTCGCCGATGCCCTCGTTCGCCGAGCTCGGCGAGGACAACCTCCGCAAGCTCGCAATCTTCCTCGAGGCCTCCAAGGGCGAATCCGGATAGCCGATGAGGGTCTTCCTCGGCATCACGGGCGCCTCCGGGGCGCCGTATGCCGCACGGATCCTCCAGGGGCTCGCGGCGGCGGACTGCGAGATCGGCGTCAGCGCGTCGGAGGCCGGCGTCCAGGTGCTCGCCACGGAGCTCTACGGCGATGCCCGGCTGCCGCGCGACGAGGTGCTCGCCCGGTTCGTCGAACCGGCCGGCGAGGCGGCGACGATCTACGACCCGCACGACTACGGGGCGCCGCACGCGAGCGGTTCCGCGCGGATCGACGGCTACGTCGTCTGTCCCTGCTCGATGGCGACGGCGGGGACGATTGCGACCGGCGGTGAGGCGAACCTCGTCCACCGCGCCGCGGGCGTCGCGCTGAAGGAAGGCCGTAAGCTCGTGCTCGTGCCCCGGGAGACGCCGCTCTCGACCATCCACCTCGAGAACCTGCTGCGGCTCCGGCAGGCGGGCGCTGTGATCCTCTTCGCGGCGCCGGGCTTCTACCATGGAGCCGAGACGGTCGACGACCTCGTCGACTTCGTTGCCGGCCGGGCGCTCGCTCAGCTCGGCCTCGACACCACGCTCGTCAAGGAGTGGGGCGCTTGAGCGTCGAGTCCGGCCGCCTGCCCGCAGAGGGCGTTCGTTCGATGTTCGACCGGATCGCGCCGGTCTACGACTTCATGAACCGAGCGATGACCGCGGGGCTCGACCGGCGCTGGCGCCGGAAGACCGCCCAGGCCGTCGTGCAGCCCGGAGACCGCGTGCTCGACGCGTGCTGCGGGACCGGCGACCTGGCGCTTGCCGCGCACGCGGAAGGCGGCCGCGTGACGGGCCTCGACTTCTCCGAGCGGATGCTGGAGCGGGCGCGGCGCAAATCGTCCGACATCGAGTGGGTGGAGGGCGACCTGCTGCAGCTTCCGTTCGAAGACGGCACGTTCGATGCGGTCACCATCGGTTTCGGGGTGAGGAATGCGGAGGATCTCGGCCTCGCGTTGCGCGAGCTCCGCCGCGTGCTCCGTCCCGGTGGCCGGCTGGGCATCCTCGAAATCGTCCGGCCCAAGGGGCCGCTCTCGATCTTCTACCGCGCCTGGTTCGACGGCCTGATTCCGCTCGCTGGGAACGCTGCTGCCGGGCGGCGCTGCGTACACGTACCTTCCGGCCAGCGTGAAGCGCTTCCCGGGCCCGGAAGAGCTGAGCGCCGAGGTGCGCAGGGCCGGTTTCGAGCCGGTTGCCCACCGGCTGCTCGGCGGAGGAATCGTCGTCCTGCTCGTCGGAGAAGCGGCGTGACGGCTCTGGCTGCCGTTCAGGCCGCGCCTGGTCTCGATACCTACCTCGCGGAGCTCGAGGAGCGGCTGCGGGGGGCCGTCGCCAGCCACCCGGGGACCGTCGCCGAGGCCGGCGCCGAGGCGCTGCAAGCCGGCGGCAAGCGTCTCCGGCCCTTGCTCGTCTTCCTCACCGCGCCGGAAGAGCCTCCCGTCGCCGCGGGCGTTGCCGTCGAGCTCGTCCACATGGCGAGCCTCGTCCATGACGACCTCATCGATCGGGCTGCTCTGCGGCGCGGCCAGGCGACGGCTTGGCGCACCCATGGCTCGATCGGCGCGCGCGCGACGGGTGACTACCTCTTCGCGCGCGCGTTCTCCGAGCTCGCGGGATCTGGGGATACCGACGGTGTCCAGATCCTTGCGAGCGCGGCCCTCTCGCTCGTGCGGGGCGAGGCACTCCAGCACGCACAGGCCCACCGGCCCGAGACGACCGTCGAGGACTACCTTCGGCGCTGCTCGCTGAAGACGGCCGACCTCTTCCGCGTCGCCTGCCTGCTCGGCAGCCGGGACCCGCGGCTCGGTCGCTTCGGCGTCGCACTCGGAATGGCGTTCCAGATCACCGACGACATCCTCGACTGCACGGGCTCCACGATCGAGACCGGAAAGGTCGCGGGCAACGATCTCCGCGAGGGCACGCCGACGCTGCCGCTGATCCTTGCCGCGAGAGATGACGAGGTCGTGCGCGCGGCGCTGGCCGGAGGGCCGCTGGACGGTGCGCTGATCAGCGTCGCCGGAACCGGCGCGCTCGACCGGGCCCGCGAGGTGGCGCTGCGCTACGCCGCGGAAGCCCGCTCACATTTGGACGGCGGCAGATACCGTCCGGAGTTGGAAGCGCTGACCCACATCGTCGTGGAGCGGAGGAATTAATGGCCGTCGCTGTCTCATCGCTCGAGTTGATCGCCGAGAAGGTCGAGGCCGGCGAGCGGCTTGACCTCGAGGACGGCCTGGCGCTCATGGAGTCCGACGACCTGCTCACCCTCGGCGAGCTCGCCGACACGGCGCGCCGCCTCCGGGGCGGCACCGACGACGTCTACTTCGTCCAGAACCTCTACTTGAACCAGACGAACGTCTGCCGCGTGAAGTGCAAATTCTGCGCCTTCGCGGTCACGCAGAAGCAGAAGGACGCCTACACCCACACGCCGGAGGAGCTCGTGGAGGACGCGCTGCGCCAGCGCGAGCTCACCGGGTTCACCGAGATCCACATGGTCGGCGGGGAGTCACCGCATGTGGACTTCCAGTACTACGTGGACATCATCCGCTCGCTGAAGCAGGCGATGCCCGACGTGCACATGAAGTGCTTCACGGCGAGCGAGATCCACCACATGACCACGCTCTCGGGGCTCACGCACGAGGAAGTGCTCCGGGAGCTGCAGGACGCCGGCCTCGGCTCGCTTCCCGGAGGCGGCGCCGAGGTTTTCGCAGACCGCGTCCGCCGGCTCGTCGCGCCCGGCAAGGAGCATCCGGACTTCTGGTTCCACACCCATCGAACCGCGCACGCGCTCGGAATCCCGACGCACTGCACGATCCTCTACGGACATGTCGAGACCTACGAGGAGCGCGTCGACCACCTGATCCGGCTCCGCGAGCTTCAGGACGAGACCGGCGGCTTCCTCGCCTTCATCCCGCTCGCCTTCCACCCCGAGAACACCGTCTTCGAGCGGCGCGGCTGGACGCACACGCATGGCTCGGACGACCTGAAGATGATCGCCGTGTCGAGGCTGATGCTCGACAACATCCCGAACGTCAAGGCCTACTGGATCATGATGGGCATGCCGCTGGCGCAGGTCGCGCTCCACTTCGGCGCCAACGACGTCCAGGGCACCGTCGTCCGGGAGGAGATCTTCCACGCGGCGGGCGCGAAGACCGAGACCGAGCAGAAGATCGGCGAGCTCGTCCGCTACGTGCGGGCAGCTGGCCGGATCCCCGTCCAGCGCGACACGCTCTACAACGAGGTCCGCCGATGGCACTGAGGCTTGGCCGGATCGCGTACGTGAACATGGCGCCGGTCTTCCACCGGCTCGATGCCGACGTCATCGAGGTCTCGGGAGTGCCCACCCAGCTGAACCGGCAGCTCCTGGAGGCGGCGATCGACGTCGCGCCGATCTCCTCGATTGCGTGGGCTCGCGCCGCGGATCAGCTCCTGCTCCTGCCCCGGCTCTGCGTGTCGTCGGACGGCGCCGTCGACTCGATCCAGCTCGTCTCGAAGCTGCCACTCGAGCAGGTGCGGACCGTCGCTGTCACGCCAGAGAGCGCCACGTCGGTCGTGCTCGTGCGCGTCCTGCTTCCGGAGGCCGAGCACATACCGCTCGGCTCGGAGGCGGACGCGAAGCTTCTGATCGGCGACGCCGCCCTGCGAAGCGCCTTCGAGGATCCGACGCCCCACTACGACCTCGGCCGCCTCTGGCAGGAGCGGACCGGCCTGCCGATGGTCTTCGCCGTCTGGGCTTGCCGGAGACCGCCTGCAGACGGTCTCGAAGAGTTGGAGGAGGCGCTCGTCCGCTCCGTCCGGCTCGCGCGGGCAGAGCCGGACCGGCTTGCCTACGAGGCAAGCGCGCGCTACGGGTACCCGCCCGGCTTCCTCGCTCGCTACTTCGAGAAGCTCCGTTACCGGTTCGGCGATCGCGAGCGCGAAGGCCTCATCGCCTTCCTCGAGCTCGCGGTCGAGGCCGGCGAGCTCGAGGCGGTTCCAGAGATTCGGTTCGTCGGCGAGCGGGTTCCGGCATGAGCGTGCGAGCGGTCCTCGACAGGGCGCTCGACGGGGAGCGGATCAGCGACGCGGACGCATTGGAGCTGTTGGAGTCCCGTGACCTGGTCTCGGTCGGCCGCGCCGCCGAGGAGCTCCGCGCTCGCCACACCAACCCGTCGCGCATCACCTTCATCGTCGACCGGAACGTGAACTACACGAACGTCTGTTACACGGACTGCGACTTCTGTGCGTTCTACCGGCGCCCGGGAGACAAGAACGAGGGCTACTTGTTGCCCAAGCCCGTGATCTTCAAGAAGATCGAGGAGACGCTTGCGATCGGCGGCACCGGCGTCCTCATGCAGGGCGGCCACCACCCTGACCTCGGGATCGAGTACTACGAGGATCTCTTCAGCTCGATCAAGTCGCGCTACAAGGTGCACCTCCACGTCCTCTCGCCGCCGGAGGTCCAGCACGTAGCGCGGCGCTCGAAATTGTCGATTCCGCAGGCCCTGACCCGGTTGCGGGACGCCGGGATGGACTCGTTGCCCGGCGGCGGAGCGGAGATCCTCGTCGACCGCGTGCGGAGGATCATCGCGCCGAAGAAGACGACGTCTTCGGAGTGGATCGGCGTCATGCGCCACGCACAGCGTCTCGGGATTTCGACGACGGCGACGATGATGTACGGGCACGTCGAGACGCTCGCCGACCGCGTCGAGCACATGCGCCGGATTCGCGACCTGCAGGACGAGACTCACGGCTTCCGCGCGTTCATCTCGTGGACGTTCCAGTCAGACGGGAACCGCCTCGCGGCCAAGGTGCCGGCGGATGCGATGCCGACCTCGCTCGAATACCTCCTGACGCAGGCGGTCAGCCGGATCTATCTCGACAACGTCGACCACATCCAGTCTTCGTGGGTGACGCAGGGGATGAAGATCGGCCAGGTGGCGCTCGAGTTCGGCGCCGACGACCTCGGCTCGGTGATGATCGAGGAGAACGTGGTCTCCGCCGCCGGCACGACCCATCGAGCCACGACGGACGACTTCGTGCGGGCGATTCGAGCGCTTGGCAAGACCCCGGTGCAGCGCGACACGCTCTACCGGGACGTCAAAGTCTGGAACTAGCCGTCTGCGAGCTTTGGCGGGTAGTAGCGGCGCCTTAGCTTCATCCGCTCGGTCTCGACACCCCGGGCTTCGAGCTCTTTCCAGCCGAGCTCTTCGAGATCGCGCAGGAAGCGGGCGCGTGGATGGTTCTCCGCCGCATGACGGATACGGTCACGCTCCGCTTTCGTCCTCTTCTTCCTCATCGTTCTCCAGTAGCTCACGGATGTCACGAAGTTCGACGACGATGTCCGAGAGCGCTCCGATGATACCGAGCACTTCGTCGCGGTAGATGAGCCGATCCACCTCACCGCTGTTCTCCATGTGGGCATGCTGTCGGTCATCGGAAGCCCCCGCAAGATGTCTGCAATGAAGACGATCCCTTGGGACTGGTACCGCGATCCGGCGGTGCTCGCGCACGAGGAAAAGGCGATCTTCCGGAGCGCCTGGCACTACGTCGGCTGCTTCGGACAGGGCAACGTCGAGCCAGGCTGGGCAGGCCAGGTGCCGGTCGTGCTCGTCCGGGACGCCGACGGAGCCGAGCGAGCGTTCGTCAACGTCTGCCGGCACCGCGGATCGGTCGTGGTCGAGGAGCCCGGCGACCGAAGGACGCTGCAGTGCTCGTACCACGCCTGGACCTACGATCTGGACGGATCCCTCCGCTCGGCGCCGCGCGCCGAGGAGCTCGACGGCATGGAGGAGCTGACCCTCGTGCCCGTGCGGATGGAAGCGTGGGGGCCGTTTCGCTTCGTCAACCTCGACGACACCGCGCTGCCGCTCTCGGAGCTGCTCGGAGAGATCCCGGAGCGACTCGCCGCCGACGGGCTCGACGTCGATGCGCTGGCGTTCCACCACCGGACCGACTGGGAGGTCGGCGCCAACTGGAAGATCGCGTGCGAGAACTTCCTGGAGTGCTACCACTGCCCCGTCGCGCATCCCGGCTTCTCGGCGGTGGTGGACGTGTCGGCGGACAAGTACGAGCTCGTCGTCGGAGACCGTCGCTGGAGCCAGTTCGGACAGCTGCGAGGCCGCGCCGAAGCAGAGCTCCCGGTCGGCCAGTTCCACTTCCTCTGGCCGAACACCGGGATCAACGTCTTCCCGGGCCGGCCGAACCTCTCGATCGGCCCGATCCTCCCGCTTACGCCCAACCGAACCCGCCGCGTCCTCGACTACTTCTTCGCACCCGACGCGTCAGACGAGTGGATCGCCGAGTTCCTCGAGTTCGACGACCAGGTGGGGCGGGAAGACGCGCGGCTCGTCGAGCTCGTCCAGCGAGGCGCGGGCTCGGCGTCATCCCGGAGGGTCGGCTGCTCCCGCAGAGCGAGCGCCTCGTCGCCGGCTTCCAGGCCCGCGTGCGGGAAGCCTAGCGCTAAGGCGCCGACTAACCCGCCGCCGGCGGCCTCGGCCTTCCGGAGGCCGCGCACTGCCCACACCGAGAAGGCGCCGACTAGCGCGAGCGCGGCAGCGAATGCGGCCGCCACGTGCGTCGGATCGCCGGCGATCAGGCTCCGCCCACTCTCGAGCAGGAGCGTGACCGGGTTCAGGTGCGCAATCACCTGCAGCCAGCCGGCGAGAAGCGACACGGGCACGAAGACGGGCGCGAAGAAGAGGCACAGGAAGACCGGCAGCTGCATAACGGGGCCCGCCTGTAGCGACCGCAACCGCATCGCGACGCCCGCCGACCAGAGCAGGCCGCAGAAGTTCACGAGCAGGGCAAGGGCATAAAGCGCGAAGAGGTCGATGCCGTTTCCTCCAACCTGCATGCCCACGACGACCGCGACAGTCGTCAGGACGGCGGCCGTGACCGTCCAACGGCCGAGCGCGCCGAGCGCGTACCCGAGGAGAATGCCCCGCCTGTCGGGAGCGGCCAGCATCAGGCGGCGGATGAAGCCGCTCTCGAAGTCCCGGACGATTCCGAAGCCGGTGAACACGCCGGCGAACGCCGCTGACTGGAGCAGGACGAAGACGAACTGAAAAGCCGTGTAGCCGACCGGGAACCGGAAGCCCGGGACGTCGTTCACGCGTGAAAGCCCGCCGGCGAAGGCGGTGAAGAAGAACAGCGGAAACACGAGCCCGGGAATGAGCAGCGAAGGGGTCGTGAAGTTGTTGTGGAGCATCCGCCACGCCACGGCGTTCGTAACGGACACGAGCTGCCTCACGTCCGCGACATCCTTCCCCGCAGCGCGAGCGAGGACAACGTGAGACCCACGATCGACAGCGTGATCGCGATTCCGAACCCGAGCGCCAGCGCCTCGGCGTTCCAGCCCTCGATCACGAGGCTCCGAATCGCCTCGATCAGATAGGAGACCGGGTTCAGCGACGCTGCGATCCGGAACCAGTCCGTCTCGATGAGATTCCGCGGCAGGTTCATCGACGAGATGAAGAGGAAGACGAAGAAGAGTGGGAAGAGGCTGTGCACCGCCTCCGTCGAGCCGGTGCGGAGCGCCGCCAGCGCGCCGAACGACCCGAAGGCGAAGACGATCAGGACGGCAAGCACGAAGATCACGAAGGCGCCCAGGGCGCCCGACTCGAACCTGACCCCGACGACGATCCCCACGGTGAGGTACCAGAGCGCCTGAACGGCGCCGACCGCGATCACGCCGGCCAGGTGCCCGGCGAGCAGCGCGCCGCTCCGCATCGGCGTCAGCGCCAGCCGGTTGAGGAACCCGGTCTGGATGTCGCGGGCGAGATCGACTCCGGCGTTCACGGTCGCGAAGAGCGCTCCCTGGATGAACGGAAACGCGAGGAAGAACGCGAGGAACGAGTCGCTCGGAAAGCCGGGGAGGTTCGTGGCTGCGTGGAGCCCGCCGGTGTTCACAGCCATCAAAGCGAGCGGAAAGATCAGCGGGAAGACCCAGTTCGCCGGCTGCCGGAGGATTCGGATGACCGATCGGCGCCCCAGATAGAAGACCTGCGATGCCAGGTTCATTCCGGCTCGGACTCCTCTTCCCCTGAGCCCTCGAGCGAGCGGCCCGTCTTCGCAAGGAAGACGTCATCGAGCGTCGGGGCATGAAGGTGCAGGTCGGCCACCCGAACCTCTGCGGCGTCGAGGGCGCGCACGATGTCCGCGAGGTCGCCCTGGCCGTCGAGACGGACGGCGACGCCCGCCGTCGACGGCTGCAGCGCGCCGAAGCGGCAAAGAATCCGCTCGAGCATCTCGCTGTCCGTCCCGTCGCCGGGCAATGCCTCGATCGTGGGCCGGCCGATCTCGGCCTTCAGAACCGCGGGCGTGCCCTCGGCGACGATGCGGCCGTGGTCGATGATCCCGACGCGGTCGGCGAGGACGTCGGCCTCCTCCAGGTATTGCGTGGTCAGAAACACCGTTACGCCGTCGTCGCGTTTCAGCCGAACGACCTCGTCCCAGAGCGCAGTTCGGCTTTGGATGTCGAGGCCGGTCGTCGGCTCGTCGAGGAAGAGGATCCGCGGGTGGTGCGCTAGGGCGAGCGCCAGATCTAGGCGCCGCTTCATGCCGCCGGAGTAGCCGCCGATCTTGCGATCGGCGGCCAGGCGCAGGCCGACGCGCTCCAGCAGCTCGTCGGCCCGGGCCGGGCGCTCGTGACGCGGGATCCCGTGGAGCGCGAGCTGGAGTTTCAGGTGCTCGCGGCCTGTGAGCAGCGGATCGAGCGCAGCCTCCTGGAGTGCGGCGCCGATCGTCCTTCGCACCTCGGGCCCCTGCTTGACGATGTCGAATCCGCCAACGCGCGCCGAGCCGGCGGTGGGGGGAAGGAGCGTCGTCAGCATGTGGACGGTCGTCGACTTCCCGGCTCCATTCGGGCCGAGAAAGCCGTAGATCTCGCCGGGCTCGACATCGAGGTCGATGCCTGCGACGGCCTTGATCCCGCCCTTGAACTCCCGAACGAGCCCCCGAACCTCGATCGCGCGCCCCACCGGGGCAGCGTACCGATGCAAGGATCGTGTAAAGGCGCGGCCTTTTGGGTAGCCTGGCGCGCGGGTCGTGCTGCGCAAGCTCATTATTTCATGCCTGCTTGCAGGCATTTTCGTTTCGCCGGCTGCAGGCGCGATCGAGACGCTGATGCCGGGCGTGACGTACGAGAAGCGCCTCCAGTTCACGCGCTTCGGCCCGATGCGCCTCCACATCCTCACGGCTCCGAAGCCGGACGGCGTGCTCTACAAGCTCCAGCCGGTGCTGTCGAACGGCTCCGTGCTCGGCCGCGAGCGCGTGACGACGATGCAGCGCCGCGCCGACCAGAGCTCGACGGTCGCCGGCGTCAACGGCGACCTCTTCACCTGGGCCGACGGCATTCCGAGCAGCGGGCTGATCCAGGACGGCGTGCTGAAGACGACGCCGCATCCCAAGCGGTCGATGGTCGGGGTCGACCTGACCGGCACGCTCCGGGTCGAGAAGATCGCGATGCTGGCGACGTGGCAGGGCTCCGGCCCGCGGCGCCCGATCCACTCGGTCAACCGGGCGCCAGGGCCGAACGGGACGACGCTCTACACGCCGGCCTACGGGCCCACCACGCCGGCGACGAGCGGCGTTACCGAAGCCGTGCTCTCGCCGTTCCCGGCTGCGACGCCGAATGCCGAGCTCGTAGGTTTCGTGACCGAGAACCGACGCGGCGGAACGCCGATCCCGCCCGGCGGCGCCGTGATCGCCTCGAGAGGCTCGCAGGCTCAGCGTTTGGCCATCGAGGCGCCTGGCGGCCAGCTCGTGACCGCGCGCCTCCTCCTGCGACCCGAGTGGAGCGACGTGCCGGAGGCGCTCGGAGGCGGCCCGTTGCTCGTCCGCAGCGGCAAGCCGATCTTCAACGCCCTGGAGGACTTCAGCTCCTACCACCTGAACCGCCGGCACCCGCGCACCGCAGTCGGACAGCGGGCAGACGGGCGGATCATCATGGTCGTGGTCGACGGCCGGCGTCCGGGGTACTCGGCCGGGATGACGAACTTCGAGCTGGCGCAGACGATGATCCGGCTCGGCGCTGTGACTGCCTCGGCGCTCGACGCCGGCGGCTCGTCGACGATGGCCTTCGACGGCCAGCTGCTCAGCCGGCCCTCCGATACAGGCGGCGAGCGTA
Organism: uncultured Actinomycetes bacterium; assembly: GCA_963842235.1. Taxonomy (GTDB): domain Bacteria; phylum Actinomycetota; class Thermoleophilia; order Gaiellales; family Gaiellaceae; genus JACDAN01. The sequence continues at coordinate 112,461 of CAWJFT010000003.1, read as the reverse complement.
TGGTCGCCGAGTCCTTGAACGTCATGTACTACGGCGTCTACGCGCCGCAGCCGGAGCTGTCGTTCTCGCCGAACGGCGACGGCGCGGGGGACCGCCAGACGCTGAGCTACAAGATCGTCCGGCCCTCGACCGTGAGCATGACGCTCACCGGGCCCGGCGGAGCCACTCGCACCATCGATGCCGGCCAGCGGCGCCCTGGTCTCTACAAATTCGACTGGACAGGCCGTGCCGGCAGCGCTCCGGAGCCAGAGGGGCGCTGGCGCTTCACGGTCACCGCCGTAGATGACCAGGCCAAGACGTCCACCGCCGAGCGCAGCTTCAGCCTCAACAACACGCTCGGCTACCTCACAACTCGGCCGGGGATCGTCCGCGTCCGCAAGAAGGGCGGCGGGCGCCTCGCGATCGGCTTCCAGCTCACTCGCCCGGCACAGGTCACCGTCGCGATCACGTCGAAGACGGGGCAGCTCGTCCGGGTCGTGCGCAACGCGCGGCTGCCGGCAGGGAAGGGGTCGGCCGTCTGGGACGGGCGCTATCCGAATCGCAAGGCGGTCTTCTGGGGCACGTACGTCGCCAAGGTGACCGCTGTCTCCAGCGCCGGAAGCACCGAGCTCGCCCGCTCCTTCCGCGTCAGGCGCGCCCGGTAGCCCACCTACACTCATCGTCGTGCTGAGTGCCATCACTGACGCTCTGACGACGCTTGTCGGCGATCACGGCGTGTACGCCGTCTTTGCGCTGATGTTCGTCGACGCCGTCTTCCCGGCGGCCAGCGAGCTCGTGATGGTCTATGCCGGCGCGGTTGCCGCGGGCGCGTTCGCCGGCCAGGACGTGGTCCTGTTCGGAGAGAAGATCGAGTCGGGCTTCTGGGCGTACGTGACGATGGCGACGGCCGGAACGCTTGGCTACCTCCTCGGGTCGATCGCCGGCTGGGCGATCGGGCTCTACGGCGGGCGCCCGTTAATCGAGCGTCGCGGTCGGCTCCTGCACCTGACGCCCGAGAATCTGCACCGAGCGGAGAGCTGGTTCGAACGCTTCGGGGATCTCGCCGTGCTGATCAGTCGAGTGACGCCCGTCGTCCGCTCGTTCATCTCGATCCCGGCGGGCGTCGTTCGGATGCCGTTCCGCCGCTACACCCTGCTGACGATTCCCGGATCGGCCGTCTGGTGCTTCGGCCTCGCGGCGATCGGCTGGGGTCTCGGCTCGCAGTGGGAGGAGTTCCATCACGAGTTCCGCTACGCCGAATACGTCGTCCTCGGCGCGATCGTTGCCCTCGTCGTGGCCGCGATAGTTCGTCATCGCCGGACCTCTAAACTGGGCCGCCGTGCCGAAGATCCCGCTGGTTGACGTTCAGGCGCAGTACGCGCCGCTGAGAGACGAGTTGCGGGAGCGGTTCGACGCCGTCCTCGACTCCTCGGCCTTCATCCGCGGCCCCAACGTTCAGGCCTTCGAGGAGGAGGCGGCCGCCTATCTCGGGGTGACGCGGGCGGTCGGGGTCGCCAACGGCACCGACGCCATCGTCCTCGTCCTCGACGCGCTGGGAATCGGCCCGGGGGACGAGGTGATCTGCCCGGCCTTCACCTTCTACGCGACCGCAGAGTCGATCGCGCGCCGCGGGGCGACGCCCGTCTTCGCGGACATCGACCCCCGCACGCTGAACCTCGATCCTGAGGATGTTGCGGGCCGCGTCACCGGACGAACCCGGGCGATCATGCCCGTCCACCTCTTCGGACGTCCGGCGGCCGTGGCGGAGCTGGCCGAGATCGGGCCGCCGCTGATCGAAGACGCCGCGCAGGCGTTCGGCTCGCCCGGAATTGCACGCTCGCCGGTCTCGACGTTCAGCTTCTACCCGACCAAGAACCTCTTCTGCCTCGGCGACGGAGGGCTTGTGGTCGCCAACGACGAAGTCCTCGCGGAGAAGATCCGCATGCTCGCCTTCCACGGGTCACGCGACAAGACCGATTTCCAGTTCGTGGGCTACAACTCACGGCTCGACGAGCTGCAGGCCGCGTTCCTGCGGGTCTTCCTGAGCCATCTCGACGAGTGGACGCGTGGCCGGCGCGAGGCCGCTGCCCGCTACGCCGACCTCGGGCTCGGGGAGCTCGTCCAGATCCCCGAGGACGAGCCGGGGCACGTCTATCACCTCTTCGTCTGCCGCTCGCCGGAGCGCGACCGCATCCGCGAGGCGCTGGCCGAGGCCGAGATCGCCTCCGCCGTCTACTACACGACCCCGCTCCACCTGCAGCCGGCGCTGCGCTTCCTGGGCTGGGAGCCGGGCTCGCTGCCGGAGACCGAGCGCGCTGGGCAAGAGAACTTTTCGATCCCGCTCTGGCCGGGCATTCCCGTGGAGGTGCAGGAGCGTGTGGTGGAGACGGTTCGCTCCGCCGTGGGAGTGGGCGTGGGATGAACATCCCTGTCAACCGACACCGGCTGTGGCAGGTCGGCGCCGATGCCGTGCTGATCGCGGTTGCCTGGCTGCTCGCCTTCCAGCTGCGCTTCGACTTCAACGTCCCTCCGACCTTCGAGAAGGGCCTCGTAGAGACGACGATCCTCGTCGTCGCGATCAAGCTCGCGGTCTTCGTCGCCTTCGGCTTCTACAACCGCTGGTGGCGGTACGTGTCCACGAAGGACATGTGGCGCGCCGCGCTCGGCGTCCTCGTCGCCTCGGTCGTCGCCGCGCTGGCCGTCTACTTCGGCGATCCGTTCGAGCGGCGGCTCCCACGAGGCGTCGTGCTCATGGACTTCGTGCTCCTGCTTGGTCTCGTCGCAGGAACACGGCTCGCGGCGCGGACGATCTTCGAGCGCCCCGCCGCCTCGCGGCTCGTCGCCCGGGGAAAGGAGGTGATCGTCGTCGGCGCCGGCGACGCCGGCCAGCTGGTGATCAAGGAGATGCAGCGCTCACGCCAGCTCGGCTACACACCCATCGGCCTCGTCGACGACGACCCGCGTAAGAAGAACCTGCGCGTCCACGGCGTCCGCGTCCTCGGAACGACGGAGGAGCTTCCGCACATCCTTCGCGACAACAGGCCGGACGAACTGCTGATCGCGATCCCTTCCGCATCCGGTGAGGAGCGCCAGAAGGTCGTCGAGGTCGCTCGGCGCGTCCGGATCCCGGTCAAGACGCTGCCGGGCCTCTACGAGCTGATCGCCGACGAGGACAACCTGGCGGCTCAGATCCGGCCCGTGCAGGTGGAGGACGTCCTTGGCCGCGAGCCGGTGGAGGTCGACCTGGAGGCGATCTCGTCCTATCTCGAGGGTCAGACGGTGCTGGTGACCGGCGCCGGCGGCTCGATCGGCTCGGAGCTCTGCCGGCAGATCGCGCGGGCGCGTCCCGGCCGCCTGATCCTCGTCGACCAGGGCGAGACGCCGCTCTTCGAGATCGAGCGGGAGCTCGTCGACGAGCGCGATTTCACCGCGAGCATCCCGGTGCTGGCCGACGTCTCGAACCGACAGAAGATCCGCCAGGTGTTCGAGCGTTACCAGCCGGGCGTCGTGTTCCACGCCGCGGCCTACAAGCACGTCCCACTCATGGAGGCGAACCCGCTCGAGTCGATCCGGAACAACGTGCTCGGCACAAAGATCCTCGCCGACGCGGCGGTCGAGTTCGGCGCGAACCGCTTCGTCCTCGTCTCGACGGACAAGGCGCTGAACCCGAAGGCGGTCTACGGCCAGTGCAAGGCGCTGTGCGAGTGGATCGTCGAGGCGTACGGAAGCCGCGGCGACATTCCGACGCGGTTCATGGCCGTTCGCTTCGGCAACGTGCTCGGATCCGCAGGCAGCGTGATCACGATCTTCCGGCGCCAGATCGCCACGGGCGGCCCGGTCACGATTACGCACCCGGAGATGACCCGCTACTTCATGACGATTCCCGAGGCCTCGTCGCTCGTCGTCCAGGCTGGCTCGATCGGTGGCCGCGGCGAGATCTTCGTCCTCGACATGGGCGATGCGGTCTCGATCCTCGACCTGGCGCGGGACATGATCCGGCTCTCGGGCCGGGAGCCCGAGCGCGACATCCCGATCGAGTTCATCGGCGTCCGGGCCGGGGAGAAGCTCCACGAGGAGCTCTGGGGCGCGGACGAGGAGGTCGCCGAGACCGGCCACGCCAAGATCCGGCGCGCGCGGCGCATCCCGATCACGGCCGCTTGGCTCGACGAGGAGCTGGCGGTGCTCGAGCGGCTCGTGAGTGAGGGCGAAACGCTGGAGGCGGTCTCGCGGCTCTCCATGATCGTCCGGTCGCCGGTGAGAGGCCAAGTGCCGGCTGCCGAGCCCGAACGCGTTACGGACTTCTAGCTCGGAGCGCCACGTGCCGGCACGCCTCAGGGGCGAAGCAGCAGGTCGAGGAGCTCGGCGGGGTCACGGCGGACACGCGTCGACTCGCCTGCCTCGCGCTTCCTGATCACCAAAGCACGGGGATCGGTGATAGGAACGAGCCGGCCCTGGCGGATCAACTCCTCGTCAACCCCACCTAACTGGCCGCCGAACGTCGTGTAGACCGGCACGCCGAGCGCCGCTGCCTCCCGGTTCATCGTCCCGCCGGCGGAGACGACCAGGTCGGCGAGGGCGATGAGGCTCTGGGCATCGACGGCGTGGCCAGGGACGATTACCGCGGGGAGGCCGAGGGAGCGGACGTACTCGCCCTGCTCCTTCGTCCGCGGGAGGACGACCGCGTCGAGACCTTCCAGGCGGCCGAGATGCTCGAGCACCTGCGGAAAGAGTGGATTCGAGCGCCGGTGGTACAGGGACACATCGGGCGGCGTACGAACGACGACGAGCGTTCGGTCGGGGCTCAGGCCGAGACCGTCCGCAACGGACCGGTCCGGTTCGAAGTCGGCGAGGTAGTACTCCTCCTTCAGACCCTCGTACTGCCGGAGCTTGGGCGGGCGGACGCCGTAGCGTGCGAGCCGCTCGGGCGGGATCGCGTCGGGGACGACGACGTGCGTCGCGGCTCGCAGCCCCAGCTGGTGCTGAAGCCAGGCGAACTCGTAGTCGAACGTGGTCGCGCTCGGGATCCCCAGGCGTCGTGCCGTGATGGTCAGCTCGTGCGAGCCGTGCGCGAGCGCATGGTCGAACCGTCGTCCTTTCGCCCAGCGCCGGAGGTCGCCCAGCCGCGAGGTCAGAGCTCGCGCCTTGCCGAGCCGCGACCGACCGCCGTGCCGGCCGAAGACCTCGGCCTCGATTCCGTGCAGCTCCAGCAGCTCGAGCGTCTGCGCGTAACTCCTTGCCGTCACTTCCACTTCGGCGCCGCGCTCGCGGAGGATGCCGATCAGGGGCCGGAACACCAGCACGTGGGCAGGCGCTGTGATGTCGATCCAGACTCTCAGAGCCGCTCCACGATGCGGAACCTGATCGCCTCGATGCGCGTGTCGGCCTCGATCGGCTGCTCGAAGAACCGTTCGTGCGCCACACGCCAGTCCTCCACCGACTCAAAGCCCTCACCTTCGTCGCGGGCGAAGTCGAGATCGATCTCCGAAGCCGGGACGACACGGATCTCCGTGATCTCGACGATCGCCCTCGGCCGGCCCGTCTCGTCCTTCAGGACGAACTTGTCGCCCACCTTCGACGATGGCTCGTCGCTCTCCGCCAGACCGGACGTCGACGTCTTCGCCCCTGAAAGCACCGCCGCGACGAGGAGCCGCCGCAGGTCCGTGCCGGGGTACCCGAGCTCGAACTCCGGCAGTTCGCTCAGCTGACGAGTGCCTCCAGGCGGGGCTCGCGAAGCGCGCCGGGCCGCCGCTCCACATGCCGCTCGTGCCAGAGCGTGAAGGCGAGGAGTCCCCAGAGCTGCCGCGAAAGATCCTCCTCGCCGGCGACATGGCGATCGAGCACTCGTTCGACGACTTCGGGCCGGAAATAGCCCTGCCGCCGCAGCGTTTCCGCCGAGAGGACGTCCCGCGCGAACGGCTCCAGCTCACCGCGCAGCCAGGCGGCCGCCGGAATGGAGAACCCGCGCTTGCGCCCATACACGATCCGGCGGGGCAGGAGCGGCGCGGCGGCCTTGCGCAGGAGCCGCTTCTTGCGCAGCCCGCTCACCTTGAGCTTTGTCCGCAGCGCCTGGGCGAGGCCGGCCACCACGGGATCGAGGTACGGCACACGGGCTTCTAGCGAGTGCGCCATCGACGCGCGGTCGGTCTTCACGAGCAGGTCGTCGACCAGGTAGAGGCCGAGATCGACGTCCTGGAGGCGGGCGAGCGGCTCGGCGCCGTCGGTCTCCGCATAGCGCTCGCGGAGGAGATCGACCGGATCGAACTCCGTCTGCCGCCCCGTCAGCTCCGCCCGCAGGTCCGGCGAGAAGATCTCCTTCCAGGAATGGTGGCGTTCGAGCGGCGGCAGCGCGGCGCCGCGGACGAATCGCTTCGCCTTGTAGTCGAAGCTCGCCCTCCGGTTCGAGCTCGGCATCCGCTCGACGAGTGGCCGCGCGATTGCCGCGAGCTTCCCCATCCGCAGCGCGAGCAGGTCGGCGGCATACGTGTAGTAGCCCCCGAAAAGCTCGTCGCCCCCCTCGCCGGAGAGCGCGACCTTGACGTGCGAAGCCGCGAGCTCCGAAACGAGGTACGTCGGAAGCGCCGAGGAGTCTGCGAACGGCTCGTCGAAGGCGTCGGCCAGGGCCGGAAGGAGCAGCGCCGCGTCGGGCCGGAGGACGAGCTCCTCGTGCCGCGTCCCGTACATCGTTGCCACTGAACGGGCGTTGTCCAGCTCGTCGAAGGAGCGCTCCTCGAAGCCGATCGAGAATGTGTGGACCGGCTCCGCGCTCTCCTGGGCGGCCAAAGCGGCAAGGACGGCGGAGTCGACGCCGCCCGACAAGAGCACGCCCACCGGGACATCGGCGATCAGATGCGCCCGAACCGAGTCCCGCAGCCTTGCCCGGAGCTCCTCTGCCAGCTCAGACTCGTCGTCACGGCGAAGATCCTCCGCCAGAGCCGGCGCAGGCCGTGAGAACCGCGCGATCCGCGCTTCGCCGTTCTCCCAGACGAGGAGTGAACCGGGCGGCAGCTTCCGCACTTCGCGGAAGATCGAATACGGCGCAGGGATGGAGTTGAAGGCCAGGAAGGCCTCGAGCGCGTCGTGGTCGATCTCCCCGCGCGGGAGCGCGCGCAGCTCCGAGGCGAAGGCGAGGCCCTCGGCGTCGATCCGGTAGTAGAGCGGCTTGATCCCGAACGGATCGCGGGCAAGGACGAGTCGTTGCCGCCCGGCATCCCAGACGGCCACGGCGAACATGCCCCGCAGGCGCTCGGCGAAGGCCTCGCCGTGCTCCTCGTAGAGGTGGACGAGGACCTCCGTGTCGGACTGTGTCCGGAAGCGATGGCCGGCGCGCTCGAGCCCGGCTCGGAGCTCTCGGTAGTTGTAGATCTCACCGTTCTGGACGACGTGGACCGTGCCGTCCTCGTTCGCGATCGGCTGGTCGCCGGTCTCGAGGTCGATGATGGAGAGCCGGCGCGCGGCCAGCCCGACGGGGCCGTCGACGAGAACGCCGTCGGAGTCGGGGCCGCGATGGACGAGTGTCGCGCTCATCGCGCGCAGGCGCTCGGGATCGACCGCGCCGCTACGCGACGCGACACCGGCAATGCCGCACACGCCGCTCTACTCTACTTTCGTGGGTCGGACCGCCCCGCGCAGCGACTGGCCGAGCACGCGCCAGCCGGTCGTGGCGAGCGTCCGCAGGTAGAGCCCGACCGAGCGGTCGGCGATCCACTCGAGGTCGTGCGCGAGCTTCTCTGCCATCGAGGTCTCGTAGCCACGGCGCACCTGGGCGAACCCGGTCAGTCCCGGCCGGACGACGAGGCGCTGCCAGTAGGCCGGGAGATCCGAGGCGAGCTGCTCGAAGAAGATCGGCCGGATCGGACGCGGCCCGACGAGGCTCATCTCCCCACGGAGGACGTTCCACAGCTGCGGGAGCTCGTCCAGCTGCGTCGCCCGCAGCCAGCGCCCGACGGTGGTCTGCTCGTCGCGCGTCCTGTGGACGAGCTCCTCGCCGAGATAGGGCCCGAGCCGGTCTTCGGCGCCCGAGCGCAGCGTCCGGAACTTGAGCATCGTGTAGAAGCGGCCGCCCTCTCCCGACCCGCTGCCCGCGGTAGAGGAGCGGGCGCCCGCTCGTTGCGAGGATCGCGAGGCTGATCAGCGCCATCGGGATTGCCGCGAGGGCCAGGAAGAGAACGGACAGGACGACGTCGAGCGTGCGAAGCGCCGCATCGACCCCCTTGCGCCGCGGGCTTTCACGGGCTTGCCGGATGAAGCTCTCCGAGAGGGACTGCTGCTGCGCGGACCGCGTCTCGAGCACCCGTGGATGGTAGTCCCCGTAACGCACGGAGGGCCGGCTTCCGCCGGCCCTCCGTAGTTGCTTCGCTTGCCTCGGCTTAGTGCGCCGCGCTTCTTGCCGTGGCCGTGGTCTTTGTCCTTGTCCTTGCCTTTGTCCTTACCCTGACCGTGGCTTGCGCCCTGGCTGTCCGGGACGAGGAGCGCGAGCAGCTGGCCGTTCTCGCCGGAGCTCGAGCCCGGTGCCAGCGAGGGACCGGGCTGCGGTGCCGTGCTGTTGTGCGCCTGCACGTCCAGCAGCCACCAGTTCCGACCGAGCACTCGGCCGGCGTCGATGATCCCTGATGACTCCCAGGTGCCCGGGAGGCAGCCCGTGCAGTTCTCCGGGTTCGGCGGGTCACCGGGTGGTGTGTTGACGCGCGCCACCGACCTCAGACTGCCGTCGGAGAACCGGTACTCCATGACGCGGGCGTAACCGCCACCTGCCGACGGGACGCGGAAGACCGCCTCGCGGTCCTCCTGGATCATCAGCACGCGATCTGACGCGGCCATGTTGTCGGGGTTGTAGATGTCGTCGTTGTCGGGCGGATCGCCGTTCAAGATCATCTTCAGCGTCGCCCTGGTCGGATGACTGCGGTCGAAGTCGAGCTGATAGACGCGACCGCGGAGCGTCGCCGGCGCCTTCCCGGTGTCCGCGATGAAGACTCGGCTGTCCTTCCCGCTTAGCGCGGCTGCGTCCTCGAGGCGATCGAACTTGAAGGCGCCCTTCGCGGTCGCTGCCGCCTTCAGCGTGTTGTCGTTCGCATTCTCAGCCTGCGTGATCGGGACGAAGTGGCCCGGAATCGACTCGCCCTTCGAAGCCGTCGGATTCCCGGTCTCCGCCGGATTGTCCGCCTTCCAGACGTAGAGACTGCCCTGCGTGCCCGCGATTGCGCGCTTGAAGGACGACGCGATGTAGGCGTAGAGGTAAGCGGGCTGCCCCACGCGAAAGTCGTCCTCAGTTGTCAGGAAGACCCACTTCGAGAGCCTCAGCGGGACGACGTTTTCGTGCTGGAGGTGGCCGAAGTGCGCCGTGTCGGTGAACGCGCCGGTCTCGGCGTTCATTGCGATCGAGCTGCCGTCATGCGCCGGGCCCGGAGGCTGACCGACGATCGGGATCGCTTCTTCACCCGTGAAGTAGAAGGGCTTCCCACCGACGATCCGGAGCGTTGCCGAGCAGAACCGCTCGTAGCCTTCCAGCCCGGTGAAGAGGTACTTGGCCTCCGTCACGCTCCGCGTTTCTCGGTCGATCCGAAGCCTCGAGATGCGTGTGTCGACCCCGGGTGGATTGTTCGGGAAGGATCGTCCGAGCTCGTGGTTCATCACCACGGTGAAAGTGCGAGGCAGCTTCCCTCGTCCTTTGGCGGCGCCGTGACCGTGGTGCTTGTTCGCGTAGGCGCCGAGCCCATCCGGAATGCCCGACATCTGGTACGCCGGGGTCTGCCCACTCGGGACGACGTCGCCCGTCGAGAGGATCGGGTCGACGACGACTCCGGACGCGGTTCCGACGAGGAACGGCTGCTTGGCCGTCTTCACCGCCGTCGCGCTGTGCGACGCGAGCGCGGAGCTCGCGAGAGCGACGGCGACCAGCGCAACCAAGGCCGCCACCGCAGGAACTGCTCTCTTCATGGTCCCTCCTCTTGCCGCTGTTGTCGAAGGAATCTTTCTCGGCTCGCCCACTAGTGAAACCAATGATGCGGAATTGCTCGCTTCTGCATAATGATTCCTTATGGATACCCGTCAGCTCGCCGCGTTCTGCGCCGTCGTCGACCGACGGAGCTTCTCACAGGCCGCGGAGCAGCTCGGCGTCACCCAGCCCGCCGTCAGCCTCCAGATCCGCTCGCTCGAGAAGCGGCTCGGACAGCGGCTCCTCGACCGCTCCGGGCGACGAGTGGAGCCGACGGAGGCGGGGCAGCGCCTCTACCGGAACGCGCAGCGGCTGCTCGCCGTCGAGGAGCAATTGCTCGAGGAGGTAGCGGGCGAGGGTGACGGGGAGCTCACGGGGAGGCTCGAGATCGGCTGTTCCACCGGCCCTGGCGCCACCGTCCTCCCGCTCCTCCTCTGCCAATTCCAGGACGAGAACCCGGGCGTCGCCATCTCGCTCTCCGTCAACGACACCCAGCACGTCATCGACGCGGTTGCCCGCCGCGAGCTGGAGCTGGGTGTCGTCGGAGCGGCGACGCGGCATCGAGGCGTGACCTTCGAGCCCTTCTTCCAGGACGAGGTCGTCCTCGCCGTACCGCCTCAGCATCGGTTCGCAGGCAAGACGGTCGGTCTCGACGACCTCCGCGCCGAGAAGCTGATCCTCATGCAGGAGGGCGCCGGCGTCCGACAGATGATCGAGGACGAGCTCCGTGCTGCCGGCCTTCGCCTTCGCGATCTCGAGGTTCGGCTCGAGCTCGGGTTGCAGGAGTCGGTCAAGGCGGCGGTGGCAGCGGGTCACGGAGTGACCTTCATCTCCCGCTCGTCGATGGAGCCGGAGTTGGCGAGCGGCAGCCTCGCCGCGGCTCGGGTGAAGGGTCTCGATCCGAGGCGGGAGATCTCACTCGTTCGCTCCACCGGCAGGACTCCCAGCCGCGTTGGCCAGGCATTCGTCGAGTTCGCGCGCGAAAAGCTTCCGTGATCGTCCGCTGGGGCCTCGACGAGCTTCCGGATCTTCTCCGCGAGCTCGGCATCGAGCGTCCCTTTCTGGTTGCCAGCCCGCGTTGGCGCGAGCTCGGGATCGACGCGGCTGCGCGTTGGGAGGAGATCCCGTCACATCGGATCGAGGCGCCCGAGGATGTCGACGGGGTGGTCGCGGTGGGGGGCGGCAGTGCGATCGACACGGCCAAGGCGGTCTCGGCCGCGCGCGGCCTGCCGCTCGTCTCCGTGCCGACGACCTACTCGGGTTCCGAGTGGACGCCCTTCTTCGGCGTTCGCGACCCGGAGCGGCGGATGCGTGGCGGCGGAGGGGGAGCGCAGCTCGCGGGGATCGTCTACGAGCCGGAGCTGACCCTCGACCTGCCGCGCGAGGTCTCGGGCGGGACGGCGCTGAACGCGCTCGCCCACGCCGCCGAGGCCCTCTACCACCCGGCGCGGAACGCCGACTCCGACCGGAACGCCGCCGAGGGGGCGGAGCTAATCGCCGGCTCGCTGCCGGCGGTGCTGGAAGACGGAACGAATCTCGGACCGCGAACGACGCTGCTGCGGGGCGCGGCGCACGCGGGAGAAGCGCTGGGGCAATCGGGCTTGTGCCTCGGCCACGCCATGGCGCAGGCGCTCGGGGGCACCTACGGGCTTCCGCACGGCGCGATGAACGCGCTGTGTCTTCCAGCCGCCCTCCGCTTCAACGAGCCCGTCGTGCCTGAGTCGCTGGAGAGGCTTGGGAAGGCGATGGGGGCCGACGATCCGGCTCGCAAGGTCGAGGAGCTGGCAAGGCTCGGGGGCTTCGAGCGGCTCAGCGACTTCGACGTCCCGGAGGAGGAGCTCCCGAAGTCGCCGAGGCGGCTGCGGCGAGAGCCGGGGCGAAGGCCAATCCGCGGCCGGCCTCACCGGCCGAGATCGCGCAGCTTTTCCGCGCGATTTACTAGCAGCGGCCGCGGCTGGGCGTGCCGCCGGGCCCTGCCACGAAGTAACCGGCCGCCTCGATGCAGTACGAGCTCGCGTCGGCGCGCATCACGTCGACGTCGCTGAAAGTGGTGCCGGAGTACGTGCCGCGAATCCGATGATTGACCTCCAGCACCGTGGTCGCCGCGCCCAACATGGCGCTGGGTGCTCCGTGCTGCACCGTCTTTGCCTGCTGGGACCAGAGGACGCCGCCGATAGCGAGGGTGGCGACGAGGGAGATCATCCCGAAAAGCCTGACCACGTCCCCGATATCGGCATTGGGTGCGACCGCTTGAATAAAGCGCACTAATGAATGGGATTAGTCGTCCGGTGGTAGCATCCTGCGGGTGGGCGCCGCGCCTTGGTTTGACGTGCTCGTCATCGGATCGGGAGCCTCCGGGCTCGCCGCCGCCGTCTCCGCCGAGCGGACGGGCGGGCGGGTCGCTCTGGCCTCCAAAGGCGCGCTGCAGTCGTGCAACTCGGCCAAGGCGCAGGGCGGGATCCAGGCGGCCTTCGGCGCCGACGACTCGCCCGAGATTCATGCCGAGGACGTCTGGCGCAGCTCGCACGAGACGGCCGACCGTCGGCTCGTCGAGCTCCTGACCGCCGAGGCGCCGTCTGCCATCCACTGGCTCGAGGAGCTTGGCGTCGAGTTCACGCGCGAGAACGGCGGTTATCGGCTCGCGCGCTGCGGGGGCGCTTCGCGCAAGCGGCTGCTTCAGGTCGGCGACCGGACGGGACTTGCGATCACGACTGCGCTCCGCGAGGCGTTCGAGGCCGGCTCCGGCACGGCGTTCCCGAAGTCCCCGCTCACGGAGTTGGAGCGGATCGAAAGCGGTTGGCGAGCGCGCTGCGGCGAGCACGTGATCGAGGCCGCGACGGTCGTCCTCGCAGCCGGCGGCCGCTGCTTCCGGGAGGCCAAGGAGCGAGGCGAGCTGTCGACGAACCATCCCGGCGCCACCGGCGAGGTGACGCAGATCGCGATCGGGCTCGGCGTCGAGTCGCGCGACCTCGACGCGCTGCAGTACCACCCGAACGGCGGCGCCTGGCCCCAGACGATGCAGGGCTACTCGATCCCCGAGACGACGCGCGCCTACGGCGCGGTGCTGCTCAACGCCGACGGCGAGGAGTTCACCGACTCGCTCGGGCCGCGCGACGAGGTCTCACAGGCGATCTTCGACGAGGTGGAGAAGGGCAAGGGCGTCGAGACCGAGGACGGCCGACCTGCGGTCTACCTTGACACGACCCGAATCGCCGAGGCTGATGCCGAGGTGTCTCTCCCGTACATGCTGCGCCGGTACCGCGCCGGGGGCATCGACCCGCTGGCCGAGCGGATCCTCACGTATCCGGTGCTCCACTACCAGAACGGGGGTCTGGTCATCGACGAGCACGGCGAGACGACGGTGGAGGGGCTCTACGCGGCCGGCGAGATCGCCGGCGGCACGCACGGACGCAACCGAATGATGGGCAACTCGCTGCTGGAGTGCACGGTGTTCGGGCGGCGCGCCGGCAAGGCTGCGGCGGAGAAGGGATCTGAGTGAGCACCGTCGAGACCGATATCCAGCAGGCGGTCGAGGACGCGGCGGCGCACCTCTACGTCTGGGCGCTGAAGGACATCCCCCAGGACCTCCGGGATGCGCTCGCGGATGCCGCCGAGAGGGAGACGTCGGTGCCGGGTCAGCGCGTCCTGCAGACGATCCTCCGCAACGTCCAGGTCGCCGAGGACGAGCAAAACCTCGTGTGCCAGGACACCGGGATCGCGGTCTACTACTGCAAGGTCGGCGAACATTTCCCGCTCCACCCGGCTCGGATCTACCAGGCGCTCTACGACGGCACGGTGCGCGCGACGCTCGACCACCCGCTGCGCTCGAACACTGTCCACACGCTCACGCGCGAGAACACGGGCCCGAACGTGGGCTACCGCGTCCCGATCGTCCACTGGGACTTCGTCCCGGACTGGGACGGCCTCGACGTCAAGTGCGTGCCCAAGGGCTCCGGCTCGGAGAACATGAGCTTCCTGAAGATGTGCGTCCCCGCCGACGGCGTGAAGGGGATCAAGCAGTTCGTACTCGAATCGATCGTCGGCGCCGGCGGGAAGCCGTGCCCGCCCGGGATCGTCGGTGTCGGCATTGGCGGCTCGGCCGACTACGCCATGCACCTGGCCAAGGAGGCGATCGCGAGGCCGGTCGGCTCGCGCAACGAGGATCCGCTCGTCGCGCAGCTCGAGGAGGAGCTCACCGGGCTCCTGAACGAGACCGGGATCGGCCCGATGGGCCTCGGCGGAGACATCACCGTTCTCCACTGCCACGTCGAGCACGCGGACACGCACATGACGCTCAATCCGGTAGCCGTCAACTACCAGTGCTGGGCGGCGCGTCGCGCATCGGCGCACATCGCGGCTGACGGGTCCACAGAGTTCGACCGAGAGGCCTAGTGGCTCTCCCGGCAACATCCGGTGGCGCCTGGCCCGCTATCACGCGGCGCCAGTCGGCGTCCTCAGTCGCGTCCGGGCTATCAAGCCCGCACGCTCCCTGCGTCCTTGCCTGGCTTGGTGCTAGCGACCCAGGCATCCATCGATGTCACCGGGAGAGCCACTAGTGGCCGAGCATCGCCTGACATTCCCCGCCTCCGAGGACGACATCCGCAAGCTCCGCGCCGGCGACCTCGTCACCGTCGACGGCCACATCATCGGAATCCGCGACCGCTCGCACATCCGGATCTTCGACGAGGGTCTCGACCCGCCAATGGACTTCAGCGGAGCATTCCTCCTCCACACAGCGCCCGGCGTTCGCAAGGTCGGCCCCGGCCGCTACGAGAAAGTCTGCATCGGTACGACGACGAGCGCCCGCATGGTGCGCTTCACCGAAGGGCTCGGCCGCGACTACGGCGTCCGGGCGATCGCCGGAAAGGGCGGCCTCCCGGACGAGGCGATCGAGCCGATGCGCCATTACGGGATGGTCTACTTCGCGATCGTCGGGGGCGCGGCGGCGCTCGAGACGACCCAGATCGAGGAGATCGAAGAGGTCGCGTGGGAGGAGCTGATGCCCGAGTGCCTGTGGCGCTTCCGCGTCAAGGACTTCGGGCCGCTGTGGGTCGGGATCGACTCGCACGGCAACTCGCTCTTCCACGACGTCCAGGAAGCGGCGACGAAGCGGCTGGAGGACATCGTTGCCCGCCTTTGACCTGCCTGCGCGCAACGGCGGCCTGACCCACGTCCTCGACAAGGGACTCGGCCCGCGGGCGTGGGAGGACGTGCTCGAGACGAGCGGCGACTACATCGACGTCGTCAAGCTCGGCTGGGGGACCGCCTATGTGACGCCGAACCTCAAGCGCAAGCTCGAGGTCTTGAGCGGCAAGCGCGTCGTCATCGGCGGGACGTTCTTCGAGGCCATCTGGGCGCGCGGCAAGGTGGACGAGTACAAGGACTGGCTGAGGGAGCTCGGCCTGACGCACGTGGAGATCTCCGACGGCGCGGTCGAGATGCCGCGGGAGGAGAAGCTCGAGCTGATCGCCGACCTCGCGCGCGACTTCACGGTGCTCTCCGAGGTCGGCTCCAAGGACTCAGAGGTCGTCTTCGCGCCGTACGAGTGGGTCGCCTGGATCAAGGAGGAGCTCGACGCGGGCGCCTGGAAGGTGATCACTGAAGCGCGCGAGGGCGGCACCGCGGGAATCTTCCGCCCTACCGGCGAAATGCGGACGGGGCTGATCGACGAGATCGTCCATGACATCCAGCCGGCCGACCTGATCTTCGAGGCGCCGACGAAGGCGGCGCAGGCCTGGTTCGTGCGGCAGCTCGGGCCGGAAGTGAACCTCGGGAACATCCCTACGGACGAGGTGATCCCGCTCGAGACGCTGCGCCGAGGACTGCGCGCCGACACGCTGAAGGAGGTGCTGCTTGGCGACCGCACCCCCGCTTCCTGACCAGGATTTCGAAGCCATGCGCGCGGAGGACCTGCTCCGCTGGGCCTACGACGAGTTCGGCGACCAGTTGTGCCTCACGTGCTCGTGGCAGAAGCAGTCGTCCGTGCTCGTGCACATGGTCTCGGAGCTCGCGCTCGACATCCCGATCATCGAGCTCGACACGCATCTCTTCTTCCGCGAGACGTATGAGACGCGCGACGCGCTGGTCGAGCGCTACGGGCTGAAGCTGCTCCCGCCGCCGCCGGTGATCACCGTCGCCGAGCAGCACAAGCGCGAGGGCCCAAATCTCTGGGAGCACGACCCCGATCGCTGTTGCCACATCCGCAAGGTCGAGCCGCTCCTCGAGGCGCTCGAGCCGTACGGCGCGTGGATCTCCGGCATCCGCCGAGACCAGTCGCCGTCGCGGGCGTCGACGCCGAAGGTGCAGTGGTCGGAGCGCTACGGCGTCTGGAAGATCCATCCGCTCGTCGACTGGGACGAGCGACTCGTCTGGGGCTACATCCAGGTCAACGAGATTCCGTTCAACCCGCTCCACGAAGCCGGGTACCGGTCGATCGGCTGCATGCCGTGCACGCGGCCGACGGCGCCCGACGAAGAGGAGCGTGCGGGACGCTGGGCCGGCTCGGACAAGCTCGAGTGCGGCATCCACGTCGACACACCCATCGATGCGAAGGAGACGACTTGAGTAACGGCTTTACGCTCTGGTTCACCGGCTTGTCGGGCGCGGGGAAGACGACGATCGCGGAGATCGTGGGCCCTGAGCTCGAGGCCGGGGCCACCTCGTCGAGTACCTGGACGGCGATGTCGTGCGCACGCACCTCTCGAAAGGCCTCGGCTTCTCGAAGGAGGATCGCGACACGAACATCGAGCGCATTGGCTGGGTCGCCTCGCGACTGACCCGCCACGGCGCGGCCGTGCTCGTCTCCGCGATCTCGCCCTACGAGGAAACGCGACGCCATGCCCGTGGGCTGGTCGAGGAGCACGGTTCCTTCGTGGAGGTCTACGTCGCCACGTCGGTCGAGGAGTGCGCCAGGCGCGACGTCAAGGGTCTCTACGAGAAGGCATTCCGTGGGGAGATCAAGGAGTTCACGGGCGTCTCGGATCCCTACGAGGAGCCGGCGAGCCCGGAGCTTCGGATCGACACGGAGGAGCATCCGCCGGAAGAGTCGGCGCGGATGGTGCTCGACAAGCTGGCCGAATTGGGCGTGACCCGAACGGAGGTGGCCGCATGACGGTTGCTCCCCAGCGGACGCGTCCGGTGTCAGACACCGGCCATGGCCTGATCAGCCCTCACGGCGGAAGACTGGTCGACCGCACCGGCGAACGGCCCGCCGACCTCGCACAGCTGGAGATCGTCACGCTCACCTCAAGGGAGCTCTCGGATCTGGACATGATCGCCTCGGGCGCGCTCTCGCCGCTCGAGGGGTTCATGACCCGTGACGATTACGTGCGCGTCGTGGACGAGATGCGCCTGGCAGACGGCCTGCCGTGGGCCCTGCCCGTCTGCCTCGCCGTCGACGAGCCCCCGCAGGGGGACCGCGTCGTCCTCGCAGACGCCGAAGGCCGCCCGCTCGCTGTGCTCGAGGTCGAGGAGACCTTCGAATACGACAAGGAGCGCGAGGCCGAGCAGTGCTTCCGCACGACCGACGACGCCCACCCGGGCGTCGCGCGGCTCTACGAGCAGAAGCCGCTCTACCTCGCGGGCCGAGTGACAGTCTTCGAGCGCGCCGAGCCGCCCTTCCCGGAGCTGGCACGAGACCCCGCACGAAACCCGCGCCGAGTTCGCGCGCCGAGGCTGGAAGCGCATCGTCGGCTTCCAGACCCGAAACCCGATCCACCGGGCGCACGAGTACCTCACCAAGACCGCGCTCGAGACCGTCGACGGCCTGCTGATCCACCCGCTCGTCGGCGAGACGAAGTCGGACGACGTCCCCGCGGCGACCCGCGTCGAGTGCTACCGCGTGCTGGTCGACAACTACTACCCGCAGGACCGCGTCGTCGTCTCGGCCTTCCCCGCTGCGATGCGCTACGCCGGCCCGCGCGAGGCGATCTGGCACGCGATCTGCCGCAAGAACTACGGCTGCTCGCACTTCATCGTCGGCCGCGACCATGCCGGGGTCGGCGACTACTACGGCTCCTACGACGCCCAGCTGATCTTCGAGGAGTTCGAGGCCCATGAGCTCGACATCGAGCCGATGTTCTTCGAGCACGCGGCCTTCTGCCGGGTCTGCGGCTCGATGGTGTCCCCGAAGACCTGCCCGCATGGCGGCGACGACCACGTGTTCCTCTCGGGAACGAAGGTCAGGGAGATGCTGGGACGAGGTGAGCTGCCCCCGGTCGAGTTCTCGCGTCCGGAGGTCGCCGAGGTGCTGATCGCGGCCTACAGGTGAGGCTTGACATGCCGTGGACCCTTTGGATAGAAGTCGCTAATCCCTGTGATTAGGACTTCGTATCAAAGGAGGCTCATGCGCAAGCCCGTTTTCCTACTGGTGGTCGCCGCGCTCGCCGCAGCCGCCCTGACCGCAGCGGTCCTCACGAACGACGACGCGCAGGCCCGCACGCAAGCTGGGAAGCTGACCCTCGTCGCGTATTCGACCCCGCGCGACGCCTACGCGGAGATCATCCCCGAGTTCCAGAAGACGGCCAAGGGCAAGGACGTCGACTTCGAGCAGTCCTACGGCGCCTCCGGCGAGCAGGCTCGCGCCGTCAAGGCCGGCCTGAAGGCGGACATCGTCGCGCTCTCGCTCGAGCCCGACGTCACGACGCTCGTGAAGGCCGGTCTCATCAACCCGAAGTGGAAGCAGAACAAGTGGCAGGGCATCGTGACTCGCTCTGTCGTCGTCTTCGTCGTCCGCCGCGGCAATCCGAAGAAGATCAAGGACTGGGAGGATCTGACCCGCTCCGGCGTCGACGTCGTCACGCCGAACGTCCAGACCTCGGGCGGCGCGAAGTGGAACGTCATGGCCGCCTACGGCGCGATGCGGAAGAAGGGCCGCTCGCACAAGCAGGCCGTCGCCTACCTGCGCAACCTCTACAAGCACGTCGTTTCGCAGGACAAGAGCGCCAGAGAAGCGCTGCAGACGTTCCTCGCCGGCCGCGGTGATGTCCTCCTCGCGTACGAGAACGAGGCCATCTTCGCGAACAGCAAGGGCCAGGACGTCCCGTACGTGATCCCCAAGGCGACGATCCGGATCGAGAACCCGATCGCGATCCTGAAGACGTCGAAGAACAAGGCCGCCGCGGGGGCGTTCCTCAACTTCCTGCGAACCCCGAAGGCCCAGAAGATCTACGGCGAGAACGGCTACCGGCCGGTGCTCGTCTCGGCGCTCAGGACCTTCAAGTTCCCGGTGCGCCCGTGGCTCTTCACGATCAAGAGCCTCGGCGGCTGGGCCTCCGTCGACAAGCGGTTCTTCGATCCGAAGACCGGCATCGTGACCAAGATCCAGAAGGAGACAGGCTAGGTGCCCCACCCGCAATACATGCCGGCTTCTGGCCCGCGATCACGCGGCGCAGAGCCCACCCTCCTCCTCACCAAGGTCTACAGACCTTGGCTCGTCGGAGATCTGTCAAGACGGTCGCGCCGGCAAAGCCGGCACGACCTCTGCTGTCGGCGCCGACGAGTCGGCGCCTTCGGCTCGCGACCCAGAAGCTCGGCGGCATTACCGGGAGGGGCACTGAGCACGCCCGCTGTCTCGATTCCCGCCCCCGGGTGTACGAGGCCCGGGGGCGGCGATCGCACAGGGCCTCGCGACCGCCTACCTCAGCCTGATCGTCCTCCTGCCGCTGGCGGCGCTCGTCTGGCACGCGGCGGGCGGAGGCGTGGACGACTTCCGCGCCGCCATCACCGACCCCCAGGCGGTCGCGGCGCTGAAGCTCACGCTGCTCGCGTCGGCCGCGGTCGCGCTGATCAACGCTGTCATGGGGACGATCGTCGCGTGGATCCTGGTCCGTGACCGCTTTTTCGGACAGTCCGTCATCAACGCTCTCGTCGACCTGCCCTTCGCGCTCCCGACGATCGTCGCCGGCCTAACCCTGCTCACGCTCTACGGGCCCACGAGCCGCGTGAACGTGGACGTCGCCTTCTCGCGCTGGGCGGTCCTGGTCTCGCTCCTGTTCGTGACGCTGCCGTTCGTGATCCGGACGGTGCAGCCGGTTCTGCTGGAGCTCGACCGCGAGATGGAGGAGGCCGCTGCGTCGCTCGGCGCAGGCTCGTTCCAGATCTTCCGCCGGGTCATCCTCCCGAACCTGCTGCCCGCGATCCTCTCCGGCGTCGCGCTCGCCTTCGCGCGGGCGATCGGCGAGTTCGGCGCCCTCGTGCTGATCACGGGGAACCTGCCGTTCAAGACGGAAGTTGCCTCCGTCTACATCTTCGGCCGGATCGAGAGCGGCGACCCGCGGAGCGCAGCCGCCGTCTCGGTCGTTCTGCTGGTCATCACCTTCCTGGCCCTGCTCCTGATCGGCGCGCTGCGCCGGCGCGTGACGAGGCATGACGCGGCTGCGTAGATACGCGCTCAGGTTCGTCGGCCTGAGCTACCTCGGCGTGTTGCTCGTCGCGCCCGTCGGCCTGGTCTTCTACCGGGCGTTCGAGAACGGCTTCGACGCGGCCTGGGACGCGGTGACGACTCCGGCGGCGAAGCATGCGCTGCTTGTCACGCTCATCATCGCCGCGATCGCCGTCCCGGCGAACACGATCTTCGGGATCGTGTGCGCGATCGCGATCGTCCGGCACCGCTTCCCCGGCAAGAACCTCGTCAACGTGATCGTGGACTTGCCGCTGGCGCTCTCCCCGGTGATCGTCGGGCTCGCGTTCCTGCTCCTCTTTGGCACCGGGGGTTGGCTGGACAACCTGCCGTTCGACGTGGTCTTCGCACTCCCCGGGATGGTGCTCGCGACGATCTTCGTGTCGCTCCCGTTCGTCGTGCGAGAGGTCGTGCCCGTGCTGCGCGAGATCGGCACTGAGCAGGAACAGGCAGCCGCGACGCTCGGCGCCGGCGGCTGGCAGACCTTCCGTCGCGTCACGTTCCCGGCGATCCGCTGGGCGGTCGCCTACGGCGTCGTCCTGACGACGGCCCGCGCGCTCGGCGAGTTCGGCGCGATCAGCGTGGTCTCGGGCCGCCTGATCGGCAAGACGGAGTCGCTCACGCTCCACGTGGAGGAGCGCTACCAGTCCTTCGACTACGTCGGGGCCTACGCCGCGTCCGTTCTGCTTGCGATGCTGGCGATCGCGACGCTCGTCGCGATGACCGTCTTCCGGCCCAAGGAGGAGGTCCGCTAGATGGCGATCGAGGCCCAGTCGGTCACCAAGCGCTTCGGCGAGTTCGTCGCCGTCGACGACGTCTCCATGTCCGTCCCTGCCGGATCGCTGACTGCGCTCCTGGGCCCGAGCGGCAGCGGCAAGTCGACGCTGCTGCGCGTGATCTCGGGCCTCGAGCAGCCGGATGCCGGGCGCGTGGTCATCGAAGGCTCGGACGTCACCGGCCTGCCGCCGCAGCGACGAGGCATCGGCTTCGTGTTCCAGCACTACGCGGCGTTCAAGCACATGACCGTGCACAAGAACGTCGCGTTCGGGCTGGAGATCCGCCGGAGGCCCCGCTCCGAGATCAAGGCTCGGGTCGACGAGCTGCTCGACCTCGTGCAGCTCACGGGGCTCGCGAAGCGCTATCCGGCGCAGCTCTCCGGCGGCCAGCGGCAACGGATGGCGCTCGCGCGCGCTCTCGCCGTCGAGCCCACTGTCCTCCTGCTTGACGAGCCGTTCGGCGCGCTCGACGCTCGCGTGCGCAAGGAGCTTCGCGCCTGGCTCCGCCGCCTCCATGACGAGGTGCACGTCACGACGGTGTTCGTCACGCACGATCAGGAGGAGGCGATGGAGATCGCCGACCAGATCGTCCTCATGAACCAGGGCCGGGTGGAGCAGACCGGCACCGCGCGCGACCTCTACGAGCAGCCGGCGAACGAGTTCGTGATGAGCTTCATCGGGCCCGTCAGCCACTTCGGCGAGGAGCTCGTGCGGCCGCACGACATCGACGTCCGGCGCGAGCCGAACGGCTCAGCTGAGCGCGCCACCGTCGAGCGCGTCGTCCACCTGGGCTTCGAGGTGCGCGCCGACCTGGCGCTCGACGACGGTCGCGAGGTCTGGGTGCAGATGACGCGCGACGAAGCGCGGCAGCTCGACCTGCGAGAGGGCACGCAGGTCTTCGTCGCTAAGCAGTAAGCGCCAGAAACGGGATGTAGGTGGTGAGATCCACTACCGAGATCGCCGGCAGCTCGTCGTTGGCGCAGCGGAGCCGGTCGAGCCCGTCCTTGAGCGGGCGGCCGAACCAGCGCTCGAAGGTTTGCCGGCGCTGGATCTCCCTGAGCGCCGCGACGACGGCGGGCCGCGCGAGCCCGAGGGGATAGGTGCCGAGCGGATGCGCGTCGTCCTGCGAGCGCACCTTGAGGAGACCGTCGGCGGTCCGGATCCTGATCCACTTCTTCCCGACGGGGATGCCGAAGACCTGCGGCGGCGCCAGTGAGCCGATCGCCAGGCCCTCCCGGCGCTCGCCGAGCCACCAGGCCCGCGGCTTGACCTCGATCATGCGCGCCGGCGTATCCGCGAGGCTCTCGTAGTAGCTCCTGATCTGGTCGGCCGTGGGAGCGCCCACGCGGAACCGCCGGCCCATCCGCTGCTGCCGGACCTCGTCGGCGATCACCTCACGCGCGAGGGCCTCGGTCGCGCGCGAGCGCGCGAGCGCGCGTCGGTACGCACCGCGGCTGCCGCGGAAGTGGGATGCGATGATCGCCCGCTCGGCGGCGAGCACGTCGACGTCGTCGACCTGGACGAGCCCCGCGAGGACGGCCCGCGCGTATGCCGCCGAGAAGGCGATGCCGGGATCGCCCGTGACGCGCGTCAGCTGCGTGACGCCGGCGCGCGTGATCGAGCGGTCGCCGATCGAGCAGCGGACGCCGCGTGGCAGCGTGATCTCCTGCTGGGTGAACGACGTGTCGAAGTCGGGCCCTGCTGCCTCGGGCGCGTTGCAGAGCCTCGGGTCCCGCGTCCAGAGCCAGATGCAGGCGCCGACCTCCTTGTCCGGGTCGGCCTGGGCCGTGTTCCGGGCCTGCCAGCCCCACGACCAGACGCTGCCGAGCTCGGTCTCACGCGCGACCTGCTTGATCGCGAGCGCCTGGAGCTTCACGTGGTGGAACCAGGGGATCGCAGCCATGCTCCCGCGATTCGAGGCCTGGAAGCCGAGCATGATCCCGAGCTTCTTCGCCGGGATCCCGATGTCGGTGAACGTGCGGACCGCCTCGCGGAAACGCGCGCGGACGGTGCGGCCGCCGGCCACCGCCCCCTGCCGGTTGATCAGCTTCCCGGTGAAGTAGACCTCCTGGACGAGGTCTGCGTAGGCGGCAGCCTCGCGCCACCAGAGCCCAGCTTCGCCCTGCGTGTACGGGCGGCTCGAGATCAGGAGCATCGGCCGCGCTCCCAGCTCGCGCAGCGCCCTGATGAAGGTGATGATGTTGTGACGGTACGCCGCGTTGTTCGGCGTCCAGGGAGTCGTCGTGGACGCGCCGAAGAGCTCGTTCAGCGCCATCCAGGGCCTCGAGCAGCCGCTGGAGGCGGCGGCGCGGTAGAAGATCCGCTGTGCCCAGTCGATGACCTTCGCCTCCGACTCGGGCTTGTCGGGCGTGCCGACGCGCCCGTTCAGGTAGAGGTCGAAGTAGACCGTCTTGGCGCCGCCCGCCCGCAGCTGGGCCGGATAGATGAAGTTCGAGGCCGCGGCGATCACCCCCGGGCGCGCGAACCGGTACCAGAACGGCACCGTTCCGTCGGCGAAGTCGATCCATGCCGTCCCGCCCGTCGGCAGCCCGCAGCCGTCGGCGGCCCGGGCAGGCTGCGCCGTGGCGGCGGAACACGCGATCACGATGAGCCCCGCGAGGACTGCTCTCCTCACGCGGCCGATGGTAGCGACCGCCGTCACTACACTCGCCAGCCGTGGCACGTCATCTCCGGACGATCCTCGTGCTCGCCGTTCTCGCTGCGACTGCCGTGGCGTTCGTCGTGACCGAGGACCTGAAGCTGGAGCCCGATCCGATCGCGCGCCCCCGCATCGACCCCACGGTCTCTCCCGTGTGCCGCTGCGACCGTCAGATCCGCACGGATCGCCTTTCGGCTGCGCGCCGAGGACGTGCTGACGCTGACGATCGCGGACAGTGACGGCAATGTCGTGCGCACGCTTCTCCGCGAGGCGCGGTTTCGGCCCGGGAACCATCAGTTCGGCTGGGACGGCCGCGACCAGGCGGGCCGAGTCGTCCCCGACGGCCTCTACCAGCCGCGCGTCGAGCTGCAGCGCCTGGGCCGGACGATCGACTTCGCCGGCCGGATCAGGGTGGACACGAGCCGTCCGAGCGTCCGTGTGCTCCACGTGAGCCGCCGAATGCTCTCGCCCGACGGGGACGGCCGCGGCGATGCGATCACGATCCGGTACCGCGCCGGCCAACCGTCGAACGTCCTGCTGCTCGTGAACGGCAAGCGGCAGATCCGGACGCGGCTCCGCTCCGAGGGCGCGATTCGCTGGGCGCCACGCCGCCTGCGACCGGGTCTGGAGCGCCTTCAGCTCGTCGCCGTCGACGCCGCGGGGAATCGGCAAGCTGCGCAGCCCTTCTACGTCCGCGTTCGCTACCTGGAGGTGACTCCGACGAGGCTCCGCTCCAGACCCCGGAAGCTCTTCACCGTCCGGATCGGCACCGACTTCCCGCGTTACACCTGGCGGCTCGGCCGCCGCAACGGCTCGGCGCGCAGGCACACCTTGCGCCTCCGCGCGCCGGCGAAGCCGGGCCGCTACGCGCTGAGGATCAGCGCCGGCGGGCGGCACGAGACAACCGTCGTGCTGGTTCGGCGCCCTCGCTAGCCTGACTCGCCGTGCGGCGAACGTGGCTTTTCATCCTGCTCGGCTTCGCGGCTGCGCTCGCATCCGGCGTTGCGGTCGGCTTCTGGCTCCACGACGAAGGGACGATCGACTACAAGCGGGGCTCGTCGACGGTCGAGTTCGTGACCACGGAGAAGCGGCCCGAGCAGAAGCGCCCACGCAAGGTCGTTCTGCGGCTCCCCTGGCCGACCTACGGTCTGCGAGTGCAGCGAACGCACACCGCCGCCGACTTCAACCTCCGGCCTCCGTTCCGCCTGCGCTGGACGTTCAAGGCGCACCACGTCCTCGAGTTCCCGCCCTCGATCGCGTACGGCCGTCTGTATGTGGCCCAGCAGCGCGGCCGCTTCTTCGCGATCCACCACCGGACGGGGAAGATCGTCTGGCAGCGGCGCTTCAACCACTGCTCCGCGTCGTCACCCACGATCGCGTACCGGGTCGTCTATCACGCCTGGATGCAGCCGCTCCCGTGCAACCGCTACCCACGAAGTCAGCCCGGGATGATCACGGCGATGGCGGCACGGACCGGGAAGCTCATCTGGCGCTTCGACGCCGGCGCCTTCGAGACGTCGCCGCTCGTCATCGGCCGAACGCTCTACGCAGGCTCGTGGAATCACAAGCTGTACGCGCTCAACATCTACACCGGGAAGCCGCGCTGGACGTTCACCGCCGACGGCGAGATCAACAGCTCGGCCGCCTACGTCGGCGGGAAGGTCTATTTCGGGACGGACGCGGGCAGTGTCTACGCGCTCGACGCGCGGACGGGGAAGCAGCGCTGGCGCGCGCGGGCGCTCACACGTTTCGGCCGGCGCGAGTACTTCTACGCGACGCCCACGATCGCCTACGGCCGCGTCTTCATCGGGAACGCGGACGGCACGCTGTACGCCTTCGGAGCCTCCAGCGGCCGGTTGCTGTGGGCACAGCGGGCCGGCACCTACATCTACACCGCCGCCGCGGTCTGGCGCGGCCGCGTCTACGTCGGCACCTACGACGGCTACTTCATGGCGTTCAACGCGGCGACAGGCGACCGGCTCTGGCGCTTCTCCGCCTCGTCGGCGGTGCACGGCGCGCCGAGCGTGATCTCCGGGCTCGTCTACTTCGCCGCCTGCCCGCGGTGCGGAAGCGTGGCCTCGCGGTATGCGAAGCAGGGCGCCCGCGGGACCTACGCGCTCGACGCGCTGACCGGGAAGGAGGTCTGGCACTGGCCGGACGGGGTCTTCAGCCCGGCCGTCGCCGACAGCCAACACGTCTACATCGTCGGGCGCTCGAGGATCTTCAGCTTTGCGCGGAAGCTTCGTCGAGCTCGTCACGCTCCGAAGAAGCCAAAACAAAAGAAACAAGGAGCGCGGTCAAAGGCCAGATCAGGTATGACGTTTGGAAGACGCGCCCCAGGTACATCAGCCCGAAGATAGAGGCGGCGAAGGCGGCCGCTCCCACCCAGAGCCGCTTCGAGCGCCACTGCGTCCACACGAGCCACGCGGTCACCGGCAGCCAGAGGAGAAGCGCGAGCGGGAGGAACGGGTACGGGCCGAAGCGGTCGTCCAGGATGCCGATCTCCAGCAGGACGCCGGAGAGCCCGTAGCCCACGATCCGGTAGGTCTGGGCGCCGTAGGCGATCGTGTCGTCCCAGAGCGCGCCCGGATCGGCGATCGCGAACGGCAGGATCCCTGCCACCAGCACGAGGGCGAAAATCGCCGCAGCCCGATAGAGGACGGGCCTCGGCACGCGGCGGGTGAGCATCATCACCGCGAGAAACGGCAGCGCGACGAGCGCGAACTGCTTCAGGAGCACGGCCACGGCCAGGCTGGCCGCGGCCAGGACGTAGCGCGCGCGGGTCACGAGGGCGAAGGCGAGCACGGTGCAGAGCAGGCTCGGGGCATCGGCGGTCCCGAACCACGCCCCGCGCGTCGCCAACGGGTTTGCAGCCAGCGCGGCGCCGGCGGCGAGCTTCCAGGGCAGCGGAGCGTCGAAGAGCAGCGCCGCCCCGAAGAGCGCCAGCGTGCACAAGAGGACGAACAGGCGATAGTCGTCGAACGGATTCGGCAGCAGCCGCCAGGCGGCCGCACTCAGCACCGTGCCGGGGAAGTATGCGAAATGGTCGAGCGCGACCTGAGGGATGTCCGGGCTGGCTCCAGCCGCCGGGTACCACCTCTCCAGCCCGGAGCCCCGATAGTCGTGGCCGTACGGATTGTTCCCGTCGAGGAGGAGGTCCCCCGCGATCTCGATCTGGTACGTCGAGTCGTTGACGTGGTACCAGGGCTCCGTCGAGTCCCGGAGCCCGATCTGAAGGAAGGTGGCGGGAAGGACGAGCAGGCCGACGACCACGGCGCAGGCGGCGTAGACGAGCCAGGCCCGGACGACTCGGGTCGCCAGGATCACGGCGGCGCCGAGCGCCACGGCGAGCCCGGCTGCGAGCGCCGCCGACCGCAGCAGCGCCACGTCCCAGTCGCGATCGGCAGCCCGGACGAGCACCCCGAAAGGTCCTTGCGGATTCACCTGTCCGGCGGGGACCTTGAACGGCCAGGCGTCGGAGCCGAGCTCCGGCACCGTCACGGCGACGAGGATCCCGAGGACGCCGAGGACGGCGCCCGCCTCGCGCCGCGTCAAGGAACGCTGGGGATCGGGTCGCCGGCGCGTGCCGGCTCCGCCTTGGCCGCCTCCGACGCCGGCTCCCGAGCGGGCGCCGGAGCGGCGAGGTAGGCGGCGCCGATGCCGAGCGTGAGCCAGGTGATCGGATCCTCGAAGAACCCGCTGTAGGCGAGCGCGTGCACGAACAGCGCGAGCAGCACGGCGCCGAGCCCGAGCGCAAGCGCGAGATCCCGCCGCCGGAGAAGCAGGATCATCCGAAGTGCGGCCGCGAGGAGGAAGCCGTAGATCGCGAGCCCGACGACCCCGAGCTCTGCGGCGACGGTCAGCGGCGTCGTGTGCGAGACGAAGCGTGCTTCGCGGGCCCCGCGCTGCTGGGCGAGCTCCTTGCTCACCTTCGGCTGTGCCCCGAGGCCGACTCCGTGGATCGGCGCCTCGCGAACGACGTCCGCCGTGCGATCGACCCGCGTCCACCTGCCGCTCGTCACGTCTCCGATGGATTGACCCTTCGCGCCGACCGCGAGAAAGCCTGCCGCGGCGAGGACGACGACGGCCGTTGCCACGGCGACCGTCCTGCGGGCGACC
Organism: uncultured Actinomycetes bacterium; assembly: GCA_963842235.1. Classification (GTDB taxonomy): domain Bacteria; phylum Actinomycetota; class Thermoleophilia; order Gaiellales; family Gaiellaceae; genus JACDAN01. The sequence continues at coordinate 84,598 of CAWJFT010000003.1, read as the reverse complement.
CTGTCACCCGCGACCAACGTGATGACGAAGGCGACGACGAAGAGCGCCGCCATGCTGGTCTGCGAGTACGAGAAGTAGAGCCCGCCGAAGAGGAGCGCGGCCAGTCCCGCGGCCAGGTAGACGTTGATCCGGCCCATCCAGAGCACGACGAGCAGCACGGCGAACCCGAGCACGACGTGGCGCCCGTAGAGGCTTGGATCCGTGAAGAGCGACGTGACGCGGAAGAACGGCGAGTACGCGTTTGCGACCTCGAGCTGCGGGCTGAAGTAGAAGAGATCCTTCGTCGCTTCCTGCCAGAGCCCGATGGCCGCGAACACCGACGCCAGGCCGATCGCGATCCACGCAAGCGCCTTCGGGAGCCACGGGGCCAGCTCGGCGCGAGCGGCGACGGCGATCAGTGCGGCAAAGGGGAGCAGGAAGAACGCCAGCAGGTTCGTTCCGGCGTCGAGGTCGCGTGTCCAGAGGAGCGAGAGCGAGGCGAACGCGAGGAAGGCGGCGGTCGGCACGGCGATCAACCGTGCCACCGGCTTGACCTCCAGTCCGCGGACGACACGCCAGAGATACGCCGCCACGGCCGCGGCGAGGACGACGTACAGCGGCACGAGCCGTCCGAGCTTCCCGCCGCCCGCCACGGCAAAGAGGAAGCGATTGTCGCGGTCGAAGTCGAGCGGCAGCCGGAAGGGTGCCGCCAGCACGAGCGCCGGGATGACGAGGGTCGGGTAGCGGACGAAGACCGACGCGGCGAGCGCGAGCACGAGGAGGCCGGCGACTCCTGCGGCGACCATGGCCGGCGAGACCCGGTTCAGGTCGGCGAGCAGCACTTCTGCGACGGCGAGCAGCCCGAACCCGGCAAAGAGCAGGGCCCGGCGCCCGGCGAGAAGGACGAGTGCGGCGCCGGCAGCTCCAACGACTCCCGCAAGCTCCGACATTCCTACCTCGCCCATGCCAGGAGCCGATACTACGTCCCGCTCGGATGATCGAAGCCTGGAAGAGAGTGCTCGTCCTCGCCCCGCACACCGACGACGGCGAGTTCGGTTGCGGGGGAACACTCGCGCGGCTCGTCGACGCTGGGACGGAGGTTCGCTATGTCGCCTTCTCGATTGCCACCCGCTCGCTGCCCGACGGCTTCCCGCCGGACACGCTCGCCCGCGAGGTGAAAGAGGCGACGGCGGAGCTCGGAATCCCGGAGGCGCAGCTCGTCGTCTACGACTTCGAGGTCCGCACGTTCCCTGAGCACCGCCAGGAGATCCTCGAGCTCCTGATCGGCCTCTGGGACGAGTGGCAGCCGGACGCCGTCCTCCAGCCGAGCCTGCGCGACATCCACCAGGATCACCAAGTGATCGCGGCCGAGGGGCTGAGGGCGTTCAAGCGCACGACGATCCTCGGTTACGAGATCCCCTGGAACAACTTCGACTTCGGCTACCAGGCCTACGTCGCGCTCGAGCAGCGCCACCTCGAGCGCAAGGTCGCAGCGCTCGCGCGCTACGAGTCGCAGCAGCACCGGCGCTACTCCGACCCCGAGTACGTCTGGAACCTCGCCCGAACCCACGGCGTGAACGTGAACCGCGAGTACGCCGAGGTGTTCGAGGTCTACCGCGTCGTCGCCTGAGCCTCTGGCCCGAAGGACCCTGCGCGGCCGTTCCCGGGCCTTCGCCACGGATCACGTCGGCCATGCAGTGTCTCCGGCGCTTTGATGGCCCGAGTCGTCCAGCCTCGGGTCCGCGAGCGGCTCGTCGTGGCGCTTGGCCATCTGAGACACTTTCGGGAAGACGAACCAGAGAATACACTTTGGGACGATGCCCTCCTTCACTGTTGCCGGACAACTGTTCGAGCTCGAGCGGGCTGACATCGAACGCTGCTTGCGGAACCTGCTGCCCGATCCGGTGCACGAGCATTACGTCGTCGTGCGCGGCCGGCGTTTTCCGCCCAAACAGGTGCTCTCGTGCGTCACCGGACTGGATCGAGCCGACTTCACGACGCACCAGGCCCGGCGCATCCTCAAGCGACTCGGCTTCGTCGCTGCGCGCGTTGAGCGGGATGAGGCGGAGCGCCGGCCTGGACGGGACCACGGGCTGGAGCCGCGCGGCGGTAGGCAGGCGGAAGCCCTGCGACCTTACGTCGGCCAGTGGGTGGCGCTCGCTGGACCGACCGAGGTGCTGGTCGCAGCCGACAGCCCGCAGGAGGTGCTCGCCTGGCTCGCAACGCACGAGCGCCGCGCGCCCTACGGGATGTTCCGTGTCCCGAGGTCAGTTGCCGATGCCGAAGGCGCGGCGCCCGCATGAGATTCCCGTTTCTCGAGTTGCCCGGCGACGGTCACGGAGCGCTCATGCGTCCCGTGGTGCCCGTACAGGTGGAGGACCTCGAGGAGGCGCCCCAGCTCTGCCTCGTCGATACGGGCTCGACCGCCAATCGTTTCGGTGCCTGGTTGGCCGAGGCGACCGGCATAGACCTGAGCGACGCACCAGAAACGACCGTGCACATCGCAGGCGTGACGACGATCGCGCGCCACGCCCGCGCCGATCTCACGATTGCGGGCATGCGCTATGACGCGCCGGTCAGTTTCTGCGATCCCTGGCCGTTCGCCTTCAATCTTCTTGGTCAGGAAGGATTTCTGCGCTTCTTCCGGCTGACGCTGTGTGCGGCCGAGGACTGGCTCGAGATCGAACCGGAGCCTGCCGCATAGGCACGGGTCATCCGATCGCGCTGTCGAGCGCCTTCGCGATCGACTGGACGTCGCTCGGAGAGGAGAGGGTCACCTGCTGCGGTGTCTGGCCGCTCTTGCCGACGAGGATGGTCGGGGTCTGCTGGACCCCGTCCCGCTGTGCCAGCTCGTCGAACGAATCGGCGGCGTTCTTGGTCTCGGTCGAGTCCCGGTCGTCGAGGAGCTTGGGTACGTCCATGCCGGGAATGCTGGCCGCGGCGGACGTGATCAGCTGGTCGCTCAGCCAACCGCTGTTCTCCGGCCCCTGATTGAGATAGAGGAGCTGGGTGAGGTTGAACGCCTTGTTCTGCTGGCCTGCGGCGATCACGGCGGACCGACCGTTCTCGGAGTCCGGACCGATGAAAGCGATCGGGCGCAGCTCGACCTTCGCCTTGCCGGGTCGCACGTAGCGCTTGATCAGAGTCGGCATCGCCTGCGTCTCGAACTGCTGGCAGAAGGGGCATTGGAGGTCGATGTACTCGACGAGGGTGGCAGGGGCCGATGCCGAGCCCAGCACGTTCCCGTCCTGCGGGATCCCCTTCAGCAGCTGCTCGACATCCGCGGCGCCCGGCAAGGCGTTCGCCAGCGAGCCGCGCGTCGGCACGTTCGTCGTCGACGAGCCGTCGCCGCTGCCGAACACGATCCCGAGGACAATGCCGGCGACGATCAGCGCCAGCAGCGCGGCCGCGCCGATCAGGACCCGCGGAGATGCGCGCCGCTTCCCTTCCCCGCCACGGACGGGCGGTGGAGCCGCCCGGACAGCCTGCCGGCGGCGCTTGGTCTGCTTCCCGCTAGTCATCCAACTTCAGGGTAGAGCGCGCGCCGAGTTCGCCGCCGGCCCCGCGCGTGTCGAAGACGGCGAAGAGCAGGAACGCGAAGGTGAGCGCGAAGCCGGTCAGCGCGAGCGTCGGGATCGTCACGTAGCCGAACTCGTTGATCCACTTCGTCGCGCAGCCTCCGGGCGCCGAGACGAGACATGCCTGGCTCTGCTCCACGACGCCGTTCTCGACCAGCAGGTGGTAGATGGAGACGCCGGCGCCGATCAGCGGCAGCGGCAGCAGATAGCGCGCGGCGCGATGGTCGTTGGCGAGCGCCATCAGCAGGGAAATGAGCGCGATCGGGTACATGGCGATCCGCTGGAACCAGCAGAGCTCGCACGGGACGAAGTTTGCGACCTCGGAGAAGAACAGGCTGCCGCCGGTCGCGATCGCGGCGACGAGAAACACAAGCCACAGCTCGTAGCCCCAGATCGCCGAACGGATTGCGTCAAGTGGGCGGCGCACGCCGACGAGCCACAAGAGCCCGACGAGAAGCATCAGTCCGGCGACCACCTGGCCGACAACGCCGAGCGCCGCGAGAACGACGATGACGTCGTGGGTCATGCCGGGCATCCTGCCTTGCAGCCTGTGAGACTGTCGCCATGCCGAACGAGCCGGTGCGAAGCAGACCCGGTTTCTCAGCGAGCTACGGGATCGCCGAGACCGAGGAAGGGATGCTCCCGTGGAGCTGGGCGGACGAGCGGCTCGCGGCGGCCCGCAACTACTGGATCGTCACGAGCAGCGAGGACGGAGCGCCGAGCGCTGCGCCCGTCTGGGGCATCTGGGCCGACGGGGCCGTCCACTTCAGCACCAGCCCGCGCTCGCGCAAGGGCCGGAACCTGGCGCGCGACCCGCGCGTCGTGATCCACCTCGACAGCGGCGACGAAGTCGTGATCCTCGCCGGCGAGGTCGCGCCCTACACGCTCGACGACGGGATGGCGGACGCTTTCGAAGAGAAGTACGACTGGCGCCCGGACGACGGCGGAGGCTGGTACCTGCTCCAGCCGCGGCGCGCGCTCGCCTGGGCCGAGCGCGACTACGTCAAGAGCGCCACGCGGTTCGAGTTCGGCGGATAATCCGCGCCGTGGCACAGCATCCCGTTCGCCTCGTCGTCTCCGACGATCTCCACCGGTCGCGCCTGACGGTCCTCCTGCGCCTGATCCTCGCAATCCCGCACATCATCTGGCTGTGGCTCTGGACGATCGCCGCGGTTGTCGCGGCGATCGTCAACTGGTTTGCGACGCTGATCGCGGGACGATCTCCGCAGGGCCTCTTCAACTTCCTCACGGCCTATCTGCGCTACGCGACGCACCTGGGCGCCTACCTCAGCCTGGCCGCGAATCCGTACCCGAGCTTCTTCGGGGCGCCGGGCTACGCGGTCGATGCGGAGTTCGACGGGCCGGAAACGCAGAGCCGCTGGGTGACCGCCTTCCGGATCTTCCTGGCCATTCCGGCGTTCATGCTGGCCTTTGCCTTCGAGGGGTCGGGCGCCGGGTTCGCCCACGGCCACGACGAGCGGGCCTTCGCGTGGAGTGCCGGCACTTTGACCACCGTCGCCTTCCTCGCCTGGTTCGCGTGCCTGGCGACCGGGCGCATGCCGCAGGGCTTTCGCGACCTCCAGGCCTACGCGCTGCGGTACCTGGCCCAGGTCGGCGCCTACGTCTTCGTCCTGACCGAGCGCTATCCGGATGTGGATCCCGGCGGAGCCGACGACGACCGGCCCGGACCACCCGGTTCGGCTCTCCGTCACGGACGATCTCAGACGCTCGCGGCTCACCGTCTTCTTCCGGCTGCTGCTCGCCCTGCCGCACTTCGTCTGGCTCCTGCTCTGGACGGTGGCGGCGTTTCTTGCTGCGATCGTCAACTGGTTCGCGACGCTCGTGACCGGGCGGCCGCCGGCTGCGCTCCACCGCTTCCTCTCGGCCTACGTTCGCTACGCGTATCACGTCGAGTCGTACGCCGCGCTCACGGCGAATCCGTTCCCCGGCTTCACGGGACGCGCAGGCAGCTATCCGGTCGACCCCCAGTTGCCTCCACCTGAGCGGCAGTCCCGGCTCGTCACCGGCTTCCGCATCTTCCTTGCGCTTCCGGCACTGCTTGTCAGCAGCGGGCTGAGCGGCGTTCTCTTCATCGCCGCGTTCCTCGGCTGGTTCGCGTCGCTTGCGCTCGGGCGGATGCCGCGCTCCCTGAGGGAGGCGCAGGCTTACGCGCTCCGCTACGCGGCGCAGACGAGCTCCTACCTTTATCTCATCACCGACCGCTATCCCTACAGCGGGACGGCGCTCGGCGAGCCCGAGCCGCCTGCGCTCGGGGAGCCAGAGCCGCCGACGGTCGAGGCTCCGGAACCCGTCTGACGGCCGCCTGGGCGAACCGGGTCCTCCTCGTCTTGCTCGTAATCGGGTGGCTCGTCGCCGCCTTCCTGCTCTGGCAGACCGCAGTGCCGGACGATCTCGTCCTCCCGAATGTCGATCCCACGAACGGCCTCAGCCGGCAGGTGATCGATGAGGCCGAGGACTACGAGACCTTTACGCGCTGGAACTTCGTGCTCTCGCAGGTCGCGTTTCTCGGCGTGCTCGCGCTCTACGCCTGGCGCGGTGCGCGCTTCACGCGCGAGTCGGCCGCCGGGCCGATCGGCACCGGGATGCTGCTCGGCATGCTCGGCATCGCACTCGCCGGGCTCTCGCAGCTGCCGTTCCAGCTCGCGGACCTCTGGTGGGAGCGTCGCCACGGCCTCTGGAAGACGGGCTATCTGGACTGGTTTCTCGAGTCCTGGGTCGTGCTCGGAGCCGAGTTCCTGTTCATCTGCCTCTGGCTCCTCGTCGCGATGGCGCTGGCGGCGCTGCTGCCGAACCGCTGGTGGCTCGCCGCGACGCCCGTCTTCGTCGCCCTGGCGCTGCTCTTCGCGTTCATCTTCCCCTACCTCGTTCCGGACCAGGAGCGTGCCCCGGCCGAGCTAAGACGCGATGCGGAGCTCTACGCGCAGCGGCAGGGCGTCGAGCCGGTGAAGGTGGTCGTCCAGCGCATGAGTAACCGGACGAGCATCCCGAACGCGCAGGCGGCGGGCCTCGGCCCGAGCCGCCGCATCTTCATCTGGGACACGCTGCTCGACGGGCGCTTCGACGACGGCCAGGTTCGCGTCGTGCTGGCTCACGAGCTCGGTCATCACTCGCGGCACCACATCTGGAAGAGCATCGCTTGGTACGCGCTGCTCCTGTTGCCGCTCCTCGCGGCGGTGGCGTGGGTGACCCGAAGGCGGGGAGGGCTCTACGAGCCGCGGGCGGTTCCACTTGCGCTGTTCGTTCTGGCCGCGGGCAGCCTGGCGCTGCAGCCGTTCGCGAGCGCCGTGTCGCGCGAGCTCGAGGCCGAAGCGGACTGGGTCGCGCTCGAGACGACACGCGATCCCGCGTCGGCGCGCGAGTTGTTCCGGGGCTTCACGCGCGCCGCGCTCGAAGACCCGACGCCGCCCAGGTGGGCGCACCTGGCCTTCGACACGCATCCGTCGATCGAGGAGCGGATCGCGATGGCGACCGCCTGGGAACGAGCGGAACCACTAGGTGACGGCGATCCGGCCCGCGAGCTCGCGCGAGATCGCGTGGTCAGCGCCGCCGACCCGCACCGTCACCGGGCCGCCGAACGGGGCCAGCTCGCGCATCTGCAGGCGGCTTCCGGGGACGAGCTTCAGCTCCGCTAGATAGCGAAGCAGCTCTCCGTCGCCGTCCGGGACGCGTTCGACGGTCGCCTTGGCGCCGGGCTCCAGCGCCGAGAGCGGAGTGACGTCCGAGCGCTCGAGCTTGAGGTCGGGCCCGGGGATGGGATCTCCGTGCGGATCGCGCGTCGGAAAGCCGAGGGTGCGGTCGATGTGCGCCTCGAGCTCCTCCGAGATCGCGTGTTCGAGGCGGTCCGCCTCGACGTGGACGGCGTCGATCGGCAGGCCGAGGGTCTTGACGAGGTACTGCTCGATCAGCCGGTGGTGGCGGATCACCTCGAGCGCCACCCGCTCGCCCTTCGCCGTCAGCCGCGCGCCGCGATAGCGCTCGTGCTCCGCGAGCCCCAGCGCGGCGAGCTTCTTGAGCATCGACGTGACCGAGGGCGGGGAGACCCCGAGCCGCTCCGCCAGCGCCGAGGTGGTCGCGCGCTGTCCCGCCGCCTCGAGCTTGTAGATCTCCTTGACGTAGTCCTGGATTGCGTCTGTCAGTTCCATTCGGCTCAGTTATAGTTTAGACGTGCCTAAATTCACGCGCCGGCAGATTATCGCGGGCGCCGCACCGCTCGTTGCAGCTGCGCCGCTCGCACGCCTGAATCTGCCCGGACACTCGGACGGGCACCCGAGCGCGACGCACAAAGGGCACAACCATGCGGCGCTCGGCCACGCAGCGATGGTCCACGAGCACGTCCCCGCGCCGGGCGGCCCGAACGACCTCGACGGGCTGCTCTACCCGCCCGACGCGCTGCGGTACCAGAAGGGCCGGGTGCGGGAGTACGAGCTCGTCGCCGTCGACAAGCAGATCGAGGTGGCGAAGGGAGTCCACTTCGACGCGTGGACCTACAACGGAACCGTGCCGGGCCCGATCATCCGGGCAACGGAGGACGATCTCCTCCGCGTCAAGTTCAGGAACGGCGGGTCGCACCCGCACACGATCCACTTCCACGGGATCCACCCGGCGAAGATGGACGGCGTCTTCGAAGTCGTGGCTCCCGGTGACTCGTTCACGTACGAGTTCCCGGCGCGCCCGGCCGGCCTCCAGCTCTACCACTGCCATGCGACGCCGCTGAAGAAGCACATCCACAAGGGGCTCTACGGCGCCTTCATCATCGACCCGAAGAAGCCGCGACGCCCGGCGCAGGAGCTCGTGATGGTCATGAACGGCTTTGACACCGACGGCGACGGGGAGAACAACTTCTACACCGTCAACGGCCGCGCTTTCTACTACGCCCGCTACCCGATCAAGGTGCGCCGGTCGCAGACGGTGCGGATCTATCTCGCCAACCTGACCGAGTTCGACCTCATCAACTCGTTCCACCTCCACGGTGAGTTCTTCCGCTACTACCCGACCGGCACCGGCGACCAGTTCGAGTACACGGACACGATCATGCAGACGCAGGGCCAGCGCGGGATCATCGAGATCGACTTCACGCACACCGGCCTCTTCATGTTCCACGCCCACCAGTCGGAGTTCGCCGAGCTCGGGTGGATGGCGTTCTTCGACGTCCGGGACTGATGTCGAGCCGCGTCGAGGCAGCCGTCCTGGGGAGAAGCTGGAGGCTCTGGGCGTTCGTGCCGCTCGTCCTCCTCACGGGGGTCGTCGCGCTCTTCACCGCGACCGGTGGCTCGGTCACGGGCCTCGTCGGCGAGACCCCGCCTCCCGCAGACGAGTTCGACATCCGGCGGGTGGAGTTCCACCCAGGCGACATCCACATCCGGGTCACGAATCCGCAGCGCGACGACCTGACGATCGGGTCCGTGACGGTCGACGACGCAATCGTGCCGTTCGACGTCGACGGCCCGCGCACGCTGGGCCGGCTGCGCTCGAGCACGATCAACGTCCAGTACGACTGGGTTTCGGGCGAGCCGATCTCGGTGGGCGTGACCAGCTCGTCGGGGATCGAGACGACCAAGGAGATCGCCGCGGCGGTGGCGACGCCGGAGGCTTCGGCGCGGAGCTTCGCGGGCTACGCGCTGATCGGGGCGCTCGTCGGGATCGTCCCGATCGCGCTCGGTCTGCTCTGGCTGCCCTCGCTCCGACGGATTGCGCCCGAGTGGCTGGCTGCGTTCATGGCGCTGACCGCCGGGCTCTTAACGTTTCTGGCCGTTGAGGCGCTGTCGGAGGCTTTGGAGCTCCAGGCCGCGCTTCCGAGCGCCCTCGGCGGCGCCGGGCTCGTCCTCCTCGGCGTCGCGATCAGCTACCTGTTCCTGACGGGCCTGTCTGCCAGGCTCGGGCAGGGCAGCGGCTCGTCCGGCATCAGTGGGCTCGCGCTGGCCACCCTCGTCGCCGTCGGAATCGGGGTGCACAACCTCGGTGAGGGGCTCGCGATCGGATCCTCGTTCGCGCTCGGCGAGCTGGCGCTGGGGACGTTCTTCATCGTCGGCTTCATGATTCACAACGTCACCGAGGGGCTCGGGATCGCGGCGCCGCTCGCGGAGGGCCGCCGCGTCTCCTTGCAGCGTCTGGCGGGGCTCGCCTTGCTCGCCGGCGCGCCGGCGATCCTCGGGGCCTGGCTCGGCGGGTTCGTGACGAGCGACCTGCTCGGCGTGGTCTTCTTCGCCGCGGCGGCCGGCGCGGCCTTCGAGGTCGTCGTCGAGGTCACGCGCTACGTGGCGCGCCGTGCCCCGGGCGGGCTGACCTCGCCGCATGCGCTGGGCGGCTTCCTGGCCGGGATCGCCGTCATGTACGTGACCGGCCTGCTCGTGGCCTAGTGCCCCTTCCAGTAATGCCGCCGGAATTCTGGGTCGCGAGCCGAAGGCGCCACTGTCGCGCCGACCAGCAGAGGTCGTGCCGGCTTTGCCGGTACGACCGTCTCAAGCCAGAGTCCGCACTCCGACGAGCCAAGGTCTGTAGACCTTGGCGAGGAGGAGGGTGGGCTCTGGCGCCGCGTGATCGCGGGCCAGAAGCCGGCATGTATTGCTGGGAGGGGCACTAAAGTCGTGGCCGGCATGTCGGACTTTGCGCCCGTGAAGGCGCTGATCACGGACGTCCCTGGGTGGCTCTCCGACGAGGAAGGCGAGGCCCTCTACGAGCTCGCCCGAGCGTGCAGCGGGAGAGGCGTGATCGTCGAGATCGGCTCGTGGAAGGGAAAGTCCACGATCTGTCTCGGGCTCGGGTCGCGGGCGGGCAACGGCGTTCGGATCTTCGCCGTCGACCCGCACGCCGACTACCGCCACGGCGAGTTCAAGGACAACATCGAGCGTGCCGGCATCGCCGACCTCGTCACGCCCGTCAAGGGGCTCTCCCAGGAGGTTGCCGAGGGGTTCCACGAGCCGATCGAGCTGCTCTTCGTGGACGGCTCGCACGAGGAGTCGCTCGTCCGCGAGGACTTCGACAAGTGGGTTCCGAAGGTCGTCGACGGCGGGATCGTGGCCTTTCACGACACGACCTGGCACGACGGGCCCAGGAAGGTCGTGGCCGAGAAGATCTTCGGCTCGCGGCAGTTCAAGGATGTCCGCTTTGTGATCGGGTCGACCACGGTGGCGCGGAAGGTGGCCGAGAACACGCGCTCGCGACCGGCTCCATGCGCGGCGCGTGCAGGCCACGAAGGCCGTGTTCGGCGCGGTCACGTCGGTCGTGAAGAAGCGGCGCGGGTGGCTGCCCTCGCCGGTCGAGCGAGCCGGACGCCGCGTCTTCAAGCTCGTCGGGCGCTAACGCGTCACGGCTTCGCGCCGAAAGTGAGTCGATTCACGCGCGTCCCCTAGCCTCGCGCCGCCCGCACGCGTATCTCCCTCTCCGTCAACGACCGAGGGAGGACCATGAAGACGATTCTGTTACTGGGCGGTGCGATTGCGGTCGCGCTCGCCGGCACCGCGCTTGGCCAGAGCGAAGCGCCGGCCGTGATCCACGCCTGCAAGCACCCGTCGGGAGGATGGCTGCGGCAGGTCTCCGACCCAACCCAGTGCCGCCGCCGCGAGAAAGCGGTGAGCTGGAACGTGGCCGGCGAGAAAGGCGAGAAGGGCGATCCGGGGCCCGCAGGGCCGCCCGGGCCGCCGGGGCCGAAGGGCGACTCCGGGACGCTCGTCACCGGCTTGAAGACGCTCGACGGCGTCCCGTGCGTGACCGCGGACGATGCGGCCGGCCAGATCGAGGTCACGATCGCCGCGAACGGCGACGTCTCGCTCAAGTGCATCGCCGACGAGGAGCCGCCTCCTCCGCCTCCTCCGCCACCGCCCGGGCAAGGGAAGCTCGTGATCAACGAGGTCGATTACGACCAGGTCGGCACGGACGCCGACGGCTTCGTCGAGATCCACAACACGGGCGACGCGGCGGCCGATCTCTCGAACGTCGATCTTGTCGCCGTCAACGGCGGCGACTCGGCCGAGTACGCCCGCGAGCAGTTGACCGGAACGCTGGCGGGCGGTGGGTACGTCGCCGTGGCGATCGAGCTCCAGAACGGCGCCCCCGACGGCCTCGCGCTGCTCGAGGGAGCCACGCTTCTCGACGCGCTGTCCTACGAGGGAGCGATCACGGCGGCCACGATCGGCGGCCAGACCTACAACCTCGTCGAGGGCACGGTGCTCCCGACGACCGTCGAGGACTCGAACGCCGTCGCCGGGTCGCTCATCCGCCACCCGAACGGAAAGGACACGAACGACGCGGCGGCCGACTGGGCGTTCACGACGACACTCACGAGGGGAGCGGCGAATGTCCTGACGCCCTGAGGGCCTCTGACTGAATGACGCTTCGCCGTCGGGGTGCGATGGGCGGTGTGAGGCAAGGACGCAGCGTCTCGTTCGTATCCGATGGATACGGGCGAGACCGAGGACGCCGCCTCGCGCCGTCCAGCGCGGCCCGACGGCTCAAGGCTTCGTTCAGTTAGAGGTTCAAAGTCAGAGAGCGTCGTAGATCGCGATCAGGCGATCGGCGCCTTTGTCCGCGTCGTGCACCTGCTCCACGTACGCGCGTGACGAGGCGCCGATCCGCCGCCGCTCTTCCGCCGATGCTGCGAGCTCGGCGATGCGGTCGCGCAACGTCTCCTTCGTGACCCGCACGATCGGGACCTGGACGTCGAGCGCCCCCTCGGTCTCCTGCACCGCCTCGTCACGCAGGTAGCTCAGCACGGGCTTTCCGAGCGCCATCGCCTCCAGCGCGAAGATCCCGTACCAGCCGGCGTTGAGCTGGTCGACGACGATGTCGGCGCGCTCGTAGTGCCGCTGCGCTTCATCGTGCGGCAGGCCTTCGACGATGTCGAGCTCGACGTCGAGCCCTTCGCAGGCCGCGATCACGTGCTCCGTGCCCTTGCGACGCCGCGACGACGGCGCGTGCAGCACCACCGGGCGAAGACGATCCTCGGCCGGCGCCGGCGTGTACCCCCGCAGGTCGAGCCCCGGCGGAACGACATGGGCGTCCGGCACCCAGCGGAGCGCGTCGTAGGAGCCGACGATGCGCGCGTCCGCGCCACGCGCGTACCGAAGCTCCCCCGGCGCCTTCCCGCGGATGTCCGAGCCGAGGAAGTGCAGGACCGACTTCCGCCGCGTCGCTTTCAGGATCGGCCACTGGAGCTTCCGGGGCACCAGCGTCCAGCCGAAGTAGAAGTGGAAGACGTCGGTTCTCGGCAGCAGCCGCAGAAACGCCGGCCACTGGACGGCCTGCCGTCCCCAGAACCCCGCGGGCCGATCGAGCGACCTATCGGCCTCCGGATGCAGCTTCTGCCGCTCCACCACGACGAGCTGCGCCTCGACGCCTTTCCGGCGGAGCGCCTGAACGTTCGTCCACGGGATCCCCGCGACGTTCAGCGGGGTGTGGATTACGCGGAGGGGTCGTCCCACTCCACCTGGTCGAAGTAGCGCAAGGCGCGGCGGGTCGGCCTCACCCGCCCGCGGTACGACGCAAGCTCCTCCGCCGAGATCTCGCCCAGCGCGTGCTTGACGCCGAGCCAGGGCAGGTTCAGGTCCTCCTGGTAGACGATCGTCGAGATCCGCGGGTTGATCTCGATCACCTTGTCGCCGACGAGCTGGATGTTGAAGAAGTGGTCGAGCGCGAGCGCCGCGACGATCTTCGCGGCGACGTCCATCAACCAATCGTCGTCGAGCGTCGCGAAGTACATGGCCAGGCCGGCCCGCATCGACTCCCGCGTCTTCGGGTGGCCGAGCGCGATCCGGCCGCCCTCGGCGATCCCGTCGATCGTTCGTTCGAGGCCGGAAGCCAGCTCCATCACGAGCAGCGGCGTCTCGTCGTCTCCGAGCAGCTCGACGAGCTCCTCCAGCCGCAGCGCTTCTGCGACCCCCGGCCGGTTCGTCAGCAGCTGCTCGCGCCGGTCGGCGCCGGCGGAGAGGATCCGAAACCCCCGCGAGCCGGAGGAGAACGCCGGCTTGACGGCGACGTCCTCGTCCGGGTAGCCGAGCGCTCTGGCCGCCTCCGCCACTCGCTCGCCGCCCACGACCTTGCGCCACTTCGGCCCCGGGACGCCGATCTCGTCCAGCAGCGCATAGCTCTCGGCTTTGTCGTTCGACCGGCGGATCGCGTCGGGCGAGGAGACCATCACGGCGACGCCCTCGAACCGATCCTTCGCCTCGGCGAGCCCGAGGAGGTCGAACGACGACTGCGGGAGGATCGCCTCCACCTCCTCCCGCCGGGCGACATCGAGCATCGCGTCCGCGAACTCGGGGTCGGAGCCGGGCGGGACGAGGTGGAACGCGTCGCAGAGGTGGCGACCCACCGACCGCTCGGCCATGTCCGTCCCGACCACCCGGACGCTGCGCTCGCCGTTCTCCCGGAGCGCGCGAACGAGCGCCGCGGTCCCGGGCGCGCCCGCGGCCGAAACCAAAACCGTCGTCACTTACGAATCATCGAGAGCTTCGGCCCGAGTGCCTCGGGCTCGCGCCCAACCTCGCTCGTGAACTCGCTCCAGGCCGGGTTCACGTTCACGTCGTCGGCGACGAGCACGCCGCCCTCGCGCAGCGCCGGCCAGGCCGTCCCGAACTCGAAGCGCATGCACTCGTACGAGTGCTCGCTGTCGTGCATGAAGAAGTCGATTTCGCCGACGCTGTCAATGAGCGGCGGGAGCTCGTCCTGCGAGCGCCCGACCACGAGGTGCCACCGCTCTCTCAGCTTACGCGGCACCATCCAGCCCGGCTCCTTGCCGGGTGGGATCACCGCGCCGCCCTTGCCGTCCCAGAACGTCCCTTCCTCGTACTCCTCGCCCGCGACCTCCGGGAGGTCGATCGAATGCAGCTCGCCGACGCCGTTGTCCTCCAGCGCCAGCAGGAGGAACGCCGTGGAGACGCCGTTGCACACGCCCGTCTCGACCGCGACCTCGGGCCGAAGCTCACGCAGGAGCCGGTAGAGCCGTAGACCCTCGTCGTAGCCGTCCCGGCCCGTGACCCGGCCGGTGTTGTACCTCTGCCCGCGCGGCGTCTCGCCCTGGACCGTGTCCCAGAACTCGGCTGCGCGGATCTCGAGGTGGTCGATCAGTGTGTCGACGGCGCTCACCGGGACGGCATCGTAGTGACCCGCATGCGCTTGAGCTCCTCGGGAAGGTAGAAGCCGAGCGGGAGGAGGACGAGCGGGTAGACAGCGACGAGCGCGATCGCCGCCGCCAGCGGCGGGTCGAGCAGGCGCCCGAAGACGGTCAGCGCGATCGCCGCGCCGAAGGCGGTCGCCACGCGCCGCCACTGGTACGGAACCGGGTAGACCTGCTGCGCCTTCCAGGCCATCCCGAGGAAGAGGACTGCGTACGCGCCGATCGTTGCGATCGCGGCGCCGATCATCCCGTACGGAGGAATCAGCAGGAGGTTCAGAACGACGTTGAACACTGCGGCGACGCCGGTGATCAGCCAGTTGGAACGCGTCTTCCGTGCTCGTCCGATCCCGATCACGACCACGATGTACGCCCCGAACGCCGCAGCGGCGAACGCGAGCGGCGCGACCACGCGCTCGGCGGAGTAGAACTGCTCGGTCGTCAGCAGCTTCACGAGCCACGGCGCGAGAACGCCCAGCCCGAGCGCCATCCACGATGTGATCAGGACGATGTAGGTCAGGACAAAGCTGTACGCACGCTTCGCCTCCCGGTCGTCCTGGATCGAGTAGGCGAAGGCCGGCCAAGCCGTCCTGAACGCGGCCAGCAGCAGGATGATCGCCGACGCCATCCGGACGCCGATCGAATAGAGGCCGACCTCCCTCGGCCCGGCCAGCTTGACGAGGAAGAAGCGGTCGCTGAAGTTCAGCACCCAGAGGAAGAGCGCCGAGGGCACGAGCGGCATCCCGAACCTGTTCATCTCTCGGAGCAGCGGGCGGTCGAGCTCGAGGCCGAGCTGCTCGCGGCGGTAGGCGAGGAGTCCGAAGTAGACGAGCAGCGTCCCGGTCAGGTTGCCCACGATCACGCCGATCGGGCCCTTCTCGAAGACCGCGACGAGCAGGAGCGTTGCCCCCACGGTCAGTCCCAGGTTGATCAGCGTGGCGATCAGATACGCGCCCGATCGCTGCTCGACCCGGAAGAGCGAGGTCATCTGCTCGTAGTTCACGCTTGCCCAGAGCCCGACGAAGGAGGCACGCACGAGGTCCGCGTGGGCAGAGGTGTCGAAGAGGAGCTGGGAGATCGGCTCTGCGAGGAGAAGCCCCGCGACGAGCCCGGCGGTCGCGCTCGCCATCGTGAACCAGAACGAGGTCCGGATCACGCGGCGCTGTCCTGGGCCCTGCGGCTCGTCGAAGTAGAACCGGAAGAACGCGCTCTTGACACCGGCCGCGAGCAAGACGGTCAGCACCGCGGAGAGCGCGATCAGCGTCTCGATCAGCCCGTAGTCCGCCGGAGACAGGTAGCGCGTGTAGACGGGCAGCAGCAGGACGGCGATGAACCGCGAGACGAGCGAGCCGAAGCCGTAGACCGCCGAGTGGCGGGCCAGCTCCAGCATCCGGGCCGTGAGCCTCACGAGAGGTCGATCCGGTCCTCGGCGAGGAGCTCACGGCGCCGCTCGCGCTCGGCGTCGAGCATCGCGTCCATCGTCTCGCGCATCGTCTCGCCGGGATAGACCCAGATCTCCGGGTGGACGAGGAGCTGGAGCCAGGCGAACTCGCGCCGGGCGAGTGACTCGTGCGGGCAGCCGTGCCGCCAGCGCTGGTTCGAGTCCGAGCGGTAGTGACCAGCGTCGAAGTACGGCGGTTGCATCACGTTGACGACGCCGTCCAGCGGCTCCGACATGTAGTCCGGCTCCGGGTTGTGCCACGCGACCACCGGGTCGAAGCGCCCGTCGAGCTCGGCGCCCGGCCACACCGCGTGCAGGCCGACGCCGTGTCCGAGCTCGCGCAGACGGTTGAGCGCCCGCCTGCCCTCGTGGGACTCGAGGTTGTAGAAGACGCTCTGCGTCATCAGGAAGTACGTCGCGGCGGCGCCCAGCTCGGCCTCGAGCTCGGCCATTCGCAATGCGGCGTCAAGCGAGAGATCGACGTCGTGCCTGAGGAGGAGGTCTCCCGACCGGGGTGCGTGGTCGAAGAACGCGAAGCGGTAACCGCCGTCGCGGGCCGCCTCCAGCAGCTCCCCGTAGTGCTCGAGCGTAAAAGGACAGTTCACGCGACTTCCACGTCCAGAAGTCTCGCTGCAGCCTCGGCGCGCTCGACGGCCTCGAGGTTCGTGTCGGCAACGGCGATCACGTAGCCACGGCGGTCTCCGTCCACCTGCACCGGGCGGATCGTCTCGCCGTCCTGGAAGTAGAGATCCGCCTCGACGACCCCCGGGAACGCGAGCACCTTGTCCAGGCCGTCCACACGGACGAGCTTTCCGGTCGGCAAGGGCCCCGGCTCGGCCGTGAGAAACGAGATCGCCAGAGGCTGCTGGACGGACGGCGTGACGAGCTCGTCCGGCACCGGCTCGCCCAGCGCCTGGCGGAGCGCGATCTCGATCAGGTCCACCCCGACGCCGTAGCGCGCGACCGAGTCCATCTGCCCGGCCGGAATCCGCGCCGCCACCTCGATCAGCCGCGCGACGCCGTCGTCGCCCGAGATCACCTGCGGATAGGCGATGCCGTCGCGCAGCCCGAGGGCGTGGATCGTGGTGCGCCCGACGCGTTCGACCTCCCCGAGGGCGTCCCCGAAGAGCGTCGACGGGTAGATGTGGGCCACTGCGACCCCGAACCCGGCACCGGGAGGACGCCGCCGGTCGGAGAGCGTGATCACCGTCACCTCGCCGTCGCGCGCGACCAGCAAGCCGTTGATCTCGAGCCCGGGGTGATAGCTCTCGAGGATCGCCTCCTCCTCAGTCGACTGGGCCAGCGCGGCGTGGAGACGGCGCTCCACGTCGTCAATGGACGCGACCAGCGACAGTCCCCGTTGGCCGGCCGAGTCGGCCGGCTTGAGCACCGCCGGGAAGCCGACGGCACCGGCGGCGGCCGGAACCTCGCGAACATGCCGGAGCGCCGCGAACCGAGGCTGCGGCACGCCGGCCTCGGCCAGCCGCCTCCGCATCGCGATCTTGTTCGTCATCAGGTGGGCCGTCTCCGTCCCGATGCCGGGCAGCCCGAGCCTCTCCGCGACGCCGGCGACGACCGGCACGGCCCGATCCGCTGCAAACGTCATCACGCCGTCGACCCCATTGCGCCGCCCGACCTCGGCGACGGCGCCGACGTCGCTGAAATCGACGACCTCACCCACATCCGCGTGCGCGAGCCCCGGTGCGTCGGGATTCCGGTCGACGGCGACCACACGCGCGCCGAGCTCGTTGACGCGCTGGAGGGCCCGCCGCTGGTGGCGACCGGCGCCGACGAAGAGCACGGTGCTCATGGGCCTCGGGGCTTGACGGGGAAGAGGAACGCGTGCCTGTCCCAGCGGTCGATCTCGCAGCCGTCGATCCGCGAGAACTGCGCATCGACCGTCTCTCCGCGGTACAGGCCCTTGACCTCGGCCACCGCTGGGCCGCCATAGATCTTGGTACATACGGCGTTCTCGGGCGTGGGCGCAAACGGATCGTTCAACAGGGCGAGTCGCTCGCAGGCCCGCTCGGGCGTCGGATGGGTTCCGCCGGATCGTTCGCAGTAGAGCTTCCAATG
Organism: uncultured Actinomycetes bacterium; assembly: GCA_963842235.1. Classification (GTDB taxonomy): domain Bacteria; phylum Actinomycetota; class Thermoleophilia; order Gaiellales; family Gaiellaceae; genus JACDAN01. Next base: position 66,396 of record CAWJFT010000003.1, on the reverse strand, counting down.
ACGAACGCTGCCGCCCTTGCCCCTGGGCCAGGCCGTGATGTCGAGCACCGTCTGCGTCCCGGGCGTCTTCCCACCCTCGTAGCCGCCGCAGCCGACCAAGGCCAACAACACCACCACTAGACTCGCCGCGTGCCTCTTCAAGGTAAGCGCATTGTGCTCACGGGCGGCGCCGGGTTCATCGGAACCACGCTCAGCCGGCGCCTGATCGACGACAACGAGATCGTCGTCCTCGACAACCTGCACCGGGACGCGCTTGCAGGAACCGAGCTTGCCGGCCATGCGAATTTGACGTTCGTCCAGGGCGATGTGCTCGATGGGGCGCTTGTTGAAGAGACGCTGCGAGGGGCCACGCACATCGTCCACCTGGCTGCGATCGCCGGCGTCGACACCGTCCTGGAGAGCCCGGTCCGCACGATGCGGGTCAATCTGATCGGCACCTGCAACGTGCTGGAGGCCGGCCACGCCACGATCGACACCGTCGAGCGCCTGGTCGACTTTTCCACGAGCGAGGTCTTCGGGCGCCATGCCTACAAGGTCGAGGAGATCCACGAGACGGCTCAGGGCTCGGTCGGGGAAGCCCGCTGGACGTACGCCGTCTCGAAGCTCGCGGGCGAGCACCTCGCGCACTCGTACTACGACGAGTTCGGCCTCCCCACCTGCTCGCTGCGGCCCTTCAACGTCTACGGGCCGGGGCAGATCGGCGGTGGGGCAATCCGGGCGTTCATCGAGACCGCGCTCGCCGGAGAGGACCTGATCATCCACGGCGACGGCTCGCAGATCCGCGCCTGGTGCTACGTGGACGACCTCGTCGACGCCTTGCTGCTGGTGCTCGAGCGCCCGGAGGCCGTCGGAGAGGTCTTCAACATCGGAAACGCGCGTTCCGTCGTCACGGTCTTCGACCTCGCCAGCCGGATCCGGCGGTTGATGAACGCCGACATCGACATCAAGTTCCGGCCCCTTCACTACACCGACGTCGAGATGCGGATCCCCAACGTCGACAAGGCGCGCGCGCTGCTCGGTTGGGAGCCGCGCGTCGACCTCGACGAGGGGCTCCTACGCACGATCGCCTGGTACAGGGAACGACAGCCGGCGCCCGCGTGATTCGGCTCGCGTGGCCGGATCTCGGCGAGGAGGAGCTCGCCGAAGTCGCCGAGGTGCTGCGCAGCGGCCAGCTCACCATGGGGCCGAAGGTGTCGGAGTTCGAGGCGGGGCTGACCGACGCCTGCGAGGTCGAACATGCCGTCGCCGTCTCTTCCGGCACCGCGGCGCTCCATCTCGCCGTGCTCGCGTTGGGGATCGGGCCCGGAGATGAGGTGATCGTCCCCGCCTACACGTTCCCGGCGACCGCGAACGTCGTGGCGCTGGCCGGCGCCCGCCCGGTGCTCGTCGACGTCGACCCGAAGACGATGAACCTGAGTCCCGAGGCGGTCGACGACGCTGTCACCCAACGCACCCGCGCTGTCCTCGTCGTGCACCTCTTCGGCCGGCCCGCGCCCTGGGAGGCCCTCGAGGCGGCCGTGCCCGAAGGAGTCGAGCTGCTCGAGGATGCTGCAGGCGCTCTCGGCGCGCGGCGGGCCGGCAGAGCGTGTGGCGGGCTCGGCCGGCTCGGCTGCCTCTCGTTCCACCCGCGAAAGATCGTCGTGACCGGCGAGGGGGGAGCGGTGACGACGAACGACGGAGAGCTTGCGGACCGAATTCGCCGGCTCCGCCACCACGGCATCGAGCCGCGCGGCGACTTCGACATCCGCGTCGCGGGCCTCAACTACCGGCTCTCGGACATTCTCTGCGCCGTCGGCATCCCACAGCTGCGGCGCCTCGAGCAGCTGTTGCAGGAACGCGAGCGGCTCGCCGCAGCGTATGCCGAGCGGCTAGAGGGTCGGGTCGATCTACCGACGGCCGACGAAGCGGATCGCCACGGCCTGCAGGCCTACGTCGTCCTCCTCGGCCGCCGTGACGAGGCGCTCGCGGCGCTCCGCGAGGCCGGCATCCAGGCGCAGATCGGCACCTACGCGCTCCACCACCTCGGTGCCTACCGCAGCCAGGGGCCATTCCCCGGCGCCGACGAGTGCTACGAACGGGCGCTCGCGCTTCCCTTTCACAACCGGCTCACGGAGTCGGACATCGATCGCGTGAGTGGGGTCTTGACAGACTTGTAAGTGAGTAGTAACTTACAACGCCGATGGCAGTCAGAGCTCCGGCACCACGTCAGTCCGCCGAGGAGCGCCGCGAGAGCATCCTCGACGCCGCACTCGTTGAGTTCGCGGCCAAGGGCCTCCACGGCACGTCCACCGAGGACATCGCCAAGCGCGCCGGGATCTCACAGCCGTACGTCTTCCGGCTCTTCGGCACGAAGAAGAAGCTGTTCGCCGAGGCCTGCAGCCGCTGCATGCGCGAGGTTCGCGAAGCGATGGCGGCTGCCGCCGCCGGCAAGGCGGGAGAGGAGGCGCTCGACGCGATGGGCGCCGCCTACATCGAGCTCCTCGAGGCCGATCCCCGCCGGCTGATGCTGCAGATGCACATGTACGCGGCGTCGGACGAGCCCGAGATCCGCGAGGTCGCCCGTGAAGGCTACGGCGAGCTCGTGCGCTTCGTCGAGCAGGTGAGCGGCGAGTCCGGAGCGCGGATCACCCGATTCTTCGCCCGCGGCATGCTCATCAACGTCATCGCGGCGATGCAGGTCCGCGCACGCCGGCATCGACTGGGCCGACCGCCTCATCCAGGGGTGCAAGCAGGAGGACTGACGCCCTCTCTTTTTTGGGTTCAAAGGAAGTGATGAGTCACTACCAAGATAGGAGGAAGGAGATGCAAGCCCCACGGACGCTCTGGACATTCGTGATCACGTCCCTGGCGCTCTTCATGGTCGTGCTCGACAACCTCGTCGTCTCGACCGCTCTGCCGGTGATCCGAGTCGATCTCGGCGCGTCGCTGGAGGAGTTGGAGTGGACGGTCAACGCGTACACGCTGACCTTCGCAGTCCTGCTGCTCACCGGCGCGGCGCTCGGCGATCGCTTCGGCCGCCGCAGGATGTTCGTCATCGGGCTCGGCCTCTTCACCGCTGCCTCCGCCGCCGCGGCGCTAGCGCCGACCATGAACGCGCTGATCGCCGCTCGCGCGATCCAGGGAATCGGCGGCGCGATCGTGACGCCGCTCACGCTGACGATCTTGAGCGATGCGTTCCCGAAGGAGAAGCGCGGCCTCGCTCTCGGCGCCTGGTCGGGCATCGCGGGCCTCGCCGTGGCTTCGGGCCCGCTCGTCGGCGGCGCCGTCGTCGACGGGATCTCCTGGCAGTGGATCTTCTGGCTCAACGTCCCCATCGGCGTCCTGCTCGCTCCGCTGGCGTTCCGATTCCTGCGCGAGACCCATGGGCCCGCCAACACGCTCGACCTCCCCGGCCTCGCGTTGGTCAGCTCAGGTCTCTTCGGCCTGGTCTGGGGGCTCGTGAACGGGAACGGCGACGGGTGGACGAGCCCGCAGATCGTCACGGCGCTCACCCTCGGCGCGATTCTCACGGCGGGCTTCGTCGTCTGGGAGCTGCGCGCACCCGCGCCGATGCTCCCGATGCGGTTCTTCCGCGACCGGGCGTTCGCGGCTGCCAACGGCGCCTCGCTCTTCATGTACTTCGGGATGTTCGGATCGATCTTCCTGCTGACGCAGTTCCTGCAGACCGTGCAGGGCCACTCGCCGCTGGGCGCCGGTCTCCGCGTCCTTCCGTGGACGGCGATGCCGATGATCGTCGCGCCGATCGCCGGCGCCCTCTCCGACCGGATCGGCGGGAGGCCGCTGATGGCGACAGGCCTGGGCCTTCAGGCGATCGGTCTCGCCTGGCTGGCGGCGGTCTCGACGCCGACTGTCCCCTACACGCAACTCGTCATTCCCTTCATCCTCAGCGGGACAGGGATGGCGATGTTCTTCGCGCCGGTCGCGAACGTCGTCCTCTCCGCGGTGCGTCCCGAGGAGGAGGGACAGGCCTCAGGCGCCAACAACGCCATCCGCGAGGTGGGCGGCGTGTTCGGCGTCGCCGTGCTCGCATCGGTGTTCGCCCACTACGGCGGGTACGGGACGCCGCAGACCTTCGTCGACGGCCTGACGCCGGCGATCTGGGTCGGCGCGGCAGTCGTCGGCGCCGGATCGCTCCTTTCGCTGCTCATCCCGCGCCGCGTTCTTCGCGAAGAGGAGCCGGCGGCCGAGGCCGTTCTCGAAGCCGCTTAGCTCACGCTCGTTCGGGGCCGGCTACTTGCCGGCCCCGACCGGGATCACGAGGGCGTAGCCCTCGGAGAGGAACGGCACGCGGTCGACGAGCGAGGCGATGTCGTCCGTCGTGAAGGTCCCCTCCTCGGTCACGACCTCGGTGATGAGCTCCGGCGAGACCAGCTCGAAGAGCGAGCGCTCGATGTCGGCGAGCTCCGGCGCCTGGGTGCCCGGCACGGGCGCCAGCTTGATCACCTCGGCAGCGACCACCGTCGGCACGTTGGCCTTTGCCGCCGCCTTCGCAAGCTCGACTGTGCCGACCTTGTTGCAGATCGTCCCGTCCCGGAAGACCGTGTCGGCCCCGATCAGCAGGATCGTCGCCTCTCCGATCCGGTCCGGGGCCTCGGCGTCCTCCAGCAGCTCGACGTCGAGACCGGCCTCGCGCAGCTCGTCCGCGAAAGCGCGACCCTCGCCGACCGGCTCCGAGACCGTGCAGAACACTTTTGCCGGGGCGTGGTACTGAAACGCCTCGCGGACGGTCCCCGAGGCGGAATGCGTCATCACCGTCGCGCCGTCCAGGCGCTCGCGAAGCTGGATCGTGATCGAGGCGGCGGCGCGCTGTCGTGCGTCGTCCAGGGCCTGCGCTTCGGCCTGGATCAACCGGCGCAGCTCGTCGACGTCTAGATGCGTCTCGTGTCCTGCTGCGGCCAGAACGCGGCCGACCGCGCCGGCGACGGCGCCGACACCCGGACGGCAGCCGGCGAGCTGCCGGCCGGCGTCGCGCAACTTCTCGAGCAGGTCCTCGCAACCCGAGACGGGCTGCTCGCTCAGCTCCGCCAACGTCTCGACCGCACGGCGAGCCATCCAGCTGGCTCCGTGGGACCGGTCGTCAAGTAGTTCTTGGACTCGTTGGGCGAGAACGGCGTCCACGAGTGCCCCAATTGTAGGCTCGATGGCATGGAGCCCGAGATCTCGGTCGTTGTGACCTTGTACAACGAAGACCGGAGCGCTCCCGAGGTCGTCCGGCGGGCAATGGCGACTCTGGACGGCCTCGGCCGGCCGTGGGAGCTGATCCTCGTGGACGACGGCTCCACCGACGGCACCTGGGCGGCGGTCGAAAACGCCCATGCGGCAGACGGGGAACACGTCCGCGGCATCCGGCTGAAACGCAACTTCGGCCAGCACCCGGCGATGCACGCGGGCCTCGTGCGGGCGGAAGGCGACATCGTCGTCACGATGGACGGCGACCTCCAGAACTCCCCGGAGGACATCCCCAAGCTGGTCGCGGCCGTGGAGAACGGAAGCGACGTCGCGAGCGGCCGACGGAACGCCCGGCGCGATTCCTGGGGCCGCACGGTGCCCTCGCTGCTCGTCAACGGGATGCTGCGGCGCTTCACGGGCGTCGCGATCGCCGACTTCGGGTGCGCGTTCAACGCGTATCGCCGCTCGGCGCTCGAGCCCGCCCTCGGCGCGATCGGCAAGCAGAAGTTCACGAAGGCGCTCGTCCTCTCGACCGGAGCGAGCGTGACCGAGGTCGACGTCCAGCACTCGCCGCGGCAGGACTCCTCCCGCTACTCGCCACTGCGGCTGACGCGGGTCGCGCTGCACGTGCTCGCAGGCTTCTGGCCGCAGCCGATCCAGTGGATCGGCATCGCCCTGGGGACGCTCTGCACGCTGGCGGCCCTCGTGCTCGGGATTTACGGCGTCGTCTTCTGGATCGTCGAGTCGAACTTCCCCGGCCCGCTCTTCGGCGGCGTCGGCGTCATCTTCGTCCTCGGCGTGCAAGGGTTCATCCTCGCGCTCGTCGGTGAGTACCTGGCGAGAATCCAGCGCGACGTGGAAGGACGGCCGTTGTACACGATCGATCGAGAGTTGTGAAACGGGTTCTGGTCACCGGCGGCGCCGGGTTCATCTCGTCGGCCTTCATCCGTCACCTGCTCCAGGCGACGCCGTACGAGATCGTCTCGCTCGACGCGCTGACCTACGCCGGCAACCTCGAGAACCTTGCCGACATCCGCTCGCACGAGCGGCTCTCGTTCGTCCAGGGCGACATTCGCGACGAGAGCCTCGTCAGGTCGGTGGTCTCGTCCGTCGACGTGATCGTCAACGCGGCGGCGGAGTCGCACGTCGAGAAGTCGATCGTCGAGGGCGCGTCCGAGTTCGTCGCGACGAACGTCGAGGGCACGCGCGTGCTCCTCGATGCCATCCGCGAAGAGGCCGTCGAGCGCTTCATCCTCATCTCGTCGAGCGAGGTCTACGGCACCGCCGAAGCGGCGGTGATGGACGAGGAGCACCCGCTCAAGCCGCGCAGCCCGTACGCAGCGACCAAGGCTGGAGCCGACAGGCTCGCGTACAGCTACTACACGACCTACGAGCTCCCGATCGTGATCGTCCGCCCCTTCAACAACTACGGGCCGCGACAGCATCCGGAGAAGGTGATCCCGCGCTTCGTGCTGCAGGCGCTCGAGGACGAGCCGCTGAGCGTCCACGGGGACGGCGGATCGAGCCGTGACTGGCTCTACGTGGACGACGACGCCGAGGCGATCGAAGCGGCGATCGAATGCGACCTCGACGAGGTTGCCGGCGAGGTGATCAACGTGGCGACGGGCATCGACGTGTCCGTGTCGCGAGTGGCCGACCTCGTGCTCGACCTCCTCGGGAAGCCTGCTTCCCTGAAGGCGTTCGTCGACGAGCGGCCGGGCCAGGTCCGCCGGCACGTCGGCTCGACGGAGAAGGCCGAGCGGCTCCTCGGCTGGCGCGCGCGCACCTCGTTCGAGGACGGCCTCCATCGTACGGTCCAGTGGTATCGCGAGAATGAGGCCTGGTGGCGAGCAGCTCGGGCCGCAAGCGTCTACTCGTTCTAGGGGCCGGACCGGCCCAGCTCGGGCTGCTCGAGGCCGCTCGAGTGCAGGAGCTCTTCACGATTGTCGTCGACCGGGATCCGGCGGCGCCGGGCTTCGCTCTGGCGTCGCGGCGGGCGATCATCTCGACCGAGGACGAGCGGGGGATCGAGCGCCTCGTCGCCGCCGAGCGGGTCGACGGAGTGATCGCGCCGGGGATCGACTGGCCCGTCGGCATCGCTGCGCGGGTCGCGGCGAAGCACGGCCTTCCGCATCCGCTCGAGCCGTCCGTGGCGGGACTGGCCGTCTCCAAGCCCCGTCAGCGCGAGCGGTTCGACGCCGCCGAAATCCCGCAGCCCCGATGGAAGCTCGTCTCCCGCCTCGAGGAGGGACTGCCGGTGCCGTGTGTCGTGAAGGCTCCCGACCGGCAGGGACAGCGCGGGCTGAGCGTTGTTCGCGACGAGCGGGAGCTCACCGCCGCGATCGAGGCCGCGCTCGAGGTCTCCCGAAACGGCTCGGCGCTCGTCGAGGAGCTGGTCGAGGGCCCGGAGGTGACGGTGAACGCGTTCTCGATCGACGGCCGCTTCCACCCGCTGACGGTGACCGACCGCATCACGGCCGACCCGCCCGCATTCGGCGTCGCGCTGATGCACGTCTGGCCGTCAGAGGCCGACACCGACGGCGCCGCCGTCGAAATCGCCCGCCGGGCGGTCGAGGCGCTCGGAATCCGGAACGGCCCGACCTACACGCAGGTTCGGATCGGCCCGGACGGCCCCAGGATCATGGAGGTCGCGGCGCGGCTCGGCGGCGGCCACGACGCGGAGCTCTGCGAAGCGGCGCTCGGCGTCGACCTAAACGGGCTGGCGCTCGCCGCGGCGCTCGGCGAAGAGCTCGAGCCGCCGAGGCCCGAACGGCGCGTAGGAGGTGCCTGCACCACCTTCCTCGTCCCGCCGCCCGGTGAGTTCCTCGCGCTGGAGGGAGAAGAGGAGGCGCGCCGCGCAGAGGGAGTCGTCTTCGTCCGCGTCTACCGCCGTCCCGGGTTCCGGTTCGGCGAGTTCCGCACGGGCTCCGATCGGGCCGGCGCGGTGCTCGCAACGGGCACGACTCGCGAGGAGGCGCTGGAGCGGGCGAGGGGCGCGGCGGCTCTCCTACGCTTCCAGACCGATGCGGCTCTCGTCTGAACCGAGGCGGCAAACGATGCTCGGCTTCCAGCCTCCCGCCGTCGGCGAGGAGGAGATCGAGGCCGTTGCGGAGACGATCCGCTCCGGCTGGCTGACGACCGGCCCACGCGCCGCCGAGCTCGAGGAGCGGCTTACCGATTACCTGGAAGCGAAGCACGTCCTCGCCCTCTCGTCGGGGACGGCCGCGCTGCATCTCTCGCTCGTCGCGCTGGGAGTCGGGCCCGGCGACGAAGTGATCACGAGCCCCATCACCTGGCCGGCGACCGCCAACGTGATCGTCCATTGCGGCGCGACGCCGGTCTTCGTCGACGTTCGTGACTCCGATCTCAACATCGATCCGGAGCGGGTCGCGGAGGCCGTGACCGAGAAGACCAAGGCGATCCTGCCCGTGCACCTTGCCGGACAGCCGTGCGACCTCGAGCCGCTGTGGGCGCTCGGAATCCCCGTCGTGGAGGACGCCGCGCACGCGCTCGAGAGCGCGTACCGCGGCCGGAAGCTGGGTGGCCTCTCCGACGCAACCTGCTTCTCGTTCTACGCGACGAAGAACGTCGCGGCCGGCGAGGGTGGCCTCGTTGCCACCAACCGGGACGATCTCGCGGAGCGCCTCGAGGAGCTGCGGATCATGCGGCGTGCCGGCGGCTCGCTCTACGACATCGCCGTGCCGGGCTACAAGGCCAACCTCTCCGACGTGCTCGCCTCGATCGCGCTCGTGCAGCTCGACAAGCTGGAGCGCCACCGCGCGATCCGCGGGCGCCAGTTCGCCGCCTACGACGAGGCCGTGGCGGAGCTGGACGGGATCGAGCCGCTCACCCGGGACCCGCGCGACACGCACGCGCTCCACCTCTACATCGTCCGGATCGACCCCGAGCAGGCAGGCGGCTCCCGTGACGACTACGGCGGGCGGCTCGCAGAGGAGAACATCGCCACGAGCATCCACTTCCTTCCGGTGCACACGCTGAGCGCCTACCGCGATCTCGTGACGCCGCCGCTGCCGGTCGCCGAGCGGGGCGGCGCCGAGGTGCTCTCGCTACCGCTCTCGCCGGCCCATTCGGACGACGACATCGCCGACGCCGTCGCGGCGCTCAGCCGCGTCCACGCTCGCCTCAGCGCATGAACAAAGGCCTCAGGGTCGGGCTGACCCTCCTCGTCACCGGGCTCTGCGCGGCCTACGTGCTCTGGAAGATCGACGTCGGACAGACGCTCGACATTCTCGGCGGCACCAGCGTCGGGTTCTTCCTCCTCGCCATGGCGATCACATTGGTCACGACCTGGCCGATGGCGCTCCGTTGGAAGTGGCTCCTGGACGCGAAGGGGATTCATGAGCGGCTGCGCTGGCTGACGCGGGCCTACTTCGTCTCCTACGCGGCGAGCCAGGTGCTCCCGACGGCAGTTGGCGGCGACGCCGCCCGCATCTTCGAGACGGCACGCCGCCATCCCGGCAACACCGGCACGATCGCCGGCTCCGTCGTGCTCGAGCGGGCGATCGGAGGCGCCGCGACGCTCCTGCTGGCGGCGATCGGGCTCGCTCTCGCGATCGGCGAGTACGACATCGACGTCTATCTCTGGGTCGAGGGCATCTTCGTCGTCCTCACGATCGTCGGCGGTTTCCTGATCTTCTCGCGCGGGATCCGCAGCCGGCTCCGGTGGTTGACGCCGCTTCTCCGCCGGCTGCGCATCGAGCGGCCGGTCCGCGCGCTCTACGAAGGCATGCACGGGTATCGCGACCACGTCGGCGCGATCCTCGCCGTCTTTGCCTTGTCGATCGTGGTCCAGATCGTCCGGATCCTCTCGATCTGGTTGTGCGGAGAAGCGATCGGCGTCGACCTCTCTCCGCGCCCCTACTTCGTGCTCGGGCCGCTCCTCTTCCTCGTCATGCTCGTGCCGTTCACGATCAACGGCCTTGCCGTTCGCGAGGCGTTCTTCGTCAGCTTCATGACGCGGCTCGACGTCAGCGCCGACGCCGCCGCCGCGACGGGCTTTCTCTTCTTCGTGACCACGCTGGGGCTCGCCCTGCCGGGTGCGGCGATCCTCGCGTGGGAAGCGATCCGCTCGCCCGCGCGGCGCTCAGTGCCGCATGCCTGACGTCGCCGCGGTGATCGTGACGTACAACGCGCTCCCGTACGTCGAGCGCTCGCTGGAGAGCGTGGCCGGCCACCACACCGTCGTCGTCGACCACGGCTCGACCGACGGGACGCTCGAGCTCATCCGTAAGCGCTTCCCCTATGTGCGGCTCGTGGAGCAGGAGAACCTCGGGCTCGCCGCCGGCTGGAACCGCGGGATCGACGAGACGACGGCGCCCTACGTCCTCGTCCTGAACGCCGACGCATGGCTCGTCGGGGACGCCGCCGAGCGGCTCGTGGCCTTCGCAGAGGACCACGAGCGGGCCGGGTTCGTCGCGCCGCGGCTCCTCAACCCGGACGGCTCGCTACAGCCCTCTGTGCGCGCCTTCCCCACGCCATGGCGCCTGGCCACCGAGTACTTGTTCCTGCGCAAGCTCGCGCCGAGCTCGCGCGCGCTGAACTCGTTCTACGGCGCCGGCTTCGGTCACGACGAGGTACGGGAAATCGACTTCGCGAAGGGCGCTGCCTTCCTGCTCCGGCGGGCGGCCTTCGAGGAGATCGGACCGTTTGATGAACGGTTCTTCCTCTTCAGCGAGGAGACGGACTGGTGTTACCGGCTGCGCCAGGCAGGCTGGGAATCGCTGTTCTACCCCGACGCGGAGGCCGTCCACGTCGGCGGCGCGAGCTGGAAGCCCGAGTCGGCGACCCTCTTTCGCGAGCAGGTGCGCGGGCATCTCCGCTTTCTCGCCAAGCACCGAGGACAGCAGACAGCCGAGCGCGCCCGCCGCGTACTCCTTGCCGGGCTGCGGCTGCGTGGGCTGTTCTTCCGAGGAGAGCGCGGGGCCGTCTATCGCGAATCGGCGGCCTGGCTCGCCGCCTCGCCGACCTCGGCGCTCCTTTGATCCGGTGGCCACTGCTGCTTGCGGCACCGCCGCTACTCGTGCTCGCGCGCTTCCTGCCGGAGGAGGGGCTCGGCCTCTCGCTCCGGCTGGCGGCTGCGGGGGCGTGTCTTCTCTTACCGGGCGCTCTCATCGCGCGCGCTCTACGCCTGCACGGCGCTGCACCGGTCTTCGCGCTCTCGCTCGGCGCGGTGTTTCTCGCCCTACTCGTCGTCTTCGCGCTCGAGGCATCGCTCTGGGTTGCGTTCATGGTGCTGATCGCCGTCGCCCTGGCCGCGCTGCCCTTCGCGATTCGCGAGGCGACCGACCTCGAGTGGCGAAGTCCGGCGCTTGGCGTCGCCGTCGCGGGCGTGCTCTTCGCGATCCCGGTCTGGCGTCATGCCCCGGCGCTCCAGGGCGACGCGCTCTTCCACCTGGCTCGTGTTCGGAAGCTCGTCTCGTTCGACGACCTCTCGCTGGACTCGATCGCTGAGTTCGCCGACGGCGGTCCCCATCCCGGCTACGCATTCCCGCTCTGGCACGGGGTGCTCGCGCTGGTGGCTCGCCTCGCCGGGACCGATCCGGCGAACGTCATGCTCCACTTCGCCGCGATTCTCGTTCCGCTCGCGTTTCTCCTGGCGTTCGAGGCCGGGAAGGCGCTGTTCAACTCGGTCTGGGGCGGCCTCGCGGTTCTCGCCGGGCAAGTGGCCATCACCGGGCTCGCGCCGGGGAACGGCGGCGCCTACCAGGCGCTCGAGCTGCCCGCGACCGTGGCGCGCCAGCTGCTCGTGCCCACCGTCCTCGCGCTGACTCTGCTCTTCGTGCGGACCAGTCGGCTGGAGCTGATCGCCCCGCTGGCGGCCGCGTCAGGCGCGCTGGCCCTCGTCCACCCGACCTACGCGTTCTTCCTGCTGATCCCGCTAGGTGGCTTCGCGATCGCCCGGCTCGTCTTCGCGAGAACGGATCTGGTGTCGCTCACCGGCGCGCTGGCGTCCATCGGCATCCCCACGGCCGCCGTCTTTCTGTGGCTCAGGCCGATCGTCGAGGACACGGCCGGCCATACGCCGTCGACGCAGGAGGTGGTGCGCGCCCTCGCGCGCTACTCGCGAGAGCTCGACGTCGAGTCGCTCGACCGCTATTCGCTCTCGCCGGAGGTCTTCGGGAGGAGCGGAGCCGTGGCCGTGGCGGCGCTCGTCTCGATCCCGCTCGCCGCGCTCGCCGTCAGGCGGCGCTGGGCCGCATACGTCATCGGCGCGTCGCTTCCGATTCTGGTGCTGATGCTGAGCGACGTGCTCTTCCCGCAATTCGCCGACCTCGTCTCGATCTCGCAGGCCCGACGCGCCGCCGGCTTCCTCCCGCTGGCCTTCGCGTTCGCCGGAGGCTGCGTCGTCCTGACCGGCCTGCTCCGCGGCGCCGCGCTCCCCGTTGCGTTCGCCGCCGGTCTCTGGCTGCAGTTCGCCTGGCCGGGCGACTTCGACCACCTGGAGGACGGCGGTCCGGCGCTCGCGACCTGGATCGCGCTCGTGGGCTGCGCGCTGGCCGTTCCCGCGGGGCTGGTGCTGTCGCGCCGCTTTCGGCCGATCGAGGACCGAGGCATGCTCGCCGCTCTCGCGGCGGGGCTCTTCATCCTCCCCGTCGCCGTCCACGGGCTGGGCACCTGGCACGCACCGGAGGGACCGAGGCTGCCGCTGACTCCCGGGCTTGTGGAGGCGCTGCGTGACAAGGTTCCCGAGCGCGCGATCGTCTTCTCCGACCTCGAGACGAGCTACCGCGTCGCCGCCATGGCGCCGGTCTACATCGCGGCGGCGCCCCCGGCGCACGTCGCGGACACGAAGGAGAACCGGCCCTACGAGCGGCGGCAAGACGTCCTCCAGTTCTTCCGGACCGGCCGGCTGGACATCCCCCGCCGCTACAAGGCGGGCTGGCTCGTGATCGATCGGAAGCGCTCCCTGCTGCGGCCTGCGCTTCGCATCGCCTACAGCGACGACCGCTACCTCCTGTACCAGCTATAGGTGTGAGCGTGAAAGTGCTGCTCGTGACGTTGTATTTCCCCCCGGCGGGCGGGGGCGGCGTCCAGCGGCCGCTCAAGTTCGCGACGCACCTTCCGGCTCTCGGGATCGAGACCCACGTGCTGGCGCCGGACGACCCGAAGTGGGTGCACCGGGACGAGGACCTCGTCCCGCCCACGCAGGCCTGGATCCACCGCGTCCGCTACGTGGGCCCGAAGGGCCGCCTGCCCGCGGAGGAGCTCCACGGGCTCACCGGGATCGAGCGCGCCGGGCGCAAGGCGGCGCTCACCTTCCGGCGGATGCTGGTGCCGGACGAGAACGTCAGCTGGAACCTGACCGCCGCGCCGGCCGCGATCCGCATCGCCAGGCGGGAAGGAATCGACGTGGTCGTCACCACCTCGCCGCCCACCTCCGTCCATCTCGTTGGCGCGGCGGTCAAGCGGGCCACCGGCGCGCGCTGGATCGCCGACCTCCGCGACTCGCTCGTCGCGAACCCGCACCGGCGGGTCGAGTCACGGCTCGTGCGCGCAAAGGAGGCGACGGGAGAGGGGGTCGCCCGGCTCGTCGCGCGCTACGCCGACGCCGTCACAGCCGTCTCCGAGCCGATCGGCGAGGAGCTCCGCACGCTCGGCGCCGACCGGGTGAAGACGATCGCGAACGGGTGCGACTTCGAGGACTTCGCGGGCCTGTCCTACGAGCCTGGTTCCCGGTTCCGCCTGACCCACACCGGCAGCTTCTTCGGACGGCGAAGCCCGCGGCCGATCCTCGAGGCCCTGGCCGGCGCGGACGCTGACATCGTCGCCCGCTTCGTCGGCGACTTCCGCGCCGCCGATCGCGACTGGGCGTCAGGGCTCGATCTCGGTGACCGGCTCGAGCTGCACCCGTACCTGCCGCGGCGGCAGGTGCTCGAGCTCCAGCGCGACTCGGAGGCGCTTCTGCTCCTGATCCCGGAATCAGGTGGGCGGGGGCGCGCCGTGCTCTCGGCGAAGGTCTTCGAGTACCTGGCCGCCGAGCGGCCGATCCTCGCCGCCGTGCCGCCCGACGGCGCCGCCGCCGAGCTGATCCGCGAGACCGGCGCCGGCATCGTCGTGGCGCCGGACGACGTGGACGGCCTTCGCGCCGCGCTCGTGCGGCTCGAAGGGGACTGGCGGGCGGGCAAGCTCGACGGGACGCCCTTGCCCGCGGAAGTGCGCGAGCGCCTCTCCCGGCGCGCCCGCGCGGAGGAGCTCGCCGCGCTGATCAGGAGCCTGGCGTGAACGGGAAGCTGACCGCCTTCCTCTTCCTGGCGACGCTGTTCACGGTCAGCTTCGAGAAGATCCAGTGGCAGCTGGCTGGGACCATCGGACTGGCGGGAATCCTCGCTGCCTTCTTCCTCGTCTCGTTCGGGTTCGACCGGCTGTCGGGCCCGGAGCACGGCTTCCCGAAGACGGTCGCCGTCGCGCTGTTCTTCGCGCTCGCGTTCCTCGCCGTCTACCTCGCCGGCTTCTACAACATCGAGACCGAGCAGGCCGCCGCCCAGTTTGCGAAGGGCCTCGCGCGGTTCGCGATCACCTTCGCGTTCGCGGCCGCCGGGATCGCGTATCTCGCCCGGAAGCCGCTGCGGTTCTACTGGTTCGCGGTCGGCGCCCTCTGCGCCGGGATCGCGCTCAACGCGACCTACGGCGTCGCCCAGCTCGCCTTCGCCGAGACTGGCCGCAACCTGGATCAGTCGCTGCTCGGCCCGCTGCTCGGGGACGCGCGGCCCATCAACTTCTACGGAGCCGTCCAGGGGGCCGACGTCTACCGGCCGAACGCGCTCACGAACGACCCCAACCACCTCGGCATCGTCCTCCTCGTGCCGCTGCTCCTCCTCGCGCCGCTCTACATGCGACTCGAGCGCAAGCATCCGCTCAAGCTGCCGCTCGCCCTGCTCCTGCCCTTCCTTCTCCTCGTTGAGCTGGCGACGCTCTCGCGCAGCGGTCTCCTCGGGCTCGGCATCGGCACGCTCGTCCTCCTCATTCCGTACCGGCGGCGCTTCTTCTCCAGTGCGGTGCTCGCGCCGCTTGCCGCGCTCGCGCTCGTGCTCGCGTTCGTGATCTCCCGCCGCGTCGACTTCTTCGAGACGGTCGATTCGCTCGCGGCTCGAGACCGACACCGGATCGACCGCGACCCACTTCGACGTCTACCGGCTGATCGGGCCCGCCCTGGACGGCCACTGGCTCTTCGGGCTCGGCCTGAATACGTTCTCGGTCTATTACGAGGCCGTCACCGGCCTCACGAACTGGGGGCCGCACTCGTTCTATGCGGCGCTGCTGATCGAGACCGGGATCGTCGGCGCCGTGCTCTTCGCGGCCTTCATCTTCTGGGTCTTCCGCCGGTTGCGCGCCGGCCACCGGCTCGGCCGTGCGCTCGCCGCCGTGCGCGACCCGCTTGCGGCGCGGGTGCGGCCGTTGGCCTGGGGCCTGACCGCTGCGATCGTCGGCGTGATGGCGGCGAACACCTTCTACCTGACGATGCAGCAGTCGTACTTCTACGCGCTGACGATGCTGGCACTGGCGCTGCCGGTCGTCTTCGGACGGCGGCTCGTGCCGGATTGAACGTCGTCGTCCTGACGACGTCGTTTCCGCGCCACGCCGATGACACCGCGGGCCGGTTCGTCGCGGACGCGGTCGAGCGGGTGCGGGCGGCGGGCGTCGACGTGGAAGTCGTCTCGCCGGCGAGCTTCCGGCACTTCGGGATCGCCTACGGCGCCGGCGTGCTCGGAAACCTGCGGCGCGAGCCGTGGCGCTGGGCCCTCGTGCCGGGTTTCCTCGGCAGCTTCGCGTGGGCCGCGCGCCGTGCGGCGCGGGACGCGGATCTCGTGCACGCGCACTGGCTGCCTTCCGGCGCCGTCGCGATGACCACCGGCCGGCCGTTCGTCGTGCAGCTCTGGGGCTCGGACGTCGAGCTCGCCCGGCGCGCGCCGCGGCTTGCTCGCGCGGTCCTGCGGCGGGCGAGGGCCGTCGTCTGTCCGTCGAACGCTCTGGCGGACGACGCGCGGCGGCTGGGCGCGGAGGAGATCGCCGTCATTCCGAGCGGGGTCGACCTTCCGCCGGAGGTCGGCGAGGAGGCGAACCCGCCCGAGGTGCTCTACGCGGGACGGCTGTCGCCGGAGAAGGGAGTGCGGGAGCTCGTCGAGGCGGCGCGCGGGTTGAACCTCGTCGTCGCCGGCGACGGGCCGCTTCGGGCCGGAGGTTCCGCAGGCGTTCGGGTTCGTTCCGCCAGAAGAGCTGGCGCGTCTGTATGCGCGCGCCGCGGTCGTCGCCTGTCCGTCACACCGCGAGGGTTTCGGCGTCGCGTGCCTGGAGGCGATGGCGCATGGACGGCCGGTCGTCGCGAGCGCGGTGGGCGGGCTGCTCGACCTGGTCGTGGACGGCGAGACGGGGATCCAGGTGCCGCCGGGCGACGTCGCCGCGCTGCGAGCGGCGCTCGAGCGCCTGCTCGGCGACCGCGAGCTGCGAAGGCGGATGGGCGAGGCGGGGCGGCGACGGGCGGCAGAGCGGTTCTCGTGGGACGCTGTGACGCGCCAGACCGTCGAGCTCTACGCGCGGTACGCGGGAAAGAACCCGGGCCTGGGCGGCTCGGGCTCCTCGGCGCGGCGGGCTACGAGCTCGTCGTAGCGGTCTCGGTCGGCGACGAGCGTCGCGAACGCATAGGTGAACGTGTCTCCCCCGAAGCTCTTCTTGAACGCGAAGAGACTGTCGGCGCCCGACGTTCCGCCGCCGAGGTGGAGGAGCTCGCAGCCGCGGTCACGCGCCCACTCGGCGCCGGCGTGGACGAGGAGCGTCCCGGCCTTCAGCTCGCGGCCGGCGTCCGTCGTGCCGCTCAGGTGGTAGTGGGCGAAGCGGCGGTCGGCGAGGAAGAGGGCGCCGCCGACCGGCTCGCCGTCGCGAAGCGCAAGCGCGACGCCGAGCCGCTCGCCGAGCCCTTCGCGGAGCGCGCGGTAGTACTCCGGCGGGAAGAGGTAGAACTCGCCGGCTCCGAGCCGCTCCATCGTGCCGTCGTAGACGGCTCGGAACCGCTCGAGCGCGTCGTCGCCGCTCTCCCAGGAGAGCTGGAGCTCGCGGCGCGCGATTGTCAGGTCCGCCTTACGACCCTTCGACAGTCCCTCCAACCGCCCCGTCGCGACGTCGATCCGGCGTGGATCGAGGGCCGTCGTAGGCCCGTGCTCGCGGATCTCGACCTCGTCCGTTCGGACAGCTGTTCCGGACCCCCCAGGAGGGGGTGTAGCCGCAGCAGGCAGCTCACGACGCCGTTCGTCGCACACCAGTCACGAAGTTGGCGCACTTCGGAGGCGGGGTCTGACCCCAGCGACCCGGCTGGGCCGAGCGGGAGCACGCCGCCGTAGCCGTACGGCGTCGCCGCGTCGTAGCCCTCCGCGCCGAACGGCAGCGGGCGCAGGAGCAGCGGGAAGAGGGCGCGCTCCGTGACCACCGCCACTGCCCGACCATGGCCCGCCGCCTCGTACGCCCGGCAGTAGCCCGGACGGAAGTAGACGTCCGCGGCGGGCGATGCGTCGACCAGCTCCTCCCAGCGCCGGTCGTCGGCGCCGAGCGCCTCGACGGTCAAGCCCGCCGCTCGGCCTCGCGCACGAGCGTTGCGATGCGCGCCATGTCGGCCGCCGAGTAGCGCCAATCCGTCGGGATCGTGAGCGTTCGCGCGCCGAGGTCACGGGCCCGCTCGGACCCGGACTCACCCGCGTCCGCCCAGTGCACCGGGCAGTAGACGTCCGCCTCGCGCAGCGCCTCCCGAACCTCGTCCCGCCGCTCGCCGGACTCGAACACGAACACCGCCCCGAGCGGCGCCGCGTCCGCCGGCCACGTGGTGAAGAGCGGCTCGGCGGCGTCCCAGTCGTGCAGCGCGGCGAGCAGTCGCGTGGTGTTCTCCGCCCGCCGTGCCCGCCACGGCAGCGGTGCGCCGCGGACGAGCGATTCGCGCGTCGTTGCCGACGCCCCGGCCACCGCCGCGCCGCCCAGCCGCTCCTCGCCGTCGAACTGGAGCCGTCGGAACCGCTCCTTGAGCGCCTCGTCGCTGCCGCCGAGGTACTTGCCCTTGAGCAGCATCGCAGCCAGCTTCAGCTCGCTGCCGTCCGCGCTGCCCGCGGGCTGCTCGGGCAACAGAAGCCCGCGCGGAGACCAGAGGATCGCGCCGTCGGGAACCGGAAGGGTCTTCCGGAGCGAGCTGAAGGCGTACTCCGCGTCCGAGGTCGTCGCCCACCCCGACGCCGGGTCGTGAGCATGGTCCTCCACGAGGATGCACGGCGTCCGCGCACGCCACTGCCGCCAGGGGCCGCCATCGCGCACGCCGAAGTAGTTGACCGCCAGAACCGCGTCGCGCGACCCGGGAGCCAGCGTGTCCCAGCGAGGCTCGGCCCAGCGCGGATCGTCTTCGTAGAGCTTCACCTGGGCGACCTCCGCCCAGCCGCGGGCGACCTCATGGCAGAAGTAGTCCGGAAGCCAGAGCCGCCGCGTGCCCAATCGCTCCAGCAACGCCGCTACGGCATGTCGCCCGAGCGCGTACCAGACCGAGCCGTCGGGCCAGCGGTGATACGGCCCGGGCGAATCGACCGGAAGGTGGAACTCGCCGCCGATCTCCCAGCGCGTCTCCGTCACCGCGGTCACGACAGCCCCCGTTCCCGCCGGACGGCGTCGTGAAGCCCGACGTCGTCGACCTCGGCGTCGGTCTGCGCCGGCTGCGCCCCGCGCATCGAGAGCACCTTCAGCAGCGTCAGCCCGACGATCTTGAGATCGAGCCCGAGGCTCCGGTGATCGACGTACCAGACGTCCAGCTCGAGCCGCTTCGAGAACAGGATCGCGTGCCGCCCCTGAACCTGTGCCCAGCCGGTCACGCCCGGCTTGACGTCGTGCCGTCGCATCTGCTCCGGCGTGTACCACTTCAGGAACTCCATGAGCAGCGGCCTCGGCCCGATAAAGCTCATGTCCCCGCGGAGGATGTTCCAGAGCTGCGGGAGCTCGTCGAGCGAGAGCTGGCGCATGAAGATGCCGAGGCGGGTCAGCCGCTCCTCGTCGCGGAGCGGATCGCCCTCGGCATCGACCGCGTCCTTCATCGTCCGGAACTTCACGACCTCGAACGGCTGTCCCTTGTAGCCGGGCCGAAGCTGGCGGAAGAAGACCGGCGAGCCCATCGTGAACCGGATCGCTGCGGCCAGCGCGCCGAGCACCGGCGACAGGAGCACGGTCAGGAAACCCGCTCCCACGACGTCGATAAGCGCGTCTCAGCACCCCGGAATCATGGCGTTCGCGATCGGAGGTAGGCGAGAGAAGCGATCGCCGGCCAGGGATCGTCCCGCGCGAACGTGGCCCTGGCCTTGGGCCCCCGCAGGTAGCGGGACGCGAAGTCGCCTACCTTGAGCTCCCTCCGGCGGGCCATCTGCGCCGAGACCCAGACGTCCTTCGCGAGGTAGATCCAGGTCAGCTGGTCGCGGAACGTCGGCAGCGGCGCGACGTCCTTTCCGGTCAGGTCGTCGTAGGCGATTCGGGGCAGGTCGAGATGTCGGTGTGCGGCCAGCGCAGCCCAGACCGGAAGGCGCGTGTTGACCTCCAGGAGCCGGAACTCCCCGTCGCGGGGATCCTGCGCGAACTCGACGTGCGCGATCCCGGTGTAGCCGGCCGTCTTCAGGAGCCGCAGGCCGAGCTCCAGGACTCGAGGCTCGTAGTCGACCTCGAAGACCGCGCTCGTCCCGAAGCGCAGCGGCCCCTGGCGCACCTTTCGCCCGACGAGCGTCACGAGCGGCGTCCCGTCCCGGCCGATGTAGGCGAGCAGCGAGTACACCCGCTCGTGCGAGTCCGGGACGATCTCCTGGACGATCATGTGGAACCCGCGCTCCTGCGCCTCCCGGACCGCGGCGAGCGCCTGGTCGACGTCCTGCGCGACGACCGCCTTGTGTCCGAACGCGAGGGCGTACGCCTGGCCCTCGACCGCCTTCACGACGAGCGGAGGCTCGAGCCCCGCCCCCCGCACGGACTCGTCCCCGTCGGCAAGGACCGTTCCCGGCGACGAGACGCCCGCCTCGGCCGCGACCAGCGGAAGCACGTCCTTGCGGCGCAGGCGCCGGATCGCCTCGGGGTCGGCCGGCAGCGGCAGGTCGGCGAGCTCGCGCAGCTCGTCCCAGTGCCGCAGGACGAACTCGACGTGCTCGTCACGCTCGGGGAAGAAGACGACGCGCTCCTCTTGGGCCTCCTCCCGAACGGCGGTGAGCACAGCCTCGTCGTCGCCGTAGCCGACGACCCGCTTGCGATCGAGGTAGCGCGAGCGAAGCCCGAACTCGCGTGGATCCCAGGAGATTCCGCTGACCGGGATGCCCGCTCGGCCGAGGCTGCGGGTGACGGCGAGGCCGGCATGGAGGAGGCCGAAGACGACCGCCCGCCTCATGCCGCGGCCTCCTCGAGCGTCCGCGCCAGACGGTCGGCCATCTCGTCGCGGCCGAACTCGCGCTCCGCCAGCGAACGGGCGTTCCGGCCCATGCGGGCCACGCCGTCGGGATTCGCCGAGAGCGTGCTGAGCGCGCCCGCGAGCGCCTCCGCGTTCCCGGCCGGCACCCAGACGCCGGCGTCGTTGCTCCTCGACGAGCCTGCGCAGCCAGCCGTCGAGATTGACGACGACTGGCTTGCCCGCGGCCAGCGAGTCGAAGAACTTGTTCGGCGAGTTGGTCTCGAGGATCGGGTAGGGGGCGAAGATCGTGAGCGTCACGTCCGCCGCGCCGACGATCCCGGCCAGCTCCTCCTTCGGCACCGGCGGCAGGAAGAGCAGGTTCGTGAGGCCCAGCTCGCGGGCGCGCTCCTCGAGCCGCGGCCGCTCGCCGCCGTCGCCGAGCGCGACGATCGTCACCCGCTGGTCGCCCCAGCGGCGCAGCGCGTCGGCGGCGTCGACGAGCTGGTCCAGCCCGTTCGCCTGCCCCATCGCGCCGGCGTAGAGCGCGACGAACCGTCCCTCGAGCGCCGTGACGGCCGCGGAACTCTTCGTCGACGACGTCCGGGCGGAACACGTCCAGATCGGCCGCGTTCGGGATCAGCACGAGCTTCTCCTCCGGGATGCCGCGGCTGCGAAGCTCCTCGAGCGCGCCCTCGCTGCAGACGACGATCCGCTCGGAACCGGCGTAGAGCTGCCGCTCGAGCCACTCGGCGCTGCGCACGGCGGGCCCGCTCGTCAGCGCCCCGAGCGAGACCGGGACGGCCGGCCAGAGGTCGCGGACCTCGAAGACGAACGGCACGCGCTTCATCCTGGCGGTCGCGAGCCCCGCGATCCCGATCGTGAGCGGCGTCGACGAGGCGAACACGACGTCCGGCTTGCGCTCGAGCGCCCCTGCGACGGTCGCGGCGACCGTGAACGCGGTGAACGACGCGAGCCGCACCGGCTTGGGATACCGGTTCGCGTACGGAACGTTGAGGTAGAGGACGTCGATGCCGTCGACCGTCTCGCGTCCCAGGAGGCGGCCCTGCGGCTCCTCGTCGCGGCCCGACTCGAGCCGCCGGGTGTCGCGGCTCACGATCGTGACCCGGTGACCGCGCTCGACGAGCCGCCGCGCGAGCTCGTACGAGCGCGTCGCGGTCGAGCGCCGGCGGGTGGCGAAGTACTGGTGGAAGTAGAGAACGTCCAAGCGGAGGCGGGTTGAGCGCGGCGTATTGTCACAGTTCAAGCGTGAGAATTGCGCTGCTCGATCCGCCCAGCTACTCGCCGGCGTACGACCACTACCTCGCCTCCGCCCTGGGCGCGCGCGGTCACGAGGTCGATCTGCTGACCTCGCCGTTCGCGTTCGGGGAGCCGCCGGCGCCGAACGGCTACCGCCGCCGCGAGCTGTTTCTGCCGCTCTCCGGGAAGCTGCTGCGCCGGTCGCCGCGCTCGCGTCTGCGGTTCGTCCTCAAGGGCGCGGAGTACGTGCCCAGCGTCGTCAGGCTCGTGCACTCCGTCGGGGCGCTCGACCCGGACGTCGTGCACGTTCAGTGGCTCGCCGTGCCGCGGCACGACCTCCGCTGGATCGAGCGCCTGCGCCGCGGACGCCCAGTCGTGCTGACCGCGCACAACGTGCTTCCGCATGCGGGCGACGCAGACGCGGCCGCCCGGCGCCGGCTCTACAACGCGTTCGACCGGGTCGTAGTTCACACGGCCCGGGGTGCCGAGCAGCTGGTGGCCTTCGGCGTCCCACCGGAGCGGGTGGTCCGCATCCCGCACGGAACGTTCGACGCGCCGTCGGCCGCGATCCAGCCGCCGACGGGCCGCACGCTCCTCTTCTTCGGCCTGATCCGCCGCTACAAGGGCCTGGACACGCTCATCCGGGCACTCGCGGAGATCCCTTACGCTCGCCTGCTCGTCGCGGGCGACCCGCTCGACCCGATCGAGCCCACGCAGCAGCTCGCGCGCGATCTCCAGGTCGACGACCGGATCGAGTGGCGGCTCGGCTACCTCCCTGCCTCCGAGATCGAGACCCTGATGCGGGAAGCAACGCTGACGGTCTTCCCCTACCGAGGCGGCGAATCCGCGTCGGGTGCGCTCTCGACCGCCCTCGGCCATGGACGGCCTGCCGTCGTGACCGAGGTCCTCGGCGAGACGGTGAGGGAGTTCGGCGCCGGCCTCGTTGTCGCGCCCGATGATCCGCCGGCCCTCGCGGAGGCGATCAACCGCCTGCTGGACGATCCGACCGAGCTCGAAGAGGCGTTCCGCGGCACAGAACGCGCCCGACGAGCGCTCTCCTGGGACGCGATCGCTGCGGCTCACGAGCGTCTATACGCCGACCTCGCAGCTAAAGTCGCCCGCTGAGATGGCAGTTACGGAACGCCCACGCCAGAGAGAGGAGCTCGACCTCGACGCCGAGCAGGAGGTCGATTTCCGGCGCTACTGGAACGCCGTCCTGGCACGCTGGTGGCTTCCGGCGCTGGGCCTCGCGCTCGGGATCCTGGCGGGCTATGGGCTCGCGCTGGGCGGCGGGGACGTCTACCGGGCCGAGGCGACGCTCTACCTCGGCCAGCCGTTCTCACCCACCGGCAGCGCGCCGGTCCCGGGACTGGCCACCAACCCGAGCACCGTCAACGAGATCGTCCACAGCGACGGGGTGCTGGACGAGGTCGCGGAGCGCAGCGGGATGAGCCGCTCGAAGCTCGGTGCCAACGTCTCGAGCCGCCAGGTCTCTCCACCGGCAGGACGCCGCATCGTGAGCGGCACGACGCCGCTGATCGAGGTAGGGGTCACCGGCCAGAACAGGCGGGTCACGACCCGCGCCGCGAATCTGCTTGCGCAGCGCGTCGTGGACGACGTCGCCCCGTATGTCGAGGACAAGATCTCGGCGATCCAGCGGCGGATCGACTCCGACGAGCGCGAGCTCGCGTCGATCGACAGGCGCCTCAGGGTTGCGCAGCAAGGGCTCGCCGACGCGCTCGGAAACCGCTCGCTGGGCGTCACCGAGCGGCTGCTCCTGGTCTCGACGTTCAACTCGACGGTGAGCTTCGGCGAGCAGCGGCGCGGAGTCGTCCAGACGGATCTCTTGGAAGCCCAGCAGGCCCTGTCGCTGGCGGAAAACGTCGAGCGGCCCAGCATCGTCGAGCGCGCCGCGGCCAGGAAGACGACGGCGCGCAGCGTCGGCCGCTCGGTCGTCGTCGGCGGACTGATCGGGCTGATCCTCGGCGTGCTGGCGGCGATCCTGTGGGAGCCCGCCCGCCGGCGCTTCGCTCCCGCCACCTAGCGATGCTGGACGGAAAGCGCGTCGCGGTCGTCGTCCCGGCGCATGACGAGGAAGCGCTGATCGGAGAGACGCTGGCCGGGATTCCCCAGTTCGTCGACCGTATCTACGTGGTGGACGACAACTCGCAGGACGGGACGGCGGCCCGGGCCCAACAGTCAGGCGACGGTCGTATCGAGGTCGTCACGCACCCCGAGAACGAGGGTGTCGGAGCCGCGATCGTCACGGGCTACCGCCGAGCGCTGGACGACGGGATCGACGTCACCTGCGTGATGGCGGCCGACGGCCAGATGGATCCGGCCGACCTGGAGACGATCGCCGGCGTCGTCGCGCGCGGCGAGGTCGACTACGCCAAGGCGAACCGGCTCTTCACCGGCCAGGCCTGGAATCTCATGCCGAGGCACCGCTACCTCGGCAACGCCGTCCTCTCGATGCTGACGAAGATCGCGTCCGGCTACTGGCACGTCGCGGACTCGCAGTCCGGCTACACCGCGATCGGGCGCGAGACGCTCGAGCGGCTCGACCTCGATCGGATCTACCGCCGCTACGGCTTCCCCAACGACATGCTCGTCCACCTGAACGTCTGGAACGCGCGGGTGCGGGACATCCCGTCCCGGCCGATCTACGGCGTCGGGGAGCGCTCGGAGATCAAGCTCTGGCGCGTCGTCCCGACGATCGCCTGGCTGCTCCTCAAAGGCTTCTTCTGGCGGCTGCGCGAGAAGTACGTGATCCGCGACTTCCATCCGCTCGTCTTCTTCTATTTCCTCGGGATCTTGCTCTTGGGCGTGGGCCTCGTGCTTGGCGCGGTGGAGACGATCCTGCGCTTCATGGGCAACGAGCTGACGACGCCGACGATGATCCTTGTCGCGCTGCTTTTGATCTCGGGGTCTCAGTTCATGCTCTTTGCGATGTGGTTCGACATGGAAAGCAACAAAGATCTCCGCTAATAGCGCCTTTTTAGGCGGGTAAAGCCTTCGTAAGGATGGGATTGGCCGCCCGAGGCCCCGGGTATCCTGCCGCGCAAGTGACCACTACGGTCGTCACCGGGGGGGCCGGGTTTCTCGGCTCCCATCTCTGTGAGCACCTACTCGCGAAGGGCCACCGCGTCATCTGCATGGACAACCTCGAGACCGCGTCCCTGGAGAACATCAACCACATTCGCGGCGACGAGTTCGTCTTCGTGAACCACGACGTGATGGAGCCGATCTCGATCGACGGCCCGGTCGACCTCGTCTTCCACCTGGCGGCGATCCCGAGCCCGATCGACTACATGCGGCTGCCGCTGCTGACGCTGAAGATCGGCTCGTACGGCACCCACAACGCCCTCGGCCTCGCCAAGTGGAAACGGGCCCGGTTCGTCCTCGCCTCGACGAGCGAGGTGTACGGCGACCCGCAGATCCATCCGCAGCCGGAGACCTACTGGGGGAACGTCAATCCGGTCGGGCCGCGGGGCGTGTACGACGAGGCGAAGCGGTACTCCGAGGCGATGACGATGGCCTACCACCGCCAGCAGGGCGTGGACACCTCGATCGCGCGGATCTTCAACACCTACGGGCCGCGCATGCGGCGCAACGACGGCCGGGCGATCCCGACCTTCATGCGCCAGGCGCTCGAGGACAAGCCGCTGACCGTCTACGGCGACGGCTCGCAGACCCGGAGCTTCTGTTACGTGGACGACCTGATCAACGGGATGTATCTCCTGGCGATGAGCCAGGAGCACCTGCCAATCAATCTCGGGAACCCGAACGAGTTTACGATCCTGGAGCTCGCGGAAACGGTCATGCGTGTGACGGGTTCCGGAAGCGAGATCGTCTACGAGGCGCTGCCCGTGGACGACCCGCAAACACGCCAGCCGGACATCACGCGCGCGAAGCAGATTCTCGGCTGGCAGCCCGAGATCGACCTCGAGGAGGGGTTGCGGCGGATGATGCCGACCCTCGGAAGGGAGCCAGTGAGTGTCTAAACGCGTCGCTCTAACTCTCGTGTTACTTCTCGTCGCCGCCGGAGTGGCGATCGCGACGAGCTCGACTGCGGAATCGGCCAGCAAGCAAACCTCGGCGTCCCGCATGCTCGTCGGCTTCTACGACGACGAGTCGGTGTTCGGGCGCACCGACTGGGCGTTCACGCAGTTGAAGTCCCTGCGCGCGAACGTGGTGCGCATCACGATCGATTGGGCGAGCGTCGCCAAGCGCCGGCCGAAGGCCGCCGCCGATCCGGCCGACAAGGCGTACAACTGGACGGCGATCGACAACGTCGTCGAGAAGGCGAAGGCCAGGAAGATCACCGTCGTGGCCGCGATCTACGGGACGCCACGTTGGGCGGGCCCGGCGAAGAACCGGCTGCCGCGGAAGATCACCGACCTGCGCGTCTTTTCGTTCGCGGCTGCGAAGCGCTACAGCGGCACGTTCAGCGTCGAGCCCTTGGAGAGCGAGGCCGAGCCGAAGGTCCTGCCCGCGATCCGCCACTGGCTGGCCTGGAACGAGCCCAACAACCCGGTCTTCCTGAAGCCGCAGTGGAAGATGGTCAAGCGGCAGTGGCGTCCTCAGAGCGCCTATGACTACGCGAAGATCTGCTCCGCGGTCTATGCCGGCGTGCACTCCACCGGCCTGGCCGCCGAGAAGGTCGCCTGCGGCGTCACCGGCCCGCGCGGGAACGACGCGCCGCGCAGCTCCCGGCCGTCGACCTCGCCGCTCGTCTTCTTGACCTGGCTGCGCCGCGCGGGGCTCAAGCGCTTCGACGCCTATGCGCACCATCCGTACTACGGCAGCCGGCAGGAGAAGCCGTCGACCGTGCCGGACTCGAAGAAGGCGATCACGCTCGGCAACATCGGGCTGCTGATCAAGCAGCTGAACGCCCTGTATGGCCGCGGCAAGCGGCTCTGGATCACCGAGTACGGCTACCAGACGCTGCCGCCCGACCGTCTCTTCGGCGTCCCGTACGCCGCGCAGGCGAAGTACCTCCAGCAGGCGTACAAGCTCGCGCGCAACACCCGCCGGATCGACATGTTCGTCTGGTTCCTGATCCGCGACGAGCGCCGGCTCGAGGGCTGGCAGTCGGGCCTCGTCACCGTCCGGGGCAAGCGGAAGCCCGCCTTCCGCGCGTTCCAGACGATGAAGCGCTAGCCGCGCAGGGAACGCGAGGTTTCAGACCGGGCCGCAGGGGTCGCGGCCCGGTCTGAAAAGTAGACTTCAACGCTCCGTGGCTACCAGAGAAGTGCGGCCGGCGGAGTCCACGCCCCAACTGGGGGACATCCGCTCAGGACGCCCGTACATCCTCGGGAGCCCGGTCCGCAGGGCAGCGAGCATTGCGGCGCTCATCTTCCTCGACCTCTGCGGGCTCGTCCTCGGCGTCTACGCGGCGCTGATCCTCCGCTCGCTCTACTACGGCGAGGACATCCTCTGGGGCGTTCTCTGGCGCGTGGAGACCGACTGGCTGCCGTTCCTCGCGCTCGTGATGCTGCTCGTCTTCTGGCGCGCGGGGCTCTACGCGGAGCGCGAGCGGCGCGGCGGCGGCGGGCGGATCGTCGGCTCGCTGATCCTCGTCGGCTTCGTCGCGCTCGTCTACGGGATCGGCACCAACCGCGAGTTCGGGACCTACGGGCTGGCGCCAACTGCCGTCCTGCTGTCGATCATCTTCATCGGTTTGCTCCGGGCGAGTTACGACGTGGTCACCTCCGATCTGCTCCGTCTCGCCGGCGTGCGGCGTCGCGCCGTCCTCATGGGTGACCGGCAACGGGTCGAGTATCTCCGGCGGGTGTTGGGCGAAGGGCGTGGCGGGATCGCCTACGACTTTCTCGGAGCGGTCGGCCCTTCTTCGGACGGAATGCAGCTGCCGTTCCTCGGCGGAGTGGGCGACCTGCCCCGGATCTTCGCCGAGCGCGACGTGGACGAGCTGATCGTCGCCGAGACTGAGTTCGACGACCGAGCCCTGCTCGACATCGTCGACCTGGCGCATCGACGCGGCGTCCGCGTTCGCGCGGCGCCGTCGACGGCGGAGCTCCTGACCCAGCGCGCCGAGTACGTCCCCGGTCAGGGCGTGCCGCTGTTCGAGCTCCGCCCGCCGGCGTTCGTGGGCACGGACTGGGTGCTCAAGCGCTCGTTCGACCTGCTCGTCAGCTTTCTCGTCTTTGTCGTCGGGCTGCCGTTCTGGATCGCGATCGCGATCGCCATCAAGGTGGAATCGCGTGGCCCGATCCTCTATCGCGACCGCCGCGTAGGCCTGAACGAGCGGGAGTTCGACATGGTCAAGTTCCGGACGATGCGCGCGGACGCGCCGAAGCTGCAGAAGCGGCTGGAGGCGGAGAACGAAGCCGAGGGCGCGTTGTTCAAGCTCCGCGACGACCCGCGGGTCACCCGCGTGGGCGCGTTCCTGCGGCGCTTCTCGCTGGACGAGGTGCCGCAGGTGCTGAACGTCCTCCGCGGCGAGATGAGCCTCGTCGGGCCGAGACCGCTCCCGATCCGCGACTACAAGCTCCTCGAGCCGTGGCACCGAAAGCGGTATCTCGTGCTGCCGGGGATGACCGGCCTGTGGCAGATCGCGGGCCGCTCGGACCTGAGCTTCGACGACCTCGTCCGCCTCGACTTCTACTACCTGGAGAACTGGTCGATCTGGCTGGACATCTCGATCCTGCTGCGAACCGTGCCGGCCGTGATGGCCGGAAGGGGCGCGTACTAGGCCCTGTCGCGGCGCGCCCTTGTCACGGGGATCGGGGGACAGGACGGCTCCTACCTCGCTGAGCTGCTGCTCGGTAAGGGCTACGACGTCGTCGGCACGGCGCTGACGGCTCCTGACGAGGTTCGGGACGGAGTCGAGCTCATCCAGCTCGAGCTGACCGACGGAGAAGCCGTCGCAGCCGCGATCCGGGAGCTCGAGCCGGACGAGGTCTACCACCTCGCCTCGGTGTCCTTCGTACCAGCCTCCTGGGAGGATCCGGTGGGCACGTCCAGCTTTGCCGCGGCATCAGCGGCAGCGCTGCTCGAAGGCATCCGTCGCGCTAGGACGGAGGCGCGCTTCCTCAACGCCGCGTCGGCGGAGATGTTCGGCGTCCCGCGCGAGACGCCTCAGACGGAAGAGACCCCGATCGCGCCGATCACGCCCTACGGCGCCGGCAAGGCGTTCGCACACTTCCTCACCGGCGCGTTCCGCCGTCATTACGGCCTGCACGCCTCGTCCGCGATCCTCTTCAACCACGAGTCGGTGCGCCGCCCGGAGCACTTCCTGAGCCGGAAGGTCAGCCGAGGAGCGGCGGCGATCAGCCTCGGGCTGGAGCAGGAGCTCAGGCTCGGCGATCTCTCAGCTCAGCGGGACTGGGGCTTTGCGGGCGACTACGTCGGGCGATGTGGCTGATGCTCCAGGCCGACGAGCCCGACGACTATGTGGTCGCCACAGGCGAGGCCCACACCGTCGAGGACTTCGTCGCCGTTGCGTTTGCGCATGTCGGTATCGACTGGAGAGCACATGTCCGCTTCGACGAGGCGTTCGCGCGTGGCGCAAGCGACTCACCGCTCCTCGTCGGCGACACGGCGAAGATCAAGGAACGGCTCGGCTGGGAGCCAGAGGTCGGCTTCGACGAACTCGTCCACATAATGGTCGACGCCGATTTGGCGAAGCTGAAGGCTCAATCCGCAGCCAGCGCCCGGTAGAGCTCTTGTGGCAGCCCGCGAAAATTTGACGGATTAACGACGGAAGGCTACGCTGTAGTCATGGCTACGGCGTTTGCAGATGAAGCGGTGAGAATCCACGAGGTCGCTCATCTGTCCGACACGCAGATCGGTCGAGCTGTCGGGGCGGCACCGAGCACAGTCCGCGACTGGTTCGCGCGTCGAAGCTCTCCTTCGGGGAAACGGGCTGAGCGCGTTGCCGAGCTCGCGGAGATTGTTGACCGGCTGGCTCGCGTGATTGAGCCGGACTACATTCCGGTCTGGATGTCGAGGCCAATCGAGGCACTCGACGATCAAAAACCACTTGAGTTGATTGCAAGAGGCAGAGCGCGGCGGGTCGCGAGGGTCGTTTCTGAGCTCGAGTCGCCCGGCGCTGTCTGAGGTCTCGCCCGCTGCGCTCGACGTCGATGCGGTTGATCCCGCCGGCATCTGGCTGCGGCAGATTCCGCACGCGGCCGATCCACGCCTACGGCCGCAGCCGCCAGGCGACAATCGCTGGCAGCGTGGGGAAGTTGTGGATGCCCTCTACCTGGCCGATGACGAGACGACGCTATGGGCTGAGTGGTATCGCCATCTCGCCGAGCGGGGCATACCGCCGCTGCGGCAGCTTCCGCGAGACCTCTGGCGCCACCGAGTCAGGACGCTTGAGGTGGCTGATCTCCGCGACGTCGACCGACTCACCCGCATCGGCCTAACAGTGCCGACACCAGGCCGCAAAGGCTGGCCTCCCTATCAAGCCGTCGGCGAGACGCTCTTCAGTGAGGGCTGGCGTGGGCTTCTCGCGCCGAGCGCGGCGCGACCTGAGGGGCTTGTACTCTGCCTCTTTGTTGAGGGCACGACCGTCTTTCCCGCGCAGCCGCTCCCACCACCGAGGACCGTGACGCAGCCGCCCACGCCACCTACTGGGATGCGAACCTGATGGCGAGCCGTAGAGCGCTAATCACCGGGATCACGGGCCAGGACGGCTCCTACCTAGCCGAGCTGCTCCTGGACAAGGACTACGAGGTCTTCGGGATGACGCGCCGCGCGTCGACGGAGAACGTCGAGCGAATTGGGCACCTCGTCGACCGCCTCAATCTCCTGCAGGGCGATCTCCTCGACCCGCACTCGCTCGTGACGGCGCTGCGGACCGCCGAGCCGCACGAGGTCTACAACCTCGCCGCGCAGAGCTTCGTCCCGACCTCGTGGAACCAGCCGGTGCTGACTGCGGAGTTCACGGCCGTCGGCGTCACGCGGCTGCTCGAGGCGGTGCGCACCGTCGATCCGGAGATCCGCTTCTACCAAGCGTCGTCGTCCGAGATGTTCGGGAAGGTGCGCGAGGTGCCGCAGAACGAGCAGACGCCGTTCTACCCGCGTTCCCCCTACGGCGTCGCGAAGACGTACGCGCACTACATCACCGTCAACTACCGCGAGTCGTACGGCCTGTACGCGGTCTCGGGGATCTTGTTCAACCACGAGAGCCCGCGCCGCGGGCTCGAGTTCGTGACGCGCAAGATCAGCGACGGCGTCGCACGGATCAAGCTCGGGCTCGCCGACGAGCTGCGGCTCGGGAACGTCGACGCGGAGCGCGACTGGGGCTTCGCCGGCGACTACGTGGACGCGATGTGGCGGATGCTCCAGCAGGACGAGCCGGACGACTACGTCGTCGCGACGGGCGAGCCGCACTCGGTGCGCGAGTTCTACGAGACCGCGTTCGCCCACGCCGGCCTCGACCCGGAGCGCTACGTCAAGACCGATCCGGAGTTCATGCGCCCGGCGGAGGTCGACCACCTGGTCGGCGATGCGTCGAAGGCGAAGCGAGAGCTCGGCTGGGAGCCGCGCCACTCGTTCCGCGAGCTCGTCGAGATGATGGTGGACGCCGACCTGGAGCGGTTGTCACAAAGCGCGGCGCCAGTATCGTCAGTTGAGGTGCCGGGGGCGGTTGCGGGTCGCGATGCCGCTGAACCGGGTCCTCAGTCTGCTCCCGACCCGCTTCGCGAGGCGCGCTCGGACCTTGCAGGCGGCTCTCCTTCCCGACCGGCTCGTGTCTGGGCGCACGAGAATTGCGAAGCAGTAGCTCTCGGGGGGCATCGAGATCGGCGCGCTCCACAAGCCGCTTCCGATGTCGCGGTTGGCATGGGTTCGCTACCTGGACCGGCTTCCCGTCTTCGAACTCCGCGCCGAGCACGACCCGAGCTTGAGCAGGAACCGCTGGTTCAGGTCGACATCCTCGGCGCCGCCGAGCGGATCGCGAAGGATCCGGGCCAGTGGCCCGCGATGATCCCGGACTCCAGCCTCGACTTCGTCGTCGCGAACCACTTGCTGGAGCACACCTCGTCGGCTCTCTCGCGAGCGGCGGCTCGCCGTCAATCGACTCCGTGCCAGCCGGCTCGGTCGGATGTCCTCAAGCCAGCGTTACAGTCCGGATCGAACGCCCAAGCGAACGCTGGCGAGGCGATCCCGCAACGATCCCGCTCAGCACGCCGGGATCGGAGTTGTGGTAGGAACATCGCCTGATGCTCTCGGCGGTCGTGCGGATCCGCGCGGTGATTGGAGCACGGCTCCGCCTTCTCCAGGCTCG
Organism: uncultured Actinomycetes bacterium; assembly: GCA_963842235.1. Lineage (GTDB taxonomy): Bacteria > Actinomycetota > Thermoleophilia > Gaiellales > Gaiellaceae > JACDAN01. The sequence goes on along the minus strand of CAWJFT010000003.1, from coordinate 34,312 downwards.
ATACGATGCGGCCGCGAACGCCGTGGAACTTCGGCCCTCGATCGACCGACTCGAGTCGGCCTGGGTCGAGTGGCAAGCCCAAGACCACGAGGAGAAGCTCGGGCAGCGGAAAGAGGTGGCGGAGCTGCGTGACGCCATTGCCGAGCTGCGAGCACAAGACCACGAGGAGATGCTCGGGCAACGGAGGGAGATAGCAGAGTTGCGTGACGCCGTAGCCGAGCTGCAGGCATTCCACACCAAACATTTCCGGCTGAGCCGAGCGGAACACGACGATATCGGAGGCCTACGCAGAAGCTGATCGCGCTGCGGAGGAGCGACGCCTATGCGGCGACGTTCGAGAACCGACACCCGCTGGTCAGCGTCCCCATCGCTACGTACAACGCGGCCGAGCTCCTGGTCGAGCGGGCCATCGCGTCCGTGCTGCGCCCAGACCTACGACCATTGGGAGATCGTCGTCGTGGGTGACGGATGCACGGACGACACGGCGGCTCGCGTCGAAGACGGTTGGCGACCCACGCATCCGTTTCGTCAACCTCCCGTTCAGGACCGTCTATCCCGACGATCCGCACGACCGGTGGATGCGTCTCGGGCGCAGCGCCGTGGAACCGCGCGGTTGAGCTGTCCCAGCGGAGAGTGGATCGCACCGCTGGATGACGACGACGAATTTCTTCCCCATCACATGGAGACGCTTCTCAACCTCGCTCTCGAGCGCCGGGCCGAGTACGCGTACGGCGGACTCGAGCAGATCGGCGGACCGGGTATCGAGCGGTACCTTTCTCGTTTCCGCCCGAGTTCGGTGAGATAGGCATGCAGGCGGCCATCTACCTCCGTGGCTTGGCCTTCTTCGAGTGCGACATCTACTCCTGGGCGATAGAGGAGCCGACCGACTGGAACGTGATCCGAAGGATGCGGGACGCGGGCGTGCACATGGCGGCGACCGACGACCCCGTCGCCCGGTACTACCCCTCGATGGGAGGCTGGCGCGCCTGACTTCGCCCGCCGACGTTCGCGCCTTCGAGACATCGTGATCGGCTCACAGCGCCGAAGCTCGAAATCGGCATCGATGACGTGATCGACCTGCGCATCGGACAGGTGTGGGCCCATCGGCAGGCTGAGCAGCTCCGGATGGACGGCGTCGAGGTCGCCCGAAGGTCGTGGGCATGCGGCAGATCACGGTAGGCCGGCTGGCGGTACGGCGGCACGGGGTAGTGAATCGCAGTCGCGATCGAGCTCGCGGCGAGGTGCTGGACGAGCTCGTCGCGGTGGCGGACGCGGATCACGAAGAGGTGGTAGACATGCGTCGCCCACGCCGCCTCGCTTGGCAGCCGCAACCAGCTCGCGCCCGAGAGGCCCTCGCGGTACCGAGCAGCGACCCGACGACGACGGGAGTTCCACTCGTCGAGCTTGTCGAGCTTGACCCGCAGGATCGCGGCCTGGATGGGATCGAGCCTGCTGTTCCATCCGAGGCACTCGTTCCGGTACTTCTCGCGGGCCCCGTAGTTGCGAAGCATCCGAACGCGATCGGCGATCGAGTCGTCGTTGGTGGTGACGGCCCCGCCGTCCCCGACGGCACCCAGGTTCTTGGTCGGATAGAAGCTGAACGCGGTCGCTGACGTGAGCGCTCCGATCGGCCGTCCGCGGTAGCGCGCCCCGTGGGCCTGCGCGGCGTCGTCCACGACGTGCAGGCCGTGACTCGCGGGCGATGCCGGCGATCGGCGTCGAGGTCCGCGGGATGGCCGTACAGGTGCACCGGGACGACGGCGCGTGTCCGATCGGTGATCGCGGCTTCGAATGCCGCGAGGATCGAGGGTGAACGTCGCGTCGTCCACCGCGGCAGGCACCGGCGTCGCACCGACACGCGAGACCGCCAGCCAGGTTGCGACGAACGTCGCCGCAGGGACGATCACCTCGTCGCCGGGACCGACGCCTAGAGCCGCGAGCGCAAGCATGAGGGCATCAAGCCCAGTGCCGACGCCGACGCAGTGCTTCGCCCCGACGTAGTCGGCGAAGCATCGCTCGAAGTCCTCCACCTCCGGTCCGAGAATGAACCGGCCCGAGCTCAGCACACGTTTGGCCGCGGCATCGATTGGCTGCTCGAGCTCGCGGTAGGCTGCATCGAGATCCACGAACGGGACGTCCATCGGGCTGAGCGGATAGTACGGTGGGCGTTGCTAAAGCCGAAGGCCTGTCATGAGGCGATGCCCTCGAGGACTGGTAGCCACCGTGGCGGGATCGGCGCATCGACTTCAGCAAGTTCGAGGACATCACGTACGAGTCGTTCCGGCGACGGGCAACGGACCCGTCGCTCAGCCCTCACGAGAAGGTCGGTTTCCCGGACGCGTACCGGGAGGGCAAGGAGGAGCCTGATCCTCGACGACATCGCTTCCAAGCTCACGCGGCTGGCGCTGCGGCGGCAGGTGGTGGTCGATATCGGTGCGGGCTGCGGCGGTCTGGCCAGGCTGGTCATGGAGCGCTGCGCCGAGCAAGGACACCGGCTTGTCCAGGTGGATTCGCCCGAGATGCTCGCGCTCTTGCCCGAGGCACCAAACGTCGAGCGCGTTCCCGGTCGCTTCCCCGACGAATGCGACGAGCTTCTCGACGAGCTGCGCGGTCGAGCCCACTGCGTCCTGGCCTACGGCGTGCTCCCCTGCGTCTTCGTCGATTCGAACGTCTTCGAGTTCGTAGATCGTGCCCTCGAGCTCCTCGCCGAGGGCGGCCAACTGCTCCTGGGCGACCTCGCCAACGTCTCCAAGCGCAAGCGCTTCTTCGCGTCGGAGGCCGGCGTTCGTTTTCATCAGGAGTTCATGGGCACCTCCGAGCGACCAGACGTCGCGCTTCAACGTCTCGAGCCGGGCGCGTTCGACGATGCGGTCGTCCTCGCGATCGTGTCGCGGTGCCGCTCGGCTGGCTTCGACGCCTACGTCGTTCCGCAGCGCGACGGCTTGCCTTTTGCAAACCGGCGGGAAGACATCCTCGTCAACCGACCCTGAGCGCGCGGTGCGCGTCGAGCGGTACACCGCAGACCACGAGGAAGAGTGGAACGACTTCGTCCGATGCTCGAAGAATGGGACGTTCCTGTTCGATCGCGGGTACATGGATTACCACGGCGATCGGTTCGCGGACTTTTCGCTTCTCGTCCGCGACGATCGTGCTCGGCTGATCGCCCTCCTCCCAGCGTCGCGGCACGACAATGTCCTCGTGAGCCACGGAGGTCTGACATACGGTGGCTTCGTCACGGGCTCGAAGATGACGACGAGGCGCATGCTCGACGTGTTCGGCGCCTGTCTCGACCACATCCGTGACGATGGGATCGACCGGCTGGTCTACAAGTGCGTGCCGCACATCTACCACTCGGTGCCAGCTGAAGAGGACGCCTACGCGCTGTTCGTGCACGACGCTGAACTCATCAGGCGCGACGTGTCGTCCGCGATCGACACGCGCCTCACGCTTCCCCTCCAGAACCGTCGGCTCAGAGTCTTGCGGCGGGCGCGCGAGCGCCGGATTGCAGGTCGAGACAAGCGACCGGCTTCGATCGGTTCTGGCCCGTGCTCGAACGCAACCTAGACGAGCGGCACGCGACGAAGCCGGTTCACACGCTCGAGGAGATCACGCTATCTAGCAGGCCGTTTCCCGAAGAAATCCTGCTCTTCGTCTGCACCGCAGGCGCGGAGCTCCTCGCAGGCACCGTTGTCTACCTCAGCACGAACGTGTGCCACGTCCAGTACAACGCCGTTTCGGCCGATGGCCGGCGCGTCGGCGCGCTCGACCTCGTGGTGGCGGAGGTCATCGAGCGCTTTTCATCGACCCATCGGTGGGTCGACTTCGGCATCTCCACCGAAGCAGGACGGACGCTTTCTCAACGAAGGCTTGATCGACTACAAGGAGGGATTCGGCGCCCGGGCCGTGAACTACGACTCCTACGAGCTCCGCGTCTCCTGAGATGGCCGAGCCACTCCCGGTTGCCGTGCCCGAGGGGTGCCGCCTCGTCTCGCTGCCCCAGATCCCTGAGCCGCGAGGAAACCTCACGGCGCTCGAAGAGCTTGTTCATGTGCCGTTTCGAATCGGAAGCGTGCGGTGGTTCTACGACGTACCTGCGGGAACGTCCTGGCCGGGAAGCGAGGCCAGCCCCGGCGACGCTCTCGTCATCGCCTTGTCGGGCAGCTTCGATGTGGTCATCGGACCAGCGGCGCGGTGTGCGTCACGTTCGTCTCAGCCGTGCTTCCGTCGGGTTCCACATTCCGGCTTCGATCGAGTGGAGGGTCGAAGATCCCTCGACCAACTCGGTAGGACTTGTCATCTCCTCCCAACCGACCCGCCCGCTTCGGACCTGAATCGAAGCTCAACGATCAGATCTCTCGTTTCCTGAGCCCAGGAACGACGATCGATCACTGCCGCACGGTCACGCTTGCCGGCCATCGTCGCTCGCAAGGAACCACCGCCGAGGCGATCCCTGATATCGACTTCCGTTCGAGATCATGCGCGTTTACTACCTCTATGACGTACCCGGCGGCGCCTCGCGAGGCGGCCATGCCCACCGCAGACTCGAGCAGGTGCTAGTCGCTGCTTCCGGTTCCTTCGACGTTGCGCTCTGCGACGCCCGGCGGGAGAGGCGGATCCGCCTCGACCGAGCGCACTTCGGTGTCTACATCGCACCGGGAATCTGGCGGGAACTCACGAAATTTCTCGTCGGGAGCGATCTGCCTCACGATGGCCTCGGCACCGTACGACGAGGCCGACTACATCCGAGACTACGACGAGTTCCAGCGAGAGAAACTCGTTGGATAGAGCCAGGCACTCGACCAAGGCGGCCCGATCGAACCGTCACCAAACTTTCGGGTGGCTCCGCCGAGCGTGGATCGCGCTCTCGCGACGGGCAGCACGATCCGAGCGAGATCGCGAGGCTGCTGGAACCGATTCTCGACGGGAGGGGCCGACTATGGTCGGCGGCTCTCGCTTCACCGGCGATCGCCATTACCGCGGCACTCTCGGACGCCGGATTGGAATAAAGATGTTCGCCGCGTTCGTCTCCTTCACAGGTCAGCCAGTCACCTACACGACTTCGGGCTTCAAGGCCGTGAATCGGCTCGGAACCAAACTATCGGCTCGGAATCGGACTCTCGTCCCGACCTCGTGGAACCAGCCCGTGCTGACCGCGGAGTTCACGGCCGTCGGCGTGACGAGGGTCCTGGAGGCGGTGCGCACCGTCGATCCGGAGATCCGCTTCTACCAAGCGTCGTCGTCCGAGATGTTCGGGAAGGTGCGCGAGGTGCCGCAGAACGAGCGGACGCCGTTCTACCCACGATCTCCGTACGGCGTCGCCAAGACCTACGCGCACTACATCACCGTCAACTACCGCGAGTCGTACGGCTTGTACGCGGTCTCGGGGCTTTTGTTCAACCACGAGAGCCCTCGCCGCGGCCTCGAGTTCGTCACGCGCAAGATCAGCGACGGCGTGGCGCGGATCAAGCTCGGGCTCACCGGTGAGCTCCGGCTCGGGAACGTCGAGGCGGAGCGCGACTGGGGCTTCGCCGGCGACTACGTGGACGCGATGTGGCGGATGCTCCAGCAGGACGAGCCGGACGACTACGTCGTCGCAACGGGCGAGCCGCACTCGGTGCGCGAGTTCTACGAGACCGCGTTCGCCCACGCCGGCCTCGACCCCGAGCGGTACGTCAAGACCGATCCGGAGTTCATGCGCCCGGCGGAGGTCGACCATCTCGTGGGCGACGCCTCGAAGGCACGACTCGAGTTGGGCTGGGAGCCGAAGACATCTTTCCGGGAGCTGGTCGAGCTGATGGTGGACGCGGATCTCGAGCGCCTCAGCGATGCGTGGGTGCCCGCCTCCAGGCCGGCGTCGTAGCAAGAACTAAAGGCGCGATGGCCTATCTAACGATCTTCTCGATCCCCAAGGGCTTCGTTGATCCTCACGTCTCGTTGATCCAGCGTAACGCCCTCGCCAGCTGGGCTAGGCTCGGGCGGGATATCGAAGTTCTGCTGATCGGAGACGATGTCGGGGTCGCGGAGGCGGCGCGCGAGTTCGAAGTGGCGCATGTTGGCCACGCTGCCACCAACGAATACGGCACGCCGGTGCTCGACTGGGCCTTCCGCGAAGTTGCTGCGCGCGGGACGGGAACGCTGCTCTGCTATGTCAATGCAGACATCATCCTGCTCCCCGACTTCCTGGCCGCGGTGCATCGGTTACCCGTAGAGCCCTATCTCGCGATCGGCCAGCGTTGGAACTGCGACATTCGAGCTCCAATTGACTTCGCAGCCGACGGGGACGGGCTGGACCAAAGGGCACGGAGAAACGGACAGCTGGATCTCGGCTTTGGAAGCGACTACTTCGTCTATCCACGCGAGTTCGACTTCGGCCTGCCGTCGTTCGCGGTCGGGAGGCCCGGCTGGGACAACTGGATGATCGGTCGCGCCCTCCAACTGCGGCTTCCCGTGATCGACATGACTCCGAGCACGACGGTCATCCACCAGAACCACGACTACGGACACGTCCAGGAAGGGCGGGGCCTCGACTGGGAAGGGCCGGAGGCAGAACGGAACCGGCAGCTCGGCGGCTGGGTCGATCGCTACAAGCACTCTCCCTCGAATGCAACGCATGTACTCGCTCCCGACGGCCTGCGCCGCGCGCGATCGTTCAAGCATCTCCGCGCGAGGGTTGAGGAATTCGTTTTGCTGCAACCGGCCGCAGCGCCGCTGCGCTGGCTGATCAAGCCCGCGCGCCGCGCGGCCTGAGAATTGGCCAGGACGCCGCTGCGAGGCCTCGGCCAGCTTCTTACGGGGTGCCGGGGGTCACCCCGATCCGCGTCAGCCGACACGCCTACAATCGCGCCCGATGGCGGGTGCCCTCCGACGACTCGCGCGCAGGTTCGTGCCGATCGACCCGCTCTCCGAGTTCCACTCTGACCACTACCTGCGCCACAACGCGCGCACGCTCGAACACCTCGCGACCCTGAAGCTCCCGCTTGCGGGCCGCAGCGTGGTAGAGGTCGGCGCCGGCATCGGCGACCACACGAGCTTCTTCCTCGACCGCGGCTGCACGGTCGTCACGAGCGACGCGCGCGCACGCAACCTCGAGCTGCTAGAGGAGCGCTGGCCAGGCATCGACGCGCGCCTGCTCGACCTCGACGACCCACCAACACCGATCACGGCCGAGATCGTCTACTGCTACGGCACTCTCTACCACCTGCGCCACCCGGCCGAAGCGCTCGAGTACCTCGCCGCCTGCTGCACTGGCCTGCTGCTAATTCAGACGGTCGTCGGCTGGGGTGACGACGAACGGCTCGACATCGTCGACGAACCGCAACAGACGCCGTCGCAGGCTGCTGGCGGTGTCGGCTGCCGCCCGACGCGACTTTGGGTCAACCGCCAGCTGAACCTGCACTTCCCATACGTCTACGTGCCCGTGACGCAGCCATGGCATCCCGAGTATCCGATCGACTGGACGACAGCGCAGCCGCCGGTGGCGCTTGCTCGCGCGATCTTTATCGCCGCTCGCGCACCGCTGGAGAACCCACTCCTCACAACGACTCTGCCGCAGCGGCAGCATCACGGCTGAGCAAACGCGCCGCGGCAGCGGCCTTCGCCTCGCCTCGATCTAGCGCCGCAGCGACGGCCACGGGATGGTGTGTGGGCGCCGCGGAGCCCCCGGTTCAGGGCCGAGAGGAGAATGCGCTGGGCTCTGCTCGGCTCTCGATATCGGCCTCCCGGGTCGAGAGGTACCAGTCGATCGTGCTAACCAGGCCCTCGCGCAGCTCCGTCGTGGCACGAAAGCCGAACTCGCGCTCGGCACGCGAGGTGTCGAGCCACCGGCGCGGTTGACCGTCCGGCTTCGTCGTGTCCCACACGATCTCGCCGCGGAAGCCGACGAGCTCTGCGATCAGCTCAGTCAGCTCCGCGATCGTGATCTCCTGGCCCGAGCCGAGGTTGACGGGCTCGGGCTCTCTGTATCGCGCAGCGGCAGCTGCGATGCCGTCCGCGGCGTCGTCGACGTACAGGAACTCGCGAGACGCGCGCCCAGTCCCCCAACAGGTAATCGAGGCTGCGCCGCTCTCTACGGCGTCGAGGCACTTCTTGATCAGTGCGGGAATGACATGGGAGGTGCGGGCATCGAAATTGTCGCGCGGCCCGTAGAGGTTCACTGGCAACAGGTAGACGCCCTTGAAGCCGTATTGTTGCCGATAGGCCTGCAGCTGAACGAGGAGCATCTTCTTCGCGAGCCCGTATGGGGCGTTGGTCTCCTCCGGGTAGCCGTTCCACAGGTCCTCCTCCTTGAACGGCACCGGGGCGTACTTCGGGTAGGCGCAGACCGTGCCGACGCACACGAAGCGCGAAACCCCGGCGAGGCGGCTTTCCTCGATCAGCTGGATACCCATGATCGCGTTGTCGTAGAAGAACTGCCCCGGCGTGGCCATGTTCGCACCGATGCCGCCGACCACGGCCGCGAGGTGCACCACAACGTCGGGGGCCGTATCGGCGAGGACTGCGCGAATGGCCTCGCGCTCGCGTAAGTCGTACTGCTCAGAGCGAGGCGCGATGACCTCGGCTACGTCATAGCTCTCGAAACGCGCGATCGTGGGCGTGCCGAGGAAGCCCGAGCCGCCGGTCACGAGGACACGCTTGCCGGCCAGCAGGTTCACAGCCCGTGATGATAGGCGGACGACCCTATGAGACGGACCCTCGGGCGATCGCCACTCCCTCGATCGTGGTCGCGACAAGGTTGAGTCCCGGGACGCGCTCTAGCGCGGAGCTGACATCCCACACGAGTCGAGGCGGCCCGCCAAGCACGAGCGGCAGCATGTGCGCCCGCCGCAGCTCTCGAACCTCGAACCCGTGCCGCTCGAGCAGCTCGCGCACCGAGCGGAGGGTGTAGACGCGATCGTGAGGCAGCTTGCCGTGGTAGTAGAGGCCGATCGCCTTCGCGATCCGCTCGGTGTAGGCCGTGCGGTTGGGCAAGTTGTAGAGGTAGAAGGTGCCGCCTGTCCTAAGGACGCGGCGGATCTCGTCCAGGCTCCCGTCAGGGTTTTGGACGTGCTCGAGCACACCGCAGCTGAGCACCGCGTCGAACCTGCCGTCGTCGAAGGGAAGAGCGACCGGGTCAGAGCTCGAATGGGCCGAGAGCTCGGGGTAGCGCTGTAGCGGCCTTACACCGGCCGGCACGTCGGTCCGATACTCGAACGGCGTGACGTCGACGCCCTCGTCGGCGAGCAGCCTGGCCACCTGGCCGAAACCGGTCCCCCAGTCGAGCACCGGCCCCGCTTGTTCCGCTGCGATGCGGCGGGCAATCGCCTGGTACTGCAACATCTGGGGCCCGGAGTGCAGGTGCGCGTCGATAGTTCCGGCCCTGGTCCAAGCGAGCGGCTTCTTGAACAAGTCCATCGACGCTAACAGAGAAGGCTCGCCAGTTTTCTGGTGTGAGGGCCGGGTTCGCGAGGCGGCGCGCATCGCGCATGCAAGGGTGGTCGCCGCGGTTATCCTCGCGCGGTGCCTCCGCCGCGCCTGAGGGGACTTGGTGTTCGGGCGCTCGCGTTCGCCGGAAACGCCGCTCATGGACTCTCGCAGCGGCTTGCGGCGGCGGGCGGGAGCGGCACGCTCGCAGGCGACCGCTGGGTCGAGTGGTCATTCTGCATGGCGCGGCTTGCCGACAAACCGGGCCGCACGCTCGATTTCGGTGCCGACGTTGGCTTTCTCGCCCTCGCCGCTGCCCAGCGCGGCCACGAGGTGGTCGCGCTCGACCGAGTCGTCGTTGTGCCCGCCTTCCAGCACGAGCGCGTCGAGTTCCTGGAGGCCGACATCCTCGATCGACCGCTCCGCGGCCAGATGTTCGACCAGATTCTCAACTGCTCCTCGGTCGAGCACGTTGGCCTCGCAGGCCGTTACGGAAGCACTGACCGAGCGGACGGCGACCTCGAGGCGATGACAATCATGCGCGAAGCGCTGGCGCCCGAGGGTCGAATGGTGATGACTGTTCCGGTTGGTCAAGACCTCGTCTGCCCGCCATTGCATCGGATCTACGGTGTCGACCGCCTTCCAAGCCTGTTGGCCGACTACGCAATCCGGGAGCAGCAGTTCTGGCTGAAGCGTCCGAGGCACGCCATCTGGGAGCAGACCGACCGCGAGACGGCGCTCGCGACCCAGGGCTCGGCGTCGTTCTACGCCCTCGGCCTCTTCGTCCTGACGCGTTCGTAAACCGACTGCTCGTGGCGCAGCTGGAGGCGATCCGCACGACCACGCGCCTCTCTGGGACCGTCCGCGAACGCGTCCGCTTCTGGCTGCGTGTCGCATCTCGGAGCGAGACGCTGGGCCGCTACCGCCTCCACGGCTCCGACGTCGTCATCCACCTCCGGCACGGGACCGTCGACATCATGACCCTGGAGCAGATCGTCGACGCGGGCCACTACGAACCGCCCGCGCAGGTCGCCGCCCTTCTTCGTTCGCGCCCTCGACCGCTGCGCGTGGTCGACCTCGGCGCCAACATCGGCCTCTTCGGTGCGGAGCTACGCCGGCTCTATTCCGATGCCGAGATCGTCGCGTTCGAGCCTCACCCTGCGAACGTGGATGTGCTGGCACGCACGATCGAGGCGAACGGAGGGGGCAAAGGCTGGCGGCTCGTCGCCGCCTGCGCCGACGTGCGCGACGGGACGGTGCCGTTCTGGACGGGCGGCGAGTTCACGACCTCGCGCATGGAGGCCGAGTCGGCTGAGACGACACCGGTGCCTGCAGTGGACGTCTTCCCCTTCCTCGGCGGCGTCGATCTGCTGAAGATCGACATCGAGGGCGCCGAGTGGAAGATCCTCGATGACCCGCGCTTCCCTGCACTCTCGGTGCCCGTGGTCGCGCTCGAGTACCACGCGCACGATTGCCCGGCGCCGGATCCCGGCTCGTATGCCCGCCGCCGCCTCGAGGACGCCGGCTACAAGACGGTCGATGCAGACCTCGCGGCCGCGCCGGGCCACGGGATGCTTTGGGCCTGGCGGCAGTACGTCGGAGCAGCTTCGGCGTGAGCACCGAGTCGAATGATTCGGCCCCGCCCCGCCCGCGTCAATCGAGCGCGCCGCGGTTGCGCCGCCAGTACGTCAAGCTCTGCGACCTCCACGACTTCGACGATCCGCTCGTGCGCGGCCGCATCCGCGAGATCGTCCCGGGCCTCCCGCCCGAGCAAGAGCTGCACCGGAAGTACTGGGAGTACGCGCTCCTGACGCTGTTCCTCGAAGACGTCGGAGCGCTGGGCGAGGGCACGAAGGCGCTGTCGGTCGCCGCGGGTCACGAGGAGGTGCTGTTCTGGCTTGCCAACCGCGTTGGCCGTGTCGTCGCGACCGACATCTACGGTCGCGGCTCGTTCGCAGCCCGAGAGGCCGATGCCGCGATGCTCACCGACCCGGCGAGGTTCGCGCCGTATCCCTTCCGGCGCGAGCGTCTCGAGGTGCTCGAGATGGATGCGCTCGATCTCCGTTTCGAGGACGGCAGCTTCGACGTCGTGTTCTCGCTGAACTCGATAGAGCACTTCGGCGGGCGGCGCGAGATCGTGCGCGCCGCGCGGGAGCTCGCGCGGGTCCTCCGGCCCGGCGGACACGCCTTCATCGTCACCGAGTGCTTCGTCGGACGGCACCCGCTCAACTCGAAGCTGCTGCAGACCGGCATCCGGTTCGGCAGCTTCCAGCGTCTCTGCCGTACGGCTGCGCTCGGCCGGCGCGTGATCGAGGTGCTGACCGCACGCGAGGCCCAATCCTGGATCGTGCGTGGGTCCGGGCTCGAGCTGCTCCAGCCGCTCGACCGTCGCGTGTCGCGCGAGTCCTGGGAGAACCTCGTGCACTTCGGCGGCGACGGCGTCCTTCGGCCCCGAACCGGCCGCGACTGGCCACACATCCTCCTCGAGGCGTATGGAGCGCCCTGGACGTCGGTCGCGCTCGCTCTGCGAAGGCCCTCATGAGGCTCGTGCGTGCCGGGATCAACGCCGTCTTCCTGCGCCCGCGGATGGGAGGGCTCGAGACCTACGTCCGCAGGCTCGTTCCCGAGCTCATACGCCTCCGTCCGGACGTCCGCTTCTCGCTCTTCCTCAACTCCGAGGGACGGGAGTCTCTGGCCCGCGAGCCGTGGCTGGACTCGGTCGAGCTGGTGACACATCCGCTGCTCGGCGTTCGCTGGTTCACCGCCGTCTCCGAGCTGACCGTTCTCGGCGAGCTCGCGCGTCGGAAGCGCCTCGACGTGCTGCACAGCGTTGCCATGATCGGCCCCCTGCGGGTCCCCGCGGCGCACGTCGTGCTCGTGGGCGATCTGATCTGGCTGCACGATCCCGCCAGCACAGGACGCGTCACCGCGACCCTCTGGAAGACGGTCGTCCCGCCCGTTGTGCGGCACGCAGACCGGGTCCTGACGTTCTCGGAGGCGACCCGGCTCGACCTCGTGGAGCAACTCGGCCTGGCGTCGGGCCGGATCGACGTCGTCCCGCTCGGCCACGGAGCGGACGAGCTCGCGGAGCCGACGCCGGAGTCCGAGCTGCGACGGAAGCTCGAGCTCGGCGATGGACCTCTCGTCCTCGCCGTCTCTGCGAAGCGGACACACAAGAACCTGCTCCGGCTGGTGCGGGCGTTCGCGCGGGTTCGCGAGCGCGTCCCGGACGCCGTGCTCGTGCTCCCTGGGAATCCCACGAGCCACGAGGAGCAGCTGAAGGCCGAGGCTGCCGGCCTGGGGCTCGCGGAGGCCGTTCGCTTTCCGGCCTATGTCGACTCCGCCGACCTGGAGGGGCTCTACCGCGCGTGCTCGGCGTTCGTATTCCCCTCCTTGCGCGAGGGCTTCGGTCTCCCCATCCTCGAGGCGATGCGCAGACGCGTGCCCGTCGCCTGCTCCAGGGCGTCGTCGCTTCCGGAGGTCGGCGGTGACGCCGTCCGCTACTTCGATCCGCTCGACGTCGATGCCATCGGATCCGCGCTGACGGATCTCCTCACTGACCGGGCGCTCGCGGCCCGCCTCGTGAGCGCCGGAGCGGAGCGGGCGGCAGCCTTCACGTGGGAACGCACGGCGGAGGGGACGCTCGAGTCGTACGAACGCGCGCTGGCCGGGGCCAGATGACCGCCGCGGTCGCTGCCTGGCGGTGCGGGCCGCGCAACGACATCCTCTTCGCCTGGCACAACGTGCCAATGCCGTACCCCAGGGTCGCCGAGGTAGCAGCCCGGTGAATGACGTGCGCCCCTCCGCTGACGGCGAGCCCTCGAGCCCGCCGCTCGCGGCGCCCAAAGCACTCGACCCGGTGGCGATCCTCGACGCGCCGACCGCGGGTGGGAGGGTGATTCGCGGAAGCGTCCCGCGTATCGGCGGCTACCTCGTCGGCGTACTGCTCGGCGTCCTCGCCGCGGCGCTCATGACCCGCCACCTCGGCGTGGTCGGCTGGGGCCGGTACGTGACGGTGACCTCGCTCGTTGCGATCGTCGGCGGGCTGAGCGAAGCCGGGCTCTCGGCGATCGGGGCACGGGAATACGCGACCCGCGAGGGGGACGAGCGCGACCGTCTGATGCGGAACCTGCTCGGCCTGCGCCTTGTCATCACCGTTGTCGGAGTCGTCGGTGCGGTCGTGTTCGCCGTCGCCGCGGGCTACGACTCGGTGCTGGTCGCCGGAACGCTGCTCGCCGGTCTCGCGCTTCTGCTGATGGTCGCGCAGCAGATGTACATGGTCCCGCTCGGCACGACGCTGAGGATCGGCCTCGTCAGCGCGCTCGACCTCGCGCGTCAGCTCGCGACGGTCGTGGTCGTCGTCGCGCTCGTCGTGGCCGGATCCGGGCTGCTGCCGTTCCTCGCGATCCCGCTTCCGGTCGGCCTGGCGCTCCTGCTTCTGACCGTCGTCCTCGTCAGGGGCGCTATCCCGTTCAGGCCTGCGTTCGAGCGGGCGCAGTGGAAGCACGTGTTCGAGCTGACGATCGTCTACTCAGCCGCAGCCGCCGTCGCGTCGATCTACGCCTCGCTCACCGTCGTGATCGCGTCGCTCCTTGCCACCAGCACCGAGCTCGGCTACTACGGGGCCTCCTTCCGCGTCTTCTCCGTCCTCACGGCGCTGCCGCTTCTCGCCGTCAACCTCGCGTTCCCGATCCTTGCGCGGGCAGCGCTGAACGACGAGGCGCGGCTGAAGTACGTCATCCAGCGGCTGTTCGAAGCGGCTCTGGTCTTCGGTGCCTGGCTCGCGCTCGCGACCAGCCTCGGCGCCCGGTTCGCCATCGGCGTCGTTGCCGGCCGGCACTTCGAGCCCTCCGTGGCCGTCCTCCAGATCCAGGGCGTTGCGCTGCTCGCGACCTTCCTCACCGTCACGTGGGGCACCGGTCTACTCGCGCTGCACCGGCACCGCGCGCTCCTCCTGGCGAACATGGTCGGGCTCGCGATGAGCGGGCTGCTCACGGCGCTGCTCGTCGGCCCCTACGGCGCAAAGGGCGCTGCGATCGCAACGGTGGGAGGGGAGTTCACCCTCGCGCTCGCGTACACGGTCGCGCTGCTCGGGCGGGACCGGCGCCTGCGCGTCTCTGTGGGCGTGATCCCCAAGGTCGCAGCAGCAGCAGCCGCGGCCCTCGCGTTGGCACTCGTCCCAGGCCTCGACCGCCTGCCGCTCGTACTCGCTGCGAGCGCGGCCTACTTCGCCGTGCTCTGGGCCGTGCGCGGCATCCCCGACGAGCTGCATTCGGCGTTCCTCGAGCGCTTCAGCCGGAAGGCGTGACGGCCGACGTCGAGAGACCGCTACGGGTCGGCCTCAACCTGCTCTACCTGATTCGGCGCCGGTGGCGCGGCCGGTACGCCGAGGAGCTGCTGCCGGCGATCCTGGAGCTCGAGCCGAAGACGCGGCTCGTCGCCTTCACGACCACCAGGATCGACAGTGGCCTCCTTGCCGAGCCGTGGGCCGAGCACGTCGAGTGGGTGCGGTACGACGTGGCGCCCGGAAGCCCGGCGCCGCTGGTCGCGCAGCTGGCGAGGATTCCACGGGAGGTCGCCCGCAGCGCCTCGACCTGGTCCACAGCCCGGGCAACGTCGGGCTGCCCGCGACCTTCCGTGCCGCCAACGTCGTGACGCTGCTCGACCTGATCTGGCTTCATCCCGAGACCTCGCCGCTGCGGCCCGGCGAGCGCCGTCGCATGAGGCTCCTCTTCACACGCAGCGCCCACGCCGCCGACCGGATCCTGACGATCTCGCGAGGCGACGAAGCGCGATCTCGTCTCAGACGATCGGGCTCGACGCCGGAGCGGATCGAGGTGACGCCTCTCGGCGTGCGGCAGGAGGACGCTCCGGCGACCCCGGAAGACGAGCTGCGCCGTCCGCCTTGGACTCGCGGCCGCGCCGATCGCTGCTCAGCGTCGCGCAGAAGCAGCCGCACAAGAACCTCTCGAGCCTCATCCGCGCCCTCCCCGAGCTCGAGCCGGTCGTGCTCGTCCTCGCCGGGCGCCGCGCCCCCACGAGGCGGAGCTGCGGGCGCTCGCCTCCGAGCTCGGCGTCGAGCGAGCGCGTCCGCTTCCTCGACTGGCTGACGGACGCGGATCTCGCCGGCCTTTACCGCGCCGCACGTGCCTTCGCGCTGCCCTCGTTCGTCGAGGGCTTCGGCCTCCCCGTGCTCGAGGCGATGCGGCACGGGGCGCCGGTCGCATGCTCTGGCCGCATCGGCGCTGACCGGAGGTGGCCGGAGATGCTGCGCTGCTCTTCGACCCGCGACGACCAGACCGCCGTCACCGCCGCGCTCCGGCGCGTGCTGTTCGACGAGCCGCTCCGGCGGGAGCTCGCCGGCCGCGGGTTGGAGCGCAGTCGCGAGTTCACCTGGCAGCCGCACGGCGGAGCTGACGCTCGCCTCGTACCGACCGCGATCGCAGCTCGGCGTAGGCCATAGGCTCCGCGGCGTGGCCGGCGAAAGACGCGCGTCCTCGTGGTACGCGGCCACCAGGCGACGCCGTGGGAGCTGCGCTCGTGGGAGCTGCTGCCCGACCGTTTCGACGTCCGCTACCTGCGCACCGCAGCAACGCCTACGACGTCGACGCGGTGACACTCGAAGCGCTGCCGGCCAGCACCGTGCGCGGCCTCCTGCCGCGAGGCCGGCTCGGCGACCTCGCCGCGCACGCGCTCGGCGACCGCTACGTCGGCCTTCCGCGCACTGCTGCGCGACGCCGACATCGTGCACGCCGAGGAGCTCGGCGTACTGGTTCGCCGCGGAGGCGGCCCGCGCCAAGGACGAGCTGCGGCTTCAAGCTCGTGCTCACCGTCTGGGAGACGCTTCCGCTCCTCGACGCTTCCGTAACCCGCGCGCGCGGCGGTACCGGCGAGGCTGCTGCTCGAGCGCACGGACCTCTTCCTGCCGACGACCGAGCGCGCGCGCCGCCGCGCTGCGTGCTCGAAGGCGTCGCCGACGGACCGCATCGTGGTCACGCCTCCGGGGATCGACGTCGAGCGGTTTCGCGGCCGCAGGCGCACACGCCGCCTGAGCGAGCACGTGCTCGCTCTCGCCCGGCCGCCTCGTGTGGGAGAAGGGCCACCAGGACGTGATCCGCGCGCTCGCGGCCTCCGTCGGGGCTGGTTCCGCTCGTCGCCGCGACGTCAGCCCCGGGTCAGGATCATCGGTGCCGGGCCCGAGCGCGCCGCCTCGCGCCTACGCCGGCGAGCTTGGGCTCGCCGACCGCGGTCGAGTTCCTCGAGCCTCCTACGACGAGATGCCTGCCGTGTACGCCGGCGCCTCCTGCCTGGTACTCGCGAGCCTTCCGAGTGCGGGCTGCTCGCTCGGGCCATTCGGCGTCCCACGCTGTTCTGGGAGGAGCAGTTCGGGATGGTGCTCGCCGAGGCAATGGCGGCAGGCTTGCCGATCGTGGCGAGCACTTCGGGCGCGATCCCGGAGGTGACGCGGCGGAGCGGGTGCGCTCGTTGCGCCCGGCGACTGGCTCGGACTGGCGCGAGCCCTATCGGAGAACGTTCGTTCACGACCACCGGGATCGCGGGTGGAGTACGACAGAAGCTCGTCGAGCGTTACTCGCGTGCGGGTGCGGCCGAGCGACTCGCGGCGGCGTACGACAGTCTCACGGACGGTTCGCCAGCCTCGTGAGGTGCTCGAGGGTCTCAGAGGCGGTTTTCCCCCATGAAAACTCCCCGGCCCGGCGGCGCGCAAGATCGCCGAGCCGTGCTCGCTCGTTTCCGATCCGAGCAGCTCGGCTATTGCGGCTGCGATCTCGTCGACGCTCGCGGGTCGACGTACCGCACCGCCTCACCCCCGACCTCAGGCATGCTCGAGACATTCGAGGTGATCGACGCCGCGCCGGCGCTCATCGCTTCCAGCAGCGGCAACCCGAACCCCTCGTACAGCGACGGGTAGCAGAAGACCTCGCACAGCGCGTACAGGGCGGCGAGCTCGTCATCGGGCACGTGGCCAAGCAGCTTCACGCGCTCACCGAGCGCGCCCGCACGCTCAAGGATCTCGTCGAACTCCCAGCCGCGGGGGCCGACCAGAACGAGGAGGTGCCTTTCGCGGAGCCGCTCGGGCAGACGGGCATAGGCATCGAGGACGCGCACGAGGTTCTTGCGCGGCTCCAAGGTTCCGGCGCAGAGCACGAACGGCTTGGAGAGGTCGTGACGGCGCTGACCGCCTCGAGTGCCTCTTGCCCGAGTGGACGGGAGAACACGCTCGCCGACCGCGAGCTGGACGACCCTCGACTTGGGCTCGACCGAGGGCCAGAGTCGAAGCAGATCCCGCCGCGTCGAGTGGGAGTCGCAGACGACGAGTGAAGCGCGACGCAGCGCTCGGCGGATTGTCAGCCGCTCGATGATCGCCGCGCGCCGGTTCGCGTGCACTCCGTTCTGGAACGGAATGAGGTCGTGGACCACGAGCGCAGTTGGGATCCGGAGGAACCAGGGCGTGACGTAGCTGTTGGTCGCGAGGAAGACGTCGCATTCCCTGTTCGCTGCACGGGCGGCGTGTAGGTGCCAGATGGATTCCGGAAGCTCGCGTTCGCGCCACGAGAAGCGCTCGTCGAGCGGCTCGTCCCAGCGCCTGCGTGTGTAGAGGAGATACCTGTGCGGGTCGTCGCGCTTGGCGAGCGCACGAAGGAGCTCGCGGACGTAGCGGCCGCGGCCCGCCGGCACCTCGGCGGCGGCCCTGGCATCGATGCCGATCCGCAGCGGCGGCGTCATGCCTCGTCGAGCGGCGCGCTCGTAGCACTCGAGCGTCTGCTTCGGCCGTTCGGCTCCACGTGAACAGCCTCGAGCGTTCCAGGCCCGCAGCGCTGCAGGCGCGCACGAAGCTCCACGTCGTCGAGGCATTCTCGAGGGCGTCGTGCGATCGAGGCAGCGTCGAGCGGGTCGAAGTACAAGGCTGCGTCGCCTGCGACCTCGCGGAGCGCGCTGATGTCCGAGCAGGCAACCGGCGTTCCTCTGGCCATTGCCTCGAGCACCGGTAGGCCGAAGCCCTCGGCCAGCGACGGGAGCACGAAGCACGTGGCAGCGCGATAGAGACCGTCGAGGGTTCGGTCGTCCACCCAGCCGAGAAACCGGACGCGCTCGCCGGCTCGCTGCTTGAGTTCGGCCTCGAACGGCGTCTCGAAGCCCGGGACGACGAGGACGTGCGTCAGTCTCGAGCCGGCCGAACGCATCGAGCAGCCGCTCGAGGTTCTTGTGCGGACGCTTGGCCGCGACGGTCAGCACGATCGGTGCCTCGCCGAGCCCGAACCGGTCGCGCAGGTCGGCCTCCGGCAGCGGCTCGGCAGGCTGAAGGACCCGGGCCCGTGCGGCGCGACGTCAACGCGCTCCGGGCTCGACGCCGAGGAACTCGATGATGTCCTCGCTTGGATGCTTCCGAGACCGTCAGCATCACGGGACGAGCGCCGGGCTGCCAGTGGCACGAGCATCGCGACGCCCGACGTTCAGGCGGCCCGCGGTCTCCGGAAAGCGCTTGTAGATCACGTCGTGGATCGTCGTCACCTGCGGCACCCCGGGAAACGCGGGTGCCGTGTTGAGCGTGTTGTGGAGCAGGTCGATCCGGGCTCGGCGCGCGGCGCGAGGGAGAAGCGTCTGCTCGGCCAAGACGCGTCTTGGCCGACTCCGCGCACGCACCGGCACGCGGACGATCGTCGCCTCCCCAGCCCAGGGCTCGGCGCGGAGCGACGGATACGCCTCGCTGGCGGCAAAGAGCGTCAGTCGCAGGTCCTCGCGCGCCGCCAGTAGAGCCGGCACGAGCCGGCGGACGTACGTCTCCCCGCCGCCGGTCTCGCCGGGAACGAGGTGAAGGACGTTGAGCCCGACGTGCAGTGCCTACCGCCGGTAGACGTCCTCGAGGGTCGTCGACCGTGCTCTCGAGCGACAGCCGCTTCCGATTGCGACGGAACCACGCAGCCGTCGAGCTCCGCAGCTCGGCCCCCGCCGCGTGCACTCGGAGGATGGCGTCGGCGAGCTCTTGCGGCTCGGCCGAGCGGGCCACGACGCCGTTCTCGCCGTCGACCACGAGCTCGAGAGCCGCGTTGTCGGGGCTCTCGACGACGACCGTGGGCGTTCCGAGCGCCGCCGCCTCGACGACCACGAGCCCGTACCCCTCGCGACGCGAGGGGAAGAGATGGCACAGCGCCCGTCGCAACGTCGCTTGCACCTCGTCCGCCGCTGCGAAGCCGGGAGCGGCTACCGCTCCGTCGAGGCCCAGCGTCGTCGATCAGCCGTAGGACCTCGGCTCGGTCGGGGCCGTCGCCGAAGATCTCGGCTCGTAGCTCCCGGATCCGTTCCTGCGCACGCGCAACGGCCGGGACGACTGCGGTCGCCTGCTTCTCGGGGATGTGCCGGCCGGCGAAGACGACGAGCGGCTCCGCCGGGACCGGCACAGGATCCTCTTCCGGCAGCACCGACAGCCCTTCGACGAGCGTGATCCCGCCGCGGTGACCGAGCTGCTCGAGCCGGCGCGCATGCAGCCGCGAGAAGCAAAGAGCCTCGTGCCGGCTTCGCGCGGTGAGACGCTGGGCCAGCCAGCCGAGGCGGCCGGCGAGCCCGCCGAGGTACTCCAGCCAGTACTCGCGCGTCCAGACCTCGAACCAGTCGACGACGACCTTGAAGTGTCGAAAAGGACGCGCGGCCAGGACGGCGAGCAGGGACGCGTGGAGCGCCGGCGTCTGGACGACGTCGTAGCGCCCGCCGTGGAGCATCAGATGGCGGAAGACGCCCAGACTGAAACGAATCTGAGCGCCGATGCTACGCCTCCCGTCCACGTAGAGCTTCATCCTCGGAGCCACGGCAACGACCTCGACGTTCGGCACGTCGGCACCCGCGTCCGGATCCCACTGGAGCAATGTCAGATACGAGACCTGGACCCCGCGGGCCGCGAGGCTTTCGGCGAGGTTCCGATACCAGCGCTCGGCGCCGCCAACAGTGTGCGGATAGAGGCAGTCGAAGACGAGGCAGACGCGCACGGGTCACGAAAGGTTTACAGAGCGCTAAGGAGGTCGAGAGGAGAGGCGAGTACACTCTTGACCCTTGTGAGGGCGCTCGTCGAGAGCTTTCCCGCAGCCCAGGACGAGCGGATCGTAACCGTGCGTCGGCTGGCGATCGTTCCGGCCTTGAACGAGGGGCCGACGATAGCCCGCGTCGTCGAAGAGATTCGTTCTTTTGACCCCGGGTTCGAGATTCTCGTTGTCGACGACGGGTCGACGGACGGCACGCGGAGCGAGGCTGAGCGCGCCGGAGCACGCGTCGTGCGACTTCCTTACAACATCGGAATCGGGGCGGCGGTCCAGACGGGATACCAGTACGCACGGGACCACGGCTTCCAAGTGGCCGTCCAGGTCGACGGCGACGGCCAGCACGATCCGGGCGAGCTTCGTCGGCTGCTCGAACCTCTTGCCGCCGATGATGCAGACATGGTTGTTGGCAGCCGCTTCCGTGAAGAAAGCCTGTACCGCGCCCCATTCATGCGCAGGCTTGGAATCCGGCTCCTCGCAGGCATCGTCACGGTGATCATCCGGCAACGAATGACCGATCCCACGTCCGGCTTCCGCGGGGTCAACCGCCGCGGCATCATTCTCTTTGCGGCCGACTACCCGCACGACTATCCCGAGGCCGAGGCGAATGTGCTCGCGTTCCGCCATCGGCTGAGGATCGTCGAGGTGCCGGTGTCGATGCGGAGTCGCGAAGCGGGCCGCTCGTCGATCACAGCCCTTGGCTCGCTCTACTACATGATCAAGGTGTCGCTCGCGCTCTTCATTAGCGTGTTTCGCCGCTATCGCGCCTTGGAGGAACGATGACCCCACTTCGCGTTTCGATCTTCGCGGCCATCGCGTCGCTGATTCTCTTAGTCGTGATCTTCGAGCTCATCCGCAGCCGTCGCCTGCAGGAGCGGTACGCCCTCCTTTGGCTTCTGACCGGAGGCGTGATCCTCATCCTCTCGGTCTGGCGTGACGCGCTCCGGCTCTTCTCCGACCAGGTCGGCATCGCCTATCCACCGTCCGCGCTATTCGTGCTGGGCTTCCTGTTCATCCTCGTGGTGCTCCTGCATTACTCGACGGCCATCTCCGAGCTCTCGGAGCGGAACGTCCGTCTAGCCCAGGACATCGCCTTGCTCGAGGAGCGGCTGCGGATCCACGAGCGCCAGCTTGAAAAAGCGGCAAACAGACGGCGCCTAAACTGGCCGGATGCCGACAAGCCGAAGGCGAGATCGCAGCGATCTTCGAGCGCCTGAGGGACGAGGTGCGGAGCCGCCCGGCGGCCCGACGGCCGCGGCCGACGGGATCCGGGGCGCGACGCCGCTTCCGTCCAGGTCGCGGGCAGAGCGGGCCTGGGCGGTGACCGCTGAGCGTCCGTTCGAGCACCCGCCGACCCGAGGGGGCCGCGTACGGGGGTACCTGTTCGCCCCGATCAAGCGCGTGCTTCGCAAGCTCATGCGCTGGTACGTGGAGCCTGTCGCAGCCCATCAACGGACGTTCAACTCGGCCTCCTCGCGCTCGTCGACGAGCTTGCGGAGCGGACCGAGGCCGAGGTGGCGAGGCTCGAGCGCGGCTCGACGCGCTGGAAGAGCGGCTCGACCGCGGGCCGACAACGCACGAGCGGATGAGAATCGCCGTCTGCGCGCCGCAGGTCCCGTTCGAGCGCGGCGGGACTGAAGTCCTCACGGAGACGCTCGCGGAGGAGCTCCGCCGCCGCGACCACGAGGTCGAGCTCGTCCGGATCCCGTTCAAGTGGTATCCCGGGCGCGCGACCGCTCCGCGAGGCGCTCCTGTGGCGGCTGGTCGACCTCGAGGAGGCGCAGGGACGGCCGATCGAGCTGGTCATCGCGACGAAGTTCCCGTCCTACGCCGATCCGCCACCCGAACAAGGTCGTGTGGCTCGTCCACCAGTTCCGCCAGGCCTACGAGCTCGACGGGACCGAGCTCGGACAGTTCGGCGAGGACCCGTTCGGCCGGGCAACCGTCGCGCGCGATCCAGCGGCTCGATCGCACGACGCTCGGCGAGGCCCGGCGGCTGTTCGCGATCTCCGCAGAACGTCGCCGATCGGCTCCAGCGCTCGACGGGGCTCGAGGCCGAGGTGCTCGTACCCGCCGCCGCAGCAGCTCGACTACCGGTCGTCGGACGGCGTCGGCAGCTTCATCCTCTCCGTCGGCCGGCTCGACCGCGCGAAGCGGATCGACCTGCTGCTCGAGGCGGCCGCGCTGGACAAGTCTCTGCGAGTCGTCGTCGCCGGCGACGGGCCTGACCGGCAGCGGCTCGAGCAGCTGAGCTCCGAGCACGGCCTCGACGGGCGGGTCACGTTCGCAGGCCGGGTCGCCGACGACGAGCTCGTCGACCTCTACGCCGACTGCCTGGCCGTCTTCTACGCCCCGATCGACGAGGACCTCGGGCTCGTCCCGTACGAGGCGTTCCTGTCCGAGAAGCCCGTCGTGACGACGCGAGACGCGGGCGGGCCGCTCGAGGTGGTCGTCGACCGCGAGAACGGGCTCGTCTGCGAGCCGGCTCCCGGCCGCCGTCGCCGAAGCATTTGCCTGGCTCGCGGCCAACCCCGAGCAGGCGCTTGCCTGGGGTCGCTCGGGCAAGCGGATTGCCGAGCGGACCACGTGGGACAGCGTCGTCGACCGCCTCCTCGGCTCTTGAAGGTCGCCTACTTCTCGCCGCTACCCCCCGAGCGCTCCGGGATTGCCGACTACAGCGCGCTCCTGCTGCCCGCTCTCGCGACAGCGGATGGATGTCACGCGTCGTACCGCGGGGAGCGACGAAGGCGCCGCGCGGCTCCGACGTCGCGCTCTACCACGTCGGCAACAATCCCGACGCGCACGGCTGGATCGTGGATGCGCTCGAGCGGCGACGGGGGCTCGTCGTCCTCCACGACTTCGTCCTGCACCACCTCATTGCGGGGTTGACGCTCGGCCGAGGGGACAACGACGGCTACCTGAACGCGATGCATCGAGACGCAGGCGCGCTCGGCAGGATGCTCGCGCACGGCGTCGTCGATCACCTGCTTCCGCCGATCTGGGAAGAGCGCGCCGCAGGACTTCCCGCTCGCCGGCGAGGTGCTCGACCGGGCGGACGGCGTCATCTGCCACTCGCACTACGTCGAGCGAGCTCGCGAGGGAGTACGGCTACGACGGCCCGATCTGGGTCGTTCCCATGCCCGCCTGGCCCTCGGTCAAGCTCGGCGACGCGGCTCGTCCCGGAAGGGCGCTTCCCGGTCATTGCCTGCCTCGGCCACCTGAACGTCGCGAAGCGCGTCCCTCAGCTCCTCGACGCCTTCGAGCGGCGTTCGCCGCCGCTTCCCGGACGCGTTGCTCGTCCTGGCCGGAAGCGCCGCGCCGGGCCTGCGGCTCGATGCTGCGAGCCTCGGCGACGGCGTGCTTCGGCTCGACCACCAGGACGAGCAAGACCTCTGGCAGCTGCTCGCCGACTGCGATGTCTGCGTGAGCCTCCGGTGGCCGACGATGGGCGAGACCTCCGGCATGGCGATCCGCGCCCTCTCGCTCGGCAAGCCGCTCGTCGTCAGCGACGCCGGCTGGTTCTCGGAGCTGCCGGACTCGGTCGCGGCCAAGGTGCCGGTCGACGAGTTCGAGGTCGCGACGCTGGCCGCGTTTCTCGAGCTGACTGGCCGAGGACGACGATCTGCGCGAGCGAATGGGCGCGGCCGCCGCCGAGTACGCCCGGCGCGAGCACGACCTCGACCGTGTCGCCGATCTCTACGTCGCCGCGCTCGAGGAAGTGGCCGGCGGGCCGGCCGTGCGCGACGCCGTCCTCGGCGACGTCGCCAGAGCCGCACACGAAGTGGGCATGAGTGCCTACGACCGGGAGCTCGCCGAGGTCGCCGAGGCCTCCCGAGAGGTGGGCCTTGGCTACTGAGTCGGGGCTGCGGGAGCGCGAGTTTCCCGCGTCCCGGTTCGAGAAGGTGGTGCGGGAGGTCTCGCTCGCGGTCACGCTCATCTTCGGCGGCGTCCTTCTTCTGGCTCTGGTCGTGCGGCTGGTGCTCGCCGATCGGATCGTGACCCCGTGGATCATGATCGACGAGCTCATCTACTCGGAGCTCGCGAAGAACTTCGCGGATCGGCGGCGACTTCGTGCTTCGCGACGCGGCTTCGAACTTCAACAACATCGCCTACCCGGTGCTGATCGCGCCGGCTTGGCTCGCCGAGTCGATCGAGACCGCGTACGGCCTCGCGCGGGCGATCAACGTCGTCGTCATGGTCCTGGCCGCCGTTCCCGTCTACTTCTGGGGGAAGCGGCTGATGCTCGGCGAGCTACGCGTTGCTCGCGGCGATCCTCGTGCTGCTCATGCCGCCACTCATCTACACCGGGATGCTGATGACGGAGAACGCGTTCCTCCCGGCGGTCGTCTCAGCGTGCTTCGCGATCGCGCTGGCGCTCGAGCGCCCGACGCTGCTCCGGCAGGCGCTCGCATTGGGTGCGATCGCACTCGACGTGCGCCGTGCGTCCCCAGGGTCTCGTGCTTCTCCCTATCTATGCGACGGCGCTGGCGCTCAAGCTGGCGTTCGACCTCCGCGCTCCGGGCGGGCCGCGAGGCGTTCGCTATGTGCGAGACGAGTTGCCGCGATTTCTGCCGACGGCGCTCACCCTCGTGCTCCTCGGCGGGCGGCTACGTCGTCGTGAAGGCGCTCCAGGGCGCCGGTCTCGAGACCGGGCTCGGCGCGTACGGCGGAGTTGTCAAGGCTGACTACGACCTTTCGATCGCCGCCGACTGGGTCGTGGATCACTTCGCCGAGATCGGCCTCTCGGTCGCCGTCATCCCAGTCAGCGCGCTCATCGTGCTGTTCGGGCTTTCCGCTCGAGGTTGGGTCTCGAGCGCTGCAGAACGAGCATTCGTCGCCGTCGCGGCCTCGGCGTTCGTCCTGATCGTCATCCAGGTCGGCGATCTTCGCGTCCCGTTTCTCACTCCGCATCGAGGAGCGGAACATGTTCAGCGTCGCGCCGCTGCTGTTTCTGGCTTTGAGCCTCTGGCTCGCGCGCGGTTTGCCCCGCCCGCCGTGGCTCACGGCTGTCGCCGCACTCGCTCCCGCAGCGCTCCTTTTCACGCTCGACCTCAGGAGCCTGCTCAACATCGGGATCCTGTCCGACACGTTCGGCCTCATCCCGCTGCTCGAACTCTCCGGCCGGCTCGTTGGGGGCGTGGAGTCGGCAGAGACGCTCATGCGCATCGGCGGCGTCGCTGCGGCTCTTGCCTTCGCACTCCTGCCTCGCAGAGTCGCCGGCGTTGCGTTGCCCGCGGGCGTTGCGCTCGTGCTGGTCGTCTTCTCCTACTCCGTGTACGGCTCGATCCGAGACCACTCGCGGTGCGACGCTCGGGCTGACCTCGCCCGCCGATCCAAGCTGGATCGATGACCGAATCGGCCCTCGTTCGAAGGCCGCCTTCATCTATGGGGCGACGGCGGAACCATTCGGGGAGGCGCAGGTCATGTGGCAAACCGAGTTCTGGAACCGCAGTGTCGACACGGTTTACACGCTTGGCCCTCGCGGACCCAGGCCTCACTGCCCGACCCGGCGACGTTCGATGCGGTTACCGGGCGCATCGTGCCGCAGTCCGGCGCGGGAAGCAGCTCAACGACGATCCGCTACGCCGTCGCTCCGACAACCGTGCACCTGGCGGGCAGGCTGCTCGCCCAGCGGTCACGGCTCGCGCTGTATCAGATCGACCCGCCACTGCGGCTGGCGACCCACCTCGGCGGGGTCTATCCGGACAGCTGGATGGGCGCATTTGCCGCGCTGACGTATTACGCGACACCAAGCCGTCCCGGCCGACTCGACGTTCGCGTCACCCGCGAAGCGTGGCGCGGGCCGAGCCCACCCGGACGAGTGACGATCAAGATCGGCCCACTCGCAAATGTCGGCGGACAGCCGGGCATCGGCAGGGTGATCGCCTCGAGGATCTGGACCGTGCGGTCCAGGAGCGGGACGGCATTTCACGCGTCCCGACGCCGCAGACTCCGTATCGTCTGGAAATCAACGTCGAGCCGACCTTCTCGCCCCTGAACTACGGACAGCCAGATGCTCGCCAGCTCGGCGCGCAGGTCGACATACGAGCGTCCTGACGATCGGTAGCACCGTGAACGAGCAAGAACTTCGTCGCCATCTCAATGAGGCGCACCGACAGATGCTCGAGCGGGACAACGCGTACCGATTCCACGAGGAGGAGCTGCGGCGTCGCGATCATGAGATCGAACAGCTTCGCGGCAGCGCAGCTTCGCGAGCAGCTCGGAAACCCAGGCTTGGGCGAAGGAGCTGGAAGACGAATCATTCAAGAGATGCAGGAGACGCGAGCGTGGCGCTGGCTGTCCGGCTCAGGTCTCTGCGCTCAGGCGCGGGAAGGCTGACCGGGCAATGACGCTCTCGGACAACGGTCGTCGTGCCGGTGCGGAATCGCGTCTCGCTTACGCAGCAGTGCGTGGAGGGCCTCGTCTCCAGCTACGGCGGTCGCGAGGATGTCGAGGTGGTCGTCGTCGACGACGGATCGACCGACAAGACGCCCGAGTTCCTCGAGGCGGCCGGTGTCGGCGTTGTTCGCCACGCGAAGAGCATGGGCTTCGCCGCGTCGTGCAACGACGGAGCGGCCGCCGGCTCAGGCGAGTACGTCGTCTTCCTGAACAACGACACGCCGGGCGAAGAGGGCTGGCTCGATGCGCTCGTCGCGTATGCGGATGCCACACGAGCCGGCGGCGATCGTTGGGGCGCGGCTCCTGTACCAGAACACACGATCCAGCACGCCGGCGTCGTCTTCGGCGCCGACCTCGTGCCCAGACACGTGTATCGGGGATTCCCCGGCGAACATCCGGCCGTCGTCCAAGCCGAGGCGATTCCAGGCCGTGACGGCGGCGTGCATGCTCGTCCGGCGCACCGTCTTCGAGGAGATCGACGGCTTCGACACTGACTTCGTGAACGGCTTCGAGGACGTCGACCTGTGCCTCCGCATCGGCGCAGCAGGGCGGCGAGATCCACTACTGCCCCGAGAGCGTTCTCGTCCATCTCGAGGCGGCGACTCGTGGCGACGACGCCGACCTCTTCCGGCGCAACGCTCGAACGTCTGTCTGGAGCGCTGGGGAGACCGGGTCCGCCGCGACGATCTCGAGATCTACGCTGAGGACGGATTGCTCGAGCTCGTGCCCGGCGATCTCTATCCGCTCGACCTTCGAGGTCGATCCGCTCCTGGCGGCGCCTCTGGACGGCGACCTCTACGAGGTGCTCGCAGAACGGTCGCGCCAAGTGTTCGACCTGCTCAAGGAGAACGCCGCGTTTCGCGTTCGTCTCGACGACATCGAGCTCAAGTCTCGTGCCCGGCTCCTGGCGAGCATCGGCCGCTGACACGAAAGGTGACGCGTTCCCACCCGCGTTCACGGAATTCCTCTCGTTCGAGACGCGCGTTTTCGGCCAGCCAGCACCTATCGCCGCCTACGACCCGTACCTGATCCGATACGGCGAGTACCGCTTCATCCTCGAAGTCGTCGCGCCCGAGCGCGGCGACATCGTCATCGATCTCGGCTGCGAGGCCAACCTGTTGATGCTGTTCCTCGGAAGTCGCGGCGCGAACGTCATCGGCATCGACGTGGACTCGAATTTGGATGCGCTCGTGGAGGAGCGGAAGGATCTGGTGCATCGAGCAACGGGCATCGACCCCTCGGTTCGCTTCGAGGTCCAGGACGCGACGGACCTCAACGTCGACGAGAGCTCCGCTGACTTCGTCATCGCGACGAGCTCGATCGAGCACATGTTCTCCCCTCGTGGAGACGGCGACGTGCTTGCGATCGACGGCATCGCCCGCGTGCTTCGCCCGGGCGGCCTCGCGGCGATAACGGTGCCGATGAGCAACGGGGCGCCGTTCCACGAATGCCCGTCGGGGGACGAACGATTCGCCGGGCCCTACAGGCTCTATTCGCCGGAGGCGCTGCGAGAGCGCTTGCTCTCTCACCCGGCACTCGAGACCTTGCGCCACGCGTACCTCGCCCAAACGACACTCGACCCTCGATTCGACAACATGGCGTTCACCGAGTTCTGGCAGGAGCTTCCTCCCGACGAGCGGCTGAAATGGGCTTGGGCGAACCCGATTCTGAGCGCTGTCTTCAATCCAATTCTGGAACACGAGGACGGCAGATGAGCGTGAGTCGACGTTGAATACCGCCGCTATGCTGCTCCGCAAGCGGGCCGGCTAGGTCGTCGCTTTGCTCGGTCACTGGAGCGGAGAACTATCCTGCCCGCGATCGTGAATCGAAGCGCCGGTTGAGGATGCAAAGGGTGTGAG
This sequence comes from uncultured Actinomycetes bacterium, assembly GCA_963842235.1. GTDB lineage: Bacteria > Actinomycetota > Thermoleophilia > Gaiellales > Gaiellaceae > JACDAN01. The sequence goes on along the minus strand of CAWJFT010000003.1, from coordinate 5,607 downwards.
CCTGCATCAGATCGCACAGGACGAGTCCGTCCCTGCCGAGCGGGCTGCGATCCGGTCGTCTGCATCCCGGTCTACGGGGCCTACGAGCTCTTCGTCCAGTGCATCCGCAGCATCCTGGCGCACACGGACCGCGACATCCCTGTGCTCGTCGCCGATGACGCGAGCCCCGATCCGCGGATCGGAGCCTTCCTGGACCAGCTGGAGTCGAGCCGGGACGCTCGAGCACGAGGTCTACTACCTGCGTCAAGAACGCAACCTCGGCTTCGTCGGGAACTGTCAACCGCGCCTTCGAAGCGGTCGCCCCAGCCGACCCAGTCCTGCTGAACAGCGATTGCATGGTCGACGCAGGAGTGGCTTGACGGCCTCCGCGATGCCGCGTACACCGACAGCCGCGTCGCCACGGCGAGCGCACTCACGAACCACGGGACCATCCTCTCGGTTCCTGAGCGAAACCATCCTCGCCCCACGCTCCCGCAGGACTGGGAGCTCGAGCGTGCGGCCTCCGCGATCAGGGAGAGCTCGCTGCGGCTCCGTCCGCAGATTCCGACCGCGCTCGGGCACTGTGTCTACATCCGCCGCTCGGCACTCGACCTCGTCGGCGCGTTCGACGAAGCGTTCTCACCCGGTTACGGCGAGGAGGTGGACTTCTCTCAGCGCTGCCTGTTGCGGGGCCTGAGCCATGTGGTTGCGGACGACGTCTTCGTCTTCCACCAGGGCGGGAGCTCCTTCTCGGCCGAAGGCGCAGGACATTCAGGCCGAGCACGAAGAGCTGATCAGGGCCCGCTATCCGTACTATCACGACACTGTCAAGGCGGCGAGAGCGGGGACTACTGGGACCGCTACCGCGCGCTCTGGCCTCTGCACGCCGGGCACTCCGCGGCCTGTCCGTAACCATCGACGCACGCGTTCTCGGTCCCCACTTGACGGGAACGCAGGTCGTCGTGCTCGAGTTGATCCATGCCCTGCAGCGAATTGGGGGCGTGCGCATCCGTGCTCTTGTCCCGCGCGATCTCGGGGAGTACGCGAAAGCGCTGTTCGACGAGATGCCCGATGTCTCGCTGATCACGCCGAGCCAAGTCGAAGGCTGGGGTCGAATGGACCGATGTCGTCCATCGTCCGTTCCAGGTTTCTTACGACGACGATTTGCGGATGCTTGCGCCGCCTCGGCGAACGCATCGTGATCTCCCATCTCGACCTGATCTCCTACGAAATCCCCGGCTACTTCCCCTCGTTCGAGAAGTGGCAGACCTATCGGCGGGTCACCCGACAAGCTCTTGCGTATGCGGATCGCGTGATCTTCATCTCATCCGCCGCCGCGCACGATGCCGTTCGGCACGACCTGATCGAGCCGCATCGCTTCGACGTCGTCTATCCCGGCACGGATCATCGACTGGCCGCGCCTTCGTCCGGAGCCGAGCTCCGCCCAACGGTCTCGAGCAACGTAGGCCGAGCCGTTCCTGCTCTGCATTGGAACCGACTATCGGCACAAGAACCGAGTGTTCGCGCTCAGAGTGCTCGAACAGCTCCAGCTCGACACGGTTGGACCGGAACGCTCATCTTCGCCGGTCCGCACGTGCCATTCGGCTCTTCGGCCGGTGAAGAGGCGGAGTTCCTCGCTCTGCGACCGGCAGTAGCCGAGGCGGTTATCGACTTGCCTGTCGTCTCCGAACCCGAGAAGGCGTGGTTGCTTTCGCATTCCTCCGCAGTCCTCTATCCAACCATCTACGAGGGATTCGGGCTCATTCCGTTCGAAGCAGCCCGAGTCGGAGTACCGTGCGCGTTCGCCCCGCACACATCGCTCGAGGAGGTGCTTCCCGCCGGAGACCGCTTCGCCTCATCCCGTGGGACGCCGGCGCGTCGGCGGATCGGGTCATCGAGTTGATCAGCGGCCAAGGCGGCGACGACCTCGTCAGCCGCATCCTGGAGGCGGCGAGTAGCTTCACCTGGGACCTCTCGGCGGCACAGACGGTCGAGGTGTACCGGCGGGCCGTGAGCGATCCGGTTCGCGAAGCCACTGCGATCGTCCACGAGGCTGTGCGCCTCGAGCAAGCTAGTCGCGGCCGTCGGCGACGAGGGCATGTCGCTCGTCGGCCCCGACGCGGTCCTGCCGAACGAGATGCGCCGGCCGCTTCTCGCAGTCGCTACTCGACCTTGGCTACGTAGACCAATCTTTGGCGCTCTTCGCCTTCCGTACCGCCTAGGCTCACCGGCTAAAAGCGGCAAGGCTGGGAGCGGATGGGGCAAAACCCATGAAACCTGACGCTGGCAAGGACTACGAGACCGAAGATCTCGGAGAAGCGCCTTGCGACGCTGCGGAACGACTCGAAACGTTGGCCGAAGAGGTAACGCCCGCGTCAAAACGACGTTAGTGCCCCTTGAGATTGTCCCTCGCGCTTTGAGGTCCGGGCGCTTAGCGATTGGAGCGAGCAAGCAGCTTGATTCCGCCAATCCCCAGATCCGTTAGGGAATGCCGTCGCTCAAGCTCGAGGCCGTCCGTGATTCGCACCAAGTTTGTGAGCAACTCGAATTTGACAATCGAAAAACCTGCGTCGACGAGGTAGCGCTGCAACCCGGCGACTGTGATTCTGTTCAGGCTTCGGTATTGGTCCAGCATGCGTCTGCCTTTGGGGTCGTCGCGAAGCCGCTCCTCCACGTCCTTGTCTGTGCGTGCGAACTGGACAAACGGCTCACCCGGGAACCAAGGCCAGAGATGCGAGCCGTGCTCCGAAGCGTAGAAGGGCCATAGTTGCAGCATCAGCAAGCCACCCGGCGTGAGTACGCGCGCGACCTCGGCGAGGAGAGCGCGAGGATTCGCGATGTGCTCGAATGCTGACCAAGTCACCACCACGTCGAAGCTCGCGTTGGCAGCCGGCAACCATTCCGGCTCTGATCGCTCGAATCTGAGCTCGCGAGGCAGCGTCTCCGTGTAATGCATCGAACGAGCGAGTGCGAGCAGGGCATTCGTGTCCACTGGGTTGATGTCGAAGCCGATGAGCACCTTTGGCCGGTTCTCAATCGTGAGTGCTAGATCGATAATCCCGTCGCCGCAGCCGATGTCAGCGACTCGCTGGCCGTTTAGGGTGATCTCGTCTCCGGCGAGAAACTCGACGATCTCTCGCGCGGCGTGAACGTGATCGTCGAACCAGACCTGTTCGGAATCGTCGGTCAGCCACATGGTCGTCGCCGCTGGGACGCTCGCGCCGCCGGGAGTCACGGGAAGATCCTAGAAGAGACCTCCGACACACTCGCGCGGTACGGGTATCGCGCGGCCGCCTCATTCGGGCCTCTGGGCACAACATGTGCGTCTTGCAAGCCTAAGCAAGCGCGAGCTCGATCCCGACCGCCTGCTTGAGATCCTCCCGGCCTGGAGTCAGAGGATGCTTGACCTGAGTTCAACCGCAGCTGCGACTCCATTCTGCTCGAGTGCCGCGTTCGAGGCCAGACTCGCAGCGAAGCCCCATCGACTAACGAGTCGGGAGTTGGTGCTCTCCAGACCGCCCCTGTTAGGGTAATCGACGTCCGGGGACGACCACCTCGATGGCAAAGATCCTGGTAACTGGCTCGCAAGGAACGCTCGGGCGTCCACTCGTCGCTGAGTTGCGTCGCCGCGGGCATGAAGTCTGGGGTTGCGATCTACAGCACCACTCAGATTCTGAGGTGCTTCGGGCGGACATAAGGTCGTACCGACAACTCGAGCAACTCCTTGAGCGCACTGGCCCGGTCGACTTCGTCTTTCACCTCGCCGCAGAGTTCGGCCGGATCAATGGTGAAGAGTATTACGAGACGCTCTGGACGACGAATGTCATTGGTACCCGCCACATCCTTGAGTTGCAGCGCAGCCGTGGCTTCAATCTGATCTTCGCAAGTTGGTCCGAGATTTACGGCGATCGTCATGAGGCCATTCTCCACGAAGACATTCCGCTTCAGTCCGCGATCATTCAGCACAACGACTACGCGACTACCAAATGGGGGAACGAGATCCAGATAATGAACTTCGAGCGGAGGTACGGCTCACCTGTTATGCGGTTGCGGTTTTTCAACGCGTATGGACCGGGCGAGTACTACCACCATTACCGCAGTGTCATTTGTCTGTTTTGCTATCGCGCGCTGTTTGACATCCCCGGACACGGTGTACCGAGGGTACCACCGAGTCTTTATGTATATCGACGATATGATTCCAACACTTGGGACAGCTGTCGAGCGGTTCGCTCCTGGCGAAGTGTTCAACGTAGGCGGGCGGGAGTTCAGAAGCGTCGAGTATGCGAGCAACCTCATTCTCGATTTTCTAGGTAAGGATGACTCATTAGTAGAGTATTTGCCTGAGGAAGCACATAACATTCAGAACAAACAGCCAGATATCTCCAAATCAGAAGCGGCATTCGGCCATGATCCAATCGTAACGCTGGAGGAAGGAATCCCGAGGACGCTCGAATGGATGAGAGACGTTTACTTGAGCAAAGCGACGGCCAGCTAGTTCGAGGCTGGAGACAACGTGTCTCCCGACGTAAGCATCATCGTGCCATGCTTGAACGAGGAACAGAATGTCCCCTCTGTCGTCGACAAGCTCGTGCGACTGTCTGCCGAGACACAACTGGATGTTGAGGTCTTGATCGTTGACGATTGCTCTGACGACTACACGTTTCGTGAGGCCTTTCTGCTGTCGAATCGCTACGAAAACGTGCATGCACTCCATAAGGGCCTCCCACGCGGCTTAGGGCACGCAGTGCGCTTCGGGATTAGCAATGCGCGCGGCCGCGTGGGCGTAGTTGTTATGGGCGATGGAGTCGATCCCATCGCTGCTATTCCCGACATGCGGGAACGAGTTATCGAGCACGGAGACCACCTCGTACTCCTTTCGCGGTACATGGCCAGAGAGGACTCCGGACGATCCCCCGCTGATACCGCTTCTATCAGGCAATCTTTCGTTTTCTCTGTCGAACGCTGGTCGGCTTGCCGTTTTGGGATGCGACATATGCATTCCGAGGATTTGACCTGGAGTTCGCTCGAAGCCTCGAGCTCAGCTCAACCGGTTTCGAAATTTCGCCCGAGCTCACTCTGAAGACCTGGATTCATGGAGGACGCATACATGAGCTCCGCGGGAAGCAGGGGAGACGAATGGCCGGCGAGTCGAAGTTTCTCTTTTCGGAACAGGCATTTGGCTACGCTCGAGTGTTGCTGCAAGCGACGCTCGCGCGACGCCTGGCGCTAAAAATTTTGCGCCCGCGGAGCATCCCTGGATCGGAACTAGTCGGGGGATAGAGCCGCTCGCGGAGGCGCCAGTCCGTTGTGGTTTTTCGCCGCCAGACTGTTGCACTTCGAGCTAAGAATCTCGAATTCTTGCGCGGCTTGGCCGTCCCACAACGGCGGAATCGACGTCGTCTTCCCTCTGCGGGCCCTGAGGAGCTCCGGATATTCGGCTATTCGGCCTGGAGCAAGTCCGAGGAGGATATTCGTGCCGAGCTCGATGGTCACGGGACGTTCGGTGCTTTCTCGCAGGGTGAAGCACGGTATGTCCGAGGTAGTAGGGTCCTCCTCATATACCGCCCGAGTTGGTTAAGACAGCTGCAGTGTCTTTGAGCAGGCTGAGGAACCGATATATCCAAGCGG
>CAWJFT010000002.1:0-153025 GCA_963842235.1 uncultured Actinomycetes bacterium | reverse complement strand
GGTTCAGGACCGGACGCCAGAACCACAACTGGGACCCGTGGATCATGTATCCGCTGATCGCCAGCACGCTCGCCGTGGCCATTCACGCTTGGGTCGCCTTCGGCCGTCGTCCGCTGACGGAAGGCGACATCCGACGCGCGGTCAGCCGAATCGAGGGTCGGGTCTGACGCGATCGCCAGCCTGCTCCGGCCGCCCGCCGATGTTCCAGCTCACCAGCCGGATCACTCCCACGTCTCCCATCGGACGACTTCCGCTCTCGACTTCCGCCGTCTCGTGAAGACGCTCGCGCCGCTGCTCGGCTCGTCGGCGCCGCCGGCCGGATAGCCCATCGTCACGACGGCGACGAACCGGAGGTCTTCGGGCAATCCGAGCGTCTCGCGGAGTGCCTGCAGGTCGCTGACGCCGAAGATCGCGGTGTCCAGCCCCTCGTCGATCGCGGCCAGCAGCAGCGCCATCGTCGCCGCGCCGGCGTCGACGTACCAGTAGGGCGCCGGCCAGTCGATCTCTCGGCCGCCGGTGATCTCGAGCTTGTCCTGCTTCCTGTAGCGGTCGTGGTAGTCGTCCTCGCGCGTGAGAACGACCATGTGGACTGGCGCGGCCGCCTTCCACCGCGGGCGTCCCAGCTCGGCGAGTTCGTCCTCCTTGGCGGCCGTCGCGATCAGGCGGCGCGTATCAGGGTTGGTCACGACAACGATCCGCAGGCCCTGGCTGAAGCCCGCGCTCGGCGCCCAGACCACGGCCGCGTTCGCGATCCGCTCCAGGACCTCGCGCGGAACGGGCCGGTCCGCGTAGGTCCGGACGCTGCGCCGCCTGGTCAGCACATCGCGGAAGTCCACCGAGCGGACCCTATGACGCAGTTCAACTTTCGGCCATCGGCACCGTCCAACGAGACAGACACGTGCGAGGCCTCGCTCTCATGCTCGGGCTCTGTGCCGTGCTCACTGCGGGCGCCGGGTGCTCGTTCGGCCAGGACGAGTCACATGCGCGGACTCAGGCGGCCACTCCCGATGCCCTCGCGCGTGCAGTCACGCCGGCGCATCTGAAGGCTCACCTTCTGGCGCTCGCGGCGATTGCGCGCCGGAACGGCGGGACGCGCGCGATCGGCACGCGCGGATACGAGCAATCGGCGGCCTACGTCGACGGGCAGCTGCGCGCCGTCGGCTACCGACCGCGGCTCCAGTCCTTCTCGTACGATCTGTTTCGCGAGACTCGGCCGCCTCACCTTGAACGCGTTTCGCCTGGAGCGAAGCGGTATCGCGAGCGCCGGGATTTCCTGACGTATCGCTATTCGGGCAGCGGTAACCCCACCGCCCAGGTCGCTCCGGTGGAGCCCTCCTCGCCGTCGAGCGGCTGCGAGCCCTCGGACTTCGCCGGTTTCCCACGCGGCGCCATCGCCCTTCTGCGCCGCGGCACGTGCTTCACGCTCCAGAAGGCCCAAAACGCGAAGTCGGCCGGCGCGAGCGCGGTCCTCGTCGCCAACGAAGGGGTTCCTGGACGGACTGCTCCGATCGCCGCCACTCTCATCCGGCCCGGCATCGGCATCCCCGTCATGATGATCTCGTCCGCTCTCGGATCGGAGCTCGCACGCTCTGCGCAGGCTGGGACCGTCCGGCTGAGGGTCGCGGTCTCTGCGGTCACCCGGCGCGCGCGAGCGGCGAACGTCATCGCCGATCTGCCGGGTCGCGGGGCGGGCACCGTACTGCTCGGCGCGCACCTCGACTCGGTCGCGAACGGGCCGGGGATCAACGACAACGGATCCGGTTCGGCGCTGGTTCTGGAGGTCGCGCGCCAGGCACGCCGACTTGGGGTTCAGCCGGCACGAGGGCTCCGCTTCGCGTTCTGGGGCGCCGAGGAGCTCGGGCTCGTCGGCTCGAGGTCCTACGTGGAGAACCTGAGCGCGAGCGACCGCGAGAAGCTCTCCGCCGTCCTCAATTTCGACATGGTCGGCTCCCCGAACTTCGTCCGCTTCGTCTACGACGGCGACCGGGAGCCGCCCGGCTCGGCGCGGATCGAGAGGCTGTTCCGCGCCTATTTCGCGGCCCACCGGGAGCCCGTGGAGCAACTGTCCCTTCAAGGCTCGTCGGACCATGCGCCGTTCGCAGACGCCGGCTTCGCGGTCGGCGGCCTCTTCACCGGCGCAGACGAGCGCAAAACAGCAGGCGTCGCTCGCCGGTTCGGGGGAGCCGCCGGCCGGCCGTTCGACGCGTGCTACCACCAAGCGTGCGACACGGTCGCGAACGTCAACATGCGTGTGTTCAGCCAAATGGCCGATGCAGCGGCGGTGGTCGCGCTCCGCGTCGCGGGCTAGTGCCCCCGGCAAGAATCGGACGCTGAGAAAGCGGCCCGATTAGGATTTGCCACGTGGGACGCCGGCCGCTCAGCCGCCGGGAGGTCATGTTCCTGGTTGGGGTGCCGCTTGCTTGGATTGTCCTGCTCTTGTTTCACCCAGCAGGCGAGGGCAAGGAGCTCTATCTGGACCTCCAAGACCAGGTCACCCGCATGCTGGTCGTCCACATCGGGATGCTGGTCTTCATCCCCTTGATGGCCGTCGTGGTCTACGTACTACTGCGCGGCGTCGAGGGGACTGCTGCGCTCGTGAGTCGGATCGCGCTCGCCCCTACGTCGTCTTCTACGGTGCATGGGAGGCGATGTACGGAATCGGCCTCGGCATCCTCGCCGACGTCGTGAACGGGCTACCCGCTTCGGAACGGGCGACGGGTGCGGTCGTGATTCAGGACTACGGTGAGCACGTCCTGCTTCGCGGCTTCGGTGTCCTTGTCAGCCTCGGAAGCATCGCGTTCATCATCGCCATGGTCGCGGCAGCGATTGCCCTTCGCCGCCATGCCGGGGCCTCCCTCGCTGTAGCGATCTTGCTTGGAATCTCGGGCTTCCTGATTACGGCGCACCCGCCGCCCTTCGGGCCCACGGGCCTTGCCCTCTTCATCGCAGCCGTCTTGCTTCTCTGGCGAAGCCAAGCGAGAGGTCGCGTACCCGCGGTGGTGGCCGAGCCGAGATCTGCTTAGCGAACGCCCGCGTCGAGCTCGCTCTTCTGACGTTTCCTGCCCCCCCGCCCTGGGGTTGGGTACACCGCGATCACGTTTGGCGCGCGGGCCCCGTCCCCGGTTCCCGGACCCGCAGTGCGACGCCGGTCAGCCCGCCGAGGCTGGCGAAGACGATCCCGATCACGCGGCTCGGGGTCCAGTTCGATCGCGACCGAGCCGCGCTCGGGGGCACGGCTGGGCGTGGCGCGCCATTCGCGGGATTGGCCGGTAGGGCCGGGCCAAGGAGGGAGCGAGGCAGCCGCCGGGGGAGGGTTTGAGTGCCTCCGCCTTCTCCCGGCGGCGAACCGCGCGCTGCTGTTAGCCGGGTATGAAGCTGTACGAAATGCCAGTTGGGCTCCCGGCAGGTGAGCGATATCGTCCTCGGCGAGTCCCGGCACAGAGGCTGCCCGCACCTAAAGGCAGCGAGGCCGACGCTCATTGACGGCGGCGGGCGCTCCAGCCCGCATGCCTCGACATGGAAGGGGAGATATGCGGGCACGAGCGATCATTGCGGCCGCTGCGGCGCTGACCGCCCTCACGCTCACCGCCGCAGCCGGAGCAGGACAGCGAACTAGGGAAACGTTCACGTTCAGCGATCCGTTCACGGGCAGCTTCGAGTGCGAGACATTCACGGCAACGTTCTCGGGGCGAGACCACGGTCGCGTCACCACCTGGTTGGACTCGAACGGCGACCCGATCATGGAGGAAGGGCACGTCGAGGCGAGGGAAACCGACGTCAACGACATCACCGGTCAGTCGATCGACGTCAGCACGCGCATCAACGTCCACATCGACTTCCAGGCAGGGACGGTCGCCATCACGGGCGTGCGGAGTCTCTCTACCGAGCCGGGTGCGGGGGTGGTCGTGCAGCATGTCGGTCGCGTGCTGAACGGGCCGGACGGCTCGCCGATCTCGCTGAGCGGGAAGTACCCCGAGTTCGCGGAGAACTACATGAGCGAGGACTGGTGCGCCGCGCTCTCCTAATACGGTCGTATTACCTGCGCTCGGAGGCGAGAGCGCGATCCGTTTCCGCGGCGGTCTTTGTCGTTTCTGGGCACCGTTGACACGGCCTGACACCCTGTCCGGAGGACTTTCCAGCAAGCTGCTCGGCCGGTGCGAAACGAGAATCGCCGTAGGCCGCCTGCCCTGCCGGGCCGAACTCAGGCAGCGGCGGAACCCCTCGGGAGCGCTCTCGAACGCCTCGCGGAGAGCACGACGCTGGTCGGCGGAAAACGGAGCGAAGGGCTCAACGAGACGATGAAACTCGTCGTCGTCATCTTGTCTCTTCTTTTCTAGGGCGGACGGTGTCTGTTAGGACGGCTGCAGGCAGAGAACCATAAAGATGCCTGCCTGCCGCCTTACGTCAGCGGGTTGTTCGTCGCCCAGGCAAGGCTTGACTCCGCGGCGCGTGTCCTTCACGCTGGAGTAGCCGCCAACCGAGGGGGACCCGTGAAGCACCGTCAGCTGCTGCGGCTGAGTCGAGGTGTTTTGCCGCGGTCTTCGGTGCCGCTTTGCTCATGGCTTTCGGCCGGCGTCTTCTCATCCGATCATGCGTTCGCCGCTGCCCGGCTTGCGAGGCGCAGACGTGATCGACCCTGATGGCGGGCAGATCACAAGGAGGAAGCATGCACCGAAAGCTTATTGCGCTGGCAGCGGCGGTCAGCATGGTTCTGGTCGTATCCGGAGTGGCAGCGGCCTCCATCACGCTCTTTGAGCCGATCCTCTTCCGCCTTGGGTCCGTCAACGGACAGATGGGCGTCGGCCCCGGCCCCTGGAAGAGCTCTCCCCCTGGGGCGATTAACTGTCTCGGTCGCTGTAAACCCCCGCACTCCCAACTCACACAGGACAGTACGACCAGGAGGTCGTCGTCAACAGTGTCGCTCCGCCTGGCGATCCTCCTGGGTTCGGCAGTCAATCGTTGCGTATGTCGAACGCATGTGCGTCTGGTGAGTTCTCCAACCAGACGTATTCCCCACAGGAGCCACAACAGGTCGGCGAGCAGCGGCCCAACAAGGTGTTCCTCGCCGAGTTCTCGGTTATGTCCAAGACGCCCGCCTACCAGCCCGGACTGTTCTTGAGCGTCAGCCCGGACTCCGGCGAGGGCTCGCGCATGTCCTGGGTGGGCCTGGAAGACACCGCGGAAGGTATTCGGGTCAGCGTCAACGACACCCCCGACGTCGATGGCGAGTTCGTCGCGCACCCTGGCCCGCTGCTTGACCGCACCAGTCCGCACGAGATCAGGTTCTGGATCAAGGTCAACCAGGGCATTGACAACGACCTGGTGCGAATCTCTGTCGACGGTGTGGACCTTGGTCAGTGCTTCACGACGTGGGAGAACTACTACCGCACCGCTCCGGAGCAGGCACCACCGCCGAACCGCAATACGCCCGCGACCATTAACAGCCTGCAGTTCCGCTCCAGCGTGCCGGGGCCCCCTGCCCTCGCCGGTAATGGCTACCTGTTCGACAACGTGAGTATCACTCCGAGTAACGGCCCTGGTCCGCCAGGTTGCGACGTGCCGATCGAGAAGACGGCTGACAGCCCGACGGTGACCGCCGGTGGCCGCGCGGGCTACCGGATCACGGTCCGCAACCGCGGCCGTCTCGCCGCCCGCAACCTTCGGGCCTGCGATCGAATCCCGCGTCGGATGACCTTCGTGAGCGCCGACCGTAGGTTGCGTCGCATCGGCCGCCAACGCTGCCTCGCGATCCCGCGCTTGCAGCCCGGCCAACGCGTCAGCTTCCACCTCGTGCTCCAGGTCAATGCCAACGCGCCGCAGGGCAGGGTGACGAACACCGGCGAAGTCACGCCGCCTCCGGTAACGCCGCCCTCGCCCGCGGCGCCGGAGATACCGGGCGCGCCGGCCAGCCCGGGGGGGCCGCCCGTGGTCATCGCGACGCCCAAACCCATCGCGAGAGTCAAGGCCGCCGTGAAAATCGTCAAGCGCGCGCCGGCTCAGCGCGGCCGTCCAGCAGCACGGCCGCCGTTCACCGGATAACCGCCATCGCTGCGCCGCTCGGACGCGAGCGGCGCAGCCTCCATGTCTCTGCTACCAGCCGCCGAGGCCTTGTCATCGGTGACCAAGGGTGCGATTCGAGGTGCCCCCGGCAAGAATCGAACTTGCGCACGCGGTTTAGGAACCGGGGAACCGTGCGGTTTGCAGGGGTTTGCGCCAATCGTGCGCCAGTGCCGTTGACGGTGGTACCTATGGTCAGGGGCAATGCTGAACGCCGACGAGCGCCGCTGCAAAGCCGAGACCAAGCGCGGCCAATGCCGCGTCACCCGCGGGTTGAACGCGGCCGGGCTCTGTTCGATGCACGCCGGACGACCGATCCGCGCGAGCTCGGCCGAGCGTCAGCTCGGGCGCGGAGCCGGCCACCGCGGGCAGCCGCCGATAACGAGATGAGTCAAGCGCCGTCTTGGCTTGCCCCGTGCGCCAGTTTTGCGCCAGCGGGCGCCAGTCCCAAGCGGTACGACGAGTAAGGGTGCTGAGGACCCGAAACCCGCTAGCCAAGCGGCTCTCGGCTCACCATGCACGATGCCCCCGGCAAGAATCGAACTTGCGCACGCGGTTTAGGAAACCGCTGCTCTATCCACTGAGCTACGGGGGCGTTTTCCGGTCGAACTAGCGTAGCGACGGGCGCCCGCCCGGATCGGGTCTCGCCTACGCTTCCACGAATCCGACGAACGGAGGCCACATGGCAGGCAAGGCCGACTTCACCGAGCAGGAATGGGAGACGCTGCAGAAAAGCGTGACCGGATCCGCGTTGCTGGTTTCGCTCGCCGACCGCGGCTTCTTCGACACGTTCAAGGAGGTGGGCGCCCTCGGCAAGCACCTCAAGGAAGCGCGGGAGAAGAGCCCGAGCCCGCTGATCAAGGAACTGGCCGAAGTACGTGGCACAGGCTTCGGCCTGACCGCCAAGCCCGACGAGGTCGAGAAGGAAACGACTCAAGCGCTGAGCGCGGGCGTCGGCATCCTCCAGGCGAAGGCGCCTGACGACGTGCAGGCCTATCGCGACTTCGTCCTCGAGGTGGCGCAGTCCGTCGCCGCCGCTGCGAAGGACGTCGGCGCCGCCGAGACCGGCGCGATCGACAAGATCAAGGCGGCGCTACAAACGGCTCAACCGTCCGGCCCTGCTACGGTGTGAGTAACTAGAGCGGGTTCGGCCAGGCGATATCGCCTTCCTTATGCGTTCGTGAGTAGCAAGGGAGGTGTTTTTATGACTGGCGGAACTGTTAAATGGTTCAGCAACGAGAAGGGCTACGGCTTCATCACCCCTACAGAGGGTGGGAAGGACCTTTTCGTGCATCACAGCAATGTGGCCGGCGAGGGCTTCAAGACGCTCGCCGAGGGTGCCGCGGTCGAGTTCGATCGCGTCGAGGGCCCTAAGGGTCCCGAGGCGACGAATGTCGTCCCCATGGGCTCCTAGCTCGATGAACGCCAGGCGCGCGGAGTGATCCGCGCGCCGGCGCCTACTCACCGAAAGGAGTCTGTCATCGCACACAAGGAACCGATCATCGGAAAGATGGAAATCGCCGCCGGGGACATGCACCTGAGCAACGGCGTGCTCGTCGAGCGATTCGTCGCACGCGGCTTCTCACGGCTGGCGGCGGAGAGGTACGTCGAAATCGAGCGCGGCCCCGCCGAAGCCGGACGGGCGCGTGCCCACCCGGTTTCCCGTCGCTGACGAGCAGAACCAGGCGCGCGCTGAACCGGTCAAGTGCGTAAGATGAGAGACTGATCTGCCGCCGGCGATGCCTTTCGGCTTCGCCGAACGGGACGTTTTGGCCGGAAGGAGAACCGAATTGGCCCAGCAGGCACGCCGCGTACGCAGGGTGACGATCAGCGACATCGCGGCCCGGGCAGGAGTCTCGAAGGGCGCTGTCTCGTACGCGCTGAACGGCCGGCCGGGCGTCTCGGACACCACACGGGAGCGGATCCTCGCGATCGCCGGCGAGCTCGGCTGGTACCCAAACCGAGCCGCGCGCGCCCTCTCCGTCGAGCGGGCAGACGCCTGCGGGCTCGTGCTCGCACGCCCGGCGAAGACGCTTGCGCTCGAGCCGTTCTTCATGGAGTTCATCTCCGGCGTCGAGTCGGCGCTCTCGGCGCGCTCGATCGCGCTGACCATTCAGCTGGTCGAGTCGATCGAGGACGAGATCGAGGTCTACCGGCGCTGGTTCGGGGAGCGACGCGTGGACGGCGTGCTCGTCGCCGACCTGCGTAAGGAGGACCCCCGAGTCGAGGAGCTCGTCCGTCTCGGGCTCCCCGCTGTAGTCATCGGTGGACCGGTCAAAAACCGCGCACTTCCGGCGATTTGGCACGACGAAGCCGGTGTTGTCGTGGAAGCTGTCCGCTACGTCGCCGCGCTGGGCCATCGCCGGATCGCCCGCGTCGCCGGCGTCCCCGAGTTCGTGCATACCGAGCAGCGCACGGAGGGATTCCTCAGCGCGACGCGCGAGCTCGGGCTCGAGGCCGAGGTCATCGCCACCGACTACTCGGCCGAGAGCGGCGCCCGGGTGACGCGCAAGCTTCTCTCGGCCCCGGAGCCGCCGAGCGCCATCATCTACGACAGCGACCTGCTCGCAGTCACCGGCCTCGGCGTCGCGCAGCAGATGGGTTTCGCCGTGCCGGACGACGTCTCGATCATCGGCTGGGACGACTCGCTGATCAGCCAGGTCGTCCATCCGCCGCTGACGGCTATCACCCGTGACATCGTCGCCTACGGCGATCTAGCCATCCGGCACCTGCTCGAGGTGATCGAGGGCCGAACGACGGACGACGTCGAGACGCTCCGCGGCGAGCTCACGCCACGGGGTAGCACGGGCCCGGCACGCACGACCGACGGCCCGCGTGGCCCTCGGCGCCGCACCGCAGCCGTCTGAGCGTCGCAACTGGATCTACTGAACCGGTTGACACTGAACCGGATAAGTGATGGACTTTCGGTACGCGAATGCCACCCTGGACGAGATCCGAGGCGGGTTCGACGCCGAAGCACTGGATCGGCGCGAACTTCTGGTCGCGCGCCGGCGGGCCGCGCATGTGGATGCAGTACCGCCCGGACGTCGTCCGGCAAGAGCTCGAGGTGCTCGCCGACCACGGCTGCACCGTCACCCGCTCGTTCTGCTACTGGCCGGACTTCGTCCCTGAGCCTGGGCACCTCGACGAGCAGGTAGTCGAGCACTTCGCGGACTTCCTCGACGCGCACGCGGAGCTCGGGCTCGAGACGGTTCCCACTTTCATCGTCGGCCACATGTCCGGCGAGAACTGGGATCCGCCGTGGCGGCAGGGGCGCGACCTCTACCGCGATGCCTGGCTCGTCTCGCAGCAGGCCTGGTTCGCCGGAGAGATCGCGCGCCGCTTCCACCACCACGCCGTCGCCGGTTGGCTGCTGTCCAACGAGATGCCGCTCTACGGCGGACCCGCGAGCACCGAGGAGGTGACTGCGTGGGCACGCACCCTGATCCAGGCCGTTCGCGCGGCGGGTGCGCGGCAGCCGATCTCGATCGGTGACGGCGCGTGGGGCGTCGAGGTCACCGGAGAGGACAACGGCTACTCCCTGCGGGCGCTCGCGCCGCTCGTCGACTTCTTCGGCCCGCACGTCTACCCGATGGGAGACGACCAGCTCCGGCAGTTCCTCACCCCGGCCTTCAGGTGCGAGCTCGCCGGCAGCCTGGGCAAGCCCGTCGTGCTCGAGGAGTTCGGCGTCAGCTCGGACTTCGCAGCCGACGACCACGCCGCCGACTACTACCGCCAGGTCCTGCATACCTCGCTCCTGGCCGGAGCTCGCGGGTGGATCGCGTGGAACAACACCGACTTCGACGACCTTCGCCATCAGGATCCTTACCGCCACCACGTCTTCGAGACCCACTTCGGGCTGACGGACAGCCGCGGGCGACCGAAGCCGCAACTGCGCGTGCTTCGCGACTTCGCGGCGCTCATCCGCGAGCTCCGGGACGACTGGGAGCGCGTCGCCGGCGACGCCGCCCTCGTCGTTCCCGAGCACTTCGAGCGGGTGTTGCCCTTCACCGAGCCGGCGTATCGGCGCGACATCCGGGACAACCTGCTCCAGGCCTACGTCGCCGCGCGGGAGGCCGACCTGCCGATCGAGCTGGTCCGAGAGCGGGACGGCCTTCCCGGACATGCCCAGCTCTACCTCGCTCCCTGCGCGAAGCTCGTCACCGCGCCGGGGCTCGAGCGCCTCCGCGAGCTCGCCGAGGGCGGCGCCACCGTCTACCTCTCGTACTTTGCCGGGAGCACGCCGACCCAGCGCGGGCCCTGGCTCTCGTGGCTGGACGAGATCTTCGGCGTCCGCCACCGGCTCCGCTACGGCCTCGTCGACCCCATCGAGGAGGACGAGGTGACCTTCAACTTTGTCGACGACCTCGGCGACATCGCGGCGGGCACGCCCCTCGCCTTTCGCGTCGCCGGCGAGCCCAGCGCCCGCGCCTTCCTCCCTCTAGACCCCCTGGGCGCGGAGGTCGTCGCAGTCGACGGGCACGGTCGCCCGGCGCTGCTCCGCCATCGGCTCGGAGCAGGCTCGACCGTGCTCTGCACATACCCGCTCGAGCACATGGCCGCGAGGTCGCCGGGGGTGAATCCCGAGAACACGTGGCGCCTCTACTCGGCGCTCGCGGCCGAAGCGGGCGTCGCACGCCCCGTGCGGGTCGACGACCCGCGCGTGCTGGTGGGACGCGTGCGCACCGGCGACTCGGAGACCGCGCTCTTCGTCAACTGCGCGGCCGAGCCGATCAGGGCCCAGCCGATCGTGTCGGGCATGGAGCTCGACCTGCCGAAAGAAGCGCTCACGCTCGAGCCGTTGGGTGTCGCGGCCGTGGCGTGTAGAACCGTTCCAGAAACGGCGACGGTGGTCGCTGCGGACGAAGGGAGTGATGCCCGCGTCTGAGCATGGCCGCGCCGTAATCGACGCTCGAGATAACGCCGGAGGGAAGTAGGAAGAATGAGGAGGATCAACACGATGGCAAGTCGCAAGAAAAGGAGAGTCGGCAGCTTGGCGGTCGGCGCGCTGGTCGTCACTGTCGGCGTTGCCGCCGCGCTGCTGGCGGGCGGGGCCGGAGCGGGGCCGCAATCCACCGCCGCGGTCCCGCGGGGCGACACGCTCTACACGTCGGGCAAGCAGTGGGGCCCCTATACGAACTTCAACCCGCTGAAGCCCGACTACAACACCGGAGTCGTCGGTCTCGTCTACGAGACGCTATTCCGGTACGACCCACTCAAGGACAGGTTCATCCCGTGGCTCGCGAGCGGCGGCAAGTGGGTCGGCAGGAACAAGTACGTCGTGACCATGCGACTGGGCGTGAAGTGGAGCGACGGCAAGTCGCTCACGCCCGCTGACGTGAAGTTCACGTTCGAGACGCAGAAATACAAGGGCGCCCAGTACGGCACGATGTGGAAGACGGGGCTGCAGCGGATCACCCTTAGTGGCAGGACCGTCACGTTCCACTTCAAGGGGACGCCGAACTACCAGGAGTGGGACTCGAACCGGTACACGGTCCCGATCGTCGCCAGGCACATCTTCAAGGGCTACAGCGCCAAGGAGATCGTGTCCGGAAACGCTTCGAACACAAAGAAGATCGTCGGCACGGGGCCGTTCCGCTACGGCGGCGGAGCCGGCGGCAGCCAGACGCTGCAGTGGGTGCGGCGTGACGGCTGGTGGGCGACGAAGACCTACGGGATGACGATGCCGATGCGCTACATCGTCGACATCCACAACACGTCCAACACGGCGAGCCTGCAGAACTTCCTGCAGAGCAAGATCGACCTGAGCAACAACTTCTTCCCGGGCATCGACAAGCACGTTGGCGGGAAGATCCGCACCTACTACAGCAAGGCGCCGTACATGCTGGCCGCCAATACGGCCTGGCTCGTGCCCAACACGACGAAGAAGCCGCTGAACGACGTGGCCTTCCGGCGGGCGCTCGCCGAGTCGATCAACATCAACCGGATCGTCACGGCCGACTACCAGCACATCGTCTCCAAGGCGAATCCGACGGGCCTGCTCCCGACGTGGTCGAAGTGGATCGACCAGGCTCAGGTCAAGAAGCTCGGCTTCAGCTACAGCATCTCGAGGGCGAAGGCGCGGCTTTCGAGCAACGGGTACAGGGACCGGAACGGCGACGGCTTCGTCGAAGACAAGGACGGGTCGAGCATCAACCTCCGGCTGATCGTCCCGAAGGGCTGGTCCGACTGGGAGACGGCGATTCAGATCATCGCCGACAGCGCCAAGGACGCGGGGATCAAGATCACGCCCGCGTATCCGGACTTCAACGGGCTCGTCGAAGAGCGCAACACGGGCAAGTTCGAGCTCGCGATCAACAACGAGAAGCAGATCGGCAACACGCCGTACACGTACTACGACTACCTCTTCCGCCTGCCGATCCTGGAGCAGCAGACGGTGTCCAACTTCCAGCGCTTCACGTCGGCGCGGTCGTGGGCGCTGACGCAACAGCTGAACAAGATCCAGTCGTCGAGCGTGAAGAAGGCCAAGAAGGTCCACTCCCAGATCCAGAAGGTGATCCTGCAGCAGCTACCCGCGATCCCGCTCTGGTACAACGGCATGTGGGCGCAGTACAACACGAGCGTGTGGACCAACTTCCCGAGCTCGACCGGGAACCAGGCCACTCCCTCGACCTGGAACGGCTACATCAACATGACGGGCATCGACGCGCTCGCCAAGTTGAAGAAGAAGTAGGTACCTCGACGACAATGGACCGTCGAGCCGCTGCCCCTCCCCCGGGAGGGGCAGCGGTCGCTTAGGCCGACATGAGCCGATACCTCGCCCGCAAGATCGTCATCTACCTCCTCACCTTCTTCGTAGCCGTGACGATCGACTGGGCGATCCCGCGGCTGATGCCCGGAGATCCTGTCTCGGGGCTCATCTCCCGGCTTCAGACGGACCCGACGGCGGCTCAGGAGATGCACGGCTACTTCACGGAGTCGTTCGGGCTCGACCAGCCGCTCTGGAAGCAGTATCTGAACTTCTGGCTCGGCCTTGCCCACGGCGACCTCGGGCCGAGCATCGCCTACGTCGGATCCTCGGTCAGCGAGCTGATCTGGGCCGCTCTGCCCTACACCCTGGCCCTACTCGTTCCGGCGATTCTCCTCAGCTACATCGCGGGAAATCGGATCGGGGCGATGGCGGCGCGGCGCAAAGTCCTCGACAACACCGTGCTCCCGGTCTCGTACGTGCTCACGGCGACGCCGTACATGTGGCTTGCGCTGGTGCTCGCGTACGTTCTCGCCTTCCGCTGGCAGATCTTCCCCGTCTCGGGCGCGTACGACTTCTCGCTCCAGCCGGAGTGGACGTGGGAGTTCGCGCGCAGCTTCCTCTCTCACTGGTTTCTCCCGTTCCTGACGCTCTTCCTCGTCTCGTTCGGCGGCTGGGCGATCGGGATGCGAAACCTGATCATCTACGAGCTCGAGGCCGACTACGCCAATTACCTTCAGGCCCTAGGGGCCCCGAACAAGCTCGTGCGCAAGTACGCCTACCGGAACGCGGTGCTGCCGCAGATGTCGGGTCTCGCGCTGGCGCTCGGCGTGGTCGTCGGCGGCGCGCTCGTGACCGAGATCGTCTTCGGCTATCCGGGCATCGGCTCGCTGATCATCACGGCGATTCAGAACCGCGACTACTTCCTGCTCCAGGGAATCTTCCTCTTCATCATCGTTGGGGTTCTCATCGCCAACTTCATCGTCGACATCGCCTACGTGATCGTCGATCCGCGCACCCGCACAGGCTTGCTGGGCTCGTAGTGGAAACTGCCGAGCCTCAAGCCGAGGTCGTCGCAGGAACGGTCGTCGCACCGGCACCGAGCGCCGCTCCGAAACGCAGGCGCAGCGAGACGCTCTACTTCGCCTTCCGCAACCGGAAGCTCCTCCTCGGGCTTTCCGTCGTGTTCTTCATGCTCCTGGTCGCCCTCGTCGGACCGATGCTCACCGACCGCGATCCGTTCGAGTTCTACGATCAGCTGGGACAGCCACCGTCCAAGGATCACTGGCTGGGCACGACGGCGCCCGGCCAGGATGTCTTCGCACAGTTCGTGTATGGGCTCCGCGCCAGCTTCATCGTCGGCGCGGTGGCCGGCTGCGTGGCCGCGGCGATCGGGATGGCGGTCGGCTTTGCCGGCGGCTACCGAGGCGGCGCCGTCGACGAGATCCTCAGCATGCTCACGAACGTGGTGCTGGTCATCCCGACCATCGCCGTGCTGATCGTCGTGTCCGCCTATCTGAGCGTCGGCAGCCTGTTCTCGGAGGCCCTGCTGATCGGTCTCACCTCGTGGCCGTGGGCCGCACGCGCGATCCGGGCCCAGACCTTCTCGCTGGCCTCCCGCGACTTCGTCAGCCTTGCGCGTCTCTCGGGCCAGAGCGGCTGGAAGATCGTCGTCAAAGAGATCGCGCCGAACATGAGCTCGTACCTCTTTCTGACGTTCATCCTGCTCTTCGGCAGCTCGGTTCTCATCGCCGCGACGCTCGACTTCCTCGGGCTCGGGCCGCCGGAGGTGATGTCCCTGGGGCAGATGCTGAACGTCGCTGTCTCCAACAGCGCGCTCCAGCTAGGCATGTGGTGGTGGTTCATCGCGCCGGGCGTCGGCATCACTGCGATCGTCGCGGGCCTCTATGTCATGAACGTGGGCCTGGACGAGGTCTTCAACCCACGGCTCCGCCAGACATGAATCCAGTGACGCTCAACGTCGACAACCTGCGCGTCTACTACCGCACGTTGCGGGGCGACGTGAAGGCTGTCGACGGCGTGACGTTCCAGGTCGCGGACGGCGAGATCATGGGCCTCGCCGGGGAGTCGGGCTGCGGGAAGTCGACGCTCGGCAAGAGCCTGATCCGGCTGGACGGGCGGATGCGCCACGTCGACGGGCGTGTCGACCTGGACGACGAGGCGCTGCCGATCGACGACATGAAAGCGATGGACAAGTACCGGTTCAAGAAGGTCTCGATCGTCCCGCAGTACGCGATGAGCGCGCTGAACCCGACACGAAAGGTCGGCAAGATGATCGAAGAGCTGCTCGAGTCGAGGGGCGTGCGCTTCGACAACGTTCGGCCGGAGCTCGAGCGCCGCCTCTCGCTCGTGGGACTGTCCCTGGACGTGCTCGGGATGTACCCGATCGAGCTCTCCGGCGGGATGAAGCAGCGCACGGTGATGGTGCTCTCCACGTTGCTGAACCCGGCGCTGCTGATCGCGGACGAGATCACCTCCGCGCTCGACGTGTCGACGCAGAAGGCCGTTGCCGAGACGCTCGTCGAGTTTCGCGACCGCAACTATGTGAAGAGCACGATCGTGATCACGCACGACCTCGCGATCCTCTACCAGATCGCCGACAGCATCCTTGTCATGTACGCCGGTCGGCTGGCGGAGAAGGCGCCGGCCGACGTGATCATCGAGTCGCCGCGGCATCCGTACACGCGGCTCTTGATCTCCTCGCTGCCCGAAGTCGGCGTGAGGTATGAGGAGAAGCGGCTGACAGGGATCCCAGGCCGGCCGCCGCCGCTGCTGAACCCGCCGAGCGGCTGCAGGTTCCGGCACCGCTGCCCGCTGGCCTTCGAGAAGTGCGTCGAGCAGCCCCCGTTCGTCGAAGTCGAGCCCAACCACCGTGTCGCGTGCTGGGCGACGGCGCCGCCCTGATGCTCGCGCTCGACAACATCTCCAAGACCTACAAGGTCGGGACGTTCGGCGGGGGGCGGCTCGTCGCAGTCCGCGACGTCAGCCTCGAGATCGAGCCCGGCGAGGTCGTGTCGCTCATCGGCGAGAGCGGCTCAGGCAAGAGCACGATCGGGCGGATGATTCTCCGCCTGTCGCCGGCGACGGCAGGGACGATCCGCTTCGACGGCGTCGACATCTCCGGCCTCAAGGGGCGGCGGGTAAAGGAGTACTACCGCTCTGTCCAGGGCGTCTTCCAGGATCCGTTCAGCTCCTACAACCCGATCTTCAGGGCCGACCGCGTCCTGTCGCTGATCCGGGACACGTACTTCTCAGGCATGCGTCGGGCCGAGTGGAACGACAAGGTCGCCGACTCGCTCGAGGCGGTGGGGCTGAATCCCGGCGACTGTCTGAGCAAGTACCCCCACCAGCTGAGCGGCGGGCAGCTTCAGCGGATGCTGCTTGCCCGTGCGCTCCTGCTCGACATCCGGATCCTCGTCGCCGACGAGGTGATCAGCATGCTGGACGCCTCGACGCGCGTCGACGTGCTCAACCTGCTCGGCGAGCTCAAGGAACGTGGACTTGGAATCCTCTTCATCACGCACGACCTCTCGCTCGGCAACTACATCAGCGAGCGAGCGGTGATCCTGCGCCGCGGCAGCATCGTCGAGATGGGGGCGACGGAGAAGGTCTTCGGAAACCCGCTCCATCCCTACACGAAGATGCTGATCGCCTCGGTGCCGCACCTGCACAAGAAGTGGGACCAGGTCGAACGCGAGGTCGGCGCGCCCGATGCGCTCGAGCACGTCGTTCGCGAGGAGCGGACGGACGAGCTGGCGGCCGGCGACGGCGCCGCTCCGCCGCTCAAGCAGGTCGACGACGACCACTTCGTCGCGCTCGGCTAGACGTCGCTTCCGGCGGTCTAGGCGAGCGTCGGCTCCGGCGTCGGTAGCCGCCCCGCGCCGATCAGGTCGCGGTACCAGTAGAAGCTCGACTTGGGGATGCGCTCGAGCGTCGCGTAATCCACGTAGAGCAGCCCGAAGCGCTTCGAGTAGCCCTGCGCCCACTCGAAGTTGTCGAGCAGCGACCAGACGAAGTACCCGTGAACGGGCACGCCGTCGGAGATGGCGCGGGCGACCGCGCCGAGGTACCGCGACAGATAGTCGATGCGGTCGCGGTCGTCGATCTGGCCGTCGTCCCCGCGCACGTCCGCGAACGCGGCGCCGTTTTCCGTGACGTAGAGAGACCGCACTCCGTACTCGTGGTGGAGGCGCTTCAGCACCTCGTAGAGCCCGTCGGGATAGATCTCCCACCCGGTCGCCGTCACCGGCGCGTCGTCGGCGTGAAGGTTCCTCGGTCGCCCGTCTTCGTCCGCCTCGACGATCGTCCTCGAGTAGTTGTTCAAGCCCACGAAGTCGATCGGCGCCGCGATCACCCCGAGATCGCCTTCCCGGACCGGCGGCGACGCCCCATCGAGCCGCTCGAGCACGTCCTCCGGATAGCGCCCGCGGAAGACCGGGTCGAAGAAGAGCCGGTTGCGGTAACCGTCGGCCTCCCATGCGGCAGCGACGTTGCGCGTGTCGTCGCTCGCCGGATAGACCGGCCAGGAGTCCAGCACGATCCCGACCTCCGCGTCGGGGCTCTCACGCCGGAGGACCTCGACCGCGAGGCCATGGGAAAAAAGAACGTGATGCGCGGCGGCCATCGCCGCGGCGACGTCGGTCCGGCCGGGCGCGTGGAGGCCGAGGCCGTACCCGAGCCACGAAGAGCAGTACGGCTCGTTGTGTGTCACCCACTGCCCCACCCGGTCGCCGAGCCGGCGGGCGACCGCCTCTGCATATTCGGCGAACGCCTCTGCCGTCGCGCGCTCGGGCCACCCGCCTTGGTCCTCGAGCGCCTGCGGGAGATCCCAGTGGTACAGCGTGGCGAGGGGGCGGATGCCGGCGGCGAGAAGCTCGTCGACGAGCCGGTCGTAGAAGTCGAGCCCTGGCTCGTTGATCCGCCCCCGGCCCTCAGGAAAGATGCGCGGCCAGGCGATCGAGAACCGGTAGGCGTCCAGGCCGAGCTGGCGCATGCGGGCGATGTCCTGCGGGTAGCGGTGGTAGGAGTCGCACGCGATCTGACCGGAGTCGCCGTTTCGGACCTTGCCCGGCGTCGCGCAGAAGGTGTCCCAGATACTCACGCCGCGGCCGTCCTCGTGTGTCGCGCCCTCGATCTGGTACGCGGACGTCGCTGCTCCCCAGACGAAATCGCGTGGAAATTCGGCTTTGCTCACTCCGATCGCTCCCGACGTAGCTTAACCGGTCAAGTTACTCTTTTCATACTATCTGGCGCGGCGATGGATCTCTAGGGTGCTCGCGTGCAGATCCGCGGGGAGAGGCATTTCGACGCCGCGCCGGACGACGTTTTCCGGGCGCTCACCGACGCCGACGAGATGGCCTCCGCGTTCTCGGCGATCGAGCTGGTCGAGGCCGAGGGGCCGCACTGGAGGATGAAGGTCAGGGCGCCGTTTCCAGGTGGGTTCAAGCTGACGCTCTCCGTTGAAGTCGAGGAGCTGCGCGAGCCCGAGCATGCCCGCCTGCGTGCCTGGAGCAAGGGCCTCGGCGGCCGCATCTCGGTCAACAGCTCCTTCGATCTCGCGCCCGACGGCTCCGGGACGCTGATGCGCTGGAGCGCCGAGGTCAACGCCGCCGGGCTCTTGAGCGGCCTGGGCCGCCAGGAGCTCGCGCCGGTCGCGACACACCAGGCCGAGCGGGCGCTCGAGCGCATCGCCAGGCATCTGGAAGCGGCCGCCGCTGACAGGAGGGCTTGACGAACGCAGTCTGAGCCGCAGGAGCACGCTGCTCGCCCCGAGGCGGCCCTCAGTCGCCCCCGTATCTGACCGATACGAGGGCTCCCTGCGTCCTTGCCTCGGAACGACCATCGCACTCCTGCGACGAGCGACGTTCCGCCAGCCCTCCTACGTAACTTCCACGTGGCGCTCGGCGATGCAGGCGCCCGCCCAACGCTCCGCCGTCTCGATTAGCCGGCCCGCCAGCTCCTCGCGGCTCCCGAGCTCACCCGAAAGCGCATCTGCCGGAACCTCGATCCGCACCTGGTGGACCGACGCCTCGGAATGGGTGTCGATCTCGTGCCGCTCCTCGGACACGATCGCGACCGCGCCAACCTTCTCCAACAGTTGCCGGCCGAGCTCCTCGATCTCGGCCGACGTCGCTTCACGGCCGGCGAAGATGCCGAAGTTCACGCGGACCTCGAGCGCCGGGGGCTCCTGCCCGTGCACGGCGAAGGCAAGCGTGTCGGGCTCCGGGCGCATCACTTGCCCTCGTACCCGGAACGGATGACGGCCTAACGCTCTCGGGGCTCCCAGCGGAAACGGCGGAGGGCCACGATCAACCCGGCGACGCCCCAGACCACGACGACGGCGACGTCGTCGAGCTGGTTCCAGACCCGGTCGCCGTGGATCATCACGTCGCGGCAGAGCACGATCAGGTGGCTGAGCGGAAGGATCTCACCCACCACGCGCAGCACCTCCGGGAATGCATCCTGCGAGAAGAACGCGCCCGAGATGAACGAGATCGGCAGGTAGAGCGCGTTCACGACCGCCGAGGAGCCCTCGGCGCTGCGGATCAGCGCGGCAAGCGCGATCCCGAGGGCAGCGAACGACCCTGCGCCGAGCAGGAGGACGATGACCAGGGAGAGGATCGACTCGGGCAGCGGCACGTCGAAGGCGATCCGCCCGAGCGCCACGAGAATCGCCGCCTCGAGCATGAAGATCAGGATGATCGAGGCGAGCACGGCGCTGATGTACGTCGCCGACGAGAGCGGCGTCGTGCGGAGCCGCTTGAGGACGCCGGACTCGCGGCGGATCACGAGGAGCAGCGCGAGGCCGGCGAAGGTCGTGGATGCCGCGCCGTATCCGAGCATCCCGGCGAGGAGGTACGTGTAGCCGTTGACCCCGTCAATCTCCTCGTCGCCGTAGGCCGAGCCGAGCAACAGGAAGAAGAGGATCGGCAGCAGGAAGGTGAAGAACGCGAGCTCCCGGCTTCGCCAGAAGAGCTTCTGCTCGGCCCTGAGCTGGTGGAAGAACATCCTCACTGCGGCTCTTCCTCGGTCAGCTCCAGATAGACGTCCTCGAGCGTCGCGCGGTGTACCTCGAGCGCCTCGAGGTTGAAGCCGTCGCGCAGCGCCTCCCCGGTGAGCTCGTGCAGGGCCCGCGTCGGATCCTCGGTCTGGAACGAGACCTCTTCGCCGTTCAAGCGATAGCGGATGACCGTCGCCGGCGCCCGCGCGATCAGGTCCGCCGGAGTGCCCGAGGCGACGATCTCGCCACGCCGCAGCACGGCGACGCGATCCGCGAGTTGCTGCGCTTCTTCGATGTAGTGCGTCGTCAGCAGGACGGTCTTGCCGAGCGAGCGCAGCGACCGGATCGTCTCCCAGGCGGCCCGCCGCGCGGAGGGGTCGAAGCCGGTTGTGGGCTCGTCGAGGAAGATCAGCTCCGGGTCGCCGATCAGCGCCACGCCGAGATCGAGCCGCCGTTTCTGGCCTCCGGAGAGCGTTCGCGTCTTCGCGTCGGCCTTCTGGTCGAGCCCGACCAGTCGGAGGACGTCGTTCGGCGACAGCGGCTCCTCGTAGTAGCCGGCAAAAAGCTCGAGGTGCTCACGCACCGTCAGGTTGGGGAAGAGCTCGCCCGACTGGGGAACGACGCCGATGCGGCCCCGCCACGAGCGGTCGGCACGTTGCGGGTCGCTCCCGAGCACGCGAACCTCGCCGGCATCGCGGGTGCGGTGGCCGACGAGGATCTCGAGCGTCGTCGTCTTGCCGGCGCCATTTGGGCCTAGAAGCCCGAAGACCTCGCCGGCGCGGATGTCGAAGTCGATGCCACGGACGGCCTCGACGCTGTCGTACGACTTCCGCAGGTTCGTGACGTCAACCGCGTCCATCTATCTATCTGGTAGAGACGTTAGTATATAACTGGTAGATATGTCAAGCCACCTCTCGCCGACCGCGCGGGTCATCCTGGGAATGCTCCGCCTGGGGGCGGAAACAGGCTACGAGATCAAGCGCGCGATCGATCTCTCCACGCGCTTCTTCTGGAGCGCGAGCTTCGGGCAGATCTATCCGGAGCTGCGCCGGCTCGAGGAACGGGGTCTCGTCAAGGCGCGGCCGGACCCGCGGGGCGGCCTCAAGAGGACCTCGTACCAGCTGACGAAGACCGGTGAGTCGACCCTCCACGACTGGCTGACAGATAGCGACTCGTACACCTTCGAGCTCCGAGACGAGGGTCTCCTACGCCTGTTCTTCGGCGACCTGCTGACTCGCGATGAAGTTCTCGCGAACCTGCATGCGCGGATCGAGTTCTGCGACTTTGTCCTCGACCGGTTCCGCGAGCTCGAGCCCGAGGCCCGCACGGGCTTCCTGGAGGAAGATCAGCTCTACCCGCACCTGGCGCTCTCGTACGGCATCGAGCTGATGGAGTTCATGCGCAACTGGTGCGAAAAAACGCTGCGGCAAATCGAAACAGGCGAGCTCCCACCAGCTCCAATCGCCTAAAACCCGCCGCGAAGCGGGGCTGTGCCCCGCTTCGCCGCTGCGGCGACCTAGTGAAGGAGGTGCCGACAGCGTTTGAGCTGGGGAGTCGAGAAAAGTCGGAAGACTTTTCTCGAAACAGGATTCGGCGCGGTCCTAGCCGAGCGCGATCCATGTCGCGGCAGTCGGCCGGCGCGCTGGGGGGTCAGCCGCGCGCGCGTTTGGACCGCGCCGAATCTCTACCCGTTAGGACGTCGAGTGTGAGTTGCGGTTGGAACGGGAAGGACGGGAACGTGAGCGAGAACCAGCTCGACAACGCCGATCAGAGCGAGAAGAAGGCCGCAGTGCTCTCCGCAACCGAGGCGATCGCCCTGATCTTCCGTCGCGCGAACGACGACGAGGAGACCGAAGCGCACGGCGGAAGCGTCGGGGCGGACGAGCCGTCCTCGTCCGAGTCCTAGCTTCCTGCGACACTCGCGCTCGTGTCGAGCTTCCGCTACGTCGTCATCGACGTCTTCACCACCGAGCCGCTGGCCGGGAACCAGCTCGCCGTCTTCACGGATGCGCGGGACATTCCTGAGGAACAGCTCCAGCCGCTCGCACGCGAGGTGCAGTTCTCCGAGACCGTCTTCGTTTTGCCGGCCGAGTCCGACGGCCATGCCCGGGTGCGGATCTTCACGCCGGCGATGGAGCTGCAGTTCGCCGGGCATCCGATTCTCGGCACCGCCTTCGTTCTCGGGGCGCCGCTCCAGCTCGGCGAGATTCGACTGGAGGCCGGCGCCGGAACGATTCCGGTCAAGCTCGAGCGGGACGAGAGCGGTCGGATCGTGTTCGGGCGCATGGAGCAGCCGCTGCCGTCGGTGGAGCCGTACGACGGTGCGCCGGAGCTCCTGGACGCGTTAGGCGTCGAGCGCTCGGCGCTTCCGATCGAGATCTACGACAACGGCATTCGGCATGTCTACGTCACGCTCGACTCGGAGGAGCAGGTCGCGTCGCTTCGGCCGGACTTGAGCCGCCTCGCGGATGTGACGGCGGTGCTGGGCATCAGCACGATCGCCGGGTCTGGATCGAAGTGGAAGACGAGGATGTTCGCGCCGGGCGGTGGGGTTTCCGAGGATCCGGCGACCGGCTCGGCGGCCGGCCCGCTGGCCGTGCACCTCGCCCGGCACGGGCGCATCTCCTTCGGCGACGAGATCGAGATCTCGCAAGGCGCGGAGATCGATCGCCCGTCGACGCTCTACGCGCGGGTCGACGGCTCGGCCGAGAAGCTCGAGCGCGTCGAGGTGAGCGGCTCGGCCGTGCCGGTCGCACGCGGCGAATTCCGCCTTCCGTAAAGCGTCTGTAAAACCTCGCCGCGAACGAAAGCGAGCCGGCGAAATCGTCGTTAGAACGACGTAGATGCTCTACAAGATCTTCCGGGCCATCGCCCTCCAGCACGCCGGCGTCGAGTGCCGCCGCTGCGGCGAGTCGATCCATCGCTCCGACCAGTTCGGTCTGAGCGAGGGCGTCTGCCGCTCCTGCCGCCACTAGCCGCCTAGCTCGACGCTTCGGATCTCCCACGGACGGAGATCCAGCGGCTCGTGCCCGAATGCGGCGTCAACTGCGGCGATGTGCTCGCACGCCACCCTCGCTTCGAGCGTTCCGTTGCGCCGCCGCAGCGAGGAGAGGACGACGCCCTCGCCGCGAAGCTCCGGCCCCGATTCTTCGCGGAGGTCGCCGTCGCCGGTGCCCTGCACTGTGACGAACGGATGCCGGTTGCGCTCGAGCTGGGCCAGCACGCCGGCCTCGTGCCAGGCGCCTCCGTGCGGGAACAACGCGAAGCCGACGCTCCACGGGCCGCGGCATTGCGCGGCGGGGATCGGGAGCTCCGGCCCGGCCGGATCCTCGCGATAGGCATGCGCGCTGCGGCTGATCAGCCCGATCGATCGCAGCAGGGTCAACGCAAGCTCGCGGCCCTCGTCGACGAGCTCGTACTCCATGACGTGGTCGAGCAAGACGGCCATCCCGCCCGCATCGACGAACCCGTAGGCCGGGAAGGTCGGCAGCGGCACCTCGCCGTAGCCGCCCTCGGCGTCCAGGCCCCGCTCGACGACGGCGAACTGCCCCTCGGCGGCGGACGTCGTAGCCCGCTCGCGTAACGGGATGTGGAAGCGCAGGCGATGGTCGCTGCACGGGTTGTCGAAGGAAACGCGGATCCGGCAGAAGGGCTCGCCGGCGCGAAGCTCCGCGGACGTCGTCACCTCGACAGGCGTGTCTTGCCAGCGGTACGACCTGGTGGTTCTCAGCTCGCCTCGAACCGGCCCCTCGGCGACCAGTTCGACGCGAACGCTCTCCGGCGCGTCGATCACGTGATCGGGCTCGGGCGGGGCGTAGTTGTAGCTGTCGCCGGCGTCACCTCCGTCGACGAGGCGGCCGATCCCTCGCAGGTCGTTCAGTTCGAACGTGCCGTCGTCGGCGACGGCAACGCGGAGGAGCCCGTTGTCGAGGTGGTTCGGGCCCGCGGCCACGGGGCTTTCGATCAGTCCGGCTCCCTGGACCGCCCGCATGGCGCTCCAGCCGAGCGGCGGAGCCGGGACCTGTGCCGCCAGAGTGCGGCGGGCGCGAGCGACGATCCGAACCTCCCACTGCTCGTCGGCGCTGACCTGTGTCGCCGTCTCGACCTCACGCCGTAACTCCGCGACATCGAGCCACAGCGGGTCGTCTTCGTCGTCGACGATCAGCGTCAGCCGGCGGTCCTCCAGCATGAGGCCGTTCAAACGCCGCCGAAAGAGCTCCCGTCCGTGCAGTCGCCGCGAAAGCCACTCCGTGACGACGCCGCCTCGGACCTCCGCGGTGTGCACGAGCTGCTCGGCCCGGTCGAGTTCCTGCGTGCCGACACGACCGCCGTCCGGAAGCTCCAGCGCAACCTCGTCCCACTCCTCCGGGACGGTGACATCGACCTCGACGAGGCCCACGCGGCGCTCCGGTGACGGGTTGAGGACCACGACCGATCCGCGCGGTGCGTTCCGTGCCACCTCGGCCGCGGCCTCCTGCGCGAGCCCGTCGGCGATCTGCTCGGCCTCGGCACAGCGGACGAGCACCTGCGCCGACACTTCGTCGGCCGAGCAGCCGCAGATCGAGTCGTGGGCGGAGCTCTCGATCAGCCGTCGCCAGGCGAGCTCGAGGAACCGCTCGGGCCAATCGCGTCCGTAGAGAGCCTGGAAGGGCTCCGCGTAGCGGGTCAGCGCCCGCTCGGCCCTGGCCATCGCCGCCTTGAGGTCGATGCGAGCCGAGGTCGTGCCCATGAGGAGGTTCGCGTGAGCGCCCGAACGGAGCTCGCCTCGCCAGCGTGGCCCCGCCGCACCTCCGTCGACACCGGCCATGTAGTCCGAGAGCGTCATGAGCTCGGCGCCGCTCTCTTCGAAGGCGCCGGCGAGCTCGGCCACCGGCTCCATGTGGTCGGTGCCGCACATAGCGAGGACGGGCTCATCCCCGTAGAAGTCGCGGACGGACTGCTCGACAGCCTGAAGCGCACGGGTGCACCCACCGGGGACGTCGAGGACCGCCGCGGCATTGAAGTAGCCCTGTGGCAGGAACTCGGCTCGAACAGACGAGCCGTCAGGCGCCTCCCACGTGAACGTGTGCGACTGGATCGCCGCCGGCACGCCGCGCCAGACGACGGCATTCTCGATCCCGGCGAGCCTCAGGATCTGCGGCATCTGCGCGACATGGCCGAACATGTCGGGCAGGTAGCCGACCCGCATCGCACCGCCGAGCTCATCGCCGCGCCGAAGCCCAACCTCGAGGTTCCGGATGATCGTCTCTCCGGAGACGAAGAATTCGTCCATGAGCACGTGCCACGGGCCGATCGCGAGCCGGCGGTCCTCCACGAGGCGGCGGATCCTTTCCTCGCATTCCGGGCGGATCTCCAGGTAGTCGTCGACCGTCGCCAGCTGGCCGTCGAGCGTGAATCGCCAGCGCTCGTCCGCTTCCATCAGGTCGAGCAGGCGGTCGACGAGACCGACGAGCTGCAGGCGGAAGCGCTGGAACGGGAGGTACCACTCGCGGTCCCAGTGGGTATGCGGGACGACGTTGACGGTCGCCAAGCGACGGGACCCTAAGCAATCGATTCCGCGTAGGTTTGGATGTGACGTTGCGGCCGATCCTTCTCTGCCTGGTGGCGACTGCCGTCTTCGCGTGCGGCGCCGCCGGCGCGGACCCAGGCTCACGCTCCCTCGGGCTGCCGTGGGCCGGCAGCCTCGTCGGCGGCGTCCAGCTCCAGGCCGAGGGCGAGCACTTCTTTACGTGGGACTCGGTGCGCAAGCGCCCGCCGAACCGGGGTTGGAGGCGCTACGGAAACAGGCGTCTGATCCAAACCCTGCTTCGGGTGCTGGGCGAGTATGCGGCCGCGCATCCGAAGGCGCCGCGTGTCGGCATCGGCGATCTCTCCCGGCCACACGGGGGCGATTTCGGCGCGCGCTTCGGGGGGCTCGGCCACGCCTCACATCAGAACGGCCTCGACGCCGACGTCTACTACCCGCGGCGCGACGGGCGGGAGCGTCCGCCGAAAGCGCCGCCCCAAATCGACCGCAGGCTGGCGCAGGATCTCCTCGCGCGCTTCGTCCAAGCCGGCGCCGCCAAGGTGTTCGTCGGCCCGGCTACCGGCTTGAAGGGACCACCGGCGGTCGTCGAGGAGCTCGTGCACCACGACAACCACATGCACGTGCGGCTGCCGGGCGACGGGGTTCGCTCGGCGCCCGTCGGCGAAAGCACCCGCGGACAGCCGATCCGCTACTTCACGCTGGGCTCTGGGCGACCGCGCATCCTGGTCGTCGGGTGCATCCACGGGAACGAGTGCGCGGGGAGCGTCGTCGCCACGAGGCTGCTCCACGCCAGGCCGCCGGCGCGCGGTTCGGTCTGGGTCGTCCAGGACCTGAACCCAGACGGTCACGCCGCCAAACGGCGCACCAACGCCCGCGGCGTCGACCTGAACCGCAACTTCCCGGGCACGTGGCGGCCGCTCGCGACGGCCGGGCCCGCTCCAGCTTCCGAGCAGGAGACCCGGGTGGCGATGCGGCTGATCCGGCGCGTACGACCAGACGTCACGATCTGGTTCCACCAGCCGCAGGCGCTCGTCCGCGCCTCCGGGCCGAGCGTGACGATCGCACGCCGCTTCGCAGCGCTCGCGGGAATGCGCTTCCGCCGGCTGCCCTGGCCGCCCGGCTCGGCGACGGCGTGGCAGCACCAGGCCTTCCCCGGCTCGCGCGCCTTCGTCGTCGAGCTCGAGCCGGGCGAGCTCGGGATCCGCGAGGCCGGGCGCTACGCGCGGGCCGTGCTGCAGCTCTTGCGGGCTACTTGACGGAGCCTGCGAGGAGCCCCTGCACGAAGTAGCGCTGCAGGGCGAAGAAGACGAGGAGCGGCACGATCATCAGGAGGAACGCGCCCGCGCTGAGCAGGTGCCACTCGATTCCGTAGGTCGACTGCATCTGGTTGATGCGGATCGTCATCGGCCAGAGATCGGAGTTCTGGACGAAGATGAGCGCCATCAGCAGGTCGTTCCAGACCCAGAGGAACTGGAAGATCGCGAACGAGGCGAGCGCGGGCACCGAGAGCGGCACGACGACCTTGAGGAAGATGCGGGCGTTGGAGGCGCCGTCCACCCTCGCCGCTTCGATGAGGTCGCGCGGCAGCGTGATGAAGAAGTTCCGCAGCAGGAAGATCCCGAGCGGAAGGCCGAAGGCGGTGTGGGCGAGCCAGATCCCGACGTACCAGTCGGCGATGTTGAGATCCCGGAACAGCTTGAGTAGCGGCACGAGCGCCATCTGGATCGGGACGACCATCAGCGCGACGATGATCAGGAAGATCGTGTCGCGGAACGGGAAGCGGATCCACGAGAACGCATAGGCCGCCATCGCCGCGAAGGTCACGGGCAGCAGCGTCGAGGGGATCGTGATCATCAGGCTGCTGATGAACGCCTGTCCCATCTTCGCGTTGCTGAGGACGAGGTCGTAGTTGTGCAGGGTGAAGTTGAAGTCGGTGAGAGCGCTCCACCAGCTCGAGGCCTGGATCTCACTCCGCGGTCGGAACGACGTCACGGCGAGACCGACCGTCGGCACCAGCCAGATCACGGCGATCAGGATCAGACCCACGTGGACCGGCGTTCGCGAGATGACGCGCAGGATGCGCGCGCTCGGGGTGGCCGCCTCGCGGCCGACCGTTACCTCGGCTGTCGCCATCAGTGCTCCTTCCAGTGATGCTGCCGAGTCTCTGGGTTGCGAGCACCAAGCCAGAGTTCGCACTCCGACGAGCCAAGGTCTGTAGACCTTGGTGAGGAGGAGGGTGGGCTCTGGCGCCGCGTGATCGCGGGCCAGAGGCCGGCGTGTATTGCTGGGAGGGGCACCTAACCGACCACCCGCTCGCTCCGGAAGCGCCGGATGTTGAACGCCATGATCGGGATGATCAGGAGCAGCATGACGACCGCGACCGCCGCGCCGTAGCCTCCCTCGCCGTTCTGGAAGGTCTCGTCGTACATCGTGAACGGCGATGACCTCGCTGGCGGCGCCTGGGCCGCCGCCGGTCATCACGTAGATGATGTCGAAGAGCTTGATCACGTTGATCAGGAGCCAGACGGTGACGACCGCGAGTGGCAGTGACAGCAGCGGCAGCTGGATGCGGCGGAAGATGTCCCACTCGGAGGCGCCGTCGGTCCGTGCGGCCTCGATCACCTCCTCCGAGATGCCCTTCAGCGCCGCGGACAGGACGACCATCGCGAACCCGGTCGA
This sequence comes from uncultured Actinomycetes bacterium, assembly GCA_963842235.1. GTDB lineage: Bacteria > Actinomycetota > Thermoleophilia > Gaiellales > Gaiellaceae > JACDAN01. Next base: position 125,032 of record CAWJFT010000002.1, on the reverse strand, counting down.
CGCCCAGACGTAGGCGAAGATGAGGGCGTAGTTGACGACGTCGGCGCGTCCGTACCAGGCGATCGGATCGGCGCCGAACGCCGTGATGACGGCGTTCAGGGATCCGATATTGGGATCCGGGTCGTAGACGAACTTCCAGATGATCGCCACGGCGGTGGCCGAGATCGCCATGGGCACGAAGATGATCGCCTTGAGGAACGATTCGTAACGGACCCGCGCCGCGAGCACGGCGATCAAGAGCCCGAGAGCAAGCGAGAACGAGGTGTAGAGCACAACCCATTTGAAGTTGTTGATCAGGGCTCCCGTCGGCGGAAAGACGTCGAGGTTCAGGAAGGCCTTGTCCGTCGTGAAGAGCGTCTTGTAGTTGTCGAAGCCGACCCAGCGCGTGATCTGGAGACGCGAGTTCGTGTTGCCGAAGCTGAGAACGATCGTGTAGATCAGCGGGTAGAGCAGCAGGCCGCCGAGCAGCACGATCGCCGGCAGGATGAAGAGCATCGCCTGCCAGCTCTCTCGCTTGAAGATCGAAGCCAACCGCCGTCCCCGGGGTCTGCCGACTGGTCCGGGGACGGCGGTGCTAGTCATCCGCGCCTAATCCTGGGAGAAGGCCTTCTCGGCCCCCGCCTGGTAGACGTCGAGGAGCGAGTTCATGTCGTCGGGGCTCTTGACGATCTTCTGGAGCAGCGTTCCGAACTCCTGGCCGAGCGTGCCGGGCAGGAGGTCGGACCCGTCGAACAGGAACGACTCTGCCGACTTGATCTGCTCGGCCTCCTTGCTGACGAGCTCGTTCGGGTAGTCGCTCGCCTGCACACCCTGGTTCGGCGAGGCGATTGCGCCGGTCGATACCCAGATGTCCCCCGCCTCGGGCGTGGACAGGTACTCGATCAGCTTCGCGGCGTCCTCGTCGTTCACAAACGCAGACGCCACGTCGCCGCCGCCGACCAGCGGATTGCCGTTCTCGGGCTTGATCTCCGGCCACGGGAAGAAGTCGATGTCCGTGCCGGCCTTCAGGCTCGTGTTCACCTGACCGAGGGCAATGCCTCCGACGAAGCCGCCTTCCATGTACATCTCGGCGACGGGTTTCTTCCCGAAGACGCGGCCGATGCCGTCGACGAAGCCGATGCCGAGCGCCGTGTCGATGCCACCGGCGACGTACTTGTCGTTGACGACGCTTGTCATCGTGTTCAGGGCGTCCTTCACGCTCTGGTCGTTGAACGCGAGATCGCCGTTGAAGAGCTTCGTGTAGTTGTCCTTCCCCGCTTGGCGGGCGTAGATGTTCTCGAACCAGTCGGTGAGCGTCCAGGAGTTGTCACGGCCCTGGGCGCCGACCGCCCACGGGTTCTTGCCCATCGACTTGTACTTCTCGGTGATCGTCATGAGCTCATCCCAGGTCTTCGGGATCTGGAACCCGTTCTGCTGGAAGGACGCCGGCTTGTACCAGATCACGCTCTTCGAGTTCGCCTTCGCGACGACGCCGTAGAGCTTGTCGTCGACCGTGGCGAGGCTTGTCCACGTGTCGCTGTAGTTCTGGTTGATCTTGTCCGGATCGAGGCCCATATCTTCGAGCGGGATCAACGAATCGTCCCGCGCGAGCTCGGCGACGACGCCAGGCCTCGGGATGATCGCCACCTCGGGCGGATTTCCCGCGGCGAGCCGTGTCCTGATCACCGGCAGGAAGTCACGGGCCGACTCGTACTTCGTCTTGATGCCCGTGTTCTTCGTGAACTGGGTGAGGACCTTCTGGAAGGCCTCCTGCTCACTGCCTCCCCAGAGTGAGAAAACGGTCAGCTGCCCGTCGCCCTTCGCGGTCTCCCCGCCGCCACCGTCGTCTCCGCCGCAGCCGACGAGTGCCAGGGCGAGCGCGGCGCATGCGGCGAACGGCAGTAACCACTTGCGTCTCATTCGGTAGCTCCTTTCGTATCGGGTTCGTCGTAGATGGCTCGTCCTGTCTCCGTGTCGAAGAAGTGGAGTGCTCGTGTCTCGACCGCGACCTCGGCTGTGCCGCCTTCGCGGACCTTTGAGTCGGGTCCGAAGCGCCCGACGACGACCGTGCGGCGCTCGTCGCCGCCCCCGAGCTCGGCCGCCGTGGTTCCCGCATCCGCGGCGAGCTCCTTCACGTCCTCGGTCAGGGCCGGCGGCGCGTCGATCGTGAAGTGGACCATCAGCTCCGACCCCAACGCCTCGCGGAGGTCGACCTCGCCTCGCAGACGGCGGTCCTCCGGAGCTTCCCGCGCGATCTCGGCGTCCTCGAGCTGCTCCGGGCGGATGCCGATGACGACCTGCCGACCCTCGTACTCCTCGAGCGCCGGTCGAGCAGCGACGAACTCGTCGTCGAGCCGGATCCGCTGGCTGCCGAGCACCGCCGCAAGCCCGCCGTCGGCGCGTTCGAGCGTCGCCTCCATGAGGTTCATCGCCGGCGAGCCGATGAACCCGCCGACGAAGAGGTTGACGGGCCGGTCGTAGAGCTCCTGCGGAGGCGCCACCTGCTGGAGCTCGCCGCGGCGCATGACCGCGACGCGATCGCCCATCGTCATCGCCTCCACCTGGTCGTGCGTGACGTAGATCGTCGTCACGCCGAGGTCCCGCTGCAGCTTGCTGATCTCGGCCCGCATCTGAACGCGAAGCTTGGCGTCCAGGTTGGACAGCGGCTCGTCCATCAGGAAGGCGGCGGGCTGGCGCACGATCGCCCGGCCCATCGCCACGCGCTGGCGCTGTCCGCCGGACAGCGCGCGTGGCTTCTTGTCGAGGAACGGCTCGAGGTCGAGGATGCGGGCAGCTTCGCGAACACGCCGGTCGATCTCGTCCTTCCGCTCCTTGCGGAGGCGCAGGCTGAAGGCGATGTTCTCGTAGACGCTCAGGTGCGGATAGAGCGCGTAGCTCTGGAACACCATCGCGATGTCGCGGTCACGGGACGCGAGCTGGTTGACGACGCGGTCGCCGATCCTGATCTCGCCTTCCGAGATCTCCTCGAGGCCCGCGACCATCCGCAGCGCCGTCGTCTTGCCGCAGCCCGAGGGGCCGACGAGAACCATGAACTCCCCGTCCTGGGCCTCGAGCGTGAGGTCGGAAACGGCCCTCGTCCCATCCGGGAAGACCTTCGCGACGTCTGAGAATTGAACCTCGGCCACCCTGCCCGACTGTGCTTACCACTTGGAGGCGGGCTGCGGCAAGCGAGACCCGATTGAACTGAGTCCCAGAGCGAGCACGAACGAAACGCCGAAGCTTGGAAGCGATGCTCCGATCCCGAGATTCGGCTGTCCGGTCTGCTCCACGATGTCCACCCACCAGGAGGGCCCGAGCGGCGGCTCGTGGAGCCAGTGGTAGAGCAGGAAACCGACGATCCAGGCGGCGATCAGCTCCGGCCTCCAGTCCGGCGCGGCGAAGATCTGGGCCCGCGTGTAATGGGCTCCGGAGACGAGCCAATCGGCGAGTAGCACGCCGAAGAGCGGCACGAAGAACGAGCCGAGCAGGAGCAGGAACGACTCGTAGTTGCGCAGCTGGATCAGGAGTGCGCCGGCCGTCGTCAGCAGCGTGACCAAGACGATCAGCGCCCGTTGGGGGAGCCTCGGGACGACGTTCTGGATCGATACCGCGGTCGAGTAGACGTTCGCGAACGCCTCGTCCGTCTCGTCGATCGTGACGGCCAGGAGGGCGAGGGCTGCGCCTAGGCCCGCGGCGGCGACGGCGGTCGGGATCTCGACTGGATCGCTGACGCCCCTCGAGAGGACGATGATGACGCCGAGCCCGAGCATCCACGTTCCTCCGAGGAAGTAGCCGACGCCTGAGCCCCAGAATCCCGAGCTGCGGTCGCGTGCGAAGCGCGTGTAGTCGGCGACGAGCGGCACCCAGGAGACGGTGATCGCGATCACGAGGTCGACGCCGAGCCAGAACGACGAGCCCCCCTGGGCTGGGGCGTCCCACAGCGCGCGGAGGTCGGCTTCCGACAAGGCCCACCAGGTCAGGTAGATGAGCGAGGCGAGCACGAGCCAAACACCGAAGCGGCGCAAGATCCGGCGCACGAAGCCGACGGGCCCGAGGAGCGCGAACACCGCCGTGAGGAGCCCGAAGCCGATCGTCCAGGCCGGCTTGGCCTCGAAGCCGAAGACCCTGTCGGAGAGGGCGCTCGCAGCCGCCGCGATGATGATCAGCTCGAACGTTGCCCAGCCGAGGCACTGGAGCGCGTTCAGCGCGGTCGGGATGTAGGAGCCGCGCCGCCCGAGCGGGGCGCGGAGCACGACCATGGCCGGGACTCGCGCGTCGGCGCCGATCAGGCCGGCGACGCCAACCATCGCGTTCCCGATGACGCTTCCGAGGAGAATCGCGAGCAGGGCGTCCCGCAGGGTCAGCGCCGGAACGAGCAGCGCGCCGATCACGAGCACGAGCAGCGAGACGCCGAGGTTGCCCCACAGCGCCGTGAGGTCGGCGAGGCCAAGGACTCTGAGTCGCTCCGGGACCGGCTCGATGCCCCAGGCCGGCGTGCGGTCGTCCATTTGCTACGACCCTAGCCCGCGGGGGTTGAGCCGTCGGCAGGAAAGAGCCGGGTAGCCGTAGCCTTGAACGAGGCCGTGGCGATCGCTCCTGGGCGCAGCTTCAAGCGGTCGGCCGACGCTCCGGTTATCTCGGCGACGATTGGTCCGAGCTTGACCCGCACCCGATTCCCCATCGGCGCGATCGAGGTGATCGCGGCGGTGAAGTGATTCAAGCGGGAGTCGTCCGCCACTGCAGGGCCGAGCGCGACATCCCACGGATAGACGGCAACGTTGACTCGGCCGACCCCCGAGTCGGCGCTCCAGGCGGTGAAGCCGTTGTCGAGCGCGACCTCAGTGAGTCCGTCGCGGGTACCGATCGCGCGACCCGCCAGCACCATTGCGCCGGTGAACGTTGCGACGAATGGGTCGACGGGTGACGAGACGAGCTCCATCGGGCTGCCGAGCTGCAGGATGCGGCCTTCGCTGATGACTCCGACCCGATCGGCGAGCGTAGCTGCGTCCTCGAAGTCGTGGGTGACGAGCAGAGTCGGGAGCGCAAGCGAATGGAGCAGCTCGGAGAGCTCCGCGCGTACTCCGGCACGCGTATGGGCGTCGAGCGCCGAGAGCGGCTCGTCGAGTAACAGCACGGCCGGATCCCGTGCCAGTGCCCGTGCGAGGGCAACGCGCTGGCGCTCGCCGCCCGAGAGCTCGCTCACCCGGACACGCGCGAGGTGTCGGATGCGGAAGCGCTCGAGGAGGTCGCTCACCATCGAGCGGTCTCGCGCGCCGAAGCGCACGTTGCCGAGAACGTCGAGATGCGGAAAGAGCGCGTACTCCTGGAAGAGGTAACCGACCCTTCGTTGCTCGGGCGGGACGTTTCGCCCTCGCTCGGTGTCGAGCAGGACGGTCTGATCGATCGTGACCGTGCCCGACTGTGGGCGAAGTAGACCCGCGACGACGCGGAGCGTCGTCGTCTTGCCAGCGCCCGATGGGCCGACCAGGGCCAGGGTCTCGCCTTGCGAGACCGTCAGTTCGGCTGACGCGACGAAGGAGCGGAGAGGATGAGTGAACCGGACGAGGAGTGCCATCTGGTCATGAGCTTGACGGACAACAGGACGACCGCGCTGACAACGATCAGTAGCGCGCTGATCGCCAGCGCGACGTTGAAATCGACATCGAATTGCTCGTAGATCGCAAGCGACAAGGTCTGTGTCACGCCTTGCAGCGAGCCCGCGAACATGATCGTCGCCCCGAACTCGCCCAGGCCGCGTGCAAACGCGAGCGCAGCGCCCGCGCCGAGCCCGCCCTTGGCGAGCGGCAGCATGACCCGGAAGAACACTCGACCGGGCCCGGCGCCCAGCGTGCGCGCCGCTGCCGGGAGGGTGGGGTCGACGGCCTCGAACGCCGCGACCGCGGTGCGTAGGAAGAAGGGACTGGCGACGAATGTCACGGCCAGGATCACGGCGACCTTCGTGAACGCGATGTCGATCCCAACTGCGTCGACCGTGCCACCGAGCAGCCCCGCTCGGCCGAATGCGACCAGGAGGCCGATACCCGCCACCGCCGGTGGGAGGACAAGCGGAAGCTCGACGAGCGTGACGACAACGTCTCGCACGACCCCGCGCCGGCTCGAGATCCAGTACGCCGCCGGCGTCCCGAACACGAGGATGACGGCCATGGCGAGCGCGATCGTCTCGGCGGTGACCCGAATGGCGTCGAGTGCGGCACTGCTCCCTAGTGCCGACAGGAGATCCCCCAGCGGAACCCGCAGGAAAACGGCCACGATGGGGAGCAGCAAAAAGAGCAGCGCGACGCCGGTGGCAAGGACGAGCGCGACGCGAAAGAGCCGGCCTATCGCGACCCTTTCGGGATCGGAAGGAAGCCGGCGTTCCTCAGTGCCCTCTGTCCCCTCGGCGACAGGATCTTCTTCACCCACGCTCGCGCGGCCGCCTTGTGGCTCGATCTCGACACGACAGCGATCTCATAGCGGATCCGTGGCTGCGCCCAGGCCGGGATGCGGATGACAGCCACTTGCGCGCGGACCGGTCGCGCGTCGGTCGCGTAGACGAAGCCGGCGTCGGCCTGTCCGAGCGCGACCTTTCCGGTGACCGCCTTGACGTCGGACTCTTGACTCACGACCTTCGAGAGGACCGACGTCAATCCCATCTTGCGCAGCACCGTGCGCGTGTATCCGCCGACCGGCACGGCCGCCCCTGCGATCACGAGCTTCACCGGCTTGCGCTTGAGGTCGTAGACGGAGTGGATGCCCGCCGGGTTCGAGCGCGGGACGATCAGGACGAGCCGGTTCGAGGTGAAGGTGACGGGCTTCTCGACCATCCGAGCCTGAAAGAGGCGCTGTGTGTTGAGCGGGGCAGCAGAGGCGAAGACGTCGGCAGGCGCACCATTCCGGATCTGGGTCTCGAGCGCGTTCGACCCCGCGAAGTTGTATCTCTGCGCCCGATCGAACGTACTGAAGACCTCGGTCAGCGACGCGGCAGCGTAGATCGTCAGAGGATCCGCCTGCCGACGCGCGCCGGCACTCGACGCGAGCGCGGATGCGGCGATCAGCGCGATCGCGAAAAGTGCAGCGAAGCGGTTTGTCATACGGCCGGCCCTCCTAGCCCAGGTACGCCTCGATGGCGGCACTGGCGGTTTCGACGTCCGTGGCCACAGGGAACGACTTCGCGCCCACTGGTGCTGAGAGCGCGGACAAGGCTCCGATCTGCTCGCCGATGCTCGCGCCGAGACTCGCGTACAGGATCCGGTAGTCGACGGCGGAACCGGTCGCTGCGGCGCTCTGGTAAGCCCCGAGGAGCGCCCGCAACACGGTAAGGCCCGTCTTCACCGTCGCCGGAGCGCGCGAGAACGTACGCCTCGGCCAGGCGAACTCGAAGTCTTGCTCGACAGGCGGCGTGTCGCCGAAGCTGACGAGCAGGTTGCTCAGCGTCCGGGCGTGCTTCGTCGCCGCCATGTGCCCTTGACGCAGGACGGCCGTGCGTCCGCCGCGGAAGCGCTTGCTCGACAGGGCCTTGGAGTAGAAGTCCTTCAGCAGGAGCTCGCACGAGACGCCGAAGTTCGCGAAGGCGAGGTCGTCGTCGGTTGCTGCGCCGGCTGTGCCGAGCCAGGGAACGCCCAGAACCGCCGCCGAGGCGCCGGTCGAGCTCAGAAGAAAACGTCTCCGGTTCACGCGCCCGCTCGTCTCATTCCGGCCGCCGACCCTAACATACCGGTAGAAATTCTTTGACTACTGACCGAGCGGGCCGCGTACGATTCGCACGGATGGCTCGCCGACCACCTACGGAGCCGCCGCTCCCCGAGTGGGCGGCACTGGGCTTGCTCTGCGAGCGGCCGGCGCACGGATGGGCGATCGCCCGGGAGCTCAGCCCCTCGGGCTCCATCGGTCGCGTGTACTCGTGCACGCGAGCGCTCGTTTATCGGGCGCTCCGGCAGCTGCGCGACGGAGGTCTCATCGAAGTACGACGGACGGCCCGGAGTGAGGAGGGACCGATGCGTACGACCCTCGGTCCGACGCGACGCGGCCGCTTGCAGTTCGTCCGCTGGCGTGGCAGCCCGGTCGCCCATGTGCGCGATCTTCGCTCCGAGCTCATGCTGAAACTGCTCTTCCATGATCGTGCACGGCTTGACCCCCAGCAGGTCCTCGAGCGGCAGGCATCCGTGCTGGTGCGTATCGAGCAAGCTCTGAGTGAGCAGCTTGCTTCGGCATCCGGATTCGATCGAACACTCGCACTGTGGCGCCTATCGGCGAGTCGTGGCGCCCTCTCCTTCGTCGAGGGGCTGCTCGAGAGCCGCACCGCCGAGCCGGTCGTCTACAAGCCGATCGGATACGTCGTGTCGCCGCACTCGCAGATCGACGGGATGCCGCTTCAGGCTATGGCCGACACGAAAGGTGCGTCCACGATCGACGTCTCGGAAGAGCACGCCGGCTGTCTCGCCGACCTGGACGGCTTCACTCACGTCTGGGTCCTCGCGCACTTACACGAGACGGTCGGCTGGAACTCGACGGTGCGGGTGTTCCTCGACGAGGTGTCGCACGGCACGTTCGCGACGCGGTCCCCTCGGCGTCCGAATCCGATCGGCCTCTCACTTGCCCGGATCGTCTCGATCGAGCCTTCCGGGGTTGTCGTCGAGGGCCTCGACCTCCTGGACGGGTCACCTGTGCTCGATCTCAAGCCGTTCGTGCCCCTATTCGACACGCCGATCGGGGACGTTCGATCGGGCTGGTTCGAGGGGCGCGCCGAGCGCGTCTTCGACCGGACGTCGGACCGGCGCTTCGCGCTCCGTAGCAACCGAACGTGAATTCGCCGCGACGGGGCTACTCGGAAGCGGTGTACGAAACGCGTCCGGCCCGTCATCGACCCGGCGTGCCCCATCCCGCAGGACGAGGTACTCGAGATGGGCGCGCGTCTCGGCGAGGGCGAAGCGGCGCAGCGTGGGGGACAGCGGCTCGGGAAAGAGCGAGAACGAGAGGGCGTACGCGCTCTGCGGCCGGCCGTCGAGCGCCTCCGCCGTGCGCTCGAGGCGCTCGGCATGGTGCGCGATCAGCTCGCGTGCCCTCCCGGCTGGATCGTCGATCACCACGCCGTGGCCGGGAAGGGCCAGACGGGGGGCGAGCTCGGCGATTCGCTCCAGCGACGAGAGGTAGTCGCCGAGCGGATCGGGCCGGGAGTCCGGATAGAGCCCGACGTTGGGCGTAATCGACGCGAGCAGGGTGTCGCCTGCAACGAGGATGCCGTCCCGCAACAGTGCGAGATGCCCGTCGGCGTGCCCGGGCAGATGGAGCACCTCCCAGCCGTCGATCTCGTCGCCGGGGTCGATGAGCTCCGGATCGGGCGCAAACCGGACGAGCCGCGCGAACGCGGCCGCTTCCTCCCGGAACGACTCGACGTCGGAGGCGGGCACTCCGTGAACGCGGAGGTAGTCCGGCATCCGCTGCTCGTTCCGCGGCTGGCCCCAGGTGCGCACGCACTGGTCGAAATCCTCCCGGCCCTGGAACACCGGCGCGCCGGTGATCTGCGAGACGTCGGCCGCCGCACCGACGTGGTCGGGATGGAAGTGCGTGACCACGATCCGGCTGACCGGCCCGTCGACCCCGTCCAGCGTCTCCGCCCATTGCTCGCGGGCATCGGGAAGTCCGAGGCCCGTGTCGACCAGCGTCCAGCCCCCTCCCGACGCCGGCAGGAGATAGCAGTGCACGTGATCGATCCCGAGCGGCAGCGCGAACGTCACCCGTCGGATTCCGCCGTCCAGTTCCAGCATCAGCACCGTATGATCGTCGCCCTGTGGCGTTGCTCGCTGTCGAGAACGTAACCCGTCGCTTCGGGGGCATCGTCGCCCTCGACGACGTCTCGCTCGCGTTGGAGGAGGGAACGATCGCCGGTTTGATCGGGCCGAACGGCGCCGGGAAGACGACGCTCTTCAACGTCATTACCCGCCTCTACCAGCCGGACGAAGGACGAGTGGTCTTCGACGGCCGCGATCTGCTGAAGATCCGGCCGTACCGGGTGATCCGGAGCGGCGTCGCGCGCACGTTCCAGAACGTCGTCCTCTTTCCGACGATGACAGTGGCGGAGAACATCCTCGTCGGCGCCCACACGCGTCTCCACCCGTTCGGCGAGCGGCGGGGGCGTGCCCTCGCGCACGAGACGCTCGACTATCTCAGCCTCGCGCACCTGGCGCAGCGCCCGGCGGCGGGCCTGCCCTTCGGGACGCTGAAGCGGATTGAACTCGCCCGCGCCCTCGTCTCCCGTCCGCGGCTGCTTCTGCTCGACGAGCCGGCCGGCGGGCTCAACCACGAGGAGGTGGACGAGCTGGCGACGCTGATCAGGCGGCTTCGCAAGGACTTCGACCTGACGCTGCTGATCGTCGAGCACCACATGGCGCTCGTCATGAACATCAGCGACCGCGTCCACGTCCTGAACTTCGGCGAGAAGATCGCCGAGGGCACACCGCAAGAGGTGCAGCGGAATCCAGACGTCATCGAGGCCTACCTCGGGGGCGAGGATGCCGCTGCTTGAGCTCAAGGACGTGCATGCCCGGTACGGGCCGATCCGGGCGCTGCACGGCGTTTCCCTGACGGTGGACGACGGCGAGGTCGTCGCGCTCCTCGGGGCAAACGGGGCGGGGAAGACGACGACGCTCCGGAGCATCTCCAGCATGACCCGCACCTCCGGCGACATCGTCTTCGACGGACGGCGGATCGCACGAAGGAGCCCCGAGTACGCAGCGCGGCACGGGGTCGCCCACGTGCCCGAAGGGCGCGGCCTCTTCCCGGAGCTGACCGTCTGGGAGAACCTGCGCATGGGCGCCGTCGGCTCGGGACGCGGCGCGGTGCTCGAGCAGGAAGCGAAGCGCGTTATCGGCTACTTCCCGTGGATCGACCGGCGACGCGACCAGCCCGCTGCCACGCTCAGCGGCGGCGAGCAGCAGATGCTCGCGCTCGGGCGGGCGCTCGTCTCGCGGCCGCGGCTGCTAATGCTGGACGAGCCGTCGCTCGGGCTCGCGCCGACAGTCGTTCGCGAGCTGTTCTCGATCGTCCAGCGGTTGAACGAGGAGGAGGGCCTGACCGTGCTCGTCGTCGAGCAGAACGCAACGATCGCGCTCGACATCGCAGCGCGCGCTTATGTGCTCGAGGTCGGCAAGGTGGCGGTGGAGGGGACAAGCGACGAGCTCCGCCGCCACGAAGGCGTCCGTAAGTCCTATCTCGGCTACTGACCCATGATCGCCCTCGACCGGTCATTTCAGACGGACACGCGGGCAGAGCCCGCGCGTCCTGAAGGCGGCACCGCAAGCGGTGCCTCAGTGGGGTACTGATGGCGGTTCCGGCGAGAGCACAGCGTTTCGAGCTGAGCATCGGTCCGGTGCTGAGGGGGGTCCTGCTCGGCGTCGGCTCCATCGTCGGCGCCTTGGCGGCGCTCGTGCTGCTCGGGCTCGTGCTCACGCAAACCGAAACCGCGTTCAGCTGGTCCGGGTATGTGCAGCAGATCGTCAGCGGCCTCTCGCAGGGCGCGATCTTCGCCAGCCTCGCGCTGGCGCTCGTGCTGATCTACCGGACGACGGACGTCCTCAACTTCGCCCAGGGCGAGATGGCGACCTTCACGACCTTCATCGCCTGGTCGCTCATGCATCACATGTCGTACTGGCCGGCCTTCGCGCTCACGCTCGTAATCGCGTTCGTCGGCGGGGCGGCAATCGAGCGGATCATCATCCGGCCCGTCGAGCACCGGCCTGAGATCGTGATCGTGATCGTGACGATCGGCCTGTTGATCGCACTCAACGGGCTCAGCGGGTGGATCTGGAACCCGGAGGTGAAGGCCTTCGACGATCCCTTCCCGAACGGGACCACCGAGATCGCCGGTGTCGTGATCTCGTACCAGGAACTCGGCGTCCTAGGCGTCTGTCTCGCCACTGTCGTCCTGCTCTGGGCGTTCTTCCGGTTCACGACGCTCGGACTCGTCATGCGGGCGGTCGCAAACAGCCAAGACGCGAGCCGGTTGCTCGGCGTCAGAGTCGGCTGGATGCTCGCTCTCGGCTGGGGGTTGGCGGCGGTGCTGGGAGCGGTCGCGGGGATGATGGCCGCGCCTAGCCAGTTCCTCGACCCGAATCTGATGCTGGTGATCCTGATCTACTCGTTCGCTGCGGCGGTGCTCGGGGGGATCGACAGTCCGATCGGCGCAGTTGTCGGAGGTCTCATCCTCGGCGTGCTGATCAACATCCTCGGAACCTACGTCGACTTCATCGGCGGTGAGCTTCGGCTTCCGGCTGCACTCGTCGTCCTTCTGATCGTCCTGCTGATCAGGCCGCAGGGCCTCTTCGGTCACCGGGTGGTGCGCCGGGTATGAGGCGCTATCTCAACAGAGCACTCGGGCCGGCACTCTTTGTCGTCGCCGCGGTCGTCGTGGCTCTCCTGCCTCGGTTCATGGGCGAGTTCCGCCTGCTCGAGTTCACGCTCGTCGCGATCTACGTCATCGCGCTGCTTGGCCTGAACATCCTGACCGGATACAGCGGTCAGATCTCACTGGGCCACGGCGCGTTCGTCGGTGTGGGGGCCTACGTCGCAGCACTGCTGTCGCTTGGGCGGCCAGGACTCGAGCTCTACATGCTCGACCCGCCCAGCTGGATTCCGATCGGCAACGGTATGACCCCCGGTCTTCACGATCCCGATCGCGGCGCTCGTCACCGGTGTCATCGGGTTCCTGATCGGCATCCCGGCGCTGCGTCTCGGCGGCGTCTCGCTGGCGCTCGCGACGCTCGCCCTCGCTGTCTCCTTCCCGATTCTGATGAAGCGCTTCTCCGAGGTCACAGGCGGAGGCGGTGGGCTCAACCTGAACCTACCCGAGACCCCATTCGGCTGGGACATCTCCACTCGCCACTGGCTCTACTACGAAGCCTGGGTTACTGCGGGGATCCTCTTCCTGGCCGCCTGGCTGCTTGTTCGGGGCAGGATCGGGCGAGCCTGGCGCGCCATCCGGGACGGCGAGGTTGCTGCGACGTCGTCGGGCGTGAATCCGGCGCTTTACAAGACATTTGCGTTTGGCGTCTCGTCCGCCTACGCCGGCGCGGCCGGCGCGCTGTTCGCGATCGAGACTGCGTATGTCAACCCCGACACGTTCCCGGTCAGCCTCTCGATCCTCCTCCTCGCGAGCGCCGTCATCGGCGGCCTCGGATCGCTTGCAGGCGCTCTCTTTGGCGCGCTCCTGTTCGAGTTTCTCCCGATCTACTCACAAGAGCCCCCGATCTTCTCGTTCCACTTCGCGGATCAGGCGCCCTCCGTGGTCTTCGGCGTCTTCCTGATCGTGATCATGCTGCTGCTCCCGGGCGGCGTCGCCGGGCTCTTCCGAGCCCTGGCCGGAGCGGTGCGCACCGGCCGGTTCCGCAGAAGATCCGATACATCGGAGTTGGCGTAACGCTCAACAGGCCTTACGATTCGCAGTTCGTGGTTGCGGTCTACCGGGGCTTCCGCCCCGGTTGTCAAAGGAGAAACGTATGAAGAGAGTGCTTTTGGTGACCCTGGTTTTGGGGGCGGCGCTGACCGTGGCGCTTCCGGGCGCGTTCGCGCGCACCGAGGCGACACAGGCCACGCCGGGGATCACCAGCAAGTCGATCAAGATCGGCGGGACGTTCCCGTACAGCGGCCCCGTCTCGTCGTACTCCCCGATCCCGGAGGGGATGAAGACGTACTTCCGGTACGTCAACGCGCGAAAGGGGCCGGATGGCAAGCGCGGCGTCTATGGCCGGAAGATCGACTTCAAGACCTACGACGATGCCTACAACCCCGCGCAGACTGTCCAGCTGACGAACAAGCTCGTCCTCGAGGACAAGGTCTTCGCCGTTGTAGGCACCCTCGGCACCGAGCCGAACCTCGCGATTCGGCCGTTCTTGAACCAACGGAAGGTGCCGCAGGTTCTGGTCTCGACCGGGGCGAGCTACTGGGGCACCCAGTACAAGCAGTTCCCCTGGACGTCGGGCTGGCAGACGGATTACATCGCCGAGGGCCGCATGTATGCCCGGTGGATCCTGGCGAATGCAGCGCGGCAGAAGATCGCGATCTTCTACCAGAACGACGACTACGGGAAGGACTATCTGAACGGGATTAAGCAGGGCCTCGGCTCGAAGACGAACCTGATCGTCTCCGAGTTGAGCTACGAGGTCACGGACACGAGCTACGCGTCCCAGATCGCCCGGCAGAAGGCGACAAGCGCCGACACCTGGATCCTGGTGACGACGGCGGGGACTCCGACCGTGCGGGCACTGGCGACGGCCAAGCGGCTCGGGTGGAAGCCCGACCAGATCATCATCAACTCGGTGGCCGCGACCGACGGAGTGATGGCGGCGGCAGTCGCTAGCGTCGGTCAGGACTACGTCAACGGAGCGGTCAGTACCGGGTACCTGAAGAACAACACGAACCCGAAGTACGCGAAGGACCCGGCGATCAGGTCGTACCGCCGGATCATGTCCAAGTACGCACCGCCGGGCGGGGTCAACATCCGCAACTCGTTCTACTACTACGGGGTCGCGAAGGGGTACGACTTCGTGAGGCTGATGTACGCCGCGGGGAAGAATCCGACCCGGGCGTCGCTGATGGCGGCGACGGCGAAGATGAACTGGGTGAACCCGTACACCCTCGCCGGCGTCAAGATCAAGACGTCGAAGACCGATCGCTTCCCGATCGACCAGGGCAAGATCGTCCGCTACAACAACGGCAGTTGGTCGGAGATCAGCGCGCTCTACAAGGGCCGCTAGACCTGCCCACAGTGGAGAATCAACGGGGCCGGCATGCCGGCCCCGTTGCGTTATGGATCTCACGCTGACGCCCGAACAGGAGCTCATCCGCCGCTCGGCGCGCGAGTTCGTCGAGCGCGAGATCGCGCCGCACGCACGCGGCTGGGATCGGGACGAGGCGATGGACCGGGGGATCGTCCCGAAGCTGGCCGAGATCGGGTTTCTCGCCGGCTGGGAGCTCGACACCGTCTCCTACTCCCTCGTCATGGAGGAGCTCGGCCGCGCGGACTCGTCCGTCCGCGGGATCGTCTCCGTCAACGTCGGCCTCGTCGGGAAGACGATCGGCAAGTGGGGCACGGAGGAGCAGAAGCAGGAGTGGCTGCCGCGGCTCGCCTCCGGTGAGTCGCTCGGCTGCTACGCGCTGACCGAGCCGGGCGCCGGCTCCGATCCGGGAGGCCTCGTTACCCGGGCCGAGCGTGACGGCGACGGCTGGACGATCACCGGCTCGAAGATCTTCATCACGCTCGGGACCTGGGCCGGCCTGGCGCTCGTGTTCGCGCGGACCGGCGAAGGGCCTCGCGGGATCACCTGCTTCCTCGTCCCGACCGACTCGCCCGGGTTCTCTGCCCACCCGATCAAAGGCAAGCTCGGACTTCGGGCTCAGGACACCGGCGAGCTCACGCTCGACGGCGTGCGAATCCCGGCGGAGAACGTCCTCGCCGGAGAAGGGGAGGGGATGAAGGTCGCGCTCTCGGCCCTCGACAACGGGCGCATCTCGCTGGCCGCGGGCTGCGTCGGCATCGCGCAGGGGTGTCTCGACGCTTCGCTTTCGTATGCGGCTGAGCGGCAGCAGTTCGGGCGCTCGATCGCGTCCTTCCAACTCGTCCAGGAGCTGCTGGCGGAGATCGCGGTCGAGACGGAAGCGGCGCGGCTCCTCACCTGGAAGGCCGCGCTGGCCGCCGACAGCGGCGCTCGGCACACGCTCGAGTCGTCGATTGCCAAGTACTACGCCAGCGAGGCGGCGGTCCGGGCGGCGAACGCAGCCGTCCAGGTGCACGGCGGCTACGGCTACGTCGACGAGTATCCGGTCGGGAAGTACTTGAGAGACGCGCGCGTCACTACCCTCTACGAGGGAACGAGCCAGATCCAGAAGCTGATCATCGGCCGCGCGCTCACGGGGGAGAACGCCTTTGTCTGACGCAGTCATCGTCGCTGCCGCTAGAACACCGATCGGACGAGCCCGAAAAGGCTCGCTCGTCGACGTGCGGCCCGACGACCTCGCCGCCTTCGCCGTCGACGCGGCGCTGAAGCAGGTTCCGGAGCTCGATCGCGCCGAGATTGTGGACGTGATGATCGGGTGCGGGTTCCCGGAGCAGAAGCAGGGCATGAACCTCGCGCGGCGCGTCGCGCTCCTTGCGGGCCTTCCGGCGAGCGTGCCGGGAACGACGGTCAACCGATTCTGCGCGTCGTCGCTGCAGACGATCCGCATGGCCTTCCACGCGATCAAGGCGGGCGAGGGCGACGTCTTCGTCGCCGGCGGCGTCGAGTCCATCACCCAGGTCGACGGTTACCCGAAGGACGCGGAGGAGCTCCATCCAAAGCTGTTCGGCGACGACGCGCCGATCGCGAACGTCTACATCCCGATGGGGCTCACGGCGGAGAACGTCGCCGAGCGGTGGAACGTCTCGCGGGAGGACATGGATCGCTACGCGCAGCGCTCGCAGGAACGAGCCGTTGCCGCGCAGGAGTCCGGGTTCTTCGAGCGTGAGATCACGCCCTGGGACAGCGTGGCGCAGGACGACGGGCCGCGGCCGAGCTCGACGCTCGAGAAACTGGCCGAGCTCGAGCCGGCGTTCAAGCCGGGCGGCAAGGTCACGGCGGGAAACTCCTGTCCGCTGAACGACGGGGCCGCAGCGGTCGTCGTCATGAGCGACACGCGCGCGCGTGAGCTGGGCCTCGAGGGGCGGGCGAAGATCATCGCCTCGGCCGTCTCAGGCGTCGAGCCGGAGATCATGGGCGTCGGGCCGATCGGCGCCGTCCGCAACGTCCTCGACCGGGCCGGCATGACGATCGAGGACATCGACGTCGTCGAGCTCAACGAGGCGTTCGCCGCCCAGGTCCTCCCGGTCTCCCAGGAGCTCGGCATCGATCCATTCGGCGAGCAGCTCAACCCGCACGGCGGAGCGATCGCGCTCGGACACCCGTACGGCATGACCGGCGCGCGGATCATGTGCACGCTCCTGAACGACCTCGAGACGATGGACGGGACGATCGGACTGGAGACGATGTGCGTCGGCGGCGGCCAGGGGATGGCGATGCTCGTCGAGCGCCTGCGGTGATGACCGTCCTCGATGAAGCGACGCTCGCCGAGGCGCGGGCTTTCAACGAAGCACTCGCGGGCGTGCTAGCCGAGGAGCCCCAGGTGCACACTGTCCCGCCCGAGCGCTCTCGGCGTGCGCGCCGCGAGGGACGGAGCATCTGGCCGGAGCCCGTGTTCCTGCCGCAGGCCAGCGACCTCAGCGTCCGGACGCGTTCCGGCGAGATCCGCGTGCGCGTCCTCGCGCCGGAGAAGGCAACAGGCGTTTACCTGCACATCCATGGCGGCGGCTGGGTGCTGGGGTGCTGCGACGAGCAGGACGACCGGCTCTGGTCGCTCGTCGAGGCGACTGACCTGTGCGCGATCAGCGTCGATTACCGTCTGGCGCCCGAGCATCCGTACCCGGCGGGGCCCGACGACTGCGAGGACGCGGCGCTGTGGTTGCTCAACGGTGGGCTGACCGAGCTGGACGTGCCTGATCGCATCGCGATCGGCGGTGAATCGGCGGGAGCGCACCTTGCCGTGACCACGCTGCTGCGACTGCGCGATCGCCACGGAGTCTCTGGTGCGTTCCGGGCCGCCAACCTCGTCTACGGCGTCTACGACCTCTCGGGGACGCCGAGTCGCCTGAACTGGAACGACCGTCACCCGATGCTCTCGACTCCGGACATGCACTGGTTCGGACGGTCATTCACCGGCGATCGGAATCTCGAGGAGCTGCGCGACCCCGACCTCTCCCCGCTCTACGCCGACCTGCACGACCTCCCGCCCTCGCTCTTCACCGTCGGCGACCTCGATCCGCTGCTCGACGACTCGCTGTTCATGGCCGCCCGCTGGCAGGCGGCGGGCAATGACGCGGAGCTTCGGGTCTGGCCAGAGTCGGTCCACGGGTTCACGGCGTTTCCGCTCGCGGTTGCCCGGGCCGCGAACGAGGCCCAGTACGAGTTCCTTCGCGCGACCGTCTCCGACTGACCGGCAATCCGCTCCTTCGCCTAACCCGTATGCCCACTCGGCAAGACCCGCTTAACCGCTCAAGAGGGGGAGGTATGCCATGTCAGTTCGTCTTGCCGGGCGGGCCGCCGCAAGCCTGCTCGTTCTCGCCGCTTGTGCCGTGATTGCAGTTTCGGCTGCGACCGCGGCACGCAGCAAGGCCAATCTACGCGTCACCGCCAAGACGCAGACGACCGCGTCCCTGGCCTGGGACAGTTTCGGCAGCCAAAACTACGTCCTCCATTTCTGGAAGGACGGCAATTGGGTGAAGGTCACCCTGCCGAGGACGCAGACTTCGTACACCTGGACCGGGCTGCTTCCGAACGTCGAGTACGCCTTCTGGGTGAAGTCCGGCACGTCCGCCAGCGACCTGGTGATCGTGAAAACCAACCCCGACTTATCGCCGCCGTCGGCGCCCGGAAACCTGAGGATCGATTCCGTCACCGCTTCCCAGATCTCGATCGCGTGGGATGCGTCGACGGACGACACCGGCATCGCCGAGTACCAGGTGTCCGTCAGCCCGCACGAGGGCAATCTCATCTGGACGGGGCCTACATCGGCGAAGCTCGTCGGCCTCGCGCCGCTCACGGAGTACACGTTCAGCGTCAAGGCGCGCGACTTCGGCTACAACTTCTCGCCGGTCAGCAACGCGGCCTCCGCGACGACGGAGGCGAGCACCGACACGACGCCGCCGACCGCGCCGACCAACCTACGCGTCTCGGACCAGGACGGGTGCGGCGAGGTCGAGCTGAACTGGACCCAGTCCACGGACAACCAGGATCCCCAGTCCGCGATCCGCTACCGGATCTTCATCAACGGTGCGCCTGACCCACTGGGGTTCACCCCGATCGGCACCGGAAGGACGATCACCTACGGAGTGGTCGACGGCGTGAACACGTTCGAGCTCAAGGCCGTCGACAGCGCCGGCAACGTCTCGGCGCCGAGCAACTCCTACCCGATCCTGCTGAACATCTGTTTCTGAGGCGACGAGCTGAGGCCCGCCGGGCATCCCGGCGGGCCTCGAGCCTCAGGTCAGGATCGCCTGGGTCTGGGTGACCTGCGCGACGCGGCGCTCCTGGTCGTCCAACACGTCGGTCTGAACGACGATGAAGCTCCGGCCGACGTGGAGGGGGCGCGTGACGCCTTCCACCCGGCCTTCCCGGACGGCGCGAAAGAAGTTCGTCTTCGACTCCACCGTCGCGGTCGTGGTCGCTCCGTCGGGCAAGTTCAGGAACGCGCAGACACCGCCGAGGGTGTCTGCGAAGGCCATCAGCGCACCGCCGTGAAGGACGCCACCGGCGGTGCACTTCTCCGGGGCCCAGTCCATGCCGCCGCGGACTTCTTCGGCCGCGGCGTGCGAGACCTCGATGCCCAGGGTGCCCGCCAGCGGAGCGATCTCCGCCAGGTTCTCCACGGCGGGAGATTAGAGGCTCCAACACGATGAGACTTGTGTCACCAGGCCGCGCTGGACGGCGCGAGCCGGTGTCCTCAGTCGCACCCATATGTCTGCATATGGGTGCTCCCTGCGTCCTTGGCTCGCACCGCCCATCGCAGCCTGGCGACGAAGCATCATCATGTCGGAGCCTCTACGCGGCGGCGGGGCGCTGCGCCGCGGCTTCCTCGGCCCGGAAGACGACCTCGAGCAAGTTGCCGTCGAAGTCGAGGACTCGCGTGCGCCCACTGCCGGGCTCTACGACGGAGCGAGCGCCTGCGGCGATTGCCGTGTTGTGGAACGAATGCACCGCGCCCTCGTTCTCCGCGTACAGCGTCACCTCGAGCCGGCCGCCGAACTCGGATTCGACGATCCACAGCGAGCTCGGCTCGCCCGGCTTGCCGAAGTACACGCGGCGGTTGTCCGGCCAGTCGAGGAGCTTGACGAGTCCCAGCGGGGCGAGAACCTCTTCGTAAAACCGCTTGCCGGCGTCGTAATCCCGGACGAAGACTGTGATGTGGTCGTGCTCCATGGAGGCGAGAATAGAACGATCGTACTATTTTGTCAAGCAGATGCGCTAGGATCCTGTTTGCATGCGCAGTTCTACCGAAACGACCGTCCGAAAAGGCGAACGGACGCGTCAGGCCATCCTTTCGACGGCCGCCGCCCTCGCAACGCAGGAAGGGCTCGAGCCGCTCTCGATCGGCCGGCTCGCCGAGGCCACCGGGATGAGCAAGAGCGGCCTCTTTGCCCACTTCGGCTCCAAGGAGGAGCTCCAGGTGGCCACCGTCGACCACGCCGCGTCCCTGTTCGTCGACGAGGTGATCGCCCCGGCGCGCGAGGCGCCGAGGGGGCTCGCGCGGGTGTGGGCGCTCTGCGACCACATGGTCGACTATTCGGAGGGGCAGATCTTTCCCGGTGGCTGCTTCTTCGCGTCCACCTCGGCGGAGTTCAACCACAGGCCGGGCCCCGTTCGCGACGAGATCCGGAAGATGATCCGCTCCTGGCTCTCGTACCTGGAGCACGCCGTCGAGCAGGCGCAGGCCGCCCGCGAGCTCGATCCCGGCGTGCCCGCGAAGGAGGTCGCCTTCCAGCTCGACGCCTTCGCTCAGGCCGCGAATGCGCAGTACCAGCTGTTCCGTGACCCCGTCGTCTTCGACGAGGCGCGGCGCGCGATTCGCGAGCGGCTGGACTCGCTTCGGCTCAGGCCGGCGGCCTGAACTCCGCCCAGAGCTCCTCCATCGTCCGCAGCCGGCCGACTCGGTGGGCGAGGTCCGTAGGCGACGTGTTGACGGCTCGAACGACCCAGTCGTCGCCGCCGACGTCGAGGACGTTGATGCAGCCCGGGGACTGCTCGAAGTTCCCGAGGAAGGCGCGCCCGCCGGTCAGCGCGTAGGAGAGGATCGCCCGGTTGACGCCGCCGTGGAGAACGGCGAGGACGACGTCCCAGTCGGGATCCGCTATGAGGAGGTCGACCGCGGGCAGCACGCGGTCGAGCAGCGAGCCGACGGTCTCGCCGGCAAGGAAACGCGCGTCTTCGGGCACGACGCGGCGCCAGGTCTCGACGAACGCGCGCTCGAGCTCGTCTTCGGGGATGTCGCCGAGACGGCCCGACTCGATCTCACGCAGCTCCGGCCAGGACTCCGGCTCCGCGTCGGGGGCGACGATGCGGGCCGTCTCGAGTGTGCGCGGGAGGCCGCTCGTGATCACGCGGTCGAACTGGATTCCGTCGAGGACCGCTGCGGCGGCGCGCGCCTGCTCGCGGCCTTCGTCGGTCAGCGGGACGAGGTCGGGGCGAACCGGGCGTCCATCCTCGAAGTACGACACGCGGGCGTGGCGCATGAGGTAGATCCGGCGGCGGCTCATTCGTACTTGTCCAGGTAGGCCGGGTTGGAGATCCGGAGCTTCGCCGCGACGTGCTCCTTGAGCAGCGGGAGCGCGTCGTCGGGCGGGTCGCCGGCCCTGATCCGTCGGGCGAGCTCCGTGACGTCTTCGGGACTTAGTAACAAGTTGTAACTTTCCTCGAGCTCGCGCCGCGCGATCGCGAGTGCGTTCATCGCGACCAGCGTCCGGAACTTCATCCGGTGGTCGTCGAGGGTTGGCAGGAGCTCGTCGGAGAGGAACTCGAAGACGGCCTCGATCAGCTCCGGTGCGGTCGGGCGATCAGGCACGTTCGATCAGGTCGAGCAACTCGTACTCCATCTCGGCGGCCATCCTGCCCAGCACCGCATACTCGACGCTCCGGTCGACGCCGGTTAGATGCCGGCGGCATTGGGTCAGGCAGCCGATCCCCCACTTGACGTTACCGAGCACCTCCCACCAGTCCAGGTCGGCCTCGGAGATCGATCGGCCGGTCAGGGCGTTGTAGGTCTCCAGGTACAGGTCGACTCGGGCGAAGCCGCCGAGCCTGCGCTCGTCGCCGCCGAACCGCCACGCCCGCACGAGCGGCCAGCTGACGTCCTCGCGGGGGTCGGACAAGTGCGCAAACTCCCAGTCGAGGACATAGCCAAGCCCGCGCTCCGATACGGCAACGTTGCCGAGACGAAAGTCGCCGTGGCTGACGACGTCGGCGAGGGGCTCGGGCCGACGCTCCCGCAGCCACCAAAGGCCGTACTCGATTGCCGGATGCGGCTCGCCGACGGTGTCGAGCTCGTGCTCGAAGCGCTCGAGGACGTCACCCGAGGCAAGAAACGGCAGCCGCTCGGTCGGAATCGAATGGATCTTGGCCAGCTCCTCCGCGAGATCGACGTCCAGACCCGGCGGCGGGTCGCGGACGATGCGACGGCCGATCGTCTCGCCCTCGACGAGCTCCATCGCGAACGCCTCGCGACCGCCGAGCTCGCCCAAGTACGCGACGGGACGGGGCACCTTGACGCCGGCCTCGAGCGCCGCCTCGAGCACCTGGAACTCGTTCTCCAGCGACAGCGTCCCCTCGTGGATCACGCCGCCACCGGCGCGCCGGACGAGCACTCGCTCTCCGTCGGCCTCGACCGCCCAGGCCTCCTTCGAGGCGCCGCCGGGAAGCAGGCGCATGGACGTCACGCGACGCCCGAGCCTCGCCTCCAGTTCGTCCGCCCAGGGGGCGGCGCTCAAGCCGATTGGCCTCCGTCGACGACGAGCGTGTGGCCGGTGACATAGGCCGAGGCGTCCGAGGCCAGGAAGACGACGGGGCCTTTGAGGTCGCCTGGCCCGCCGAACCTGCCGAGAGGGACATGCGTGACCAGCTCGTCTCCGTGCTGGTTGAGGACGAAGTTGGCCATGTCCGAAGGGAACCAGCCCGGCGCGATCGCGTTGACCCGGATGCCGTGCCGCGCCCACTTCCATGCCAGGTCTCGCGTGAACGCGATCACCCCGCCCTTCGTCGCGTGGTAGACGATGGTGTTCGTGATCTCGGCGGGAGAGCCGTGGAGCCCGGCCACAGACGCGATGTTGACGATCGCGCCACCGGAGCCGTCGATCATCGCCCGTCCCGCCGCCTGCGAGAAGAGGAAGACGCCGGTCAGGTTGACGTCCACGACCTTCTGCCAGCCCTCCAGCGGCATGTCCTCGGGAGTCGCGCCCCAGACCGTGCCGGCGTTGTTCACGAGGATGTCGACTGCGCCGAACTCTCCGAGTGTCCGCGCCACGACGGCCTGAATCTGCTCCGGGTCGCGGACGTCGCACCCGAGCCCGAGCGCGCGCACGCCGAGCTGCTCGAGCTCCGCCGCCGCCTGCTCGCAGCGCTCGGCCTGGCGGGCGCAGACGACGACATTGGCGCCCGCCTCGGCGAGCCCTTCGGCCATCTGGCGGCCGATGCCCTTGCCGCCGCCCGTGACGATCGCGGTCTTGCCGGAGAGGTCGAACAGCTTCATGAGACGCCTCGGCGACGGCCCGCAGTGTCGCCTGGTCGCGGGTCGAGATCAAGAGTGTCGTCGCGCCTGAGTCCTTCCAGGCGGCGAGGCGATCCTTGATCCGGTCGGGCGGGCCGACGAGCGCCATCTCGTCGATCAGCCCAACTGGGACCGCCGCCGCCGCGTCGCGTTGTTTCCCGTCGAGGAAGAGGTCCTGGATCTGCTTCGCCTCCTTTTCATAGCCGTAGCTCACGGCAAGGTCGTTGTAGAAGTTCGCGCCGCGCGCGCCCATGCCGCCGATGTAGAGCGCGTAGTACCCGCGGAGCGCGTCGCGGGCGGTCTCGATGTCGTCGGCGACGAGGGCGGGGACGGCCGGAGCGATGTCGAAGCCGTTGTCCCGCGAAAAGGGCGCCGGGAAGGTCTCGCGGGCGCGCTCAGGGGAGTAGAAGATCGGCAGCCAGCCGTCTGCGATCTCGGCGGCGAGCTCGACCGCCCGGGGCTTGAAGGCTGCGAGGTAGATGGGGATCTCCGCGCGGAGCGGCCGGGCCATCAGCTTCAGCGGCTTCCCGAGTCCCGTCGCGCCGGGGCCCGCGTACGGCACCTGGTACTGCCCGCCGTCGTACTCGAGCGTCTCCCGGCGCAGGACGCTCCGGACGATCTCGACGTATTCGCGCGTCTTGGCGAGCGGCTTTCCCCACGGCTCGCCGTGCCAGCCCTCGACGACCTGCGGGCCGGACAGCCCCAGCCCGAGCAGGAAGCGGCCGCCCGACATCAGATCGAGCGTCGCCGCGGTCATCGCGGTGTTCGCCGGCGTGCGGGCCGGGATCTGGAAGATCGCCGAGCCAATCTTGAGCGTGCTCGTCGTCGCCGCGAGCCACGCGAGCACCGTTGCCGCGTCCGTTCCCCACGCTTCCGCCGCCCAGGCCGAGTCGTAGCCGAGGCGCTCGGCTTCCTGCGCGAGCGCCACCAGCTCCGTCGGGTTCGTCCCGGGCGGCGCGTACCCCATGTAGAAGCCGAGCCGCACGCATACGATGCTAAACCGATGGCGGTCACGGAACTCGCTCCCTCGGAGGAGATCCAGGAGCTGCGCGCTCGGTACCGCGCGTTCATGGAGGAGCACGTCTACCCGAACGAGCGGGCGTTGCAGGCCGACGACGCCGAGTTGATCACGTCGCTGCGGGCCAAGGCCAAGGCGGAGGGCTTGTGGGCTCCGCACGTTCCGCCGGAGGCAGGCGGCACCGGCCAGGGATTCCTTCCTTACGCACACCTGAACGAGGAGATCGGCCGCTCGACGTACGCCCAGCTCGTCTTCGGGTGCCAGGCACCGGACGCCGGCAACGCGGAAATCCTGCACCTGTTCGGGACCGAGGAGCAGAAGGAGCGCTGGCTGCGACCGCTCGTCGCGGGAGAGATCCGCTCGTTCTTCTCGATGACCGAGCCGGAGGTGCCCGGGTCGGATCCGACCACGCTGCGGACCAGGGCGGTGCGGGACGGCGACGAGTGGGTGATCGACGGGCACAAGTGGTTCTCGTCCGGCGCCGACGGCGCGGCGTTCGGGATCGTGATGGCGGTCACCGATCGGGACGCGGAGCCGCACCGGCGGGCGTCGCAGATCGTGGTTCCAGCGGATACGCCGGGCGTCGAGATCGCACGGCCGATCCCGGTGCTCGGCCATGCCGGAAGCGGCTGGTCGACGCACTGCGAGGTCTGGTACCGCGGCGTGCGCGTTCCGGTCGCGAACACGTTGGGTAAGCCCGGCGACGGCTTCCGGATCGCGCAGAAGCGGCTCGGCCCGGGGCGGATCCATCACGTCATGCGCTGGCTCGGCCAGATGCAGCGGGCGTTCGAGCTGCTCTGCTCGTACGCGCTCGAGCGAGAGGCTTTCGGCTCACGGCTCGCCGACAAGCAGACGGTGCAGAACTGGATCGCCGACTCGGCCGCCGAGATCCACGCCTGCCGGCTGATGACGCTGGATGCGGCGCGGAAGATCGACGAGGGTGACGAGGCGCGGGTCGAGGTCTCCGTGATCAAGTACTACGCGGCGGGAGCCCTCCACGACGTGATCGATCGGGCGATCCAGGTGCACGGGGCGCGAGGGTTGACCGACGAAACGCCGCTGGCGGAGATGTACGCGAACGCGCGGGCGGCGCGGATCTACGACGGGCCCGATGAGGTCCATCGCATGGTCGTGAGCAGGCGGATCCTGCGCGAGTTCGAGAAGGGCGGGGTATGGCGGTTCTCGTGAAGACAAACCGGCGGGTGACGCTCGCCGAGCGTCCCGTCGGCTTTCCAAAGGAGTCGGATTTCGCCGTTGACGAGGTCGCGGCTGGCGAGCCGGGTCCCGGCGAAGTCCTGGTCCGGACGCTCTGGGTGTCCGTCGATCCGTACCAGCGTGGGCGGATGAGCGAGGCGCGCTCGTATGCACGGCCGCTCGAGCGCGGGGACGTCATCACGTCGCAGTCGCTCGGCGAGGTCGTCGAGAGCAACGACCGGCGGTTTGCTCCCGGCGATCTCGCGATTGGACAGCTCGGTTGGCAGGAGTACGCGGTGGCGCGGGCCGGGTCGCTGCGGAAGGTCCCGGAGGCGCTCGATCCGCCGACGCTGGCGCTGCACGTCGTCGGGCAGACCGGGCTCACGGCGTACTTCGGGCTGCTGGACGTTGGCCGGCCGCGCCCGGGTGACACCGTCGTCGTTTCAGGCGCGGCGGGCGCCGTCGGTCAGGTCGTCGGGCAGATCGCGAAGCTCATGGGCTGCCGCACGGTCGGGATTGCCGGTGGCCCCGACAAGTGCACCGACTGCACGCTCTACGGCTACGACATCGCGATCGACTACAAGGAAGAGGACTTTCGGTCAGAGCTGAAGGCGGCATGTCCGGACGGTGTTGATGTCTACTTCGACAACGTCGGTGGGGACGTGTCCGGGTCTGTCTATGGGCGGTTGAACGTCGGCGCGCGGATCGTCATCTGCGGGCAGATCTCCCAGTACAACCTCGAGCGGCCCGACCCGACGTTCGTGCCGAGCCTCTTGATCGTCTTCCGCGCGCGGATGGAGGGCTTCCTCGTCTCCGATTACGCGCACCGGTTCGACGAGGCTGCGGCGAGGCTCGCGCGGTGGGTCGCCGAGGGGAAGATCACGTGGCGCGAGGACGTGACCGAAGGGCTCGAGAACGCCCCCGCGGCCTTCATGGGCATGTTGCGGGGCGAGAACCGAGGCAAGGCGCTCGTGAAGGTCGCCGAGCGCGGCGCTTGACTGAAGAGGAACGGCTTCTGCGGCGGGCGTACGAGGCGTTCAACGCCCGAGACATCGACGGCGCGCTGGCCCTAATGCACCCTGATGTGGACTGGCCGAACGGGATGGAGGGCGGCCGCGAGCGAGGGCATGACGCCGTCCGTGCGTACTGGCAGCGGCAGTTCGGGCTGATCGAATCGCGCGTCGAGCCATTGCGGTTCGAGGTCGACGCCGAGGGACGGGTCCTGGTGGATGTACACCAGGTCGTGCGAGACCTCGCCGGCGAGCTCGTCTCCGACGGCGTCGTCCGCCACGTCTACACGTTCCGCGAGGGCCTCGTGACGCACATGGCGATCCGAGAGCACAAGTAACAAGTTGTTACTTGCCCTCTTCGGCCCTAGCGGCGAGTGGGAACGCCGATCCCCGAGAGCTGGTCGAGGACGGCCTCGGGGGGCCGGAGGCGGAAGGCGACGTCGACGAGCACGCTCGTCGTGCTCGGCCCGCGCTTGCGCTTCCAGCGGCGGGACTGATGGACGAGCACGCGGATTCGCTCGTAGCTCGGTCGCGTCAGCCCGAGCCGTTCGGCCTCGGCAGCGACGCGGCGGTAGGTCTCGGCGATCGGGACGTCCGGGTCGTCGAGCTCGAGCAAGCGCTTGTGCAACCGATCCGAGATCCGTGCGGCAGACCTGACCACGAGCCGGAGCCTGCCTCGGCAACACACGCGGAAGCGTGACCCCTCGGTGTCAAGTTACAACTTGTAACTTTGTCTACAGCGGTGGCGCGACGCCTTCCGCGCCTGGGACACGCGGGCCGGGGATGCCACGGAAGCGATACGGCTCGGGGGGCCGACCCGGCTGGACGATCCACGCCTCGCCTGTGCCCTCGCTTCGGGCGGCCAGCAGGACCGCCTCGGCGACCTCCTCAGGACTCAGCAGCGGAAAGCCCGCCTCCTCGAGCGAGGCTCGCAGCTCTCCGGCCACCATCGGCGTATTTGCAAAGCCGGGGCAGACGGCATTGATCCGCACCCCGCGCCGCTCGAGCTGCGGCGCGACCGACCGCACGAAGCCGATCACCGCATGCTTCGTCAGCGCATAGATCGGATCTCCCTCGACGCCGGTGAGGCCGGCGAGCGAGGAGGTGACGACGATCGCGTCGCCCTGCTCCAGCTCCCGCGCCAACCGGCGCACGCCGTAGACGACGCCGTCGACGTTGACGGCGACGACGCGGCGATACTCGTCGGCCGTCAGCTCGGTGATGTCAGCCGTGCTCGTCGTGACACCGGCGTTCAGGCAGGCCAGCTCGACGCGCTCGATCGACTCCCAGGCAGTCGGGGCGGTCACGTCGAACCCGGTTACAAGGTCGAGCTCCAGGACCTCCGCACCCTCCCGCTCGAGCCGCGCGACGATGGCCCGTCCGATTCCGCCGGCCGAGCCCGTCACGAGCGCGGTTCTAGGGAACAAGGACGACCTTGCCGACATGGCCGCGCGACTCGATCAGCTCGTGCGCCTCTCCGGCCCGCTCCAGCGGGAACGTCGCGCCCACGAGCGGCTTCACGGCCCCTGACGACCACAGCTCGAGCAGCTCACCGATCGCCTCCCGCACGAGCTCCGGGTTGTGCCGCATCAACCGGCCGAGGTAGAAGCCCTGGAGCCCCAGATTGCGGCCGACGAGCGGCGCCGGATCCAGCGGCTCCCACCAACCGCCCGCGAACCCCAACGCCACGACGGTGCCGAGCGGGTTCAACACCCCGAAGCTCTGCGTGAAGACCTCGCCGCCGACGGGATCGAGGACGACGTCGGCCCGCACCTTCTCGGCGAACCCGTCGTAGGAAAACGCCTCGTCAGCACCCTGCTCGAGCGCAACGGCGCGCTTCTCGTCCGTGCTCGCCGTCGCCACCACGCGGGCTCCCAGATGCTTCGCGAGCTGGATCGCCGCCGACCCGACTCCGCCGGACCCGGCGTGCACCAGCACCACGGACCCTTCCCGAACACGCACCTGCCGCGTCAGCGGGATCCACGCCGTCAAGAACGTCAGGAGAAAACCGGCGCCCTCCTCGAACGACGCGCCGTCCGGAAGCGGCACGACGAGCCGCTCGTCCACGGCGATCGCCTCCGCATAGCCGCCGCCGCGCGGCAGCGCCATAACGCGCCGGCCGTCGACCTCGCCCGCAACCTCCGACCCGGGCACCGTTGGCAAGTCCGGCGGCTGCGGATACCGCCCCTGCCGCACGAGAACGTCGGCGAAGTTGACGCCCGCCGCCCGCACGCGGACGACGACCTCTCCCTCACCGGGCTCGGGGTCGGGCACCTCCGCGAGCCCGAGCTGCCCGGGGCCGCCCGTCTCGCGGAGGACGATCGCTCTCACGAAGAGGCCGGAACTTGCTCTTCGGCGAACTGCTCGCGGAGCGCGATCTTCTTGAACTTCCCCACGCTCGTCTTCGGGATCTCGTCGACGAACTCGAAGCGGTCGGGCAGCCACCACTTCGCGAACTTGGGAGCGAGGTACTCCCGCAGCTCGTCCGCCGTCACCGTCTCCCCCTCCTTCAGGACGATCGCCGCGAGCGGGCGCTCCGCCCACTTCTCGTCCGGGATCGCGATCACCGCTGCTTCGGACACCGCCGGATGGGCCATGATCGCGTTCTCGAGCTCGACCGACGAGATCCACTCGCCGCCGGACTTGATCACGTCCTTCGAGCGGTCCTTGATCTGGATGAACCCGCGCGGGTGCATCGAGACGATGTCGCCGGTCTTGAACCAGCCGTCGTCGGTCCAGCGGTCCGCCTGCGAGTCGTCCTCGTAGTACCCGGACGCAACCCACGGCCCTCGCACTTCCAGCTCGCCCATCGACTCGCCGTCCCACGGGACGTCCTGGTCGTCGGCGCGCACGCGGATCTCGACGAACGGCAGCGGAATGCCCGCCATCGCCACATAGTCGAACTGCGTGTCCTGGTCGGCGTCCTGAATGTCGCCGATGAAGTCCGTCACCGAAGCGACCGGCGACGTCTCGGTCATGCCCCAGCCCTGGACGACGTTGAGGCCGTGCCGCTCCTTGTAGGCGGCGATCATCGCGCGAGGGACGGCCGAGCCTCCGACGAGCATCCCCTTCATGCGGGAGAGATCCCAGCGGCCGGGGTCCGCGTCCAGGAGCTGCAGCATCCCGAGCCAGATCGTGGGGACGCCCGCAGTCCAGGTGACCCGCTCCTCGACGAAGTCCTCGAGCAAGCTCTCCGGATCGAGATGCGGGCCGGGGAAGACGATCTTCGTCCCGAGCATCGCCGCGAGGTACGGGTAGCCCCACGCGTTCGCGTGGAACATCGGCACGACCGGAAGCAGCGTGTCCCCGTGCGCGATCCGCATCCCCAGGGGTGAGGTCGTCGCCACGCCGAGCGCATGCAGGACGGTGGAGCGGTGGGAGTAGACGACGCCCTTGCAGCGCCCGGTGGTGCCGCTCGTGAAGCACATCGCGGCCGCCTCTCGCTCGTCGAGCTGCGGGTCTTCCCACTCGTCGGGGCTCGCCGAGTCGAGCAGCTCCTCGTAGGAATCCTCGACGACGAAGACGTGCTCGATTCGGGTCTCGCCCTGGAACTGCTCGAGGAGCGGGAGGAGGCTCCGGTCGACGATGACCGCTCGGTCGTCGGCGTGCGCGGCGACGTACACGAGGTCGGACGGGTGCAGCCGCAGGTTGAGCGTGTGCAGGACGAACCCGCCGCACGGGATCCCGAAGTAGGCCTCCAGGTGCTGGTAGTGGTTCCAGCACAGGGTCGCGACGCGGTCGCCGCGCTCGAGGCCGAGCTTCTGCAGCGCGACGGCGAGCTGCCTCGCGCGCCCGGCCATGTCCCGGTACGTGTAGCGGTGGAAGCTCTTGTCGGGGAGCCTGGTGACCACCTCTTTGTCCCCGAAGAACGTCTCCGCGCGATCCAGGATCGGCGGGAGCGAGAGTTGGTAATCCATCATCAAGCCGTTCATTGCCGCTTCCCTCCTCGAGATAGACCCACCGAAATCGTTCCCTAATTCCCGCCGCTCGTAAAGCTCTGACGGCGCGACAGATCCCGCTCGACGTCGACGAGCTGTCCGTCGCGGCCGACGTAGCCCTCCTTACCGCCGACGACGAAGAGGACGAGGTCCTCGTCCGTCCGGTTGTTCACCTTCCTCGGCGTCGTCGACTCGACGTAGACGACACCGCCCGGCCCGAGCTCGAACTGCTCTCCGTCGACCTCGAACGACGCGCGCCCCCGGTGGACAAAGTAGAGCTCGTCCTGTTCGTCGTGGTAGTGCAGGAAGCCCTCCTGCCCCGGCGGGTAGACGATCGCATTGACGCCGAACGCCGTCACTCCGAGCGCCCGCCGGACGCTTCGGAAGCCCGGCCCTTCGCCCATGTCGTCGATCGATCCCTTGGCGTAGCCCATCTTGTCTCCTAACGCTTCGTCAGTAGGACCCGTTCGTAGATGCGGTCGCGCAGCCGGTCCGGCAAGTGCTCGAAGCCGGCGCGCAGCCTCGCGTCGCGGCCGATCAGGTAGCGCGTGCGCGGCCGCTCGGTCGTCAAGGCCTCGACGACGACCTTGGCGACGTTCTCGGGTGGCGCGCCTCCGGCGCCGCGCTCGATCGCGCGCTGCCTGAAGCGGGCGATCCGGTCTCCGTACAGATCGTCCAGCTCCCGCCCCTCGATGCTCGCGATCAGCTCGTCGGCGCGCTTGACCGAGCGCGTCCAGATCGGTGTCTTGATCGACCCCGGCTCGATGATCGAGACGCGGATGCCGAACGGCTTGAGCTCGAGACGCAGGGAATCGGCGACAGCCTCGAGTGCGTGCTTCGAAGCGGCGTAAGGGGCGAGAAACGGTAGTGCGCTTTTCCCGGCGATCGAGCCCATGAAGACGATCCGCCCCTTCGCGCGCCGCAGCGCCGGCAGGAAAGCCTGCGTGACTGCGACCTGACCGACGAGGTTGACCTCGAGCTGGTGGCGCAGCAGCTCCGGCGGGATGAACTCGAGCGGCGCGGCGCGTGCGATTCCGGCATTGTTGACGAGACCATCCAGTTGGTCTACGAGACCGGCCGCGTCGCGGATCTGGTCCGCGTCGGTGACGTCGAGCAGCACCTCCTGGGTTCCTTCCGGAGCGTCACCCGGGCGGCGCACGCCGGCGAGGACGCGCCACCCCGACTCCGCGAGCGCGAGTGCGCTCGCCCGCCCGATTCCGGTCGAGGCGCCGGTGACGAGAGCCGTACGGGTCAATCGAGCAGCCAGGCGGCGATCTTGGCCCGCTGTTGGCGCGAGTAGCCGCCGTAGGCCTGAATCCAAAGTGCGCGCTTGTAGTACTCGTGGAGCACGTGCTCCCAGGTGAAGCCGATGCCGCCGTGCACCTGGATCGAGCGCTCGCAGGCGGCGACCGCCGCATCTCCGGCGTACGACTTGGCCGCCGCGGTCGCGATCGGTGCCTGTTCGTCGTTTTCGGCCACGCACCAGGCCGCCCAGTAGGCGATCGAGCGCGCGAGCTCGGTCTCGACCAACGTGTCCGCCAGCTTGTGCGATACGGCCTGGTAGACCCCGATCTTGCGTCCGAACTGCTCGCGGTTCTGCGCGTACTCGACGGCCAGCTCGAGCGCCTTCTTGCCGATTCCGACGGCCTCGAGCGCGAGCGCAGCGAGCTGCTCCTGCTCGGGACGCGACTCGTCGAAGAGCGACTCGCCCACGTTGGCCCGGCCGGCCTCCTCGTAGAGCACCGCCTGGTCGACGAACCCCAGCTCGGCGGCGCTGATCTCCTCCTTCGTCCACCCGCCGTTCATCAGCGCGTCGCGCGCCTCGCGGCGGAGGAGCTCCTGCTCTTCGGTGAAGGCGAACTGCACTAGCGGCTCCTCGGCAGGCCAAGAACGCGTTCGGCGATGATGTTCCGCAGGATCTCCGACGTCCCGGCCTCGATCGTGTTGCCCCTGCTCCGCAGCTGCTGGTGGCGCCAGTAGCCGTCGTCCTCGCCCTCGAGGATCTCCATCGCAAGCTTTGTGAGGCGCTGGTTCTGCTCCGACCAGTGGAGCTTCGAGACGGAGCCCTCGGGCCCGGGGATCCCCGTCTGCATCAGCGTCGTCAGCGAGCGGTAGTTCGTCAGCTTGAGCGCCTGGAGCTCGATCCACTCCTGGGCGACGCGGTCGCGGATGATCGGATCGTCGGCGCCGCGCTCCTTCGTCAGGGCGACGAGCTTCTGCACCTGCGCCTCGAGCGCCCCGCCGAGCGCGAAGCCGAGCGTGCCGCGCTCGTGGAGAAGCGTCGTCATCGCCACCTGCCAGCCGCCGCCGATCTCGCCGAGCAGGTTCTCCTTGGGCACCTCCACGTCGGTGAGAAAGATCTCGTTGAACTCGGCCTCGCCCGTGATCTGGCGCAGCGGGCGCACCTCGACGCCCGGCGCCTTCATGTCCACGATCAGGTACGTGAGGCCCTCGTGGCGCTGCGAGTCGGGGTCGCTGCGGCCGATGAGGATGCAGTGGTCGGCGATGTGCGCGAAGGACGACCAGACCTTCTGGCCGTTGACGACGAACGAGCCGTTGCGGGCGTCGATGGAGGTTCGGACCGCCGAGAGGTCTGACCCCGCGCCGGGCTCCGAGAAGCCCTGGCACCAGATGTCCTCCGCCGACAGGATCTTCGGCAGGTAGCGGCGTTTCTGCTCCTCCGTCCCGTGGGCCATGATCGTCGGGCCCGCCATCCCGAGGCCGATTACGCCCATGTGCGACGGGGCTTCAGCACGCGCGAACTCCTCCAGCACGATCGCCTGGTGGCTGTAGGGCGCACTGTGGCCGCCGTACTCCTCGGGCCAGGTAAGGCCCGCGTAGCCCGCGTCGTAGATCTTGCGGCTCCACTCCCGTGGCTCGCCTGCGGGGAGGTTCTCCTGGAGCCAGGTGCGAACCCCGTCGCGAAAGGCGGCCTCGTCCGGGCTGTCGCGGAGGTCCATGGCGCTTAGCCTATATCGGTGATGATCGCCGTCACCAGCGACTTCCTCGCCGTCGTGATGGACGTCGTCGAGCCGGCGGTCGCCGAGGCCGAGCGGAATCCGCCGCGGCTCGGCGCCGACGGGGAGATCGAGTTCGATCCCGCCTACCACCGCGCGGGGCGGGCCGTGTGGGCTTCGGGGATCGTCGGCGCGCCGGCGCGCGAGCAGGCGGCGCTGTTCTATGCGCTCGCCCACGCCGGCGAGGGAGGGCACGCGTGCCCGGTCGTCTGCACCGCCGGGCTTGTGCGCGCGCTGCGGACGAGGGCGTCGGACGAGCTGCGGGAGCGGTTCCTGCCACCGCTGCTCGAGACCGACTATGACCGGGCCCAACGTGGGGCGCAGTTCCTCACGGAGCGGCACGGCGGCTCCGACGTCGGCGCAAATCGGGTGGAGGCGGTGCCGGACCGCGACGCGTGGCGCCTCTACGGCGAGAAGTGGTTCTGCTCCGTGGCGGATGCGGACCAGTTCGTAGTCACGGCGCGCCCGCGTGGGGCGGCGGAGGGGACGCGCGGCATCGGCTGCTTCCTGGTTCCTCGGGAGGGCGGCGGGTTTCGCATCCGGCGCCTGAAGGACAAGCTCGGGACACGTGCGCTGGCTACGGGTGAGATCGAGTTCGAGGGGGCGGTCGCCTATCCGCTCGGGCCGCTCGAGGACGGTTTCAAGACCGCTATCAGCGTCCTCAACACCTCGCGCTGGCTGAACTCCGTCGGCTCGACCGGCTTGATGAAACGCGCGTTCCTGGAAGCGTCCAGCTTCGCGCGCGAGCGCTCGGCTTTCGGTGGCCCGATTGGCCGCTTCCCGCTCGTTCGGGAGAACCTCGCCGTGATGAAGAGCGAGGAGGCCGCGGCCTACGCGTCGACGATGCACCTGACGGAGCTCGTTGCGAGGATCGACGAGGGCTCGGCGAGCGACGAGGACGTCGTCTGGCACCGGTTGCTCGTCAACGGGAACAAGTTCGTCACGTCTTTGGCGGCGACGCAGGTCGTCCGGCGGGGGATCGAGACGCTCGGCGGCAACGGCACGATCGAGGACTTCTCGCCGCTGCCGCGGCTCTACCGGGACGCGATCGTCTTCGAGAGCTGGGAGGGGACGCACAACGTCCTCTGCGCGCAGGCTCTCCGGGATCTCGAGCGCTTCGATGCCGTCGAGCTGGTCGTGCAGCAGGCGGGCGCCTCGGACGAGCTCGCC
Source organism: uncultured Actinomycetes bacterium (assembly GCA_963842235.1). GTDB lineage: Bacteria > Actinomycetota > Thermoleophilia > Gaiellales > Gaiellaceae > JACDAN01. The sequence goes on along the minus strand of CAWJFT010000002.1, from coordinate 90,372 downwards.
GCGCGCCTGCGGCGGTCGGTTTCCGGAGCCGGAGTTCGGCGCGCTGCACTTCCGGCGTCAGCTCGCCGAGCTGGTGCGTTCGCTCCAGGTCACGTTGCTTCGTCACTCAGACGCCGCGAGCGCAGCGCTGGTCGAACGCCGTCACCGCATGACCGGCTGGAACCCGGAGGCGGACGCCGACTACGCGAACCTGATCGACCGCGTTCTCGCCGGCTCCAACCCCAAGTGACAACTTGTAACTAACTCGGTCCCGCCGCTCGGAGAGCGCAACGTCGGGGCGGGGCGGTACCAAGTAACAAGTTGTTACAAGGATTAACGGCCCTCGGCGAGGTCGCCGCGCAGGGCCATGCAGGTGCTCGTTGCATGCGCGATCAGGCGATCGCGGTCGTCGACGACGCGGCACTCGCTCAGGCCGATCGTCCGCCCGCGCGAGATGACCGTGCCGCGGGCGATGAGCGTCCCGGTCCAAAACGGACGCAGGTAGTTGATCTTGAGCTCGAGCGTCGTGAACGACTCCCCTTCGTCCAGCGTGGAGAAGAACGCCATGCCCATGGCGGCGTCGGCGAGGTCGCAGAGGATCCCGCCGTGGAGCGTCCCCATTGGGTTCAAGTGCTGCTCGCCGGCCTCGAGCCGCATCGTGCAGACGCCGCCGCCCGAGTCCACGAGCTCGATACCGATCAGCTCAGCGACGGGCGGAGGAATCCTCACAGCACGACCACCGAACGGATCACGTCGCCCGCCTCCATGTCCTCGAACGCCTGCTCGACGTCGTCCAGAGCAATCCGTTTCGTGACCATTCCGGCCAGGTCGAGGCGGCCGTCCAGAGCGAGCTGCGCCAGCAGCGGAAAGTCCTCCGCCGGGACATGGTCGCCGCCGTGCGAGACGAGGATGCGAAGCCGGCGGTCGAACGCGTAATCCAGACGGGAGGACAGCCTCCGCGCCGGGTTGCGGAAGCCCGATGTACACGAGCGTGCCGGCGTGGCCGAGCATCCGGATGCCAAGCGCGACGGTCTCGGGCCGGCCGACCACGTCGAAGACGAAGTCCAGCCGCTCGCCCTCTCCGGTGTGGGTCGCTCCGAACCGCGTCGCCTCTTCGAGCTTCCGCTCGTCGAGGTCGATTGCGTAGATCTCCTCGGCGCCGGCGATCCGCGCACCCTGGATGACCGAGAGCCCGACGGCGCCACAGCCGATCACGGCGACGCGCGCGCCTTCCCACACCCCGGCCGTCTTCAGCACCGAGCAGACGCCCGTCGCCACGGCGCAGCCGAGCAGGCAGGCCTCCTCCATCGGCAGGTCGACACCAAGGGAACCAGCGCCGCACCGTGGAGCACGCTCCGCGTCGCGAACGTGCCCGCGCGGAAGACACCCATCAGGTCGCGGCCGTCGCGGGTGTGCATCCGCCCTGCCGCCATCGCAGGAGTCCGGCACAGGTGCTGGGCGTCCCGTAGGCACCAGCGGCACTCGCCGCAAGGAGACCGCCACCCAACCACGACACGGTCGCCGGGCGCCACGTGGCCGACTCCCTCCCCGACCGCCTCGACCACGCCCGCACCCTCATGCCCGAGGAGGACCGGCAGCGGATGGTTGAACCCGGTTCGGACGACGTGCAGGTCGGAATGGCAGACGCCGGTGGCCTCGAGGCGTACCCGCGCCTCGCCGGGCCCCGGCTCGTCGAGGTCGATCTCCTCGACGCCGAACTGCTCGAGCTCTCTCAGGACGACGCCGCGATCCATGACGAGTCGAGGTTGCTTGCCTGCGTGCCGCCGGCGAGCGCGAGGGTGAGATCCGTCTCCGCCATCAGGTGCCGGATCACGGCCTCCACGCCGTCCTGGCCGCCGACGGTGAGCCCGTACGCATACGGACGACCGAGCAGCACCGCATCGGCCCCGAGTGCGAGCGCCTTGAGGACGTCCGGGCCGCGCCGGATGCCGCTGTCCATCAGCACGACCATCTCTGCCCCGACCGCCTCGCGCACTTCCTCGAGCGCGTCGAGCGCGGCGATCGCGCCGTCCACCTGGCGGCCGCCGTGGTTGGAGACGACGATGCCGTCGACGCCGCTCTCGCGTGCGCGCACCGCGTCGTCGCCGGTGAGGACGCCCTTGACGAGAAGTGGAAGCTCGGTCCGGGCGCGCAGCCACGCCAGATCGTCCCAGTTCAGGCCTAGGTTCGGGAACATGCCGAGCATGGCCGCCGCCGCACCGAGCGGGTCCTCCTCCGGCGGTCGCTCGAGCCGGCTGCGGAAGACCGGATCGGAGAAGAACTGGGCGCAGCCCTCGCCCCCGAGGAACGGCAGGTACGACTTGCGGAGGTCGCGATCACGCCAGCCGAGCGACAGCGTGTCGAGCGTGACGACGAGCGCGCCGTAGCCGCCGGCCTCGGCCCGCTCGACCAGGCTGACGGTCACCTCACGGTCGTTGACCCAGTAGAGCTGGAACCACCGCGGCGGATCGATCTCCGCGACCTCCTCGATCGAATGCGACGCAGCGCTCGAGAGGACGATCGGCACGCCGGTCGCTGCGGCCGCCCTCGCCACGGCGAGCTCGCCCTCGGGATGGGCGATCGACAGGACTCCGATCGGAGCGAGCAAGAACGGCGCCGGCGACTTCGTCCCGAGGACCTCGACCGAGATGTCCCGCTCGCTGTTCCCGGTCAGCATCCGCGGGCGTAGGCGTCGGCGCTCGAACGCCTCGAGGTTCGCGCGCATGGTCGACTCCGATCCGGCGCCGCCCGCGATGTAGTCGAACGGCCCAGGCTCGAGCGCCTCGGCCGCGCGCGCCTCCCACTCCTCCGGCGAGATCGGCCACGGCGACTCGCCCGAGACATAGATCGCGTTCTGTACCTCGCTCCCGCTGAATGCCATGTAGCGGAAGCCTCTCACTTCCACCGCGTCGACCGGTCATTTCAGACGGCCGCGCGAGCAAGCTCGCACGGCCTGAAGTCGACATCGCAAGCGATGTCTCTGGCGTACGATCCTCTCGTATGCCGAGCCTCGATGGGAAGGTGGCGCTCGTAACCGGCGCCGGCCGGGGAATCGGACGCGAGCACGCGCTGGCCCTCGCGCAAGCCGGCGCCAAGGTGGTGGTCAACGATCTGGGCGGCTCGCTGGCGGGCGAAGGCCAGGACGCGACTCCCGCCCAGTCGGTGGTCAACGAGATCGTCGCCGCCGGAGGCGAAGCCGTGGCCAACTACGACGACGTCTCGGACTTCGGGGCCGCCGAGAGCATGGTGCGACGCGCGATCGACCGCTACGGGCGGCTCGACATCCTCGTCAACAACGCCGGAATCCTCCGCGACCGGATGCTCGTGAACATGACCGAGGACGAGTGGGACGCCGTCCTCGCCGTCCATCTCAAGGGCCACTTCGGGCCCACGAGGCACGCCGCCGCCTACTGGCGCGAGCTGGCGAAGGGCGGCGAGACGTTGCATGCGCGTGTGATCAACACGTCCAGCCCGTCGGGCGTCTTCGGGAACGTCGGCCAGGCGAACTACGGCGCCGCGAAGGCCGCGATTGCCGGGTTCACCGTGATCGCGGCGCAGGAGCTGCAGCGCTACGGCGTGACGGTCAACTGCATCGCGCCGAACGCGCGCACGAGGATGACCGAGGAGACCTTCGGCGACCTGCCTCCACCCGAGGACGGCTTCGATCCGCTCGACCCGGCGAACATGTCCCCGCTCGTCGTGGCCCTCAGCGCCGACGCGGCGCAGGAGATCACCGGCCAGTGCTTCTTCGTCTGGGGCGGCTCGGTCAACGTCCTGCGGCCCTGGGACGCCGGTGAGCTCTTCGCCTCCGAGGGCCGCTGGGACGCCGACGAGCTGCTCGCGCAGCTGAAGGAGCGGTTCCCTGATGGCGCCGCGCCGGAGGGCATGGTCGCGATGATGGGCAAGGCGGGCGGCCAGTCGATGCGCGTTGCCTGAGCTTCATCTCGGCCGGGCCTCCGAGGAGGCGTTCGAGCGCCTCGGCGACTACGACTCGCTGTGGTTCGAAGGCGAATGGCTTCGCTCGGGCGTCCTCTTCGACCGCGCCGCACGACTCGCGGAAGGCCTGCGGCGATTGGGCGTCGAGCAAGGCAGCCGCGTTGTCGTCCTGATGGCGAACTGTCCGGAGGTCGGGATCGCCTACGAAGCGATCTGGAGGGCGGGGGCCGTCGCCACGCCGGCGATCTTCCTCCTCCCGCCCGCGGAGCTGGCGCACATCGTCTCGGATTCGGGAGCCGAGGTCGTGCTCGCGAGCCCGGAGCTGGCGGAGACCGCTCGTGAAGCGGCAGACGGCGCGATGGTCGTCACGACCGACGCGTTCTCGTGGCTCGAGGAGTGCGACCCGGGCGAGATCGTCCCGCGCGCCCCGTCGGATCCCGCGGCCCTGCTCTACACGGGCGGGACGACCGGACGGGCGAAGGGCGTCCTGCTCTCCCACGAGAACCTCTGGTTTGCGGGCAAGTCCGGCCACGAGTCCGGCCACCTCCCCGACATCGTCCGCGGCCTCTTGGCGCTGCCGCTCTCCCACGCCTACGGGCTGCTCGTCACCGTCGTTGCGCTCCATGCCGAGGAGCGCCATCCGACGGTGCTCATGCGCTGGTTCGACGCCCAGAGGTGGCTGGAGCTCGCCCAGGAGCACCGGACGCAGATCACTGCCGTCGTCCCGTCGATGCTCCAGCTGCTCCTCGCGCTCCCGCTGGAGGAGTACGACCTCTCCGAGCTCCGCTACATCGTCTCCGGCGGTGCGCCCCTCCCGCCCGAGACCGCCGCGGAGGTGCTGCGGCGCCTGCCGCAGGTCGAGATCCGCGAGGGCTACGGGCTGACCGAGACCGCGGCGCTCGTCACCTCGACTCCGCCGGGGCAGGCTCGGCTCGGCTCGGTGGGGAAGCCTGCGCCGGGCGTCGAGGTGCGCATCGACGGCGAGGACGAGATCGGCGAGATCTGCGTCCGCTCGCGCTCGGTCATGCTCGGGTACTGGCGCGCGCCGGAGCTGAGCGCGGAGACGATCCGGGACGGCTGGCTCTACACCGGCGACCTCGGCTACCTCGACGACGACGGCTACCTCTACGTCGTCGACCGCAAGAAGGATCTGATCATCCGCGGCGGCTTCAACGTCTTCCCCCGCGACATCGAGGAGGCACTCCTCGAGCATCCGGCGGTCGTGGCGGCCGGCGTCGTCGGCCGCCCGGACGACGTCCACGGCGAGGAGGTGGTCGCATTCGTCGAGCTGCGGTCGGGCCAAGAGGTGGATGCCGACGCGCTCGTCGCCTTCGGCAAGGAGCGAATCGGCGGCTACAAGTATCCCGCGGGAGGTGCATGTCGTCCCCTCGCTGCCGCTCACCCCGGTCGGAAAGGTCGACCGCAAGGCGCTCCGGTCACGGGTCCTGGAGGAGGCGCCCGCATGACGACCAAGCTGACCCTGGCGGAGCTCGAGAGCTCGGAAGAGCGCGAGCTCGGGACGAGCGAATGGGAGACGATCGACCAGAAGCAGATCGACCTGTTCGCCGAGGCGACGCACGACCACCAATGGATCCACGTCGACCCGGACATGGCTGCACAGGGCCCGTTCGGGACGACCGTCGCGCACGGGTACCTCAGCCTCGCGCTGCTCCCGTACTTCGTCTCGCAGGTGTTGAACGTCACCGACGGGCGCATGGGGATCAACTACGGCACGGAGAAGGTCCGCTTCACCGCCCCGGTGCCGGTCAACTCGCAGGTGCGGCTCAAGGCGACCCTGCGGGGCAGCGAGCGGCGTGGCGAAGGAATCCTCTACCGCCTCGGGATCGAGATCGAGATCAAGGACGCCGAGAAGCCGGCGCTCGTCGGCGAAGTGCTGTATCTGGTCTTCTAGAACGTTGCAGAGCGCCAGCCGCTGGCGATTATGAGCAGCACGATCGCGGCCATGATCAACCGGTAGACGACGAACGGCGTATAGGTGTGGCGCTGGACGAAGCGGAGCAGGAAGACGATTGCGACCAGGCCGCTGCCGGCCGCGGCCAGCACGCCGACGACGAACGGGCCCTCCCAGCCCGGCGGCAGGTCACCGAGGAGGACGTCCGTGGTTCCCTTGAAGAGGACAGCGCCCAGCGTGATCGGTACGAGCAGCAGGAACGAGACCCGCGCTGCGGCATCCCGATCGAGCCCCATGAAGCGGCCGGCCGAGATCGTGATCCCCGAGCGTGAGACGCCGGGAGCGAGCGCCGCCGCCTGCGCCGTTCCGATGATGAGTGCGTCGCGCATCGTCAACGTGTCCATCTCGCGCCTGGCCGGGCGCTGGTCGGCGATCCAGAGAACGATGGCGAACACAGCGAGGAGGATCGCGATCTGCCACGGCTCGCCGAGGTGGTTCGCGATGAAGCTTTCGCCGGCGCCGCCGATCAGCACCGCGGGGATCGTGGCGATGAAGAGGAACCACGCGATGCGCTCGTCGCCACCGGCGATCGACCGACGCCGGGCCGAGCGGAACCAGGCCGCGATGAAGCGCCCCAGGTCCCGCCAGAAGTAGGCGACGACGGCGATCAGTGTCCCGAGATGGAGCGCGACGTCGAAGGTCTGGTTGAACTGATCGTGCTCCTCCAGGTAACGCCAGTTGGCGAGCCACGGAACGAGGATCAGGTGGCCGGACGAGGACACCGGGAGCAGCTCGGTCGCGCCCTGCACGAGTCCCAGCCAGAACGCCTGCCAGTCGGTGAGCGCGCCCTGAACCTCGCCGACCCCGAGCACGGCAAGCACCAGCGCGGCGGCGATCGCCGCGCCGGCCGCCGCAAAAATGCCGACCCGGCCGCGCACCGACTCACGTCTTACCACTGTGGTGCCCGTGCTGCGTCAGGAAGCGTCATAGCCAACGGAGACCAGGCGGTGAACGTGCGCCCCAAGCGTTGTCCACAGCTGTGGATAACCGTCGTGGCTCGCCGCCCGATTACGATGCGGTCCGTGCAAGCTCTCCACCCCCTCGCCGGACTCGAGCCGCGCGAGGAGGACGAGTTCCAGCGCGTGCTGGCGGGCTACCGGCGCGAGCTCCTCGCCCGGGAACCGGGAGTGCGTTTGGGTGCAGACCCGGAAGAGGTACACAAACAGCGCGTCGCGACTAGGCGGCTTCGCTCGCTTCTTCGCTCCGCGCGGCCGCTCGTAGACGACCCGACGAGGGCCGAGGAGCTTCGTGAAGAGCTTCGCTGGCTCGGCGCGCTGCTGGGGGAGGTCCGGGACCGCGACGTGCTGATCGAGTACCTCGTTCACGAGCTGGCGACGGTGGAGGAGGCGGCCGCGTTCGGAGCGGTGCTCGAGCTTCTCGAAGCCGAGCGGCAGGAAGCCCGGAAACGGCTGGTCGACGCCCTCGACAGCCCTCGTTACGCGACGCTGCTCGCCGAGTTGGAGCGCATACCGAGCTTGAGCGAGGGAGCTGATCTGCAGAGCGTCGCGGCGGGTGACTACGGGAGGCTGCGGAAAGCCGCACGAGCGCTCGATGTCGACGCGGCGGATGAGGAGTTGCACCGGCTCCGGATTCGGGCGAAACGTGCCCGTTATGCGGCCGAGGCGGCCTGCACGGAGGAGCGCTTCGTCAACCGTGCCAAGGACCTCCAGGACGTGCTCGGGGAGCATCAGGATGCCGTCGTCGCCGAAGAGCACATCCGCGATCTGGTCTCGCGTGTGCGGGGAACCGGCCGCACCGCGCTCGCGGCGGGGCGGCTGATCGAGCGACAGCGTGGCCGCCGCGTCGAGGCTCGCCGAGCGTGGCCGAAGGCCTGGAAGCGCCTTGAGCGAGCCGGCGACGCCGAGTGGCGCTGAGCCTGCGGCGAAAGCTGGTCCGCGCGGCCGGCGGGGTGGTGCGCCGCGCGGGCGGCGCGGGGCCCGAAGTCCTTCTCGTTCACCGGCCTCGCTACGACGACTGGACGTTCCCGAAGGGCAAAGCCCACGCGGGTGAGACCGACGAGGAGACGGCTCTCCGTGAGGTTGCGGAGGAGACCGGCCTTTCCTGCGTCCTCGGTCGGGAGCTCCCGAGCACGAGCTACCGCGACAGCCGGGGGCGTCGCAAGCTCGTCCGCTACTGGACGATGCGAGTGGAGTCGGGCTCGTTCGAGCCGCACGATGAGGTGGACGAGATCGCCTGGCTCTCGCACGAGATGGCCGAGGAGACGCTCAGTTACGAGCGTGACCTGGAGGTTCTTCGTGCAGTCCCACCGCCGCTGCTCGTCAACCGGCATGCCTCGGCCGGCAACGCCGAGGAGTGGGTCGGCGACGACTCGCTGCGCCCGCTGGACGACCGAGGCGAACGCCAGGCGTCCGGGCTCGTCGAGCAGCTCGAGGCGTTCCAGATCAGACGGATCGTTTCGAGCCCGTTCACTCGTTGCGTCCAGACGGTCGAGCCGCTTGGCCGAGCCAGTGGCGTCGAGGTGGAGCGCGCAGCTGACCTCGCCGAGGGCGTCGGCCCTGAGCGTGTGCGTTCGCTCCTGCTCCGGCTCGGGGGGACCGCCACCGCGGTCTGCGGTCACGGGCCCGAGCTCGCGCCGCTCTTCGGCAAGACGAAGAAAGGTGCGACGGTGATCGTCGAAGCGGCCGACGGCAAGCTCGGTGAGCTCGGGCGGCTGCCGCCGCCGGGGTAGTGCTAAGCCGCTGCTTCGGCGAGCTCAGCGAGCTGACCGAGGATGGCGCCTTCACGGACGCCGCCGCGGGCGACTTCGAACGTCACGCCGAGTCGCCGATGCGCTTCGCGGAGGACGAGGACCCCGGCAGGCAGGACCCGAGCTCGCTCGGGCGAGAGCTCGTGCTTCCCGGCTACCCGCTGCACAGGTGCAGACGTCAACGCCTCCAGTGCGCCGCGCAGGTCTTTCTGGCCGAAGCGCTTGCCGGTGATCCGGCGTAGAGACCTTGCGGTGCCTCCGACTGCCAGCACGCTGCGCGGAATCGGTGGTGTGATGCCCTCGAACGCCTCCTCGACGGCCCTCGCGATCGCCTGAAGCTCCCGCTTCGAAGGCGGATCGGTCTCGACGTAGCGCTCGGTCAGGCGCAACGAGCCGACATCGAGTGCGTGAAGCCAGGCTGTGCCAAAGAAGGTCCCCACCATCAACTGCGTCGACCCGCCGCCGACGTCGATCACCCCGATCGGCTCGGGCAGGGAGCGACAGCTCGCCACTGCGCCTGCGTATGCGAGTCGCCCCTCGTCCTCTGCTGAGAGCTGGCGGACGGGGAAACCGGTGGCTTCGCCGAGGACGTGGTGGAGGACGCCGGCGTTCGAGCTCTGCCGCCCGGGCGCAGTCACGATGACCTCGAGCCGCTCGGCGCCGGAGTCGCGCGCACGCGCCGCGTAGCGGGCAGCCACATCCGCTAGGTCCGTGAGCTTCTGATCTGAGATCCGCCCGCGGCGCTCGATGTCCTTCGCCAACCCGAGGTGCGCGCGGTCGCTCAGAACGGGACTCAGGCCGCGGCGCCCGCCCGCGGACACGAGTAGGCGTACGGTGTTGGAGCCGACGTCGATCACACCTGCCCGCATCGCGACCATTCTGAGAGGACGTTCGGTCATCCGCGTCACCGTTCCTCGCGCGACGGTGAGGAGCGGCGCCGGAATCGCGCGCGGGTACTGCGCATGAGCACCGCGTGCGCAGGGCGCGCGCGCTCGTCCTTCTTGGGCCGCCGACGCTCCCAGGTGCCGTCGGGCCTCAGCTCCCAGGCCTGCACGTTGTCGGCGAGAAGAGCCTCGAAGACCGCGGACAACCGCTGCTGAGCGCGCGAGTCCTCGATCGGCGCAACCAGCTCCAGGCGGTGATCGAGATTGCGCAGCATCAAGTCGGCGCTGCCGAGCAGGTAGGTCGCCTTCTTGCCGTTCTCGAAGATGAAGACCCGGCTGTGCTCGAGAAAGCGGCCGAGAATGCTGCGAACGCGGATGTTCTCGCTCATGCCGGAGACGCCCGGCCGGAGCGAGCAGACCCCGCGCACGACGATGTCGATCTGCGCGCCGGCCTGCGAGGCTTCGTAGAGCTCCTCGATCACAGCCTGGTCGGTGACGGCATTGACTTTGATCAGGATCGATGCCTTCTTTCCCGCCTCGGCGGCCTGCGCGACGGCGCGGATCTCCTCGATCAGGCGGGCGCGCAGCGCGAAGGGCGCCGCGATCAGCTTGCGAAAGGGCTGGGGCTTGCCGAAGCCGGTGATGTAGTTGAAGAGATCCGCGACGTCAGCCGCGATCTCCGGATCGGCGGTGAAGAGTCCGAAGTCTTCGTAGATCCTCGCATTGAGCGCGTGGTAGTTCCCTGTGCCGACCTGGACATAGCGCTTGAGCTCGTCCCCTTCACGCCGAACGATCAGCGTGGCCTTCGCATGGATCTTCAAGTTGGGGAAGCCGTAGACGACATGAACGCCGGCGCGCTCCAGCGCCCTCGACCACTCGATGTTCCGGTGCTCGTCGAAGCGCGCCTTCAGCTCGACCAGGCAGACGCTCTGCTTCCCTTCCTCGGCCGCCTCGACGAGGGCTGGGACGAGCGGGGTCTCGTCGTTCGTGCGATAGACGGTCGTCTTCAGTCCGACGACCTGCTCGTCCTTCGCAGCGCCGCGCACGAACGCCTCGAAACTGGTCGCGAACGATTCGTACGGGTGGTGGACGAGGATGTCGCCGCGCTTGATCTCCTCGAAGAAGTCGGCTGCTCGATCCAGCTCGGCGATGCGGGGCTGCGTGGCGGCGAGCCAGGGCTCGTCGGTGAGGTCGGAGCGATCGATCGCGGCGAGCTCCATCAAGTCGGCCAGTCCGAGCAGACCGGGGTCGGGGTACAGCTGGTCTTCGCCCGCGTCGAGCCCGGCGAGGAGCCGATCGCGCATGGCCTCCGACATCTCTTGCGCGATCTCGACGCGCACCGTGTCGCCGAAACGCCGCCGTCGCAGCTCGAGCTCGACAGCCTCCAGCAGGTCGTCCGCTTCGTCGGAGACCTCGAAGTCGGCGTCGCGCGTCACCCGGAAGGCTGCGCATTCGCTGATCTCCATCATCGGGAAGAGCGACGGCAGAAAGTGGGCGATCACGTGCTCGAGCGGCAGGTAGAGCCCGCGACGGCCGATCGCGAGGAACCGCGGCAGCAGCTCCGGCACCTTGACCCGTGCGAAGCGCTCTTCGCCCGTTTCCGGATCCCGCACGAAGAGACCGAGTGAGAGCGTGAGGCCCGAGATGTACGGAAACGGCTGACCCGGCCCGACTGCGAGCGGCGTGAGTACGGGATAGATCTGCCGCTCGTAGCGCTCGGTGAGCTCGTCGAGCTCGCGCGGACGCAAATCCTCGATCCCCGCGACGGTGATGTCCTGCTCGGCGAGTGCAGGGCGCAGATCGGCCCTCCAGAGCTTTGCCAGGCGGGCGGTGAGATCCGTCACGGCTCTATGGATCTCCACGAGCGTCTCGCTCGGCGAGCGTCCGTCAGGCGAACGGACGCTGAGGCCCGCGGCGGCCTGACCTCGCAGCCCGGCCACGCGAACCATGAAGAACTCGTCGAGGTTCGACGAGAAGATGGCGCAGAATTTCACCCGCTCGAGCAGCGGAACTCCCGGATCCTCCGCGAGCTCGAGCACCCGGGAGTTGAAGTCGAGCCAGGAGAGCTCGCGGTTGAGCAGACGCTCGCCGACGGGCGCCGCAGTCGCGCTCGCCGCCACTACTTGAGCTGCGGCTCGAGCTTGTACCCCACGCCGTACCGCGTGTGCAGGAACGCATGGCGCGGCGCACGGGCGTCGATCTTCTCGCGCAGCTTGCGGACGAAGACGTCGACCGTCCGGTCGCGGCGCGTGAGTCTTCGCCCCCAGATCCGCTGAAGCAACTCGTCGCGGGTGACGACCCGCGGGCTCTCGGCGGCGAGCGCGTACAGCAGGCGGAACTCGGTGAGCGTGAGCTCTGCGCTTCGGCCGTTGAGGTAGGCCTGCACGCTCACAGGGTCGACGCGGAGCTCTTCGAGCTCGATGACATCGCCCTGCTTGGCGGGCTGATCGCGAACGCCACGCCGTGCGGCTGCACGAACCCGCGCCACGAGCTCTCGCATCGAGAACGGCTTGACGAGGTAGTCGTCGGCTCCGAGCTCGAGCGTGTGCACCCGGTCCTCCTCGCTGCCCCGGGCACTCACGACGACGACCGGCGTGCCGATTCCTTCGGCGCGGGCGTTCTCGATCAGCTTCCAGCCGTCGAGCATCGGGAGCATCAGGTCGACGACGCAGACATCGGGTTGCTCGAAGCGAAGACGAGCGAGCCCTGTCTGTCCGTTCGAGACCCACTGCGGGTCGAACCCGGCCGTGGCGAGGTGGCTGGCCATGCCCTTGGCGATCACCTCGTCGTCTTCGACGATCAGGACCTTCGCCATCGAAGGAATCTTCGCCCGTGCGAGATTGCGCCTGGGTGGACGCTCGGTGAAGGACTGGTAACAGACCGGTGAACGGCTAGGGCCTCCGACGCGCACCCTCTCCGAGATCGACATATCCACATATCAACGCCGGTTAGAATGTTTCAATGGACGAGCGCTGCGATCTCCTCTGCCTCGACCTTCCGAGGGCGGAGGAACTGAGGGCGGAGTGCCTTCCCTCGAGAACAGCCGAGTTGGTGGCTGCGAGGGTGCGAGCTCTTGCTGACCCGACCCGACTGGTCATCGTCGACGCGCTAGCCAAGGGCGGCGAGCTTTGCGTCTGCGACCTCGCTTGGATCACCGCTCGCGCCCAGAACCTCGTCTCGCACCACCTCCGAGCCCTCAAGGACGAGGGTCTGGCGAAGTCCCGGCGCGAGGGCAAGATCGTGTTCTACGCCTTGACGGCAATCGGTGCGCGCCTCTACCGCCAGGTCAGTGCCGAGGCGATTTCCGAAGCGCGGCCTCTCGTCGGGGCCTAGTGAGCGAGCAGGGTCTCATCCAGCTTGGCTCCCGGCGGTCGCAGTTGACCGTTGCGCGGGCTGGGGAACGTCGCAAATACGAGCGTCAGGCCCGCCTGCTCGCCGGCGTCGGCATCGGCTACCACTTGCTCGAGGCCGCCGTCGCGATCGGCGCCGGGTTGGCTGCGGGCTCAATCGCGCTGATCGCCTTCGGTGCCGATTCGCTGATCGAGTCGGTCGCCGGAGTGGTCGTCTTGTGGCTCTTCACAGGCGCCCGCCTTGGCTCGAACAGCGCCGAGCGCCGCGCCCAACAGCTGATCGCGACGTCGTTCTTCCTCCTCGCGGCCTACGTCGGCCTGGAGGCAGCTCGAACACTGGTGGCGGGCAACCAGCCCGAGCCGAGCTGGCTCGGTATCGGCTTGGCCGCCTTCACCGCGGCGACGATGCCGCTCCTTGCAGCCTGGAAGCGTCGCGTCGGCCGCAGGCTTAACTCTGCGGCGACCGTGAAGGAGGCGTCGCAGACACAGCTGTGCGCATACCTCTCGATCGCGCTTCTGATTGGTCTTGGCACTAACGCGCTATTCGGGCTCTGGTGGATGGACCCAGCTGCTGCCTTGGTCATCGCTGCCGTAGCTGTGAAAGAGGGTCGCGAGAGCTGGCGTGGTGAAGGCTGCTGCGACGCGTGTTGACAATCGGCTCCCGTTCATCCGATGCACTTCCTCGGCGCCGATGTCGGGCTAGCCATCCGGCCCGTTGTAACTGACTCCCCACAACGGCAGCCGCGACGACGCCGCTGACGAGGACAAGCGGAGAGAAAGGAAGGCGAGGTTCGGTTAGGCGAGCGCGGCGGCCGGCTCCGGTGCCGGCAGCAGTGCCGAGAGCGTTCGCTCGAAGACGTCACCGCCGTCCAGCGCGTACTGCTCGTTGAACTCGACGGCGCCGTTCAGCTCGAGGACGACATGGCCTCCGTCGGGCGTCGGAAGGAGATCGACGCCGACGAGGTCGGCCTGGATCGCCCGCGCCGCGGCCACGGCGAGCGCGCACGCCTCCGCCGGAGGCGACACCGGCTCGCGCCTGGCCCCGAGTGCAACGTTCGTCCGCCACTCACCTGGTCGCGCGACCCGCCGGACTGCGCCGACCACCGAACTGCCGGAAACGACGATCCGAAGGTCGTGGCCGAGCGGCGGGATGAGCTCCTGGACGAGTGCGCCATGAGTGTGGAACCAGCGACGCGCAGCGTCGTCTGCGAGGCAGCGATGCAGCGCCCCGAGGTCTTCGCAGAGCACGACGTCCTGCCCCCAACTCCCGAAGCGTGGCTTGACGACCACCGGTGGAGAAAGCGGAATGGGGGAGCTCGGGTCAGCGACGTGGACGGTGCGCGGGTGGGGCACTCCGGCCGCCTCCAGGCTTCGCGCCGTCGCGAGCTTGTCGTGCGCAGCCACGAGGGGCTCTGGCCCGTTCAGGACCCGGACGCCGGCACCCTGCAGCCGCGCGAGCTCCCAGAGCCCGTTCTCGATCCCGTCGAGCGCCGCAGCGACGTCGAGGCGGCCGATCGCGATGTCGCCTTCGGTGAGTGCGCGGAGCGCCTCAGCCGGCGGCAGCACCTGGACATCGCAGCGGCTGGCGGCCAGCGCGACGTTTGTATGCGTTCGCTGGTGGGCGACGAGCGCGACGACCATGGGGGACGAAATTGTGCCCTAGAAACGGTTCTCCGGAGAAGCGCCTTCTCCGCTTCTTAACGTCAAAGCAACGTCTGTGCGACTTAGCCGAAACGGCCGGTGACGTAGTCCTCGGTTCGCTTCTCGGACGGGTTCGTGAAGATCTTCTCGGTGTCGTCGTACTCCACGAGCACTCCGTGCCGCGAGCCGTCCTCGCCGCCGCTGATGCTGAAGAAGGCGGTCATGTTCGCCACCCGCGCCGCCTGCTGCATGTTGTGCGTGACGATCACGATCGTGTAGTCCTCTTTCAGCTCGTGCATCAGGTCCTCGATGCTCGCTGTGGCGATGGGATCGAGGGCGGATGCCGGCTCGTCCAGCAGGATCACGTCAGGCTCGATCGCGATCGCCCGAGCGATGCACAGACGCTGCTGCTGGCCACCGGAGAGCGCGAGGGCGCTGTCCTTGAGCCGATCGCTGACCTCGTCCCAGAGCGCTGCGCGCTTGAGCGCATGCTCGACGCGGTCGCCGAGGTTGTCCTTCATGCCGAGGATGCGGAGCCCGTACGCCACGTTGTCGAAGACCGACTTCGGGAACGGGTTCGGACGCTGAAAGACCATCCCGATCCGCCGGCGCACCGAAACCGGATCAACGTCCTTCCCCTGCAGGTCGACCTCGTGGAAGAGGATCTTGCCGTCGCTCCTGAAGCTTGGAATCACGTCGTTCATCCGGTTCAGGCAACGGATGAAGGTGCTCTTGCCGCAGCCCGAGGGCCCGATGATCGCGGTGACGGTCTTCCCGTAGATGTCGAACGAGACATCCTGGATCGCGGCCGCTTTGCCGTAGTACGCGCTGAGGTTCTGGATCTGGAAGACGGTCTCGCGCGCGACTTCCCGCGAGGACGGCCGCTCCGCGCCGACCTTGCTCGGATCGATCTCGATGTGCGGCTCCGCGCTCTCCGTCATCGGGGTCGAAACGTACTGCATGGTCAGCGACCTCCTGTCAAACGTCGTCGGCTCCTCAGACCGAACGCCCTCGCGATGATGCTCGCCACGAGGACGAACATGATCAGCACGAGCGCGGCGCCCCAGGCCTGTTCCTGGAGCGACGGGTCGGCCTGCTCTGCGGACGTGAAGATGAAGAACGGAATCGAGGCGAGCGGCTCGGCCGGATTCCAGGACACGGTGTTTCCTGCGAGCGAGCTGGTGAAGAGGAGGGGCGCGGTCTCGCCGGCGACTCGCGCGGTCGCAAGGGTTCCTCCGGTGATGATGCCGCCGACCGCCATCGGAAGGACGACGTTCAAGGTCGTGCGCCAGCGCGGCGCGCCGAGCGCGAGGCTCGCCTCCCGAACCGCGTTCGGAACGAGAGCCAGAACCTCTTGAGTCGATCGCGTGACTAGCGGGAGCATCAAGATTGCGAGCGCGAAGCCAGCTTTGATCCCCGACTGGCCGTGGCCGGCGACGAGGAAGACGAAGACGAAGATGCCAATGACGATTGCGGGAACGCCGTTCAGGACGTCGAAGGCGACTGTCACTGCCGAGGCGACTCGCCTGGGCGCGAACTCGTTCAGGTAGATCGCGGCGAGGATGCCGACTGGCAGCGCCATCAGGATGGCGAGGCCGACGATGATGAAAGTCCCGACGATGGCGTTGGCGATGCCGGACGACTCCTGGCCGAAGCCTAGGAAGGACGGGTTCTTGGTGAAGAAGTCGAAGTTGAGCGCCCCCGCTCCGCGCTTGGCGACCGACCCGACCACGATCACGAGCAGCGCCACAGCGGCGAGCGCCGCCAAGGTGGCGAGGCCCTCCATCAGCCAGTTGACGATGCGCCGGCGTGTGCGGTGCTCGCTCGTCAACGACCGTGCAGTGAGCGCTGCGTCGCTCATCCGTACCCCTCTCTATTGGTGACCCGATGCACGATCACCCGAGCAACCAGGTTCACGACGAGCGAGAACGCCAAGAGGATGACGGCGAGATAGACGAGCGAGGAGATCTGGAGCTTCGACGTCGCGCCCACGTAGCCGCTCGCGATCCGACTTGCGAGCGTGTCGCCGGGCTCGAAGAGGTTCCACGTGATCGCCTCGTTGTTGCCGATTACCTGCGTGACGGCGATCGCCTCGCCGACCGCTCGTCCGAGGCCGAGGATCATCGCGGCGGCGATGCCTGCGCGCGCGTACGGAAAGATCACGCCGCGGACGAGCTCCCAGCGTGTCGCCCCGAGTGCGAGCGCGCCTTCCTTCAGTTCGCGCGGCACGTTCAGGAAGAGCTCGCGGGAGATGCTCGAGATGATCGGGATCATCATGATCGTCAGGATCAGGATCGCCGAGAGGATGCTTGGCCCAGCCACGGGCTCGGTCTTGAAGAACGGTGTCCAGCCGAGTGTGCGATGCAGGAACGGGCCGACGTGCTCGACGATCCAGGGGCCCATCACGAGGATGCCCCAGAGGCCGAGGACCACGCTCGGGACCGACGCGAGCATCTCCACGAGGGCCCCTACCGGGCCCCGGAGCCATCGCGGCGCGAGCTCGGTGAGAAACAGCGCGATCGCGATCGAAATCGGCGCCGCGAGCAGAAGAGCGGCGAACGAGGTCAGGGCGGTGCCGAACAGGAACGACCCGGCGCCGTAGACCTCGGGGGTGATGTTCGGATTCCAGGTCCTGGAGGTCAGGAAGCCCAGGCCGAACTCCTGCATCGCCGGCCACGCGTCGGCGAGGATCTCGCGGGCGATGAGGATCAGGAGGACGAGCGCGGAGAGCGCTGCCGCCAGGGTGATCCCGTAGAGAACGGTGTCGCCGAGGTTGAGACGACCCCGCCGCCTGAGGGCGGCGGGGTCGGGGATCGATCTCGCTTCGGTGGCCATCAGGGCCGGGGACGACTCCTAGGAGTGGACGCGCCTCAGTTGCGCCTTCGCGCGGTTGACGACATAGGCCGGCACAGGCTGGAAGATCAGCTTGGGGCCGTATTGCTGCCCCGACGTGACCGCCCATGTGATGAAGGACTTGAGCTGCGCCGCCTTGCTCGTCTGAAACGGGACGATGACGTACGAGTACGTGCAGATCGGATACGCGCGTACGTACTTCTTGCCCCGCGGCGGATTCACGATCGAGAGCTCGTTCGTCGACGTGAACTTCTTGTCGGCCGAAGCCGCCGCCCTGATGCTGCGGAGACCGGGGGTTGCCCATTTGCCGGACTTGTTCTGAACGGCAGCGAACTTGATGCGGTTCTTGAGGGCGTAGGCGATATCGGCGTAGCCAACTGCACCATCGGTCCGCGTGACCACCCCGGCGACGCCGGAGCTTCCGCGCGCGCCGACGCCGGTCGGCCAGTTGACGGTCGTGCTCGGACCGCCGACACGGCTCTTGAAGGTCGGACTGACGGCCGTGAGGTAGTCGGTGAAGTTGTAGGTCGTCCCGCTGCCGTCACTGCGGTAGACGGGAGTGATCTTCTGGTCGGGGAGATTGACGCCGGGGTTGAGCCGCTTGATGCGGGCGTCGTTCCAGTTTGTGACCCTGCCGAGGTAGATGTCGGCTATGAGCCGGCCGTTCATGTGCAGGGCGTTCTTGACCCCGTCGAGGTTGTACATGACCGAGGTCGCCGAGAGCACCCACGGGATCTGGACGCAGCCCTTGCAGGCTGAGAACTGATCGGGCGTCAGCGGAGCGTCGCTCGCCCCGAAGTCGACCGTGCGATTGGTGATCGCGGCGATGCCGCCGCCGCTGCCGATGCCGTTGTAGTTGATCTGGTCACGCTTGTACTGCTGCTGCCAGACGGCGATCAGCGGCTGCGGGAACGTCGCCCCCGCGCCGGTGATCGTGCCCTGGCTTCGCGCGCCCGCGGAGACCGCGACGGCGGCGCCGACGAGCGCCACCAGCGCCACGGTGATTGCGCTTCTCCTGAAGCTCATCTGGTTTTTCCTCCCCTTCACAGCGTTGTCTGCAGTCGCTGCGCAGGCTAGGTCCGGGGCCGAAGTCAGTGGGCATCCACGCTGTGAACGCCTGGTGACGATCTGGTGAACGTCTACTTCGGCTGCGGTTCGAGCTTGTAGCCGACGCCGTAGCGGGTGTGGATGAAGGAGTGGTCCCGCGCCCGCTTGTCGATCTTCTCGCGCAGCTTCCGTACGAAGACGTCGACGGTCCGGTCACGGCGGGTCTCCCGCCGCCCCCAGATGCGCTGGAGCAGCTCGTCTCGGGAGACCACCCGTCCGCCTTCGAGCGCGAGGGCGTAGAGCAGTCGGAACTCGGTCGGCGTCAGTCCTGCGTCCTCGCCGTGGACGTAGGCCTGCACCTCATTCGGGTCGATCCGCAACTCTTCGATCTCGATCGGCTCGCCACGCTCCTCGTGCTCGGGCCGCGTGCCGCGGCGCGCGCTGGCTTGCACGCGGGCGACGAGCTCCTTCATCGAGAACGGCTTGACGAGGAAGTCGTCCGCACCGATCTCGAGGACGTGGACGCGATCGTGTTCTGTTCCGCGAGCCGAGACCACGATGATCGGTGTCCCGATTCCCTCTCGCCGGGCGCTCTCGATCAGGTTCCAGCCGTCGGTGCCGGGCAGCATCAGGTCGACGATGCAGACGTCGGGCCGCTCGTACCGCAGCCGGGCGAGGCCCGTCGTGCCGTTGTCGACGCGGATCGGGTCGAAGCCCGCCGCCGCGAGGTGGCGGGCCATTCCCTCGGAGATGACCTCGTCGTCTTCGACGATCAGGACCTTCGCCATACTCGTTCAGAGTATGAAGTTGCCCTTCGCCCGGAACCGCGAAGAGCGCGAGGAGCTCGAGGCGCTACGCATCGAGGCTGCGCGCGCGAAAGCGCTCGTCGAGGACAGCCCCGAGCTGCTGGTCGTCGTCGACGCCGGGGATCGCGTCGTCGCAGCCAGCAGGCGGGCGCGCACCCTCGACGGGATCGTGGAAGGACGCCGTATTCCGGCGGCGGTTCTGAGCGGGAACGGCCTCCGGAAACCGGTTCGGGTGAGCTACGACGTGGACGGGCGCCGCGAGACGATCCTCTACATCAACCCTCCGGGGGAGCCGACCGAGTACCAGGAGCTCCGAGCGGGCTTTACTGCAGCGGTCTCCCACGAGCTGCGGACGCCGCTCGCGCGCCTGCTCGCGCTGCTCGAGACTGCGACGCTACCGGGCGAGGATCCCGTATCGCTCGTCGAGCAGGCCCGGAACGAGGTCGAGCAGATTACGGAGCTGATCGACGACGTCTTGTTCCTCAGCGAGCTCGAGACCGGGAGGGCAGTCGTGGCGCTGGGAGCGACGCGCGCCCTGCCGGTCGTCGAGGAGGTGCTGCGCGGGCTTCGCGAGCCCGCTGACCGCGCAGGCGTCGTGATCCGGGCCGAGGGCGAAGAGGACGCAGAGCTTCCGCTCCGCCCGCGGATGCTCCGCGTGGTCGTCGAGAACCTCGCCAAGAACGCGATTCGTTACGCGGGGCCCGGCGCGACGCTGACGGTGACTGTCCGCTCGGGGGAGCTCCGGGCGGCGGACGACGGGGCCGGAGTGTCGCCGAGAGACCTGCCGCGGCTCTTCGAGCGCTTCTATCGCGGCGATCGCGTCCGGGGCTCCGGCGGGACGGGTCTCGGGCTGGCGGTGGTCAAGCACATCGTCGGCGCGGCCGGGGGAAGGGTCGAGGCCAGCGGCGGCCCGGGCGAGGGCCTCACGATCCGCTGCGTGTTCACCAGTTAGCAAACTGAGACACGATCCGCGGAAGCCGTAAGTATTCTGGATTCGTGCGGCTCAGCTTCCAGGAAGAGCTCGACCGCCTCGAGGCGAACCTTCAGGAGGAGAGCGACCTCGTTCTGCGGTCACTTCGCGGCGCGCTCAACGCGCTGCAGCAGCAGGATGCAGAGCTGGCGGACGAGGTGATTGCGTTCGACGACGAAGTCGACGCCCGCTACCTCGACATCAGCACCGGCGTCGAACAGCTGCTCGCCCGCCAGACGCCGGTCGCAGTCGACCTGAGGCTTGTCCTCGCCGTCCTGCACACGAATCTCAGCCTCGAGCGCATGGCCGATCTCTGCGTGACGATCGCCAAGATGACGAAGCTGACGCACACGCTCACGCACGACGAGCCCCTCGTGGAGGCCTTCGAGGAGATGGGGTCGCGCGCCGAGGAGATGATCCGCGTCGCCATGGACTCGTTCGCGCGGCGTGACCTGGAAGGCGCAGAGAGCCTGGTCGACCTCGACGAGCTGATCGACCGAGCGAACCGGCGGGTCGTCACCTACGTCCTCGAGCTGGGAACCGAACCTGCGCTGCGCGAGTGGGGCCTGCGGATGATTCTCGTCTCCCGGTGCCTCGAGCGAATCGGCGACAACGCCGTCGACATCGGGGAGCAGACCGCCTACCTCGTGACCGGCGAGTTCCGCGAGTTCACCGACGCCTCGCACAAGGAAGAAGCCTCAGGCGGCGCCCGCCCGCTCGGTTAGTTTCCGCACGACAATGACGGGAACAAGCCGCAGATGAAGATCTCGCTGGTCCCGCGGACCACCGAGTTCTACGACCTCTTCACCGCCGCGGGCGAGAACGCGCTGGAGACGGCGCGCCTGGCGGCGGCGCGGTTCCGCTCTTGGCCCGAACGCGAGGTGAAGCAGGCCGAGGTCAAGCGGCTCGAAACCGAGGGCGACGACCTGACGCGGCAGATCATCGAGCTCCTCAATACCCAGTACATCACCCCGTTCGACCGCGAGGACATCTACCAGCTCGCGAAGGAGATCGACGACGTCGTCGACTACATCGAGAACGCCTCCGACCTGCTCGGCCTCTACAAGGTCGACCAGCCGATGGAGCAGTCGCTCGAGCAGTGCCGCGTGCTCGTGGCGGCCGTGGAGAACCTCGCGAAGGCGCTCTCGGAGCTCCGCGGCCTTCGCAATGCGGAGCGCTACCTCGTCGAGGTGAAGCGGCTGGAAGACGAGGGTGACCGCATCGTTCGCGACGCGATTGCCCAGCTCTTCGAGAACTCGCACGTCGACCCGGTGATGATCATCCGCTGGAAGGACATCTTCGAGGCGCTCGAGGATGCGATCGACGCCTGTGAGACGGCGGCAGACGTGGTCGGAAACATCGTCGTCAAGAATCTCTGATGGAACTCACCCTGTTCGCGGTCGTCGCGGTCGCGCTCTTCTTCGACTTCACGAACGGCTTCCACGACACCGCGAACTCGATCGCGACATCGGTTTCGACGCGGGCGCTCTCACCGCGCATGGCGGTGTTGAGCGCGGCGGTGCTCAACTTCCTCGGCGCGTTCGTCTCGTTCGCGGTCGCCGCGACGATCGCCACGGGCATCGTCGACCAGGAGGTCATCACGCTCAAGATCGTCCTGGCCGGGCTCGTCGGTGCGATCACCTGGAACCTGATCACTTGGTACTTCGGCCTGCCGTCGAGCTCGAGCCACGCGCTGATCGGCGGCATGATCGGCTCGGCGATCGCGGCCGAGGGCTTCGGCGTGGTCAAGTGGAACGGCCTCAAGGACAAGGTGTTGATCCCGTCCCTCGTCGCGCCATTCCTCGGCATCCTCTTCGCTGCGGCGCTGATGGTGATCGTGCTCTGGATCATCCGCCGGCGGGCGCCCGGCTTCGTCAACAGGCTCTTCCGGCGCCTGCAGCTCGTCTCTGGCGGCTTCGTCGCGTTCACCCACGGCACGAACGACGCCCAGAAGACGATGGGGATCATCGCGCTCGCTTTGGTGGCGTCGGGCCACCTCTCGCCGGACTTCGACCGCCCGCCGACGTGGGTGATCGTCAGCAGCGCGGCGGCGATGGGGATGGGGACCTACGCCGGAGGCTGGCGGATCATCAAGACGCTCGGGACGCGTGTCGCCAAGCTCGACCCGCCGCAGGGCTTCGCTGCCCAGACGGCCTGCGCCAGCATCCTCTGGACGACCGCCCACTACGGCTTCCCGGTCTCGACCACGCACGTGATCAGCGGCTCGGTGCTCGGCGCCGGCGCGACGACGAGGTTCTCGGCCGTCCGCTGGGGCGTCGCGGGAAACATCCTGCTTGCCTGGGTCCTGACGATCCCGTGCGCGGCGGTGGTCGGTGCGCTCATGGAGACGCTGACGCGGCTCCCCGGCGGCGTGGCACTCGTCGCAGTCGCGACGGCAGTGATCGCGACCACGGCGTTCGCGGGGCGAAGCGTGCAGAGCCGGCGGCTACGGGCCGGCGCGGCGCAGGCGTAGCGCGGCCCGTTTCATCCGCTGAACACTCCTTAACGCAGGCTCAACGCTCCCTAACCTGGCTGCAATCTGCAGATTGGTAGAAGGAAGCATGTGCTGAGACCTCCCCGCGGACTGAAAAGCGCGGTCCCGCTGCTCATCGCGGCAGGCTTGGGCGGCGGGGCTGCGCTCGCGGGTGCCGAGGTCATCGGAGTACTCGGCGACTCCCCGAGCGTGATCAACAGGGTCGAGTCGCTGCAGCCCGCGCCCGCGGCGTTTGCGGACAACCGACGGCTCAGCGTGAACGGCGTCTATCAGCGGAGCGGTCCGGGCGTCGTGCAGATCACGACGACCACCGTTCAGAGGGTCGACACAGACCCGTTCTTCAACGCGCTCGGGTTCCCTCAGCAGCGGCGACAGAAGGCGCTCGGCTCCGGCTTCGTCATCGACAAGGCCGGGCACATCGTCACCAACTTCCACGTGGTCGAGGACGCTGAGACAGTCGAGGTCAGCTTCTCGAACCGTGACAGCGTCAGGGCGCAGGTTGTCGGCACCGACCCGTCGACGGACATCGCAGTCCTCAAGGTGAACGTCGACGCGGGCGCGCTGACCCCGCTCGACCTGGGAGATTCGGACCGAGTGCGCGTCGGCGACTCGGTCGTTGCGATCGGAAATCCGTTTGGTCTCGAGCGCAGCGTGACCGCCGGGATCGTGAGCGCGCTTCACCGTCCGCTCACCGCGCCCAACGCGTTCACGATCGACGACGTGATCCAGACGGACGCTGCGATCAACAGCGGCAACTCGGGAGGCCCGCTGATCGACGCCAGAGGTCTGGTCGTCGGAGTGAACTCGGCGATCGCGACGGGGAATACGGGCGTCCGCGGGAACGTCGGCATCGGGTTCGCCGTGCCGATCAACACCGTTCGCGACGTCGCCTCCCAGCTGATCGAGCGCGGCAAGGTCGAGCACGCGTTCCTGGGGATCGGCGTGCAGGCGGTCGACCTGGAGGTCGCGCGGCTGTTCGATCTCCCCGTCAAGCGCGGCCTCATGATCGTCCGGGCGTACGACTCGAGCGGCGCCGACAAGGCCGGCCTCCGCCCTGGGACGGACGAGGTCGTCGTATCCGGTGAGAGCTACCTGCTCGGCGGCGACATCCTCGTCGCAATCGACGGCAGGGAGATCACGACTCCTGAGGATCTTCGTGAGGAGATCTCGGCCAGGAAGCCCGGCGACAAGCTGACGATCGAGGCCTATCGCGGGAGCGACAAGCGCAGCTTCGAGGTCACGCTCGGCCGCCAGCCGGCTCGCCCGTAGCCGAACAGCGCAGTCAAGCGAGGGCTTGCTCCGCCGCAGCCTTGACGCCTTCGGCCCACGTCGGGAAGGCGTGATGTGCGCGGGCGAGGTCGTCGACAGTGGCGCCGAGCCTCATCGCGACGCCGAACCCCTGGACGATGTCACCGCCGTTTCGGCAGACGACGTGGATTCCGAGCACCCGGCGGGAAGCGCGATCCCAGACGACCTTGTAGAGACCGCGTTGCGTGTCCGTGTAGGCCGCGCGTTGCACGTTCGTGATCGGATGAACCGCGGTTTCGACGTCGTGGCCCTGCTCGCGCGCTTCCTGCTCGGTGAGCCCGACGGCGGCCAGCTCGGGGTCGGTGAAGATCGTCGTCGGGAGGGACGAATAGTCCGCCTGCGAGCCGTTTCCGCCGAACATGTCCTCGACGGCGACCCCCGCCTGGTACTGGGCGATCGGAGTGAACGGCAGAACGCCTGTCACGTCGCCGGACGCCCAAACGCCGTCAAGTGACGTCCGAAGCCGGTCGTCGACCGTGATCCCGGTGCGGCTCCGTTCGATGCCGACCTGGTCGAGGTCGAGCAGCTCGACGTTGGGAACCCGGCCCGAGGCCAGGAGGATCCGGGCGACGCGGAGCTCCTCGTCGCCGATGGTCGCGACGATGTCGCCGTCCTCGCGGCGGACGCGCGAAACCGTCGACCCGGTACGGATCTCGATGCCCTCCTCCACGAGCGCGGCGTGCAGCTCATCAGTCGCCGTCGGATCGGAACGGGGCGCGATCCGGTCGGGCTGCTGGACGATCACGACGTGTGAGCCGAAGCGGGAGAAGACCTGCGCGAGCTCGAGGCCGACAGGCCCGCCGCCCACGACGAGCAGCGACTCCGGCAGCGCGGTGAGCTCGAGTGCAGTCACGTGGTCGATCCAGTCGACCTCGTCGAGGCCCTCGATTGGCGGGACCGCGGTGCGCGAGCCGGTGGCGACGAGGATCCGTTCGGCGGAGATCCGTCCTCCGTTCACCTGAACGGTGTGCGGATCGAGGAACGCGCCGGTTCCATCGAACGGCTTGTGACCGGCGCTGCCGAGCCGCTCGATCCAGACCTGGCGTGAGGTGATCAAGGAGTCCTTCCGCGCCTTGACGCGTGCGAGATTCGCCCGGGCCTCGCCGACTTCGATCCCGAGCTTGTCGGCGAGGGTGTTGATGTCGTGCACGAGGTCGGAGACGACGACATACGCCTTCGTCGGCTTGCAGGCGACGTTTGGGCAGCTCCCTCCCCAGCGGGTGTTCTCCACGAGCGCGACTCTGGCGCCGAACTCCCGCTGCGCCTCGTTGGCTCCGTGGCGCGCTCCGGAGCCGGATCCCAAGACGATCAAGTCGAAGTGCTCGTTCATGAGACCTCCGTTCGTGCGCTGGATGCGTTAGAAGGACGCTATGGAGATCATCGACATCTCGATGCCGGTGCGTTCCGGCATGGAGGTCTATCCGGGCGACCCCGAGGTCTTCCTCGAGCGTGTGCGCTCCAATCCACAGGTCAGCCGCCTCGACTTCGGCGTGCACACGGGAACCCACGTCGACGCTCCGGTCCACTTCATCGAGGGCGGCCGTGGAACGGAGACGCTGCGGCTCGACGTCCTGACCGGCCCCTGCGAGGTGGTCGTCGGGGCCGGGATCGCCGAGCGCGTCCTGATCAAGGACGCGCCGGCGCTCGACGAAGCCGCCGCACAGAAGCTCGTCGAGGGTGGCGCCCGCCTCGTCGGCGTGGATCGCTTGTCCGTGGGCGACCCCGGCGCCCATGTGGCGCTGCTCGGTGCCGGCGTCGTCATCGTCGAGGGGCTCGACCTGAGCAACGTGGAGCCGGGGCCGTACGAGCTGTACTGCCTGCCGATGAAGCTCGTGGGCTCCGACGGCGCTCCTGCCCGTGCGATCCTGGTGCGGCGCTGATGGTCGCGGCCTTCATCGGGATCTCGATCGTCGTCATCGTCACTCCGGGCCAGGACACCGCGCTGACGATCCGCAATTCGCTGCTCGGCGGCCGCCGAGCCGGGATCTTCACCGCCGCAGGTGTCTCCACCGGGCAGGCGGTGTGGGCGCTCGCGACGAGTGTCGGGATCGCCGCGCTCATCGTCGCCTTCGAGCCGGCGTTCGTGGCGCTGAAGCTCGCAGGCGCCGCCTTCCTCGTCTACCTCGGCGTGCACGCGTTGCTGAGCGCGCTCCGCGGTCGCGCTCGGGAGCCCCGTTCCGTCGGCGAGGGTGGGCTGACTGGGCGGGCGGCATATCGCCAGGGTGTCGTCAGCAACCTCGGCAATCCGAAGATGGCGGTGTTCTTCACGAGCCTGCTGCCGCAGTTCGGGAACTCCTTTCCGAGCCTGCTCGGGCTCGGGCTCGTCTTCTGCTCGATGACGTTCGTGTGGCTGACGGCATACGCGTTCGCCGTCGCCAGGGCCGGCGACGTGCTCCGCCGACCGGCGGTCCGGCGCGCCTTCGACGCCGTGCTGGGCGTTGTGCTCGTCGCGCTCGGACTGCGCCTCGCGACCGACCGCCGGTGATCGAGCGCCACTTCGGCGAGAGCCCGGCGCTCTCGATCGGTGTGGAGGAGGAGGTGATGCTGCTCGACGGGGAGTCGCTTGCTCCCGTGCCGGCCGTCACGCAGCTGCTCGCCGACGCCGAAGGCGACGAGCTGCCAGGACGGCTGAAGACGGAGCTCCACGCGTCGGTCGTCGAGCTGAACACCGATGTCTGCACGTCGGTGGACGAGGCGGTGGAGGCGCTGGCCACGCTCCGCGGACGAGCTGCCGAGCTGCTGGAGCGCCGTGGCCGCCGTCTCGCCGCAGCCGGCTCTCACCCCTTCGCCGAGCCGGAGGAGCTCGAGATCGTCGACGAGAAGCGCTACCGGGAGTTCGTTGGTTACGCGGGTGTGACTGCACGGCGGCAGGGGGTGAACGGGATTCACGTCCACGTCGGGATGCCGAGCGGCGATGAATGCCTGGCGACGCTGGAGACGATCCTCCCCTGGCTCCCGCTCGTGCTCGCGCTGTCCGCGAACTCGCCCTACCTGGCCGGAAAGCCGACAGGGCTCGCCTCGAACCGCGCCGAGATCCTGGCGCAGCTCCCGCGCAGCGGCGCACCGCCGGTGTTCGACTCCTACGACGACTGGGAGCAGTGGACGGAGCGGTTCCTGGCCACCGGTCTCGCCTCGACCTACACCCAGTTCTGGTGGGACGTTCGGCTACACCCGAACTTCGGAACGCTCGAGGTCCGCATGCCGGACCAGCCGACGGCCCTCGAGGTGGCGGCCGCGTTCATCGCCCTGCTCAGCAGCCTGTGCGGGTGGGCGCTCGAGCATCCGGCCTCCGAGCCGGCCGACCGGGGGATCTACCAGCAGAACCGCTGGGCGGCGGCGCGTTTCGGGCCCGAAGCGCAGCTGATCCACGACGGGCGGCTCTTCTCCGCCCCCGCCCTCTTCGCGGAGCTTCCGGTCGATCCGCCCGACCTCGATCCGACGACGTGCGAGGCGGCGAGGCAGCTCCAGATCGGGGATCCCCGGGCGGCGACCGCAGATATCGTGGAGCGCACATGGCCGTCCAGACCGAGACCTTCGACGTGACGGGGATCCGCTGCGAGCGTTGCGTCAACCGCCTCGCCGCTGCGCTCCGCGGCCAGGAGGGGTTGGAGTTCGCGACGGCGAACCTCATGGGCCAGGTCACGCTGCATTGGGACGACGCGGTCACCGACCGCGATCGCCTCGTCGCCGCCCTTGACGGCGCCGGCTTCCGCCAGCGCTCGGAATAGGGGCTACACGCAGGTCGTTTGCATCTGCGCACGGCTGCTACGGTCGAGCGAGTGAGCGAGCCTAGGCCCGAGAGCTCTCCGCGGCAGCTGGCAGAAGACGCCCGCGACCGCGTGCGCTTCGAAGAGGAGGCATTGGAGCTGTCGGATCAGGTCTATCAGGTGGCGAGGCGATTGTCCGGTTCCCGTGAGGAGGCCGAGGACCTCGTCCAGGACACCTACGCACGGGCATTCCGAGCGTGGCGCTCCTTCCAGCCGGGGACGAACCTCCGCGCCTGGCTCTTCCGCATCCTCACCAACCTGAACATCGACCGCGGCCGGAAGATCCAGCGCACTCCCGACCAGCAGCCGCTGGAGGAGAACGACTACTTCCTCTACAACCGCCTCGAGGAGTCGACGGGGGACGGGAACGCCGACGAGCAGCGCATCGTCGAGCGGCTCTCTCAGAACGACGCGGTAACGGCGCTCGCCGATCTTCCCCACGACTTCCGCGACGTCGTCCTGCTCGTCGACCTCGCCGATTTCAGCTACAGCGATGCCGCGCAGATCCTCGGCATTCCGATCGGCACAGTCATGTCGAGGCTGCATCGAGGCCGGCGGATGCTCAAGCAAGACCTCGCCGAATCGGCGGTGGAGGAGAGCTGATGTCGGGGTTCGCCTTCGATCCCTGCGAGAAGTGTGAGCAGATGATGCAGCCCTTCCTCGACCGCGTGCTCACCGAGGAGGAGCGGCTCGAGGCGGAGGAGCATCTGGCGGGCTGTGCGTACTGCGCGAAGCGCTACCGGTTCGAGGCCGAGTTCCGCAGCTTCGTCCGGCTCGCCATCTCAGAGCCGATGTCGCCTGAGCTGAAGGCGAAGCTGTCGGCGCTCAGAACCCCTCTGTAGGGAGAAGCTGATCCGGCCGGTCGATGTCGCCCGGCGGGCCGAGGTCGTCGCACGGGATGAGGATCGGGTCGAACGCGCGGGCGCCCTCGTCCGGAATTCTGCCCCAGACGCTTCTTCCCAGTAGCACTGGATGACCGCGGTCGCCGCCGTACGAGGCGGCGAGGATCTCGGCGGCCCCTCGGCCCCAGGCCTCGATCACCCGGTCGACTGCGGCCGGAGCGAGATCGGGCCCGTCGGCGAGCACGACGACCGCGGCCTCGGCGTCCGGCGGCAACGCGTTCAGACCGCAGCGAAGCGAGGCGCCCGGCCCGAGCTCCCACTCCGGACACTCGACCACCGGGGCGTCAACGTCGAGCGGGTAGGCGCCGGCGACGACGACGAACTCCTCGACCGAGCTGGCCCGGAGCGCGTCGAGCACGGCTGGGAGCAAAAGCTGCTGCTTGGGGCCGCCGAACCGGCTCCCTGCCCCGGCGGCCAACACGACGGCCGCGACCACCTAGAGCCCGGAGGCCTTCGCGTGCTCGATCACGACCTTCTCGGTCGGCTGCTGCGTCGTTCGATCCCCGAGCTTGCCGATCTTCTCGACGACGTCCATGCCCTCGGTGACCTTGCCGATCGGCGCATAGTCCGGCGGAAGCGTGACGCTGTCGCCGGTGACGATGAAGAACTGGCTGCTGCCCGTTCCGGGCGCGTCGCCTTCGGCCTTGGCCATCGCGACGACGCCCTTCGAGTACTCCGTGTCCTCGGGCGGCGTGTCGACCGTCGTATACCCGGGCCCGCCGTCCGCCGTTTTCGACGATTGCCCTGCCTGGATCACGAAACCGGGCACGATCCGGTGGAAGACGACCCCGTCGAAGAAGCCCATCTTGGCGAGCTGCAGCATCGAATCCCCGTTACAGGGCGACAGATCCTCGTCGATGTCGACGGTGAAGTTGCCCTTGGTCGTCTGGAACTCGATCGAGTAATCGCCAGACGGAAGCGGCGTGATCTCCGGCGTGGCCTCGGGACTGGTGATCACCGTGTTGCAGGACTCCGCGGCCGGCCCGGAGTCGCCGCCGCCCCCGCAACCGGCAAGGAGCCCGACGACCGCCATGGCCGCCGCCGCACGCTTCATGCGACGGCCTCCAGCGCCCGTCGCACGAGTGCCGTCGCGATCTCGACCTTGTAGGCGGTCTGCGGCAGCGGGGTCGCCTGCTCGAGTGCCGCGGCGCCGTCCAGAGCCCACGGGATCGGCGCGACCCCGGCCAGACCGAGCCTGGTGCCCGACTCGTAGCGAGCCGCTGCGACGCCGACGATCGCGAACGACCAGGCCTGGCGGTCCATCGCCTTCAGGTAGGTCGAGGCGAGTGGTTGCTCGTACTCGAGCTCCAGGATGAGCTCGCCGTCCTCGAGCGTCGTCGTCGAGCGATCGCCGTCGGTCGGGAGCCGGTAGAGCTCGGCGATCGGGAGCTCGCGCCGGTTCGTCCGCAGGATCGTCCCCAGGGCCATGAGCGCGGCCGCGGGATCGGAGGGATGCGCCGAGGCGCAGAAGTCGTTGCCGAAGATCGCGTGCTCCCGGTGCGCGCCCTCCCGCGCGAAGCACCGATTGCCGCCGTGAAGCCGGCAGGGGTACTGCAGCCTCCAGTACCAGCAGCGCGTGGCCTGCAGGAGGTTGCCGCCGATCGTCCCCATCGCCCGCAGCTGCGGCGAGGCGGAGAGCCCGCAGGCCTCGCGCAGGACGGCCGGGATCTGCGCGTCCGCCTCCAGCTCCGCCAACGTGGTTCCTGCGCCGATGCGGCGTCCGTCGATCCCCCGCGGGACCACATCGCCGATCTGGACCAGCCGCTCCGCCTCGAGGATGCCGTCCCGAAGCTGAGGTACGACTTCGGTTCCGCCCGCGAGGATCACCGAGCCGTCGACGAGCATCGAGCTCGCCGCGTCGATGGAATCAGGCCGCAGGAGCTCCAATGGGCTCGCGTGTGCGCTCTCGCGCTTCCCGCAGGGCGCGAAGCAGCTCGTCGCGCGTGATCGGAAGTGAGCGGACGTCCGCGCCGGTTGCGTCGCGAATGGCATTCGCGATCGCAGCCGCGGTCGGAACGATCGGCGGCTCGCCCAGACCCTTCGAGCCCAGGTTGGTGAGGTGTTCGTCCGGGGCGTCGATCAGGTCGGTGACGATCTCGGGGATGTCGGCGATTGTCGGCATCCGATAGCTGTCGAGCGTCTGCGTGAGGACGCCGCCGGTCCGGGGATCGAGCAGACGTTCCTCAGACAACGTGTGCCCGAGCCCCTGAATGACGCCGCCCTCGACCTGGCTCGAGGCGCCGAGGGGGTTGATGACTCGTCCGACGTCGTGGATCGCGACGATCCGGCCGACCCGGACCTCGCCGGTCTCGACGTCCACCGCCACCTCGGCCAGCTGGACGCCGAAGGTCAGGACCCGCATCCCTGTCGGGTTCGGGCCGCGGGAGCCCTGCCCCAGGATCTGTCCCGACTCGAGCAGGCCCGTGATCTCCTCGAGCGGCCACGAGCCGCCGTCGGCCGAGACGATCTTGCCGCCTTGCAGCGAGAGGCGGCCCGCCTCGAGGTCGAAGCGTTGCGCAGCGATTTCCAGGATCTGCCGAGCGGCGTCGGCCGCAGCGGCGCGAACGGCTGGCCCCATCGACGGCACCGTCGACGACCCTGCGGAAACGACTGCGTAGGGGCCGCGGGCCGAGTCGCCGAGCGAGACGTCGATGCGGTCGACCGAAAGCCCGAGTTCCTCCGCGGCGATCTGCGCCATGGCCGTCGCCGTGCCCGTGCCGATGTCCTGCATGGCCGTGAGGACGGCCGCGCGCGCATCGGCGCCGACGCGAACCCAGGCGTACGAGGGCGGTCCGCCGCCGCCGAACCAGATCTGGCTCGCCATCCCGACGCCGTGCCGCCAGGGCCCATCGGACCGGGCCCGGACCTTCGTCCCGTCGGTCCCAGTGCGGCTGGGCCCGCCGGTAGCACTCGAGCAGGTTCTTGGAGGAGAACGGCCGACCGTCGACCGCGTCGTGGTCGCTGTGGTTGCGCTGCCGGAGCTCCAGCGGATCGAGGTCGAGCTTGGCCGCGAGCTCGTCCATCAGGCACTCGAGGCCGAAGGTGCCCTCGACGTAGCCGGGCGCGCGGAACGCCTTCATCGGCGCCGTGTTGAGCCTCGCGCCGCGCTCGAGGATGCGGACGTTCTCGCAGGCGTAGAGCATCTCCATGGGACCGCCGGTCGAGGAGAGCCAGCCGTCCCAGCCTGTCGCGTTGACGAACTCGCCCTCGAGCGCCGTCAGCGTCCCGTCCGAGCGGGCTCCGGCACGCAGACGCTGGATCGTCGCGTTGCGGTTCCCGGAGTCGAGGTTCTCCTCGCGCCGGTTGAGCGCGCACTTGACCGGACGTCCCGTCTGCCGGGCGAGATCGGCGGCGATGTAGGTGTAGTCCCCAGGCCCGTTCTTCGCGCCGAATCCGCCGCCCATGAAGCGGCACACGACGCGGACGTGATCCGGCGGCAGCCCGTAGTGCTCGGCGACGCTCTCGCGGACCTCCCAGATGGCCTGTGTCGAGATGTAGACCGTGAGCCGGTCGCCCGCCTCCCAATCGCAGACGGCCTGGTGGGTCTCCATCGAGTTGTGGAGGACGGTCTGCGTGCGGTACTCCGCTTCGACGACGACGTCGGCCTCTGCGAAGCCTCGCTCGATGTCCCCTCGCTCCTTGCTGCGCTCCGAGACGAGCTCGCCGCGACGAACCGCTTCATCCGGATCGAGCAGCGGCTCGAGCGGCTCCCACTCCACCTCGATGCGGTCGACGGACGCTCTGGCCTCCGCCAGGGTGTCGGCCGCGACGGCAGCGATCGCCTGTCCGTGATAGTTCGCTTCGTCGGTCAGCGGCCCCAGCACGCCGCGGACGCCGGGAGCGCCACGCGCGCCATCGAGGTTCAGCTTCCGCACACACGCGCGCGCGTGCGGGCTGCGGAGCACGGCGGCATGCAGCATCCCGGGGAGCTGGACGTCGGCGGTGTAGCGCGCGTCGCCGGTCGCTCGCAGGCGCCCGTCGATCCTCTCCGCCGGCCGGCCGACCTCGTCCAGCGGTCCCGCGGGCCACTGGTCGAGCGTGTCCTCCTCGACGAGGATCCACTGCTCCGTGTAGCGGCCTTCGACCTCCTTTTCGGTCCGGATCAACCGTGCCATGACCGTCTCCTCGGGTCAGGTCCAGGGGCCTGGCCCCTGGACACGGCGTGAACGGTCAGGTGCGCCACGAGAGGATCGCCTCCTCGATCTTCGGATACGTCCCGCACCGACAGATGTTCCCCGCCATGCCGTGGCGAATCTCCTCGCGGCTCGGCGACGGGTTCGCCGCCACGAAGGCTGCCGCCGAGACGATCTGGCCCGGGGTGCAGAACCCGCACTGGAGCGCGTCGGAGCGCACGAACGCATCGACCAGCGGATGGTCGCGAAGGCCCTCGATCGTCGTCACCTCTCGACCCCCGACGGTATGCGCGAGCGTGAGGCACGAGAGGATCGGGACGCCGTCGAGCTGGACGGTGCAGGCGCCGCAGTGACCCTCGTTACAGGCGACCTTCGTGCCGGTCAACCCGAGCTCTTCGCGCAGCGTGTCCGCGAGAGACATGCCCACAGGCACATCGACCGCGTACCGGCCGCCGTTCACGTGGAGATCAATCACGCGGCGTCACCGCGATGATGTCCGCGAGATGGACGAGGGCGAAGGTGGCCCGGCTCGTCGCCATCCGCTCCCCTTCGTCCTCGATCTCGGGGAGCGTGCGCCAGAGCTCCTGTGCGGTCGACAGGAGCTCCTGGATGCGGTCCAGCTCCTCGACATATCCGTTGCGCTCATAGCAGGCGTTCAGGGCCAGGCCCAGGACGCCGATCGAGTCGGCCTGGCGGGTCCAGAGCAGCGGTGTGGCCATCGACAGATACTGGTGGATCCGGGCGAGTGCCATCGATTGCGAGAACTCGTCGGTCCCACTCGGCATCGAGGGCTCGAGCGGCTCTTCGCCGGTTGCGATCCGGTTCGCGTTGCCGAAGAGCATGTCGCGCA
This sequence comes from uncultured Actinomycetes bacterium, assembly GCA_963842235.1. Taxonomy (GTDB): domain Bacteria; phylum Actinomycetota; class Thermoleophilia; order Gaiellales; family Gaiellaceae; genus JACDAN01. The sequence goes on along the minus strand of CAWJFT010000002.1, from coordinate 56,773 downwards.
GCTGCCGCTCGTCGAGGCCGGCCGTGATCGCCGTTCGAAGCGAGTTGAGGAGCGCCTGAGGCTGGCGTCCGTAGGGGTAGTCGGAGGCGTAGAGGATCTGCTCCGGCGGAACCTGGTGGAAGAAGTCGAGGAGGTCGACCGGGCTCCAGACGGACGTGTCGAAGAACACCCCCTTGCGTCCGGCGAGGCGCCCGGCCAGGCCGCCGAGGTCTGCGATGCCCGCGTGGGCGACGATCAGCTGCGCCTGCGGATAGGCCTCTACGAGGCGGGACAGGTCGGCGGCAATCGGCGGGAGCCCGCGACCGCCGTGGATCAGGATCGGCACCCGCCGCTCAGCAGCGAGCTCGAACACCGGCGCAAGCCGCTTGTCGTTCAGCAGGAACCGCTGCGCGCGAGGGTGCAGCTTGATGCCCCGTGCGCCCCGGTCGAGACAGCGGACCGCCTCCTCGATCGGGGACTGGTTCATGTCGAGCCGCACGAACGGGATCAGGCGGCCGCCGGAGCGCTCGGCGTACTCGAGCGTGCGGTCGTTCGGCGCGCGAAACGCCGGCTCGCGGTCGGGCTCGTCCATGCAGAACATGAACGCCCGCGACATGCCGTAGGTCTCCATGATCCGCTCGAGCTCCTCGTACTGGCCCGAGAAGCCGTCGATGTCCTGTCCGAGATGGACATGGGCGTCAAAGATGTCGGCGTCCTCGGGCAGGAGGCGGCGCAGCTCGTCGTCGTAGAGCGAAAGCAGCTGCTGCGCGCGCGAAAGCGGCTCGACCACGAATCGTCAGTCTATGCAGGCGCGCCGAATATAGGATCGTTTCATGGCTGACATCCTGATCTACTCAGACTCAATGCATGCCGCGGAGATGCGGCACGAAGTCCCCATCCCGATCCCCGACCCGTTTCTCTACCTCGAGCGGAACGGCGACCGACACGCCGTGATCACGTCCTTCGAGGTCTCTCGGCTGGAGCCGACCGGGATCCACGCGCATCCACTCGAGGAGTTCGGATACGACGCGCTGATCGCCCAGGGGCTCCCGCGATACGAGGTCTACGCCCGCACGCTGGTCGAGGCCGTGCAGCGGCTGGAAGTGCGCGACGCCGTCGTCCCGTCGACCTTCCCGGTCGAGCTCGCCGACCGGATCCGGGCGGTCGGGATCGAGCTGCGACCCGACCGCGAGCTCTTCGCCAAGCGCCGCCGGGTGAAGAACGAGACCGAGCTCGCCGGGATCCGCAAGGCCCAGCGCGGGACCGAGGCGGCCATGAGCGCCGCACGGGAGATGCTGCGCAGCGCCGAGGCGTCGAACGGCACGTTGATGCTGGACGGCGAGCCGCTGACCTCTGAGCGGATCAAGGCCCGGATCATCGAGGTCTTCAACGAGCACAACCTCGTGTCGGACGAGATGATCGTCGCGCACGGCGGCCAGGCGGCCTCCGGGCACGACATGGGCTCGGGCCCGATCGCCCCGGGGGAATCCGTCGTGATCGATCTCTTCCCGCGCGACCGGGAAACCGGGTGCTACGCGGACATGACCCGGACGTTCGTGGTCGGAGAGATCTCGGACGAGCTCGCCGAGTACCACCGGCTCGTCCACGAGGCGCTCGTCAAGTCGATGGAGGCCGTGAAGGCTGGCGCCGAAGGGCGGGAGGTCTACCAGCTGGTCTGCGACGTCTTCCACGAGGCCGGCTATCCAACGCAGCTCTCGAAGGAGCCGGGGCAGGTGCTGGACAGCGGCTTCTTCCACGGGCTCGGCCACGGCGTCGGGCTCGAGGTGCACGAGCCACCGTGGCTCTCGCGCGATCCCAGCCGGCTTGTCGCCGGCGACGTCGTGACGCTCGAGCCGGGCCTCTACCGGGCCGGGTTCGGCGGCGTGCGGCTCGAGGATCTCGTGCTCGTCACGGAGGACGGGGCCGAGAACCTCACGGACTTTCCCTACGATCTGCAGCCGTGACTGAGACGCAGCCCGCTGCGATCGAGACGATGTTCCTCGAGGAGCGGCGCTACCCGCCGGATCCCGAGTTCGCTGCGCAGGCCAACGCGCAGCAGGACATTTACGAGCGCGACTTCGAGGAGCTCTGGTCGAAGGAGGCCGAGCGCATCACGTGGTTCGAGCCGTGGACGACGCTCCTCGAGTGGAAGCCTCCGTATGCGAAGTGGTACATCGGCGGGAAGCTCAACGTCTGCTTCAACTGCGTCGACCGCCATGTCCGGGCGGGCAACGGCGGCAAGGTCGCCTACTACTGGGAAGGCGAGCCCGAGGACGACCGGCGCGAAATCACGTTCGCCGACCTCCAGGACGAGGTCGTTCGCTTCGCGAATGCGCTCAAGGAGCTAGGCGTCGAGAAGGGGACGCCGGTCGGGATCTACATGGGCATGGTGCCCGAGCTCCCGATCGCGATGCTTGCCTGCGCCCGGCTCGGAGCGCCGCACACGGTCGTCTTCGGCGGCTTCTCGGCCGAGGCGCTCGCCGGCCGGCTGAACGACATGGAATGCGAGCTCCTGATCACGCAGGACGAGGCCTGGCGGCGCGGGACGACCGTTCCGCTCAAGGGGAACGCCGACGAGGCGCTCGCCACCTCGCCGACGGTGAAGAGCGCCATCGTGCTCCGACGGACCGGCGGCGACGTTCCGATGCAGGAGGGCCGCGACGTCTGGTGGCACGACGTCGCTGAGGGCCAGTCCAGCGATCCGGAGACGTGTCCGCCGGAGCCGATGGACTCGGAGGATCTGCTCTACCTGCTCTACACGAGCGGCACGACCGCGAAGCCGAAGGGCATCGTCCACACGACCGGCGGCTACCTGGTCGGCGTCGCGGCGACGCACCACTACATCTTCGACATCAAGCCCGACTCGGTGTACTGGTGCGCGGCCGACGTGGGCTGGGTCACCGGGCACAGCTACATCGTCTACGGGCCGCTCGCGAACGGGACGACCGGGGTCATGTACGAAGGCACGCCGGACTTCCCGGACAAGGATCGCTGGTGGGCGATCATCGAGCGCTACAAGGTCGACATCCTCTACACGGCGCCGACCGCGATCCGGAGCCACATGAAATGGGGCCCGGAGCACGCCGCGAAGCACGACCTGTCGTGTCTGAGGCTGCTCGGCACTGTCGGCGAGCCCATCAATCCTGAGGCCTGGGTCTGGTACCGGGAGCACATCGGCGGCGACGAGACTCCGGTCGTCGACACGTGGTGGCAGACGGAGACGGGGATGATCCTGATCACGCCGCTTCCGGGCCTGACGACGCTCAAGCCGGGCTCGGCAACGAAGCCGTTCCCGGGTGTCGATGCTGCGGTCTTCGACGAGCGGGGCAACGAGGTCGGCCCGGGCGGTGGCGGCTACCTCGTCCTGCGGAAGCCCTGGCCGGCGATGCTGCGGGGGATCCACAAGGATCACGACCGCTACGTCGAGACCTACTGGTCGAAGTACCCGGACGTCTACTTCGCCGGCGACGGCGCGCGCATCGACGAGGACGGCGACTTCTGGCTGCTCGGACGGGTGGACGACGTCATGAACGTCTCCGGGCATCGGATCTCGACGATCGAGGTCGAAAGCGCGCTCGTCGATCACGCCTCGGTGGCCGAAGCGGCCGTGTGCGGCCGGATCGACGCCCAGACCGGACAGGCGATCGTCGCCTTCGTGACGCTGAAGGGCGGTGAGGAGGGCTCCGAGGAGCGGCTCAGCGAGCTCCGCGACCACGTCGGCAAGAAGATCGGCCCGATCGCGAAGCCGGCGAACATCGTCTTCACACCGGAGCTTCCAAAGACACGCAGCGGCAAGATCATGCGGCGGCTGCTCCGGGATGTCGCCGAGCACCGGCCGCTGGGCGACACGACCACGCTCGCCGATCCCGCCGTCGTGGAGGAGATCCGCGAGCGCGGCGAGACTACCCCTTCCCAAGAGTGAACCACCAGCAGGTAGGGGTCGACCTCTTCAACGAGGTCTGGCGCCTGATGGAGTCCCGCGAGGATGACGAGCGGATGCTGCACGCGGCTCATGCCTCGGCGTACCACTGGGGCGAGGCGCCGGAATGTGAGCCGAAGAATCGGGTGCGAAGCGAGTGGCAGGTCTCGCGGGTCTATTCGGTCCTGGGCCGTGGCGAGCCGGCGGTGTGGCACGCGGCGCGGTGCCTGGCGATCTGCGAGGCGCATCCGGACAACATGGAGGATTGGGATCTTCCGTTCGCCTACGAGGCGCTCGCGCGAGCGCACGGCGTGTCGGGAGCCGCCGAAGAAGCGCGGCGCTACGAGCAACAGGCACGCGAGCTTGCGGAGCGCGTCGCGGATCCCGAGGACCGCGAGCACTTGACCGAAGCGCTGTCCGACCTCGCCCGTTAGAGCTGCTACTCGGCTAGAAGCTGCTCGAAGCGCTCGGCGTCGTCGAACGGACCGATCAGGGCGAGCTTCAACCCGTTGCCCCCGATCACGTCCTGCGCCACGCGCTGGATGTCCTCGACGGTGACCTTGTCGAGCTCGGCCAGGATCTCCTCCGGCTCCGGAGCACGGCCCTCCAGGACTTCCCGCCGCAGGCCGAACATGATCATCCCGTTCGGGCTCTCCGTCTGGAGGACGAAGCGGCCCTTGGCGACGTTCTTCGCCTTCTCGAGCTCCTCTGCGGGCACAGGCTCGTTCGCAATCTTCTTCAGCTCGCGCGCAATCGTCTCGATCGCCTCGTCGATCCGGGTGATGTCGACGCCGGCCTGCGAGTAGAGCGTGCCGGCGTCGGTGTATGAGTGGTTCGTCGCGAAGACGTAGTACGCGAGCCCGCGCCGCTCACGCACCTCCGTGAAAAGCCGTGAAGACATTCCCGTCCCGAGAACCGTTCCGACAAGCTGCAGCGCGTAGCGATCGGGATGGGTGAGCGGATAGCTGGGGACGCCGAGGCAGACGTGCGCCTGGTCGGACTCCTTCGAGTGCACCTTCACGCGCGGGCCGGAGCCGTTCGCAGGCGCCTCGAGCGGAGGCGCGCCACCGGGATCGCCGGTCTCGACCTCCGCCAGCAGCGCATCGAGCTCGTCCCGCACGCTCTCCGGGAAGTTGCCCGCCACGCCGACGACCATGCGCGGCGCCCGGTACCACTTCTGGATGTACTCGAGGAAGGTCTCGCGCGTCGCAGCCCGGACGGTCTCCTTACGGCCGATGATGTCCCAGCCGAGCGGCGTGTCGTCCCAGAGGAGCTGGTGGTAGACGCCCGAGATGTAGTCCCGCGGCGTGTCGAAGTACATGTTCATCTCTTCGATGATCACGCCCTTCTCGCGCTCGATCTCCTCCGGGTCGAACTTCGAGTGCTGGAGCATGTCGACCAGGACGTCGAAGGAATGCTCTCGATGCTCCGCCGCGCACTTGACGTAGTAGCCCGTGTACTCCTTGCTCGTGAACGCGTTGAACTCGGCGCCGATCCCGTCCAGCTCGAGCCCGATCTGCTGCGCCGTTGGCCGGCGCTCGGTGCCCTTGAAGAACATGTGTTCCGCGAAGTGGGCGATGCCGCTCGTGTCCGGGGTCTCGAAGCGCGAGCCGGCGGCGAGCATGATGAAGCACGCCACCGACTGCACTTGCGGCATCGGCGCGGCGAGCAGCCGCACGCCGTTCGACAACGTTTCGCGCTGGAAGACACTCACAGCCAGACCTCCACTCGTCCATCGTGTCGACCGGTCATTTCAGACGGCCGCACGGGCGAAGCCCGCGCGGCCTGATGGAGACATCGCAAGCGACGTCTCATACCGGAACTCCTGCCAGCATCTCGCGCCACTCGGCCGGAAGCTCGCGTGAGCTCCCTGTCGTGTAGTCGTAAGCGACGAGGACGAACCGGCCCTCGGCCGCGAGCGTCCCGTCGGCGCGGACCTCGTGCTCCAGGTCGAAGCTCTTCGTCCCGATCCGACCCGGCCGGACGCCGATCTCGACCTCCTGGCCGAGCTCGATGGGGAGCGGAAGTCGACCTCGGCTCGTGCCAGGATCAGCCCCTCGAGCGGGTTGTGGCCGAGGCCAAGCGACCTGAGGAAGGCGAGCCGCGCGGACTCCATGTAGGTCATGAAGACGGCGTTGTTGACATGGCCCATGCCGTCGAGGTCCCGAAAACGCACCGATTCGCGGTGCACGAAGCCGTAGCCGTCCACGCGCCGGATGGTATAGACCCCTCGATGGCCGGCGAGAAGACGCGAGCGGCGATGGCGGCGCAGCCCGACTGGCTCCGCCGGGTGCCGACGGGGGAGCGGTTTCCCGACGGCAGGATTCTCTTCACGGGCTGTGGGACGTCCTTCCACGCCGCGCAGACCGGCGGCGACGCGGTGCAGGCGCTCGACCTCGTCCTGCAGCCGGAGCGTGACGCCGACCTGCTCGTTGCGATCAGCCACGAGGGCACGACGCGGATGACGCTCGAAGCCGTTCGCGCCTGGCGCGGGCCGGCCTGGCTGCTCACGGGTGCTCCTGAGAGCCCGCTCGCCAAGGAGTGCGACCACGTCGTCCTGGCAGCGCCCGAGATCGAGCAGAGCTGGTGCCACACGGCGAGCTACACGGCGGCGGTGGCGACGCTTGCCGCGCTTCGCGGCGAGGACGTGAGCTCACTGCCGGACGCCGTCGCCGGGGCGCTGCAGCAGGACGTCGGCGCGCCGCCTGAGGGTCGCGTCCTCGTCGCGGGGGCCGGGCCTGCGTGGCCCACGGCCCAGGAGGCCGTGCTGAAGCTGCGGGAGGGAGCACACCTGCCCGCGGAGGCGCACCACACCGAGCAGCTCCTCCACGGCCACCTCGCCGCGGTCGACGAGACGGTCCGCGCCTACGTCCTCGACGGACGGCGCGCTGCCGACGCCGTGCGCGCACTCGAGACTCTCGGGTGCGAGACGACGCTCGTGCCATCGCGACATCCGGTCGTCGACATCGTCTTCTTCCAGCTACTGACGCTCGCCGCCGCCGACGCACGTGGGGTCGACCCGGACCCGATCCGCACCGACGACGAGCGCTGGAAGCGCGCCCGCGCCGCCTACGACTGACGGTCCTCGACTCGGATGACGAAGCGCAGCGCCTGCCAGCGCTCGTCAATAGCCGCGCTCTTGTTGTCGACGAGGCCGGCGTCGAGGCCGACCTTCTGCACCGTCGCGAAGTCGAGGTCGGTCTCGATCTTCGCCGCCTTCTTGGGCCAGGCGACCCAGAGCCCGTCCGCCGGCCCCATCGTCCGTCGCAGCTTCGCGAACCGGCGCTCGAGCTCTCTCCGGCTCGTCGTGAAGAAGACGAGCACGTCGACGCCGGGCTTGGCGCCGAGCTTCTGAGACAGCGGCGTCGCGGAGTAGTCCTTATCGGGCAACCCATGCCTCCAGCAGCGCTCGTTCTCGCTCGGGCGTGAGCCCGGCGTCCTCTGTTGTCTCGGCGAGCTCCAGCGTCCCGCGGACGGTGTCGTCGAGCGGGCGGAACGTCAGGCCGGCAGCGATCGCGCGAGACACGTCGGCCCGCATCATTCCCAGCGAATCGGCGTCGTGGAGCCAGAGCGGCAGCTCCATCCATTCTCCGACTCCCTGCTCGGCGAGCCACTCGCGGTCGATCCAGACAGGTCTCCCATCGGAGCCCGTGACCAGCAGGCACGACTCGACGAGCTCCGTCCAGGCGATGCCGGGATGGGTCGCGTTGAACGCGCCCGGGTCACCTCGCTCGAGGAGATCGACGATCCAGGCTCCAAGGTCGCGAACGTCGACGAACTGGATTTGCTCCTCCGGCGGGCGGGGGACGACGAACTGCCCGCCCCGCGCGATCCGATGCGGCCAGTAGGTGAAGCGGCCGGTTGGGTCATGCGGGCCGACGACCAGCCCGGGACGGACGATCAGCGCGCGCTCGGCGTAGACCTCCGTGACAACGTCCTCGCAGAGCGCCTTGAGCGCGCCGTAGTTCTCGTAGCCGGGAAGCATCTCGTCGCTCGGCATCTCGCCCAGCTGAGCTCGCGGAGAGTGCTCCGTCGGCCCTTCGCTCAAGTCTGCATAGACCGAGATGCTCGAGACGAACAGGTAGCGCTCCGCCGAGTCTCGCAACGCTTCCGCTGAGCCGCGGACAACTCCCGGGAGGAGCCCGGAGGTGTCGATCACCGCGTCCCACGCTCCGGAAGGGATCGGATCGACGGCACGATCTCCGCGCAGCTTCTCGACCTCGGGGAAGAGCTCGGGATTCGTCTTCCCGCGGTTGAAGAGCGTGACGACGTGGCCCCGCCCGACCGCCGTTTCCACGACCGCTCGACCGAGGAACTCGGTGCCGCCGAGAACCAGGAGTTTCAACGTCTGGAGAACACTCGTAAGGATTGTTTGAGCGGGCCTTGTGGCAGTCCGACCACTCTCGCTAGCTTGGCTGCTCGCTCCATGTTCGAGCCCATCATCATCGTCCTGCTCTTTGCCGCGGCCTGGCTGCTCGCTCGCGCGAGCGCGTGGGTCGCGCTGCGCGTCCTCGTCTGGAACGACCGGCGCCACGCCGAGACCGACCTGTCCCAGGCGGGACGGATGACGCGCCTGAAGCGGCGCGAGACGCAGGTCTCAATCGTGCGTGCCGCGATCACCTACTTGGGCTTCGCGACGGCCGCGGTGCTCTCCGTCGGCCAGTTGATCGGCGGCATCGACCGTCTGACGGCTCTTGCCGGCGCCTCGTTCCTGCTGATCCTCGTCGGCTTCGCGATCCAGCGCGTGCTGATGGACATCATCGCCGGTCTGGTCATGTTCATGGAGCGCTGGTACTCCGTCGGCGACACGATCCAGATCCCGATGCACGAGCTGCAGGGGATCGTCGAGGACGTCTCCCTGCGGCACACCCGCCTGCGGACGCTCGACGGCGAGGTGATCCACATCCACAACTCACAGATCCCGTCCGTGCGCGTGCTGCCGAGCGGCGCCAAGGAGCTCCAGGTCGAGGTCTTCGTCACCGACGGGGAGAAGGGCGTCGAGCTGGTCGATTCGGTCGCCTCGATCCTGCCCCAGGGCCCGACGACGTTCATCCGCCGCCCGCGCATCGACCGGGTCGACGAGCTCTCCGAGTCACTCGTCCGGATCAACGCGCGCGCTTCGGTCGCAGCCGGACGTGAGTGGCTCGTCAACGGGTTCTTCGAAGACCTGCTCCGCGAGACGGCAGAGCCCGGGTTGATCGTGCATGGGCCCGTCACGCTCGCGGTGGACGAGTCCGCCGCACGCAGCTACTCGCGCGCGAACCCAGCGACGCGCAGCGGCGGCGAGTGGTGGCCGTCGCTCTCTAGAGCGCTCTGAGCTCCGCGAGCAGGCGGTCGATCTCGTCGGCCGTGTTGTAGTGGACGATCCCGACGCGGACGGCGCCGTCCGGGAGCCGCAGACGCCGCATCACCTCGACGGCGTAGTAGTCGCCGTGCCAGACGAAGATCCCGCGCTGCGCGAGGCGCTCGGCGAGCGCCGCGGGGGTCTGGTGGGGAAGCGTGACGGCAAAGGTCGGCACGCGTCCTTCCATCGTGGCCAGGCCGTGGAGGCGGACGTTGGTGGGCAGTCCGTCCAGGAAGCGCTGTCCGAGCTCGCGCTCGTGCGAGGTGATCGCGTCCCAACCGAGCGACTCGACGTACTCGACCGCGGCGACGAATCCGGCCAGCAGCTCGTGCTGCATGGTGCCGGTCTCGTAGCCCGGCGCGGGGCGCACCTTGTAGGGGCGCCAGCGCTCGAGGAGCTCGCGCCGGACGAAGGCGAGCCCGAGGTGGGGGCCGTAGAACTTGTACGGCGAGCAAAGGAGGACGTCGGCGCCGATCGAGGCCACGTCGATCGGCCCATGCGGCGCGTAGTGGACGGCGTCCACCCACGCGAGGGCGCCCGCGTCGCGCGCGAGGCCGCAAATCTGCTCGGCGTCCACGAGCGTGCCCAGGGCGTTGGACGCCCAGGGAAACGCGACCACGCGCGTCCGGTCGGAGATCTGGTCCTCGAGATCGGAGAGGTCGTAGTCGGCGAACCGGACGCGGATCCCGAGGTCGTGCGCGAGCTCGAGCCAGGGCGAGACGTTCGCGTCGTGGTCGAGCCGCGTGACGACGACCTCGTCGCCCTCCCGCAGCTCGCGGCCCACGGTCCGGGTGAGCATGAAGTTGAGGTTCGTCATGCTCGGACCGAAGATCGTCTCGTCGCTCGGAGCAGCCGAGAAACCGGGCCGCGGCTCCTCGGGCGTTGTCGATCAGCTCGCCCGTGCGCCGGCTCGTCTCGAAGGCGCCGCCGACGTTCGCGTTCGACTCGCGCAGGTAACCCCCGATCGCTTCGATGACGGAGTCGGGCACCTGGGTCCCGGCTGGGCCGTCCAGGAACACGAATGGACGCTGGAGCGCAGAGAAGCGCGCCCGCACCGCTTCCACGTCGAGAACCGCCGTGCTCATGACCGTTGTGCCGAGCGTCCGGCGTGTCGACCGGTCGTTTCAGACGGCGGCGCGGGCCGAGCCCGCCCCGCCTGAAGGAGACACCGCAAGCGGCGTCTCACAGATCGCGTCCGTTGACGCGCCATGTGTAGCGGGGCGCGGGGTTGAGCGAGGCGCTGACGAAGCAGCCCCACTCGGCGCTCTCGAACAGCGCCCGAAGATCGTCGTCCGAGATCCCGTTCTGGAGCTGGACGTCCATCCGGCATTCGATGTTGGTGAAGCCGTAGCGGTCGTCCTCCTCGCGCCGAGTGACCGTCCCGGAGACGTAGGCCGTCGCCTCGGCCTCCACGTTTCGCTGCCGGGCGAAATACCGGAGGCTCGAGATCGAGCAGCGGGCCAGCGCGGCGAGGAGAAGGTGCTCTGCCTTTGCGTGCTCGAGCTCGAGCGGCTGGCCGTCGGCCGAGAGCCCTTCGTCGTCGAGGGTCACCCAGTAGTCGAAGTGTTTGGCCCGAACCGCCACCGTCCGATGCGCAATTTACGGTCCCGCTCGTGCGGTTGCGTACGTTGAACGAAGCTGAGTGCTACGCGCGGTGTTACGGCGTCCACGAGGAGAGCGTCAGCATCGTCCGCTTCGAGCCGCGCCGTTCTCGCTTCGAGATCACTCTGAGTGGCGAGGACATCAGGCGCCTGTTTGAGTTGCGTCTCGATGCCCGCGAGCCCGAACCCGAGCTCGAAGCCGCGTAGCGATAGCGCTGTTCCGGATGTCCTCGCGCCCGATCTGCGGGTGCTCTTCTGCGGGATCAACCCGGGACGGTGGTCGGCTGCAGCCGGCGCCCACTTCGCCAATCCGAGGAACGACTTCTGGCGGCTTCTGCATGCCGCCGGGTTCACGCCGCGGCTGCTCGGGCCGGACGAGCAGTTCGAGCTACCGTCGTTCGGCTACGGCCTCACGAATGCGGCAGCGCGGGCGACCTCCGGCTCGGGCGATCTGCGCCGCGGGGACTTTGCCGAGGCGGACCAGCGGCTGGCCGCGCTTGCGCAGGGGCTGAGGCCGGGATGGATCGCCTTCGTCGGCAAGGAGGCCTACCGCGGGGTCTTCAACGAGCGGCCGGAGCTGGGCGTGCAGGAGCGCGCGCTTGGAGACACGCGTCTCTTCGTCCTTCCGTCGACGTCGCCCGCGAACGCGGCGGTGCCGTATGGCGAGCGGCTCCGCTGGTTTCGCGCGCTGCGTGAGGTCGCGCGTTGAGGCGCCGCTAGCCGGTCCAGCGATTCGTGATCGGCGTACGGCGGTCGCGGCCGAAGGCCTTCGGGCGCAGCTTCACGCCTGGAGGAGCTTGCCGGCGCTTGTACTCGGCGCGATCGATCAGGGCGATCGCGCGCTCGACCACCTCCGGCTCGAACCCGTCCGTCGTCAGATCGTCGCGCGAGCGGTCCTCTTCGACATAGGCCTCGAGCACCCGGTCGAGGGCGGCGTAGGGAGGAAGCGAGTCCTCGTCGAGCTGGTTGTCGCGAAGCTCGGCGCTCGGCGCCCGGTCGATGATCGACTGTGGGATCACCTCTCGGCCGGCCCGCTCGTTCACGTACCGAGCCAGCCGGAAGACGTCCGTCTTGAACACATCCTTGAGAAGCGCGAACCCTCCGGCCATGTCCCCGTAGAGCGTCGCGTAGCCCACCGACAGCTCCGACTTGTTGCCGGTCGCGACCACCAGCCAGCCGAACTTGTTCGACAGCCCCATCAACAGCACTCCGCGGGTTCGCGACTGGAGGTTCTCCTCCGTGATGTCCGGCTCGCGGCCCTCGAAGACGCCGGCCAGCGCTTGCTGAAAGCCCTCGAAGATCGGGTCGATCGGGATCTCCAGGAAGCTCGTGCCGAGATTCTCGGCGAGCCGCTTCGCGTCGAGACGGGTCTCCTCCGATGAATAGCGGGACGGCATAGAGACGGCGTGCACCCGCTCCGGGCCGAGTGCCTCGGCCGCCAACGCGAGGGTCAGTGCCGAGTCGATCCCGCCTGACACCCCCACGACGATCTCCGAGAAGCCGTTCTTCTCCACGTAATCGTGGAGACCGAGCTCCAGCGCGAGCCGCATCTGCTCGAGATCGTCGAGCGGCTCGGCGACCACCGGCCTTGCCGGAACCTGCTGCTCCCGCGGCTCGCCCAGATCGACGACCGGTGGGTCTGGCACCTCCCGCTCCCGCGCCAGCGCCCGGCGGCGGGCGTCGACGAGGCGGCGGGCGATCGCGGTGGTGGCGTCGATGTCCACCACGAGCAGGGCCTCTTCGAACGATGGCGCCCGGGCGACGATGTCGCCTTCCTCGTCGATCACGAGGCTGTGCCCGTCGAAGATCAGCTCGTCCTGCCCGCCAACGGCGTTGACGAGCACGACCCAGCACGCGTTGTCACGCGCGCGCGTGACCAGCATCTCCTCCCGCTCCTGTCCCTTGCCGACATGGAACGGAGAGGCAGAGATGTTCGCGATCACGTGCGCGCCGGCGAGCGCCAGATCCGTCGCAGGCGGGCCGGGCTGCCAGATGTCCTCGCAGACGGTCGGACCGATCAGCGCCTCGCCGATCTTCAGCAGGAGGAGCTGCCGGCCGGGCTGGAAGTAGCGCACCTCGTCGAAGACGCCGTAGTTGGGGAGGAAGCGCTTCGGATAGATCGCCTTCACGCCGCCCCCCGACAGGACCGCGCAGCCGTTGTAGAGATCCCGCTCGAGCCACGGGAAGCCGACCAGCGCTGAGATGCCGTCGGTCTCGGTGGCGATCCGATCGAGGCTCTGCCGCGCTTGCCGCAAGAACTCCGGCCGGAAGAGGAGATCCTCCGGCGGGTAGCCGGTGACCGCAAGCTCCGGGAAGAGGACGAGGTCAGCTCCGGCTTCCCGTGCCTCTCGAATGCGGCCGACGATCCGTGCGGCGTTCCCGTCCAGGTCGCCGACGACGGTGTTGATCTGAGCCAGCGCCAGCCTCATAGTTTTCGCCTCACAGTCGAAAACATAGTCTACCGCTCATGGAGCTCGTCATCGACCGGAAGTTTCGCGGTCCGACGGAGTCGGCGAACGGCGGTTACACCTGCGGTCTCCTCGCGTCGTTCATGCACGGCCCTGCTCAGGTCACCCTGCTGCGTCCGCCGCCGCTCGAGCGCCCGCTCGAGGTGCGCACGGACGGCCCGCTCGAGCTTCGCGACGGCGAGGAGATCGTCGCGGAGGCGGCGCCGGCGGATCTCGACCTCGACCTTCCCGACCCGATCTCCTTCGACGATGCGGCCGCCGCGGCGCTGCCGGAAGGTGACCGCGACAGCGTCTTCCCCGAGTGCTTCGTCTGCGGGTGGGCGCGGGGCGACGGGCTCCGGATCTACGCCGGCCCGGCGAAGGGCCGCAAGCTTGTCGCAGCGACCTGGGTCCCGCGCGACGACGTCATCTCCTCTGAGTTCGTCTGGGCCGCGCTCGACTGCCCGGGCGCCTACGCCGTCGAGTTCGGGCAGCGCGGCAATCCCGTTCTCGGCCGCCTGACGGCGCACGTCGAGCATTTGCCGCATCCGGGCGAGCGCTGCGTCGTCATGGGCTGGCCGCTCGGCGAGGAGGGCCGCAAGCTCTACGCCGGCACGGCGCTCTTCGGCGAAGACCATCGCCTGCTCGGCTCGGCGCGCGCCACCTGGATCGTCCCGAAGAGCTAGCGCTGCAAGCGGATTGCGTTGAGGTCGCTCTCGACGATCTCGTCGGCGCGGCGGATCAGATCCTCGATGTCGTCGTGCTCGGGATGGATGTACCGGCCGGACAGGCTGTCGGCTCGCCCTGAGGCGAGGACCCGGACCAAACGCGGCGCGAGCTCCGGCGGCGTCCACGGCGCGTCGTCCGGAAACGCGTCTCCGGTCATCTCGGTCTTCACGAGCCCCGGGCTGATGGGGAAGACCGCGATCCCTTCGGGCTCGAGCTCGACGGCGAGCGTCTCGCCGAAGCGGTTCACGGCCGCCTTGCTCGAGCTGTAGGCCGTCGAACGCGAGCCGGGCAGATAGGCAGCGCCGCTCGCCGTGATGACGATCCGGCCACCTCCGCGCTCGATCATCCCCGGGATGACCGCGCGGCAGCAGAGGAACACCCCGAGGACGTTCACCTCGTGCGTGTGCCACCACACAACCGGATCAGCCTCCCACGTCCTCGCCCTCGGCCCGCTGATCCCCGCATTGGCGACGAGGAGATCGATCGTCCCGAGCGCGCGCTCGACCTCGGCGACCATCGCTTCGGCGTCGCCCGGAGACGAGACGTCGGCGACGACCGCCAGCCCGCCGATCTCGCGCGCCACCTCTTCGACCTGCTCCTTCGTCCGCGCCGAGACCGCGACCTGCATCCCGGCAGCGGCCAGCTCCCGCGCGATTCCGGCGCCGATCCCACGCCCGCCGCCCGTGACGAGCGCCACCCCGCTCAGTGAATCAGCCAACGACCCTTTCGATCTCCTCTAACGCTTCAGGATTCTCGAGCGAGGATAGATCGCCCGGATCCGCACCGACCGCCTTCGCCCGCAGCGCCCGCCGCACGATCTTGGCGCTGCGCGTCTTCGGCAACGCGCGCACGAACACGACCCGGTCGGGACGGAACGCCTTCCCGAGCTCCTTCGCCACAAGCTCACCGACTTCGGCGGCCAGCCCGTCTCCGACCTCCACACCGGGCGCCGGAATGCAGAAGAGCCAGGCGACCTCGCCCTTGACCTCGTGCGGGACCCCGACCGCAGCCGCCTCGAGCACGCCGGGATGCTCGACCGCCGCCGACTCCAGCTCGGCCGGCCCGATCCGCTTCCCGGCGATGTTCAGCGTGTCGTCGGAGCGCCCGTGCAGGAACCAGTAGCCGTCCTCGTCCACCGAGGCCCAGTCCCCGTGCGTCCAGACGCCGGGAAACCGGCGCCAGTACGTCTCCAGGTACCGCTCAGGATCCCGCCAGAACCCGCGCGTCATGCCCGGGAAAGGCTTACGGCACACGAGCTCGCCGACCTCGCCCGACGCGACAACCGACCGGCCCTCCCCGTCGACCACGTCCATCGCCATACCCAGCGCCGGCCCGCCCAGCGAGCAGGCCTTGATAGGGATCGCCGGAGTGGGCGACAAGAAGCAAGCGGCGACCTCGGTCCCGCCCGAGCAGTTGATGATCGGGACGCGCCCGCCTCCGACTTGCTCAAAGAGCCAGCGATAGGGCTCGGGGTTCCACGGCTCGCCGGTCGTGACCATGATCCGCAGCGATGAAAGGTCCGCCTCAGGATCGCCATGCGGGATCAACGCGCGGATCAGGGTCGGCGAGACGCCGAGGATCGACGCACGCTCGCGCGCGATCAGCCGCCACAGGCGGTCGGTCGGCCAGTCCGGCGCCCCCTCCGCGAAGACGAGCGTCGTCCCGAGCGCTCCGCCGCCGACCACCGTCCACGGCCCCATGATCCAGCCCATGTCCGTGGAGAAGTGGATGACATCGTCCGGCTTCGCGTCCGCCTGGTAGCAGACCTCGCGCGCAATCGAGACGAGGAACCCGCCCTGGACGTGGACGACGCCCTTCGGCCGCCCCGTGGTCCCCGACGTGTACGTCAGCAGATACGGATGCTCGGAATCGACCTGCAGTGGTTCGAGCTCGCCCGGCGACTCGCCGACAACCTCGTCCCAGAAGACGTCCCGACCGGGCTGCATCGGCACGTCGTCTCGTCCAAGACGCCGCCAGACCACCACATGCTCGAGGGCCGGCGCATCGGCAGCGGCCTCATCAGCGATCGCCTTCATCGGCTGCTCCTTGCCGCGCCGAAGCGATCCGTCGGCGGTGATCAGCACCTTCGCCTCGGAGTCCTGCAGGCGCGTTGCCACCGCAGGCCCGGCGAAGCCGGAGAAGATCGGCACCTGCACGGCGCCGATGTGGGCGCAGGCGTGGGACGCGATCGCAACCTCCGGCGACATCGGCAGGAAGAGGGCGACGCGATCTCCCGGCTCCACGCCAAGCCGCACGAGCGCCTCCGCGAGTCTCGTAACCGCGTCCGAGAGCTGGGCGTACGTGAACGTCGCTGCCGTTCCGTCCTCGCCTTCCCAGACCGCCGCCTCGGCTTCGGCGCGCTCGCCGCGGGCCCACCGGTGGACGCAGTTCCACGCGATGTTCAGCTTGCCGCCGACGAACCACGTGGCCCACTCGGGCCCGCGAGAGCGGTCGACGACCTGCTCCCACGGCTGCGAGAACTCCAGGCCCATGTCCTCGATCGCAGCCGGCCAGAACCACTCCGGATCCTCCTGGGAGCGACGCACGAGCGCCCAGTAGTCGTCGATCCCGTGACGGCGCATCAGGCGAACGACGTTCGCCCGCTCCAGTACCTCCCGGCTCGGTGTCCAGATCGGCTCGGTCAGCGTGCGCCCTCGACGTGGAAGTCCGGCAGCCAGTCGAGCCACTTCGGGAGGTACCAGTTCCAGTCTCCGAGGAGCTTCATCGCGGCCGGAAGCAGGACCGAGCGGATGATCGTCGCGTCGATCAGCAGCGACACGGCGACGCCGAAGCCCATCTGCTGGAACATGACGAGATCGCCGACGGCGAAGCCGCCGAACACGGCGATGATGATCAGCGCGGCTCCGGTGATCAGCCTCGCCGTCGAGCCGATTCCGTGTGCCACCGCGGCGTCGCTGTCGCCGGTCTGGAGATAGCGCTCGCGGATGCGGCTCAGCAAGAAGACGTGGTAGTCCATCGAGAGGCCGAAGAGCACCGCGAACAGGAAGAGCGGGACCCACGCCTCGATGAAGTCGACCTGCTGGAAGCCGAAGAGCTCGTTTCCGACCCCCTTTTCGAAGACGAGGACCAGCACCCCGTACGCAGCTCCGACCGACAACAGGTTGAGGACGATCGCCGTGGCGGCGACCACGATCGAGCGGAACGCGATCGTCAGGAGGATGAAGGACAGCGTCAGCACAAAGGTGATCAGGATCGGCAGCCAGCGGTTGGTGAGCTGGCGGTAATCGAGGCTCTCCGCCGTCTCGCCGGTGACGAGCACCCGCGCTCCCGGAATGTCCTCACGGCGCAACTCGCGGACCGTGTCGAGCGCGCGCTCGTCGCGGCTGTCGCCGGCCGGCACTGCCTCGACCACGGCGAAGTCGCTCCCGTAACGCCGAACCTCGACGTTTCGCAGCGCCGGATTCCTCCGCATCCTCAGCGCCAGGGTCTGCACGTCGGCCGGTCTCGCGCGCCCGTCGATGACCACCTGGACGGTGTCCGTCGTCCCGACGCCGAACTCCTGCTGCAGCGCATTGAACCCCTGCTTCGATGGGAAGCGGTCCGGAAGCGTACGGATTCCGGCCTCGCCCGTCGTGTAGTCGAGCACCGGCAAGGCGAGGAGAAGCAAGAGCGCCGTACTGAGCACGAGGCTGATCGCCGGCCGCCGCATGACTGTGCGGACGATCCCGCCCCAGAAAGGGCTCACGGCGCCCGTGCCGCGCTCCGCACCGCGTCCGATGAGGGGGATCCGTAGCGAATTGACGCGATCGCCGAGCAGGCTGAGCACCGCAGGGAGGAGCGTCAGCGCCACGAGCACGGAGGTGATCCCGACGAGAATCGCACCCGCAGCCAGGCTGCGGAAGATCGTGTTCGGGATGATCAGGAGCCCGAACATCGCGATCACGAAGGCGAAGCCGCTGAAGAGCACCGCTCGACTCGCGGTCGTGCCGGTCGCTCCGACGGCGTCGAGCTTCCCGAGACCGTTCGACCGTTCCTCTCGAAACCGAGACACGACGAAGAGCGAGTAGTCGATCCCGAGCGCCAGGCCCATGCCGGTGAGCATGTTGATCGTGAAGATCGAGAGGTCGAAGAAGATCCCCAGAAACGCGGTCAACCCGAGCGCCGCCATGATCGCGACGAGCGCAAGTGCCACCGGGATCAGGCCGGCGATGACCGAACCGAAGACGAGGAGCAAGACGATCAGCGCCGCCGGGAGGCCGAACTGGAGCTCACCCTTCTGCAGGTCCTCCTGCGAGAGCGTCTGGAAGTCGTTCTCGACCGTCCACTCGCCGGTCGCCTCGACATTGAATGTCGAGTCGTCGAGGCCCCCGACGAGGTCGGAGACGTTCTTCCCGGCCTCCTCGTCCTCGAGCCCGATCTCGACCACGACTGCCCGCCTTGTCTGAGCCGTCGGCTCGTCGGCGACGTAGCGGACGCCGGGAGTTTCTCGCAGCGCCGCCTGGACCGCTTCGAGCTTGCGTCGAAAGGCCGGCTGGTCGACCGTCGCGGAGGTCGAACGAATCAGCACCACGTCGGACGTGAATTGCGGTGAGGCCGGCAGGTGCTCGTCGATCAGGTCGTACGCCTGCTCCGATTCCGGGTTGTTCAGCTGCTCGGCCTCACCGGTCAGCGCGTCGCCGAGGAAGCCCACGATCAGCGCGAAGGCGACGAGCAGCGCGGCGATCCAGGCACCCACGGCGCGCCATGGATGGCGAGCCGACGCCAGTGCAAGCCGACGCGTCATTGACTGTGAAGATTAGTGACCGCTAACATAGCCTCCACTATCCGGTGAAACTGCATTTGATCTCAGATGAAGCTCGCAAGTGGTGGACCCTGGCGGCGGTCGCCCTCGGTCTCTTCATGATCATGCTGGACAACACCGTGGTCAACGTCGCGCTGCCGTCGATCGCGCGCGATCTGCAAATTGACCTCTCCGAGCTCGAGTGGATCGTCACGGGCTACGCACTCACCTTCGCGTCGCTGATGCTGACCGGCGGGAAGCTCGCCGATCTCATGGGGCGTCGCCTGATCTTCGTCATCGGGCTCGCGATCTTCACGCTGTCCTCGCTCTTCTGCGGCCTGGCAGGTAGCGGCGAGGTGCTGATCGGCGCCCGCGTCGTCCAGGGAGCCGGCGCTGCGCTGATGAATCCGGCGACGCTCTCGATCATCGCCGCGACGTTTCCACCGCGCCAGCGCGGGACGGCAATCGGAATCTGGGCCGGTACGGCCGCACTCGCGCTCGCAATCGGGCCGCTGGTCGGCGGCCTGCTGACCGAGCACATCAGCTGGAACTGGATCTTCTTCGTCAACGTCCCGATCGGGATCATCGCGATCGCAGCAAGCCTGATCCTGATTCCGGAGTCGAGGGACGAGTCGGCCGAGCAACGTCTCGATCTCCCCGGGCTCCTGACCTCGGGGATCGGCCTGTTCGCGCTCGTCTACGGCCTGATCGAGGCGAACACGTACGGCTGGACCTCCGCACGCATCCTCGGCGCCTTCGCGGTAGCCGTCGGCATGCTCGTCGCCTTCGTCCTGCTCGAGCAGCACCAGCGGATTCCGATGCTCGACCTTAGCCTGTTCAAGAACCCGACGTTCACCGGTGCAAACCTCTCGGTCCTGCTCGTCGCACTCGCCCTGTTCGGCGTCTTCTTCTTCATGTCGCTCTACATGCAGGGCGTGCTCGGCTACTCGGCGGTTCAGGCCGGCGCTGCCTTCCTGCCGATGACGATCTTGATCATGCTGACCGCGCCGATCGCCGGAAGGAGCACGGACCGCTTCGGCTCGCGCTGGCTGATCACGGTCGGAATGGTCCTCCTCGCGGTGCAGCTCCTCTACTTCTCTCGCCTCGGCGTGCAGGAGAGCTACTGGACGCTCTTCCCGGCGATGATCATCGGCGGATTCGGGATAGCGATGGTGATGACGCCGAGCGCGGCCGCCGCTATTCGCGCACTGCCCGTCGACAAGTCCGGGGTCGGCTCTGCCGTCTTGAACGCGTTTCGCCAGGTCGGAGGATCGATGGGGATCGCCTTCTTAGGCGCGATCATGGCCCATCAGATCGGCGATCTCCAGGGACCCGCGGTCTTCCAGAACAAGCAGCTCTTCGTGGACGCGTTGTCGACGGCCCTCACGGTCGCCGCGGCTATCGCGGTTCTCGGGGCAGTGGTCTCGTTCGCGCTCATCAGGGCGCACGAGACCGAGGAGCCGGGCGACCAAGAGTCGCGCATAAGCGAGCTCGCCGCATGAGCGCGACGAAGTCGAGGCTGAGCGCCGAAGAGCGCAAGTCGACCGTCCTCGAATGCGCCTGCCAGATCTTTGCCAAGGGCAGCTACCACGGAGCCACGACGGCGGAGATCGCCCGCACCGCCGGCGTCACGGAGCCGATCCTCTACCGACACTTCTCCTCCAAGCGCGATCTCTACCTCGCCTGCCTGACCGAGGCGTGGAACGAGTGCCGCGCCATGTGGGAGGAGGCCGTGGCGAGCGAGCCGGATCCGGGGCTCTGGCTCACCGCGATGGGCAACTCCTATTTCGCGGCCAAGGACAAGCGCGGAAACATTGCCCTGCTGTGGGTCCAGGCCTCGACCGAGGCGAACGACGACCCGGAGATCAGGCGCTTCATCCGGCGCCACATCCGCGAGGTTCACGAGTTCGTCGCCGATGTCGTCCGCCGCGCGCAGGAAGCGGGCGGCGTCCTCCCGGACCGCGATCCGGAAGCCGAGGCGTGGATCTACATCGCCATCGGCCTCCTTGGAACGGTCAGCAAGCGTCTAGGCGGCCTGGCAGATGAAGACTTCCCAAGCATCTTCGCGGCGCGGCGCATGTGGATGACGGGCAAAGCGGAAGCCTGAAGCCTCGGTCATTCGCCGCGGAACCGGCTTTGCCGGTTTCGCCGCTAAGTCAAGTAGGTAAAGGAAGCGGCGAGCGCTCGTGGGCCGCGCTCGGGTGAAGCCCGAGCCCGGCTAAATATCGGTGGCTCGAAGTCGAAGACTTCGAGCCAGAAACGCAAAGGGGGCGCTAGGCGCCCCCCGGTGTAGGAAGTGAACCCCCGGGCTGCGGCCCCCGGGGGTTCGCATTCCTAGCGGCGAGCCCACCTCCCTTGGCGAATGACCCGGAGGCTTGACTCTGCGGCCCAGCCAAATCCTCCTGCGGCCGTCGCCATGTGTGGCACGCCTCCCTTACAACGCAAACCTCAAGGGTCCTTGCTGCTCGGGTCCGTTGACTATACGACCACTGTCCGATTCAGTCAAGTACCACGGTCAAGTGATTTTGCGATATTGTTGCTTGACCGTATTCCCCAGGAGCCGTGGCCCCTTTTGGGGGATGCCAGCCGACCTAAAGGACGAGTATTGTCAAGTTGTCACGAAACACCACTGCGGGAACGTCCTTTTTGAGCCGAGCCAGTCAGACAGCTAGGCCGACCCGCGTCGGCCGTCTCCCCAGTGGAGGCCTTGGCGGGCGGCTCCGCTCGCTTCGGCTCAACCAGGGCCTGACGCAGACGGACCTGGCCGGCGAGCGCTTCTCCAAGGAGTACGTCAGCCAGATCGAGCGCGGGAAGACGCGTCCGACGCAGGAGACGATCGAGTGGCTGGCGCAGCGGCTGGGCGTCGATCCCGGCTTCCTGGTGAGCGGCGTCTCCGCGGATGACCGTGGGAGGATCGAGACGAGCCTCGCCCGCGCCGAGGCGCTGAACGAGAACCACGACTACGCCGAGGCGCTCTCGGAGTACCAGAAGATCGGGCCGACGGTGCTCGGCATCGCGTCGCCCGAGCTCGAGGTTCGCCACCTCACCGGCGAGGCGTGGTCGCTCATGCGCTCGGGCGAGGTTCAGGACGCGCTCGGGCTCCTGACGCGCGCCAAGGCGATCGTCGAGGACCCGATGTTCTCCGACGTCGACCGCGCGGACGTCCTCTACCGGCTCGGGGCCTGCCGGGTCGAGCTCTCGAGCATCCAGACGGCGATCGCCCTGTTCGACGAGGCCCTGGCCCTGGCCGAGCGCTCGGAGCTCCCGTGCGACCGGCTGCGGGGCGAGATCTTCGGGTGGCGCTCACGGTGCTACCGCCGCCAGCGTGACTTCGAGGCGGCGCGCGAGGATCTCGAGCGGGCGCTCCAGCTCGCCGAGGCCCTCGAGGATCCGCGTGCGCTCGCGCGTGTGTACTTCCACGCCTCCATCGTTGCCGAACGCCAGGGCAAGTGGGTCCTGGCCCGGAACTATGCGGAGCAGGCGAAGGCCCAGTTCGAGGAGATCGCGGACCGCGCGACGGTCGGGAAGCTCCTCAACAACCTCGGCGGGCTGAACTTCCTGCTCGGCAAGCCCGAGGACGCCGTACGACAGCTGGACGAGTCGTTCAGGACGTTGCTCGAGTACGGCACGGAGACCGACGCCGCCCGCGCCGTCTCGTCGCTGGCGCAGATCAACCTCCGAACCGGCGAGCTCGAGACCGCGGAAGAGCAGGCCCGCCAGGCGCTGAAGCTGCTCGGCGACGGCGTCGACGTGGTCGACGAGCTGGGCAATGCACAGCTCGTTCTCGGGCGGTCACTCCTCGAGCAGGGACGCCTGGACGAGGCGGAAGCCGCCTTCGGCCAAGCCGAGCGCAACTTCGAAGAGTTTTCCTCCCTCAGCCATCGTGCCTCCGTCTGGATCGCAAAGGGCGACCTGGCGGCGCGGCGCGGCCAGGATCGTATGGCTGCGCAGCTCTACCGGAACGCTGCGGAAGCGCTCCAGGACTTCAGGTTCTAGGAGAAAGGAGGTGAATGCTGTGCGTGCGGATCAGATCAAGCTGCTCATTCTCGTCGCCCTCGTCATCCTCGTCGCTGTGAGCGGTGGCGGTTTCTTCGACCAGTGGTTCGTCTCCTAGGCCTCCTAGGCCTGACCTTGTAGACCGAGCTGCGGCGGTGCGGCAGTTCAAGGCCGCCCGACATTCACCCACGGCAAAGCGCGCGGCACGGAATTCCCTGCCTCGCTTCGGCGTTGCGGTTTGACGAGGACCTAGGCACGATTCCCCGTCCCCCAGCAAGGAGGCCGCACCTTCCATGGACCTCGGTTCCGGGACTGTCAACCTGACCGACCTCGCATCGTGCGGCGGCTGCGCGGCGAAATACTCGGCCGCGCGGCTCGAAGAGCTCCTGCGCGGCTTCGTTCCGGCGGACTCTGACGAGCTCCTCGTCGGCCTCTCCCCCGCCGACGACGCCGCGGTCTACCGCCTGGACGAGGACAGGGCGCTGATCTTCACGCTGGACTTCTTTCCCCCGGTTGTCGACGACCCGGGCGATTACGGCGCGATCGCGGCAACAAATGCACTGAACGACGTGTTCGCCATGGGCGGCTCGCCCCTGCTCGCCCTCTCGATCGCCGCGTTTCCGGAGTCGCTTCCGATGGCGATGCTCGCGGCGATCTTCGCTGCGGCCGACGAACGGGTACGCGCCGCCGGCGCGCTGCTCGCCGGCGGGCACACGATCCGCGACGAGGAGCCGAAGTACGGACTGGCGGTCGTCGGAATGGTGCATCCGGACGGCATCTGGCCGAAGAACGGCGCCAGGCCGGGCGACGTCCTCTACGTGACGAAGCCGCTCGGGACCGGGCTCATTATGAGCGGCTACAAGAGCGGCGACGCAGGAACGCAGCAGCTCGAGCGCGCGGTGCGCTGGATGCGCACCCTGAACAAGGACGCGGCTGACGCCCTGCGGCCGTTCGAGCCCAGCGCCGTCACCGACGTCACCGGTTTCGGGCTCTTCGGTCATGCACACGAAGTCGCTGAGCGCAGCGGTGTGCAAATCCGGCTGGAGTCTGAGCGCTTCCCTGCGATCGACGGCGCGCTCGACCTCGCGCGCTCGGGCGTGCGAACGAGTGGAGATCCCCGCAACCGCGAGTTCGCCGGGCCGCACCTCGACGTCGACGGCGTGCCCGAAACGCTCGAGGCGCTCGCTTACGACCCGCAGACCGCGGGCGGCCTGCTCGTCTCCGTGGACGCCGAGCGAGCGGTGACGCTGGAGGCAGAGTTCATGGCGCGGCGACTCTTCCTCCGTCGGGTCGGGTTGGTCGAGGAGGGCTCGGGAGTCGTCGTGCAATGACCCGCGTTCGCCGCGGGATGATCCACGGGCGCTTTCAGCCGTTCCATCTGGGCCACCTCGAGTATCTCCGGGGCGCGGCCGCGGAGTCCGAGGAGATCTTCGTCGGGATCACGAATCCTGATCCCACGCGCATCAAGCCCGAGGCGAGTGACCCCGTTCGCCACCTGCCGGAGTCCAACCCGTGGTCGTACGTCGAGCGGCTGCTGATGCTGAAGGCGGCCGGTGCCGATCTCGGGCTGGATCCGACCCGGCTGCACGTGATCCCGTTCCCGGTGAACGAGCCGGAGCTCTGGCCGGCGTACGTGCCGGACGGGGTGACGCAGTACCTTCGTCTCTTCTCCGAGTGGGGTGGGACCAAGCTCGAGCGCTTTCAGGCGGCCGGCTACGAGGTCGTGATCCTGGACGAGGGCGTCGAGAAGGCGATCTCCGGGGCCGATGTCCGCGAGGCGCTCCGGGAAGGCGGCGACTGGGAGTCGCTCGTTCCGTCCGGCGTGGCGCGGGTCATCCGCGAGCTGGAGCGCGTGCCCGTCTAGCCTGACGGCGTGCAACCGATCGTCGTCCTGCTCCTCGACGGGCTCGGGGATCGCGCGCACGCCAACCTCGGAGGCCGCACGGCGAACGAGGCCGCACGGACGCCGAACCTCGACGCGCTCGCCGCTCGTGGCTCGACAGGCGTGTTCTACGCCGTCGGTCCCGGCCGCGCCCCTTCCAGCGAGGTCGCGCACTGGTCGTTGCTCGGGTACCGGCCTGATGAGTTCCCGAATCGGGCTGTGCTGGAAGCCCTCGGCGCCCAGCAAGAGGTGAGCGTGGATGACGTTCTCGCCTTCGCGGCGCTCCGGCCCGCCGAGCGGCGGGATGGACGGCTCTGGCTCACGGGTCGACCCCGTTACTGCGAGGACGAGGAGGAGGCGCGCGCGCTAGTCGAGCGTTGCGCGGACATCGAGGTCGACGGCCTGCGCTTCACGCTGAGCCCCCTGCGGCGCGGTGAGGCGATCCTGCGCGTGAGAGGCGGCGCCGACGACCGAGTCACCGACTCGGACGCGTTCTTCCGCGACCGCCATCCGGTCCTGCGGCCGCAGGCCGCGCACTCCGACGCCGAACGAACGGCCGACGCCGCGGAGGAATGGACGCGCATCGTCGTCGACCGCCTGGCCGGAGAGCGGTTCAACGTGATCACGCTCAAGTGGTGGGGCCGGCGCGCACAGGGCGCCGACCTTCCTCGAACGCCACGGCGTCACCGGCTCGTTCATCGCCGACTCGCGCTTCCTCCACGGGCTGGCGCGGGCTGTCGGCCTCGACCCCCTGCACGCGCCTGAGACCGACGATCCCGGCGCCGACCTGCGCGCCCGGCTCGAGCTCGTCAGCGGACGGCTCGACGCCGGAGACACGTTCGTGTTCTCGCACCTCAAGGCGACCGATGCTGCAGGCCACACCAAGGATCCGGCGGTGAAGCAGCGGACGATCGAGGTCCTCGATGCCGAGCTCGGCGAGCTGCCGACGGACCGGGCGGTCGTCTGCGTGACGGGCGACCACGCGACTCCGGCCTCCCCGGACGTGATCCACTCGGGGGACCCCGTGCCGCTGCTAGTCGCCGGGCCGGGAGTCCGGGCCGACGAGGTCGAGTCCTTCGGCGAGCTCGACTGCTCGCGTGGGATCCTGGGCCACCTCCGGGGACCCGACCTCATGCCCGTCCTGCTCAACGCCGCCGATCGGCCGCTCTTTCTCGGCTCCAGGCCGACGCCGTTTCCCGGCGCCGACGGCTACCCGGCGAGGCTCGAGCCGCTGATCCTGTGAGGGAAACCGAGGGGCGCATCGCCTTCCGCGGCTACCAGACGTGGTTCCGCGAGGTCGGACCGGAGGACGGACTGGCGCTCCTGTGCCTCCACGGCGGCCCCGGGTCGACGCACCACTACTTCGAGCCGTTGGAGCGCCTCGCCGAGGACGGCCGTCGCGTCGTCCTCTATGACCAGCTGGGGTGCGGCAGCTCGGACCGGCCGGACGATCCCGAGCTCTGGACGCTCGAGCTGTTCCTCGACGAGGTGGGGACGGTGCGCAGTGCTCTCCGACTCGACCGGATCCATCTTCTCGGCAGCTCATGGGGGTCGATGCTCGCGATGGAGTACGTCCTGACGAAGCCGCGTGGCCTCGCCAGCCTCACGCTCAACTCTCCTCCGACTGCGACCGAGACCTGGACCGCCGAGGCCGGCCGGCTGCGCGACCAGCTCCCCGAAGACGTCAAGCGGGCGCTCGATCTCCCTTCCGGCGACCCGGAGCGCGAGGCGGCCATGGCCGAGTTCCAGCGTCGGCACATCTGTCGGGTGGAACCGAAACCGGCGTGCGTGGAGCGCGGGTTGGCAGGGAAGAACCCGCAGGTCTACGAGACGCTCTGGGGCGAAAGCGAGTGGAACGCAACCGGCCGGCTGCGCGACTGGGACATCCGGCCGCGGCTCGGCGAGATCGGTGTGCCGACGCTCGTCACGTCCGGCCGCTACGACGAGTGCACTCCGAAGCTGGCGGACGAGGCCTGCCGAGCCATTCCGGGTGCGGAGTGGGTGCTCTTCGAGGAAAGCTCGCACACCGCGTTCGTCGAGGAGCCCGAGCGCTTCCGCTCCGTGCTCGCCGGCTTCCTCGACCGGGTGGAGGCGGTCTGAGCCCGACTCGCTTCCGCCGGCTCGCGGTCGCCTCTGCCGCCGCCCTCTACGTCATCGTCATCACGGGCTCGCTGGTCCGCCTGACGGGATCGGGGCTGGGCTGCGAGAGCTGGCCTGGTTGCGAGGAGGGTCAGTTCTTCCCGGCGGCGGATTACCACGCCTTCATCGAGTTCGGCAACCGCGTCGTCGGGATCTTCCCGATCACGCTCTCGATCCTCGTCGCGTGGGCGGCGCGCAGCCGACCGCCTTGGCTTTTCAGGACGGCCGTCGCCGTCGCGGTCTTGACTGTCGCCGAGGCGCCTCTCGGGCTCGCGACGATCCGCTACGAGCTGCCGCCTGAAATCGTGATCGTGCACTTCCTCATAGCACTGCTCGCCCTCGGCGGCGCCGTCGTGATCGCGCTGGCCGCGTTGCGCGAGGAGCGCGGCACAGCGGCGATTGCCTTTCCGCGGGAGCTGCGCTGGGCGGGGCTGGTCCTCGTCACCGCGTGCCTCGGCCTGGTCGTCAGCGGCACGTTCTCCACCGCCGCGGGACCGCACTCCGGCGATCCGGATGTCATCCACCGGCTCGGCAGCCTGCCCGATGCACTCTGGGTCCACGTCCGCGTCACGGCGCTATTCGGGGCCGCCTTTCTCTTCGTCATCGGCTATCTCGGAGCTCGAAGGGAGCTCGCACCCTGGCTCTTCCGCTTCGCGCTGGTCGTTCTTGGCGTGCTGCTCGTCCAGATGGCCGTCGGCGAGATCCAGTACCGGCTGGAGCTTCCGTGGGGGATCGTCGCTCTTCATGTGGCCCTGGCCGCCGCTGTGTGGGCGCTCACAGTGGCGCTCGTGACCATGCTGTGGCGCCCGCCGGCCTGGCTCGCCCCGGGACACGGATAATCTGGACGAATGCCAGACGAGCTTCGGATCTACGACCGGCCCGACCTGGAGCGGCCGATCCTCCTGTCCGCGTTTCGTGGCTGGAACGACGGGGGTCAGGGCGCGTCGCTCGCCGCCGGCTATCTCGCCCGCCTGTGGGACGCGGAGCGCATCGCCGACGTCGATCCGGAGGCCTTCTTCGACTTCCAGGCCGTCCGGCCGCAGGTGAAGCTCGCCGACGGACTGACGAGGCAGATCGACTGGCCCGAGACGGCGTTCTTCCACGCACGGGCAGACGGCTTCGACCGAGACGTGATCCTCCTGCTCGGGGTCGAGCCGAACCTCCGATGGCAGACGTTCACGGACCTGATCGTGGACTTCGCGAAGGAGCTCGGCACGGAGCTCGTCGTATCGCTCGGCTCGCTGCTCGCGGATGTGCCGCACACGAGGCCGTGCCCGGTGACGGGGAGCGCAAGCGATCCCGAGCTGGTCGAGCGCCTCGGCCTCCAGGCTTCTCGTTACGAAGGGCCCACGGGCATCGTCGGCGTGCTGCACGACGCTTGCCGCCAGGCAGGCCTTCCGTCGGTCAGCCTGTGGGCTGCTGTTCCACACTACGTCTCGCTCACGCCGAGCCCGCGAGCGGCGCTCGCGCTCTGCGAGCGGCTCGCGTCGCTCCTCGACACCGAGATCGATGTGGCCGAGCTGAAAGAAGCCTCAGAGGGGTATGTCGAGCAGGTCAGCCGCGCAGTTGCGACGGACGCGGACACGCAGGCGTATGTCGACGACCTCGAGGAGCGGGCCGACGAGATCGACGAATCCGACCTGCCTTCGGGCGACGCGCTCGCCGCGGAGCTGACGCGGTTCCTCCGGGAGCGGGATCGCAAGAACGGCCCGCCCGACGCCGCGACCGGACAGTAACTAGGAGGCTTCGGCCGCCGGCTCGGCCCGCTGTTCGGCCTGTGCTTCGGCCGCTTCGGGCTGCGCGCCGTTCTGGGCCGCTTGGTCCTGCGGCTTCCCCTTGCCGCGCCTCTTGCGGCGGCGGCGTCGCCTGGAGCGAGACTGGAGCTTGGGCTGCGGGAGGTTCTCGGCCAGTGCGGCCGCAACCTCCTCGACCGACGCGAGCTCCTCACGCGCGGCGTCGATGAACCGTGTCGCCTTCGGCGTGTAGCCCTCAGCCGATGCCAGGAGCGCGGCACCAACCTCGAGCGGAAGCTCTTTCGCGGTCGCAATCAGCTTCTGCGCGTTCTCCTCATGCCGGTGGCCGCGCGAGTTCGCGAGCGCGCCGAGCAAGCGCTTCGCCTCCGGGTACTCGGCGCTCGCCCGCCGGTCCTGGATCTTCCTGGTCGCCCGCGCGAGCCGCCACGTCCAGCGCCAGAGGATCTGCTCCGGCGCATCGACCTTGCCCTCCGCGAGGCCCCGAAGCAGGATCCGGACGCCCTGGGCTCGATCCTTCTCCCATGTCGGAGCCTGGGTCACGAGCGTGACGAGGTCGTCGAAGCTCGCGCGGTCGACGCCCATTCCGACCCGGTCGGCCAGCGCCGTCATCCGCAGCCGCCGGTTGGGGTTCTCGGCGGCGCAGGTGAACAGGAACTGCTCGAGCGCCCCGCGCGTCGTGTGACCCTCGGCCAGCTTCTTCGCGAACTCGACGCGTTCCTCGAACCGGACCTGCCGGCCCGCAATCGTGGCCCAGAAGCGCTGCTCTTCCTCGTCCAGATACCGGGGGTCGACACGCTGCCACTCGCGGGCGATGACGGAGAGCCGTCGCCGCACGTCCGGCGTCACCGGGACGAGCCACGGCGCCGGCGAAAGCTTGCGGCGCGCGCGCCGCTGCGCACGTCTCCGAGGTGCCGGCGTGACGCGAGCGCCCTCGCGATAGAAGTCCGCGTCGAGCAGGCTATGGAGTGAGATCACGCGCTCGTTGTGCGTCGCTCCCTTGGGGACGAAATCGACGACGACGCCTGCTTCCTTGCGCGGGTGCAGTCGCATGATCCGGCCGATGCGCTGCTGGTAGACGCGGCGGCTGGCCGTCGGCGCCAGGTGCATGACGACGGTCGCGCGGGGAGAGTTCCAGCCCTCCGCGAGCAGCATTGCGTTGATGAGGATGTCGATGTCGCCGCGCTCGTAGGCAGCGAGGATCTCCGCAAGCTTGACGGGCGGGGTTCGCCCGCTGACCGCTTCCGCCTTCAGCCCCGCGGCCCGAAACTCGCGGGCGAGGTTGTACGCATGGTCGACGCCTGCGGCGTAGACGATCCCCGGCGTCGAGTCGAAGCGGTCGCGGTAGAGACTCGCGGCGGCCTGGTTGAGCGCCTGATGGTCGAGGACCTCGGCCAGGGCGCGCTCCTCGAAGTCGCCGCCGACGATCGGAACCGAGTTGATCGCGGCGGCCGGCGGAACGCGAAGCGAGCGAAGCGGCGCGATCAGGCCCCGGCGCGCTGCATCCTGGAGCGGAAGGTCGTCGACCGAGGCAGGGAAGACGTCGGAGACCTGCTTGGCGATCAACTGCTCCGTCGCCGTCATCCCGATGTAGACGGGCTCTGTGAGTGTCCGGATCGCCGCGCTGGTCTTCTCACCGAGCGCGGTGTGCGCCTCGTCGGCGATGACCAAGTGGTAGACGCCACGCTCGAGATCGTTCACGTGGCGCGCGAACCAGGCGTACGTCTGGACCGTGATGAGATCGGGGCGGGCCGGCTTCTCGCCGCGCGTGACGGCGGGCGCGAGTCGATCGCCGTAGCCTTCCTCGCCCAGTTCCCGGTTGAATTGCGAGACGAGCAGGCGCCGATGCGTCAGGATCAGGATGCCGAGCGTCCGTCCCGCCTCGACGAAGCCGGCGGCCGCGATCGTCTTGCCCGAGGCGGTCGGGTGGCGGAACCGGTAGCGGCGCGCGGCGCCGGGATCGGCCGCCGCGGCAGCCTCGAGCGGCTCGAGCTCGCCCTCGACGAGCTCCTCGTCCTCCTCGGCCTCGAGCTCGTCCACCTCCTCGTCGCTCAGGAGCTTTCCGTTGCCGTTTGCTTCGGCCGCAGCGCGCTGGTTCGACGCAATCAGCTCGGTCAGCATTCCTGCGAGCGCATCGACCTGGTGCCGACGCAGCTCGGTGCCGGACCGGAGTTTTGGCGGGCGCTCGCTGAGGACTCGCTCGAGCCCGAGCATGAGCGCGTAGCGGATCTTCCATTCCGAGGACGGCTCGGAGCGGCCGCTCTCGATCTCCTTCAGCGCGTCGTCCAGGGCACCGCGGCGCGCCGTGCCGGCCCTCAGGACGACCTCGGGGCTCTCGTCCGGGTGCAGGAAAGGCTCGCCCGCCCATGCGGCGGCGCGCTCGGCATCTTCGACGAGCGCAGAAGTCGCTTCAGTAGGGAGAGTGGTTTGCTCGATAGCTTCGTGCAACGTGAGCGGCAACGTCCTCCGCGCCGCCACCTCCGAAGAAAGAACGCGCTCGCTCAGTCCCCATGCGAGCGCTGTATCCGGAATTGTAGCCGAAGATCCCGGGAAGTTCAGGCAGGTGCTGCGGCCCGGGATCCCGCCAGTGGCTGCCCGGAAACGCGCTCCGACACGCCCGTCTGATCCAGGTACTTCGTGACGCCGCCCAGGAAGAACGGCCAGCCTGCGCCCAGGAGGAGCGCGGTGTCGACGTCCTTGGCGCTCTGGACGACCCCCTCGTCGAGCATGTGGCGGATCTCGTCCGCGATCGCCTCGAGCGCGACCTGCTGGATCTCGTCGACCGACCGTCTGGCGTCCCCGCGGACGACGATCTCGTCCTCTCCCTCGGCGTAATTGGCGAGCGTCTCCGACAGCGGGAAGCGGTCGGGATAGGCGTCGTTCAGGGTCTGGAGCACGTGGTTCGCGACCCGGGGCCCGACCATCTGCAGGAGAACGGACGGCGCCATAGGCAGCCCGAGCCGCAGGATCGCCTCGTCGGTCTCCTCGACCGTGTTTCCCTGCTCGAGCGCGTCCATCAGGACGACCGTCATACGCGTGAGTACCCGGTTGACGACGAATGCCGGCGCATCCTTGGCCACGACCGGGCGCTTTCGGAGCTGCGCGGCGACGTCCCAGACCGTGGCCAACGTCGTGTCGTTCGTTTCCGGCGTCCGGATGATCTCGACCAGCGGCAGGACGGCCACCGGGTTGAAGAAGTGCAGGCCCGCGAGCCGCTCCGGGTGCTCGAGGTTGGCGCCCATCTCCGTGACGGAGAGCGAGGACGTGTTCGTCGCGAGGACGCACTCCGGCGAGACGACGGCCTCGAGGTCGGAGAAGACCTGCTGCTTCACGCCCATGTCCTCGAACACCGCCTCGAGGACGAAGTCGCAGTCGGCGAAGTGCTCGTATCCGGTTCCGCCGGTCACGAGCGAGGCGAGGAAGCGCGCCTTGCCCTCGTCGTAGCGGCCCTTGTGGACCTGGCTCTCGAGCTCCGCGTTGATCCCGGCGATTGCCCGGTCGACGATCTCCTGGTCGAGGTCTCGGATCGCGATCGGTACCTCGAGCCGGCGCAGGAAGAGCGTCGCCAGCTGCGTCGCCATGAGCCCGGCGCCCACGATGCCGACCTTCTTGACCGGTCGAGCCTCGGCCTCAGGTCGGCCGACGTTCTGCTTCGCGCGCCGCTCGACGAGGTCGAACGCGTAGAGCGAAGCCTGGGCCTGCCGTCCCGGCAACAGCTCGGCGATCGCGTCCTCCTCGGCTCCATAGCCCTCTTCGATGCTCCACCCGGAGGCGGCGCCCTCGATCAGGTCGAGCGCGGTGTACGGGGCAGGCGCCGCGCCGTGGATGGAATCGTCCAGCTGCCGCCTCGCCTTCGCCACCGCCTCGGCCGCTTCAGCCGTGTCCAGGGGCCTGGCCCCTGGACGTGGCTTTTCGGGCCGCTCGAGCAAGAACGCGATCGATTCATCGAGGAACTCGGCGGGCTCGAGCAACGCGTCGACAAGGCCGAGCTCGTGCGCCTCCGCACCGCTCAGCAGCTTGTTCTGACGCAGCGGGTTCGTGACGATGATGCGAATCGCCGCGCCGACCCCCGCGATGCGCGGAACGAGCTGCGTGCCGCCCCAGGCTGGGAAGAGCCCCAGGAACACCTCCGGGAAGCCGAAATGGCGGACCGCGGTCGAGACCGTGCGGTAATCGCAATGGAGCGCGATCTCGAGCCCGCCACCGAGACAGGCGCCGTTGATCGCGGCCAGCGTGGAGTAGGGCAGCGCCGCGATCCGGCTGAAGAGCTCGTGGCCGGTTCGGCTCCCCAGCCGCGCCGTCTCGGGATCGACTCCGTGGAACTCGTTGATATCCGCGCCGGCGCAGAACACGAACGGCTTGCCGGTGAGCACCATCCCGACCCAATTCCCGCCCTCGAGCTCGTCCAGGAGCCGCGTGAGCGACTCGAGCGCCGCCCGGCCGAACACGGTTGGCTTCGTGTAGTCCTCGCCGTTGTCGATCGTGACGAGCGCCAGCGGTCCGGTCTTCGTCTCGACCCGCGCGAGCTTGAACTCAGTCTCCAAGCAGGTTCTCCCACAGGACGGCTGCGCCCATGCCCATGCCGATGCAGAGCGCCGTCAGCCCGTAGCGCGCCTTCGGCCGTTCCCCAAAGCCGTACGCCAGCTGCGCCATCAGCCGGACGCCGGTCGCGGCCAGCGGATGCCCGCACGCGATCGCGCCGCCGTAGGGATTGAGCCGCTCGTCGTCAGGCGCGACGCCCATCCCTTCGCACCACGTGAGCACCTGCACCGCGAACGGCTCGTTCAGCTCGAAGAGGTCGATGTCGTCGATGGTGAGGCCGGTCTGCTCCAGTACGCGTGTCGTCGCCGGGATCGGCCCGATGCCCATCAGCTCGGGCTCTACTCCCGCGAACGCGAAGCCGACGAGCCGCATCTTCGGCTCCAGCCCAAGCTCCGCCGCAGCCTCCTCCGAGGCCAGAAGCGCGGCCGTCGCGCCGTCCGTGAGCCCCGCTGAGTTTCCAGCGGTCACTCGCCCGCCGGCCCGGAACGGGGTCGGCAGCTCGGCGAGCCCCTCCATCGACGTGGCGGGGCGCAGGAACTGATCCCGGTCGGCCATTGTCCAGCCCTCGTCCGTGAACACGGACATCGGGACGACGGTCGAGTCCATCACGCCGTTCTGCCACGCGGCCGAGGCGCGCTTCTGCGACTGGACGGCGAACTGGTCGGCGTCCTCTTTCGTCAGCTGCGGAAACCGGTCGTGGAGGTTCTCGGCCGTCGCGCCCATCGTCACCGCCGAGGTGTCGACCAGGCGCTCGGCGACGAACCGTGGATTGAAGTCGACCTCGGCCCCCATCGGATGGTGGCCCATGTGCTCGACGCCGCCGGCCACGACCATGTCGGCGGCGCCCATCGCGATCTCACCGGCGCCTGCAGTCACCGACGTCAGCGCGCCGGCACACATCCGGTCGAGCGCGAAGCCTGGCACGCTCTGAGGGATCCCGGCCAGAAGGGCCACGTCCCGGCCGAGCGTCAGGCCCTGGTCGCCGACCTGCGCGGTCGCCGCCATGATCACGTCGCCGATCCGCTCGGGCGGCAGGCTGGGATTTCGGCGCAGCAGCTCGCGGACGACCTTCACGGCCATGTCGTCGGCGCGCGTGCGCCAGAAGAACCCCTTCGGGCCCGCCCGTCCGAAGGCGGTTCGCAGCCCATCCACGTAGACGACTTCCCTCAGCTCTCGCGCCATCAGCGGTGACAATACTCGCGTGGCCGAGGACTGGAATGCCCACGTCCAGCGGGAGGACGGTCGCTATCGCGACGGCTCGGAGCGGCTCCCCGACGACCCGGACACCCGCCAGCGCCAGCTGACGCGCATGGGGAACGCGGCCTATGGCGTCGGGCTCGCGCAGCTGATGCTCGGCGACGGCGAGGCCGCCGCGAAGCGCTTCCAGGACGCCGCCGGCACTTACCTCGCGAGCTACGCCGACGCGCCGCCCGGGAGCTGGGGGCGTCTCATCGCGATGATGAAGGCCTCGATCCTCGCGGAGGACTGGACCGCGGCCGAGGAGTACGCCAAAAAGACGCTCGAGGAGGGAGCGCTCGACAGCACGAGCGCGATCGGCGCCTACGCCGCGGCTCTCGCCCTGCTGACCCTCGGGCGCGACGAAGACGCCCGCCCGCCTGCGAGCACGCTCCGCGACCGGGACGACTTCCCGCCCGCCGTTGCCGACGCCCTCGCCACGCTGGCCGCCGAGGACACGGCCGGCTACACGATCGCGGTCGAGGACGTCCTTGAGTCGTTCGAGCAACGGGACGAGTACCTGGAGGACATCCCGGTCGCTGACACCGTCCTCGTGCTGCAGGCGCTCGCTCGGCGGCGCGACATAGCGGCCGAGCTGCGGGCCTCGGCCGTGCTCCCCGCCTAGCTCTTCTCCTCCGGCCGCTGCGGGTGCATGATCGCCGTGATCGTCAGCATGTCCTCGCTCTCGTCCTCGAGCTTGTCGAAGGTCGGCACGAGCTCCGAGAGCACCTCGAGCGCCTTCTCCGGCGAGACCCGCACGTTGATCCGCACGAACCGGAACTGCCCTTCGTCCGCATACGCGTTCCAGCCCCGTTGGACGTCCTCCACGATCGTTGCCTGCAGCTCGGAGGCTCCGGCGGAGACGAGCTCGGGCGCGACCTTGAGCGTCTTCGCCGCGGCGCGGTACGGCTTCTCCCGGCCCTTCGCCGACGGAACCTGCTTGATCAGCCCGGCTCGGAGCAGCATGCGCACGTGGAAGTGCAGGTGGCCGGGGTCGACGCCGAGCTTCTGCGCAAGCTCCCGGTTGGACAGCGGCGCGTCGGTTTCGCCCAGCGTTTCGAGCACGCGCAGGCGGAGTGGATGCCCGAGCGCCTTGAGCTGCTCCGGCTTATCGATTGTCAGGACTTCGGGCAGGGGATCTGTCTGAGGGCTCGGCGTGCTCATCTGACGGAGCTATATATACGCCGCGGGCAACATGCTTGTCTAGGTCACGAGCTCCGCGGCCGCCGCCCGATCGAGGAACGCGTATGTCGTCCCGCGCTCCGATCGGACGAGGCTGGCCGGGGTCGCAGGACCGGCGATATCACCCAACGCGCGGGCGACGGCAGGGGCTTTGTCGCGGCCCACGACCAGGAAAACGACCGCCGATGCCCCGCGCAGAACCGGCAACGTCATGGTGACGCGGTCGGCGTCGGGGCGGTGCACGGCGACGGCGCGCCGTTCCTGCTCCTCGAGCGCGGGATCGTTGGGAAAGAGCGAGGCCGTGTGCCCGTCGGGCCCGATTCCGAGCAGCACGAAGTCGAGAGTGACCCCGCGGAGCTCGGAGTCGTACAGCTCGGCGGCCTCCTCCGGAGCCAGCTCTCCGCGGACTCGGTGCTCCGCGGCCGGACGGTGCTCGAGCCGGTCGAGCAGGCGCTGCCGGATGAGCCGGTAGTTCGAGCGCTCGTCGTCGGGCTCGACGCAACGCTCGTCGGCGAACCAGAGCTCCGAGCGGCTCCAGTCGGGCTGGAACGCCGCGGCGAGCTCGTAGGCGGGCCCGGGCGTCGAGCCCCCGGAGAGGGCGATGTGCCCGCCCCGCATGGCCGCTTCGGCAAGCAGCTCGGCGGCGCCTCGACGGGCGGCATCGGCGCTCGCCGAGATCCGCAGCTCGATGTCCGCGCTGGTCAGGGCTCGCCGGCCGCGAGCTCCCGGCCCCGGTCCATCGCGGCCTGAATCGCGTTGAGGAAGGCGGCGCGCACTCCGGCCTGCTCCAGCTCGCGGATCGCCCTGATCGTCGTCCCTCCCGGTGAGGTGACCATCTCGCGCAGCTCGACCGGATGCATCTTCTCGTCGCGCAAGAGCTTCGCGGTTCCGAACATCGTCTGGACGACGAGCTCCGTCGTGTCCTCCCGGGAGAGGCCGAGCAGGATGCCCGCCTCGATCATGGCTTCGGCGAGCAGGGCGAAGTACGCCGGGCCCGATCCGGACACGGCCGTTACCGCGTCCATGTAGCGCTCCGGCACCCGGACGACGCGTCCGACGTGCTCGAGCACGTCCTGGGCCAGCGCCAGATGCTCGTCGTCGGCGTGGGCGCCCGCACACAATCCCGCCACGCCCTCGTGGACCGTCGCCGGCGTGTTGGGCATCGCGCGGAGGACGGGGACGCCGGACGGGACCCGCGCCTCGATCCACGCCGTCGGGACCGCGGCGGCGATCGAGAGCACGGTCTGCTCGGGCAGGAGGATCCCCCCGATTTCGCCGAGCAACACCTCGAAGTCCTGCGGCTTCACGGCGATGACGATCAGCCCGGCGCCGCGAACAGCGTCGGGGTTCGAGGTCGTGGCCTGCACGCCGTAGCGCTCGGCCAACTCCTGCGGCGCGCTCCTCGCGGCGAACGGTTGCCGCGATCTCCTCCGGCTTCCGCCAGCCGGTGCTGAGCAAACCGGAGAGGAGCGCCTCGCCGATCTTTCCGGCGCCCAGGATCGCAATCCGTCGCCGGTCGACAGCCATGGCTGCAGTCTACGAGCCGGATTCAGGCTGCTGTGGGAAGTCCGCGCTCGGCCGGCACCGGCAGGAGGCCTTTCGCGAGGCCGGCGAGGAGATACACGCTCGCCAGTCCCTGCCACTCGCCGTAGGGAGCAAGGAGCTCGGCCGTGTCCTCGGGCTCTGCCCGGCCGCCGAGTAGCGCGGAGCAGAGCTTGATCAGCCCGAGGTCGCCGACGAGCCCGAAGTGGTAGGAGCCGAGACCCTGAAGGCCGATCACTCCGACCGACCACGGACCGAGACCGCGCTCTCGCTCCAGTCGCCTCGCCGCGCCGGCGGGCGGGACGAAGCGGAGGCGTTCGAGGTCGAGCGTACGACAGAGGCGGACGAGCGTCGCCGCCTTCCGCGCAGACAGTCCGAGCCGCTGAAGCTCGGCCGGCGCGAAGGCGCAGAACGCCTTCGGCTCGGGCGGCGCGTGGAGGGCGCCGTCGGTCGGGGTCGTCGCGCGGATCAGCCGCAGCTCGAGGTTCCGAGCCCGCTTCGCTTCGATCAGCTGCCCGCAGATCGCACGCAGAACCGCCTGGGTCACGGTGCCGAGCCGGAGCGGCCTCAGACCGCGCAGCTCGCGGACGGGACGCCGAAGCAGCGGGTCGTCGGCGAAGCGCTCGAGGAACTCGGTGTGGTCGGCCTCGAGCGGCAGAACCGCCTTCAGCCGCAGCAGCCCCTCCTCGCTCAGTGCCCGCAGCTCGACGGCGCCGTCGGTCTGCTGCCACGCCGTGGCCCGCTCGAGCCGTCCGTCGAGCTCGAAGAGACAGACGAGAATGCGTCCGTTGAAGCGGCGGGTCGCGTCACCAGCGAGCCGCGCGGATGTGCGCAGCGAAAACGGCCCTCGCGGGCGAACGAGGTCCTCGACCATGTGAGAACCCTACGACTGTGCTCGGTCGGTCTGCCTACCGGTAGCGGTAGACGATGCGCCCACGGTCGAGGTCGTAGGGCGAGAGCTCGATCTTGATCCTGTCGCCGGGGAGGATCCGGATGCGAAAGCGCCGCATCTTGCCGGCTAGGTAACCGAGCGTCTCGTGGCCGTTGTCGAGCGCGATCCGGAACTGCCCGTTCCTGAGTGCTTCGATGACCTCGCCCTCGAGCTCGATCTTTTCTTCCTTGTCAGCCACGGCGCATCAGCCTAGCAACGCGTCTCCGCCTGTAGCCTCCTTTCCGCATGGCTGAGCCGATCGATCCGCGCACCGACATCGGGCACGTGCATCTGAAGGTCTCGGATCTGGACCGGGCAATCGCGTTCTATCGCGATGTTCTCGGGTTCGAGCTCCAGCAGCGGATGAGCGACGAGGCAGCGTTCCTTTCGGCCGGCGGGTATCACCACCACATCGGACTGAATACCTGGGAGTCGAAGGGCGGCTCCCCGCCTCCGCCCGGGTCGACCGGTCTCTACCACTTCGCGATCCGCTATCCCGACCGGCGGGCGCTCGCCAACGCACTGAAGCGCGTGCTCGAGGCCGGGATTCCGATCGGTGCCTCCGACCACGGCGTCAGCGAGGCGATCTATTTCGCGGATCCGGATGGGAACGGGATCGAGATCTACCGCGATCGGCCCCGTGAAGAGTGGCCACGAGCCCGGGACGCCGATGGCGTGGCGATGATGACGGCGCCGCTCGACCTCGGAGCGCTGCTCGCGGAAGCGAGCTGAGATGGCCACCACGATCGACAGAGCCTTCGACGTCGTCTCGCTCGACGAGATGTCGGGGACCGAGGTCGACGGGGAACGCGTCCGTCTGGATGTTCGCCGCCATTTCGGGATCGGTGCGTTCGGCACGAGCGCCGTCCGCTCGATCGGAGGCGGCGTCCTGATCCGCGAGCACGACGAGACCGGTTTTCAGATCGGCCAATCGGGCCAGGAGGAGCTGTATGTCGTCGTCGCCGGTCGCGCGACGTTCACGGTGGACGGCGAGCAGGTGAACGCGCCGGCCGGAACTGTGGTCTTCGTCCGCGATCCGGCGGCCAAGCGAAGCGCCGTGGCAGAGGAATCGGGGACGACGGTCTTGGCGATCGGAGGCAAGCCGGGTGAGGCCTTTCTCCTGCTACCACCAGAGGTTGCGCAGGCATTCGAGGCGTACGGCTCAGGGGACTACGAGAAGTCGATCGGGATCTACGAGAGGCTGCTCCGAGAGCAGCTGCCCTTGAACGCCGGCGTGCTCTTCAACATCGCGTGTTGTGAGGCGTTGCGCGGGCGAACGGATGCCGCGATCGAGCGCCTCGAGGCCGCCGTGCAGGCCGACGATCGAGCCAGGGAGCTCGCGCGGACCGACTCGGACCTCGATTCGCTTCGGGGAGATCCTCGCTTCGCCGACCTCGTCGGGTAGGAGGGCTTGGCGAAACGCAGTCTGTGCCGCAGGAGCACGCTGCTCGCCCCGAGGCGGCGTCCTCAGTCGCCCCCGTATCTGACTGATACGGGGGCTCCCTGCGTCCTTGCCTCGGAACGACCATCGCACTCCTGCGACGAGCGGCCTTCCACCAAGCCCTCCTAGCAGCTCTGGGCGCGGTGCTATACCTCTTCCTGCGGGGTAGATGGCCAAGCCTGTCGAACAGCTCGACCGCGTCGTGATCCGGTTCGCCGGCGACTCCGGCGACGGGATGCAGCTGACCGGAGGACGGTTCACGAGCGAGACGGCGCTGCTCGGGAACGACCTGTCGACGCTGCCCGACTTCCCCGCCGAGATCCGCGCGCCGGCCGGGTCGCTTCCGGGAGTGTCCGGCTTCCAGATCCACTTCTCCGATCACGACATCCTCACCCCGGGTGACCAGCCGAACGTCCTCGTCGCGATGAATCCCGCCGCGCTGCGGATGAATGTCCGTGACCTGCCCAACGCCGGCACGCTGATCGTCAACCGCGACGCGTTCACCGAGCGGAATCTCGACAAGGCGGGCTACACGTCGAACCCGCTCGACGACGGGACGTTGAACGAGTTCCGCGTCCACGAGGTGCCGCTCACCTCGCTGACGCTGGAGGCGCTGAAGGACGTGGACCTCACAAAGCGCGAGGCCGAGCGCTCGAAGAACATGTTCGCGCTCGGGCTCATGTCCTGGCTCTACCATCGCCCGACCGAGGGGACGATCGCGTTCCTGGAGAAGAAGTTCGCCTCCCGGCCGGAGATCGCCGAGGCGAACATCAAGGCGTTCAAAGCGGGTTGGGCATACGGCGAGACGAGCGAGGACTTCGCCGTCACCTACGAGGTGGCGCCGGCCCAGCTCCCGCCCGGCACTTACCGCAACATCCGCGGCAACCAGGCACTCGCGTTGGGACTGATCGCCGCGAGCGTGAAGAGCGGGCTGCCACTTTTCCTCGGCGCCTACCCGATCACGCCGGCCTCGGAGATCCTCGAGGATCTCTCGCGACGCAAGGAATTCGGCGTCCGCACGTTCCAGGCCGAGGACGAGATCGCCGCCGTCGGCGCCGCGCTCGGCGCCAGCTTCGGCGGGGCTCTAGGCGTGTGCACGTCGAGCGGCCCGGGCGTCGTCCTGAAGATGGAGACGATCGGGCTCGCCGTCGCGCTCGAGCTTCCGCTCCTGATCCTCGACATCCAGCGCGCCGGCCCGTCGACGGGCATGCCGACCAAGCCGGAGCAGGCCGACCTGCTACTCGCAATGTGGGGGCGGAACGCCGAGTCGCCGGTGCCGGTCATCGCCGCATCGACGCCGGGCGGCTGCTTCGAGTCGGCAATGGAGGCTGCGCGGCTCGCGCTCAAGTACCGGACGCCCGTCTTCCTGCTCTCTGACGCCTATTTGGCGAACGGGTCGGAGCCGTGGCTGATCCCGGACGTCGACTCGCTGCCGGAGATCCCTGTCGAATTCGCC
The DNA here is from genome assembly GCA_963842235.1 of uncultured Actinomycetes bacterium. GTDB lineage: Bacteria > Actinomycetota > Thermoleophilia > Gaiellales > Gaiellaceae > JACDAN01. The sequence goes on along the minus strand of CAWJFT010000002.1, from coordinate 15,915 downwards.
GACCAGCCGAACCACGAGGGCGCGTTTCTGCCGTACCTCCGCGACGCGGAGACCCTGGCTCGCCCCTGGGCGATTCCGGGGACGCCTGGGTTGGAGCACCGCATCGGCGGGCTCGAGAAGGCGGATGGGACGGGGAACGTCTCCTACGACCCGGACAACCACGACTACATGGTTCGCGTGCGCGCTCAGAAGGTCGCCGGGATTGCGGCCGACATTCCCGAGCTCGAGGTCGACCACGAAGACGGCGCCGATCTGCTCGTCCTCGGCTGGGGCGGAACTTACGGCCCGATCGCGGCTGCAGTCCGGCGGGTGCGGCTCGAGGGCGGGAAGGTCGCCCATGCGCACCTGAACTACCTGAACCCGTTTCCACGGAACACGGGCGACGTGCTCCGTAGCTACGACAAGATCCTCGTGCCGGAGATGAACCTGGGCCAGCTGCTCAAGCTCGTGCGTGCGGAGTTCCTGGTCGACGCGGTCGGCTACAACCGCGTGCGCGGCTTGCCGTTCCGCTCGTCCGAGCTGGCCGAAGCGATCGAGGGGATGCTGTGACTGAGACGTCGCTTGCGATGTCTCATTCAGGCCGTACGGGCTTTGCCCGTGCGGCCGTCTGCAATGACCGGTCGACACGTCGGAACTGGAGGGACCGGCCGTGACCGAGGGCGGCAATGGTGGGAAGCCGCTCGTCCAGCTGACGGCGAAGGACTTCAAGTCCGACCAGGAGGTTCGCTGGTGCCCGGGCTGCGGTGACTACGCGATCCTCGCGGCGCTGCAGGGGTTCATGCCCGAGCTCGGGATCCCGCGCGAGCGGATCGTGTTCGTCTCCGGGATCGGCTGCGCCGCGCGCTTCCCGTACTACATGCAGACCTACGGGATGCACTCGATCCACGGACGGGCGCCGGCGATCGCGACGGGCCTCTCGTCGTCTCGGCCGGACCTGTCCGTCTGGGTCGTGACCGGCGACGGCGACGCGCTCTCCATCGGCGGCAACCACCTGATCCACGCCCTCCGGCGCAACGTCAACTTCAAGATCCTGCTCTTCAACAACCAGATCTACGGGCTGACGAAGGGCCAGTACTCGCCGACGAGCCCGCTGGGAACGCGCAACAAGACGACGCCGATGGGGTCGCTCGACTACCCGTTCAACCCGGTGTCGCTGGCGCTCGGCGCCGAGGCGACCTTCGTCGCCCGTTCGATCGACACGGACAAGAAGCATCTGACCCAGGTGCTGAGGCGGGCGGCCGTGCATCCGGGCTCGGCGTTCGTCGAGATCTACCAGAACTGCAACGTCTACAACGACGGCGCTTTCGACGCGGTTCGAGAGGAGAAGCAGAACAGGATCCTGCTCGAGCATGAGAAGCCGGTCCGGTTCGGCGAGGACGGCGAGCGCGGGGTCGTCCAGCGGCCGAACGGCTCCATGGAGCTCGTCGACGTGGCCGACGTTGGCGAGGAGGCGCTGCTCGTCCACGACGAGCACGATGCGGATGCGTCGCTTGCCTTCGCACTCTCGCGACTTGCACACACCCCGCACGGCCCGACGCCGCTGGGCGTCTTCCGAGACATCGAGCGGCCGGTCTACGACGTCCTGATGGCCGAGCAAATCGAGGCGAGCCGTCAGGAGCAAGGCGACGGCGAGCTCGACAAGCTCCTCCACGCCGGCGACACCTGGCGCATCTCGTAGAGACGCCTCAACACCACGAAGCCCGCCGCAGCGGGATTAAGCCGGCCACGCCGGCAAAGCCGGCATGGCCTCTGCTGGTCGGCGTCGCAAGCGACCGCCTTAGGAACCACGAAGCCCGCCGCAGCGGGCTTCGTAGGTCGGAGAGAGGGAGTTGTGGTGTTGAGGGGTGAAGCTTGGTGCTACTCGCCGTCGTCCGGGTGCGAGGTCGTGACCACCTTGACGATCTCGCAGTTGACGTAGACGTCGGACTCCTTCGAGTTCAGCCAGACGACGTCCTTGTCGCCGGGGCCGCAGTCGATGTGGTCGACCATGCGGTCGCGGGCGAGTGCGTGCATGTTGTCGTTTCCGTCTCCGCCGTTCTCGACGTCGGCGCCACGGCCGACCCAGATGATGTCGTCGCCGTTGTCACCGTTCACGACGTCGTTCCCCCAGCGGCCGCGCAGCACGTCGTTCTGCTCCCCGCCGCTGATCGTGTCGGGGCCGGGGCCGCCACGAATTCGATCGTTTCCACCCTCACCGTTCAGCGTGTCCTTCCCCCAACCGCCGAAGACGCGGTCGTTGCCCTCTCCGGCATTGACCACGTCGTCGCCGCCGCGGGCGAAGATGCGGTCGTTCCCTGCTGTTCCGGTCAGCGTCTCGCCGTTGTGCGTGCCTTTGATCACGACGACGCGATGCGCGACGGCGGTGCTCACGAGCGCCAGCGCGGAAAGCGCGACGAGCGTGAGAACCCCCAGGCGAATCGTCCTCTTCACAGCTCGAACCTCCTTAGGCGACAATGCCGTGAATATCCCCGCCAGCCGTGAGGGAGCCGTGCGCGAATCGAAAGGATTTCGAACGGGTTTGTTAAGCGGCTGTTAGCGCGCGGCGGTGGCCGTAGAGCTCGCGGAGCGCGATCCCCGTCATGAAGAGGCCGGTCACCCCGGCGACGCCGAAGGCGAGCTCCGTCCCGCCGACGGCGGAGAGCCAGCCGGCGAGCAGTCCGCCGAGCGGCGCCAGGCCGGCGAAGGCGAAGAGGTAGAGGCTAACGACGCGGCCACGGAGATGATCCGGCGCGCTCAGCTGCAGCAGCGACTGACTGTTGGAGGTCCAGAGCGTGAAGCAGGCGCCGACGACGAAGAGCAGGACGAGACACCCCGCGACGGTGTGCAGCGGGGCCAGCGCCAGCAGCGCGATGCTGAATCCGCCAACGCCCGTGAGCAACGCGCGCCAGCTCGCGCGGGCGAGGGTCGCGGAAAGCAGCGCGCCCATCAGCGCGCCGGCACCGAAGGCGGCCGAGAGGATGCCGAAGGTTCGCGGCCCTGCGTCGAGCGTCTCCGAGGCGAGGACCGGCACGAGCACGTGGAAGTTGAAGCCGACGGTGCTCACGACCGTCGTCATCAACAGGACTAGCCGGACTCGCGGCGAGCGCCTGGCATAGCCGAGCCCTTCGCGGATGCTCGAGATCCAGGACGGATGCCGCTCGGGACGATCGGGCGCGAGGAGCTCATCGGTCCGCATGAGCGCGAGGCTCGTCAGGACGGCGAGAAAGCTGATCGTGTTTAGCGCGAAGCAGACGACGACGCCGAAGGCGGCGATGATCACGCCGGCGGCGGCCGGGCCGACGACGCGGGAGGCATTGAAGAGGCTCGCGTTCAGCGCGACGGCATTCGGAAGCTCGTCCCGGCCGACCATCTGGAAGGTCAGCGCGTGGCGCCCCGGTGCGTCGAACACGAGGGCGGTCCCCGCAGCGGCGGCCAGGAGGTACGCGAGCCAGACGATCTCCGCGCCCGAGACGGCGAGCACCGTCAGGGCTGCGGCAACGATCATCGAGGCCGTTTGCGTGGCCATGACGAGCCGCCGGTTGTCGAGGCGGTCGGCGACGACGCCCGAGACCAGGCCGAACACCGTGAACGGCGCGAAGCGGCAGAACGCCAGCACGCCGACGGCCACGGCGGAGTGGGTCAGCTCGATCACGTACCAGGCGAGCGCGATGTTCTGCATCCAGGTGCCGACGAGCGAGATCACCTGGCCCGTGAAGAAGAGACGGTAGTTCCGGTGCTTTCGGACGCTGGCGAAGGTTCGCCGCTGCAGGGCGAGGATCGCTGCCGTCATGCCTTAGATCTCGTCGAGCAGGCTGAGCAGCGGCTCGACTGCGGCGTTGACGGCGGCGAGCTCATCCGGATCGAGATGCTCGAGCCGCGCGGCGAGCCAGGCCGTTCGCCGTGACTTCACGGACCGGAGGACGCGATCGCCCTCGTCCGTGACGGACAGCCCGTGTCGGCGCCGGTCCTTCGGATCCGGCGTCCTCTCGACGAGGCCTGCACGCTCGAGACGGTCGACGTAGCCGGACATGGCCGCCGGTGACATCCGCTCGAGCGCCGCGAGGCCGCGGACGCCGATGCCTTTGTGCCTCTGAATCTGGAAGAGCAGCGAGACCTGTCCGCCGGTGACGCCGAGCGCATGCGACTCACGACGGAGCTCGCGCGCGAGGCGCAGCAGGGCGGGGCGCAGCCGGTTGGCGACTGCCAGGGGTTCGACCGTCAGGACCGACATTCGTTAGCCAGGCTAACAAAAATCGTTAACGTGGCTAACTACGTGACGGTCCAGACCTTCTTTGCGGGCGTGCGGTCGACGTTCCCCGCTTTGTCCACGGCCCTGACGAGAAAGGTGTGCCGGCCGGGTCGCAGCTGGGTGTAGGTCGTCGGCGATCTGCAACTCGACCAGCCCTTCTTCCAGTCGGGCTTGCACTGGAACTGCGAGCCCCGTTCAGTCGAACTGAACTTGAACCGCGCGATTCGGGAGCTCGTCGCCGTCGGTGGGGTGCCGGTGATGCGCGTGTTCGGCGCTTTTTTGTCAACGAGGGCGTGAGCGGTGACCTTTACCGTGACGGTAGACGGGACGCCCTCCGAGCCGCGCGCCGTCCCTCGGTACTTGAAGGAGTCGCGCCGCCTCGAAACGGGGCTCGGCGTATAGAGGACGCGACGCTTCGTCTGGTTGACGACGCCGAGCGACCCCAGTACCGGTGGCGCCGCGATCTCGAGCGTCACCTTGTCTCCGTTCGCGTCGGTGCAGGTCAGCGGCACCGCGACCGCCTTCCGCCGGCGAACCGTGATCGTCTTGCTCTTGCACGCGGGCGCGAGATCGCGCTCGAAGCCGGCGATCGAGCCGCCGTCGGCGGACGGAAGGCGCATCGCCGAGAACAGCGAGAGGCCGCTCGGCGAAATTGTTACAGCGCCGGGACCGCCGAGGAGCCCTGGGATCGACACGCACGGCGCGGCCGGCGTCTTGGCGGTGATGCACCCTCTCGTCGCCAGCTGTGTCAGCTTCCCGGTCACTCGGTTGAGCCGGAAGAACGAGAGCCCGGACAGGACGCTCGCGCTCACGACCACGCTGCTTCCGTCCGGCGAGACGGCGACGTCGGTACCAGCCGCACCTGTGACCTCGTGGCAGACGCTCGGGGGAGCCGTCCCGCCGAGCTCGTCCAGGCAATCGGTCAGGGTGAGCCTGCCGTTCGCCGCATCGCGACGGAAGATCGTGGTGCCGCCGTCGCCGGTCACAACGACGAACGCGCCTTGCCGGTCGATCGTGAGCGCCTTGGCGCCTGCCAACGTCTCCGGGCCGGCGACGCACTCTCGGCCGCCGGCGCTTCCGCTCGTCCCGCCGATCGAGATGCAGCCGCCGACAGTCCCCGGCTCCTGGGACAGGCTCCCGCCGGCAGCACGTTGGAAGACGGCAACACCGCCGGGCGCCTGGCTCGAGACGTACACATTTCGTCCGTCGACCGAGACCACGGTCTCGTAGCCGGATGAGGCGATGCCGACGGCAGGCGTCGCCGACGTGCAGCCGCCGCTCGTGACCTCCTCCGTAAAGCATGAGCCGGCTCCGCTCTTCCGCGCAATCGAGCCCGTTGCCGTATCTCGGTCGAAGACGGCGAGCTGGCCGACCCCGCGGACGTAAAGGTTCGCCGAGTTCAGGCTCCCGGCCGTGCTTTCGAAGCTCCCCGGATCGGCAACACACGGCGCGGTCCCGAAGCACTGCGCGAGGGTGAGCGCGCCCGAGGTCGTGTCACGGTTGAGGACGGTGAGCTTGCCGCCCGTGGGGAGGTAGACGCTCCTTCCGTCCGCGCTGATGTCGACGTCGTACGCGCCGGCGTCGGCAATGAGCGGCGTGCAATCGCCGCCGGCTCCGCCGGGCGCGTAGCAGCCTTCTATTCCCGCACGGGGCGCGAACGCACCGCGGGTGCCGATATCGAAGAGCCGCAGACCGGTGTACCCGCCCCCAAAGCCCCAGACGGCGGCGTAGAGATGGCGAGCGCCTGGGCTGAGCTCGACATCCGCTCCCTGGAAACCGGGCGTCAACGCGACGCACGATCCGGCCGGCGCGGTCGTGTAGCAGTTCTTGAGGTACGCATCGCCGTCGGCGGCCCCGCCGGCTCCCACGATCACGAGGAGCGAAACGGCGAGAGCGAGAGCGGCGTAGACGCGTCTGCGCGGCGGCATCGGGCCTACAACCTAGTGGCCGAAGCGGCTGGCTCGTCAATCTTCGAAACCTTTTAGTCCACGCTCAAGCCGCTCTTAGGCGCGGCGGTTTTGCTCCTTGTGGAGGCACGAGAAAGGAGCCCGCATGAGATGACTCCCCTTCACCGCGAACCTCCGGCGAGGCCGCCGCTCAGGGCGGCCTCGCCGTCGATGGATGCGGGGTCGATCCGTGGCGGACGCGCCGCGAGGAGGAGAAGCGCCGAAGCGACTCCGAGCAGCCCGCAGATGAGCCACAGCCCGTCCGCGCTCCAGGCGAAGATCGCGGCTCCGAGCGCAGGTGCGAAGACGTACGCCAGCCCCCAGGTCAGCCCCCAGGCGCCCTGATACCGACCGCGCATGTGCTCCGGGGCGATGTCGGCTACATAGGCGGATGCCACGGGCGCGTAGACGATCTCACCCAGCGTCCAGATCAAGACAGTCAGGGCAAGCTCGGGCAGGTCGTTGGCAAACGCGTTCAGCGCGAAGCCGAGCCCCACGAGCAGCGAGCCGAGGGTGAGCACGGGCCGGTAGGGAAACCGCTGCGTGATCGCGACGAGCGGGAGCTCGAGCAGGACGATCGCCAATCCGTTCAGCGAGATCAGGAGGCCGTAGTCCGCGTCCGAGAGCCCGCTCGCCCGAACGTGGAGCGGGAACGTCGTCTGGCTCTGGAAGTACACGAACGCCCCGAGCACCGAGGAGATGAGGAAGAACAAGAACGCGCGGTCCTGGAGCATCGTCCGCACCGCCTCGCCCCTCCGTTCCTCGCCACGCCGCACACGCACGCCTTCCGGGAGGCTCGTGAGCGCGATGACGCCGAAGGCGGCAGAGGTCAGGGCATCGCCGAGGAAGATCAGGAAGAAGGAGCGCTCCGCCAGGAGACCCGCGACCGCGGGGCCCGCGGCGAACCCGAGGTTGATCGCGAGGCGGTTGAGCGCAAACGCCGGAATCCGCTCGCCGGCCCGTGTGAGGTCGGTCAGCAGCGCGGCGGCGGCCGGCCTGTACATCTCGCCGGTCAGGCCCGCGAGCGTCGTCAGGACGATGATCAGCGGCAGCGACCGCGCCTGTGAGAGCGCGAGCAGGGTCGCCGCGGAGCTGAACATCGAGAGCGCAAGCGCGTTGCGCCGTCCGAACCGGTCAGCCACCCAGCCGCCGACGGCCGCCGCGACGACGTTTCCGACCCCGTAGAAGCTGACGACGAGGCCGGCCTCGGCGATCGAGTACCCGCGGCTGCGGAGGTAGAGGACGAGGAAGACTGCGACGAAGCTCCCGAAGCGGTTGACGAACGTTCCCGCGCAGAGGATCCAGACCGGCCCCGGCAGCGAACGGATGCCCTCGCGCAGCGTCGGCCTCGGCTGAGACATCCGGCCTACTGAATCATCTACGCAGCGTCTCGCCGAACGTCGGCATCATCCGTGAGGTGCGGATCGCGATCCTCGTCGCCGTTCTCGCCGGAGCGCTGGCGATTCCGGTCGGGCTCCTGTTCGCCCGCGGCGACGGTGGAGCCGACTTCCGCGGCAGTGAGGCGCCGGGAGGGATGACCCTTCCGGCCTTCAGCCTCCGGGACGATCAGGGCCGGCAGGTCCAGTCCTCCGACCTGGAAGGGAAGGCCGTCGCTGTCACCTTTCTGGACACGGCTTGCACGGAATCCTGTCCGGTCATCGCCGCCCAGATGGCGCAGGCGGTGAAGACGTTCGGCGGTGACCGCAGCGGTATCGAGGCGGTGGCGATCAGCGTCGATCCCGTGCGCGACACCCCAGGGCACATCCAACGGTTCCTGCAGCGCTATCGTGCCACCGGCCAGCTGCGCTACCTCCACGGCTCCGAGGCCGAGCTGCGGCCGGTCTGGAAGGCCTTTTCGGTCCTTTCGGCGGAGGACACCGGGAGCCCGAACATGCACTCCGCCCCGATCCGGATCTACGACCGCGACGGCCGCTGGCGCTCGACGCTCAGCGCCGGCGTCGACCTGACGCCCGCCAACCTCGCACACGACCTCCGCGAAGCTTCTTAGCCACTCGACGCCGTCTCGCCGTGCGGCGCGCCCACCGGCTTCGACTCGGGCGAGCCGCGCTGGCGGAGGTAGACGGTGAAGATCGCCATCGACCCGACGGCCAGGAACTCCGACTGCCAGTTCGAGAGCGTGCGCTCCCAGAACTCCCCCTTGCCGAGGTAGGAGACCCAGGAGATCTTGGGCTGGTCGTGCAGCTGCTGCTCCTCGTTGTAGTTCGTCATGCCTGTGACCGACTGGCCGAACCACGAGCCGATGAAGATCGTCAGCATCACGATGAGCAACGAGTTGGCATACAGCTGATACCGCCAGTCCTTGGTCCGTGCCCAGCGGGGCGAGCGCTCGTTGGCATGGCGGCCGACCCGCTGCTGCTCGTCCGTCTCGAGGCCCAGCTCTTCTTCCTGCTTCGACTCGTTCGAGCCTCGCTGGAAGAGCCAGATCGTCGCGAGGATGAAGAGCGTGAACTGGAGGTACTCCGACTGCCAGTTCTCGAGCATCTCGACCCCGAAGCTGGACGACGTGACGTAGTCGCCGTACGACATCGTCGGCTCTTGGTGCGCCGTGAGCAGCTCGTTCTCGTTGTAGTAGCCGGCGATCGACTGCCCCACGAGCGCTCCGAGGAAGAGCAGTCCGAACACGATCGAGAGCGAGTTGTCTCGCACGAAGCGCAAGGGCTTCAGGAGCCGGCGAAGCCGATCGCGATGTAGAAGGCAAGGCCGACCACGATCACGAGGAGATAGAGGCCGAAGATCACGGCCATCGCGACGAGGCTAACGAGGTCGGCGGATGGACCGGGCTGCCGCTCCGAGGGCCTCGATGCCCTCCGAGAACGCGATTTCTCGCTCCTGCGTTTGCTCTGCGGCCGCCGGTCCGTCGCGGCGAGCGAGGAGCGACTGCCCGAGGCGTGCGAGCGCCCGCTCCCGTTCGGCGAGATCCGAGGCGTGACGGTCGAGGCGTTCCGTGGTCTGCGACTGACGCTCTGCCTCTCTCCGCAGCTTCCGCTCTCTGGCCTCCAGCGCCTCCTCCTTCTCGGTCGCCGCGCGCTCGCGGGGCTCGAGCTCGGCCAAGATCTCTTCGCGTGAGGCGAGCTCGTGCTCGTACCGGTCGAGCTTCGTGGAGCGCGACTCGAGCTCCGCCGCGGCGCGAGCCGTCTCCGCCCGGGCATCGTCGAGCTGCTTGGCCTGGCGGTCGAGCTCCGCCTCGCGGGTCTTGACGTCCGCTGCCCGCCGCTCGAGCTCCTTCGTGCGCGTTTTCACGTCGGTCAGGCGCTCTCCGAGATCAGCCTCGCGGCGCTCGACCCGCGCCTCGCCGCGGGCGAGGTGCGACTCCTTCCGCTTCTCGTTGGCCTTCAGGAGCTGCCGCTCGGCGAAGCGCCCACGCAGCGCGTCGAGGCGGTGCTGGCGGTCCCGACGAGCTTCCAGCTTCCGCGCGATTCGCCGCACCCGCTGCTCGAGCTCTTCTTCGCGTTGCGCCAGCTTGCGCTCACGCTCGGCCATCTGGCGAGCGGCCTCGCGGAGCTGCTGCTGGGCATGGGCGAGATCGTCGAGCGCCTCGGCGCGAGCCCGCCGCCGCTCTTCGATCACCCCCGGATCGAACGCTTCCGGGGGCTCTGGCGATCCGGCGGTCCGGGCCTTCCTTCGCACCACCATGGTTCTAGCATCGCCGCCGACCGAATGGGGCATAGGCATGGAGAACCCGTCGTTGGGATGAAGATGAGGGTCTGGATCGCGCTTGGGACGATCTACGTCGTCTGGGGATCGACGTTCCTTGCGATCGCGATTACCGTGCGCGATCTCCCGCCGTTCCTCTCGATGGGGCTACGCCACCTCGTCGCGGGCAGCGTCCTCTTCGCCTGGGTCTGGTGGCGGCGGCGCGGGAAGCTCGAGATCGGCCCCCGAGAATGGGGCGCGGCCTTCATCTTCGGCGGGCTGCTGTTCCTCGCCGGCCACGGCGGGCTCGCCTGGGCGCAGCAGGACGTTCCGTCCGGGGTGGCGGCGCTGCTCGTGGGCACGATCCCGCTCTGGTTCGCCGTGCTCGCCTGGATCGCGCTCGGCGAACGGCTGGGCCGGAGAGCACTCGTCGGGCTCGTGCTCGGCTTTGCAGGACTCGCGCTGCTGGTCGATCCGTCGGGCCATGAAGGAGCAAAGCCGCTCGGGGCGCTCGTGATCGCTTTCGGCGCGTTCAGCTGGGCGGCCGGCTCCATCTGGTCGCGGCGCCTTCCTCTCCCGCGCGACACGCTCCTTTCGGCAGCGATGGGGATGCTCGCGGGCGGGACGCTGCTCGCACTCGTCAGCGGCCTGAGCGGCGAGCTCGACGATGCGCACTTCACGCCCGAAGCGCTGGGGGCGATCGCGTACATGGTCGTCGTCGGATCCCTCATCGGGTTCAGCGCCTACGTCTGGCTGCTCAAAGTTGCGCCGGCCTCGACGGTGTCGACCTACGCGTACGTGAACCCCGTGATCGCCGTCCTGCTCGGCTGGGCGTTCAACGATGAGGTGATCACGACGCGCACGCTGGTCGCTGGGGCGGCGATCGTCGTCGGCGTGGCGCTGATGGTCAGCCGGCCGGGGCAGAGGGCAGAGGCGCCTGCCGCCGAGCCTGCGCTCGCCGAGAAGTAGGCTCCGACACCGGTGGAGCAGTCCCGTCCCGACATCGTCGAGAGCCTCGCGCGGCTGACGCTCTTTGCCGATCTCACCCAAGCGCAGCTGGAGTCGATCGCGCATCGATTCGACGAGGAGGTCTTTGCGGAGGGGCAGCGGATCCTGCGCACCGGCCTTAGCGGCGGCGGGCTCTACCTGATCATCGACGGAGAGGCCCTGATCCGCATCAACGGTCAGGTGCGGGCTCGGTTCGGCCCGGGCGAGTTCTTCGGCGAGATCGGCGTCCTGCTCGGCGAGCCGCCGAACGCGGACGTCGAAGCCGCAGCGTTCCTCCGCTGCCTGGAGATCCCGGGCGCCGAGGTCGAGCCTTTCCTGGTCGAGTTCCCGAGGGTCATGTACCGGATGCTCCAGTCCGAGGCCCGGCGGCTCCGCACGACGACCGAGTGGAAGACGTAGAGAGACCGTTTCCGCCGGGGCACTACGACGTGGTCGTGGTGGGCAGCGGCCCGGGCGGCCTCCAAACCAGTCACTGCCTGTCGCAGCTCGGAGTCGACCACGCCGTCATCTCGCAGGACGAGGCGCCCGGAGGCATGTTCCGCCGCTTCCCGATCTTCGAGCGGTTGATCAGCTGGACGAAGCCCGACGCGCCGGTCGAGCGCGGCTCGCGGGAGTACGAGTGGTACGACCACAACAGCCTCCTCGGGGATCCCGGCACCGGCGCGCTTACGCCCGAGTTCATGGACCGGAGCTTCGACGTTCCCTCCCGCGCGGAGATGGAGGCCGCGCTCGTGGCCTTTACGGAGCGGGCCGGAGTGCAGGTGCGTTACGGCTGCCGCTGGAGCGCCACGCGCCAAGATGGCGACGCCTTCGCCCTCGAGACCGATCACGGCGAGTATCGCTGCCGGTTCGCCGTCTTCGCGATCGGCGTCACACAGCCCTGGACGCCGCCGATCCGGGGCAGCGAGCTCGCCACGCACTACGTGGGGACGCGACCGGCGAGCAACTATCGCGACAAGCGGGTCGTGATCATCGGCAAGCGCAACTCCGCCTTCGAGGTCGGCAACGGCCTCCTGCCGTGGGCCCGTGAGCTCGTGCTGGTCTCACCACGACCCGTTCAGCTCGAGCTGCTCCCTCACTCCCCGCTGCGTCTCCGCTACCTCCAGCCGTACGAGGAGTACGTCCGCGGCGGCGCCGGCACGTACGTCGTGAATGCGGCGATCCAGCACATCGAGCGTGCCGACGGCGGCCTGCGCGTGGTCGCGGAGGGCACGACGTGGCCGGGGCGGCTGGAGTTCGACGCCGACGACGTGATCCTCGCGACGGGGTTCGAAGCACCGCTCGGAGATCTCCGCGAGCTCGGCGTCGCGACGGTCTTGAACGACCGCATACCCGCACTCTCGCCCTTCTTCGAGAGCCTTTCGGCGCCGGGCCTCTTCTTCGCGGGCAACATCACGGCCGGCTCGAGAGGAATCCGGAAGCACGGCGTCGGGCCCAACTCGACCTCCGTGAACGGCTTCCGGTACAACGCCCGGGTTGTTGCCGAGCACCTCGCCGAGCGACTCGGGATCGAACGCCCGCGCCCGCGGCTCGAGCGGGACGACCTCGTCCCCTTTCTGCTTCGGGAGCTGTCGCGCGCCCCGGAGCTCTGGATCCAGAAGACCTTCCTCGGCCGGGTCGTGTCGGTCTCCGAGGACGGCCTCCGCGACGAGGGCATCGTTCCGCTGGAGCACTTCCTCGATGCGGGCGGCGGCGATGCGGTCTGCGCCGCGGTGGAGATGAATCCGCGGGCCGCCATTTATCCGGCGCTGTACGTGCGACGGGGCGGCAGGATCACGGAGCATGAGCTCCCGTCGCACCCGGTCCACGCCTTCGAGGGGCACCAGTACGCGCGGGACGTCGAGGCGATCCTCGCGCCGCTCCTGCGCAGCTAGCGCGCGAGCGTGACTTTGCTGAGGCCGCGCGGGCGGTCCGGGTCGAGCCCGCGGGCGCGTGCGAGCGCCCAGGCGAAGAGCTGGCCTGGGACGACGGAGAGCAACGGGCCGAGCAGACGCGAGCCGAGGTTTGGCAGGGGGAGGCGATACGCGGCGTCCGCGAGGGCGTCCGCCGCGTTGCCGCTGGCGATGACCGCCGCGCCGGCCTCACGGGCGCGGCGCGCGCCCTCGACCACGGCGGGCAGCGTCTCGTCGTCCGAGGCGATCGCCCAGACCGGGAAGAGGGGATCGAGCGCGGCCACCGGTCCGTGGGCGAGGTCGGTGGCCGTCAGCGGTTCCGCTGCGATCCGGGTCGTCTCCAGCAGCTTGAGCGCGATCTCACGGGCAGTTGCAAACTCGGGCCCTCGGCCGATCACGAACATCCGGCCTGTGAAGGCGAACGAGGACGCAATCGGCGCGACGCGACGCTCGAGCTCCGGCATGAAGTCCGCGAGCTCGTCGGCCACGAGCCGGATGCTGTTCGCAAACGGCCCACCTCGACCGGCCACGTGCGACGCAAGCAGCCCGAGCGCCGCAACCTGGTTCAGGTAGGTCTTCGTGGCCGCAACGGCATGCTCCTCGCCGGCGGCGAGCGGTAGGACGGCCTCCGCGACCGTGGCGAGCTCCGATTCCGGCTCGTTCGTCAGCGCCACGGTGAAGGCGCCGTTCGAGCGCGCTCGCTCGAGGTACGTGACGACGTCCGGCGTGCGGCCGGACTGGGAGAGGGCGATTGCCGTCGATCCCGACATGTCCAGGTTCGACCCGTAATGGACGGTGAGCGAGATCGAGTCGCGAAACGCCGTCCAGCGCGGCGCGAGGCCGAAGGCATAGACGCCGTACGAGGCGGCGTTGTCGGAGGAGCCGTGGCCGACCATGCGCACGGTGGAGGCTCCGCGCTCGCTAGCGACCCTCGCCACCTCTGCGTAGTCGGGCTCGTACTCGAGCAGGCGGAGGAGCGCCTGTGGCTGCTCGCGGATCTCGGCGAGGAACTGGGCGCCGGCGTCGGCCGGTTCCGCGCCGTCGGTCTCAGGCGACGACACGTTCTTGTCCCCCGACGAGCACCCGCTCGATCTGAAGGTTGTCGTCCACGACGACGACGTCGGCAGGCCCGTCGGGGGCAAGCCGACCCACGTCGGCGAGGCCGAGCACCCGCGCCGGCACCGTCGAGGCCGCGCCCAGCGCCTCGGTCAGCGGCACTCCAAGCGCGTGGAGATTGCGAACGGCCTCGATCATCGTCAGGACGCTTCCGGCGAGCTGCCCGTCGGGCCCGCGGGCGACGCCGTCACGGATCTTCACCTCGAAGCCGCCGAGGCTGTACGAGCCGTCCTGGACGCCCGCGCCGGACACGGCGTCCGTGACGAGCGCGACCCGGCCGGCCGCCGCCTTCCAGATCAGGAGGGCTGTCTCGAGCGCGAGGTGTACGCCGTCGAGGATGATCTGGACGATCACGTCGTCGCGGGCCAGAGCGGCGCCCGCGATCCCGGGATCGCGGTGGCGGAGCGGGCGCATCGCGTTGAAGAGGTGTGTCACCGTGCGGACGCCTTGGTCGAAGGCGGCGTTCGCCTCCCCGGCGGTCGCGTCGGTGTGCCCGCAGGAGACGGTGACGCCGCGCCGGAGCAGGAGGTCGATGAGGGAGGTCGCTCCCTCCAGCTCCGGCGCTAGCGTCATCAGACGGATCCGGCCCGATGCGAGCAGTCGCTCGAGCAGCGCCGGATCGGGATCTCGACGCGCCAGGGGAGGATGCGTGCCGAGACGTCCTGGGGCCAGGAACGGGCCTTCGAGGTGGATTCCGAGGATGCGCGGGCCTGCTTCGGCCTCGGGGACTTCGGCGACTGCGGCCAGGAGCTGGTCCTCTGGGGACGTGATGAAGGTCGGGAGGTACGCGGTCACGCCGGTCTCGAGCAGCGCCTCGCCCGCACGGCGGTAGCCCGCGGCGTCCGAGTCGAGGAAGTCCACGCCGCCGAAGCCGTTGACCTGGAGATCGACGAACCCCGGAGCCGCGATCCCCTTTCCGTTCTGGCTCGCGAGGCCAAACCCGACGATCCGGCCGTCGGCGATCTCGACGTCGCCCGGCAGGAGCCGGCCCTCGACAAGCGCGGCTTCGACCCCGAGCCTCATCGCGCGAGCGCCGTCCGTACGCTTCCGGCGGCGTTGCTGAGCCGTTCCCGTGCCGTCTCGGCGTCGATCCCGGCAAGGAGGGAGACGATTGCGACCTTTGCGTTGCCGTCGGCCGCGTCGAGCGCCTCGGCGACCTCATCCGGGGACGCCCCTGTCGCCGTCCTGACGATCCGATCGACGCGGGCGCGAAGCTTCTCGTTCACGGCGGCGACGTCGACCATCAGGTTGCCGTACGTCTTGCCGAGCCGGATCATCGAGATCGTCGAGATCGCGTTCAGGACGAGCTTCTGGGCCGTCCCTGCCTTCAGCCGGGTCGATCCGGCGATGAACTCGGGACCGACGACGACGGCGATCTCATGATCGGCGAGGCGGCCAAGCTCGGAGCCTTCGCTGCAGACGAGCCCCACGGTGTAGGCGCCGGCATCGTTCGCCGCGTCGAGCGCGCCGAGGACGTACGGCGTGCGGCCGCTGGCGCTGATGCCGACCAAGGCGTCCGTGCCCGAAACGTCGACGTCGCGGAGAGCGGCTGCTCCGGCCTCACGGTCGTCCTCGATGGTCGTGTCGTCTGCGGCCACGGCGACGATCTGGCCCGGCGGCGTCGAGAACGTCGCTTCGCTCTCTGCGGCGTCGAGGGCGGCGACGCCGCCGGAGGTTCCGGCACCCGCATAGACGAGCCGCCCGCCGCCCGCGAGCCGCTCGACGATCCCGTCGATCGCGTCGGCGATCGCGCCTCCCGCCTGGCGGACGGCCTGCGGGACGGCCTCGTCGGTCGCGCCCATCAGCTCGACGAGCTCCACGGTGGAGCGACGTTCGTAGTCCGCGTCCGCTGCGCCGCCCGCCTCGGTCACCAGCCCGTCGAGGCTTTCGGGAGAGTGAGTGCCGGCAGCGTCGGTCAAGTTCCGCCGAGTGTACGGGTCTGCGGGCCGGTGGTCAATACCAATCTTTTCAGATCGGCACTTGAGTGGTATTGTCGCCTCCACGTGTCGGGGATCGTCGTCGAAGGCGTCAGCAAGGTCTTTCCGAACGGCTTCAGCGCGGTCCGTGACCT
>CAWJFT010000001.1:0-1966261 GCA_963842235.1 uncultured Actinomycetes bacterium | reverse complement strand
GGACGACGCGCGAGATGGGCCGCGAGCGGAGGACTCCTCGTGGCGAGCGTTAGCTTCGACGAGGTCGCGAAGGTCTATCCAGACGGCACTCGCGCCGTCTCGGGGTTCGACCTGGAGATCGCCGACGGCGAGTTCATGGTCCTTGTTGGACCGTCAGGGAGCGGAGAAGGCGGAGCCGCGATGAATGGCCTCGCTACTAGGGTTTCGCAGGGCTTGGCGACCTGCGAAGACCGTGGTCGCGACCTCCAGTAGAGCTGTCGCTTGACGACGAACCTGCTGCCCATCAGAGTCGCTGCGTCAAGTCCTGTGGGCCTTCGGGTTCGCAGGACTTGGCCTTTCTAGAAGATCGACCTTCTTGCTCTCAGGGAAGCGACCTGCCGCAACCGGCGACAGCTCACCAGAGATGCTCTACGTTCCGCGGGCATTGAGCCCTCCTGCACTTAGTTACCGCGCGCGTGAGTGTACGGACCATGCGGGCGACCTACCTCTTCGTGGCGCGACTCCACCGTCGCCAGCGACTCCTAGCAAGTCGAACTCCTCGTGCGCCGAAGGACGAAGCAACCAGTTCCTGATCTACCCCCAGCTAATCGCGCGAACTTCGCCTGAGAGCTTCCAAAGCTCCCGAAAACGCCGTTGCTCATGCCGTGTCAGACGCCCGCTGCGATTTCCAAGTCCGTCGACCCCCTCCGTCTCAGGGAGGTGCTCCGCTGGAGCAGGCAGGCCGCGATTAGCAGGGAATTTTTCAGACTTCACTCTCCGCCTCGACCCTCCAGCCCTCCTTGATCAAGAGGGCTCCTATGAAAATAGGCCGTTTTTGCAGGTATTTCCAAGCTCTCTGACGGACTCGAACCGTCGACCCCCTCCTTACCATGGAGGTTTCGGGGCGTCACGCGCGTACACGCGCGAGCACGCGCGACACAATTTTCCCTGCAAATCGGCTCGATCCTTGTGGCGGGGATGCGTCGCGAGACGTCGCGCGTGTCGTTTCTGATGTGTCCGTTTTGTGTCCGCGGCTAGGTGCCTAGCGCGACAACGCATCAAACCGAGGCAAGGGACCGGTGAGCTCGCGAATCGGGAACCCACGCTCCTCAGTGGCTGAACGCGCGCCCTGCTCAGCGAAGCCGCTAAGTCGTTGGAGCGACCAGGTCACCGGATTGACGCGCGTGTTCGACTGCGATGCGTTGCCACACACCTCGCCTCGGCATCGTCCTGGCATCAGAGTAGGGCGGGGGCGCGGCCCACCTGCGGGATTCCTTGCTGGCGTGGTGCGCGCTCACTCGACCGGGACGCCCTCCCGTTGAGATCACGAGGGTCCCGCCTTCCGAGTCGACGCTCGCAGCGTGACAGAGGACCTGAGTCGCACATAGAGCACGAGCGCCACCGTCGAGAGCGCCAACCCGACGGGCAACACGATCCTGACTCCGATCTTCGTCACGAGTCCTTGTGCGACCGCCGAGAAGGCGATGGTCGTGAGCGTCCGCCCGATGTAGGCGACCCCGGTCTTGAGCGCTGAGTAGTGCAGGACCTGCTGCATGTATAGCGTGAGCAGGAAGAACTGTGAGAAGACGGCGCCCGTCGCGATCAGGGCGCTTAGGTTCGATCCCGCGAGCGTGAGCTTCCGGACTGCGCGCCCGTGCGCTCGGCACCGCGACGACGTGACGCTGCACCAGCAGTACATGGCGGACATCGCCGAGAGCTCGAGGAAGGCGATCGACAGCGCCGACCTGACGCGTTACTTCGAGAAGTACGGCGAGAACGTCTGGCCGGCGTTCAAGGGCGGCCTGGACGAGATGGTCGCTACCGCAGCGGCGCCAGTGATCGAGAAGTACACGGGCATGCTCGCAGCCGCGGACGTGTTCACTGAGAGCACGACGTTCCAGGTGATGCAGTCCATCCGGCTCGACCTCGGCCACGGATCGTGGGTGCACCCCTGATGGCGAGCCTCCCGGTGCGCGACCCGGTCGGCGATCACCTGCTGACGCCGCAGAAACGCGGCGCTTGCAGTGATCGACTACCAACCGCCCCAGTTAAGGCAAGTCCCTCTGGGGTAGCCTCAAGGGGTTACCGCGGAGTGGACCATCCCCGTACCGAATCCGTGGTGTAGCCGATCCAACCTCGCGACGGCGCCGCGAGAGTCGGGGCCGTCGGCCAGGAGGTAATGCAACGTGGAGGGCCACCCGGACAGCACGACCTCGTTGTCGCAGCCTGAGGCCAACGGATCGCGGCGCAGCCGGCCGCCCGCAGTCCGTGTCGGGGGAGTGGTCAAGCGGTTCGGGTCGACGACGGCGCTGGCCGGCGTCGATCTGGAGGTTTCGGAGGGCATGGTCTTCGGTCTGCTCGGGCCGAACGGGGCGGGCAAAACGACGCTCGTCCGCATCCTGGCGACGCTGCTCGAGCCGGACGCGGGACGGGCCGAGCTGCTCGGGCACGACGTCGTCACCGAGTCGGCGAGCGTGCGCGAGCTGCTGCCCTGACTGGTCAGTTCGCCGCGGTCGACGAGCTCCTGACGGGCCGCGAGAACCTGGAGATGTTCGGGCGCCTGTTCCGGCTCTCTCGCGCGGAGGCCCGCCGCCGAGCGGCGGAGCTGCTCGAACGCTTCGAGCTCGCCGACGCCGCCGACCGAACCGCGAAGACGTACTCGGGCGGGATGCGACGGCGGCTCGACCTGGCGTCCAGCCTGCTCACCCAGCCGCGTGTGCTTTTCCTCGACGAGCCGACGACGGGTCTCGATCCTCGGAGTCGCAACGAGATCTGGGCGATCGTCCGCGACCTGCGCCGCGAGGGGACGACGATCCTGTTGACGACGCAGTACCTCGAGGAGGCGGATCAGCTCGCGGACGAGATCGCCGTGATCGACCACGGCCGCGTGATCGCGGAAGGGACCGGCAACGAGCTCAAAGACCGTGTCGGCGGCCAGATCCTCGAGGTCGAGCTGACCGACGTGGGGCAGCGTGACGAGGCCGAGGCCGCGCTCCTTCGCGTCGGCTGCGGCGCGCCGGAGGAGGACGAGCGGCCGAACCGGCTGACCCTGCCGGCGCCGCGGGAGAGCCTCGTCCTCGTCGAGGAGGCCGCGGCCGAGCTACGTCGCTCCGGGATCGGCGTCAGCGACATGGGCCTGCGCCGACCGACGCTCGACGACGTTTTCCTCCAGCTGACCGGCGAGGCGACGAGCGAGAACGGTAAACCGCCGCTCGCCCCCGTGACTGACGAGAAGGTCCTGGAGCGCCCTCGCCGGTTTCCGCGCCCGCACGCACCGTCGCTGCGAGCCGCCAAGACGAGCCTCACCGACACCGCCGTGGTGACGATGCGGAACCTCCGTCACTTCTGGCGCCAGCCCGACCTTCTCGTGTTCTCGACGATCCAGCCGATCATGTTCGTCATCCTCTTCGTCTACGTCTTCGGCGGTGCCGTCGGCCTGGCGCTGCCGCCGGGAGTCACCTACGTCGACTACCTCCTGCCCGGGATCTTCGTCCAGTCGGTCACGTTCCGCGCCTCGAACACGGCGGTCGGCCTCTCCGAGGACCTGCGCCGCGGCGTCATCGACCGCTTCCGCTCCATGCCGATGGCGCGCTCGGCCGTCCTGCTCGGGCGAACGACCGCGGACCTCGTGCGAAACGTCCTGATCATCGGCCTGATGATCGGCGTCGGCTACCTGGTCGGATTCAGTTTCCAGGCAGGCGTGATCAATGCGGTCGCATGCGTCGCGCTCGTCGCCGCCTTCGGGTTCGCGCTGAGCTGGATCTTCGCATTCGTCTCTTTGGTCGTCCGTGGCGCCGAGACAGCGCAGACGGCCGGCTTCGTGCTGCTGTTCCCGCTCGTCTTCGCGAGCTCGGTCTTCGTCCCGGTCTCGAGCATGCCGAGCTGGCTGCAGCCGATCGCCGAAGCCTCGCCAGTGACGCTGACGGCGGACGCTGCGCGCACCCTCGCGCTCACCGGAGGCGTGCCGGATTCACTCGGGGGCGCGCTCGCGTGGATCGTCGGAATCGTGGCGCTCTTCGTGCCGCTCTCCGTTTGGCGCTACCGGCGGATGAGTTAACTCAGAGCCGCGCAATGTGCTTGCCGAGTCCTCACGGGCGTAGTAGCTCATGGCCGAATTCGGATGCTCGGTATCCCTCGAGCAGGCTCGCAGACGAGGTGGCACGTTCGACCGGCGCGATCCTGGCCGACCGTGGCTGGTATGACGTTGCCCGCGCGGACGAGCAAGGCGCTTCCAGGTTCCCGGAAGTTCCTGCGCGACCTTAACCCCGTCCGAGAATCCATCGAGCTTGACCGAAGACGACGTCTCGCAGCGCGGGCGTCATTTCATCCCCTCGGGACGACGCGCCTACGGGCACTTAAGGCCATCCTGGGGCCCATACCAGGCATCTCCGGAAAGCTCCCGCGGCAACGGTGTGAGTCGTGACGCGGCGATGAGGGCGGGTGTCGTGGCGAGCCATAGCGAGCGTGCAGCGAGCGGAAGTGCGCGTTCTTGACACGCCCGTGCACAGACCCAACGAAGAAAGGAGAAACAATGTGGTGGTTCGTCGGAATAGGTGGAGTCCTCCTGTACGCGATCGTGCTCTTCACCCTTGGCCTAGCGACGCTGAGAAATGGACATGGGTGGTTGTTCTTCTTCGGGCTCTTCTTCCCGCTGCTCTGGCTGTTCGGGGCGTTCATGAGGCCCACGAGCAAGGAGTACGCCTGAGTCTCGACAAGTGGACGAAGTAAACCGAGAGAGGAGACGCGAACCATGACCGACGGAAACGAATCGGCCTCGGGGAACGGGAATCCCTACGGCGGCGTGCCGAGCGGTGGGATCACACTACCGCCGTATTACAAGCCGACGCCCGACCTCGTCAGCAACAACCTCTTCTACCCGGGGCAGGAGGAGCTCGGCGCCGACGAGATGCGGATCTCCTTCATCGGCAGCACGCCGATCCCGGTCACCCGCGCACAGGCCGGCACCTGCATCATGGTCGAGCTCGGCAACGGGAAGCGGTTCTTCTTCGACTTCGGCTCCGGCTGCATGCGCAACATCATCGCGATGGCGGTTCCGCTACCGACGGTGAACGACATCTTCTTCACCCACCTCCACGTGGACCACTACGCCGATCTCCCATACCTCTACGCCTTCGCGCCGTGGGTGGGGCGCTGGAAGCCGTTGCGGGTGCACGGGCCGTCGGGCCGCACTCCGAAGGACGGCATCGGGCACATGATCGAGGGCATGAAGATGATGACCCACTGGCACACGGACTCCTTCAACGCCTGCCCGATCGGCGACGGCTACGAGGTCGAGGTCAACGAGTTCGATTTCCGCGATGACAACGGCATCTGCTACGACGAAGACGGCGTGACTGTGCGCCACTGGCAACGGTCGCACACGAAGGACGGCGCCTCGGCCTACCGGCTCGACTGGAATGGGTTGTCGTTCGTCTGGACCGGGGACGGCCGGCCGGACGAGCTCTCGCTGGAACTGGCAAAAGGGGTGGACGTCTTCGTGACGGAGGTGCAGCCAGACACGGGGAACCTCCAGGCGTTGAAGTTCGGCATGCCCCCGCTGATGCTCACGAACACGATCGACCAGGCGCACAGCGTTCACTACGCGGTCGGCTACATGTTCGACCAGATCCAGCCGCGCCTCGCGATGGTCACGCACACGTCCTTCGACGAGGAACTGGTCCCAGAAATCGTCGCCGGGATTCGCCACCACTACAACGGGCTCTTCCAGTTCGGCGCGCCCGATGTCGTGGTCGTCAACGTCAACAAGGATTCGATCTGGACACGGAAGGCCGTGATCCCGGACGCCGGCAACATGTCGCGCCCGAGCCCGAGAGAGGCGGCGCAACTGTTCGACCTGTCGCCGGCGAATCTCAAAGTGACGTTCCCGACGCCGCGGCACACGATTGCCGACACCCTGGATCAGACCGTCTTCGACCGGGAGATCGATCCGAAGCAGTACTACCCGGCGGATCTGTATCGCGAGCCGCAGGCCAACTTCCCGGCGGGCTTCACGATCGATGTCGGCCAGATAGCCGCCGTCAAGCTCCGCCACATCCAGGAGAAGCTCGCGGCCAAACAGGATCAGCTACAGCACGTCGTCGACGCGATCGAGCAGGCCCAGCAGGCCCAGCAGGCCGAGCAGCCTGAGCAGGCTGAGAGCTAGTGGTTGGCGACATCACACTCGCTCGTGCATCGGCTGAGACGGGAGCAGTCATGGCTGCGACCGACGGATCCGGCACCCAGGCTGTTCCACTCACGGTTCTGACCGGGTTCCTCGGCGCGGGCAAGACCACGCTGCTGAACCGCATTCTCACCGGCGATCATGGCCTTCGAGTCGCTGTTCTGGTGAACGACTTCGGCTCGATCAACATCGACGCCGACCTCGTTGTCGGAGTCGAGGGCGACGGGGACATCATCAGCCTCGCCAACGGCTGTGTCTGCTGCAACGTCCGCGATGACCTGGTCGCCGCGGTGATGCAGGTGTTGAGCCGGGCCGAGCAACCCGAGTACATCCTGCTCGAAGCCAGCGGAGTGGCCGAGCCATCAGGCATCGCACTCACCTTCATGGACGAAGACCTGCGGGACCGGATCAGGTTGGACAGCATCATGTGCGTCGTCGACGCGGAGCAGGTATTCGCTGCGCCGGAGATGATGGAGCTGAAGCTGCGCCAGGTTGCATTCGCCGACATGCTCATCCTCAACAAGGTCGATCTCGTCACCCGGGAGGAGATCGAGCGGATCAAAGACTGGCTCGACGACCGGTTCCATCGCTATCGGCTCGTCGAGTCACGCGGCGGAGATGTACCTCTGGAGATCCTGCTCTCGGTCGGCCGATTCGACCCCTCCAGATTCCATGGCACACCTTCACCGGACCAGCCGGACTGTTCTCATGACTGTGATGGTCCCGATTGCGAACATCACGCTGATGGAGATCCGCACGATCACTCGCAGGTCTTCAGGACATGGAGCTACGAAACGGAACAGCCTCTCTCCTTGGAAGCGCTGCGGGAATCGGCGAGCAAGCTGCCTGCCAGCGTGTACCGATGCAAGGGCGTGATCCATACCGCCGAAGAACCGGGCCGACAGGTCATCCTTCAAGTCGTCGGCAAGCGGGTGGATATTGCGGTCGGGCATGGGTGGAATCACCGAGAACCGCGGACCCAGATTGTTGCAATCGGCGCACACGATGGAATAGATGTAACCGCTCTGCGGGAGGCCTTCGACAAATGCCGCGCTGCAGCTCATCGAGTCGAAGAGGCTCTACGCGCTGACCTCGCGCTGGAGCGAGAGCATGGGCGAACTCGACCCCGATCGCTAACGGGCTCACCCATGGTCTCCGACTACGACCGCCGCTACCGTGTAGTCGCCTACGCGCAAAAGGGGGTTTCATGACTGACACCACGACTGGGGCCGTAAGAGAGAACGCGGACCTCGACTCGCTGGGTCCCATCGACTACATCGTCGTCGAGTTTCCGGCCGGAGCGAGCAACTTCACGGGCGAGATGGCCAAGGAGTTGCTCGCGCTGGTCGACTCCGGAACGATCCGCGTGATCGACGTACTGATCCTCACCAAGAACGAGGACGGCACCGTCGACGCGATGGAGCTCTCGGACATCGAAGAGCTCGGAGAGCTCCAAGCGGTCGAGGCGGAGCTGGCGGAGCTCCTGGCCGCGGACGACGTCGAGCACCTCGCGGCGTCCATGGATCCGGGAAGCACTGCCGGAGTACTCATCTGGGAGAACCTGTGGGCTGCGCCATTCGCATCGGCGGCGCGGCGTTCGGGTGGTCAGCTGATCGCCACCGGACGGATTCCGATTCAGGCAATCATCGCCTCCATCGAGGCCGATGAAGCACCTACGACCGAAGGAGACTGAACATGCCCCTTAGACCAGGACGTGCAGGACGAGTCGGAGTCATCGGCCACCCCGTAGCGAAGACGGCGGTCGTAGCCAAGGCGGTGACACCCGGCCCCGCGCCTGTTGCCAAGACCGCGGTCGTCGCTGCGGCCGTCACACCGGGGCGGCGTCGGCGGCGAATCTAGCCCCCGGCTGTCCTTGTTCTGATCACGAGGCTCCGAAGCGCTCGACGAGCAGGCCGTGACGTAGGCCGCGATCACTGACGGTGAGCGACTCTCGGCCGAGGGTCGCGATGACGGCGCGGACGATGCATGCACCGGCAAGAATGACGTCGGCCCGCTTGGGTTGGAGGCCGACGATCCCGCGCCGTTGCTGAGTGGTTCGGGTGCGATAAAGCTCGATCTGGCGGTCGATCTCGGCGAAATCGAGCACGGTGCCCTCGACGACGTCTGGGTCGTAGGCCGCGAGCTCGTGCTTGACGGCCGCGAGGTTGGTGGCGGTACCGCCCATGGCGACGAGCGCGTCAGGTGTGGGTCGGCCGTCGAGGCGGGCGAGGTCGGCGCCGATCGCGTCGAGCGCGGTCGCCAACAGGTCCTCGGAGACGATGCCGCCGAGGCCCCACCGTTCCGTGACGCCCACTGCGCCGACGTTCACGCTGAACCGCTCGTCGACGCGCTCTCCATGCCCGAACGTGAACTCGGTGCTGCCGCCGCCGCTGTCGAAGACGAGCCGCGATCCCTGACCGAGATCGAGCGCGGACGTCGCTGCCAGGTAGCCAAGCCGCCCTTCCTCCTCGCTGGAGATGACCTCGACCTGGACGCCGCAGCGCTCCTTCACGGAGTCGACGAACGCCGCGCTGTTTCGTGCCAGCCGTAGCCCGGCCGTCCCGACCGTCGCGATCGCGACCGCGCCATTCCGCCGCGCCTCGTCGATCATGCCGCTGATCGCCTCGATCGTCCGCTCGCTCGCCGCCGCCTTCAGCCGGCCGGTTTCGGCGAGGTCTTCCCCCAGCCGCGTGACCTCGGCTCGGTCGACGACCCTGCGCCAGACGCCGTCCGGGCGGCGCTCGCCGATGTGGAACTTGACCGAGTTCGTGCCGATGTCGATCACTGCGTACCGCCGCGGGGCGAAGCCGACAAGCGCCTTCAGCCCGCGCGGAACGTTCACGTTCGGATACGAGGCCAGCCCGAGCTCGCGCACGGCCTCGGTCACGCGAGCCGAGTCCTCGGACTCGACCGCGATCGTTCGGGTCGTCCCACGGTCCGTGCTGATCTCGGTCCGCTCCGCCATGCAGCCGGCGATCGTGTAGCGCTCGCGTCGCTTGTGCACCCGGACCGCCATCAGATCAGCGCTCGGGCGTACGAGCTCGTCCACGAGCTCCTCGAGCGTGTACGCGGTGCGCGCGAGCGTGGGCACGGCTACACCGAGAGCTGCAAGCACCGATCCGGCTTCGGCTGCGGGGAGCGGGAACGCGGCCTTCGTGACGGGCAGCCACTGCTCGAGCCCGTCGTCGCTGACGCGCTGGAGCTGCTTCACGTCCATCAGTCCGCCGCGGACCTTCACCGAGGCGTCACTCTCGAGTGAGAGCATGTACAGCTCGTCGCTGTCCTCCACTCTCTCCGGCGAGAGCCTTCCAAATCTGTCCGCGGCCGCTCCGAAGCGCTGAGCGAAGGTACGCCATTCCCAACGGGGAACGATCGCAGGCATCGTCGGCGACCCAGGTGAGCGGCAAGAGGTCAAGGCGTTAGCGACCGACCCATCACTGGTGTCGCATTCGTCGTGGTGGCGCCACCAGATTCACTCCTCATTCCGCCCATGGACCGGCGCTCGCTTCCTGTTCCTTGACTGACTCTCGGTCCTCGCGGCGCCGCGCCTTCCGTGCGAACGTTCGCCTCGTGCGGGTTCCCCACCGCCCGGTTGGCAGCTGGTTCTTCGCCCCGCCATGCGTATGCCGGCATTTAACGAAGCCCTCTTCCGGACTCGAACCTTAGACCCCCTCCTTACCATGGCTGATGAAGGCTTCGCCGCAGGTCGTCGCCAGTCGCCTAAGTCGCTTGAACGCGGTTAAGAGGGTGCGCTAGACCTACTTCAGCTTGCCGGTGTTCGCCACCGCTGCTTTCCACCGTCTTTCCACCGCCGGAGTGCGTGGGGCCTCGCTGGTTCGACCCGGCATTCCCCAACCTCGTTCAGCTTTGCGCCCCGCCCGCACGAGCCCATCTCGGGGCCACGTGCTCATTGGTGCACCTAGGCAACACCCGGCCGGCGCGCGAAACCTTCGTGGCGCCGTGGCATAGTCCATAGGGGCGTGGCAGCCACTCTCCACGAGGTTGTCGGCAGGGACGAGGAGCTTGCCGCCGTCGCCGCCTTTCTCGACGGCGACTTGCCGGCGGCGCTCGTGCTCGCGGGTGAGGCCGGGATCGGCAAGACGACGGTGTGGCGGGCCGGGCTGGGGCACGCTCGCGAGCGGGGGGTGCGTGTGCTCGACTGCCGTCCGGCCGAGAGTGAGGCCCGTCTCTCGTTCGCGGGGTTGACCGATCTGCTCGAGCCGGTGTTGGGCGCCGTGCTCGGAGCGCTGCCTTCCATCCAGCGGCGGGCACTCGAGGCAGCGCTTCTCTTGGCGGAGGACGAGAGGCTGCCGCCGGATCAGCGGACCATCTCGACTGCGTGTCTCGGGGCCTTTCGGGGGCTGGCCGAAGGGGGGCGTGTACTCGTGGCGGTTGACGACGTCCAGTGGCTGGATCCACCGACAGCACTCGTGCTCGAGTTCGTGGCGCGCAGGCTGGCCGAGGAACCGGTCGGACTGCTCGTGGCCGAGCGCGTGGCGGGCGAGGGTGAGGCGCCGCTGGGCCTCGGGAAGGCCGATCTCGAGGTCGGTCGAGTCAGGCTGGGCCCCCTGAGCACGGGTGCGCTGCACAGGCTCCTCCGCGACCAGCTCGGCGTTACGCTCACTCGGCCCGCGCTGCGCAGAGTCCATGAAGCTTCGGGCGGGAACCCGTTCTACGCGCTCGAGCTGGTGCGCGCCCTGCAGGCTAGGGGCGGCCGAATCCAGCCCGGCCGTCCCTTGCCCGTGCCTCAGACTCTCGAGGCAATCCTGCGCGAGCGTCTCGAGGCGCTGCCGACTGGCGCACGTGAAGTCCTGGCTGCCGCCGCGGCGCTGGCGCAGCCAACCGAGTCGCTCCTCGACGACGCGCCGGCGCTCGAGCAGGCTGCAGAGGAGGGCATCATCGAGCTGGCGGACGGGGAGATCCGCTTCAGCCATCCGCTGCTCGCCTCGGCCGCCTACACGTCGGTCGGACCCGCGGATCGGCGGCGTCTGCACCGCCGTCTGGCCGAATCCGTCACCGATCCCGAGGAGCGGGCCCGGCACTTGGCGCTCGGTGCCGAGGAGCCGAGCGAGGACGTCGCACGGTCGCTCGACGACGCTGCCCTCGAGGCGGCTGCCCGCGGCGCACCGGCGGCGGCCGCGGAGCTGGCCGAGCTTGCCGTCCGCATGACTCCGGCGACCGCAGGAGACCGGCTTCGGGAGCGGAGGGTCGAGGCGGCTCGGTATCACCTTCCTGCCGGCGAGCTCGCGAAGAGTGCAGCGATCCTCGAGCGTCTTGCAGAGGAGTTCCCTCCGGGCGCTGCGCGAGCGGACGCGTTGCTGCTCCTCGCGAGCGCGCAACAGAGCTTCGAGAGGTGCCTCGAGCTTGCGACCCGCGCGCTCGTGGAGGCTCACGGTGACGACGTCCGTCTCGCGAAGATCGAGTGCTACATCGGTGAGATCCTCGTCGTCCAGGGCGCCTCGGAGCAGGCGCTCGAGCACGCCCGGTCGGCGTTGGCGTCGGCGGAGCGAGCGGGCGACGAGGCCAGTCTCGCGATGGCGCTCTCGACCGTCGTCTGGTTCGAGACGTCGTCGGCCGTCGAGCCCACACCGGGGTTACTGGAGCGGCTGGTCGCTCTCGAGGACTTGGCTTCGCAAACCGAGGTTTCCGACACCAGCAGTCCGGGCTTCACGCTCGCCATGCGCCTGATGTTCGCCGGACGGCTCGAGGAGGCGCGGCACCGGATGGCGATGTCGCTGGACCGGGCGGTCTCACGTGGAGACGAACCCGCCCTCACAGCCGCGCTCCTCCACCTGGCGGGGCTCGAGTGCCGCGCCGGCAACTGGCCGCTCGCGGCGCGGCATGCGGCGGACGGATACGAGTGCGCCGAGCAGCTTGGGCGCGAGCAGGACATGAGCGCACTCCTCTACGCAAGCGCGCTCGTCGACGCATGTCTCGGTCGCGTCGAGGAGGCCCGTGAGGCGGCCCAGCGGGGGATCGAGCTTTCGGAGAGCTGCGGCGACGAGGTCTTCCGGCTGCAGCACCTTGCTGTGCTCGGCTTCCTCGAGCTCTCCGTCGGCGACGCTGCGGCTGCGGACAGGATCTTGAGGCCGCTGGCGGCGCGACTCGCCTTGTCGGGATGGCGGGAGCCGAGCATCTATGCCGAGCTGCCGAACGCGATCGAGGCGCTGGTCGAGCTGGGCGAGCTCGCGGAGGCGCGGAGGCTTCTGGCCGATCTGCAGGACCGCGTTGGCCGGATCGAGAGCCCGTGGGGAGAGGCGAGCGCCGACCGCTGCGAAGGGCTGATCCTCGCCGCAGAGGGAGACCTCGAGGCCGCGCTCGCCGCCTATGCGCGCGCCCTCCGCGTGCATGCGCACCTGCCCCAGCCATTCGATCTCGCGCGAACGCTGCTCGCCCTCGGCAGAGCGCAGCGGCGTGCCCGCGAGCGACGCGCCGCACGCGAGACATTGCGTCGGGCGCTCGCGATCTTCGAGGAGCTCGGCGCCGAGCTGTGGGCGGAGAAGGCCAGAGCGGAGCTCGGCCGCATCGGCGGCCGCGCTGCGAGCCGGGACGACCTCACCCCTGCCGAGCAGCGTGTGGCGGAGCTGGTCGCCGAGGGCAAGAAGAACCGCGAGGTGGCCGCGGAGCTGGTCGTCTCCGTGCACACAGTCGAATCGACGCTGACACAGGTCTACCGCAAGCTGGGCGTGCGCTCGCGGACCGAGCTGGCACGCAGCTACCGCGAGCAGGCCTGAGCAAAGTCCACGGATTTCCAGGTTTCGGCCAGGTCGCGGCGCTGCCACCCTCCGCCCATGCCGAGCTACGTGGTGGAGTCGTATGCGGCCGACTCGCCTGCCGCGCTCGACGAGGCGCGGGCGCGGGCGCAGCTCACAGCCGAGCTTGGGAAGGGGGTGCGCTACGTGCGCACCACCTTCCTGCCCGGCGACGAGACCCTCCTGCATCTCTTCGAGGCGCCCTCCGCGGAGGCACTTGGGCAGGCGGGAGAGCTGGCAGAGCTCTCGTACGAGCGCATCGTGGAAGCAATCGAAGGCTTGAAGTGAGCCAAAAGCTGCCGAGCCCGGCTGAGCAAAGTCCAGGGGTTTCCAGGTTTCGACCGGAGCTCCGCCGTCCTACTGTCGAGCCCGTAAGAGCGCAAGCTGACTACCAAGAAAGGAGACCAGTCATGAAGCGCGCTTTCGTGCTCGTTTCTGCCATTGCGGCCGCCGGGATCGTCGCTACCGTCGGCTCCGCCGGGCATGCGGAGCGGAGCGGAGCTCTCCACGTGACGAAGGAGTGCTCGAAGTACTTCGGTCACGTGGGCGAGTTCTGCACGATCAAATCGTCGAACATCCCCGCCATCGAGCCCGAGATGAACGTCTTCTATCTCGCGGCGCTTCCTCCCAGCGGCGTGCTCGACAGCGACATCGTCCTTTCGTCCGGCCACGGCGGCGGCGCGCTCGGCCATGTGGTGCTCGACGGGAGCACGGCGCAGGGTCGCGTGAGGTTCTCGGTCGGGACCGGCCGGTTCGCCGGGTTTCACGCCCGCGCCGTCGTATCGGTCGATTCGTCCGGACTGTGGCACTGGGACGGGACGTACAGGTTCAGCCGATCGGACGATGACGACTGAACGCACGCGCAGAAGCTCCGGACCGGATGTCTGCGCGGCCCACTCGCCTGCCCCGCTCGACGAGGCGCGGGCGCAGCTCACAGCCGAGCTGGGGAAGGGGGTGCGCTACGTGCGCACCACCTTCCTGCCCGGCGGAGGCTCGAAGTGAGCCAAAAACTGCCGAGCCCGTCTGAGCAAAGTCCAGGGGTTTCCAGGTTTCGACGGGAGCTCCGTCGTCCTACCGTCGAGCCCAAGGGCACGTTCGACGGGGAGGTAGGAATGAAGCATCTCGTTCTACGTATCGGAAGCGGTCTCGGAAGCAGGCGAACAATTGCTGCCAGCGCAGCGGTCGCCGCTGCGCTGCTGGTGAGCTCCGTCGTCGCCGCTGCGCCGGCGGCGAAGGTACCGAAGCGCTGGCACGGCACCGCCCTCTACACCTACACGTACACGGGCGATGACGGCAGCGTTCAGCAGACCATGAACGCCTCCGTCGTGCTCGTGCCAGTCCGCGTCCGCGGCTGGACCAACACGTACCAGGTCTCGACGGGGACGATCAAGTGGGACTACAAGCAGCAGACGAGCGACGGGTGCACGCTGACCTCGTCGGGCTCGTATCGCGCCACGAAGTACCACCTCGTGCTCCAGCTCCAGCGGGGGCGGCGGCCCAGAGCGTTCTTCTCCGGACAGGAGGGCGGCGCCAGCGACTACCCCACCGCAACGATCACGTGCCCTGACGGCACCTCCGAGACCAC
This sequence comes from uncultured Actinomycetes bacterium, assembly GCA_963842235.1. Taxonomy (GTDB): domain Bacteria; phylum Actinomycetota; class Thermoleophilia; order Gaiellales; family Gaiellaceae; genus JACDAN01. Next base: position 1,951,764 of record CAWJFT010000001.1, on the reverse strand, counting down.
CACCCTCGGAAGTGGTATCGGGAATCCCTTCTTCATGCTCACACGGAAGACCGCCGGCGTTCCGGTCAAGGCCGCGCTGACCAAGATCGCTGGATCGCTGCGGACAGCGGAAAGCGGGGCCGTCTGGACGTTGCGCTTCAGCTTCGTGGGGAAGCGATGAGCACTGCACCGCGCTGCACGAGTCAGCACCACGCTAGCCCAGCGACGACCTGGCGGCGTTAGTCCGCGGCTGCTTCGGCCATTGAACGCGGAGCGGGGGGAACCTGTCCGACCAGGCAACACAAGTCGCCAATTTGCAGGTATTTCAAGCCCTCTTCCGGACTCGAACCGGAGACCCCCTCCTTACCATGGAGGTTCGGGGGTTGCTACTGGCGGGCACAGTCGGGCACTCGCGATCACGATTTTCCTGCACATCGCGCCTTCACGGCGTCTCGGCCGTGCCCGCGCGTGCCCCCGAGTGCCCAAGCTGATGTACCCGTCTCGTACCCGCGAGTCGTTGTCTGTTTATCAAACGAGCAACGCAGAAACCAAGCGCGACCACGATCGAACAGATCTTTCTGGCCTTCGCGACCGATCAGGCGTTACCTGGCCCCGGGCGAGACGCGGCTCATCCCAGCTGCTTCGGAACGACGTACGCGGCGAGCACTGCATCGCCCTCGGACAGCCGGCGCCAAGGTGTGTCCGGGAGCGTGAGCGTCGCAAGCGCCGCTGTCGGGAACTTCGCCGCGAGTCGCCGGAGTTCGGCTCCATCTGAAGCGAGGGCAAGGGCGAAGTTCTGGAGGCCGGGGTTGTGTCCGATCACCATTACCGAGGCGACCGCCTCGGGCACGGCGCGAATACGTTCGAGCAACTCGTCCGCGGAGGCGACAAACAGCCCCGCTTCTAGTCTCACGGTCGAGGTCGCCACGAGTGCGGGCCGTACCAGCCCGAGCGTCTCGCGGGTGCGCGCAGCGGAGGAGCAGAGGACAAGCTCAGGCGCGATTTCGAGCCGGACAAGGTGCTTGGCGATCCGCTTCGCGTCGCGGCGGCCTCTCCGCGACAACGGCCGCTCTCGGTCAGGGAGCGTCCGATCAGCCCAGCTCGATTTCGCGTGCCGGAGAAGGTAGAGGGTATGCATCGCTCGGCCCCGCTCGGACTCTCCCGTCGCGGTGCGAGCGAGCGTAGCCTGCTGGATGCCTTGCTGGCCGAGCCCCGTGCCTCCACGTGCTCAGTCTGATGTAACCGTCTCGTACCCGCGGCCTGTTGGCTGATCGCAAAACCGCCAACCGCCTCAGACGCAGTCCAGCTCGGAAACCCCCTCGGTGCGGATGCATCCGGCGTCAAACGCCCTCGATCGCACTCAATCGTCCTGAACCGATCGCTTTGGTGAAAGCCTTGTAGTCCCGCTCGTTCTGATCTGCGTAGCGCTCGGCGAAGTCGGTGACCGATTTGTCGAATGCATCGCTCTCACCAAGGTAGGTAGCGATCGCGATTGGGTCTCCGGAGCGAGCGTGCGCACGGGCGAGCGTCCATCCGCACCAGTGGGCGTAGAACGCGAGAGCGGCAGGGCTGAGCGATTCGACGTCTGCTGAGCCCTTCATGTCCCGGAGCTGGCGCCAGTAGAGGTAGCGGTCTGCTTGCGGGCCTTTGGTCCAGCCGAGGTAGATGTCGCTCGCGGCCTGCATAAGGCGCTGGCCTTGGACGACACGCTCTCCAGGCTGTTTGTAACGACTCTTCGGCAAGTGATCCTCGAGCACGGAGGCCGTTGCCTCCTTGACCTGCAGGAACAGGGGATCCTTCGGGTCGCGTCCCTGCAACAGAACGATGAACGCGCGCGCTCCGACGCTGCCGACGCCAACGACCTTGTGAGCCATGTCGACGAACTGGAACCGCTCAAGGAGGTGGCGTAGGTCGTCCTGCAAGGTTGCCCTGTAGGCCCGGAACTGCTCGTGGATCACGTCCTCGAACTGCTCGGAGGACATGCCTTGGCGGCCTTCCAGGTCACGCATCGGGACGACGATCGGCGGCTGGCTGATGATCCGGTACTTGCCGTCGACGACCTCGGCGAGCTTCGACAGCGCCTGCAGGCTGTCGCGCGTGCGAGCCTTCCCCGCCGCCTTTCTCACCCGTTTGGCCTCGTGCTCCGCCGTGCGCTTCTTCGACGCGGTGGCCTCGGCCCTCGCCTTCGTCTTCTTCTGTTTCTTTTTGTTGGAGCCCTTCTTCCCCGAGGTGTCCGTGCTCGCGGCCGTGAACCTCTCGATGGCCTCCATGAGCGTCGCCTCGGAGAGGTGGGCGTACCAGACGTCCATGGTCGACATCCCCGCGAACTCGGCCATCGTCTCTCGATAGCCGCGCACGGCCGCGAGCGTCGCGTCGCGCGCGTCGGCCCTGCCGAAGCCGTTGTTGCGCGCGGCGATCGTGAAGCTCGCCGCGAGGCGCTTGACGTCGTACTCGAACGGGCCCGGAAGCGTTTCGTCGAAGTCGTTCAGGTCGAACAGGAGTTGTCGTTCCGGCGAGGCAAACGCGCCGAAGTTCGACAGGTGGGCATCGCCGCAGAGCTGAACCGCCAGGCCGGCGCTAGGGGTGTGCTCGAGGTCGGCAGCCATGATCTTGGCGGCGCCGCGATAGAACGTGAACGGGGAGGCCATCATCCGGCCGTGCCGCACCGGCACGAGGTCCGGCTCGCGAGCCTCGTTCTGTTCCTCGAGTAGGGCGATCGGATCGAATCGGTCAGCGCCCGGCACCCACTCCCCATGCGTTGAGGGAGGCGTCCGCTCCCGCGACTCCTCGCCCTCCGCTCGACGCTTCTCGACACTCGGATGCTGGATCTTGGCCACGCTCATGGTCTCCTACATTCCTTCACGTTGCGCTTGTGGCGCACCTCAAGACGGATCGGCCCGGCGGGGCTCAGTATGCACCTGGACCCGTCCGACGAGAACACCGCCTGGAGGACCCCGAACGGCGCACGCATTCCGAAGATCAGCAGCCCGAGCTCGAGGCTGCTCAGCCGGAAGAAGAACACAGCCGGATGATGCAGCGAAAGCCGATGTGGCCGGTCGAGGTGTCGATCGTCTCGCCCTGCCGCGCCGCCGGCCGGTAGCGCAGGCAGTAGTTGGGCGCGCAGAGATGTGAGCCGCCCTTGATCACCTTGCGCGGAAACCGGTCGCCCGGGAGCAGCTCCGGCGCGCAGCACGGCGACTGGGCATGGCTCGACGTGAACGCGCCGGTCGTCCACTCCCAGACGTTCCCGCACATGTCGTAGAGCCCGTAGCCGTTGGGCGGAAAGCTCCCGACGGGGGAGGTGCCCTCGAACCCGTCGACGTTGAGGTTCTGCCAGGGGAACTCGCCCTGCCACGTGTTCGCCATCGGCTTACCGTCCGGGAAGTGCTCGCCGCCCCAGGCAAAGGGAGCGCCATCGAGCCCGCCGCGGGCCGCGAACTCCCACTCGGACTCGGTCGGCAGCTCTTTCCCTGCCCAGGCTGCATACGCCTCGGCGTCCTCGTAGGCGACCTGGACGACAGGATGTTGGTCGCGGCCGTTGATCGTCGCTCCGGGGTCGCCCGGCTTCTTCCAGTAGGCACCGGGAACGTACTCCCACCAGCGGCGGACGTCGTTGAGCGGCACCGGCCCCGGCGTCTTACGGAAGACCAGGGATCCCGGCACGAGCAGCTCGGGGTCGGCGTCCGGATAGTCGTCCGGATCGAGCGGGCGCTCGGCGATGGTGACATAGCCCGTCTCACGGATGAACCGCCGGAACTCGGCCGCCGTCACCGGGTGCTCGTCCATCCAGAAGTCGCCGACCTCGACCTCGTGGACCGGGCTCTCCTCCGGGTAGAAGTCCTCGGAGCCCATCCGAAAGGCCCCACCCCGGATCAGCGTCATCTCATCGAGCTGAGTCAGCGCCACCAGCAGAGCACGGTCGCATGGAAGCGGTTGAACTTGAGGCCCTTCAGCCGCGAGCCGCTCCGCCGTCGGCCCATCGCCCCTCCTATTCGGCACGGCTCAGGCGTACTCCCGACTCGTTGGCTGCATGAACGCCCCGAAGAGCCACAGCAGGGGGAAGAAGACCCCGAAGAAGAACATCCACCCGTGTCCATTTCTCAGCGTGCCAAGGCCGAGTGTGAAGAGGAGGATCGCGTACAGCAAGAATCCGCCTATTCCGATGAACCACCACACCGTTTTCTCCTTTCTTCGCTGGGTCTCTTCCCGCCGGGTCACGTGGGCTCGGTTGCGTGCGCAAAAGGGGCCGAGGAACGCCAGGATTGCTCGATCACGCTGCCGAGAGTGCCACTGACGGCACAACGAGAACACACCTAACAGGCAAGTTCACCTGGGTGACCAGGCTCGCCGGGTGACGCACAGCGTGGGCGCCGCGTCGAGAATCGTGGTGCGGAACCATGTGTATGACCTGCACATGGTTCCGCCGACTGCTCGAGGAGCGGGCTCGACCTTCGCGCTGCGCGGCCTGCGGATGCATTCACCTGGGTGAACACGATCGGCGGGTGAAGTCGGCGACGCAGACCGGTTGGACAATGGCTGCGCACGGCAGGACGTTGTCCAACGTCAAAGAGAGGAAGGAGACGAGATGAGCGACTACGGGGCGACGCCTTCCCCGGAACTCAGTGAAGACTACGGGTCGACCCGAGCCACGGAAGTCAGTGAGTCCGCCGCCGGCGGCTACGTGTTCGCCGGCGTGATCTTGATCATGGTCGGCTTCTTTCAGGCGATCGTCGGCCTGGCCGCCATCTTCGATGACGAGTTCTTCGTCGTGTCGAAGAGCTACGTCTTTGAGATCGACACCACAGCGTGGGGCTGGATCCACCTGCTTGTGGGGTTGCTCATCGGCTTCGCGGGCTACGCGCTCTTCGCCGCGAAGACATGGGCGCGCGTGATCGGCGTGACTCTCGCAACGCTAAGTGCGATTGCGAACTTCTTCTTCATCCCGTTCTACCCGTTCTGGGCGATCCTGATCATCTCGCTGGACGTGTGGGTGATCTGGGCCCTGACCAGGTCGGTTTCATCGCCGGAGGAGCTCGCCGCCTAGCGGCCGGGCAGGAGTCCACATGAAGGCCTACGTGACCGGGCTTGCCGCGGTCGCGGTGCTGCGAATCGCGCGCATCGCCAACTCGGGGGCGCGGCACATGCCGCGCCGCCGACGCGGACTGCGCCATTGGCTTCCGCTGCAGCAATGATCCGGACCAGAGACACGCGCGTGCCCGCGGACAAGCCACTGAGGCTCAGACTCTCGACCTACTCGCGATTCAGACTCTCGACCTACTCGCGAAGATGACCGCTGAGTCGCTGGAGGCGTCCAGCCTCGATGAGCACACGCTGATGCTCGTGCGGATCGCTGCGTTGGTCGCCGTCGACGCGCCGCGGGCCTCGTATTTGCTGAACCTCGAAGCCGCTGGCAGGGTCGGCGTCGAAGAGGAGCACGTCGTCGGCGTCCTCACTGCCATCGCGCCAATCGTGGGCACGGCGCGCGTCGCGTCGGCGGCCAGCAAGATGGTGCGCGCCCTCGGGCTCGCGATCGAGCTCGACAAGCTCGAGGAGACTGCCCGCTGACACGACCGGCTTGCCACGACCGAGGAGGATCAACCATGGCCACCAAGCAAACCCCCACGCTCTCCGATCAGGACCTCGCCGAGCTGATCGCCTTGACGAAAGGCGCCGACAGCGTCGAGCTCAAGCTGACGGTGCCGGTTTCCGACCGGACCCGGGGGGCGGCGGCGCTCGGGGTGGATCCGCTAGACGCTCAGATTCGGCAGGTCTACTTCTTCGACACGCCAGAGCTCACGCTGAACAAGAGCGGCGTCGTCGTCCGTGCCCGCCGCGTTCAGGGGAAGGGGGACGATACGGTCGTGAAGCTGCGCCCGGTTGTCCCCAACGAGCTGCCGGCCGAGCTGCGCCGCTCGCCCAACTTCGGCGTCGAGGTCGATGCGATGCCGGGCGGGTTCGTCTGCTCGGGATCGATGAAGCGCGCGCTGAAGACAGCCGACGTCAGGGATGCGGTGTTGGAGAAGCGGCCGGTTCGCAAGCTCTACTCCAAGGAGCAACGAGCGCTGTACGCGGCGCACGCACCCGACGGGCTCGAGCTGGACGATCTCGCGATCCTCGGCCCGATCTCCGTGCTCAAACTGAAATTCGCTCCTGAGGGGTACGACCGCAAACTCGTTTCCGAGCTTTGGCTCTACCCGGACAACTCGATGATCCTCGAGCTGTCGACGAAATGCGCGCCGTCGGAAGCTTTTCAGGTCGCCGCCGAAACGAGAGCATTCCTGACGCAAAAGGGCGTCGACCTCACCGGTGAGCAGGAAACCAAGACGAAGAAGGCGCTCGAGTACTTCTCGGAACTGCTACGGGCGGACGGCGACTAGGGTCCGATTGAGGTCTGGAGGCTAGTGGCGACCGGGACGCTTCCTCGGACCGCCGTGCCCCGCCCGGGCCCCGAATCGACGGACAGCGTGCCTCCGATACTGGCCATGCGGTCGGTCATGTTCGTGTGGCCGTTGCCTGGTCCCCAGGCCGACTCGACGTCGAAGCCTGCGCCGTCGTCGACGATCTCGAAGTCGAGCCGGCCGTCGCGCTGCCAGAGCCGAATTACCGCGGTCGTACCCGAGCCGGCGTGCTTGGCGGCGTTCTGGAGACTTTCCACGCAGCAGAAGTAGACGGCGGCCTCCACGTCTTCGGCGTAGCGGCCGATCGCTCCGGCCTCGAGCTTTGCCGGTGGAGTCGAACGCCGCACGACGCTGCCCAGCGCGTCTCGGAGTCCGAAGTCGCGAAGCACAGACGGGTAGAGGCCATGGGCGAGGTCGCGGAGCTCCTCCAGAATCTCGTCGAGCTCCTTGCCGACGTCGTCGAGCCGCTGCGCGGCCTGTGGATCGGCGATTTCGCGGGCCAGGCCGACTCTCATGCTAAGAGCGATCAAATGTTGCTGCGCTCCGTCATGGAGGTCGCGCTCGATCTTGCGGCGCTCGGCCTCGCCCGTGGCCACGACGCGTGCACGGGTTGCACGGAGCTCTGTGTTCGTCGACTCGAGCTCGGCCGTCAATCGACCGTTCTCGATCGCCAGCAGCAGCGCCTGACCCGCAGCTGCGACGAGCTCCGGGTCGGTGTCCAAAGCCGCGTCGTGCATGATCACGGCCACGGTCTCGCCGTTCCGTGTGACCGGAGCCGACGACTGGCCGGCCGGAGGCGTGGAAGCAAGAGGCTTGCCGCTCGAGTCGACAAAGCCGCCTGCCTGCTCGAGGCGGAACCCGATCTCGAGCGACGGATCATCGAGTGCGTCGGCTAGCGTCGTGCGCAGCTGAGGGGCGCTCGGGTTCTCCACCAGGCGGGAGACGATCCTTTTCAACGCCGTCGCGGCGAAGAACGTGCTCGCCACGACCGAAAGCAGAAATCCGTATGGGATCGCGCTGTAACCGATGGTAGCCAGCCAGCCCCACGCCGTGTGCGGGCCCGCATCCACGTGCACCAGCCCGACGACTGCTCCGAAGAAGACCGCGACCGGAAAGATGGCCATCAGAGCCGGGGCGTCGACAGGCAGGAGTGCCCGCCTCCGCGGTCGCGTCGCCGTCGCCAGCCGGTAGCTCAAGTAGACGAGGCTTCCGGAGAAGCCCGCGAACAGGAGGTACGCCGTGATGTCCCTGCCAAGAAGACCGTCGGCGATCGTCGGCCGATCGGCGATCATGAAGCCGTTCGCGGGACACGCAGCGTTGCAGCCGGAAAGCGCCAACTGGCCATAGACGACCGGCGAGAAGAGGAGCGAGGCGGGGTACGACGCCAGTGTTGCGAGCGAAATCGCGCCGAGCAGCGCCCATCCGAAGCGACTCGCAACGCGACCCTCCGGGAACGCGAAGATGACGTAGAACACGAGAAGAAGCAAGGGCCAATCGGCCAACACACCGAGGCTGCGGAGCTGCGGCTGGGTCGCTCCCTGCAGCGAGATGGCGGTCGTGGCGACCGCCAGCGCGAGAAGGAAGAAACCGAGTCGGTTGCCGGGGCGTCGAACCAGCCAGTAGAGCGCCGCGCTGAACCATCCGACGACATTCACGGCCACCTGGAGGCCGAACGCAACCGGATCGACGAGGTGGTCGCTCGTCGCGAGGAGAAGGCCCGCGCCCATGGCGACGAGAAGGCCGGCGGCCGCAAAGGCAGCCAGCGAGCCGCGCCGGACGGAGATCATCGCCTTGGCGGGAACCGTCGCGGCGGAGCTCGACCCTGCGGAGATCGTCGACACACTCTCTCCTTCGGACTTCGAGGCACCTGCTACAACGCTATTTAGCCACGATCACCGCGCCCCGTCTACTCGCGGCCGGCCACCCCTTCACCACACCGACACATTGTGGCTTAGCGTTCTGCGCGAGCCGGTTTATCGTTTCCGCTATGGCGATTCGGGTTGCCATCGCGGACGACAGCGTGCTCGTCTTGGAGGGGATACAGCAGCTCCTCGCCGCGCACGCCGGCATTGAGGTTGTGGCCTCGTGCGAGGACATGCCGTCGCTCCTCCTGGCTGTTGAGGCCGTCCAGCCCGACGTGGTGGTGAGCGACATCCGAATGCCGCCCTCAAGAACCGACGAGGGCATCCAGGTCGCGGACCGACTGCGGGAGCCCCATCCTGAGAGTAGGTGTGGTCATCCTCAGCCAGTATGCGGAGCCGAGGTACGCGCTGAAGCTCCTCGAGACCGGCTCGGAGGGGCGCGCATACCTGCTCAAGGAGCGCATGCGTGACTCTGCGCAGCTCGTATCCGCCATCGAGACCGTCGCTGCGGGCGGATCGGTCATCGATGCAAAGGTCGTCGAGGTGCTCGTGGCCGCCAGAGCGCGCGCGCCGCGCCCTGCGCTCGCCAAGCTCACCCCGCGAGAGCAAGAGGTCCTTGCAGAGATCGCCCAGGGCAAGAGCAATACGGCGATCGCCAAGTCTCTCGTGCTCAGCAAACGAGCCGTCGAAAAGCACATCCACTCGATCTTCTTCAAGCTCGGGCTGTCCGAGGCAGATGACGTCAGCAGGCGGGTGAAAGCGGCGCTGCTCTTTCTCGCCGAGGAAGTCACGGACGTGGGCACGGAGCCTCCCGCGCCAAGGTAATACGGCGAGGGGCTCGAGACGGCGAAGCAAGAGACGACCGCTTCACCCGGGTGAACGAGGCCGGCGGGTGGTGTAGTGACGCCGGCGAGTGGCGAAACTGGGAAGCCAGAATGGAATTGGAGCAGGGAGGAGCCGACAGACGCTCTGAAGTGCCCGTGACCGAGTCCAGCGAGAGCGAGACGACCGAGCAACGGCGGGATCCGGGCGCAGGCGCATCCGACGCTCGCGTGCCTACGTGGGTCTGGGTCGTCCTGGGCGCGCTGGGACTAGCCCTCGTTGCCGTGACGCTGGGTCTGGTCGCACAGGCTCGTGACGCCTCGGCGAACGCGGAGGCCGCCTCCGCGGCAGGCTCTCAGCTGTTAGACGATCTCGTCGCCGACGTTAAGACGACCAACGACGAGCTCAAGACGTTCAACGAGCAGTTCGAGTCCGCCGTCACCTCCGCGGAGGCCAAGGGGTCACAGGCGAAGCAGAAGCAGTCCTCGAGCGAACGGAGCCCATGACCTCCGCGCCGGAGCCCCCCGCCGAGCCGGAGCCGGATGCCGCCTCCGACGCGGGCGAGAGCGAGACGCTCGCGGAGTCTCCGACCACGCAGCCCCCCGCAGAGGCCGAGCCGGATGCCGCCGCTACTGCGGCTGAGGCCGGCCCTTCCGAGGCGACGGCCGTCGAGCCTGCGGTCGAGCAAGCGACGCCTGAGGAGGTTCCGACCACTCGGCGTCGGTCCGCACGGGCGCCCGCCTGGGCGTGGGTCGCGATCACGCTCACGGCATTGATGCTCGCAGGAAGCCTTGCGACGCTGGCATTCGCACGTAACGCCAACCCGAGCACGCCGGAAGCCGTCAAGGATGCCCAGACGCTGGTCACGGAGCTAGAGGCGTTGAACGGCTACCTAGCGACGACGAACCAGCTGCTGTCGGACGCGATCACGAAGTCGCAGCAGTTGAGCGCGAACGCGCAGGCCAAGCTAGCGGGCCTGTCTTCACAGCTCGGCGACACCGACGCCCGAGTCGGACAGGCGCGCTCGCTCCTTGGCAGCCAGCTCTCCAAGACGACACGCTCGGAGCTCGGGAAGGGTCAGGAGCAGCTTCAGTCTCTCCGGCAAACTCTCGCGCAGCGGACCGCGGGGCTCGAACAGGTTGAGCTCGGGGCGATCAGCCGGGATGTCGCGGCGATCGGAGACGAGGTCGGCGCCGCAACGGGCCGGGGCTCCAGTCGCGCGGACTCTATCGACGCTCGGATCGCCGCGCTCGAGAGCAAGCAGGTCGACAACGACCGGATCAGGGCCGTGGTCGCGCAGCTCAGGGTGACCCTTCAGGCCCAGCGGGAGCGCGCGCAAACCCTCGCCGCTCAGCTCGTGGAGCTGAGGCGAGCCGCGGCCGACCAGCTCAAGGCGACCCTCCAGGTTCAGCGGGAGCGTGCGCAAACCCTCGCCGCTCAGCTCCGGGAGCTGAGAAGGACCGTGGCGCTGCTCCGGCGGCTTGTCGACAGGTTGAGCTCGAGGCCTTAGTTGTAGTTCCCAGACACGTTCTTGACGGCAAGCTGTGGCGGGCGCAGCCTACTCGAGATCGCAGTCGTCCGGAGCGGCTTGTTGCAGCGTCTCGAAGGCGGTGACAGTACTGCCCACCGACGCGCCGATCTCGGCCAGCGAATCTCTCCTCCAGCGAGTAACTGGCCTGGTCTGCCGGCAGGTGTCACGACGCCATCTCGGTTGAGGCGTCCTCGAGGCCCCTGTGCTTGCGCCACAGCCCGGCTGCCCATCGGTGCGGGCGCTGTTCAGGAGCTGGCGCGCTCTCGAACGCAGGCGCCGCCTCGCGCGGGTGGGCCGCGAACCACGCCGCATAGCGCCCCGCGAGCGGTGCGGCGGTCAGGCCGTGGAGGAGGACCGAGAGGGCAATCGTGAGGAAGATCGTGTTCACCAGCACTGTTTGGTTCGCCAAATCGGCATCCTCGACCAGGATCACCGCAAAGACGATCGACGCCAGTCCACGCGGCCCGAACCAGCCGAGGAAGGCGACGGTCGGTCGCCTGGCCCCGGATCCGAGCATCGCCAGGCCCACGGGAACCATGCGAACGAGCGTCAGGCTGAGAAGCGCATACAGGACGATCTCGGCGGAGAGGTCGTCGAGCATGGGCACGAGCATGACCGCACCGAAGAGGATGAACGTGACTGCCCCGAGTAGGCCGCCCGACTCCTCGAGGAAGAGTGTCACCTCGCCTCCGACGTCGCGACGCAGCCCGCCGAAGACGGCGCCTCCCACGAAGGCAGCGATGAACCCGCTGCCGCCCATCCACACGGCCAGGCCGTAGGCGAGCGCCGCCCCCGCAACCGGGACAACCTGAACCCACACGTCATCCACGAGGCGGTGCGAGACGCCGACCCTGACCACGGCTGCGACCGCGAGCCCAGCAACCACGCCTCCGAGAGATCCGTAGCCGATCTCCTCGAGCACGAGCTTGACCGCCTCGCCGTTTCCGATCGCGCCCTCTTCCGCCTCGGCGATCGCGATCGCGATCAGGAGCAGCGGCACGCAGATGCCGTCGTTGAGCCCGCTCTCGACGTTGAGCCCCTGACGGACGCGTGACGGAACCTTGGGATCGGTGACGACCGCCTGACCTAGCGCTGCGTCCGTCGGGGCGAGCACGATCGCAAGAAGGGCGGCCTCGACGAGCGCGAGCTCGGCGAACAAGGCGACACCCGCGAGCGCGCCGGCCACGATCGTCAGGGGCAGCCCGATCGCTAGCAGGCGAAGCGGCACGACATACTCGCGGCGCAGCGCTGCGAGGTCGATCCGCGACGCGTCGGAGAAGAGCACGACCGTCAGCGTCGCCTCGGCGACCCAGCGGACGGTTTCGCTCTCGATTGTCGGATCGAGCCAGCCGAGCGCCTCGCTGCTCACCAGGATGCCGCCGGCGACGAACACCATCGCGGGGGTAATCACAGACCCCGAGAGCCGTCGCGAAAAAGCCGCGTACGCGAGCACGAGGAGCGAGATCGCAACGAGGCCCGAGCCGCCCACCCAGTGCGACACTAACGCCCGAGAAATCGCGCTTCATCGCCTAAACGCCGAGTTCACCCGGGTGAACGGCGCGCTCGGGCGATGAGGGAGCGCCAACCCGGTCGCGAGAATACGGGAGGGCGATGACAGCAGCCGATCTCGAGGAGCAGGCGTCTTTCTGGAGACGACACCTCGGCGTGCTGATCGTCGGTGGCTTCGCTCTCCTCCTGGGCGTGATCGTCGTCGTCCAGCTCCTGGACCAAGGCGACGTTGCCGAGTGGCTCGCCGACGCGCCGGAGCAATGGGCCTACGTCCTGTGCTTCCTGCTCGTCTGGTTCGATGCAGTCATCCCGATCTTCCCCGGCGAGACGACGCTGAGCGCCGCGTCGACGCTCGCTGCCGAGGGAGACCTCGAGCTCGAGCTCGTCATGCTGGCCGGCGCGCTCGGCGCGATCGTCGGAGACTCGTCGCTGTTCTGGATCGCCCGCAAGAGCGCCGCCAAAGTGCAAGGCCAGCTCGACAAGGCGCTGGAGAATCCGAAGGTTCGCGCCGGCTGGGACGCCCTCGACCGCTCTCCGGGCCTCTTGATCGTCGCCGGGCGCTACGTCCCCGGGATGCGCTTCGCCGTCAACGCGTCCATGGGGCTCTCGCACCTTCCCTACCGCCGCTTCCTCCCTTGGTCGGTCTTCGGCGGAGTGCTGTGGTCGGTCTACACGTGCGCGCTGGCCTACAAGGTGGCAACCACGCTCGCTGGCTTTCCGCTCGCGTCGCTCGTCATCTCCTCGCTCATCACCTCCGCCGCGTTGGCGGCGATCTACCTCGTTGATCGGCGGAGGAGGAGAGCAGCGAAGGGTGCTGAGCCGACCGAAGTGAGCACGGAGCCCGCGGTCCGCTCCAGCTCGGCCGGATCGGACGAGTAAGTGGATCGGGACGAGGCACCGGACACCGGCATCGACGATCGCGAGCGAGTCAGGTTCACGGCCGCGGTTGCAACCGCACGAAGCACCAGCAGACGGCACGTGTCGCTCGCGGTCCCCTTCCGGGCCGCGGAACGAAACCGGCGCGTCGCGGCGAGCGTTCTCGCCGGGGGGATCGCCTATCGCTTGTTCCTGTGGTTGCTGCCGTTCGGGTTGATCGTCGGAGGCGCTCTCGGCCTCATGGATGCGGACAGCACGGAGGAAGCAGTTGCGGCGGGTGGCCTTCCTGCGGGAGTCGTCGACTTCGTCGGCGACGTCGCACGAGCCGCGGAATCCGACTGGTGGTGGCTCCTCGCGGTCGGCGTCCCCGTCCTCGTCTGGGCGGGATACACGGGCGCGAAGGCGCTACAGCTCCTTCATTCGCTCGTCTGGGACGAGCCCCCTCCGCGGAACAAGCCGCTGAAGAGCTCACTTGCCTTCACCGGCGTGCTGTGCGCGTTCATGGCCGCAGCCGCACTCACCTGGTGGCTTCGCGACGAGGCGTCGCTGGTGGGCCTCCTCGCGGCGACGCTCGCCACGGTCCCGCTCGCCGCGTTGTGGCTCTGGGCTTCTCTCCGCCTTCCGCACCGAGACGCTCCCTGGCGGGCGCTGCTACCCGGCGCGATCCTCGTCGCGATCGGCTTTCAGGTGTTCCACGGGCTGATCGTCGAGTTCCTCGTGCCGAAGCTCGAGAAGTCGACCACGCTGTACGGGAGCCTCGGCGCCATGACGACGCTTCTCTTCTTCATGTACTTCGCCGGGAGGCTCGTCGTCACCTCGCCCATTCTCAACAGCTCCCTCTATCACGAGCTGCGTGAGCACCGCGATGAGGTTCGCACGACGAGACCGCGAGTTTCACCCGGGTGAAGGCGGTGCGGGTGATGCGCGGCCTACGAGATTGAGGAACGGCGGCCAGAGCGGTTAACGGGTGTCGCCTGCGTGCGTCGATTCGAACGCCGCGACTGCAGCCCGGACCGTCGGGAAGAGACGGTCGGGCCCGATCCGCGCTGTGAGTCCCGTCTCCTCGAAGATCTCGCGCTGCCGTCCCTTCAGGCGGGCGAAACAGAGCGCGATGCCGCGTTGCTCGAGCTCGACCTGGAGTCGAGTCAGCACGTCGATCGCCGTGGCGTCGAGGTACGTCCACGCCTCGGCGTTGATCACCAACCACCTGACGTCGTCGGTAGCGTCGACAAGCTCGAGCACACGCTCTCGGAGGTACGCGGCGTTGACGAAGAAGGGCGGCGAATCGAAGCGATACACGAGCAGTCCGGGCACTGTCTCGGCACCCTCCCAGCGCGCGATGTCGTGATAGCCGTCGACGTCGTCGGCGCGGCCGAGTACGGCATCGTGCGGGCGAGCCGCGCGATAGAGGAAGACGCCGATCGAGAGCGCGATCGCGACGACGACGCCGCCGAGGACGCCGAACACGAGCACGCCGCCGAACGCGACGAGCGCGAGCGCGACCTCGGCCGAGCGGACGTGCCGAAGGCGCCAGATCGAGCGGACGTTGATCAGCCCCGCCGCGGCAACGACGATGATCACTCCGAGCGCCGCCTTCGGCAGCGGCTCGATCAGGGGCATCGCGAAGAGGAGGAAGAGCCCGACGACCGCTGCGGCGACGATGACAGCAGCTTGGGACTTCGCGCCGGTGGAGTCGTTGACCGCGGACCGGGAGTTGGAGGAGGAGACGGGAAACGCCCCTGTCAGGCCGCCGACGAGATTGGCGCCGCCGATGGCGGTCAGCTCACGGTTGGCGTCGACCTCGTAGCCGTGCTTCTCGGCGAAGGTGCGCACGGTCGCGATGAGGTCCGCGAAGGCGATGAGTGCGAACCCCGCCGCGGGAAGCACGAGATCGAGGAAGTCGCTTGCTCCGACTCCCGGCAGCCCAACCGAGGGCAGGCCGCCCTCGACCTCGCCGACGACGGCGATCCCGTGATCCTCCAGGTCGACCAGCGCCGCGATTACGAGTGCGAGCGCAAGCACAACGAGAGACGGGGGTAGGGCAGGAAGGATGCGCCGAGTCGCGATCGCCGACGCCAGCAGCACCGCGCTCAGCAGCACGGTCGGCCCGCTCGCGTCGCCGAGCTCCGACAAGACCTCCCACACGATGGCGAAGAAGTCGTCTACCCCGACGCTGATCCCGAGGAGCTTGCCCAGCTGGGACGCGATCACGATCAGCGCGACCCCGTTGATGTAGCCGAGCAGCACCGGCTTGCCGAAGAAGTCCGCCACGAACCCCAGCCGGAGGGCGCCTGCCAGGAAGAGCAGGAGACCCATCGCCAGCGCCAGCGCCGCGGCGAGCGCCGCATAGCGCGCCGGGTCGACCTGCCCTCCTTCCATCGCGATCGGCGCCACCGTCACCGCGGTCAGCGCCGCGAGCGTGGAGTCGGGGCCGATCACGTGCTGCCGCGACGTCCCGAGCAGCCCGTAGACGGCGAGCGGCAGGAAGGTCCCGTAGAGGCCGTAGACGACCGGCAGGCCGGCCAGCTCCGCCATCGCCAGCGACGAGGGCACCGCGACCGCGCCCACCGTGACTCCCGCCACGACATCGGACCGGAGGTACGACCGCGGATAGCGCAACAGCGACGCCAGGCCCGGCGCCGCCTCGGCCAACGACTGCGGAACGAGCGCGTGCGCGTACGAGGCCAGTGCAGTGCGAGAGTGGTCGTGCGTCACGTCACGGACCCTGCGAGACACGGAAGCGCTGACGCCACCGCCGAGGCGGTGGCGTCAGCAAGCGCCTAGGCGCTGATCCCTGGGCTGCGGCGACGTGCGCGCCCCCCTCGTGCAGCGCCATCTCGTCCTCGTGGGTGCCCGGCTTGAGGTCGAAGACGACCTTCTTCACCGTGCCGGTGAAGGGGTAGGGCGATTTGGCCGCGTAGGCGCGGTCGACGGGTAGGCCGTTGTCGCGGCCGACGTCCATGCCGGTGTAGGCGTTGAAGCGGACGCCGACCGTCTTCTCCATCCGCCCCTCGCCGATCTTCTCGTCGTTCGCGTACAGGGAGACCGTTCCGCCGGCCGACCGTTCCTGGCGGTCGGCGTCGAACTGCATGCGGACGGTGACGTCCCCGGTCGGGACCGGCTCGGTCGAGACGTGTTTGTACTGCTCGACGCCCATCAGCGAATAGCTGTGGTGCAGCAGGCCGTTCTCGTCGACCCAGAGCGAGAAGCCGCCCATCTCGTCTGCCTCGGCGACGATCACGCCCTCGGCGCCGTCGTCGGGGACCGAGAGCTCCGCCTCGATCGCGTAGGAGCGACCGTAGACGCGCGGGATCATCCCGGAGGCGATGTTCTGGACGTCGCCGTAGAACGTCTGGGTCGTGATCGTCGGCATCGGCGGCAGGTCCCCGAAGAAGACCGACAACGCAGCCAGCAGCGGCAGCACGTTGTGCTTCTCGGCCTCATCCCAGAAAAGCTCCTTGAGCTCGGCGAGCTTCTCCGGGTTCTCCGCGGCGAGGTCATTCGCCTGGGTGAAGTCGTCGGGCAGGTAGTACAGCTCCCAGGTGTCCTGCTCCGGGTCGTAGGTTCCGGGTGCGAGCCTCGCTATCGTCGGCGCCGACATGTCCCAAGGGATGCGGTCGAGCTTGCAGGCGGCCCACCAGCCGTCCTTGTAGATCGCCCGGTTGCCGAGGATCTCGAAGTACTGCACGGTGTGACGCTCCGCTGCGTTCGCGTCCTCGAAGGTGTAGAGGAAGCTCGTCCCCTCCATCGGCTTTTGGGCGGTCCCGTCCACGACCGTGGGCTCGGGGATGCCGGCCGCTTCGAGGATCGTCGGCCCGACGTCGATGACATGACTGAACTGGCTTCGCAGCCCGCCGGCGTCCTTGATCCGCTCCGGCCAGGAGATGACCATGCCGTTGCGCGTGCCGCCGAGGTGGGAGGCGCACTGCTTGCCCCACTGGAACGGCGCGTTCCCGGCCCACGCCCAGGCAGACGCGTAGTGCGGCGCGTACGCGTCGGTGCCCCAGGCGTCGAGCCCGCCGTACTGCTCGAGCAGCGAGAGCTGCTGCTCGGGGGTCAGGACGATCCCGTTATGCATTGTCAGCTCGTTGAAGGAGCCGGTCAGCGTTCCCTCCATGCTCGCGCCGTTGTCCCCGAAGATGTAGAAGACGAGCGTGTTGTCGAGCTCGCCCAGCTCCTCGATTGCGTCGAGCAGGCGGCCGACGTGCCAGTCGGTGTTCTCCTGGAAGCCGGCATAGACCTCCATCTGCCGCGCGTACAGCTTCTTCTCTGCGTCCGAGAGTGAGTCCCAGGCGGGGAGCGCGTCCGGTCTCGGCGTGAGCTCCGCGTCCGGCGGGATCACGCCCAGCGTCTTCTGCCGTTCGAAGGTCTCCTCACGGAGCACGTCCCAGCCCTGGTCGAATTTTCCGCGGTACTTCTCGCTCCACTCGACCGCGACCTGGTGCGGCGCGTGCGAGCACCCTGTCGAGTAGAAGACGAACCACGGCTTTTCCTGGTCCTGGGCGCGCACCTCGTGGAGCCAGCCCACCGCCTGATCGGTGAGGTCTTCCGGCCAGTAGTACTCCTTGCCGTCCTCGGCCTCCGGGACGCCGATGATGGTGTTGTCCTGCGTGATGAGCGGGTCGTACTGGCCCGCCTCGCCGCCGAGGATGCCCCAGAAGTGATCGAATCCCCACGCGTTCGGCCAGCGGTCGAACGGCCCGGCTGCACCCTGGACGTGGTCGGGGGTCATGTGCCACTTGCCGAACCCGGCTGTCGTGTAGCCGTTGGCCTGGAGCGCGCGGACGAACGGAGCGCAGTCCTTCGGCACGTTCGCGCGAGTAGCCGGGGAACGGGCCCGGGAACTCCCCGAGCGACCCGAACCCGACCGTGTGGTGGTTGCGACCGGTCAGCAGGGCGGCACGCGTGGGCGAGCAAAGCGCGACGACGTGGAAGCGGTTGTACCTGAGGCCCTGGTCGGCCACCCGTGTCATCGCCGGGGTCGAGACGGGCCCGCCGAACGTCGACGGGTTGCCGAAGCCGGCGTCGTCGATCAGGACGAGCAACACGTTCGGCGCGCCCTCCGGCGGCGACGGCGTCATGGCGATCGTCCAATCGCCGACGGACGTGTCCAGGGTTCGCCCGATCGCGCCTCCGAAGTTCGGATCCGGGATCGGCAGCACCGTCCGGTCCGGGCTGAACTTCCCCATCGCCTCGCCGAGCGACTCCTTCAATGCGCCCATGCCCTCCTTGTCGCCCTGGACAACCGACCGGAGCATGGCGCCCGCGAGCGCCTGCTCGACACCGAGCCGCTGCTCGTCGTCGAAGATCGCGATGATCCCGGCCGACCCCGGCGGCAGGTTCTCGCCGATCTTGTCGTGAAGCTCCTGCTTGACCTTGTTGTCGGCGAATCGGCCGATCACCCTGCCCGCGACCGCCCCGACCGCGACCGACGCGAGCATCGGCGGCGCGAACAAGCCCACCGCGAGCCCGACGCCGCCGCCCCAGCCTGTCCCCTTGCGGCCGAGGTTGTCGCCCGTCTTCTGCACGGCGACGCTGCCGTCTTCCGCGTGCGTGACGAGGATCACGCTCTCGATCTCGACTTTCTTCTCCTTGACGAGCGCGATGAGCGCCTCGAAGTCCTTCGTCGCCTCGTCGATGTCCTGGTAACCGGCAACGAGGACATCGGTGGGTGTCTCAGCCATCAGGGCTCTCCCTTCGATTCCGACTGGCAGCGCGGCTCGCGTGCTGTGCTTCGTGACCATGGCACAGGCGCGGTCACCGAACATCGCCCAGCCGCGAGTTCACCCGGGTGAAGGTGAGCCGCGGGTGATGCGCGACCAACGAGATTGCAGGACCCTCCTCTCTAGACGACCTGTCGTGCCGAAGGGAGGGCCGATGGAATCCATGCACGAGCATCTACGTCAAGAACCGCCGCGACCGGGTGGATGTACCACCATTCGACGAGTGACCTAATCGGCCGACCGAGTGCACCGATAGATGTCGAAGCGCTACCCCGGCCGCAGCGGACAAGACCGCGTCCCCTACCGGATTGTGATTCGCGGTGAGCTCGGCGAGCCGCTCGTGGGACCGCTGGAAGGAATGACCGTCGAGGTCGTCGGCGAGGAGTCGGTGTTGACCGGGGACCTCCTCGATCAGGCCCAGCTCCAGGGAGCATTGAACTGGCTGACCACGCTCGGCGTCGAGGTCGTCAGCGTGAACCCGGCAGACGACGAGTCGCAGCGATGACACGGCTCGCCGCGAGGCAAGCGATAAGAGAGGAGATGTGATGGCAATCGGACCCGTTCAGCTCATTGTGTTGGGCTTCAACCATCCCGAGTTCCACGGTGAGATCATCGCCGAGCTCGAGAAGCTACGAGAAAGCGGCACGGTGCGCGTGATCGATTCTCTGGCTGTGTACAAGGACGCCGAAGGGGAGCTCGAGGTCGAACATCTGAGCAACCTGACGGAAGACGAGGCGATCGAGCTCGGCACGACGATCGGTGCATTGATCGGCCTCGGGATCGAGGGCGAGGAAGGCATGGAGGCGGGTGCCATCGCAGGCGGCGAGGCGGCCGCCGAGCACGGCATCCACGCGTTCTCGGAGGAGGACGCCTGGGACGTCATCGAGGAGATCCCGAACGATTCGGCTGCTGCCCTGCTCTTGATCGAGCACCACTGGGCGGTACCGCTCCGGGACGCGATCGCACGCGCCGGCGGGTTCCGCATCAGCGATGGCTTCATCAGCCCACTCGACCTGATCGAGATCGGCCTCATCTCGGCAGAAGAGGCGAAGGAACTGCATGCTATGGAGACCGCCGCCGTCGGAGCAACGAAGTGACGGCCGGTCTTCACGAGAGCTTGGAGGTTTGAGATGCTCGGATCGCGCAGAGTCGCACGGCGAACCGGCCGGCGGACAGCCCGCCGCGTCTCACGTCGTCGCTAGCACCGACTGTCCTCGCCGGCGGGACGCGCGTCCCGCCGGCGAGACTAGCTCGTAACCGCCACGATGTTCTTCCGCGACGCTGCTCCGGATGTGACCCTTAGCCGAGCTTCTGCGCGGGTGACAAGGCTCCGAGCTCTCGCGCACGAGCAATCGCCTCCTGCCGCGACGAGACCCGAAGCTTGTGGTAGATCGACTTCGTGTGTGAGTGGATCGTGTTGAAGGAAAGGAAAAGCTCCTTGCCGATCTCTCGCTTCGACAGGCCCTCGGCGAGGTAGCGGAGAACCTCGAACTCGCGCTCCGTCAGGTCGCTATCACCCTCGATTCGACGGTGGGCCGGCGTCAGCGTGCGCGCGACTTCCACAAGGCGTGCGCTCAGGACTCCTGGATCCGTGCAGCTCGCAAGGAGTTTCCTCGCTTCCTCGACCATCGCTCGCGCGGGAGCGGGTGCCTCGAGAGCGCGGCGCACCGGGGCTGACACGAGCAATGCATCCGCAATGTCCAGCGGCTGGCCACGGGCCCGAAGGTTCGCCAGGCCTCGATCGAGCAGCTTCCCTGCCTCCTCGAGCTCGCTGTCGCGGGCGAGGGCGGCGCCAAGGGCCACGTGCGCGATCCCTGCGCCGGGCTTGTCGGCAACGCCGTGAACCTCGAGCGTGCTCAGTGCACGCCGAGCCGCCGCCAAGGCAGCGACGTCGACGTCGCCGTCGTCAGTCTCGAGTGAGATCCGCGCGAGCATCGCCTTGGCGATGCCGGCGACGAGCCATTGGTTCGAGCGGGCGGCGAGGAAGGCAGCCTGCTCGAGTGGCGCGCGGGCCGCCTCGCCCTCGCCCGTAAAACGCTGTGCCCAGCCAAGCGCGAGGAGGGAGACCGGTCTTCCGATCGAGAATGTCTCGCCGAGCAGCTCGGAGGCGTGTGCGGCGGCGTCCAGCATCCGAGCCGAGTCGCCCCAGGGGAAGCAGGCACGGGTCAAGGCGGTCGCAGCCTCGAACGGAAGGCCGCAGGGCATCGGCGCTTCGGATCGGGCCGACTCCGCCGACTCGAGTGCAGCCAGCGCCTCTTCGCGGCGATTGAGCACACTCAGTGCCCAGGCCCTCACGACGGCAAGCCGCGCGTCTCGCTCGACGTTCGTCCGGGGAAGTTCCTCGAGCTGGCGGAGGATCGCCGCGGCGTCGTCCTGCTCGAGGGAGGGGCGCCAGTCTTCCAACACCAACGTGATCGCACTCTCCAGCGCGTTGCCGGCAACGGCGTGACGCACGGCGTCGTAGCGGTAGCCCTCCGGCCCGAGCCACTCGGACGCCCGCCGGTGCACGGCAAGGGCGAGCTCGGGATCGCTCTGGAGCAGTCGGTTCCGGAGCATGTCCGCGAACAACTCGTGGTAGCGATACCACTCCCGGCGGTCGTCGAGCGGTATCAAGAAGAGGTTGGCTCGCTCGAGCTCGACCAGCACCTCGGCGGAGCCATGCCTCCCGGTGGCCGCGTCGCAGAGAGGCCCACACAACGCGTCGAGGACCGACGTCTCGAGCAGGAACTGGCGTCGCTCCTCATCAAGCGTGTCGAGAACGACCTCGGTCAAGTAGTCGACGATGTGACGGCTGGCGCCGCCAAAGCGTTCGACGAAGCCGGCGCGATCGTCCGCTTGAGACAGCGACATCGCCGCCAGGTGAACGCCGACCGGCCAGCCTTCGGTGCGCTGATGCAGCACACCCAGGGTCTCAGCCTTGAGGCCGAGGTGCAGGATCTCGTTGAGGAAGGTGGCTGACTCGGCCTCGGTGAAGCTGAGGTCGACGGCACGAAGCTCGAGCAGCTCCTCGAGGGCGCGCAGCCTCCCCATCGGGATCGGTGGATCCGAACGCGTCGAGAGGGCCAATGTGACGTTGCTCGGCGTCCGTTCGAGGAAGAAGTTGAGCGAGTCGTGACAGATGCGATTCGTGATCTCCTGGTAGTCGTCGAGCACGAGGACGAGCTTCTCGCTGATTGCTTCCAGGTCGCGGAGAACAGCCGGGACGACCGCCTCGACAACATCCGCGCGCGGCTCACGTAGCGCACTCTGGGCGGCGGCGCCCCATTCAGGCACGGCGTGCCGGATCGCCTGAACGATGTAGCTCCAGAACGTGACCGGATCGTTGTCCCCTGAGTCGAGCGATACGCAGGCGAAGGCGCGGCTATCGACCTCGCGCCACTGCGCGAGGAGGGTCGTCTTTCCGAACCCCGGCGGCGCAGCAAGCAGGACGAGTCTCGGCGCCGACTCGCGCAGCACGTCGGTGCAGCGCGCACGGGCGAGAGCGTCGTGCGGGGCGCGAACCCGCTCAAACTTCCACTCGAAGAAGACCCCATCGTCGGAGGGAGCTGATTCCGGCAGAGAAAGGCGGTCGGGGGCAAGCGCCTTGGTCACGTTGCCTCTTCGGTCGGCAGGGTCCTTTCTTGGCTGCCGTAGCGTCGCCCACGAAAGCCCGCGCGGCAATGAGGCCTGCACGGAACTTTGGTCGTGCCCGCGCCCGGGGTGCCTGCACCCCCAAGCACGAAGGGTGCGAAGACCTTCGCGGGTCTCAGCCGGCCGGATCGGGACGACACATAGGGACGTTTCACCTGGGTGAACAGGATCGGCGGGTGAAGTCGGAGACAGGTAGCGGTTGGACAATGGCTGCGCACGGCAGGACGTTGTCCAACGTAGGAGAGGGGAAGGAGACGAGATGAGCGACTACGGGGCGACGCGATCGCCGGAGGTCAGCGAAGGAGCCGTCGGCGGGTACGTGTTCGCCGGCGTGATCTTGATCATCGTCGGCTTCTTTCAGGCCATCGTCGGCCTGGCCGCCATCTTCCAGGACGAGTTCTTCGTCGTGTCGCCGAACTACGTCTTCGAGGTCAACACCACGGCCTGGGGCTGGATCCACCTGCTCTTTGGCCTGCTTGTCGGCTTCGCGGGCTACGCGCTGTTCGCGGCGAAGACGTGGGCGCGCGTGGTCGGCGTGACCTTCGCGACGCTGAGCGCGATCGCGAACTTCTTCTTCATCCCCTACTACCCGTTCTGGGCGATCCTGATCATTGCCCTCGACGTGTGGGTGATCTGGGCGTTGACCCGGTCGGTTTCGTCAGCAGAGGAGCTGACGACCTAACGGGCCGAGGACAGTGATCTGAACTTCGTCTACGAGGACTGGAGGTTGCAATGGGAATGGTGCGTCGACGAACACGCCGCCGGACGATGATGGTCGCCGGTGGAGCAGCGTACGCGGCCGGCAGAGCTGAGGGCGGGGGCGGACAGGACGACTACGAGTACGAACCGGAGGCCCCGCCGGCGCCGCCGCCTCCCGCCCCGACCAGCGGGGACGACCAAGCCGACAAGATCCAGCACCTGGCCGACCTGCACGCCTCCGGCGCGCTGACGGACGAGGAGTTCGCGGCCGCGAAGGCCAAGGCCCTCGGCATCTAAGACGCAACACTGCAGAAGGAGGTGTGGTTATGGCTCGGAATGGTCGCGCCGACGTGCTGGAGAGAGCCCTCGAGGCCTGCTTCAGCGGCGAGGTCGACGTCTTGCCGGAACTGTTCACCGAGGATGTGAGCGGCTGGTCGCCGAACATGCTGGTCACCTCGCGCGGCGAGCTGGCAGAAGTGGTCGCGGAGCGCGAAACGAGCATCTCGAACGTGTCCCTGAAGATCGATGTCGTCGACATCGTCGGGAACAAGGGCTACGCCGAATACCGGGTGACTGCGGACTTCTCTGGCCCGTTCGTGGTCGACGAGGAGACCGTGATCGAGCCGAACGGCCGCGAGCTGCTGCTCGGGGCTGCGCTCGTGGCGGAGTTCAGCGGGGACGACAGATCTCTGCCTTCCGGAACTACTTCGACAACGCGGCGCTGATGGAGCAGATGCTCGCCAGGTAGGACCGTGCGCCCGGGCTCAAGCGGTGGACAGCCCCGACAGCCTCGTCGTCGAGGACTCGCCGGACCCGGCCGACCTGGCGCTGCTCGAGGAGCGGGTTGCGGCGGCTGCCATCGCCGCCGCCGGCCTGGGCGAAGACGAGGAGTTCGGGATCTTCGTCCGGGACGACGACGGCCGGATCGTCGCCGGCATCTCCGGCATCGTGTGGGGTGGGTGCTGTGAGCTACAGGCGATGTGGGTCGACGAGCCGCTCCGCGGTCGCGGACTGGCACGGGCCCTCATGGCCGGCGCGGAAGCCGAAGCCCGGCGGCGGGGCTGCACGCTCGTCCAGTTCCGCGCCTACGACCTGCTTGCGCCCGGCCTCTACGAGCGGCTCGGCTACGAGACCGTCGGCGTGATCGAGGGCTGTCCGGCCGGCAGCACCGCCCGCTGGTACCGCAAGGACCTGTAAGGCCGCTGTGGTCGTGTCCCGCTTCGTCGAGTCAGCCGACCACCGGCTCAGTCGCCGCGGCGCGCGCGCTCGTCGGCGAGCGTTTGAAGCCGCTCGTGGGCGTTCACCCCGACCTTCGTCGGCACCTTGTGCCAGCCGTCGGGGCTTAGTTCCCAGGCGAGCACGTCGTCCGCCAGGTTCACGGACAAGATCTCCTCCAGCCGGAGCGTGAGGGTCGGATCCGTCACCGGCGCGATGCACTCGACGCGGCCGTCGAGGTTCCGTGGCATAAGGTCGGCGGACCCGATGTAGTACCGCGCGCCCCGGTTGTTGCTGCCGAAGCGGAGGATGCGGGAGTGCTCCAGGAAGCGGCCGACGATGGAGCGCACGCGGATCCGCTCGGAGAGCCCCTCCACGCCGGGGCGCAGGCAGCAGATGCCCCGGACGATCAGGTCGATCTCTGTTCCCGCCGCATTCGCCGCGTAGAGCGCGTCGATGATCTCGGGGTCGGTGAGGTTGTTCATCTTCATCACGATCCGGCCGTCCGCCGCCTTCTGCTCCTTCCGGATCAGCTCGAGCAACCGGGGCCGCACACCGCCGGGTGCGACGAGGATGCTGTTGTATCCGTTGCCATCCGAGTAGCCGGTGAGGCGGTTGAAGAAGTTGGCGACGTCCGACGTGAGCCCAGGATCGCCCGAGAGCAGACCAACATCTTCGTAGACCGTTGCGGTTGCCGGGTTGTAGTTCCCGGTGCCGACATGGCAGTAGCGGCGGATCGTGTCGCCCTCGCGGCGTACGACGAGGATGGTCTTGGCGTGTGTCTTCAGCCCGACGACGCCGTAGACGACGTGGACGCCCGCCTTCTCGAGTGTCCTCGCCCAGGCGATGTTCGCCTCCTCGTCACCTCTGGCCGTCAGCTCGACGAGGGCGACCACCTCCTTTCCGTGTTCCGCAGCTCGCACGAGCGAGCGCACGATCGGGGCTTCGCCCTCGTCGGACGTCCGGTAAATCGTCTGCTTGATCGCAAGCACGTCCGGGTCGTCGGCAGCCTGGTCGACGAGCGCCCCGACAGAGGTCGCGAACCGGTCGTATGGGTGCTGTACGAGCACCTCGCGCGCGCGAAGCGTGGCGAAGATGTCGTGAGGGGCGGCCATCGAGCTGCCAAGCTCGGGCGGGGTTGCGCCGAGCCATGGCTTGGCACTCAGGGCCGGTCGCTTCAGCTCCGTCAATGACCAGAGATCGCCGAGATTGAGCGGTCCGTCGATCGAGTAGAGATCGGAGGCCGCCAGGTGCAGCTCGCGGAGAAGCATCGAGCCGAGCCGATGCGACATCGAGCTCGCGACTTCGAGCCGGACGGCCTCGGGCGCCCGCTGCCGGTCTCGCAGCAGCGACTCCAGGGTGACGAGGAGATCGTCCGCCTCGTCGACCTCGACCTCGACGTCGGCGTCGCGCGTGACCCGGAACAGTTGGTGCTCGACGATCGTCATTCCCGGGAAGAGCCGGTCGAGATGGGCGGCGATCACCTGCTCGATCAGCACGAACCTCCGCCCGCCGGAGAGCTTGAGGAATCGTGGCAGGAGCGGCGGGACTTTCACGCGCGCGAAGCGGCGCGTGGAGCTGCTCGGGTGTCGGACGACGACTGCGAGGTTCAGCGACAGATCGCTGATGTACGGAAACGGGTGCGCAGGATCCACCGCGAGCGGCGTGAGGACGGGAAAGATCCGGTCATCGAACACGCGTCGGAGCTCTTGGCGCTGGGCCTCCTTGAGGTCCTCCCAGTCCGTGATCCGTACCCCGCCCGCATGGAGCAGGGGCTTCACGTCGTGTTCAAAGAGCTGCATCTGCGTGGCGACCAGCTCCTGCGCGCGTTCCCGAATAGCGTCGATCTGCTCTCGCGGGCTCATGCCGTCCGGCGACGTGCCCGACACGCCGACGCCGAGCTGCTCGCGCAGTCCAGAGACGCGGATCTGGAAGAACTCGTCCAGGTTGCGGCTGAAGATCGCGAGAAACCGCGCGCGCTCGAGCGCCGGCCGCCGGGCCTCCGCGGCGCACGCGAGCACGCGCGCGTTGTAGTCGAGCGCCGAGAGCTCGCGGTTCAAGAATCGCGTCTCGCGGCCGGCCGCAGGGACAGCGTCCGCGGCGGCCTCCTCTCCGGCCCGGAGCCCCTTTGCCCGTTTCTTCGGCCTCGGCGGGCTCAGTTTCTCAACCGACCTCGAGGTCTGATCCCGCACACAACTACGGTCGCACAGCGCGGCGCGAGCGAATACACCCGGAATGGCCAATCACCCAGGTGAAGCGTTCGCTGTGCCGGGCTCGCCCTCGAGCCACAGCTGGTGACTGCGATCCAGAAAGGTCGTAACGGGGCTCGGTCATCGACCTGACGATCGTCGACCGTCCTCGTCGCAGTGCAATCGTGTGCGGCCGGCTCACGTCTCGCTGACCTGATGCCTCGCGGTCGAGGAGCACCGCTCCCGCTTCACCCGGGTGAACGGGCCTTGTGGGCGATGTCACGACCGTAGCGGCGAGTGGAGACTAGCGAGTAGCACTGACCGGGCTCCAGCTCCATGCCCGACCGCGTACTTCGGTCATCGAAAGGATCGAAGACCTTGCCCCATGCGCACCTGTCGCCGGAGACGCTCTTGCAGCTCGCCCCGGGGGTGCGAACGCGCTTCGATGCGGCGGGGCATGTCCTGCTCGATGCGCCGGACGGGACGGCCGTCGACCTCGGGCCCCGCGGATACGCAACCTTGTCGTTGTTCGCCCAGCCGCTGGCTCTCGGCGAGGCGATCGAGCGGTTCGAGCGCGAGGCACCCTCCACCGACTTCGCGCCGACGATGAACGTCGTCAACATGCTGATCGAGGAAGGCGCCCTCGTGCGGCCGGACGCCGGCCGGGGGCCGACAAGCGGCTGGGCCGACCCGGTGGAGCACGCCCGGATGCTGCACGACGACCGCAGGACGGGGGACTACATCGCCGCGCTCGTCGCGGCGGTGCGACCGGGCGACGTCGTGCTCGACATCGGCACCGGGAGCGGGGTACTCGCCGTCGCTGCGGCCCGGTCGGGCGCACGCCGCGTCTACGCGGTCGAGGCCAGCGACATCGCGGAGGTCGCTGGGAGGGTCTTCGCCGCCAACGGGGTGACGGACAAGGTCACGCTCGTTCCCGGCTGGTCGCGCCAGATCGAGCTGCCCGAGCCGGCCGACCTGCTGGTTGCAGAGATCATCGGCAACGAGCCGTTCGAGGAGGAGATCCTCGAGACCACGCTCGACGCCCGCCACCGCCTGCTGAAACCCGACGCGCGGCTGATCCCGTACAGGCTCACGCTGCTCGCGCGGCCCCTTCGCCTGCCAGACGGCGAGGCCAGGCAGCGAGCGATCGGGCGGTCGGCGGTCCAGCGCTGGCGGCGGCTGTACGAGATGGAGTTCCAACCACTGCTCGACGCCGCCGTCCCAGGCCCCGTCAACATGCCGACCGAGGCAGAGGTGGTCGCGGCCTGGCCGCCCGTCGGCCCACCGGTCACGCTCGCGGCGCTGGATCTGGCGACGTTCGCGGACGCCTCCGTGCGTGCCTGCGCCGACCTCGTCGTCGACGAGCCGGGCCCGGTGAATGCCGTCGCAGTCACGTTCCGCGCCGCCCTCTTCGAGGCGATCGAGCACACCCTCGATCCCTGGACGTGGCCGACCTCCAGCTGGGCGACGTCGGTGTGGGTGCTCCCCGACCCGCTACGGGTGGGGTCGGAGGCTGTGCTGCGTGTGCACTACAACCGCCGCACGGATGGAGTGCCCGACGGGCTCACCTGCGAGCTCGTCGAGAACGCATGAGCGGGTGATGTTCCTCTTTCCAGCGATTTTCGATGCTTCGGCCATAGCCAAAACGTCGAGCCCCTCCGTACCACCGAGGTGCTCTGAGTAGTCGAGCAACAGGACGATTTGCAGACCCTTTGCGGAACGGCCGGCGATCTCGGACATTGGCTCGGCGCTAGAGGGAGGTGCTCTGTGGGTGCTGGCTCAGGCAACAGAACTAGGCGATCTGCAGGTACTTTCTCGAGTTGAGAGCCCTCTGACGGACTCGAACCGTCGACCCCCTCCTTACCATGGAGGTGCTCTACCAACTGAGCTAAGAGGGCGGAGCCGCCAGTTTAGGCGCTGTTCCGGCGCTTCGCCGACACCCCAAGAGGCTGTGACCGGCACGGTGGCCTCCCTTCGGACTAAGGCCAGCCCGGCGCGCTACCGAGGCTGCCAGTCCGGGTTGAGGTCGATGAGTGTGTTGTGCGTTCGCTGGAGCTGGTGGCTGCCGTCGCTCCACATCGTGAAGATCTCCGCGTCGCCGTCGCGAAAGCTCTGGAAGGCGATCCGCGTTCCGTTCGGCGACCAGGACGCGTTGATGTCGGTCGCGGGGCTTGTGGTCAGACGATGCACGTGGCTGCCGTCGTTGAGCATCTTGAAGATGTCGAACTGGTCGCCGATTCGGTCGCTCTCGAAGGCTAGGCGTCCGCCAGTCGGCGACCAATCGGGGTTGCTGTCATACGAGTCTGGACTGTTCGTCAGGTTCATCTCTGCGGTTCCGTCGGAACGCATCGTGTAGATCTCGCCGTTCCCGTCTCGCTCGCTCACGAAGGCGATCCGATTGCCTGTGGGAGACCAGGCGGGCGCGAAGTCGTCTGCGGGGTCATCGGTAAGAAACTCGAGCGCAATGATCTCGGTCCCGTCGAGCTTGGCCTTGAGGATGTCCCAGTTGCTCGACGTGCCGCCGTTTTGGTACGCGAAGGCGATCCAGTTCCCGTTTGGAGACCAGACGGGGAGGCTGACGCCCGCCACCGAGCCGCCCACCAGCTGCTCGTCGCTACCGTCGGCGCGCATAAGCCAGATATCGGTACCCCCGTCTGGCCGGTGGCGGGTGAAGACGATCCGCTTTCCGTCCGGTGAGTACTCAGGGCCCGAGTCGCTTTCCGGGTCGCCGGTCAGCGGAAGGAGACCGGTTCCACCTGGTGTCATGGAGTAGATGTCGAAGTTGAAGACATCGCCTGCGTGATTTGTCGCGAAGGCGAGCCTGCCGTTCAAGCCCGGGAAGGCGGCTTTGGATGCCGTGGGGAGCGTGGCGACGAATGCCGCGCCGATGGCGAGTCCGGCGAGCGCGATACGGAGAACGAATCCCATGTGAACCAAGCTAGAAAGCTGCGGCGCGCGTGTCGTTCGCACCTGCGACACAGGAAGCGTCAAACCATTGACACAAGCGCACGCCGCCCCAGCGGTGAAGCGCCTGACAGCCACGAGAGCTCCCCGTGCTTGAATCAGCGGATGGCCGCGCCTGCCGTTGACCTGCCAATCCGCCGGAACACCGCGCTTCTTGCGGGCGTCATGGCCGTCAATTCGGCCGTCCTGCAACTCGTCGCGGCGGTCTCCTCTCTCACATTCGTCCTCGTAACCGGCTTCGAGAAGCTGCTCGGGCTGGGGCCGGCGATCTTCCTCACCGCCTCGGCGCTGTCCTCGTTTCCGGCTGGATGGGCCATGGATCGCTTCGGCCGTGTCCCGATCATCCTCACAGGCTTCGCGCTCGGCTCCATCGGCTGCGCCCTGACCGCCCTCGGGACGGCAACGGAACAGGCTGTCCCCGTGATCGCCGGCTTCTCCCTCGTGGGCGCCTCCGGTGGGGTTGCGCTCCTCATCCGCACGGCCGCCGGGGACATGTACCCGCCGGAGCGACGCGCGCGCGGGATCGCGTACGTCCTTTCCGGTGCCGTGTTCGGCGCGATCCTCGGTCCCGCAGTCTTCAGCCCGCTCTTCGCCGGCAAGGAGATCGACGCGAGCGTCCTGACGATCCCCTGGCTCGTCGCGGGCGGGGTCAGCCTCATCGCGCTCGGACTCGCAGCCTTCGTCCGACCGGATCCAAAGCGCATCGGTGAGCTGCTCTCGCCGGCCGACACGGCGGTCGACTCCCCAGCCGCGCCGCTCAGCGAGATCATCCGCCGCCCCGGAGTCATCCCGGCGCTGCTCGCCGGCTTCGCGAGCATGGGCGTGATGGTGTCGGTGATGAACCTGACCGGTTACGTCGTCGTCAATCACCGGCACCACGAGCAGAATCTGGTCTTCCCGATCATCGGGGCCCACGTGCTCGGGATGTACGCGCTCGTCCTCGTCGTCGGGTCGGTGATCGACCGTATTGGACGGACGCCGGCGCTCGCCGGTGGCCTGACCATCATGGCCGTGTCCTGCGCGGCCATGCAGTTCTTCGAGAGCGTTCCGTCCACCGCGGTGCTCCTCTTCGGGCTCGGGCTCGGCTGGAACCTGTCCTTCGTGGCGGCGACGGCGCAGCTTGCCGACAGGACGGTCCCGGCTGAGCGCGGCAAGCTGCTCGGCTTCAACGATCTCGGCTCTTCTTTGCTCGGTGCGGCGCTCGCGCTGCTCGGCGGGGTCGTGCTCACGGCGCTCGGCGTCGCCGCGCTTGCACTTGGCGCCGCCGCGATCGTCCTGCTTCCGATCGTGTGGATCTGGCGGCTCAGAGACATGGGGGCGGGAGGATTCGAACCTCCGAAGGCTGAGCCAACGGGTTTACAGCCCGTCCCCTTTGGCCACTCGGGAACACCCCCAGGGGATTGACCATAGTACCGTCGGAGCAATTCGATGCCGTCGTCGTGGGAGCGGGCCCGGCCGGCTCCACGGCCGCTTTCCGTCTCTCGCGCGCGCACGCGCGCGTGTTACTCGTTGACAAGGCCCGCTTCCCGCGCGACAAGCCGTGCGGCGGCGGCCTGACCTATCGCGCGCTGCGCCTGCTGCCCTTCTCGGTCGATCCGGTCGTCGAGGAGGAGGTGGACACCTTCGAGCTCGGCCTCGGCTACCGGCGGCGCTTCGAGCGCCGGACCTCGAGGCCGCTGATCGCCATGACCCAGCGCCGCCGGCTCGACGCCTACCTCGTCGAGCAGGCGCGCGAGGCCGGCGCGGAGTTCCGCGACGGCGTGAGGGTCGAGCTCTCGCCGCTGACGGTGGACGGAGAGCGGATCGAGGCAACCACGGTGATCGGCGCGGACGGCGTGAACGGGCCCACCGCCAAGAGCCTTCGGGCTCGACGGCCATGAGCACGAGGTGGCGCTGGAGGGCAACGTCCCCTACGAACACGTCTCGCGGAGCCGCTATGCGCGGCGGGCGGTGCTGGAGATGGGCGTCGTGCCCGGCGGGTACGGCTGGGTGTTCCCGAAGGGAGACCACGTCAACGTCGGCGTCGGCGGCTGGCTGCACCAGGGGCCGGAGCTGCGGCGGCACCTCCGGCGGCTCTGCGAGCGAGCACGGCATCCCCGAAGACGCCGTCGCGGATCTCCGCGGCTACCGGCTCCCGCTGCGCCGGCCGGCGGCGAGTGCCGGCCCGCGGCAAGACGGCGCTCGTCGGAGACGCCGCCGGCCTCGTCGATCCGGTCTCCGGCGACGGGATCTACGAGGCGTTTCTCAGCGCGAAGCTCGCCGTCGGAGGCAGCGCTGGACGTCATCGCCGGCCGGAACGTCCGATTTCTCGCGCTATGCAGTCGAACTGCGCCGCGCGCTCGCGCTCCAGGCAGCCGCGTCCTGGAGGGCGAAGCTCGCGCTCGAGCGCTTCCCGCGCCTGAGCTTCAACCTGCTCCGCGCGCCGTACGCCTGGAGCGCGCTGGAGCGCATCATGCGAGCCGACGCAACCCATCCGGGCGCGATCGGCGGCCCCGGCGGCGCAGCGCTCCGCGCCGCCGAACTGCTCGCTCGGATCGCCGGCGATCCCGGCAAAGCCTTCGCCACCTAAGCCCGACACCCCCTTTAGGGGGATTGCGTGCGCCCCCGAACCGCGCCGACGCTGTAATCGATGCCCCGGTGGATCACGGCTGCCGTCCGCTCGCGGACCCTCGCTCGTCTCAGCGATGAGCGCGGAATCGCGCTCATCATGGCGCTCGGGATCCTGTTCGTCCTGACCATTTCGCTCGGCACCGTGCTCTACGTCACGAGCGCGAGTGCCCGCCACGCCGAACACAGCAACGCCGGGCAGAAGGCGTACGCGCTCGCCGAGGCCGGTGTGAACAACGCGTCTCGCAGTGCTCAATGCCAACTATCCGGGCACCGTCGCCTTACCCGGGCAACTCCTCCTACTGCTGCCCGCCGAGGACGACGTCACGTCACGACTCCGGGACGGCAACGGGACCGACAGACCTCCGTGCGGGACGCTGACCGGTCCGCCTGACTCGGCGGCCCACGGACGGTCCCTGGTGGGGCAGACTCCGCAGGTCGACGGGAGTGGCGACTCACGTCCACCGGCACGGTTCAGAATCCGACGGGGCCCGGGGCCGCGCCGGTGACGCGCACCGTGACCGCCATCGTGCCGGTCGTCATTCCACCGACGTCGCCGGTGAGCGCGGCCGGGCCGCTGAACTTCCTCTACTCGGGCGCCGACATGTGGTTCGAGAACTCGGTGCACGTCAAGGCGCCCGTCTACGTGACGCGCGACCTGCACATGGAATCCACGTCCAAGATCGACGGAGCGGCGCAGAAGGCCGCGATCGGCCGCGACCTGTACCTGAAGAACCCGCAGAACCAGATCGGCCTCACGGGAGGCAGCGACCCGCGGATCGACGAGATCCATGTGGTGCGCATGGTGCTCGTCGAAGAAGCGAACCCGACGCTGCACGCCTGCGGGCCCTCGAACGCCCAATGGGACAACGACGCGATCTTGCGACGGACGCACGACAACGTCATCCCGCCGGTCCGCCGCCGTTCATCTCCTTCATGCCGAAGCTCACCTGTGCGCGCCTACGGGCCGATCGCTCCGTCGGCCTGCCCGCGACCGCCGACAATCCGAGCAACATGGGCTTCTGGTACCAGAACGCCGATCTCGGGCCGCTTGGCGCGCGCTGCACCACGTCGACGGGCTCGCCGCCGAAGTTCGACACCGCAAGCGGACGCTCGGACAACTCGATCAACTGGAGTGCAACGTCCCACCACGGTGATCAACCTGACGCCGGGCGCGTCCTACACGTGCAAGTCAGGCGGCTCGACGATCTGGGTGAGCTCTCCTGGAACGCCTCCACGAACTTGCTGACGCGTCAAGGGGACGATCTTCATCGACGGCAGCATCACCATCAACCCGGGGCGACCGCCGGTACACGGGCGAGGCGACATCGTCGCCTCGGGAACGTTCGGGATGAAGAACTCAACGATCTGCGCCACTCATCCGGGCTACACGGGCGCTTGTGACTTCACTGAACGTCGCCCTGGGATCCCGACCAAGTCCGCGCTCATGATCGTCGCCGACGGTCTCAACGGCGCCGGCCGCGCAGGGGCAAGGGAGCGACTTCGACCCCGGCGACGGAATCCACCTGAAGAGCGCGGACTTCCAGGGTGCCCTGATCGCGAACCACTCGGTCACTACCGAAACGACCGCGAAGATGCAGGGCCCGATGATCAGCGTCTACGACGGCGTGTTCGCCGGCCAGAGCAACGACCTGATCTTCCCGCCGCTCCTTTTCGCGCCGTCCGGAGGCGGCGGAATCATCAGCGACCCGCCCAAGCCGCAGCTGTTGCCTCCGCAGAACTACGGAGGAGGCTGACATGGCCCGAACCCCTCAAGAACGGCGGCGGTTCTGCCGATGGACTCAGCATGGATCTGAACACCCTGCTCCGGACCGCCGTCGAGCGCGGCGCGAGCGACGTCCATCTGAAGGTCGGTCAGCCGCCCGTCATCCGCCACGACGGAGCGCTTCGCCGCTCGACGGCTGGGCGCCGCTCGACGCGGCGCAGCTCGAGCTCGTGCTCGGCGAGATCGGCGCCTCGGCCCCGGCGCGGCTCGCCGCGTTCCACGAGACCGGCGAGCTCGACACGCCTACCAGCAGGCCGGTCTGCCGCGCTTCCGCGTCAACGCTTTCCGCCAGCGCGGCGACATCTCGTTCGCGTTGCGCGTGATCCCGACCGAGGTTCCGACCTTCGACACGCTTCGGCTCCCGCAAGGCGTGCGCAACCTTGCCGACGAGCAGCGCGGCCTGATCCTCGTCACCGGGCGCGACCGGCGTCGGCAAGACGACGACGCTCGCGGCGATGCTCGGCCACATCAACCGCACGCGGCGGCAGCACATCGTCACGATCGAGGATCCGATCGAGATCCTCCACTCCGACGAGAGCTGCATCGTCAACCAGCGCGAGGTCGGGCTCGACACCGAGTCGTTCAACCAGGCGCTGCGGCGCGTGCTGCGGCAGGACCCGGACATCATCCTCATCGGCGAGCTTCGTGACGCCGAGACGGCCGAGACGGCGCTCCAGGCGGCCGAGTCCGGGCACCTCGTGCTCTCGACGATGCACACGCTCGACGCCGCCGAGACCATCGCGAGGATGGTCGAGTTCTTCCCGGCCATGAAGCAGGCTCAGGTCCGCTCGATCCTCGCCGGCGTGCTGCGTGGCGTCGTCAGCCAGCGGCTCGTTCCGCGCCTCGACGGCGGCCGCGTGGCGGCGGTCGAGGTGATGGTCGCGAACAGGCGGATCGCCGACCTCATCCGCGAGAACAAGGCCGACGAGATCACCGACGCGATCGCCGAGGGCGAGTTCTTCCACATGCAGACGCTGACGGCAGCGCTGATCGAGCTCGTGCTCGCCGGCGACGTCGACCGCGATGTCGCAGCCGCCGCCGCGCCGAACCATCACGACTTCGTGATCGCGCTCGAGCGCGCGCTGAAGGAGCAGGCCGCGCGAGCAGCAGGCGATACGTCGGACGACGCCGCCTACGCCGCCGACGCGCCGCCGGCACTGCGCCTCGCGTGATGCGCCTCCGCCGGTGCGCCGCGGCCGGCCGGCCGTCGCCTCGCCGCCGAACACGGCTATTCGCTCAGCGAGATGCTCGTCGTGCTGGCGATCCTCGGCATCGTTCTCGGCGCGCTGACCCAGCTCTTCGTTTCCGGCGTCGACTGCCCAGGTCGACATGACGAAGCGCTTCGAGGCGCAGCAGAACATGCGGCTCGCGCTCGACAAGCTGCGGCGTGAGATTCACTGCGGGAGCGACGGTCGCCGGCTGCTCCGCCGACCTCCTCGATCATCATCACCCTCGGCTCCTACTGCCCGACGAACAGCACCGGAGCGGCCGCGACAGGTCACCTGGTGCACGAAGGACAAGAACGGCGACGCGCCGCCCGGCGTCGGCGCCTCCGTACTCGCTCTGGCGCTACAGCGGCAGCCAGCCTGCACCGGGAACCGGTCGGAAGTGGGCCGACTACCTGACGATCCGATCACGATCTTCACCGACGTACACCGCGCCGACGGGCGGCAACCTCGGCACGCTGAGCGTCAATCTGCCCGTCGACCTGAGCCCGCACGACGCGAAGCAGCGATACGTCCTCCAGGACGACATCGTGCTTCGAAACAGCCCGCGGTCGTGAGCCGCGACCGCGCGCGTCGCGCTCAAGCGCAGGCGCCGCGCGGCCGATAGGAGCTAGGTATGGGTGCCGCCCTCGCAGCGATCGCGTTTGTACCCGGGCTCGCGCTCGGAAGCTTTCTCAACGTCGTGGCCGCGCGCGTGCCGCTGCGGCGCTCGGTCGTGCACCCCGGCTCGGCGTGCATGTCGTGCGCAACGCCGATCGCGTGGTACGACAACCTCCCGATCGTCTCCTACCTCTTTCTGCGCGGCCGCTGCCGGAGCTGCGGCGACGACCATCCCCTGGAAGTACCCGCTCGTCGAGCTCCTCACGGCGCTGCTCGTTGGCGCCTGCGTGCTCGCCTTTGGCTTCTCGGCGGAGGCCGCCGTGGCCTCTTTCTTCTGCGCCGCGCTCGTCGCGGTCTCGGTCATCGACCTCGAGCGCCGGATCATCCCGAACCGGATCGTGCTGCCGGCCGCGGCAGTCGTCCTGGCGGCCCAAACGCTGCTCTTTCCCTCGCCCGAGTGGGCGCTCGCAGCCTTCGGCGCGGCGCTCTTCCTCTTCCTCGCCGCGCTCGCGTACCCGGCCGGGATGGGCATGGGCGACGTAAAGCTCGCGCTGCTACTCGGCGCGATGCTCGGTCGGACCGTGCCGGTGGCGATGATGATCGCGATGATCGCGGCGCTCGTTCCGGCGATCGTCCTGCTCATCCGCCACGGCAGCGCCGCGCGCAAGATGGGGATTCCGTTCGGGCCGTTCCTCGCTTTCGGCGGCATCGTCGCGCTCTTCGCCGGCGATTGGATCCTCGACGCGTATCTTGGGTTGCTGTGACGTGGAGACTTCTGCAATGAACCTCGAAAACCAGCCTGACCTCCGCGTCATCGACGGAGAGGACGACGGCGAGCACACTCGGCCGGAGGTCCGCGAGCGAAGCGAGCTCATCGCCGAGTTGGTCGGCGAGACCGGTCTCCTCCCGCCCGACGAGCTCGAGAACGTCCGCGCTCGGGCGCTGGGAGGCTCGTTCTCCCAGGCGCTCCGTGACGAGGGCCTCGCTAACTCGCTCGGAGTTGCCCGCGCACTCGCCGAGCAGTACCACCTGCCGCTGATCGATCTCGCGGAAGCCGGCGTGGACCCGGAGGCGACGAGGTTGATCGCCCTGCCGGTGCTCGAGCGGGTCGGCGCGATCCCGTTCGCGTTCGAGGAAGGCACGCTCAAGATCGCGATCACGGATCCACAGAACGTGCAGGGCCTCGACCAACTCCGGATCGCGACGCGCCACAACGTCGAGTTCTTCGTCGCCGCGAGCACCGACGTTCTGACCGAGATCAAACGCCTGTCGCGCGCCTCCGAGGCCCTCAACGTGTCCCTCGTTGCGGACGCTGTCGCCGAGGCGGCCGTCGAGCGAGGGCGAAGAGGACGATCTCGAGGCCGACGACGGCATCTCCGAGGCGCCGCTCGTCCGGCTCGTGAACTCGATCATCTTCCAGGCCGCCGAAGATGGCGCCAGCGACGTCCACTTCGAGCCCCAGGAGGACGCGCTCGTCGTCCGGTTCCGGATCGACGGCGTGCTTCGCGTCGTCCAGCGGATCCCCGTGCGCCTGGCCTCCGGCGTGACGACGCGGCTGAAGGTTCTGGCGAAGCTCGACATCGCCGAGCGGCGCAAGCCGCAGGATGGACGCATCTCGCTGAACGCCGCGACTGCCGGCCGCCTGCTCGACATCCGGGTCGCCACGCTGCCGACGGTAGAGGGCGAGGCAGTGACGATGCGCCTCCTCGACAAGTCCCGCAGCGCGCCGACGCTCGAGGAGCTCGGACTCTCCGACGAGATGCGCACCCAGCTCTCGGGCATCGTCTCGAAGCCCACGGGAGCCCTGCTCGTCACAGGGCCCACCGGCTCAGGAAAGTCGACGACGCTCTACGCCGCACTCGCTGAGATCAGCCGGCCGGAGGTCAACATCATCACGGTCGAAGACCCGGTCGAATACCGGCTCGCCGGCATCAACCAGGTTCAGATCAACGTACGAGCGGGATTGATATTCGCGACTGCGCTGCGCTCGATTCTCCGCTCGGATCCCGACGTCGTGATGGTCGGCGAGATCCGCGACGGCGAGACGGCGAAGATCTCGATCGAGGCGGCGCTCACGGGTCACCTCGTCCTCTCGACGCTGCACACGAACGACGCCGCCGGGCGCGTTGACGCGCCTGAACGAGATGGGCGTCGAGCCGTTCATCACGGGGGCGGCGGTCTCGGCCGTGCTCGCCCAGCGGCTCGCCCGCAAGCTCTGCGCTCACTGCGCGGAGCCGTACACGCCCTCACACCAGGAACTACTCAGCCTGCGGGTCGACGATGAGACCTTCGCCGCGCTGCAGAATGCGGTGTTCTATCGCCGTCGCGGCTGTGCGCGCTGCGGCGAGACCGGCTATCGGGGTCGTGTCGGCATCTTCCAGCTCCTGGAGATGAGCGATCACCTGGAGCAGCTCGCCTCCGAACGGGCTTCGCGCGAGGAGATCGACCGGGCAGCGCGCGCCGAAGGCATGCGCTCGCTCTGGGACGACGGCGTCGCCAAGGTCGCCGCCGGCCTGACCTCGGTCGAAGAGCTCGCCCGCGTCTGCATCGTCTGACGCGCGCGTCGGGCGCGTCGTAGCTACGCGCGCTGGATCTCGCAGCCGAGGAACGCGAAGGAGCTCGCAGCCTCGGCGAGAAAGGCGCTCGCCTCTTCGAGGCGCGCGAACGTGTACTGCCGGAGGCGGACGGCGTTGTCGTCGCTGGTCCTTCTCTGAGCTCCGCGACGACCGTGAACGCGCCGCCGCTCTCGAGCGTCCTCAGGACCGCGACGAGCGATCCGTCCCGGAGCACATGGTGCGTCTCGGGAGCGCCGGTCGGCGCAGACGAGAGAGCGGGTTCCATGAGTGAAATATCGGCCTGCTTTGGCCATGCCGTGTGCCCAGTTTGGGGGATTGTCGCGACAGGCTCGACCCTCGCGAAATACCCCAAATGGGGGGTGAGGGGTGGGCCGATCGCGAGCGATAGCACTTATGTGTCTGCCACCCAACCAAGGAGAAATTACATGACACGCATTCGTGAGCGGCTCGCTCGCGAGGAGGGGTTCACTCTCATCGAGCTCCTCGTCGTCATCGTCATCATCGGGATCCTGCTCGCGATTGCAGTCCCGTCCTACCTCGGCTTCCGCGATCGCGCGTCGAACTCGGCTGCGGCGGCGAACATCCGCGCCGCCGTCCCGTCGGCCGAGGCGTACTTCGCCGACTTCGGTAACTACACCGGCATGGTCGTCGACGGCAGCGCCACCCATGGCCTGCAAGAGGTCTACGACAGCGGCATCAAGAACACCGGTGCCACGAAGGTCGTCCTCAAGGTCTCTGACGCGACGCATTACTGCTTCTCGGCGAAGGGCAAGGACTCGTACTACTTCCAGGGTCCCGGCGGCGAAGTCACCCAGCTCCGCGAGCCGCGCCTGCGGGCCTCGCACTGCGCCGTAAGCGGCTCGAACCACGTAACCGCTTCGACCGAGGGGCGCGGGCAACCGCGCCCCTCTTTTATGTCCCGGTAGGTCGCCGAGAAGCGGACGGACACGTGTCGCGAGCGAAATACCCGAAACGGGGGGTGAGGGGCGGCGCCATCGCGAGCGATAGCAGTCATGTGTCTGCCACTCAACCAAGGAGAAATCACATGACACGCATTCGTGAGCGGCTCGCTCGCGAGGAGGGGTTCACTCTCATCGAGCTCCTCGTCGTCATCGTCATCATCGGGATCCTGCTCGCGATTGCAGTCCCGTCGTACCTCGGCTTCAAGGATCGCGCCAACGAGACTCGGCTGCGCCAGGCGAACGTCCGCGCGGCCGTCCCGTCGGCCGAGGCGTACTTCGCCGACAACGGCAACTACACCGCCATGACCGTCGCCGACCTGCAAGACGGCTACGACAGCGGCCTCAAGGATCGACCGGTGCCACGGCGGTCACGCTCGCCGGCGCAGCGCTCGACGCCACGACGTACTGCTTCGAGGCGACCGGCAAGGGCACGACTTCCACGTCAGCGGCCCCGGCGGCGAGGTCACCGTCGGCAGCCTGCCCGGTGCGCCAGCGCCGTAAGCGGCTCGAACCAGTAACCGCTCGACAGAGGGGCGCGGGCAACCGCGCCCCTCTTCTCTTCAGGAGCTGATTAAGAATTTCTCCCCTTCCCGATCGAAACACTCCCATCTCGAACCGCAGCGCTGTCCGCGCGCTCGCCGTGCTTCTCCTCGGGCTCGCCGTCGCTCTCGGCACTTGGGGCGCAGAAACAGTCTTCGCACGGAGCGCGGACGACTGGCCGGCGAGCAACTTCGAGCTCGCGCAGCTGGCCGGACTCTCGTTCCTGCTCGGATTCGGGCTCCTTACCTCGCTCGTCGATTCTCGGTCGCCTCGCCGGCCACCGGCGCCAGGTCGAGCGAGTCCGTGAGGAGGAGCTCGCGCGCCTCGCGCAGGCTGCGCTCACCGACAGCCTCACGGGCCTCGGCAACCATCGCTCCTTCCACGAGGACCTCGAGCGCGAGATCGCGCGCCGCACGCGGTCGGGGTCCTGCTTC
The DNA here is from genome assembly GCA_963842235.1 of uncultured Actinomycetes bacterium. GTDB lineage: Bacteria > Actinomycetota > Thermoleophilia > Gaiellales > Gaiellaceae > JACDAN01. Next base: position 1,911,636 of record CAWJFT010000001.1, on the reverse strand, counting down.
AGCATCGTCATGCTCGACCTCGACGGGCTGAAGCAGATCAACGACACGCTCGGCCACCAGGCCGGCGACGAGCGGATCCGCGCCATCGCCGACTGCCTCCGGGCGACGATGCGCGCGACCGACACCGCCTATCGGATCGGCGGCGACGAGTTCATGGTTCTGCTGCCGGACGAGCGGGCATGGGGTGCGCTGGAATTCGCACGGCGCCTCCAGGAGGAAGCGCGGCGCCATCGCACCGAGCCGACCGTCACCTGCGGGATCGCCGAGTCGGTCGCATTCGAGACTGCCGACACGCTCCTCCATCGCGCCGACCTCGCCCTATACGACGCAAAGCGGTCGGGTCGCCAGATCGTCCTCTACGCAGACGGGCTCGCACCGAAGCCGGCCACGCGCGCCGAGGAAGTGGCGACGCGCCGAGAGCACAGGCTCCTCGCGACGGCGCTCGCGCGGGCCGTCGACGCCAAGGACGCGGGGACTCGCAACCACTGCGAGACCGTCTCCGAGCTGTGCGTCCTGATCGGGCAGGCGCTCGGGCTCGACGCCGACCGGATCGAGCGGCTCCGGCTCGCCGGCCTGCTGCACGACGTCGGCAAGATCGGCGTCTCCGACGGGATCCTTCGGAAGCCCGGACGGCTGGACGCCGACGAGGCCGCGCAGATGAGCAGCCACGTGCGCATCGGGCACGCGATCGTCGCGTCGGCCGAGCTCGAGGAGGAGGCGCGTTGGGTGCTCCACCACCACGAGCACTTCGACGGGAGCGGCTATCCCGACGGTCTCCGCGGCGACGAGATCCCGCCCGAGTCGCGGATCATCCTCGTTGCCGACGCATTCGAGGCGATGACAGCCGACCGTCCCTACCGCCTCGCGAGGCCGGTGCACGAGGCCCTTGCCGAGCTCGAGCGGCCTTGCCGGCACGCAGTTCGACCCGGTCTGCGTCGACGCGCTGCGCTTCGCGCTCGGCACGGACGAAATTGACCCTCAAGCCGACGCCGCCTGACGCCGAAAGAGGTCTGAGTGACTACTCCAACGCAGATCCATTCCATTGATGAGCTTCTGAAGCTGGCCGGTCGAGCGCGAAGCGTCCGACCTCCACATCTCAGCCGGCTCGCCCCCCGTCATCCGCGTGAACGGGAACCTCGAGCGCCTGCCCGAGACACCGCAGATGGAGCCCGAGGACATCCGGGTGCTCATCTATCGCATCCTTTCCACGGAGCAGCAGAAGCAGCTCGAGACGAAGCGCCAGTTCGACTTCTCGTACTCGATCCCCGGGCTCGCGCGCTTCCGCGTCAACGCGTACTTCCAGCGCGCCAGCCTCGGCGCAGCGTTCCGGCAGATCCCGGCGCGGATCAAGACGCTCGAGGAGCTCGGGATGCCCGAGCGCCTCTACGAGCTCGGTGAGCTGCCGCGTGGCCTCGTTCTCGTGACCGGCCCGACCGGGTCGGGCAAGTCGACGACGCTCGCCTCGCTGATCGACCGGATCAACCGCACGCGCACCGACCACATCCTCACGATCGAGGATCCGATCGAGTTCCTCCACAACCACCGGCGCTGCATCGTCAACCAGCGCGAGATCGGCGAGGACGCGACGTCGTTCGCCGAGGGCCTTCGCGCCGCGCTCCGCCAGGACCCCGACGTGATCCTCGTCGGCGAGATGCGCGACCTCGAGACGATCGCGACGGCGCTGACCGCCGCCGAGACCGGCCACCTCGTCTTCGCGACGCTGCACACCCAGAGCGCGCCGCAGACGATCGACCGCGTCATCGACGCCTTCCCGGCCGCGCAGCAGCAGCAGGTGCGCGTGCAGCTCGCGGCGACGCTGCAGGGCGTCGTCACGCAGAACCTCGTCCCGACGGCCGACGGCCTCGGCCGTACGGCGGCGCTCGAGATTCTCGTCCCCGACGACGCCGTCCGGAACCTGATCCGGCAGGCGAAGATCGAGCAGATCTACTCCGTCATGCAGACGAGCTCCTCGCGCGGCATGCAGACGATGGAGCAGTCGCTCGCCGACCTGACGCTCCGTCGCGTGATCACCTCCGAGGTTGCGTACTCACGCTCGAGCCGGCCGGACCAGCTCCAGGGCCTCCTCGAGCGCGCCGGTCACATCGACTTCACCGCCGACCCCGTCCTTCCGACCGACGGCCTCCGCTTGGCCGCCGAAAGGTGAACATGGATCTCAAGAAGGAAATCAAGCTCTCGGATCTCGTGAAGAGGCCGAAGCGGGCCAAGAAGCCCGCGCCGGCTCTTCAGGGATCCAACGGAAAGCAAGCGCGGAGTCGTCCGCGCAAGACCAAAGGCGAGCTCGTCGGCATCAAGATCGGCGCCACGCAGCTCGCGGCCTCGCGCGTCGCCAACAACGGCTCGCCGCATGTGCTCCAGCTCGCCCGGGAAGATCTCCCGGCCGGCGTGGTAGCGGGCGGCGAGGTTCGTTCGGTTCCGGCGCTCGCCAAAGCGCTCGACGAGTTCTTCACCAAGCACGCGCTGCCCCGCCGCGGCGTTCGCCTCGGCGTTGCGACCAACCGGATCGGCGTCCGCGCCTTCGAGGTCGCCGGCATCGACGACGATGCTCAGCTCGCGAACGCGGTCCGGTTCCGCGCGCACGAGGCTGTCGGGATCCCGCTCGACCAGGCGGTGCTCGACTACAAGGTGCTGAGCGAGAGCGTCGACGGCGCCGGCAAGCGCAGCCGCCGCATCCTCGTCGTTGCCGCCTACCGCGAGTCGATCGACCGCTACACGGACGCCTTCAAGCAGGCGGGCATCGAGCTCGCCGGCATCGATCTCGAGGCGTTTGGGCTCCTGCGCGCGGTCGCCGCTCCGGCGGAGAGACCGGAGGGTGGCGAAGCTGCTCTCGTTGCCGTCACGATTGGCCACGAGCGCACGACGCTCGCCATCTCCGACGGCGCCGTGTGTGACTTCACGCGCGTCCTGGAGTGGGGCGGGTCGACGCTCACCGGCGCGATCGAGCGCCAGCTGAACATCTCGGCCGCCGAGGCGGCCGAGCTCAAGCTCGGCCTCTCGCTGGAGGCGAGCGCCTCGCTCGACGCGATGGCGCGACGACAGAGCCGCGCAGGCCCGAGAGGCGGTGCGGCGCGAGCTCCAGACGCTTGCGCGCGAGCTCGTCGCCTCGCTGCAGTTCTACCAGGGCCAGCCCGGCTCGCTCGCGATCGGCGAGATCTTGGTTTCAGGCGGCACCAGCCGGATGCCGGGCCTGCCCGAAGAGCTCGAGCGCCTGACGCGCGTTCGGGTTCGCCGGGCCGACCCGCTCGTCCGGGCGAAGGTCGCGGATTCGGTTGCTGCGGGTGAGGATCTTCCCTCGCTCGCCGTCGCGATCGGACTGGGGGTGGAGGACTGATGGAGGCCATCAATCTCCTTCCCGCAGGCGCGATTCGCCACAAGCGCTGGGGCGCAGTCGCCGACGGCGGCTCGGCCAAGCGCGTGCTCGTCACCGCCGCGGCTGCAGCCGGCGTCGTCACCGTCCTCTTCGGCGCAGCGTTCGTCCAGGCTCACAGCGCCGTCTCGGACAAGCAGGCGACGCTCGACGGCCTCGAGCAGCAGGTGGCTGCCGCCCAGGCGACGGCCGCATCCGCTCAGGCGGCTCGCGCGAACGTCGCGGCGCGCCGCAATGCAGTGACGACCGTCACGTCGCAGCGGATCACGTGGGAGCAGGTCCTCCGCGACCTCGCCCGCGTGCTTCCGGCGAACGTCCGGCTCCAGAGTCTCCAGGCTCAGTCGCCGACTCCGACGGTCTCAGCCTCGACGGCTCCTACAACCTCGACCACAACTACCGCGACATCAGGTTCGACGCCGACCGCCTTCGTCGTCACGGGCTTCACCAGCTCGCAGAAGGCCGTCGCACGCGTCATCGACCGACTCTCCGTCCTGCCCTGGCTCTCCGACGTGTCGCTCCAGCAGAGCACGCGCGCAGACACGGGCAGGGGCGGCAAGGCAGTGCAGTTCACGATCGGAGCGAACCTCAGCTCCACGGGAGGTAAGTGATGATCGAGAAGCTCTCGCAAAGAACCGCCATCGCCATCGCGGCGGTCGGGTTGGTCGCGGTCATTCTCGTCGGCTGGTTCGCCGTCGTCTCGCCACAGCGGTCGAAGGCGGCCGAGCTTCAGGGAAAGATCGACGAGTCGCGCAGCGCGCTCCAGCTCGCTGAGTCCCTCAACGGCGGCGGCCAGAAGAAGGCCACCGCGAAGGAGGCCCGCGCGCTCGTGAGGGCGATGCCGGATCAGGCTCGCATGTCGCAGATCCTGCGACAGCTGTCCTGGGCCGCCAAGTCGACTCGCGTTCGGGTCAACAGCGTGACGCCGTCGGCGACCGCTCCGCTCACCGGCTACGAGGCGATTCCCATGACCGTGGTGGTCGAAGGGCGCTATCTCGGCATCACGAACTTCGTCGGCCTGCTCAGGAGCCAGGTCCGGGCGTCGGCGGAGAAAGTGCGTGCGAAGGGCCGGCTGTACAGCGTCGACCAGATCCAGTTCGACAGTAACTCCGACAAGTCACTCGTCCAGGCCACGATGACGCTCAACGCGTACAAGTTCGGCGGCGCGGCAGCCCCGGCAACCGCCAGTGCCGATACAGCCGCGACCACGACCGCGACCGCGCCCCGCAGGTTCCGCGGCGCATCATCGTCGGTACGCCGGGTAGGCGGGCGCCGAGGGTCGGCTAGACCGTCGTGCTCGCTTCGATTCCGACGTCGCACAGTCGAGCCCAGGCGGTGCGTTTCGCCCGCTCCGCGCGCGCCCACGGCGTTCGCGGCGCCGCCGTTCTCCGGTCTTCGACTCGGAACCGGCTCCGCCCGGGCTACTGGGTCGTCTACAGCGGCATGTACAGCTACGAGCGCCGGCGTCGAGCGCGCGGCGGCGCACGTGCACGCGCGCGGCTATCGAACCGCCTACATCCGGCAGCTCGTCCGGTACTAGGAGCGTCCGGCCGTGACCCTTTCGACTCGCGCTCGTGAGGAGTCCGGCTTCGGGCTCGTCGAGCTGTTGATCGCGATGACCGTGATGGTCGTCGGGATCACGGCGATCGTCGCAGCGCTGAGCTCGGGCATCTCGCGGTCAAGCGCGCCGGGGACGAGTCCACCGCGGCCGCCGCTCGCCGACAAGCAGATGGAGGGCTACCGGAAGTTCCGAATTCGCTGCGATCTACCTCGACTCCGTCACGTCCCGGCGAGCGCCTGACGTCGAGCCTCGGCCGACTGCTTCGCGAAGCACTGCCGCTCACATCGGCCGTGACGGACGCAGCTACCGCGTCGACAACGCGATCCGGTGGAAGTGCGCAGTCGGAACGCTCGGCGGCGCGGACGCTTCGCCCACACTGGGTCGACACGTACGTCGTCGAGCGACGACCGCTGCCCGCGAAGCTCGATCACGATCGTCGTTCGCGACCCGGCAACACGACCACGCGAAAGAGCTCTTCCGCGAGACGTCCACTTTCGATCAAGCAACCGGCTAGCGGAGCCGATGAGAAAGACGAGGAACTAGAAGATGGCCGCATTCACCTACGACGCAATCAACGCGCAAGGCATCGAGCTCAGCGGCGAGATCCATGCGCCCGACCTCGCGGCGGCGCGCGAGCAGCTGCAGACCCGCGGGCTGCTCCCGCAGTCGCTGAGCGAGCGCTCGGCGAGCGGCGAGCGCGGCGCGCGGACCGCCTTCAAGAAGGTCAAGCCGAAGAACCTCCAGGTCTTCTCGCGCCAGCTCGCGACGATGATCGAGGCCGGCGTCAGCGTTGTCGCCGCTCTCGTCACGCTCGAGGAGCAGACGGAGGACAAGTACCTCCGCGAGGTGATCGCCGAGATCCGGTCTGACGTCGAGGGCGGCATGGTGCTCTCGAAGGCGTTCGCGCGGCACCCGAAGGTGTTCAACCGCCTCTATGTCTCGATGATCGAGGCCGGCGAGTCCTCGGGCACGCTCGACAAGGTGCTCGACCGCGCGGCGACCCAGATCGAGAAGGAGAACAAGCTCAGGCGCCGGGTCAAGGGCGCGATGGTCTATCCGAGCGTCGTCATCACGTTCGCGTCGCTCGTCCTCACCTTCATGCTCCTGTTCATCGTTCCGGTGTTCGCGCAGATCTTCGAGGATCTGAACGGCGAGCTCCCGAAGCCGACGCAGTTCGTGATGGGGATGTCGAACCTGCTGCGCCACTGGTGGTTCATCATCTTCCCGCTCCTCATCGGCCTGTTCTTCGCGTTCCGCCGCTGGAAGCAGACCGAGAGCGGCCGCCAGATCTGGGACCGCTTCAAGCTCAAGATCCCGATGAAGATCGGCGCCGTTGTCCACAAGGTCGCGCTGGCGCGTGTCTCGCGGACGCTCGCGACGCTGATCGCGGCCGGCGTGGACATCATCAAGGCGCTCGAGATCACCGGCGCGACGTCGGGCAACTGGGTTGTCGAGCAGTCACTCGAGAACGTGAAGAACCGCGTGCACGAGGGAGCGCCGATCAGCCAGCCGCTGTCCGAGGATCCCATGTTCCCGGCGATGGTCGGCCACATGGTCAAGGTCGGCGAGGAGACCGGAGAGCTCGACAAGATGCTCGGCAAGGTCGCGGACTTCTACGAGGACGAGGTCGATACGGCGATCCAGTCGCTGACCTCGATCATCGAGCCGCTCTTGATGATCGGCGTGGGGGCGATGGTGGGACTCATCGTCATCTCCATGTACATGCCGATGTTCAAGATGCTCACGCTGATCAAGTAGTGAGCGTCCTCAAAGGGTTGAGCGCCGCCGCCGCGATCGCGGCAATCGCGGTGGTGGCGCTCAGCACGTCTGTGGGCGCTCGCGACGGCCCGAAGCTCAGAAGTCGCCGTCGTGGCCTCGGTCTACGACGGCGACACGCTTACGCTCCGAGATGGACGACGGGTCCGTCTGCTCCAGATCGACACGCCGGAGCTCGGCTCCGGAGAGTGCTACTCGCGCGCAGCGCGGACTGCCCTGCTCGCCCTCGCGCCGCCCGGCAAGAAGGTTGTGCTCGAGGCAGATCCTGCGCTCGACCGGGTCGACCGCTACGGCCGGCTCCTCCGGTACGTCAAGCGCAACGGTGTGAACGTGAACCTCGAGCTCACGCGGCGGGGTGCGGCCGCGCCGTACTTCTATCGAGGCGATCGAGGCCGGTACGCCGGCTGGCTCATGCAGGCAGCTCGGAGCGCCAAGGCCACGAAGCGCGGGCTCTGGCGGGCCTGCCCGTCCACGGTGTTGGATCCTTTCCGGGCGGTGTCGACGGGCCAGAGTGGGCCTCCATCCCGGACGCCGCCCCCAAGCGGCAAGTGCGACCCGAACTACGCCGGAGGCTGCGTGCCGCCGTATCCGCCGGACCTCGATTGCGCCGACATCCACGCCCTGGGCATCGCTCCGGTTCGGGTCGATCGGGCTCCGATCCGCATCGCCTCGACGGCGACGGCGACGGGCTCGGCTGCGAGTAACCAGCACGTTTACGGTGCTTCGAACGCCTCCCAGGTGTCCCCAACCAGGAGTGATGCCGTCGGATTCGGTGACACACCCCCGAAGAGCACCACGCGATCTCGCCCGGCATCCCAGGCCATCCCCGGGGAGTGCCGCGGAGACGGGCCGATGTCCTGCCGCTGGCGCCAGTGCTCGCCGTCCCACGCCCAGGTGTCTCCGAGCAGCCCAGCCTCGTTAGACCCGCCGAATAGCAACACATCGTCGCCGGTTCCGACCATCCCGCTTCCCTGGCGCGGGGATGGGCCGATGTCCTGAACCTCTTTCCAGACGACTCCGTCCCACTCCCACGTGTCCTTCTGCAGCTCCAAGTTGGTCGTGTCGCGCCCGCCGAAGAGAACGACGCGCTCCCGCACGGAGTCGAAGGCGAGCGACAAGACCTGGCGCGCGGCCGGCCCGGTGTTGGTGAGCTGCGTCCAAGCCGAGCCGTCCCACGCCCATGTTCCCTTGCCTGCGAAGGAGCTCGCCGAGCCGCTCTCGAGAACCGTCACCTGCCGCGCTGCGTCGTACACGACGTTGGAGGTGAACCAGGGCGCCTGGGGACCTTCGTCCTCGATCTGCGTCCAGGCCTCGCCGTCCCACTCCCAGGTATCGAAGACGTCGCCGTCCTCCCCGGTGCCGCCGAAAAGGACCACGACATTCCGGGCTGAGTCGTAGGTGAGCATGGGCACGCGCGGAGTCGGGCCGGTGTCGGCAACCTGCACCCACTCTTCGCCGTCCCACTCCCATGTGTCGCTCAGAAAGGACGGCGAACCATCCGTGTAGCCCCCGAAGAGGAGCGATCGTCCCTTCGATGGGACGAAGGTCATCCCGGCGTAGGTGCGCGCCGCCGGTCCGATGTCCTGCCGCTGTTGCCAGAGCAGTCGTGCCATCGCGAGGGAGCGATGCTAGTGGATCGCTAGGTCACGATCCAGACGGTGATCGCCGCCGAGGTTCCCGCGACCTGCGGGCCCGGGAGGTAGCAACGGCCGGTCGTCATCTTGACCGTCATATGCACAGCCCGGCCGGTCTGGGTCCAATCCCAAGCGAGGGACGCAGGATCGCGGTGCACGCATGCGACGATGTAGGACATACCGAGCCCGCGCGGCACCGTAATCCCGTACACGCGCAGGGTCATCGCTCGAATTGGCGCTGAGTCGAAGCTCAGGTTATGGGCGAACGTTTGCCCCGCACTAGAGGGCCAGGTGAGCTGAAAGGTGCGGTACGAGGAGCGCCGGGACGCCGGGGTGCCGACTCGGTGCAGACGGACGTTGTCGATGAGAAAGCCCTTGCCGGACCGAATCACCGTGCATCTGATGCCGGCGTGTTGTGAGAGGCACTGGAAGCGCCCAACGGTAATCCGGTGCCCGTAGCCGAGCACGCGCGCGTTGGAGGCACGATCTCCGAGACAGCCGGCGCCGCGGCAGAGCCGCAGCCGGCCGGTCGGCGTCATCCTGACGCTGTGTGCCAGCCGCTTGCTCTGGCAGTGCACGTAGGAGCCGCGCGCAGCTCGGTCGGCCATCTCACAGGAGAGGTTGCGACTCGGGGAGACGAACCGCGCCATGGTCAGGCTCGTCGGAGCCCCGCTCGCGGTCAGCGTGACCGTAGACGCGGCCATGGCCACGAGCAGGAGCGTTACGACCCGCCGAACGCGGAACAAATCGCGAGACTTGCGACGCACTCCATCTCCTCCTCGGTATCAGTCGAGGAGGAACCGCCCCCTCTTCTGCGCCAGACCCGTGCACCGAGATCGGTAGTGCTCCGCCGCACATGGTCGAGCGCGGAACCATCGTCCCACGATCGGAGGGTCTTGCATAGACGTTCTAGCCTTTTGGGTAGGCCTCGAGCAGGTCGCGAACTCGCACCTGTTCGGTCACGAGGCGACGGAACCGTTCCGGATCTCCGGCCGCATACGCGCCGCAGAGCTCTCGTCCGGCGGGGTAGGTGATCACGTAGGTCCGCTGGGTCGGTTCCGTCATGAAGCGGATCATGTGGGCTCGCCCACTGAGGGGTCATCAGACCCCAACGCTCGAGATACGCGTGTGCCTCGGCCTCGCTCGCGCCTTCGTCGTGGAGCATCAGCGCAGCGTTGACCTCCGCCCACCGGCACGGATCGAGGGCCCGCCTGACGGCGAGCGCGTGAGCGAGATCGAGGTCGACGCCGGCGTCGTGCACAACCGCAGCGAGCGCCGCCCCGCCGTCTCCCTCGAGCAGCATGTACGGCGCGAGGACGGCAATCCCCTCCGTGACGAGTGACTGCGGCGTCGGCGAGAGCACCAGCGTCTCCTCGAGCAGCCCCCGGCCGCGAACGAGCAGGTGCTCCTTGCAACTGCGCTCGGTGTGGTGGCCGGGATACGTCTCGTGGCTTGCGAGCACGAGCACTTCGATCGAAGACATCGGCAGGTCGACGTTGATGGCAATCCGGCTGCGCAGGTCGCCGAGGTAGTCGCAGGACGCCCACCAGGGCTTGTCGCGGACGATCTCGAGGACGACCCCTTCGCCCTCCGGCAGCTCGATTAGGTCACGCGTCCACGCACGAGCCTCGTTGATGGCCGCCGCGAGCAGGCTCTCGATCTGCTCCGTAGGCACGCGAATCGAGCTTTCCCAGCGTTCGTAACGCTCTGCGAGCGGCCCGTCGCCGGGGAGCAGCTCCTCGAGCTGCTCGTGCGCCGCGGCGAAGACGGCCTCGTCGGTGTGGGCCGGCCGCACGCCATAGCACCCCTCCGCCTCGTCGGCGTACGAGATGGACTCGCCCGCCAACACGCCGGCGTAGGTGCGCAGCCCGACCACCTGGTCACGCAGCCAGCCGTCGTCGAGCTCGTCCAGCAGCGCCTCTGCGGCGGAGACGAGCGCGCGCGGCTCGACCGGCGGCTCCGCGTCGACGGCGGCCGCGAGCTCCGGGGGGCCGAAGTAGGCATCGACGATGCCGTCGTCGTGCCGGCCCGAGCTGCAGCCCCAGCCGGAGGTAGCGCTCCGCGGCGGACGCTGTCACGCGGCGGTTCGAAGCCCGCGAACGGCGTAGGCCTCGACCGGGCGGCCGAAGCCTTTGAGCTCGAGCCTTCCGGCAGGCTCGGTGTCGACGTTCTCCTCCACTGCCGCAAACACGTGGGGACCGATCAGGATCTGCCCTGCCGTCGCATGCGAGCTGAGGCGCGAAGCGAGGTTCGCTACGGGACCGAGAACGCCGTAGTCGTAACGGCCTTCGAAGCCAATTCGGCCGAGAGTCGCGTAGCCCGACTCGATTCCGACTCCAAGCGCAAGCTCCGTCCCACGCTTGCGCCAGACCTGAGCCAGTTGCGCGAGCCGTTCTTGCGCGGCCAGCGCGAGCCGAACCGCCTTGAGCTCGTGGTCCGAAACAGGAAGAGGATCGTTGAAGAAGACCATCAACCCGTCGCCGGCGAAATGCTCGAGCGTCCCTTCGTACGCCGGAATCAACTTGCCGACCGCCCCGTGGTATTCGCGCAGGACGTCGAGCAGCTCCTCGGGCGCGGCGGTCTCTGCAAATGCTGTGAATCCGCGCAGATCGCAGAACAGGCACGTGATGTAGGCGCGGTGTCCGGCGAGGAGCTGCTCGCCGTCTCTGCTGGAGATGAGCTGCGCCACCTGTGGGGAGAGGAAGCGAGCGAGCTCGGTGCGTTGCCGTTCGACAGCTTCGATCAGACGTGCGTTCGTGATCGCGATCGCGGCCTGGTCAGCGAACGTCTGGACTAGCGCGATGTGCTCGTCGGTGTACGGCTCGGGTTCGCGGCGCACGAGGACGACGACGCCGATGAGCTCGTTCTCGACCATGATCGGGACCCCGAGCATCGCCCGGTAGTACTCCTGCGGACCGCCGTAGGAGTACTCCGGATCGTTCCGGATGTCCGGGATGTGGACCGGCTCACGTGTGAGCGCGGCGCGGCCCGCCGCAGTCGTTCGGTCGAGGGCGTGCGGATGCTGTCTGTCCCACTCGGCACCCTCGGCCTCGGTGTTGTGTGCGACCGCGTGCAGGAGCCCGTGCTCGAGGAGGTAGAGCGCGCCGTAATCTGCCCTGCAGAGCTGTTTGCAGGCCTCGACCACCTCGTCGAGAACGGGTTGGAGACCCGCAGACTGGGCGACAGCCCGGAGGACGCCGCTGATCGCGCGCTGCTGCTCGCGAAGGTCCTCGAGCTCACGAGCGAGCAGCGCTTCGTCGGCATAGGCCGGCCATTCACGGAGCTTAAGTCGTGTGGCACGGCTGCCCCGAACTGGTCGCTTTTGGCCGTCGCGGCCAGAGGGTGTAGCTGAACGAGATCAGGAAGTCGATCCCGAGCACCAACGTCCAGAGGACGACGACGTTGACGAGTGCCATGGTCCGGTCGAGGTCGCCGACGACCAACACTCCGAGGCCGAGGAGCGTGGTGCCCGTGGCCCAGGCGCTCAGGTGGCGAAGCCACTCGCCGCGTTGCCGCGCTGCGTGTTCGCGGCCGGCGCGGGGAGGACGCTTCGGCGGCGGCCCGCCCGCGAACCGGTGCGCGAAGCGAGCGTCCGCCCAGCTCACCATCCGCTTCCCCCACGCGACGGAGACGCCGATGTAGACCGCCGCCAGCGCGTGGGGGAGCGCCGCCTCGCCGCCACGACGGAGGTCGATCGTCGTGGCGGCGAGCAGGGCGAGATCGACCACGGGCGTCGCGGCGAGCAGCGCCAGGCCCAGCCGTGGGCGTCCCGAGCAGATATCGCGTCGCGAGCCCGGAGATGAGGATCGACCAGAACGCGATCTCCGCGGCGATGATGAGAGCGATCAGCACCGTTCTCCTCTCACGAAATGCGCTCGTCACGAGCTGCGCGATAGACCGCCGTGACGACTGCGATCCCCACGACGATGATCGTTGCCGTCAGAGCGCCCCGAACCCACCAGGCGGCGTCATCGGGAAGGAGCTGCTCCTTGCCGAGGTTCGCCGGAACGATGACGACCAGGTACAGCCACCACGGCGCGATCTCCGGGCGCCGCGAAGCGATGGTGGTGTGAATGTTCATCTCTTGCCCCCTTCGATTTGCGTCATGACTTCGAGGGTACGAACGGGGATCGCGCTCGTCGTCGGGCGCAGGATCGATTCTCGCAGTCCTGCGCGCGGAGGGTCTTTGCTTCGTCCTGAAGAAGGACTCTCGGAACTACACCTAGGGCACGGTAAGGGAGCGGATTCGAGCGCCTCCGCGCAGATTCTCGGCCCACACGACCCGGCGGCCCTCGATCGTGGGCCCGACCGGCCTTCGCCTCGCCGTCGCAAGCACCGAGACGACGCCCGTTCTTGAATCCAGACGGCGGATCACGCGACCGGTTGCAAAGACGACATTGCGGCCCGCAGCGGAGATCGTCCCGACGCCGGCCGGCACGGCGGCGCCCTTGTGGAAGCTCCCGTTCAGGTTGTAGAGGTCGATGCGAAAGCCAGGCTCGTGGTTCACCAAGAAGGCGGCGTATCCGCTTCCCAGCGCGACGGTCGAAGCGTAGCCCTCGATCGTGAACCGCTTGACGAGTCGACCAGTTCGGGTATCGCGGATCTCAACGGGCGAGCGTGGTACCGGCGCAATCTTCCTGGCCTTGCCGTCGAGTGCCGAAAAGAGGCTGAGCCCCGGGTTGGGTGGGTAGTACCCGTTGTCCAGGTCGGCATAGTCGCCCACGACGACCGCATCGCCTCTCGGCGACCACTGCGGTGCATCGAGAGGCTGTTGACTCCGAGCCAGCCGACGCCGGCCCGTTCCGTCCGCGTTCACGACCCACAGGCCTCGGCTGAGGAACGCGATCCTCTTCGAGTCCGGTGACCACGTCGGCGAACCCCCGTCGCTCCGCAGTGACGTGGCGCCCGTAGCGTCGGCGTTGACGACGGCGATCTTCGATCCATCCAGGTAGGCAATCCGTGCGCCGTCGGGTGACCACGCGGGCTGGGCCTCGACGCGTCGGGACGTCGTCAGGCGTGCCTCGCCGGTTCCGTCTGCGCGAACCGAGTGGATGTCACCGCTGCGCGACACGGCGATCCGCGTCGAGTCGGGCGCCCAGGATAGCGGCCCAGCGGTCTTGCGCGTGGTCGTCGTCAGCCGCCTCTCACCGGTGCCGTCCGGCTTGATCGCAAAGACGCCTCCGCCGCGCACAAACGCAATCAACGTTCCATCGGGTGACCATGCCGGCGCCGATCCCGCAGTCAAGCGTCGCAGCCCATGGCCTGTAGCGTCCACGCGGTAGACCCCGAGACTCCTCAGGCTGTAGTGGCGAAACACCGTACGCTCGAAGACGAGCTGTGAGCCGTCAGGTGACCAACTGGGTCGGCGGGCGCTCTCCGGCACCCAAAAATCCGGGGACACTCCGGCCGCAACCTGCCGGTCGCCCGTTCCGTCTCCGCGGATCGTCCAAAGATTTCCGCGGTGGATCCAGGCAATCTGCGTCCCGTCGCGCGACCAGGCGGGGGTGAAGTTGCAGCAGCGGAGGCTGTTCTTGACGACGGCATACCGCCGGCCCTCCACGGCAAGCGCTACCGGCCGATTCGTCCGTGACAGGAGCTTCGACCGGCGACCGACGAGCCTGTAGATCGCGGGGGCTCGTGCTCGGCTGCAGACCTCGCTGAAGCAATCTGCGTAGTAGAGAATGGCATTGCCGTCCGCGGCGAGGGGAAGACCGCCGGGGAGCGGGTCGGTCCAATCGGGATTGCCATCCTCGATGCCCATTTCGTTGTCCGCCGCGAAACGGGTGCGGGGGGCTGCGCCAGACGCCGCGAGAAGGTCGACTACGAGGTACGTGTTTCCCTCCTCGACCAACTCTTCCCACACGACGCGGCCATTTGCGCTTACCGCCATGGCTTTCGTCACGTAACAGCCGTGATCGCAGCCATTCGTGTCGGGGTGAGGCCCCAAACCTACGTCGACCGGCCGGCGCGCGGGAAGGGTCAGGATCTGCAACGGGCTTCGCCAGCGGCTCTTCATCCAGGAGATGCGCCGCCCGTTTTGGGCGAGCGCGTAAACGCGGCCGTCGACCTTCGCGAGCGTCTTCGGCCGCGCGACCTGCTTGCCGGTCCCGCCCAGGGCCGTCGCGCTGAAAGCGAGCACGAGTCCGACGGCGGCGAGCAGCCGAAACCTCGCGTGCGGCAAGGATTTCGGTGACACGAGCGACCTCATTGTCCGCTTCTTTGTGTCCTTTGAAAAGGCCTGCCGTTGAACGCGGCCCCGTCGGCCGGGTACTTCGGCGGGATCGAAGTCCCGGCCGGAGTTCCGATCACGCCGCCCCAGACGATGAGCTCATGGCCAGTCCAGACCGCGGTGGGCGCGACGCGTCCACGCAGCGGGGCGTTCGGCAGCGTCGACCAGCCGTTGCGCTGCGGGTCATAGGCGAGCAGCGCGTTGGGAGCGGTCTCGCCGCCGAACAGGAGCAGCTGTCGCCCTGTCCAAGCCACGACGGACTGCGCGCCAGCCCGACTTCGCGGCCGGCAGTCGGCGCCAGACGTTCCTCGCCGGGTCGTAGGCGTAGCCGCCGCCTGCGCCGCCGACGAGCAGGATCTCGTGGCCGTCCCACACCGCGGACGGTGCGGAGCTCCGGCGGAGCCGCGATCCGGCGCCACGTGTCCGTCGCCGGGTTGTAGGCGGCTGCGCGCGCGGCGCCCGCGATCGGCTTCCCGTCAGGGTCGAGCCCGCTGACGAACATGAAGAGCTCGCGGCCGGTCCATGCTCCCACGGCGTGCTGGCTTGCGGCGAGAGGTGAAGGAGCGAGCCTGCGCCAGGAGTCGGAGTCAGGATTGAAGGCCGCGCCCTGCGAGCTCGAATCCCCGCAGCAGCCGCCGCCCCAGCTGATCAGTTCGCGGCCCGTCCAGACGACGAGCCCGCCCGCAACTCCCGTCGGCGCAGGCGGCAGCCGGCGCCAACGATCGGTGGCCGGGTCGAACGCAAGCTGCCCGCAGCCCCAGACGAGCATCTCAGTGCCCGTCCAGACCGCGCTTCGGCGGCAGTAGTTCGGGGTGCTCGGCGGCTTCGCGAGCTGTCGCCAGCTATCGGCGGCCGGGTCGTATGCCGCGGCGGCATCAACGGAAAAATCGGCCGCCTTGGCTCCGTAGACGAGCATCTCCTTGCCGGTCCACACACTCGTGCCACCCGGCGCGAGCGCGAACGGGGCCGGCGAAATGGCGCGCCACGGCCCTTTCGTCGCTTGCTGAGCGGAACCATGAACGGCCCCGGACCCGACCAGGACGCCGGCCGTCGCGCCTGCGACGATCAGTGCAAGAAGAACGAAGCGCTTCCATGTTTTGCCGAGTCCGAACATGATTCCTCCAGTCCTTGGTGTGTAGCCTCTTCACTCGAGTGTGAGCACGCGAACGACGCCGATCCATGGACGTGCGATGGGCGATCGATGGAATTTCGCGCGTGCCTGACTCGGGGGAAGTCGTCCTTCGTCGGCCCGGCGGCGAGCAGCCGGTCAAGCTCGAGCTTGCGGGCGATCGAGTGACAGTCGGCCGCCTTCCGGAGCTCAACGACATCGCCCTCCAGCCGGATCCGCAGCACCTCGTCACCCGTGCCGCGCACTGCACGCTCGAGCGGGCGGGAACGCGGTGGTTCGTGGTCGACGGCGGCAGCGTCAACGGGACCTTCCTTCGGCGAGGAAGCGGCCTCGAGCGCGTGACCAGGCGCACGGCGCTCCACGACGGCGACGTCATCTGCGTGCTGGCCTCGATCGCAGAGAACGGCGAGCAGAGCTACTTCGAGCTTGGCTTCAACGCATTCGAGGACTCGCAGGCGACACGCCCCGCGGCCCGTCCGACGCCTTCGCCGGCCGAGTGTTTGAGCTACGACGCAAACGAAGCGCGTCTCGTCCTTGTGCGGGACGGCGAGCGACACGAGATCCAGATCCGCGCGCAGGCGCACCGCCTGGTTCGCTTCATGGCGGAGCGAAACGCCGCGGGCGGGGGCGCGCCCGCACTGTGCACGCACGACGAGCTAATGCACGCGGTCTGGGCCGACGAGCCCATGCACAGCCGCGAGGAGCTCGCGAAGCTCGTGTGGGAGCTGAGGAAGAAGCTCGAGCCGTTCCACGCCGAGCACCTGATCGAGAACGAGCGGCGGCGCGGCTACCGGATGCGGACGTGCCCGCCTCCTCGTGACTGAACGCGTGATTCCGGGCGTCGGCGAGACGTTCGGCGGCTATCGGATCGAGTCGTTGCTCGGCCGCGGCGGGATGGGAACCGTGTTTCTCGCCACCCACGAGCGACTCGGGCGCAAGGTCGCGCTGAAGGTGATCGCACCGGCGCTGGCGCTCGACGAGGACTTCCGCGCGCGGTTCCTTCGCGAATCCCAGCTCGCTGCCTCGCTCGACCACCCGAATGTGATCCCGATCTACGACGCCGACGAGGTCGACGGCGTCCTCTATCTCGCGATGCGCTACGTGGACGGGCCGAGCCTGCGGGAGCTCATCCGGGAGCGCGGCTCGCTCTCCGCGGACGAGACCGTGCGGATCGTCGAGCAGATCGCCGGCGCGCTCGACGAAGCGCATGGAGCCGGGCTCGTCCACCGCGACGTCAAGCCCGCCAACATCCTCCTCGCCGAGCGCCGCGACCATGCCTACCTCTGCGACTTCGGGCTCGCGAAGCGCACGAGCTCGAGAGAGCTGACCCAAACCGGATCGTTCCTCGGCTCGGTCGACTACTGCGCTCCCGAGCAGATCCAGGGCGGGCCTGTCGACGGCCGAGCTGACATCTACTCGCTCGGCTGCGTCGCCTTCCACTGTCTCGCCGGCCACGCGCCGTACCTGCGCGACACCGAATTCGGGGTTCTGCAGGCGCACCTGCTCGATCCACCGCCTGGTCTTTCGGACGTCCGTTCCGACCTGCCGACAGCCTGGGACGGCGTCATCGCCAGGGCACTCGCGAAGGACCCTGGAGATCGGTACGCGACCGCGGGTGCGCTGGCTGGAGCGTTGAAGGGAGTCTCCGGCGACGAGGCGACGAGGCCGGCGCCTACCGTTCAGGTGCAACGAAGGCAACGCTTCACGTCGCGTCGGCTGATCGTCGTCACCGGCGTCCTCGTAGCTCTCATAGCCGCGGCGATCGTCGCGGCGATCGCGCTACGCGACGACAACTCCGATCCCAGGCTGAGGGCCTTCGTCGACCGAGTCGAGAACGTGCTCGAGCAGTCGGCGGCCGGCCGACAGGAGATCAGCACGGCCCTGACGGCCGGGCTTAGATGCTCGATCCCGCCGCGCGAGGCCGGACAGCGCATCGCGAGCGTCGCCGACAACAGGCAGAGCATTCTCGTCCAGCTCGGAACGCTTCAGACCCCGACGCAGGAGGCCGACGAGGCCGTCACGCTCCTCCAACGGGCGCTGCAGCAGTCGATCGAGGCCGATCGCCACTACCGTGACGGCTTCTTCGGCGTCGCTCGACCGGGCTGCCCGCTGCCGCGCAACTCCGATTTCGACCTCGCCGCTCGGTCCGATGCGCAAGCGACTGTGGCGAAGCGCAACTTCGTCGCGGCGTTCGATCCGCTCGCGGAGCGTTTCGGCCGCCGGACGTGGTCTGCCACCGAGTTCTGAGCAGGAGGGCTTGACGCAACGCAGTCTGTGCCGCAGGAGCACGCTGCTCGCCCCGAGGCCGCGTCCTCAGTCGCCCCCGTATCTGACTGATACGGGGGCTCCCTGCGTCCTTGCCTCGGAACGACCATCGCACTCCTGCGACGAGCGGCGTTCCGCCAAGCCCTCCTAGATCGTCTCGAAGCTCGCCCGCCGCCGCCCTTCCAGCTCGAAGAGCTTGAAGAGCGCGAAGGCGGCCGCCGCGTAGGCCGCGCCGATCCCGAGCTCCGTCCAGACGAGGCCGGAGACGTCGGCGAGCGATGAGCCGTTCGCAATCGAACGAGCCGCCTCGATTCCGTGCGTCAGCGGCAGCCCCTCGGCGACGGTCTGCATCCAGCCCGGCAGCGAGTCGAGCGGGATGTTCACGCCGCAGAAGAGCAGGAGCGCGTACACCACGAAATTCGCGAGGAAGAAGACGTCACGCATACGGAGGCCGATCGCGCCGACCACGAGCCCGAGCGATGTGCACGAGAACGCGCTCACCGTGATGACCACCGCGAGTGCCGGAATCTCACTCCACGTGAGCTCGAAGTCGAGCAGGAGCCAACCGACGAAGAAGGCGAAGGCCGAAGTGACGATCCCGTTCGCGATCAACGGCAGTGCCCGCCCCAGGAACAGCGGCAGCCGGTTCGCGGGTGTCGCCATGAGCGGCGAGAGGGTCTGCGTCCAGCGCTCGCCGCCGACGGTCATCGCCATCCCGTAGATCCCCGCCATCGCGGAGAGCTGGACGGCGTTGCCGACGACGAAGAACTCGTCGTTCTCGACCTGCGCGTAGCGCCCGATGTAGGCGAAGAAGAGGATCTGGAAGACCGGCGCGCCGAGCATCGTGGGGATGTAGTACGACCAGTGCATCCAGTTGAAGAGGGCGCGGTACGAGATGTACCCGCCGATGAAGAACACCCGGAGGTTCGTCATGTGAGGGAAAGGGTCGCGCGCTCGCGGGCGAGCCGCTCGAAGTGCTGGAGCGCGAAGTGTCCGATCACCAGATAGACGGCACTAAGCAGGAGACACATGCCGATCTCCGGCCAGGCGTTGCCGGAAATCGCCGCTTCGCGCAGCGCATTGACGCCCCATGTCGGTGCGAGCGCCCAGGAGATCGGCCCGACCCACCCCGGCAGCAGCGACAGCGAGACGAGCAGGCCGGTGACAAGCCAGACCGGGTACTCGAGGAGGTTCGAGAGCGCGTTGGCGTTCCGGTACATGATGAACGTGGAGGCGAGGATCAGACCGAGCAGCCCGAGGCCGATCACCGTCACCGGTAGCGCCACGACGAACGCGAACGGGTGGGCGACGTTCAGCGGAACGTCGAAGAAGAGCCACCCCCAGAGCAGCGTCGCGGTCAGCGAGTAGAGGCCGATCGTCGCCGTCGCCAGCGTCAGCGGCACGATGACGAGCATGAACGGCGGCGGCACGGCGATGCAGTACTCGAGCGTGCCCTGCCAGCGCTGCCACTGGATCGCGCCGCCGGAGCCGAAGAGCGTCGACGACCAGATGCCCATCATTCCCGCGCCGAGCGCGACGTAGAGCAGCGTGCCCTCGCGGGCCCCGGCGCGGAACATGAAGTACGCGACCGAGGCGAAGATGATCGGCTGGAGTACCGACGTGAGGATGAAGAAGCCGGACAGCGTCAGGGTCTTCACGTGGAACTTCCAGCCGACCCAGATCAGGCGGAGCGTCTTCATTCCTCTGCGACCAGCGTCACGTAGGCGTCCTCGAGCGTCGGCTCGCGACGTGAGATCCGTCCCACGCTCGCTCCGTCCAGGGTGCCGAGGATCGACTGCGTGAGCTCGACGTCGGGTTGCGTCTGGACGATCAGCAGCTGCGTCTGCTCGCGTTCCTCGGTCGACACTCCCGTCACGCCGGCGAGTGTGCGCACTCGCTCGACGGTTCCGTCGGGCAGCCCGAACACCTCGACCTCGACCACCGTCCCTTCGGCCACTTCGCGCTTGAGGTCGGCCGGCGTCCCATGGGCGACGATCTCGCCGCGGTTGATGACCGCGATGCGGTCGCACAGCGCGTCGGCTTCGAACATGTAGTGCGTCGTCAGGAGGATCGTCTTGCCGGCCTCGGCCAGCGAGGCGATCGTCGCCCGAAGCTCGCGGGCGCCCACCGGGTCGAGACCGATCGTCGGCTCGTCGAGAAACACGACGGGTGGGTCGTGCAGGAGGCCTCGCGCGATGTGGAGCCGTTGCTTCATCCCGCGGGAGTAGCCCTCCGTGCGCTCCTGCTCGCGACCCTTCAGTCCGACGAGCTCGAGCAGCTCCTCGATGCGCGGGCGGATGCGCTTCGGCGGGACGCCGTAGAGCTCCGCGAAGTAGCGCAGGTTGTCGTAACCCGAGAGCCGCTCGTAAACGCCGCGCTCGCCCCCGAAGACGTAGCCGATCCGCCGCCGGACCTCGCGCGCGTCCTTGACGACGTCGTGCCCGAGCACGCGGGCAGTGCCCTTCGTCGGGATCAGGAGCGTGATCAGCATCTTGATCGTCGTCGTCTTGCCGGCGCCGTTCGGTCCCAACAGCCCGAAGAGCTCGCCCTCCTGGATCTCGAAGCTGACGCCGCGGACCGCCTCGACGTTCTTCCACTTGCGCCGCAGCGTCCCGGTTGACGTTCGGTACGTGCGGTAGAGGTCCAGTGCTTCGACGACTGCCACGCCGCCAGCCTAGCGACGGCCGAAACCGCCACCTCCAGGCGTTTCGATTCGGAGAACATCTCCTCGGGCGAGCTCGATGGTGGTCTTCGCCGGCAGCTCGCTTCCGTTGAGGAGGTTCCGTCCGGGCGCGCCCGGTTCGCCCCCTTGGGCGCCGGCGGGAGAGTGCCGGCGACGCTCGCTGAGGATGGAGGCGCGGCAATCCTCGAGCGCCTCGAGCTCGCGGACGACGCCGTCGCCGCCGCGGTGCAGGCCCTCGCCGCCGGAGCCGAGCCGGAGCTCGTGGCGGCGCACGCGGAGCGGATACGCAAGCTCGAGCGCCTCGACCGGAGTCGTCAGCGTGTTCGACATCGTCACGTGAACGCCAGACGGGCCGTCTCGGTCGGGGCAGGCGCCCTGACCGCCGCCCAGCGTCTCGTAGTAGGTGAACCGCTCGTTGCCCAGGGTGAGGTTGTTCATCGTCCCCTGGCCCTGCGCGGGCACGGGGACTGCCTGGCCGAGCGCGCGGAAGAGCACGTCGACGATCCGGCAGGAGGTCTCGACGTTCCCGCCGGCGACCGCCGCGCCTGGACGGGCGTTCACGAGCGATCCCTCGGGTGCTGAGATGCGCACGGGCGCAAAGGCCCCGGCCGAGGCGGGCACGTCCGGATCGGTCAGGCAGCGAACGACGAAGTAGGTCGCCGAACGCGTCACGGAGAGCGGACAGTTGAGGTTCCCTTCGTACTGAGGCGCGGTCCCGGCGAAGTCGACCTCCAGCTCGTCGCCTGTGATGGTGACGGCGGCCCGAAGCTCGAGGTCCCTCTCCACGGCCTCGAGGACATCGCTCGCTTCGAAGCGCCCGTCCGGCAGGCGCGCGATCCCGGCCCGGACGACCCGTTCGGAGTACGAGAGCAGCTCGTCCATCGCTTCGCGGATGCGCTCCGCGCCGTGGCGGGCACACAGGTCCGCGACCCGCTCGCGGGCCAGACGGTTGGCGGCGAGCTGAGCGCGGAAGTCCCCGCGGCGCTCCGTTGGGTTCCTCATCCGCCCGACGAGCCACTCGAGCGTCTCCTCGGTAAGCGGCGTCGGCGGGATGACGACGCCCTCCTCCGCGAGCGTGCGGGAGTGAGCAGGCATCGACCCGGGCTCGACGCCACCGACGTCTGCGTGGTGGGCTCGCGTGACGGCGAAGCCGACCTCGGTCCGGGAGACCAGGGTGATGTCCGGGAGGTGGGTGCCGCCCGCGAATGGATCGTTGAGGACGTAGATGTCGGTCGGCGACGGCCGGTGCCGCATCACCGCCGCGACGGCGTCGGGCATCGCGCCGAGGTGCACGGGAATGTGCTCGGCCTGGGCGACCATGCGTCCGCGCTCGTCGAAGAGGGCGGTGGAGCAGTCGCGGCGCTCCTTGATGTTGGCCGAGAAAGCGGAGCGGATGAGCACGGCGCCCATCTCCTCCGCGACGGCCCGGAGCGCGTGGCCGAGAACTTGGAGCTGAATGTTCACGCGCGCGTGAGCCTCCAGATGCCACCATCCCTAGCCCCCACCCACCCCGGGGGGAGCCAGCAGGTCGCGCCGTCGAGCTCGACCACGGCCGGGCCGGTCGCGGTCTCTCGCGGCTCGGCGGGAAGGCGGAGCTCCGGGCCCGGATGGATCTCGGCGGTTCGTACAGCGACGAGCTCGAGCTCCCCGTCGCGGTCGGCGTAGCCGTAGCGCTCCTCGTGCAACCGGTGAAAGCGATCGGCAAGCCCGGGCCCGAGCGTTACGGTCAGCTCGAACGACTGCCCGCGGTAGCGGAGGTCCGCTTCGCCCGCGTCCGGGAAGCTCTCCGACCTCCGCCAACGGCCGCACCTCGGTCCGAACCTGGTCGCGACGCTCTTCTCCGACCGCAAGCCCCAGCGCCGAGAGCACGCCCGCCGCGCTCGGCGCCAGCACCGTCTCGATCCCGAGCTCCTCGGCCAGCGAGCAGGCGTGAAGCGGCCCCGCGCCGCCGAAGGCGACGAGTGCGAAGTCGCGTGGATCGCGTCCTCGCTCGACAGAGACCACCCGAATCGCACGCAGCATCTCCGCATTCACGACGTCGATCACGTCAGCCGGCTGCAACCCGTCGAGCGCCTCCTCCGCGGCCGAGCGATCCAGCTCCAGGCCGTCCGCGAGCCTCGTCGGAAGCCGCCCGAGCAAGAGATTCGCGTCGGTCACCGTCGGCCGCCGGCCACCGAGCCCGTAGCACGCCGGCCCAGGATCGGCACCGGCGCTCTCGGGCCCGACCCGTAAGGCCCCACCGGCATCGATCCACGCCACAGAGCCGCCGCCCGCGCCCACCGTGTGGACGTCGACGCTCGGTAACCGGATCGGAAAGCCGGCGATCGTCCGCTCCGTCGACCGCTCCGCCGCCCCGCCGGAGATCAGGCACACGTCGGTCGACGTGCCGCCCATGTCGAACGAGATGGCGTCGGCAAACCCTGCGCGCTGGGCGATCTTCGCGGCGCCGACCACGCCGCCGGCCGGTCCGGAGAGCAGCGCCCACGCGGCATGGGCCGCCGCCTCGGCCAAGGTCGAGACGCCGCCTGAGGAACGCAGCACGAGTGGCTCCGGCAGCCCGGCCTCTTCGCACCGCCGGCCCAATCGCGAGCAGGTAGTCGGCGAGCACGGGCCCGAGGTACGCGTCCGCGGCCGCCGTCGAAGCCCGCTCGTACTCCCTGAACTCGGGCGCCACCTCGTGGGAGGAGACGACGTGCGTGTCCGGCAACCGCCGCCGAAGCTCGTCGGCGACGGCGCGCTCGTGTCCCGCGTCCCGGAAGGAGAAGAGGAGGCAGACGGCGACCGCTTCCGCATCGAATCGGGGAATGGAGTCGAGCTCGAGCTCCTCCAGGACACCCTCCGGACCCACCCGCTCACGCACCCCGTAGCACCGCTCGAGCGGCACGAGTGGCTCCGGATGTGCCTCGCAGAGCCGGTAGAGGTGCGCCCGGTCCTGCCGCCGCAGATGGAGCATGTGCTCGAACCCTGCCGTCGTCACGAACGCCGTCTGCGCGCCCTTGCGCTCGAGCAGCGCGTTGGTCGCGACGGTCGTGCCGTGCGTGAAGCGGTCGATCCCGTTGCTTCCGAGAGCGAGCGCGGCGGCGATCACCGACTCTTCCTGCCGCGGCGCCGTCCGGACCTTTGCGATCCGAACCTCGTCGCCGTCGATCAGAACCGCGTCGGTAAAGGTCCCGCCGACATCGACACCGAGCACCGCCACGCAGCGACTCTAGGGCCAGGCCCGGGAGATAGGCTCGGCGAGATGGCAGGCTCGTTCGAGATTCCGCTCCGTGGGCCCGGCGGCGAGCCGGTCGACCTGTGGCGGACCCTCGTCTCGCACGGCGTTGCCTCACTGCCCCCGGCGGACGTGGACGAGGACGCGCGCGTCATGACCGTCACGGTCCCTATAGCCGCCGCCAAGCCCCGAACGATCCGAATCCGCCAGGGGCGACGCGGGCGAGCGCGCATCGACGTTCTCGGCCCGCGTCCGGGCAGCCGCACGGAGACCGGCCTCAGGAACGTCCTGGCCGAGATGCTCAATCTCGGCGAGAACCTCGCCCCGCTGTACGAGGTCGCCGCCGAGGATCCGCAGCTCTCGTGGACGGCGGCCGGTGCCGGCCGGATGTTCCGCAGCCCGACCGTTTTCGAGGACGTCGTCAAGACGATCTGCACGACCAACTGCACGTGGTCGGCGACCGAGCGAATGGTGGGAGCGCTGGTCGGGCAGCTGGGCGCGCAATCCGCCGGCGGCTACGGCCGTGCCTTCCCGACCGCCGCCACGATGGCAGCGGCGCCCGAGGCCTTCTACAGCGACGTCGTGCGCGCCGGCTACCGGGGCGCCTACCTGCGGACGCTGGCCGCCGGAGTCGCCGAGGGAACGATCGACCTCGAGGAGCTGCGCCAGGCACCGCCGGAGCGAGCTCCCGGACGAGGAAGTGGCCGACCGGCTGCTCGCGCTTCCGGGCATCGGTCCGTACGCCGCGGCGCACGTGATGATGCTGCTGGGCCGCCATTCGCTCCTCATCCTCGACTCCTGGACGAGACCCAAGTACGCGAGGCTGAACGGCGGCCGAAAAGCCGCCGATCGGCAGATCGAGCGGCGTTTCAAGCGCTACGGCCCGTATGCCGGGCTTGCCTTTTGGCTCTACCTGACCCGCGATTGGGTGGAGGACTCCGAGGCCTAACCGAGAAAGAGGAACGTTTCGCCGCCGCGTGCCGTATCGTTCACGACGTGAAACGGCTGCTTGCGGCCACGTTCCTGCTGCTCGTGACGCTCGGCGTCGCGGCTCCTGACGCTGCGCGCAAGCCGGTCGTGATCTCGCCGGGTGTCACGGTCGCCGGTGTCAGGGTCGGCGGCCTCACCTCCGAGCCTGCGCGAACACGAGTCGAGAAGGCGTTCGGCCGGCCGCTCCGCCTCGCGTTCGGGGAGAAGCGGTGGCGCATCAGCCCGCGCTATCTCGGTGCGAACGCGGCGGTCGACCAGGCCGTCGCGACGGCGCTCCGGTCCGCCCCTCGCGCGCGCGTGTCACTTCAGGTGTCGGAGACCCGGCCGCGCGTCCGCCGCTACGTGCGCCGTCTCGACCACCTCTTCTCCCGCGATCCGGTCGACGCGTCGGTCGTCGGCTTCGACGGGAGCAGACCCGCGTTCAGCGAAGCCAAGGCCGGCCTCACGGTCCCGATCGACCAGATGACGAACGCAATCGCCTACATGCTGCGGACGAACCGGCGGACGCCGCTCCATCTGATCACGGAGAGCGTCCCCGCCTCGAGAACGGTCGACAACTTCGGGCCGGTGATCGTCGTCTACCGCGGATCGAACAAGTTGACGCTCTTCAGCGGCCGCAGCGCGGTGCGCACGTTCGGCGTCGCGACGGGCCAGGCCGCCTATCCGACGCCGCTCGGCGTCTACTCGATCGCGACGATGCAGCGCGACCCGTGGTGGATCCCGCCGCCGAACTCGGACTGGGCGCAGGGGAAGAAGCCGATCCCGCCCGGGCCGGGCAACCCGCTCGGCACGCGCTGGATGGGGACGACGGCGCCGCTCGTCGGCATCCACGGGACGCCCGACGCGGCGTCCATCGGCTATTCGGCGTCACACGGATGCATCCGGATGCGGGTGCCCGACGCCGAGTCGCTCTTCGAACAGGTCAGCGTAGGGACCCCGGTGGTGATCGTTTCGGCGTAAAAGGAGGTACGAGCGAAGGCCGACAGTCGCTACACTGCCCGCGCCCGGCGGCGTAGCTCAGTTGGTTAGAGCGGCGGACTCATAACCCGCAGGTCGGTGGTTCGAATCCACCCGCCGCTACCTCCCGAGGGAAGAACGAGGAATGGCTACAGGAGTCAGAGTCGGAATCACGCTTGCTTGCACGGAGTGCAGGCGCCGCAACTACCAGACAACCAAGTCGAAGCGGAACACGCCCGATCGGTTCGAGGCGAAGAAGTTCTGCCGCTGGTGCGGCCGCCACACGGTGCATAGGGAGACGCGTTAAGTGCCCCATCCAGCAATACATGCCGGCTTCTGGCCCGCGATTACGCGGCTCTGGCTTGGTACTCGCGACCCAGAATTCCGGCGGCATTACTGGAAGGAGCACTGATGGCCCGCAGCACCCGTCAGCAGCGCCGCCGCCGCCGGGAGAAGCGGCAGGACGCGAGCCCTGAGGAGCAGCAGGGCGGCGTCGCGCAGCGCGCCCGTGCACGTCAGCAGCAGGTTCGCCCCGCTCAGCAGCCGCCGAAGACGCAAACCGGCCGGCGCGGCGGTGGAGGCGGCGGCCGCCGTTTTGTCTCCGAGTCCTGGGCCGAGCTGAAGAAGGTCGAGTGGCCCAACCAGCGCCAGGTCCTCACGGGCACCGTCGTCGTCATCATCGCCTGCGCGATCGTGGGCTTCTATCTGTGGCTCACCGACCTCGCGCTCCAGCCGTTCGTCGAGCGGCTGCTGCTCGGGACCTAACGCACGAGGCTGGCTCCAGATGTTCCGCTGGTACGTGATCAACACCTACTCCGGGCACGAGAACAAGGTGAAGACCAATCTCGAGCACCGGATCGTCTCGATGAACCAACAGCCGCGGTTCCGCCGCGTCGTCGTTCCGACCGAGCAGGTGATCGAGACGAAGGACGGCCAGAAGGTCCAGGCTGAGAAGCGCGTCCTGCCCGGCTACGTGCTCGTGAACATGGACCTCGACGACGACGCCTGGTCGGTCGTGAAGAACACCCCCGGCGTGACGGGGTTCGTCGGCGCTGCCGGCAAGCCGATTCCGCTCTCGCAGCCGGAGGTCGACCGGATCCTCCACACCGGCGCTGCGACGGCCGAACGCGCGCGCGCCCAGGTCGAGTTCTCGCTCGGCGAGTCGGTGAAGGTAACCTCCGGGCCGCTCTCGGACTTCGACGGCGAGATCGTCGACGTTCAGCCCGACGCTCAGAAGCTCAAAGTGCTCGTCGACATCTTCGAGCGCCAGGTCCCGGTCGAACTAGCGTTTGATCAGGTCAAGAAGATCGACTAACCCCCAATGGCAAAGAAAATCCTCACGCTCATCAAGCTCCAGATCCCGGGCGGTCAGGCCAACCCGGCGCCGCCGGTCGGTCCCGCGCTGGGCCAGCACGGGGTCAACATCATGGAGTTCTGCAAGGCGTTCAACGCACAGACGCAGCAAGAGAACGGCCGGATCATCCCGGTCGAGATCACGGTCTACGAGGACCGGTCGTTCGACTTCATCACGAAGACGCCGCCGGCCGCCGTCCTGATCAAGGAGGCGCTCCGGCTCGAGAAGGGCTCGGGCGAGCCGAACCGTGAGAAGGTCGGGCGGCTGACGCGCAACCAGGTCCGCCAGATCGCCGAGACGAAGATGCCCGATCTGAACGCTCGCGACATCGATGCCGCCGCCAAGATCATCGCTGGCACTGCGCGCTCGATGGGCGTGGAGGTGGAGCGATGAGCCGGCACGGGAAGGTCTATCGCCAAGAGCGGGCGGAGATCGATCGCGAGGAGCTGTACAGCCCGGCGCAGGCCATCCGCATGCTCAAGAGCTGGCCGGAGCGCAAGTTCGACGAGACAGTCGAGGTGCACTTCAACCTCGGGCTCAACGTCCGCCACGCCGATCAGCAGCTGCGCGGAACGCTCATGCTCCCGCACGGCACGGGCCGTGAGGTGCGGATCGCCGTCTTCGCCGAGGGCGAGAAGGCCAAGGAGGCGCAGGACGCGGGCGCCGACGTCGTCGGCAGCGCCGATCTCGCGTCACGGATCGAGGAGGGCTTCGACGACTTCGACGTCGCCATCGCCACACCCGACCAGATGAGCAACGTGGGCAAGCTCGGTCGGATCCTCGGGCCTCGCGGCAAGATGCCGAACCCGAAGACCGGCACCGTGACGATGGACGTCGCGAAGGCCGTGACCGACTCGAAGGCCGGCAAGCTCGAGTACCGGACCGACCGTGGCGCAAACGTGCACGTCTCGATCGGCAAGCGGAGCTTCGACGAGCGCCTGCTGGTCGAGAACTACGCCGCGCTGATCGACGAGATCATGCGCGCGAAGCCGGCGGCAGCCAAAGGCCGCTACATTCACCGCATCACGCTGACGACGACGATGGGGCCTGGGATCCACGTCGACCCGGCCCGCACGAGAGGCATAGTCGAAGAATTGGAGGAGCAGGCCGAGCCTGTAACTGCTTAGAGGAGCCCGTCGCCAGAGACAGTTGGCAGCTCGCGAGGGCAGAAGTCCAGCCGAGGCGCGGCCGAGAAGAGAGTCAGTCATCTGCCTCTGCTCGGGCCCGCCTGCCGGCGGGCCTGATTCGTTTCGAGGAGGTGATTCGATGCTGAGATCCGACAAAGAGAAGGTGGTAGCCGACCTCGCCGAGCAGTTGCGCTCGACGGAGACGCTGATCGTCGCCGACTACCGCGGCCTCTCCGTCCCGCAGATCAACAAGCTGCGCGGAGAGCTGCTCGAGCACGGCGCCCGGTTCACGGTCGTCAAGAACACGCTCACGCGGCGCGCGGCTGAGGAGGCCGGCGCCGAGGCGCTTCTGGCGCTGCTCGACGGCCCGACGGCGATCGCCTTTCTCGAGACGGACGGCGACCCGGTCGCGGTGGCCAAGGCGCTGAACACCGCGGTGCGGGAGACGCGAGTCCTGGAGATTCGCGGCGGGATCCTGGACGGCCGGGAGATCGGCGAGGACGACGTCAAGAGCCTCGCGACGCTGCCCCCGACCGACGTGCTCCACGCGCAACTCGTGGGTGCAGTCAGCGGCCCTCTGATGACGGTCGTCGGGCTGTTCGCGGCGCCGCTCCGAGATCTCGTGAATGTGATCGACGCCCGCATCAAGCAGCTGGAGGAGCAGGGTGAGACGCAGCCTGCTCAGGAGCCGGAGGAAGCCGAGCCCGAGTCCGCGGAGGAGCCGCCGACCGAGGAGCCGCAGGCTGCGGCTCCCGAAGAGGCACCGCAGGCTTCCGACGAGGAGGCGGCCGGCGAAGAGGCCAGTCCGGAAGCTCCGGCTGCCGACGCTGTAGAGGCCGAGCCGGCAGCAGAACCCGAACAGGAAACCACTGAAGAAGAGACACCACAGGAGGGTTAGAGATGGCTAAGACAGATACCGACAAGGTCGTCGAGCAGCTGGGCGGGATGACCGTCCTCGAGCTCGTCGAGCTGAAGAACAAGCTCGAGGAGGAGTGGGGCGTGACCGCTGCCGCTCCGGTCGCGGTTGCGGCTCCCGGGGCCGCTCCGGCAGCCGGCGACGGTGCCGCGGCGGAGGAGAAGACCGCCTTCGACGTCGTCCTGACGGGCCCCGGCGGCCAGAAGATCCAGGTGATCAAGGTCGTCCGGGCCGTGACCGGCCTAGGCCTCAAGGAGGCCAAGGACCTGGTCGACGGCGCGCCCAACCCGGTCAAGGAAGGCGTTCCGCAGGAGGAGGCCGACCAGATCAAGGCGCAGCTGGAAGAGGCCGGCGCCACCGTTGAGGTCAAGTAACCTCGCTTAAAGCCAAAGGGCCGCGACCGAGCGGCCTTTTGGCTATACTGGTCGTCAACTGCGCAAGGGCCGCCCGATTGCCCTTGCGTAGGCTTGTCCACTTTCGGTATGCTGGCCGGTTCCGGCCTAGACGTCCGCCTGTACATCCCCACGCCGTTTCTAAGGGAGGCTTCATAGTTGAGTAGAGGGGTTGCTGCGCCACGCGCGCGCAAGAGCTTTTCGCACCTGAAGCATGTTCTCGAGCTCCCCAACCTGATCGACATCCAGAAGGCGTCCTTCCAGTGGTTCATGGAGGAGGGCCTTCGCGAGACGATCGACGACATCTCGCCGATCGAGGATTACACGGGAACGCTCGCCGTCGAATTCGCCGAGTACAAGTTCGGCGAACCGCAGTTTTCAATTCAGGAGTGTCGTGAGAAGGACCTGACCTATCAGGTCCCGCTCTCGATGACGGTCCGTTTCGTCAACAAGGAGACGGGCGAGATTCGCGAGCAGACGGTCTTCATGGGGGACTTCCCGATGATGACCGAGTTCGGCACGTTCATCATCAACGGCACCGAGCGCGTGATCGTCACGCAGCTCGTGCGTAGTCCCGGTGCCTATTTGATGGAGCCCAAGGACGCGACGAAGCAGGTCTTCACCGCGAACCTGATGCCGTCTCGCGGCTCGTGGCTCGAGCTCGAGATCGACAAGAAGGGCATCGTCTACGCCCGCATCGACCGGAAGCGCAAGCTGCCGATCACGACCCTGCTCCGGGCTCTGCCCCAGGAGGACCCGTCGACCGGGTTCACGCTCGACACGAGCTCGAACGAGGCCCTGCTCAAGCTCTTCGACAACTCGATCTACATCCAGCACACGCTCGAGAAGGACACGACGATCAACGAGGAGCAGGCGCTGATCGAGGTCTTCAAGAAGCAGCGCCCCGGTGAGCCGCCGACGGTCGACAACGCGCGGAATCTCCTGCATTCGCTCTTCTTCGACCCGAAGCGCTACGACCTGACGAAGGTCGGCCGGTACAAGCTGAACCAGCGCCTCGAGGTCGACGTGCCGGAGGACACACGCGTCCTGACCACCCAGGACATCATCTCGCTCGTCAAGCGGCTGGTCGACCTGCCGGTCAAGCTCGGCGTGCCCGAGGACGCCAAGGACTACGCCGCCGACGCCGCCACGCTCTCGCGTGACGCGATCCGCGGCGAGCTCGACGAGTACGAGGACTTCGGCAACCGCCGCCTTCGCACGGTCGGCGAGCTGATCCAGGAGGCGTTCCGCGTCGGTCTCTACCGGATGGAGCGCGTCGTCCGCGAGCGGATGACGACGGAGGACGTCGACACGATCACGCCGCAGACGATCATCAACATCAGGCCGGTCGTGGCTGCGCTGAAGGAGTTCTTCGGCTCCTCCCAGCTGTCGCAGTTCATGGACCAGACGAACTCGCTCGCCGGGCTCACCCACCGGCGCCGCCTGTCGGCGCTCGGCGCGGGCGGCCTCACGCGCGAACGCGCGCCGATCGAGGTGCGCGACGTGCACCAGACGCACTACGGCCGCATGTGCCCGATCGAGACGCCTGAAGGCCCGAACATTGGCCTGATGGGCTCGCTCGCGTCCTACGCGACGGTCTCTGAGTTCGGCTTCATCCAGACGCCGTACCGGAAGGTCACGAACGGCAAGGTCACGGACGAGATCGTCTACCTCGACGCCGCCGAGGAGGCGCAGTACACGATCGCCCAGGCCTCGGAGCCGGTCGACGAAAAGACCGGCAAGTTCCTCCACGACCAGGTGCTCTGCCGGTCGAAGGAGGGCGAGGCGGTCATGGCCGCGCCGAAGGAGATCCAGTTCATGGACGTCTCGCCGGCGCAGATCGTGTCGGTCGCGACGGCACTCATCCCCTTCCTCGAGCACAACGACGCGAACCGCGCGCTGATGGGCGCGAACATGCAGCGTCAGGCGGTGCCGCTGATGATCACGGAGCCGCCACTTGTGGGCACGGGCCTCGAGTACCGCGCCGCGGTCGACACGGGCGATGTCGTGCTCGCCGACAACGCGGGCGCGGTCGTCGACGTGGACGCCGACAAGATCGTCGTCGAGACGAAGGACGGCCGGGACGAGTACGACCTGACCAAGTTCATGCGCTCGAACCAGGGCACCCTGATCCACCAGCGTCCGATCGTCGGTCTCGGCGACCGTGTGCGGGCGGACGAGGTCCTTGCGGACGGAAGCTCGACCTCTCAGGGCGAGCTCGCGCTGGGCAAGAACCTGCTCGTCGCCTTCATGCCGTTCGAGGGCTACAACTTCGAGGACGCGATCGTCATCTCGGAGCGGCTGGTCAAGGAGGACGTCCTCTCCTCGATCCACATTCACGAGTACGAGATCGACGCACGCTCGACGAAGCTCGGCGACGAGGAGATCACGCGCGACATTCCGAACCGCTCGGAGGAGTCGCTCAAGGACCTCGACGAGCGCGGCATCGTCCGCATCGGTGCCGAGGTCGGTTCCGGCGACCTGCTCGTCGGCAAGGTGACGCCGAAGGGCGAGACCGAGCTGACGGCCGAGGAGAAGCTGATCCGCGCGATCTTCAAGGAGAAGGCGCGTGAGGTCCGCGACACCTCGCTGAAGGTCCCACACGGCGAAGGTGGCAAGGTCATCGACGTAAAGACGTTCTCGCGCGATGCCGGCGACGACCTGTCACCGGGCGTCAACGAGCTCGTGCGCGTCTACGTCGCCAAGAAGCGCAAGATCGCCGAGGGCGACAAGCTCGCCGGCCGCCACGGGAACAAGGGTGTGATCGCGAAGATCGTCGCCGAAGAGGACATGCCGTTCCTCGAGGACGGCACGCCGGTCGACGTCGTTCTCAACCCGCTCGGCGTCCCGAGCCGGATGAACATCGGCCAGATCCTCGAGACCCACCTCGGCTGGGCCGCCCACCATGGCGTCTTTGCCGAGGAGGGTGAGCCCAATGGCTCGACACCGGTCGCGACCGCTGTCTTCGAGGGCGCGTCCCCCGAGGACGTCGACGACGCCCTGATCGAGTGGACGAAGCAGAACCCTGACTCGCCGATCAAGTTCGTCGTCGACGAGAAGCGCCCGGCGGGCCGGCGCTGCTCGGGCAAGATCCGCCTCTTCAACGGGAAGACCGGCAAGCCGTACGAGAACAAGATCACGGTCGGCCACATGTACATCCTCAAGCTGCTCCACCTCGTGGACGACAAGATCCACGCGCGGAGCACGGGCCCCTACTCGCTCGTCACCCAGCAGCCGCTGGGCGGCAAGGCGCAGTTCGGCGGCCAGCGCTTCGGCGAGATGGAGGTCTGGGCGCTCGAGGCGTACGGCGCGGCCTACACGCTGCAGGAGATGCTCACGATCAAGTCCGACGACACTGTCGGCCGGGTCAAGGCATACGAGGCGATCGTCAAGGGCGAGAACATCGCCGAGCCGTCGATCCCCGAGTCCTTCAAGGTGCTGCTGAAGGAAATGCAGTCGCTCGCGCTCGACGTCGACGTGCTCTCCGAGGAGGGCGCGGAGGTCGAGGTGCGCGAGGAGGAGGACGAGCTCCTGCGGGCCGCCGAGGAGCTCGGCATCGATCTATCGCCCGGCTCCTTGCGGGCCGCGGCACGCGAGCCGAACGCCGAGGAGCTCGAGGAAGGCCAGGAGCGGGTCGACCAGGACGGAGAAATGGCGCTGCCGAACGACGAGCAGCTCATCGACGTCCCGGACCCGAACCTCGCTCCGGACGAGGAGGCAGCCGAGGAGGCCCAGGACCAAGCTGGGCCGCTCGCAGAAGAAGTGGAACTAGAGGAATAAGAGGAGTAAGGGAGCGCTTTGATCGATATCAACGAATTTGACGCCATCCGGATCGGGCTCGCCTCGAGCAAGCAGATCCGCGACTGGTCCTCGGGCGAGGTCACGAAGCCCGAGACCATCAACTACCGCACGCTCAAGCCCGAGCGCGACGGCCTCTTCTGCGAGCGCATTTTCGGTCCGACGAAGGACTGGGAGTGCTACTGCGGCAAGTACAAGCGCGTTCGCTACAAGGGCATCATCTGCGAGCGCTGCGGCGTCGAGGTCACGCGCCAGAAGGTGCGGCGCGAGCGCATGGGTCACATCGACCTGGCGGCGCCCGTCTCGCACATCTGGTTCTTCAAGGGCGTGCCCAGCCGGATCGGCTACCTGCTCGATATCGCTCCGCGCGAGCTCGAGAAGGTCCTCTACTTCGCCGCCTCGATCGTCACCGCGGTCGACAACGACGCGCGCAAGAAGGATCTGAACGACCTCGAGGACAAGGTCACCGCGGAGTACGAGCGGATCGAGGTCGACCGCGAGGAGGCGCTCGCTGCGCTCGAGGATCGCCTGAAGCGGCGCCGCGAGTACTTCACGAAGAGCAAGGAGCGCAACTTCGACGAGGACGACGAGTTCTGGGTCCGCGGCCTCTCCAACTGGGCCGAGGAGCAGGGCTTGCCCGCGCTCGAGGAGGCGCGCGAGCTCGTCGGCGGCATCCTCCTCGAGGTGGCCAAGGAGATCACGACCGAGGACTCGAAGAAGATCCGCGAGCTCGTTCGCAACTCGGCGATCCGCGACGATCGCCGCCTGTCACCGCGTGAGCTCGAGCAGGTCGCGACGTGCGCGATCCAGATCGAGGAGGCGCTGCGGCCGCTGTTCAAGGAGGCCGCGAAGGCGACGGGCTCGAAGAAGGGCGCGGTCACCAAGCACATCAACAGGATCGAGGAGGCGCTGCTCACGGGCGGCGAGCTCGACGGCGAGGACGCGGAGCTCGTCCAGGGCGTCGACAAGAAGAACCTCGAGAAGGCGCGCGAGCTGGGCAACGGCCTGCTGCGTGAGCTGCTCGGGTTCCTTCCCGAGATCGACTCGCCCGACGCGATCCGCGAGAAGGCGAACGACCTCTGCCTCCGGACGGACGGGAAGATCCAGAAGGAGGATCTCGACGCGCTCGTCCAGTGGGCGCTGAAGGTGCGCGAGATGTACCTCGACATCGAGTCGCGGCGCCAGGACGCGCGCGACGCGGCCGAGGACGCGAAGCGCCGGCTCGCCGAGACGTGGGAGACGTTCAAGAGCCTCGAGCCGAAGCAGATCATCAACGACGAGCAGATCTTCCGGGAGCTGAAGGACCGGTTCGGCTCGGCGTACGGCTTCGGCGACTACTTCACGGGCGGCATGGGCGCGGAGGCGATCCGCGATCTGCTTCGGGATCTCGACCTCGACAAGGAGGCGGCGTTCCTTCGCGAGGTCATCAAGACGTCGAAGGGCCAGAAGCAGCAGCGGGCGATCAAGCGGCTCAAGGTTGTCTCGGCCTTCGTCAAGTCCGACAACAAGCCCGAGTGGATGGTCCTGGAGGCGGTCCCGGTCATCCCCCCCGAGCTGCGCCCGATGGTTCAGCTCGACGGTGGCCGCTTTGCCACGAGCGACCTGAACGATCTCTACCGCCGCGTCATCAACCGGAACAACCGCCTCAAGCGGCTGCTCGACCTGGGCGCGCCGGAGATCATCGTCAACAACGAGAAGCGGATGCTCCAGGAGGCCGTCGACGCGCTGTTCGACAACGGCCGCCGCGGGCGCGCCGTGACCGGCCCGGGCAACCGGCCGCTGAAGTCCCTCTCCGACATGCTCAAGGGCAAGCAGGGACGCTTCCGCCAGAACTTGCTCGGCAAGCGCGTGGACTACTCCGGTCGCTCGGTGATCGTCTCCGGCCCGAACCTGAAGCTCTACCAGTGCGGGCTGCCGAAGCTGATGGCGCTCGAGCTCTTCAAGCCGTTCATCATGAGCCGCCTAGTCGAGCGGAAGGCCGTGCAGAACATCAAGGCGGCGAAGAAGTACGTCGACTCGATGGTTCCCGAGGTCTGGGACGTCCTCGAAGAGGTCATCGCCGAGCACCCGGTCCTCCTGAACCGAGCGCCGACGCTGCACCGTCTTGGCATCCAGGCGTTCGAGCCGATCCTTGTCGAGGGCAAGGCGATCCAGGTCCACCCGCTCGTCTGTCACGCGTTCAATGCCGACTTCGACGGTGACCAGATGGCCGTGCACCTCCCGCTGTCGGCGGAAGCGCAGGCCGAGGCGCGCATCCTGATGCTCTCGTCGAACAACGTGCTCTCCCCGTCGAGCGGTCGCCCGCTTGCGACCCCGACGCAGGACATGGTCCTGGGCGGCTACTACCTCACCTATGCGGAGGAGGACCTCACGAAGGCCCAGGCCGAGAAGCTGAAGCCCCGGCCGAAGCGGTTCACCAGCGAGGAAACAGTCGAGCTCGCCGTCGAGTCCGAGCAGGTCGGGCTCCAGGATCCGATCGAGTACTGGTGGAACGGCGACCTCATCTTGACGACGCCCGGGCGTGTGATCTTCAACGCGGAGGTCGAGCGCACGATCGCCGAGGCGGTCGGCGAGGACGGCGTCGACGTCGAGTTCCCCTACGTGAACCGCACGCTCTCGAAGAAGGAGATGGACGACTTCATCACCGAGCTCGCCGAGCTCTTCGGGGCGCACATGATCGGAAACGTCCTCGACAAGATCAAGACGCTCGGGTTCCGCTACGCAACCGACGCCGGGATCACGATCTCGAAGAACGACATCGTCATCCCGCCGGACAAGCAGGAGATCCTCGCCGCGTACGAGGAGCGGGTGCGTCAGGTCGAGCAGCAGTACGAGCGCGGCCTGATCACGGAGGAGGAGCGGCGCGAGTCGATCGTCCAGATCTGGACGGAGGCGACCGACGCCGTGGCCGACGCCATGGAGGCCAACCTCCACAAGCTGAACCCGATCTACATGATGGCCAACTCCGGAGCGCGCGGTTCGTTCAAGCAGATCCGCCAGCTCGCGGGCATGCGTGGCCTGATGGCGAATCCGAAGGGCGAGATCATCGAGCGCCCGATCCAGGCGAACTTCATGGAGGGCCTGTCGGTGCTCGAGTACTTCATCTCGACCCACGGTGCCCGGAAGGGCCTCGCCGACACGGCGCTCCGCACGGCGGACTCGGGCTACCTGACCCGGCGCCTGGTCGACGTCGCCCAGGATGTGATCATCCGCGAGGAGGACTGCAAGACCAAGGAGTTCATCGAGCTCCCGCTCTACAGCGAGGGTGGCTTCAACAAGGGCCTCCTTGGCCGGATCGTCGCGGAAGACGTGCACCGGCCACTTGCAAGCGGCAAGCCCGGCAAGACGGTGCTGGCCGAGAAGGGCGCGCTCGTCACCATGCCGATGCTCGAGGAGATCGCCGAGGGCCTCGAGGACGCGGCCCAGGAGGCGATGCTCCCTGTGCGCTCGGTGCTGAAGTGCCGCAGCGACTTCGGGGTGTGCCGCTCCTGCTACGGGCTCTTCCTGGCGACAGGCGGCATGGCCGAGATCGGCGACGCGGTCGGGATCATCGCCGCACAGTCGATCGGCGAGCCTGGGACGCAGCTGACGATGCGGACCTTCCACACCGGAGGCGTGGCCGGCGCCGACATCACGCACGGACTCCCGCGTGTCGTCGAGATCTTCGAGGCGCGGAGCCCGAAGGGTGCGGCCAAGCTCGCCGAGGTCGGCGGCAAGGTCGAGATCGAGCTGACCGAGCGTGGGCCGAAGGTGCTCATCCACACCACGGACGGCGAGGAGCCGGTCAGTTACCAGCTCCCGCGCCGGACGCGGCTACTGGTCCAGAACGGCCAAGAGGTCGAGCCGGGCGACGCTCTCCACGAGGGCTCCCGGACTCCAGCTGACCTCCTGCGGCTCAAGGGCTCGACGGCGACCGAGCTGTACCTCGTCTCGGAGGTGCAGCGCGTCTACAAGTCACAGGGCGTCGAGATCCACGACAAGCACATCGAGCTGATCGTTCGCCAGATGCTGAAGAAGGTGCGCGTCGAGACTCCGGGCGACACCGAGCTCCTGCCCGGCCAGCTCGTGGACAAGGTCGTCCTCGAGAAGGAGAACACGCGGGTGAAGAAGGAGAAGGGCGAGCAGGCGACCTGGGAGCCGCTGATCCTCGGGATCACGAAGGCCTCCCTCGCGACCGAGTCGTTCCTCTCCGCCGCCTCCTTCCAGGAGACGACCAAGGTGCTGACCGACGCTGCGATCGAGGGCAAGGTCGACCAGCTGCTCGGGCTCAAGGAGAACGTGATCATCGGGAAGCTGATCCCGGCGGCCACCGGCCTCAAGCAGTACCGGACGGTCGAGGTCAAGCCCTCCGAGAAGATCCCCGCGTCGGCGTATCGCCGGCCCGAGTCGGAGGAGCAGCTGCTCGCCGCGCTCGAGGAGATCGGTGCGGACGGAGGGGACGGCGCATCACTGTCTGATCTCGGGCTCGACTTCGGCGGAGCGCCGGAGCCGGACGGCGATCCGAGCCCGCACGAGTCGGGCGAGGCGATCGAGATCCCCGAGATCGAGTCGCCGTTGGATGAGGAGAGCTAGATGATTTCGGAAAAAGTCTCACGACTTTTTCCGACCCCTATGAATCCTTGGCCCGGCTCACGCCGGGCCAAGGCCTAGCCTCTCTCGCCGCTTCCTTCTCTAGGGGCCGCCCCGGACGAACCGGCAAAGCCGGTTCGTCGGCACAGGGCCGATTAACTCACCGGGCCTAGCGGGCGGCCGCCTCCGGCGTCCGCTGCTCCGGGAGGCTCGGCCGGGCCGGCTGCAAAGACCTCCGCCTTCCCCGACTCCTTCGCGCGGTAGAGCGCATGGTCTGCGCGCTCGAAAAACGTCGTCCCGCTGTCTTCGGGACGAAGCTCGGCGGCGCCGGCCGAGAGCTGGAGCGTCCCGGCCTCTCCGATCGGGCTGGAGGCGACCGCCGCCTGCATCCGGTAGGAGAGCTGCTCGGCCTCGGCGAGCGTTGACTCCGGAAGGACGATCGCGAATTCGTCTCCGCCGACACGGCAAGAGACGTCGGCCGAACGCACGACGGCTCGGACGCGCTCCGCCACTTCGGCGAGGACGGCGTCCCCCGCTAGATGTCCGATCCGGTCGTTGATCGCCTTGAAGCCGTCGAGGTCGAACACCACGAGCGCCAGTCGGCGACCGTACCGGTGGGCACGCGCGACCTCGCGAGCCAGCGTCTCGTGGAAGTAGCGCCGGTTATGCAGGCCGGTCAAAGCGTCGAGATCGGCGAGCTGGCGCGCCTCCCGGAACCTCAAGGCGTTCTCGATCGCAGGCCCGGCCCGTCCGGCCAGCTCCTCGAGCGACTCCTTATCCGCGTCGGCGAAGGAGTGCGAGTCGGAACGACTGAAGACGGTCAGGTAGCCGATCGAGGAAGACTCGCCCGGAATCGGGAGCGCGAGCCCATGCCGGACGAGCTCCCTTCCGTCCCGCTCCAGCTCGGCCGGATACTCATACGAGATCGTCAGTGACCGCGCCG
The DNA here is from genome assembly GCA_963842235.1 of uncultured Actinomycetes bacterium. Classification (GTDB taxonomy): domain Bacteria; phylum Actinomycetota; class Thermoleophilia; order Gaiellales; family Gaiellaceae; genus JACDAN01. The sequence goes on along the minus strand of CAWJFT010000001.1, from coordinate 1,872,717 downwards.
CACGACCGTCGGGCGGCCCGGCCATCGCCTGGGCGTCCTCCTCCTCGTTCGTGAGCCCGACAGCCGCCCTGATCGGCTCCTCCGCCCCGGAACGTACCGTGACCAGCGCGGCGTCGACCCCACGGATCGCACCCGCGGCCTCGAGCACTCGTGCGAGAACCTCGTCGAGGTCGATCGTCCCGCCGAGCTCGCCGAGGATCTTCGTGCGCCGATCCTGGTCATGCGCATCTCGGAGCTCGTCGGCTACGCGATCGAGCCGGCTCGTCACCTCCTGCATGACGGCGGCGAAGCGCGCGTCGGCGGCCCTCCGCTCGCGGATCAGCACGACCAAAAACACCAGTGCGAGGACGACGAATCCGGCGCCGAGCAGGGCCCAGGTCAGTGCGTCGCTCACCGAAGCTCACTGTAGTGACCGTTCGGCCTTCTGGCTATGGCTTGAATAGGCGCTTCCGGGCCGTTCTTGGCTGCAAACCTTTGCTACCATGCCGCGGCCGGTTGGCAGGGGCAATCGCCCCCGCCGACCTTTGTCGTGTCACGAAGTCCCTCGAAGGAGCAAATGCCCACTGTCAACCAGCTTGTGCGCAAGGGCCGGGTCAAGCCAAAGGCCAAGACCAAGACCCCTGCACTCCGCGGCGCGCCCCAGAAGCGCGGCGTCTGCACACGCGTGTATACGACCACGCCCAAGAAGCCGAATTCGGCGCTGCGTAAGGTCGCCCGCGTGCGGTTGACGAACGGGATGGAGGTCACGACCTACATCCCCGGTGAGGGGCACAACCTGCAGGAGCACTCTGTCGTGCTGATCCGCGGCGGCCGCGTCAAGGACCTGCCGGGCATCCGCTACAAGGTCATTCGCGCTGCGCTCGACACTGCCGGCGTCTCAGATCGCCGCCAGGGGCGCTCGAAGTACGGCGCCAAGAGAGGCTCGTAATGCCACGCCGAGCCGAAATTCAGCCACGCGAACTGGCGCCGGACCCTGTGCACGACTCCAGGCTCGTGAGCCAGCTGACCAACCGCGTCATGACCAAGGGCAAGAAGAGCACCGCGGAGAAGATCGTCTACGACGCACTGGCGATTGCCGCCGAGCGCTCCGGGAAGAGTCCCGTCGAAGTGCTCGAGCAGGCGGTCAAGTCGGTGACGCCGGTGCTCGAGACTCGCTCCCGCCGCGTCGGCGGCGCGAACTACCAGGTGCCTGTCGAGGTGCCGTCTCGCCGTGCGCGCACGCTCGCGATCCGCTGGATCGTGACGTACTCGCGCGAGCGGCGCGAGAAGGGCATGGCCGCCAAGCTGGCGGGCGAGATCCTCGACGCCCTCGAGCAGCAGGGCGGCGCCTTCAAGCGCAAGGACGACCTCTACCGGATGGCGCAGGCCAACAAGGCCTTCGCGCACTACAGGTGGTAGCCATGGCCACGCCGACGACACGCGCGCCCGCGGGGCTCGAGCAGGTCCGGAACATCGGGATCATGGCCCACATCGACGCGGGCAAGACGACGACGACCGAGCGGATCCTCTACTACACCGGCCGCACCCACAAGATGGGCGAGGTCCACGAGGGCGCCGCGACGATGGACTGGATGGCGCAGGAGCAGGAGCGCGGCATCACGATCACGTCTGCCGCCACGACGGCGTTCTGGCGTGATTTTCGTGTGAACATCATCGATACGCCCGGGCACGTGGACTTTACGGTCGAGGTCGAGCGGAGCCTGCGCGTGCTCGACGGCGCGATCGCCGTCTTCGACGGCGTGGCCGGCGTCGAGCCGCAGTCGGAGACCGTCTGGCGCCAGGCCGATCGCTACGGCGTCCCGCGCATCGCCTTCATCAACAAGATGGACCGCGTCGGCGCCGATTTCTTCGCGTCGGTGCAGTCGATGGTCGATCGCCTGGGCGCCCGCGCGGTGCCGGTCCAGCTGCCGATCGGCCAGGAGGAGAACTTCCGCGGCGTCGTCGACCTCGTCGAGATGCGCTCGCTCACCTGGTCCGACGACCTGGGGACGAACCTGGAGATCGGCGAGGTGCCGCCCGAGCTCGCCGAGCAGGCAAACGAGTATCACCACCAGCTGATCGACGCGGTCGCCGACCACGACGAAGAGCTGCTCGAGACGTACCTCGAGGACGAGTCCGCCGTGACGCCGGAAATGCTGCGGCGCGCGATTCGCGCTGCGACGCTGGACATCAGCGTCACCCCGGTGCTGCTCGGCTCCGCCTTCAAGAACAAGGGCGTGCAGCCGCTCCTCGACGCCGTCGTCGACTACCTGCCGAGCCCGCTCGACGTCCCGCCCGTGCACGGCCTCGACCCGAGGACCGAGCACGAGCTCTCGCGCCGCCCGGCGCTGGACGAGCCGTTCTCGGCTCTGGCCTTCAAGGTCATGTCGGATCCCTACGTGGGCAAGCTGACGTACATCCGGGTCTACTCGGGCCAGGTCAAGTCCGGCGATCGCGTCATGAACACGACCTCCGGCAAGACCGAGCGCATGGGCCGCATCCTCCAGATGCACGCGAACCACCGCGAGGAGCGCGAGACCATCGGCGCGGGCGAGATCGCGGCCATCGTCGGGCTCAAGCAGACGACGACCGGCGAGACCCTCGCCATCGACACGGCGCCGATCGTGCTCGAGTCCATGACCTTCCCCGACCCCGTGATCTCGGTCGCCGTCGAGCCGAGGACGAAGGGTGACCAGGACAAGCTCGCGACCGCGCTACAGCGGCTCGCCGACGAGGATCCGACCTTCCGCGTCCGGAGCGACGAGGAGACCGGGCAGACGCTCATCGCCGGGATGGGCGAGCTGCACCTCGAGATCATCGTCGACCGCCTGACGCGCGAGTTCAACGTCGACGCCAACGTCGGCCGCCCGCAGGTGGCCTACCGCGAGACCATCGACCGGCGCGTCGAGAAGATCCAGGGCCGGTTTGTCCGCCAGACCGGCGGCCGCGGCCAGTTCGGCCACGCGGTCATCAACCTGGAGCCGTCCGGGCCGGGCGAGGGGTACGAGTTCCTCGACAAGATCGTCGGCGGGCGCATCCCGCGCGAGTTCATCCCCGCGGTCGACCTCGGCATCCAGGAAGCGATGGAGTCCGGCGTTTTGGCCGGCTATCCGGTCGTGGACATCAGGGTCGAGCTCGTCGACGGGTCGTACCACGACGTCGACTCGAGCGAGATCGCCTTCAAGGTCGCCGGCTCCATGGCCTTCAAGGAGGGCATGAAGCGGGCGAAGCCCAAGCTGCTCGAGCCCGTCATGGCCGTGGAGGTCGTGACGCCGGAGGACTACCTCGGCGACGTCATGGGCGACCTCAACTCACGGCGTGGCCGGATCGAGAATCTGGAGCCGCGGGGGAATGCCCAGGTGATCAAGGCCCGGGTGCCCCTCGCCGCAATGTTCGGATACGCAACCGACCTGCGCTCGACGACGCAGGGCCGGGCAACTTTCACCATGCAATTCGAGCGATATGAGGAAGTCCCTCAGTCGATCGCCAGCGAGCTCGTCGACTCGCAGAGCGCGTAAAGGAAGGAAAGGGAGGAATGGGCAAGCAGAAGTTCGAGCGCACCAAGCCGCACGTCAACGTCGGCACGATCGGTCACATCGACCACGGCAAGACGACCCTGACGGCAGCGATCACGAAGGTCCTGTCCGAGCAAGGCACGGACACGAGCATCCGCAGCTTCGAGTCGATCGACAACGCACCCGAGGAGAAGCAGCGCGGCATCACGATCAACACGTCGCACGTGGAGTACGAGACGGCGAACCGCCACTATGCCCACGTCGACTGCCCGGGTCACGCGGACTACATCAAGAACATGATCACGGGCGCCGCCCAGATGGACGGCGCGATCCTGGTTGTGTCCGCCGCCGACGGCCCGATGCCGCAGACCCGCGAGCACATCCTGCTCGCACGCCAGGTCGAGGTTCCGTCGATTGTCGTCTTCCTGAACAAGGCCGACATGGTCGACGATCCCGAGCTGCTCGAGCTCGTGGAGATGGAGGTGCGCGAGCTGCTCTCCGCTTACGAGTTCCCCGGGGACGAGATCCCAGTCATCACGGGCTCGGCCCTGAAGGCGCTCGAGGGTGATCCCGAGTGGACGCCCAAGATCCTCGAGCTGATGGAGCAGGTCGACTCCTATATTCCGGAGCCGGTCCGCGACACGGACAAGCCGTTCCTGATGCCGATCGAGGACGTTTTCACGATCACCGGGCGCGGCACGGTCGTCACCGGCCGGATCGAGCAGGGTCAGATCAACTCGGGCGAGGAGGTCGAGATCATCGGCATCCACCCGCAGACCCAGAAGACGGTCGTGACGGGCCTCGAGATGTTCAACAAGACGCTCGACTTCGCTCAGGCCGGCGACAACGCCGGCGTCCTCCTGCGCGGAACGAAGCGAGAGGAGGTCGAGCGCGGCCAGGTCGTGGCGAAGCCGGGGTCGATCACCCCCCACACGCACTTCAAGGCCGAGGTCTACGTCCTGTCGAAGGACGAGGGTGGCCGCCACACGCCGTTCTTCAACGGCTACCGGCCGCAGTTCTACTTCCGCACGACGGACGTGACCGGCTCGATCCAGCTGCCGGAGGGCCAGGAGATGGTCATGCCGGGCGACAACACGAACATGGAGATCGATCTGATCCAGCCGATCGCGATGGATCAGGGCCTCCGGTTCGCAATCCGCGAGGGCGGCCGCACGGTGGGTGCGGGCGTCGTCACCGAGATCGTTACGTAAGGAGCGCCGGTGCCGCAGTCGAAGATCCGAATCCGCCTGAAGGGCTATGACCATCAGGCACTCGACCGCTCGGCGGCGTCGATCGTCGAGACGGCGACGCGCACCGGCGCAACCATCACCGGGCCCGTTCCGCTGCCAACCGAGCGGAACATCTACACGGTGATCCGCGGGCCGTTCAAGGACAAGGACTCGCGGGAGCACTTCGAGATCCGGACGCACAAGCGCCTGATCGACATCCATAGCCCGACACCAAAAACGGTCGACTCGCTGATGCGGCTCGACCTGCCGGCAGGCGTCGACATCGAGATCAAGTTATGACGGCTCTACCGGCAACATTCGGCGGCGCCTGGCCTGCGATCACGCTGCGCCAGGCCGCGTCCTCAGTCGCGTCCGGGCTGTCTAGCCCGAACGCTCCCTGCGTCCTTGCCTGGCTTGGTGCTCGCGACCCAGACATCCACCAATGTCACCGGCAGAGCCGTTGGAACTGATGAAGGGGATCGTGGGGAGAAAGCTCGGGATGACGCAGATCTTCGACGAGGAGACCGGCGCCGTCACGCCCGTCACCGTGATCCAGGCCGGCCCCTGCCCGGTCGTCGCCGTGCGGACCGAGGACGCCGACGGCTACGACGCCGTGCAGCTCGCCTATGACGAAGTCCCCGAGCGCAAGCTGACGAAGCCGAAGCTCGGCTACCTGACCAAGCACGACGTCGGCCCCCACCGCCGGCTAATCGAGATCCGCGGTCAGACCGAGCTGACGCCCGGGGAGACGGTCACCGTCGAGAGCTTCGAGCCCGGCGACCCGGTGAAGGTCTCCGGCGTCTCGATCGGGAAGGGCTTCGCGGGGACGATCAAGCGGCACAACTTCAGCCGCGGCCCGGCGTCCCACGGCTCGCGCAACATCCGCAAGCCCGGCTCGATCGGCGCTTCGGCCACGCCGTCCCGCGTGTTCAAGGGCATGCGGATGGCCGGTCACATGGGTGCGAAGCGCGTGACGCAGGTCGGCCTACGCGTCCATTCGGTCGACCCCGAGGAGAATCTGCTCCTCGTCAAGGGGGCCGTTCCCGGCCCAAAGAACGCCATCGTCGAGGTCCGGGAGGAGATCCGTGGCGGCTCCTAAAGCTCCAATCCTCGATGCAGCCGGCAAGCGCTCGAAGGACGCCACGCTCCAGGAGGCGGTGTTCGGCGCGGAGGTCAAGCCGCACCTCGTCCATGAGGCGGTCCGGGCTGAGCTGAACGCTCAGCGCGCGGGGACGCGCATGGTCAAGAGCCGCGGTCTCGTCGCCGGCGGCCGAGGCAAGCCGTGGCGTCAGAAGGGGACAGGCCGCGCTCGCGCCGGAACGACCCGCGCCCCGCAGTGGACCGGCGGCGGCGCCGCGTTCATGCCGCGCACGAACTTCAACGTGAAGGTCAATCGGAAGGCGCGCAAGGCCGCGTTCCGCGCCGCCCTCTCCAGCCATGTCCAGGGACAGACCCTCGGCGTCATCGACGGGTCGGCGTTCTCCGAGCCGTCGACGAAGAGCGCAGCCGCGTTCCTCGACGCGTGGGGCAAGGAGCTCCCGGTGCTGCTCGTCGTGCACGAGGACGAGGAAGCGGTGATCAAGTCGTTCCGGAACCTCGAGCGGGTGCTGGTGATCACGCCGGCCGAGCTCGAGGTCGCGGCGATCGTCTGGGCGCGCACCCTGCTCGTCAGCGAAGGCGCACTCGAGGACGTACAGAAGCGGGGTGCAGCGTGAGACGTCGCTTGCGATGTCTCATTCAGGCCGCGCGGGCTTTGCCCGTGCGGCCGTCTGAAATGACCAGTCGACGCGCTGCAAATTTGGAGGTGCGGCCGTGAGTCTCCATCCGAATGAAGTCCTGCTGGCGCCTGTGGTGTCGGAGAAGAGCTACAGCCTGATCGAGGACCGGAAGTACTCGTTCCGCGTCCATCCGGATGCGCACAAGACCCAGGTTCGCCAAGCCGTCGAGGAGCTCTTCGGCGTCAAGGTGCAGGCGGTCAACATCGTCCAGGTGCGGTCGAAGCCGAAGCGCCGCGGGCTTGTCCAGGGGCGCCGGCCGGGCTGGAAGAAGGCGATCGTGCAGCTGCGCGAGGGCGAGGCAATCGAGATCTTCGAAGGGGCCCAGGTCTAATGCCGACTCGGAAGTTCAAGCCCACCTCTCCGGGCCGCCGGTTCATGACGGTCTCCGACTTTGCCGAGGTCACGAAGTCGGAGCCGGAGAAGAGCCTGCTCGAGCCCGTCAAGAAGAAGGGCGGACGGAACAACGACGGCCGCATCACGACGCGCCACAAGGGCGGCGGCCATAAGCGCCGCTACCGCGTCGTCGACTTCAAGCGCACGAAGGACGAAGTGCCGGCCAAGGTTGCCGCGATCGAGTACGACCCCAACCGGTCGGCGAACATCGCGCTGCTGCACTACGCCGACGGCGCGAAGTCGTACATCCTCGCGCCTGCGCGCCTCAGGGTCGGCACGACGGTCGAGTCCGGACCCAGGGCCGACATCAGGCCCGGCAATGCGCTGCCGTTGCAGAACATTCCAACAGGGACGCTCGTCCACAACGTCGAGCTGAAGCCCGGCCAGGGCGGCAAGCTCGCCCGCAGCGCGGGCTCGGGCATCCAGCTCGTGGGCAAGGACGCCGGGTATGCGGTCCTTCGGCTACCCTCCGGCGAGCTGCGGCGCGTAAGCCTCGCCTGCCGGGCGACGGTGGGTCAGGTCGGCAACGTCGACCACGAGAACATCACCGGCGGGAAGGCGGGGCGTAGCCGTTGGCGGGGGAAGCGTCCCACGGTGCGCGGCTCCGCGATGAACCCTGTCGACCACCCTCACGGCGGCGGCGAGGGGAAGTCGAAGGGCGGCCGCCACCCGGTCACGCCCTGGGGAGTGCCGACGCTGGGCAAGCGAACCCGCCGGAAGCACAAGGACTCCGATCGTCTGATCATCCGGCAGCGACGCCGGGGCAAGGAGAAGCGTTGAGCAGGTCGTCCAGAAAAGGTCCATATGTCGAGGAGCGGCTGATGAGCCGCATCGAGGCGATGAACGACTCCGGATCCAAGAACATGGTCCGGACCTGGTCGCGCACCTCGACGATCTTCCCGGAGATGGTTGGCCACACGATCGCGGTGCATGACGGCCGCAAGCACGTCCCGGTGTTCGTCACCGAGCAGATGGTCGGCCACAAGCTGGGCGAGTTCGCGCCGACGCGGACCTTCCGCGGCCACTCCGGCGACCGCAAGACGGAGGTGCGTCGCTAGTGGCCCAAGAGGAGCAGCAGGAAGTGCGCGCCCAGGCGAAATGGCTGCGCATCACACCGCGCAAGGCCCGCCTGGTCGTGGATCACATCCGCGGTCGCAGCGTGCCGGAGGCGCGGTCGGTCCTGGCGTTCACTCCCCGAGCCGCCGCCCGCGAGATCGAAAAGGTGCTGGCCTCCGCCGTCGCCAACGCGGAGGCGAACCACGACCTGATCGGCGACGAGCTCGTGATCACCGCGGCCTACGTCGACGAAGGCCCTACGATCAAGCGCTGGCGCCCCCGTGCCCGCGGCCGCGTGGCGCGCGTGAAGAAGCGCACCTGCCATGTGACGCTGAAGCTTCAGCCCGTGGAGGCTGCGGTCGTGACCACGCGCCGAAGTAGGCAAGAGGCAGAGGCCGAGGCCGCGCCCGCTGAGGAGCCGAAGGCAGAACAGCCGAAGCCGAAGCGAGCGCCGCGAAGGGCTGCGAAGAAAGCGGAGGAGAACTAAATGGGACAGAAGATCCATCCGGGCGGGATGCGCGTCGGCGTCATCCACGACTGGAAGTCCAACTGGTACACGAACGACAAGGACTTCTCCGACGCGATCCTCGAGGACGTCAAGATCCGCGAGCACATCCTCGGGAAGCTGGCCCACGCCGGACTGTCGGACATCCTGATCCGCAAGGACAAGCAGCGGATCACCGTCGACATCTACACGGCGCGGCCCGGCATCGTGATCGGCAAGTCGGGCGCCGAGGTCGACGCGCTGCGCCGCGATCTCCACGCGCTGACGCACAAGAACGTCCACATCAACATCAACGAGATCAAGCGCCCGGAGCTCGACGCCAAGCTCGTCGCACAGTCGATCGCCGAGCAGCTCGCCAACCGCGTCGCCTTCCGGCGCGCGATGAAGCGCTCGCTCGCGTCGGCGATCCGTTCCGGTGCCCAAGGGGTCAAGATCACGTGCTCAGGGCGGCTGGGCGGTGCGGAGATGAGCCGTTCGGAGACCTACTCCGAGGGCCGTGTGCCGCTGCACACGATCCGCGCGGACATCGACTACGGCTTCGTCGAGGCGAAGACGACCTTCGGCCGCATCGGCGTGAAGGTCTGGATCAACAAGGGCGAGATCATGCCCGAGGGCTACGAGACGGTCGAAGGCCGCCGCGACGCCCGCCTGGGCGATCAGGACGCGGCTCGCCGGCGAGGCGGCCGCACCGAAGGCCTGAGCGCCTCGCGCGAGGGCAGCCGGAGGGCGAGCGCCGACCGCGAGGGGCTCGGCCCCGTCCGCGAGCGCCGCGGCGGCCCGCGCCGTGGCGGCGGGCGCGGCCGGAGCGCGCCCGAGCGCCAGAGCACCAAGCCCGAGGCGGAGGCCGAGGCGCCCACGACCCCGGACACCGTCGCCGAGGCGCCCACTGAAGCGCCGGAGCAGCAGCCCGCGGAGCAGCAGCCCGCGGAGCAGCCTGCCGAGCAGCCGCCTGCAGAGCAGCAGCCGGAAGGTGAGAGCTAGTGCTGCTTCCGAAGAAGACGAAGTTCCGCAAGTACCAGCGCGGCCGTCGTCGCGGCCTGGCGAAGGGTCAGACCAGCGTCCAGTTCGGCGACTTCGGCATCAAGGCGCTCGAGGACGGCTGGGTGACCAATCGTCAGATCGAGGCCGCCCGAATTGCGATGACGCGCAAGATCAAGCGCGGCGGCAAGGTCTGGATCAACGTCTTCCCGGACAAGCCGGTCTCCCAGAAGCCGGCCGAGACGCGGATGGGCTCGGGGAAGGGCTCCCCTGAGCACTGGGTTGCCGTCGTCAAGCCAGGCCGCGTGATGTTCGAGCTGGCCGGCGTCCCGGAGTCGCTCGCCAAGGAGGCGCTGCGCCTCGCGGGGACGAAGCTGCCGGTGAAGACGAAGTTCGTAAAGCGGGAGGCGAATCTCTTTGAGGGCTAGGTACATCACCGTCCTTGGAGAGCTGCGCGTGGCCGCCGGAGCCGGGCTTTGCCCGTGCGCAGGCACCCGGCGAAGCGACGGCAGCAGAAACGTGAAGGAGGGGGTCCGTGGGGGAACCATGGGTTCCCCCGCGATCGGAGGCGAATCTCTTTGAGGGCTAAGCAGGTCAGGGACATGACGGACGAGGAGCTGGAGAACGCGTTGGCTGACAGGCGGCAGGAGCTGTTCAACCTGCGCTTTCAGTCAGCGACCGGCGCGCTTGAGAACCCGGCGCGGCTGAAGCTGGCCAAGCGAGAGATCGCGCGCATCCTCACGGTGCGCACTGAGCGGGAAGAGGCACAGACCTAGATGGCAGACGAAGAAAAGAACGAGCAAGAAGAGACCCCGGTCGAGGCCGAGGCCTCGGTCGAGACGCCGCCCGAGCCGGAGCCCGAGGCTCCGCCGGAGGAGCCTGGTCCTCCCGTGCCCGAGCCCGAGACGCCGGAGCCGATGCCCGAGCCGGACGCTGAGCCGGTCGAGGGCGCCGAGGAGGCGTCGGCGCCCGTCGCCGCGGCTCCAGCCAAGAAGAAGCGCAAGCGCGTCGCGCGCTCCGAGCGCCGGCAGCGGCCGAAGGCGAAGCGCGAGCAGACCGGCGAGCGCAAGCCGATCACCCGGCTCCCGAAGCCGGAGCACGAACGTGGCCGCCGACAGGAACGTCGGGGCGTCGTCGTGTCGGCTGCGATGGACAAGACGATTGTCGTTCGCGTCGACGTCGTGAAGGCGCACCCGCGCTACAAGAAGGTCGTCCGGCGCTCGCAGCGCTTCCACGCCCATGACGAGCAGAACCAGGCGAAGGCCGGGGACGTCGTCCGCATCGTCGAGACGCGGCCCCTCTCGAAGATGAAGAACTGGCGCCTGGCCGAGGTGGTCGAAGCTGCCAAATGACGGCCCCCTCCCGCACAGCCAGCACTGCCTGGGATGCGCAGGAGCGCGCCTGGCGGCGTCCTCAGTCGCGCCCGTACCTTCCAGGTACGAGCGCTCCCTGCGTCCTTGCCAGCCACGCTCCTGCGCAGTCAGTCAGTACTGCCTCCGCGAGAGGTGACCGTCCGTGATCCAGCAGGAGTCGAGAGTCAGGGTGGCCGACAACACGGGAGCGCGCGAGCTGCTGTGCATCCGCGTGCTCGGAGGCTCACACCGCCGCTACGCGCGCGTGGGAGACGTGATCGTCGGCACCGTGAAGACGGCGACGCCGCAGGGCGCGGTCCGCAAGGGCGAGGTCGTTCGCGCGGTCGTCGTTCGCACGAAGAAGCCGTACGGGCGCGACGACGGCACGTCGATCGCGTTCGACGAGAACGCCGCCGTGATCATCGACGCCCAAAGCAACCCGCGCGGCACGCGCATCTTCGGGCCGGTCGCCCGTGAGCTGCGCGAGAAGAACTTCATGAAGATCGTGTCGCTCGCCCCGGAGGTTCTTTGATGGCTCAGGCACTGAAAGTGAAGAAGGGCGATCTCGTCCAGGTACTGAGCGGCAAGGACCGCGGCAAGCGGGGCCGCATCCTCGAAGCGCGCCCGCGCGAGGGGCGGGTCATCGTGGAGAACCTGAACATGATCAAGCGGCATACGAAGCCGCGCCCGATGCGGAACCCCAGCAGGATGGGCGCGCCGCAGATCCAGCCCGGCGGCGTGATCGAGAAGGCCGGGCCGCTGCCGGTCTCGAACGTGATGCTCGTCTGCCCCGTCTGCAACCGGCCGACCCGCGTCGGAACCGTGGAGAAGGACGTCAAGGGCGGGAAGCGTCGCGTGCGTGTCTGCCGCCGCGAGGACTGCCGACAGGAGATCGACAAGTAATGGCGACGGCAACGACAGGGACTCGCGAGCTGCCGCGCCTGAAGCAGCGCTACGTGGAGGAGGTCAGGGCTCAGCTCCAGGAGGAGCTCGGGCTGAAGACCGTCATGCAGGTGCCGCGCGTCGAGAAGATCACGCTCAACATGGGCGTCGGCGAGGCGAAGACAGAGCCGAAGGCGCTGGACTCCGCGATCGAGGAGCTGACAACGATCGCCGGCCAGCGCGCCCAGGTCCGCCGCGCTCGCAAGTCGATCGCAGGCTTCAAGATCCGCGAAGGGATGCCGATCGGCGCCCGCGTGACGCTGCGCGGCGACCGCATGTACGAGTTTCTCGATCGGCTCGTTGCGATCGCGTTGCCGCGAATTCGCGACTTCCGCGGGCTCAATCCCCGGTCGTTCGACGGCCGCGGCAACTACTCGATCGGGATTCGCGAGCAGATCATTTTTCCCGAGATCAACTACGACGACATCGCCGGGATCCGTGGCCTCGACGTCACCATCACGACGTCGGCGCCGAACGACGAGCAGGCGTACGCGCTACTCCGATCGCTCGGGCTCCCGTTCGCCGAGGACAGAAGGGATACATAGTAGTGCCCCATCCAGCAATACATGCCGGCTTCTGGCCCGCGATCACGCGGCGCCAGAGCCCACCCTCCTCCTCACCAAGGTCTACAGACCTTGGCTCGTCGGAGTGCGAACTCTGGCTTGGTGCTCGCGACCCAGAATTCCGGCGGCATTACTGGAAGGAGCACTAATGGCCAAGAAGGCACTCGTCCACAAGCAGGAGCAGACGCCGCGCTACAAGGTGCGGGGCTACTCGCGCTGCCGACGCTGCGGACGCCCGCGCGCCGTCTACCGCAAGTTCGGCCTTTGCCGGATCTGCCTCCGCGACCTCGCGCACCAGGGACAGATCCCGGGCATGACCAAGTCGAGCTGGTAAGGAACCAGATGCAGACAGATCCGATCGCAGACATGCTCACTCGCATCCGCAACGCCAACAAGGCGCTGCACGAGCACACCGAGATGCCGACCTCGCGCCAGAAGGAGGAGATCGCGCGGCTGCTCAAGGAGGAGGGCTACATCTCCGACTACTCCGTACGATCCGGCGAGAGCTTCAACACGCTCGTGATCGAGCTCAAGTACGGCTCAAACCGCGAGCGCATCCTCACGGACGTGAAGCGAGTCTCCAAGCCCGGCCGCCGCGTGTACGCTCGCAAGGATCGCCTGCCCCGTGTCCTCGGCGGAATGGGCACGGCGATCATGTCCACCTCGAACGGCCTCGTCACGAGCAAGACCGCCGAACGCGAAGGCATCGGCGGCGAGGTCATCTGCTTTGTTTGGTAAGGGCGAATGAGTCGAATCGGAAGAAAGCCAATCGAGATCCCTGCCGGCGTGTCGGTGTCGCTCGACCCTGGTCGCGTCATGGTCAACGGCCCCCTGGGTGAGCTGACGCAACCCGTCTCGCGCCGGATGACGATCGAGCAGACCGACGGCGCGCTCCAGGTCTCGCGCCCGACCGACCGCGGCGACGATCGCGCGCTCCACGGCCTGACCCGTTCGCTCGTCGCGAACATGGTCGAGGGCGTCACCAAGGGTTTCGAGAAGCGGCTGGAGATCCAGGGCGTCGGCTACCGCGCTGCGCTTCGCGGCCAGGCGCTCGAGCTGCAGGTTGGCTTCTCGCACCCCGTCGTGGTCGAGCCTCCGGCCGGAATCACGTTCGAGGTTCCGACGCAGACGGAGATCGTCGTCAAGGGCATCGACAAGCAGCAGGTCGGTCAGACGGCCGCCGAGGTGCGCGCCGTACGGCCGCCGGAGCCCTACAAGGGCAAGGGCATCCGCTACGAAGGCGAGTACGTCCGCCGGAAGGTCGGTAAGAGGGCGTGAGACGTCGCTTGCGATGTCTCATTCAGGCCGTGCGGGCTTTGCCCGTGCGGCCGTCTGAAATGACCGGTCGACACGCACGAAACCGGGAGGCACGGCTGTGAGTCAGCTCACGACGCGTCAGCTGCGCGCGCGCCGCCACAAGCGCGTGCGCAAGCATGTCTCCGGCACCGCTGAGCGCCCGCGCCTGGTCGTCTTCCGCTCCAACCGCGGCATCGCCGCGCAGCTGGTCGACGACACGGCCGGGAAGACGCTGGCGGCGGCCGGCTGGCTGGATGCGCGCAGTGCCAAAGGCTCGAAGACCGACCAGGCCGCCGAAGTTGGGAAGCTGCTGGCCGAGAACGCGAAGAAGGCCGGCGTGAAGACCGTCGTCTTCGATCGCGGCGGGTACCTGTACCACGGACGCGTGAAGGCGCTGGCCGACGCCGCGCGCGAAGGGGGATTGGAGTTTTGAGCGAGTTCACCGAGACCCGCGAGCTCAAGGAGCGCGTGGTCGAGATCAACCGAGTCGCCAAGGTTGTCAAGGGCGGCCGGCGCTTCTCGTTCACGGCGCTCGTCGTCGTCGGCGACGAGGTCGACCGCGTCGGCGTCGGCTATGGCAAGGCGCGCGAGGTGCCGCTGGCGATCTCGAAGGCCGTCGAAGACGCGAAGAAGAACCTCTTCACCGTTCCGAAGCACGGCACGACGATCACCCACGAGATCCTCGGGAAATTCGGCGCGGCGCGTGTTCTGCTCCGGCCGGCGAGCGAGGGAACGGGCGTCATCGCAGGCGGCGGCGTCCGCGCGGTGCTCGAGCTCGGCGGCGTCCGCGACATCCTTGCGAAGAGCCTCGGCACGACCAATCCCGTGAACATGCTCAAGGCGACCGTGCAGGGTCTCCAGAGCCTGCGCCGGCCCGAAGAGGTCGCCCGGGCGCGAGGCAAGACGATCAGCGAGGTCCTTCCGATCCCGAAGCAGCAGCCGACCGAGGAGGAAGCGCCTGCGGAGGAGCCGGAGCCTGTCGCCGTGGCGGCCGAAGCCGAGAAGCCGACGGATGGCTAAGACGCTGAAGATCACCCAGATTCGGAGCCAGATCGGCCAGAGTGAGCGCCATCGCGGCACGCTGCGCGCGCTCGGTCTCGGGAAGATCGGCCGCTCGGTGGAGCGTCCTGAGAGCCCGGAGGTCGCCGGTATGCTGAGGAAAGTTCGCCATCTCGTCCGCATCGAGGGCGAGCAATAGATCAGGGTCATGGCCGAGCAGCTCAACCTCTCCAACCTCAAGCCGGCGTCCGCCCGGAAGGATCGGAAGCGGGTCGGCCGCGGTCCCGGCTCTGGCAAGGGCCGCTATTCAGGCCGCGGCGTCAAGGGCCAGAAGGCCCGCTCCGGCTCACACAAGATGCGCGCCGGGTTCGAGGGCGGCCAGACGCCGGTCTACATGCGGCTCGGCAAGCAGCGCGGGCCGTACTCCAAGGACGCGATGCCGATCGGTCCGCACCGCACGTTCATGGCGGCAGTGAACGTCCGCGATCTCGACCGTTTCGATGCCGGCACCGAGGTGACGCCGGAGCTCCTGGCCGAAGCAGGCCTGATCCGGAACGTCCGCACTGAGGTCAAGATCCTCGGCCAAGGCGAGCTCTCGAAGGAGCTGAGCGTGACGGCGCACGCCTTCTCCGAGAGCGCGCGCGAGAAGATCGAGGGCGCGGGCGGCTCGGTGACGGCGCTCAAGGAGCCGAAGGTCAAGAAGGCCCGCAAACAGCGGCGGGCGGCCCCGGCGGAAGAGGCTGAACTGGAAGCCGAGGCCCCCGAGAACGCCGAGGCCTCCGAGGACGCTGAGTAGATGTTTTCCTGGCTGACGAATGCGTGGCGGGTCCCCGAGCTCCGCCACCGGGTGCTCTTCACCGCGCTCATCCTGTTCTTCTATCGCCTCGGCTCGTGGATCCCGGCTCCGGGCGTCGATTCGGACACGGTCAAGAACTACTTCAACTCATCGGCCGGTGGAACGGTCCTTGCGCTCCTGAACCTGTTCTCCGGAGGCGCGCTTTCCCAGTTTGCGGTCTTCGCGCTGGGGATCATGCCGTACGTCACCGCTTCGATCATCCTCCAGCTCCTGACCGTGGTCATCCCGCGGCTCGAGCAGCTCCAGAAGGAGGGCGAGGCCGGCTACGCCAAGATCAACCAGTACACGCGGTACCTGACCGTCGTCCTCGCGGCTGCCCAGGCCACGGGTTTCGCGTTCCTTTTCCAGCGGCAGGGCGCCCTCGAGGCGAACTTCGGCCGCGGCGCGCTGATCGTCCTGACGCTGACTGCGGGCACGACGCTGCTCATGTGGATGGGCGAGCTGATCACGAAGCGTGGAATCGGAAACGGGATCTCGCTTCTGATCTTCGCCTCGATCCTCACCGGGCTCCCGCTCGGTATCCGCGCCTGGGTCGATGGCGGCGTCTTCGTGCGCCTCTTCTTCCCGCTGATGGCGGTCGGAGTCGTCGTCGCCGTCGTCTTCATCCAGGAGGGCCAGCGAAAGATCCCGATTCAGTACGCGAAGCGCATGGTCGGCCGGCGCATGACGACGGGCGGCTCGACCTACATGCCGCTGCGCGTGAACATGGCCGGCGTCATTCCGGTCATCTTCGCGGCCGCCGTCATGGCGTTCCCGCCGACGATCGCCCAGTACTTCCCGCAGACGCAGACCTTCATCAACAAGTACTTCTCGTACACGGACTGGCCGTATCTGCTGCTGCAGGGGGCGATGATCGTGATCTTCACGTTCTTCTACACCGCCGTGCAGTTCAACCCGGTCGACCAGGCCGACAACCTGCGCAAACACGGCGGATACATCCCGGGAATTCGGCCCGGCCCGCCCACCGCGCAGTACCTGGATCGCGTCCTTACGCGGCTCACGCTTCCCGGCGCGATCTACCTGGCGCTCATCGCGACGCTGCCGAGTATCGTCATCGCGTACACGAACGTGTCCCAGGCGCTGGCGGGTGCGCTCGGCGGCACCTCGGTGCTGATCGCGGTCGGTGTCGCGCTCGACACCATGCGCCAGATGGAGTCGCAGATGATGATGCGCTCCTACGAGGGCTTCCTCAAATAGCGTGAACATGATCTTGCTGGGCCCGCAGGGCTCGGGAAAAGGGACGCAGGCGAAGCGGATCCAGGCCGAGTACGGCATCCCGCACATCGCGACGGGGGACATGCTCCGCGCCGCGAT
The DNA here is from genome assembly GCA_963842235.1 of uncultured Actinomycetes bacterium. Taxonomy (GTDB): domain Bacteria; phylum Actinomycetota; class Thermoleophilia; order Gaiellales; family Gaiellaceae; genus JACDAN01. The sequence goes on along the minus strand of CAWJFT010000001.1, from coordinate 1,855,962 downwards.
CGAGCAGGGCTCGGAGCTCGGAAAGCGCGTGAAGCCGATCGTCGAGAGCGGGCAGCTCGTGCCCGACGATCTCATGATCGAGCTGATCCGCGAGCGGCTGAGCGAGCCCGACGCGCAGGACGGGTTCATCCTCGACGGGTTCCCGCGGACAGCCACTCAGGCGAACGCCCTCGACGAGATGCTGGAGGAGATCGGGCGGCGACCCTCCGTCGTCTTCGAGTTCCAGGCGCCTGACGACATCGCCACCGAGCGGCTGCTCCGACGCGCTGCGCTCGAAGGTCGAACCGACGACGCGCCGCACGTGATCGACCGGCGCCTCCGCCTCTACCATGAGCAGACGGAGCCGCTCGTCGAGCACTACAGGCTCCAGGGCAATCTGGTCGGCATCCATGCCGACCGGTCGGTAAACGAGGTGTTTTCGGAGATTCAGCAAGCGCTCGAACAGGCGGCGGCTAGATCGTGATCGTCCGCAAGTCGGCTGAAGAGCTGGAGGCGATGGCGCGCGCGGGCGAGGTCGTGGCGGAGACGCTCGCGCTCCTCGGCAGGCACGCCCAGCCCGGAACGACGACGGGGGAGCTCGATCGCATCGCCGACGAGTTCATCCGCTCGCGGGGCGGCGTTCCGACGTTCAAGGGCTATCGGGGGCCGTATCCGTACCCCGCTTCCATCTGTACTTCGCCGAACGAGATCGTCGTCCACGGAATCCCGGGTAGTTACGCGCTCGCTTCGGGCGACGTCCTCTCGGTCGACGTCGGGGTCACGCTCGACGGCTTCGTCGCAGACTCTGCCTACACGTTCCCGATCGGGGAGGTCGATTCAGTGGCCGAGCAGCTGCTCGAGGTCGGCGAGGCGGCACTGCATGCCGGGATCGAGCAATGCCAGGCGGGTGGGCGCCTCAGCGACATCTCGCACGCGGTTCAGCGTGTGACCGAGGAAGCGGGATTCTCCGTCGTGCGGAGCCTGGTCGGCCACGGCGTCGGCCGTGACATGCATGAGGACCCGCAGATCCCAAACTTCGGCGAGCCCGGGCGAGGGCCCACGCTCGCGCCCGGAATGACCCTCGCGATCGAGCCGATGATCACCGCCGGGGGACACGAGATCGTCCTGGGGCCGGATCAGTGGACGATCGCTACCGCGGACGGCTCCCTTTCGGCCCATTTCGAGCACACGGTCGCCGTGACGGAGGAAGGGCCGCGGATTCTCACGGCGGCGCCTGTTCAAGCGCCTTTGCTACCATAATCGACCCGCGGCGCAGAGCCGTGCTGTGCTGTGGAATCGTCTTGTTCCAGCAACTGCGCCCTGAGATGGGCGCAATTTCGGTGAGGAGCACCAGGAGAGCAATGAAAGTCCGTCCGTCAGTCAAGCCCATGTGTGAGCGGTGCCGCGTGATCAAGCGGCACGGTCGCACCATGGTCATTTGCACGAACCCCCGTCACAAGCAACGGCAGGGATAAGGAGCGAATTTGGCACGAATCGCCGGCGTCAACCTTCCGCGTGACAAGAGCCTCGAGATCGGGCTCACGTACATCTTCGGCATCGGCCGCTCGACGGCCTTGAAGGTGTGCGAGGGGACCGGCCTCTCGCCGTCCGAGAAGATCCGCGACCTCACCGATCCCGAGATCACGAAGCTTCGCGAGTACATCGACGCGAACTTGCAGGTCGAGGGTGACCTGCGCCGCGAGCGCACCCAGGCGGTGAAGCGCCTCTCCGAGATCGGCGCATACCGCGGGCTGCGGCACCGGCGCAGCCTGCCCGTGAACGGCCAGCGGACGAAGACGAACGCGCGCACTCGGAAGGGTCCGAAGAAGACGGTCGGCCGCGGCAAGAGGGCGGCGACCAAGACCTAATGGCTCCTCCGCGCAGACAAGCGACCCGGGGCCGGACGCGCCGCCGGGTCAAGAAGAACATCGCCGTCGGTCAGGCGCACATCAAGACGTCGTTCAACAACACGATCGTCACGCTCACGGACAAGGACGGAGCGGTGATCGTGTGGGAGTCGGCCGGCTCGGCCGGCTTCAAGGGCTCGCGGAAGTCGACGCCGTTCGCCGCGCAGGTCACGGCCGACGCCTGCGCACGCAAGGGAATGGAGCACGGCCTCCAGAAGGTCGAGGTCTTCGTCAAGGGGCCCGGCTCGGGCCGCGAGACGGCGATTCGCTCGCTCCAGGCCGCCGGCCTGGAGATCCTCGGCGTCAAGGACGTCACGCCGCAGGCGCACAACGGCGTCCGGCAGAAGAAGCGGAGGCGTGTCTAGTGGCCCGCGCGCTCGGCCCCAAGTGCCGCTTCTGCCGCCGTGAAGGCATGAAGCTCTTCCTGAAGGGCGAGCGGTGCCTGACCGAGAAATGCTCGGTCGAGCGCCGCAGCTATCCGCCGGGCGAGCACGGCCGCGGGCGGATCAAGCAGTCGGAGTACCTGCTGCAGCTACGCGAGAAGCAGAAGGCGCGTCGGTACTACGGGCTGCTCGAGAAGCAGTTCCGCACGTACTACACCAAGGCGGCGCGCGGCTCCGGCATCACGGGCGAGAATCTGCTGCGCCTGCTCGAGGCGCGGCTGGACAACGTGGTCTACCGCCTCGGCTTCGCCGCCTCGCGTGCACAGGCTCGGCAGCTCGTGCGCCACGGGCACTTCCACGTGAACGGCCGCCGCGTGAACATCCCGAGCTACCAGGTGAAACCGGACGACATCGTCACGATGGCGCCGGGAAGCCCCGCCGAGCCGGTGATTCGCGACGCCACAGATCTCACGGCCTCGGTCGCCCCCTGGCTGCAGGCCGACCACGAGAGCCTGACGGGGAAGGTGCTCAAGTGGCCCGAGCGTGAGGAGATCGACACGCCCGTCCAGGAGCAGTTGATCGTCGAGCTTTACTCGAAGTAAGAACGTACGGAAGGAGCGTTTTGGCAACCAGGACCAGCTTGATGGAATTCCAGATCCCGCGGATCGTCCACGAGGAAGTGGACGAGCGCCGGGGGGTCTTCGTGATCGAGCCGCTCGACCGCGGCTTCGGCCACACCTTCGGCAACTCGCTGCGTCGCGTGCTGCTCTCCTCGCTGGAGGGCGCCGCCGTCACCTCGGTCAAGATCGAGGGTGTCGCGCACGAGTTCACGACGCTGGACGGCGTCCGTGAGGACGTCGTCGACATCATCTCGTCGCTCAAGAACCTCGTGGCGAGACTTCACGGTGAGTCGCCGGAGATCGAGGTGCGCCTGATGAAGCGGGGCCCCGGCCCCGTCACCGGCGCCGACATCGAGGCGCCGGCCGAGCTCGAGATCCTCAACCCGGATCTCGTGATCGCGAACCTGTCGGACAAGGGCAAGCTCGAGATGACCATGACGATCGGGCGTGGGCGCGGCTACGTGCCCGCGGAGCTCAACCGCGGCCCTGAGCACACGATCGGCGTCATCCCGATCGACTCGCTGTTCTCGCCGGTTCGCCGGGTCTCCTACGACGTCGAGGCCGCCCGCGTTGGCCAGCGGACGGACTACGACAAGCTGACGCTCGACGTCACGACCGATGGCTCGGTCGATCCGCGTGAAGCGATCGGCGAGGCCGCGGAGATCCTCATCCGCCAGCTCGCGATCTTCACGGACATCGAGAAGATCGAGGGCTTCGGCGAGGCCGCGGCGGCCCACGAGGCAGCTGCCGAGGCGCCGCTCGCGCACGGGATGGAGAACTTCCCGATCGAGGAGCTGGAGCTCGGCGTCCGCTCGTACAACTGTCTGAAGCGCGTGGGGATCGAGACGATCGGCGACCTCGTGACGAAGACCGAGGGCGAGCTCGCAGCGATCCCGAACTTCGGCAAGAAGTCGATCGAAGAGGTCAAGGAGACGCTCGCGACGCACGGCCTCAACCTGCGGGGAGAGGACTAGGGAGCAAGTGCCCCGCCCAGCAATGCATGCCGGCTTCTGGCCCGCGATCACGCGGCGCCAGAGCCCACCCTCCTCCTCACCAAGGTCTACAGACCTTGGCTCGTCGGAGTGCGAACTCTGGCTTGGTGCTCGCGACCCAGAATTCCGGCGGCATTACTGGACGGGGCACTAGTGCGCCACCATCGCTCGGGGAAGAAGCTCGGCCGCGACTCGGCGCACCGGAAGGCGCTCTACGCCAACCTCGCCGGGTCGCTGATCGAGCACGGCAGGATCAAGACGACCGAGGCGAAGGCCAAGGCCGTCCGGCCGATCGCCGAGAAGATGATCACGCTCGGCCGGCGGGGCGACCTCGCCGCGCGGCGTCAGGCGCTTGCCTACCTGCGCTCGCAGGAGGTGGTCCACAGGCTCTTCGCGGACGTCGCTCCTCGGTTCGCGGAGCGAAACGGCGGCTACCTGCGAATCGTCAAGATCGGCCCTCGCCCGGGTGACGGTGCCGACATGGCGTACCTCGAGCTCGTCGACTACGTGCCGCCGGCGCCTGTCGTGCGGCCCCAGCGGGTCGAGGAGCCGGCCGAAGTCGCGCCGGGCTAGACCCGGGCTAGACCCCTCGGGACTCCAGGAACACGAAGACGGGGTCGGGCGGCTTCGTCTCGACCGTGAGTTCGCTGCCCTCGGGCAGGCTGTCTGCAAGCCGGTCGGCGAGTTCTCGTGCCGCGTCCTCTGACGCGAGGTCGATGGTGACGTAACGCCAGCGGCGGTGGACCTTCTGCCCTTCGGCGTCGAGCGTGGCGGCAAGGTCGACAGCGTCGCCACGATGCGGCAGCTCCACCCGCACGTGCGAGCGCCACGAGCCGGTCCGCTCGGCGTCCTCATGCTCCGCCGCCTCACGGCTTGTCCGCTCCTCCTCGATCGACTCGGGCGTCGTCGGCAGCGGGATCGAGGCATCCCGCCACGTCTGCTCGACCGGGTGCCAGCGAGTCGTCGAGATCTCCGCGCTCAGATCGTCGCGCGCGACGAGGTCGCGGATAACCCGCTCCGCCTCTCGGAGTTGTGACTCGCTCGAGGCGTAGAGGAAGAGCCTTGAGCCGTCGCGCGAGACGACGACGCGCTCGCCGAGCCGCTCCCGGGCCTCGTCGTCGAGATCTGACGCGCGTAGGCGCTCCGTGAGGGAGTAGCCCTGCTCCTCGTCGTCGAGCTCGACCTCGAGGCGCCAATCTTCTTCGGCCACGTGGCGATGATACGCAGGCGTTGCGGCTCAAGCTGACACTCGAGTACGACGGCACGGGGTTCCGCGGCTGGGCCGCGCAGCCGGGGCAGCGCACGGTCGAAGGCGAGGTCCGCACAGCACTCGATGCCGTCTACGGACACTGGGACCGTCTCGTGGTGGCCGGGCGCACAGACACCGGCGTCCACGCCCTCGGACAGGTCGTTAGCGTCGAAGCGGCAGGAGGCCCGCCCATCGGGCGCGCCGCCGAGGCGCTGAACGCGACACTGCCGGACGACGTCTCGGTGGTCGCCGCCGAGGAAGCGGCCACTGACTTCCACGCCCGGCACTCGGCCAGGGCCCGCAGCTACCGCTATCGACTCTTCTGCCGACGCGCACCCTCGCCGTTCGAGGCCCGACGGTCCTGGTGGTATCACCGTCCAATCGATCGCGACGCGCTCGACGAAGCGGCAGCACTGCTGCTCGGCGAACATGACTTCCGCGCGTTCACGCCGACTGAGACCCGGCATGAGGTGTTCGTCCGCAACGTGATCGAAGCGCGCTGGCTCGACCGAGACGATGTCCTAGAGCTCGAAATCACGGCAGACAGCTTCCTTCGCCACATGGTCCGGACGCTGGTCGGGACGATGCTCGAGCTGCCGCCGTATCGAATCGCAGAGCTGATCTCTGCCCCTGGAGCAAGAGCAGACGCCGGCACGACCGCCCCACCGTGGGGCCTGTACCTGGAACGCGTCCACTACTGAAGGCCCGGACGGCTTGCAGCCGGCCGCCCGGGCCGGTGGGCGGGGGGAGAGGATCGTCCGCCCGCCAACCGGTGCTTCGACACGGACCCGCGGAATCCCCCATCGCTGGGAAGCGACAAGATTTGCCGCCGGAGCGCGGCTTTGCCGCGCGGGAGGCTCAAAAAACGCCAAGAACGCAAGGAGCAGCGACCGAAAAGCCGGCTCCGTCCACTGTGGATCAGGCAACGCCGCGGGAAAGGAGGGGGTCCGTGGGGGAACCAGGGGTTCCCCCGCGATCCGTCGGTACGATCGACCGGCGATGGCGACGAAGGCAAAGAGTGGTGTCGCAGGGCGGGCTGCGGAGCTCCGCGAGGCGATCGAGCATCACAACTACCGCTACCACGTCCTCGACGATCCCGAGGTCTCGGACGCCGAATACGACCGCCTCTTCGACGAGCTGAAGGCGCTGGAAGAAGAGCATCCGGAGCTCGCGACGCCCGACTCTCCGACCCGGCGCGTCGGCGCCCCGCTCTCCGACCGGTTCGCGAAAGTGGAGCACCTCTCGCCGATGGGGTCGCTCGAGAAGGTGACGACGGACGAGGCGGTCGACAAGTGGGCCCAGGATGTCTGCAAGCGTCTGGACGTGCCTCCGGAGGACGTCGCCTGGGTGATCGAGCCCAAGATCGACGGCTCTGCGATCTCGCTCGTGTACGAGAACGGCGTCCTCACGCGTGGAGCTACAAGAGGCGATGGCCGCCAGGGAGAGGAAGTGACGCCGAACCTCCGGACGATTCCGTCGATCCCGCTGCGCGTGCGCGGCGACGACGCACCGCCGGTGCTCGAGGTCCGCGGGGAGGTCTACATGCCCCTCTCCGGCTTCACCGCCTTCAACGAGCGCCTCGTGGCCGAGGAGAAGAAGACGGCGCCGAACCCGCGGAACGCCGCGGCTGGATCGCTCCGTCAGAAGAACGCTCAGATCACCGCGGAGCGGCCGCTCGCGATCTGGGTCTACGGCGCGGGCTACAGCGAGGGCCTCGACGTCGGATCGCAGTGGGAGCTCCTCGAATGGCTTCGCGAGCACGGCTTCCGCACGAACCCCCATGTCGAGCGGCTGGAGACGATCGAGGAGGTCGCTAAGCGCTGCGCCGAGTGGGAACGGAAACGGATCGAGCTCGACTACGAGATCGACGGGATCGTGATCAAGGTGGACTCGTTCGCACACCAGCGGACACTGGGCGCCCTCCACGAACGCCCGCGCTGGGCGCGCGCCTACAAGTGGGCTCCGATGACCGCTACCACACGGCTGAACAAGATCGCGATCCGCGTCGGCCGCACCGGCGCGCTCAATCCGTGGGCGATACTCGAGCCGGTCGAGGTGGGCGGCGTGACGATCTCACGCGCGACACTGCACAACGAGGAGGACATCAACCGAAAGGACATCCGCGAGGGCGACGACGTGATCGTCCAGCGGGCGGGTGACGTCATTCCCCAGATCGTGGGACCGGCGGGCGCCCACCGCCGCGGGACGAAGCCGTTCAAGATGCCTGCAAATTGCCCCCTTTGCGGCGCCGAGATCGTCAGGCCCGAAGGGGAGGCGATGCATCGCTGCCCGAATCGCGCCTGCCCTTCGCGCGGGCTCGAGTCGCTGAACAACTGGGTGATGGCGGCGGCGGACATCGACGGGGTGGGCGAGCAGCTGGTCCGCCGCCTTTGGGATCTCGGTCTCGTGCGGTCTCTGCCGGACCTCTATCGGTTGACCAAGGAGCAGCTGCTGGAGCTGGACGGGTTCCAGGAGCGCAGCGCGTCCAACGTGATCAATGCGATCCATGCGTCGAAGTCGATCCCGTTTCGGCGCGTCCTGTTCGGGCTCAACATCCCCGACGTGGGCTGGGTCACGGCGCAGAACCTCGCGCGACACTTCGGATCCGTCGACCGGCTGATGGAAGCTGCGCAGGAGGATGTCGTCGAGGTGGACGGGATCGGTCCCGAGCGCGCCGAGGCGATCGTGGAGTGGTTCTCCGACGAGGACAACAGGCGGCTCGTCGAGGAGCTGCGGCAGCTTGGCCTCAGCTTCGAGTCCGGCGAGGAAGACCGGCCGCCCGAAGGGCCGCTGACGGGGCAGACCTACGTGATCACGGGCACGCTCGAGCGCCGGACGCGCGAGCAGGCGCAGGCGGAGCTCGAGGCGCGCGGCGCGAACGTGACGAGCTCGGTGTCCAAGAAGACGACCGGGCTTGTCGTCGGTGAGGAGCCCGGCGCGTCGAAGCTGACGAAGGCCCAGCGCGATGGCGTGCAGCTCCTCACGGAAGAGGAGCTCGAGTCGCTACTGAGCGGCTAGGACGCGGGCGAACTGATCCTGGGCACGCCGGGCCCAGAACTGCGACACCGGCCGGCCGTTCTGGAGCACCGCGAACGCGTACTTCGTCCGCACGTAGCCGGAGAGCGCCGACGATTCCAGGGTCGTCCCGGTCTTCGCATGGACGGCGCCGCGGGCCGGAGGCGCCCGCATTCGGTGCCGCAGCGTGCCGTTGACGCCGGCCACGGCCAGGGACTGCACGAACGCGGGATGAATCAGCGGGTCGTGCCATGCGGCAACGAGGATCCCGATCAAGGCCCCTGCCGTCAGGCGGTTGCGCGGGGAGAGGCCGGATCCGTCGACGATCCGGACTCCCGCCATCGGCACGGCCGCTTCTTGAAGCACACGGCGCACGGATGCGGCCCCGGCGGCGCTCGTGCCGCCGGTCCCGTCGACGGCGCCGAGCTGCTTGAGCAGGAGCTCGGCCGTGAAGTTGTCGCTCTCCGTGTTCATGTACCGGACGATGCGTGAGAGCGGCTCGGATTCCGTCAGCGCGAGTTGCTCGGCTAGTGGGTCGGCGACTCCTCTCGAGGTCCTGCCCAGAACGGCGACCCCCGCCGAGCGGAGCGCAAACCGAAACAGCGTGCCCGCGGCCATCGCGGGCTGCTTGGTCAGCCAGCCCCGGAAACTACCCCGGTCGACGGTCAGAGCAGAGAGCGACGGCGATTCGTTCAGGTAGTAGTAAGGCTTCCAGGCCGGGCCCGTCCTGCGCGAGTCGAAGTAGGACTCGTCCACCTCGATCCCGCCGGTGACCCGGCGGATGCCGGCAGCCTTGACCTGGAGCGCCAGCGCTCGGAGGTCTCGGCGCGTGAGCGTCGGGTCGCCGAACCCCTTCAGCACGAGCCGGCCCTTCCACACCGCGCCGGCAAGCGCGCCTTCCCCGTAGACGACGGTCTCGAGCCGGTAGGTCGGCCCGAGGAGCGAGAGCGCAGCATAGGCGACTGCGAGCTTCTCGTTCGAGGCAGGGACGAGCGCGAGCGTCTGGTGCCGCGCGAAGACCGCCTCGCCGGTCTCGAGGTCGACGGCGACGGCCGCCGAGCGCGATGCCGTCACGTGCGGAACTGAGAGGGCGCGCGCGAGCCGTGTCGCGATCGGAGCGGGGCCGGCGTTCGCCGTCGCGGCCACCGAGACGGCGCCGACGAGCGCAAGGATCAAGACGGTAAGGCGCCGCACCCGCGTCATTCTAGGTCCTGTCGGTTAAGGAAATGGGCCGTTCGGCCTATAGGCAACTGCTGTTCACACGGTGATAATCGATGCGGGAGACGACAGTGGGAAGCCAACTTGCCTCAGTAACCGAACGCCTGCACGGCCTCATCGACGGGATCGAGCGCGGCGACCAACCCGGCCGGGAGCACATCGACGAGACGCTCACCGACGGGTACGCGTGCGCCCTCGCCCTGGATGCGGAGTGCCGCCGCCTCGAGAGCAGGATCTCCGAGAACGCCGTCCACCTCGGCGCCGAGAGCGGCGTGGAGCAGGCACTCGAGCTCTCGGCCTTGGCTCGGCTGCTCACCCGGCGCCGTCGCGAATTGGACTCGTTGCGCGACCTTCTCGCCGTCCTCAGGACGGGCGTGCACCAGGCAAGAGTCGCCTGAATCTCGCCGCGGCCGCCTATACCAAGCCGCGCCGGACGGCGTAAACGGCCGCCTGGATCCGGTTTTCGATCTGGAGCTTCATGAGGATGTTCGAGATGTGGTTCTTGACTGTCTTGGGGCTGATGTGAAGCTCCCCGGCGATCTCGGCGTTGTCCTTGCCGTTCGCGATCAGCCGCAGGACCTCGTTCTCGCGATTGGAGAGCTCGGGCGCCGGAACCGCGGAGTCGCTCGCGACGCCCGAGGCTCTGATCCGCTGCAGGACCTTCGCGGCGATGTGCGGTGAGATCAGGGCCTCGCCCACGGAGGCCGCACGAATCCCCTGCATCAGGTCCTGGATCGACGAGTCCTTGAGCAGGTAGCCGCAGGCGCCGGCGAGGATCGCGTCCATGACGTCGGCGTCCTGGTCCGAGATCGTGAGGACGACGACACGCGTCAAGGGAGCAAGCCGGGCGATCTCCTGCGTCGCTTCGATCCCGTTCATGCCCGGCATGTTCAGGTCCATGACGACGACGTCTGGTGCGAGCTCTTGGACGAGACTCAGCGCCGTGGCCCCTTCAGAGGCCTCCGCGACGATGTCGAGGCCCTGTTCCTCGAGCAGGTTTCTCAGGCCCGTCCGGAAGAGATCGTGGTCGTCGACGAGCATGACCCGCAACGTGTCCGGGCTCGCGGAGTGGCGAGGATCTGGCGCTTCCGTTTTCACCGTTCGCATTGTCAGAGGGATACCCCCGGCTGTCTAGGAATGAACGGTGATCGTGACAACGCGGCTGCCCCACGCCCGTGCCTGGTCGATCGTCGGGAACCAGAGGTCGATTCTCGTCCCGACGATCGCGCCGCCGGTGTCGGCGGCGACGCCGAGGCCGTACCCCGGGACGCCGATCCGGGCGCCGAGTGGAATCACCGAAGGATCCACGGCGATTGCGCCCCAGCCGACCGGCATGCCGCTCGCCGTGTTTCCGGTCAGCGAGTAGCCGGTGGCCGTGACCGTCATCGTCCGCGTGCCGCTGACCGGGACGCCGGGCACGAACTCCGGCGTGGTCGGCGGCTGAGCGGAGGCCAGCATGCGGGCCTGATCCTGCAGCTGCGCGATCTTCGTCACGTTCGAGCCATGCGCCGTCCGCAGGGCTGCGAGCGCCTGCAGCCGCTCGGCACGGGCAGCGGCGAGCGAAGCCGCAGCTGCTGCTCTGACCGCCGCAAGCTGCTGGAGCTCTCGCTGCTGCTTCGCCAACGCTCGTTCCAGCGAGGCGAGGCGCTGCGACGCCGCGCGAGAACGCCCCATGAGGTTCTCATCCTGCTTGGCCGCGAGATCGATCGTCTCGACGGCATCGATTGCCGCCGACAGCGACCCGGAGCCGAGGATGACCGCGAGCGTGTCGGCCTCGCCTTCCTCGTACAGGGTGCGTAGCCGCTCGGCGAGGGCCCGGCGACTCGCGCGGAGCGAGCCGCGCGCGATCCCGAGCTCCTGGGCGGCCTCCTGCCGGCGATCCTGAACAGCCGCGGCTTTCGCTCGGAACGACGCCAGCTCGCTCTTCGCCTCGGCGAGCCGGACCTCGATCGCCGCCAGGCTCTCGACGGCCGACTGAGAGCCGACGGCCAGCCTCGCGTTCTCTGCCCGGAGCGCGTCGGCTCTCCGCTGCAGCTCCGCGGCCGTCTCGGCCGAGCCGGCGCCCGGCAGGGTGGCTAAAGCCACCGTCCCGGTCAGAACAGCCAGGCCAAGCGTCCGCAACCCCCTCCCAGGCGCGCGCACGAGGGCAGGAACGTACCACAGAGGCCATTTGCAGCTGTCCGGCGAGGTTGTTAGGGTGCCGCACTTGTCAGGCACGACCAGCGTTAGCCCAGCGCGCTGGAGACAACCAGGCCGCCGCGGGCCGCCAGGGATATTTGAGGAAACAGCACGCAATCAGCATGCTTGCCGTCTTGGCCGCTGCATTGGCCGGGACCGGTGCCGCGACCGCCGAACCGGCCAGCGTCGCGTCCAAACAGGCCCAGGCTCAGAGCGTCATGGGCGCAGATCCAGAGCCTCGACGGCTCGCTGGAGCACGCGATCGAGGCCTACAACCTCGCGAACGAGAAGCTCAATGCGATTCGCGGGGATCTGACGCAGAACCGTGTCGATCTCACGATCGCCGAGCACAACCTGAAGCGGGCTCAGAAGTCCCTCGCGGCCCGTGTGGTCGCCATCTACACGGCGGACGAGTCCGACTCGACGCTGGACGTCCTCGTCGGCTCCAGCAGCCTGGAGGAGCTCGTCGACGGGCTCGAGGCCGTCTCCAGCGTGTCCCAGCAGGACACCCAAGTGTTGGGGAACGTCAGGACCTTCCAGGCGCAGGTCAAGGAGCGCCGGGCGCAGCTCAAGCGGGAGAAGGCCCGGCAGGCGGAGCTTGTCGCCGAGCGGGCTGCTCACAAGGCGTCGATCGAGAGCCAGCTCGCCGAGCGGCGAAACCTGCTGTCGTCGATCAAGAACGAGATCGCGCAGATCCAGGCCGCCGAGCGGCGCCGCCAGGCGGAGCTTGCGCGCCAGGCTCGCGCACGGGCGGCTGCTCCACAGCCCTTGATCCCGTCCTTCGCCGCCAGCGCGCAGCCGGCCGAGGCCGCCGCGCCGAGCGAGCCCAGCGCGCTCCCAGCCGCGCCACCCTCCCGATTCGGAGGCGTTGTCGGAATCGCGATGGGGTACCTCGGCACGCCCTACGTCTACGGCGGAGCGAGCCCGTCGGGCTTCGACTGCTCCGGGTTCGTCATGTACGTGTTCTCGCAGGTCGGCGTCTCGCTGCCCCACAACGCCGCGGCGCAGTACGGCTCCGGCACGCCGGTCGATCGCAGCCAGCTCCAGCCGGGCGACCTGGTCTTCTTCAACGGCCTCGGCCACGTCGGGATCTACGTCGGCGGCGGCAGCTTCATCCACTCGCCCCATACGGGCGACGTCGTGAAGATCTCCAGCATGACCGGCTGGTACGCCTCGACGTACGTCGGCGCACGCAGGATCTGAGCCGAGTAGCGGCGCCTGACTGCTGATACCCTCCGGGGGTATGGCAGAGGACACGCACGCCGGGCACGTTCATCACGCGCACGGCACGCACCCAGGGCAGTCATTGAATCGAGTCGCCTTCGCGGCGACCTGGCACTGCCTCACCGGTTGTGCGATCGGCGAGGTGCTCGGCGTGATGATCGGCACGGCGCTCGGCTGGGGCAACCTGCCCACGATCCTGCTGGCGATCGTCCTCGCGTTCTTCTTCGGCTACTCGCTGACGATGCTGCCGCTGCTCAGAGCCGGCCTTGCGTTCGGAGCGGCGGTGCCGCTCGCCCTCGCGTCGGACACGTTGTCGATCACGGTGATGGAGATCGTCGACAACCTGATCATCCTGATCATCCCCGGTGCGATGGCGGCAGGGCTCGGAGACATCCTCTTCTGGGGCAGCCTCGCGTTCTCGCTCGTCGTCGCGTTCATGGCCGCCTTCCCCGTCAACCGTTGGCTGATCTCGCGCGGCAAGGGCCACGCGGTCATCCATGCCCACCATACCCACTAGTCGCGGCTACTCGGCGTCGAAGGACGAGCTCTTGACGCGCCTCGCCCGGGTCGAAGGCCAGGTCCGCGGAATCGCGGGCATGGTGCAGGACGACCGCTACTGCATCGACGTCGTGACCCAGATCAACGCCGCCCGCGCGGCGCTGGACAAGATCGCGCTGGGGCTACTCGACGACCATGTCCGCCACTGTCTCGCCGGCTCGAGCGAGCCCGAGCAGGCGGACGAGCTCATGGGCGCCGTCGGCCGCCTGTTCTCGCGCTAAACGTTCCTCCGCGCCCGTCGTAGAGCGTGTAGGCGATGAGGCACAGGCTCGCCCAGGCGAGCCCGAAGCTCCATCCGGCCAGCACGTCTGACAGGTAGTGGACGCCGAGGTACAGCCGGCTGAAGCCCACGAGCACAATGACAGCCGTCGCCGCCGCGGCGACCGCTACGGCTCGACGCCGCCCAGAGCGACGCCCGACCAGAAAGGCCAGCGTCGTGAACGTTGCCGTTGCGACTGCGGCGTGACCACTCGGAAACGAGTAGGTCTCGAGGTGGACGAACGCGAGCTGGGGCCTCGGCCTCTGGAACACGAGCTTGAGCAGGGCGTTGATGACGCCCGCACCGCCTAGCGCGGCAACCAGGACGGCCGCATCGTTCATGCGTCCGCGCCGAACGAAGACGACGGCCAGCGCTCCGACGACGACGATCAAGACGACGCTGTTTCCGGCGAGCGTGACGACCTTGAAGACCGACACGAGCCAATCGCTGGAATGCGCGTGCAGCCAGGACGCAAACCGAACGTCCCAGTCGACGAGCGGATCGCGCGTCAGGTAGTCCTCGGTCACCTGGGCGAAGGCGAACAGGCTCCCGAAGAGAACTGCGATTAGGCCCAGGAGAGTCCACGTGCGCCGGTCGCGAGGAAGCCGGCGGACGATCCGGTGCGGCTCGACTGCCGCGGCGACGGGCATCAGCGCGCGTAGAGCGCGTCGATCTCGTCGGCGAAGTGCTCGGCGCAGACCTTGCGCTTGAGCTTCAGCGTCGGCGTGACCTCGTCCAGCTCGGCCGAGAAGTCGCGCGGCAGGATCGTGAAGCGCTTGACCTGCTCGAAAGAGGCCTTGTCCCGGTTCACGTCGTCGACGACCTCCTGGATCAAGGCCCGGACGTCGGCACCCTCATCGAGCTTCTCCGTCTCTGACTCGTCGAGCGTGATCAGCGCCGTCAGGAACGGCCTGCGGTCTCCGATGACGAGCGCCTGTGACACGTACTTGGAGGTCTTGAGCGCGTTCTCGATGTTCTGCGGAGCCACGTTCTTGCCGCCGGCCGTGATGATGATGTCCTTCTTGCGGTCGGTGATCGTGAGGAAGCCGTCCTCGATGTGGCCGACGTCGCCGGTGTGCAACCAGCCCTCGGAATCGACCACCTCGCGGGTCGCCCCCTCGTCCTTGTAGTAGCCCGCGAAGACGTTGGGGCCGCGAACGAGGATCTCTCCGTCCCCTGCGGTCTTGACCTCGATCCCGGGGATCGACGGGCCGACGGTGCCGAAGCGGAACGCCGTCGGCATGTTCACGTTCGAGGCCGTCGTGCACTCCGTCTGGCCGTACCCCTCGATGATCAGGATGTCGATCGCGTGGAAGAACTCGGCGATCTCCTTGGCGAGCGGCGCGCCGCCTGAGATCGGCAGCCGCAATCGCCCGCCGAGCCTCTCCTTGACCTTCGAGTAGACGAGCTTGTCGGCGATCCGGTGCTGGAAGGCCAACGCGGAGGGCACCGGATCGCCCCGCTGCTGTAGCTCGCTGACGCGCTTGCCGACGCCGAGCGCCCAGTCGATCAGGCGCCGCTTCACCCCCGTCGCCTCGTCGAAGCTCGCCTGGACAGCCGTGTGCACCTTCTCGAACACGCGCGGGACGCTCGGAAGCACCGTCGGCTTGACGACGGACGCAACCTCGGCGACGCGCATCGGATCCGGGCAGAAGGCGACCGTCGCGCCGACGTAGGCCGCCAGAAGATGCAGACAGCGGCCGAAATTGTGGGCGAGCGGCAGGTAGAGCAGGATCACGTCGTCCGGCCCGATGAACTGCGGCACGTCGTCGACGGCGCCCACCATCTCGTAGTAGTTGCGGTGCGTGATCATGCAGGCTTTCGGCGGCCCGGTCGTCCCCGAGGTGTAGATGTACGTGAAGAGATCGTCCTCGCCGATCGAGGAGCGCGCCTCTTCGAGCGCATCGGGGTTTGCTTCAGCGTGGGCGCGGCCTCGCGCCCGGAGATCGTCGAGGTCGGCGAACGTCAGGACCTGCCGGAGCTTCGGGAGGTTTTCCCGCTCGGCCTCGATCTTCGCACGCTGGGTCTCGTCTTCGACGAGCACCCCGACCGCGTCCGAATGGTCGAGAACGTAGGCACAGTCTTTCGGCGGGAGCGACGGGTAGATGCCCGCCCCGATCGCGCCGATCGACCCGAGGGCGAAGTCGAAGAGCACCCATTCGAGCGTCGTCCGCGCGAGGATCCCGAAGGCGTCGCCCTTGCCGACGCCGAGCGCGAGCAGTCCGTTGGCCAGCTCGTCGACGGCCTGACGGGCCTCCTCCCAGGAGACGTCGCGCCATTCGCCGTCCTTCTCGACCTTGTACGCCGTGCCCGTTCGGTTCTCGGCGCGTCGCCAGAGGTTCGCGATCGTCCGTGTTCCCGCCGCACGCTCGACTTCAACCGCCACGAACGAATCGTATTCGGAAGGGATGCTGCGGACGAGGCCGAAGAACTCGGTCCCTTTACACTGGAGACCCTATGCGGACGATCTGGAACGGTTCGATCAACTTCGGCCTGGTCAACATCCCGGTCGGGCTCGCCCTGGCCACGAAGCCCGTCGCGAGACAGTCCGACGTCAGTTTTCGCACGTTGCACCGCGAGTGCGGGACGCCGATCAAGCAGAAGCGCTGGTGTCCGGTGCACGATCGCGAGGTGCCGAGCGAAGAGCTCGTCAAGGGCTGGGAGGTCGCGAAGGGCGAGTTCGTCTTCGTCGAGGATGCGGATCTCGAGGCGATCATGGTCCAGGACGACTCGCGAGCGATCGAGATCACGCGCTTCGTGCCGCTGGACGAGATCGACCCCGTCTACTACGACCGCACCTACTACCTCGCGCCCGCGTCGGCGCCCGCGCAGCGGCGGCCCTACGTCCTGCTCCTACGGGCGATGCAGGAGACCGGGATGGGCGCGACGGGCCGGTTCATCCTCCGCGGCCAGGAGAATTTCTGCCTGATCCGGCCTCGCGGGGACGCGCTCGCGCTCGAGACGCTCTTCGTTGCGGAAGACGTCCGTTCGCAGGCCGAGATCGACGAGGCCGTGAGCGACACCGAGATCAAGGACGCGGAGATGGAGCTTGCGCGTCAGGTGATCGACAGCCTCTCGGGCGATTTCGAGGCAGAGGAGCTCGTAAGCGAGTACCGGCGCGACCTTCGCGCGATGCTCGAGTCCAAGCTCGCCGGTGAGGAAATCAAGCGGCCCGAGCCGGAGCCTGAGGAGGCGCCGGTGATCGACCTCATGGAGGCGCTGCGGCAGAGCGTCTCGGAGGCACAGAAGAAGCCCGCCGAGAAGGAGAAGAAGAGCGGCCGCAAGCGCGCCGCTGCCGGCGCGAAGAAATAGTTAGTCGCCGCGGAACGGGCTTTGCCCGTTCCGCCTGTTCCGCGCCTAGAGAAGGAAGTGTCCCGTCGCCTCTGGGCCGCGCGCCGCGAAAAGCGGCGCTCGGCTTCATAGAGTCGCTGAAGGTCGTGAGACCTTCAGCGAGGCGGAGCCTGTGCGCCTGTCGCCTGGAGCTGTGCCGCGAAGAGAGTCTTGTCGATCTTCCCCTGGTAGATCGGAACACCCTCCTGGAGGCAGAGGCGGATCACTTGCTCGCGATCCATGTTCATCTCCTTCGAAAGCTCCTCGGGCGTCAGGTGGTTCGGCATGCCGCTACTCCTCTCGCTCTAGTTTGAGGCAACAAAAAAGCCCGGCACCGGAAGGCGGCACGGGCTCGAAGGCTCGCTTGTGGACTGGGCGAACCATCACTCGCTCAGCTCCTTCAACAGCACAGTCTGATCTTACACCGGGTTCGGGAGGTCGAGAAACTCCCACTCCACGCCGAACTGCCCCGCCAGGCGCTCGGCCAGGGCCTTGATTCCGAACGTCTCGGTCGCGTAGTGGCCGCCGGCCAAAAAGTGCACGCCGAGCTCTCTGGCGAGGTGCAGCGTCGGCTCGGCGGGCTCCCCGGTGACGAAGGCGTCGTACCCGAGCGCTGCGATCTGCGGGAACAGCCGCGCGGCGCCTCCCGTGATGACGACCACGCGTTCGATCTGGTCGGGCCCGCCGTCGAAGACGCGCGGTTCCTGCCCCGTCGCCTGCTCGAGCCGCTCGGCAAGCTCGGCGAGGCTGACGGGCGCCTGGAGCGGCCCACCGAACCCCCAGTCGAGCACCCGCTCTCGCGAGTCGACGCCGAGCCGGCCCGCGAGGAGCGCGTTGTTCCCGATCTCGGGATGGGCGTCGAGCGCGAGGTGGTAGGCGGCGAGCGTGATGTCGCCGGCGAACAGCGCCTCAAGCCGCCCCTTCAGCTGCCGGTCGACGATGCGTGGGTCGTTGTCCCAGAAGAGCCCGTGGTGGACGATCAGGAGCTGGGCACCGGCGTCTCTCGCCCGCTCGAAGAGCTCGCGCGAGCTGGAGACGCCGGCTGCGATCTTCGCGACGTCGTCGGCGCCGACGACCTGGAGTCCCATCGGGCCGTAGTCGGGATAGGCGTCCAGGTCGAGCAGCTCGCGGGCCTGAGCGAGGATGTCGTCGCGAGGCGCCATCGCCGCTACTCTGTCGGCTCTCGGGGTGTGGCGCAGCCTGGTAGCGCGCTCCGTTCGGGTCGGAGAGGTCCCCAGTTCAAATCTGGGCACCCCGATTAGCCCGCTCCATGCCGCGATGGACGACGGCGGTGCAGAGGTCCTCGACGTAGTCCAGTCCCGCTTCGGTTGCGATGCGGCGCGCTTCCGGCGACCGAAGGTCCAACTGCAGCCAGAACGCCTTGGCGCCCGCCTCGACAGCCTCTCGAGCGTGCTCGGGCGCCGCCTCCTCTCGCCGGAACACGTCGACGAGGTCGATCGGCTCTTCGATGTCTCTCAGCGAGGACACAGAAGACACTCCCAGCACTTCCTCGCCGTCCGGCCGCATCGGAATCACGCGGTAGCCCTGCGCCAGCAGGTAACGCATGACGCCGTGACTCGGCCGATCTGGATTCGGCGAGGCGCCGACGAGCGCGATCGTCTTTGCCTCTCGCAGGATTTGTTCAGGCGACCGCATGGTCGGAGCTATCCTGCCAGCCCATGTCCGGCACGCTGCGCGTCGCCTGCGTCCAGCTCACGAGCCGGGCCGACAAGGCGGCGAATCTCGAGAAGACCGAGCCGTTGGTCGCAAAAGCGGCGGCGACCGGCGCCGACATCGTGGTCCTTCCGGAGAAGTGGAACGCGATCGGCGACTCCGAGGAGCTCCATGCCGCAGCCGAGACGTTGGAGGATGGGGAGTCCGTGGCGGCCATGGCTTCGTGGGCGCAGGCTCACGGGATCACGCTCGTCGGCGGCTCGATCACCGAGCGGCGGGAGGGCCGCGAGAAGCTCTCGAACACGAGCATTGTCTTCGACTCCGACGGCTCGATCGTGGGCGTCTACCGGAAGATCCACATGTTCGACGTTGAGGTCGGGGGCCAGGTCTACCGCGAGTCCGAAGCCGAGGAGCCTGGTGACGAGCCGGTTGTCGTCGAGGCAGAGGATTGGTCACTCGGGCTGACGGTCTGTTACGACGTCCGCTTTCCTGAGCTCTATCGCATCCTCGCCCTGGAGGGCGCTGAGCTCGTCACGGTGCCGGCGCACTTCACGCTCTACACCGGCAAGGATCACTGGGAGGTTCTGCTGAGAGCGCGGGCGATCGAGAATCAGTACTTCGTCGCTGCGGCTGCCCAGATCGGCGAGACCCGGCCGGGCAGGCTCAGCTTCGGTCGGTCGCTGATCGCGGATCCATGGGGGATCGTTCTCGCGACGGCTCCGGATGAAGAGACGGTGATCTCCGCCGAGCTCGACCGGAGGCGGCTCGAGGAGGTTCGGGCCAAGCTGCCTTCGTTGGCCTCGCGTCAGGCCGACGCCTACCGCTGGCCGGCCCCGACCGCGTAGGCAGTGCCTCTCCAGGCAATACACGCCGGCCCCTGGCCCGCGATCACGCGGCGCCAGAGCCCACCCTCGCCCTTGCCAAGGCTGCCAGCCTTGGCCGCGGACGATCGCGACCTCTGGCTTGGTGCTCGCGACCCAGGAGCTCGGCAGTATCACCTGAAGAGGCACTGATGGACATCCAGGCAGTGCTCTTCGACCTCGACTTCACGCTGGCGAAGCCCGGCCCGGACCTCGGCCCCGAGGGCTACCAGCGGCTCGGCCGGCGCTTCGGCCTCGAGCTCGATCCCTCGAAGTACAAGGAGTCCCGGGCCAAGGCTGTCGAGGGGCTGCACAAGCATCCCGACTTCCGCCACGACGAGGAGATCTGGATCGCGTTCACGGAACGGATCATCCGGGGCATGGGCGGAGACTCGGACCGGGCCCACGACTGCGCCGTCGAGATGACGCACGCCTGGGAGCACGCGCAGAACTTCGACCTCTTCGACGACGTCCCGCCGGTTCTGGCGGAGCTGCGGCGGCGGGGCCTCAAGCTCGGGATCGTCTCGAACACCGGTCGGGACGTGGACGAGTTCCTGGCCCACCACAAGCTCGACGTCGACGCGGCGCTCTCATCGAAGGTTCACGGGAAGGTCAAGCCCCATCCGACGATCTTCAAGGCCGTGCTCGACCGGCTCGGGGTGGAGCCTGACCACGCTGCGATGGTCGGCGACTCGCCCGAGGACGACCTCGAGGGCGCCCGTGGGCTCGGGATGAAGGCGTTCCTCGTCGATCGCGAGGGTCTCTATCCGGAGGCCGCCGACCGCTTGCCGGACCTCTTCGCGCTGCCCGCTGCTCTCGGGCTTACGCCCTAGCGGCGCCGAGGGCCCCAGGCGGGCTCCGCATCGGCGATCGCGTTGCGCGTGACCTTCCGGACCCTGCCGGAGCGGACCTCGAGTCGAAACAGCTCGGAATCGGGGGCGATCTTCCGCGTGAACACGAGCTCGCGGCTGTCAGGCGACCAGGCGACGTCGGTCACGTCGGCGAAGCGTGTCGACGCCGTGTGGACGTCGCGCCCGTCCGGCCGGACGAGGTACAGCTGTCCGCGGTCGTCCGTCAGCCCGCGCCGGACAAAGGCAATCGACCGGCCATCCGGTGACCAGGCCGGGCTAATGTCCGTGCTGCCGGACGTGATGCGGCGAGCCGTCGCCCGGCCGGCGTCCAGCACGTAGAGGTCGGCGCCGAAGTCGTGTCGCTCACGGACAAAAACGAGCCGGCGGCCATCCGGTGCCCACGAAGGGCTGTGATTCTCCAGGCCTTCCTTGACCAGCCGTTGAGGGTGTGAGCCATCGGCTCGAGCGATCACGAGGTCGCCGCCTCGGACGAACGCGAGGCGGCCGTTCGGCGAGAAGGCCGGGTCTCGCGCCTCGAGTCGCCTTCCGGTCAGCAGCCGAAGTCCGCTGCCGTCGTCGTTGACGACATAGACCGCAGGTCCCCCGCCGCGCGAGGACGTGAAGGCGAGCGTTCGGCCGTCGGGCCGCCACGCCGCCCCTTGGAGCCCGAATTCCCGCGGGACAAGGGTGCGGGCGTTCGAGCCGTCGGGATGCATCAGCACGAGGCGCGAGTCGTCTCCTCCCTGAACGACCGCGAGGCGCCCGGGCAGGGTTGGCGCCGCCGCAGCGGTCGCGGTTAAGACCGCCACCGCCGGCGCGCCGAGCCTTAGCAGCGATCCGAGCCCGGGCACGTCCTGAGGATGCGTACCGACGGTGGCAGGGAGCGCCCGCGCGGCCACGTGATGCGGATGCGGAGCGAGGCGGCGTTGTTCTCGTACCGCAGCTCGCGGAACAAGAGGCTCCGGTTCGCACGGTGGATCAGGTCGTAGCTCCCCGCGGGAACCCCAGTCACGTCGAGGTTCTGACCGTGGAAATGGCTCGGGTAGCGGTCCGTATAGCCCACGGAGGTTCCCTGATAGACGGCGAGGGCTTGCGGCCTGCCCTGCTCGCAGTTGCCGTTGAAGACAGGCCCATGGGGCTCGTTCAAGAAGTGGCCCGGCGCGTGCGCCCAGTGGTCGGCGAGGCAGAAGCCGCTCTTGCGGTCGCGGACGAGGAGGGCGTAGTCCGATGCGCGCCGGAGCTCGTAGCGCTGGAAGCCCATGACGTGCCAGTGCGAGTGGTCCGACGAGTGGACGTAGCGGAGGACGCCTACCGCCGGATACGTCTTCCGTCCGCCGCCGGCGAGCCGGACGACCTGCGCGCCGCGCATCGCGATGCTCCTCCGGCTCGATCTATGGGCCGTGATCACCACGGGCCCCAGCCCGATGTTGTCCGTGGCCGAGTCGAAGCCCAGGAGGAAGTGTGGCCGGCCGCGCCGGACGTCCGTTCGCACGGAGAGATCGGCGGGCGGGCGCTGATCGAGGTCGGGAAGGAGCTCGAGCCGCCGCGCCACCGGGCGCACGGCTGCGTCCACGGCGGAGCGGAGGGCAGCGACTCGCACCGGCGTGCCACCCGTCGCGGGAACCCGCCACAGTGCTTTGCCGCTGACGTACACCACGTTCCGCCCGTTCTGGGCAAAGGACGGCGACTCCTCAATCGCCTGGTCGGCCGTGAGCCTGGTGACCGTTCTGGAGCGGAGCTCCAGCACGTAGACGTCCGGGAATCCGGACGCGTCGGAGATGAACGCGATCCGGCGTCCGTTGGGCGCCCAGGCCGGAGCGCTATGGGCGCCGGGGGCGGCGGTCAGTTCCCGCCCTCGTCCTCCTCTCGCGGAGACGACGTGCAGTCGGTCGTCCCGCACGAACGCGATCCGGCGTCCACCTGGCGACCAGGCGGGCTCCCACCCGGCGACGAGCCGTCGCTCGCTCGTCCCGTCGGCGCGCAGGACGAAGATCTCCCCGGCGCGCTCGAAGACCAGGCGCTTTCCGTCAGGTGACCAGTCCGGCGCGAGCTCGTCCACGGTGCCGGTCCGCGTCAGGCGGCCGCGGTGGCTGCCGTCGGCGTCGACAACGAAGAGATCCGTCGCCCCGCCCCGGACGGGAGCGACGTACGCGAGCCGCCGTCCATCCGGCGACCAGGCGGGCTCGATTACTCCTAACGTGGCCCGTCGCGCCTGCTCCGCCGCGGGAGCGCTGCCCGCGAGGGAGAGCGCGACGAGCACGAGGAGGATGGCTTTCACGAGCCGAACTCCGCGGCGGCCTCGGAGAGTGTCGACACCGGCCCGACCGACACGTCCTCAGCGTCGAAGAGCTCGAGCCAGTCGGCGAGGGGTCTCTCGGCGAAGCGCTCCGCAAGCGCGTCTGCGATCTCGGCCTGGGACGACGGGTCGAACTGGCGCGCGGCGAGCTCGGGCAGTCCGAGGAGCTCGCAGAGCCGCGTGAAGAACTTGCTCTCCAGTGCCCCCACGGTGATGTGGCGGCCGTCGGCGGTCTCGTAGATCGCGTAACACGCCAGTCCGCCGGTCAGCAGCTTCGGAATCGGCTCGCCTCCAAGCCGGTGCGCCGCGAAGCGGTGCGAGCCGTGGGTCATCGAGACGACCAGATGCGTGCCGCGGCTCGTCTTCTCGCGCTCGAGCAAGGCGGCGAGGATCTTGGTCACGGCGACGAGCGACCCAGCGGCGAGATCGGCGAGCTGCGCGGCCGGGATCGCCGGGGCCGTGTCGGCGAGGAGGCCGGCCCACCCCTGGTAATTCAGGTCGTGTCCGGCGCGTCGTTCGTGCCGTCCGCCCAGCCCGAAGCCGGTGATGGAGCAGTAGACCACGGTATCGGGGAGATCTGCCGGGCCGACACCGAGCCGCTCGACGACGCCCGGACGGAAGCTCTCGATCACGACATCGGCCTCGGCGCAGAGCGACCGTCCGCGTTCAGGCTCGGTCTTCAGGTCGCACGTCACGGATTCCTTACCGGCATTGAGGGCCTCGTGCCAGGCCGGCGCGAGGTCACGCATCGGGTCGCCGCCGGGCGGCTCCAGACGAACGACGCGCGCGCCGAGCTCGAGCAGCTCGCGGCTCGCGAACGGGCCCGGCAGGTACCGGGTAAGGTCGACAACGAGGACACCCTCGAGCGGCCGCACGGGGACGAGGAAGCTATCAGCGTCGCCGGGCGTTTCCCCGTGATGAGAGGATCCGCGAGAGAAGGGAAGGAGGGTGCATGGCGACGGATGGCTACGCGAAGGAGGTGCTCGTCACCACCGACTGGCTGGCCGAAAATCTGAACGACGACAACGTGGTCGTCGCCGAGGTCGACGAGGAGCCGGATCTCTACGAGGAGGGCCACATTCCCGGTGCGTTGAAGCTCCACTGGCGCGAGGATCTGGAGGACCCCGTCGAACGCGACATCGTCGACCGGGAGACGTTCGAGCAGCTGATGGGCCGGCTCGGCATCGGCAACGACACGACGCTCGTCGTCTACGGCGACAAGAACAACTGGTTCGCCGCCTATGCGTACTGGTACCTGAAGATCTACGGGCACCAGGATGTGCGAATCCTCGACGGCGGCCGGCAGAAGTGGATCGACGAGGGCCGGGAGCTCACGGCCGACGTCCCATCCACGACAAGCACGACCTATTCCGCGCAGGAGCGGGACGAGTCGATTCGCGCATACCGCGACCAGGTCCGCGAGTGGCTGGGCGCCGAGGGCCGGTCGCTGGTGGACGTCCGCAGCCCGGGCGAGTACGCGGGCGAGCTGATCGCTCCACCTGGCTACGAGCAGGAGGGAGCGCGAAGGGGCGGGCACATCCCGACGGCACAGTCGATCCCGTGGGCGACGGCGGTCGCCGACGACGGAACCTTCAAGGCCGCCGACGAGCTACGCGAGATCTACGGGCAGAAGGGCGTCACGCCCGAGACCGAAGTCGTCGCGTACTGCCGCATCGGCGAGCGCAGCGCGCACACCTGGTTCGTGCTCCGTGAGCTCCTCGGCTACGAGAACGTCCGCAACTACGACGGCTCGTGGACCGAGTGGGGCAACCTGGTCGACGTCCCCATCGAGCGGGACGCGTAAGCGCGACAGGTCTCCGAGGGGCCTGTTGAGGGCAGTTCCTCGACAGGCCCCTTGCGGCCGCGCTAGGCGCCGGTCGGGACGGGGCCTGCTGCACGGTGCGCCGGCGACAGCGCCGGCGCCCACGAGCAGAGCGGCGAGACGTCACCATCTCGCCCGTTGAGGGGCCGGAAGCCGAGCGCATGCTCGGCCTGCATCATCTTGTGGATCTGCGTCGTGCCCTCGTAGATGATCGGCGCCCGCGCGTTCCGGAAGTACCGCTCGATGCCGTACTCGGCCGAGTACCCGTAGGCCCCGTGCACCTGGATCGCCAGGTGCGCGGCGCGGAACGCCGATTCCGTCGCATGCCACTTCGCGAGGGACGTCTCGCGCGTGTTGCGCTTGCCCTCGTTCTTCATCCATGCAGCCTGCATGACGAGGAGCTTCGACGTCTCGTAGCCGAGGACCATCTCGGCGATCATGTCCTGGACGAACTGGTAGCGGCCGATCGGCTGTCCGAACGTCTCCCGCTCGCGCGCGTACTCGACTGACCGCTCGAGGCACGCTCGGACGACGCCGCAGGCGCCTGCGGCCACCGTGAACCGGCCCTGGTCGAGCCCGTACATCGCGATCTCGAAGCCCTGGCCCTCCTCGCCGAGGAGATTCTCCGCAGGGACCTCGACGTTCTCGAAGAAGAGCTCGCCCGTCGAGCCGGCCCAGATCCCGAGCTTGTTTTCGGTCTCCTGGGTCGAGACACCGGGCCACTCGCGCTCGACGACGAAGGCCGAGATCCCCTTGTGCTTCGCTCCTGGGTCGGTCTTCGCGAACACGAGCTGGTGATCGGCGACCGTTGCGTAGGAGATCCAGTTCTTCTGCCCGTTGAGCACGTAGACGTCGCCTTCCCGCTTCGCGCTGGTGCGCATGGACGCGACATCCGATCCCGCCGCAGGCTCGGTCAGGCCGAAGCAGGCGAGCTTCTCGCCCTGCGCCTGGGGGACGAGGTAGCGCTGCTTCTGCTCCTCGCTGCCGTAGCGCAGCAGGGAAAGGGAGTTCAGCCCGACGTGGACGGAGATCAGCGTCCTGAACGCCGCCTCGCCGCGCTCGATCTCCTCGCAGACGAGCGCCTCTGACACGAAGTCGAGCCCGGCGCCCCCGTACTCCTCGGGAATCACGATCCCGAGCAGGCCAAGCTCCGCCATCCCTTCGATCACCGACAGGTCCAGCCGGTGCTCGATGTCGTTCTCCACGGCGTTCGGCAGCACCCGCTCGTCCACGAACGAACGGACGGTGTCCTGGATCAGGCGCTGCTCGTCTGTGAGCTCGAAGTCCATCGGCTGGCAGTCTACGGGCGGGATCGCTGGGCTAGATTGGCCAGTGACCGATCAGTCAACCTGGCGAGGCGAGCAATGGCAGCGATCGAAGAGAGAGCGGCGACCGGTGTGTCCTTTGCGCTCAGCGACGAGCAGCGGGAGCTGAGGCGGCTCGCGCGCGAGTTCGCGGAGAAGGAGATTCGTCCGAAGGCCGCCGAGTACGACGAGAACTCGACCCACCCGGCCGACATCCTGGCCAAGGCGCACGAGGTCGGGCTGATGAACCCGCACATTCCCGAGGAGTACGGCGGCCTGGGCCTGCCCGGCTTCGACGGGATGCTGATCGGCGAGGAGCTCTCGTGGGGCTGCGCCGGGATAGCGGTCTCGATCGTCGCCAATACGCTCGGCTCGGCGCCGGTGATGATCGCCGGTTCGGAGGAACAGAAGCAGCAGTGGCTGCCGCCGCTCGTCGAGACGCCGATCCTCTGCTCGTTCGGCCTCAGCGAGCCGAATGCGGGCTCGGATGTCTCGGGGATCCAGACGACCGCCGTTCGTGACGGCGACGAGTACGTCATCAACGGCTCGAAGATGTTCATCACGAACGCCGGCCACGCGGACTGGCTGGTCGTCTTCGCCTCGACGGACAAGAGCAAAGGACACAGGGGCCTCTCGGCCTTCGTCGTCCCGACCGCGCTCGATGGGGTCACGGTCGAGAAGCACCTGGACAAGATGGGCCAGCGCGCGACGGACACCTCCGCGCTTGCGTTTCAGGACGTTCGAGTGCCGGCCGAGAACCGGCTCGGCGAGGAGGGCGAGGGCTTCAAGATCGCGATGAAGACGCTCGACTTCACGCGGCCGGGCACCGCAGCCGGCGCCGTGGGCGTCGCGCAAGCGGCGTTCGACTACGCCGTCGAGTACGCGAAGACCCGTGTCCAGTTCGGCCAGCCGATCGCAATGAACCAGGGAGTCAACTTCCTGGTCGCCGACATGGCGACGGAGATCGAGGCCGCGCGGCTGCTGGTCTGGCAGGCGGCGTGGCTCTTCGACCAGGGCGAGCGAGCCACCCTGCAATCCTCGTACGCCAAGCGCTTCGCCGCCGACACGGCGATGAAGGTGACGACCGACGCCGTCCAGATCTTCGGCGGCTACGGCTACATCAAGGAGTACCCGGTGGAGAAGCTCATGCGCGACGCCAAGCTCTTCCAGATCTACGAGGGCACCTCGCAGATCCAGCGCCTCGTCATCGCCCGCGAGATCTTCCTACCGCGTGATGAATCCTGATCGTTGTCGACCGGTCGTTTCAGACGGACGGCGGGCAAAGTCCGCCGTCCTGAAGCTCGGCACCGCAAGTGGTGCCGAGGTCCCGCGCGACTGAGCCAAGTTACAAGTTGTCACTAGGGGTATTGAGACGTCCGAGGAGCCGCTGAGCGGGGGACGTTCGATGACAAGTAACAAGTTGTTACATGGCGCTTGAGATCGACCTGAGTGGGCGCGTTGCCCTGGTCACCGGTGGATCGCGCGGCCTCGGCCGCGCCGATGCGCTGACCCTCGCGCAAGCGGGCGCGGATGTGGTCATCGCCGACATCCAGATCGAGTCGGACGAGTCGCGGGACGCCGAGAGCTACGGCCCGCTGGCCCAGGCCGCGCGCGCCCAGGGTCTCATCCACACCGAGGAGACCGCGCATGAGATCGAGGCGATGGATCGCCGAGCGCTCGCGCTCAAGTGCGACGTCACGGATCCGGCGCAGGTCGACGCCGTCGTCAGCCGTACCGTCGAGGAGCTGGGCTCCGTGGACATCCTCGTCAACAACGCCGGGACGCTCGACCACGTCGGACAGCTCGAGAACCAGGCGCCCGAGCTCTGGGAGCGCGACCTGCGCGTCAACCTGACCGGCGCGTTCAACTGCTGCCGAGCGGTCTGGCCGCACATGAAGCAACGGGGGTGGGGCCGGATCGTGAACATGGCCTCCGTCGCGGGCACGCTCGGGGGGTTCGGTCAGGCGAGCTACGCAACGACGAAGGCTGGGCTCCTCGGGCTCACCAAGTCACTTGCGCTCGAGGGCGCGCGCCATGGGATCACGGTGAACGCGATCGTCCCCGGCATCATCGGGACCGAGGCGTTCCATTTCGGAAACCCGCAGATGAACGAGCGGATGATCAAGCGGACGGCGATGCGCAGGGCCGGAGATCCGAAGGAGATCGCCAACGCCGTGGCCTTCCTCTCATCCGATCTGGCCGCCTACATCACGGGTGTCGGCTTGAACGTCTCCGGCGGGATCGAGCTCTTTACGTTCTGAGCAAATCCAGACGTTTCGTCGGCCAGGCGCCTCGGTAGACTGAAGCGCTTGTACGCGGAGGCCGATTCTCGGGCGGTGTCTCTCCGCCGACGCCGGGCTGCGCGAAGGCGGCTCGCGTGGCAGTGGTCGCTTCTCGGCCTCGTCACGCTCGCGATCGGAACGCTCGCGCTCGGCCTGGCCTTCGCGGGCTCGCCGAAGACCCTGCCGGAGGGCGCGACGATCTCGGGCATCTCGGTCGGCGGCCTCTCGAGCAAGGAGGCGATCGCCCTGCTCGAGCAGCGGTACGAGCAGATGAAGACGGTTCCCGTGGTGTTCACCGCAGGGCCCCGGCGCTGGCAGATACGGCCGAGCGACATGGTTCTCGAAGCGGACTGGCGGGCTGCCGTTGAGGCGGCTCGCAGGCAGGGTGACGGCTTCGCCCCGGTTCGCGGGCTGCGCCGCCTCGGCACCCGCTTCTTCGGCACCGAGATCACGCCGAGGGCACGCGTCCCCGAGGGCCTGCTCGCACACGAGCTCGACGTCATCGGGGCTCGCATCAACCGCAAAGAACGGGCTGCGGCAGTGAAGCTGCGCGGCCTGCAGCCGGAGATCGTCCCGGGTGCGACCGGGCGCACGCTCGACCGTGACGCGGCCGCTCGCGTCATCGTGCGCTCGCTCGTCTCGCTCGACCGGGTCGACAACGCCCTGCCGGTCCGGATCAGCCAGCCGGACGTGAGGGCGTCGGAGCTGACGGATTCGCTCGACGACGTGCGAACAGCCGTCTCGGCGCCGATCCGTCTCGCCGTCGGCCAGACGCACTGGAGGCTGCCGCGGTGGAAGATCGCCCGGATCCTCGATCTGCCCAGCAACGGCGCGACGTCGCTCACCATCGGCGGGCCCGGCGGAGATGCGTTCTTCAGGCGCTTCCGGACGCAGGTCGACCGGAAAGCGGCGGACGCGGCCTTCGTCGTGCTTCCCAGTGATCGCGTCCAGGTTCGCCCGGCACTGCCGGGCTTGAAGCTCGACGTGGACGCGGCCAAGCGGGCGATCTTGGCTGCCGCGCTCACGCCGGATGACCGCGTCGCACGGCTGCTGGTCGAGCAGGCCCAGCCGGAGCGGTCGACGCGCGAGGCGCGGGCGATGGGCGTCACCGGGCGCGTGGCGGGGTACACGACCTACTACGGCGGCGATCCGAACCGGATTCACAACGTGCAGCTCGTCGCCCGCCTCATCGACAAGGCGCTGATCGCCCCCGGCAAGGTCTTCTCGTTCAACGACACGACGGGCGAGCGCACCGAGGACAAGGGGTTCCTCGAGGCGCCGGTGATCATCAACGGCGAGCTCGAGAACGGGCTCGGAGGCGGCGTTTGTCAGGTCTCGACGACCGTGTTCAACGCCGCGTTCGAGGCCGGCTTGCCGATCGAGTCGCGGACGAACCACGCGCTCTACATCTCGCACTACCCGCAGGGACGCGATGCGACCGTGAACTACCCCGACATCGACTTGAAGTTCCGCAACGACACCGGCAACTGGCTGCTCGTCCGTACGTTCGTCGGGGCCTACGCGCTCACTGTCAAGCTGTACGGAACGCCGCAGGGCAGGCGTGTGGAAAGCGACACCGGTGAGCTGAAGGTGACGGGGCCGCCCGGTGTGAAGCGCGTACCGGATCCGTCCATGTTGGTCGGCACCGAGGTCATCGACGAGTCAGGCGAGCCCTCGCGCAGCACGAGCGTCGCCCGCCGGGTCTACTCGAGGGGCGGCAAGCTCCTTTCGCAGACGACCTGGTCCTCGTGGTACCGCTCCGAGCCGGAGGTCGTCCGCTACGGGACGAAGCCGCGCCCCAAGGCACCGCCTCCACCGCCTCCGCCCGAGAAGCCGAAGGCGAAGAAGCCGCCTCCTCCTCCGCCGCCCGACGAGCCGCCCGCCTGATCCGTCTAGGAAGCCGGAGGCACTTCGGCCTCGGCAATCGCTTCGGCAAGCCACACCGGGACCCGCGTGGGACGGAACGTGACGGCGTCGACACAGGCATGACCTGTCCAGCCGTCCGCGATCGTCTCGCCGTTCCGCTCGATCACGTACTCGTAGCGGAAGCGGGCGCCGCGAACGTCGATACAGCGGGCGTGGACAAGCAAGCGGTCGTCGAAGTAGGCCGGGCTCAGGTACCGAACGTGGGTCTCGATCGTCATCGCCTCGACGCCGTCCTCTCTGAGCGACGAATAGCCGCCTCGGAAGCGATCGAGGTAGTCGACTCGGGCGACCTCGAACCAGACGAGATATTCGGAGTTGTTCGCGATGCCCTGTGCGTCGGTCTCGGCGAAGCGGACCCTGATCTCGGTCTGGAAGTTGAAGCCGTCGATGCGGAGACTCTAGAGCTGTGACGGTTGACCGCCTCGCAGACCTCATTCGCGAGCGCGGGCCGGCCGTCGTCCTGACCGGTGCGGGGATCTCGACCGAGAGCGGGATTCCCGACTTCCGCTCCCCGAGCGGAATCTGGGCGAAGTACGACCCGCAGGAGTACGCGACGATCGAGGCCTTCCAGGCCGATCCGGGCAAGGTCTGGAGCTTCTATGCGCTGCGCTTTCGCGCCCTGACCGAGGCTGAGCCGAACGCGGGCCACACCGCGTTGGCCCAGCTGGAGCAAACCGGCCGGGTGAAGGCCGTCGTGACCCAGAACATCGACCTGCTTCACGAGCGTGCCGGGAGCCGGGACGTCGTGGAGGTGCACGGCTCGATTCGAACCTCGACCTGCCCGGGCTGCGGCGCGCGCTACGGGCTCGAGGAGGTTCTCCGGCTGCTGGAGCGTGATGCGGCGCCTCGCTGTGGCGAGTGCGGCGCCGTGGTCAAGCCCGACGTCGTCTTCTTCGGCGAGCTGCTGCCGGAGGATGCGATCGACCGAGCCTACGAGCTCGCGCGCTCGGCTCGTCTCTTGCTCGTCGTCGGCTCGACGCTCGAGGTCTGGCCGGTTTCGCAGCTACCTGAGGAAACCCGCGCCGCCGCCGGCGTCGTTGCGATTGTGAACAAGGGCCCGACGTCGTTCGACGATCGAGCCGCCGTCAAGATCGAAGGGAGCGCGGGCGAGACGCTCGCCGCGCTTGTGGGAATGCTCGCCGCTGACTAAGGCGCCGACTCGGCGGCGCCGACCAGAAGAGGCCGTGCCGGCTTTGCCGGTGCGGCCGTCTAGGCCGCTGCGCGGCGGAGCTGGCGCTCGGCGAGAACCGTGCGGCACTCGCTGCAAACGCGCTGCTCCACCTCGTACGGCACGCCCGACCGCTGTCGGATCACGTGTGCTGTGACCTCGTGATGCCGGTGAGCTCGTGTTCGAAGTCGTAGGTGCATCTTCTCTTTCGCTTCCGTGGGAGCCTTTGTACCTTCCTCACCTATTCGGACGGCCCTCAATCTCGGTTTGTTGGGCGTTCCTCCTCGGCTTTACCCCATCCATACAAGCTTCGCCGCCGACCCGGACGGTGAGGCCCGCGCGCCGGCGAGGGAAACGTCACCTGGTTGAGACCCGATCGGGCGGGGTAAGGTTCGCGCAATGGCGGACCCTCAGAAGCAGAAGGACATTCTCACGAGGCTCAGCGACGCCGGGGAAGAAGCGCTCTCCCGCGTCGCTTCCTCGCAGGCGACCACGAAGCTCATGGACAGCGTCGGCGGCATGCGGGAGCGAGTGGAGGACATGCAGCGGAAGGTTCGTGGGATCGACGCGCTCGAGAAGCGACTCGCCGCGCTCGAGAAGCGGGTCGACGACCTGGCCAAGCCGAAGCGCACGACGACCGCCCGCAGCCGAAGCGCGACTGCGCGCAAGTCGACCGGGACGTCTAGCCCTCGGCCGCCCCGCCGCTCGCCGGAGAGCTAGGGCACCCGGAGGCGGATCGCCGCGGGGGCGATCTCGAAGCGGACGGGCGTGGTTCCCGGCTGCTCGCCGTCCAGCTGCGCGGGAAGAGGATCGTCGGCTTCGATCGAGACCGTGCGGCCGCGAAGGACCTCGCCCTTCGGATGCGGAAGGTGCGTCCCGCGGTAGATCTTCGGCATGACACGGACGAGCTCCGTTTTCGTCACGTCGCCGATCAGCAGGACGTCGAACAGCTCGTCGTCGGGCTCCGCGTCCGGCGTGATCATCATTCCGCCGGCGAGGTAGCGGCCGACCGCGACGATCGTGTCTTCCATCAGGCCGCTGCGCTCCTCATCGTCCACGCGGACGCGGAGCTGGACGTTCTTCCAGCGCGCGAACACCGTTCCGAGCGCGTACAGGTAGGAGGTCTTCGCGCCCAGGGCCTTGGTCGTCGCGTTCGCCTTGGCGGCCACGGCCCCGCTCATCCCGACGCTCGCCATGTTCGCGAACCAGGCCGACTGCTCTGAGCCGTCGGCCAGGTACGTCGCCCGGCCGAGGTCGAACGGCCGCGCCTGACCCTCCTTGGCGATCTGCAGCGCGTCGCTCAGTCGCTTGGGAATCTTGTGCCCGCGGGCGAAGTCCCAGCCCGTTCCGCGCGGGATGACCGCGAGCTCGACGCCCTCGCGGCCCGCGATGCCGTTCACGACCTCGTGCACGGTCCCGTCCCCGCCGACGACGACGAGCAGTGTTGCGCCTTCGTCCGTCGCCTCGCGCGCGAGGTCCCCGAGCTGGCCCGGACGCTCAGAGAAGATCGCCTCGCCCCGGAGACCCGCGGCGTGCGCCGCGCGCGCGATCTCGGACCAGCGCTTCCCCGTCTTCCCGTTCGCGGACGCAGGGTTGACGAGGAAGACGATTGAATTCAAGCCGTGATCGTCCGGAGGGCGAGCTCCGTCATCTGGTCGACCGCCGCGCGCATGTCCTCATCCGAGATCCGCTTGAACTCGCCCTCGACGACGACATCGCTGACCGTCAGGAGACAGCCTGTCTGCACCTTGCGCAGCGCCCCCAGGGTGAAGATCACGGCGGCCTCCATCTCGACGGCGAGGATGCCGCGGGACGACCAGCGCTCGTACTGGCCGTCGTCCGGGTTGTAGAAGAGGTCGCTCGAGACGATCGGGCCCACGCGCACCGGCTTCCCCAGCTCCTTGGCCGCGTGGACGGCGCCGTGGACAAGGCCGAAATCGGCTGTCGGGACATGGGGCTCGAAGCCGACGAGCTTGTCCACGGTGCGGTCGGCCGCCACCGCCGAGACGGCGACGATCAGCTCTCCGAGGCTCAGGTCCGGCTGGAGACCCCCGCAGGTCCCGACGCGCAGGAAGCGCTTGACGCCGAGCTGCACGAGCTCCTCGACGACGATCGCCGCCGACGGGCAGCCCATGCCGGTCGCCTGCACGGAGACGGGCTTTCCTTCGAAGCTCCCGGAGTAGCCGAGCATCCCGCGCTCGGAGTTCCGCTGGACGGGGTCGTCGAAGAACGTCTCGGCGATGTACTTGGCCCGAAGCGGGTCGCCCGGAAGCAGGCAGGCCTCGGCGTAATCGCCCGGCTCGGCGCGAACGTGGATCGGCATGTGCGGAGCCTAGAGCCTCGAGATGAACGCGCGTCTACCCTGCGGAGACTGACCACGCATCTCGAAGAACCCACGCTCGAGCAGGTGCTCGAGTTCTGCTCGGCCGAGCCCGTCGAACGCGTCTTCCTCGACGAGGCCGCCCGCCGGGGCTTCGGCCGGCTCCTGGCGGCGGTGGACGGCGACCGAGTCACGGCGCTCTGCCATGTCGGCGCCAACGTCGTGCCGTCCGGCGAGGGCTGCGGGACCTTTGCCGAGGTCGCGGCGGCGTCCAGAGCGCGGATGATCATCGGCGACGAGCAGGCCGTGACCGACCTCTGGGACGCGGCACAGTCGTCTATGGATGCTCCGCGCGAGGACCGGCATGGACAGCCGGTCTTCGCGATCGATCGTGCGCCGGAGCCGGGCGGCTCGGCGCTTCGCGCGGCGACTCCAAAGGACCTCGAGCTGTTGCTTCCCGCTTGTGCAGCGACGCATGTGGGTGAGATCGGAGTCGACCCGCTGGAGACAGACCCTGTGGGCTTCCGTCGCCGAACGCGACAGCAGATCGACGAGGGCCGCTCCTGGGTCTGGATCGAGAACGGCACGATTCTCTTCAAGGCCGAGGCGTCCGCGTGGACGCCACAGGCGGTTCAGCTCCAGCAGGTGTGGGTCGACCCGGAAGTCCGAAACCGTGGCTACGGCCGCCGGGGGCTCAACGATCTGATCGGGCTGCTCCTCGGCAAAGTCCCCCGGGTCTGCTTGTTCGTCCGGGCCGACAATCCCGCTGCAATCCGGCTCTACGAGGTGGTCGGGATGCAGCGAACCGGGCTCTACCGGAGCATCTTGTTTTAGTGGCTCAGCCGGCAACATCCTCCGCGCCTCTACCGGCTGATGCACGGCAATGTCACCGGCTGAGCCACTGATGGAGCGCGCCCTCTTCGTCCGTCACGGCGAGAGCGAGTTCAGCGTCAAGGCAGCTCGTGAACGGCGACCCGCGGGTGGCGTGTTCGCTGACCGAGCTGGGGCGCCAGCAGGCCGAGCAGCTGGGCGAGCGGCTCGTCGGCGAGCCGCTGGACCTCTGCGTGGTCACCGAGTTCCCGCGGACCCTCGAGACGGCGGACATCGTCCTCGAAGACCGCGATGTCCCCCGGCTGGTCGTCCCGGAGCTGAACGACCCCTACTACGGAGCGTTCGAGGGCCGGATCGCTCCGCGACTATCGCGTTTGGGCGGCAAGCCACGGGCCGGAGGATGCTCCGCCGGGAGGGGGCGAGACCAGGCTCGCGATCGCAAAGCGATATCTCCGCGGCTTCGAGATCGTGCTCGCGCGGTCGGAGGAGCTCATCCTCGTCATCTGCCATTCGCTTCCGATCGCCTTCGCGCTCGCCTCGGCCGACGGACGTGGCCCGCGGGCGAAGATGCCGATCATCACCTACGCGGAGCCACACGTCCTCCACCGCGAAGGGCTCGAGCTGGCGATCAAGCGGCTAAGCAAGTGGACGAAAAACCCCGTCTACCGATGATCCGGCGGCTGCTCATCGTCGCCGCCGTCCTCTGGGTCCTGCGCTGGGCAGTCCTCTTCGCGGCGTCCGAGCTCGAGCGGCGCAGGCCACAATAGGACGATGGATCCTGCCGCGCTCCGCGCGCGCATCGAAGAGCACATCCGTCGGCACGACCTGATTCCCCCCGGCGGGGCGGTCCTCTGCCTCGTTTCGGGCGGCGCCGATTCGACGTGCCTGTGGCACGCGCTCGAGGAGCTCGGCTACGACGTCTCTGCGTTGCACGTGAACCATGGGCTTCGCGGAGACGAATCGGAGGACGATGCACGCTTTTGCCAAGACGTCTTCGGCGCAGAGGTCGTGCGCGCGCCCGGCTCGACGGAGGCCGAGCTGCGCGAGCTCCGCTACGCCTTCGCAACCGACCGCCTGCGGGCGACTGGCCATACCGCCTCCGACCAGGTCGAGACCGTGCTCTACCGCCTCGTTTCCAGCGGGCGCCCAGGCGGAATCAAGGTGAAGCGCGAGGACGGCATCGTGCGGCCGCTGCTGACCGTCTGGCGAGAGGAGACGGAGGCCTATTGCCATGCCGCCGGCCTCCCGTTCCGGCTCGATTCGTCCAACGCCGGCACGAAGCGCGGACTCGTGCGCGAGCGGATCCTTCCGTTGCTGCGGCAACTCGACGATCGCGCGGAGCAGAACCTCCTGGCGCTGGCCGAAGGACGTCCGAGCCGGCTGGATTCGCTGCTCGCGAGCACGGAGGGCTCCGCGCGCGTGGACCTTGGCGGTGGCCTCCAAGCGGTGCGGGAATACGAACGCGTCTGGCTCGAGCGGGGGCCCGTTCAGCTGACGGGAGAGGTTCGGTGGGGCCCGTGGCGGATCACGTCGAGCGAGCCCGGCCTGCAGGTACGTGGTTGGCGCGCGGGGGATCGCCTCGCAGGCCGGCGCAAGAAGCTTCAGGATGTGTTCGTGGACGCGAAGGTCCCCCGGTCGCAGCGCGAGGCGTGGCCGCTCGTGGTGCGCGGGGACGAGGTCGTCGCCGTCCCAGGAATCGTCGAGTTCCCCGGGGTGAGGTCAGAGCGTGTCGCAGACTGAGATCGAGGTCGGCGTCGCGGAGGTTCTGATCGACGAGGAGACGCTGCGGGAGCGCGTGACCGAGCTCGGCGCGGAAGTCTCCGCCGACTATGCAGGCCGCGACCTGATGCTGATCGGCGTCCTCAAGGGCGCCGTCTTCTTCATGGCCGACCTGATGCGCGCGATCGAGGTGCACTGCGAGGTCGACTTCATGGCGATCTCGAGCTACGGCGCCTCGACCGACTCGTCTGGGGTCGTGCGGATCCTCAAGGACCTCGACGCGAACATCGAGGGCCGCAACGTCCTCGTGGTGGAGGACATCATCGACTCGGGTCTAACGCTCTCCTACCTGATGCGCAACCTGCGGGCCCGGAATCCCGCGACCCTCGAGGTCTGCGCGCTGCTGACGAAGCCCGAGCGGCGCGAGATCCAGGTTCCCGTCCGCTACATCGGCTTCGAGATTCCCAACCGCTTCGTCGTCGGCTACGGGCTCGACTTTGCGGAGCGCTACCGGAATCTGCGTTACGTCGGCGTTCTCTCGGATGATGCTGCTGCGGACGCCTGAATCCTCCATTTTGGGGGACGTTCGGCGAATAGGCCCACTGCTACCCTGCTCGCTAGACCGAGAATGAACCGTTTCTTCCGCTCTGCGCTCTTTCCCCTGATTGTGATCGTCCTGCTCGTCTACCTGGCGAGCCAGACGCTGATGCACCAGGAGAAGCGCGAGAAGGTCACCTACTCGCAGCTTCAGTCCCAGGTCAAGACCGGCGAGCCCAAGATCCAGGAGATCGTCATCAACCCGAACAACCAGGAGATGACGGTCCAGTACGAGCCGGCGAACGGGAGCGACAAGGGCGAGAAGACGAAGGTCGCCTATCCGAGCCCGGAGTCGCTGAACGGCTTCGAGAAGCTCATGACGCAGAAGGGCGTCGAGTTCGACTCGAAGGGCACGGGCGGGTCTCCGTGGTGGTCGCTGCTGACCTCGCTGCTGCCGTTCGTGCTCCTGTTCGGATTCTGGATCTTCCTGATGAACCAGGTGCAGGGCGGCGGGTCGAAGGTGATGAGCTTCGGGAAGAGCCGCGCGAAGCGGATGACGCCGGACTCGCCCAAGATCGGCTTCAAGGACGTGGCCGGAGTAGACGAGGCGGTCGAGGAGCTCCACGAGATCAAGGAGTTCCTCGAGAACCCGAAGAAGTTCCAGGCGCTCGGAGCTCGGATCCCCAAGGGCGTCCTGCTCTACGGGCCGCCCGGCACCGGGAAGACGCTGCTCGCGCGCGCAGTCGCCGGTGAGGCGGGCGTTCCGTTCTTCTCGATCTCAGGCTCCGACTTCGTCGAGATGTTCGTCGGCGTCGGCGCCAGTCGCGTCCGCGACCTCTTCGAGCAGGCCAAGCAGGCCTCGCCGTGCATCGTCTTCATGGACGAGATCGACGCCGTCGGTCGACACCGAGGCGCCGGGCTCGGCGGCGGTCACGACGAGCGCGAGCAGACCCTGAACCAACTCCTCGTCGAGATGGACGGGTTCGAGCTGAAGGACAACATCATCCTGATCGCGGCCACGAACCGGCCCGACATCCTCGATCCGGCGCTTCTCCGCCCCGGTCGCTTCGACCGGCAGATCGTGGTCGATCGCCCGGACCGGAACGGGCGCAAGAAGATTCTCGAGGTGCACGCCAAGGGCAAGCCGATCGCGCCGGAGGTCGAGCTCGACACGCTCGCGGCCGGGACCCCCGGCTTCACGGGCGCCGACCTGTCGAACCTCGTCAACGAGGCCGCGCTTCTGTCCGCACGCCGCGGCAAGAAGACGATCGACCAGGAGGCGCTCGAGGAAGGGATCATGCGGGTGATCGCCGGCCCCGAGAAAAAGACGAGGCTGCTCTCCGAGGAGGAGCGGAAGGTCACGGCGTACCACGAGATGGGCCATGCCCTGGTCGGCCACTACCTCGACCAGGACACCGACGTCCATAAGATTTCCGTCATCAGCCGCGGGCAGGCGCTCGGCTACACGATCTCGCTCCCGCGCGAAGACCGCTACCTCACGCGCAAGTCGACGCTGATGGACCAGCTGGCGGCGACGCTCGGAGGACGCGCCGCCGAAGAGCTCGTCTTCAACGAGGTCACGACCGGTGCGGCCAACGATCTCGAGAAGGTCACGTCGACCGCGAAGCAGATGATCATGCGCTTCGGGATGAGCGAAAAGCTCGGCCCGCGCGTCCTCGGCCGGAACCACGACATGCCGTTCCTCGGCCGCGAGATGAGCGCCGAGCCGGACTACTCCGAGGAAGTCGCGCGCGAGATCGACGAGGAGATCCGCCGCGTGATCGAGGAGGCGCACGATCGGGCGCACGACGTGCTCAAGCAGCATCTGGAAGAGCTGCACCGGCTCTCGGCGATCCTGATCGAGCGCGAGACGATCGACAAGGATCAGTTCCAGCGCCTGCTCGAGGGCGCCGCCGAGGACGAGGTCTTCGCGGACGAGTCACCCGCTCCGCCGGAGTCTGAGAAGCCGAAGGAGCGGGGGCCGGCCCCGAAGCCGAAGCCGTTCCCGGTCCCCGGGGCGATGATGCAGCCGCCTCCGGATCCCGCCAAGCCCTAAGCAGCGCGAGCTTCGGTCTACGCTCTCCGCGTGAGAGCGATCGAGGAGCGGTTTCCGCGGCCGTCCGTCATGGGCGTGGTCAATGTGACCCCGGACTCCTTCTCGGACGCCGGTGTCAACTTCCGCGCCGACGACGCGATCGCTACGGCCCGCAGGATGGCGGCGGACGGGGCCGCGATCGTCGACGTGGGCGGGGAGTCGACGCGTCCGGGCGCCGCGCCGGTCTCCCTCGACGAGGAGCTCGAGCGCGTGTTGCCGGTTCTCGAAGCGGTCGCGGGCGAGCTTCCGGTCTCGATCGACACGGCGAAGCCCGAGGTTGCCCGCCGCGCCGTCCAGATCGGCGCGGAGCTCGTGAACGATGTCACGGCACTGCGCGGCGATCCGCAGATGGCGGAAACCGTCGCCGAGTCGGGCGCCTACCTCTGCCTGATGCACATGCAGGGCGAGCCCAGGACGATGCAGGCGAGCCCGACTTACGACGATGTCGTCTCGGAGGTCTCGGCGTTCCTCGAAGAACGGCTCCGCTTCGCGGTTGCGGCAGGGATCCCCGAGGAGCGGATCTGCCTGGATCCCGGCATCGGCTTCGGAAAGACCGTCCAGCACAACTTCGAGCTCGTCCGCCGCCTCGACGAGCTGACGGCGCTCGGACGGCCTCTCGTCGTCGGCTTCTCGCGCAAGCGGTCGCTCGGGAGGATCCTCGGAGACCCCGACGCGACGACCGGCCCGCTCTCGGCGAGCATCGCGGCCGCCGTCGCCGCTTATGAGCGCGGCGCGACGATCCTGCGCGTCCACGATGTGCGCGAGCACGTGGAAGCGCTGACCGCGGCGAAGGCGGTGGTTGGATGACTCTCACGGTCGAGCTCGTCGGCCTCGAGGTGTTTGGTCGGCACGGAGTTGACGACGACGAGCGGGAGCAGGGGCAAACGTTTCTCTACGACGTCGCCCTGGGCGTCCGGCCTCCGGCCTCGGATCGGCTCGAGGACACGGTCGATTACCGAGCCGTCGCCGCCTGTGTGCGAGAGGTCTCGGGCTCGCGCGAGTACCGGCTGATCGAAGCGCTTGCCTCTGCGGTGGCGGACGAGCTGGCAGCCCGCTTTTCTGTCGAGTCCATTCGGGTGCGCGTGCGCAAGCCGGGCATCAGCCCGGCCGGCCTCAGCGTCGAATACTCGGCCGCGACGGCAGAGCGCGGGACGTAAGCCCCAGCGCGTAGGCGGCCGAACGGACGTGGCGCGCCGGGAAGACGTCGAGATACGTGAAGTACCCACGGCCCGACTTGTTCTCGACGCGAAGCAGCTCGGGTCGAGTCCCTCTTCGTGTCCCCGACGTGATGAGGTGCTGGCGCCGCAACGCGCCTTTTTCGGTCACGTTGGTCGTCCCGGGAGCCCAGAGCGCGGCATTCACGTCAGCCCTGGGCCTGATCGTCACGGCCATCCTGCTTCGTGCCGGCACCCAGACTCGGTAAACGTCGTGGGGATCCTCGCTCGCGTGCACACGCGCCTGGAAGGCCGCATGGCTGCGGCCCGGCGCCATGAGAGGTCTGGCGGCCGTCTGGAAGATCCCGTGGGCCTTGACGTGGTCGATGTCGTCGTTCGGCTCCAGCGGGTCGGGAGCCGGCGCGGCTTTCGTCAGCGCCGCCGGGATGTCGAGGAGGCCGTGGCCGGTCCGGTTGTCAGGCCCCTTCGGGCCGATGTCTCGCGCGGACAGGCGCATCAGGTCGTAGATCTGCGTCTTGTCCAGCGTGTTGCGAACCGTCCAGACCCAGGCGGTGGCCGCGGTGACCATCGGGGCGGCGAAGCTCGTGCCGTTCGCCAGCCCGTAGACCGCCGGATCTGCGGGGTGCTGCCACGGGATCAGCTCGCCGGGCGCGGCGAGGTCGACGGACGGGCTCGTGCTGGAGAAGTCCGACGGCTGGTCGATCTGGTTCGTCGAGCCGACCGTGAGGACATGCGGGAAGTCCGCGGGATAGATCGGCGGGTCGTCGAGCAGCCGGTCGTTCCCGGCTGCCGCGACGATCAGCGAGCCGCGCCCGAAGGCGTTGATCGCGGCTTCGTAGATCGAGCGTGACGGCTCGTCCCCGCCCAGGCTGAGGTTGATGATGCTCCGTCCGGCGGCAACCGCGCGGCTGATGCCCGCGACAATGGTCGCTTCGGTCAGGTAGTCCAGGTCGTACGCCCGGAGCACCGCCTGCGGATAAATGCCAACGGCGCCCTTCGCGTCCGTGGGAGCGGCGGCGGTCGACGCGACGATCGTGCCGTGGTACTCGTCCGCGCTCATGTCGGTGTGCTGCTGGTTGAGCAGGATCGTGTTCGGCCGTCCGCTGAACTCCATATGGGCGATGTCGAGTCCGGAGTCGATGACCGTTATCGGCACTCCGGGCCCCGGCGGCTCGACCCGGTTCGCGCCGACGTGGTAGTGGTGCCAGCCGATCGCCGGCACGGCGAGCGGGTCGCCCCCGTCGAGGTGACCCTGGCGAAAGACCGGCCGGTCGGGCTCCGCATACCGAAGGGCGCCGGCTCGGCGCAGCTGGGGAATCAGCGTCTGCGCAGTGGTGCTCGGCAGCCGCCAGATGTGGAGCTCGGGCGCGACGATCGTCCCGCCGCGGGCGGCGAGAAGGCGTTCCGCGGCCGGGTCGGCCTCCAGGCCGAGAAGCGTAAACCGGAACTGGGAGAGCCCAGCGAGCTCGCGGCCGGTTGGAATCGTGGCAGCGGGCGCCGCCCCCGCCGGTCTCGGCGCGGCCATCAAGAGCAAGGCCAAGACGACCCCGAACCGGCGCATTTGCGCAACCCTACCCACGATGCCGCTCGCATACATTGGTCTGGGCTCCAACCTCGGCGACCGCGACGCGACGATCCGCCGCGCGCTCGAGCTGCTGCAGGCCAACGGGGAGATCGAGGTCTCGGCCGTGTCCTCGTTGAGGGAGACCGACCCCGTCGGCTACGAGGCCCAGCCGCGGTTCCTGAACGGCGCGGCAGCGCTGCGCACGGACCTGTCACCACGTGAGCTGCACGAACGAATGTTCGCCGTCGAGCGTGAGCTGGGCCGCACGCGCGCGGGACCACGGTTCGGGCCCCGGACGATCGACCTCGACCTCCTGCTCTACGGCCAAGAATCCGTCGACGAACCCGGCCTGCGGATCCCCCATCCGCGGCTCGCCGAGCGGCGCTTTGTCTTGGAGCCTCTCGCCGAGCTCGACGGCGAGCTCCAGGTGCCCGGGCACGGCTCGGTCCGAGCTCTGCTCTCAGGGCTAAACTAATCGCGATGTCCCACCTCGATGAGCTCGACGAGTTCGAGGCTGAGCTCGAGCTCCAGCTGAAGAAGGAGTACACGGCCGTTTTCGGGCTGTTCCGTTACTGCGTGCTCACGCAGGACGCCACGTACCTCTGCAACACGCTGGATCTCCG
Organism: uncultured Actinomycetes bacterium; assembly: GCA_963842235.1. Classification (GTDB taxonomy): domain Bacteria; phylum Actinomycetota; class Thermoleophilia; order Gaiellales; family Gaiellaceae; genus JACDAN01. Next base: position 1,814,003 of record CAWJFT010000001.1, on the reverse strand, counting down.
GTACGTCCCGCAGCCCAGCTACCCCTTCTTCCATCTGCGCATGGAAGACGTGTGGGTTTGGGACAAGAACCGACCGACCAGGATGATCCCGCGCGCCGAGGTCTACACGTCCAGCGACGTGACGGTCGAGGAGCTGCGCGGCGAGGGCGAGGAGCCGAAGCTGACCGCCGAGGGTCTGGCCGACAGGATCGGCGAGCCGCTCCGCGACGACGAATAAGGCGCCGACTTGGCGGCGCCGACCATGAGAGGTTGTGCCGGCTTTGCCGGTGCAGCCGTTTAGCCCAGCTTCGGCGCGTTGCTCTTAGCGGTTGATGTAGGCAATACCCAAACCGTCTACGGGCTGTTCGAGGACGCCCAGCTCGGGGAGACTCGGCGCGCCGCGACGGAGCCGGATCGCACGGGTGACGAGCTCGGCGTGCTCCTCACGGGGCTCGTCGACCTCGAGGCCGTCGACGGCATCTGCCTGTCGTCCACCGTGCCGTCGCTCGTCCGCTCCTACGAGGACTTCGCGGCCCGGTGGGTGGGCGCGCCGATCCTGGTCGCCGGCCCCGGGGTCAAGACCGGCATTCCCATTCGCTACGACGACCCGCGCGAGGTCGGCCCCGATCGAATCGCGAACGCGCTCGCCGCGCGCGAGCGCTACGGGCCGCCCTGCATCGTCGTCGACTTCGGCACGTCGACGAACTTCGACGTCGTCTCTCCCGCCGGCGAGTACGTCGGCGGGGTGCTCGCGCCTGGGATCGAGGTGTCCATGGACGCGCTCTTCGCGCGGGCCGCGCGGCTCTATCAGGTCGATTTCACGGCCCCGGAGTCTGTGATCGGCAAGACGACTGGAGCGGCATTGCAGTCCGGCCTCGTCTACGGCTTTGCGGGCCAGGTGGACGAGATCGTCGGCCGCATCAGGGGCGAGCTCGATGCTGAGGCTCGTGCCGTTGCCACTGGCGGGCTGGCCGAGCTGATCGCTCCGCATTCGCGCACGATCGAGACCGTCGACCCGTTCCTCACGCTCGAGGGCCTGCGGCTGATCTGGGTGTTGAACGGCTGAGGGGCGGACACCGCCCGCCCCTCGCCGCTTCTAGGCCGTTTTTTCTGAGGGAGTCGCGACGACGGTCTTGTCGACGCGCCGATGGAAGCGCTCGCCCCACATCCCGCCGATCGTGCCGCCGAGGAAGACGGCGAGGATGCCGGCGCCGGCGCCAATGAGAGTCTCCCAGGTGAGTCCGTCCCAGGCGAACCAGTCAGGCCGCTCGATATGGAAGAGGCCGTTGTACTCGACGTCGATCCAGGCTCCGAGCGCTGCCAGCAAGGCGATGATGAGCAGCATCCAGATGCCGGTCGTAAAGCCGTTTCGAGCTCCGTCGTAGCGCGCCATTCGCCCGGCGACCCAGCCGCCGATCAGTCCGGCGACGAGGAGCACGGCGACACCGGTGAAGAGGCTCCATGTCGGCAGCTCTTCCGCATTGCGGGTGAGGCTGTCCGGAGAGCCGATGGTTCCGATCACCGCCGCGACCAGCACGCTGAGAATGGCCGCCGAGGCCAGCGTCGTCACCGCCCCCACGATGCCTGCCGGGACGTCGAGGCCGCCGAAGCGCTCCCGGGCCGCCGGAATGCCGCTGGACGGCTCGGCGGTTGCTTGTGGCTCGGGCGGTACGGGACGGCCGGTCTCGACCGTTTCGTCCACCCTCGTGTCTTCCGGAGTGGTTTTCGTTGCTTCTGCCATCAGGTACCTCCTGAATGCAGCCATAAGGGCCGGTCGCGGCGTTATTCCCGCTTCGGCTCTGGTTGGAACGCGGTCTAGCCTCCGCCGTAGATCGAGATGGGGAGATCGAGCTCGGTTTCCGCTGCTGGAGCGTGTTCCTGCTCCAAACGGGCGAGGAGGAACGCCGCGCCGGGAGCCTTTGAGAGCAGCCGCTCCTCTACCTGGGCGAGCGTCTCGAGCTGGGTCAGCTCCTGCTTGAAGGCCCTCGGAAAGCGTCCGGAGCCGAGGTACCAGCCGTAGAACTTCTTCAGGAAGCTCGTCGCGCGCCGTTCTCCGAGCTCGCGCACCGTCTCGCGGACGAAGAGCAGGAGCTCGGCGACCACTTCCTCGCGCGCCGGATCGCCCCGCGACTCGCCGACGATCTCGCGGATCGCCCACGGGTTTCCCTGCGCGGCGCGTCCGACCATGACCGCTTCCGCTCCGGTCGTCGCGAGCACCACCTGCGCCCTGGCTCTGGACGTGATGTCCCCGGAGGCCACGACCGGAACGTCGACGAGCTCGACCAGCTCGGCCGTGAGCGAATGGTCGGCCTCGCCGGTGTACATCTGCCGGGCAGAGCGAGGATGGAGCGTCAGCGAGGCGGCTCCTGCATCGACGAGCCGCGGCCCGAGTGCAAGACACGCGCGCGACCCGTTTTCCAGTCCGCGCCGCATCTTCACGGTGACCGGGACGGACACGGCCCGCGAGACGGCCCGGACGATCGCCTCGGCGCGATCGGGATCCTCAAGCAGCGTGGCTCCGGCGCCCGTCTTCGTCACCTTCTTGACCGGGCAGCCGAAGTTGATGTCGATCAGGTCTGCGCCGGCGTCCTCGACCATGCGGGCGGCCTCGGCCATCGTGGCCGGGTTCGAACCGAAAATCTGGACGGCGAGCGGATGCTCGTCCGATGCGATCCGCAGGTACCCGAGGGTCCGTTCGTTCCGGTGCTCCAGCCCGGCGCAGCTGACCATCTCGGAGCAGACGAGGCCGGCCCCAAAACGCCGTCCCTGGCGGCGAAATGCCTGCACACTCACGCCGGCCATCGGGGCGAGCACGACCCGGGTCGGGATCTCAACCGGGCCGATCCGCCAGGCGGAGGAGAGATTCACCTGCACAGAGCGCAAAATGCTAGCCCAGTTCGTTTGACGTCATCCGATCGCGTAGGTACCATGCCCGCCCCGCGAGGGCCGCTTGAGGCCCGCGCGTTTTTGTTTGGCACGAGGAGGCCCTGAGTGAAGGAAGTGATCCTCACCCCCGAGGGTTACAAAAAGCTGAAGGACGAGATCGAGTACCTGTCGACCGAGAAGCGTCGCGAGGTCGCCGATCGCATCCGCATCGCGCGTGAGTTCGGCGACATCGCCGAGAACGCCGAATACGACCACGCCAAGAACGAACAGGCGATGCTCGAGCACCGCATCTCGCAGCTCGAAGAGCGCCTCATGGCAGCGCGCGTGATCGACAAGAAGGAGATCAGCAAGGACGTCGTCAGCGTCGGCTCACACGTTCGCCTGCGCGACGTCGCCGCCAAGGAGACGGTCGAGTACCACATCGTCGGCTCCGCCGAGGCGAATCCTTCAGAGCAGAAGCTCTCGAACGAGTCGCCGGTGGGCAGGGCGATCATCGGCAAGAAGAAGGGCGAGACCGTCGAGGTCTCGACGCCTCGCGGATCTCTCAAATACAAGATCCTCGAGATTAAAGCGGCATAGCCGCTTTTCGCCGAAAGTCTGGCGACTTTCGGCGACCGATATGAAGCCGGGCGCCGCTTCGCGGCGCGCGGCCCAGATCCGTCGCTCGCTTCCCTCTCGAGGAGCCGTAGCGGCGGAGCGGGCACAGCCCGCTCCGCGTCGGATGGACGGCACTAGACTCGCGCGACTGTGAGCTCGCTGCCGAAGCGGTTTCCCGACCGCGTCGAGATTGCTTCGGTCCGCGCGGAGGCTGATCCGCTCGAGTCGGGCCAGGAAGGCACCGAGACCCGCCGCTTGGCCGGGCGGGTCATGGCCCGGCGGGATATGGGGAAGCTCGTCTTCCTCGATCTCGTCGACCGCTCGGGCCGCATCCAGCTCCTGATCCAGACGGAGCGCACCGGGCCCGTGGACGTCGATCTCGGCGACATCGTCGGCGTGAAGGGCCGCCCTGCGCGCACGAGGCGCGGCGAGCCGTCGCTGGCCGTCGACGAATTCGAGCTGCTCGCGAAGATCAAGCGCCCTCTGCCCGACACGTTCCACGGCCTCAAGGACGTGGAAGCACGTTATCGCCAGCGGTACCTCGATCTCCTGGTGAACGAGGAGACGCGGCGCGACTTTGACATCCGCACGCGGATGGTGACCGCGATCCGGCGGCAGCTCGACGAGTGGGGCTTCGTCGAGGTCGAGACGCCCGTTCTCCAGCCGCGCTACGGCGGCGCCTTCGCGGAGCCGTTCGTCACGCATTCGAACGAGCTCGACACCGATCTCTACCTGCGGATCGCGACCGAGCTCTATCTCAAGCGACTGATCGTCGGCGGCCTCGAGCGCGTCTACGAGCTGGGGCGGGATTTCCGCAACGAGAGCGTCTCCTACAAGCATCAGCCCGAGTTCACGATGGTCGAGTGGTACGAGGCGTACGCCGACTACCGGGACACGATGGAGCGCATCGAGCAGCTCGTCGCAGCCGTCGCCCAGGAGGTGCTCGGCACGACCAAGGTCACCTTTCGCGGCCACGAGATCGACGTCGCCCCGCCCTGGCGGCGCGTCAAGCTTCTCGATGCGCTCGAAGCCGAAGGGCTCTGGACGCGTGACGCCGACGAATTGCGGCGGCGGCTAGAGACACGGGGCATCGACACCTCGGCGGACAAGAGCTGGGCCCAGCTCGTCGACCATGCGCTGAGCTCGTTCGTGGAGCCGAGTCTCATCGAGCCGACGATCCTCCACGACTATCCGGTCGAGCTCTCGCCCTTCGCTCGGGCGACGGAGGACGATCCGTCGATCGTCGAGCGCTTCGAGTACTTCGTCGGCGGCATGGAGCTCGGAAACGCCTTCACCGAGATCAATGACCCCGACGAGCAGGCTGAGCGGTTCGAGCAGCAGGCGGCGGAGGCGGGCGGTGAGCCGGGCGATCCGGACTACGTCGAGGCGCTCGCCTACGGGATGCCGCCGACCGGCGGAATCGGCCTCGGCATCGACCGCCTAGCGATGGTCCTGACCGGCCGGGAAACGATCAGGGACGTGATCCTGTTTCCCGCGCTACGCCAGCGGGACTGAGCCTCCGATCCTCGACAACCTCGGCCAGGATTCCGTCGAGTTCGATGGTCGGCGCCCAGCCGAGGGCCTCGGTGATCTTCTCGATCGAGGGCATCCGCTGGAACATCTCCTCGATTCCGTGCCCGTAGACCTCCTCGTAGGGGACGAAGAGGAGCTCTGAAGAGCTGCCGGTTGCCCTGAGTACCCGCTCGGCCAGCTCGAGGATCGTCACGGACTCGGTCGAGCCGACGTTGTAGATCTGCCCGGTCGTCGTCGGCTCCTCCGCCAGTGCGGCGAGTGCCCGCACCGTGTCGGCGACATGGCAGAAGCAGCGGGTCTGCGTCCCGTCGCCGTGGATCTCCAGGGGCGAGCCGGCGAGTGCCGCCTGGACGAAGCGAGGGATCACGTTCCCGTACTGGCCGCTCTGCCGCGGGCCGACGGTGTTGAAGAGGCGGGCGATGACACAGCGCAAACCGTCCTCCTCGTGCCTCGCGAGCGCGAGGAACTCGTCCATCGCCTTCGAGTCCGCGTAGGCCCAGCGCTTCGCCGTCGTCGGGCCGTAGATGCGGCGCGCGTCCTCCCGAAGAGGGAGGTTCTCGGCCTCGTGGTCCCCGTAGACCTCCGAGCTGGAGGCGACGAGAACGGGCTTGTCGAAGCGGCTCGCGTATTCCAGGACGTTCTCCGTCCCACGGACGTTTGTGAGCAGCGTGTGGCCCGGCCGCTCGACGATCAGCCGGACGCCGACGGCGGCCGCCAGGTGGAAGACGGCGTCGGAGCGATGGACGAGCTCGCTGACCACGGAAGGCGAGAGCACCGACTCCACGGCCAGGTGGAAGCGCGGGTCCTTGACGAGCTGCGCGACGTTCGCCTCGGAGCCCGTGGAGAGATCGTCGAGCGCATAGACCTCCCAGCCCTGATCGAGCAGGAACTCGGAGAGATGGGACCCGATGAACCCCGCACCGCCGGTGACGAGCGCAACCCTGTCTGCCACGAGCCCGAACCTACTTCTTTCGGCTGACGAGGCGTCGGATCTAAACCGCTTGGCCCGTTCTGCCGAAACCTCTTTCACAAGATGCGATTACGCAGTCGTAAAGACTTTTCAAAGCGTTCCCCGTGTCCGACGTGGGCGCCGAACCGTGGGCTACGATGGGCCGACCTTCGAGGTGTGGCCGGACCGATCGGCTGCTCGTCGGAACCGTCGCGGAAGGGAGATTCGAAGGTTGTTTGAGCGTTTCACCGAACGGGCCCGCCAAGTGGTCGTCTTGGCGCAGGACGAAGCACGCGCCCTCAAGCACAACTACATCGGCACGGAGCACATCCTGCTCGGGCTGCTCCGTGAAGAGGAAGGTCTCGCTGCCCGCGTCCTCGAGTCCCTCGACATCACGGTCGAGGAGGTCCGCGCCCAGGTCGCGCGCATCGTCGGCCAGGGCGACGAGGTCACGACGGGCCAGATTCCGTTCACCCCGCGCGCGAAGAAGGTGCTCGAGCTTGCGCTGCGCGAGGCGCTCTCGCTCGGCCACAACTACATCGGCACCGAGCACATCCTGCTCGGCCTCGTCCGCGAGAACGAGGGCGTCGCGGCGCGCATCCTGCTCGACTTCGACGCCGACGCCGAAAAGATCCGCAACGAGATCATCCGCATGCTCTCCGGTCCCGGCCGCCGCCAGCAGGGTGGAGGCGCCGCCGGCGAGAAGGCGAAGAGCTCGAAGCTGCTCGACCAGTTCGGCCGCAACCTGACGAAGCTCGCGGCCGAGGCAAAGCTCGACCCGGTGGTCGGGCGCCAGACCGAGATCGAGCGCGTGATGCAGATCCTGTCGCGCCGCACGAAGAACAACCCGGTGCTGATCGGCGAGCCCGGCGTCGGCAAGACGGCCGTCGTCGAAGGCCTCGCCGCTCGGATCTCGTCGAACCAGGTGCCCGAGCTGCTCAAGAACAAGCAGATCTACACGCTCGACCTCGCCGCCCTCGTGGCGGGCTCGAAGTACCGCGGCGAGTTCGAGGAGCGCCTGAAGAAGGTGATGAAGGAGATCACCCAGCGCGGCGACATCATCCTGTTCATCGACGAGCTTCACAACCTCGTCGGCGCGGGCGCCGCCGAGGGTGCGATCGACGCAGCGTCGATCCTCAAGCCTGCGCTCGCCCGCGGCGAGCTGCAGACGATCGGCGCGACGACGCTCGACGAGTACCGGAAGTACCTGGAGCGCGACGCCGCGCTCGAGCGGCGCTTCCAGCAGATTCGCGTCGACGAGCCGTCCGTCGAAGACACGGTCGAGATCCTGCGCGGCCTCCGCGACCGCTACGAGGCCCATCACCGCTGCACGATCTCCGACGAGGCTCTCCGCGCAGCTGCGATCCTCGCCGACCGCTACATCCAGGACCGCCACCTGCCCGACAAGGCCATCGACCTGATCGACGAGGCCGCGTCGCGCATGCGCATCAAGACCATGAGCGCGCCTCCGAGGCATCGCGAGCTCGAAGAGGAGATCGAGAAGGTCCGCAGCGAGAAGGAAGCGTCGATCGAGGCGCAGGAGTTCGAGAAGGCGGCGTCGCTGCGCGACAAGGAGCGGAAGCTCACCCAGAAGCGCCGTGAGCTCGAGGAGAGCTGGCAGAACGAGGAGGGCGTCGACAAGCCCGTCATCGGCGAGGACGAGATCGCCGACATCGTCTCGATGTGGACGGGCATCCCGGTCTTCAAGCTGACCGAGGCCGAGTCCCAGAAGCTCATCCGGATGGAGGACGAGCTGCACAAGCGCGTGATCGGCCAGGAAGAGGCGATCGTCGCCGTCTCCAAGTCGATCCGCCGCGCCCGCGCGGGGATCAAGGATCCCAAGCGCCCGACCGGCTCGTTCATCTTCCTCGGCCCCTCCGGCGTCGGCAAGACCGAGCTCGCCCGGACCCTCGCCGAGTTCCTGTTCGGCGACGAGGAGGCCATGATCCAGGTCGACATGTCGGAGTACATGGAGAAGCACTCCGTGTCCCGGCTCGTCGGCTCACCCCCCGGCTACATCGGCTACGACGAGGGCGGCCAGCTCACTGAGGCCGTTCGCCGGAAGCCGTACTCGGTCGTCCTGCTGGACGAGATCGAGAAGGCCCACCCGGACGTCTTCAACATCCTGCTGCAGATCCTCGAGGACGGAAAGCTGACCGACGCTCAGGGGCGCAAGGTCGACTTCCGCAACACGATCGTGATCATGACGTCCAACATCGGCGCGGCCACGATCTCGAAGAACCAGACCCTTGGCTTCTCGCTCGGCGACGACTCGGGCCTCTCCTACGAGGAGATGAAGGACCGGATCATGGGCGAGCTCAAGAAGGTCTTCCGGCCCGAGCTCCTCAACCGCATCGACGAGGTCATCGTCTTCCACAAGCTCAGTCGCGACGAGATCATGCTGATCGTCGACCTGCTGATGAAGCGGCTCGAGGACCAGATGGGCGAGCATGAGGCCGAGATCGAGCTGACCGACGAGGCCAAGGAGCTGCTCGTCGAGAAGGGCTACGACCCGACCATGGGCGCGAGGCCGCTGCGCCGCGCGATCCAGCGGTACATCGAGGACCCGCTCGCCGACTTCGTTCTCGGACGGACGATCGAGCCGGGGTCGACGATTCTCGTCAACCGGAAGCCGGACACGGACGAGGAGGTCGCCATCGACGTCATCCCCGGCGCGCCGCCGGCCGAGGAGAAGGTCACCGTCCCGCCCGACGAGCCCAAGGGCGAGAGCGGCGACGACGAGCCGCACGAGCCCTCCGCGGACTAGGTATTAAGGCGGCGCCGTGAGCCCGAGCCGCCTCGCTGGCGGGCATCCGACGCTGCCCGCGCTCGCAGGGGCGGTGGCGATCGCGTTCTCGGCGATCCTTTACAAGCTCGCCGAGGTCTCGCCCTCGACCGGGGCGTTCTTCCGCTGTGCGTATGCGGTGCCTCCGCTCCTCCTGCTCGCCTGGTGGGAGGACCGGCGGCTCGGTCCGCGGCCGTGGCGGGCGCGCTCGTGGGCCTGGCTCGCCGGCGCCTTTCTTGCCGTCGACCTGATCATCTGGCACCACTCGATCGAGTACGTCGGCGCCGGCCTGGCGACGGTGCTCGGCAACACCCAGATCATGCTCGTCGGCGTGCTCGCGTGGCTCATCTACAGGGAGCGGCCCTCGGGGCCGCTGCTCGCGGCGATTCCCGTTGCGATGGGCGGCGTCGTTCTGATCTCGGGCGTGCTCGAGAGCGGGGCCTACGGGGAGAACCCGTCGCTCGGCGTCCTCTTCGGCCTCTTGACCGGCATCGCGTACACGGGCTTCCTGCTCACGCTCCGCCACGGCTCTAGCGACTTGCGGCGCGTGGCGGGCCCATTGTGCGATGCGACCATCGCCTCGGCGCTCTTGACCATCCCGATCGGTCTCGCGCTCGGAGAGCTCGATTTCTGGCCGACCGCCTCCGCGCAGGGCTGGCTCCTCATCCTCGCTCTCTCCGCCCAGGTGCTCGGGTGGCTGCTGATCACGGTGTCGCTGCCGCGCCTGCCCGCCGTCGTCACTTCCGTGCTGCTCACACTGCAGCCGGTCTGCTCGGTGATCTTCGCCGCGATTCTGCTCGGGGAGAGCCCTTCGTCCCTCCAGCTGCTCGGGGTTGTCGCGATCCTCGGCGGCCTGCTGCTCGCCTCAGCCGCGCGGAGCGGGCGTGACGTGCGCCCGCCCGACGGCGCCGGGCGACGGGCAGCCCAGCAGGGAGAGCGCGAGCGCGAGCTCGTCGCGTAGCAGCTCGAACACGTGCTGGACGCCGTGCTCGCCGCGCGCGGCGAGGCCCCAGATCACCGGGCGGCCGATGAGCACGGCCTTTGCGCCCAGCGCCAGCGCGATCGCCACGTCGGTCCCTCGGCGCACGCCGCCGTCCATCAGCACCTCGACGCGGTCGCCCACCGCTTCGACCACCTCGGGGAGCGCGTCCAGCGACGCGACGGCGCGATCGAGCTGGCGCCCGCCGTGGTTGGACACGACGACGGCCTCGCAGCCGTGCTCGGCGGCCAGAAGCGCGTCCTCGGCGGTCAGGATCCCCTTGGCGATCACGGGGAGGCCGGCATGCTCGTGGAGCCACTCGAGGTCGCGCCAGGTCAGGCTCGGATCCACGAGAGTCGCAGCCGAAGCCGGGGTCACGACGCCAAGCTCTCCAAGCGCCGACGCATAGACCTCCAACCGGTAGTCCGGATGAAGCGCAAAACCGGAGCGGAGATCGCGCTCTCGTGGGCCGAGGACCGGCAGATCGACGGTGAAGACGACGGCTGAGACTCCGGACTCGCGCGCCTGGGCCAGCACCTGCTTCGTCACCTCGCGGTCGGGGTGCCAGTAGAGCTGGAACCAGCGCCCGCCCTCGGAAGCCGCCTCAGCGACGTCGGCTGGGCTCGTGGTCGCGAAAGTCGAGAGGCACATGATCGTCCCGGCCGCCGCGACGCCGCGCGCAACCGCCAACTCGCCTTCCGGGTGCGCCATCCGCTGATAGGCGACCGGCGCCGCGATGATGGGCATCGAAAGCTCGGTTCCGAGGACCGTCGTCGCCGTTGTGACTTCCTCGACGTCGACCAGGACCCTGGGACGCAGGCGCCAGCGATTGAACGCCTCGAGGTTGCCGCGAACCGCGTGCTCGTCCCCAGCGCCGCCCGCGAAGTAGCCGAACGACGCCTCGTCGAGGGTCTCCTCGGCGAGCCGTTCGTAATCCCAGACGTTGAGCGGATCGTGTGCGCGCTCCACAGGCCGGAGCCTAGTGCGCCGCGGCGCATCATTCGACACAGAGTCGGCACAGAGAGCGTCCGTTTCGCCGCCTAGAGTGCTTCGCATGGCCCAGCCGGCCCTCAGATACGCGTGCTCGGAGTGCGGGCAGTCGACCGGCCGCTGGCTCGGCCGCTGTCCCGGCTGCGGGAGCTTCGGGACGCTCAACGAGGAGGCGCCGGAGCCCACGCGCGCGAACGGAGCAGCCGCGCGACCCGTCCTCCGGCTGGTCGAGGTCGAGGCCGAGGAGGCGGAGCGGATGTCTACCGGCGTCTCCGAGCTCGACCGCGTCCTCGGCGGAGGCCTCGTCCCCGCCTCGCTCGTGCTCGTCGGCGGCGAGCCCGGGGTCGGCAAGTCCACGCTGCTCCTGATGGCGCTCGCCGCCATCTCGAAGGACCGGCGGGCGCTGCTCGTGACTGGCGAGGAGTCGGCCGCGCAAGTGAAGCTGCGCGCGGCTCGGCTGGGCGGCGCCGAGGGGGTCGAGATTCTTGCCGAGACCGACCTCGACGCGGTCTGCGCCACGCTCGAGCACGAACGGCCTGCGGTCTGTGTGATCGACTCGGTGCAGACGCTCTACTCATCCGAGATCGGGTCGGCTCCCGGCTCAGTCGCTCAGGTCCGTGCGGCATCGGCGCGCCTCCTCCGTTTGGCCAAGGAGGCAGGTGTCGCGCTCTTCCTCGTCGGCCACGTAACGAAGGACGGGGCAGTCGCCGGCCCACGAGTCCTCGAGCACCTCGTCGACTGCGTGCTGCAGTTCGAGGGCGACCGCTATCACGCCCATCGCGTCCTGCGGGCGGTCAAAAACCGCTTCGGGTCCACAAACGAGCTTGGGGTCTTCGAGATGACCGGGACCGGGCTCGTCGGCGTTCCGGATCCATCGCAGATCTTTGGCGCGGCGCGCGAAGAGGAGGTCGGATCTGCCGTCGCGTGCGCGCTCGAGGGGACGAGGCCGCTCCTGCTGGAGGTACAGGCTCTCGTCTCCCCGACCGACCTGGCGATGCCCCGGAGGGTCGGCACAGGCGTCGATCCGAAGCGCCTCGCCATGATCGTCGCCGTTCTCACACGCCATGGCGGCATCGCACTCGGGCAGGCCGACGTGTTCGTCAACGTGGCGGGAGGCGTGCGGGTCGACGAGCCGGGCGCCGACCTAGCGGTCGCGCTCGCGATCGCCTCCGCGGCCCGTGGATCGCCGGTTCCGGCGGGGACGGCGGCATTCGGAGAGATCGGGTTGACGGGGCGTCTCCGACCTGCGGCCCAGGCCGAGCGGCGGCTCGAGGAGTGCGCGAAGCTCGGGCTCGGCGCGGTGATCGCCCCGGCGGCCACGAAGCCTCGCCAAGGGCTGGAGACGAGGGCGGTCGAGACGCTTCGTCAGGCGATCAGCGCCGCGCTCGAACCCCGCCGCTAGCAGGGGTTTTCCGGAAAATCCCTGGAAACTGTGGCTTTTTGGGCGGGTTTCCGGTATACTGGCTGCGTTCGCCGGCGGTAGTGTCACCCCGCCGGCGGTTTGTTGTGTAATCGTCTGGAGTGGGAGGTCGGGGCTTGTACAAGGTCGGCGACAAGGTGGTGTATCCGCACCACGGAGCAGGCACTGTCGTGAAAAAGGAGTCGCGCGAGGTGCTCGGAGAGAAGCGTGAGTACCTCACGATTCAGATCATCCACAACGACATGACGGTCAACGTGCCCGCTGACAACGCCGAGAAGGTCGGGTTGCGCAAGGTCATCAACGAAGAGACCGTCAAGGAGGTCGTCAAGGCGCTCACGGGCAACGGGACGACCATGCCGAAGAACTGGAACCGGCGCTTCAAGCACAACCGGGACAAGATGAAGACCGGCGACATCTTCGAGCTCGCCGAGGTCGTGCGGAACCTCTCGCTCCGCGACCGCGACAAGGGACTCTCCACCGGCGAGAAGCAGATGTTCGTCAAGGCGAAGAAGATCCTCATCAGCGAGCTCATGTACGCGAAGGGCCTCGACGAGGAAGAGACGGCGGAGTGGCTGGACGAGGTGCTCGTCTCGGACGCCGACTCGAAGAAGAAGCGCGCCAAGGCCGGCGTGGCCGCGTAACGCGGGCCCTCGCCTGATGTCGGTCTGGGCCGTGATCGTCGCGGCGGGCCGCGGCGAGCGACTCGGTCTGGACCGCCCGAAGGCGTTCGCAAACCTCGGCGGGCGCCCCTTGCTGGCCGAGAGCCTCGAGCGGCTCGAGGCCTCCGAGTGGATCGACTCGATCGTCGTCGCGGCGCCGCCGGACTGGGAGGAGCCGGTGATCCTGCTCGCCGAGGAGCTCGGCTGCGGCAAGGTGGTCGCCGTCGTTCCGGGGGGCGTCAGCCGCGCGGCGTCCGTGCGCTCCGGTCTCGCGGAGGTTCCGGATGACGCTGCCGTCGTCCTCGTCCATGACGCGGCGCGCCCGGTGCTGGACGAGGCGGTGATCGAGCGCCTGCTGGTGACGCTCAACGAAGGCTGGGACGGCGTCGTCCCGGTCCTGCCGATCGCGGACACCGTGAAGCGCGTCGACGGCGAGCGGGTCGTCGGGACGGTCGACCGGGACGAGCTTGTCGTCTCGCAGACGCCACAGGCCTTCGTCTGGCCCGCACTTCGCGACGCGGCCGCTGCGGGCGACGATGCCCCGGACTGCGCTGCGATGGTCGAAGCGCGAGGCGGTCGCATCAAGGTCGTTTTGGGAGACCGCCGGCTCGTCAAGATCACGGACCAGTCCGATCTCGAGCTGGTCGAGCACTGGCTCACGCCCGCCGAATGATCGTCGACTACCACATGCACCTGCGAGCGCCCGACGAGTCGCTCGACCACTCGGTCGAGGCGGTCGAACGGTTCATCGAGGCAGCCGCAGAACGAGGGGTCGACGAGATCGGCTTCACCGAGCACGTCTACTACTTCGAAGAGACGCGCTCGCTGTGGTCGGTGCCGTACCACCTCGAGCGCTGCCGCTATCCGATCGAGCGCTACGTCTCGGCGGTCGTGGCGGCGAGAGATCAGGGCCTGCCGGTGAAGCTCGGGCTCGAGGTCGACTACGTTCCGGGCCGTGAGGAGGAAACGCGCGACCTTCTCGCTCCGTATCCGTGGGACTACCTCATAGGCTCGATCCACTTCGTCGACGGGCACGGAATCGACGGCGAGCCGAGCCTCGTGGAGTCGGTCGGAGTCGAAGAGGCGTGGCGACGCTATTACGAGACGCTCGCGGGCGCGGCGCAGAGTGGGCTCTTCGACACGCTCGGGCATCCCGATCTCGTGAAGATGTACGGCGAGGAGATCGCCTGGGACTGGGGGGCGGTGGCCGACTCCCTCGACGGCGTCTGCCTCGAGGTCTCCAGCGCAGGTCTGCACAAGCGGCACGGCAAGCTGTATCCGAACGCTGACCTCCTAACGGAGGCGAACGAGCGCGGGGTGCCGATCACGCTGGCGTGCGACGCGCATGTCCCGGAGAACGTCGGCCGCGACCTCGATCGGGCGATCGAGCACGCGCGGGCCGCGGGCTATGAGACGGTCACGGTTTTCGAGGGCCGGGCGGCGCGTCAGGAGCGGCTGGGTTGACCGGCCTCCGAATCGGCCTTGGGGTCGATGCCCACGCGTTCGCCGACGGCGTTCCGCTCGTGCTTGCCGGCATCCAGTTCGACCAGGACCGGGGGCTCGCGGGGCACTCCGACGGCGACGTTCTCACGCATGCGGTGATCGACGCATTGCTCGGCGCCGCGGGGCTTGGCGACATCGGGACGCTCTTTCCTGCGGACGACGACTCCCTGCGCGGCGTCTCGTCGCTGCTCCTGCTGCGCAACGCCTATGGCAAGGTGACGGCGTCGGGGTACCAGCTCGTGAACGCCGACTGCATCCTCATCGGCGAGCAGCCTCGGATCGCCGACCGCCGCGATGACATGCGTGCGCGGCTGGCGGACACGCTCGGCGTCGAGCAGGACCGCATCGCCGTCCATGCGACGACAACCGATCGGCTCGGTTTCACCGGCCGCGGCGAGGGCCTCGCCGCGCAAGCTGTCGCCCTCCTGTCCCGCTGAGCTCCGCCCGGAGGGCCCGGCACGTGCGCCGGAAGTGATGCCAAGAGCCTTAGGTCGGGAGTTGAGCTCGGCCCGCGCACACTTCGACGAGCCCGTCCCGCTCGAGCGATGCCAGCGCTTCCGCATCGACAACCGCCGACCGTCCGGCGGCGACAAGTCGCAGAGCCTCGCCGCGGCGTTGCCGGAACGAGCCTTCGAAGCGCGACTGCTTGCGCAGCGGCTCATAGCGACGGCCGCGCGACGGACAACCGCCTGCGAGCGGACAGACCCCACAGCGCGGCACGCGGGCCAGACAGACCTGGCGACCGAGGTCCATCAGCGCCTCCGCCGACTCTGGCCCAAACGAGCCGCCCGACCGCTCCAGGACCCGCCGCACGTTCGTGTCGAGAGGAAGCACCGGCTCCTCGAAAGCGAAGCGCCGAAGAGCCGCGGCCGTGTAGTCGCCGACGCCGGGGAGCTCCGTCAGATCGTCCGGCCAACCGTCTGCAGCCACGCGCTGGGCCGCCCGGTGGAGATGGACGGCCCGCCGGTTGTAACCAAGCCCCTGCCAAGCTCGAATGACGTCGCCGGAGCCGGCCGCAGCAAGCGCCTCGACTGTCCGCCACCGCTCCATCCAGGCTTCGAACCGAGGTACGACCCGAACAACCTGCGTCTGCTGGAGCATCACCTCCGACACCAGCACCGCGTACGGATCGCGGCGACGGCGCCAAGGAAGGTCACGTCGGTGCTTCGCGTACCAGGCGAGCAGCGTCGATTCCACTCAAGCGGAGCGTACTCAGGAAGCGGAAGCCTCGGCGTCGAGCAGGCCGAGAAACCGGGCCACCGCGGCGGTGCGCGTGCTGACGCCGAGCTTGGCGTAGACGTTCTCGAGGTGCTTGCGCACCGTGCTCGGTGCAAGCCAGAGCAGCTGGGCAATCTCGGCATTGGTCTTGCCGCGCGCGACCCATGAGAGCACGTCGCGCTCGCGCGCCGTCAATGGAATCTCCTCGACTCGCTCTTCGAGGATCAGCGAATCGGCAGTCCGCTCGATCACGAGCCGGCGGTCGCCACGTCGGCGGAGCAGCGATTGCGAGCGACCGTCCTCCAGCCAGTTTGCAAGCGCGGCAGGCAGCCGGCCGGCGGGCGCCGCCGGAAAGAAGTCGCGCAAGAGACGGTGAACCGGAGGTGAGATGAACTCCGCTTCCCCCTCGGGCCCAAAAAAGACTACGCCGCGCGAGCCGTGCTCGTTCGCGCGATCAAGCTCTGCCAGAGCCTTCGCGAGCAGGCGACGTGTCCTTGCCTCGTGCCAGAGACGGCTGAAGTGCGGCGTCAGGATCTGGAGGGCCAGGCGGTCGCGCACTGCGAAATCACGGCCTTCTTTCCGATAGAACGCGAACGTCTTGCCGTGCCACGGCGGCGACGGAAGCCGGGCCTTGAGCTCGTATTCCATGCCCGCTGGTGCGAAGAACTCCGCATAGAAGCGGCTCTGGTGGAACTCGCGTCGGGTGATCACATCCGACAACCGTAGAGCGCTGAAGCGTCGCTCTTTCCTCCACCGCCGGCAGATGGGGTGCTCGTTCATCAGGTCCCATTCATCTTCGGTGATGTCCTCGTCTTCGCCCTCGTCGTCGTCGCCCGGCCGCAGCACGTACAGCAGCTGGCGCCGGCGCACGTGGTCGTCCTCGTGGTACATCACCCAGTCAGCTTCGATCAGGCGTCCAAGCTCGACGAGCAGCTCAGGCGTGAAAGGCTCGTCGCTGCTGAGGCTTTGGGCCTCGGCAACGAAGCGAAGCAGCCGTTCGGAATCGCCGTTCGTGAGTTCAGGCACAGCTCTCAAAGATACGACGAATGTCGAATGGACTCCACTCCCCGCCTGGGTGAGCCTTTTTCAGGCGTTTGAAAGGCCACGAAGAGGAGGAGTGAAGTTGAGCAGAGTCTGGTTCATCAGTCTTGCGTTGCTCGCGGCCGCCGCGGTTGCGCTTGGCGGAGGCGCGGCGAAGAGCAGCGCTCACAACCAACCCAACGGCCCACCGGACACCCACATCACGAACTGGGACGCGGTCGCCAACCAAGCCTTCAGTGCGGCAGCGCTGACGCCCCCCGACGGGTTCGTGATCTCCGCCTACGAGGCGATCGCGGTCTACGACTCCGTGATGGCGATCGACGGCGGCTATCGACCGTTCGCGGTCGATGTCGACGCGCCGCGGGGCGCCTCGGCCCAGGCGGCGGTGGCCGCGGCCGCACATCGCATTCTCGTGCACTACCTGCCGGCACAGGCGCCGGCCATCGTCGATCCAGCCTACGACGCCTCGCTCGCCACGATCCCCGCGGGCCAGGCCAAGCGAGACGGGATCGCAACGGGTGAGGCGGTTGCCGCCTTCGTCATCGCGCAACGCGCCGACGACGGCTTCCGCGCCCCTGCCACTTACACGCCGCCGAACCCGCCGATCGCCGGCGTCTGGATCCCGACTGCGCCCACGCCGCCGATCGGCACATCCATCGGGCTCATGCGGCCGTTCAGCCTCGAATCCGCCGACCAGTTCAGGCCTGATGGCCCGCCGGCCCTCGGCGGCAAGAAGTGGGCTCGCGATTACAACGAGGTCAAGGAGATCGGCTCGAGCACGAGCACGACCCGAACTGCCGAGCAAACGCTGGCAGCAAGGTTCTGGGCGGAGGCTCCGGTGCAACAGGCACACGCCTCTTTCCGCAAGTTCGTCCTCGACCACGAGCTCGATGTCGTGAACGCGGCACGGTTCATGGCGATGGTCTCCGTGGTCGACGCGGACGCCATCATCGCCTGCTTCGACGCCAAGTACCACTATGTTTTCTGGCGACCGATCACGGCGATCCGCGCGGGCGACACAGACGGCAACCCTGCGACTATCGGCGATCCGACTTGGTCGACGCTGCTAGCGGCAACGCCGAACCACCCGGAGTACCCGAGCGCGCACTCGTCTGTCACTCCTGCCTCGGGACGCGTGATCGCCCGGTTCCTCGGGACGAAGAGGATCGACTTCACCATTCCCAGCCTCACGGGTTTGGGCGACCGCCACTTCGACCGTCTGAGCGACCTGCAGTACGAGGTCAGCAACGCCCGCATCTGGGGCGGCATCCACTACCGAACCTCGATCGAGGACGGGATCAAGATCGCCAAGAAGACCGCGAACCAGGTGCTTGCTCATCACTTCCAGCGTGTCCGCGGCCATGACGACGATGACCACGACGAAAACGACGACGACTAGGCCCTGACCCACGGCCGCCCTGCTCCAGGAGCCGGGCGGCCGTTACATTCGCGGCATGAAGCGCGTCCGCTTCGCGCCGAGCCCGACCGGCTCTCTGCACGTCGGCAATGCCCTCAGCGCGGTGATCAACCGGCGCGAGGGCGATCACATGCTCCTCCGAATCGACGACACCGACCCGGCTCGGAACCTCCCGGGCGGGGAAGAGGCGATCCTGCGCGACCTCGAGTGGCTCGGCATCGGCTGGGACGAGGGCCCCGTGCGCCAGAGCGAGCGGCAGCAGCGGTACCGCGAAGCGGCCGAGCAGCTTGGCGGCGACCGCTTCGGCCGGACGACGCTCCTGCGTGAGGACGGCACGGCCACCTACCACCTGGCGAGCGTCGTGGACGACGTGGACTTCGGGATCACCCACGTCTACCGCGGAAACGACCACCGTCCGAACGAAGAGCTTCACCGCCAGCTGCACGAAGCTCTCGGAACGACGCCGCCCGAGTACATCCACCACGGGCTGATCCTCGGGGAAGACGGGAAGAAGCTCTCGAAGCGGGCGGAGGGCGCCACGGTCGAGTCGCTCCGGGCATGGGCATCCCGGCCGAGGCGGTCCATGCGTACCTCGAGGAGCTCGGCCTTCCTCGCCACGACGTCCACTACGACCTCACGCGGATCCGCCGCCTCGCAGTCGAGGCGATCGAGGCCATGGACGACGATGAGCTGGCGCGGCGCGCCGACATCCCGCTCGAAGCCGTGCCGGTCGCGCGCGGCGCCCGCGATCTCCAGGAGGCGCGGGAGTACGCGGCGCAGGTGCTCGAACCGCCGTCGCCTCGCCCAACCGAGGCGCCTGAGACGCTCGAGCGGTTCAAGGAAGTCGCCAACGGCGACCCGCGGACGATCGTCCGCGAGCTGAAGGCCGTCGGGGGAGACCTGCGCGCGCTGCGGCTGGCCCTCACAGGCCGCGACCGAGGCCCGGAGCTAGCGGCGATACTGGCCGCGCTCCCCAAGGAGGAAGCGCTGCGCCGTGTCGATCAAGCTCTACAACACGCTCGCCCGTAGGCTCGACGAGCTACCCCCACCTCCCGGACCCGTTGGGATCTACTACTGCGGCCCGACTGTGTACCAGCGGATCCACGTCGGCAATGCCTACGCGGTCTCCATCTTCCCCCTGTGGCTCAAGCGCTGGCTCGGCGAACGTGGGTATGAAACGACGCTCGTCGTCAACATCACCGACATCAACGACAAGATCTACGAGGCGGCCCCCGGGGCCAGCGCCGAGCTGGCCGAGCGTGCGACCCGCTGGTATTACGAGGACACGAACGATCTTGGGCTGGGCCGACCCGACTATGAACCGAGGGCGACGGAAACAATCCCAGAGATCGTCGCTTTGATCGAGGAGCTGATCGATCGCGATCTCGCGTATCCAGCGCAGGGAGACGTCTACTTTCGGGTGACTCGCTTTCCCGCCTACGGCGCCCTCTCTCGTCAGAAGATCGACGAGGTGCAGGAGCAGGAGCCAAACCCGCTCAAGGAGGATCCCCGGGACTTCGCTCTCTGGAAGGCCAACAAGCCGGGCGAGGACACCTGGTGGGACTCACCTTGGGGCCGCGGTCGGCCCGGCTGGCACATCGAGTGCTCGGCCATGGCCGAGAAGTACCTCGGTCCGAGCTTCGAGATCCACGGAGGTGGACTCGACCTCATCTTCCCGCACCATGAGGACGAGATCGCTCAGTCGCGAGGCGCCGGTCGCGAGTTCGCCCGGATCTGGATCCACAACGGAATGCTGCGCTTCGCCGGCGAAGAGATGCACAAGTCGACCGGCAACGTGATCACGCTGCGCGACGCACTCGACCGGTGGGGCCGCGCGACGCTGCTCGTCTTCTTCTTGACCGGCCATTGGCGCAAGCCGCTCGACTTCACGGAGGCCACGCTTACTGCCGCGGCAGCGCGGGCCGACCGCCTACGCGAAGTCTTCCGCAACCGTTCCGAGCCTGCGCCCGCCGGTGCCTGGGAGCGGTTCGCGGCCGCGCTCGACGACGACTTCAACACGCCTGAGGCCCTGGCTGAGATGCACGAGTGGCGCGATCACGAGCTGTTGCGGCGCGCCCTCGACGTCTTCGGGCTCGGCTCGCTGGCGGCGGCCGAAGCTGCGCCGACGCAGGTCGTCGAGCTCGCCGAGCGGCGGCAGCAGGCGCGGAACGGCGGCGACTTCAGGGAAGCCGACCGGCTGCGCACCGAGATCGACGCGGCAGGCTGGGAAGTCCGCGACGTCGCCGAGGGCTTCCGGCTCGTTCCGAAATGACCCGGGAGCACATCTACGGTCGGAATGCGGTTCGGGAGGCGATCCGCGGCCCTCGGGAAGTGCAGGAGGTCTGGGCGACGGAACGGGCGCTCGCCTCGGAGCAGTGGCTTCGGGACGAGCCGGGACTTCGCGTCCAGGTGAAGCCGGAGCGCGTGCTGAACGAAGAGGTCGGCACGCGCGACCATCAGGGCGTCGTCGCGCGCGTCGCTCCGTACCGCTACGCCGACGCCTACGAGCTCGCGGCGGCGGAGCAGCCGCTGCTCGTCTGTCTCGACCAGGTCACCGATCCGCACAACCTTGGCGCGGTGGCGCGGAGCGCTGAAGGAGCCGGCGCGACGGGCGTGATCGTGCCCTCTCACGGCTCCGCGCGGGTCACTCCTGCCGTGTCGCGTGCTTCGGCCGGGGCGGTCGAGCATCTTCCGGTCGCCGTCGTCCAGAACCTGGCCCGCTTCCTGAACGAAGTGAAAGGCCCCGATCTGTGGGTCTGGGGCGCCGCGTCCGACGGCGGCACGCCGGTGTGGGAGTCCGATCTGGGCGGCGGCGTGGCGTTCGTCCTCGGCGCGGAGGGACGGGGGCTGCGGCCACTCGTCCGGCGTGCGTGCGACGGGATCATCTCGATCCCCCTCGCCGGCCGAGTCGAGTCGCTGAACGTCAGCGTGGCATCGGCGGTTCTGCTCTACGAGGCCCGGAGGCAGCGCCGTGCCTGATCCGTCGCTCTACCTTTTCGACGGGTACAACGTCCTTTACGCGTCCGGTCTCGGCGACCGCCGCCAGCTCGTCGACATGCTTGCGAGCTTCGTCGCGCTGAAGGGCGTGCGGGGGGTCGTCGTGTTCGACGGGACCGGCGCCGATGAGCGCTTCGGCGGACTGGAGGTTCGCTTCGCCCCGCACGCGGACGCGCTGCTCGAACGGCTGGCGGCCGAGAATCGTCAGACGCAGCGCGTGTGCCTTGTCTCGTCCGATGCCGCGGTCCGCGGGACGTCGGGCCAGGAGGTCGCGAAGATCAGCTCCCGGGAGTTCGCCTCGACCCTGTCGTCGGTCGATGTCAGCGGCTCGAGGGAACAGCCGAGCAGGGTTGGCGACCGGCTCGACGAAGAAACCAGGGCGCGGCTCGAACGTATGCGGCGCGGTCCGGTCGAATAGGGACCAGCGCAAGCGCTTTCCCTAGGTCCAGGGTCCAGTGCAAGACCCTTGTAATATCTGGACCTCGCTGCTACCTTCCAGATCAAGCTGATCGTACGACTGGTCCGGTCGAGCGATCGGGCCATGCATCCAAGAGACATGGCCGCCAGACCCGTCACCCGGATGACGCCCGCGCAGCGAGCCGAGCGCGAGCTCGAGGATCTGCAGCTCGTGATCCGCGCGCGCAACGGCGATCCGCACTCGATGGACGCCCTGATCCGGCGCTACACCGGGTTCGTTCGACTCAAGGCGAGCTCGTACTTCCTGGCGGGCGGTGACTCGGAGGACCTGATCCAGGAGGGGCTGATCGGCCTGTACAAGGCCGTTCGCGACTTCCGTTCCGACAAGGAGACCTCGTTCCGCAGCTTCGCGGAGCTCTGCATCACCCGCCAGATCATCACGGCGATCAAGACGGCCACGCGCTTCAAGCACGCGCCGCTGAACACCTATGTCTCGTTCAGCCAGACTCCGGCCGGGCAGGAGTCGGAGGGCGACTGCACGCTCGGTGACGCGCTGCCGGGGCCGGCAGTCGACGAGCCGTCGATCGTGGTCATCTCGACGGAGGAGCTCCAGAGCCTCGTCTTCTGCCTCGGGACGGGCCTATCGAAGCTCGAGTCGGACGCGCTTCGCCTGTACCTCGAAGGTTCGTCCTACGAGGAGATGGCCGACCGGCTCGGGGTGGACACGAAGACGATCGACAACGCGCTCCAGCGCGTCAAGCGCAAGATCCAGCAGCATCAGGCCGGCCGCCAGGTACTGCAGTAGCCGCGGCTACCAATTCCTCGGATAGCCGCGGCTACCATCCTTTCAGCGCCGGAGTAGCTCAGTTGGTCAGAGCAGCTGATTTGTAATCAGCAGGTCGTCGGTTCGAATCCGACCTCCGGCTCTGGCTCAGACGCTCGCCTCGAGTGCAGCCTCTGCACCTGCGGGCACGTACGTCGCGTTGTAGCCCAGCAGCCTGCCGAGCGGTGCGCCCAACCCGAGGCCGAAGCGCTGCATCCATCCCGGCGGGAAGGGCAGGCGGACATCGTCGAAGTGACTCTGCGCGATCACCGCGAGTCGCAGCGGGTTCGGCATGCCCTTGTGGTTCGTCTTCCCGTCAGCCGCGAGCCCGAACATCGTCTCGATCAGCCGCTCGAACTGCAGCGCCGGCCGCACCTCGCACACGAAGTGAGCCTCGTCCTCGCCGGCATTCCAGAACTTGTGCGCCGTCCCGGCGGGAACGGTGAGCCGCTGGCCGGGGCCGGCGATGATCTCCTTGCGCCCGAGGCGGAAGCCGACGGTGCCGCGAAGGACCTGGAACCGCTCCTCCTGGAAGGGGTGAACGTGGGCCGCCGCGACGAAGCCGTTCGGCTTCACGAAGGTCTCGAGCACGACCGCTTCGCCGTTCGTCTCCCGTGAGGTCTTGCGGAAAACGAGCCGCTCGCCGGTGACCGGGTTCTCGATGACATCTCCTGGGTGAATCACGATTTCGCTCCTTTCGTCTAAGTGACAACCAGACGATCGGCGGTCGCGCTTACGGATCGCTTACGGCACGATTTGAGCGCTAATGGGGGCTCATGGGGTCGAGTTCAGGCTGCTCGGCCCGCTCGAGGTCGAGCAGGAAGGTCGTGTCCTTCCCGTAGGAGGCCGGCGGCAGCGCGCGCTGCTGACGTTTCTGCTCCTCCACGCCAACACGGTCGTTGCTCGGGACCGCTTGATCGACGCGTTGTGGGGCGAGGATCCGCCGGAAACTGCCGCAAACGCGCTCCAGGTGGCGGTGCACGCGCTCCGCAAGCAGCTCGGCGCCGACCGGATTGCCACGCGCGGGCCGGGCTACCTGCTCCGGGTGGAGGAAGGGGAGCTCGATCTCCAGCGTTTCACCGAGTCGCGTCGAACGCGCGCGGGGCAAGTCCCCAGCCCACGCCGCGGAGACCCTGCGCAAAGCGCTCGCGCTCTGGACGGGCCCTGTGCTCTCCGACCTCGGCGAGACGCCGTTCGTCGAGACCGAGCGCGCGCGGCTCGAAGAGCTCCATGTGGCAGCGATCGAGGATCGGATCGGCGCCGACCTCGCAGCTCGGCCGCCACGCCGAGCTGGTACCCGAGCTCGAGTCGCTCGTCGCCGCCCATCCATACCGGGAACGGCTGCGACGCGAGCACATGCTTGCCCTCTACCGGTCGGGGCGCCAGGCGGATGCGCTCGAGGCCTACCGGGCGGGACGCCGGCTACTCGTCGACGAGCTCGGAATCGAGCCGGGCGGGGAGCTGCAGGAGCTCGAGCGGGCGATCCTGCGCCAGGATCCCGCACTCGCGCTCCCGACGCGTGCGAAGAGCAAGCTCCCTGCACCGCTGACGCCGCTCGTCGGCCGCCGCCTCGAGCTCGCCGCTGTGACTTCGCTGGTTCGGGGCGCCGGAGGCCCGGCTTCTGACGCTGACGGGGCCGGGCGGTACCGGCAAGACGCGCCTGGCGCTGGAAGCTGCTTGGGAGCTCGTCCACGACTTCCGCGACGGCGCTACGTTCGTCGACCTTGCACCGATCGAAGACCCGGCACTCGTCGCCTCTCAGATCCTCGGAGCGCTCGAAGTGGACGAGCAGCCGGGTCGTCCGGTCGTCGAGACGCTGAAAGAGGCCCTCCGCGGGCAGCAACTCCTCCTTCTGCTCGACAACTTCGAGGGTGTGATCGATGCAGGCCCGCTGGTCACGGAGCTGCTCGCGGCCGCTCCTGAGCTCAAGGCACTCGTCACGAGCCGCGTCGTCCTCCACGTGTCGGGCGAGCACGAGTACCCGGTACCGCCACTTGCCGTACCCGATCTCGAGCACGACTCCGTCGAAAGCCTCGGCCGGAACGAAGCCGTCGAGCTCTTCGCCGCCCGGACACGGGCCGCCGACCCCTGGTTTCGCCTGAGCGCAGCAAACGCCCGGGTCATCGCCGCGATCTGCGTCGCGCTCGACGGTCTCCCGCTCGCGATCGAGCTTGCGGCGGCGCGAACGCGTCAGTTCGCTCCGGAGGAGATGCTGGGGCGCCTCGAGAGCAGGCTCGAGCTCCTCACCGCGGGGCCACGCGATGCACCCGTTCGCCAGCGGACGTTGCGGGCCACGATCGACTGGAGCTTCGAGCTCCTCGACGCCGAAGAACAACGCCTGTTCGCCGCGCTTGCGGTCTTCTCCGGCGGTGCGACGCTCGAGGCCGCCGAGGCCGTCTGCGGCGCCGACATCGTCGGCCTGTCGTCCCTCGTCGACAAGAGCCTCCACCGCCGCGAGGAGACGGCTGACCAGGAGCCGCGGTATCGGATGCTCGAGACGATCCGCGAGTACGCGCTCGAACGCCTTCAAAAGCAGGGCGAGGCCGAGCGTGTGCGAGGGCGGCACGCGGAGCACTACCGGGAGGCGGCTGAGCAGGCCGCGGCGCAGCTTCGTTCCGGACAGCCGAGCTCGGAGGTCTACGCGAGGCTCGACGCCGACCTTGACAACATCCGCGCGGCGCTTCGCTGGGCGGATCAGGAGTCGCCCGAGCTGATGCTCGAGCTCGCCGGGCTCTTGAAGCTGTTCTGGCGGGTGCGTGGTCACCTCGACGAGGGTCGCCGCTGGCTGGAGAGTGCGCTCGCCCACGACGGTTTCGAGGCAACGCCGGGCCGCGCCAGAGCGCTGGAGGCTTCGGGCGCGCTCGCGCAGCGGCGCGGCGACTACGCCGCGGCGAGGGAGTCGTGGCAGGAAGGGCTCGAGATCTGGCGAGCCCTCGGCGATGACTCAGGCGTCGGCCGCGCCCTCGGCGATGTCGCGAGCGCGTTCGACCTCGAAGGCGATGCAGAGCAGGCGATTCCGCTCTACGAGGAGAGCGCCGAGCTGTTTCGTCGACTCGGGCTCGACTACGAGCTCGGAACGGTCGTCTCGAACCTCGGTGTCTGCCTGATGAGCCTCGGGCGCCTGGACGAGGCCGCTCAGCACTACGAGGAGGCGGTGGAGCTTTGCCGGTCGTCCGGGCGCGACGAACAGCTCGTGATCTCCCTCTTCAACCTCGGACGAGTCTCGATGCTCATGGAGCGTCACCAGGCAGCGGCGGCGCGGTTCGAGGAGGCGCTACGCGCGGCCTCGAACCTTGGCTATCGCGAAATGATCGCCTACTGCCTCAAGGGGAGCGGCGAGGCCCGGGCGGCTCGCGGAGAGGCGGAGGCCGCGGCCCGGCTCCTCGGTGCATCCGATCGGCTCTTCCTGGAGCTGGGGGCGCACATGGAGGCAAGCGAGCAAGCGACCTACGACCGCACCGTGGAGCAGCTGGAGGACACGCTCGGCGAAGACGACTACGAGGTGGCTTACGGGGAGGGCAAGGTCTTGGCGCTCGAGGAGTCGCTTGCCCTGGCGCTCGGCTCTAGCCCTGGAGCGCCTGCTCGAGGTCGGCCCAGAGCGCGTCCACGTCCTCGAGCCCGACGCTGAGCCGGACCAGGTTCTCCGGCACCCGACCGCCCTCCCAACGGGCACGCGTCTCGAGCACCGAGTCGACGCCGCCGAGGCTCGTCGCGTTCTTGATCAGCTTCGTGGAGGTCTCGACACGCCGAGCCGCGTCCGCTCCGCCCCCGACGTCGAACGACATCAGCCCGCCGAACCCCGGGTAGCGCACGCGCTCGACTGCGGGGTGCCCTTCCAGCCGGCCGGCCAGCTCGCGGGCGCTCGCGGTGATGCGCTCCATGCGTATGCGCAGCGTCTTGAGGCTGCGGAGTAGAAGCCAGGCCGGGTCCGGAGCGGCCACGATGCCGCTGCGGGTACGGAACTCCTTCAGGCGCTCGTAGTCGTCCTCCGATTTGGCCACTATCGCTCCGAGCAGCACGTCGTGATGCCCGCCGAGGAACTTCGTCGCGCTGTGGAGGACGAAGTCGGCGCCAAGCTCGAGGGGGCGGAGGTACACCGGCGTCGCCGCCGTCGAGTCGCAAACAAGCGGCGCCGGATGAGCGGCGGCTGCGTCGAAGTGCGGCATCGTCAGCAGCGGGTTCGACGGAGCCTCGATCCAGATGAGGTCTACGGCGTCCGGCGGCGCGCCGGTCTGGTCGAACTCCACGACCTGGAGCCCCCAGCGCTCCAGCACCCGCATCAGCACTCCGGTCCCGTAGTACGCGCCTTCGGCAAGGGCGATCGTCTTTCCGGGCTCGAGCAGGGTGAGGACGAGTGCCGTCGTCGCGCCTGAACCGGACGGGAAGAGCAGCGCATGCCCGCCCTCGAGCTCGCCGAGCGCCGCCTCGGCCTCGACGCCGGCCGGGTGCCCGTACCGCTGGTAGTAGAACTCGCCCGGCTCGCCGTGCTCGTAGGGCCAGATCGTGGAGCGGTCGAGCGGAGCGGGGCTCACGCTCGGCGACTGTACTAGTGTCAGGCGCCATGGCGACGACCGACGACTCGACGCAGAAGAAGCTCGACGAGCTCAACCGCCTTCGCGAGGAGGCGCTCCACCCGGCCAGCGAGCAGGCGGTCGAGCGCCAGCGCTCTCAGGGGAAGCTGCTCGCGCACGAGCGGCTCGAGAAGCTGCTCGACCCCGGCTCATTCGTCGAGCTCGACCGCTTCGTCCGCCACCGGAACCCGTACTTCGGGATGATGGAGCGACGGCCCTACGGCGACGCGGTCGTCACCGGCTACGGGACGATCTTCGGCCGCAAGGTCTTCGTCTTCTCACAGGACTTCACGATCTTCGGCGGCAGCCTCTCCGAGTCGTTCGCCGAGAAGATCTGCAAGGTCATGGACATGGCCGCGAAGTTCGGCTGCCCGGTGATCGGGATCAACGATTCGGGCGGCGCGCGGATCCAGGAAGGGGTCGTCTCGCTTGCGGGCTACGCGGAGATCTTCTGGCGGAACGTCCAGTCGTCGGGCGTGATCCCGCAGATCAGCCTCGTCATGGGCCCGTCCGCCGGCGGCGCCGTCTACTCCCCGGCGATGACGGACTTCGTGCTCATGGTCGAGGGCAGCTCGTACATGTTCATCACGGGCCCCGACGTAGTGAAGACGGTGACCGGGGAGGAGGTGACCTTCGAGGACCTGGGCGGGGCGGTCACGCACGCGTCGAAGTCCGGCGTCGCGCATTTCATCGCGCCGGACGAGGAGACCTGTCTGGAGGACGCCCGCTACCTGCTCTCCTTCCTGCCGCAGAACAACCTCGATCCGGCGCCGTACTTTCCGCCTACGGATCCACCGGATCGGGAGGACACTGAGCTCGACACGCTCGTCCCGGACGAGCCGACGAAGCCCTACGACGTCAAGGACGTGATCCGACGGGTCGTGGACGACGCCGACTTCCTCGAGGTGCACGAGCGGTTCGCCGAGAACATCGTCTGCGGCTTGGCCCGGCTCGGCGGGCATTCCGTCGGGATCGTGGGGAACCAGCCGCACGCGTTGGCCGGCGTGCTCGACATCGACTCGTCGGTGAAGGCGGCCCGGTTCGTGCGCACCTGCGACGCCTTCAACATCCCGCTCGTCACCTTCGTCGACGTCCCCGGCTTCCTCCCCGGGACGGACCAGGAGTGGCGCGGAATCATCCGGCACGGTGCCAAGCTCCTCTACGCGTACTGCGAGGCGACCGTGCCCAAGCTGGCGGTGATCACGCGGAAGGCCTACGGCGGGGCGTACGACGTGATGAGCTCGAAGCACATCCGTTCAGACTTCAACTTCGCCTGGCCTACGGCCGAGGTGGCCGTCATGGGGCCCGAGGGCGCCGTCAACATCGTCTTCCGCAAGGAGCTCGAGGAGGCAGAGGATCCAGATGCGCGACGGCAGGAGCTGATCGCCGAGTACCGCGAGCAGTTCGCGAATCCCTACGTCGCCGCCGAGCGCGGCTACGTCGACGACGTCATCGAGCCGAGACGGACACGGCCCGTGCTGATCGACGCGCTGCAGACGTCGCTGCCAAAGCGCGAGCCTCGCCCGCGCCGAAAGCACGGGAACATTCCGTTGTAGGGGGTTAGCGCGCCGCCGCGACGGTCGCAGGCCCGTAGCCGAGCTCGCGCGCGAAGACGCTGACGATCTCCGGGTCGAACTGCGTTCCGGCGCAGCGCTCGAGCTCCGCGACGGCTTCCTGCGGCGTCAGCCGGCCGCGATAGGCACGGTCAGAGGTCATCGCGTCGTAGGCGTCCGCGACGAAGATGATGCGCGCCCCGAGCGGGATCTCCTCACCGGCAAGCCCGTTCGGGTAGCCGGTTCCGTCCCAGCGCTCGTGGTGGTGGAGGACCCAGTCCGCGACTGGATCCACTTCGAGGCTCTCGAGCATCCGGTAGCCGATCTGCGAATGACGCTCGACCACGAGCCGCTCGGGCGGCGTCAGCGGGCCGGGCTTGCGCAGGATCTCCTCCGGGATCGCGAGCTTCCCGAGGTCATGCAGGCTGCCGGCGAGTCGGGTCAGCTCGATCTGCTCGGCGTCCAGCCCGAGGCGTGCGGCGATCCAGGCGCCGAGCTCCGCGACCCGCGTCGAGTGGCTGCCGGTGTACGTGTCCCGGGCGTCCACCGCCTTCGCGAGGCTCGCGGCGGCGCGGAAACGGGCAGCTCGGTCGGGCCCGTGGGCGAGCCGGCGCAGCTCCGCGAGCTCCAGCACGTCCGGTCGATACACGTGAACGCGGTTCTTGCCGTGCTCCTTCGCCCAGTAGAGGGCACTGTCGGCGAGCCGGATCAGCTCGTCCCGGTCGAAGGCCTGGAGCGGGAAGGTGGAGACGCCGGCGCTCGCCGTCACCGACCCGACCTCCAGGAGCTCGAGCGCCGCGATGCGCTCGATGACCGTCTGGGCGACCGGGAGCGCCTCCGTCGCGCTCCGGGCGGGCAGTAGGAGCGCGAACTCGTCGCCGCCGAGCCGGAAAGCCTCGCCGTTCTGGCGGAGGCGTGCGCCGACCTGCGCGAGGACGTTGTCCCCGACCGGATGGCCGAACAGGTCGTTGATGCGCTTGAAATCGTCGATGTCGATCAGGCAGAGCGTGAACGGGATGTCGCGGCCACGTGCCTTCGTGAGCTCACGCTGCAGGCGCTCCTGGAACGATCGATGGTTGCCGAGGCCGGTCAGAGGATCCGTCAGCGCGAGCCGCATTGCACGAAGCGCCTGATGAGCCGAGCGCTGGTAGAGCGAGATCGCGAGCAGCGGGCCTACGAGAGCGGCCGAGAGGAGCGGCGAGCGCTGCCACAGCACGACGAGCATCAAGGCCGCGGAGGCCATCAATCCGAACGGCACGATCGTCGCCCGCGACGAGGAGCCCACGAGCGCTCCGAACGGGCGCCGCGCCGACCGCGCGACGGCACTCGACACGAGCACCAGGTTGACCGCGTACTGTGCCGCGGCCGACACGCCCACCTGTGCGGCGAGGTTTGCCGTCCCCGAGCCGTCGACGAAGGCGACGAGACCGGCGGCGACGGCCGCCCCGATCGCGAAGACAGATGCGTTATAGGCCACACGCTCGAGCGGTCGGTGCTCGATGAGCTGCATCGTCGCCGGGGCCGCGAAGGCGATCAGGATGCCTGCGTCCCACCCGAAAAGGACGATCCCGCTCGTCCCGAAGACGAACGACAGCGTGACTCCGCCGCTCTCCGCGCCCTCGATGGGGACGGGGTAGCGGCTTGCCGCGATCGAAGCGGCGAGGAACGCGAGCGTTCCGGCGAGCTCGCTGAGGCTAGGCGGTGTGGTAGCGACGGAGACTGCGGCTGCGGCGGCGATGAAGAGTCCGACGGCGCAAACCGGAGCGACGAGGAGCAATAGTCGCGGCGGCAGGCGTTTCATGTCGGTTCCGCGTTACCAGTTCCAGTTGTAGGTGAAGAGATCGCCGAGCCGATCCCAAAACGGGAGGAACACGATCATCAACGTCAGGATCCGTGCCTGCCACTCCAGCATCTTTCCCTCCTTTTCCTGGAGAACCTCGCGGATTCTCCGGGTTTGCAGGGGCGATGCCATCACCCGTTTGGGGGAAACGCAAGGCCGGCCTCCGCGAGCGGCCGCCGGGCCCAGGCGAAGCGCTCGACGTACCAGCCCACGACGTGGGCGACCGCGACGCCGTAGCGGGAGGCGTTGATGATCCAGCCGTTTCCGAGGTAGATGCCCGCGTGGTCGACTGCAGCCGCCACCGCACGCCGCCCACCGTTGGCGAAGAACATGACGTCGCCCGGCTCGACGTCCGCGAACGCGATCCGCCGGGCCCGGGGGACCTCACCGGCCATCTGCGCGGCGGTTCGCCCGCGAATCGTGCCGGCCAGAGCGTCGCCACCCGCGTAGCGCTGGAGCTTGTAGACCCGCCACACGTAGCCCGAGCAATCGAAGCCACCTCGGGAGGTGACGCCGAAGAGCGTCTGCGCACTCGAGCTCGTGCCGCCCCAGACGTACGGGAAGCCGATCAGGTTGACCGCGGTTTGGAGGATCTTCCGCTGCCACGGTGTGTACTGCGGAAGCTCGAAGGCCATCGCTAGGTCATCGATCCGCGCGGTGCCGCCGAGGCCGAAGCGCAGGATCTGCGCCGCCGAAAATGCCGCCTCCGCACGGGTTGCGGTGTCGTTGGGAAGGAGCTCGAGCGCGTCGTTTCGAGCCTCGTGGTTCGTGCGCAGGCCGAGCAGTCGGGCGACGACCTCGCTGCCGAAACGGGCCGGCGGTCGGACACCGGCCGCCCGCATGCCGGAGGCGAAGATCCGCGCGTCGTCGCTCAGGCCGAGCGCGCGGACGAGCGACTGGTCGAGACTCGCGACGGAGACCGGGCCTCCTGGGTTGCCGGTTGCGGGCGGAAGCGTCTCGCTGAGACCGGCGACGAGATCGTCGAGCGCGCCTCGGGTGAGCGGCGCGTCCGGGCGGAACGTTGTCGGATCTCCGCCCATGAGGCCGCGAGAGGTGACGAGACGGATCTCAGCCTGCGCCCAGGAGCGCTTCGCGGTGGCGAGCACGATCGTCGGCGCGCCGAGCGCCAGGCACGCGCACACGATGGCCGCGGCGGAGCGTCTCACTCCCCGAGCATCGGCCGGTCAGCCTCTGGCCTTTAGTCTCCGGACCGTGAGCTGGGAAGTCCGTCCGGAGCCGGGGGATGCGCAGGAACGTGCCGCGCTGCTGGCAGCGGCCGAGCGGGCCTTCGTGGAGGAGCAGGCGAGCGACTGGTGGCGCTCCGGCCTGAACGACCTAGGCGGTGGGCCGGCTGCGAAGGAGCTTTGGCCCGAGGCGGGCGTCGTCGAGCCCTGAGTCGCCGGGTGAGCGGGCTGTGACCACGTTCTCCAAGGTGCTCGTCGCGAATCGCGGCGAGATTGCGATTCGCATCTTCCGTACCCTGCGGGAGCTCGGGATCGTCCCTGTCGCCGTCTACTCGGAGGCCGACCGCGGCTCGCTGCACGTGGAGTTCGCCGACGAGGCGTACCTGCTGGGACCCGGCCCTGCGAGCGAGAGCTACCTCGCCCAGGAGCGCGTTATCGACGCCGCGCGCCGCGCCGGGGCGGAGGCGATCCATCCCGGGTACGGGTTCCTGGCCGAGAACGCGGCGTTTGCGCGGGCCGTCGAGGAGTCGGGCCTCGTCTGGATCGGCCCGCCGCCGGAGGCGATCGAGGTGATGGGCTCCAAGGTGGCGGCCCGCGAGCGAATGCAGGCCGCCGGCGTCCCGATCATCCCGGGGACGACCGAGCCGGTCTCGAGCGCCGGGGAGGTTCGCGCCCTCGGCGACGAGCTCGGGTGGCCGTTGGCGATCAAGGCCTCCGCGGGCGGCGGCGGGAAGGGCCTGAAGATCGTCCGCTCAGCGGACGAGGTCGACCGTGCCTTCGAGTCGGCCCAGCGCGAGGGCGAGGCGTACTTCTCGGACCCGGCCGTCTACGTCGAGCGGTATCTGGAGGACCCGCGCCACGTCGAGGTGCAGGTCCTCGCCGACGCCCACGGCAACGTCATTCACCTGGGGGAGCGCGATTGCACGATCCAGCGCCGGCACCAGAAGCTCGTCGAGGAGACGCCGTCCCCGGCTGTGTCTGAGGAGCTCCGCGAGCGCATCGGGAAGACCGCCGTCGACGCCGCCAGCGCGGTGGGATACCGCTCGGCCGGCACGATCGAGGGCCTTCTCTCGAGGCAGGGCGAGTACTTCTTCCTCGAGATGAACACCCGCATCCAGGTCGAGCACACGATCACCGAGCTCGTGACGGGCCTCGATCTCGTTCGCGAGCAGGTGCTGATCGCGGCTGGGGAGCCGCTATGGCTGCGCCAGGAAGACGTTCGGCTCGACGGCCATGCGATCGAGTGCCGCATCAACGCCGAGGATCCGTCGAACGGCTTCCTGCCTGCTCCCGGGAGGATCACGGGCTACCGGGAGCCGGGAGGGCCAGGCGTGCGGGTGGACTCCGGGGTCGACGCGGGCCGGGAGGTTGTGGCCCTGTACGACCCGCTGATCTCGAAGGTGTGCGTGCACGGCGTCGATCGGGAGCACGCGAGAACCAGAATGCTTCGCGCGCTCGGCGAATACCGAATCGAGGGCATCACGACCCTGCTCGGCTTTCACCGAGCCTTGCTCGAGCATCCGTGCTTCGTCGCCGGAGAGACGTGTCATGGCGTGGCCGAGTCGGAAGAGCTTGCGGAGCGTGCGGCAGAGTTGTCCCATGAGACAACAAGCCTAGCGACGGCGCCGGACGGCGGCGGTTTGCTGCAAGAACAACGCGTCCTAGCGGAGCTCGACGGGCGGCGCTATGAGGTCAAGCTGCTCGTTCCAGAGCCGCCGCATGCCGAGCTCGCACGGCGCCGACGCAGCCGGGACGCCGGCGGCGCCCATCGCGGCGGCGGAAAGGACGCGGTCATCAGCCCCATGCAGGGCACGGTGCTCGCGGTCGAGGTAGCCGAAGGCGACGAAGTGGAGCCCGGGCAAGTTCTCTGCGTCGTCGAGGCGATGAAGATGGAGAACGAGATCAAGGCGCACCGCGCCGGGAGGGTCTCGGAGTTGTCCGTCCAGGCCGGCCATCCTGTCAAGACGGGCCAGGTCATCTGCGTGGTCGCCGCCGAGTGACCACGGCCAGGCCTTTCTGCTCCGACATCTCGCGCGAGAACGACGAGCCGCTCGGGGCGACGGCGAGCCGGGTCGACCACTGGCTGCTCGTCGAGTACCGCGGGCTCTGGAGTCACGACGCTTTGGCCGGCAGCGGCCTGTCGGATCAGGTCAAGGCCCGCCTCCACGAGCTCAGGGCCCAGCGGCCCAGGACGAGGGTGCTGTTGATCCGCCGTCCGGACCGGCGACGCCATCCCACGCTCGCCGCCTATGTCGCCGACTCCGTCTTCGGCGAGGAGCGGCTTGGGCGGCTGGAGCTCGACCACCACGAGGACCTGCGCCGGCTCGATCCCTGGGCGTCGGGGACGCCGGTCACCGAGCCGCTCTTCCTCGCCTGCACCCACGGAAAGCACGATCCCTGCTGCGCGCGCCACGGTCGCCCGCTGTTCGAGGCCCTCCAAGAGCAGCTCGACGAGGAATCGGCCTGGCAGTCGACGCACGTCGGCGGCGACCGGTTCGCCGGGAATCTGATCTGCCTGCCGCACGGGGTTTACTACGGCCGCGTGGAGCGGGACGACGTCCCGATGCTCGTGGACGACTACCTCGCCGGCCGGATCTCGCTCGCCCACTACCGCGGCCGCGCCTGTTGGCCCTTTGCGGTCCAGGCGGCCGAGCGCCGGATTCGCGCGGACGAAGGCCTGGCGGGGCTCGACGATCTCCGGCTTACCCAGGTCGAGAAGCTCGGCGCCGAGCGTTGGGCCGTCACCTTCGAGACCCCGGTCGGCCCGCGGGAGCTCGAAGTCGCCGTCGAGCTTGGCGACCTGACACAGCTGACCTGTAAGTCGGAGGCCGCGAAGCGGCCGCTCCGCTACGTCGCTACGACTCGTTGATCCTGAGGAAGCCCTCGCGCACGAGCCTGCGCGCGAGCACCAACCGGCCCGCGTCGTCAAGCGAACCCGGGAGATCCGACAGCGAGAAGGGCGACTCGGCCTCCGCAATCGCCGTGACCTCGTCCCGCGCGTGCCCCGGAAACGTCAGCTCGCGTCCTTCGAAGACGAGGGAGACGGAGCCCTCTTGCTCGACCAGCTCCGCGAGCACGGTCGGACGGCGCTCGAGCTCGGTCTCAGGCTCCAGGCTGTCGAGAGCCCGCAGCTGGGCGAGCTGCCCGTCGCGGATCGGCCGCCGTTTCTGCACGAGCTGCTGACGGGCACGCCGCTCGACCGCTTCCGGCTGAAGGCGCTCGCGAAGGGTCTCGAGCAGATCGTCGCTGCCGTCGCCGGATTGCCACGATCGCCTGAACTCGACGTCGTCGCCGCAGTCCTCGAGCGCGGCGCGAACGGCGTCGAGCCACGTGACGACGTTGACGCCGACCGTCAGGTGCAGCGAGTCGGCGTCCGAGGTCAGTGCCTCGTGGAGCCAGCCGCGAGGCAGGTACAGCATGTCGCCGGGGTTGAGGACGCGATCCTCGACCGGCTCCCCGGGCTCACCGAGCTCGCGGGAGTAGCGCTGGTTCTTGAGCGGGAGCTCGAGCGCAGGCTCGTAGACGAGCCACCGCTTGCGCCCGGAGACCTGGAGCACGAAGACGTCGTGCGTGTCGTGATGGACGGGTAGCCCCTGGGCCGAACGCGGCGTGTAGTAGGCGTTTGCCTGCGCCGGATGCCCCAGAGCCTCCTCGAGCGAGCGGCAAAACGCCGCGATCTCGGGCTTCGTGAGATGGAGGCCCTGGAGGACGATGGTCGCGCCGCGTTCCCATTCGCCGAGCACGCGCTCGACGACGGCCGTCCCCGAAAACGGCGCCGGACGCCAGCGGATGTCCTCCGTGTAGTCGCGGAAGCGCAGCTGCTCTCCCGCCTTGACCAGGCGGAAGCCCGGGTAGCGCAGGCCGCCGGAACAGACGAGCTGCTCCACCTCGGCCTCCGAGAGGAGGTCGTCGTAGCGGCCGGGCTCGTCCCGCTCGACCGCGAGCGGCCTGCGCTCCCAGTAGTCCTCGAGGAACTCAGCGGCGCCGAACGGTTCGACGCAGCGTGTGAGCGCCCTAGGAGGGGTCCGTGTCGTCGGAGTCAGCGTCAGTGTCGTCCGCGTCGGTGTCCGTGCTGTCCGTGTCATCCATGTCCGCGTCGGCCGTTTCTTCGCGGATTTCCTGCGCGACGTCGGTGCGAATGTCCTCGTCGCTGAGCGTCGTGCGGTCTTCGCTCATCTCGACTCCTTCGCTCGGGGATATCGACGCGAGTGTAGTGGCGATCTAGCCCGCGCACGCCGGGAGGGTTACCTGAGGCGCACCCAGTGGTCCGTGACCCAGAAGAACTCGGTTGCCTCGCTGCGAAAACGCTCGCCGGCCGACGAGTACGGGCCGAAGAGCACGCGCACGACGCTCCCCTGACGCAACACCTCACTCCCCGAGATCGTCCCGCTCCAGACGGCTCCAGGGCCCAGAACCGGCGGCGGCGGCGGCCGCAGGCGGTCCGGCTTCATCGCCGGCGGGGTGTGCTCGAGGTCGCCGGTGAGCCGGCGCACCTCGGCCATCGTCGCCGTGTCGAGCAGCACGAGGCCGACGCTTCCCTCCTCGACCCTGTAGGGCGTGTCCGAACCGTTGGCCGCCGCGACCTTTGCGCTCCAGCCGTCGTCGCCAACCCGGAGCCATTCGACACGGAACGTGAACATGTCGGTCTTGTCGCGCTCGACCCAGCCGAGGTCGAACGTTCGCGGCTGAGCCGGCGGCGCCAGCTCGGGCCCCGGAGGCCCGCAGCCGGCGAGCAGGAACGCAACCAGGGCGAGAAGCGCCGGATAGACTCGCCAGCCGGTCATGGATCTCTACGAGTACCAGGGCAAGGAGCTTTTTCGCCGGTACGGCATTCCCGTCTCCGACGGGCGCCTCGCGACCTCGCCTGAAGAGGCGAGAGCCGCTGCCCAGGAGCTCGGAGGACAGGTTGTCGTCAAGGCCCAGGTGCTCACCGGCGGGCGCGGGAAGGCCGGCGGGATCAAGCTCGCCGACACGCCCGACGAGGCCGAGGAGCACGCGCGCAACATCCTCGGGATGGACATCAACGGACATGTCGTGCGCAAGCTCTGGATCGAGTCGGCCTCGGACATTGCCCGGGAGTACTACCTGTCTTTGACCTTCGACCGGGGCGAGAAGCGCGCGCTCTTCATGTTCACGAAGGAGGGCGGAATCGACATCGAGGAAGTCGCCGCCGAGCGGCCCGAGGCCCTGGCCCGCCTGCACGTGAACCCGCTCGAGGGCTTTCAGCCCTACCAGGCTCGCCGCTTGATCTACGGCGCGGGCATCGAGGACGAGGGTGAGCAGAAGCAGATCGCCAAGATCGCGGAGAAGCTCTACGACGCCTTCGTCGGCACCGACGCGATGCTCACGGAGATCAACCCGCTGATCGTCACGCCGGACGGCCAGGTGAAGGCGCTCGACTCGAAGTTCACCGTCGACGACAACGCGCTCTACAAGCATCCGGACATCGCCGAGATGCGCGATCTCGACGCCTATCCCCCCGAGGAGCGCGCCGCCCGCGAGAAGGACGTCACCTACGTGAAGCTGGACGGCGAGGTCGGAGTCCTGGGGAACGGCGCCGGGCTGGTCATGTCCACGCTGGACGTGGTTGCCCTCGCGGGAGGACGGCCCGCGAACTTCTGCGACCTGGGCGGCGGAGGCGACGCGCAGGGAGTCGTCGACGCGCTCGAGGTGATCACCGCCGATCCGCAGGTGAAGTCGATCCTCTTCAACATCTTCGGCGGCATCACCCGCTGCGACGAGGTCGCGCGCGGGATCCTCCAGGCGCTCGGCCAGCTGACCATCGAGGACCCGATCGTCGTCCGGCTCGACGGGACGAACGCCGAGGAGGGCACGACGGCTGCTGCAGGACGCCGCGCCGCCGAACCTGCATGTCGAGCCGACGATGCTCGAGGCGGCGAAGCGCGCAGTGGAGCTGGCCGCATGAGCTGGAGCGAGCGGGCGCAGCTGTATCGCGAGAGTCGCGGCGCATCGCGAGGGCGAAGACCTCGACCTCGTCGTCGAGTGGGCGGAGGGCGCCGACACGGCGCTCGACGTGGCGACCGGCGGCGGGCATGTCGCGCGGCGCCTGCGCGAGGCCGGGATCAACGTCGTCACTACCGATCCCGCGCCGGGCATGCAGCCGGACGTCCTCTGCCGCGCGGAAGACATCCCGTTCGCGGACGGCAGCTTCGACGTCGTCGCCTGCCGCGTGGCTGCGCATCACTTCGAAGACGTCGGCAAGGCGATGACGGAGATGGCGCGCGTGAGCCGCGACCAGGTGATCGTCGTCGACAACGCCTTCCTCGACGAGTCCGCGGAGGAGGCCGACCGCGTTCGCGACCCGTCGCACGTCCGGAACTACACGGAGGACGAGTGGCGCCGCCTCTTCGCGGATCCGGGCTGCGCGTGGAGGAGCTGCGGCACCTCGACAAGCCGATCGAGGTCGAGCCGTGGCTCGAGCGGGCGGGTTGTCACGGCGAGGAGGCTCAGCGCGTACGCGAGCTGCTCGGGGATCGGATCGAGGACGGCTGGATCACGCTCGACCGTCTCGCCATCAGGGGGCGCGTAAGTAAGTGTCCCTCCAGGCGATACATGCCCGCCTCTGGCCCGCGATCACGCGGCGCCAGAGCCCACCCTCCTCCTCACCAAGGTCTACAGACCTTGGCTCGTCGGAGTGCGAACTCTGGCTTGGTGCTCGCGACCCAGAGACTGGGCAGCATCACCTGAAGGGACACTGATGGCGATCATCGTCGACAACGACACGCGGCTCGTCGTCCAGGGCCTGACGGGGCGCGAGGGCTCGTTCCACGGCGTCCGGAACCGCGAACTACGGGACGGAGGTCGTCGCCGGAGTCACGCCGGGGAAAGGCGGGCAAGAGGTCGAGGGCATCCCGATCTTCGACACGGTCGCCGAGGCGGTCGACGAGGCCGGCGCGAACACGACGATGGTCTTCGTCCCGGCCCGGTTCGCGACGGACGCGATCTACGAGGCCGTCGACGCGGGCATCGAGACCGTGATCTGCATCGCCGAAGGGCTGCCCGCGCACGAGATGCTGCGGGTCTACAACTACATCCGCCCCGAGGGCATCACGATGCTCGGGCCGAACTGCCCGGGCGCGCTCTCGCCGGGCAAGGCGAACGTCGGGATCATCCCCGCCGAGATCTTCCGGGAGGGCGCCGTCGGGCTCGTCAGCCGCTCGGGGACGCTCACCTACCAGATCGGCCATGAGCTGACGCAGCTCGGGCTCGGCAACTCGACGATCGTCGGCATCGGCGGCGACCCCGTTGTCGGCTCCGGCTTCATCGACGTGCTCGCGCGTTTCGAGGCGGACGAGGAGACCGAGCTCGTCGTCATGGTGGGCGAGATCGGCGGAGCCGAGGAGGAGAAGGCGGCCGCGTTCATCGAGGCCGAGATGTCGAAACCGGTCGTCGCCTACATCGCCGGGTTCACGGCGCCGCCCGGGAAGACCATGGGCCATGCGGGCGCGATCATCTCGGGCACCTCGGGCACGGCACAGGCCAAGAAGGAAGCGCTGGAGGCCTGCGGAGTGCGTGTCGGGACTACGCCGACCGAGGTTGCGGAGCTGGCCGCCGAGGTCGTCGCCGTGACCTGACCGTTCGAACCGCCGCCTCACCTCGTCGAGACGATCACCCGGTACCCGGGCGGGCTCGGGTGGGTAGCCAATCTGCCGCGGCTCTTCGCCGAGTGCGTCGAGCAGTGGTCGCTGGAGCCCGAGGAGCCGGTCGAAACCGGCCACTCGCTAGTCGTCCCGGCCGGCGACGTCTTCCTCAAGCTGAATTTCCCTGACGAGGAGAGCGAGCACGAAGCCGAAGCGCTCGAACGCTGGAACGGCGTCGGAGCGGCGCGGCTCGTGGCGCGGGACGACGAGCGGCGAGCGCTGCTGATCGAGCGACTGCGGCCCGGGAGGCAGCTCTGGGGCCTCCCGGACGAGGAGGCGACTGAGATCGCCGCCGGCGTCCTCGAACAGCTATGGGTTCCGGCCGGAGAGCCGTTCCGCCGGCTCGAGGATGTGGCCTCACACTGGGTCGAGGAGCTGCCCCGAAGGCAGCTCGACAGGAAGCTCGTCGAGCGGGCGGTCTCGTTCCTGCGCGAGGCGGGCCCGACCCAGCGGGAGTCCGTGCTCCTGCACCAGGACCTCCACGGCGGCAACGTGCTGTTCTCGGAGCGGGGCTGGCTCGCGATCGACGCCAAGCCGCTCGTGGGCGAGCGAGAGTTCGACGTCGCGTCCCTGATTCGTGACCGCCGGCCGACGACGAAGAAGCAGATGGAACGGCGCCTCGACTATCTCGTCGAGCGGCTCGAGCTCGACCCGGAGCGAACGCGGGGCTGGGCGATCGCCCACGCGCTCGCCTGGAACGGAGACCCCGACATGATCGACTGCGCCCGCTACCTGAGCGCCGCGTAGAGCAGCAGCAGGAGCGGCGGTACGAGCAGCGGCCCGATCGTCAGCCCAGTCAATGCGGCGACGACCAGGACGATCGCGAATGAGGCGCCGAGGAACGCGCTGCGGCGACGCGTGAAGGGCGCCGCTGCGGCGAGGACGGCGGCCACGGCGAGGGCCGTCGCCAGCACGGCGACGTCCGCCGTCTCGCCGTGTTGTCTCGCAACGACGTACACGACGTCGACCGCCGCGATCAGCACAGCAGCGGCCAGCGCGGCAGTCCGAGCAGCCATCCGCCGATGATCCTAGAGTCCCGCCATGGAGACGATCTCGCTCGCGCGTGGAGTTCCCGCGCCGGAATGCATTCCCGTGCAGGAGCTGGCGGAGTGCGCCCGGGCCGCGATCCAGGACGACGGCGCGACGGTGCTCTCCTACGGTCCCTCGAGCGGGTACGCCCCGCTCCGGGCCTGGATCGCCGAGCGGCACGGCGTCGAGCCGGGGCGGGTAGTCGTCACGAACGGCTCGCTCCAGGGCTTCGTCTTCCTCGCCCAGCTCCTCGCGACCGACGGTGCGCGCGTGCTGGTGGAAGCGCCGACCTACGACCGGCCGCTCCGGATCCTCGAGTCGCTCGGCGCCGAGGTCGTGATGATTCCGCTTGCCGAGGACGGCATCGATCTCGACGCGCTGGAAGCGGAGCTCGAAGGGCCCGTACCCGCGTTCCTGTACACGATCCCGACCTTCCAGAACCCGAGCGGCGAGACGCTAGGAGCCGATGGCCGCCGACGGCTGGCCGAGCTGGCCGGCGAGCACGATCTGCTGATGCTCGAGGACGACCCGTACGGGCTCGTCCGCTTCGAGGGCGCAGCGCTGCCGACGCTGCACGAGCTCGAGGGCGGCGAGCGAGTCATCTACTCCTCGTCGTTCTCGAAAACCGTGGCGCCGGGAGTGCGCGTCGGGTACCTCGTGCTCCCGGAGCGGCTGGTGGGCGCGGTCGAGGCGCTCGCCACCTCGACCTACATCACGCCCTCTCTGCTCTCGCAGGCGACGGTCTTCGAGTTCCTGCGCCGCGGAGCGCTGGAGCGGAACCTCGAGCTGGTGCGATCGCTGCTCCAGGCTCGCCGAGATGCCCTGCTCGCTGCGCTCGAGGAGCGGCTCGGGGGCAGCGGCGCCCGGTGGAACCGGCCCGAGGGCGGCTACTTCCTCTGGCTCGACCTTCCGGACGGCCAGGACGCCGAGGCGCTCCTTCGGTCCGCGGAGGACGTCGGAGTCACATTCGTTCCGGGGCCCGATTTCTTCGCCGGGAGGGACGGCGGCCGCTCGGCGGCCCGGCTGGCCTTCAGCTTCGCCTCGCCGGCGCAGATCGCGGAGGCGGTGTCACGGCTCGCGACGCTGCTGCCCTCGTCGCCGGTGGATCTGGGCAAGCAACACGCCGCCTAGAAACCCGAGCGCAAAGATGAAGACGATCTCCCAGATCAGGGAGATGCTGGTCGAGAAGAGGACGAAATCGATCTTGATCCGGTCGTCGTTCTTGACAATGAACGCGATCACGTAGAGCGCCAGGAGCAGCAGGCCGATCAGGACGGCCCAGAGGCGAGGCTGCCACTCTTGGCTGTCTGGGCGGCGGGCCACGCCGCGTGATTCTACGGCTCAGGCTGCTCGGAACTCCGTACGGGGAACGAGCCGAGGCTGCTGCGGCGGCCGCAGTCTACGAGGGATTGCGGGCCTGAACGTTGGACAGGGGGAGTCCAGGGGGAGGGCGCAAAGCCCCGCCCTGCGGAAGTAGCAATCGCTGCAGCTTGCC
The DNA here is from genome assembly GCA_963842235.1 of uncultured Actinomycetes bacterium. Taxonomy (GTDB): domain Bacteria; phylum Actinomycetota; class Thermoleophilia; order Gaiellales; family Gaiellaceae; genus JACDAN01. The sequence goes on along the minus strand of CAWJFT010000001.1, from coordinate 1,772,477 downwards.
TCGGCTCGTTTGCTCATTGTCGAACGTGAACCTCCACAACGATGCCGTCCTGGGCGGGGATATTGAGACGTGAGCCGTGGGCATGCAAGGGGGTTCGGTGATAAGAACGACGCAATTTCCGGCAAAAAGAAAATTGCCGGAAATTGACGCTTTCTAAGCGTTCGGCGTACCAGTTGCCAGACGGCGCAACGCCTGTTGAAAACTGTCCACAGGGACGATGCGGAGCCCGTCGGCATACCGGCGCGCCTCGGCGGCGTTATCCCCAGGCACGAGGAAGAGATCCATTCCGGAACGCCGTGCAGCGATCGTTTTCTGCTTCAGCCCGCCGACTGGCCGAACGGACCCGTCCAGGAGGATCTCGCCCGTGGCGGCGATGCGGCGCCCGTGATCGACGTCGCGTCCGAGCTCCTCGACGAGATCGAGCGAGAACGCGAGGCCGGCAGACGGGCCGCCGACGTCGCCGATGTCGAACGACACCTTGACCGGGAGCTTCACGGTTGCGTCGTCGGCGATGACGACGCCCAGGAACGCTCGGTTGGCGTCCTCCGGGCCCTTCGTCGTACGAATCGAGATGTCGAGCGTCTTCTTCAGGCGGCGGACGGTCAGGCGCACGACGTCGCCCGGCTTCCGCTTCTCGAGCTGGGTCGTCAGGCCTGCCGCGTTGCGAACAGGCACCCCGTCGACGGCGACGATGACATCGTCCGGCACGAGCTTGCCCTCGGCCGGATAGCCCGCTCCGACTGCCTCGACGAGCGCCCCCTTCGGCTGGATCGAGACCTTGTACCCCAGCGCGCGGAGGGCGACGGCGGCAGCGTACTTCTGGCTCCTCGCCATCTCCTGCAGCTCGCCCTGCCGGCGCTGGCGCTCGTTGACACCCTCCGGGTTCACCTGGTCGGCGGGCACGAGCGTCGCGCCGTCGTTGAGGCCCGGCACAGCCTTCTCGAGCAGGCTCGCTTTGCGCACGTCGACGGCGACGTAGTAGATCCCGCCGCCGTCCTTGTCAGGCTTCTCGCCCTGGACCTTCACGAGCGGCGCGACCGCCCGGGCTCGGTCGGGGAGAAAGATGTAGTCGTTGGACGGGGCGACGTAGAGGATGCCGGTGACGAGCAGGAGCACTGCTCCGATGCCGAGCGCCCACGTGGGCCAGGAGAAGCGCCGCAGCCGAGCCATCACAGAAGTCCTCGGGTCAGGCCGCCATCCACGGCGATGACCGTCCCCGTGACGTACGACGCCCGGTCCGACGCGAGAAAGCAGACGACCTCGGCGACCTCCTCGGCTTGGCCGAAGCGGCGGAGCGGAATCGGCTGTAAGTCGGCCTCGGTGGGGCCGTCTGGATAGACCTCGGCGAGCCGCTCGGTCTCGATCCGGCCCGGAGCGATCGAGTTCACGGTGACGCCGTCCGGCCCGACCTCGCGCGCGAGCGTCTTCGCCCAGCCGATCACGCCGGGCCGAACGGTGTTCGAGAGCGCGAGGTTGTCGATCGGCTCGCGCACGGAGCTCGAGGTGACGTTCACGACCCGGCCGTGCCCGCTCTCGCGCAGGTAGGGAAGACAGAGGTTCGTCATGCCGACCGCGGAGTGGAGCAGCAGCTCGACGGCATCCTGTAGCGCTTCGTGGTCGATCTCGGTCGCCTTCGTGCGGGGCGGGCCGCCGCCGTTGTTCACCAGGATGTCGATGCCGTCGAAAGCGGCGAGCGTCCGCTGGACGAGCCGTTCGCGGTCGCTGGGATTCGTCACGTCCCCGCGAACGGCGAGCGCGCCGATCTGCTCGGCCTCACGCTCGAGCTGCTCGCGCCGGCGGGCGAACATCGCCACGTTCGCCCCCTCGGCGGCGAGCGAGCGCGCGATCGCCAGCCCCATCCCGGAGGAAGCGCCGCAGACGATCGCGGTCCGGCCGTTCAGGCCGAGGTCCATGGCCTCAGGTTGAAAGCACGCCGACGACCTCGCGGACGGCGTCGGCCGACTCGTGCAGGAGCCGCTGCTCCTCCTCGGAGAGGTCGAGCTCGACGATCTCCTCGATTCCGCCCGCGCCGAGCTTGACCGGCACGCCCATGTAGAGATCCTCGATGCCGTATTCGCCCTCGAGATACGCCGTGCACGGGAGGACGCGCTTCTCGTCGAGCATGATCGCGTCGACCATCTGAGCCGCCGCGGCACCCGGCGCGTACCAGGCGGAGGTGCCGAGCAGCTTCACGAGCTCGCCGCCGCCCTTGGCTGTCCTCGCGACGAGCTCGCCGATCCGATCGTCCGAGACAAGCTTGCGCAAGGGCACGCCTCCGACGGTCGTCGCCGAGACGACCGAGACCATCTGATCGCCGTGGCCGCCGAGCACCATCGCCGTCACGTCCTTGACGGAGGCCCCGGTCTCCCAGGCGATGAACGTGGAGAAGCGGGCGGTGTCCAGGATGCCCGCCATCCCGAAGACGCGGTTCCTCGGCCAACCGGACACGTTCTTCGCCACGTGGCACATGGCGTCGAGCGGGTTGGAGACGATGATCAGGATCGCGTCGGGCGAGTTCCCGACCACCTGCTCGGTCACGGACCCGACGATCTTCTCGTTCGTCGCGACCAGGTCGTCGCGGCTCATGTCGCCAGTCCGCGGCACCCCGGCGGTGATTACGACGACGTCGGAGCCGGCACTGATGTCGTACTCCGTCGAGCCGGTCACACGTGGCTCATAGCCGAGCACCGCGCCCGCCTGGTCGATGTCGAGCGCCTTCCCCTCGGCGAGCCCTTCCTTGATGTCCACCAGTGCGACGTCGCAGTAGTCGCGCCGCGCGAGCTCCTGCGCGCAGGTCGCACCGACGTTGCCGGCGCCGACCACGGTCACCTTCCGCCGCCCCCTGGCCGGGATGAACTCGTGCCGCCCGAGCTCCATCAGACCCTGACCCCGAGCTTGTCGATGATCGCGTCGGCGACCTCGCTGGTCCCGACCGCGGTCGGGTCGTCGCGGGTCGCCTTCATGTCGTAGGTGACGCTCTTGCCCTCGCGGATCACCTCGGCGATTGCCCCTTCGACGCGCTCGGCCGCCTCGTGCTCCTCCAGGTGGCGGAGCATCATCACGCCGGAGAGCATCTGCGCCATCGGGTTGACCTTGTTCTGGCCCGCGTACTTGGGCGCCGAGCCGTGCGTGGGCTCGAAGATCGCCGTCGACTCGCCGAAATTGCCACCGGGAGCCATCCCCAGGCCGCCGATCATCCCCGCGCAGAGGTCGGAGACGATGTCGCCGTAGAGGTTCGGGCAGACGAGGACGTCGTACTCCTCCGGGCGCTGAACGAGCTGCATGGACATGTTGTCGACGATGCGGTCGTCGAACTCGATGTCGGAGTTCTCCTCCGCCACCTCGCGGGCGACGCGGAGATAGAGCCCGTCCGTGAACTTCATGATGTTCGCCTTGTGGACGGCCGTGACCTTGCCGCGCCCGTTTCCGCGGGCGTAGTCGAAGGCGAACTGGACGATCCGGCGTGACCCGGTGATCGACAGCGGCTTGATCGAGATGCCGACGTCCTGGTGCCGGAGCCGGCCGCCGTGCGCCTCGATCCACGCGATCAGCTCCTGTGCGGCCTCGGTGCCCTCCTCGTACTCGATCCCCGCATAGAGATCCTCGGTGTTCTCGCGAATGAGAACGAGGTCGACGTCGTCGAACCGCGACCGGACGCCCTCGTAGCTCTTACACGGGCGCACCTGGCCGTAGAGGTCGAGCGCCTTGCGGAGCGTCACGTTGACGGAGCGGAAGCCGCCGCCGACGGGAGTCGTGATCGGGCCCTTCAGCGCGACCCCGTTCGCCCGAATCGAGTCCAGGACCGGCTCGGGTAGCGGGTTTCCACCATGCTCCTCCATCACGTCTGCGCCGGCTTGCTGGACGTCCCAGTCGAACTCGACCCCGGACGCCTCCAGCACCCGTCGAGTCGCCTCCGTGAGCTCGGGTCCGGTGCCGTCGCCTGGGATGAGAGTGACTCGATGAGCCATGCGCGGCGACTCTAGCTGAGCATTAGCTTGCCCCGGTCCGGGTAGATTCCGCGCGATGAGTGACTTCAAGCCGGGTCTGGAAGGGATCGTCGCGGTCGAGACGGAGATCGCCGAGCCCGACCGCGAGGGAGGCTCGCTCCGGTACCGCGGCGTCGACATCGAGGAACTCGTCGGCAACGTCCCGTACGAGAACGTCTGGGGGCTGCTGGTCGACAACGACCTCGCGTCGAAGATGCCCGACCCTGAGCCGTACGAGCCGGCGGCGCTGACGGGCGACGCGCCCGCCGACCTGCAGGCCGAGACCGCGCGCCTCGCCGGCGAATGGAAGCTCGGCAAGCTGAACGAGATCGCCGACGAGCAGGCGCGTGAGGACCTCGGGCGCCTTTCTGCTGAGATGATGGAGATCGTCGCGCGTTCCGCCGCAGTCGCCGAGGGGCGCGAGCCGGCGCCGGACGACGTGGTCGCCCAGGGTGAGACGGCGGCGGAGAAGTTCCTGCTTCGCTGGCGCGGCGAGGCCGATCCCGACCACGTGAAGGCGATCGACACCTACTGGATCTGTACCGCGGAGCACGGGCTGAACGCTTCGACCTTCACCGCGAGAGTCGTCGCCTCCACGGGCGCGGACTGCGGCGCGGCGCTGTCCGCCGCCGTCGGCGCGCTATCGGGCCCACTGCACGGAGGTGCGCCGGCGTACGTGAAGCCGATGCTGGAGGAGGTAGCGGAGATGGGCGACGCCGAGCGCTGGGTCGACGAGCGGCTCGCCGCCGGGAAGCGGATCATGGGCTTCGGCCACCGGATCTATCGTGCCGAGGATCCTCGCTCGCGCATCCTCAAGCAGACCGCGAAGGAGCTTGGCGCGCCTCAGGTCGAGGTCGCCGAGCAGCTCGAGCAGGTGGCGCTGAAGGCGCTCCAGGAGAAGTCCCCGGACCGCGTGCTGGCGACGAACGTCGAGTACTACTCCGCGATCGTGCTCGACGTCGCCGAGATTCCGCCGCCCCTGGCCCCGGCGATGTTCGCCTGCTCGCGCGTCGCCGGCTGGTCGGCGCACATCCTCGAGCAGAAGCGAACCGGCCGCCTCTTCCGGCCCTCGGCGCGGTACGTCGGGCCGGCGCCGCGGTCGCTCTCCACTGTCTGAACTCGCACTAGCCGCGGCCGAGGCCGAGCAGCTGGCGGCGTCGGGCTCCCAGAGCGAGCTGGCGAACCTGCGTGCCCGCTGGGACGACGAGCTCGAGGCCGCGGCGCGCAACGCCGACTTCCGCGAGCGCGCGGTCGCCTATCGCGCGATCGGCCAGTTCCGGTACCGACAGAAGCTCGAGCTGCTCCGGCGTGGGCTGGAGGACGAAAGCCCGGCCGCCCGCGGTTCGGCGCTGCTCTCGCTCGAGCTGCTCTCCCGCGACGGGCCTGCGCCGGTCAACGCCGATCGCTCGCTACTCCACACGCTGGCCACGTCGGATCCGAACGCAGTCGTCCGCCGCCTGGCGATCCTCTGCTTGAAGAACGGCTCGCCGCAGCGCGACACGATCGTGATCCTCGAAGGCATCGCGGACGACGACGAGCAGCCGCGGGAGCTGCGCGACGCCGCGAAGCGAGTCGCCGCGGCGCTGACGAAGAAGTCGCGGACGCGCTAGCGCGCTAGCGCGAGCAGCCGCAGACGTCGCGGCCGTGGATGGCCTTGCCGCACGAGGCACAGTTGCGGCGGCGGCGGCGCCACTCGAGCGCCTTCTTCTGGATTCCCGCGCTGAGCATCAGGTACCCGGCCATGCTGGCGGAAGCGAGGAGGAGGGCCGTCTGTAGCGTCATCGCGTTCATCGCTTTCGTCGCCGGGCGTGCGGGTGTGCCTGGAAGTACATTTCCCGCCGTCGCCGATCCGTAACGTGCGTGTAGAGCTCCGTTGTGGAGAGATCGGCATGTCCGAGCATTTCCTGAACGCTTCTGAGGTCGGCGCCGCCTTCCAGGAGGTGCGTCGCGAACGAGTGCCGAAGCAGGTGGGGGTGGACGCGTTCCGGCTCCAGCCCGGCCTTTCCGGCTAGCCGCCGCAGGATCAGGAAGGCGCCGGCGCGGGTCAGCGCGCCTCCTTGGGCGTTGAGGAAGAGCTCCGGGCGGTGCCGCCGGTCGAGGTGCGGCCTCCCGCGGGCCAGGTACCGGCGGAGGGCGTCCACCGCCTGGCGCCCGACCGGGACGACGCGTTCCTTTCCGCCCTTCCCGATCGTCCTCACCAGGCGTTGCTCGAGATCGACTCCCGCTCGATCGAGCCCGACCGCCTCGCTGACCCGCAGGCCGGCGCCGTAGAGCAGCTCCACGAGCGCCTGGTCGCGCAGCGCGCGTGGCGTGGTTCCGGCTGCGGCGTCGATGAGCCGCTCCGCCTCGCCGGGTGACAGCGTGCGCGGGAGCTTGCGAATCCGGCGGGGAAGCTCGAGCTCCGCGGCCGGATTCTCGGCTACCGAGCCGATGAGGACGAGGTGACGAAAGAAGGAGCGGGTGGAGGCGACTCGTCGGGCGATCGTCGCGGGTGCGAGGCCGGCGGCGCGGAGCTCGGCGATCCAGCGCTCGAGCTCTTCGGTCGTCGCCGAGGCCAGTGGATGCCCGAGCCAGGCGGTGAGGGTCGTCAGGTCGCGGCGGTACGCCTCGACGGTCCGCGGCGCGAGCCGGGCTCGGGAGAGCGCCAGGAAGGCCTCGAGCTCAGGATCTGGGATGGGAGCGGTCATAGACGCGGCGCAGTCGCCGTCCGTCGACGTGGCTGTAGACCTGGGTCGTGGAAAGGGAGCTGTGGCCGAGGAGCTCCTGGATCGTGCGCAGGTCGGCTCCGCCCTCGAGCAGGTGCGTGGCGAAGGCATGGCGGAAGCGGTGGGGGTGGGGGAGCAGCCGGCGGAGCGTGCTCGTGTCGAGCCGGCGACCTCGCGCGGAGAGGAAGAGCGCGTCGTTGGCGCCTCTTGCAATCCGTGGTCGAACCTGCAGCCAGCGGCCGAGCCAGTACGCGGCCTCCTCGCCGAGTGGGACGACGCGCTCCTTGCCTCCCTTGCCGGTGACGTGCACTGCTTCGCCGTCGAAGTCGATGTCCGCGAGGTTCAGATCGACCGCCTCTCGGCTTCGTAGGCCGGCCGAGTAGACGAGCTCGGCGAGTGCGCGGTTTCTGATTTGAAGCGCGTCGCCGGAGCCGAGCGCGGCGAGCTCGGCGTCGACCTCCGCTGTTTTCGGGGCGGTGGGGAGCCGCCGCGGCCGACGCGGCGCCAGGCGGGCGTCCGGCACGCGCGCCGCGCCCAGGGTAAACCGGAGGAAGGCGCGGACGGCTGCCAGCTTGCGCGCGATCGTCGCCGGCGCGAGGCGGCGCGGCGTTCGTCCCGGACGGGCAGCGCCGAGCTCGGCGGCGTAGGCGGCCAGGACGCGCGCGTCGACGGCGTCCACGGAGGTGTCGCGCGCGTCCAGCCACGCGGCGAACTGCTCGAGGTCGACGCGATAGGCGCGCCTGGTTGCGTCCGAGAGCGCAGGGCTCGCGAGGTAGCGGTCGATCGTCGCCTCGGTGTCCATGTGGCCACCATTCGCGGCGGTCGAGCCGGCGTCCTGCCTCGGCCCGGCTAGAGCTCGTCGGGGAGGAGGGAGTACATGACGAAGTCGACGCGACGCCCGAGCCTCTCGTTGTAGCGGCTCGAGCGCAGCACGCCCTCCTCCGTGAACCCGGCGTTCACGGCGACCTTCCGCGACGCTGCGTTCTGCTCGTCCGCCCGCAGCTGCAGCCGCTCGGCGCCCTGGTCGGCGATCACCCAGCGCGAGACGAGCCGAACGGCCCGCGTGCAGACGCCCTTCCCGCGAGCGTCCCGCGCGACCCAGTAGCCGACCTCCGCCACGCCCTGGTCGGGCTTGACCCAACGCACGCCGACCGACCCGACGGCCTCGCCGGTCTCGGCGTCCGTGATGGCGAAATTCGTCAGTGTCCCGTCGGCCCAGCCCTCGCGACACAGATCGATGTAGGCGCGGGCGTCGGCCTCGGTGTAGGGCGACGGGATGAGATCGAGGAACTCCGCGATCGCACGGTCGTTACAGGCGGCCGTGATCGCCTCCACGTCGCCGGGCTCACCCCAGGGCCGGAGCCTGACGACGTCGTCCGAAAGCGGGGGCTCGGGCGGCGAAACGGCCATTCCCATACGATATGCAGCCGTTTCGGGAGCAGACCGAGGCGGGAACTTCTCCGGAGAAGCCGAAGGAGAGCCGATGGCGATCATCGAGGACGTACGCGAAAATGTCGATCTGAGCGAGCACGGCCTGACTCCGGGAGGCCGTGTCTTCACGAATCCGACAACCGCGCTCCTCTACTCGCACACCATCCTCGCGCGCGACGGCCAGCTCGCCGAAGGCGGTCCGCTGGTCGTCGATACCGGCCACCACACGGGCCGTTCGCCGAACGACAAGTTCGTCGCCCGGGAGCCGGGCTCCGAGGAGCGGATCTGGTGGAGCAAGGTCAACCAGGATCTCGATCTCGAGCACTTCGACGGGCTCCGCGAGAAAGTGGTCTCGCACCTCGAGAGCCGGGATCTCTACGTCATCGACGCGTTCGCCGGCGCCGACCCGGCGCACCGCCTGTCCCTTCGCGTCATCACCGAGAGCCCCTGGCATGCGCTTTTCGCCAAGACGCTCTTCATCGATCCGACGGATGACGAGCTTGCAGAGTTCGAGCCCGAGGCGCTCGTTCTCCACGCGCCGGGCGTCGAGGCCGACCCCGCGCGGGATCGGACCCGCAGCGGGACGTTCGTCGTCCTGCACCCGACCAAGGCCGAGGTGCTGATCGGCGGCACGTACTACGCCGGCGAGATCAAGAAGTCGATCTTCACGCTCCTGAACGACCGGTTCCCGCTCGAGGGCGTCTTCCCGATGCACTGCTCGGCGAACGTCGACGACCAGGGTCGAGTCGCGATCTTCTTCGGGCTCTCGGGAACCGGCAAGACGACGCTCTCGGCCGACCCCGAGCGCCGCCTCGTCGGCGACGACGAGCACGGCTGGAGCGACGACGGCGTCTTCAACTTCGAGGGCGGCTGCTACGCGAAGGTGATCCGGCTCTCCGAAGAGGCGGAGCCGCAGATCTACGCGACCACGCGCTCGTGGGGAACGGTGCTCGAGAACGTGGTCGTCGACGAGCGCGGCATCATCGACCTCGACGACGACTCGATGACGGAAAACACCCGCGCGGCCTACAAGCTGGAGCAGATCGCGAACGCGCTTCCGGAGAAGCGGGCGGGCCACCCGGGCTCGATCGTCTTCCTGACGGCTGACGCGTTCGGGATCCTTCCGCCGCTCGCGCGCCTGAGCCGGGAGCAGGCGATGTTCTACTTCCTCTCGGGCTTCACGGCGAAGCTGGCCGGCACCGAGATCGGCGTCACCGAGCCGCAGCCGACCTTTTCGGCCTGCTTCGGCGCGCCCTTCCTCCTCCAGCCGCCGGCGGTCTACGCGCACATGCTCGGCGAGAAGCTGGACGAGCATCCGCACGTCAACGTGTGGCTCGTGAACACCGGCTGGACGGGAGGGCCGTTCGGCGAGGGCGAGCGGATGCCGATTCAGGCCACCCGTGCGCTCCTCAGCTCGGCGCTGGCCGGAGATCTCGACGGCGTCGAGTACCGAGAGGACCCGCTGTTCGGCTTCCAGGTACCGGTCGAGGTGCCGGGCGTCGACGCGACGCTGCTCGATCCCCGCTCGACGTGGAGCGATCCCGAAGCCTACGACCGGAAGGCCCGGGAGCTCGCCCGGATGTTCCGAGACAACTTCGAGCAGTTCGCCGAAGAGGCCGGCGACGCGGTCGCCTCTGCGGGCCCGCTGGTCTAGATGCTCGTGCGAACGCTGACGCTCGGCCTGGTGGCGGCGATTGTCGTCCTGCCTGCGGCCGCGGCGCCGCCGTCCGCTCCCAGCGCTCGGGTGACGTACGGGAAGCCGACGATCACCTGGACGATCACGCCCGGCTCGACGGCGGACCTGATCCAGTTCACCCGCTCACTGCCCGAGCCCCCCAATGCCTTCTGGCGGAATGCAGACGAGCAATCGCCGCTGCGTCCGCGCCAGCAGTCGTGGACTGCCGGTGAGCGCTTTCTGCCCGGGACGTGGTACGTCCACGTTTCGGCTGTGTCGCCCACGCCGGGCGGCGAGGACGCGCCCGAATGGTCGCCCGTGACTCGCTTCGTCGTGCCGGCGACGCCGGGGATCGTCCCCGGCAAGGGCGTCGACTATGCCACGCTGGGCATGAGTACGAGCGACGTGCGCACGGCCCTCGGCCCGCCGCCGAGCCTGGACGGCACCCGCGCGGCCCCGGTCTACGAATACTTCGGCGGCGCCCTCCGCATCCTCTTCGCCAAAAGCCGTGTCAGGCGCTTCGAGCTCTTCACCGGCCGCTACAAGGTCAACGGCACGAAGATCGGGGTCGGCTCGAAGGAGGGCGCGCTGCGAGCTGCCGTCAAGGGCGTGCGCTGTCTCACCTGGAGAACGCCGTCGCCGTACGCGTACAAGCGCACGCCGCACCGCTACTGCTACCTCGGATCCCGGGCCAAGGGCGCGGTCATGACCTACTTCGCGATCAAGGGCAGCCGGATCTCGAACGTCAAGCTCGGCCGTGTCGTCTTCGCGAAGTACGACCCGTTCTTCGGGCGCCTCCTCTAGCCGCTATCGCGTCGTCTGTAACGAGACGGGGCACCGCCGGCATCCGATAGCGTCCATCGAGCCGTGGAAGCCACTCACGACGTCCTGGTCGTCGGTGCCGGATGCGCCGGAATGCGCGCCGCGATCGAGGCTTTCGACCAGGGGGCCGACGTGGCGCTCCTCTCCAAGATCCACCCCGTGCGCAGCCACTCCGGCGCGGCGGAAGGCGGGATCAACGCCGCGCTCGGCAACGCCTCCGAGGACAGCCCCGAGGAGCACGCATACGACACGGTCAAGGGCTCCGACTACCTGGGCGACCAGGATGCGATCCAGGTGCTCTGCGACGAGGCGCCGGACGACGTCTACCAGCTCGAGCACTGGGGCGCGGTCTTCTCGCGGACCGAGGACGGCCGAATCGCGCAGCGCCCGTTCGGCGCGGCCGGCGCGCCCCGCACGGCTTACGCGGCCGACATCACCGGACATGTCCTTGTGCACGTCCTCTACGAGCAGGTCCTGAAGCGCGACATCCCGACCTACGAGGAGTTCTTCGCCTGGAAGCTCGTGATCGACGACGACCGCTGCCAGGGCGTGATCGCGTGGGACCTGTTGAACGGCGGGTTGAAGACGATCGGCGCGAAGACGGTGATCCTGGCGACGGGCGGCGCCGGCCGCCTCTACAGCGGGACGACGAACGCCTACGCGTGCACCGGCGACGGGATGGCGCTCGCGCTCCGGGTCGGCGTGGGGCTCGAGGACATGGAGATGATGCAGTTCCACCCGACAACGCTTTCGCCGACCGGTGTGCTGATCACCGAGGGGACCCGAGGTGAGGGCGCCTATCTCCTCAACGCGGAGAACGAGCGTTTCCTCGAACGGTACGCGCCCAACGCGATGGAGCTCGCGAGCCGCGACGTGATCTCACGCGCCGAGCAGACGGAGATCGACGAAGGGCGAGGCGTGAACGGCAACGTCCTGCTCGACCTCCGCCATCTCGGCGCCGAGAAGATCCATGAGCGGCTCCACGGGACGCGCGAGCTCTCGATGGTGTTCGCCGGGATCGACCCGATCCACGATCCGATCCCCGTCAGGCCGGGCGCTCACTACCACATGGGCGGCGTCGACACCGATCTCGTGGGCGACACGTCGGTCACGGGCCTCTACGCCGCGGGGGAGTGCGCCTGCGTCTCCGTCCACGGCGCGAACCGGCTCGGCGGCAACGCGCTGATGGAGACGATCACGTTCGGCAAGCGGGCCGGCGCGGCCGCGGCCGAATGGGCGCTGACCCACACGACGGTCGCAGTCCCTCCGTCGATCGAGGCCGACGCGCAGCGGGAGCTCGGCGCGCTGCTCGGCCGTAGCGACGGGGAGCGCCCGTGGGCGATGCGCGACGAGCTGGCGACGACGATGCACGAGAACTTCGGCGTCTTCCGCCGAGAAGACCAGATGCAGGAGCAGGGACGGATCATCGAGCGCCTCAAGGAGCGCTACGAGCGCGTCGTCGTCGAGGACAAGGGCGACATCTTCAACAACGACCTGACGCAGGCCCTCGAGCTCGGCTTCCTGCTCGACCTGGCCGAGTGCATGGTCGTCGCCGGCCTTGCCAGGAAGGAGAGCCGCGGCGCACATGCGCGGCCATACGACTATCCCGATCGCGACGACGTGAACTACCTCAGGCATACGATCACCTCGCTCAGTCCAAGCGGGCGCGTTCGGCTCGACTGGAAACCGGTAACGATCACGAAGTGGCAGCCGCAGGAGAGGACGTACTAGTGCGCGCCGCCGTCCTGCTGGCCTTCGCCGCCTTGGCCGCGGGTTGCGGCAGCGCGGAAGAGGTGAGCCTCGAGAAAGCCGCAGACACCACGGCCGCGGATACGGCGCGCTTCGAGATGAATTACGTGATCGACGGACATCCCCGTGAAGAAGACGTTCACGATGACCGCGAGCGGCCGCTTCGATTTTCCGAAGGAACGCGCGGTCATGAGCGACGGAGATTTCGCGACCCTCGCGGGGTTCGCAGAGGACATCGCCTTCAAGGAGTTCCGCCTGCTCGGGAACGCAGGCTACGCGCGGTGGACGATCAAGGGCAAGGACTACTGGGTGAAGGAGGCGATCGACGACCAGAGCGGCGACCCCGCCCGAACTCCTGCTTCCGCGCCCGGGACGCCGACGAAGCCGACGGATGTGCTCGCGCGTGTCGTCCGCGCAAGCGCCGAGAACGCCGAGGTAGGCGAGGAGGAGGTGCGCGGTATCGACACGACCCATTTCCGCGCGCGGGTCGACATGAAGAAGCTCGTCGAACAGCTTCCGCCTGCCGAACGGCCGACGATGCCACCGTCCGGTCGGGCCCACAATCGTGCCGGTCGACATTTGGATCGACGGCGACAACCGCCTGCGGCGCATCACCATGGAGCAGAAGGAAGAAGACTCGACGCTGTCCACTCGCTTCGACCTGTTCGACTACGGCGTCGACGTCGAGGTCGAGCAACCACCGGCGGACAACGTCATCTCGCAGGAGGCGTTCGAGAAACTGACGGCCGACAGCGAGGGCCCCTATAGCCTCCGCGCGGGCGAAGGCGAAGTGGTGACCCCCGAGGAGCCCGGCCAGCCGGGCAACAAGGAGAGCGAGTGACCGAGACGACGTACGTTCCACCGCCGACAGACGCACCGACGATGACAGTCGCGCTGAAGATCTGGCGCTTCGACAGCCAGACCGGCGAGCGGGAGCTCCGCGACTACGAGGTCGAGGCACCCGAGTGGGCCTGCCTGCTCGACGTGCTCGACCTGATCAAGGACAAGGTCGACGGGTCTCTGGCCTACCGGAAGAGCTGCCGCATGATGATCTGCGGGTCCTGCGGGATGCGGATGGACGGGCGCGCCGTCCTCGCCTGCAAGGAGCGCATGAAGCCGATCGTCGAGCGCGGGCATGTCCCGGTGATCTCGGCCATGGGCAACCTGCCGATCCTCAAGGACCTCGTCGTCGAGATGGGGCCGTTCTGGAACAAGGTCCGCGCGGTCAAGCCGTGGCTCGACTCGGGCTACGACGAGGTTCCGGAGAAGGAGCGGATCGTCTCGCAGCAGAAGATGAACGTGATCCACAAGGAAGCGCTCTGCATCATGTGCGGCTGCTGCGTCTCCGAGTGCAACTCGATGGAGTCCGACCCCGACTTCCTCGGCCCGGCGGCGCTCGCGAAGGGGTTCCGGTTCGTCGGGGACGTCCGCGACCACGCAGACGTCGAGCGGCTGAACAAGCTCAACGAAGAGCACGGGATCTGGGACTGCACACGCTGCTACTTCTGCAATGAGCGCTGCCCCAAGGGCGTCGACCCGCGCGACGCGATCGCGAAGCTCGGGGCCGAGTCGATCAAGCAGGGAATCGACCACGACATGGGCGCGAAGCACGCGAAGTGGTTCGTGAAGTCAGCAGAGACGACCGGCTGGCTACGCGAGGCCGAGCTCGTCCCGAAGACGCAGGGTGTGATCTCCGCGATCAAGGAGGTCAAGTTCGCCCTCAAGCTCTTCCGGCACGGGAAGGTGCCGGTGCCGATCCCGCCGCATGTGGCGGAGAACGTGCGCGAGGCGCGCGGGCTGCACGATCTCGTGCGGCAGCAAGGACGTGACGGCGCGCTGGGGATCGTCCAGGGCGAACATGCGCTCGGGCGGATCGAGCGGACCGAGTGGGCCGGCTCGAGGCCGGGGGACGAGACATGACGAGGGTCGCGTACTACAAGGGCTGCCTGGCGGCGCTGTCGGCGAAGGAGCTCGACATCTCGACCAAGGCGCTGGCGCCGAGGCTGGGGCTCGAGCTCGAGGAGCTCGAGTCGGTCACCTGCTGCGGCGCGGGCGACATCCACGAGGCCGAGCCCGACTACTACCTGCACCTGAACGCCCGGATCCTTGCCTACGGCGAGGAGACCGGGGCGGACACCCTCATGACCGTCTGCAACGTCTGCACGCTGAACCTGCGGCAGGCCAACCTCCAACTCCAGCGCGACGACGAGCTGCGGGAGCGCGTGAACGTTAACCTCGAGACCGTCGGCGTCCCGCCGTACAGCGGCGGGATCGAGGTCAAGCACCTCCTCTGGCTGATCGCCGAGGGCGAGGGCTACGAGCAGCTGAAGATGGCCGCCCACAAGGGATTGAAGGGGCTGCGGATCGCGCCGTTCTACGGCTGCCAGATCCTCCGGCCCTCCAAGCTGCTCGGTTTCGAGGATCCCGATCGCCCCTGGTCGCTCGAGGCGATCATCGAGGCGTGCGGCGGCGAGCCGGTCGACTATCCGGCGAAGATCAAGTGCTGCGGTTTCCCGATCATCCAGGCGCGTGAGGACACGGCCCTCGGCGAGCTGCTTCAGCCGATCGAGCAGGCCGTCGAGGCTGGAGCAGACGCCATGGTCACGCCGTGCCCGCTCTGCCATCTCTCGCTCGATGCGTGGCAGCAGAAGCTCGAGGCGACGACCGGCCGTTCTTTCCAGATGCCGATCCTGCACCTCTCGCAGCTGATCGGGGTCGCGGCGGGGCTGGAGGAGTCGGAGCTCAAGTTCAAGCGGCATGTCGTCCCGGTCACGCCGGTGACGGAGAAGCTCGAGGTCTAGAGGATCCGGTCGCTTGCGGCACTCGCGGGGCTCGGCGCGGGCCTCGCCGGATATGCCTGGTTCGAGGCCGGCTGGGTTCGGCTCGAGGTCGAGGACGTTCCGCTTCGTCGCCTGCCTCCGGAGCTCGACGGGCTCCGCATCGCGCATCTCTCCGACTTTCACCTCGGCGTTCCGTCGCGCGGGACGCGCGCGGTGGACCGCGCCGTCGCCTGGGTCGAGGAGCGCCGGCCGGACCTGACCCTCATTAGCGGGGATTTGCTCTCGCGCCCCCGCGGTGAGGGAAAGCTGCGGGTTCTCCTCGAGCGGCTGCCTCGCTGCTACGCCGTGCTCGGCAACCACGACCTGGCGATCTCCCGGGATCCGTTCTCGCGCGCCGTCAAGCTCGAGGAGCTCGCGCCGGCCCGGCTTCTCTTCGACGAGGCTGAGACGATCGAGCTGCGCGGACGCAAGGTCCAGATCGCCGGCGTCGACCCGCGCTCCTATCGTCGCGGCCGCGCGAAGCCGGAGCGCCTGGCCGATCCGGAGGCAGACCTGCGAATCCTGCTCTGCCACTACCCGCAAGTGATCGACCGGCTGGAGCCGGGGGCCTTCGATCTCGTCCTTGCCGGGCATCTCCACGCGGGACAGATCTGCATCCCGTACCCGGGCGGGAAGCTTCGCCTCGCGCACGTACGCTGGACGTACGTCGAGGGGTTGTACGAGCGACCGGCCGGCGTCTTGCACCTCTCGGCGGGGCTGGGGACGACGTTCGTGCCGTTCCGCTTCTTCGCGCGGCCCGCCGCCTACGAGCTCGCCCTACACTCGGATTCATGACGACTCGGGTTCGCGGCCTCACCGGTGCGACGCTTCCCAGTGCGCCGACGGTCTGCCACGAGTGCATCTGGTGGCAGTCGCGCGGCCAGAGGAAGGTCTCCAAGCGCCGCTGGATCGAGCGCACCGAGGACGACTGGGGGGCCTGGGGGACGCTCTATATCGACGACGACGGCCGCGTGCTCGGGTCGATGCAGTACGGCCCGAGCGACCTCTTTCCGCGCGCCGACGACCTTCCGGCAGGGCCGCCGTCCGAAGACTCGGTGCTCGTGACCTGCGCGTATCTCGTCGAGGGGTCGGCGCAGTGGGTGATGCAGTCCCTCTTCCTCTCGGCGATCGCCGATGTCAAGGAGCGCGGAGGAAAGGCGCTCGAGGCCTTCGCCTACCGGTATCCGGAGGGCGAGTCGGCGGAGGAGCGGTTCCTCGTGCACCGGACCGTGTTCCCGGCTGACTTCCTCGCCGACTTCGGGTTCAGGACCGTCCGACGGGCAGGGAGAGTCGAGCTCGGCCGCTTGGAGCTCGGAGGCCTCCAGCCCGTCGCGGAGCCGCGGCGCGAGAAGCTCGTCCGGCAGGTCAAGGAGCTGCTGGAGCCGGAGCTCTCGCCGATCCCTCGCCGGCCCTAGTTTGGGTCGGAGGCGCTAGGCCGAAACGGGCTGGCGCGAAAGGAGCAGTTCGGCGATCTGGACCGCGTTCAGGGCTGCGCCCTTGCGCAGGTTGTCGTTCACGGTCCAGAGAGCGAGGCCGTTTTCCCCGGTGGGGTCCTTACGGACTCGGCCGACCAGAACCTCGTCCTGTCCGGCCGCGTCGCCCGGCGTCGGGAAGTCCGCGAGGGCCACATGCGGCGCCGCGTCGAGGAGCGTTCGAGCCTGATCGGGCGACAGCGGCTCGACGGTCTCGACCCAGATCGCCTGGGCGTGGCCAACCAGCACAGGCACGCGGACGCAGGTCGCCTGCAACGCGAGATCGGGGAGGCCCAGGATCTTCTGTGTCTCGGCCCGCAGCTTCGCTTCCTCGCTGAACTCCGCGCCGTCGAGCTCCCAGTCCATGGCCAGGTCGGCCTCCATCGGCGCGACCGCTCGGAGCCGTTCGATTCCCGCGTCGCCTGCGCCGGACATGGACTGGTAGGTCGCGAGCCGAACCCGCCGGAGCCCCGCGGCGTCGTGCAACGGCTTCAAGACGCAGGCCAGCTGGATCGCGGAGCAGTTCGGATTCGCGACGATCGGACCGCCGTCGAGGGCGTCGTCGTTGACCCCGGCGACTACCAGCGGGATGCCGTCCGTGAGACGGAACGCGTCCGACTTGTCGATGCAGGTCGTGCCCGATTCCGCCGTGGGCGGGACGAGCTCCGAGCTCGGCCCCGTCCCGACCGAGAAGAAGCAAAGGTCGAGGCCGGCGGCCGCCAGGCTTCCCGGGCAAGCCTCCTCGACGACGAGCGTCCGGTCGCCGAAGGCCACCTCGCTGCCGGCCGAGCGTGACGACGCGAAGACCCGCACGTCAGTATGGCCGCGCCGGGCCAACAGCTCCAGCGTCACAGTCCCGACCGCGCCCGTGGCGCCGACGACGCCGAGCCTAGTCATGCGCGCGCAGTGCCTCCTCGGTGTCGAGCTCGAACGCCTCGTGCAGCGCCTCGACTGCGCGCTCGACCTCGGCGAGCGGGACGAAGCAGGCGATCTTGATCGGTGAGGTGTTCACGATCAGGGGCTCGACGCCGATTTCTGCGAGCGTCGAGAACGTCCTCGCCGCCACGCCGGGATGGGTCCTCATGCCCGCCCCGACGAGACTGACCTTCCCGAGATCCTCGCGCGTCGACCACGTGACGCCGAGCCCGTCGAGCGTCTTTGCGACCTCGTCGCGGTCCGAGATCGGCGCGGAGAAGACGATCTCCGGGCCAGTCTGGATGATGGTGTCGACGCTTGCGCCCGCCTCGGCCAGCGCCTGGAAGAGCTCGGCTGCTCGGACGCCGTCGACGCGGTAGATCGCCTCCTCGAGCGTGTGCGTGACCCCTGAGATGATCGCCTTCTCGAGCATTCGTTCGTCCTCCTCGCCGATCCAGGTTCCGTTCGCGTCGGAGAAGCTGGAGCGGACGTGGAGCCTGACGCCGTGGTTGCGCGCGAACTCGACCGAGCGTAGCTGGAGCACCTTCGCGCCGCTCGCCGCCATCTCCAGCATCTCCTCGTAGCTGACCGCGTGCAGCTTGCGTGCGCCCGGCACGACCCGCGGGTCGGCGGTGAAGACGCCCTCGACGTCCGTGTACATCTCGCAGGCCTCCGCACCGAGTGCCGCCGCCAAGACGACCGCCGTCAGGTTCGATCCGCCGCGGCCCAGCGTGGTCACGTCGAACGTGGTCGAGACGCCCTGGAATCCGGCGACGAGGACGATCCGGTCCTCGTCGAGCGCCTCGTGGATCCGCCGGGCGCGCACGTCGACGATCTTTGCCTTGCCGTGGGCAGTGTCGGTGACGATCCCGGCCTGCGAGCCGGTCAGCGAGATCGCCTGGTGCCCGAGGTCGTGGATTGCCATCGCCGCCAGCGCGCAAGAGACTCGCTCGCCGACGGAGATCATCATGTCGAGCTCTCGCGGAGCCGGCCGGTCCGAGATCTCGTAGGCCAGACGGACGAGCTCGTCCGTCGTGTCGCCCATCGCGGAGAGAACCGCGACGACGCGATGTCCGGCTTCACGTGCCGCGACCAACCGACGTGCGACGGCCTTGATCCGCTCCGTGTCGGCAACGGACGTGCCGCCGAACTTCATGACCACCGTCCCGGCCTTCGCCGGGCCCGCGCCGGCGACGGCGGGCAGGCCTTCGTACTGCGTGGACGTAGACACCGTCAGAGCTCGCGCCGGCCGGAGAGGGCGCGCCCGAGGGTCACCTCGTCCGCATACTCGAGGTCGCCGCCGACCGGCAGGCCGCTCGCCAGGCGGGTGACGCGCACCCGGCCCCGGAGCCGGTCGGCGATGAACGAAGCCGTCGCCTCGCCGGTCGTGTTCGGATTCGTCGCGAGCACGACCTCGACGACGCTGTCGCCCTCGACCCGGCGCAGGAGCTCGTCGATCCTCAGATCCTCGGGATCGACCCCGTCCAGCGGCGAGAGGGCGCCGCCGAGAACGTGGTAGAGACCGCGGTACTCGTGTGTCCGCTCCAGCGAGAGCACGTCGGCCGGCTGCTCCACGACGCAGATCAGGGAGCGGTCACGCCTGGCGTCGCGGCAGATCTCGCAGGTCTCCTCCTCTGTCCAGTTGCCGCACTCGGTGCAGAACCGGACTCGCTCCTTCGCGTCGCGAAGGGCGCCGGCGAGCTCGAGCGCTTCGTCCTTGGGCGCACGGAGGAGATGGAACGCGAGCCGGTGCGCGGTGCGGGTGCCCACCCCGGGAAGACGAGTCAGCTGGGCGACGAGATTCTCGATCGACGGGCTGAACACGCGGCCATTGTGCCTGTCTGCATCGGACCAGCTCTCTCCGCGCGGCCCGACGAGAGCGCGATACGCTTGAGTCTGCGGCGCCACCTCCGATGGGCGAGCAGGACGAACACGAAGTCGAGGCGTCGAGCGCCGACGTCCAGTTTGGGCGTGGGCGGCTCTACCTACCTTGTCCCGCCTGCCGCAAGGCGGTGTCGGTCGGACGGGCGGCCCGGGAAGATCCCGAGCCGCCTTCGTACGAGTGTCCCGCGTGCGGAACGACCTTTGTCGTGCTGACCGACTAAGACGCCGCGAGGACGGGTGTCAGCTCCGGCCTCACGTCGAGCAGGCCGTGGACTTGCGCCCAGCGGCTCGCCTCGGTCCGGTTGGCCACGTCCAGCTTCCGGTAGATGTTGGACAGGTGGAACTTCACCGTCTGTTCCGTCACCCACAGCATCCGTGCGAGCTGCGCGTTGGAGTGTCCTTCGGCGACAAGTCGCAGGATCTCGAGCTCACGTCGAGTCAGACCAGGCGAGCGTTCGACGGCAGCATGCTCCTGACCCAACACGGGCCTGGCGGCGGGCCGTCCCGCCATGTAGACCGAGTGCGAGAACGCCTGCCGGACGACTGAAGCGAGATCGTCTGGATGGGCGGTCTTGACGACGTAAGCCGACGCGCCGGCGCCGAGCGCTGCCTCGATCACCTGCGTGTCCTGGTGCATCGAGAGAACGATTGGGCGTAGGGAGGGAACCGCTGCCCGCGCCCGCTCGATCAGGACGAGACCGTTGAGATCGCCGGGGTTTCCGTCCAGCTCGGTCATGAGGAGATCAGGACGGTGCTCCTCGACCAGGGAGAGTGCCTCCGAGGTTGAAGTGGTCTTGCCGATGACGTGGACTCCGGTTCGCCGCAAGACTTGCTCGACGGCGTCGAGCCACATCGGGTGGGAGTCACAGATGACTCCAGACTGCTGAGTAGTGCCGCTCATCGAAAGGGCCGCCTTTCGAAAGTAGTGGGGATAAACTTTCCGTCGGATTGATAGCGTATTTTTGTGAGGTTTTGAAGGGTTTTCGCCTGGCGTTTCGTATAGTTTTCTACGGAAGTGTGGGTTCGCTCGGGTCTTTCGAGGTCCACGGCCTGGCCACTTTTCCAGCCGTCTCTGTGGAAAACCCGTGCAAAATCCGCGCCCGGCCTCGATCTCACGTTGGCCAGTTGCGGAGGGCGAGGACTCAACCGCGAGAACTCTGTTCGCCGACTCGACTTTCGTCGCATGGGCCTGAGGCTCCCCACGGGGTAACGTGACCACTACGACGCGGGCAGGCCGCGGCTCGCGACGCGGGGCGGGCGGAGCGCCGGATTCGGCGCTCGCCCGGTCCTCCGGAGCCATGCCTTGCGCGCTCCGCGAGGCGCCCTCTCCCTCCGGCTAGTTCCACGCCGCGAGTCGGGTCTTGCGACTCTGGCCTGTTCGCGCGTCTACGTGCGACGTACGCTCGTCGGTGTGCGGCGGATGGTGATGAGCCGCGGCGGCTCGCCGGGATTGGAGGTAAGCGCTGCAGGGAAGGCGCTGCCCCGCCGTTCACGCGCCGCGGCGCCGCGGGCGCCCGAGAGCACGAATGGAGGGCATGCCTTTGAATGGCTCGAACTGGCCGAAGGGAAGATGCGCGAGGCGCTGGCCGAGCGGCTCGCGCAGGCGCACTTGACCGAGACGCAGCCGGATTGATCCTCACCCCCCTCGAGATTGCTTCTGGCCTCGTCTTTGGCCTCGGGCCCTCAGAACGCCTGCCCACGGCAAAGGAAGCGGGAACCCCGCTGGAGGCGCTGGAGCGGGCGATCCTGCCCGCCCTGAATCGACCGCCGTGCGTCGTCAGCTTCTCGGGAGGACGGGACTCCTCGACGATTCTCGCCGTCGCGGTCCGCCTGGCCCGGCGCGAAGGGCTCGAACTTCCAATTCCTGGCACGATCCGGCTTCCAACGGTCGGGCAGAGCGACGACGTCGAGTGGCAGGAACGCGTCGTTGTTCACCTGGGTCTCACGGACTGGATCCGCACCGAGTACACGAGTGAGCTCGATTCCGTCGGCCCAGTCGCCCGGCGGGTCCTGCGCCGTCACGGCTTGCTCTGGCCGTTCAACGCACACTTCCACGCCCCGCTGCTGCAGGAAGCGTTTGGTGGCTCGCTGCTGACGGGGATCGGCGGAGACGAAGCACTTGGCAGGCCCCGCTGGGCCCGTGCCGCCGCGGTGCTCTCGCGCCGCGGACATCTCCATCCCAGAGAGGTGATGGCCGTCGGATTGACTGCCTCACCGTTCGCTGTACGGAGAGCGGCGCACTCGATGCGTGAGCCGGTGCTCATGCCGTGGCTGCGGCCGGAAGCCCAGGGCGAGGCCTGGGCGCGCTGGATGGCCGACACGGCGTCGGAGCCGTTGCGCTCAGCCGGCCGCTTTGCATGGTGGCGACGTCTGCGCTACGTCCGCCTCGGCATCGAGGGCCTCCGGCGGATCGCCTCAGATCTCCTGGTCGCCGTCCGACACCCCTTCGCCGATGCGGCCTTCGCGTCTGCACTGGCCGCCGTGCCGCCGGATGCACGCAACCACGGCCGGTCGGCGGCTATGCGTGAACTGTTCGACGACGCTCTCCCGCCAGAGCTGATCCAGCGCTGCACGAGGTCGCACTTCGATCTCGTGTTCTGGAACGAGCACAGCCGGGAGCTCGCCGCCGGCTGGAACGGCGAAGGGATCGATGACGAGCTCGTCGACGTCGAGGCGCTTCGGCGCGAGTGGGAAGCCCCGCACCCTGATGCGCGCACGTTCATGCTCCTTCAGCAGCTTGCGCTGAATGTGAAGCCTGCGACCGCGGGAGAGCTCGAGCAGGCAGCCGCGAGCGCTTAGAGGGCTTTAGCCCCCCGTTCGTCCAGCTCCCCCTGCGCCTGCGGAGTCTTGTGGTTCTGGCCTGTTGGTGTCCACGCGCGCGTCATACGCTAAGGAGTTGCCAAACGAGGCCGAAAATAGCGTCATGAGCAATCCGCAGACGGTCGGAATCGAAGCTGGGCTGCTTCGTGTTCGCAGCCTCCTCCCGGCGCAGCCCGGTGTCGACGAGTGCACGTGTGACGGCGGTGGTTGGATCGTCTCGCTCGACAGGGCGCACTACAGCGCCCCCGGCGATGCGGCCATGGTGCGCTACACACGGTGTGTCTGCCTCGAGGAGGCGCTGAGCCAGGCCCCGTCGGCCCTGGCCGGCGCCGCCTAGGGAGGAATCGCCGTGACCGGGGGGTCTCCGAGCGAATCGCTCGGCATCGTCGTCTCCGCCCGCAGCGTCACCCGGCGTTTCGGACGAAAAGTCGCTCTCGAAGACGTCGGCCTCGAGGTCGGTGCGGGAGAGCTCCACGCGCTGCTCGGCCCGAACGGCGCCGGGAAGACGACCTTGATTCGAATCCTCCTCGGCCTCCTGGAGCCAACCGAGGGCGTTGTCGAGCTGCTCGGCCAAGGGCTGGGTCGGCACGGGAAGGAGCTGCGACACCTTGTCGGCTTCGTTCCGTCCGGCGACCGGTCGTTCTACCTCCGCATCAACGGGCTGGAAAACCTCGTGTTCTTCGCACGGCTGCAGGGGCTGACGCGCCGGCGAGCATTGGAGCGCGCGCATGAGCTCCTCGAGCACGTTGGCCTCGCGGACGCCGCCAAAGAGCGCGTCGGCGTCTATTCCCACGGCATGCAGAAGCGCCTGTCGGTGGCTCGGGCTCTCCTGGGCCAGCCCAAGCTCCTGCTCATCGACGAGGCGACCCACGACCTCGACCCAGAGGGAGCTGAGCGGGTGCGGACTCTCGTCCGCGCCGCGTGTGCAGAGGGCTCTGCCGTGATCTGGGCGACGCAGCGCCTGGAGGAGATCCGCGGGCTGGCCGACCGGGTGACCCTGCTGCACCGCGGGCGCGTCGAGTTCCTCGGGAGCGTCCACGAGCTCAGCGCGCACGCCCGGCCTCGGGAGCACGTCCTGAGGCTGACGAACTGCCGCCCGGCGGGCTCCGCGATGCACCTGGCCACGCAGACGGCGCTCAACGGCCACGGGACGCTCGTGCCGATCGGCGGGGAAGACAGCGAGCACTACGTCCTCTCACTCGACGATGGGGTCGTGCTCGGGGATGCCCTTACCGCCCTCGCGGCGGCGGACTTCAAGGTGCTCTCTTGTCGCGAGCGGCGCTCCGAGATCGAGGATGCGTTCCTGTCGCTCACGAAGAACGGTCGGGCGTGACCGCACTCGCCGTCGAGCTCCGCAAGCTGCCTGCTTTTGTGCGGCGCGACTTCCTCGTTGCCTGGAGCTATCGCATGTCGTTTGCGTCCGACCTGATCAACCTGGCCGGGCAAGCGCTGATCTTCGCGTTCATCGGAAAGATGATCGACCCCAGCGAGCTACCGACGATTCAGGGCCAGCACGTGACGTATCTCGAATTCGCTGCGGTTGGAATCGCGCTCGGCACCTTCATCCACTTCGGCCTCCAGCGGGTATCGGCCGTGATTCGGAACGAGCAGCTGATGGGAACGCTCGAGTCGCTGCTCGCAACGCCGACCCGAACAGCCACGCTGCAGATCGGGTCCGTGTTCTTCGATCTGATCTACATCCCGCTGCAGACCGCGCTCTTCCTGACCGCGATCGCGCTCACGTTCGGCCTTCACCTGGAGCCCGCCGGGATTCTCCCGGCGACAGCGGTGCTGCTCGTCTTCATCCCATTCGTCTGGGGACTCGGAGTCCTCAGCGCGGCGGGCACGTTGACCTTCCGGCGTGGGACGAATGCCGTTGCATTGGGCACTCTTCTGCTCGCGCTCGGGTCGGGGTTGTACTTTCCCGTCGATCTGTTGCCTCAGTGGGTTGCGACGGCGGCGGAGCTGAACCCCATCGCCCTCGCAGTCGACGGCATGCGCGCTGCGCTGCTGGGCGGAGCGGGATGGTCCGAGATCGGGCCGGTCGTCGCCAAGCTGGTTCCGCTCTCGGCGCTGTCACTGCTGGTCGGGCTTCTCGCCTTCAGGCTTGCGCTGAAGCGGGAACAGCGGCTCGGCACCCTGGGGCTCTACTGAGGTGACCACTGACGCATCTACAGGTCGTGGGGTCTCTTCGCCTGAGCCGATCTGGCCCGGCGTCGACGAGCTCCTAGACCGGGCTCCGTCGGCCGCCGACCTGCGTGCGCACCGCCTCCACCTGCTCTCGGCGCGGCGACTCCGCCTGCAAGGTCGTCCGGTTTCCGACAAGCTCGTAGCCGAGGAGCGTCTCGCGGCCGCGATCACCCTCGCGGCGGAGATCACGCTCGAGCGGGCGCGAGCTGCGTACGACGGCACGCTCGTCCTGATCAAGGGGCTGGAAGCGGCGCAGCGGTACCCGACCCCGACACTTCGGCCGTTCCGCGACGTCGATCTGATCGTGGACCGGCCCGAAGAAGCCCAGCGCGCCCTCATCGCCGCCGGCTTCAGGCCCGTCGGCCCGGGCGATCCCTTCTACGAGTCGAAGCAGCATCTGCGCCCGCTCCGACTGCCGGAGCTGCCGGTCTTGGTGGAGGTCCACCGGCGGCCGGTATGGGTCTCTTGGGCAACTCCGCCGTCCACGGCCGAGCTCCTGTCCGAAGCAGTGGACTCGGCGACGGGCATCCCCGGGGTGCTCGCCCTCTCTCCCGCGCACCATGCTCTCGTCTTGGCGGCGCACTCGTGGGCCGGCACGCCGTTCCGGCGGATCCTCGACCTCATCGACACCACTGTCGTCGCCGCGGAGTCGGATCCAGTCGCGCTCTGGGAAGCGGCGTGCCGCTGGCAGGTCGACGGCGTGTGGCGGGCCACGAGCGCCGCGGCCGACGCTGTGCTCTTCGGGGGCCAGGCTCCGTGGCATGTTCGGCTCTGGGCCGGGGACCTCGGGGCGATGCGCGACCGAACCGTCCTGCGCGACCACGTCGTGCGGCTGCTCTCGCCTTTCTCCGTTCTGCCGCCTCAGCGTGCGTTCGGGGTCGCCGGGGAGGCGGTGGCTCGTGGGCTCCGTCCGGCTCCGGGAGAGACCTGGGGGATCAAGGCCGGCAGAGCGGGGCGCGCCCTGAGAAACGCCTTCGAGCGGATCTCAGTGCACGACCACGCAGCTCGAAAGGTTCCCTCGTGACCAAGCTGCGCCTACGCCAAGACGCAATCCGCTGGCGGGAGATCGACCGAGAGGTCGTCGCCGTCGATCTAGTCAGCTCCACCTACCTCAGCACCAATGCGAGCGGCGTCCGCCTCTGGCGGCGCCTCGCCGAAGGGGCGACGAGCGAGGAGCTGGTCGACGAGCTCATGGGCGCGTTCGGAATCGACCGGAAGCAGGCAACAGCCGACGTTCGCGACTTCCTGGACGCACTCGAGGCCCGCGAGCTGCTGGTGCGCGAGTGAGAGTCGACCGGAACACGCTCCGCGCCGCTCTCTGGGCTCAGTTCGCGCTGCTGCGCGCCCGACGAGGATTGCAGCGCCGTGGAATCGAGCACGTCGCCGTGCAGCCCCCGCCCGCGGGGCTGCCGATAAGCGCCGGACGTGGTGTCTACGCGCTGCTGCGCCGGCGGCCGCACACGTGCCTCGAGCGCGCGCTGATCCTTCAGGCGTGGGAGAAGGCTCACGGAGTGAGTCGCGACGTCGTCCTCGGCGTCGACCTCCGTGGCGTCGAGTTCGCTGCCCACGCATGGCTCGCCGGTGACCCTGATAGCGAGGATGCCCGTTTCGAGGAGCTCATGCGCCTCCCGGCGCGATGAGCCACGTCCGGAAGCTCACTCCGCTCGAGGTTGCCTGCGGGCTCGTCTTCGGCGAGGACGTTGACGCCTCGAGACTCCCCGCGCCTGCCGCAGGCGGGCCGCGAGAAGCGCTCGAAAGCGCCGTCGTGCCCGCGCTCGAACGCCCGCCGTGCCTGGTCAGCTTCTCGGGCGGCCGGGACTCCGCCGCCGTTCTCGCGGTTGCTACGCACGTGGCTCGCCGTGAGGGGCTCGAGCTGCCGGTCCCGGCGACGAATTGGTTTCCGGACGCTGCTCAGTCGGACGAATCGGAGTGGCAGGAGCGGATTGTCCGCCACCTCGAGCTCGACGACTGGCAGCGGATGGCCTTCACGGATGAGCTCGACTGCGTCGGGCCGGTCGCACGCGCCACCCTGAGCCGCCATGGCCTCCTCTGGCCCTTCAATGCGTACTTCCACCTTCCGTTGCTCCAGCGCGCTGCCGGAGGGTCGCTGCTCACGGGCGCCGGCGGCGACGAGGCGTTCTCGACGTCGCGGTTCGCTCGAACGCAGCTGCTCCTCGCAGGGGCCGCGCGACCCCAGCCTCGGGACGTGCTTCGCGTCGGCTTTGCGCTCGCTCCGGCCCGCATCAGGGCGCGAGTGCTCCGGCGGCGGATTCCCGAGGCGTTTCGTTGGCTGCGGGACAATGCTCGCGGAGCTGTGGAACAGGCGGCAGCGAATGAGGCGGCTGCCGAACCCCTTCGCTGGAGCCGCCGTTTCGAGTGGATGCGGCGTCTGCGGCACATGGAGGTCAGCCTCGACAGCTTGGACGTTCTTGCCGACGGCGAAGGAGTTGCGATCCATCATCCGCTCGCTGACGGTGACTTCTGGGCTGAGCTGGCCGCTCTGCGCCGATCGGATCGGTTCCGAAGCCGCACCGACGCGATGCGCCGTTTCTTCGGTGACCTCCTGCCCGAGCCCGTTCTTGCGCGCACGACGAAGGCGTCGTTCGACGAAGCGTTCTGGAACGGGCACAGCCGCGCGTTTACGGCTTCGTGGGAGGGCGAGGGCGTGGACGTGGATCTCGTGGATGTGGACGCGCTCCGGCGGGAATGGTCTTCGCCGGCGCCCAACCCCCGGTCGTATCTCCTTCTCCAAGCGGCCTGGCTCGAGCGCTCACGCGGAACGGCTCCGGACGAGGTCGAGCAGCAGCTGGGTGGCAGCATCGAGCGCGTTCCAGTCGCGGGGTCTCCGGAGCTCCCACGCCGGTAGGGCGGCGAAGTCGATCAACCGACCGGGATCCCTCGCCGGCAGCCGGAGACCGCGCTGAGCTCCTAGGCGGGCAATTCGTTCATGCGGGGCTAGCTCGGACACCTCGACCCGATCGCCCCACGCGGGGAAGATCCAACCACGCAGCGCCGCCGAGCCGGTCAGGGGAGCAAGTTGGAGACGCCATCGCTCCCTCGCTCCCACGACGCCGAGCGGCTCACCGACGCCGAGATGCTCGGCAGCAGTGGCGCGCAGGTCGATCGACCTCGGCCCGGCGAACGGGAGCACGCCGTCCAGGATCAGCATGTCGTCCGAGAGGACGGTGATCCCGCGCAGCGCCAGACTGGCAAGCAACGTGCTCTTTCCGGCCTCGCGCTCGCCGAGGAGCCCCCAGGCGGCGCCGTCCTCCACGAACGCGCCGGCATGGAAGCTCTCGCGATCGAACCAGTAGCCGGCGACCGCGGCGACCGGCGCCAGGTACGGATGAATCAACTCCCGTTCCTCGACCGGCCGTTCCGTCGTGAAGACGACGAGACCGTCCTCACGCTCGATCAGGATCTCACCGCCGCTCTGGAGCCGGATCTCGGCATTCGAGTCCGTCACGACGTCGAGCTCCCGCCAAGGCGGCGTGCCCACCTGAGAACGGATCCGGAACGTCGGCCATTCGGGGTCGGCAGAAACGAGGAGCGGGCGCCCTGCGTCGAGGCCTTCGAAGCGGAGCCCGTACGCGCCGACCGGGCCGAGGTGCGGCGCTGAAGGCGGCGTCATGCGGCGCGCAACTCTAGCCTCTTGGCTAGTTGTTGGCCATATACGCCTGACTTACTCTTCGCGGTATGACGACGTTGATGCGGCCAACGCCAGAACTTCGGGACGAGGGTTACGAGCCCCCGAAGCTGTTCGAGATCGGGGGGGTCTACGAGCTCACCCTCTCGGGGTGCTTCCTGGACAAGAAGTGGGGCGGCTCTGACGGGCTCCACTTCATGGGAATCGCCGTCCCCGTCTCGAGCTGCTAGAGCCCCGGAAGCCCTAGCCCGCCGGCCATTCCGCCCAGCCGTGACTGGGCGAGGTCGTTCGCCGAGCGCAGAGCCTCGTTGACCGCGCCGAGGATCATGTCGGCGAGGAGCTCGGGGTCGTCGGGATCGATTGCCTCCGGCGCGATCGTGATCGCCTTGATCTCCCCCG
The DNA here is from genome assembly GCA_963842235.1 of uncultured Actinomycetes bacterium. Lineage (GTDB taxonomy): Bacteria > Actinomycetota > Thermoleophilia > Gaiellales > Gaiellaceae > JACDAN01. The sequence goes on along the minus strand of CAWJFT010000001.1, from coordinate 1,743,964 downwards.
ATCCGGTCGCGGTCACCGTCACGACTCCGCCACCGGCCGAGGCCTCGACCGTCTCGTTCGCGAGCTCCTCCTGCACGCGGGCCATGTCCGCCTGCATCTGCTGAACCTGCTTCATCATCTTGTTGATGTCCATGCCACCGGGACCGCTCATTCCGGGGTCACCTCCCGGGCGTCGAAGGTCTGCTTGAGCTCTTCCACCAGCTCTTCCTCGCTCAGTTGCCGCTGCTCCACTGGTTCGGTCTCCCCGTTCTCACCGACTTCGAACGCGATCGCGAAGCGGCGGCCGGTCACCTCGTAGAGCGCGTCGGCCAGGAGATTCGCGTTCTTCGGATCCTCGGCGAGGTTGCGATGGAAGCCCGCGGTAGCCGGGAACTCGAGCGTCAGGGTGTCGCCGGCCAGGCCCGACGGGTGCGCCTCCCTGAGGACGGAGGCGGTCGGGATCGAGCGCTGCTCGACGGCCGGGATCACCGCGCGCTGCCAGACGTCCTGGAGCTGCTCCAGTTCCACCGTGCGGCGCGGCGGCCGGCGGCTGCGGGGGCTCGTCGGCCGCTTCCGGCTGGGCTCTCGTCCGGCGGGCCCACGGCGCTCGAGCTGCTCGATCCGGAAGGCGAGCGACTCGCGCTCGAGGTCTGCTCCCGGCCTCGTCACCTTGATCAGCGCGAGCTCGAGCGGGAGCCGAGGATCGCCGCCCTGGCGCATGTCGTCGACGGCGACGGCCAGAAGGTCGCAGAGCCGGATCACCGTCGCCTCCGGAAGCTGGTTCGCCTGCGCGCGGAGACGCTCGCGGGTCTCCTCGGTCACCGGGAGCGAGTCCGGCACCTCGCCGACGTGCTGGACGAGAAGTAGGTGGCGCAGATGCTCGAGGAGGTCGGTGACGAGCCGCCCGAGATCCTGTCCCTGCTCGGCGAGCTCCTCCACGAACTGGAGCGCGCCCGCCGTGTCGCGGTCGACGACGAGATCGCAGAGGCGAAAGAGCGCCTCCTCCTCGACCGCGCCCAGCAGCTGCAACACCGATTGGACGGTGATCGTCCCTTCCGTCGCCGCCGCCAGCTGGTCGAGCGTCGATTCCGCGTCGCGGTAGGCGCCACGCGCGCCGCGGGCGATCAGCGCGAGCGCCGCGTCGGGCACGTCGATTCCCTCGCCGTCGGCGATCCGGCGCAGCTTGCCGATCAGCTCGGGGAGCCGCGGGCGGGAGAAGACGAAGGTCTGGCAGCGCGACCTGACGGTCGGGAGCATCTTCGACAGGTCGGTGGTGCAGAAGACGAAGACGAGGTGGGGCGGAGGTTCCTCGATCAGCTTCAGGAGCGCGTTGAAGGCGGCATCCGTGAGCTGGTGCGCCTCGTCGAGGATGTAGACCTTGTACCGGCCCTCGACCGGCTGGAGCACGACCCGCTCGCGGATCTCGCGGATGTCGTCGATACCGCGCTGCGACGCGGCGTCCATCTCGATGACGTCGAGCGAAGTCCCGTTCGCGATTGCGACACACGAGTGGCACGTCTTGTCGGGCGTCGCGGTCGGCCCCTGAGCGCAGTTGAGCGCCTTGGCGAGGATCCGCGCGAGCGAGGTCTTCCCTGTTCCGCGCGGGCCGGCGAAGAGGTACGCCTGCCGAACCTGGTCGGTCTCGATCGCGTTCCGGAGGGTCTGGACGACGGCCTCCTGACCGACCACCTCGTCGAAGTCCTGCGGCCGATATTTCCGGTAGAGCGCGGTCACGGTGGGGCTCGTCGATTCAAGCAGGTACCCGGCAGTTCGCGGAGGCCAACCTCGTCCCGCGACGAGTTGCCCTTCGAGGCGGCAAGCATCAGCATGTGAGCATCGTGTCAACCGCCCTCGTCACCGGAGGAGCCGGCTTCCTCGGCTCACATCTGTGCGAGTACCTCCTGGAGCAGGGCCACCGTGTCCTCTGTGTCGACAACCTCGACACGAGCACGCTGGAGAACATCGAGCACATCCGCGACGACGGCTTCCTGTTCATCAATCACGACCTGATCGAGCACATCGACCTCGCCGAGCCCGTCGACTTCGTCTTCCACCTCGCGAGCCCGGCGAGCCCGATCGACTATCTACGGCTGCCGCTGCACACACTCAAGGTCGGCTCGTACGGGACGCACAACGCTCTCGGGCTCGCGAAGTTCAAGCGGGCTCGGTTCCTGCTCGCGTCGACCAGCGAGGTCTACGGCGACCCGCAGATCCACCCACAGCCGGAGAGCTACTGGGGCAACGTCAACCCCGTCGGCCCTCGCGGCGTCTATGACGAGGCGAAGCGCTACGCGGAAGCGATGACGATGGCCTACCACCGCCAGCAGGGTGTCGATACCTGTATCGCTCGCATCTTCAACACGTACGGCCCGCGAATGCGCCCCCACGACGGCCGCGCGATCCCGACCTTCATCCGGCAGGCGCTCGAGAACAAGCCGTTGACGGTCTTCGGCGACGGCTCACAGACGCGGAGCTTCTGTTACGTGGACGACCTTGTCCGGGGCCTCTACCTGCTCGCGAAGAGCGAAGAGCATCTCCCCGTCAACATCGGGAATCCGAACGAGTTCACGCTGCTGGAGCTCGCGGAGACGGTGATCCGCATCTCCGGCTCGAGCAGCGAGATCATCTTCGAAGCTGCTGCCCGATCGATGATCCGCAAGTTCGCCAGCCTGACATCACGCGAGCGCAGTCAGATTCTTGGGCTGGACGCCGTCGAGTCGAGCTCGAAGAGGGCCTCAACCAAGTGCTCGCTTCGTTGCGAGCGCCGGTGACGCTGGCCCGAAACGTAACGCCCGACCGCGCACCCCCCGTCGTGAGTAGTGCACCGAGCCGGTTTTCTGGGGGCGCTTGCTCGGGCCAGGCCGACCCACGGCACCTGGGAGGGACTACTTAGCGCTGCTTCCTCCCGGACCTGACGCGGTTCGCAGGCTCCCAGTGCGCGGGACCTGGCCGTCAACACTTGCGCCCGGAGCCCGTCTCTCGAGCACTACCCCCTCGGGAGGGGATTCAGCCCCGCTTGAGCGGATCGCGGGTTCAGGGAACCGCTAGCTCCCCACCTAGCGCGGCCGGGCAAGCTCCATGGTAGCCGTCGTCAGGCGATGGTGAGCTCGTCACCGAGGAGGCCGTTCCGCTGGGCCCAGCGGCTCGCCTCCGTGCGGTTGGCGACGTCGAGCTTCCGATAGATGTTCGAGAGATGGAACTTGACGGTCTGCTCGGTCACCCAGAGCATGCGTGCGAGCTGCGCGTTGGAGTGCCCCTCCGCGACCAGCTTCAGGATCTCGATTTCGCGGCGGGTGAGGCCACCCGGTCGTTCGACACGAATCGGAGCATCCGTTCGCGGTCGGAGGCGCTATCGGTACCGCGCCAAGCATGAAGACGGAATTGTCGAAGGCTTGCCGCACAGCCGAGGCGACATCGTCGGGGTGCGCCGTCTTGACGATGTAGGCGGAGGCGCCTGCGGCCAACGCGCGATCAATGTGGCCGGAGCCGTGGTGGGTCGAGAGCACGATCGCTCGGAGCTCCGGCGCAGCCGAGCGAACCTCACGCAGGACGTCCAAGCCGTTCGGCTCACCGGGCAGTGGGTCGAGCTCGACGGTCAAAAGGTCGGGTCTTCGCTCGTCGACCATTCGGACTGCCTCGCTCCCCGAGCTCGTCTTGCCGACCACCGTCACGCCGACTCGGTCGAGCACCAGCTCGATGGCATCGAGCCAGATCGGATGGGGGTCAAGCAGGACCGCGTGCAACGGCGTCGACGAAAGGGTCATTCGATTGCCGCAGGCCGCATCTACGGTGGTATATCGCACAATCGGAGCTTTTTGAACCCCTTCGGGTACGCGCTGAACACCCGAACTTACGGTTAGTCGCCTCTCGAACTCTGGACTACACGGGCCTGCGTACGGCACGTACCCTTTCGGCATGCCCTCGGTGCCGCGCCAAGCGAGGGCCGTCCGCATTCTGATCGCGGATGATCATCGCCTGTTCGCCGAATCGCTGATGGCGATTCTCAGCGAGGACGACCGGGTCGACGTCATCGGGATCGCTTCGGACGGCCAACAAGCCGTCGACCTGGCGTCCGAGCTCCAGCCCGACGTGATCCTCATGGACCTGAAGATGCCGGTGCTCGACGGATTCGAGGCGACCCGGCGAATCCGAGACGCCGGCCTGAGCACGCACGTATTCATCCTCACGGGGACGGATGAGCCAATCGGGTCAGAGCATGCAGCTGCCGCAGGGGCCAGCGGTTACCTGCGGAAAGAGCAGAGTCTGACCGAGTTGAAAGACGTCTTCCTCGGGGTCGCCTCGCTCGCCGCGGTCCTCGGCGCTCCGACGAGCCGCTAGTCCGTCGCCTCTGCCGGCTCCCAGCGAAGCTCTGAGTCGAGCGCGTCCGCGTCCAGGAGCCGACGGAGCTGCCCGAGCCGGATGAAGCGATGCCCCTGGAAATCCTCGAACGTCAGCCCGACTTCTTCATACGCTCGCGCCAACTCGTCGGCACCGCGGTCAGCGGTCCACTCGAAGCGGCACTGCGGGAATGCCGACTCGAACTTCGCGAAGTCGACTCGATAGCTGCGGGGATCGGCGGACGCGCCCTCTGCGAAGGTGACGTCGCAGTCCGGCAACCGATCGTGGACGATCTCGGCAAGTTCGCGGATGCGGTAGTTCTGTTCCTCGGAGCCGATGTTGAACGCTTCGCCGCGGACGAGGTCCTCGGGCGCATCGAGGAGGGCAAGCGTCGCGAGGGCAAGATCACGAACGTGAACGAGCGGACGCCACGATGAGCCGTCGCTCTGAAGCTGGATCGCTCCGGTTGTGTGCGCCCAGGCGACGAGGTTGTTCAGGACGATGTCGAGACGCAAACGCGGTGACAGCCCGTAAACCGTGGCGTTCCGCATGGACACGGGCGCGAACTTGTAGTCGGCGAGCTCGGCGAGCGCTTTCTCCGCACCAACCTTCGACTCTGCGTACGGCGTAAGGGGGCGAAGCGGAGCCTCCTCGGTGAGCGCCGCATCCCCCTCTGCAGCGCCGTACATGCTGCAGGACGAGGCGAACACGAACCGCCGCACCCCCGCCTCCTTCGCGGCGCGGGCGAGCGTGATCGTGCCGTCACGGTTGATGGCGTACGTCCAGTTCGGATTGAAGTCGCCAAGCGGGTCGTTCGAGAGCGCGGCCAAGTGCACGACGGCGTCGAAGCCCTCGAGGTGTGCGGGCTGGATGTCACGCAGATCGAGCGCAAGCGCGGGCTCGAACTCGCTCCCGTCTCCGAAGTTGCAGCCGCGGTAGTAGAAGGTGTCGAGGCCGACGACCTCGTGACCAGCCGCTCGGAGAGCAGGCGCGAGCACCGATCCGATGTAGCCGTGGTGACCTGTGACGAGAACTCTCATGACGGCGGAAGTTTGGCGATCGGGCGGACATTCACGTCCGTTACCTCGCCACTTGGTGGAACGGACAAAGCTGCGAGCACGACGTCGACGACATCCTCCGGACGCAGAAGGAGCTCCGGACGGTACTGCCTGCCCTCATGCTCGTGGATGGAGACCTGCATCGGCGTGTCCGTCCTTCCGGCGTACACGCTGATGACCCGTACGCGGTCACGGTTGACCTCCTCACGCAGGCCATCTGCGACGGCCTTGAGGCCATGCTTCGTAGCCGCGTACAGCGCATTGTTCGCCGAGGCCCGGAGCCCGGCGCTCGAGTTGATGAAGACGACTTGACCTTCGGCGCGTTTCAGCGCCGGGAGCAGGGTCTGGGTCAAGACGACAGGCGCGCGGAGATTGACGCGGAATTGGCGATCGAAGTCGGCCGGTGACACGGAATCGAATGCGCCCAGAGTGATTGCTCCGGCACTGTGGACCAGGACGTCAACGCGGTCACTGCGGGACAGGATCTCGTCGCCCGCCGACCCGACATCCTCGTCTCGCTCCAGGTCGGCGACTACGGGAGTCACTGACCCTGCGGATCCCTCGACCTCCCCGACCAGCGTGTCCAGCCGTTCGCGGCTTCGGCCGATCGCCCACACGCGAGCACCGGTCTGGACGAGAGCGACCGTCAATGCCTTCCCGATCCCGCTGCTCGCTCCGGTCACGACGCAGATGCGCCCATCGGTCGGCGTCACGCCGGATCCCCGCGTGCCTCAGCGAGCAGGCCGGCCTCTACCAGCTTGAGCGCTGCTCGGCGAAGCGACGCAAATGGGATCCCAGACCGCTCGGCGATGTCGAGCAGCGACTTCTGGCCGTCCGACTGGTTCAGGACCCAGAGCATCGCCAGCTGGTCTTGTTCCGCTGCGGGCCCGCCGACCTTCGGGTAAAGGCCCCTCTTCCCGAGTTGCGGCTCACCCTTCGGAGCGAGGTTGACGTAACGGCGATCCGTCTCCACCACGTCGAGGATCTCGAGGACCGTGCTCACTGCGTCTTCCAACTGCTCCGGCCTAACGAGATCGAGGTCGTCCGCGGACGAGTGGTACTCCTCGTACTCGCCCTCGCGCGACCGGCTCAATGAGCCGACCGGGAGGTCGAACCCCGGCGAGTTGAATTGCCGCTCGTCCCAGCCCCAGGGAACGAAGTCGACCACCTGTCCGCCGTCGCGCTTCAGCACATACGCCGCCGCGCGGTCGACGAGCGCGTCCCCTTGCCGGCTCCGCTTGTAGGTCAGTGGAGCTCGATCACCGACGCAGGCCAGGACGAGCCCAGCAACGATCCTCGAGACGGTGGGCTCGTTTCGAGCGAGCCAGGTGATCGACCCGATCGTCCCGGGAATGAACAGGAGCCGATACGAGAGTGAACGGGGGAGGTCCTGGAGCCGTGCTCCGAGCTCGGTCAGCACAGCGATCCCGGAAAGGTTGTCGTTGGCCAGCGCGGGATGGCAGACGTGGGTCGTCAGCAGGATCTCCTCCGCGCGCTCCCCCGGCAGGAAGCACTCGCCGTAGGTCAGCGAGCCGGGCCCGAGCGTGCTGTCGATCACGACCTCGTAGTCGCCGTCCTCGAGCCCGTCGAGCTGCCGCTGCGAGAGACAGAAGCCCCAGGCCCTCGAGTAGTAGGACGTGCGGTACGGAACCCACTCAGGGTGCTCTGGGAGCGTGTGCAGGTGTTCTCGAAGCTCGGCGAGCGGCATCACGCCTCGCACGGGCTCGCTGTAGTTGACGACATGGAGGTTCGACTCCTGGAAGTCGACGACCCGCTGGCCGTCCTTGGCGATGTACGCGTCCTCGATGTTCCACTCGTCGGGCACGGTCCAGTCGAGAACGCTGGTGCCGCTCGGCACCTCGTGGACCTCAAGCGGAATCCGACGTCCCACGGCGGCCAGCGTCTCCCTCACACCGTCGCCCGTGATGCTGCGACAGATGGGAAAGAGCTCGCGCATGAATGCGTGCATCGACTCGCCCATGTCCGTCTCCACTGCCGTCGGAGCGCCCTGGCTCACGCTTGCCTCGCAGGCTCGAGCCGGAAGTCAGGATACGAACGGTCCCGCTCGTTGATCACGACGACCTCGCCGGGCCAGGTGATCGCGAACGCGGCGTCGTCCCAGCGAGCCCCGCGCGCCGCCTCGGGCGCATAGGCCTGCGAGATCTGGTAATGCACCTCGGACTCATCCTCGAGCGTCAGGAACCCGTGCGCGCAGCCCTCCGGAACGTAGAGGGCGAGCCGGTTCTCAGCCGAGAGCTCGACGCCGAACCACTCTCTCAACGTGGATGAGCCCGGCCGCAGGTCGACGGCGACGTCGAAGATCGCGCCCGCGGTGCAGCGCACGAGCTTCGCTTCCTCGTACGGCGCTGCCTGGTAGTGGAGGCCACGGAGCGTCCCCCGCGCACGGTTGTAGGAGATGCTGCATTGCGCGAGCTCCGGGTTGAGCCCTCGCTGGCCGAGCTCCTTGGGGTCCCAGGTCCGTGCGAAAAAGCCCCGCTCGTCCTCGAGCCGTTCGGGCTCGATCACCCACACGCCGGCGATCTCGGTGTGCCTGAAGATCATGCGACCAGCAACGAGAGTTTCCGGCAGGTGAACGCCTCGGCGTAGCCGCTCGGCGAGCGTCCTTCCATTCCGCGCACGCGCATCAGCCCGAGGAAGAGCTGCTCGTCGAACCAGTGCTTTTCGGTCTGGCTCTCGAACGCATCGAGCACGAGCCTCACCTTCTCTCGCGCGATTTCCTCTGGAGACGGGGACGAAGACGTTCGGGGTGCCCAGGTCGCCGTCGTACTTCGGGATCTCGTACTCGAGAATCAGATGATCCCGCCACGTGTTCCAGGTCAGCTCGCAGACGAGCCGGTGATCCTGGTGGAGATCCTGCCGTGCATGCGTGAGGATCAGGTCGGGCTCGAGCCGGCTCTTCAGCTCCTCGAACACGTCCTTCACCTCGCCGCCTATGTAGGGAAAGAATCCATCGCGAAACCCGTGGACGACAACCTCAGTGTGGGTTGCCGCACCCATGAAGGCCTCGGCGCTCGCCCGCGCCTCGCGCTCTCGCTCGCCCTCGGCGCCGAGGACGACCCATGTGACCTCGACCTCGGGACGCGCCCTGCTTAAGGCCAGCAGCGTCGCACCACAGCCGATCTCGATGTCGTCCGAGTGCGAACCGAGCGCGAGGACACGGCGGAAAAGCGGTGCGCGCTGGAGTGGAAACTGAAGCACTAGCTGGGCGATCGATGACGTACGGGTGGCGCGGCTCGCACCCGGAAGGGAGCCCTCAGACGGCTTCCTGAGGGACCTCGGCTTCGCCTTGCGGTGCCAAACGGTGGCGCATTGCCGTCCATGGAGGCGTTATCCGCTTTAACCTCATTGCTCGTTCCTCGACGAAGAACCAGCTTAGAGCCGCGAGTGGAACGGTGCACAGAATGCAAAGCCCTGCGTATGCCCACGCACCGAGGGCGGCCGCGCCCGCAAGCACGAGCAGCTGCTGGACGGGGAACGCATAGATGTAGACGCCGTAGGAGATGTCGTTGCGCCGACCGACCGCTTGAAGAGGCAAGACGCATCCGAGCCAGATCAGAAGGAAGGCAAGCGGCAACGCGCCGACCGCCTGTACGTGATCCGTGAGGGCTGCGGCGGCGAGGATTGCTGTTGATATCGCGACGAGAAACCTGCTCGCCGGTATGCGGTTGGCATAGACACACAGCACCGCGCCGGCGAAGAAGTACGACCCCAAATCGACCGCCCACTCGACTCTGAACGGAAGCTGCATCCCGAACTCGGCTTGCGCCACGTTCACGAGCGCGCACGCAGCGAAAACGCCGGCCAAGACGGCAGGCCGCCGGCGGAGGCCAGCGAAGACAAGCAGTCCGCCGAGAACCAGGTAACAACCAAACTCAAACCACAAAGTCCAGAGGGAGCCATTCCATGCCCCGGGATATGGGACTCCGCTGAGGGTGCCGGCGATGTTCTGGTGACCGCTCTCCAGTACTCCGTTCGGGACTAGGTACCCAACTAGTGAACGCGGTCCGACATGGTCGGCGCTGCCTTCGAGGAGGGCCGCGATCGGAACAAAGACGACCACCGTCACGAGAAGACAGACCCACAGGCCCGGGAAGATCCGCAGCATGCGCCGCCACAGATATGACGAGAACGACGACCGAAGCCGGCTACCTGTAATCAGAAATCCGCTGATGGCGAAGAACCCTGCGACTGCCCAGCCGCCGAGGGAGAGATCACCGACTTTAGGATCTTCTCCGAAGCCGCCGATCGGCCAGGCATGGGAGACGATCACGAGCGTCGCGAGAGCCAGGCGAAGCGCGTTGAGACTGTTGTGGCGCGGATCGAAGACTTCGGCCAACGTCTTGCTCTGACCCCTGAGGCCGACCAAAGCCGAGCGCAGACCGTTTAAGCCGGTACTGCGATCGGCCATCATCAGCTTCATGCCGGAGTTCCTGGAATGAATGGTGAGCGGCCCTCAAGCGGAATGCCGTTGCTACGCCAAGGCGCCTGGCCCCTCTCAACAAGTGCGTCGAGCCGTTGCTTGTCCTTCATCGTGTCCATGGGCTCCCAGAAGCCGTCGTACCGGTATGCGATGAGCTCTCCCTCGTCGATCAACCGCGCGAACGGCTCTTCTACAAGCTCCTCGCCCGGGTTGATGTAGTCGAGCACGTTGTGCCGGAAGACGAAGAAGCCGCCGTTGATCCTCACGTCCGCCTGCTGCATGTCCTCGATAGAGCGAACGACGCCGTCGGCGTCCGCGTTGACGACGTGCGCGTTGTAGACCGGCGGCACGGAGAGGAAGAGTCCTGTCTTCCCGGAGGAACGGAGCAGGTCGACCATGTTCGGAAGCGGCGCGTCGGTCAGCCCATCGCCGTAGGTGGCCAGGAAGTACTCCTCGCCGTCGAGGTGGGGTGCGATGGCGAGCAGGCGCTCTGCGATGGTCGCGCGGGTGCCGGTGTCGACGAAGGTGACGCGCCACCTGGAGATGTCAGTCCCAAGCAGCTCTACGTCGCGACCCCCGTTCGAGAGCACGAAATCGTTCGAGAGCGCCTCGTTGTAGTTGAGGAAGTACTCCTTGATGCTCTCCGACTTGTAGCCGAGGCAAAGCACGAAGTCGTCGTACCCCCACGACGCATACCACTTCATGATGTGCCAGAGGATCGGCCTGTTGCCGACGGGGATCATCGGCTTGGGAATTCGCTGCGTCTCCTCGCCCATTCGGACGCCGAAGCCGCCGCAGAAGATGACGACCTTCATGAAGCCTCCTTCGGGCTGCGGACTGTTGCGAACGGCACAGGGACGATCAGCTGGCCGCCCCACTCGGCTACATAGCTGAGCTGTGCCGAGATCTCGTCGATCAGGTTCCAGGGCAGGACGAGGACGTAGTCAGGCCTCGTCTCCGCGAGCTTCTCCGGCGGGAAGATCGGAATGTGCGTGCCGGGCGTGTAGAGCCCGTGCTTGTAAGGGTTGCGGTCGACCGTGTAGTCGAGGAGGTCGGTGCGGATCCCGCAGTAATTGAGGAGCGTGTTCCCTTTGCCCGGGGCTCCGTAGCCGACGACCTGCTTGCCCTCGCGACGAAGACGGATCAGCAGCTCGAGGAGCGCTCGCTTGGACTCCTTGACGTCCTCTGCGAACTGGGCATAACGCTCGGGCGAGCGCAGCCCTTCGCGCTCCTCGCGTTCGAGGAGCTCGAAGACGGCGTCGGAGGTGTCGTGCGGGCCGCCGGCGTGCTGCGCGTAGACCCGCAGCGAGCCACCGTGGGTCCACAGCTCCTCGACGTCGTATGCCTCGAGGCCGTGGGCGCGCAGGATCTCCGCGGTCGTCGCGAACGAGAAGTACGAGAAGTGCTCGTGGTAGATCGTGTCGTACTGAAGCCCATCGAGCAGACGGAGCAGGTGCGGGAACTCGAAGGTCGCTGTCCCGTCATCGCGCAGGAGCACTTGCACGCCGGCGACGAAGTCGTTCAGGTCGGGGACCTGCGCGAGGACGTTGTTGCCCAGGATCAGGCTGGCGCGCTTGCCCTCGTCGGCCAGTCGTTGCGCCATTTCGCGGCCGAAGAACTCGACGAGCGTCGGCACGCCGCGCGCCTCCGCCGCCTCCGCAACGTTGGCGGCCGGGTCGATCCCCAGGATCTGGATCCCAGTGCCGACGAAGTGCTGGAGCAGGTAGCCGTCGTTCGAGGCCAGCTCGACGACGAGGTCGTCCGAGCCCAGGCTGAGGCGCTTGCTGATCATCTCCACGTATTGCCGCGCGTGCTCGACCCAGGCCGTGGAATACGCCGAGAAGTAGGCGTACTCGGTGAAGATCTCGTCCGGACGCACGAACGCCTCGAGCTGGACGAGGTAGCACCGCTCACAGGCGAAGACGCGAAGCGGGAAGAACGGCTCCATCTGCCGCGTCTGATCAGCTCTGAGGAAGCTCTCGCAGAGCGGGGACATCCCGAGGTCGACGACCGTCAGGTCGAGGGGCGCGTCACAGAAGCGGCACGCCGCCCGCTCTTCGTCGGCTGGAGGCTCCGTGCGGGCGGTTCGGTGTAGGTCGTGTCCATTGAGGTCTTAGTAGGCGGCCCTTGCGCGGGCGAGCGCCGGCAGGGTAAGCAAGATCAGTCTCAGGTCCTCGCGCAGGGACCAGTTCGTGACGTACAGGTAGTCGAGCTTCGTCATCTCGTCGAAGGGGATGTCGCTGGCTCCGAGCACCTGCCAGAGACCGGTCATGCCGGGCTTGAGCTTCAGCCGGCGCCTGGCCCAGCGAACGACGTACTGATCTTCATCCAGGATCAGGGGCCGCGGGCCGACGAGCGACATCTCGCCGCGGATGACATTGAAGAGCTGCGGCAGCTCGTCCATCCGTGTCCGGCGGAGGAATGAGCCAACGCGGGTGACGCGGGGGTCGTCCGGCACCTTGAACATCCGCGGGTCGTCCTTCACGTGCATGTTGAGGTGCGCGACCTCTTCCTTTCGCGCTTCGGCGTCGGCGACCATCGTCCGGAACTTGAAGACCCGGAAGGCGCGCTCCTCCGCGCCCATGCGCACTTGGCGGAAGAAGACGGGCCCTCGTGAGTCGAGCTTGATGCAAAGCGCGGTGATCGCGAGGAGCGGCGAGAGCAGGATGAGCCCCGCGGTTGCACCGACGAGATCGAACGTCCGCTTGAGCAACCTGGACGAATGGGAGAGGCGCGGGGTCGCGAGACCGACGAGGGGAACCCCTTCGATCGTGTGGAACTGGGCATTTGCCCCGAGCACTTCGAACAACCGGGGGACGATGTCGATCTGGACGTTCGTGTCCTGGAGCTCGCGGATGACCTCGAGGGTCTGGTCGTCCGAGTCCTCGGAAAATGCGATCAGAACGCGATGCGCTGAGTGCGAGCGTACGAGGTCCGGAAGATCGTCCGTCGCGCCGATCAGCTCGAGCGGCGCGGCCCCGTTGCGCGACGCCTCGCCGTCATGGTCGACGAAGCCGACGACGTTGAGGCGATATTCAGGGTGTTGGCGGATCTTGGCGTCGAGCAGGCGCGCAACTTCGCCCGAGCCGACGATGATCAAGTTCTGGACATAGGCAGAATGTCGCCGGCCGACCGCGCGAACGACCGCTCGGATCAATGGGACGAGCACGACGGCGGTCAACCAGAAGACGATCAGCCGTGGAACGGTGGGATGCGGGAGACCGGTCAGGTACGTGACCGCGAAGAACGACCACGTGCCGATCGTGACCATCTGGAAGACCCCGAAGATGTCGTCGACCGTGGAGTGATCACTCCGCTCCTCGTCTCGGTCGTACAAGGAATGGGCTCGAGCGAGAAACACCCAGAAGGGAAGGCTGGCGACGAAGAGAGCGATTTCCCACCAGACGTCGAACGTGTCGGTGCCCGTTGCGGCGGGAGCAAGTGCGAGAGCGAGGAGATACGCCATCGTCAGCCCGACGACGTCGGCGAGAAGGAGAAGCCGCCGCATGAGCCAGCCCCGCGGCATGTCCAGCGGCGCTCGAGAGGCGTACGTACGATCGCTGAGTAAGGCCTCCCGCGGGGCGGGAACGATCGCCTCTTGTGGAATAGAGCTCACTAGGTCCGAACACTCCCTTTACCGCGCAAGGACCCACCCTCACGCGATTGCCGCTTCCCCTTGACTGCTTCGACCGTAGCCCCGCTTTCACGCGTGAACAAGCCAAAAACAGGCGATTCCGTACTTTCGGCAACCGATTCCGTACCTTCGGCCAGGAAAGAGAGCCGATTAGAAGTGCTGGAGCGGCGCTGGGCCGCGGTTCAGACGAGCGACTCGTAGACGCTGATATAGCGCGGAGCTTGGTGGCGCCAAGCAAGCTCGCGCTCGACTCGCTCGCGCCCCCGGCGCCCCATCTCGGCCCGCCGTTCCGGGTCGTCGAGAAGCTCCAAGATCGCTTGAGCGAACGCGTCGGTGTCGTTCGGCGGCGCGTAGACGGCAGCCGGCCCTGCCGAGACTCGCGTCTCCTTGAGATCGAAGGCGACGACGGGGAGCTCGAACGCCATGTACTCCATCGTCTTGTTCATCGTCGAGACGTCGTTGAGCGGATTGAGCGGGTCCGGTCGAAAGCCCCACATCGGCCGTCGACAGGACCTCGAAAACGGTCTCGTCAGGGACGCGCCCGGTGAACGTCACGCGGTCGGCAATCCCCAGCTCATCCGCCAGCGCGACGAGCTCGTCGTAGGAATCGCCGCTGCCGACGAAGACGAAGTGCACGTCGTCGCGTCCCGAGCGCACAATCGCCGCCGCTGCCCGGAGCGCCAGATCGACCCCGTCCTGAGGGCCCATGACACCGAGATAGGCGCAGAGGTAGCGCTTTCCGTGAAGCCAGGACGGGACGGGCGGCCCCTTTCGAAGTCGGTCGGGGTTTGGGCCGGTCCGAACAACTGTGACCCGGCGGGCAGGGACCTTGCCGCGCCGGATCGCGGTCTCGCGGTACGACTCGTTTGTTGCTACGACGTGATCGGCGAGCGCGTAGGTGGCGCGCTCGAGCAGCGTCAGTGCACGGCGAACCGCTCGCGATCCGTCCGGAAAGCGTGAGACGTAGACCTCCGGGCAGAGGTCGTGCTGGTCGAAGACGAAACGCTTGCCGAAGGGCTTGAACGGAGCGGCCAGCGCCCAGTAGGTGTCGGGAGGATTGCACGCCTGGATCACGTCGAAGCCTTCCTTGGCTGCGGCTCGCACGACGAGGCCTAGCGTCCGGGCCCAGCAGTACGCGAATTCCCACGCGTACGAGAGCGCGCCGCTGGTCGGCGGCGGGGGACGGTACTTACGGATGCGAATGCCCTCGATCTCCTGGAAGGACGGGTCTCCGGGACCCTTTGGGCACACGACCGAGACTTGAAAACCCGCATCACGAAGCGCGCAGGCCTCGAGCCAGACTCGCCGGTCGAACGGAACCGGCAGGTTCTGAACGATGATGAGGACTCGTCTGCGCGACCGTCCGCCTCGCCGGCGGAGAGATTTCACCAAGCGATTCCCTCGTAGCCCGGAAGCGCTTCGGCCTCGGAACCGAGCCGGCCGTGGACGTCGAGGATGTGGTCAGGGCGAGCAGCGACGAGCGCCTTGATGGTTGCGGCGTCAGAGGTCCCGACGACGGCAACGGGCGCCTCAGGGCGGCCTCGGGGGTCGTGACGAGCATCTCCTGTAGATGCGGCAGGTGGCTTTCGATGTACCGGCGGTTGGCGCCGATCAGGCGGTCAGGATTGACGATCGGATCGTAGATCCGCAGTCGAACGCCCTTTCCGACGAGCGTCTCGGCGAGCTCGACGTACGGGCTCTCGCGGAGGTCATCCGTCTCGGGCTTGAAGCTGAGCCCGAGCAGCGCGACCTCGCGCGCTTCCGCATCGAGGACGCGACGAACAGCCAGGCGGAGATGTGACTCGTTGCTCCGGAGGATGCCGGTGAGCACGGGCGTCTCGACGTCGTGGACGCGGGCGAGGTGCATGAGCGCCCGCATGTCCTTCGGTAGGCAGGAGCCTCCGAACGCGAACCCGGGCCGGAGGTACGCGGTGGAGATGTTGAGCCTCTCGTCCTCGCAGAAGACCTGCATCACGTCGCGCGCATCCACACCGACGGCCCCGAGAAGCCGACCCACCTCGTTGGCGAACGTGATCTTCAGTGCGTGGAACGCGTTACAGGCGTACTTGAGGGACTCGGCCTGCTCGATCGAGAGCGCGTGGGTCGGCCGCTCGAGACCGGCGAAGAGGTCGGTGACGATCGCGAGCGTCCGGTCATCGCGGACGCCCGCGACGATGAACGGCGGCTCGAAGAAGTCCGCCACCCCGGACCCCTCACGCAGGAACTCGGGCGCCATCGCGACGCCAAAGTCGTGGTCGGCCTGCAGCGAGCTCTCCCGCTCCAGCACAGGGCGGAGCTGACCGTCCACCGTTCCCGGCGGCACGGTGCTTCGGTACACGACGGCGACGAACCTCTCGCCGCGGGCCAGCTCCCGACCGATCTCGGCGCTCACGCGCACGACGTGCTCCAGGTTCACCGTTCCGTCGCTCCGGGCCGGAGTGCCGACGCAGACCATGACGAGGTCGCATGTGCGAAGGGCCTCCGCGAGATCGGTCGTCACCTGCAGCCGGCCGGACGTTCGGCCGGCGGCGACAAGTTCCTCGAGGCGAGGCTCGATGATGGGGCTGCGACCGGCTTCGATCTCGTCGACCTTCTGGCGGTCGACGTCGACGCCGACGACGTTGTGCCCCATGTCGGCCAGACAGGCCGACGTTACGGCGCCCACATATCCGAGTCCGATGACTGTGACATCCATGCTCAGAGTCTGACGCTAGCTGCGCGCGCCGTCTTTCCAACGCGCTACGAAAGTCTGGTTTCGGGTAGGACAACGGCTCAGTACTCTGTGCTGAGAGGAACTCGTGCGGCTGACGTATTCGATCATCACTCCGGCTCGGGACGAGGCGGAGAACCTGCGCCGGCTTGCCGCGTGTCTCGTCGCCGCAGGTGGCACAGCCCACCGCCTGGATCGTCGTCGACGACGGTTCCGCCGACGAGACCCTTTCGCTGGTGACCTCGCTCGCCGAAGAGCATCCCTGGATCCGTGTCGTTCTGGCGGCGGAGGCGCCCTCGCGAGAGGCGGTCCGATCGTCCGTGCCTTCAATGCCGGACTTGCGGAGCTCGAGCCGTTGCCAGACGTATCGTGAAAGTCGATGCCGACATCTCGATCGAGCCGGACCACTTCGAACGCCTGCTGGCCGAGTTCGAGCGCCAACTCCCCGTCTGGGAGTCGCGAGCGGCACGTGCTACGAGATCGAGACCGACGGCGCGTGGCGTCAGCGGCATGTGACGGGCCCAGGCCGTCTGGGCCGCGTGCCGTGCGTATCGGCGCGAATGCCTGGGCGACATCCTGCCGTTCGAGGAGCGCATGGGCTGGGACACCCTCGACCTGTGTCAAGGCGAACGTCATGGGCTGGGAGACGGAGATCGTCTTCGACCTGGGTTTCCGCCATCACCGGCCGGAAGGGCAAGCGCGACGGCCACAGCCTGCGCACCTGGACGATCCAGGGAGAGGCGTCCCACTACATGGACTACCGCGTCTCCTATCTCCTGGCGCGGACGCTCTACCAGACCGCTCCGGAATCCGGCCGCGATCGGCCTGCCTCGGCGGATACGCGCGGGCACGCGTTCAGCGCCCAAACGCGCTGCCCCGATGCGGAGCTCCGGGCATATGTGCGCCGGCAGCAGCGTCTCCGCAACCTGCCGCTCCGCGCGCGAGAGGCGATGCGACCCCGAGCGGTAATCGAGAAGTCTCCGCGACCTGAGCACGACTAGCCCATCCGGCTAGTACATCTAGTCGTCCGCTACTAGGCTGAAACGCGATGTGCGGAATCTGCGGGGTGGTTCAGATCGAGGGCGAGTTGGGGACCGTCGTCGCACCCGAGGTCCTGGACCCCATGACCGACAGCATGTGCACCGCGGCCCAAACGATCGCGGGACGTTCCAAAGCCCCGCGTCGCGCTCGGCGCCAGGCGGCTCAGTATCGTCGACGTCGAGGGCGGTCATCAACCGTTCTTGAGTGAGGACGGGCGTCGGGCGGCTCAGAACGGGGAGCTCTACAACCACGATGACGTTCGCTGGGAGCTCGGGCGGAAGGGCCATGGTTCGGGAGCCGTTGCGACACCGAGATCCTGCCGCACCTCTACGAGGAGCGTGGACGAGCGCGTCGTCGGAGCGACTCCGCGGCAAGTTTGGTCTGGCAGTTTGGGATGGGGGCGCGCCGCGCGGTGATCGCACGTGACCGACTCGGTGTCAAGCCGATGTACTACGCGGGCTGCGGCGACCGGCTGGTCTTCGGCTCGGAGCTCAAGAGCTTCTCGCGACTGGGCTTGTCGACGGAGCGCTCGACCACGAGGCGATCGAGCCTACCTGACCTTTGGATTTTTTCATGCCCCCGGACGCCCCTCGTCGGCGTTGCCAAGCAGATGCCGGGGGACCGCCTGGTCGTTGACGGATGGGCGAGTCGATCTCGAGCGTACTGGCGCTTCCGCCCGCCAGAGCGGCAGAACGGGATAACCGTCGACGAACTGCGGGGGGCCTGCTCGCGGAGCTCGAGGAATCTGTTCGGCTCAGACTGATGTGCGACGTACCGCTCGGGGCCATGCTGAGCGGCGGAATCGACTCGAGCCTGATCGTCGCGCTGATGGCACGCCACACGAGCGGCCCCGTGAAACGTTCTCTGTCGGCTTTCTCGAGGACGGACCAGAACGAGCTCGCGCACGCCCGCGAGGTCGCGCAGCTCTTTGGAACCGACCACCACGAGCTCGAGCTCTCGCGGGCCGACGCCGAAATCGATCTCCCAGGGCTCACGTGGTTCCTCGACGAGCCTCTCGCCGATCTTTCTTCGCTCGGCTTCTCGCGCTGTCCGGGCTTGCGTCGCCGCACGTCACCGTCGCCCTGTCGGGTCAGGGGGCCGACGAGCTGCTCGGCGGATATCCGAGCATCATGCTGCGTCGGTTGCGGTCATGGGCGCGCGCTTCCCGGGCTTCCTCTGGCGAGCCGGCATTGCTGCCGGACGACATGGGCCAGCACGATTCGCCGGGGTCCCGCACGTGTCGGCGCCGAACACCGTGGATCGGCTCATCGCATTGAGCAGCCGGATGGATGAACACCTCTCGGCGGCTTTCCGTGGGCCCCTCGAGGGGAGCGACGGTTCGGCCGCCCGCAGGGTCGTGGCCGATCGGCTCGGCAACGCCTTTCAGACACGCCGATTCCGGCGACGTTGTTTATCGACGCGAGCTGGGGCTCGTCGACGACATGCTCCACTACTTCGACCGGACCTCGATGGCCCACTCGTTGGAAGTTCGCGTGCCCTTCCTCGATCACCACGTGGTCGAGTATGCGCGCGTATCCCTTCCGCGCTGAAGGTCCGGCGGCTGACAACGAAGTATCTGCTCAAGCGCGCCTCGCGCGGGATCTTGCCCGACCGGATCATCGACAAGCGCAAGATTGGCTTCTTCGCCGCGTCGGTCGACGGCTGGTTCCGCGACCAGGCGGACGGCGCGATCGCGGAATACCTGCTTGCTCCTCGGCCGCACTACGCCGACATCCTCGATCTACAGGTTGTCCGTAGCCTCGTCCGGCGCCACGCCGAATCGCCCGGCCAGGCGGACTCCCGCCTGTTGCTCGCGATCCTCATGCTCGAGGTCTGGCTTTCCTCGTTCCTCCCCCGGGCCCTGAGGCAACGAACGACGGCCAATCGCACTTCCGATCCGTCCGTCGGCATCACAGGCGGAACCGTTTCCGACTCGACGGCTGTCGCTGACGCCGGAGTGGCGTAACGGTCGCATAGAGCGGTACCGCGCGTCGGCGTTCGGCTTGGCCACGATGTGGACTTCGATGATCGTATTGGGGCGGGCCGCGAGCCTCTACGAGCACATTTCGGGACTCGGCCTCTCCGACAGGAGTTAGCTGACCTCTCCGAACGCTCCCCCGTGCTCCCCGTTAGGGTCGATCCGTGCGCTCGCTCGGTCGGAAGGGGATCGCATCGTTTGTGCTGCTCGGCTCGTGCCTCGCGATCATCCCTGGCAGCGGAGGACCGACTCCAGCCTCCGCTGCTGTTGCAGCCAAAGGGCCGCCTGCACTTAGGGTGTCCGCTGCGGGCAACGACGCGAGCCCGTGTACGAGGGGGGCTCCGTGTCGCACATTCGACCGGGCGTATCAGACTCGCGAAGACCCGGCCAGGTGATCGAGGTCGCGAGTGGTTCCTATCCGAAGCAGATCGTGACCCGCCCGCCCACGATCAGCGAGCGCCGCGCTTGGTCGTGTTCAAACCCGCGCATCCGTGCGAGAGTGGCCCCGTTGCCCGCCTGGACAATCTCGCAAGCCGCGTTGAGTACCGAAAACATGAAGATCGGTTCGTTCTTCAACTACGGGTTCAACGGAGGGACCCAGACGGCGTCGTCTTTCGCAACATCGACTCGACCACCTTCTGTATCGGCGGAGGACGGAACGTCTCGGTGGTCGGCGGGGACGTCGGCCCGTCGCTGTCGAGCAACGACGACCGGGCAGCAGCAGCCCTGCGTCGCGAAGTTTCCGGGACAGAGCACCCCGGCACCGCGACGTCTTCATCGAAGGCGTGACTTCCATGACCACAATGAGGCCAACGGAAAGCACACGGAATGCTTGCAGATCGGCGGCTCGAACCGCCTAATCGATCCGACGGAGTACATTCCGCAACTGCGCGCAGACCGCATCGATCCATATCACGCGATACGACTCCGCCTTGCCGTGCAGAGACATCGTGATCGAGAACAACTTCTTCTTAGGCAACACCCACGCGAGCTCGGAGCCGCTCGGCAACATCCAGTACAACCGAAGCGAACCTGGACTGATCATTCGGTACAACACGTTCGTCGGCTCGGGCGATCAGCAAGATACTCGGTCTTCGCGACTTTCGACGACCGTCCGCCGGCGTCGCCATCGGCCCAGATCTACGGGAACGCGAGTACAAGCCAGGGCATTCACAACAGGACATACGGACCGTGCGAGCTCGCCGCCTATTCACACAACGTATGGCGGGGCGCATCATGCTCCCGCACGGACGTCAATGCCACTCCCCGATTCGTGAGCCTTGCCGATCTTCACCTTCGCGCCGGACTCTCCGGCAATCGACCGCGGAGACCGCGCGCTTTCCTAGGCGGGACATCGATGGAAATCGGCGCCCGGATTGGCCGTGCGCCTGATGCAGGCGCCGACGAGCGCCGGCTCCGCCGGAATTAGGGGCCGCTTGTCAGGGCGCGCCTTGCCTTTCTCCACGGAGTAGGGGAGACAAGCCGCGGATGTCGCGTCTGGATTCCGAGCCGGCGCCCAGGGTAATCGCTGTCCGAGACGATCGCCCGTACGGTGGCGGCCGTCCAGCCGCCGGGAGGGGCGAGCTTGCGTTGCTTCGCAAGCCGCCGGGCGATGAGGCCCAACGACCTCGTCTTGCGTGCCCCGACCTCTGCGAATGCCGCCTTCACGGCGGCGGCCGCTCGTGCGTCGATGCGAAGACGGCCGCCGCTGTAGGCGTAGCCGAAAACCGAGCTGCGGGCGTCTTCGCCACATCCTCGTCCTGGATGAAGGAAGACATTGTCACTGTATTGGGCACCTGGAATGCACACTTCTCCCGCGCCGAAGATGTTTCCCACGACACGAAGTCTGCCCTGAGGGTCGCCGCAGCCACTCTCGCAGCCGAGGTGCTGCCCGGTGCGAAGGAATTGAAGCGGACGATGATCTTCGCGTCGTAGCGCGTGTCGGTGAAGTTGAGGCAATATTAACCGTTCCCGCCCGCCGTGCCGCCCGGACAGGGGCCGAACCAATTGTTTTCGATGAGCCAGTTCCCCGCCACTTTGGCGGGCTTACTGTTGCCGAGCGTGATTGCGTTCGTCCGGCAGTTATAGAAGCGATTTCCCCTGAACGTCACATTCGTTAGGCCGCCTGAGTCCATAGCAACGCATTCCCAGTGGTTCGTGTAAGGCGGCTCCATCACGAAGTCGTGGAAGACATGTTTTCGAAGAGGAGATTCGTGCCGCTGACGATCCGTACCTTGCCGCTTCTCATCTCTGGGTAGTAGTTGCGGCAATCCCCGATCATCCCCTCGGCGCCGCAGGGCCCCCAGTCGGAGTTCTTGACGGTGATGTTCTCCCCGCCGTGGATGATGAAAGAGCCGCCGTCGAGGTGGTCCAGCGTGACGTTCCTCACGTCGCCCCACATCGAGAGCCCCCACGTCACCTTGAAGCCCCGTAGGATCAAGTTGTCAGGGGCATCACTGCGTCTCCCTCCTGACCAGCGGCCGAACGAGATCCATCTGATCGTCGGCCGCGTTCCTCTGGCAGCTCGGATAATGATTGGATTCCCATTGCACGCGGACCCAGCTGCTGTCTCGATGATGTGCTGATCGCCGTACCTACCCGCGGCGACCTCGACCACGTCCCCGCATTGCGCCAGCGAGTACGCCTTGTTCAAGGTCGCGCACGGCTTCGGGCGAGGCCCGCGTCGACATGCGGGGTCTGATCCTCCCGGCGCGACCGCGATGAGCGGCGCCTTGGCGGCTGACCGGTCGGTATGCCCGACGACTTCGCCATGAGCGATCCCCACCACGACGATGAGAAAGCACGTTGCTATCGCCGCACGCGCCGCAAGCACGAGGGAAGTGTAGGCCGGAAAGCGACGGCTCAGCTTCGGGCCCGGGTCAGCGAGCCGTCTCGGCAGGTCCCGCCACGATCGTCTACGGCGGCACCTGTTTGGGGGCGGGAGCCTTCGCCGGGTTGCGCCACAGCTGAGTCAGTCGGGCTACCGCTGGTCCGACCCCGCGTCCCTCGGGCGCGCTGCGCGCCTGTCCATCGAAGTCAGTTGCAAGGTCCCAGTTGGGCTGCGAGCCGGGAACGTAATTGTCCGCCAACCAGGGTGTGAGCGCTAGGTGGTAGTTCATGTTCGGGCCACGCGCTCCGTTCAGGTACTGGAGGGAGGTGTAGCCGGTGTTCGTCGAGTCACCACATTTGGGCCCAACATAGACGTTGTACTTGTACTCGGCACCGGTGAGACATTGAGTCCCGTAGGCATGTCTGTTGCCGAAGATGTTGCCGATGAAGTGCCACATCGAGTGGCCCATGCCGAAGTCCTGGTTCACGGTGTCCTGCGCGGAGAAGGAGTTGAAGCGGACGTAGGTCTGCCCTGGCTGGTTCGGGTGGGCATTGATGGCAATGCCGTTGGCTGTGCCGTTGGGGTAGTCGCCGCCGCCGAACCAGTTGTCCTCGATGTAGTTGACACCGCCCCAGCCAGTAGTAGTCATGCCGTAGATCTGGCAACCCCACCACTTGTTTCCGCGCCAGACGTAGTTGGAGCCACCATCTGTGCGTACGCATTCGAAGTGGTCTGGCTGGATTAAGTCGAAGTCGTGGATCGTGTTACCGACGAACTGAAACCCGTGGACATTGACGAGCTCGATCTGGCCGTCATCGTCTGCCTTTGTGTCGCAGAAATCGTCGCCAGCGGGCCTGGTGGACTTACACGGCCCCCAATCTGAATTCTCGATGAGCCAATTGGTGGGTGCGTTCGAGACAGGAGCACCACCGCCGTAGATACTGAGGGTGCCTCCGTCCACGCCGTCGATGTGGATGTTGACGCAATCACCGAAGCAGGCGAAGCCCCCGTGCATTGCCATCGGTCCTTTGACGGTGATGTCGTCGGGGGCGTTCGTAGCCTGGCAGCAAGTCCCGCCGAGCCAGATATCGTGAAGATCAACCGTGTCCCCAGGGTTCGCCCTGAAGGTCACATCGGGGTTACAGCCCGAAAGGCTTGCCCTTTCCAAGACCTGCTGCTGCCCGTAGGTGCCGCCCTTGATGTTGACCACGTCTCCGCAAACCACCCCGATAGCTGGTAGGCGGCATTCAGGGTCGCGCAGGCGGTTGAGTCGTTGTAGGGCGCGGGTGAAGCGCTGCGCGCGCACGTTCCTCCGTTCGTGTCTACCCAAAGGTTCGCCTGATTGCCACCAGGGGGTGGAGGCGGTGGAGGTGGCGGAGGAGGCGGCGGTGGCGGAGGAGGCGGCGGCGGTGGCGGAGGAGGCGGCGGAGATGGGTTGCAGGCGAGCGTTGTTACCGGATACCAGATCGCCTCGCCCAGATTTGACTTGTTTCCGGCCGCGTCCTCTGCCTCGAGCGCGAGCGAGTACGAAGTTCCGCAGCTGAGCCCCGTGTAGACGTAACTCAGAGCCGTCGTCTCCGCGATCTTCACCTGATTGCCAACGGCCGCCGAGTTCCCGCGGAAGACGTTGTAATGGTCACTTCGACGTTGTCTACGCCGGGTTGCCAGCGAAGCTCGAGAGTTGCTTGTGTTGCCGGTCCCAGTGAGAGGATGGGCTTAGCGGGCGGTTCAGTATCGGGCGGGCAGACTGCGGTCGCCGTGGTGACCTGCGTCTGCGCTGACCGATTGCCGGCGGCGTCGTACGCCTGAACGGCCACGGTGTAGGTCTCCCCGCAACTGAGTCCGAGGTAAGTGAAGCTCGTCCCGGCAGTTGTCCAGACCTTGAGGCCGGTCAGGTACAGGTCGTAGCCGGCCACGCCGACGTTGTCCGTTGAAGGCGTCCACGACAATCCGATGCTCGTTGTCGTCGACGACGTCACATGAACGTTCGACGGCACGCTCGGTGGCTGCGTGTCGCCGGGTGGCGTCGCGCAAGCGAGAGTCGTGACCGGATACCAGATTGCCTCGCCCAGGTTTGACTTGTTGCCTGCGGCGTCCTCGGCCTGGAGCGCCAGCGAGTAGGAGGTTCCGCACGCAAGCCCCTGTAGACGTAGCTCAGCGCGTTCGTCTCGGTGATCTTCACCTGACTGCCTGAGGCCGCCGAGCTCCCGCGGAAGACGTTGTAGTGATCCACTCCAACGTTGTCCGTGCCCGCCTGCCAACGAAGCTCGAGCGTTGTTTGGCTGGCCGGTCCTAGTGAGAGGATCGGCTTGGATGGCGGTTCGGTGTCCGTCGGCGGCTGTGGGGGTGGCGACTGAGCACAGCCAGCGGTCGACACAGAGATCCATGACGTGCCCGACAGTGTTGCCCGCTGCGTCGTAGGCGGCAACGCCAAGACGATAGGTGGTGCTGCACACGAGCGACTCGACGGTGTACGTCGTTGCCGGCCGTTCGCATCGTCGGCCGGCCGAAGAGATAGACCTCGTAGCCCGCAACCCCGACGTTGTCGGACGAGCGCCTCCACGAGACCGTCACGCTCGTCGGCGTCGCCTTCACGAGCGCAAACCGCCTCGGCCTCGTCGGACCAGAGGTGTCTGTGCGCTGGGCTGTCTTGGCAGCTCCGAACAGCAACTCGGAGGCGCGATCTGCTATCGGCGTCCGGTCGCGAAGGTGCGCGACGGCGCCCGCGCCCGCTGCGCAGATAGCGGCGCCGACGAGCAGCACCGGCACGAGAACGAGGATCCTATTGCGGCGTTCCGGAGACTTCCTGCGGTGCGGGGCGTTCGGCGTCGGCATGGCGGCTCCTTCCGGGTGGCCGCACACCCGTGGGGGTAAGGGGCAGACTTGTCGGACCCGATCGAGTCATGGCGCTTACGCGTCACCGCTCGCACCCCCCACAGCGCCTTCGTCGCTCCAGAGGTGGAAGTGTCAGTTCCGACGAGAGATCACTGGGCGCGTCGGATGACGTTCTTCGTCTTGTCCTGGTCGCGCGGCACCATAACGGAAAGCCCGGACGAATGTCTAGGTCTCTGCTAGTCGTCCGTCTAGGAAACGCGGCGGTTCGGATGCCCGCACCGGTGCAGTATCGCTAGGCGCCGGATGCGTCGCTGCTAACGATCTGACGGCGGAGCCGCCCTGGGCGCAACCGCGACTCGAGGGGGCGATCCAAATGGAGGGGCCTTCAGGCCAAGCAACGTGGAAAGCGCCGCGCGCGACTCAGAACGCCGCCCAGACGCGACGTCGTGATCTCTTGCGGGCGCCACCGACCGGACGGCGTAACCGAGGCCAAGTGCCCAGAGTAGGCGCGCGATGGGCGGGTGAGAAGTGCTTGCGGCCGTACTGCAGCCGCGCGTACGCGTCCTGCGCTTCCATCTTCGGGCTGATGCCGGCCTTGTCGGCGTGGTGGAGGATCGTCATGACGGGAGGTGACGGATCTCCCAGCCCGGCCTCTTGATCCGGAGGCAGAGATCGGTCTCCTCCGAGTAGATGAAGAAGCGCTCGTCGAGAAGCCGGCGCTCTCGAGCGCCTCGCGCCGCGCGAGCATGAACGAGCCGGACGTCCAGTCGCAGGGGACCTCGCGTCGTAGAGCTCGAGGTCGAGCTCGCGCTCGCCGAGCCAGACGCGCGGAACGGGAGCGCTCCGAGCCGAGCGCCTCGACAGAGCGCGCGAAGCGCGTTCGGGAACCGCCGGATCGTCGGAAAGAGCCGCCGTCGGCGTGACCTGCTTCACGCCGACGAGGCCCGACCCTCGGCCGCGCGTCCAGAGCGCCGACGAGCTCCTCGAACGTGCCTTCGAGGATCTCGGTGTCGGGGTTGAGGAACAGGACGTAGCGCGCGTTGGTCGTCAGGAGCGCCCGGTTGTTCGCGTGAGCCGAACCCGCGGTTCTCGCACGTCGACGACGCGCGCCTCGGGAAACTCGCTCTCCACCAGCTCGCGCGTGCCGTCCGTGGAGTCGTTGTCCGCGACGACGACGTCGAGGTCGAGCGCCCCGGCGTGCTCGTAGACCGTCGACAGGCACGGCGCGAGCCAATGCGCCTCGTTCGTCGAGACGACGATGACCGCGAGATCGTCCATCGCGCGGCGAGCCGTCGCAGTCGACCTCTACCGCGCGAGCCCGCGCTCGCGAGCTCGCGCGTCGCCTCGTCGACGCGGTCCACCGCGTCCTGCCCGGCGAGCCAGCCGGCGAGATCGCTTCATGCCGTCCTCGAGCGACACCGTCGCGCGGAAGCCGAGCAGCTCTCGGCTCGCTCCGTGTCCGCGTAGCAGTGGCGGATGTCGCCCGCGCGGTACTGCCCGGTGAGCTCCGGCTCGACGTCCACGCCGAGGCCGTCGCCGAGCGCGCGGCGACGTCGTCGACGGTCGTCGGGCGGCCGGTGCCGAGGTTGACGGCGCGGCCGACCGCGTCGTCCGACTCGAGCGCGAGCAGGATGCCCGCACGATGTCGTCGACGTGGATGAAGTCGCGCGACTGCAGGCCGTCCTCGAAGATGACCGGCGCTCGTCCGTTCAGCAGGCGCGAGGCGAAGATCGCAGCGACGCCGGTGTAGGGGTTCGAGAGCGCCTGGCCCGGGCCGTAGACGTTGAAGAAGCGGAGCGCGACCGTCGGGATGCCGTAGGCCGCGCCGACGACGAGGCAGAGCTCCTCGTGGTCGCGCTTCGTGATCGCGTAGACGGAGGTCGGGATCGAGCGGCTTGTCTCCGGCGTGCCGACGGGGCGCGAGCTCGAGGCCGCAGCGTCGGGCACATGCACTCCCAGTGCCGCGCCACGAGCTGCGCCTCCGGGCGCGGGCCGCGGCGCGACCGCGCCGTGCTCGTCGGGCACTCGTACTCGCCCTCGCCGTAGATCGACATCGAGGACGCCACGACGAGGCGCTCGGGAGCGGTCGGCGCGCGACGAGTCGCTCGAGGAACGTCGCCGTCGCCATCGTGTTCTGCCGACGTAGCGGTCGATCTCGTACATCGACTGGCCGACACCGACGGCGGCCGCGAGGTGGACGACCCGGTCGACGCCGTCGAGCGCGCGGTCGACGAGCTCCGCGTCGCCGACGTCTCCCTGATGACGAGACGCCGTCCGGAAGCTGCGGCGCGTCGCTCGCCGTGGACCTGCTCCTCGAGGCTGTCGAGGACGACGACCTCGTCCCCCGCTCGAGGAGCCGCCGACGAGGTGCGAGCCGATGAAGCCGGCACCGCCCGTCACCAGCGTCGCATTGACTCACCTTCATCTCTAATGGACAGAATCGCTAGACCCTCGAAGCGACGCCCGCGGGCCAGAGTTCGAACTCCCACGCCTTGCCGGACACCACGGAACAGGCCGTAAACTAGCTTGACTGTAGCAGGCCGTCTAGGTCTGATGGGCCCTCGATTCTCAGGGTCTAGCCGATCGGGGGAGCCGCCTCTACATGCCGGCTGGCGCGGCGTTAACCACCGAGTTAGGGATCCGCGATGCGCTTCGCGGCTCAGCAGAAATGGGTAGATCTGTTGCTGCGCTGAGTCGTGACAACGCATTGGCCACCCAAAAGGCTAGGTATTCGACGCCCCGTCCCTGCCTTCCGTCACGATCTTGTTTTCGCCTGGTAAAGGTCGCATTCACACGATTGAATTCCGGCTTAGTCCCAATACGATTCGAGCAGAATTCAAGCACTTAGCTCCTCTCGAGACGGAAGACAACCGAGGAGAAAAGCGCAAAGTCGCGGCCTGGAGTTCACGATCGATCTCGGACTGTACATCGGCGTTCTACGAAGGCATCGCCTGCTCGTCGCGGTGGGATGCGTACTGGCGCTTGCGCTGGCGTTACTGTCGTACGTCCGCGTTTCTGCAGACGGACTCGCCTACCGCAAGCCAGAGATCTCGCCGAGCATTTTTCGGGCTGACGACCCCTAAGGCGCCCCAATGGCGCTAGGACGATCCCCCCCGACGGCACAACCCCAACCCTTGTCGGGTCTCGTCGATCAATACGCCGCGTACGCGACGGGCGATCCCGTGATCAGGGCTTTGCAGAAACAAGGTTTCCTCTCCGTGAGCGATTTCGAAAAGTGTCGGGATGATCAGTGCAAACGCCGTGCCATCAGCGCTCGCCGGAAGCCCTATCCTATGCTCTCGATTACCGGGACGGCCACTTCGCCGGCTCAGGCGTGGCGACTGACGATCGCGGCGACCGACGCGTTCATCGCATATGCCCGTGCGCGCCGGCTGCCCACGGAGATCCCCGAGAACCAGAGAGTAGATCTCCGACATCATCAAGCGAACTGAGCGTGCCGACTCTCACCGCACCGCGAAGTAAGACGCCATTCATCATCGTCCTACTTGCGGGACTCAGTGCAACAGTCGCGGCAGCATTTGTGCGCGACAACATGCAGCGGTCGAAGAGATAGCAGAAGTCGAGCCCGGGACAGATTCGAACTCTCGATCCGCTCCTGATGCAAGTAGAGCCGGAATTCCTAGACGGCTCGGAATCTGCACGTGGAGCCGTGAAGCACCCGTCGAACTCGCGACCGGGTGACGCTGGTGGGGGTCGCAAATCCCGAGCATCACGCATCCGCGCCGGTCCACCGGCTCTTCCGGATAACTCGTTGACCAGCGTGCTCCGAGGGGACGCAACTTTTCGATGACCTCTGATGACCTACAGGCAGGGCAGCCACTCGATCGAGTCGAGTTCGACCGTGCCACTATCTTGGTTGCAGGAATTGCTGTCGCTCTCATCGCCGCTTCGGGTCCTCCTACAGACGAGGAGTTGCGCCTGTCGCCGCAGCCGTTGCGGTTGGCATGGCGCTCGCGGCATGGCACGCGACGGTTCTGCGCTGGCCGGCGGTCGTCGGCCTGCTTCTTCCCATCATGCTCTTCGTCCCGATCGGGCGTTACTCGATCCCGATCAACCTGCCGTTTGATTTGGAGCTGTATCGACTTGCGGTGGCCGCTGTCCTCGCCGATCTGGGCAGGTTCGCTTCTCGTCGACCCAAGTGTCCGTGTCCGTCGCAGTCCCCTTCCCGCGTCCCTCTCATCATCATTCTGTGCGCCACGTTTGGATCAATCATCGTCAACATAGGACGCGTTATGCCGCTCAGTTCGGCGGTTTTGAAGTCGGTTACGTTCTTCCTTAGTTTCGTTCTCCTTCATTACTTCGTCCTCTCGGTTGTCCGGAGCAGGCGCGCGATTGAGAACCTGGCCAAGTTCCTGGTGGCCGGCACCACAGCGGTGGCTGGTGTCTGCGATCGTCGAGCAGCGAACCCAATTCAACATCTTCGACCATGTAGGGCAGGTTCTCCCCTTCCTCCAATTCAACGGAGCTGTCGAAGCTGAGCGTTTCGGACTCATTCGTGCCGTCGGATCCTCCGCCCCATCCAATCGAACTGGGCGTAGTGCTCGCGATGATCCTTCCATTGGGACTCGCTCTCGCCTTCGGTTGTGGCCGTCGCTGGTGGATCCC
Organism: uncultured Actinomycetes bacterium; assembly: GCA_963842235.1. Lineage (GTDB taxonomy): Bacteria > Actinomycetota > Thermoleophilia > Gaiellales > Gaiellaceae > JACDAN01. The sequence continues at coordinate 1,714,494 of CAWJFT010000001.1, read as the reverse complement.
GACAGGCGTCCTTGCTGTCGGCGTGATGTCTGCAGCCTCACGCACACCGATCCTCGCGCTCACGGCAGCCGGACTCGTCCTACTGTGGCTACGGCCGAGCGAGGTCAAGCGGTTGCTCCCCTCCTCTCCATCCCGCTTATCATCGTGGTCAAGCTCGCGCTGCCAGGCTCGATTGCAACCCTGAAGGCTGCATTCTTTCCCCAAGGCGGTCTCGTCGCGGAGCAGTCCTTCTACAGTCGAAACGGCGATCCGATGCTCACCGGCGGACGCATTCGGCAGCTCGGCCCGATGCTTGACGAAGCAAGCCGTAGACCCGTGCTCGGCCAGGGATTCGCAACGCGCCAAACCGGCTTCTACCAACCCCCTGCGCAACGCACCCATTCTGGACGATCAGTGGCTGGGTACGCTCCTCGAACTTGGAATCGTGGGATTCGTCGGCTGGGCGGCGCTCTTCTTCGGCTCAGTGCGTCGTCTCGGCCGCGCGGCGCGAACGCGGGCCGGGCCAGATGGCTGGTTGGCCGCCGGACTCGCCGCGGGCATCGTCGCCTTCGGCGTGGCGATGTTCACATTCGATGCCTTTTCGTTCATTCAGTCAACATTCATGTTCTGGATCCTGATTTCGCTCTCCGGGTAATTTCTTCTCACTGAGCCGGAGGAGGTCGTCGGGGCGACCACGCCGCCCTGATCGAGGACGCAGCTCACGAACGGGTGTCGGAAGGCGAGGATGAACGGCCCTCGCCGTCAACTTCGACGTAGCCAGGCCTCCCTCCAAAACGGGTAGATCCCGCGCGGGCAGAACCACCGTGTTACTGCTGTGCTCGCCGCTGCACACGACTCCTTCCAAGATCAAGCAATCGCTTGGACAGCTGGATCATCTTCCCGGTGGTCTCGTCGATGATGCACCAGAACTCGAGTCCCGGACCCGACGAGGTCTGACCGCAATACGGCGTCATTTCCCAGTCGAATGAGAGACCTCGCGTTTTCCCCTTGTCATCGAGCGTTCGAGCGATCTCGCTGGGGCCGATCGGACGACGTCACCGGGCTGCATACCGCTCTCCTCGCCGACTGAGCTCCGGGTCTGCCGTCGACCGGCTCTCGTGCGTCAGCAGGCACGTCGCCGAGAAGACCAAAGCCTCCTTCGCACATTGATGCTGAGTCGCGCGAACGGCAACGCGCAGGAGGCGGCCGAGCCCCCACGTTTCCGGATAGCAACTCGCGGGCGTACTGGCGCAGGTCAAACCTATGGGGAGGGGTTCTGAAGCCTTTGGGGCCTCTGTCGCCTGGCAACGGTAAGACAACATCTTTGGGCTCCCCTCACGAGGCGTGTCGTTGTCGTCCCCAGCGACAGCGCGCGACTCGAGTTCCCCAGCCACGAGGCTGGGCTCGATGGGATCACTCGACGTAGTCTGCCGTCGTCTACCCGGCGAAGCCAGGCTTCCTTCCAATAGAGCCGGCATCCCGCTTGGCAGCCCCCCTGCCCGGAGCCGTCACACCGGAAGATCTTCTAATACGACCGTACCGGCGCATCTTGCGACTGGCGGCCGTCAGCCGCACGGCGGTGTCGCAGATCTTCTCGACGCGCCGTGACACCGTGAAGCGCCTGCCCGACGTACTGGAGCATCTCGGGCATGAACGGGACGGCCTCCGGAGAGTCACCACAGCCCTGCAAGCTTCCCAAAATCTCGGCTGGGGATCGGGCCATCGACACGTCTCCGGGTCGCAAGCCCCGATTGCGCATCGCCCTAAGCATCGCCTCGCATCATGCGTCGGGAGTGGCGTGAAGGCAAATGGTGGCGGGAGTGAACGCATTTGTTCGCTCCTGACACGTCCGAGGCTCGGCTCGAGCCTGCTGATCCGCTCGAGTGGCGGATCGGGCCGAGTGCAAAACGCCTGGCCGCGTGGTGACGTCATCGATCGCTTGACTGAGCAATTGCCATCGCAGGAAAGCGCGGACGTGACCGTGGGCATTCCGACGCGCAACAGGTCGGGGTGGCTTCGTGATGCCATCGACAGCGTCCTGGCACAAAGCGTCCCGACAATTTCGAATTGATCGTCTCCGACAACGCGTCGACGGACGACACGAGCGCGGTCGTAGGCCTCATCCCGTGACCCAAGGCTGAGATACGCGCCGCTCGATCACAACGTCGGCATGACGGGAAACCTGAACCGACTTCGTAGACCTCTGCCAGACCGAGTTTCTCGTCCTCTTATGCGATAGACAGACGCGCTTCTATCCCGACCATTTATCCCTGACCCGTCGAGGCGCTGAAGCGCTGGCCAACGGCCGGCGTTGCGCATACAGGCTCACGAATCGTCGATGGTTCTGGTAGCACCTTGAATCCGCACGTGCGACTCATGAAGACAAGCGAGCTAGTTGTCTTCGACCCGAGGACAGAGTTCCTCAAACGCAGCATGGTGTCCGTTGCTACCTGCTTCTCATCAGCGATTTTCGGAGCAAAGCCGTGATCGACTGCGGCGGGCTGCGGCAGGACGAGGAGCCCATTGGTGACGTTTCTCTGATGATGCGCATCGCCCGCGATTGGGATTTCGTGTATCTGAATCGCCCTCTCGCCATCAGTCGAGCGCATGAGGGAGCGGAGTCCTCTGGGCATGGGTGGTTTACTCCCAGCGGCTTTCGCTGGGATCGCGTCTTCCCCGACTTGCTGTACGAGCGTCGGCGGAGTTTTCTTCGCTGAATCCGGCCTCGAAGAGGCAGAGGCTTTGCGAGGCTGCGGAGGCTTGCGGAACGGGCGTATCGTCACGATCGCCTGCGCTATCTCTCGATGCGGGCGACGACCGGAGACAGCGTCGGTGCGGGTTTTCGAGGGCTTTCGGAACGAGCTCCTCCGAGGCGACCATCGCCTCGCCCTGGACCCGATCACGTGGCGATTCGTCGCGGGGCAGCTCGGCGGACCGCCGGCTCCGGCGAGCCGCCCAACGGGCGTTGAGATCGACGAGAAGGTATCGGCCGAGCTTCATCAGCAGAGCCTGACGCGCCGTCTCGGCAGCCGCCCCGCGGAGAGGCGCGGCAATTGGACCGAGCCCTCGCGGACTCGACTTTAGTCCGGGAATGCTTCATTGAGCGCGATCCGCCCTCGCTGAGTGCTACCCATGTACTCGTGACCCGTCCAGCCATGACCTCGACTGCACCCTCGATCTCAGTCCGCACACCACGCACCTGGCTTCACTGATGGAAGAACACCCGGCTCAGCAGGTGGTCGAGCCAGCGGTTCGTGTCACGCAACATGCGGTCGAACGCTCGCTCAAGCACGGCGCGGTCTGGGTATTGGGGTTCGCAGGTTCGGCGCCCAGCAAGCAATCCGCTTCATCAGCGTCCTGATCCTCGCGCGGCTTCTGACGCCGGACGACTACGGTGCGGCGGCCCTTGCCGTAACCCTCGCCTCCTACTCGACAACGGTGGGCGATTTGGGCTTCGGGACCACGCTGGTTCAAGCGCCGACGGCGTCGCAACGCCTGATATCGACAGCATGGTGGGCGGCCTTGGCGGCCGGCGTAGTCGGCTCGGCGCTCGTCGCGCTCGGCGCATACCCGGCCGCGCTTGCGCTCAATAAGCCAGAGGTCGCAAGCCTCGTCATCGTGGGAGGAACCACCCTCTTCCTCTATGCCGTCGGGTCGACGAGTTCTGCGCTCCTGACACGGTCGATGAATTTCGGCGTGCTTCAGGGATCCGCCCTGGTCTCGTGGGCTGCAGCTTCGGTCTGCCGCGCGATCGTTTGGGCGGCGACCAGGGCCGGCCCGTGGGCCCTGGTCGCTCAGCAAGTCGCATACATCGGACTGACTTCTCTGTGCGTCGTTTTGGCTGTTGGCTGGCGACCCACGCTGGAATTTTCACGCGCCGGGTTCAGGTCTCTCTCTCGGTTCGCGCTCCCATTCACTGGAGCCTCTGTGTTTTTCCTGCTTCAGGGGCTCGTCGCTGCCCTCTTCATAGGGCGACTACTTGGGATCGATCAACTCGGGATCTGGACCTTCTCCATGGCCACCGTGATCATCCCGATCTCGCTCATCGTCGGCCCACTAACACGGCTTCTTTTTGCCGCGTTCGCACGGATGCGTGATGACCCAAGACGAATGGCCGAGGTGTGGTTGAACGCGACGGGCCTGCTCGGGGCGGTGGCGCTACCCATGATCCTCGGATTGATTGCAGTCGCTCCGGACGCGATTCCCCTTGCGTTCGGCCGCCAGTGGACTGCGGCCGTTCCGGTCGTCCAGATCCTCTGTGTCTTCGTCATCGCCCGGGCGTTGCAAGCGTGGAACACGTCTGTTATCGACGCTGCCGGGAAACCACATATTTCGATGTTCTCGATGGCTGCGGTGCTGCTCGTCTTGCCGCTCGCCATTTGGCTCGGAAGTTGGTTTTCGATCGAGGGCGTCGCGTTCTTCTATGTGTTGACGGTGCTGCTCTTCGCGGAGCTCCCGTCGTTTGTATTCACAACCCGCGAGCTCGGCGTCCGCCCGCGAACAGTTGTCGCCCGTCTGGGCGGTGTCTTTATCTGCTCGCTTCTGATGTGTGGTGCGGTCACGCTCCTGAGACTGGCACTGGAGCGGGAAGGAGTCGCAGTGGGAGCCCGCCTTTCGCTCTCGATCGCATTCGGCCTCGTCTTCTATGCGGGCTGCCTACGGTTCCTTGCTCCAGGCATCTTCAGACAGCTGATCGCCATGGCGCGCCGACGGGGCCGTGCCGCCGAGGCGCTGGCGGCGCCGTCGCCCGATAGGTAATCGCAGCATTTGAGTGCGTGCATCCACGGGCATTCGAATCTGCAGGCTGCACATCAGGGAACGGACAAGGCGATGACGGCGCATGCGGATGAGGACACCGGGTCTCGACGGCGAGTCGAGTGGGGCGCGAGCCGCGAGCTCGCGGGATACGCGTGTGATTGACCGATACTCAGCGCTCACCAACGAAGTGACTGCATCGAGGAACCGTTGGCCCGCCTCCGCCTGGCTCGGCCATGCGTCCGCCGTCGCGAGCGCTCCAGTCTTCAGCCGCGCCAGGAGTGCACGGTCACGGCGCAAGACGGATAGACATTCGGCAGCTGCTCCGAAGTCCGCGAACGGCGCGACGAGGGCGTTCCGGCCGTGGTCGGCGTATTCAGTGGGGCCGGGGGTGTCGAAGACGACGCTTGTGCCACCGCAGTGGAACATCTCGAGGGGCGGCATGGCGAAGCCTTCAACCGTGCTGAGCTTGAGTATCACGTCACACGACCGGTAGACGGCGGCGACCTCCGCAGGAGAGATGCCCGAGAACACCCGGTCTACGCCGGAGATCGGGCCAACCGGGGTGGGCGTCAGGAGCCACGTCTCGTCCGCTTTCGAACGTGACACCCGCAGGGCCGGAAGCACGTTCTTGTTCCATACGCCGAGCGGTACCTCGACGAGGACACGTAAACGGACAGGGCTGCGCGGGGCAACGGTAGGCCCGCCAGGCCGAAAAACCGACTTGTCGACGCCGTTCCTGACGACCGCGGGGCGATCGCGCCCATATTCGCTTTGCAGACGCTGTGCGAGCCAGTCGGTGATGGTCACGGTGGGGACAGGAACCCGATAGAGGTTCTGAACCAGATCAAGTGCTGGGTCTCCGGGCCGATACAAGAGATCCTCCGGCGCCTGAATGAACTGGATCTGCTTCGCCGCAGTCAGCTGCGGTAAGCGAAACACGTCCCGCCACCACGTTTGCGATGACGAGGTCGTACTCGGCGCCCGTCGCCTCAGCAAGCGACATCGCCGGGACTCCGTGGATCGTCGAAGCCGTCTCGGAAGTCCAGTCGGAGACCACGAGTGCGATGTCGTGCCCGGCGCGGGCCGCGCTTGTGGCATGGGCGACTGCCACGGAGACCCCTCCGCTGATTTCGAGGTTCGGGATGACAAAGGCGATCCGCAAGAGTCTCGCGTCGTCTTCGATGCCGGCTCCGGAAGGGTGCCTTAACCCATCGTGGGCGGCTGCACCGAGCATTTCGACGACGCAGTACCGAGTCGCGCTCCTCATCCCAGCGTCGTGAGGACGAGGACCCAGTCGCTGTCTCCGTCGCCGTTCTCGCCGGGAGGCGTGAACTTCCTCTCTCCCTTATTGACGAAAGGAGAGTCCGAGACGCCGGCCGATGTCCCGTTGCTCGGGTCTACCATCGTGCCCGAATGTATCCCGATAGCTTCGTCATGTTCACGGTGATCGTGCGAGCCTCTGGGATGTACGCGATCACAAACCGGTCGTCGAGGGTATGAGCCGCAGTGACGTAGTCATTGTCGTTGAGGGATCCCTCCTCTGCGAACGTCCCGTACCCGCTCGTCACGACCTGGTGGCGCTCATCGGGAACCAATCGAAACCACGGCCTACTCGCAAACAACCTGGCGGCGTACATCATCTGTCGCGAGCCGGGGGTGTCTAGGCTGGTCCTCCAGTCGTCCAAGACGGCCACGTGTACTTGTTGCCATAGAACTGGCCCGACGCTCCACTCAGCATTGACCAGTACGCCTGACGGCGGAGCGTCCGAAGATCAGTTGGGTAGTGCCAGGCCTCGAACTCGTAGTTGGCCTCGACCATGACGGTAGGCAAGAATGCGCGTCGGTTTACTCCTTCAGGAGCTCCGCATACGTCGGTGCGTAGGTATAGACCGCGTCCACCTTGATGAGCGGTCTCCAGCTCTCGTCGTCAAGAGAGCTGCTGACGCGGTAGTTCAGCTCGACAGTTTGGAGTTGCGTCGCACCGGCAGCCCTGATTTCGCGGGCGACCGCCTGAACGGAGCTCTCGGTCAGAGCGGGGCCGCTATGACTGAAAATCGTTTCGATGGAACCAGATGATGTTGGGAACTTCCGGTATCGCTCCCCGAGGTACCGACCGTACTCGTAGCTTTTCTCGACTCCGTTGCTTCTGAGGACGAAGCCATCCGGCCGTTTCGATCGGATTTAGAAACAGCACGATGTCGTACTTCTCGGCGAGGCGTACGATGCGATCCACACGCGCGAAATAGGCGTCATTCGGCGTGGACAGATCGCCTTTCGACTTGAAGGGCGGGATGCCGTCATAGGTGCTGCCGTCTGCTCGGCCGCCGGCATACGAGCTGCAGACGATGCAGAGTAGGTTCACCCACATCGCGTTGAATCCCGCGGCCCGGCGGTTGGCCAGAAATCTTTCCGCGTCTGCGACCGAGAGATTCACGGTCAATCCCTGAAGGGAGTCGCCGACGATCAGCAAGGGAACGTCCCGCTGATCGACTAAGTACCGGCCGGTGGGGTCGACCTTGAGTGGATAGACAGGGCTCGAGCTCGTCGCGGGTGTGGTCACCCTGGCTGGAGTAGACGAAACGGAGGGTTGGCCGGCGGTATCGACGGATTTGACCGTGTACCGATATTGTGTGCCCTTGCGAAGGCGTGTGTCGGTGAAGGTCGTCCCCTTAGTCTCCGTCACGGGTACGCCATTCCGGAGGACGCGATAGTGAACGTCACCACCGGTACTGGAGCGACCCCAGGAGAGTTGGATGCGCGAGGGCGAGAGCGCGAAGGCCGCCAGTTCAGGAGCGTTGGCGGCGTTGCCTGCCGGGTGGAGGATCAAGCCGAGTACGGTTGCGGCGGACAGAACGACGGCCATCGTTCCGAGCTCGAGCAGGCAGACCGGTCCGCGTTCGAGAGCACTGCGTTTGTCGGTGCCGCCTGACATGAGGCCTTCCTGCACCTCAGTCTAAGAAGGCGCTGCCTCGCCAAACGGCTAGGTCAGAACAAAACCTATCTAGGCCTGCGTGACGTCCGTGACGAACGTGCTGCAGAACATGACTGAATGAAGTCTTCCCAGACCCTTGCTCCATCGTGACCTACCTTGGTCCACCGCTACCGTGGCGGTTTATCGTCACCGCCGTCACGCCGGTTGGGTTCTTACCGCGCTGGCGGGCACCTCGTTGCTGGCTCGCCGCCGCCGTCGCGCCTGCCATCTCCGCAGTCGGCCTAGTGGCCGCGAACGGATTCAGCGAGGGCGTGGGTACGACCACGGCAGACTCCTCTGGCATGGAAATATCGGCACGGTCGGCAACGCGACGTGGACCAGTGTGGGGAATCAAGCCTGGGCTCGGCACCTCGGCCGATGCCGTGCGCGCGTGACCTAGTTGGGCACGCGGTCGTCCGAGGATGAACCACACGACGAAGACCGCTGCTCCCCAGAGCCAGACTGCGCCTGTGACGATGGCGACGAGTTGGGCACTCGTTGCTCGCGCGGAACCTCCGCCGAGGTTGAGGGCGGCTGCGATCGCCAGACCGGGATTCCGAGCGGAAAGACGATGAGCACCCACGCTTCGTCCCAACCGGGCCAATCCCCACTCTTCACGGCGTCGTCGACCATCAGGACGAAGGACGCGGCGAGCGCCGCGAGGACGAGGATGACCGCCGTTCCTTGCCGAAGGGTCACGAGATCTTTCACCCTACGACGGGCTTCCAGACTTGCACAAGATGAAAAGGACTGGACCTTTCGGCCGATTGAATGAGTTCAGAGGCTTTGTCCAATGCTGCTCCCCCAGCGGAGCGTCGCTCGGGCAGGGGCCGTGGCCGCGTGCTCCACGCGCTTCTCGCCATCGGCGGGTCGGAGCGAATCCCCTCCCGCAGGCATCAGGAGACGCCTATCACGACCGTCGTCAACCCGACCGCCATCCGCCGCCGACCAAGCCTTGAGTGCGGCCGAAAGCCCCTCGGGCCGCCGAGCGCTAATCTGCGTCGGCTAGGGCGTGTAGCTCAGCGGGAGAGCGCCCGCTTCACACGCGGGAGGTCACTGGTTCGATCCCAGTCACGCCCACTGATGCAGCCCTGGCGTGAGCTCGAGCTCGCGGCTCCGGAGATCGCCGAACCCGGCAAGGCACGTCTCGAGGAAGCGCGTGTCGCCCTCCTCGCAACGCTGCGCAGAGACGGATCGCCGCGGATCAGCCCCGTCGAGCCCTACTTCGCGGAGGGCCACCTGCTCTTCGGCGCGATGGCCTGGACGCTCAAGGTGCGGGACCTGGAGCGCGACGCGCGCTGCACGCTCCACAGCGCGATCACGGGACCGAACGAACGCGAGGGGGAGCTCAAGCTCTACGGCCGGGCGATCGAAGCCGACGAGGAGGTGCGTGCGGCGTGTCACCGACGGCTGGTGGAACGACCAACCGCGCGAGTCCGCCCGCGTCTTCTCGCTGAGCATCGAAGAAGCAGCGTTCGTGACCTGGGATTACGAACGCGGGGAGATGACCTTGAGGCGCTGGTCACCACGAATCGGTCTGCGCACGACCCAACGGAGCTATCCGTAAACTCGCCCTAGATGCGCTTCCGGAAGGAGGCCCAGCTCGACACCTCGCAGGTCGAGGACCAGCGAGGTCGTGGAGCCCGCATGCCCGGGGGTCTGCCGGCCACCCTCGGCGGCGGCGGACTGATCGGAGTCATCATCCTGCTCGCCGTTCTGTTTCTCGGCGGCGGCGGCGGGCTCGGAGATCTCGGGCAGCTCCAAGACCAGACGGTCGGGCCGGGGACGGCGACGACCGACCTGCAGACCGAATGCCGCACCGGAGAGAACGCCAACGAACGCGAGGACTGCCGCATCGTGGGCATCGTCAACAGCGTCCAGGCGTACTGGCAAAAGACGTTGCGCGGGTACGAGCCCACGAAGACGCGGTTCTTCGACGGCGTCATCCAGACCGGCTGCGGGCCAGCCTCGAAGGAGGTCGGACCGTTCTACTGCCCGGCCGACGGCTACGTCTACATCGATCTCGGCTTCTTCGACGAGCTCCAGTCGAAGCTCGGAGCGCGCGGCGGGCCGCTCGCCGAGGCCTACGTCCTCGCGCACGAGTACGGCCACCACGTCCAGGACCTGGTCGGAACGCTACGGAGCGCCAATCGGAACACCGGCCCGCAGGGAGGCCAGGTGCGCGTCGAGCTGCAGGCCGACTGTTACGCCGGCCTCTGGGTCGGACATGCCCTCGACACCGGCTTCATCGAGGACATCACGCGGCAGGACGTGGCCGACGCGCTCGACGCGGCGGCGGCGGTCGGCGACGATCGCATTCAGGAGCGCGCCCAGGGCCGCGTGACGCCCGAGTCCTGGACACACGGGTCGTCGCAGCAGCGCCAGACCTGGTTCGTGCGCGGCATCGACGGCACCGGGCCGCAGAGCTGCGACACGTTTTCAGGCCCCGTGTTAGCCCTCGCTAGGCGGCGCCTCCCTGCTGCGCGAGCCGGCTGAACGCCTGGTCGAGCTCTTCCTGCGGCGGAAGCTGGCCGTCCGGGCTGACCCGGTCGACCACCTGCGGCAGCGCCTCGGCCACCGCCTGCGCGGCCTGGTCCTTCGGGACGCCGAGCTTCTCGGCGATCCGGTCGATCTCGTCGTCGCCGACCGCCTGCTGGACCTGCTCTGCGCTGACGGGCTCATTAGTCCCGGTTCCGACCCACGAGTCGGCTTGCGCATTCGCGCCCTGTGCTTTCAGGCTGCCGAGGATCTTGTTCAAACCGCCCCCGGCAAGCAGGCTGGCGAGCACCGGAAGCAACATTGGAATCAGCGACGCGGCGCCGCCTCCGGCCGCACCGCCCTGGCCGCCCGCCGCAACGCTTGGCGAGCCGGTGCCTCCCTGGCCGCCGAGAAGACCGCCTAGCAAGTCATCGAGCTGGCTCATGGCTTCTCCCTCCTGGTTCGAGTGCAACGGAGGATACGACAGCATGGCCGCGGGCCGGTTTCCGCCTAGGGTAGGTTCCTCGCCGTGCTACTCGCGTTGACGACGAACCAGAAGCTCGGCCTCGGGCTCACGGCAGCCGTGTTCATCGCCTTCGCGCTGCTGGCCGCGCTCGTGATCCCGCGTGGCAATCCCGACTTTCCCGGCAAGCGCGGCCTCGTGCCGTTCATCCTCGTCACTCTGATCCTGATGGCCGCGATGCTGAGCGCTGTCGAGGTCTTCGCAAAGGAGGAGGATCACGGCGAGGCGGCAGGAGAGACGACGGAGACGAGCACGACTCCGACTGGGACCACGGCCACGCAGACGACGCCGACAACGACCACGCCGACGGCGCCTCCACCACCGCCGGCGGGCAACGCGCAGGCGGGGAAAGCCGTCTTTCTCGCGCAGGGGTGCGGTAGTTGCCACACGTTTTCACCCGCCGGAAGCAACGGAACGGTGGGGCCAGACCTCGACGACGTGCTCAAAGGCAAGGACGCGGCATTCATCCACCAATCGATTGTCGATCCCAATGCCGTGATCGCGTCCGGATACAGCGCCGGCGTGATGCCGCAGACGTTCGGCCAACAGCTCTCGCCGAAGCAGATCGACGACCTGGTCGCGTTTCTGGCGTCCGGGACGAGCTAGGCCTGCTCTTTCTGCTCTTCGGGTCGAGCGCCGCCGGGAAGACGTTCGCGCTGGACGCGCTCCGCGAGCGTGTGACCGATCTTGCGATCCACGATTTCGACGAGGTCGGCGTTCCGCCCGGTGCCGACGCCGCCTGGCGGCGGCGTGCGAACGAGGACTGGGTTCGCCGGGCGCTCGACTACCAGGCCCAGGGGATGGACATGCTTCTCGCCGGGCAGACGCCGCTGGGCGAGCTCCTCGAGGCGCCGTCCGCGCCGCGCCTTGAAGCGATCTCCGCATGCCTGCTCGACTGCGACGACGAGACGCGGATCGCACGTCTCCGCGCTCGTGGACCGGAGTGGTTCACGCGCTCGGCCGGAGAGCTTCAGGACTACCTCAACTGGGCCGAGTGGCTGCGGAGCCACGCCCGCGAGCGGCATGTCCGCGTCATCGACACGTCGGCGCTCTCGGCTGAGCAGGTCGCGGATGAGCTGGCGGCGTGGATCGCGGCCGAGCGCGACGACTAGAACGAGCAGCGGAGAGGGCGGGATTCGAACCCGCGACCCACCTTTCGGCAGGTACGCGATTTCCAGTCGCGCTCCTTAGGCCAACTCGGACACCTCTCCGGGTCGGCACAGGGTATCGGGTCGCATAGCCGGCGGGCCCCTTTCGGAGCCCGCCGGGGGTGGCCGCGGAAGTGGGCGCCTCAGGCGCCGATGAGCTTGTGCTTGCGGGCCTCGTGCACGGCGATCAGTGCCGCGCCGGCCATGAGCGCCAGGACGATCCCGGTCATGCCCAGCGCGCCGAGCTCGAAGCCGTCGTCGCTGCTGGTGAGGACGGGCGCCTCGCGCGTGGTGGGCGACATCCGGTCGAAGGCTCGATCGTCCGCGCCGAGAACGACATTCGGCTGGGTCGAGTACGACGAGTAGCCAACGCCGTGAATCGGACGGTCCTGCGGGGTGACGATTTGCGTGCGTCCCGTCCCGCTGGGGTCGAGATACGCCTGTGCGGACGGGGCCGCCAGCGCGGCGATCGCGAATCCGAGCGCGACCAGCTTGATCGTGAACCGCTTCCTGCGCTTCATTTCCGTTCCCTCCTTCGTGCCTCCGGCCATGACTCGAAGATAGGGGTGGGAATCGCGCGTGTCGTTCACACCGGCGACACCAGAAGTGTCAAACTCGTGACACAACCATGGAATGGCGGCTCTTTGCCGATGTCCCCCCAGAGGACGTGCGGAGGCTGCTGGCGATTGCCCGCCGCCGAACGTTCGCGCGCAACGAGGTCGTCTTCCACCGCGGAGATCCCGCGAATGCGCTCCATCTGATCGTGGAGGGCCGCTTCGCCGTCGCGATCACGACGCCGCTCGGAGAGACGGCGATGCTCGGCGTTCGCGGCCCCGGGGAGGCCTTCGGGGACCTCGCGTTGGTCTCCGGCGCCACCATCGAGCGCTCGGCGACCGTCTCGGCGCTGGAGCCCGGGGAGACAAGGGTTGTGCTTCGCGACGACTTCGCGCGGCTGCGGCGTGAGCATCCTGGCGTGGACGCCGTCTTGGTCGCGATCCTGGCGGAGAGCGTTCGCCGTCTCTCCGAGCAGGTGACGGAGGCCTACTACCTCCCGGCCGAGGCGCGGGTCCTGCGCCGCCTTGCCGACCTTGCGGAGCTCTATGGAGGGACCGTCCCCCTGCCGCAGGAGGCGCTTGCCGAGCTCGCCGGCACCTCGCGGGCGACGGTGAACCGAGTTCTCCGAGAGCAGCAGGCGCGCGGAACGGTCGAGCTGAGCCGCTCGAAGACCGTCGTGCTCGACCTCGAGCGGCTCAGGCGGCGCTCAACCGTTTAGGCGTCTCGCGTCTGGGTCCTCCAGGCGCCGAGCGCGAGCGGGATAACCGTCCAGGCGACGAGGACGACCACTGCGGTCGCGACGCTCATCGTCACCGGCGGCGGGCCGTCCAGCAAGGCCGCCGGCTGCAGCCGATCAGTCGCTGCGTAAAACAGCCCGTCCCGGAGCCGGCCGAGGGGGCCGATCGCGATCAGCACCGGCATGAGCGCGAGCTGCCAGCCGAGGAGGATGCCGATCGACGTGCCGCGGGAGCTGAATAGCGATGAGACGCCCAGGGCGATCGCCATGCTCGCGCCGGCCACCAGCGCAAGCCAGGCCGCGGATTGCACGAGCAGCGTGCCGCTCGGTGCCTCCAACGATCCGGCGAAGACGCGTGACGCGGTGGCGGTGATTCCGAACGCGAAGCCGACCGGCGCGAGCAGAACGGCGAGACCGGCCGGGATGCGGGCCGCGTAGAGCGCAAGCCGCGACCGTCCCGTGACGACCAGCTCGCGGAACACGCCGGTGCTCAGGTCGCCGGTGCCGAGCGTCGCGCCGATCAGGACGGCCGCCACGACCGTCAAGGTCGTCAGGACGTCCATCGAGGGCATGAAGTTCTCGAGCCCACCTGCGGGCCCGTGCCTCGACGGATCGTTGGCGTGCAGCACGAGCAGCACGACGTAGGCGATCACCATCGGCAGGATCGTCAGCGCCGCGACGGCGGCGACAAGACCTCGCCGCTTGCGGAGCTTCAGGAGCTCTGCATTGACGAGTCTCGGCATGGAGCGTCGCTTGCGAGCCTTCGGGATGTCGGCTGTCAGGGCTGTGGCACTCATGCTGCTTCCTCCAATCGGGACGTGATCTCCAAGAACCGCTCTTCGAGCGACGCGCGGGCGGGCTCGAAGCGGCGGATGGCAAGGCCGGACAGGACGATGCGGCGACCCAGGTCGTCGGCCGCGAGCTCGCCTTCGACATCGGGATGGAGCGCGACGCGGATGCCTTCGGGCTCGGCGGCGGCGGACTCGACTCCCCGGTGCTCGCCGATGAGCCTGAGCGCGCGCTCGTCGTCGCTCGTGGCCACGAGGATCGTCTGCTCGGCGCCGGCGGCCAGCTCGGCGATCGAGCCCTGCACCACGACCTGGCCCCGGTCGACGATCGCGACCTCGTCGCAGATCTTCTCCACCTCGTCGAGCAGGTGCGACGAGAGGAGCACGGTCCGGCCTTCCGCGACGAAGCCCCGGATCATGTGGCGGAACTCGCGAATCCCGGCCGGGTCGAGCCCGTTGGTCGGCTCGTCCAGGATCAGGAGCTCAGGGTCGGCGAGCAGGCTGCGCGCGACCCCGAGCCGCTGACGCATTCCGAGCGAGTAGCTCTTCACGCGGTCGTCGGCGCGCTGTGAGAGCCCGGCGCGGGCGAGCGCGCCGTCGATTCGCTCGTGCGCCTCCGGCTCGCGGGCGGCTGCGACGACCTCGAGATTCTCCCGTCCGGTCAGATGGGCGTGGAAGCGCGGCTCCTCGACGATGGCGCCGACTCGCGCGAGCGCCTGCTTCCGCTCTGCCGGGACCGGACGGCCGAGCAGCCGCATCGTCCCCGACGTCGCGCTCGTAAGACCGAGCAGCATGCGGATCAGGGTCGTCTTCCCGGCGCCGTTGGGCCCGAGATAGCCGAATGCAGCGCCGCGCGAGATATGCAAGTCGACGGCGTCGACCGCCACCCGGTCGCCGAATCGCTTCGTCAGGGCCGCCGTCTGGACGACGTATGCCTGCGGGTTCATGTGGCCTCCTTCGGTTGCGTTCATCACTGCAACCGAGGCTAGGAGTGCGCGGCGCGCGTGTCGTCGGGCGGACGAGCGATCTGTGCTCGTCCGCGCGGAGGGTCTTTCCAGGGCCTATGTCGTCCGCAGGAACGAGGGTTTCAAACCGTACGGGCCGACGCTGACGCGCGAGCGGAGGGGGAGGGATTTGAACCCTCGAGAGGCTTGCACCTCTAACGGTTTTCGAGACCGCCCCGTTCGACCGCTCCGGCACCCCTCCGAACGGAGAAGGAGGGATTCGAACCCTCGAGGGAGGTAATAACCCCCCTAACGCCTTAGCAGGGCGCCGCCTTCAGCCACTCGGCCACTTCTCCGTCGCAGAAGCGCCGCAGGATAGCCGGCCCCTCAGTCGGCAGCGCGCGACCCCTTCAGCCGCTTTCGCCAGCATCGCGCTACGAACAGGTGAAATACGGCAATGGCTTCCCCATTCGTCGAGTTGGAGATCGGTGGCCGGACGGTCAAGGTGACCAATCCGGACAAGGTCTTCTACCGCAAGCTGAAGGCGACCAAGCTGGACCACGTCCAGTACTACGTCTCCGTCGGCGAGGGGATCGTCCGGGCGCTGTACGAGCGGCCGACGCAGCTCAAGCGCCACCCGGACGGCGCCGAGGGCGAGGCGATCTACCAGAAGCGGGTGCCGGAGAAGCGACCCGACTGGATCGAGACCGCGCGCGTGACGTTCCCGTCCGGCCGTCATGCCGACGAGCTGTGCGTGACCGAGCTGGCCCACGTCGCCTGGGCGGCGAATCTCGCCACCATCGACTTCCACCCGTGGCCCTCGCGTCGCGCCCACGTCGACAACCCGGACGAGCTGCGCATCGACGTCGACCCGCAGCCTGGCACGACGTTCAAGGACGGCAAGAAGGTTGCGTTGATCGTCAAGGAGGTGCTCGACGACCTCGGCTACACCGGCTGGCCGAAGACGTCCGGCAATCGTGGGATCCACATCGCCTGCCGGATCGAGCCGAAGTGGTCCTTTCCGGAGGTGCGCCGCTGTGCGCTCGCCTTCGCGCGGGAGGTCGAGCGGCGCGCGCCGAAGAAGGTGACGACCGCCTGGTGGAAGGAGGAGCGCGGCCGCCGTGTCTTCATCGACTACAACCAGAACGCCCGGGACCGGACGATCGCCTCGGCCTACTCGGTGCGCGCCCGTCCGGACGCGACCGTGTCGGCGCCGGTGACCTGGGAGGAGCTGCCCGACGTCGAGACGGAGGACTTCACCCTGGCCACGATGCCGAAGCGGTTCGCGGAGATCGGCGACGTCCAGGCCGGCATCGACGATGCCGTCTGCGACCTCGAGAAGCTCTTCGAGTGGGTGGAGCGGGAGGAGAAGGAAGGCGTCGGCGAGGCGCCGTATCCGCCGCAGTTCCCGAAGATGCCGGGCGAGCCGAAGCGGGTGCAGCCGTCCCGGGCGCGGGCAGAGAAGTCTGAGTCAGAAGCGCCGAAGCGCCGCCGTCGTGCCCGTCCCTAGGGCCCTGTCCCGGTGCCTGGCACCAGGACATTGGCCCGGCGGGACGGTGGTCAGCCGGCGAGCAGGCTCTCGAACGTCGGGTCGTTCGGGTTCCGGGGCGGGCGCAGTTCTCGCCACGTGCAGTCCTTCGGATCCTTGTCGTCGCGAAAGCGGATGAACCGCGTCCCGTGTCGGAAGCGGTTCCCCTGCACCTTGTCGAACCGGACCTCCGCGACCAGCTTCGGCTTCAACGCCGCTTCCTCGAGCTCTCCGCTGCCCCAGCGATTCGGTTCGGAGAACCGCCGGTCGGACTTCTCGTCGATGAGCGGCAGAACGCGCTCGGCGATCTCGGCATGCCGCGACGCCGCGACGGCGGCCGAGCCGACGTAGTCGAGCCCACCGTCGTCCCGATAGAGGCCCAGAAGCAACGTCGCGATCCGGTCCGGCTTGGACTTCCAGCGCAGCCCCACGACCACCGCGTCGGCCGTCTTGTACGGCTTCACCTTCAGCACCGCCTCGCGTGACCCCGGCAGGTACGGCTGGTCGAGCCGCTTCGCAATGACTCCGTCGAGGCCGGCCGCCTCGAACGTGTCGAGCCACTTGTGCGCCGCTTCGGGATCCTGCGTCGTCGGCGAGAGCCGGAAGCCCTTGGCCACCCGCTCGAGCTCCTTCCGGCGCTTCGCCAGCGGCTGCTCGTACACCGGCTTGCCCTTCCACAGCAGGACGTCGAAGACGATGAACTCCGCGGGAATCTCCTTGGAGAGCTTCTGCACCCTGCTCTCGGCCGGGTGGAGCCGCATCTGCATGGAGTCGAAGTCCAGGACCCCGTCGCGCGCGATCACGATCTCGCCGTCGAGCGCGGAGTGGGGCGGCAGCAGGTCGCCGAGCGGCCGCAGCTCCGGGAAGTACCGCAGCAGCGGACGCTCCTTGCGCGACCAGAGCGCGAGCTCGCCGCCGTCGTTCTCCAGCACGCCTCTGAACCCGTCCCATTTGGGCTCGTACTGCCAGCCGTCGCCTTCCGGGAGCTCCTTGACGAGCTCGGCCTCCATCGGCGGGAACGGGACGTTGGGGCCCGGCACTGGCCTAAGCTTGCCCGATGCGCCGCGTCGTGATCACGGGAATGGGAGCCGTCAGCCCGCTTGGCAACGATCTTCCTTCGACCTGGCGCGCTGCCCTGGCCGGGGAGAGCGGCATCGACTTCATCCGGTCGTTCGACGCGAGCGGCTTTCCGGTGCGCGTCGCCGCGGAGGTCAAGGACTTCGAGCCGCCGGACATCCTGTCGCCCAAGGAGGCTCGTCGCCTCGACCGCAACGTCCTGCTGGCGCTTGCCGCGGGAAAGGAAGCGCTCGACGACGCCTCACTCGACTCGCATTACGAGCCGGGACGGATGGGGATCCTCTTCGGCTCCGCGATCGGCGGCTTCCTCGGGATCATGCAGCAGCACGAGGTCTTGCAGCAGCGCGGCCCGGACCGGATCTCGCCCCACTTCCTCCCCAGCGTGCTCGTGGACTCCGCGAGCGGCCAGCTCGCGATCTCACTCGGCCTTCGGGGCCCGAACTACGCGCCGGTCTCGGCCTGTGCGACCGGGTCGCATGCGGTGGGGGAGGGAGCGGAGGTGGTTCGCCGTGGCGATGCCGACGCTGTTCTCGCGGGCGGGACCGAGGCCTGCATGCACCCGCTGATCCTGGCGGGCTTCTGCGCCATGCGTGGCCTGGCCGTGGAGGATGAGCATCCGCCACGCGCCTCGCGACCCTTCGACGCCACGCGCGCGGGTTTCGTGATCGGCGAGGGAGCGGGCGCGCTCGTCCTCGAGGAGCTGGAAGCGGCCCGCGCGCGCGGCGCGACGATCTACGCCGAGGTGCTCGGCTACGGGACGTCGAACGACGGCTACCACATGGCCGCGCCCGAGCCGGAGGCGATCGGCGTCGGGCAGATGATGCGCTCCGCCCTGGAGCGGGCCGGAGTCGAGCCGGAGCGGGTCGGCTACATCAACGCCCACGGGACGTCGACCCCGCTCGGCGACGCCGCCGAGACGAAGGCGATCAAGGACGTCTTCGGCGTTCATGCCCACGAGCTCGCCGTCTCGTCGACGAAGTCGATGATGGGGCACTGCTTCGGAGCCGCCGGCGCGCTCGAGGCACAGATGTCGGCCCTGGCCATCCACCACGGCGTCCTGCCGCCGACGATCAACTACGAGCATCCCGACCCCGTGTGCGATCTGGACTACGTCCCCAACGAAGCCCGCGAGGCTCGCGTCGACGTCGCGCTCTCGAACGCGATGGGCCTCGGCGGCCACAACGCGTGCGTCCTCGTCGGGAGGGTCGAGTGAGCTTCATCGTCAACGAGGACGTCGAGCGTTACGCGCTCGAGCACACGACCCCCGATGCAGAGTTCTTCCGCCGCCTAGAGGAGGAGACCCGGGCGATCAGCGACTGGCCCCAGATGATGGTCGGGCCGCTCGAGGGCCAGTTCCTCGGCTTGCTCGTGTGGCTCTCGGGGGCCCAGCAAGTCCTCGAGATTGGCACCTTCACCGGCTACTCCTCGATCTCGATGGCGCTCAACCTGCCCGAGGGCGGCCGGATCATCAGCCTCGACGTCAACGAGGAGACAACCGCGGTCGCCCGTCGCTATGCCAAGGAAGCCGGCGTCGACGACCGGATCGACTACCGCGTCGGGCCGGCGCTCGAGGCGCTCGAGGCGCTCGACGGCCAGTTCGACTTCGTCTTCATCGACGCCGACAAGGAGAACTACGTCAACTACTACGAAGCCGTGTTGCCCAAGCTGGCCGAGCGCGGGTTCATCGTGGCGGACAACGTGCTCTGGTCGGGACGCGTGGTCGAAGAGGGCGGGGACGAGAGCACCCAGGCGATCAAGGCGTTCAACGAGCACATCTCCTCGGACGACCGGGTCGAGTCCCTGATGCTGACGGTCAGGGACGGGATGACACTGATTCGACCACGTCGGGGCTGAGCTCCGACAACGAGTCGAGGACCGCGTCGGCCTGCTTCAGCGCGTCCTCGGGCGGCGGGTAGTGCGGGTTCGGGATCGCGATCGCCCGCATGCCGGCCGCCTTCGCCGCCCGGATGCCGTTGGCCGAGTCTTCGATCGCCACGATCCGATCGGGCGGCACGCCGAGCCTCCGGGCCGCCTCGAGGTAGACGTCCGGCGCGGGCTTGCCGCGCTCGACCTCCTCGGAGGAGACAGTGACGCGGAAGCGATCGGCGATGCCCATCAGGTCCAGCGCCAGGTCGATCAGCGGCCGATTCGAAGAGGACGCGAGCCCGAGCGGCCAGCGCTCCCCGATCCGGCGGACGGCCTCGACTGCCCCGTCGATGACCGGAAGCCGCTCGCGGTAGCGCACGAGCATCCGCTCGACGACGAGGCGGTTGATCTCTTCGGGCGGGTCGGGGACGCCGAGCTCCTCGTGCATGTACAGAGACCATTGGGTCGAGCTCATTCCCATCATGTCCGTCTGAGCCCGCTCGTGCCAGCGGCCGCCCCGTTCGCGCGTGAGGGTCTCGCGCACCTCGTCCCAGACCTGCTCGCTGTCGAGGAGCAGCCCGTCGAGATCGAAGACGACCGCCTCGATCACGCCGGCGCGTACCCCTCTCGGACGTAGACGAGCGCCGGCCGGCGCGAGCCCACCTCGGCCCATTCGACCTGCCCGACGAAGAAGGTGTGGTCGCCGGTGGGATGCTCGTCCTGAACCGAGCAGCGCAGCCAGCCCAGCGCGCCGGCGATGAGCGGCGGGGCCTCGACATCCTCTCGGAGCTCGATCCGCGTCCAGAGGGCGATCGGCGGCACGCTCCTCGCAAAGTGCTGGGCGAGCGCCTCCTGGTCGGCGGCCAGGAAGCTGACGCCGAACTCACCCGCGCCGTGGAGCAGCTCGTGCAGCTGGGCCTGATGGCCGAGCGCGAAGCCCACCAGCGGCGGCTCGAGGGACAGGGAGACCAGCGAGCCGACGGTCAGGCCGGTGCGCATTCCCTCCAGCTCGATCGTGACGACGCAGATCCCGGACGGAACCGACCGCATGACCGCCCGCAGCTCCTCGCCGCTGACCACGCGACGGATCTTAGGAGGGTGGTGCTCGGCGCCACGCTACGATTCGCAGCCTGCGGCAGGAGGAGTAGACCCGACGACGACTTCCCTGCGTTGCTTCATTGCCGCCGCCCTCGTGGGTCTCGTCGCCTTTCCGTGGGCTGCTAGCGCTCCGGCCGACGGCTCGGCGGCCGTGGTTGCGTACCCCTCGTCTCAGTCGATCACCGCGTCCGGGCGGCTGCCGCACGGCGGAAGGCGAGAGCTCGTCTACAACGCGGCAATCGGTGAGCGTGAGGGGGCGCTTCTCGTCGTGAGAGCTGCGAGGAGAATCGCCGTCGCTGTCGAGGAGCCGAGCTCTGGAGGCCTCTCGGTCCGTCTGTTCTTCATGCACTTCGTCGCTGCAGGCACACGGCTGGTGCCGGATGCGCTCGAGCCGTGGGACGGGAGCACCCGCGGGGCCGAGGAGGCGAACCAACCCGTTCTCGTCCAGGTCGAGGTGCCGTACGGGACGCTTCCAGGGAGCTATGTCGGTGCGCTAACCGTCACGGCTGACGGCCGGGCCACGAGGGTGCCGCTCAGGGTCCAGGTCTTCCCCGTGACCCTCCCCCGTCAGGGGACGCGAATCGGGAATCTCCTCACATCGTTCTACGTGAGCCCCCAGTCGTACGTCTCCAAGGCCGACAAGCTCTACGACTTCAAGACTCATGAGCAGCGGATCGGTGCGAACCGCTCTCTCTTCGCTCTTCTCGGCTCGTACCGGATCTCGCCAGGGTCTTGGGGTTTTGCCGAGCCGAGGGGGCCGCGAGGGTACCGGTCGAGCCCGAAATGGTGGCGAGACTCGGCGGCGAACTTCGTCGGCCAGCTCCGGTCGACTCCGGGCTTCTCGGCGATGCGCATTCCCATCTCGAACAACCACACATCGGAACGAAACTACATCGCCGGGCTCAGCCCCTTCGAGCCCGAGACCTGGTGCGGCTATCTCCGTCGGGTGCGGACGTTCTGGGCGCGGCATGATGCGCTCCGCTCCGATTCGATCCCCTACCTGTACGGGCTCGACGAGCCGGGACCGGCCGGCCAGCGCGTGGTGGCGCGCCAGGCGACAGCGCTCCATCGGTGTTTTCCTGAGGGGAGGCAACTCATGACCGGCAACCCGTCGCGTACGAACGCGTACCTCCGGGACGGCAAAGCCGGCAACGACCTCGACATCTGGACAGTCCTTTCGCGCCGCTACTACGGGAGGTTGGCGCGGGCGGGCAGGAACCGGGCGCGCGGCGCCCTCAAGATGATCAACAAGGTACGCGCGCGCGGGAAGATGGTCTGGTCGTACACGTATACGGGAACGCCGGGGACGCCCGGCTTCGCCGCCACCGAGCCACTCTCCAACCCGCGCCTGTTCATGCTCTGGAACGCGCTCGAGGGAATGGATGGCGTCCTCTACGGCCAAGGCATGACGAGCTACTCGAAGGCGAACCCCTTTGACTCGATCGGAACCGGGGAGTCCGTGCTCCTCTACCCGGGCCGGTCCGGTCCGATCGCAAGCGCTCGGCTCGAGCAGATCCGCGACGGGATCGAGGATTGGGCGATCTTCAACAAGGTCCGGGAGCGGCGAGGGCCCGCCGAAGTGCGCGCGATTGTCGGCAGGGCCGGGCTCTTCAGTTCGACGCGCGCCAGGGTGCTACTCGGCTGCACGCTCGGCTGCGAGCTGAAGTCGCGGACGAAGTTCGCGTGGCCGCGCTGGTCGCATAACGCCTCGACACCTCGCAGAATCGAGGCCGCGAAGCTCGCCGCGCTGACACTCGCGCGTTAGCCGTCCTCTTCGGCCAGCTCTTCCGCGAGAAGCGCGACCGCGAGGGAGCGCCAGGCGAGCTCAGGCTCCTCCAGGAGCGCCTCGAGCAGGTACATGGCCCGCGGCAGGCCCTCGGCGCGCTCCTTCAGCGCGCGGAGGGCGCCCTCGAGCTCGGCGCGGCGCGACCGAGAATCGAGGTCGTCGGCGAGGCTCGAGACGGCCCGGCCGTCGATCTCTAGCTCCCTGTGTGGATCGCCGCCGGCGGCAAGCACGAGAAGCGTCCTCCGCAGCGCCGACTGGAGCTCCTCGTCCGGCACGGAGATGGACTCGCGCGCGACGAGAGCCAGCATCGCGCACGCTTCGGCGTCGCCCGCCTCGCGCAGCGCGGGCTCGATCTGCTCCAGGATCTGGCGGTCGGCGTCCAACCGCAAGAAGGGTACGGTGGCCGTCTCCCGCGACGCGAAGACGGCCACCTTCGGGGAGGGAGGCTACGGCGACGTGACAGGCCGCTCGCTGCTCAGCTCTTGGCTGCACCTGGTCACGAACCAGGCGCCGAGCAGGCCGATGGCGAGGACGAGGTGCAGCCAGTCGTCCGCATTGTTCACCGGGACGAAGTTCGCGTCGTCGCCCGTTCTGGTGGGCCTGGACGCCGTTTCCAGGCGGATTCGCACGAGCTCGCCGGCCGGTTCGTCGTCGCCGTTCCTACGAGCCGCGTAGACGCGCCCGATGGTGGCTCTGAGCGGCGCGGTCCGCGCACAGCTCGCAGCAGTACCGCTTGCTTCGGTTCTTCGTCCGGTCGACGAACGCTCCGGTGCACGGCGGCGCTGAACACGTGCCGAAGCGGGAGAGCCCATGCGCCTGAACGATCTGGAGGAGCGCCCCCGCACAGGCGGCGCCGATGTGCGCCGCGACGGCGCGCTCCTCGGGGCCGAAGCGGACTTCCCAGGCCCCGCGACGGCGCTCGAGCTGCGGGACCGCCCCGGTGTCGCCGGCGATCTCGTTCAGGGCCCGAGCGACCTCGCGCTCGTCGCTCGTGTCGAACACGCGCCGGAGCCGGTCGCGGAGCTCCTTGATCTCCTCCAGGTCGCGCTTGACGGCCACGCGTGCCGCCTTCTCTCGCCCGACGAGCCTGAGGAACAGCCGTAGGTCGTCGAGCTCGACGAGATGCTCGTGCGGGTCGTCGTAGGTGTCCCACGTGTTCACGAGCGCCACTGCGAGGTCCGCGCCGGACTCCTTGGGGTTTCCGAGGATCACGCGCTAACCATCTTCCGCTTCGTCAGTCTCAAAACAGTGATAGCTCCTGACATGCTACCGAGGAGGATTCGATGCGCACGCTCTACGTCCTGCTCCTGGCCACAGTTGCGCTCGCGCTGTCGGCACAGGCCGCCGGCGCGCCGCCGACGCGTGAGGAAGTCGACGTCGATCGCACCCGCACCATCCCAGCCGGCGGTCTATGCGACTTCGACGTCGTCGTCCACTCCGAGGGAAGGCAGCGCACGACCACGTACACCGACAACGAGGGGAACCTCGATCGCTTCACGATTCACCTCGCGCATTGGAAGACGACGCTGACGAACCCCGCGAACGGCGCAACGATTCGCACCGTCCTGGCGGGCCCGGTCATCGTCGAGGCGCTCGCCGACGGAACCGCCCTCGTGCGGATCCCGGGCAACGACGGGCACTTCGTCGTGAAGGGCGAGGGCCCGGTCTACACCGACAACGGCCTGCTCGTCTACATCGCTCCGGATCCGGTCAACTGGCAGGTACAGGTGGAGGTGCTCCACGCTTCGGGTGGCTACCACTCGACCGAAGACTTCGTCGCCGCCATCTGCGGCGCACTCGACTGACGTGAGAAGACGCCGCGGCGGCCAGGCGGCCGCCGCGGCGTTCGCAGCTCAGTTACTGATAGTCCCGGTTGCCCGGGCCGCTGGGCCCGTAGTAGCCGCCGAGCTCCTCCCGGTACGGCTCGTCGCGATAACGCGACTCGTCGAACTCGGGTGCGTTCTTGATCTCTTCCTTCGTTCTGTTCGCGTAGACCGTCTGCTCGTCGGTGTCGACGCGCTCGACGACCCCCGCCGGCAGCATGACCTTCTTTCCGAAGATCCACGGGCCGGTGTCGATGACGATGTAGCTCGCGCCGATGTCGTTCGTCGCCTCGTCGATGGAGCCAATCGAACCATCGGCCGCCTCGACCTTGAAGCCGGTCAGGTCCATGTTCGCGATGGAGCTTTCACGGTACGTCCAGAGATCAGTTGTGGACATGTCTCCCTCCTTTCAGTCCGTGTGTCCTGCCCACGACGCCGGGCGCCGAAACGCGGCTTTTGCGTCCGATCCTGCTGCCGATAATGAGACCAATGGGCAGCGTGGATTGGCATGCGCTGGATCTCCAAAAGCTCACGTCGGAGCTTCGCTCGACGCTGCCCCCGGCAGAGGCGGAAAAGATGGTGTGGGCCTTCGAGCAGGCAGTCGGCGTCGCCCGGATCGAGGGCGATCTCCTGCGCTATCTCCTCGCCGCGACCGCCGCGCTGATCGCGCGGGTCGAGGACTCCTCGCCGCGGACGATCTTCGAGGCGTTCTTCAGGCGGTCGGTCTCCGATGACGAGTGGCATGACCGCTACGCGGGCCTGATCCCGTAGGCGCGGCCGAAAGCTGAAGTCAGGCCCCAACGCGAGGTTTCATCGCGCCCGGGAAGGGAACGCGGTCGTATGGAATTTGCGTGTTTCTGTCCGGAAGGGGCTGATGTCGATGTTTGAGCGAACGCGAACGGGTTTACGGGAGATGCCGTCGAACGCCGCCTGGCTCGTGTCCAGGGCGCTGAAGCCGGCTGAGGCAGTCGGAGACGCTGCGGCCGGCGCACGCGACCAGGGCCGGAAGGTGACGGCAGCCGTGGTAGACGCCGCGCCGGTCGGCGATTCCGTCGAGATCCGCGCGAGGCGCGCGCAGGACGCTGCGGAGCGTGCTCGGGACGCCGAGGAGCGAGCCGTCGAGGCCGCGCGGACGTCCAAGGAGCTCGCCGACCGCGCGCGCGAGGTGAGCGAGCGGGGTCGCGCCCGCGTCAAGGAAGTCGACCGCGAGACGACTCGGCAGGTCAAACAGCGCGTAGCCGAGGCTCAGAAGGCCGCCGAGGAGTTCGTCAAGCGCGAGCGCCAAGCCGCCGAGGAGGACGCCGAAGAGCAGCGGCAGGAAGTCGAGGAAGAGGTCGAGAACGAGATCGCGGAAGCCGAAAGCGATGCAGAGGCGTCCCAGCGGCGAGCCGAGGAACTGGTCGAGGACGCGACCGAGGCGCTGGCGGAGGCGAGGCGGCTGGCCGACGAGGCCGCCGAGGCCGCGCGCTCAGCGGCGCAGGAAGCGAACCGCCAGGCCGAGCAGCTCCAGAACGAGGCCAAGCAGAAAGCGAATGACGCCGAGGCGCGCGTGACGGCGGCCGAAGACCTGCGCGAACGGGCAGCGGCAACCGCGAAGCGCACCGCGCGCGAGCTCGATCGGGAGACGACTGACGGCGGCCTCGATGCCTACAAGAAGCCAGAGCTCGTCGAGCTCGCGGCCAGCATCGGGATCGAGAACAGGACGAACATGACGAAGGCCGAGCTCGTCGACGCGATCTCGAAGGCCGCTCGTCGGCGGGCGAGCCAGGGAGCGAACTCATGAGACTTCTTCGCACGAAGAGCGAAACGGACCGGCTTCTCGACACGGTCGGAGAGTCGCTTGCCGCTCTGAGCGGCGGCGTGAACAGGAACAAGTTGAAGGTGGGCTTGATTGCGGGCGGGGCGGCCGCACTCACGGCGGGGAGCGCTGCCATCTCCTCGATTCGGCGCCGCACGGAGAGGAAGGATTCGTGAGGCAGCGTCGTGGGGCCCGGGGCGTCACAACGCCGGCTCGGGTCGGCCTGACCGCGGCGGTCGATCCCAGCAGACGCCTCTCCGAGGGAGCACTTGTTCAGGCCTCCGTGCGTGCGCGCCTCCTCGGCATCCCGCTCTTGCGGCTGGACGCAACCATCGTGCTCATGCCGGCCGCGATCACGGCGCCGTCCTCTGCACGCGGCGCGGGAAACGGCTTGGCCGAGGCAGTACGCAGCATCAACGACGGAGCAGAGGTCCTCGCCGAGGTGCGCCGGAACGGCCGGCGCTGACGTCGACCTGCAAGGGGCCGAATCCAGCGGCGGGGGTGGGATTCGAACCCACGAGCGACCTCGCGGCCGCTAACGGTTTTCAAGACCGCCCCGTTCGTCCGCTCCGGCACCCCGCCTGCGGGACAGGGTATCTCCGGACACGACGAGTGTCTGACACCCTGGGCGCTGGGACTAGGCGTCCGGTCTGACCCGGTCCGGCGCGCCGAACTCGCGCAGCACCTCCGGCACCTCGCCCTCGAAGTTCTCGAGGATCGCCAGCACCCAGCGGTCCGTCACTGCCGTGCCGTTCAGCGTGTGGACGAACTCGGTGCGGCTGTTCGCTCGGTAGCGGATCCCGAGGCGGCGGGCCTGGTAGTCGGTCGTGTTCGACGCCGACGTGATCTCCCGGTAACGGCCCTGGGACGGGAACCATGCCTCGATGTCGTAGCGCTTCGCCGCCGCGGCACTCAGCTCGCCGGCGGCGATGTTCAGCACGCGGTAGGGAAGCCCGAGCTCCTGGGCCAGCTGCTCCTCGATCGCGAGCAGCCGCTCGAGCTCGTCCCACGATTCGTCGGGGAGGACGTACGAGAACATCTCGACCTTGTTGAACTGATGGACGCGGAACATCCCGCGTGTGTCGCGTCCGGCCGCGCCCGCCTCCCGGCGGAAGTTGGCCGAGAACGCGGTGTAGTGAAGCGGCAACTGCTCGGCCTCGAGGATCTCGCCCATATGGAGCCCGGCCAGGGCGACCTCGGACGTTCCGGTGAGATAGAGGCCGTCCTCGCCGATCTCGTAGTACTCGGACTTCTCGGTCGGGAAGAAGCCGGTGCCGTACATCGCCTCCTCGCGGACGAGGACGGGCGGCAGGACCGGCGTGAAGCCCTCGGCGACCAGGCGGTCGAGGGCCCAGCGGTAGAGCGCGAGCGCGAGGCGCGCCGAGTCGCCGACGATGTACCCGAAGCGTGAGCCCGAGAGGCGGGCGCCCCGCTCCATGTCGAACCAGCCGAGCTCGAGATGCTCCTTTCCCTCGCTCTCGCGCGGCTCACCGACGCGGCGCTCCTCGCGCGCGTCCTCTTCGGTCTGGCCGTCCGGGACCGATTCATGCGGCGGGTTCGGGACCTGCTGGAGCAGCTCGTCGCGCTGCTTCTCGGCGACCGCGAGCTCCTCCTCGACCTGCCGGAGCTCGTCCTTGAACTGCTTCAGCTCCTCGAGCTGCTCGGGCGTCGGCTTGCCCTTGAGCTTCTGACGACCGCGAAGCTCGTCCACCTTCGGGACGAGCTCACGCCAGCGGGCATCGGCCTCCAGCAGTTCGTCGAAGGCTTCGCCGCCGCCTTTCCGCGCCACCGCTGCCCGGAACCGGTCCGGGTCGCTTCGTGCAGCTCGGAGGTCGATCAAGCTGGTTGTGTCAGGAAGGCGACGAGGTCGTTCAGCTGCGTCTCGTCTCCGCTCCAAGCCGGCATGACCCCTGACGGGAAGCCCTTCTCGACATAGGCATCCGGGCTCTGGATCGACTCGTGAACGAACTCGTCGAGCGGCTTGCCGGCCGTCTTGGCGTACTGCGGAAGCTTGTCCAGGTCCGGGCCCGTCGTCCCGGTCGTGCCGGCCGGTTTGAACGTATGGCAGCCGCCGCAGCCGCTCTGCATGAACACCTGCTTCCCCGCCGTCGGATTGCCCTTGGCCGGCGCCGTGGGCTGCGGCTGCTGTCCCTCCACCGTTTCCGGCAGCGGCTCGACCGTCTTCTCGCCTCCACAGCCGGCAACGAGCGCTCCGATGAGGGCGAGCAGGGCGAGGCGGCGCACGGCGGCCAGTCTATAGCGGCAAAGCGAGTACGTTTCACGGTGCGTGACCGCCGCTATCGCGCGCCTTGTCTCACCTCGCCGGGAGGCGTTGCTTGCCGGCGCGCTCGCCTGCGCCGTCGCAGCCTTTCTCGTCGTACTGGCTCCGGAGTCCGGCGACGCCCCGGCCCACCTCTACCGGACGCTGCTCGTCCGGGAGGGCGTGCTCGTCTGGGACAACCTCTGGTACGGCGGGCACTATCCGCTCGCCTCCTACAGCCTCCTCTACTACCTGCCGGCCGCGCTGGTCGGGAATCTGCCGCTCGTGTTCGCGGCAGTTGTCCTTTCCGCCGCGTTCTTCGCGGCCCTGGTCGAGAGCGAGTGGGGCGCGGCCGGGCGCTGGCCCGCTCGCGTCTTTGGCGTGCTCGCGGCCGGCCCGATCTTCCTCGGGACCTACAGCTATGCCCTCGGGCTCGCGGCAGGGCTCGGCGCGCTGTGCGCTCTGCAGCGGGGGCGCCGCTGGGCCGCCGCTGGCGCCGCGGCACTGACGCTCGGCTTCAGCCCGCTCGCGTTCATGTTCCTGTGCCTCGTCCTCCTGGCGCTCTTCCTCGTCCGCGGCCGGCTGGGGCGGAGCGCGCTCGTCTTCGGCGCGGCCATCGCCGGAATCGCTGCCGTCCAGCTGCTCGCGCTGGAGCTCTTCCCGAGCAAAGGCGACTACCCGTTCCGGGCCCTCGAGCTCGTCGCGGTGCTGACGGTCAGCGCGCTCGGGGCGGCACTTGCACGCGGGGCCCGTCACGGAGCTCTGCTCGCCGCGTTCTTCCTCGTCTGGGGCTCGGCAAGCGTGATCATGTTCGAGGTCGCAACCCCGATCGGCGAGAACCTGACCCGCCTGCGCTCGCTCGTCTTCCCGCTGATGCTGCTGACGGGGTTCGTCGCCCGCTTCTCACCCCGCTGGCTGGCGGCGCTCGCACTGTCGGCCGCTCTCGCCTACAACGTCGCGCCGTATGCGGCGCCCGCTGATCGAGGGAAGCGACATGAGGCCGGCGCACCGCGCGTTCTGGGGGCCGGCGATCGAGTTCCTGGAGAGCCCCAGCCCGAACTACCGCGTGGAGGTCGTCCCCACCTTCGACCACTGGGAGGCGTACTGGCTGCCGAGCGCGGGAATCCCGCTTGCCCGCGGCTGGTACCGCCAGATCGACATGGCGCAGAACAAGCTCTTCTACCACCGGCCTCTGCCCGCGCCGTCCTACCGCGACTGGCTCCGGCGCATGGGCGTCCGCTTCGTCGTCCTGCCTCAGACGCGACTCGGCCAGAAGGGCGAGGAGCGCGAGGCCGCGCTGCTTCGCTCCGGCCGTTCGGGGCTGCGACCGGTCTTCATGGACGGCCGCGTGACGATCTACGAGCTTCCTCGTCCCGACCCGATCCTGACGGGCCCGGGCGCGCCGAGGGTCACGCACCTCGATCACTCCCGCGTCGCGGGCCGGCTGACGAAGCCGGGCACCTTCGCGCTGAAGATTCGCTACACGCGGTACTGGACCGTCCGCCGGGGCGCGGTGTGCGTCGAGCGCGGGACCGGGGGGATGACCCGCATCAAGGCGACGCGGCGGGGGCGGTTCGTGCTCGGCGTGCCGGAGAACCCTGACGATCTCGTCGGGCTCCTCGTCGGCCGTCCCGGCGCGCACTGTTGACCGTCGGTCACGGCTAGGCCCGAAGCTAACCTGTCGATCATGAAACGAAGGGCTTACGGACGCGATTTCGGGCTGTCAGCGCGCATGGCTTTGACCTTGTTCCTGCTGGGCGCGCTCTACGTCGCGTTCTTCGTCGTCCTGATCAGCGTCGTCCAGGCCCCGATCTTCTTCGTGATCCTGCTCATCGGCGGGCTCGCGTTCCTGCAGTACTTCACGTCCGACAAGATCGCCCTGCGGGCGGCCGGCGCGAAGGTGGTCGAGCGGGATCAGGCACCGGAGCTGCACGACATGGTCGAGCGGCTCTGCGCGATGGCCGACCTGCCGAAGCCGCGGGTCGCAGTGATCCCGACCGAAGTTCCCAACGCGTTCGCGACCGGACGCAATCCGAAGCACTCGGTCGTCGCCGTCACCGAGGGGCTGTGGAGTCGGCTCAGCAAGCCCGAGGTCGAGAGCGTGCTCGCGCACGAGCTCTCGCATATCGCGAACCGCGACGTGGCGATCATGACGATCTCGAGCTTCTTCGCCATGGTGGCAGCGCTGCTCATGCGGATGGGCCTCTGGGGCGGGATGTTCGGCGGCGACCGGGATCGGTCCGGCGGCGCGCCGGTCTGGCTGATCATGTTCGCGGTCTCGATGCTCACCTACGCGATCAGCTACGTGCTGATCCTGATGATCTCGCGCTATCGCGAGTACGCGGCCGATCGGGGCTCCGCGATCATCACAGGCGCGCCCGAGAACCTGATGAGCGCGCTGCAGCGGATCGCGTCCAACATTGCGCAGATCCCGCAGCGTGACCTGCGCGAGGTGCAGGGCATGAACGCGTTCTTCATCGTCCCGACGAGTGTGAAGCGCGCGACGGGCGAGCTCTTCATGACCCACCCGCCGCTCGAGAAGCGTCTTGCCCGACTCGCGGAGATCGCGCGCGAGATGGGCCGCCCGGTCTAGTGCCCCATCCAGTAATGCCGCCGGAATTCTGGGTCGCGAGCACCAAGCCAGAGGCCGCACTCGGACGAGCCAAGGTCTGTAGACCTTGGCGAGGAGGAGGGTGGGCTCTGGCGCCGCGTGATCGCGGGCCAGAAGCCGGCATGTATTGCTGGATGGGGCACTAGGAGCCGTCGGCTGGGCCTTCGCGACGTCCTCTTCGGGCGGTCCGGACTGAAGAAGGCACAGCGCGACGCCATCTTCGCGCTGCCGGCCGCCGCGGTGACGATGGACGCCGAGCTCGGCCTGAAGCCGGCCGGGGTCGCGGCGGTGATCTTCAAGCCGCTCTCCGCAGGCGAGTTCGTGCGCGCGGAGAACGAGCTACAGGAGCTCCTGGACGTGGTCGCGCGCGATTCCCGCTCGAAGATCGAGCGGACGACCGACTCCTACGGCTACGAGTGGCTGATCATTCGTGACGACGATTTCGAGGATCTCGTGACGACCGTGCACCTGATCGGGTCCGAGCTCGCGGCACGGGGGTTCGGCGAGCAGCTCCTGGCCGCGGCTTTCAAGTTCACGGGCGGCAAGGAGCCGGTGCTCTGGATCTACGGCTACAAGCGCGGCGCGTTCTGGCCGTTCATCCCGACCGGCGAGGGTCAGGAGCGCGACAACGCGGAGGAGCTGGAGCTGAAAGCAAAGCTGGAGAAGGAGCTTCCGGTAGAGCCAGAGCTAAGCCGCTGGTTCGGCCTCTTCGGCGCACCTATCTAAAGCGACATCGATCGGCCGCCGGAGCGGGGCTTTGCCCCGCGGGAGGCACACAAACAAAGAAGCGGTGGACGGAGGGAGCCAGAAGCCGGCTCCGTCCACCTAAAAACCAAGATCCCGCCCGCAAGGAGGGGGTCCGTGGGGGAACCAGGGGTTCCCCCACGTCAGAACTCGGTCTCGCCGTCTGCGTACTCGAGCGCGTCGAGGCGTGCGATCAGACCGACTCCGCGGAAGTTGATCTTGTTCGAGCGCGGGTAGTAGGCGATGTCGTTCGGGTCCCTGGACCCGAAGACGAGCATCGCTGCCCCCTCGTCGCCGCCGCGGAAGAAGTGCGAGATCTTCGTTCCCGGGGGACGGCAGACCACGTGGCCCGCGCGAAGCTGGTGCGTCTCCTCCTCGACGCCCTCGTAGTCGAGCCTCGGACTGGGGATGAGCTCGAGCGTCGCGGTTCCGTCGAGCATCACGAAGATCTCCTCCTCGGCGGAATGGCAGTGAGCCGGCACTGCTGCGACGCCAGGCGCCAGCGTCCGATGGTGCATGCCCGCCTTCTCGGCGCCGGCTTCGATCGCCAGGATCCGGTCGCCCTCGTCGTCGGGCTCCAGTGTGTCGAGGTTGACGATGTTCTTCGGCCGCTCCTCCGGATCCCCGACCTCGGGCTCGCCGGCGGCGACCTCCTGTTCCCACGGATGGCCGCCCTGGCCGGACTGCACCCAGGTGCGGCCAAGCCAGGTCACGCCGGCCCGCGGGAGCGTGGCGTGCCCGTCATAGCCGAGGCGGCCGAAGACGAGCACGTCGAGGCCGTCTTCGCCGGCGCGGAGCGTGTGCGCCTCGCGCCCGGCGCGATGGACGATGCAGTCCCCCTCGCCTACCTCGTAGACCTTGCCGTCCTGCCAGGAGAGACCCGAGCCGCGAAGCACGTAGAAGATCTCCTCGTCCTCCACGTGCGCCGGCGTCGACCAGCGGTTCGGCTCGATGTCGATCCGGTTGACCGTGTAGTCCTTGGCGCCGGCTGCGCGGCCCAGGAAGCGCCAGACGGCTGCGAAGTGGCCTTCCTCGTCCCGGGTCGCTTCTACGTCGTCCCAGTGGACGAGCGTCATCGCGAGGGAAGGTCCGGGATCAGCCCTTCGTCTGTGAACAGCTCGCGGGTCTCTTCGAGCGTGAGGTCGCTCGGAGGGATGATCAGGTCGGACGCGGCGAGCTCCTCGTCCGGCAGCTGTTCGCCGCGGTCGCGCACGAGCGCCCACATCTCGTCCAGGATCTGGTCGAGCGCCGGCTCGTCGTCCGATTCAAGCGCCGTCACGGCACGGTCGTCGAGCTCGTTCAGCTGCGCGCGCAGCCCGTCGTCGATCCGGTACTGGCCCTCGCCCATCAGCCGGACAATCACTGCTCGAGCTCCTTCTGGCCGCTGCCCGCCGCAACCTCGGCCTTGAGCTTCTCGAGCTCGGCGTCGACCTGCTGTCCGGCCGCGATCTGCGTGAGCTCACGATCGAGCCGCGACTGGTCGCCGGCGGTGAAGTCCTCGAGCGTCCCGGCCTCGATCAGCTCCTCGACGGCGCCCGCGCGGGCCTGCATCTGCTCGGTCTTGTCCTTGGCGCGCTGGATCGCGAGCCCGGTGTCGGCCATCTGCTCGCCGATCCCCGTCGCCGCCTCGCCGATCCTCACCTGGGCCTCGGCCGCCGAGTACTGGGCCTTGATCACTTCCTTCTGCGAGCGGAAGGCCTCGATCTTGGCCGAGAGCTGCCGCTCGGAGGCCGCGAGCTTCTCTTGCTGGCCCTCGAGCTGCTCCACCTGCCCGTCGAGATCCTGGAGCTGCTGCTGCGCGAGCGTCTTGCGCTCGAGCGCCTGCCGGGCGAGATCCTCACGGCCTGCGGCGACGGCGTCGCGGGCCTGGGTATCGAGCTTGACGAGGCTCTGTTCGAGCTTTTCGGCCTGAAGCTGCAGCCGCTTCTTCGACGTGACCACGTCGGCGATGCCTCGCTTGACGTTCTGGAGCAGCTGCAACTGCTGCTCGTACGAGTAGTCGAGCGTCTCTGACGGGTCCTCAGCCCGATCGAGCAGCTTGCTCAGCTTCGACTTGATCACCAACGACATGCGCTCGAACAACCCGGCCACTTCGTCCTCCTCCTCGTTCGCTGGCGCATAGCCTATGCGCCGGTGCTGGTCGAGCGAAGCATGCACCCGGAGTGGCTCTCGAACGCCTACCTCGTCGCGGAGGACGAGGGCGGCGAGGCCGTCTTCGTGGACAGCGGCGCCCCGTTGCTGCCGCTCTTCACGGCTGCCGAGCGCTGGAACGTCCGGCCCAGCTGCATCCTCCGTACCCACCTCCACGCCGATCACGTCGAGCACGAGGTGGAGCTCGGGCTGCCGGTGGTCACCGGCCCGCTCGAGCTCGGTGGCTTGAAGGTGGACGCGATCCCGACGCCGGGCCACGCCGACGACCACCTGACGTTCCTCTTCAAAGGCGCGCTCTGCTTCACCGGCGACATCCTCTTCAAGGACGCTGTCGGCGGAGGCGACCCCGACCAGGTGCGGGCGTCGGTCATGAAGCTGATGGAGCTGCCGCCGGACACGCGCGTGCTCCCCGGCCACACCGAGGCGACGACGATCGCGCGCGAGTGGGAGGAGAACCCGTTCATCCGGGTCTGGCGCGGCGTCGATCCCGAGGGCAGCGAACGCTGCCGCGTCGGAGATCGAGAGGGGACGATCGTCGTCTGGTCGCCGGATTACGACGGCAAAGGGAAGGCGTGGGTGCGCTTCGACGACGGCGGGGGCCGGATCCTCGGCGGCTCCCACATCGAACGGCTGTGACCCGGGTCGGGCTGCTCTTTCCGGGATCGATGGGCGCGGCGGTCGGGGCGGCGGCGCAGGCCGAGGTGCTGTGGGCGAGCGACGGCCGAAGCGAGGCGACTGCGAGGCGCGCGGCTGCGTTTCGCGACGTGGGCTCCGTGGCGGCGCTCGTCGGTGCCTCCGACGTCGTCCTCAGCATCTGCCCGCCGGCGATCGCCGAGGAGGTCGCGGAGCAGGTCTTCGCGCTCGGCTTCGACGGCACCTTCGTGGAGGCGAACGCGATCACGCCCGAGCGGATGCGCCGGATCGCGAGGCTCGGCGACGCGGTCGTCGATGGCTCGATCATCGCGACGAAGGGGATCCACCTCTACCTCGCCGGGGCTGGGGCGGAGCAGGTGGCGGATTTGTTCGAGGGCACCGACGTGACGGGGATCCCGCTCGACGCGGAGATCGGCGCCGCCTCGGCGCTGAAGATGGCCTTCGGGGGCTGGAACAAGATTGGCATCGCCCTGACCGCGCAAGCGCACGCGATCGCGCGCGCCTACGGGGTGGACGACCGGCTCGAAGCCGAGGGCGTTCCCAAGGATCGCCTTCCGCGCATGGCCGAGCGGGCCTGGCGTTGGGCGCCGGAGATGGACGAGATCGCGGACACCTGTACGGAGATCGGCTGGGCGGAGGCCATTCCCCGCGCCGCCGGCGCCTTCTACCGCGGCCTAGGCCAGGAACGCGCGTAGGCGGCGTGCTTCGTCCTCGGCCTCGCGCACGATCCGGCGGGGGAGCGGGGCGAACGGCTCGAGCTTGATCCGCCTTCGCTCGAGCCTCCAGAGCCCTGCGACGAGCCCGTCGACCAGGAAGCTGGCGAACACGTAGCCGCCCGTGATGACTTCCGCCTGGTACTCCGGGGGCAGGACGCGCGTCCGGTCGGCGTGGGAGAGCACGAGCGCGTCCCACTTGGGCAGGAACCGCACAGGTGCTGGGGTGTCGGGGTCTGGCCGCGGAGCGCGCGGGAGGTCGAAGAGCTCGCGCTCCTGCTCGTCGCGAAAGTGGCGAAGCTGCGGCTCGAGCGCTTCGAGCGCGGGCCTGACGTCTGCGACGCGCAGGCCGGAGAACTTGAGGAGATCCTGGCGTGTCGCGGGCCCGAAGGCGGCGAGGTAGCTCTTGACGAGGTGCGCCGCGGCTTCCTCGTGCGACGGCGCCGGCGCATCCAGCCAGCGGTCCGCCGTCGTCAGCCGAACGCGGGTCTGGCCCCAAGTGCCGGAGGGCGGAACGTGGACGAGCGGCGTCACGCACCGAACGCGGAACGGGCGGCCTGCGAGCTCCGGCGTCAGGGCGGCGGCATCTGCGTAGGTGAAGGTTCCCAGCTCGGCGAGGCGGCCGATCCGCTCGGCCATGTCCGCTACTGGCAGGCCCTCGCGGAGCAGATCTTCGCGCCAGCGGCGGTGGGTCACCGCCGCAAACGCCGGGTAGTTCGTCGCCGAGACGAAGTGGAGAGTCATCCGGAAGAGCGTCGCCCGGACGACCTGTCGGCGCTCGAGTGCCCGGGTAAGCGCGCTTCGCTCGAACCCGTCCAGTCGCGACCAGAGGCCGATGTAGGCCTCGCGCGGGGATTGCGCCTGCACGGCGCAGAGCCGCTCGACGGCTCGGGGGACTCGCAGACCGGAGCGCTGCAGCAGCAGCTGGCGCGCGAGTGTCGCCCGGTTCAGCTCCCTCTGCGTGAGCGTCCTAGGCGTGGAACGCGGCGAGACGCTTGGCCTCCTGGTCCAGCTCGCGCCGAACGCCACGCGGCATCCGCTCGAACGGCTCGATCCTGACCCGGCCCTGTTCGTAGCGCCACGTGCCGGCGACCCGGCCGTCGACGAGAAACGTGTTCGCCGACTGGGGCGTCTTGACGTTGAAGAGGAGCGGCCGGTACTCCTCGGGCAGGATCCCGGTGCGCCGGGCGTGGACGAGCAGCGTCGCGTCCCAGACCGGAAGGAACCGCGGCGGTGCGGGCGCCGCGGCGTCGGGAATCGGCATCCTGGGAAGGTCGAGCAGCTCCTTGCCGGCCTCGTCGCGAAAGCGGCGGAGCTGGATGCGGTCGAGGGCGCGGTCGATCTCGCTGACCGGCAGCATGGCCCAGTCGGCGATGTCCTTCTTGGCGGCCGGCCCGAACGCGGCAAGGTAGCGACGGATCAGGTGGTCGAGAGCCTCGTCGCGGCGGATCTTCGGGGCCGGGAGCCACTCCTCGGCGAGGGCGTAGAGGTCGGCGCGACGCTGCTCCCAGGTGCCGGAAGGGGGGACGCGGACGAGGTCGACGTAGGCGCCGATGCCGAGCGCGGCCTGGCGGCCGAGCAGCTCCTCGACCTCCCTGCGCCGGCGGGGGCCGTCGCGCAAGAAGCTGCGGAGTCGCTTGGCGGCGGCCCGCATCTCGCGAGGATCCGCTGCCGGGTGAACGCGCTCCCACCACTCCAGGCGGTCGTCGCGAATCGCGACGACCAACGGCCAGTAGTCGGCCTTCGAGACGAGATGGATCGTCGCGCGCATCATCGTCGCCTGGACTACCGACCGGCGCTCGAGAGCCCGGGTCAGCGCGTCCCGCTCGAAGCTCTCGAGGCGCGACCAGAGGCCGATGTACATCGACGGGGCGTATTGGGCCTGCACGCCGCCGATGCGCTCGAGCGCCTTCGGAATCGGGAGCCGGGCCCGTTGTAAGAGCAGCTGGCGGGCCAGCAGCGCGCGGTTCAGCTCACGTTCGGAGAGAACGCGCTCGGCCGGCATCGGCCGACGCTACTGGATGCAGTGCAGAGAGCGAGCCGAGTCGACGTCGTCAGCGTGGGCCGCTCCCCAGTCGCCAAGCGCGACGAGCGGCTCGGTGATCGTCCAGCCGAGAGGCGTCAGCGAGTACTCGATGCGCATGGGCACCTCGGGCACGATTTTTCGGGCGATGACAGAACGGCCGTAGCGTCCGGGGCTCTCGCCGGAGCGAAGCTACACTGGGGCACTCGCGGGGCTATAGCTCAGCTGGGAGAGCGCCTGGATCGCACCCAGGAGGTCGCCGGTTCGAGTCCGGCTAGCTCCATCTCTATCAAGCCATTTCCGGCTCTCGGGACTCCCACGAGGGGCCGCATGGACCGTTGGCCCTCGCGGTTCCGCGCCCCCTGTTCGCCGCGACCGTCACAAATTCGCAGTAGTAGTGCCGAGTCCGTCAGCGACGGTGCCGGTTGCCTGACCGCTGACGTCTTGCTGGCCCTCGCCCATGAGCGAGGCCCCGCTCGGCGGGGCCTCGCTGGGCAGCGTGATGAGCTGTCAGTTTGCGGGCCGCAAGAAGTGGTTGACCGCTCGGTTGCCGATCTTCTCGCCGTGGTCCGTCCCCGTCTCGACCGCGTCCCGGAAGTGGAAGCCGACGTAGATGCGGGAAACCGCGTTCTCGTCGGCCGCCTGGGAGAAGCTGGTGAAGTGACGGAGCGTCGGCGAGGGGTCGCTGCACCTCTGTCCCGCGGGCAGCGTGAGGCTGCAGGCCGAGAAGCTCATCCTGTTGGTGTGGAAGAAGCGCGTCAGGACCTGCGCCGCGGTTCCTCCTTCGACGGCGTGGCCGGAGTCGTAGTCCGGGATCGGTGGGGTCTCCAGCAACGGCGTCCACGTCGGGTCAGCGTTCGTGGCAGCGTTGCCGTCGATGTCGGCCAGCCGGATCGCGGTGACCGGCCGCCAGAAACGGTAGTGGTATTTGGTTTCCCAGGTGCCGATGTAGCCATCCGTCAGGGCCAGGTTCAGCAGGCCGAACACTCGGGCGCTCTCCCAGAGATCGAGTCGCTCGGCGGACGAGACCGCCCGGGTGATCCGGTTCCACATGAGTGGCGAGGTGTCGGCCCAGAACAGGGCGATCTCGGTCTGCTCGTCTGTGCGGGCGCTGGGAGTGGTGATGTCATCGCCGCCGAGGCGCTGAATCTCGTTGACGTCCGCGGCGTACTTGCGGCTGGTCAGCGAGTACGGCGGGCCTGGCCGGAACTGCGAAGCGTCCTTCAGCACGAAGGGGGTGAGGTCTTCGGCCAAATGTGGCGCGAAGGCGAAGGGCGTGCCCGGCGTGTAGCGGTACTCGCCGGGGGCGCTGCCCTCCTGGTAGTTCGGATCCACCGTCGGCGTGTCGAAGCCGTCCGCGGAACGCAAGGCCAGGATCGCTGCAGCGGCCGCCCGTCCCAGGGCGACACCCCGTGTCTTCGCGGTCCCGTTCGGGATCGTGCCGAGCGCTGCCGAGTAGTCGTCTTCCACGCTGGCGATGCCCGCGTTGGCGCAATTCGCGGGGAGGAAGAACGAGAACGAGCCGAGAACCGCGACCAGAACGTCGCGAGCGGCTGCCGCCACCGCGGCCTCAGGCGACGCCCCCGGTGCCGCGGACAGGCTCGCCGCATAGGGACGTGAGCGCCGGTCGATGCCGTTCAGGGCGTCGTGGATCGCCACGTGCATCATCGCGTACATGCGCGCCTCCTGAGGCCCGTAGCCCCCGAGGATGCAGGCAGCGATCGTTGCATCGCTGGCATTGGCGTTCCAGGTGGTCACGGCGTTCGCTCCCGCCGCTGGTTGGGACGCCGTCGCGCTTGTAAGAAACACGCCTGCCGCCAGGCACAGGGCAAGGCCGAGCAGTCGAATCCTGCGGATCTGAGGTTTCACGTTCATCGTTCGCCTCCTCTCGGCGGCCGGCTCGCTGGAAGCGGCCTGGCCGATTCGTCCGCCACCCATGCTTCACCCGGCCGCCGGTGGAGTCCATACGGGAATCGACGTATCTTTTGTTGCATGGCTGCACTTGCCAGAGGTGACGCGGAGCGCCTCCTTCGCTTCGTCGCCGAGGCGGAAAGCATCGGCGGCGACGAGCCGTTCACGCCCGACCTGCTCGCCGAGCTCGGCCGCCTCGTCCCCGCCGACGACGTGACCTACAGCGAGCTCGATCGCGTACGCCGGCGGAAGCTCTTGAAGGTCGCCTGGCCCGATGACGAAGAGGACGATCTCGAACTCGACGACGAGATGTTCTGGCGCGCGCTGCTGGAGGAACATCCCCTCTGCCTCCACGAGCAGGAGGGTCACTTCGGCGCTTTCAAGCTCTCCGACTTCCTGACTCAACGCGAGCTGCACCGGACCTGGATCTACGACAACTGGTTCGCACCCTGGGGCATCGAGTACCTGCTCGAAGTCTCGATTCCCTCCCCGCTCTGGCACACGAAGGCGTTCCTCTTCCATCGCTGCGGCGGTTGCGACTTCACCGAGCGCGACCGGCTCATCCTCAATCTGCTGCAGCCGCATCTCACACGGATCTGGCTCGCGGGCAAGACGCATCAGCTGCTGAGCTCGGCGCTCGCCGAGCTCGACCGCGTTGACGAGCACGACCCTCGCGGAGTGATCCTGCTCGGCCTCGGCGGAGAGGTCGAATTCGCATCGCCCCCGACCGAGCGCCTGCTCCGCGAGTTCTTCCCGGCCAGGAGCGGCGGACGGCTTCCGGCTTTGCTCGTCGAGTGGCTCGAGTCGGGAGACGTGAAGCCGCTGATTCGACGTCGCGGCGAGCGGCGACTGACGGTGCAGCAAGCTGACGGCGCCCTGTTGCTCGAGGAGAGGCACGAAGGGATCGAGTTGACCGCACGCGAACGCGAGGTACTCGCCTGGGTCGCCCGGGGTAAGACGAACGGCGAGATCGCACGCCGTTTGTGGCTCGCGCCGAGCACCGTCGGCAAGCACCTCGAGAACGTCTACGCCAAGCTGGGTGTGAGCACGCGTACCGCGGCGGTGGCCCGCTGCTTCGGCGTGATCGACGCCGAAGCGTCCTAGGCTTCACCGACTCGCCGGGCGCGAAGGGTATGGAATCACGTTCTACCGTCTGTGCTACCGAACTGAGCACATTTTCCGTGACCCAGGAGCAGCGAACGTGGCTCAGGACTGCCGAAGAGGTCCTACACGACCTCGTTCTGCCGGTATCGCACCCAGGAGGTCGTCGGTTCGAGTCCGACTAGCTCCATTCCCGCAGCTTACGCGGGCGCGGCGTCCCGCTCGCGCTTGCGGCGGGAGGCCAGTGTCTGTCGCTTCGTCGCAGAGAGCTCGACCTTGCGCAGGCGGATGCTCTTCGGCGTCACCTCGACACACTCGTCCTCCCGGATGAACTCCAGTGCCTGCTCGAGGGAGAGGGGGCGGGCAGGGATGAGCCGGACAAGCTCGTCCGCATTCGCCGAGCGCATGTTCGTCAGCTTCTTCTCCTTGGTCGCGTTGACGTCCAGGTCCTCGCCCCGGGCGTTCTCGCCGACGACCATGCCTTCGTAGAGCTCGTTGCGCGGAGAGATGAACAGCGATCCGCGCTCCTGGAGCGCTGCGATCGCGAATGCTGTCGCGTGGCCTCGCCGGTCAGCGACGAGGCTGCCAGTGGGGCGCGTTCGCAGCTCGCCGTGCCACGGCTCCCAGCGCTCGAAGACGTGGTGCATGATCCCGGCCCCGCGGGTCTCCGTGAGGAACTCGGTCCGGAATCCGATCAGCCCGCGGGCCGGCACCAGGTACTCCATTCGCGCCCAGCCTGCCCCGTGGTTGACCATCTGCTGCAACCGGCCCTTCCGCAGCGCGAACAGTTGAGTGACGACGCCGATGTACTCCTCCGGGACGTCGATGGCGACGCGCTCGACCGGCTCCTGCGTCGTGCCTTCGACCTCGCGCGTCAGGACCTCCGGCTTGCCGACCGTGAGCTCGAAACCCTCGCGGCGCATGATCTCGACGAGGACGGCGAGCTGGAGCTCGCCACGGCCCTGCACCTCCCAGACGTCGGGACTGGCCGTCGGGAGGACGCGAAGGGAAACGTTCCCGACGAGCTCCTGCTCGAGCCGGCCGATCAGCGCACTCGCCGTCAGCTTGTCGCCCTCGGTTCCGGCGAGCGGAGACGTGTTGATCCCTAGGGTCACGGAGAGCGACGGCTCGTCGACCGAGCTGACCGGGAGCGGCCGCGGATCCTCGGCGTCCGCGATCGTCTCGCCGATCGTGACCTCTGGCAGGCCGGCAAGCGCGACGATCTCGCCGGGCCCCGCCTCGTCGGCGGGCACGCGGTCGAGCGCCTCCGTCACGTAGAGCTCGGTCACGCGCGCGCGCTCGATCGTCCCGTCGGCCCTGCACCAGGCGACCTGCTCGCCCCTCCGGATCGTCCCGTGCTGGACGCGCAGCAGGGCCAGGCGGCCGACATAGGGCGACGCATCGAGGTTCGTGACGAGCGCCTGGAGCGGATGCTCCGGGTCGTACGAGGGTGCCGGGACCGTCGCGAGCAGGGTTTCGACGAGCGGCTGGAGATCGGGAGCGAGCTCGTCGGGCGCGAAGCCGGCCCGGCCCTCTCGCGCGTTGGCGTACACGATCGGGAAGTCGATCTGGGACTCGTCGGCGTCGAGGTCGAGGAAGAGCTCGTAGACCTCGTTCACGACCTCTGCCGGGCGCGCGTCCGGACGGTCGACCTTGTTCACGACGAGCACGACGGGCAGCCGCGCCTCGAGCGCCTTGCGGAGCACGAACCGGGTCTGGGGCAACGGCCCCTCGCTCGCATCCACGAGCAGCAGCACCCCGTCGACCATCGTGAGACCCCGCTCGACCTCGCCGCCGAAGTCGGCGTGGCCGGGCGTGTCGATGATGTTCACCTTCGCGCCCGCGATCCGGACGGCGGTGTTCTTGGCGAGGATCGTGATGCCCTTCTCGCGCTCGAGGTCCATCGAGTCGAGCACGCGGTCGGCGACCTCCTGGTTCTCCCGGAACGAGCCGGACTGCCAGAGAAGCGCGTCGACGAGCGTCGTCTTGCCGTGGTCCACGTGCGCGACGATCGCAACGTTCCGCAGATCGTCGCGGCGGGCGGGTGCTGGAGCGGGTGTAGACATGGCCAGCCAGGGTAGCCGCGGTACCCTCCGACGATGCCAGAGGAGAAGCCCGAGCCGATGACGCCCGCGCAAAAGCGGCAGCTCGAGTCCGAGCTCGCGGAGCTGGAAGGCCCTCGGCGCGGCGAGGTCGTTCAGGCGATCGCGACCGCCAGGGGCTTCGGCGATCTCACGGAGAACTTCGAGTACCACGCCGCGAAGAACGAGCAGGGGCTGTTGGAGCATCGGATCAGGTCGATCCGTGACCGGTTGGACCGTGCCGTCGTCGTCGAGCAGGAGGCCTCAGAGAGCGGGGCGGTCGGCATCGGCTCGACGGTGGAGATCGAGGACGACAAGGGTGAGCGGATGACGGTCGAAATCTCGAGCGTCGGCGGCGTCTCGCCGGACTCACCACTGGGTCGCGCGCTCCTCGGTGCGAAGGCGGGCGACGAGGTCGAGGTCGTCGCGCCACGCGGTTCCTGGGTGGCGCGCGTCCGGTCGATCGGCGGGCTCCAGGGCTAGCGGGAGTTGCCGAGAGCGCCGACGGGAGCGCGGCGCCCGTAAGCCCGCTGGATGCCCAAGGGTTCCTCGGATCGGCGGCCTGTCTCTAGCGATCTACCGTCCGTGCTACCGAACTGAGCGAATCTCGGGTGCTGTCAGCGCAGCGAACGTGCCCCATCAAGCCCGAATCTGCGCAACACGACCTGCCCCGGCAGCAGCAATTGTCTGCCCAAACGAACCGCAATCACGCATTCCGGCTCGCCCCCAGGGGGATTTGCCGCTGGCCGCGAAGACAAGCAGCTCCCCCGCCGCCAAAGTGGTGAGCCATCGGAACGACTAGATCAGCCGTCGCGTTGCTTGCTGCGGTCGTAGCAACCGCGTGCTGGGCGACGCCGGCCTTCGCGCATGCCAAGCTCGTGTCCAGCTCGCCGCAGGACGGCGCCGTCGTGAGCTCCTCCCCGACGGTCGTGCGAGTCCGCTTCGACGATCCGGTGACGGTCGGATCGGGAAACGCCGTCGTCGGGGCAGACCGTAGGTCCGTCCTTGCCGGCAGGCCGCGAGTCGACCGAGGGGGGCACGAGCTCGTACTCCCGCTGCGCACGCTCGG
Organism: uncultured Actinomycetes bacterium; assembly: GCA_963842235.1. Classification (GTDB taxonomy): domain Bacteria; phylum Actinomycetota; class Thermoleophilia; order Gaiellales; family Gaiellaceae; genus JACDAN01. The sequence continues at coordinate 1,671,320 of CAWJFT010000001.1, read as the reverse complement.
CGACGGCGACTACAGCGTGCGCTGGGGGATCGTCTCCGACGACGGCCATGCAGAGTCCGGCGTGCTCGCGTTCAGGGTCGGGCCCGCAGGGTCCGGCGCGGGCCTGCCTCGGTCCACGCTGACCGCCAACAGCGAGCGTCCCTCGACAGAGAACGTGTTCGCCCGTTGGCTCTTCCTAGGGGGCATCCTCGTTGCGGGCGGAATCGCGCTCTTTCGGCTGCTCGTGTCGCGGGCAGCCGCACGCCAGGCGGCCGCCACCGTCACCGTCGCGCTGGGTGCAGTCGTCCTCGGCGCGTGGTGGCTGCTGCTCACGACGGACGCCGAAGCAACCCGGTTCGGGCATGTCGTCGGCGCCGCAGCGGTGGTTGCGGCAGGGGGGATGCTGGCGGCGGCCTTCTCGAGCATGCGTCAGCGCCTCCAGCATGTCGCGACAGGCTCGTCCCTCGTCCTCCTCGCCGCGCCCACCCTTGCCGGCCATGCGGCCCGGGCGGCGAGCGACCGACCGCTGTCGGTGGCCGCCGACCTCGTCCACGTCGCGTCCGCCGCCTTCTGGATCGGCGGCTTGCTGCAACTCGCCGCGATCTTGCGGGCCGGCGAGGACCGTGGAGCCGTTCGCCGCTTTTCCAGGCTCGCCCTTCCGGCGGTCCTGCTGCTTGCGCTTTCCGGTTTGGCGCGAGCGCTGGTCGAACTAACAGGGGTCTCGCAGCTGTGGTCGACCGGCTACGGACGGACGATCCTGATCAAAAGCGTGCTCCTCGGCTGTCTGATCGTGCTGGCCTGGCTGAGCCGGAGACGCATCGGCTCGGGGATTCGTCTCCTTCGCAGCGTCTCGGCCGAGCTCGCCGTCCTCGCGGTCGTGATCGGCGTCGTCTCAGTGCTCACCGGCCTGCGGCCTGGGAGAGACGTCGGCGCCCAGCCACAGCAGGTCGTTTCCCGGGAGGTCGCTCCAGCGGCGCTGCCGACCGCAGGCTCGGTGACCTACGCGGGGCAGTCACGCGAGCTTGCAGTGGCGCTCGCGGTCCGTCCCGGGCGTGTCCTCCGTCTCGTAGCGACGGTCGTCGGCCAATCGGGTCGAGGCGTTGATGGGCTGGACGTCCGCTTGGTTGCGACGAACGCCGCCCGCCGTCAATCGGCAACCGCCCGCAGCTGTGGGCACGGCTGCTATTCGGCCTCGTTCGTCGCACCCCAGCCGAGGCTCTTCCGCGTCGACCTCGCCGGCGCCGGTCCAAGCCGCTCGGTCGTGTTCCCGGTTCTGGGGTCATGGCCGCCACGGTCTGGCACGGCGTTCCTCCGGCAAGCCACCCGCAGGTTCCGTGCGCTCAGCTCGGCGGTCTACGTCGAGCAGCTTGCCTCGCGGCCGGGCAATGCGATTCAGACCACCTGGCGGGTCGCGGCGCCCGACCGTCTGAAATACGAGATCCGCGGCGGCGCGGAGGCGATCGTGATCGGCCGGAGCCGCTGGGATCGGCCGACCCACGGAGCCCCTTGGCAGCGCTCCGAAACGACGCCGCTCGTCCAACCGTTCCCGCCTTGGGGAACTCGCATATCTCAGGTCCGCGTCATCCGCGATTGGGGCGGCCGAGTCATGTTGTCCTGGCTGGACCCGACCGTGCCTGCTTGGTACACCGGCACCTTCGACCGCAGGTCTGCGCTTCCGAGCGAGCTGCGCATGACCGCGGCGGCTCACTTCATGCGACAGCGCTTCGTCGCCTACGACCGCGAACTCAGGATCGAGTCACCGTAGTTCGACAGGCGTACGTGCAGCTGCCTGCACTTCCGCAGTAGCGCCTCGCCGATACCTGCGACGCGTGAAGCGTTGATTGAAGTCGGTGCTACCGAAGAGCGAACCTCACGTGAGCCGCGGAGCACCGACGTTGCCTCGGAAAACGCCGAGCGCGCGCAGCCGAAGGTCGCTCTCCGGCCGCCCGGGGATTCAGCGACGGCCGAAGCTGCGGAGGCTAGCGGCCTGCGTCGGAAACTCCTCTCCATTCTCCGACCACAGGACTCTCCAGCCGGCTCGCGAGCTGGCCCACACCACCGCTGCGATCCAGGGCAGCGCGAACAGCACTCCCAACGCCAGGCCTATGAGAAGTGCGGGCACCAGAGACAAAGTGTGCGTCGCCCCGGTTGCGGATGCAAGGCGCTAAGCGCCTCCGAGGCTTCGACCTGAGCAGTCACCGCTTCCGCAGGACCTCGCGAGCAGACGCTAGGTCCTCCGAGCGGACGATGACCTCCTGAGGACCGCCCACCGCCATGCCGTCAGCTGCCCCAGCGCCGTAATTCGACACGCGATGCATGCATCTGACGCCTTCACTCCGCAGCAAGGAGCAAAGAAGCTCGGCTTCAGGCTCTGTGGCTACGACTTCGACGACGACCAGTTCATCCATGAGAAAAGACGTCCGCCTATATCTAGCCGAACGTGAACGCGTAAGGCGCCTCTGCCTATGACAGGGTGGCCTGCGACAGCTCCCACAGGCGCTCTGCGTTTCTCGGATCGACCGCGTAGGACGCGACGCCGTAGCCGGAGCTCTCTGCGGAGGCCGCATCGACGACGGGGGCCTCGTTGCAGTCCTGGAAGTAACGGCCTCCGATGCCTTCGAGCAGCGGCGAGGTTGCGACAAGAACGCTCGTCGCGGCGCCTTGCTCGGCTGTCTTGTAGTGGTACATGCCGGATGCTTTTGCCTGTTCGAGCTCCTCGGGGTCGAGGTAGCGCGACAGGTTCGTCGTCTCGACCGCGCCCGGATGGACGGCGTTGACGGTGATCGACTCTTCGGCCCAGCGACGGGCAGCTTCGACAGCGAAGAGCACGTTCGCCGTCTTGGACTGCCCGTAGGCGACCAGGGGGTCGTACGGGCGGGAAGCAAAGTTGATGTCCTCGAAGACCACCGGCGAGCGAAGGTGACCGCGTGAGCTGACCGAGACCATGCGCGCCCCGGCGGAGGCCGCGGCGAGCGAGTCGTGCAAGCCGAAGGCGAGAGCGAAGTGTCCGAGGTGGTTCGTCGCGAAGTGCAGCTCCCATCGTTGGAGCGTCAGGCTCAGACCCGGGAGCGCCATCACGCCGGCGTTGTTGATGAGCACGTCGAGCGGCTCGTTCCAGCGGGCGACGAACGCAGAGACGGAGCGGGGGACGGAAAGGTCCAGCGCCGCGACCCGGACCTCCGCGTTGCCGGTCGTGGCGGTGATGTCTGCGGCAACCTTTGCCCCCGCCTCGGTGTTTCGGACAGCGAGGGTGACCTCCGCACCGGCAGCGGCGAGCGCGCGTGCGGTCTCGATGCCGATGCCCGATGAGCTGCCGGTCACGATCGCGCGCTTGCCGGTCAGATCGATGCCGGCGAGGACTTCAGCTGCGGTGGACTCGGCGCCGAAGGGAGTAGTGATCAAAGTCTCGATAGCCATTCTCAGAGCTTGAGACAGCCGGGCCGGACACGCGGGTCGTCGATCCGATCGAAGAGCACCGAGAGGACAGCATCGCGTTCCAAGGTTGCTCCGGCATTGGCGCCAACGCGAAACCGCGATTCCGGCTAGCCGGAAGAGCGAGCTTCCGGCAGTCGGGCCACGTTCAGGAGACGTCGATGAGCACCTTGCCGACGGCGCCGCCTTCGACCGCGGCATGCGCAGCGGCGGTTTGCTCGAGCGGGAAGCGGTGTAGCGGTAGTCCAGCGTCGTCTCCGACCGGCAGGGCTCCGTCCGTGGCTGCCGTGGAGACGTCAGCCACCGCCTCATCCTTGGCCGCGGTCGGAACCGTGTAGACGAGCACGAACTGATATCGCACGTTGTGGAACAGCAGCGCGAACGGCATCTCGAGCTCGTCGCCGCCCTGGGTGGAGTAGACGGCGACGGTGCCGTTTGGGCCCAGCACTGCGCGATCGAAAGCGGCGTTCGGGCCCGGTGCGACCTCGACGATGATGTCCACGCCGTCTGGAGCGAGTCGTTGGACGTCCTCGACGGCCCCACGGCTGCGGTAGTTGACGACTTCGTCGGCCCCGCCGGCCCGCGCGAGCTTCGCCTTTTCGTCGCTGCTGACGGTGCTGATTACGCGCGCCCCCGCCCAGCGCGCGAGCTGGATCGCGGCATGGCCGACGGCGCCGGCCCCGCCCGCGACCAGGACCGTTTTTGCGGCGAGCACCTCCGGCTCGAGGCGTCGCGGCCCGAGCTCGGACACGGTCAGACAGCGGTGTGCCGTCAGCGCGGGGATTCCGAGGCTCGCGCCAACATCGAACGACACACGATCATCCAGTCGCACCACTTGGCGCTCGGGCATGAACGACGTACTCCTGGGCTGTCCCGTCCGCCCGCTGCCAAGTTGCCTCCCACAGCCAGACGCGCTCGCCGACCCGCGAAGGGTCGACACCGTCGCCGACCGCATCGACCGTTCCGGCCCCGTCCTGATTCGGCACGATCTCCGAAAATGGAAGCCTGCCGCCGCTACTGCGTGCCTTCCAATCCGTGGGATTGACGCCCGAGACCCGGACGGCGACCCGCACTTCACCCGGTCCCGGCTCGGGCAGGGTGCGCTCGACCAAGCGAAGGACCTCTGGTTCCCCGTGCTCGGAATAGACGACCGCCTTCATCAGAGCGGATATTTCACAAAAGTAGGGAGAAGGCCGCGATGACGCGGCCTTCTCCGTGGGCGTCAGTATTTCTTGACCGCGGTGCCTGCCGGCGAACTCGCATACCACTGGGCGCCGAACGCGTACAGCCCTTCACCCTTCGTCTGACCCTTCTTGGCGTCCTTGGCAAACGTGTAGAGCGGATGGTGATTGTAGGTCACCTGCATCCGTCCGTCTGCTCGCTTGATCCTCCCGAGCAGAGACGCCTTGGCACCTCCCACCGCGCGCGGCTTACCAGCCGCAATCAGGGGCGGCCAGAAGGTCGCGCACTGGCCGGCGCAGGCGCTCTTGCCCTTTCTGTCCTTCCCGAACAGGTAGAGCGTGTGGCCGCGCGAGTTCACGAGGATCCGTCCGAGGCTGCTCGTCGCCGTCGAGACGACCGGTCCGTTTGCCTGCGCCGCGCTGCTCGTGGGGGCATGGAACAGGATGAAGGCGAGCAGGGCCAGGCTCGCAAGGGCTGCGACCGTCGCGACATGCGCCCTACGGATCGCAACCGGACCGTTGGTCGGCATCGTGTGCTCTTTGAATGACATCGTCTCTACACTCCCTTCGTGGGTCGACTCGTGCAGAGACGATGGCGGCGCCGTCGCTCCATGTCTGCACGGCCAACGTCCATCCGCGCCTCCCACCGACCCGAAGCTGGAACTACGGCTGACGGGTAGCGAGGTTGGGGGTTGGCCGTGAAGACACGAGCCGGCTCTGGCGCCACCGTGGGGCCCGCTCGCATTCGGCGAAAGGAGCTTTAGTCGGTGAGTACGTCAAGGATGGATGTTGCATCTGTCTCGCGCGACGTGGCCGCAGATCTGGCGGACGAGGTAGCCGGCCCTGTCCTCCTGCCCGGTGATGACGAATATGGCGCCGAGTGCGCGATCTACAACCTCAATCTCGTGCTGGAGCCGGCTGTGGCGGTCGGCGTCACGAACGTGACGGATGTGCAGTCAGCGGTCCGGTTCGCGGAACAGCAGGAGTTGCCCGTCGCGGTCAAGGCCACCGGGCATCAGGTCGCTCGTCCTGCGCACGGCGCCGTCTTGATCAGCACCCGACGTATGAACGGGGTGAGGGTCGATCCGGAAAGTCGGACCGCGCGGGTCGAGGCCGGCACCCTCTGGGGGCAGGTGATCGACGAAGCGTCCGAGTTCGGCCTCGCACCGATGAACGGCTCGAGCCCCGGCGTTGGTGCAGTCGGCTACAGCCTCGGGGGTGGCCAGAGCGTGGCGTTCAGCCGTGCCGAGGGCTACGCCGCCGATCACATTCGTGCGCTCGACCTTGTCACTGCCGACGGCTCGCTTCACCACGTAACTGCCGAGAGCGATGCCGAGCTCTATTGGGCGCTGCGCGGCGGCAAGGGCAACTTCGGTGTCGTGACCGAGATGGTCTGCGAGCTCTTCCCCCAGAGCAGGATCTACGGCGGCGGGGTGTGGTTTGCCATCGAGCACGTACCCGACGTGATTCGCGCCTGGCGGGATTGGCTGGAGACCCTTCCAGAGGAGGCAACGACCGCGGTCGCGGTGCAGCGGCTGCCTCCGCTGCCCGAGCTGCCGCCACGGCTGCAGGGCGCCTCTGTGCTGCATCTGCGGTTCACGCACCTGGGCTCCGCCGCCGAGGGCGAGGCACTGCTCGCACCCATGCGTGCGATCGCGCCGTCGATCTTTGACACCGTGGCCGAGATGCCGTACACGTCGATCGGGGCGGTCTACATGGACCCGCCCGAGCCGACCCCTTACTGGGACCGGGGGATGATGCTTTCCGACCTTCCCCGAGAGGCCGTCGACGAGTTCGTCAGGCTCACCGGCCCGGATTCCGACTGCCCGTTGATCAGCGTCGAACTGCGGGCGCTGGGCGGCGCGATGGACCGGGAGCCGGCCATGCCCAACGCCGTGCCCACTCGCGGCCTCCCGTTCGTCCTGTTTGGCTTCGGCGTGGGCGGGCCTGATCAGGAAGACATCATGCGGGGATATCTGGAGCTGCTGACTGGGAGCCTCGAGCCCTGGTCGGCCGATCGCAAGATGCCGAACTTCCTGTCCGCAGACGAGGCGTCGACGCCCACTGCGGTGCGCACGGTCTACGGCGACGAGCGTTATGACCGGCTGGCGCGCGTCAAGCAGGCCTACGACCCGCGCAACCTCTTCCGAATGAACCACAACATCGCGCCGTAGCGGCTGCGAGCTGTCTTACCGTCCCCCGACGTGGAGCGGTAGTTCGGCGATCAGCGTCGTCCCTTTCGCGTGTGGGCTTTGGAGAGAGATCGTGCCGCCGATTGCCTCCGCGCGGTCCTTGAGGCCGAGAAGTCCGGAACCGCGGTTGGGATCGGCGCCTCCCAGGCCGTCGTCCCGGACAGCCACGTTGAGGACGCCGTTTCGCGCGTCCACGGAGACGTGCACGATCGACGCCTCCGCGTACTTGGCTGTGTTGGTCAACGCCTCCGAGACCACGTAGTAGGCCGCCACCTCCACGGGCTCCGGCAGTCGTCCCTCGACGCGCACGTCGAGCTCGACCGGGATCGGTGAGCGGTGTGCAAGCGTCTTCAACGCCGGCCCGAGCCCGCCCTCGGCCAGGACTGCCGGATGGATCCCGAGCGCGATCTCTCGCAGCCCATCGAGCACGTTCGTGAGCCCTTCGGCGACATGGGACAGCTCCGACCGATGCTCGCTTAGCTCGGGCGGGGCGGCAGCCTGCACTGCGCGCAGCTCGAGTGCGAGCGAGACGAGCTGCTGCTGCGCTCCGTCGTGCAGGTCGCGCTCGATCCGTCGCCGCGTCGCATCGGCGGTGGCAACGATCCGCGCGCGCGAGGCGTCGAGCTCGGCGCGGCCCTCGGCATTGGCGATCGCGGTCGCGAGCAATTGCGTGAACTCCAGCAAGCGCTCCTCGGTGCCAGGCGGCAGAGGCTGGTCGGTCTTCGAGCCGACACCCATGACACCCCAGAGGCGGCCCTCGACGATGACCGGCGCCCCCACCCCCGAACGCCAACCCACCTCGCGGGGCCTCTCAGCGCCCGCCTCCTCAAAGCTGTCTATTCGGGCCGGCCGGCGCGTCTCGAGAATCAGCCGACTGAGGAGTGCTCTGCTGAGGGGGCTGCGGCTTCCAACCGGGACGGCGCCCTCGGATCTGCTCCAACTGCCGACCGTCTCCACCGTGCCGTCCGTCTCGTAGCGAACGAGCGCTGCCGCGTCGGCGGGTACCAGGCGACCGACTGCGGCGCTCACCGCTTCGAACACCTCCGCCGGGGACGCCCCGCGGGCCACGAGGGTCGCCACGCGCCGTAAGGCCGCCTGTTCGTCAACGAGCCGGGTGAGCGCCTCCCGGCTCTCGGTATTCGCGATTGCCGTTGCCACGAGCTCCGTGAACTTCGCCAGCCGGCGTTCCGTGTCGGCGGGCAGTTGCCGGTCGGACGTCGAGACGACGGCCAACACGCCCCAGAGGCGGCCCTCCACGGTGATCGGCGCGCCAACCGACGAGCGCCAGCCCATCTCGCGGGCGGCGGCGGGGGCCGTGCCGGGGGCGTCGGCGTAGCTCTCGATCCGCCCAGGTCGGTGCGTCTCGAAGATCAAACCGGAGACCGTGCCCTCGAGTTCGAATCGCCTCCCGACGTAGGCGTAGCCGGTGCTGGTCCAGCCACCGACCGCGGTGACCATGCCGTCGGTCTCGTAGCGCGTGAGAGCAGCGGCTTCGGCGTCGACGAGCTGAGCGACCTCCGCGCTCACCGCTTCGAACACCTCGGCCGGCGGCGCCCCCGCCGCGACCAGCGTCGCCACCCGTCGCAGCGCCGCCTGTTCTTCCGCGAGGCGTGTGAGCTCTTGGTGTGCCTCGCTGTTCGCGATTGCGGTCGCCACGAGCTCGGTGAACTCCGCGAGACGATCTTCGACATGGTCGGGGAGCGGCGCCTCCGGCGACGACGTCGAGATGACCCCCCAGACCCGGCCGTCGACGATGATCGGGGCGCCCGCAACCCTGTTGAGCCGGGACTCACGGGCTTCGGCGGCGAGCGAGCTCGGAAGCTCCGCGTAATCCTCGACCCGCGCCGGAAGACCCGTGTGGAGAACCTTTGCGGCCATCGACGGGCCGTCGAGCGGCCAGCGTGTACCCGGCTGGAAGCGGTGCGGATGGTCGTCCCAGACGGCAAGGATCGTCATCGTCGCGCCCTCGTCGTCATAGCGACTGACCGCGGCATTCGGGAGGTGCAGGGTATGAGCGACCTCCTGAGCGACAGCCGCGAACACTTTTGTCGGTGACGCGCCGCTCGCTACGAGGGTCGCAACCCGCCGTAACGACGCCTGCTCCTCCGCAAGCCGTCTCGGCTCGACGCGGTCCTTCGCGCGCGGGCCCGCTCCCTCGGCGGACCTGGCCATCACGCCACGGTAGCCCATAATCGCGGGTGTGACCACGAGCCGCACTCGGGTCGTGCTCGCCGACGATGACGTCCTCCTCCGCGAGGGTCTGGCCGGATTGCTCGAGCGCTCGGACTTCGAGGTTGTCGGCCAGTCTGGCAACGCTTCCGAGCTCGTAGCGCTCGTTCGCGAGCATCGACCCGAGCTCGTAATCGTCGACATCCGGATGCCGCCCACCCACACGAGCGAAGGCCTCGACGCTGCGTCCTCGATCCGTGAAGAGTTTCCGGACACGGCGATCGTCGTACTGACTGCACACGTCCAGGTGGAGCGGGCGACCGAGCTGCTCGCGAGCGGCGAGCGCAGCGGCTACCTGCTGAAGAGCCGCGTCACGGACGTGGACGAGTTCATCGAGACGCTCGGGCGGATCGTGAGGGGAGGATCGGTCGTAGACCCCGCGCTCGTGCAGGAGCTGATCGCCGCCCGCCGTGCCGAAGACCCGCTCGACGTCCTGTCGCCGCGCGAGCGCGAGGTGCTCTCGCTGATGGCCGAGGGCCGCTCGAACGCCGGCATCGCCCATCGGCTCTGGATCACGGAAGGGACGGTCGAGAAGCACGTGCACAGCATCCTCATGAAGCTCCGGTTACCGTCGACGGAGGAGGATCAGCGACGCGTTCTGGCAGTGATCACCTTCCTTGACGCTCGTTAGACCCGCCCGCGCAAGCGGCCGTCGACGATCCGACGGATCGAGCTAGCCGACAGCTCCACCTTCGGAAGGAAGCCGGCCGCGGGGCTTGCGGCGATCAGGTCAGCAAAGTCAGCCTCGGCGTGCGTCGAGATCAGGATCACCGTAGGTCCATCGCTCGGACCGTCCTCGACCAGGCGCCGCGCAAGCTCGAGGCCGCTTTCTCCTCCCAGGAAGACGTCGACCAGGACGACGTCCGGTCGAAGCGTTTCAGCGTGCCCGACTGCTTCGGCGCTCGACGAAGCGATGCCCACGACGGTTAGACCCTCCCGCTCGAGAAGCGCCGACGCGGCCTCGAGAAAGGAGCGGCTGTCATCGACGATCAGGACGCGGTCCGGCATCCGATCAGCCTTGCACCTACTGCGCCTTGAGCGCATTACAGCTAGCCGGAAACCGAAGAGAGCGGCTACCGGGGGTACTCAGATCGCTGCTGGCCTCGATGACAGCCGGCCTCGCGCGGGCAATCGTTCGGCCCGATGGCAGATCGCCTCGACCAAAGGAGCGAGCATGACCTACACCAGACCAATGACCTCACTCGCCGGCGCAGCGGTGGTGCTGCTCGCGGCGCTGGCGGTCGTCGGCTGCGGCAGCAGCGACAGCAGCTCCAGCGCGCAGGCGGCCCCGAAGACTGCGAACGGACAGCCGGCAACGGTCGGCGTCGCAAATAGCGACCTCGGGAACATCCTCGTCAACATGAAGGGCCGCACCCTCTACCTGTTCCAGAAGGACTCCGGGAGCAAGAGCGCGTGCACAGGCGCCTGTGCGGCGGCCTGGCCACCGCTTCTGGCGAACGGGAAGCCGACGGTCGGCAGCGGCGCCACTGCGTCGATGGTCGGAACCACGACGCGTTCCCCCCGAGCTCGACAGGTCACCTACAACGGTCACCCGCTCTACCTCTACGAAGGTGACCAAAAGCCCGGCGACACGAACGGACAAGGCTTGACAGCGTTCGGCGGCGGCTGGTTCGCGCTGTCCCGGGCTGGGAACCAGGTCGCCGGCCAGGGGTCGCAATCGGGCGGATACGGCTATTAGCGCACTCCCAGCTCGCTCTCACATCGAACTCTCAGCGGTTTCTCAGGGTCTCCCCAGCCCTCGCCGGTTTCCTGGCTCCCTCACGCGAGACACCGAGAGGAGATCCACCCGATGCCCGACGAACTGTCAGTCGCGAGCCCCGAACCGGACGCTCGCCAGGAGCCGCTTGAGCGCGCGCTCTACGAGATCAAGCGCGTCATCGCGGGCCAGGACACGATGCTGGAGCGGGTGCTCGTCTGCCTGCTCGCAGACGGCCACCTGCTGATCGAAGGCGTTCCGGGACTCGCGAAGACGCTCACCATCAAGACCACGGCGCAGGTCCTGGGCGGCACGTTCAACCGCATCCAGTTCACGCCGGACCTGATGCCCAGCGACCTCGTCGGCACGCGGGTGTACCGGCCCCACGACGGCGAGTTCGACATCGACCTCGGGCCGGTCTTCTGCAACTTCCTCCTCGCCGACGAGATCAACCGGGCGCCCGCGAAGGTGCAGTCCGCCCTGCTCGAAGTGATGCAGGAGCGCCAGGTCACGATCGGCAAGGAGACCTTCGCCGCGCCGAGCCCCTTCCTCGTGATGGCGACGCAGAACCCGATCGAGTCCGAGGGGACGTATCCGCTGCCGGAGGCCCAGGTCGACCGCTTCATGCTCAAGGTCGTCGTCGGCTATCCCGAGCCGGAGGACGAGCTGACCGTCGTGGAGCGCACGCTTGCCGGCCTGGCCGAGGTTCGCTCGCTCATCGAGCTCGACGAGCTGATGTCGCTGCGCGCGGCGGTGAAGGAGGTCTACGTCGACCCTGCGCTCTCACGGTACGCGGTGCAGATCGCCTGCGCGACGCGAGACCCGGAGTCGATCGGACGACCCGATTTGAAGGCCTACATCTCCTTCGGCGCCAGCCCACGCGGGCCGATCTCGCTCATGGCCGCCTCCCGTGCGCTCGCCCTGCTCCGTGGCCGGGACTACGTGCTGCCGCAGGACGTACAGGAGCTCGCGCGCGACGCATTGCAGCACCGCATCGTTCTCAGCTACGAGGCGCTCGCTGCCGAAGTCGGGCCGGAGTCGATCGTCGACTCGGTGCTCGAAGTCGTCCCGATGCCGGAGCTCGACATCGTGGAGCGCGCGGCGTGAGCGCTGCGGTTCTCGGCCGCGAGCGCACGCCGGAGAGCCCGGGCCCCGGCCCTCTTCCGGAAGGGCTTCTGCGCGCGCTCGACCTGAAGATCGGGCGGAGAATCGACGGCCTGCTCGCGGGCGAGCATCGCACCGCCGCCCTCGGCGTCGGCACGGAGCTCGCGCAGATCCGCGAGTGGGAGCCGGGCGACGACGTGCGCCGCATCGACTGGAACGCGACCGCGCGATCCGGCGAGGTGCAGGTCCGCGTGGACGTCGCCGAGCGCGCGCTGACGTCCTGGGTGCTGCTCGACATCTCGCCGTCTATGCGGTTCGGGACCGCCGACCGGCGGAAGTGGGACGTCGCCGAGGGCGTCGCGGTCGCCGTCGGCCACGTCGCGTCGCGGCGCGGAAACCGCATCGGCGTCGCCACCTTCGGCGGAACGACGTCCCTGATGCTGCGCCCACGCCAGGGGCGCGTGGGGCTGCTCGGCGTGCTGCTGGCAGTCCGTCGGGATCCGGAGACGGAACGGGTTGGCCCGACGTCGATCGGCACCGCCCTGACGCAAGTTGCCCGGGTCGCGCGGCAGCGCTCCCTGGCGGTCGTGGTGTCCGACTTCCGCGGCCCGCGCGACTGGCGCACGCCTCTGCTCCGGTTGGCCTCGCGGCACGCCGTCGTCGCAGTCGAGATCCGCGACCCGCGGGAGCAAGAGCTTCCCGACGTCGGCCATGTTTGGCTGGTCGATCCGGAAACGGGCCGCAAGCTTCACGTCGATACGGGACGCCGCCGCCTGCGCGAGCGGTTCGCCGAGACGGCCGACGCCGAGCGGGCCGACCTGGCGCGTGAGCTGGCGTCGCTCGGCGTGCCGCACGTCGTCCTCTCCACGGCCGGCGACTGGCTTCGTTCCTTCGCCGTGTTCATCGGAAGGAGGCGGCGATGAGCTTCGCAAGCCCATTCATCCTCTGGGGCCTGCTGCTGATCCCGGTCGCGCTCGTCGGCTACTGGCTCGTGCAGCGGCGGCGGATCAAGTACGCGGCCCGCTTCACCAACCTCGATCTCCTCGCGAACGTGGTCGACGCATCGCCGGGGCGCCGGCGCCACATTCCCGCCGCGCTCGTCCTCGCCGCGCTCGCCGCGCTCATCGTCGCGATGGCACGGCCCCAGGCCGTCGTCGCGGTGCCCCGCGATGACGCCACCGTCGTGCTCACGATGGACAGCTCGGCGTCGATGACGGCCACCGATGTCGCGCCGACCCGGCTCGACGCGGCCAAGTCGGCGGCTTCCTCCTTCCTCGACCGCCTCCCGGACCGCTTCCGCACCGGCCTCGTCTCGTTCTCGAGCTCGGTGCAGGTCCTGGAAGAGCCGACGGACGACCAGGACGCCGTGCGCTCATCGCTCGCGTCCATCGAAGGCGACGTGGGAACGGCGCTCGGCGACGCGATAGTCACGTCCGTCGATTTGGCGCCCGATCCCGAAGAGCAGAAGAAGCTCTCGGGCGGGAAGCCGCTCTTTGCGGTGCTCCTGCTCTCCGACGGAGCGAACTCAACGGGCAGCGAGCCGCTCAACGTCCTCGACGACGTGAAGAAGACGGGCGTGCCGATCTACACGATCGCGCTCGGCACCGATTCCGGCACGGCCGAGATCACAAACGATCTCGGCCAGACCGAGACCTACGCCGTCCCTCCCGATCGAGACACGCTGAGGACGATCGCGCAAGAGACCGGCGGGCGCTACTTCGAGGCCCCGACCGAGGCCGACCTCGAGGCGGTCTACGACCAGATCGGCTCGCAGGTCTCGTACAAGGACGAAAAGCGCGAGCTGACCGCGGCATTCGCCGCGGGGGGCGCCGTGCTTCTCCTGCTCGGCGGCAGCCTCTCCGCCCTGTGGTTCGGGCGGATCCCGTGAGCGATCACGACGAAAGGGGGTGAAAGACGTGGAGGAAGCACGCAAGGTCGACCTCCGCCCGCTGCTAACGGTGGGCGCGGTCGTGGCCGTGGCCGCTGTCCTGCTCCTGTGGGCGACCGGCGCTTTCGCGGCCGGCGGGTCGTCCTCGAACGATTCGACGGGGAACGCCCCGGCGCTCATCCAAGACAACGGCCAGGCTCCCTCGAGGGACGACTGTCCGGAGGGCCGCGGAGGCTCCGGCGGAGCCGGTCCTTCCGACGGCTTCGGCGCGCCCCAGGGCAACTCGGACGGTTCGGGATCTCCCGACCTCTAGCCAGCGCGTGACGCGGGGTGGCTCCGGCCGCCCCGCGTCGCGCTACACGAGCCAGATGACGAGGAAGGCGATCAGGCTGAAGAGGACGACGAGGCCGAGGAGGACCGCGCCCACGGTGCCGACGACGACGAACGGCGTCTCGGTGCTCCGTCCCTGCGTGACATCGCGCGCGTAGTCGACCGCGGCCGCCTCGCCTTCCGCGGCCTCGCCTCGGCCGTCCACGTTCGTGACCGGCACGCCGAGATCGCGGAGCCCCGCTTCCAGCTTCTCGTCAGGAGTTCCCGCGACCAGAATCTCGTCGGCCGGGAAGAGCGCGAGCGCGTCCTGCACCGCCAACAGGGGATCGGGCTCCCCGACCTCGGTGTCAGCTTCCGCTGGGACCGCCTCGGCAGTGTGCTCGGCGACCTCTTCGGCTTCGGCCCGCGCGTCGTCGTCGGCGCCCGTGAGCCACTCGAACCGCCCGGCGGTCACCGCCGGAGCGACGACGTGCACGTTGACGTCACCTTGCTGCTTCCGTGCCTCGATCGCCGACTCCAGCTCGCGGTCGGAGATCGGCTCGAGCGCGACGATGAGGAGGTTCGTCGGCGCCATCTCAGGCGCGATCGGCGAGGCCCTCGACGCCGGACGCCGACGCGCAGTGGACGCAGCAGAAGATCCGGCCCTGGGCTTCCACGCCGTGGCCGATGACCCGGCAGCCGCAGTGCTCGCAGATCGGCGCCACGGCGTGGATCGCGCACTCGAAGCTGTCGAAGACGTGCGTCTCGCCGGCCAACCGGAGCTCGAACGTCTTGTCGTACTCGTTGCCGCAGACTTCGCAGACGGCCACGGCTACTCCCGCGGAGTGGACGCCGGCTGCGAGATGCCCTCGAGCATCGCGCCCGCATCCTTCTCGCTCGCCGCGAGCGCGACATCCGCCTGTGCGACGACCCCGACGAGCCGGCCGTTCTCGACGACGGGCAGTCGCCGGACGCGGTGGCGCCCCATCAGAGCAAGCGCATCGTCAAGATCCTCGTCGGGCTCGACGGTGACGAGATCGCCCGAGGCGACGTCGGCCACCTTGAGCGTCTGTGGATCGACCCGCTCGGCCACCGCTCGGACGACGATGTCGCGGTCGGTGACGATCCCGACCAGCCTGTTCGCCCTCGACGACCGGCAGCGAACCGACGTCCTGCTCTTTCATCGCCTGGGCGGCTTCCGTGACGGAGTCGCTCGGCGCGACCGAGCGAACGCCCGGCGTCATGGCATCCCGAACCTGCTTGCCCACGGTGATCTCCCTTCGTTTGCCTTCTTTGGCCTTCGTACCCTGGAAGGAATCTGCAAAAACGCCGTATCCGTAGAAGCGCGCTGAGTTCAGGAGTATGTTCGGGGGACCCCGACTGAACGGAGGTAGCCGGCACGGCCGTCCCGATCCCAGCCCGGCTTGAGATCGAACCGCGCGCCGCGCGTGCGCCGCCGAGCCTGCTCACGCTGTGGACGATCGCCGTCGTCGGTTGCGGCGCGGCGACGTACTCGTTTGTCTCGGCGCTGCGCAATCCTCTGGTGGGGGCCGCGCTCGGCGAGCCCCTCGTCGTCGCGCTGCTCGCGAAATGGCTGACGGTGTCCTACGTCCTGTGCGGCCTCTTCGCGTGGTGGAGAAGGCCGGACAGCCGGTTTGGCCCCCTGATGGTCGCGGCGGGATTCGCGAACTTCGTCTCGACGCTTTCGTGGACGACGAACGATCTCACGTTCACCCTCGGCCAAGCGTTCGATCTCCTTCCACCGGTCCTTTTCATGCACGTGTTCCTCGCGTTCCCCTCGGGACACCTCCGTGACCGGTTCGAGCGTGTCCTGGTCGCGAGCGCGTACGCTCGCGGCGATCGTCTTGCAGGTGACCCGCATGACGTTCGGCTTCTTCGGCCCGCACAACCTCTTAGAGATCACCGCCAACGAAGATGCAGCGCTGCTGACGCTCCGCGTGTCACTCCTGACGATGAGCGCCTTTTGCCTCGCCGCCGTCGGCGTCCTCGTCTTGCGCCGCCGGCGACGCGGGACGCTGCGCCGCTCTCGCGTTCTCGTCGTCGATGCGTTTGCCCTCGGGCTCGTGATGATCGCGTGTCCTCTACGTCTTCGCGGCATTCGACTGGCCCGCGGTTCGGGAGATCCGGTGGGCCACGTTCGCGACCTTGAGTCTCGCACCGCTCGTGTTTCTCGCTGCGCTGCTGAAAGCGCGGCTCGCGCGATCGGCCGTGGGTGACCTCGTTCCTCGAGCTCCGGAGCCGAGCCCGCTCCGGACGACCTGCGTGATTCCCTTGCCCGCGCGCTCGGCGACCCCTCGCTGCAGCTCGCCTACTGGCTGCCCGACTACGAGTGCTACGCCGATCGTCTGGGGCAGCCGGTGGAGCTGCAAGACCTGGACGGACGGGCGACGACGCTGATCGATCGGGGCGGCGAGCATGTCGCGGCCCTGATCCACGATCCGGCGCTGGAGGACGAGCCCGAGTTGCTCGACTCAGTCCGCGCGGCAGCCGGTATCGCGCTCGAAAACGGGCGGCTCCATGCCGACCTGCGAGCGCGCTTGGAGGAGCTGAGAGGCTCGCGGGCTCGCATCGTCGAGGCGGCGCAGAACGAGCGGCAGCTGCTCGAACGCAACCTCCACGACGGCGCGCAGCAGCGGCTGATCGCGCTGTCGCTCAACCTCAGCCTGCTGAGAGGGCAGGATCAACGGCGATCCAGAGGTCAAGACCGGAATCGATCAGGCACGGCGCGAGATCGCGGCGTCGCTGAACGAGCTGCGCGAGATCGCACGCGGTATTCATCCGGCGGTCGTTAGCGGGCACGGTTTGGCCGTCTGCGCTCGAGCAGCTCGCTGCCCGGGCGCCCGTGCCAGTGGACTTGCGGGTCGAGATCGACGGGCGGCTTCCAGAGCCACTGGAGGTGGCCGCGTACTACGTGGTTGCGGAGAGCCTCGCGAACATCGCCAAGCACGCGCAGGCGACGACGGCTCGCATCGACGTCGTCAAGGAACACGACGAGCTGGTGCTGGAGATCGTCGACGACGGCATCGGGGGAGCCGACAGCGAGCGCGGCTCCGGTCTCCGCGGCCTCGCGGATCGAGTCGAGGCGCTGAACGGCCGGCTGCGCGTCTGGACGCCACGCGGAGGCGGAACTCGCGTGAGGGCGGAGATTCCGTGCAGGTAGCGATCGCCGAGGACAGTGTCCTCTTGCGTGAGGGCGTCGCGCGGCTCCTGGACGAGGCCGGTTTCGACGTCGTCGCCCAGTGCGAGAACGCGGATGACCTCATGCTCAGGGTGCGCAGTTTCCCGCCGGACGTCGTGATCATGGACATCCGGTCTCCCTCCCACCCACAACGACGAGGGGCTCCGGGCTGCGCTCGAGCTTCGAGCCAGCCATCCGTCCGTCGGTGTTCTCGTGCTGTCGCAGTACGTCGAGGTCGGGCTCGCGATGAAGCTCCTCGCCGACTCCGCCGAGGGCGTCGGCTACCTGCTCAAGGACCGGGTCAGGCGACGTCAACGACTTCGTCGCGGCGGTTAAGTCGAGTCGGCGAGGGCGGCTCGGTGCTCGACCCGATCATCGTCTCGACGCTGCTCGCGCGTCAGCGGCCCGACGATCCGATCGCACAGCTGACGCCGCGCGAGCGCGAGGTGCTCGAGCTGATGGCTTCGGGAAGCTCCAACCAGGGGATCGCTGACAGTCTCGTGATCACCGTCCGGGCAGTCGAGAAGTACGTCTCCAGCATCTTCGGCAAGCTCGGATTGCCGTCGACCGGCACCGAGTCTCGGCGCGTGCTGGCCGTGCTGTTGTACCTCCGCTCGTAACTACTCAAAACACCAGAAAACCGCCCCCTAAACGACAAGTCTCCCGTCTTCTCGGCGCAAGCCCTGGGTGCGAGCGTGGAGGGGTGAAGACGCGAATCATCCAGCACGAGCCGGAGCCCGAGCCCGCCGCTTCGCCAGGAGCCGAGGCCCTTGTGCCGGCACCGGCGAGCGTGAGACGTGGCTACGTCGAGGCTTTCTCTTCCTCGCTGTTGCCGGCTACATCGTGCTCGGCGCGGTCCATCCCGCCGAAATCAACGTCGGCGACGAAACCAGCCTCTACCTCGGGCTCCACCTCGTCCAGCCGGTGCTCATCCTGCTGCTTGCCTGGGGGATCTGGCTCCTCGTCAAGGATCTTCCGGGACGAGCCGCGCAGATCGCTCGCGTCGCAATCGTCCCCTATGCGATCGCCTACTCCATGCTCGACGCGATCGCGGGCGTCGGCCTCGGGCAGGTCGTCCGCGAGGCGAACGGCATGAGCGCGTCCGATGCCGCTGTCGTGCAGCGAATCCTGGACGGATGGCACGGACTACATCGGCATCGTCATCTGGGTCGCCTCGGGCCTCGCCTGGTTCGCCATGGCCCTCGCTGCAGCCCTCGCCGTCAGGCAAATCGGCGGCCTCGGTCCGACCGCTGCTCATGGCGATCGGCGCCGCGATCTTCGCCGTCGGCCATCCCTTCCCGACCGGCCCGATCGGGATCGCGCTCTTCGGCCTCGGCGTCGCCTGGCTCGAGGTCATGCGCGCCCGTGCACCGATCCCTGAGGCCCAACCCGTCCTCGTCCCGTGAACGTGAAGGAGGCAGCCCTGTGAACGGTCCCCAGAAACACAACCTCGCGGCACGCATGGCGCGCTGGAGCGCGCATCATCGAAAGACTGCGATCTTCGGCTGGCTCGGGATCGCCATCGTCCTGTTTGCGATCAGCATCGCCTCACCCCTGAAGACCATCGTCTTCGAGACGTCGGGACCGGGCGAGTCGGGGCGAGCGGACACGATCCTCTACGAGGACTTCAAGCAGCCGGGCGGTGAGAGCGTCCTGATCCAGCATCCCACGCTCAGGGCAACCTCTCCCGCGTTCAAGGCCGTGGTGCAATCCGTCGTCGCCGGAGTCTCGGGCCTCGATGCGGTCGCGAAGGTCGAGTCGCCGCTCGACCCCGAGAACGGCGGTCAGATCTCCGCGGATAAGCACTCGGTGCTCGTCCCGATGGAGATCCGAGGTCCGTCCGAGGACGCTGCGGACAAGGTCGATCCGATCGTTGCGCGTGTCAAGGAAATCCAGAAAGCACACCCCGAGTTCTTCGTCGGGTCGTTCGGCGAGAGCACCGGGAAGGCGATCCAGAAGGATTTCTACAGCGATCTGAAGAAGGCCGGCCTCTTCTCCGTGCCGCTGACGCTGCTGATCCTCCTCGTCGCGTTCGGAGCCCTCGTTGCAGCCGGCATCCCGCTCCTGCTGGGTCTCACGGCGGCGCTCGCCACCCTCGGCCTCGTAGCGCTCATCAGCAAGGCGCTGCCGATGTCCGACGCAGTCGGCGCGATCATTCTTCTGATCGGGCTCGCCGTCGGTGTCGACTACACGATGTTCTATTTGAAGCGGGAACGCGAGGAGCGTGCCGCGGGCCGCAGTGAAGAGGCTGCGCTCGAGGCCGCCGCCACCACGTCCGGTCGTTCGGTGCTCATTTCCGGGCTCACGGTGCTGGTCGCGATGGCGGGCATGCTGCTCACGTTTAGCGCCGACTTTGCTTCGTTCGGCGTGGCCACGATGACCGTGGTCGCGGTCGCCCTGCTCGGATCGCTGACCGTGCTGCCGGCTTTGCTCTCGAAGCTCGGCGACAACGTCGACCGCCTGCGGGTGCCGTTCGTGCACCGCCTCAGGCGCGACGACGGCGGGGGACGGGTCTGGGGAGCGATCATCGATCGCGTCCTCCGGCACCCGGTCGTGTCGGTCGTCCTGGCCGGTGGCCTGCTCGTCGCGCTCGCGCTGCCCGCCTACCAGCTCCGCACGGCGCAACCGGGCATCGATACGTATCCGCAGAAGTACCTGGGCACCTACAACCGGCTCAAAGTCGCCTTTCCGGGAACGGAGATCGGCGCAACCGTTGTCCTAAAGGCGCCGAACGTCGAGACGCCCGAGGCGCTCGAGGCGATCGGCCAGCTCAAATGGCGGGCGATCGACAGCGGCGTCATGAACGAGCCGATCGACGTCGACGTCAACGCAGCGAAGACGGTCGCGGCGATCTCCATCCCGATCGAAGGAGACGGGATCGACTCGACGTCGAACCAGGCACTCACGGCGTTGCGAGGCGAGATCATCCCTCCGACGCTGGGAACCCTCGCCGACGCAGAAGTCGGCGTAACGGGAACGACGGCGCAGGCCAAGGACTTCAGCGACCAGATGAAGAGGGTCGCACCGCTCGTGTTCGGGTTTGTGCTGCTGTTCGCATTCGCGCTGATGCTCGTGACCTTCCGCTCGATCGTGATCGGGGCGAAGGCGATCGTTCTGAACCTCCTATCCGTCGGGGCGGCGTACGGCATCCTCGTCCTCGTCTTCCAGCACGGTTGGGGGAAGCAGATCCTCGGCTTCGAGAACACGGGCGGAATCGATCCCTTCCTCCCGATCCTGCTGTTCGTGATCCTCTTCGGCCTCTCGATGGACTACCACGTGTTCATCCTCAGCCGGATCCGTGAGGCGTACGACCGCGGGATGAACACGGAGGAGTCGATCTCGTACGGGATCAAATCGACTGCAGGCGTGGTCACGAGCGCCGCGATCGTCATGGTCGGCGTCTTCGCGATCTTCGGGACGCTGCAGGCGATGATCTTCAAGCAGTTCGGCGTCGGGCTCGCTGCCGCGATCCTCATCGACGCGACGATCGTCCGGGCGATCCTGCTGCCGGCTTCGATGAAGCTGCTCGGCGACTGGAACTGGTACCTGCCGAAGTGGCTCGAGTGGCTCCCGCACTTCGAGCATGGCGAGAAGCTCGAGCCGGCCGAGGCGCCGGCCGTCCCGACACCGAGCGTGTAGCTGCTGCGATGTCGACCACCGCTCAGCCGTCAGTGGAATCGAGAAGGGCTGCCGCGACTAGCGTCGCGGCAGCCCTTCTCACCGAGACGGGCCTCGCCCGGCTCGCGTTCGCCGTCGGCGCGGTTCACGTCGTTGACGACAACTTCCTCCAGCCGCAGCCGGGTACGTCCGCCGGCGACCACCTGGTCGGAGGGCTCATCCAGACGGGGCTCTTCGTGCTCTGCGCCTGGGCCTTTCCGCGCCTACGAGCCGGCGCCCGGGCGACGCTCGCTCTTGGTGTCGGTGTCTTCATGGTCGTCATGGGCGCCTCCGAGGCCGGCTACTACATGCGGGAGCGCGGTCTTTCCGGCGACGACTACACCGGGATTCTCATGATCCCCGCGGGCCTGCTCCTCATAGGCGTCGGCTTCGTGACGTTCTGGAGGTCGAGGAAGGGCGGCAGCCTCGTTTGGCGCTACGCCCGCCGCGTGTTGATCGCCCTCGGCCTTCTCTTGGGTGCGTACTTCGTCATCTATCCGCTCGGGGAGTCGTACGCCATCACGCACGCGGCGCGGGCGTATGTGCCTGAGCCGCAACTTGGAACAGCATTCCAGGAGATCTCCTTCACGACGCCCGACGGCCTGCGGCTCGAGGGCTGGTACGTGCCATCGAAGAACGGCGCTGCCGTGATCTCGTTTCCCGGTCGGAGGGGGCCGCAGAAGCCGGCCAAGTTGCTCGCGCGTCACGGCTACGGCGTCTTGCTCTTCGACCGGCGCGGTGAGGGCGAGAGCGAGGGCGATCCGAACCTCCTCGGCTGGGAGGGCACTCGCGACATCGAGGGGGCGATCGCCTTCCTCAAGGCGCGGCCGGAGGTGGAGGACGAGAGGATCGGCGGGCTCGGCCTCTCGGTCGGCGGCGAGATGATGCTCCAGGAGGCGGCCGAGAACGACGAGCTCAAGGCAGTCGTCTCCGAGGGCGCAGGCGTTAGATCAGCCCGCGAGGCCGTCCACATGGACGGGGCCGAGAAAGTCATTGGCTCCTGGGCGTTTGGCCTCGTCACTGTGGGGTCGGCCGTCTGGACCAGCAACCTGCCGCCGCGCTCGCTCACCGACCTGAGCGCGGAGATCACCCAGCCGGCGCTCTTCATCCACGCCACGCCGGGCCAGGGCGGCGAGACGCTCACCAAGAGGTACTACGAAGCCGCGAAGGGGCCGAAGGAGTACTGGGCCGCTCCCGGCGGACACACCGGCGCCATCGACGCCGCGCCGGAGGAGTACGAGCGGCGCGTCATCGGCTTTTTCGACCGCAGCTTGCTCAGGTAGGCGCCGCGCTTTCGCCGAGGAACCGGGCCACGGTCCTCTGGATCGCGCGGAAGAGGACGACGAGCAGAATGCCGGCGCCGGCCATCAGCGCCAGCGCGATCGCCAGAGCGGCGTGGGGATGGTCGACGGAGAACAGGATCACGCCGACCACGGCTCCGTCCTCGAGCAGGCTGAGGATGATGTTCGAAAACGGCTCGGGCGACGCGTTGACCGCGAGCCGCAGGCCGGCCTTCGCCGCGTGGCTCGCGAGTGCCGTCGAGCCGCCGAGCACGGCCCAGAACGCTTCGTGGACATCCTGCGCCTCGCCCGCGAGCAGCGCGCCGATGATCGCGCCGATCGTCGGCCGGATAAACGTGTGGACGGCGTCCCACACGTTGTCGACGTAGGGGATCTTGTCGGCGACGAACTCGACGGCCCAGAGGGCGGCGGCGAAGATGAGGACGTCGGTTCGCTGGAGGACGTCGGGCACGCCGTCAACCCCGCCGACGCGGCCGAGCAGCCCGGTGACGAGCACCGTTGCGTAGACGTTGACGCCGCTCGCCCACCCGGACGTCACGACGTACGCAAGCGAATCCACTCCCATAGTCTCGCGTCATGGCCCGACAGATCGTCCGGACGATCCGCGGCGATATCGCCCCGGAGGAGCTCGGGCCCTGCGATGCGCACGAGCATCTCTTCCTCGTAACGCCGGCGCAGCTGGGCGACGAGTACTCCGACGTCGGTAAAGCGATCGAGGAGGCGACGGCGCTGCGTGCCGCCGGCGCGCGGGCTTTGGTCGATTGGACGCCGATCGGGCTCGGGCGCGACCTTGAGGGGTTGCGTGGAGTCTCCGAGGCAACCGGTCTCCACGTCGTCGCGGCGACGGGGCTGCACCGCGACGTGCACTACGCGCCGGAGGATCCGGTGCGCGGGCAGGCCGTGGAGGCGCTCGCCGCCCGTTTCGTCGCCGATCTCGAGCAGTGCGGGATCATCAAAGTTGGCGCCGGCTACCACGCGATCAGCCCGTTCGAGGCGAAGGCGTTCGCGGCCGCCGCGGCTGCCCATCGCGAGGTCGGCGCGCCGGTCTGCGTGCACACCGAGCACGGGACGATGGGGCTCGCCATCGTCGAGCGGCTGCGTGACCTGGGCGTGCCGCCCGACCGGGTGATCCTCGCCCATGTCGACCGGAACCCCGATCCCGGCGAGCATGTCGAGACCGCCGCGACGGGCGCCTGGCTGCAGCTCGACGGGCCCGGGCGGACGAAATACTGGCCGGACTCGACGATCCTCGGCCTGATCTCCGACCTGGCGGAGCGAGGCTGCGCCGACCGGCTGCTGCTCGGCGGCGACACGGGCCGACGCTCGATGCTGCGCGCCTACGGCGGAGGACCGGGGCTCGACTACGTCTTCGCCCGCTTCAAGCCGCGCCTCGAGCGGGAGCTCGGACAGGAGCTCTCCGACCGGATCTTCGTCGCGAACCCGGCGGGCGCCTTCGCGTTCTAGGAGGGTTTGGCGAAATACAGTCTGTGCCGCAGGAGCACGCTGCTCGCCCCGAGGCCGCGTCCTCAGTCGCCCCCGTATCTACTGATACGGGGGCTCCCTGCGTCCTTGCCTCGGAACGACCATCGCACTCCTGCGACGAGCGGCATTCCGCCAAACCCTCCTAGAGCGACTCCCGGACGATCCGCGCGCCCTCGACCATGTTCGCGAGCTTCTGCTGCGCGGCCCAGCGCGCCGTCTGCGAGAGGCCGCAGTCCGGGCTGACGCTCAGGCGCTCGGGCGAGACGTGCCGCAGGCAGGCGCGGATCCGCTCCTCGACGTCGGCCGGCGTCTCGACGTAGTAGTTCTTGACGTCGATCACGCCGACGCCGACGTCGTGCCGCTCGCCGATCTCGGCGATCAGCTCGAGCTCGGCGAACTCGCGGCTCGCCATCTCCAGGTGGAGCTCCTCCGCCGCGAGCTCGAGGAAGGCCGGGAACATCGGCGCGTAGCGGCGCTTGCCCACGGCGCGCGCCTTGTAGTTGCCGAAGCACAGGTGCGTGCCGAGGTAACAGCGTCCGGCGACGGGCTCGACCGTTCGGTTGAACGTGTCGACGAGACGCTCGGGATCTTCTCGGTCGGCGTAGCAGCTCATCGACGGCTCGTCGACGGTGACGATCCCGCAGCCTGCGGCGACCAGCGCCTCGAGCTCGGAGCGGACGATCGGGAGCAGCGCCTCCGTCACGGCCCAGCGGTCTGGATAGTCCGCGCTCGGCTCGATGCGGCCGGCAAGCGTGTACGGGCCGGGGACGCTCGCCTTCAGCTGCGCGTCTTGGGGAGCCACGCTGCGGAGACGCTCCCACTCGGCCACGACGCCGAGCCCGTTCGGAGCGGTGAGCTCGCCGACGATCCGGTGGCGCCCGCGCTGGTCGTGACCCGGCGGACCGAAGCGGCGCCGCGGCTCGTCGTCGAGCTCGAGCCCGTCGATGAACGCGTAGAAAGAGAGGTTGAAGTCGAAGCGGGTCTGCTCGCCGTCGGTGATGACGTCGAGCCCGGCGCGAAGCTGGTCGCCGACGGCCGCCCAGACCGCGTCGCGAGTCGCCTCCTCGCGATCGTCCGGTCCCAGCTCGTCGAGGTGCACGCCGGCCAGCTCGAGCCAGCCGGGAAACGGATAGCTCCCCACCACGGTTGTCCGGATGGGCTCATGCGGCACGGGCAGAGCTTATTGCTCTCCCGTCTAGACAGCTATACAGTCACGCCGTGTCTGCCGCTTTCGATGTGAGCGAGCGGCGCGTGGTGGTCACTGGCGCCTCGAGCGGGATCGGCGCCGCGATCGCGACGGCATTCGGTCGGGCCGGCGCCAGAGTCGCGGGCATCTCGCTGGATGGCGACGACCCCGTCGACGGCATCTTCGTCCACGGCGACACCGGCGACCGAGAGGCCGTCGACCGCATGGCCCAGCGCGTCGTGGACGAGTGGGGCGGCATCGACGTCTGGGTGAACAACGCTGCGCGCCTTTTCGTCCGGCCGCTCGTGGAGACGAGCGACGAGGATTGGCACGGCCTCCTGCGCGCCAACCTGCACGGCTACTTCTACGGCAGCCGTGCGGCAGCGCGGCAGATGCAGACGCAGGGCGGCGGCGGGCGGATCGTCAACGTCACCTCGCAGTGCACCTTCCAGGCCGTGCCCGGGCTGGGCGCCTACACCGCGGCGAAGGGTGCGATCGTCGGCCTGACGAAGGTCCTGGCCCTCGAGCTCGCGCCGGCCGGCATCACCGTCAACGCCGTCGCTCCGGGCCCCGTCGACACGCCGCTCAATGCCAGCGCCTATACGCCTGAGGTCCGCCGGACCTACGAACAGCGGATCGCTCTCGGTCGAATTGGAAGCGCCGACGAAATCGCGGACGTCGTCCTCTTCCTCGTGTCGGACGGCGCTCGGTATCTGACCGGACAGGAGCTCGTCGTCGACGGCGGCCTGACGATCAACGGCGCGGTCGGCCATGTCCGCGATTGAGACGCTCGTTGACGGGCTCGATCACCCCGAGGGTGTGTGCTGGGACCCCGGAGCCGGCGTCGTCTGGGCCGGGGGAGAGGCCGGCCAGGTGTATCGCGTGCAGCTCGAGGAGCGGCGTGCCGAGGAGGTGGCGCGCGCGCCGGGCTTCGTGCTCGGGGTCGCGGTCGACGGCCGCGGCCGCCTCGTCCTCTGTTGCGGCGACGAAGGCTCGCTGTGCGTTCTGGAGGACGGCTCCGTCCGGACCGTCGAGAACGGCCTCAGGTTCCCGAACTCTCCGGCATTCGGCCCCGACGGCACGCTCTACTTCTCCGACTCGGGCTCCTGGGGAGCCGACGACGGCCGCGTCTTGCGTCTCTCGGCCGACGGCGCGCTCGAAGTGTTCTCCACGGCGCTCTCCCACTATCCGAACGGCTGCGCCGTCACGCCCGACGGTCGCTACCTCTGGATCGTCGAGAGCAGGAGGCCGACCGTGAACCGCTTCGACCTCGGTACGGGCGAGCTCGAGGAGGTGACGCGGCTGGACGGCACCGTGCCCGACGGAATTGCCTTCACCGCGGACGGCGAAGTGCTCGTCGCGTGCTACCGGCCCGACCGCATCGTTCACCTCGACTCCGCCGGGCGTTGCGAGGTCGTCGCCGACGATCCGCAGGGCACGCTCCTCGCAGCGCCGACCAATATCGCTTTCGCGGGACCGGAGCTCGACCGCCTCGTCTGCGCGAACCTCGGGCGCTGGCACCTCGCGCTCGTCGACGCCGGGCTCCGCGGGGCGCCCTTGCACTATCCCACGCGCTGGGCGGTCGACGCGTGAGCGACTTCACGCCCCGCTACTACGAGATCGAGCAGGAGCTGCGGGAGCGCGCGGACCGGCTCGAGCCCGATTCGCCGCTCCCCTCCGAAGCGCAGCTATGCGAGGAGTTCGGCGTCTCGCGGATGACCGCGCGGGCGGCCGTCCAGCGTCTCGTCCAGGACGGCCTCGTCTACCGCGTTCCCGGTCGCGGGACCTTCGTCGCGGCAGCGCGCGCGAACCGAACCGCGGGTCACATCCTCTCCTTCTCGGACGAGATGCGGCGCAAGGGCCGCGTGCCGAGCTCGCGGGTGATCGAACGGCGGCAGCGACGCGCGACCGAGGCCGAGGAGCGCCGGCTCGGCGTTCGCGATGTCGTCGTCCTGCGTCGTGTCCGGCTCGCGGACGGCAAGCCTCTCGTCCTCGAGCAGGCGGTGTTCCCCGCGGATCGGGTGAGCGACACGCTCGAAGGGGACCTGGAGCACGAGTCGCTCTTCGAGACGCTGGTCACAGCCGGGCTCGTCCCGACGAGCGGTACCGCGGCGCTCGCCGCCGAGGCGGCGACCGCCGAGGACGCCCGCCTGCTGCGTGTCCGCAAGGGCGCACCCCTGCTGGTCGAGCGGCGGCTGATCCACGACCAGGACGGCAAGCCCCTCGAGTGGACCGAGAGCCGCTACATCGGGTCACGCTATGGGATCGACGTCGACTTCGACGTGGAGCTCCCGCCGCTGTGATCGCGGACCTTCGCGATCTCCGTGCCGGCGTCGTCGGCACCGGGTTCATCGGCGCCGTCCACGTCGAGGCGCTGCGGCGGCTCGGAGTGGAGGTCGTCGGCGTCGTGGGCTCGTCGCCCGAGCGGGCGCGCGGCAAGCTGCTCGCGCCTGTCGTCGACACGTACGAACAGCTCCTTGGCAACGAGCGTGTGGACGTCGTCCACCTGACGACCCCGAACCACCTTCACTACCCGCAGGTCAAGCAGGCGCTTCAGGCGGGCAAGCACGTCGTCTGCGAGAAGCCGCTCGCCGTGACGTCGGAGCAGTCGGCCGAGCTGCTGGAGCTCGCCGAGAAGAGCGGTCTCGTCCACTGCACGAACTTCAACATCCGCTTCTATCCCCAGGTCCAGGAGGCTCGCGCGCTTGTCTCGAGCGGCGCGGTCGGGGCCGTGTGGAATGTGCACGGCGGCTACTTGCAGGACTGGCTGCTCCTGCCGACCGACTGGAACTGGCGCCTCGAGCCGGGAAAGGGCGGTGAGCTGCGGGCGGTCGGCGACATCGGCTCCCATTGGCTCGATCTCGTGCAGTTCGTGATCGGGGCGCGCGTTGAGTCACTGCTGGCCGACCTCGCAACGACGATTCCGATCCGGCGTCGCCCGATAGGCGAGGTCGAGACATTCGCCGCGGTCGACGACGTCGAGCGCGAGGATGCCGAGATGACGACCGAGGACCTGGCCCACGTCCTGCTCCGGTTCGAGGGCGGCACGCGAGGGTCGCTCGTCGTCTCGCAGGTGAGCGCCGGCCGGAAGAACTCGCTGCGATTCGAGCTGGACGGGTCGCTCGGCGCGCTCGCCTGGGATTCCGAGCGCAACGAGGAGCTGTGGCTCGGTCACCGGGGGAGGCCGAACGAGACCATGCTGCGCGACCCCGCGCTCATGGCGCCGGAGGCGGCTCCGCGGACGAGTCTCCCGGGTGGGCACGCGGAGGGCTTCGGGGAGACGTTCAAGGAGCTCTACCGGGCCGTGTACGGCGCGGTCGCCGCAGATGGGCCGCCGGAGAAGCCTGACTATCCGACGTTTTTCGACGGCCACTGGGAGAACGTGCTGGGCGACGCCGTCGTCCTCAGCAACCGCGAACGACGATGGGTGGAGGTGACCCCGTGAAGCTGGGCCTTTTGACCGCCGCCTTTCCCGACCTGACGCTGTCGGAGGTGGCCGAGTGGGCCGCCGGCGAGGGATTCCAGGCGCTGGAGATCGCCTGCTGGCCCGCAGGCCGAGGGGAGAGGCGCCGCTATGCGGGTGTGACGCACATCGACGTCGATTCCTTCGATCCGGATGACGTCCACGAGCTGCTTGACCGGCACGGGCTTGCGATCTCGTCGCTGGCGTACTACCCGAACAACCTCCATCCGGACGACGCGCACCGTGAGGAGGTGAACGGCCATCTTCGGAAGGTGATCGAGGCGGCCGAGCGGCTTGGCGTCGGGATCGTCGGTACTTTCGTCGGGAACGACAAGGATCGGCCGCTGCCCGAGAATCTCGATCGGTTCCGCCAGATCTGGCCGCCGCTCGTGGAGCACGCCGGGGAGCGGAGCGTGAAGATCGCGATCGAGAACTGCCCGATGATCTTCAGCTACGACGAGTGGCCGGGCGGCAACAACCTCGCTTGGTCGCCGGCGATCTGGGACGAGATGTTCTCCGCGATTCCGGCCGAGAACTTCGGCCTCAACCTCGATCCCTCACACCTCGTCTGGCTGATGATCGACTACGAGCGGGCCGTCTACGACTATGCCGATCGGATCTTCCACGCGCACGCGAAGGATCTCGAGGTGCGGCGCGACGGCCTGTACCGCCACGGCACGTTCTCCGGCGGAATCGGCTGGCAGGTACCGCGGCTCCCAGGGCTGGGGGAGGTGCGCTGGGACCGCTTCCTCGCGGCGCTCTATGCGGTCGGCTACGACCACGTAGTGTCGATCGAGCACGAGGACCGCCGCTTCGAAGGCGACGAAGACCTCGTCAAGCGCGGGTTCCTCCTGGCCCGTGACGTCCTGCAGCCCTACATCGTCTAGCGCGGGCACGTCCAGGGGCCTGGCCCCGGGACATGGACGAAGCGGACAAGAGGGATGACAAAGGCGTCGCGAAGGCGTGCCGGATTGCGTCCGAGGGCTTGCCGCGGCTGATGAGCTGGCTAGCGTCCGGCGCATGCCTCGCGCCCCGCGGTTTCAAGCACCTGGAGCGATCTACCACCTGACCTCGCGCGGCACCGAGGGGCGAGACGTCTACCTCGACGATCTCGACCGCCGCCTGTTTCTGAGCGGGCTGTCCGAGGTCGTGGAGGAGTGCAGCTGGAAATGCGGGGCTTATTGCTTGATGACGAACCACTTCCATCTCCTGGTCCAGACGCTGGAGCCCAACCTCGCAGTCGGGATGCATCGACTGAACAGCGATTACGCGAACTACTTCAACCGGCGGCACGACCATGTCGGGCATCTGTTCCAAAGCCGGTACTCGTCGGAACTCATCGAGCGCGAGTCACATCTCCTGGAGACTTGCCGGTACATCGTCCTCAATCCGGTGCGCGCCCGGATCTGCCGGCGGACGGGCCGCTGGCCCTGGAGCAGCTACCGCGCGACCGCGGGCTACGACTCGCCTCCGGCGTTCCTCGCCGTCGATTGGGTCCTCGGGCAGTTCGGCACCACCCCTCGGCAAGCAGCGCTGCGCTACGTCGAGTTCGTCGCCGAAGGTCTCCGCGACGCGGCGGAAAGGGCCGTGTCCGGGGGCCTGGCCCCAGGACACGGCCCTAAGTGGGCGCTAGGACGAACTTGATGCCATCGGCGGCTCGCGTGGCCGCGAAGGCGCGCTCCCACTCTTCGAGCGGCACGACCTCCGTCAGGAGCGGCTCCAGATCGACTCGCCGGTCGCCAACTGGCTCGAGTGCTTTCAGCCACGAGCTCGGCGTGCTCGCGAATCCGGATGTGACCGTGAGCTCGCGGAAGCACACGAGGTCGAAGGGAAGTGTGACCGGTTTGCCTGCAAGGCCCGTCTGCACATAGCGACCGCCGCGACGGGTCGCGGCGAGGCCGCTCCCCATCCCCGCCTCGCTACCCGAGCAGGTTTCGACCCGGAACCACCAGCCGCGCAGCGAAGGCGCCGTCGACATGCGTGCCGATCGAACGTCGCTCAGGACAAAGGTTGATCCGCCCAGCAAGGCAATGCTCACAGCGCCCGCAGGTCGAGAAATACGTCTCGCTGGCGACTCGAGCCCCGAGCCACGACGCCTCCACGCCTGCGCCCATCTCGGCAACCACGCCCGAGACCTCGTGACCCATCGTCACCGGCGTGACGGTCTCGTAGTCGCCGTCGGCGCTGTGCAGATCGGTGCCGCAGATCCCCGCGCCAACGACCTCCACCACCACCTGACCCGGCCCGGGAGCAGGCTCAGGTCGCTCGGCGAGGGCGACGTTCCCCGCGCCCGGCGAAAGCTTCGTGAGGCCGATCACTCGGAGCCGGAGACGCGCGCGTAGATCGCGGTCAGCACGATGATGATCGAGCCGTAGATCACCTGGCGCTGCCACTCCTCCGCGTTGAGCAGCGTGAGCAACGACCCCAGCACGGTCAGGATCAACACGCCGACGATCGTGCCGCTGTAGCTCCCCCAGCCGCCGAAGATCGACGTGCCGCCGATCACCACGGCTGCGACCGACTGCAGCAGGTACGGAGTCGCGAGCCCGAGATCGGGGTTGTTGGTGAACCCCACGAGGAGCAACCCCCCGAACGCGCTGAACAGGCCACAGAGCACGTAGACGAACACGAGCACCTGCCAGATGCGCACGCCGGCGAGCCTGGCCGCAGCCTCGTTGTCGCCGACGGCGTACAGCATCCGTCCATAGCCGGTGTAACGGAGGCCGAGGATCAGAAGCGCCGCAACCACCGCCCAGAAGATCAGGTTCGCCGGCAGGTAGTCGAAGAACCGATCGGAGCCCAAAGTGGAGAGCAAGCCGGGCACGACCTTCTCGAACGATCGCCCGGCGTAGATCGAGAGGAGACCGAACGTCACCGAGGAGGTGCCCAGGGTCATGATCAACGGGTTGACGCGGAAGATGCCGATGCCAATCCCGTTGGCGAGACCGATCCCGGCCCCGACCGCGAGCCCGGCGAGGATGCCCTGGACGGTCCCGTTCGCT
Organism: uncultured Actinomycetes bacterium; assembly: GCA_963842235.1. Lineage (GTDB taxonomy): Bacteria > Actinomycetota > Thermoleophilia > Gaiellales > Gaiellaceae > JACDAN01. The sequence continues at coordinate 1,639,999 of CAWJFT010000001.1, read as the reverse complement.
CCCTGCCACGAGGCCGCGAATGCCGCGGCCGTCGCGGTCAACGCCACCGACAGGTCGACGCCGCCCGTGAGCATCACGAGCGTCTGGCCTGCGGCGATCATCCCGAGCGGCGCGGCGACCAGGAAGGTGGTCGAGAGCTGATTCCAGGTGACGAACGGCTCGCCCGCTTCATGCCGGTTCACGACGTCCGTGAGCACGAACAGGAGCACGAGCACCCCGACGAGGACGACGACGGGGTTGTCGACGAGGAACCGCCGCGCCGCCTCCAGCCGGCTCTCGCGGTCCAGCGCCTCGGGGAGGGCCGTCACGACCGCGTCTTCCTCGTGAGCAGCCCGCCGATGACGACGACGAGGATGATCAGCGCCCCCTGGTAAACGTTCGCGTAGTTCGGGTCGGTGCCGCGCAACAGAAGGATGATCTTCGACAGCGTGAGCACATAGGCCGCGGCGATCACGCCGATCAGGCCGCCCACGCCGCCGAGCAAGGACACGCCGCCCAGCACGACGGCAGCGACGCTGTTCAGCGTGTACGTCGTGCCGGAGTTCGGGTCGCCGATCCCGGACGAGGCGGAGAGCGCAAGCCCGCCCAGGCCCGTGAACACGCCGGCGAGGAGGTATGCGCCGACCCGCGTCCGCGCGACGCCGATCCCGGTCAGGTAGGCCGAGTTGCGGTTCGAGCCGACCGCGTAGATGGCGAGGCCCGGGCGAAGCCAGCGCAGCGGCACCCAGACGAGCAGGAAGGCGGCGAAGACGGCGACGGCCGCGTTCGGAATCACCGTCGAGCCCACGTTGCCCACTGCAAGGTCTGAAAAGTCGACCGGCACGCCGCCGCCGGGAATCTCGAGGATCCAGAGGGCGACCCCTTGCCAGACGAACAGCATCCCAAGCGTCACCACGATGTCCGGGATTCGCGTCAGCGTGATGATCAGGCCCGTGAAGGCGCTTGCGAGCATCGCCAGGACGATCAGCAGGAGCGAGAACGCGAGCGCCTCGCGGAAGCTCATATTGACCATCTCCCGCGCGGAGAGGACGTTGATGACTGCCATCAGCGAGCCGATCGAGAGGTCGATGCCGCCGGAGATGACGACGACTGCCTGAGCCATCGCCGCGAAGCAGAGGGGAAGCGCGTCGATGGCGACTGCCTGAAGGTCGAACTTGAAGTCCTGCTCCGACAGCGAGCGCCAGTACGGAACCATCGCGAGCAGCACGAGCCAGATCGCGATCGTCCAGCCGTGCAGCCGTAGCGCGCGACGCCACGGCGCGGCCCCGCGAAACTCCATCGCCCCGGGGGCCGCGGACGCCGTGCTCATGCCACCGCCTCGTCAAGCTCCAACCCGTGCATGGCCTGGAGGAGCGTCGCCTCGTCGGCCGCCGCGCCCGCCAGCTCGGCCGTGACGCGGCCGCCGTAGATCGCCAGCACCCGGTCGCAGACGAGCGGAAACTCGGCCAGCTCGGAGCTGAAGAACAGGATCGCCGCGCCGTCTGCCGCGAGCTCGCGCAGCAGGGCGTACACCTGGCGCTTCGTGCCCACGTCGATTCCCCGCGTTGGGTCGTTGCAGAGCAAGGCCGCGAAGCCCGACGCGATCCAGCGGGCGATCGTGACCTTCTGCTGGTTCCCGCCGGACAGTCGCCGAACCTGGCGGGACGCACGCATGTCGATCTGCAGCGCATCAACGGCTCTTTGCACCCGACGGCCCTCCTCCCGCATGTTGATCGGCCCCCAGCGCAGCGGCGAGTTGTACAGCGGCGCGGCAACGTTCTCGCGCACGGACCGCTGAGGCAGGAGTGCGAGCAGTCGGTCCGGGGGAACGAGCACGACCTTGCGGCGGATCGCGTCGTACGGATGACGCGGGCGGAACGAGCGTCCGGCGACGCGCAGCTCGCCGCTCTCGGCCTTGCGCTGCCCGGCGAGGGCCTCGAAGAGCTCGTCCTGCCCCTGACCCTCGAGGGCGGCCAGGCCGAGGACCTCGCCCCGGCGGAGCGTGAACGAGATTCCTCGCACGCCGCCGACATGCAGGTCGTCCACCTCGAGGACGGCCGCCGCCTCTTCAGCCTCCCCTGCCTCCGCCTCCGGGAGCTCCGCCTCGTCGAGCTCGGACGCCTGGGCTTCGGCACGGGCCGCCTCGGGGCCGAGCATGATCTCGACGATCCGCGCCTCGCCGCCCTCCTGCGGAACCATGGTGCCGACGTTGCGCCCGTCGCGGAGAATCGTCGCTCGGTCGCAGGTCGCGATCACCTCGGCGAGACGGTGGGTGATGAAGAGCACGGACCGACCGCGCTCACGCCGCTCGCGCATCACGTCGAACACGCGCTCCGCCAGATCGGACGGCAGCGCGGCCGTGATCTCGTCCAGGATCAGCAGCTGCGGGTCGTGCGTCAGCGCGCGCGCCAGGTCGAGCATGCGGAGGATCGGGAGCGGCAAGTCGCCGACGAGCTCGCGGAAGCTGACCTTGAGGCGCATCTCGTCCAGCTGTGAGCGCACGGCGTCGACGGACGAGCCCGTCAGTCGCAGGTTCTGAGCCACCGTCAGGTCCGGGACGAGCGCCGGATCCTGGAAGACCGGTGAGAGCCCGAGCCGTGCGGCGTGCATGGGCGACCGGGCGCGGGCTTCACGGCCCGCAAACGAGATCGTTCCGGTGTCCGGCCGTGTGACGCCGGTGAGGCATTTCACGAGGGTGCTCTTACCGGCGCCGTTCGCTCCCAGCAGCGCGTGGATCTCTCCCGAGGACACGGAGAGATCAGCCGACCGAAGCGCGACGACCGGCCCGTAGTGCTTCGCGACTCCGCGTGCCTCCAGAAGCGGCGTCGCCTGGTTGCTCATGGCACCGCGGAGCAAACGGAGGGGGCGGGAAGCCGCCCCCTCCATGCGTTGCAATCAGGGGTTAGGGCCCCTTGCACGCCCTGTACTGCTTCAGGGTGTAGGTCGTCCACGGCGTGATCTGGAGCTGTGCGCTCGCATCCGCCGCCGCACCCGGCTGGGCGAACTTGTTGATCTTGGTCTTGTCGGCAGGCCAGGTCCAGACGTCCGGCTTCAGCTTGACCCACTTGGGCACGGACTGCTTGTTCAGCGCCCGAAGCGCCACCGTCACTCCGACCCCGCCGATCGACGACGGGTTCGTCACGGCTGCGCCCTGGAGCCCCGGATAGCGGGACTTGACCTGACGGATGAAGCCGAAGTTGTCCGCACCGACGATCGGGACATAGCGCTTCTTCGCCGTCTTGAAGGCGTTCACGACGGTGTAGTCGATGCCCGAGGTCCAGACCCCGTTGACCTTCGTCCCGGAGTTCAGGATGTCGAGCATCTGCTTCGCGCCCGGCGCGAACTGCCACCCGGTGAAGACCGACTTCACGACCTTGATGTTCGGGTACTTCTTGAGTGCCTGCTGGAGGCCCTTGTGCCGGTCGGTGTCCGCGGGAACGCCGGCGATGCCCCGCATCTCGACCACGTTGCCCCGACCCTTGAGCCTCTTGAACAGCCACTCGGCGCCGATGCGCCCGTATGCGACCTGGTCGTTCGTGGCGTTGTACACGCCCGGCGCGCCGACGTACTGGTCGATGAACACGACGACGATGCCCCTGCTCCGCGCCTGGGCGGCGATCGGCTTCAACGCGCTCGCATTCGACGGGTTGATGATGATCGCGTCGACCCCGGCTGAGATCATGCTGCGGATGTCCGCGATCTGGCCGGCGGTGTCCGTCTGGCGGTGGGCGATGGTGAGTGAGGAGACCTGACCGCTCTTCAGGGCCTGCGCCTTGATCGAGCAGATCATTCCCTCGCGCCAACCGTTGCCGACCAGCGTGTTGGAGATGCCTAGCTTGTACTGCTTCTGCGCCGTGCTCTTTGCCTGGCTCGTGGCGGCAAATCCCGCCACGACCAGGGCCAACAGCGCAAGCAAGACGCCGACACGCGGAGCGCCTCGACGCCTAGAACCTCTACTCATCTAGTTCTCCTTTCCCCTTCTTAGACCGCAGTGGTCATGGTTCTACACGACCTTGGCGCCCCGCAACACCCCCGCGATGCGCCTCGCGTGGTCGGCGTACGCCGCGTCGAAGAGCTGATCGGAACGCTCACGTCCCACGAGTGCCGCGCTCGTCAGGACAGGCGGCATCGCGTCGCGCTCCACCAGCAGCGCCGCGGTCCGTGACTTGATCTCGTTTGCGATCGCGACAGCGGCGACCGAGGAGCCCGGCCCCACGGGTGTGTCGAGCCCGTCGACCCGAACCAGCGCGTCGCCCGGCGGAGTGCAGAGATCGACGATGACGTCCGCGTGATCGAGCAGGCGCGTGCCGGAGGAGTGGGTGGGGGTTCCGGCCAGAGATTGCTCCACCGAAGTGACAGCGATCACCGGAAGGCCGCGCCGACGCGCACCCTGCGCCATCTCGATCGGGACGGCCGAGAGGCCGCCGACGCTGAAGACCATCATCACGTCCGGCGGCTCGAGCTCGAAGTTCGCGAGGATCTCCTCCGCTAGCCCTTCCACGCGCTCGATGAACATCGCCTGCCGCTGCCCGTTCGCTCCGACGACCTGGGTGTGGAACGTCATCGAGAGCTCCACGATCGGGTTGAAGCCGGGGTACGAGCCGTACCGGGGGAACATCTCCTCGACGGGGATGCGTGAATGGCCGGAGCCGAAGAGATGGACGAGCCGCCCGGCTGCGATCGCCTCGGCGCAGAGCCGACTTGCCTCCGCGATCGCATCGGCCTGCGTCTCTTCGATCCGCCTGAGCAGTGAGCTCGCCGCGTTGAGGAACGGGGTAGAGTCCGGCATCAACCTGTATAGACGTTTAGACAAGCGCGGACGCTACTGAGCGGCTGAAACGTCGTCAAGGTGGAGGGGCGAGACATGAGCAGTCATAGGGTGACGATGCTCGGGACCGGGCTGATCGGGCTCTTCTACACCCAGACCCTCCACGGAAAACGCAGTCGAGACCGCGTGGAGGTCGTCTATTCGCGCTCCCGGGACCGCGCGGAGGAGTTCGCAGCGCAGCTCCGCATCCCGCGTTCGACGACGGACCTGGAAGCCGCCGTCGCCCACCCCGAGACGGACACGGTCGTCATCGGGCTCCCGAACCACTTGCACGAGGAAGCGGTCGAGCTCTGCGCGCGCCACGGCAAGGCCGTGCTCTGCACGAAGCCGCTCGCCCGCAACGCCGAGGAGGCGAAGCGGATCCTCGACACGGTCGAGCGCGCCGGGATCTTCGCCGGTTACCTCGAAGACCTCGTCTACACCCCGAAGACGCTCAAGGGCCTTAAGGCGGTTCGATCCGGCCAGATCGGAGAGGTGACGTGGGCGCGATCACGCGAGACGCACCCCGGCCCGCACAGCGCGTGGTTCTGGGACGCGAAGCAGGCCGGCGGCGGAGCAATCGTCGACCTCGGCTGCCACTGCATCGAGATCATCCGCAATTACGTCGGCAAGGAGAACCGCCCCGTCGACGTCATGTGCTGGCTCGACACGCTCGTCCATCCGATCGAGGCGGAGGACAACGCGATCGCCCTGATCAGGTTCGAGAGCGGCGCGATCGGCCAGTTCGAGGTCTCCTGGACGTTCCGCGGCGGCATGGACCTCCGCGACGAGGTCGCCGGCACCGAGGGGACGATCTGGGCAAACCACTTCCTGCGCACCGGGTTCGAGGTGTTCTCCTCGGGCGAGGGCGGCGGCTACGTGGCGGAGAAGGCGGAGACCGTGAGCGGCTGGATGTTCCCCGTCGGAGACGAGGTCGCCGAGCTCGGCTACGTGGACATGTTCGCGGACATGTTCGACGCGATGGACGAGGGGCGCGAGCCGATGGAGACGTTCTACGACGGCTATGTCGTGAACGCGGTGATGGACGCCTGCTACCGCTCGGCCGAGTCCCGCGGCTGGGAGCCGGTCGTAGCTCGCGGACTGGCGCGGCGGCAAGGTGAGCCGGATCGCGCCGAACCGACGAGAGTGGGACGGCAAGACCCTGATCAAGCAGGAGCAAATGCCCGACGGCCGGCTCAAGCTGATCGTCAAGGACGAGGCAACGGGCGAGTTCGCCGACGTCGTCACCGAAGGCGAGCCGGCCGCCACTTCCTGAGCGTGGCCTCTGCCGTCGTCACCGGCTCCGCGGGGGGCATCGGGTCGGCCACTGTGAACGCGCTCGAAGCGGCCGGGTTCACGGTGGGCGGCGTCGACGTGGACGACGAGGCGGACGCGGTTTTCGGGGCGCTCGACCGGCTCGACGTTCTGGTTTGCGCGCACGGGATCAGCGGGCGGCGGCTCGGTGACGGCCCCGTGGACACCTGCACCGAAGAGGCCTGGGATGCGGTGCTCGAGGCCAATCTGCGCTCGGTCTTCCTCTACTGCAAGCGCGCGGTCCCGTTGCTCCGGGCGGCGGAGGGCGGGGCGATCGTGACCGTCTCCTCCGTCCTCGGCCTCGTCGGCGGCGACGAGGACTTCGCGACGCACGCCTATGCCGCCTCGAAGGCAGGCGTGATCGGCCTGACTCGCGCGATGGCAGTGGCGTACGCGAAGGACGGGATCCGCTGCAACGTCGTCTGCCCCGGGCTGATCGAGACGTCGATGAGTCGACGGGCCCAGGAGGATGCAGGGATCCGAGCCCGCCTCGCCGAGCTGCAGCCGCTCACCGGCGACTTCGGGCGGCCTGAGGATGTCGCCCAGGCCGTCGTCTATCTCGCCACCGCGCCGTTCGTGACCGGCGCCGTCCTGCCTGTGGACGGGGGCTGGACCGCGCGGTGAGCGCGCGCGGCGCGAAGATCGTGCTTCTGCGCGGGATCAACCTCGGCCCGCGCAACCGAATCCCGATGGCGGAGCTACGCGAGGCGCTCGCCGAAGCCGGTTTCGAGAACCCGCGGACCTACCTCCAGAGCGGCAACGTCGTGCTCTCGTCGGGCATGTCCGAAAAGAAGCTCGCGAGCGAGTGCAAACGCCTGATCGCGAAGCGCTTCGGGCTCGACATCGAGGTTGTGGTGCGGACGCGCAGCGAGCTCGCCAAGGTGGTGAAGCTAGATCCGCTCGGAGACGTCGCGACGAATCCGAAGCGCTACCAGGTGAGCTTCCTGGCCGCCAAGCCCAGCCGCGAAGTGGTTGGGAAGCTCGAAGCCGTCGCTGCGGAAAAGGAACGGTTCGTCGTCAAGGGTCGCGAGATCTACGCCTGGCACCCCGCGGGCGTCGCGCGGTCGAAGCTGTGGGCGCTGCTCGCGGGGAAGGGATTGGGGGTCCCTGCCACTGCGCGCAACTGGACGACGGTCACCAAGCTGCTCGAGCTCGCCGACGAGGCTTAAAAATGGCAAGTTGGTGCGTTAGCCGACGCGCTGCGGGAGTAGCCTCTGACGACATGAGCTTCATTTCCCGTGGCTTTCGTGGCCGGAGGCGCGACTCGGACGCCGATCCGAGCCGGGTTCCTCCCGGCCAGTACGTGACCGAGGGCTTCCCGGTCCTCTCCGCTGGGCCGACGCCGCACACGCCGCTCGACGAGTGGACGTTCTCGATCGTGAACGGCGATGAGCGCAAGTCGTGGACGTGGGATGAGTTTCGCGCCCTCCCGAGCGAGACGGCCACGGTCGACGTTCACTGCGTGACCCGCTGGTCGAAGCTGGACACGATCTGGGAAGGCGTCTCCGTCGACACGCTGCTCGAGGAGGTCGAGTACGAAGCTCCATACGTGCTCGCTTTCTGCGACGGCGGCTACACGACCAACCTCCCGATCGAGGACGTCACCGACGGAAAGGCGTGGGTCGCCTTCGCCTACGACGGCGAGCCGCTCGACCCCGAGCACGGCGGCCCTGCGCGACTGCTTGTCCCGCATCTCTACTTCTGGAAGAGCGCCAAGTGGGTACGCGGCCTCGAGCTCCGCGATGAGAACGAGCCCGGCTTCTGGGAGACGTACGGCTACCACATCTACGGCGATCCGTGGCGAGAGCAGCGGTACTCCGGCGATTGAACTGGGAGGTCGCGACGGTCGACGATGTCGTCGACGAGACCGCGCGCGTGCGGACGATCGTGCTCGACGTCCCCGACTGGCCTGGGCACCGCGCCGGCCAGCACCTCGACGTCCGCTTGACCGCCGAGGACGGATACCGCGCCGAGCGGGAGTACTCGATCGCCTCAGCACCGGGGGAGCCGGTCGCCATCACGGTCGAGCGGCTCGAGGACGGCGAGGTCTCGCCCTACCTGACCCAGGAGCTGAGGGCGGGTGACGGGCTCGAGCTGCGCGGGCCGATCGGAGGGCACTTCGTCTGGGGCCCGGAGAACGGCGGCCCCGTGCTTCTCGTAGCCGGTGGCTCGGGGGTCGTTCCCCTGCGCGCGATGCTGAGACATCGACTGCGTAGTGGAACCGACCTCCCCGTGCGCCTGCTGTACTCGTCCCGCACGCTCGACGACGTGATCTACCGCGAGGAGCTCGACCAGGCCTCAGACGGCGTCGAGGTCGTCTATACGCTGACGCGGGAGCAGCCGCCGGGTTGGACGGGCCATGACCGCCGCGTCGACCGGGAACTCCTCGAAGAGGTCTCCTGGCCGCCTGAAGAGGACGCGCGGGCCTTCGTCTGCGGCCCGACGAGCTTCGTGGAGACGGTGGCCGACGGCCTGGTCGAGCTCGGCTATCCGCCGGTCCGTGTGAAGACGGAACGATTCGGAGCGACGGGGCTGAAGTAGTGCCCCTCCCAGCAATACACGCCGGCCTCTGGCCCGCGATCACGCGGCGCCAGAGCCCACCCTCCTCCTCACCAAGGTCTTCAGACCTTGGCTCGTCGGAGTGCGGCCTCTGGCTTAAGACGGTCGTACCGGCAAAGCCGGCACGACCTCTGCTGGTCGGCGCCGACAAGTCGGCGCCTTCGGCTCGCGACCCAGAGACTCGGCAGTATCACTGGAAGGGGCACTGATGGAAGCGCTCGACGGAAACGCGATCGGCGGCGTGCTGATGGAGATCTTCGGCGCGGAGATGACGACCGCGACGGCGGTCTGCGACCACTGCGGCGCCGCTGCGGCGGTCGCCGAGGTCGTCGTCTATCTGCAAGCTCCCGGGACAGTCGCACGCTGTCGGAGCTGCGGCACGGTGCTGATGGTCGTCGTCGACAAGCGCGGGACGAAGTGCGTCGACCTGCGCGGCCTCGCCGGCCTGGAGGCGTCCTAGCCTTCGCGGTGGACGGCCACCGCGGCTACCACCAGCGCGACGCCGAGGATCTCGGTCGGCGTGGGGATCTGGGCAAGCACGATGACCCCCACAAGGGTCGCCGTCGCCGGCAGTAGCGAGACCAGCAGCGAGTAGGTCGCTCGGGTCATCCTCGCCATCGCCAGTTGGTCGCAGACGTAAGGGATGACCGAGGAGCAGATCCCGACGCCGATGCCGGCCGCAATCGCGATCGGATCCAGCGTGACGAACCAGCCTCCGACCGGCGTCACGGCGAGTGTCGCGACGAGCATCGCCGCTCCCAGCCCGTCGATGCCGCTCATCTGCCTGCTCTGCGCGACGCGGTGCGCCAGGACGATGTAGAGCGCGAACAGCGCGGCGTTGGCGAACGCGAAGGCGACGCCGAGCGGCTCGCCCTCGATCCGAACGTCGGTGAGCAGGTAGACGCCGCCGGCCGCCGAGGCGAGGGCAACCGCATTCCTGCCGGTGCGCATGCCGGCCGCGGCCAACGCGATCACGGGTAGGAACTCGATCGCGGCCACGGTTCCGAGCGGGAGGCGGTCGATGGAGACGTAGAAGCAGCCGTTCATGGCCGCGAGGACCGCGCCCATCGCGACGACCGTGCGCCGCTCAGCGCGATCGAGCCGCGCGAACGCGCGCCAGGGCCGCCGCCACAGCGCGAAGACAGCTGCGGCGGAAGCGATCCGCAGCCAGGCGACGCCGAGCGGTTCGACCCGGGCGAAGAGGAGGACGGCGAACGCCGGCCCGAGGTAGTGGAAGATCGCGCTGCCGACGAAGAAGCTCTCCGGCGGTGCGGCCGCCGCGAGGCGCCCGAGCCCCGCACGACTGGTCGGAACGGCGACCGCTTGCATGAGGAAATCGTCGCGGCGGAGCCCGAGACCTGCCAGACTGAGGCGAAGCTGTTTCGGCTCAGATGCCTGCGAAGCGGAGGCGATCCATGGCCATGACCAACGAAAACCAGCTGCTTGACGAAATCAACCGTCGTCTGCTTCAGGAGCTGCAGGCCGACGCCCGAGTCTCGATCGCGGAGCTGGGCCGACGGATCAACCTGTCGGCGCCGGCAGTGGCCGAGCGTGTCCAGCGGCTCGAGCGGGCCGGCGTGATCACCGGGTATCACGCGGAGGTCGATCCGAAGGCAATCGGGTATCCGATTGCGGCCGTAGTGCGCGTTCGGCCGACGACGCGCCAGCTGCAGAAGATCCCGGAGCTCGCCCGCGAAATCCCCGAAGTCGTCGATTGCCACCGGATCACTGGCGAGGACTGCTTCTTCGTGAAGCTGCATCTCCGTTCGATGGACGACCTCGAGGGGATCCTCGACCGCTTCATCGTCCTCGGCCAGACGACCACGTCGATCATCCATTCGTCGCCGGTGACCGGGCGTCCGTTGCCGCTCGACGGTGGCGGCTAGGCGCCGCGCGACGTACAGTCCGGGGGCGTGAAAGCCAGGAGCGACTGGACGTTCATCCCAAGCGTCCTCTATGCGGATCCGACGAACCGCTATGTCGCCGGATTCGGCCCACCGTGGCGGCGCGCCGTCGCGGCTGTCGTCGACTGGGCCCTCGTCTACGTGGCGTTCCTGCTCGTCTCGATCCCTCTCGGCACGCTGCAGGCGCTGGGCGTGGTCTCGTTGGAGGACGGCGATCTGGGTGGGATCCCGGGCGGCATCCTGGTCGTCGTCACGCAGTTGCTGATCCCCGCACCGGCCGTTGCGTACTTCGCCTTCCTGCTTCCGACGAGCCAGACGCTGGGAATGCGCCTGAGCGACGTCCGAATCGTCTCGTCGAAAACCGGCCGGGGGCCATCGTTCGCCGTCGCCCTCATCCGCGGTGTCGTGTCGACCGTCCTCGCCGCCGCGGTCTACATCGTCGTCCAGTACTCGACGAGCTTCGACAAGCCCAGCCACCTGGACAGCACGTCGAGGTACATCCTGGATGCGTCCTACGTGCTCGCCGCCGTTGCCGTCGTCTCGGCCCTGATGATGATCGTCACGCCGACCCATCGGAGCCTCACCGACCGGCTGTTCGGGACGGCCGTTCTCGACGATCTCGAGGCGGTCGATCCGCACATGGGCCCGTGGGGGCCGGTCGACGCTTTCGATCTCTCGAACGAGCGCCGAACAGCCGGCTAGGGCTACGGCTCGAACGCGAAGAGGTCCTCGACGGTCTCTCGTCGTCGGATGACTCTCGCCTGACCGTCGGAGACGAGCACGGCTGCAGGCCGTGGGACGCCGTTGTAGTTGGACCCCATGCCGAGCGTGTACGCGCCGGTCGCCGGGACCGCGAGCACGTCGCCGCGGCGCGGCTCGGGAAGCTCCACGCGTTCGATGAGGACGTCCCCGGACTCGCAGTGCTTTCCGCAGACCGAGAAGGCGCGGCTCGTCGGCTCGTCGGCGCGATTGGCCAGCAATGCCGTGTACTGCGCGCCGTAGAGCTGCGGGCGTGGGTTGTCCGACATGCCGCCGTCGATCGCGACGTAGGTGGTCGTCTCGCTCGCCCGCTTGACGACGCCGACGCGATAGAGGGTCATCCCTGCGCGTCCGACGAGTGACCGCCCCGGCTCGAAGATCAGCCGCGGCAGCGGCAGGTCGTGCAGCTTCCACGCGCGCTCCACGCGGTCGATGAGCGCTCCACGAACGGCCCCGCCGCCGGAGCGGCCTCCCCCTCGACGTACTGGATCCCGAGCCCGCCGCCGAGGTCGATGACGGTCGGCGTCCAGCCCAGCTCCGCGCGGCACTCGGCCGCGAAGCCGGCGAGCCAGTCGACCGTCATCCGCGCCGCGCCGGTCTCCAGCAGCTGCGACCCGATGTGGGCGTGCAGCCCGGCGACATCGAGCCCGGCATCCCGGGCGCTCGCGATCGCCTCCAGCGTCTGCTCGGGCGGCAGCCCGAACTTCGAGCCGTGGTGCGCGGTCTTGATCGCGTCGTGCGTCTCGGCGTCGATCCCCGGCGTCGCGCGCACCAGCACCCGAGTGATGCCGGCTGCAGCCGCCCGCTCGATCTCGTCGAGCGCATCGAGGACGACGAACGCGACGCCGGCCTCGGCGGCGGCTCGCAGCTCCTCGTCGCTCTTGTTGTTGCCGTGCATCACGATCCGCTCGCCCGGCACGCCGGCGCGAAGGGCGAACGTCAGCTCGCCGAGGGTGGAGACGTCGGCGCCCAGGCCTTCCTGTGCGAAGAGCCGGAGCAGCGCGAGACTCGGGAACGCCTTGACGCTATAGGCGACGAGCGCGTCAGGGGCGGCCTCGAGGTACGCGCGGGCCTGCGAGTGGAGCGTCTGCTCGCAATAGACGACGAGCGGCGTCCCGAACTCGTCAGCGAGCGCAGACGCGCGGAGCCCGCCGACGGTCAGCTCGCCGTCGGCCACCTCGGCGCTGGCCGGAAAGACGTCTATCGAGCGGCCTCCAGATCTGAAGTGTGGCCGAGTTTGCGTCGGCGCGGCGTACAATCGAGCGACGATGATCGAGTTTCATCTCGACGCGCGTTCCGGGGTGGCCACCTACCTCCAGATCGTCCAGCAGGTCAAAGAGGCTCTTCGCCTGGGCGTGCTCGACGTCGGCGACCAGCTTCCAACGGTCCGGGAAGTCGTCGCGGACCTGGCGATCAACCCGAACACGGTGGCGAAGGCGTATCGAGACCTCGAGCGCGAAGGGCTCGTGGTGGCGCGACCGGGCCGGGGGACGTTCATCGCCGACACCCTTGCCGCTCCCTCGCTCCAGCATCACGAGGCGCTTCGCCGCGAGCTCGAGCGCTGGCTCGCCGCGGCGGTGCAGGCGGGCCTGGACGAAGAAAGCATCCGCGCCTTGATCTCGAACACGCTCCGGGAGGCGCTCGTTCGAAAGGTCGCATGACCGCTGCGGTGGAGACGCATGACCTGGGGAAGCGGTTCCGCCGAGGCTGGGCCGTTCGCGACTGCACGCTGACGATCCCCGAGCAGGCGATCGTCGGCCTGGCGGGGCCGAACGGCGCGGGAAAATCGACACTCCTTTCCCTCGCCGTCGCGCTGCTCGCGCCCACCGAGGGAACGATCAGCGTGCTCGGTCGCGACCCGTGGCGCGACCCGGACACGCTCGGTGAGGTCGGCTATGTCGCCCAGGACGCGCCGCTCTACCGCTCCTTCACGGTCGGCGAGACGCTGGACTTCGCGCGGAAGACGAACGCCCATTGGGACTCCTCACTCGCCACGGGGTCACTCGCCCGCCTATCGTCGAACAGTCGCGTCTCCGCGCTCTCGGCCGGCGAGCGGGCGCGCCTTGCGCTCGCCGTCGCGCTAGGGAAGCGTCCGAGGCTGCTCCTACTCGACGAGCCGTTCGCGCGGCTGGATCCAAAGGCGGGTCGCGAGTTCCTGCAGATGCTGATGGACGGGGTCGCCGACAGCGGCGCGACCGTCGTCGTCGCGTCGCACGTAGTGGCCGACATCGAGCGCATCGCCGACCACATCGTGCTTCTGAGCGACGGGGGCGTTCGACTCGAGGGGAACGTCGAGGAGCTACTTGCATCGCACCGCCTGCTCACCGGCGGCAGTCGTCCACTCGGCCGGATCGGCGGCGTCAGCGAGATCGTCCGTGAGCGCTCGAGCGGTCGGCAGATGACGCTCCTCGCCCGGCTGTCGGCACCGGTGGCCGATCCGACGTGGTCGGTCGACGAGATCGGGCTCGAGGAGCTGTTGCTTGCCTACATGGCCCCCGAGCGGCTTCCGAAGCCCGCGCCGAAGGAACGGAGGCGTCTCCAATGGCATGGGTGACCTGGCGGCAGAACCGAATCCAGTTCGTCGCCGGCGGCATCGTCCTGCTGGCGGTCGCGCTGCTGGCCGCTGCCACGGGCCCCGTCGATCCGAGCAGCGTTCGACCAGCAGGAGCTTGCGACGTGTCTGCCGCCGGCCTCGCGGTCGGGTTGCGACATCATCGTGCGGCACTTCCAGAGTGAGCACGACACCCTCGTCCTCGTCGCGCGCTATCTCGTCTTCCTCCCGGCGCTCGTCACCGTCTTCGTCGGCGCTCCGCTCCTGGCCCGGGAGCTCGAGCATGGGACATACCGGCTCGCCTGGACACAGGGGATCACCAGGCGGCGCTGGCTGCTCTCGCAGACGCTGCTGTTGTCGGCCGCGACCGTCCTCGGCGCGCTCGCGCTGAGCCTCATCGTCATGTGGTGGCGGCTGCCGTTCGACCGGCTCGAAGGGCGGATGAGCCCCAGCCGCTTCGAGCTCGAAGGCATCGTTGTCCCCGCCTACGCCGTGTTTGCCCTCGCCCTCGGCGTCTTTTCCGGGGCACTCCTCCGTCGGACGGTCCCGGCGATGACGGCTGCGCTTGCCGCCTTCGTGGCCGTTCGCCTAGCGGTCGCGAACTTCCTGCGGCCGCGGTATCTCGCTCCTGAACACGACACTGCGACGGGCTTGACGCCGAACAACCACGCCCACGACTGGGTGCTCAGCAACTCGCTCGTCGACGCCCTCGGCCGCCAGATCTCCGCGGCGAGGGAGAACCTCGCGATCGAGCATGCACAGGCGGCGCGCATCGACGTGCAGGAGTATCTGCTCGCGCTTGGCTGGCGGCGCGCCGTCTCCTTCCAGCCCGCCGACCGGTTCTGGACGTTCCAGGCGATCGAGGCGGCGATCTTCCTCGGCCTCGCCGCGCTGATCGTCATCGCGACGCTCCGGCTCGTCCAGCGAACGCCCGCATGAGCCCGGACTCGCTCGACCGCTCGGAGCTATTCCGCCGGCTCGGGCTCGCCGCGGCAGCCGTCTCCTTGCCGTCCGCGCTCACGGAGCAAGCGTCTGCCGCGCTCACGGAGCAAGCGTCTGCCGGTTTCCTCAGGCGGCATCCGCGCTGGCGGTTCGTGTTCGTGAACCACGCGACGACGAACCCGTTCTTCGTCCCGACGCGGTACGGGATCCAGGACGCCTGCTCGCTCTACGGCGTGAGATCGGAGTGGACGGGATCGAGGCGGAGCGACGTGGGCGAGATGCTCGCCGCGATGTACCAGGCGATTAGGTTCGAGGCCGACGGCATCGCTGTCTCGGTCATCGAACCGAAGGCGCTCAACGTGGCGACTGCAGAGGCGTTGAAGCGCGGGATTCCGGTTGTCTCCTACAACGCTGACGGGGGTCGGGGAAACCAACGCCTCTCGTACGTGGGCCAGGATCTCTACCAGTCGGGTCTCAAGCTCGGCGCGCGGGTGGCCCAGCTCGTCGGCGAGGGCGATGTCTTCATCTTCATCGCCACGCCCGGCCAGCTGAACATCCAGCCTCGGGTCGACGGGGCGGTCGACGCGATCCGCGACTCGGGCATGCCGATCCGGACGAAGATCGTCGCCACCGGGCCGAACGTCCGCGCGGAGCGGGCTCGAATCGAAGCCACCTACCGCGCGCACAAAGGACTCCGGGGGATGTTCGCGGTCGACGGCGGCTCGACGCAGGGCGTCGCCGAAGTGATGCGGAAATACGGCCTGGCCAAGCGCGGCGTTCGGGCGGGGGGCTACGACCTGCTGCCGGGGACGCTGCGCGCGATCGCCGACCGCCATCTCGACTTCACGATCGACCAGCAGCCCTACCTCCAGGGGTTCCTCCCGATCTTCCAGCTCTTCCTCGTCAAGTACACGGGCGGGCTCGTCGCGCCGGCCGACACGAATACGGGCTTGCACTTCGTCACCCGCCGGAACGTCGGGCCCTACCTGACGACCCGCACGCGCTACGAGGGCAGCTCCCGGGTCAACAAGTACCCGGTCTCCTAGCAGCCGGCCCGTTCTTTGAACTAAAGCACTAGAGGAGTAGTATTACTGCGCTTACCCACCCTAGAAGGAGGAGTGCTGAGAGTGAGAAGTATGAGAAAGCCCCCGCAGTGGGCGTTCGCTGTGGCCGCTGTCGCCCTCGTCGGCCTGATGGCCGCAGGCGCATCGGCACGCTCGACCGGGCCGGCCGCCACGAAAGCCGCGTCGATCCAGGTGTGCGCGCTGCTTCCGGACACCAAGTCCTCCACGCGCTACACCCTGTTCGATGCGCCGTACCTGAAGGCCGCGTTCAGCAAGGCCGGCGTTGGAGCGTCGGTCCTGAACGCGCTCGGCGACCCGCAGAAGCAGCGGTCGCAGGCCGAGCAGTGCCTCGCACAGGGCGCAAAGGTCATCCTGCTCGACCAGCTGTCGCCGGCCTCGGGCATCGCGATCACCAACCTTGCGGTGAGTCGCGGCGCGAAGGTGATCGACTACGACCGCCTCGTCGTGGGCAGCAAGGCGTCGTACTACGTGTCCTTTGACAACGTTCGCGTCGGCAAGCTCCAGGGAGCGGGCCTCGTCGCGGGGCTCAAGGCCAAGGGCAAGTACTCGAAGAAGCCGGTCGTCTCGGAGCTCAACGGCGACATCAAGGACAACAACGCCAAGCTGTTCAAGCAGGGCTACGACTCGGTCCTGAACCCGCTCTACAAGAACGGCACGTTCAAGAAGGCCAAGGGCGGTGACCAGTACACCGACTGGGATCCGATCAAGGGACGGCGAATCTTCGATCAGATCCTGGCCCGCAACGGCAACAAGGTCGACGCGTCGATCGCGGCGAACGACGGCCTCGCCGGGGCTGTCATCGCGTCGCTCAAGGCGCACGGCCTCAAGCCGATCCCGCTCACCGGGCAGGACGCGACACCGACGGGTGTCCAGTTCATCCTGGCGGGCTGGCAGAGCGGAACCGTGTACAAGTCCGTTCGCAGGGAGGCTAACGCCGCCGCAGCGGCCGCGATCGCGATCGTCAAGGGCAAGAAGGTCCCGGGCGTGAACGGCAAGGTCAGCGGCACGCCCTCCATCCTCTTGACGCCTGTGTGGGTCACGAAGAAGAACTACACGCTGCTCTTCAAGGAAGGGTTCTTGAAGAAGAGCCAGGTGTGTGTCGGGCAGTACAAGAAGTTCTGCAAGTAACGACTACCGACGTCTGGAGGCGCCCCTCGGGGCGCCTCCAGCGTGTTAGAAACCGCAGGTGAGCGCCGAGCCCGCCCCGACCCCCGAGCCCGCCCCGACCCTAGAGCTTCACGACGTCTCGAAGAGTTTCGGCGCGGTGCAGGCTCTCAACGAGGTCGATTTGGAGGTTCGCGACGGAGAGGTCATGGCCCTCGTCGGCGACAACGGCGCCGGGAAATCCACTTTGATCAAGTGCGTCGCGGGGATCTACTCGATCGACAGCGGCGAGATCCTCTTCGAGGGCGAGCGCGTAACGATCCACGGGCCGAAGGACGCGGCCAAGCTGGGGATCGAGGTCGTGTACCAGGATCTCGCGCTCGCCGACAACCTCGATGTCGTGCAGAACATGTACCTCGGGCGTGAGGAGCACGATCTGTTGTTCCGCCTCAAGGAGGCGGCTATGGAGCAGCGCACGAGCGAGACGTTGGCGTCGTTGGCGGTCACGACGATCCGCTCCGTTCGGCAGCCCGTCGCCACCCTCTCGGGCGGGCAGCGGCAGTCGGTGGCGGTTGCGCGGGCGGTGATGTGGAACAACCGGGTGGTCTTCCTCGACGAGCCCACGGCGGCGCTCGGCGTGGCCCAGACCCGCCAGGTGCTCGCGCTTGTGCGGCGGCTCGCCGAGCAGGGGCTCGCGGTCGTGCTCGTCTCGCACAACCTCGTCGACGTCTTCGAGGTCGCGGACCGCATCACGGTCCTTCGCCTGGGCCGCAACGTCGGTGTCTACGAGAGGGCGCAGACCAACGAGCAGGAGATCGTGCAGGCGATCACGTTCGGGAAAGCGCCCCCGGAGGAGGCGGAGGTCGCCCCGTGAGTACCGCTGCGCCGGCTGAGGTCCAGGCAGCGGCAACAGGGGACAGCCTGGGCGCCGTCCTGCGCGCGCGCTGGGAGGCGCTCAGGGGTGGGGACGTCGGGAGCCTGCCGGTCATCCTCGGGCTGATCGGCATCACGCTGTACTTCACGGCGAAGAGCAACGTTTTCTTCAGCGCCGTCAACTTCACGAACCTCATCGGCCAGATGGCCGGAGTGACGGTGATCGCGATCGGGGTCGTGTTCGTCTTGCTCATCGGCGAGATCGACCTCTCGATCGGCTACGTCAGCGGTCTTGCGGGCGTCGTGGTCGCCGAGTTGCAGGTGCCGGACTCGGGACACCAGTATCCGGGGCTCGTTGCGATCGCGGCCGCGATCGCGGTGGGCGCTGCGATCGGAGCGCTTCAAGGGTCGTTCGTCGCGTTCATCGGCGTGCCGTCGTTCGTCGTGACGCTCGCCGGACTGCTGATCTGGCAGGGCGTGATCCTGCGCCAGCTCGGCACCGAGGGCGTAATCGGGATCCAGGACGCCTACATCAACAACGTCGCCAACTACGTGCTCTCGGATAACCAGGGCTGGGCCATCGCCATCGTCTTCACCGTCGGGTACGCCGCAGCCACGTTCGGCATGTACCTGAGCCGGCGGCGTGCCGGCCTGAGCACCGGGAACGTGATCCTGTCGGCGGTTCGGGTGCTCTTCTACGGCGCCCTCGTGTTCGTCGCGGTCGCGGTGTGCAACCACTCGCGAGGTGTTCCGCTGGTGGGGTTGATCATGCTCGGGCTCGTCGTCGCCGCGGCCTACGTCGCCGGGCGCACGACCTACGGCCGTCACGTCTACGCGGTCGGCGGGAGCGCAGAGGCGGCCCGGCGTGCAGGCATCAACGTCAAGTTCATCCGGGTCACCGTCTTCATGATCTCGGGCGCGATGGCGGCGATGGGCGGCGTGATCTTCGCCTCGCGGCTGAACTCGGTCGACCTGACGGCGGGTGGCGGCACGATCCTTCTGGACGCGATCTCGGCTGCCGTCATCGGAGGGGTCAGCCTCTTCGGAGGCCGCGGCCGGGTGAGCGGCGCGCTCTTCGGCGGCCTGATCATCGCCATCGTCGCGAATGGCATCGACCTCGTCGGCTACCCCGACTCGGTCAAGCTCATCACGACCGGCGTCATCCTGCTCGCCGCGGTGACGCTCGACACCGTGCTGCGCCGCCGCCAGGCCGCCGCCGGCCGCTGACCAGGTTGTGAGCTATGAGCCCGTCCGCTGGGCGATCCTCTCGACCGCGCACATCAACCGGCTGGTGATCCCGCCGGCACAGGAGTCGCCGAAGACCGACCTCGTCGCCGTCGCGAGCCGCGATCAGCAGAAGGCCGAGGAGTACGCGCGGGAGTGGGGGATTCCCCGTTCGTACGGCACCTACGAGGAGCTGCTCGAGGATGGCGATGTCGAGGCGATCTACAACCCGCTCCCGAACTCGATGCACGTCGAGTGGTCGCTTCGGGCGCTCGAGGCAGGCAAGCACGTGCTCGTCGAGAAGCCGCTCTCGCGACGCGCGGCAGACGTCGAAGAGCTGTTCGACGCCGCGGAACGAGCTGACCTCCTGGTGATGGAGGCGTTCATGTACCGGCACAACCCGCAGACCTCGAAGCTCGTCGAGCTCGTCGAAGGCGGCGCGATCGGGACGCTCCAGAACATCCGCGCGGCGTTCGGATTCCTGCTGCACGACGAGGAAAACGTCCGGCTGCGCTCGGACGTCGAAGGCGGCGCGCTCATGGACGTCGGTTGCTACTGCGTCTCGAGCTCGCGTCTGCTCGGAGGCGAGCCCGAGCGCGTCTTCGGCGAGCAGGTGGTCGGCTCGACGGGCGTCGACGTGCGTTTCCATGGGACGATGCGATTTCCAGGGGATGTGGTCGGCCAGTTCGACTGCGGTTTCCGGATGCCGACCCGCGACGAGCTCGAGGCAATCGGAGACGAGGCGTCGCTCTTCCTCGACGACCCGTTCCATGCCCGAACGCCTGTGATCGAGGTTCGCAGCGACAGCGGGACCGAGCGGATCGAGCTCGAGCCTGCCGATTCCTACCGCCTCGAGCTCGAGAACCTGAGTGACGCGATCCGCGGTCAGGGCACGCCGCTTCTTGGGCGCGAGGACGCCCTCGGTCAGGCGAGGACGATCGAGGCGCTGTACCGCTCGGCCGAGTCGGGAACGCCGGTCGCGCTCTAACCGAGAGCGAGGTCCGCGAGCAGCACGACGTTGAGCGTGATGATCACCACCGCGATCGCGCACGCGACGGCGGTCGTCAGCCGGGTATTGGCGAGGGTGCCCATCAGGTCGCGGCGGCTCGTGATCCAGATCAGCGGGACGAGCGCGAACGGGATCCCGAACGACAGGACGACCTGGCTGATGACGAGCGCGCGGGAGGGGTCGAGCCCGATGCCGACGACGACGAGTGCAGGCGCGAGCGTGATCGCCCGGCGCAGGAAGAGCGGGATCTGGCGGTTGATGAATCCCTGCATCACGACCTGCCCGGCCATGGTTCCCACAGACGAAGACGAAAGGCCGGAGGCGAGCAGCGCAAGCGCGAAGAGGAACGCGACCGTGGCGCCTTCCTTTGCTTCGAGGAGGTCGTGTGCCACCGGGATCTCGTCCACGCCGAGACCGCCCAGTGAGGCGGCGAAGATGGCGAGGATCGAGAGATTGACGAGGCCCGCGATCGACATCGCGATCACGACGTCGATCCGCTCGAAGCGCTGGATCATGCGCCGCTCCCGCTCGTCGCGCCCGACGATCCGATGTTGGGTGAGGGCCGAGTGCAGGTAGATGACGTGCGGCATTACCGTCGCGCCGAGGATCCCGGTGGCGAGCAGGAGCGACTCCGTTCCCTGGAAGCTCGGGACGAGGTGGCGCACGATCTCGCCGCCGTCAGGCTCGGTGACGAAGACGCTCAGGGCGAACGAGACCGCGATCACCCCGACCAGGCCGGCGATCGCCGCCTCCAGCCGCCGAAACCCGTGCCGCTGGAGGCCGAGGATCGCGAACGCAGCGGCGCCGGTGAGGAGCGCGGCCGGAAACAGCGGCACGCCGGTCAACAGGTGGAGCCCCAGGGCGGCGCCCACCACCTCGGCGATGTCGGTCGCCATCGCCACGAGCTCCGCCTGGATCCAGAGCCCGTAGCGCGCGCGCGGCATCGTCTCCCGGCAGGCCTCGGCGAGGTTGAGCCCGCTCGCGACGCCCAGCTTCGCCGAGAGCGTCTGCACGAGCATCGCCATGAGGTTCGCGCTGACGACGACCCACACGAGCAGGTAGCCGAACTTCGAGCCGGCGGCACTGCCGGTGGCGAAGTTCCCTGGGTCGACGTAGGCCACGGCGGCGATGAACGCCGGGCCGAGGAACGGCCAGAGCGCCCTCAGCCCGCTGCTTTCGCCCGCGAGCGATGCCTGGGCGGCTCGGAGCGTCGCTGCCTCGCCGGGCAGGACATCTTCTGGGGTTGCTTCGAGAGGGTTCGGCCCGGGCAACGAATGGACGCTACAGGGATGACTATGTCCCGCTAGGGTCGCGCGGGATGTTCGACCACGTGACGATTCGCGTCTCCGAGCGCGACGCCTCCGAGCGGTTCTACGAGACCGTCCTCCGCACGCTGGGCATCGAGCGAACGTCGTCCGGCCAGGAATTCACGGAATGGGACGAGTTCTCGCTCTCCCAGGCCGACGACGAAGACCCGGTCACGCGCCGCCTGCATGTCGCGTTCGCGGCGCCGTCACGCGCGCACGTCGACGAGTTCTGGCGTGCCGGCACGGAGGCGGGCTACGAGGACGATGGCCCGCCCGGTCCCCGCCTGAAGTACGGGGAGGACTACTACGGCGGGTTCCTCCGCGACCCGGATGGCAACGGCGTCGAGGCGGTCCACCACGGGACCGTGCGCGCAGAAGGCGGAATCGACCACCTCTGGATTCGGGTCGCGGACGTCGCGGCCGCGAAGCGGTTCTACGAGACAGTCGCGCCCCATGGGGGCTTCCAGCTCCGGCACGACACGCCCGACCGCGCCCAGTTCGTGGGGGAGCGCGGCTCCTTCTCGCTCGTGGCGGGCACGCCGACCCAGCACCTGCACATGGCCTTTACCGCCGACGAGAACTCGACGGTGGCGGGCTTCCATCAGGCCCTGATCCAGGCCGGGTACCGCGACAACGGCCCGCCGCGGGAGCGGCCGATCTACCACGAGGGCTACTTCGGCGCCTACGTCCTCGATCCCGACGGCAACAACGTCGAGCTCGTGAACCACAACCGCGAGTAGGCACCTCTGGGGCGAGCGCTAGTTGAGCGAATTCGCCAGGAAGGCCGCCGCGAATAGGACGAGGACAGCCATACCGGCGCCTCCCACAGCCGCCACGATGCGGCGCCAACGCTGGGCGGCCAGAGCGCCCGTGCGACGGCGAGACACGCGGTGATAGCAGCCACGGTTACCACGTGCGCGTCGTAAGCATCCCAACGGCTGATTCCGCCTCTTCGGTAGTCGTCCTCGCTCGCGACGTAGTACGACAGGTACGCAGCGCCCCAGAGAAAGATCGCCGCCTGGGCTATCAACGCCGCGCCCCGCGAACGCGCCAGTACGATGAGCGAGCAGCCGAGCATCAAGAGGAGCGTGAGCCAGAAGAGTCCCACGCCCGGACCGTAACGCGGCGTCTTCGATAGAAAGCGCACCGTGACGGGAGCGACCCTCTTCGGAAAGCCGCTGCCCGACGGCGGGACGATCGGCGTCGCGGCGCCGGCGAGCCCGCAGGACGCGCGCTCGGAGGTTCACCGCGGCGTCGAGTGGTGGGAGGCTCAGGGCTACAAGGTCAAGCTCGCCGACGGGGTCTATGCCCGCGACGACTACGTCGCCGGCGATGCGGCGCAACGCGCCGCTGACCTTGCTGCGCTCTTTGCCGACCCCGAGGTCGATGTCGTCCAGTCCCTCCAGGGCGGCTACGGATCCGCGCAGGTGATCCCGCACCTCGACTTCGACGTGATCGCGGCGAACCCGAAACCCTTCGTCGGCTACTCCGACATCACCGCGCTCCACGTCGCGATCCGACAGCGCACCGGCCTGGCGACGCTCTACGGCAACGGGCTGATGGGCGTCGGCCAGAAGGACGCGAGTCAGTTCACGCGCGACCGCCTGCTCGAGGTCCTCCGCTCGGGCGGAGTGGGGGAGGTGCCGCGCGACCCGGACGACCCCTATGTCCGCACGATCGCCGGCGGAAAGGTGACGGCGCCGCTCGTCGGCGGCTGTCTGTGGCTGCTCATGCACACCATGGGCACGCCGTGGGAGCTCGAGGTCGAAGGCTCGATCCTCTTCTTCGAAGACGTCAAGGCGCCGCCGTACTACATCGACGGCTTCCTCGACCAGCTCATGCAGGCGGGCAAGCTGCAGCAGGCCGTCGGCGTCGTCGTCGGCGAGATGAAGGACTGCGACTGGGGCGACCTGCGCGAGTCATCCGACTGGGCGCGTTCCCGCTCGCTCGAGGACGTCCTCGAGCAGTACCTGGAGCCGCTCGGCGTCCCGGTCCTCTACAAGCTGCCGCTCGGACACGGGAAGCACCTCGCGTCGCTCCCGCTCGGGGTCACGTGCACGCTCGACGCGGATGGCCGGACGCTGACGGTGGACGAGCCGGCGTTCCGCTGATCAGGCGGCGCCGGCGCGCTCAGCTCGTACGAGCTCGGCCAGCCGTGAACCGGCCAGCTCGCGTGCTCTCAGCACGGCGACACGGGAGGGCCTGACCGCGCGCAGCGTGGCCGTGCGCCTGCCGTCGCCGAGGAGTGCAAGCTCACCGAGCAGTGCTCCGGCGCCCACCTGCGCGACGATTTGGCCGTCGATCTCCACGCGGAGGACGCCGTCGAGCAGCATGAACATGTCTTCGCCCGGGTCGCCTTGCTCGACGAGCGTCTCGCCCGTCCGGAGGCGGCGCCGGTCGAGCGTCGCGTGGCTTCTCAGAGCGACGCGGTCGAGCTCGTCCTCGAGCTCACCTCCCGCCCACGGGGTGTCCTCGAGCGACTCGCGCGCCCAGCCCGCGAAATCTGCAGAGCCATGCTCCTCTAGGAGCTTGCCCCGCGCGTCGTAGATCGAATGGCTCGGAAACGGACTAGCGGCAACGAGTCTCCCGTCGGACGAGCCGTCCGCGCGAAGGACGAGCTCCAGCGTCGACCAGGCCTGCGCCGAGCCGATGTGGAAGTAGGGCTTGCCGCGGACCGGTTGCGGCACGGGAAGGCCTATCCGGCCGCCGACGGTCTGCTGAAACCGGACCCATCCGTCTCCGAGAGTGGGCAGAGGCTGGAGGACCGGGAACTCGATCGCCGGAAAGGAGATCTGGTCAGCGCCGAGGTTGGAGCCGGAAGCCGCCAGCATGCTCCGACCTTCGTGGCCGTAGTCGACGACGTTGCCGTCCTCGACCTCGATCCATGCTCGGAGCTCGTTCGCCTCCCGGAACCGGTCGGCCTCGCGGAGCTCGTCGAAGTCGCCGAGTGGGTCGGGCGGTGGCTCGTCGTAGTGGGCGACGGCGATCCCGATTGGAAGGTTCGGCAGGGCGTCGAGCACGCCGAACGGGAGCCAGGTGATCGCCGTGATCGAGGACTCGATCCGCATCACGCCGTCACCGCTAGGTCGACCGGGACGTGTTCCACCTCGCCGACGAGCGCGGCGACGACTTCGCCGAGTTGCTCGAGCAGCTGGTCGTCGACGAAGCGCCCATCCTCGTCGAAGCGTGTGTGGGCGTGTCCGACGGCGACGTCCACGTCGAGGACGCGGGCACCGATCGTCGACAGGACCTTCCGCAGCTCGGCCTGAGACCAGACGGCACCGAAGGCGCCTGTGCTTGCACCGACGACGGCGACGGGCTTGTTGCGCAGTGGGCTCGACTTCGGCGGGCGTGAAACCCAGTCGAGCGCGTTTTTCAACACGCCGGGGATCGACGCGTTGTACTCGGGCGTCGCGAACAGCACGGCATCGGCCTTGGCAATCGCCGCCTTCAGTTCACTGACGGCGGCCGGCCCCGGCTGGACGTCGTCGTCCTCGTCGTAGGGCGGCACAGCCTTCAGGTCGCTCCAGAGCTCGAGCTCCACCTCGCGCGGCAGCAACTCGGCCGCCGCGCGGAGGAGCTTCGTGTTGTAGGAGTCAGCCCGCAGGCTCCCTGAGATGCCGAGGATCTTCATCGAGAGTTACTCGGCCCTCAGGAAGTACAGCTCGGCCACGACCGTGACCTCGTCGCCGACGGCCGCTTCGCCGGTCGGCAGCGGCATGTTCCAGCTGACGCCGAAGTCGTGGCGATCGACTGTGGTCGAGAGGACGAGGCCGATCCGCTCCCGCTCGAAGGCGTCGACCATCGGGGCGGTGATCGTCCCGGTCACCTCGACCGGCTTGGTCACGCCCTTGATCGTCAGGAAGCCGTGGGCGACGACGTTCTCGTCGCCGAGGTCGATGTCCTGCGCCGAGAAGATGAGCTCGGGGTGGCGCTCCGCGTCGAAGAAATCGGGCGACTGGAGGTGGGCCGAGAGGTTCTCGTCCTTCACGTCGACGCTCTCGACCTTCGCGGTGCCCTCGAGGGTCGCCTCCGAATCCGTCACGGTCAGCCGTGCGTCGGCCTCGCGAAACTGGCCTTTGAACGTGCCCGAGAGGTACGGGATCTCGAATCCGACCGAGGAGTGGACCGGATCCAGCTGCCAGGTGCCAGACAGGGATCCGCGAAGTTCTGTCGTAGTGCTCATGGTGAAACCTCCTTGAGTACGCTATAGTTGAGTGCGCAAGCAATAGTAGCGAGGGAAGGTTGAGTCGTCAAGTGTTGTCCGCACAAGTGTCTCGAGCGATGAACACCTGGGTGCGCCTGCTCCGTGCGCACGCTTCGACGACCCGTGCCATGAACGCCGAGCTCCTTGCGGAGCACGGTTTGACGATCAACGACTTTGAGGCGCTGCTGCACCTCTCGCGCGCCGAAGAAGGTCGGATGCGGCGAGTCGACCTCGCGGAGGGCTTGCTCCTCACCGCTTCCGGTGTCACCCGCCTCCTGGACGGACTCGAGGCCGCGGGCTACGTCGAGCGAGCCGCGTGCGCCAGCGATCGGAGAGTCGTCTACGCGGTCATCACCGACGAGGGACGCGAGAAGCTCCATGCTGCATCGCAGTCGCACGTCGTCGGCGTCACGTCGCTTCTCCAGGAGCGCTTCGACGACGAGGAGCTGGAGCAGTTCGCGCAGCTGCTCGCGCGTCTGGACGGGGACGAGAGCCCCGTAGACGCAGACTGCTCGGCCTAGGGCCCTAATGCAACCATTGCGCGGTGACGACCACCGCGCCTGAGCGTGCGCCGCGGCTGACTGCAGTCCTGCGGCAGACCGATCGTGTCACTCCGCTCGAGCTCTTCTTCGACCTCGTCTTCGTGCTGGCGATCACCCAGTGCACAGCGCTGATGGCCGCCGAGCCGACGTGGACAGGGTTGGCGAAGGGCCTTCTCGTGCTCGGGGTCCTCTGGTGGCCGTGGACCGGGTACGCCTGGCTGACGAGCGTTGTGGATCCCGAGGAGGGCGCGGTGCGCCTCGTGATGTTCGCGGCGATGGCTGGATTTCTTGTCGCCGCACTCTGCGTGCCGGGTGCGTTCGGCGAGAGCGCACTGCTCTTCGCCTGTGCCTACGGGATCGTCCGCGCCGCCCACATCGGGCTGTTCGTGCTGGCGAGTCGGGACGATCCGGCGCTGCGTCAGTCGGTGCTCGGGCTGGCCGGCGGCACCGCGCTCGGCGTCGGCCTGCTGGTCGCGGCGGCGTTCACGGACGGCTGGGAGCAGGGCGCGCTCTGGGCGCTCGCGCTCCTCCTGGACGTGGGGGAGCCGTTTCTGTTCGGTTCCGAGGGCTGGAAGCTCGTGCCGGGCCACTTCGCCGAGCGGCACGGCCTGATCATCATCATCGCGCTGGGGGAGTCGATCGTGGCGATCGGCCTGGGTGCGAGCGGCGGCGTGGATGCGGGTGTCGTCGCGGCGGCCACACTGGGAATGGCGGTCGCCGCCGCGCTCTGGTGGCTCTACTTCGACGTCGTCGCCCTCGTCGCCGAACGCCGCCTCAGCCGAGCCGCCGTGGGCCGCGAGCAGAACGAGATGGCCCGCGACTCGTACTCGTACCTCCACTTTCCGATGGTCGCCGGCATCGTCCTCCTCGCGCTTGGACTGAAGAAGACGCTCGCTCATGTCGGCGATCCGCTCGATCTCGTCCCGGCTGCGGCGCTTCTGGGCGGGGCCGCGCTCTATCTCCTCGCGCACGTCTCCTTCCGTCTCCGCAACCTGCACACGCTCAACAAGCAGCGTCTTGTCTGCGCGGCGCTGCTCCTCGCGCTCATTCCCGTCGGCGTGGCGCTGCCTGCGCTCGCCACGCTCGCGGTGCTCGCCGGCGTCCTAACGGTGCTGATCGGTTACGAGGCGGTTCGCTTCGCGGAAGCGCGAGACCGCGTTCGCCATCAGCTCGCAAGCGAGCTGGCCTCCGACTGAGCGCTGTTGCGCTACCGTCGAACGATGAGCGCGCCGCACCGTGTCGGCCCGCGGGAGTACGCCACGGACGAGATCGTCGTCGAATGGCATCCCAGGCTCTGCTTCCACTCGCAGAACTGCGTCAAGGCGCTACCGGCCGTCTTCGATTCCGCGCGTCGCCCCTGGATCGATCCGAACGCGGCTAGCGCCGAGGACATCGCTCGGGCAGTGGACAGCTGTCCCTCAGGTGCGCTCAGATGGCGGCGGCCCGGCGGGGAGGTAGCCCCCGCTTCGCCGACGATCGAGATCAGGCCGTCGCCCGACGGCCCGTTGCTCGTCCGGGGCCGCATCCGCGTAGTCCTGCCGGATGGAACGGCGGAGGAGCTTACGAGGGCGGCGTTCTGCCGCTGCGGTCACTCGGGCAACAAGCCGTTCTGCGACGGGACGCACCGAGAGGTCGGGTTCCGCGCATGAGCGGTGGACACGTCAGAAGTCAGAAGATTCGCGTATGAGCGACGAGCTCGTCGTCACAGACAACCGCGAGGAACGCCGCTACGAAGCGCATCTCAACGGCGAGCTCGCGGGCTGCGTCTACTACCGGGAGCACACCGGGGAGATCGTCCTCGTCCACACCGAGGTCGCCGAGGCGTTCGAGGGTCACGGCGTGGGCGGCCGACTGGTCGCCGGCACGCTCGACGACATTCGGGCACGCGGTCTGAAGGTGACCGCGTGGTGTCCGTTTGCCCGCGGCTATATCGAACGGCACCCCGAGTACGCGGATCTCGTCGCCTCCTTATGAGGCTCTTCGCCGTCGCGCTCGCGGCGCTGGCGCTCTCCGGGCTTGTAACAACTTGTAACTTGCGCGTTGAGAACGCTGCGGCCGGCGTCACCCGGGTCGACCGGTACGGGACGGTCATGCTCGACGGGCGCAAGGTGTTCCCGATCGTGCTGGCGAAGGGGCCGCCCGTTGACGGTTTGCGGGAGGTCGCCGCGGCCGGCGTCAACTTCGTCAAGGTCGGGCCTGCGGGGTATTGGACCGACGCCGACGTCGCAGAGACGATCGCCTGGAACCGGGCGGCCGCGGCAGCAGGCATCAACACCTGGATCAACCTTGGCGCTTACAGCCAGGCGCATCCCGGCGGTTGGCGCGAGGCGCAGCTCCGCCACGTGATCGGCTCGCTGAAGGCAGATCCCGCGGCGAGCGCGATCGGGATGTGGAAGGGCGCGGACGAGCCTTGGAAGGCCCGCCTCCGGCCCGCGTGGCTGCGGTTCGCCTACTGCCTGGCCACCGGCCGCGGCCGGCGGAGCTGGTGCGCCGGGCGGACGCCGCTCGACCGCAACCATCTCTGGGTCACCGTCCAGGCCGCGCGCGCCGGCGTCTGGAGCCTCGAGCCGTACAGCGCGGTCACCGACGTCCACGGGGTCAACCAGTACCCGATCGCGATCGGAGATCCTGACCCGGACCTCGGACAGGTCGGGCTCTGGACGGACGTGTTGCGGTGGGCGACGCCGAGCCGATCCGTTTGGACGACGCTGCAGATCTGCTGGGCATGGAGCTACGACGCCGCCGGGAACGTCGCGCTGCCGACGCGCGAGCAGGAGCGGTACATGATCTACGACGCGATCGTGAACGGCGCTCGGACGCTGGCCTTCTTCGGTGGCCAGAATCCGAAGTGCTGGGGCCAGCTCGATGCTGCGGGCGGCTGGAACTGGACGTTCTGGGAGCGCGTTCTCGAGCCGCTCGTGCGGGAGATCGGAGCCTCGAGCCCGCTCGCGCCCGCGCTCGTGAGCCCGGGGTCGACGCGCGTGCTCGAGACGTCCGATCCGTCGGTGCAGGCGATCTCGCGCCGCGGCGCACGTGGAGATCTCTGGGTGATCGCCGCGCGGAGTGGGGAGGGGAGCGAGGCGGTGACGATCGGCGGCCTCCCGGCCTGGGCGTCGAGCGCCGAGGTCTACACGGAACGGCGCTCGGTGTCAGCGGCCGACGGCGCCCTCACCGACGTTTTCGACCGCTGGAGCGTCCACGTCTATCGCCTCAGAACGCGCTGAACACGCTCAGCGGCGTCCTCTAGCTGGGCGTCGGTGAGGTAGGGCGCGGGCCCGAGGCGGAGGTAACGCCCTCGCGCGTCGGTCATCACGCCCTCCCGGGCGAGCCGGCGGCTCACCTCCTCGGCGTCGGGGACGTCGAGGGCAATGAAGCCGCCGAAGCGCTCTCGCTGCTCGTCTCCACCGAGGAGTTCCTCCAGAAGCCTCGTCTGGTGCAGATAGCGCTCGCGAAGCGCCTCCGCCGTCAAACCCTGCTCCTCGAAGAAGTCGAAGACGCGGGCGGCGCGGTAGTGGCTCGTCGGGTCGTATGTCGCGCCCGCGAAGCGCATGCCGCCCCGCGGATACTCGACCGCGCCCGGCTCGTGGGCCGCGGCCAGCTCGGCGAACTCGGCATACCAGCCCGTGAAGGCGGGGCGGAGCTCGTCCGCCTGCGGCGGCAGCCGCAGGAAGCAGTTCCCCTCTCCGAGCTGGAGGTACTTGTAGCCGCCCCCGACGACCCACGCGGACTCGAGCCCCTGCTCGCGGAGCCTGAAAGGGAAGCGCTCCGAGCGCGTGGTAGACGTCGACGAGCAGCTCGACCCCGGCCTCACCGCATCACGCGAGCCAGCTCGTCGAGGCCCGGGACGATCCGCGAGTCCTCGAACAGCACCGCCGAGACGAGCACGGCGCTCGTCTTGCCGCCGACCTCCGCCGCCAGCCGCTCCGCCAGGGTCTCGGCGGGCCGGGCGGGCACGAAGACGACGTCGAGCAGCTCCTCCTCGGCGAGCCGACCCATCAGCCGCCGCAGCGTGTGGAACTCCCCGTCCGTTGTCACGAGCCGCGGGCGGCGGCGCAGATCGAGCGCCGAGAGGAAGCGGAGCACGAGCCCGAAGGTGTTCTGGTCGAGCGCGATCGCGGCGCTTGGCTCTCCGAGGAGAGATCGGAATCCCTCGCGCACCCGCTCAGCCTTCTCGAAGGCGCGGTCCCACTTCTCGTCCGTCAGCCGCGCCGCGTCGTCCCAGGCCTCGATCACGCCTTCGCGACCCACGTCGGGCCACGCCTGATGCGAATGTCCCGTCAGGAGCAGCCGCTCGGAGACGCGAAAGGCCGAGTAGTGCTTCGCGAGCTCTTCAGGCGAGATCAAAGCTCGCTGCGAACGGTCCAGAGATCCGGGAAGTACGGCTGATTGAGCGTCTTCAGGAGGTAGGCCGCGCCCGGCGAGCCGCCCGTCCCGACCCGCTGACCGATCGTGCGCTCGACCATCTTCACGTGGCGGTACCGCCACTCCTGGAAGCCCTCGTCGAAGTCGACCATCCGCTCGCAGACCATCGCCGCCTCGCCGTCGTCGCGGTACGCGGCCAGGACGGCGGCATGGACGCCCTCCGATTCCTCGGGAGGTTGCGTGACGTCGCGCGCCAGGCGGTCCGCCGGCACCTGGTAGCCCTGCCCGGCGAGGTACTGGAGGAAGGAGTCGTAGAGCGAGCGCCGCTGCATCGCGGCGGCGATCCGTTCGTAGTCCTCCCCGCCCTCCTCGTAGGCGCTCAGCACCCGCGGATCCCGCCGTCCGAGCATGGCCTCGAGCTCCCGGAACTGCGCCGACTGGAACCCGCTCGCCGACTCGAGCCGGTCCCGAAAGCCGAGGAACTGCACCGGCGTCATCGTCTCGATGACGTCGATCTGCGCGACGACGAGCTTGAGGATCGTCAGGATCCGCTTGAAGGTGAAGAGCGCCTGCGACGTGCGCCCTTCCTCGAGTGATCGCTGCAGGTACGCGAGCTCGTGCAGGAGCTCCTTGAACCAGAGCTCGTAGACCTGGTGGACGACGATGAAGAGGATCTCGTCGTGCTCGTCGGAGCGTGGCCGCTGGGCGCCGAGCACCTCGTCGAGCGCGAGGTAGCTGGTGTAGGTGAGGGACTTCTCCTTGCTCATCGGAAGAGCTCCCGGGCAATGATCTCGCGTTGCACCTCCGAAGCGCCTTCGTAGATTCGCGGCGCGCGTACCTCCCGGTACAGGTGCTCGAGCAGGTGCCCTTTCTCGAGCGCCTTCGCGCCGTGGACCTGGATCGCGACGTCGACGGCGCGCTGCGCGACTTCGGTGGCGTAGAGCTTCGCCATCGCCGAGGCCTTGCGGACCGGGCGGACGCCGTCGTCGTACATCGCGGCGGCGTCGCGGACGAGCAGCCGGGCCGCCTGAACCTCCGTCGCCACCTCGGCGAGCTGGTGAGACACGGCCTGGAAGTCGGAGAGCGGCCGGCCGAAGGCCTCCCGGCCCGCGGCGTGCTCGACGGCAGCGTCGAGTGCCGCCTGCGCCATCCCGACGCCGAAGGCGCCGACGCTCGGTCGGAACAGATCCAACGTCTCCATCGCCACCGAGAAGCCTCCGTCGACCTCGCCGAGCACCTGCTCGGGCCCGACCAGGACGCCGTCGAAGTCGAGCCGGCCGATCGGATGTGGCGAGAGGAGGTCGACGCGCTCGCCGGAGAGCCCGTCGCTGTCTCCGGGGACGGCGAAGGCCGTGATGCCCCGCGCGCCGTTGTCCGAGGTCCTGGCGAAGACGGAGTAGACGTCCGCCTCCGGCGCGTTCGAGATCCACATCTTCGTCCCGGTCAGCCGGTAGCCGTCGCCGTCGCGGTCCGCCTGGAGCGCGATGGCTGCGGCGTCGGAGCCCGCCTCGGGCTCGCTGAGCGCGAAGGCCGCGACTGCCGTTCCCGCCGTGAGCCGCGGGATCCAGTCGTCGCTGATCTGCGGCCGCGCGGCGCGGAGGATCGGCTGCCCGCCGAGGCCCTGCAGCGCGAGCGCGGTCTCCGCCTCCGTACAGCCGTGCGCGAGGCCCTCTCGGAGCTCGCACAGGTCCACCGCCGAGCCTTCGAACACGCGCGCCAGGAGCCCGTACTCGCCCAGCGCACGGACGAGCGGCCGGTTCAGCCTTCCTTCCTCGCCTGCTTCCGCGATCGCCGCAAACGTCTCGTGGCCGAGGCGCCGCGCTTGCTCGAGGAGCTCACTCATCCGGGATGACGGCGACGCCCATCAGCTCCACGCGGGCCCTGGGGTCGAAGAGCTCGGCGACCCCGATCAAGGCCATCGCCGGATAGCGGCGGCCGAAGTGGCGGCGCCAGACGTCCGCGAGCTCCTGCGTGGACGCCCGGTACTCGCCCATGACGGTGGTGTAGATCACGAGCGAGACCAGGTGGTCGGGCTCTCCGCCTGCGGCCGCAAGCGCGGCGAGGAGGTTCGTCGCCGCGATGTCGAACTGCTCGACCACGCTGTCGCCGCCGCCCACCTGGCCGCCGAGCCAGACCATTCGCCCATGTGCTGCGACGACTGCGTGCGCAAAGCCGACCGGCTCCCCGAGCTCCGGCGGATTGACGATCAGATGCTCGCTCACCGGCCGCTCCAGGCGGGGCTGCGGCCTTCCGACCAGGCGGCGTAGAACGCTCCGAAGTCGTCGCTCTTCATCAGCAGTGCCTGCGCGAGCGCCTCCATCTCGATCGCCCCGCCGAGATCGAGGTCGAGCTCGCGGCTGAGGAGTGTCTTCGTCGTCGAGTAGGCGAGCGCCGGCCCGTCGGCGAGGCGGTGGGCGAGCTCCGTCGCAGCCTGGGGCAGCTCCTCGTCGTCGACGACCTTCGTGGCGAGACCGAGCTCGGACGCCCGCTGGGCGTCGATCTCCTCGCCGAGGACGAGGAGCTCTGTTGCGCGCCCGAGCCCGACCAGGCGCGGCAGGAGGTAGGCGGCTCCCATGTCGGCACCGGCCAGTCCGACGCGCGTGAACAGGAACGAGAGCTTCGCGGAGCGCGCGAGCAGGCGGAGGTCGGCGGCGAGCGCCAGCACCGACCCGGCGCCCGCGGCGACGCCGTTCACCGCCGCGACGATCGGAAGCGGCGACTCGCGCATCGCCTTGACGACCGCGCCGCTCATGCGCGTGAACTCGAGCAGCTCGGCGGCGCCCATCCCCTGCAGCTCGCCGATGATCTCCTCGACGTCGCCGCCGGAGCAGAAGCCGCGCCCCTGGCCGGTGAGGACGAGGACACGGGTGTCGCCGCGGTGCGGGAGCTCCGCGAGGAGGTCGCGGAGGTCGGCGTAGACGTCGAAGGTCAGCGCGTTCAGCTTGTCGGGGCGCGAGAAGGTCACCGTCGCGACGCCGTCGTCCAGGGTGAAGTCGAAGTTCTTCCAGCTGTCCGTGAAGCCGGCCGAGGCGCGAAACGGGCTCATCCTTGAACCCCTCCGCCGTCGAGGATGAGCGTCTGCCCGTTGATCGCCGCGGCCTCCGGCGCGGCGAAGAACTCGACCGCGAACGCCACTTCCTCGGGCTCGAGCAGCCGTCCGAGCGGCGCCATCGCCGCGAGCTCCGTCTCGGCCTGCTCGGCGTCGCGGTCCGTCGCCTCGACGATCCGTTCCACCGCCCTGCGGGTCATGTCGGTGCGGACCCAGATCGGGCAGACGGCGTTCGCGGTCACGCCCGTTCCGGCCACCTCGGCCGCCGTCGCGCGCATGAGCCCGACGGCCGCGTGCTTGGACGCCGTGTAGGCGCCCGTGTAGCGCGAGCCGACGAGCCCGGCGACCGATGCGACGGTCACGATCCGTCCACCTCCGCGCTCGATCATGCCGCCGAGGACGGCACGGGTACAGAGAAAGGCGCCGGTGGCGTTGACGTTCAGGTGCGCGTGCCAGTCCTCGAGGGAGGTTCGCCCCAGCGGCGTGCTCCAGGCGACGCCGGCGTTGTTCACGAGCACGTCTACGGCGCCGACCCCGTCGAAGAACCTCGTCACGACCTCCTCGTCCGTGACGTCGAGGACGTCGCGGCCGACCGCCTCGACCTGATCGCCTGCCGCCGAGAAGCGTTCCGCGACCGCCTTGCCGATCCCTTTCGTTCCGCCGGTGACGACGACGACGCGGTTCACGCCAGGGCCTTCCGGTCGAGCTTGCCGGAGGGCGTCTTGGGGAGGTCGTCGACGAACCGCACCTCGCGCGGAACCTTGTGCGGCGAGAGCCGCTCGCGGACGAAGTCCTGAAGCGACCGCTCGTCGACGGGCTCGCGGGCGACGACGAACGCGCGGGTCAGCGTGAGCCCGTTGTCCTGCGCGCCGACGACGGCGCACTCGACCACGTTCGGATGCGAGATCAGGCAGTGCTCGATCTCGGCCGGCGCGACCCAGATGCCGCCGACCTTGATCAGGTCGTCGACGCGGCCGCGGTACCAGAAGTACCCGTCTTCGTCCCGTTCGAAGAGGTCGCCCGTCTTCACGGTGTCGCCGGCGAACGTCTGCTTCGTCTTCTCGTGCTCGCCCCAGTAAAGGAGCGCGGCCGTGTCGCCTTCGATCCAGAGCTCCCCGTTCTCGGCGATCTGCGCGCTGTAGCCGGGCACGAGCTCGCCGGTGCTGCCCGGCCTGACCCGGCCGGGCCGGTTGGAGATGTAGATGTGGTAGGCCTCCGACGAGCCGATCCCGTCGAGCACTTCGACCCCGAACGTCTCGAGCCAACGATCGTGGAGCTCCCGCGGCAGCGCCTCGCCCGCTGACGTGCACACGCGCAGGCAGCTCAGGTCGGGTGTCAGACACTCGTCGTGTCCCGGCGGGACGGCTGCGGCGACCATTTGGGCCATCATCGTCGGCACGTTGACAAGGATCGTCGGCCGGTGCTCGGCGACGAGCTCGAAGATCCGCTCCGGCGTCGTCCGCTCCGGGAAGACGATTCCGGCGGCGCCGACGCCGAACGGGAAGAGCGCCGCCAGGTCTCGGGCGTACCCGAAGAAGAGCTTCGGGACGGGGAGGACGACGTCGTCTTCCCGGATCCCGAGCACGCCCTTCGCGTACCACTCGAAGGAGAGCACCGCGCTGTGCTGCGGATGGACGGCGGCCTTCGGCTGTCCGGTGCTTCCAGTCGTGAACTTCCAGATCGCCACGTCGTCCTTGGTCGTCGGAGCGGGGTCGAGCTCGTCCGAAGCCTCCGCCGCGAGCCGCTCGAAGTCCTCTCCCACGACAAGGATGTGCCGGAGCCAGCGGCCGTCCCGGGCTGCCTCACGCACGGGCTCCAGCGTCGTCCGGTCGACGACGACGACACCGGCGCGTGTGTAGTCCAGGTAGTAGGCGTAGTCCTTGGGCTGGAGGAACGTGTACGCCTCGGCCGTGACCGCGCCGATCTTCTGCGCGCCGTACCAGAGCGCGACGAACTCGACAGAGTCGCCGAGGACGAGCAGCACTCGCTCCTCCGCGCGGACGCCGAGCTCGCGGAGCACGTTGCCGCTGCGGTTGACGAGCGCGGCCAGCTCGGCGTAGGTCGTCCGGCCGCCGGGCCCGATCAACGCCGTGCGTTCTCCCCGGCCCTCCTCGACGTTGCGATCGACGAACCAGCTCGCGAGGTTGAGCTCGCGCGGGAGGTCGTCGTGGGTGATCACGCTGCGACCTCGCGGATCAGCTCGACGAGCATGTCGGCAAGGGCTTCGAACGTCTGCTCGCCCTCTTCGGCCGTGGCCTCGGCCGGCGCGCCCGCGTAAGCCTGGTCCATGCCCATGGCGACGAAGCTCTTCTGCCCGGACCGGATCGCAGTCGGCATGTCGACCATGTTCGCCTCCAGCGTGCGCATGCGTTCCTGGTCGACGAGTTCGGGGCGCTCGGCCAGGACGAGCGAGGTCTCGTAGCGGCCGGCGTGGCCGGCTCCTGCCTGGAACTCCTCGGTCAGGCGCTCCGCGTTGGCGCGGCGAGTGATGTCGAGCAGGGGCAGCCCCGTCGCCCGGAGCGTCCACACCTGCTCGGGCTCGAGGTGGCTGTTGACCAGCACGATCCGCTCGAAATTCGCGGCGATCTCCGTGACCAGCGAGCGCAAGGTCTCCTCGCCGATCGAAACGGCGCCGGGGAAGTCCGCGCCGTAGCGGGTGACCCCATAAGGCACCGCCGGCAGGACGAGCACGTCGACCTCGCCGCGCAGCCGCTCCGCCGCGCGCTGACAGATGCCGACGGAGATGATCGTGTCGGTTGCGAGCGGCGCGTGCGGCCCGTGCGGCTCCGTCGCCCCGAGCGGAAGCAGGTGAACCGCCCGCTCGCGCCCCTCTAGGTCCGGATAAGCCAAGTCGCCGAAGTTCAGGTCCGAACCTCCGCTAGTAACAAGTTGTTACTTGTGTCCAAGGGGCGCTCGATCTGCGTCTCGGGGAGGTCGAGCACAACGAGGTCGGCGCGTCCTGACGCGACGATGGTGTTCGCGTCGTCCGGCGTCGTCAGGTGGCCGCGGACGAGGGTCGGGACGCGCGCTTCGTTCCGAACGCGGTCGCTGAGCGCCGTCAGGAACCCCCGGCGGTACTCGGGCCGGTCGTCATGGACCGTCTGCCCCGCCTCGACGTGGACGAGGTCGCAGCCCTGTTCCGCCAGGGTCCGCGCGATCTGGATTCCGTCCTCGACCGTGTTCCCGCGCGGATGCCAGTCGGTGACGGAGAGACGGACGGCCAGCGCCCGCGGCCATACCGCCCGCACGCCGTCGAGAACCTCGAGCGGGAAGCGCAGCCGGTCCTCGCCTGGGTTCGTGAGCGGCGAGAGGAAGCTCGCCAGCAGGTAACCGTGCGCCATGTCGAGCTCGAGGACGTCGACGCCGAGCTCCTCGGCGCGCCTTGTCGCCGCGACGAAAGCGTCGCGAATCCTGTCCATCCCGGCCGAGTCCAGCTCGGCCGGGACTGCGCTGAACGGCCCGTAGGGAACCTGGGAGGCGGCGACCAGCGGCCAGCCGTCGTCAAGCGGCAGGTCGATGCCCGTCGAATGCTTCTGGGTCGCGCCGCGCGCACCCGCATGGCCGAGCTGGAGAACGACCTGACCCGGCGGCGGCGTCCACTCGTCGATCGACGGCGTCTCGGGAGTCACACGCCCCCCGGGCATGACCGCCACGAGGCCGCTGAGGACGAGGCTGAACCGATCGGGAAAGGTCACGCCCTTCAGCTCGAGCGGCGCGAACATCGGCGTCGGCGCGACGGCCCGCCCGCCGCCGGCGAGCCATGAGTCGAGCGTCCGCGTGAACTGCGGGTCGCGGATCCCGAGAGTCGCGTGCGTGATCCTCCCGCTCCGGGTCAGCAGGTTGAACGCGAACTGGATCGGCTCGAGGTGCGTGTAGCTCCCCACGCGCCGGAAGTAACCGGCGCTGTCGCTCGCCGCCGCCTGCGTTCGCTCGACGAGCGGCCGGCGTTCGAGCTCGTAGTCGACGAGCGCCGCTTCCACGTCCCAACCACGCCGGCCCAGCGCATTGGCGAGCGCGATCGAATCCTCCATCGCCAGCTTCGTCCCGGAGCCGATCGAGAAGTGCGCTGTGTGCGCGGCGTCCCCGATGAGTACGAAGCGGCCGTCGTGCCAGACCCTGTTCGTCACCTTCGTGAAGTCGAGCCAGATCGAGCGGTTGGAGAAGAGCTCGCGCCCGCGCAGGTCGCGCGCGAAGAGCTGCTCGCAGAAGGCGAGGTTTTCCACGCTCGGACCGGTCCCCGTGCCTGGCACCGAGCCACGTCTCGTAGGGGCACTCGACGATGAAGGTGCTCATGTGCTCGTCGTAGGGATACGCGTGCGCGTTGTAGAGCCCGTGCTCGGACTCCTTGAAGATGAACGTGAAGGCGTCGAAGACGAGGTCGGTGCCGAACCAGACGTACTTGCAGCCCTCTGGCTCGATCCTCGTCCCGAAGTCGCCGAGCCGCCGAACGAGCGCTGTTCGCGCCGTCGGCCCCCACGACGAGATCGGCCTCGGGGATCGCTTCCACCTCGGCTCCGAACACGAGGTCGACGCCGACCGCGCGGCACCGGGCCTGGAGGATCTCCAGCAGCCGCCGCCGCGCGATCGCCGAGAACGAGTGGCCCCGGGAGCTGAGGACGCGATCCTGGTAGCGGATGTCGACCCGGTCCCAGCGCGCGAACGTGTCCGTGATCTCGAGGTGGGTCTCGGGATCGGCGTCGCGGAGCGACCCGAGCGTCTCTTCGCTGAAGACGACACCCCAGCCGAACGTCGCATCCGGCGCGTTCCGCTCCAGCACGCGCACTTCCACCGAGCGATCGAGCTTCTTGAGCAGGATCCCGAGATAGAGCCCGGCCGGGCCGCCGCCGACGATCTCCACCCTCATCCGACGGCCTCCGCGAGCCGGTCGAGCTCCTCGACCGCCGGCGTCGTGGAGAAGAGCACCAGCTCGTCGCAGCCGGCCTCCTCATAGCCGCGAACGAAATCCTTGATCGCTCGGACGCTCGTGAGCTGCTCCGCGACGATCCGCTCGACGAAACCGCCGGTGAAGGCGTAGTAATCACGCAGATAGGCCTCGCCGCGCTCCGGATCGCAGAGCGTGAAGTAGCCCTGACCCCAGAGGCGCGGGCGACCCTCTCGTCCGAGGTCTCGCCAGGCGGCCTCGGCCCGCGCCGCCGCGCCGGCGAAGGCCCGAGGCGGCCCGCCGTTGTGCGCGTAGCCGTCGGTGTAGCGGGCCATGCGGGAGAACGCCGGGCCGCTCAACCCGCCGGCGAGCAGCTCGATCCCCTCGCGGGCCGGCCCAACGCGGTCCCCGTCGACCGCCCCGCGGATGTACGCCAGCTGCTCCCCGAGCTTCCGTCCGCGCCCGCGATGCTCGACCCCCGCGGCCTCGTAGTCCTCGACCCGCGCGCCGACGGCGAGGCCCAGCGTCAACCGTCCCCCAGAGAGGCCGTGCACGGACGCGGCCTGCTTCGCGAGGAGCGCGGTCGAGCGCAACGGGCCGATCGCGATCATCGTCGCCAGCCGCACTCGCCGCGGTGGCCGCAGCAGCAGCCGACAGCACCGCAAACGGCTCGAAGCTGTCGTAGACGAGGCGGTCGAGGACGGCGACGGAAGAGAACGGGCCGTCATCGGCGCGACGCGCCCACTCGAGGAGCAGCTCGCCCGTCGCGCCGGGCGTCGTTGTGGGAAGACCAACCCCGACATTCATCCCGCCTGAAGCTTCACACTTCGCCGCAAGATGAGTGAGTTGGAGGCGTCACCGTTCGACCGTCACTACGGCCTCGAGGTCGAGGAAGCCGGCGACGAGCTCGTTCGCGCACGCGTTCCCGTCGAGAAGCACGTCACTCAGCCGCTCGGCCTCGTACACGGCGGCGTCTATGCCTCGATCGCGGAAGCGCTCGCGTCCCTCGGGACGAACATCGGCGTCGTGCCCCGCGGCAGCGTCGGCCTCGGCATGTCGAACCACTCCACCTTCCTGCGCCCCATCAGCAAGGGAACGGTTCACGCGGTCGCCCGCCGGCGACACCGGGGGCGGACGACCTGGGTCTGGGACGTGGAGATGACGGACGACGACGAGCGGCTCTGCGCCGTCAGCCGCGTGACGATCGCGGTTCGTCCGGCGTGACGTCGGGCCCGTCGTCGTAGACGACGACGGTCCCCGCGAGAAAGTCGGGCAAGCCCCGGCGCCGAGCGTCGAAGAGCACCGGCAGGTAGCCGGCGAACAGCGGAATGATCGCGATCGCCGTTCCGATTGCGCGGACGAGCGAGCGTCCCAGCGAGGGCGGATCACCGCCCGGCCCCCACAGCCTGAGCCGGAGCAGCCGCATTCCCGGCGTCTGCCCGGCGCCGCTCCAGAACGTCACGAAGTAGATGCCGGCAATGAGCGTGAGGCCGGAGCCGAGGAGCAACCCGGCCAGCCACGCGGGTCGCAGCGTTCCCACCAGCGTCGATGCCAGCGCGACCAACGCCGACAGCGAAGCGAAGATCAGGATGATCACCGCCGCGTCGAACGCAAACGCGAGGGCACGGGTGGCGAGGCCCGCAAAAGGCGCCGCCGCAGCACGTGGGCGACGACGTCCGAGCCTGTCGTCCCAGCGGACGGCGCGCGCTCGAATGCCCCCGACGAGCTCGCCGGCGAACCCCACCGTCTGCCGAGTCAGCGCAGCCCGTACCTCCGGGCTCCCGGCGGCTTCCCTGATCGCCATTCGCATCTGGTCGCTTTGCAGGATCTGATTGGTGAGCTCGGTCGTGTGCGGGCTCGCGAGCGCGTCTTTCACGGCTCGGTCGAGCGCGCCGCTTCTGACGAGCTCGGTAGCCACGCGCTCGATCACGTTGTGCTTAACGGCCGACTGGACGACCTCCTCCGGCAGCGTGGTCGCGAACGCGCGGTCGATCAGGCGGACGAGCTCGGGAATGAGCACATCGTCCGCGGCCTCGGCAAGCTGGTCGCGTGAGGCGCGGGCAGCGACGCGCGCGGGATAGAACGCGAGACGACCCGCCGTGGAAGCAAGGCGGGAGTGGCGCTCGTTGTCGTCAGACGAAGACACGGCGACTACGGAACCGATGATAGGGCGCGCGCGCCTCCAGAACCTCATCCACTTTGGCCGACGGGCGGCCGATCACCCTCGGCTTTGCCTCGCTGCTTGACGTGGGCGTCGTGCGATCATCGGCCTGATGCAGCGCTTTAGGATCACGATTGAGGGGGAGGGCTGGACTGACTTCCAGGATCTCGAGCTCCAGCGGCTACCCAGTGAAGGCGAGCTGATCGAGACGAAGTACGGGACCTGTCTCGTGACTCACTCGGAGCCGTCATCGAGGACGGAAGGCTACGACGGAAAGGTCGTCTGCTCGAGTAGTTGACGTCGCCGCGAACCGCCTCTAGACGGGGTCCGGTATAGGCGGCGCGGGCTCCTGGGACGGTTCAGCGGCCGCAGCGGCCCGCGCCACCGCCAAGTCGCGGCTGATATGCACCGCCGCCGAAGCGATCGGAGCCGCCAAGACCATCCCGATCATCCCGAAGAGACTGCCCGCGGCGATGGTGACGATCAACACGGCGAGCGGGTTGAGATCGAGCGTGGCGCCGAAGGCCACGGGCTGGACGACGTTCTGCAGCATGCCGTTGGCGAGGATCACGACGACGAGCATCGCGATCGCGACGACGGTTCCCTCCGAGGCGAGCGCGAGGGTGACCGCGAACGCGCCCGCGACGAACGCGCCGATGAACGGGACATACGCAGTCACGAAAGTGACGACGGCGATCGTCCCTGCGAGGGGCACGCCGAGAACCAGGGCGGCGAGCCCGACGACGACCGCGTTGAAGGCGGCGACGATCGAGACGCCGAGGAAGTACCGCCGCAGGGAGTTGAGCATGTCTCCCGTGACCACGCTCGCGACCGAGACGGGAACGCCCAAGTGGCGGTCGACGAAGCGGCGAATCGTCGGCCCGTCCTTGAGTAGGAAGAACGTGCTGAAGAGCGTGAAGGAGAGGAAGAACGCCAGCGACGTGAGCCCCGTGATCCCGTTGGCGACGCCCTTCAGCAGCGTCTCGCCGATATTGGGCACCGCGCTCTTCACGCTCTCCGTCGAGCTCGACGTGCCGTCGGCGCCCGCATCGTTCGCCCACCCTTCGACCTTGTCGGCGGCCTGCGTCGCGAGCGACTTGATCTCGTCGCCGTTAGCGACGATCCCGTGCACGACGAGCAGGAACACGACGACGGCGAGCGCGAGCAGCGCCAGGAGCACGAGCGCCGCGCCGGCCAGGCGCGGAAGCCCGTGTCGCTGCAACCACGTGACCGCCGGCCCGGCCACCGCGGCCACGATCGTCCCGGTGACCACCGGCATGACGATCGTCGAGGTCTCGCCGAGGATCCAGATCGCTCCGACGAGCACGAGGCCGAGCCCGACGAGGAACCACGCGAGGAGGCCGAGGTCCTGGAGCCAGCCCGGCGCCGAGAACATCCGCGACAGCTCCCCCGCGTCGACCTGGGTGGTGCCGTCGCCCTGAGTCGTCGCGCCCCGGTGCCGCTGCAAGCGCGGACGGATCATGGAGGTGACGCTACACCGGCCGCGTGACGACGGCGTCGTCATCTACGGCGAGGGAAGGCCGCGCCTCGGCCGCAAGCTGCATGGAAAGCCACAGCGAGAGCTTCGCGACCTCGGCCCCTGATCGAGGAGGACGCAGTCTCAGGCAACAGAATGGCTAACGCGAAAGGAACGTTCAGGGTCCGCGCACAACCGTGACCATCTCGCCGAGAGGCCACTCCTTGACGAAGTCCTCGCGCCCCTCCACTCGCAACGAAACGAGCACGGTCCTGTCCGTTCGATCAATCTCCCGCACCACCGTCGCCTCGACTTCCCCTCCTTGCTGGGGAAGATCAATCAGGACGACATCACCTATCTCGAGCCGCTGCACGACGAACTCGATCGCCATCAGCCAACTCTAGATCTGGGAAGGTGACCATGCGACGTTAACGACCATTCTCGAACTCGTGCGAATTTCACTCCCTCCGGACGATGCCGATGACTCGGGCTGGTCATAGAGTCCTCAGTCTGATGCGTCCCGCACAGCGCTCGTAGAGTTCCAGCAGAAGGGAGTGGCATGGCAATCGGACCTGTTCAGCTGATCGTCCTGAGGATCCCGCAGGGTCGCGGGGCGCACAAGTCGCCGCGTCGCTCGCCGGCGCTAGAACCGAGCGTCGGCCGGCACGAGAACAACTAGACGGCGGACACGCCTACAGATGGAGGTCTGGAATGCTCGTTGCTTCAATTGGCTGGTGGCTTGGGTCGATCTTGTTCCTGATCATCTGGATAGCTATCGCCTTCTGGCCGGCCCGTGTTGCTGCTCGCAAGGGGCACAGCTTTTTCGGATTCTTCCTTTTTAGCTTGATCTTCTTTCCGGCGGCTTTGATCGTGGCTTATTTGGTTCAGGATCGCACCAAGGCAGCCATCGCCTAAGCCCCTTCTCGCTCCTGACACCACGCTGGGGCCTTGCTCCGCGCGGGTCCGTCGAGCAGTCCGAGCAAGGCCGCGCCCATGGACCCTGGAGACGTGCTGGAGTCCCTGGTGGCCAACCATCCATGGTCAATGGCGACACCCTCGAGTTGCAGGTGCGCGGATGGTCGTGGCCGCTACGGTCCTCGACATGACGTGAACGATGCTCACTGGTTCTCTCCTGCTCACCACTTCCTCGAACTCTTCTGGGTCGTGACACGTAACCTGTGGGTGCATCTGCTCACACACGGAAGGTTTGGGTCGGCCTCCGTGGCCTGAAAAGGGTCGAGGAGGAGCGATGAGCGGAAGAAGCAATCCAGAGGCGCGCGCCCCCCGGCGAACCCGGCTCGGAAACGTGCGGCCGTTGAAGTCACCGCCGGAAGCCGGACGAGATTGGGCGGCCTTCGAGATCCTCCAGTCGAAGCTCGCGGTCCCCTTCCTGCATTCCGGCCTCGTTCAGCGGACGGGGCTCGTGAACCGTCTGCGGCGCGCGTCGGATGCGCGCGTCGTGAGCGTCATCGCGCCGGCTGGGTACGGCAAGACGACGCTGCTCGCGCAGTGGGCGGGACGGGACGACCGGCCCTTCGCGTGGGTCTCGCTGGAACGCCGTGACAACGATCCGGTCGCGCTTTTGACCTACGTCGCGGCCGCGCTCGACGGCATTCATCCGGTCGACCCCGGCGTCTTCCGGGCTGCCGCCTCGGCGAGCGACACGATGTGGTCCACCAGCGTTCCGCGCCTCGGGGCGGCCCTGGCGTCGATGCCGGAGCCGATTGTCCTCGTGCTCGACGACGTTCACGAGTTGACGGACCGGGACTGTCTGGACGTTCTCGAGCCGCTCGCCAAGAACCTTCCCTGCGGTTCGCAGCTCGTCCTTTCCGGACGTGCCGAAAACGGCCTGCCGTTGGCCCAGCTGCGCGCCGCCGGCAAGCTCCATGAGATCCGGCACGGCGAGCTCGCTCTGAGGGACTCGGAGGCCCGGACGCTCTTGACTGCGGCCGGCACAAAGGTGTCGAAAGCGGAGGCGCACGAGCTGAACGACCGCGCCGAGGGCTGGGCCGCCGGTCTTTACCTTGCGGCCCTCGTCGTGCAGGAGTCGGGAGATCCAGGCGCGATCGACTCCTTTCACGGAGACGACCGGTACGTGGCGGATTACCTGCGCTCAGAGCATCTCGCCAGGCTCAAACGCTCGGACCTCGAG
Organism: uncultured Actinomycetes bacterium; assembly: GCA_963842235.1. Classification (GTDB taxonomy): domain Bacteria; phylum Actinomycetota; class Thermoleophilia; order Gaiellales; family Gaiellaceae; genus JACDAN01. The sequence goes on along the minus strand of CAWJFT010000001.1, from coordinate 1,595,750 downwards.
TTCCTCGTGCGAACCTCGGTACTCGACCGGATGTGCGGTTCGCTCTGCGACGAGCTGCTCGGCCGGAGTGACTCCGCGCGCAGGCTCCAGGCCCTCGAGGAGGCGAACTTCTTCGTCGTCCCGCTAGACCACCACAGGGAGTGGTACAGGTACCACCATCTGTTCAGGGACATGCTCCGCTCCGAGCTCGAGCGCGGCGAGCCGGAGCTGGTCGCCGCGCTGCACCGGAGCGCCGCTTCATGGAGCGAGCAGAACGGACTCCCGGAGGCGGCGATCGAGCACGCCGCGGCAGGTGGAGACCTCGAAACGCTCGCTCGGCTGATCGGCACGTTCTCGATGCCGTTCTTCCGTAGCGGGCGCGTCGTCACGGTGGAACGGTGGTTCCGATGGTTCGACGACCCGGGCCTCCTCGAGCACTATCCCGTGGTCGCCGCCTTCGGTGCATGGATCTACGCATTGCGCGGCCGTGCGGAAGCCGCCGAGCGTTTTGCCTACGCCCTCGAGCATTCCGACCCCGACGCCCCGATGCCGGATGGAAGCTCGTCGGTGCGGGCCTGGACGGCGCTTCATGCGGGCCCTCTTTTGCCAGCGGGGTGTCGCGGCCATGCGCGCGGATGCCGAGCTGGCGCTCGAGGAGCTGAGCCCATCCAGCTTCTGGCGCCCAGCTGCTCTGCTCTTCGTCGGGGTTGGGTCCCTGCTCGAGGGCGAGCAAGAACGAGCCGAGGAGATCTTGGCCGCGACCGCAGAGGAAGCGGTCGGTTCGGGCGGGATCTACGCAGGCGTGGTCGCCCACTCGCAGCTTGCGCTCCTGGCACTCGCCCGCGACGACCTGGCGCGAGCTGAGATCCAGCTCGCGCAGGCCAGAGACTTCCTCGAGAACCAGCCGATCGAGGAATATCTGCCGGCTGCGATTCAAGTGGCGGCTGAGCGCGAGGCTCGCGCTGGCGAAAGGCCAGGCGGCAACGGCGCGCGAGCTTCTGGTGGCGACCATGCGCTTGCGCCCGCACCTGAGTCGCGCGATCCCGTGGTTCGGCGTCCAGACCAGGCTGGAGCTCGCGCGAGGGCACTTGGCGCTGGCGGACACGGATGGCGCGCGGACGCTCCTTCGCGAGGTCGAGGACGTGATTCAGCGCAGGCCAGACCTCGGCACGCTCCCGCAACAGGCACGAGAGCTGCGCGCCCAGCTGGCGAGCGCCGTCAGCCTCGACGACGGCTGGGCCTCGACCCTGACCGCCGCGGAGCTCCGCTTGCTGCCGCTTTTGACAACGCATCTCTCCTTCCGCGAGATCGCCGAGCGTCTCTACGTCTCCCGCAACACGGTCAAGAGCCAGGCGATCTCCGTCTATCGGAAGCTCGGCGCCTCCAGTCGCAGCGAGGCGATCGAGCGCGCCGTGCAGCTCGGGCTCGTCGACATGCCGGTCTCACCGGGCCCGGGTTTCACCCCCTAGGGGTGATGCGTGGCGTTCGCGGAGGGAGTCCAATGAGTAAGACGACACGGTGGACGACGACTACAAGGTCACGCTGCGCAGGATCGCGGTTCGCGATGACCGCTACATCGACGGACTGCTTCAAGGCGACCACGCCAACCCGACGCTCGCCGGCCTCGACGATCGCTCGCACGCGCTGATCAGGATCGCCGCGCTCGTCGCGTCGGACGCTGCGCCGCCCGCGTATATGAACTGCGTCGAGGCCGCGCTTCGAGCGGGTGCCTCGTACGACGAGATCGTCGGCGTCCTGGTCGCGGTGCTCCCGCTCGTCGGCATCGCCCGCGCCGTCTCCGCGGCCCCGAACCTCGGCCTCGCCGTCGGCTACGACGTCAGCGAGGCGCTCGAGGTCGCGTAGGCACCGACGCGCTACGTGCGTTCAAACCTCGCCGCTCCTAGCGCGATCGACGGAATTCGGGAACGCGCCCTCCGGCTCGTCACGGGTCCTGTGGGTCGAGCCGACCTCGCGTTGGTGTTCGACGAGAGTCAGGCTTCGTCGATCGAAGTCCACGTCGAGGGGCGGAACTTTTACCCACCGATGCTGGAGGACATCGAGTCCGCGTCGTCCTCCGTCCACATCAACCAGTTCGGGTTCCGGCCGGGCGTCATCGGAGATGCCTTCGCGGATGTGCTGGTCGCGAAGGCGGCTGAAGGCGTCCGCGTCCGCCTGGTCGTCGACCAGCAGGGCTCGGATCCCGAGCGGAGCTCAGCCGCGCTCTACGACCGACTCACGGCAGCGGGCATCGAGATCTGCGTCGTCCGGGCGACGAAGCTCCGCGCGGCGTTCGGGCCGCTGGGCAACGACGGCGCGACGCGATGGAACCTGGGCGGCCTGGGCCACATCGATCACCGCAAGTTCGTGATCGTCGACGGCCGCATCGGCTGGGTTGGTGGAGCCGGCATCGAGGACCACTTCCAGGACGGCCGCTTCCACGATCTCTTCCTACGGGCAGAAGGCCCTGTAGTCGCCCAGCTGCAGCTGGTCTTCCTCGCAGGGTTTCGGTGGCTCGGCGGCGTGGTCTCGTCCGAGGAGATCGAGAGACTCTTCCCGGTGCTCGATGCGGGACCGGATGCCGTTCCGGCGGTCGTTCTCCACAACGCGCCGGGGCGCTACCGGCCGATTACCGACGCGATCGGGCTCCTCCTCGAGCGTGCAGGCCACTCGCTCGACGTCGTCAACCCCTATGTCACCGACCGGGGGATGATCCGACGGATCGAGCAAGCTGCTCGCCGTGGGGTCCGCGTCCGGCTCTTCGTTCCTGCGAACGCCAACAACTGGGCCTGCGCGGCCGCGCAGCGCTTCCACCACGCGAGCTTGCTCGATGCGGGTGTCCGCATCCTCGAGTATCCGACGATGCTGCACGCCAAGGCGTTCGTCCGCGACGGGGAAGAGCTCCTCGCGGGCACATGCAACCTCGAGGCCTGGAGCCTCAAGCGCTTCTTCGAGATCGACCTCCAGGTTTGGTCTGAAGCCGTCGCGTCCCAGTTCGACGAGCGGTTCAGTGCCCCCGCCGAAGTCTCATCGGCTCCAGGCCGGCGGCTTGTCGGCATGAAGGAGCGCGCGAAGGCCACCGCGTTCGCCGCGCTCTCGCCCCTGCTCTGATGGCGGCGGTTGCGGAGCTTTCGGGCGCTGCCCGCCGGAGGTTCCTCCTTCCGCTTGCCCTCGCCCAGTTCATCTGCAGCTTCGCGGGCTCGAACATGAACGTGATGATCAACGACATCAGCGAGGACCTGGACACAGACGTCCAGGGCGTGCAGCTCGCGATCACCCTCTTCTTGCTGATCATGGCGATTCTGATGATCCCGGGCAGCAAGTTGACAGACCGCTGGGGCCGCAAGCGGTGCTTCATCGGGGGGCTCACGCTCTATGGAATCGGCGCCCTGCTGAGTGCGGTTTCCCCCGGTCTCGGCGTGCTGATCCTGGGTAACTCGGTGTTCGAAGGGGTCGGCACCGCGCTCCTGATCCCGCCGGTCTACATCCTTGCGACGCTGGCGTTCGACGATGTCACGTCGCGTGCCCGGGCGTTCGGCGTGATCAGCGGGATGGGAGGCATCGGCGCCGCAGCCGGACCGTTGATCGGCGGCCTGATCACATGGGGAATCAGCTGGCGGGCCGCTTTCATCTTCCAAGCCCTCGTCGTCGCCGCGATCATCTTGCTCAGCCGCCGAATGACCGATCCCTTGCCGGCGGACCCGACGCGTCCGTTCGACGTGGTCGGAGCGGTTCTGTCTGCGGCCGGCATGTTCTTCGTCGTGCTGGGCATCCTGCAGGCCGACAGCAACGGCCGGCTCTTCGCGCTGTTCCTGGCAGTCGGAGCCGCCCTACTGATCGTGTTTTTCCTCTACATCCGCTCTCGCGAGCGAGCGGGAAAGGAACCGCTGCTCAGCACCGCACTGTTCAAGAACCGAACCTCGAATCTCGCCCTTGCGACCCAGAACGCCCAGTGGCTGATCCTCATGGGAACGTCATTCACCGTCGCCGTCTACCTGCAAACCGTTCGTGGGTACAACCCGATCAAGACGGGGGTCATCTTTACGGCGGCGACTGCCGGCATCCTGGTTTCGTCCCTTGCCGCGGAGCGATTGGCCAGGAAGCGCCCGCAGAAGACCTTGATCATGGCGGGCTTTGTCGTCACCTTGGCGGGCATCGTGCTCTTGATCGGGCTGGTGGATATCTGGTCCAGTGTCGTCGCCTTCGTGCCCGGGCTTCTGCTGATCGGCTTGGGCCTGGGAGTGATGCTGACTCCCTCGGTCAACGTCGTGCAGTCCAGCTTCCCCGAGGAGCAGCAGGGAGAGATCTCGGGGCTGTCGCGGAGCGTGTCCAACCTGGGCTCGACATTCGGGACTGCGATCGCCGGCACGATCCTTGTCTCCGGCCTTGCTTTTGGTGCGTACGCACTCGCAATGGGCTCCCTTGCCGTAGCTGCGGTCCTCGGGCTTGTGGCGGCCATCTTCCTTCCCGCCAAGCTGGAGCAACCGAGGGCTTGACGACCGCTACCGAGGCCGCATCGTCGCCACGGGCGGCCGGCGCCACGCTCGTGCTGCTGACACTCGCGTCCGGCCAGTTCCTCATGACGCTCGACAGCTCGGTCATGAACGTCTCGATCGCGACGGTCGCCAAGGATGTCGGAACGACCGTGACCGGCATCCAGGGCGCGATCACCGCGTACACGCTCGTCATGGCCGCGCTGATGATCACTGGAGCCAAGATCGGCGCGATCATCGGGCGGAAGCGCGCCTTCGCAATCGGCTGTGTCATCTACGGCTGCGGCTCGTTCACAACCTCGATCGCCCAGAGCCTTCCTGTGCTGCTCTTCGGCTGGTCGTTCCTCGAGGGCGTCGGCGCGGCACTGATCCTGCCGGCGATCGTCGCTCTGGTCGCCGGGAACTTCCCGGCGGAGCGCCGCCCGGCCGCCTACGGCCTCGTCGCCGCCGCTGGAGCGGTCGCGGTCGCCGTCGGCCCGCTGATCGGGGGCTTCTGCACGACGTATTTCTCCTGGCGGTGGGTCTTCGCCGGCGAGGTCGTGCTCGTTCTGCTCATCCTGCTCCTGACGCGGCGCGTCGCCGACGCGCCGGTCGAGAAGCGCCCGCAACTCGACGTCGTCGGCGCCGTGCTCTCGGCGCTCGGCCTGGGGCTCCTCGTCTTCGGCGTCCTCCGCTCGAGCGAGTGGGGTTGGATCCAGCCCAAGGTCGGCGGCCCGTCGTGGGCCGGGCTGTCGCCGACGGTCTGGCTTGTCCTGGGCGGGCTCTTCACGATCTGGGTCTTCTTCCGCTGGCAGGCCCGCCGGGAGTCGCACGGACAGGAGCCGCTCGTCCGTGCGGCGATGCTCCGCAACAGGCAGCTGACGAGCGGTCTGACGATGTTCTTCTTCCAGTTCCTCGTCCAGGCGGGGTTCTTCTTCGTCGTACCGCTCTTCCTTTCGGTCGCGCTTGGCCTCTCCGCGCTCGAGACCGGTGTCCGGCTGCTGCCGCTCTCGGTGACGCTGCTGGCGGCGGCGATCGGCATCCCGAAGCTGTTCCCGAATCTCTCTCCGCGCCTCGTGGTCCGAGCCGGCCTACTGTCGCTCCTCGCAGGGACGGTGGTGCTGCTCGGCGCAATCGACGCGGATGCCGGCGCGGAGATCGTCTTCGTGCCGATGCTCTTGGTGGGATTCGGCATCGGCGCGCTCGCCTCGCAACTCGGGGCCGTGACGGTCTCGGCGGTACCGGACGACGAGAGCCCGGAGGTCGGCGGCCTCCAGAACACGATGACGAACCTCGGCGCCTCGCTGGGCACGGCGCTGGCCGGTTCGCTGCTGATCGCGACGCTGACGTCGTCGTTCCTGACAAACGTGCAGCAGAGCCAAGCGATCCCTGCGAGGGCGAAGGAGCAGGCGCAAGTCGAGCTCGCGGGCGGCGTGCCGTTCGTCTCGGACGCCGACCTCGAGGCCGCCCTCGACGAAGCGGGTGCAGCCTCGGCGACCACTGACGCGGCACTCGAGGCGTATGCCGACGCTCGCCTTGCTGGCCTGCGCTCCGCCCTCGCGATCCTCGCGGTGCTCGCGATCCTCGCCCTGTTCCTGGCGCAGAGCATCCCGACGACGCAGCCCGGAGCGGCTAACGCGGCCGCGAAGGAGTCGCCTACCTAGCGAGGAGCATCACGAGCTGAAGCCGGCGATCGCGTCGCCGATCAGCTTCACTCCGAGCACGAGCAGCAGCACGGTCATGATCGCCGCGTTGTGCGCGGCCATCCAGCCCTTCACGTCCTCGAGGATCGCCGTCGCCCTCGCACCGAGCGCGAGGTACAGGACGACCGGTGCGAGGATGGTCAGTGAGGCGATCGCGATGAAGACGGCGAGGGCTCCGATCTCCTCGCCCGTTGAGATGCCGGTCTGAGCGATCGCCGCCGCCGCAGCAATCGTCAGCGCGAGGTTCTTGGGGTTGACCGCGGAGAGCACGACGCCGAAGACGAGCGACCTCACGGCGGTGAACCGGTCGATCGCCCGCATCCACCTGGGCATCGCAGCTTCCTGACCGGCACGAGGCCGGCCGTGCCAGGTGCGCGCCGGCGAGCAGGAGAAACAGCACGCCGACGACGAGCTTGAGGACGCTCACCCACGTCGCCGGGCCGCTGCCGTCCTCCTGTGCCCGCCCGCTTGAGATCGCGAGCATCGCGCCGCCCGCGATCGTCAGCCCCAGCAGCCAGCCGAGTGCGAACGCCGGACCGTTCGAACGGGCGCGCGGCGTTCCGAGCATGAGGATGATCGCGATGATCGGGATGGGGCTGAGCGCGACGCCGACCGCGAGGGGCAGGATCTCACCGATCGCCTGGCCCATCAGCTCGCCCCTACGATGTCAAGAACGATGCCTTCGTTGTCTGTCACGGAGACAGCAGGATGTGTGCGGCTGCAGCTTGGTCAGTTCGTGCGCGGCGAAGGGCCGACGCTACAGGAGGCGGCGGACGACCTCATTCATCGTCTGCTCGAGCTCGTGATGGCGATTCGCTCGAGCGGCTTCAGCGCCTCGTGCGAGGTTCGGCCCGATCTCGAGACGATGGACTTCCTCTACGAGCTCGGAGACTTCGCGGCCGCGGGCGGAGACATCCGCGTCCGCGTCTTCGGCTAGCTGTTACTGCCGCGCCATCGCGATCTTGAGCCGCTCGTCGGGCGAGATGAGGTGGTCGACGTCCTCCGCCGCCTTGTCGATGTCGATCTGCACCCAGTTCACAGTTCCGGTGAAGCGGCTGTCCTCGGAGGTGTAGTCGTCGGAGACGGGCGACGCCGTGTCGGAGCCGACATCGCAAGTCTCGTCGGCCGAGAAGATCATCGGCACCGTGCCTTCGACCCGGCCCTGGCCGACCTGCTCGCCGTCGACGTAGAGCGTGACGGTACCGCCTTTCCCGAGCCCGCCTCCGTCGTACGCGAACTCCATCCGCACCTGGTGCGTTCCCTCGGGGATCGGCGAGTCGCCTTCGACAGGAAAGAGCTGGACCCCGAAGAGGTTGTAGCAGTACTTCGGGCGGCCCTCGTGGGCGTAGAGGCTCCAGCCGGCGTACGCGCCGCCCTGGGAGATGATCGCTCCCTTGGCGCCTTCGGCCGGCACTTCCACCTCGGCGGTGATCGAATGCGTCTTGTTCTTGACGTTGATCGTCGCGTTCTCGCTCAGGCGACCCATGCCCCCGAAGAGCAGCTGCGAGCTCCCCTTGATCAGCTCTGGCCGTCCGGCCAGGTCGGGGTTGAAGCGCTCGACGCGGCGGTCGTCGAGCGGAAGGACGTTGTACTTGCGGGCTTCCTCGAGCCAGAGCGCTTGCAGCTCGGCGAGCTTGTCGGGCATCTCCGCAGCGAGATCGCGCGCCTGGCTCCAGTCGGTGTTCGTGTCGTAGAGCTCCCAGACATCGTCCTGGAATGGTGGGAGCTCGGAAGGGTCCCACGGGATCGAGTGGCGGGTGACCGCGGTCCAGCCCTGGTCGTAGATCCCACGGTTGCAGAACATCTCGAAGTACTGCGTTTCCCGCCGTTCCGCCGCGTCGGCATCGTCGAACGCGTACCGCATGCTCACTCCCTCGATCGGCCGCTGCTCGACGCCGTGGACCGACGTCGGCTCAGGGAGGCCTGCGGCTTCGAGCACCGTGGGCGCGACGTCGATCACGTGGTGGAACTGCGAGCGCATCTCGCCCTTGGCCTTGATCCCCTTCGGCCAGTGCACGATGGTGCCGTTGCGGGTGCCGCCCCAATGTGAGGCGACCTGCTTCGTCCACTGGTACGGCGTGTCCATCGCGTGGGCCCAGCCGACGGCGTAGTGGTTGTAGGCGGCCGGCGTGCCGAACTCGTCGATCTTCGACACCATGAACTCGGTCGTCTGCAGGGCATTGGCGCCGTTGAGATTGATGAGCTCGTTGAAGCAGCCGTGGAGGTCGCCCTCGGCACTGGCGCCGTTGTCGCCGTTGATGTAGTAGACGAGCGTGTCCTCGAGGACACCAATGTCGTCGAGCGCGTCGATCAGGCGGCCGACGTGGTGGTCGGTGTGCTCGAGGAAGCCGGCGTAGATCTCCATCTGCCGTGCGAGCACCGGCTTGAGATCGTCGGACATGTCATCCCAGGCTGGAATCTGATCGTGCCGGGCAGTGAGCTCTGTGTCGTCCGGGATCACCCCGAGCTCCTTCTGACGCGCGAACGTCTCCTCGCGCACCGCGTCCCAACCCTGATCGAACTTGCCCTTGTACTTCGCCGACCACTCGTCCGGGACATGGTGCGGCGCGTGCGTCGCGCCAGGGGCGAAATAGACGAAGAAGGGCTTGTCGTGCATCAGCGACTTCTGCTGGCGGATCCACTTGATCGCCTTGTCGGTCATGTCCTCGGTGAAGTGGTAGCCGTCCTCGGGCGTCTTCTCCGGCTCGACCGGAGTCGTGCCTTCGTAGATCGCCGGGTAGTACTGGTTCGTCTCGCCGCCGATGAAGCCGTAGAAGTACTCGAACCCCCCGCCGCCCGAGGGCCACGAGTCGAAGGGCCCCATCGGGCTCGTCTCCCAAACCGGCACCTCGTGGCACTTGCCGAACTGCGCGGTCGAGTAGCCGTTCAGCTTCAACGTCTCGGCCAGCGGGGCGCACGTGTTAGGGCGAATCGAGTTGTAGCCGGGCGCCGACGTCGCGATCTCGGTGATCCCACCCATGCCGACCGAGTGATGGTTCCGGCCGCTGAGCAGCGCGGCCCGGGTCGGCGAGCAGAGCGCCGTCGTGTGAAAGCGGTTGAACTTCAGCCCGTCCGCCGCGAGCCGCTCGGCCGTCGGCGTCTGGCAGGGGCCGCCGAACGCGCTTGAGGAACCAAAGCCGGCGTCGTCGATCAGGACGATGAGGACGTTGGGCGCGCCGGACGGCGGCCGCAGCGGCTCGATCGGCGGAAACGTCGCGTCCGGGTCTTTCGCGTCGAGCGGCAGCGTGCCTTCGTACGGCTGGTCCGGGATCGGCAGGACGTCTCGTTGCGGCTGGTCCGGCATCGGGCCTCCTGGGTTGCGGCTGGCCTGCTAACTCTCAGCCCGTGTCGCCGCGGGTACATCATCCGCACGGGGTGATGCGCCAGATGATTCGTGCAAACATGATCGACTGGCTCGATGTTTCTCGTGCTCGCCCTGCTGCTGCTGATCTTCGTGCCGTCGCCGTGGAACGTCGGCGCCGCGATTGTGAGCCTCCTGTCTCTTCGTGCTCGAGGTCGGGTACTGGCACCGTCGAGTGCGGGGCCGCAAGGTGCAAACGGGCGTCGAGAACCTCGTCGGCGCGACCGGCAAGGTCACGACTCCGCTCGCGCCCGTGGGGCAGATTCGCGTGCACGGCGAACTCTGGGAAGCGCGCTCGCCGACACCGCTCGACCCTGGCGCTCGCGTCCGCGTGGTCGCCGTTGACGGGCTCACGCTGGAGGTGAGCCCATTGAACGGCGCCTCCAGCGCGGTGGCCGGCGGCTTGGGATCGCTCGCGCTCGCGATCGTCACCGCGTTCCTGCTCGTCGGCTGCGGCGGCAGCGACGAGAGCGCCTCCGAGAGTTACGCGAACGACGTCTGCTCCAGCTTCAACACATGGGCTTCTTCAATCGAGGAGACGACGAACACGCTGAAGGACGAAGGTCTCTCGATCTCCAAGGACGACATCCGGACCGCACTCGACGACGCCGGTGCTGCCACGGACCTTCTGGTCACGAACCTGAAGGACGCCGGACCGCCCGAGACCGAGGACGGCGACAAGGCGCAGAGCGAGCTCCAAACCCTCACGAATCAGCTCGAACATCAGCTCGACGTGGTGAGAGATGCCGCCGCTTCGAGCCAGAGTGCACTGACGCTCGTCTCCACCGTCTCGTCCGCTGTCTCGACAGCCGCCGGCGACGTGCAGTCGACGCTCGACGAGCTGGACAACCTGGACCCTGGCGGGGAGCTCAGCGACGCGTTCAAGAACTCGGACGACTGCAAGACGCTTCACGACGACATCCAGAACCTCGGCTCCTGACGCCGACCTGATTCACCCGGTCTGGATGACGTGATTCCGCGGGCGCCTGGCTAGTGTCCGGACGCCGACACAGGAGGTGTGCAAAATGACACGCGCAAGCGGCACGATCGCGGCTCCCGCAACGAAGGGGTCGAAGGCGCCCGAGACGACGCCACAGCCGGCCGACGTCCTCGTCGTCTTCGGGATCACCGGCGACCTGGCGAAGGTGATGACGTTCAGATCGCTCTACCGCCTCGAGGCCCGTGGGCTCCTCGACTGTCCGATCGTCGGCGTCGCCGTCGACGACTGGACCGACGATCAGCTGAAGGAGCGCGCGCGGGATTCGATCGAGGGGACGGGGGAGAAACTCGACGAGAAGGTTTTCGACCGCTTCGCGGATCGGCTGTCGTACGTGAGCGGAGACTTCGCCGAGGCCTCGACCTACGAGCGCGTCGGTGACGCGATCAGTGGAGCTTCGACACCCGTGTTCTATCTCGAGATCCCGCCCTTCCTGTTCGGCGCCGTCGTCAAAGGCTTAGCCGAGGCAGGTCTGACGAAGAGCTGTCGAGTCGTGGTTGAAAAGCCTTTCGGCCACGACCGGGAATCAGCCAGAGAGCTCGCCGACGAGATCCACGAGTCCATCGACGAGTCCCAGCTCTATCGCATCGACCACTACCTGGGCAAGATGGGCATCGAGGAGATCCTCCACATCCGGTTCGCAAATTCGATGCTGGAGCCGATCTGGAGCCGGACCTACGTCGAGTCGGTGCAGATCACCATGGCCGAGAGCTTCGGCGTCGAGGATCGCGGCCATTTCTACGATCCTGTGGGCGCACTTCGTGACGTCGTCGTCAACCACCTGATGCAGGTCGTGGCGGCAGCTGCGATGGAGCTGCCTTCCCGGCGAGACCCGTCGGCGATCAAGGACGCTCAGGCCAGTCTCTTTCACGCCGTGGCCGACGGCGACCCGGAGCACTACGTGCGCGGCCAGTACGAGGGCTACCTCGAAATCGACGGCGTCGCTCCGAATTCGACCACCGAGACCTACGCCGCGCTACGGCTCGAGATCGAGAACTGGCGCTGGGCCGGTGTGCCGTTCTTCATCCGCACCGGCAAGCGCCTGTCCACCACCCTGACCGAGCTTCGTCTCGTCTTCAAGGACGCTCCGAAGTTGAGCTTCGGCATGCGCCGAGGCGGGGAGGAGCCGAACCAGCTCGTGGTCAAGCTCGACCCGTCGACCGGCATCAGGCTCATCGTCAACGCACACCGTGCGGATGCCGCCGGAACGTCGGCGATCGAGCTGGACATGGAGTTCGCGGAGGAGGGGGGTGAAGGGCCCACCCCTTACGAGGTACTGCTGCACGCGGCCATCGTCGGGGACAGCACACGGTTCACCCGCCAGGACGAAGTCGAGGAGCAGTGGCGGATCATGCAGCCGCTGCTCGACGCGCCTCCCCCGGTTCACTCCTACGCGCCCGGCTCGTGGGGGCCTGAGGCAGGGGACAAGCTCGTCGCCGGCCACGGGCGTTGGCACGGGCCGTGGGTGACGGCATGACGGCCGTCGCGAAGACCGAGGAGCAAGCCGTCCAGAGCGCGGCCGCGCCCTCGCCGTTTCCTCCGATCGCCGAGTACGCGTTCCTCTCCGACTGCCACACCGGCGCGCTCGTCGCGCCCGACGGCGCAATCGACTGGCTCTGCGTTCCACGCTTCGACGCGCCGAGCGTATTCGGCAGCCTGCTCGACCGCGAGGCCGGGTTCTTCCGCTTCGCGCCGTTCGGGATCCGTCACCCGACCGCCCGGGCCTATATCCCCGGGACGAACGTCCTCGAAACGACGTGGAAGACCCCAAACGGCTGGGTCGTCGTTCGCGACGCGCTGACACTGGGGCCCTGGGATCGGGAGGACGTGATCACGCCGCACACCCGCCCCCCGGCGGATGACGACGGCGACCACATGCTCGTCCGCACGGTCGAGTGCATCGAAGGGGAAGTGGAGGTCGAGCTCATCTGCGAGCCCGCGTTCGACTACGGGCGCACACCGGCGGAATGGACCGCGGTCGACGGCGGTCGACGGGCCGCCGACGCGACCGGTGCGGAACAAACGATCCGTCTCGCGTCCGATCTGCCGCTTGGCATCGAGGCCAACCGTGTCCGCGCACGGCACGTGCTCGAGCCGGGCGAGAGCGCGTACTGCGCGCTCTCGTGGGCCAAGGACCTCGTCGTGCCGGAGGACGCCGACGAGGCGAAAGCGCGGATCGACGCGACGACCCGCTTCTGGCGTTCATGGCTCGGCCGGGCCCGTATTCCCGACCATCGGTGGCGGGACTCGATCCTGCGCTCCGCGCTCGCGATCAAGGGCCTGACCTATATGCCGACCGGCGCAACGGTGGCAGCGCTGACGACCTCGCTCCCGGAGACACCCGGCGGCGAGCGCAACTGGGACTACCGCTTCACCTGGATCCGCGACACGACCTTCACCCTGCAGGCGCTTCACTACCTCAACCTGGACTGGGAGGCCGACGAGTTCATGCAGTTCGTCGCCGACGTGGAGCCAACCGAAGATGGCTCGCTGCAGATCATGTACGGGATCGACGGCAGGCGCGACCTGACCGAGTCGACCCGCGACGATCTGACTGGTTACGCGGGCGCGCGGCCGGTGCGTGTCGGTAACGGGGCCTTCGACCAGCGTCAGAACGACGTCTTCGGTGCGGCGCTGGACTCGATCCTGCTCCACAGTCGTCACAGCCAGCGTCTCCCCCGTCGACTGTGGCCGATCGTCCAGACTCAGGCCGACTGCGCGACGAAGGTCTGGCGCGAGCCGGACCAGGGCATCTGGGAGGCTCGAGGGGCGCCCCAGCACTACGTGTCCTCGAAGCTCATGTGTTGGGTCGCCCTCGACCGCGCCGCGCAGCTGGCGGAGATCCGCGGCGACCCGAGCTTGCAGGAGACGTGGCGGGCGACGGCGGATGAGATCCGTGCGGACATTCTCGAGCATGGCGTCGACGGCCGAGGCGTCCTCCGCCAGCACTACGAGACGGATGCGCTCGACGCCTCCGCCCTTCTGGCGGCGATCTTCGGCTTCCTGCCTGGCGACGACGAGCGCCTTCGGGCGACCGTGAACGCGATCGCCGAAGAGCTGACCGAGGACGGCTTCGTCCTGCGCTACCGCACGGGCGAGACGGACGACGGACTCTCGGGCAAGGAGGGCACCTTCCTGATCTGCTCCTTCTGGCTGGTCTCTGGCCTGGCGATCGTCGGCGACCTACAGCGGGCCCGCGACCTGATGGAGCGCCTGCTGCGAATTGCCTCGCCCCTCGGTCTCTACGCCGAGGAGTTCGACGCCGCGACGGGGCGGCACCTCGGGAACTTCCCGCAGGCGTTCTCCCACCTGGCGCTATTGGAGGCGGCCGCTCGAATCGTCGTCGTCGAGATGTTGGAGGAGTACTGACGATGGACGCTTATGACGTGATCATCATCGGCACGGGTGCGGGCGGCGGCACCCTCGCTCGTCATCTCGCACCTTCGGGCAAGAGCATCCTCCTGCTCGAGCGCGGCGATTGGCTTCCCCGAGAGCCGCAGAACTGGGATGCCGCCGATGTCTTCGTCGACAACCGCTACATCTCGGAGGACACCTGGTACGACGACAAGGGCAAGCCGTTCCAGCCGCAGATCCACTACTTCGTCGGCGGGGCGACGAAGCTCTACGGCGCGGCGCTCTACCGCCTCCGCAAGGAGGACTTCGGTGAGCTCCAACACCACGACGGCATCTCGCCGGCGTGGCCGATCGAGTACGAGGAGCTCGAGCCCTACTACACAAAGGCGGAGCAGCTCTACGAGGTGCACGGGGCGCGGGGCGAGGACCCCACCGAGCCGCCGGCGAGCGCGCCGTACCCCTTCCCGGCCGTATCACACGAGCCACGGATCCAGCAGCTCTCGGACGATCTCGCCGCAGCCGGGTATCACCCCTTCCACGCGCCGTGCGGGATCAGGCTCAACGAGACCAACATGCCGTACAGCATCTGCGTCCGTTGCCCGACCTGCGACGGCTTCCCTTGTCTCGTCCACGCGAAGTCCGACGCCGAAGTCCTCGGCGTTCGGCCCGCGCTCGAGCATCCGAACGTCACGCTGCTGACGAACGCGAAGGTAACGAAGCTCGAGACCGACGAGCCGGGGACCTCGGTCACGGAGGTTGTCGTCGAGCGTGACGGCGGGACCGAGCGCTACGCCGGAGACGTCGTCGTCGTGGCCTGCGGCGCCGCCAACACGGCGAAGCTGCTGCTCCAATCGGCGACGGACAAGCACCCGAACGGCCTCGCCAACGGGTCGGACCAGGTCGGGCGCAACTACATGTTCCACGACAGCATTGCGGTGCTCGCGCTCTCGCGTGAGGAGAACCCGACCGTCTTCCAGAAGACCCTCGGTCTCAACGACTTCTACCTCGGGAAGGACGACTTCGAGTTCCCCCTCGGGAGCATCCAGATGGTCGGGAAGTCGCAGGCGCAGATGTTCCGCGGCGAGAAGCCGCTGGAGACGAAGCTGGCGCCCGAGTGGACGCTCGATCGCGTGGCGCGTCACGCGATCGACTTCTGGCTCTCCACCGAGGATCTGCCACGCCCGGAGAACCGCGTCACTCTCGACCCCGACGACGGCAACGTCACGCTGGCCTATTCAGAGACGAACGCCGAAGCGAAGAAGCGGCTCTACGAGCAGCTCAAGTCGCTGCTGCCGAAGCTGGACATGAACCCCGGCCACCTCATTCGCCGCTTCGCCTACCTGCAGACCGACATTCCAATTGCTGGCGTCGCGCACCAGGCCGGCACCTGCCGGTTTGGCACCGACCCGGCTCAGTCGGTCTTGGACCGGGACTGCAAGGCCCACGAGCTCGACAACCTCTACGTCGTCGACACCAGCATCTTCCCGAGCATCGGAGCTGTGAACCCGGCCTTGACCGCGATGGCGAATTCGCTCCGGGTCGGCGACCACCTGCTGGAGCGGATGAAGTAAGTCCGAGCGTCAGAGAATTGCTATCCGATTGACCGGCGATCCCGTCCTGTCGACGATCCGACGGGGGCGGGCGCAGCCCAGAGCTGCCTGACGATTTCACCCCGTTTGGAGGATGCGCATGGGCGCGCTCCGTTGTCTGATCGGACTTGAGCCTGAGCGGGCATCGAAGGTCTCAGCTGCGCGCTTAAAGAGAGAAAGGCCTGCGCAGCACCACCGCGGCGACGCAAAAGTCTATTCGCTCGATGTCGGGGAAGTCCGCGCGGGCTGCGGCCTGGGTCCTGCAGCGGGCGGTGGAGCCTCTCCCGCGTCAACTGCGTAGTAGTGGGCGAGCAGCCGCTTTTCCTCCTCGCGCTTCGGGAACATGAAGAAGACGAGCGTTGCCCCGAGCAGCACGGCGACGATCCCGGCGAGGTAGGCCCACTGGTCGCCTTGGAGGAAGGCAGTCTTCGCTGAAGCGATGATGTTGTCCTGAACCGACGTCGGATACCGCGACGCGGTGTCGGAGGGCGCTGGAGAACGACTTCGTCAGCTCGGCCTGGACGCTGCTGTTGACGTTCTTCCCCGAGGCGGCGACGGCGGCGCCGGCCGCGGCGGCGTAGCCCGCGGTCAGGAGCGCGCCGAAGATCGACTGCATGATCGCGCCGCCCAGGTCGCGCTGCAGGTCGGCCGTGCCCCGATACCATCCCGGCTCCCGCATCATCGGCAACCCGGGAAGGTGCGACAGGGCGATGCCGCCCGATGCCCGAGGAACAGGGCGGAGAAGAGGGGCCACCTCGGAAGCTGCTTCAAGCAGGCGCTGTAGGCGAGGCCCATGCACACGATGAGCAGCGCGAGGCCCCGCTGTCCAGGTTTCGGCATTCGCGAGAGCGACGGGAGTGCGTCCTGGCCGGAGAAGAGCACTTCCGAGGAGCTCCTGGCCGATCCCTCGGCGAAGGCGATCGCCAGCCCCCCGACCGCTAGGCCGACGACCGGTGTGAGGAGCACGCTCCGGAGTTCGACGATGGGCCTGAGAAGGAGGGCCAATGTGCGGATCGCAGTACCCAGTGCGGCGGCGGCGACGCCGATTCCGAGCGCCCAGAGGAACTTGGCGCCGTCGGGCGTGCCGACGGGCAGAATGTCGGGGACGGCGAGCGAAAACGTGCCAGAAACCGGTCCAGGCGGCCAGCCCGACGAAGATGAGCGAGCCGACGCCCGCGGCGAGCAGACCCGGGACCAGCACGACTCCCAGCATGGGGCCGCCGAGTCCGGACACTTCCATCATGAGAAACGCTCCGACGATGGGCGATCCCAACAGCGTGCTGATGGCCGCGAAACTCCCCGCGGCACAGATCACCATGCCCGCCTGAGCGGGGGCGTCTCGCTTGACAGGTGCACCGCCAGCCGCCGAGGCCGCTGCCGTGGCGATCAGCGGGGCCTCGGGCCCGAGGCCAGCGCCGAGGCGGAGCGTGGCGAAGGCCGCGATGACGATGCCCGGGAGCTCGATCGGAGGAACCGGCCCGGATGCCTTGACGTCCGAGTCGGAGTCGCATGACCGCCTTCCCGGACAGGTTGCTGGACGAGGGATTGCCACGATCAATCCGCTCAGGACAAGCAGTGGCAGCGGCCACCACATCGGTTCCCCGTCGAACCCCAGCTCCCCGGGCAGCGTCTCGAAGAGGTAGTGCTGAGACTCGTCCACCCCCTTGAGGAAGAAGTACGCAGCCGTCGCTACCGGCACACCGATGATGGCGCCGAATACCAGGAGTGCCAAGTAGCTGCGACTCCTGAGGAGCTCTACCGGATCGGGAGAAGCCCCAGGCGGTAGTGAGGGAGCGGGTTTCATCACTGAACCGTCCTCAATTCTTCGACCATGAGCTCAGGGCTTGGGTGTTGCCGATCGCGAGTTGGCATCCGACGGAAGTTCGCCATCGATCCTAAGAGCTTCAGCGAGCTTCGGTTCCTTCGTCCGTGACGCCACCCGCGAGTCGTTCAGCACCCACGAAAGGTGCGCAAGCGACACGCCCGAGAAGGAGGCGCGGTCGCGCTGGTCTGCCCGCAGTGGTCTCGTCGTAGGAGTGTGGAACGGCGAGGAGCCGTCGAGGGTGTCCCAGCAGTCGGGCTGCCGCGAGCAGGGTCCTCGGTCATGTCGACCGTTCTCCGGGAGAGGCGTCCGACCTCACGGCTGTGACACGGTGGCACGCGGGCCAACTGCGAGCATCGTCCGATGAGGTTGAAACGAGCTCACGCACGGACACGCATGTGTCTAGCCTAGGCGGCCATGACGGGGCAATCCGAGGATGAGATCGAGCTCATTGCCTTCGACCAGCGAGCCGTGCTGGACGAGGTCGGCGGCGGAATTCGCTCATATACGGCCCGGGGACGGGAGCTTCTCGACGGCTATCCAGCCGGCGAGCGGAGCCCCTCGGGTCGGGGTCAGGTCCTGATCCCCTGGCCGAACCGGCTGGAGGACGGGAGCTACGAGTTCGACGGGGAGCGCCATCAGCTCGAGCTGAACGAGCCCGAGAACGGAAACGCGATCCACGGCCTCGTCCGCTGGGAGCCCTGGACGGTTGCCGAGCGCGAGGGGCACCGGGTGGTGATGGAGCACGTGCTCGCCCCGCAACCGGGCTATCCGTTCACGCTGGAGCTCAGCATCGAGTACGCGCTCGCCATCGACGGCCTGACTGTGCGAACGACAACCACCAACGTCGGCGAGTCGGCCTGCCCATACGGCGGCGGCTTTCATCCGTACTTGACCGTCGGGACGGAGACCGTCGACTCCGTCATCCTCCATCTTCCCGCCGGAACAGTGGTGGGCGCTGACGAGCGCGGACTCCCGCTCGATCCTGTGCCCGTCGAGGGCACCGAGTACGACTTCCGCCGCCCGAGGCCGATCGGCTCGACGAGGCTCGATCACGCGTTCACAGATCTGGTGCGTGACGCGGACGGCCTCGCCCGCGTCGCGCTCGGCGGCCTTCACCCCGGCTCCGGCCTCGAACTCTGGGTCGACCAGGCTTATGGCTATCTGCAGCTCTTCACCGGCGATCCACTTCCCGATGTCAATCGCCGAAGCCTCGCGGTCGAGCCGATGACGTGTCCCGCGAACGCTTTCCGCACGGGAGAGGGCCTGATCCGGCTCGAGCCGAGGACGTCGTTCACGAGTACCTGGGGCATCAGCCCGTCTTGACGCACTGACGGCCGAGCCGACTTCATCCCGCCTGGGTGATGCCCACCCACGAGCGCCTTACTAGCGTGGACGCTAGCTCATGTCCGCGCGAGTACTGATTCTCGGGGGTGGCTTTGCCGGAATCGGCGCTGCACGCGCGCTGAAGAAGGCCGATGCCGAGGTCGTGGTGGTCGACAAGCACGACTACCACACCTTTCAGCCGCTGCTCTATCAGGTCGCCACCGACCTGCTCGAGCGCTCCGCCGTCGGGCATCCGCTCCGGGATCTGTTCCACGACCAGCCGAACGTTCGTGTGCACCTCGACGAGACGACGGGGCTCGACCTGGAGAAGCGCGAGGCGCAGTTCGCCGAGATGAAGCCGATCTCGTACGACTACCTCGTGCTGGCGCTCGGCGCCGAGGTGAATTTCTTCGGAGCCGAGGGCGCGCCAGACCACGCGTTTCCGATGTACACACTCGCCGATGCGATCCGCCTCAAGGAGCACATCCTCCGCAAGTGGGAAGCCGCGGATAAGGACTCAGACCTGGCTGACGACGGTGCGCTCAACGTCGTGGTGGTCGGCGGAGGCGCGACGGGCGTCGAAAGCGCGGGCGCGCTGTCGGAGCTCTACCGAAGCAATTTCGCCCAGGACTATCCGGACCTGCACGCGGAGCACGCTCACATCACGCTCGTGGAGGCGGCTCCGACCCTCTTCGGCATGTTCCACGAGAACCTCCAGGAGTATGCGAAGAGCGCGCTGGAGGAGCGCGGCGTCGATGTCGTCCTCGGAGAGATCGTCGAATCGGTCGAGCCGACGCGGGTCAGGCTCAAGTCCGGCAAGGAGCTCCAGGCCCACACGCTCGTCTGGGGCGCAGGGCTCCAGGCGAACCCAATCGTCGAGTCACTCGGGCTCGAGCTCGAGAAGGGAAACCGGATCGGCGTCGCGCCCGACCTCAGCATCCCGGAGCATCCAGAGGCATTTGCAATCGGAGACATCGCCTGGATCACCGACTCGAAGACGCACGAGATCCTGCCCCAGCTCGGCTCCGTCGCTCTTCAGTCCGGGGAGCAAGCGGGGAAGAACATCGCCAGGCTGATCGAGGGCAAGGAGACCGAGCCCTTCCGCTACCACGACAAGGGCACGATGGCGACGATCGGGCGCGGGGCTGCGGTCGTCCAGCTGCCTCGCGGGCGGACGCTCAAAGGGGAGATCGCCTTTCTCGCGTGGGGGAGCGTCCATCTTGCGCTCCTCTCGACCGGGGAGGATCGAGCCAAGGCCGTGGTCGACTGGACCTGGGCAGGCCTCACGCACGAGCGTGGCGCCCGCATCACCGTCGAGACCTAGGGGGCGCCAGGAAGATGACGGTGTCGCCCGCCCGCATGTCGGGTGGAGACCCATCTGCGGCGATGCTGAGGCGTCCGTCGGAGGAGACGGCGAAGAGCGGCACTTCCGTCGACCCGTCCGCCGGGCGAAACGGTCCCTCGGCGGTGCGGATGACGATCCGAGCGCCCGCGGCGAACCGGTCACTGAGCTCCGCGAATGTGAGCGCGGGGCCTCCGAGGATGCCGCCCTCGCTCGAAGGCGGCAGCAGGTCTGGCTCCTCTGGATCGGGAGCCACTCGAAAGACGTGCCCGTGACCGAGCTCGCCGCGCAATTCCGCGGCGGTGACGGCGTTGAAGTCGTCGCTGCGCGTCAAGAGGAGGACGTCGGTGACTTCCTCGAGCTCTGCGTCCCGGTCGACGGCATCGACCATCATGCGGCCCCGGTCGGCCTCGATGCCGGCCGCCTGGGCGGCTGTTCGATCGGCCGCGGGGCCGACCCACATGCGCACCGCTACTCCAGCGCGCTTGAGCGCTGCGGCGATCTCGCGCGCCCACGCATGGCCGCTGACGACGAGCACGAGCCCGCGTTCCGCACCGGCCACCCCAAGCAGCCGCGCTGCGAGCGGGCCTGTGAGCCCGTAAAGCAGCACCGTGCCGAAGATCACGACGAAGACGATCGGCAGCACCGAATCCGCACCGGCGACGCCGTCCTGCTCCAGTTGCAGGCCGAACGCGGAAGCGGTGGCCCCGGCCACGATCCCACGCGGCGCCATCCAGGCGATGAACGCCCGCTCGTGCGAGGTGAACGTCGAGCCTCGCGTTGCGAGTGCCACTGCCGCCGGCCTGAGGAGGAGGACCATCACGGCCACGAGTACGAGCGCTTCCGGCAGCACGGCTCCGATGTCGTCCGGAGACACTGACGCGGCGATGAGCACGAAGAGGACGCCGACGAGCAGCTGGACGAGCGTCTCCTGGAACTCGAGCGTGAGCGAGACGTCGATCTGGCGCTGGTTGCCGAGGACGATCCCCATCAGGACCGCGGCCACGAAGCCTGCATCGTCTCGAAGGAGGTCTGCGGTGACCACGGCGGCGACGACGACCATCAGCGTTGCGAGCACGGACTGCCGGGGCGCGTTGCGATGCAGCTCGCGAAGGAGGAGCAGGAGCACTACCGCTCCGGCCGCGCCGACCAGGGCGCCGACGCCGAGGCTGAGCAGAAACTGGCCGGGTCGCCACCTGGAGGTGACGCCATGAAAGACAAGCACACCGAGGAGCGCGCCGATCGGATCGACGAGCGTTCCCTCCCACTTGAGGAGAGAACGGACTTCCCGCGCGGGACGGATGAATGCGAGCAGCGGCAGGACGACCGTGGGGCCCGAGACAACGAGGATCGCGCCGATCAGCAAGGCAACGCCTCGGTCCATGTCGTCGAAGAGCAGCAACACGGTCGCCGCGACGCCAATCCACGTAACGAGCACGCCGAACGCAAGGAGGCGGACGACCACCTTGTGGACGTCGGCGGCGACCTCGCGGAACGACAGCCTCAAGCCGGCTTCGAACAGAATCACGCCCACCGCGAGCGAGACGAACGGCTGATACAGCGACCCGAGGAGCGCGTCCGGGTGGATGTCATCGGTCGCGATCCCGGCGACGAAGCCCGCTGGGAGCAGCACCACGATCGCGGGCAGGCTCAGCCGTCGCGCAAGCAGCTGCGAGCCCACGGCGAGGACGAGCGTGAGTCCAAGGCCGAACAGGACCGCGTCCGTGGACATCGGAAGGGATTGTCTCCTGGTCCCCGGTCCGTGTCCTCATCCGAGCGGGGTGACTTCAAGTGATCGGCCTCGAGGTCTTCGGGCGCTCGCCGGAGATGACGAAGGTCGCCGAGCTACTCGACGACGTCGAAGGCGTCAGCCGTGTGAGGCTCGTGGTGGCCACACGGGCGGGGCATTCGGTGGTCTCAGCCGCGGTCCGGCCGAGATCGGTCGACGGGCTGCTCGAGAGGTTGCGAGAGCTAGGCGTGCCCGATTCGGGCGTCACGCTGATGCGTGTCGACGTCGTCGGTCGGGCGGCCACCGGTCAGGTCGAGACGAGCCTCGTCTGGGAGGACGTGCTCGGCATGGCCTGGCTCTACTCGAGACCCCTTGCGCGCTACCTGGCGTTCATGATCGTGGCCGGCGTGGTCGGCGCGTACGGAGTGATCGACCGCAACGAGATCCTCATCGTCGGCGCGATGGCGGTCAGCCCCGACCTCCTCCCGATCGCAGCTACCGCCGTTGGGCGTGGTCGGCCGTCGCGCAGGGCTCGCCGGCCGCGCCCTCGCGACCCTCGTCGTGGGTCTCGCCGCGGCCAGCGTCGCGGCGGGACTCTGCACGTTTGCGCAGAATCAGCTCGATCTGATTCCGTCCGGCTTCAACCTCGAAGAGGCCGGCGTTCTGGGGAGCCTCGTCAGCGTCAACGACGAGACGATCGTCGTCGCCCTGGTCGCCGGCGTGGCCGGGATGCTGGCGCTCGAGACCCGCGCGAGCTCGGGTGTCGGCGTCGCGATCTCGGTGACGACGATTCCGGCCGCCGCGTACCTCGGCGTCGCAGCGGGGCTCGGCGAGCTCGCGAAGGCGACAGGCGCGCTCGGAGTGCTAAGCGTGAACGTTGCAATGCTGGTCGTCGGCGCCTCCGCGACCCTCGCGCTTCAGCGCACGCTCATGAGCCGTGCCGTCGCCCGGCGGAACTAGGACGCCCGGCAGACGATCTTGCCTGCGTACGGCCCAGCGTCCTGTAACGCCTCCACGCTGGTGACGAGACAGGTCCCGTACTTCGTTTCGATCGTCTCGCCCTCGCTGGGAAGCCGAGGCAATTCGATCTCGGCGACGTCTTCCCAGTTCGGGCCCTCGATCTCGACGGTGAATCTCTGCACGGGAGGCCTCGCGCCCTAGTCCGCGACGATCACGTCGCAGCCGGCGTCGCGCTTGACCTGAGTCGCTACATCCGGGCCCAGGACCCGAGCCAGTAGACCGTGATGGTGGGAGCCGAGGACGATCAGCTCGGCTCCCCGGTCGCGCGCAGCGCCGACGATTGCGCTGGCCGGCTCCCCGGCGGCCCACACATACTCTGCGGTGAGGCCCGCAGCGTCGACCCGCTCCTTGGCTTCCGCTAGAACCGGCTCCAGCTCCGCCGGCTCGACCAGCGGGATCATCCGTGCCGGAGTGTCGTCCAGCGTTCCGAAGCTCTGTGGTCCTTCCGGATTGAGCGGCATTTCGGCAACCGCGACCACGAGGAGCTGAGCTCGCGCCGTGCGCGCCTCTTCGATTGCGCGGTCGAGGGCGCGGCTTGCGGGCGCGGCACCGTCGTATCCGACGACGATCGTCGAGATCACGAAGCGAAGCTAGCACGGGTCGAATGAGGGCGAATCACCCCCTCTGGACGATGCGATCGTGTTTCCACGGACGAAGGATCGGGCGGTGATGGTGGTCGCGTCAACGGCGGTCGACCTTGCCCGCGCGCAGTTCGCGACTACCTCGATCTACCACTTCCTGTTCGTGCCGCTGACGCTCGGGCTGGGGCCGCTCGTGGCGACCATGCAGACGATCTGGCACCGCACCGGGAACGAGGCGTGGCTCCGGCTGACGCGCTTCTTCGGGACGCTGCTTCTGATCAACTTCGCGATCGGCGTCGCGACCGGCCTCGTGCAGGAGTTCCAGTTCGGGATGAACTGGTCGGTCTACTCGAAGTTCGTGGGCGACGTCTTCGGCGCGCCGCTCGCGATCGAGGGCTTCGCCGCGTTCATGCTCGAGGCGACGTTCCTCGGGCTCTGGATCTTCGGCTGGAACCGCCTCTCGCCGCGGCTGCACCTGGCGACGCTCTGGATCGCTGTGCTTGGCTCGTGGCTGTCGGGGTTCTTCATCCTGGTCGCGAACTCGTGGATGCAACACCCGGTCGGGTACAAGATCGTCGAACGGAGAGGCGCACCTCACGAGCGTCTGGGCGCTGTTGACGAACGGGTTCGCGCTCCGCGCCTACTTGCACACGATGCTCGCCGGCCTGATCTTCGGGTCGATCGTCATGCTGGGGATCTGCTGCTGGCATTTCCTTCGCAGAAAGGACGTCGACCTCTTCCTGCAAGGCGGCGAAGCTGGCGCTGATCGTGGCGGTGCCGGTCACGCTCCTCCAGCTGGTTGTCGGCAACCGCTTCGGCGCGGCCGTGACGAGCGCGCAGAGCATGAAGATCGCCGCCTCCGAGGCACAGTGGAACACCTGCCAGCCATGCGGTTTCTCGCTCTTCCAGATCGGCGGATTCACCGAGAGCGACCAGACGCCGAGCTTCTCGATCAAGGTCCCTCGAGTTCTCTCGTACATGGCCACCGGCTCGTTCAAGGGCGAGGTGCAGGGCCTCAATCAGCTCCAGGCGCAGGAGCAGAGCCAGTACGGCCCCGGCAACTACATGCCGAACGTGCGCGTGATCTACTGGTCGATGCGGGTGATGGCGTACATGGGGGTGCTGATGTTCCTGGTCGCCGCCGTCGGCGCCTGGCTCTACTGGAAGCAGAAGCTCGAGCGGGCGCGTTGGTTCCACTGGACGGGGATCGTCTCGATCGCGTTTCCCTTCATCGCCGCGACCGCCGGCTGGATCCTGACCGAGATGGGCCGCCAGCCCTGGATCGTGCAGGGTCTGCTCAAGACGGCCGATGCGCACTCGCCGGCGGTCTCCTCGTCGATGGTCGCGTTCAGCCTCGCCGTGTTCGTCTGCCTCTACCTGCTGCTCCTCGTGCTCGACATCTGGCTGATGCGCCGCTACGCGAAGCTCGACCCGCCCGAGCTCGACCGCGACGAGACCGGAGAGACCCCGATGCCCGCGATCGGATACTGAGATGGACCTGCAAGACCTCTGGTTCTGCCTGATCGCCTTCTTCTTCGCCGCCTACTTCGTGCTCGAGGGCTTCGACTTCGGCGTCGGGCTGCTGCTGCCGTTCCTCCCGCGCAACGAGCAGGAGCGCAGCACGATGTTCCGCACGATCGGCCCCGTGTGGGACGGCAACGAGGTGTGGCTCGTGGTCGCCGGCGCCGCGATGTTCGCGGCCTTCCCGGCCTGGTACGCGACGATGTTCTCCGGCTTCTACATCGCCCTGCTGCTGCTGCTGGTGCTCCTGATCGTCCGCGTGCTCTCGTTCGAGTGGCGCGAGCGGGACGAGAACCCGCGCTGGCTGGCCTCTGGGCCTGGGCGAACACCGTTGGCAGCTTCGGCGCGGCCCTGATCTGGGGCGTCGCGCTCTCGAACCTTCTCTACGGCGTCCCGATCGACTCCAACGGCGACTTCGACCGGCAACTTCTGGATCTCTTCAACCCCTACACGCTGCTCGCCGGGATCGCGGTCGTGCTGCTGTTCGCCTTCCACGGCGCGACCTTCCTGACGCTGCGCACGACCGGCGAGTTGTACCGGCGCGCCGCCGACGTCCGCCGGCCGGCTTGTCGATCGCCGGCCGCCGTCGTCGGCGCGCGTGTACCTCGTCTGGACTGTCGCCGTCGCGGTCGACCGCAACGACAAGGATGTCTTCCCGCCGCTGCTCCCCGCGCTGCTCGCGATCGCCGCGCTGCTCGGCGCCGTCGTCTTCGTCCTTGTCGCCGCGCAGCGGCGGGGCGTTCGCGATCACCGCCGCCGGCGCGGTCCTACTCGTGGCGACGCTCTTCACGAGCCTGTACCCGCGTGTCATCGTCTCTAGCACCGACTTCGCCAATAGCCTCACCGATCGACAACGCCTCCTCGTCGCACTACGCGCTCAAGCGTGATGACCGTCGTGGCGCTGATCATGTCCCCCCTCATCCTGCTCTACCAGGGCTGGACGTACTACGTCTTCCGCGCCCGGCTCGGCGGTGGCGAAGTCGAGAGCCCGGTCGAGCTCGCCGCGCGGAAGACCGGCGCCTAGAGGCCCATGCCGCTGATCGACCCGCGCCTCGGCCGCCGTGCGAGGGCCGTGAGGGTGATGCTGGCCGCGGATGCCGCTCTCGGAGTTGCCGCCGCGCTGCTCGTCCTCGCCCAAGCGGTCTTGATCGCGACCGTCGCCGCTCGCAGTTTCGAAGGAGCGACCCTCGACGAGGTGACCGTGCCGCTCGTCCTGCTCGTCGCCGTCGTCGCCGGCCGGGCAGCCACGGCCTGGGGATTCGAGACGCGTTGGCACGCGTGCCGCGACGGACGTCTTCTCGCGGCTCAGGCTCGAGCTCGTCGAGCGGCGGCTTCGCGACCAGCCCGCTGCGCTCGACGGCGCTGAGAGCGCGGAGGTCGCGACGACCGCGGTTGCCGGCGCGGCTGCGCTCGAGACGACCTTCGCGCGCTACCTGCCGCAGGTCGTCCTTGCCGTGGTCGTCCCAGTGGCCGTGCTCGTGCTCGTTGCGGCAATCGACCTCGTCTCGGCCGTGGTCATGCTGCTGACGCTTCCGCTTGTCCCGGTGTTCATGTGGCTCATCGGCCGCTATACGGAGCGGCGGACGCGCGAGCGCTGGCAGGCGCTGACGCTCCTCGCGACGCACTTCCTCGACGTCGTCCGCGGGCTGCCCACATTGCGAGCGTTCAACCGCGGTCAGGCGCAGGTCGAGCGGATCGCCGATGATCAGCGACCGCTACCGCCGCACGACGATGGAGACGTTGCGCATCGCGTTTCCTCTCCGGAGCCGTGCTCGAGCTTGCCGCCACGCTCGGGATCGCCCTGGTTGCCGTGACAGTGGGCGTCCGGCTCGTCGACGGAAACCTCGCGCTCGAGCCGGGCTTGACGGTGCTCGTCCTCGCGCCTGAGCTCTACCTACCCGCTGCGAAACCTTGCCGCCCAATACCACTCGAGCGCCGACGGCCGGGCGGCGGCCGAACGGCTCCTCGACCTGATCGACGCCCCGCCGGCGACGCGGTCCGGCGTCGGCTGCGCCGCCGAGCCTGCGGGACCTGCCTGTGCGGCTCGAGGGCGTTTCGTTCTCCTACCCCGCCAGGCCGGGCCGCGTGCTTCGACGGGTCGATCCTGGAGCTCGCTCCCGGCGAGACGGTCGCGCTCGTCGGGCCGAGCGGAGCGGGCAAGAGCACGATCGCCGCGCTGCTGCTCCGGCTCCTCGAACCGACGCACGGCCGCGTGACTGTGGGATCGGTCGACCTGGCGGCTGCGACTCGGGCGCGTGGCGGGCGCAGGTCGCCTGGGTGCCCCAGCGGCCGACGCTCTTCCGCGGCACGGTGGCCGACAACATCCGTCTTGGCGATCCAGACGGCAGCCGACAGAGCGCGTTCGGGCGGCTGCAGCGCTTGCCGGCGCGGACGCCTTCATCCGCGACCTGCCCGCGCGGTTACGAGACGCGTCGTCGGCGACGGCGGCCGGCCACTCTCAGCGGGCGAGCTCCAGCGCATCGCTCTCGCTCGCGCCTTTCTCCGCGACGCACCCCTTCGTGATCCTCGACGAGCCGACCGCGAACCTCGATCCGAGAGCGCCGAGCTCGTCGCCGACGCCATTGACCGGCTGCGAGACGGGACGCACCGTCCTCCTGGCCGTCCATCGTCCCGAGCTCGCCGTCCTGGCCGACCGAATCGTGCGGCTCGAGTCGGGGCGGATCGTCGAGATCGCGGCGGAGGCGGCGTGACACAGACGCTGCGCCGTCTCGGGCCGCTCGCTCAGCCGCCTTCGGGCCCGATGGCTCTCTCGATCCTCCTGGGCAGCCTCGCGGTCGGTTTCGGCGTCGCGCTCATGACGACGGCCGGGTATCTGATCTCGCGCGCAGCCGAGCAGCCGCCGATCCTCGCGCTGACCGTGACGATCGTCGCCGTCCGTTTCTTCGGGATCGCGAGGCCGCTGGCGCGGTATCTCGAACGCCTGGTCTCACACGATGCCGCGCTTCGCGCGCTCGGCCGGATCCGGTCTCGTTTCTACGAGCGCATCGAGCCGCTTGCGCCGGCGCAGCTGGAGGAGTACCGCTCCGGGCGAGCTGCTCGGGCGGATGGTCGGCGACGTCGACGCGCTCCAGAGCCTCTACGTCCGCGGCCTCGGACCGCCGCTCGTCGCGCTGGTTGTCGGCGCGGCCTGCGTCGGAGTCGCCGCCGCCGTCCTGCCCTCCGGCGGCCGCGATCCTCGCCGTCGGGCTCCTCCTCGGCGGCGTGCTCGTTCCTCTCGTCGCCGCTCTGCTCAATCGCGCCGTTGGCCGCCGACAGGCAGGCGCACGCGCCGAGCTGACCGCAGACCTCGTCGAGCTCCTCCGCGGCGCGCCGGAGCTCGTCGCCTACGGACGAGAAGAGGAGACGCTGGAACGCGTCCGCACGGCTCGACCGAGAGCTCGTCCGCCTGGACCGCCGCGACGCGCTCGCCGCAGGCGTGGCGGAAGCGCTCTCGATCCTGGTCGCCGGCCTGACCGTCGTGGGTGTCCTCGCCGTCGCGGTGGCGGCCCATGACTCGGATGCGCTCGACCGTGTCCTCGTGGCGACGCTCGCCCTCCTCGCGCTCGCCTCGTTCGACGCGGTTGCCCCGCTACCGGCCGCGGCGCGCGAGCTCTCGGGGACGCTGGCCTCCGGTCGGCGCGTGTTGGAGCTCACTGACCGCGAGCCTGCGGTTCGCGATCCCGATGTGCCGCTCGCTGCTCCAACGCGCCCGGCAGTCGTCGCGCTGGAGGGCGTCACCGCACGCTACGCGTCCAGCGAGGAACCGGCGCTCAGCGGCCTCGATCTGCGGCTGGAGCCGGGCAAGCGCCTCGCGCTCGTCGGCCCGAGTGGAGCCGGGAAGACGACGGTCACCAACCTGCTCTTGCGGTTCCTCGACCCCCAGGAGGGTCGCGTCACGATCGACGGCGGCGACCTCCGCGACTATCGCCAGCAGGACGTCCGCGCGATGTTCGCGCTCGCGGGCCAGGACGCGCACGTCTTCAACTCGACGATTCGCGCGAATCTCGAACTCGCCCGTCCCGAGTCGTCCGACGACGAGCTTTGGGACGCGCTCCGCCGCGCTCAGCTCGCTTCCTGGGTCGCTGCATTGCCGGACGGGCTCGACACCATGGTCGGCGAGGACGGCGCGCAGCTCTCGGGAGGCCAGCGCCAGCGGCTGACGCTGGCGCGGGCGCTCCTGTCCGGCGCGCCGGTGCTCCTCCTCGACGAGCCGACGGCGCATCTCGACCCGGAGAATGCCGAGGCGCTCGTCCGCGACGTGCTCTCAGCCGCCGACGGCCGGTCGGTGCTCCTGATCACCCACCGGCCGGAGGGCCTCGAGCAGGTAGACGAGATTGTGTCGCTCGGTGGCTAGCTCTCTGAGGCCGACGCCTCCGCTCCGACTAGGCCGATTGCAACCAAGTCCGTCGCGTGGATCCACTCGTCGGCGAGCGGAAGCCCTCCTGCCCGCACGATCGCATCGCGGAGCGGAATCGCCCAGCGGTGCTCGATGAGGGCTATGCCGGCGGCGCTCCCGTTCGGGATCGCGTCAGCGATGTACCAGACCTGGTCGTCATCGAAGACCTGTTGGTCGGCAAGGGCCTCCGCTCCGGCAACGGCACCCGCTTCTGCCCCTTCCTCGCCGGCGGCGCCAAGCCCGATCAGTGCCCCCACGTAAGCGCCGAACTCCATCGCCTCGTCTTCGCTCAGGTCACTCGTGTGCAGCGTCTCGATATTGCCCTCGTCGTCCTTCCTCACGACCGCGAGGTCGATCAGCCGGATGATGTCCTGGTCCTTCAGGCGCTTGAGCTCCTCGAGCACCTCGCCTTTGAACCTGGGCTCGTCGAAGCCGACTATGAGCATCTGTACGGGGCCGATAGCCATCGTCGTCACCTCACATTCCCTGAAGAATCTTCTGCTTCTGCACCTCGAACTCCGCGTCCGTCAGAACGCCGGAGTCCTTCAGCTGTGCCAGCTGCTTGAGCTGCTCGATCGCCTGCTCGCTCATGGCGCCTGACGGCGCCGCCGGAGTGGCAACCGACTGGCGCGCCTCGAGGTCATCAAGGCGGGCTTCCTGCTCCTGTTCCTCGTACTGACTACGCTGCCGGTGCTTCCCGACGGCGTACGCCGTTCCGCCGACCATGGCGGCACGGGCGAGCGGTCGTCGTCGCATGAACATGGGGCTCTCCTTTCGGTCGAGTCTCTATCGAACCGTTCTCAGGCCCAGGGAACATCACCCGGATCGAATGATCATGCCATCAGGGTGGACGCTCCAGTTGCGTGAGCAGGACGACTGAGATCACGAGCAGCGCCGCGCCGAGGGCGATCAGCCCGTATCGGGCGCCCCGGAGCGGGAAGTGGGTGCTGATGCCGACGAGGAAGAGCACGACTGCGAGGACCACCGTCGTGCGCACGTAGTCGTCTGCTGTCGCGCCGGCCTTCGACCCGGCTAGGAACGCTTCGTCAGCGTGCTCGTCGAGCGCAGTTGCCTTGGCGAGCCCGGGCTGCCGGTACTGCGGCATGTAGGTCGGACCAGGCAGCGCGTTCGGGTTGCTCTCGGGCTTGGTCGCCCGCCATGCGTCGAAGGCGACTCGAAACTGAGGTCTGAACCGCCGCTCGGCGATCGCCATCGCCTGCTCGTTGCCGACCGTGTAGGCGGCGAACCACGCATTGAACGTCGAGGAGTCGAAGTTCCGAAGCTCCATCGCCTCGAGGTGGGAGCGGCTGGCCTTGGCCCTCGCCGTTGAAGACTCGGCCAGATGGAGGCGTGACTCCGTGCTCCACTTCGCGGCCGCATATCCCGACCAGGCGGCCACGAGAGCCACGATCGAGAGGAGGACGGCCTCCGCGATCGAGAGCAGCCGGTCCCGCCGTTCGTGTTGGGCGTGCTTGGCGTGCTCGGCGATCTCCTTGCCGACCTCGGTCGCCGACAGTCCCTCCGACATTACGGGCCCGCTAGGCCGGGGCGCGCCTGCCCGTGCGCGGGCGCAGTGCCTCGAGCAGGTCTCGCCCCCGAGCGAATGCGTCGACCCGACCCCAGCGCCCTGGAATGTCGAGCAGCCCCAGAAGCCCGATGCTGTCCGGGAGCGCCGGGTCCACGATTAGATACTCGCCCTGCGGTTCGAGGCCGAGCATCGTGCGCAGCAGGAGCAGCGGTGTTCCCGTCGACCAGGCCTGTGGACTGCACGCCGTCGGGTACTGCACCGGGTATTTGGTCACACCGCGCTCGTAGCCGCCGAACGCCTCGGGCAGACGTCCCTGGAAGAACTCCGCGGCGTCGAGAATGCCGGATGCGATCTGCGCAGCCTCCTCCTTGAAGCCGTAGCGTCGCAGTCCCCACGCGATGAACGAGTTGTCGAACGGCCAGACCGTTCCCACGTGGTAGCCGATCGGGTTGTACCGTCCCTCGCCCTCGGCGAGCGTGCGCACGCCCCAGCCCGAGAAGAGCCGCGGCCCCATGAGCTGCCGGACAACCGCCTTCGCCTTCGACTTGTCGACGATGCCGCTCCAGAGCAGGTGGCCGTTGTTCGACGTGAGCGAGTCGACCTGATTCCCCTCGGTGTCGAGCGCCAGAGCGAAGTACTCCCCGTCCTTGACCCAGAAGTCACGGTTGAAGCGCCGCTTGAGGTCGGCTGCCTGCTGTTCCAGGGCTTCGGCGAGGGCGGGATCCTTCCACACGAGTCGTGCCAGGCGGGCGCCGCGCATCTTCGCGTCGTACGCGTAACCCTGGAGCTCGCAGGTCGCCCGCGGGAAGCCGGGAAGGCGGCCGTCGCGGTAAGAGATCGAGTCCCAGGAGTCCTTCCAGCACTGGTTCTCCAGGCCCGTCTCCTCGTTGCGGCGTTGGTACCAGACGTAGCCGGTTCCGAGCAGGTCGGCGTACTCGTCGATCCACCTCAGCGCAGCGCGCGCCTCGCTCTGGAGCTCACGCACGAGCTTCCGGTCGCCGGTCCACCGCTCGTATTCGTCGAGCAGGATCACGTAGAGCGCCGTCGCATCGGCGCAGCCGTAGTAAGGAGAGTGGGGGCGCTCCTCGAACGCCGTCAGCTCGCCGTAGCGCATCTCGTGAAGGATCCGGCCCGGATCCTCGTCGCGAAAGTCGTCGACCCGGCTTCCCTGCCAGCTCCCGAGCGCGCGGAGCGTCGTCGCCGCCAGCTCCGGCGTGAATGGCAGGGCCTGCAAGCTCGTGAAGATGCTGTCGCGCCCGAACATGGTCATGAACCAAGGGAGGCCGGCGGCAGGCAGGCTCCGCCCGCCGGAAACGGGCGGGGCGAAGCGCAGCGCGGCAAGGTCGACCAGGCTGCGCCGGTAGGTCACCTTGAGCGGATCGGAGTCGCTTTCGAGGCGCGGCGCTTCCGTCAGCCAGCGCTCCAAGCTGCGCCCCATGTTCGGCTGTGCCCGTCGCTCGCCCCGCTCGTACTTGGGCCGGACGTACGTTCCACCGGCCCCGACTGCGGTCACGACGTCGAGATCGGTCGTCCATTCGCCTTGAGGCTCGATGTGAACCGAAAAGGTCAGGCCCTGTTTGTCGATCTTGGCCGGCGCCGACGCGGAGATCGCAGTCTGACGTCCGAATGTCTCCCGCTCGTAGCCAAGCACGAGCCGCCCCTTCTCGACTCGTGTGTAATAGCGCCCCTTCTTCTCGAGCGCATCCTTGACCTCGAAGAGGTCTGCGAAGTCGCTGGCGGCCTCGAGCCGCACCTTGAGATCGACCGGTTTCGCGTCGTGGTTCAAGATCGTGAGCTCCTCGTGGAAGCCGTCGCCGACAGCGCGCCGCCGGATCACCGACAGTTTCGCGTCGACATAGACCGTTCCCGTGCCTGGCACGAGGAAGAACCGCGTCTCGAAGTACTGCAGGTCGTCGACCGAGAGGGGATTGAGCCTCTCGCCGTCCACGGTCAGGATCCACGTCGACAGAAAGCGGTTGTCGAACGAGAAGAGACCGGTCGGGTCGGTGAGAGACGCCTCGATGTCGCCGCGCGAGTCGCTGACGACGAAGGTGTTGCCGTCGAGAATCTTGACGAGATCGTCGTTCATGACCGGCTCCGCGGTGGTTCGGGGAAGAGGCGTTGAAAGATCACCAGCACCTCCGGGTTGCCTTCGATTCCCATCGCCCCGCGCAGCGCGGCTGCGAAAGCGTTGACCTCGCCGCTCGCGATGCCATCGAAGACGGCGCTCTTCGAGCGCACGACGCAGTCCGCCTTGACGTTCTTGTGCGAGACGGCGATGTCTCCTTTGTCGATCGCAACGAGCCAGCGGGCGGTGCGCTTGCCGTTCGTGAGGTCGAAGCGCAGCGTCGCCGTCACCTTCTCCAGCCGAGGGTCGTGGCCCCGCGCTTCGAGCCCGCGGAAGAATTCTGTGGTCGCGTCGGTCATCTCTCCTCCTTCGTCGACTCAAGAGAAGCGTCCGGCCGACGGAGGCGCATCACCCGGACCGCATGAATCACACTGTTCGGATGATGCTTGCGGTCCGAGTCTTGGACGAATCTGTGTCAGACCGTGAGTAGCGCCGACGTCAGCGTGGCCGAAGCTGAGGCACCCGCCGGGAAGCGCTCGCGCGTCCTTCCGTTCAATGACCCATCCCGGCGCCGGCGGCTCATCAAGGTCGCCGCCTGGCTCGTCGGCGTCGCTGTCCTCCTCCTCGTCCTCAACCTGCTCGGGGTCGACGTGCGCGGCTGGCTCAGCGACGTCTGGGACGCGCTGAGCGAGATCTCCGTCGGGTATCTCCTCGCCGGCTGGGCTCTGCAGACGGCGCAGACGACACTGACGGCCCTCGCCTGGTACTTCATCCTCCGCGCCGGGTTTCCCCGGGCGCCCGCGCCCTATCTCCAGGTGCTCGCCGCTTACTCGGCCGGCGTTGCGCTGAACGGGTTCCTGCCGGCCAATATCGGCACGTTCGTGATGCTGTTGATGTTCGTGGCGATGATCCCTGGGGCGAACTTCCCCGGCGTGTTGGGCGGCATGGTCGTGCAGAAGATCTTCTTCACCGTCGTCGGCACGCTCGTCTACCTCTATCTCTTCCTGTCCGTCCCGGGGTCGTACAACCTCCAGCTCGGGATTCCCCACGACCATCCCTTCCTCACGGTCCTGGTCTTAGGCGGCGGCGCCTTCCTGATCGTCCTCCTCGGCAGGATCTTCTGGCGGAAGCTCCAGGGGCTCTGGGTCAAGGCAAAGCACGGTGGGGCGATCCTCGCCCGTCCCCGTGACTATTTCCTGAAGGTCTTCTTGCCCTCGCTCGGCGCCTGGCTCGCGAAGCTCGGGGTCACGGCCGTGTTCCTGGCGGGCTACGGCATCCCGGTCACCTTCCACTCGATCATGTCGGTGATCGGCGGGAACTCGCTTGCGAACACGGTCTCCGCCACGCCCGGAGGCGTCGGGATCAACCAGGCAGTCAACGCCGTTGCGCTCGACGACGTCACCGACACGGCGACTGCAACCGCCTATTCGCTCGGCCAGCAACTGGCGGTCACGGTGTGGAACATCGCGTTCGCCGTCGTCCTCGTGGTTTGGGCCTTCGGCTGGACTGGCGGCAAGCTGCTCGTCCGGGAGTCGTATGTCGATGCGAAGGTGAAGGTCGCCGAGCAGAAGGAACAGCGCGCCGCCAAGAAGGCGGCGAAAGGTGGCCCGACGGATGGCTGAATACGGTCAAGCGGTGATGTGGCAGCCCGACCGGCCGAAGTTCAGGCCGTTGCGGCTCCTGCTCTCGTGGTTCGTGACGGCTGTGGCGCTCTTCGTGGCGGCCGGGATCCTCCCCGGGGTCCACGTCGACGGGTTCTGGGGGGCGCTATTGGTTGCGGCTGTGGTCGCGGCGCTGAACGCTTTGCTCCCGCCCGTGGTCGCGGCGCTCCGGCTTCCCTTCATGCTCGCGCTCGGCTTCCTGCTGGTGCTGGCGCTGAACGCGTTCGTGTTGAAGCTCGCCTCGGACGTGCTCCCCGGCAACACGTTCACCGTGGACTCCTTCTGGTGGGCCCTCCTGGCCGCGCTGATCGTGGCGGCAGTGAGCGTGGTGCTCGAGGTCGTGTTCGGGACAAATGACGACGACAGCTACACGCTGCGAGTCGTCCAGCGCATCGCCCGCCGTCAAGGCGGTGCGGAGCGGACCGACGTGCCCGGGATCATCTTCCTGGAGATCGACGGCCTAGCACTCCCCGTGCTCCGTCGGGCGATGCGCGACGGCAACGCGCCGAACATGGCGCGTTGGCTGGCGGAGGACACCCATCGGCTCACGGAGTGGGAGACCGACCTCTCGTCGCAGACAGGCGCGAGCCAGGCGGGGATCCTGCTCGGGTCGAACGATGACATTCCCGCGTTCCGCTGGGTCGAGAAGGAAACCGGCACGTTGATGACGTGCTCCGCCCCTGATGACTGCGCTCGCATCGAAGAACAGCACGCCAACGGAAACGGCTTGCTCATCAACGGTGGGGCGAGTCGCGGCAACCTGCTCTCCGGCGAGGCCAGCGAGCAGATCCTGACCGTCAGCAGGATCGAAGCGGAGAAGCGCGCGAACCCGGGCTACCGGGCGTTCTTCGCCAACGGGTTCAACGTGACGCGCGCGCTCGTTCTCTTCGGTTGGGAGGTGATCCTCGAGTGGGTCGCCGCCATGCGCGCGAAGCGCCGCGACGTGCATCCGCGGGGGCACCGCGGCGGGATCTACCCGTTCATGCGCGGGGCGATGTGCGTGATCGTCCGTGATCTGATCGTCTACGGGGTGCTGACGGACATGATGCGCGGCCGTCCTGCCGTCTACGCCACCTTCTCCAGCTACGACGAGGTGGCGCACCACTCAGGCCTCGAGCGCGCGGACACCCTGGAGGCGTTGCGCAAGCTCGACGAGCAGTTCGGGCGGATCGACCGGGCGCGGCCCTACGCACCGCGGCCGTATTCGATCGTGGTCCTGTCCGATCACGGTCAGACGCAGGGCGCGACGTTCAAACAGCGGAACGGCTACGGGCTCGACGACCTGGTGGAGCGTTCGCTCGAGAGCGGAACTGTGCAGGAGATCGCGGGCGGCGACGAGCAGCAGTCGATGGTCGGGCATGCACTCGGCGAGGCGACCGGCAAGAAACCGAAGAAGCGTTCGAAGAAGGACGTCTCGGGCGAGCAGGTCGTCGTGCTCGGCTCCGGGCAATCTCGGCCTCGTCTACCTGATGGAGGAACCCCGCCGGCTGACGCTCGAGGAGATCGAGGAGCGTCATCCGCGCCTCCTTCCGGCGCTCCGCTCTCATCCTCACGTCGGTTGGATCCTCGTGCGCTCTGGCTCACGGGGGCCGGTCGTCTTGGGCCCCAACGGGGCCCAGTACCTCTCGGACGGCCGGGTCGAGGGCGATTACCCGCTCGAGCACTTCTCGCCGACTGCACCACGGCACCTGCTCCGCACGGACGGCTTCGCCCACGTAGCGGACATCATGGTCGGGAGCTTCTACGACCCCAACCTGGACGAGGGCTGCGCGTTCGAGGAGCTGATCTCCTTCCATGGCGGGCTTGGAGGACCGCAGACACGGCCGTTCATCCTCCATCCCGCAGAGCTTCCCGTTCCCGACGGCGAGATCATCGGAGCGGAGACCGTGCACGGCCTCCTTGTCCGCTGGCGACGGATGCTGCAAGGCGGGGGGCCGACGGACACAGCCCCCGTCGCCGCGACCGTTGAGCAGCGCATAAGCCCCTAGATGAACCTCGTCTGGGCGGCGCTCGTCATCGCCGTGACCGCGTCTGTCGCTGTGGTCGCGATGCTGCTCGTGCGGCGAAAGGCGCCAGACGGCAGCTATTTCGCCGACGGTGACCGTGCCGCAGGGGTCTTCGGTGTGCTGGCGACCGGATTCTCCGTACTGCTGGGGTTCATCGTCTTCCTCGCCTTCGAGAGCTACGACCAGTCGAGAGCCGGAGCGGAGACGGAGGCGGTCGTGCTGGCTCAGCAGGTCGAGACCGCACAGTTGCTTCCGCCCGCGGCCGCCGGCGAGCTCACCGGCGAGCTGGTCTGCTACGGCCGGTCCGTCGTCCATACGGAGTGGCCGCGGGCGGAAGCCGGCAATCAAGGAGACGTGATCAACCCCTGGGGAACCGAGCTGTTCCGAACGCTGCAGGGCGTACAACCGCGCACGCCGAGTCAGCAGGCCGCCTACAGCAAGTGGCTCGATCAGCGGTTTGAGCGTGAGGCGGCTCGGATCGACCGGATCCACGGGGCCGTCGGCGTCATCCCGACGCCGCTGTGGGTGGTCCTGCTCTTCATCGCCGTTGTCATCTTCGTGTTCATGCTCTTCTTCGCGGACAGCGCCGAGGGCGCGATCACCCAGGCCATGATGATGGGATCGGTCGTCTCGGTGATCGTGGCGATGCTGCTGCTGATCCGGTTCCTCGATAGCCCATTTCACAATGGAGTCGGCGGCGTTCGGCCCGTTGCGATGGAGCGAACGCTGCGCATCATCGACCAGGAGTTGGGGGTCGCGAACCGGCGCGTGGTGCTGCCGTGCAACGCGGACGGAACCGCACTCCCATAACAGACGGTTGGGTTGTTCGCGGGGCCGTCGCGTGGATCGCGACGGCCCGGTGAGCATGCTGTCTAGGCCGGGGCCAGCGCCTTGGCCTTGATGGCGTCGAACTCCTCCTGCGAGATCGCGCCACTGTCGAGCAGTTGCTTGGCCCTTTCGATCTCCGCGGCCGCGCCGCCGCCGCCGGCCGTCGACCTGACGTAGTCGTCGAACTGGGCTTGCTGCGCCTGGGCTCTCTCCGCGTTCCGCTGCGCCATCCCGTCGCTGTTCGCGATCAGGTAGGCGAAGACGCCGATGAACGGCAGGAAGATGATGAAGATCAGCCAGATGGTCTTCTTGAGCCCGCCGATGTCGTGGCGGCGAAACACATCGCCGATCACGATGATCAGCATCCAGAACCAGATCACCCACGCGAAGATGATGAGGATCGTCCAGAGGACGTCGAGGAAGGGGTAATCAGCACCAAGAACGAACACGGTTCCTCCTGGGTTGGGGAAATCGAGTCTCCCGCGCCGTGAAGCGCAGGATCATCATGCGATCAGGATGATTCTCCCTTCTGGGGAAGCCTCATGTGGCGGCGACCCATCGGCGGCGAACCATCGTCGAGGCCACGAGCCCGAGGGCGACGGTCGGCATGATCGTCAGGAAGCGGTAGAGGAGGACGGCGGCGACCACTCCGGCGTTGGAGCCGCCGAAGCCGAGGAGCGCCCCGGTCAGGCCCAGCTCCACGACGCCGATCCCGCCTGGCGTGATCGGAATGGAGCCGAGCAGCCGGGCGAGCGCCCACGCGGCGAAGGCCTCTACCAGCGAAACCTCCGAGCCGGGCACGCCGCAGGCGCGAAGCGAGAGCAGCAGCACGAGGAAGACGGTCAGCGTTCCCACATAGGACGTGAGCGTCAGGAGGTGCCAGCGGCGGCGAAGCAGATCGATCGCGTCCCGCCGAAAGCGCTGGAAGCTCGCTCCACCCCACAGCACGGGCCCTCGCCCGAGCTTCCCGCGCACCCAGTTCACGAGCCGGGCGGTCACATCGCCGATATCCGTCGCCGTGCCATCGCTGACCAAGACCAGCGCGAGAGAGGCGACGGCGATGCCGAGCACCGCGACTCCGACGAAGGCCGCCGTCGCGAGCAGGGCGGAGTTTCCGCCTGTGGCCGTCAGCAGGAAGACGGCGATGATCGGCAAGGAGAGGTTCACGAACTGGTTCCAGAGGCTGACGAGCGTGACGGCGCGGCCGATCTGGCGCGGCGGGAAGCCCCAGTGCCGGAGGATCCCGTACGACCCGGCGATCCCCACCGCCGCGCCCGCCGGGGCGACGATCGAGAGGGCCGTGGACACCTGAGTCAGGACGAGCGCCGGGCGGAACCTCAAACCGGGAAGGACGACCATCCAGGGAGGCGCGAAGGTCAGGACGTTGAGGGCCGTCGCGGCGAGGAGCGCAGCAACCCACGGCCAGGAGAGGTCCTCGAGGACGCCCCACACGTCGCGGTAGTCGGCGATCTTCGGGATGAAGTAGAAGAACGTCGCGGCGACGAAGACGACGCTGACCGCCAAGAGGAGAATCCGCCGCCACGAGCGTGCCATCCGTCCATGATCTCCGATCAGGACGCGGGCTGATCACCCCGACGGGGGGATGAACACCCGCGTCCCGAACGCGTAGGGTCTCGCTCGGATGGCGACGGCAAAGCACACTGCTTCGAGCGGGCCGCCGGGCTCGCCGCCGGCCGAGGGCATGCGGTGGGTTCGAGGCGGGACGTTCCGGATGGGCTCGGAGGACTTCTACCCAGAGGAGCAGCCCGTCCACGAAGTCTCGGTGGACGGGTTCTGGATGGACGAGCATCCTGTCACCGCCGCGGAGTTCCGGCGGTTTGTGCGCGAAACGAAGTACCTCACGGTCGCGGAGCGCCCGCTCGACCCCGAGCAGTACCCCGACGCCGATCCGGAGCTGCTCATCCCGGGCTCGCTCGTCTTCCGTCGGACGCGCGGCCCCGTGAACCTCGACGACTACCGCAATTGGTGGGAGTACGTGCCGGGCACGTACTGGAAGAAGCCGGGCGGGCCGAGGACGACGATCAACGGACGCGACCACCATCCCGTCGTCCAGGTCGCCTATGAAGACGCCGAGTCCTACGCGGCGTGGGCGGGCAAGGAGCTGCCGACCGAGGCGGAATGGGAATTCGCGGCTCGGGGAGGCCTCGATGGCGCCGTGTTCGCCTGGGGCGACGACCACTTCCCGAACGGCAAGGCGATGGCCAACTCGTGGCAGGGCGAATTCCCCTGGCAGAACCTCAAGGTCGACGGCTTCGAGGGGACGTCTCCCGTCGGGAGCTTCCCAGCGAACGGCTACGGGCTCTTCGACATGACCGGAAACGTTTGGGAGTGGACGACGGACTGGTACGTGCCCCGTCATCCGGACGAGGTCGCGAGCCCCTGCTGCGTGCCGCAGAACCCGCGGGTTACCTCGCCCGACCGGAGCTACAACCTCGGGCAGCCGGGCGAGCACATCCCGCGGCGCGTGATCAAGGGCGGCTCGCACCTGTGCGCGCCCAACTACTGCTTGCGCTACCGGCCCGCCGCGCGGCAGCCGCAGATGATCGACACGTCCATGGCGCACCTCGGCTTCCGCTGCATCGTGCGCCAGTCCACGAGCGGAAACGGAGGAAGCTGATGGCCGACAAGCCGAACATCCTCGTCATCTGGGGCGACGACATCGGCATCACGAACCTGAGCTGCTACAGCGACGGGCTGATGGGCTACCGAACGCCGAACATCGACCGCATCGCGAACGAGGGAATGCGCTTCACCGACGCCTACGGCGAACAGAGCTGCACGGCCGGGCGCTCCTCGTTCATCACCGGGCAGAGCGTCTTCCGCACGGGCCTGAGCAAGGTGGGCCTCCCCGCAGCGCCCGTCGGTCTGCGGGCCGAGGACCCGACCATCGCCGAGCTCCTGAAGAACCACGGCTACTCGACGGGGC
Organism: uncultured Actinomycetes bacterium; assembly: GCA_963842235.1. Lineage (GTDB taxonomy): Bacteria > Actinomycetota > Thermoleophilia > Gaiellales > Gaiellaceae > JACDAN01. The sequence goes on along the minus strand of CAWJFT010000001.1, from coordinate 1,555,523 downwards.
AGTTCGGCAAGAACCACCTCGGCGACAAGAACGAGTTCCTGCCGACGGTGCACGGGTTCGACGAGTTCTTCGGGAACCTCTACCACCTGAACGCGGAGGAGGACCCGGAGGACCCCGACTATCCGAGCAAGCACGGCTTCGAGCAGTTCCACGACCGCTTCGGCCCGCGCGGAGTGCTGCGTTGCCGGGCGGCGAACAAGGACGATCCGAAGGAGCACCCGCGCTGGGGCCGCGTCGGCAAGCAGCGGATCCAGGACACCGGGCCGCTGACGCGCAAGCGGATGGAGACGTGCGACGACGAGTTCGTCGAGGCCGCCTCCGACTTCATCCAGCGCCAGCACAACCGGCGCAGGCCCTTCTTCTGCTGGGTGAACACAACGCACATGCACCTCCGCACGCACACCAAGCGGAGGAGCCTGGGGAAGGCCGGCCGCTGGCAGTCGCCGTACCACGACACGATGCTCGACCACGATCGGAACGTCGGCCAGCTTCTCGACCTGCTCGACGAGCTCGGGATCGCGGAAGACACGATCGTGATGTACGGCACCGACAACGGGCCGCACATGAACACGTGGCCCGACGGCGCCATGACGCCGTTCCGCAGTGAGAAGAACACGAACTGGGAAGGGGCATTCCGCGTGCCGCTGATGGTGCGCTGGCCCGGCAAGATCCCGGCCGGCGTCGTTTCGAACGAGATCGTGCAGCACCACGACTGGCTGCCGACCTTCCTCGCGGCGGCGGGGGAGCCGGACATCGTCGAGAAGCTGAAACAGGGCCACGAGGCGGCCGGCAAGACGTTCAAGGTGCACATCGACGGCTACAACCTGCTCCCCTACCTCACGGGCGAGGAGGAGCGGAGCCCGCGGCAGGGCTTCATCTACTTCTCGGACGACGGCGACCTCGTCGCATTGCGCTTCGACAACTGGAAGCTCGTCTTCATGGAGCAGCGGGCGAAGGGGACGCTCGAGCTGTGGGCGGAGCCGTTTGTTCCCCTGCGGCTGCCGAAGCTTTTCAACCTGCGCACCGACCCGTACGAGCGGGCCGACACGACGTCCAATACGTACTGGGACTGGTACGTCTCGAAGGCGTACATGATCCTCGCGGCGCAGGCGCTCGTGGCCGAGTTCCTCGCCACGTTCGAGGAGTTCCCGCCGCGCCAGAAGGCGGCGAGCTTCACGATCGACCAGGCGCTCGAGAAGATGGCGGACGCGACGAGCGGAGCGCGCGGCTGACGACCCGTCAAGTGGGCGCACAGCGCGAGTGCGCTTCGAGCCGAGGTTCGATGCCGCGAAGCCGTCCTAGCTTGCTGGAAGTTACGCCGCGGAACCGCCGCGGCAGGCTGCGAATCTCGAATGCGATCACGATCTGCCAGATTCCGGTCACGATCGCCCAGGCGCCGGCCAGCGTGACGATCACGGCCAGCGTGAGGCCGGGCCGGCGCATCGCCCAGATCCCGATCGGCACCTCGATCAGGCCGAGGACCAGCACGAGCCACCAGTAGGGCGTGTAGCGGTTCGCGATCGCGCCGACGATGTGGATCACCCCGCTGACGACCACGAAGATCCCGATGAAGACGGCGAGCGTGTAGAGGCCGCGTCCCGGCCAGACGAGCAGCGCGATCCCGGCGGCCGATGCCAAGTGCGCCGGCGATCAGGTTCGTCGAGCGTACGCCGCCGTCGAGCGGTCTGTGATCGCCCAGGCGACGCCCTCGATGATGAAGAGCACGCCGATGAAGGCAGCGAGGCTGTCGACGCCCCAGTCCACGCTCAGGATCAGCGCGCCGAAGACCAGCGAGACGATCCCGCCGAACAGGAAGAACCACCAGTCCTTGGCGACCTCCTCCGCCTCGTCGATGCCGAATGAGTCGCGTTCGCTGAGCGGGTTCAGGAGCATGGTGCGCGCGAGTCTACGCTGCGCTCCGGACAAGGGTCGAGCGCAAAAAGGGCGAACCTCCGTTTCGTGTCCACGAGGCTGGAAACCCGGGTCACCCTCTGGACCGAGCGTCTGACGCTTATCCGCGCGATCGCCACGATCATCGTGATTGCCGTCGTGCTGGTTCTGGTCGCCGGCGGGCTGTGCGCGTCGTCGAGGGCGAGACGTTCACAAGCCTCGGGCTCTCCTACTGGTGGGCCATGGAGACGGTGACGACTGTGGGCTACGGCGACGTCGTGCCCCACACGCTGTCCGGTCGGCTCGTCGCCACGCTGCTCATGCTGACAGGAATCGCGCTGATTCCCACGCTGACGAGCGTGATCGTCTCGACGCTTCTGGCGAAGCGGAGGCAGGAGGATCAGGAACGCCTCGAGGCCATGCTGACCCGCGTCGAGCAGCGACTGGCAGACCTCGAGCAGAACCAGTGACGGACGAAGGCATTCTGCGGCGGCTGTTCGCGCCCCGTGGCGAGATCGCCGGGACGGTCTACGGGACTATCGTTGTCATGGGCGCCCTGGTCGCGGGCTCAAAAGGCGAGGCCGACCCGGCGCGCCTCGGTGCGATCGTCACCGGTACGGTGGTCGTGCTCTGGCTTGCCCACGTCTACTCGCACGCGCTTGGGCGAGACGATCACCCGCGGCAGGCGCCTCGACCGCCAGGAGCTCATCGACGTCGCGCGCCGTGAGCTCGCGATTCCGCTCGCCGCCGTCGCTCCTGTCGGTTCGCTCGTGCTCGGCGCCGCTCGGCGTTCTTCGCGAGACAACCGCGATCTGGATCGCGCTCGTGATCGGCCTGGGCACGCTCGCGGCCGCAGGGATTGCGTATGCGCGGATCGAGCGTATGGGCCGGGGCGGAACGCTGGTCGTGGTCGCCGTCAACCTCGCCTTCGGTCTCGCGCTGGTCGCCTTGAAGGCCGCGTTGGCGCACTGATCAGAGGCTCGAGCCACTCCCCGGGTGCGCAGGACGCGTACCTCCACCTCCGGCGCGACCTTCGGCCGTCAGCCCGCTCGAACGCCTGCTGCCGGCTCGCTCAGGAACCGTGCTTGAGCGGAGCGGTGCAGCGGACGATAAGTCCCCCAGTGGATCGGGACGGCGATCCGCGGCCGAAGCCGGCGAACAGCCTCGGCGGCTTGCTGCGGATCTAGGTGCTTGCCGCGGCCGAGTGTCGCCCCCCAGCCCCAGATCGGGATCAGCGCGAGATCCAGATCAGTCGACCAGCCCGCTCATCCCGTCGAAGAGGCCGGTGTCGCCGGCGAAGAAAATCCGCTTCGACCCGAGGATGGAGTAGCCGAGAGCCGTGCCCCCGTCCACGGCGGACGCGCGCCCTCGTGCTCGGCGTGCGTCGCCCTGACCGTCACCGGGCCGAAGTCTGATTTCGTCGTTCTCCTCCAACCTCGACGGCGTCGAAGCCCTGAAGCCGGGCGCCGAGCCCGCTCGGCGCCACGACCCTGAGCGAACGGGGAAGCAAGCGCAGCGACGGCTTGTCCAGATGGTCGTAGTGCCCGTGGGAGATGAGCACCGCGTCGAGGTCGTCGAGCTCGCAATTTCGTCGACGGGGACGGCACGCCGAATCTGCGCGACCCGGCTGCGCAGGAGCGGATCGGTCAGGAGCCGAACGCCGTCGAGCTCGACGAGGATCGTTCCGTGACCGACGTATTGCACACGAGCCATTGCGCGATCGTAAGACGATCTATGCTCGCCGCGATGCCTTACGTGCCCGCCGAGGAGCGCTACGTGCGGATGCAGTACCGGCGTAGCGGGCGCAGCGGCGTGCTGCTCCCGGCGATCTCGCTCGGGCTGTGGCACAACTTCGGCCACGACCGTCCGGTGGAGACGGGCCGGGCGATCCTCAGACGCGCCTTCGACCTCGGGATCACGCACTACGATCTGGCGAACAACTACGGCCCGCCGTACGGGTCGGCCGAGGAGAACTTCGGACAGATCTTCCGGGCCGACCTGGCGCCGTACCGCGACGAGCTCGTGCTTTCGACAAAGGCTGGCTACGACATGTGGCCGGGGCCCTACGGCGAGTGGGGCTCGCGCAAGTACCTGCTCTCGAGTCTCGACCAGAGCCTCGCGCGCATGGGTGTCGACTACGTCGACATCTTCTACTCGCATCGCTTCGACCCGCAGACGCCGCTCGAGGAGACGATGGGCGCCCTCAACGCTGCGGTACGGCAGGGCAAAGCGCTTTACGTCGGGATCTCCTCCTACTCCGCGGAGAAGACAGCCGAGGCGGCGGCGATCCTGCGCGAGCTCGGAACGCCGCTCCTGATCCACCAGCCCTCGTACTCGATGCTGAACCGCTGGATCGAGCCGGACCTGCTCGACACCCTCGGCGAGATCGGCGTGGGCTGCATCGTCTTCTCGCCGCTCGCCCAGGGGATGCTGACCGACAAGTACCTCGAAGGGATCCCGGCCGGGTCGCGGGCGACCCAGCACAGCACCCTCTCGCCGGATCTGATCACCGACGAGGCGCGGGACAAGATCCGCGCGCTGAACGAGATCGCGGCCGCGCGTGGGCAGACCCTCGCGCAGATGGCCATAGCCTGGGCGCTGCGGGACCTGCGCGTGACGTCGGCGCTCGTCGGCGCCAGCAGCGTGGAGCAGCTCGAGGCCAACGTGGGGGCGCTCGATCGCCTCGACTTCGCCGAGGACGAGCTGGCCGAGATCGACCGCTACGCGACGGAGAGCGACATCAATCTCTGGGCCGCGTCGAGCCAGGAATAACCCGAATCGGACGATGACAGCCGCTTCGGAGGATGCGTTAACCAACCGCCATGGGGCGCATGCTGCTCGCCCGGGTCCTCGTCGTCATCGGCGCGCTCCTCGCGGTCGTCGCCCTGCTCGCGGGCTACATCCGCTACCAGGCCCTCGACACCGGCACCGTCGAGAACACCGCAGGCGAGCTGATCGCAGACGACGCGATCCGCGACCAGGTCGCCGCCTCCCTCGTCGACGAGCTCTTCAACAACGTCGATGTGCAAGCGGCGATCAACCAGCGGCTGCCGCCTGAGCTGAAAGGGCTGGCCGGCCCGATCACGGGCGGCGTCCGCATCGGGCGCCGAGCCCGTGGCAAAAGCGACTGCTCGAGCGGCCGCGGATCCAGGAGCTGTGGGTCCGCTCGGTCACCCAGGCTCACCGCGCGCTCATCAACGTGCTGGAAGGCGACACGCGGGGGCTCGAGACACAGGGCGGGAACGTCGTTCTGAATCTGCGACCGCTCATCATCCAATTCGGCGACCGGATCGCCATCGTCGGCAACATCAACGACCGTCTGCCGCCGGACGCCGGCCAGATCACGATCATGCAAGTCCGACCAGCTGGAGACGGCCCAGGACCTGACCCAGCTGCTCAAGGTGCTCGGCCTCTGGCTCTGGCTCGTGCCGATCGCGCTGTGGGCAATCGCGCTCTGGCTCGCCCGTGGGCGCCGCCGCGTGATCCTGCGCTTGATCGGCATCAGCTCGATCGTCGCGAGGTCTGCTCGTTCTCGTCGTGCGTCGGGTGGCGGGGTCGGTCATCGTCGACAGGCTCTCCCCGGCGGAGTCGGTCAAGGTTGCTGCCTCAACGCATGGGAGATCCTCACCGTCCGCACTCCGGGACGGCGGCCTCACGCTTCTCTTTCTCGGAGTGGTCATGCTCGTGAGCCGTCTGGCTGGTCGGCCCCTCGAGGAGCGGGACGGCGACGCGTCGCTGGCTCGCGCCCTTCCTCGCCCGGTGGGAGATCGCGTTCGGCGCGGCCGCCGCGCTCCTCCTTCTGCTCGTCTGGTGGGGGCCGGTCATTCAGACGCGGCAGTGGCGGGCCGTGATTGCGGCTGCGATCGTCCTGGCGATCGGCGTCGCGCTGCTCCGCCGTGAGACGGGGAAGGAGTTCCCGAACGCCGACATGGCGGACTCACGCGCCGCGATCGGACGGCTGTTCCGTCGAGACTAGTTCCGGTTGCCGAAGAAGATCAGCGCGTAGTAGAGGAGCAGCGAAAGCGCGGAGAGCGCGCCCGCGACGTAGGTCAGCGCGGCGGCGGTCAGGACCTTCTGCACGCCTTCGCTCTCGGTCGGCCCGACGAGGCCGAGCTCGCGGAGTTGTGCCCCGGCGCGCCGTGACGCGTTGAACTCGACCGGGAGCGTCACGATGTGGAAGGCGACGGCGACTGCGTAGAGGATCAGCGCGAGCGCAACGAGGTTGAGCAGGCCGAGGATCGCGCCGGCGAACAGCAACCAGATCCAGGCGGTCGAGGCGAACGCCACCGCCGGGTACATCGCCGAGCGGATCTTGAGCGGCGCGTAGCCGGCTTTGTCCTGGAGCGCGTGACCCGTCTCGTGTGCGGCCACCGCCGCTGCTGCCACACTCGCAGGTTTGTAGACCGGCTCCGACAGGAAGAGCGCCTTCTTCCGCGGGTCGTAGTTGTCGGATAGCGGGCCGCCCGAGGCAACCTCGACCGGCACCTCCGTGAGCCCGTTGCTATCGAGAATCTGACGCGCGACCTGAGCGCCCGGCAGCCCGCTCGCGAGCTGGACGTTGGAGTACTTCGCAAAGGTCCGCTTCAGCCTGGACTGGATGACGAGCCCGAGAACAAGCGGCGGAACGAGGAAGAGCAGGTAGAGCGCGAAGTCGCCCATCGGCCCGAGATCGTACCGCCTGTAACCTTGCCCGATGGGCCGAGTCGCCCTCGGACTGCTCGCGCTCGTGCTCTTCGGCGGCCTCGCGTCGGGCCCGAGAGCCGCGCCCGTTTGTAGGCCGACTCCTCCTGACGCGCTCGGGCCCTTTTACGAGCCCGGAGCCCCCGTTCGGACGAACGTCGGAACCGGATACCTCCTCCGGGGACGCGTCCTTGCTGCGCGCACCTGCCGCGCGATCCCGCGTGCCCGGATCGAGTTCTGGCTCGTGAACCCGCGGGGGAGCTACGACGACGCGCATCGAGCGACGGTGATCGCCGGCCGTCGCGGCGGCTACCGCTTCGAGAGCAACAAGCCCGTCGCGTACGAGTCGCGGCCTCCGCACATCCACATCCGGGTGAGCGCCCGCGGCTTCCGGACGCTCGTCACCCAGCACTATCCACGCGCAGGAGCAACGGGCGCCGCGGTGAATCTCGTGCTGAGGCGCTAGGCCTCAGACCCCCTAGAAAGGAGCCGCAATGTCCACCCCCGGCACACGCTCCGTGAGCGGCTGGGCAGTTGGTTTCTCTGCCTTTGCCGGCGCGATCATGATCATGATCGGCATCTTCGAGTTCTTTCAAGGGCTCGCCGCAGTCGTCAACGACGACTTCTTCGTCGTCACGAGCAACTACGCGTTCGACCTCGACGCGACCGGATGGGGCTGGATCCACATGATCATCGGCGTGATCATCTTCCTCGCCGGCCTCGGCATCTTCACCGGCGCGACCTGGGCCCGCGCCGTCGGGATCACGCTCGCCATCATCAGCGCGATCGCGAACTTCTTCTTCATCCCGTACTACCCGGTCTGGTCGGTGCTCATCATCGCGCTCTGCATCATCGTGATCTGGGCGCTCGCGTCCCTCCAGCCCGACTCCGAGATGGTCTGACCCGCTCCACCGCCGTCAGTCGCCGCATCCCATGCCGCCGCCACGCGCGCAGGTCGCCGCGGACCCGACCCTGCAGAACCTCTCGCGGATCGACCACATCGTCGTGCTCATGCTCGAGAACCGGTCGTTCGACCACATGCTCGGGTACTTCAAGCTGGAGGCAGGTCTCCCGGTCGACGGGCTCGAGGCGTCGATGTCGAACCGTCATGCCGGGAAGACGTACCGCGTGCACCACCTGCCAAGTACGAAGCTGACGAAGGAGCAGGATCCCGGCCACGGCGGGGCAGACGTCAAGGAGCAGCTCGGGAGCGGAAACGGCGGCTTCGTCTCAAACTACGCCAAGCACAACCCGAAGGACCCTGATCCCGGGACGGTGATGGGCTACTACAACGGCACCGACCTCCCGGTCTACGACCACCTCGTCCGCGAGTACGCCGTTTGCGACCGCTGGTTCTGCTCCGTGCCGGGAGCGACCTGGCCGAACCGTCTCTATGCCGTCTGCGGGAAGGCGGCGGGAAGCAAGGACAACAAGCGCCAGCCGCTGTACGCCGTGCCGTCGTTCGTCCGGCACCTCGACCGGGCGAGGGTCTCGTGGCGCTGGTACGCGCACGAGTACGTCGCCACGCTGCGGATGACCGACGACAGGTACAGGCTCAGCCTTTCAGCGACCCACTTCCGCTACTTCGACCGGCGCACGGCCGCGCTCGGCCGGAGCTTCCTGGAGCATGCGGCGGCCGGGCAGCTGGCCTCCGTGTCCTGGATCGACCCCAACTTCGTCGACTTCAACCTGTTCGGCCCGGCCGGATCGAACGACGACCACCCGCCGTCCGACGTGAAGGCCGGGCAGAAGCTCGTACTGGCTCTGTACACCGCGCTGGCGAGTAGTCCGCAGTGGTCGAAGACGCTGCTCGTGATCACGTACGACGAGCACGGCGGCTTCTTCGACCACGTCGGGCCGCCGGCGGCGAAGGACGACAGTCCCGCGTTCCGCTCCTACGGCCCGCGGGTCCCAGCGCTCGTCATCTCACCGTGGATCCCCCGCGGCACCATCTCCAGCGAGATCTTCGACCACACCTCGATCATCAAGACGATCCTGTTGCGGTTCTGCCGCAGGGCGGACGGCTCGATCCCGAACATGGGCGCGCGAGTCGGGAACGCGAACCACCTCGGCGGGCTGCTCACGCTCCGTTCAGCGCGGCCGAAGCCGAGCCCGGCCAGCCTCGAGCCGCTGATCAAGCTCACCTCGCAGTGGCACGGGGACGACTTCGCCGACAAGATGCTGACGCAGGCCGCAGGCGGGCCGCCGCGCGAGGTGGAGCTCAACGAGCTGCAGGAGGGCTACCTGAAGGCGAAGAACAAGGTGCGCCGCGAGGGCGTCCCCGCGGGCATGCCCTAACGGTCTTTGTCGACCTCGACGTCGACGTCAGGGTCGAGCTCGTCGGCGCGCCGAACCTGCTCCTCTGCCTGGTCGCGCTCCTGCCGGGCCTGCTCGGCCTGTTCCTCGGCCAGCGTCGCTCGCGCCTCGGCACGCTCGGTTTGCCCCTCTGCCCTCGAGCGCAGCTCGTTTGCCTCTTCGCGTCTACCTTCCAGCTGCCGTTCCCGCGCGCGCCTGCTCAAGACGAACGCGATTGCAAGCACGATCAGGATGGCGATGATCACAACGATGATCCACTCCATGGCTCCTTCCTACCTGCGCGCCCCAATCGCTAAACCGGCGCGGCCGCTCGCCGATCGGAAGCCCAGGCCGCGACCGCCGAGCGCGACCGCTCGATCAGGCGCTCCTGCTTCTCCTCGGGCTCTTCTGTTCGGATGATCTGGACGATCAACTCGTCGAACTCGGGGCTCTCCACGTACTCCACCATCGTTTCCTCGAGGTGGGGGAGCGCCTCCGCCTTGAACTCCTCGAAGCGCTCGGTCTGGAGGTAGTCGTCCGCGAGCGCGCGGTAGCGCTCCAGCTTCTCCTCGTACTGGAGGTCGGCGTCCCCGATCGCGAAGTAGTCCCGCGTCGCCTGGTAGACGCCGACCTTGCGGTCGGTGACCGTGCAGAACAGGCACCAGGCCGCCAGCGCCTGAATCGCCCAGGGGAAGTAGTAGTGGAGGCTCACGAGCGCCATGTCGGGCGACGCGTTCGCGTAGTCGATCGGGTGCGCCTCGCCGTCCTTGGCGATCACCTCGCACGAGTTGAACTCCCAGCGAAAGAAGGCGTTGACGAGCCGCGCGATGGTCTCGATCTCCCGCATTTGCTCCGGCGGGAGGAAGTCGTCGCCGACCGTGTAGCGGTAGTGCCCGTCGGCCGACGGGTCGTACTGCATCACCTTGGTCTGCGGGCCGATCGAGAGGCTCCGCGTGAAGACGTCGAAGTCGTCCACGGCGGCCTGGAGGTGCATCAGGCGCTCGCCCGAGGCTTCATAGCTTCGGTGGAGCTCCTCGCTCGACTCGATGCGGGTGACCCCGACCCACATCCCGCCGTCGAAGGGCTTCATGTACAGCGGGTAGCCCACCTGCTCCGCGACGTAGTCGAGGTCGAACTCCGGGCTGTACTGCTCCGCCATCTGCACGTAGCGCGGGTTGTCGGGTGGCAGCCGGTGCGGGATCAGCCAGGTCTCGGGGACCTTGAGCCCGAGCCGCATCATCGCGCAGTAGGCCGAGTGCTTCTCCATCGCCTGGAAGGTGAACGGGTTGTTGAGGAGGTACACGTCGTCCATCAGCGCCAGCTTCTTCAGCCACTCGCGCGGGACGTCGTACCACCAGGCGAGGCGGTCGATGATCAGCTGGTAGCGCGGCCGATAGCGGAGGTCGAACGGCTCGTGGACGATTCGCTCCGTCACGAACTCGTGCGTCTCACCGGCCCACTGCACGGGGCCGAGGCGACGGAGAAGCGTCTCGAACGCCGTCGGCCAGTCCTCTTCGGTTGCGAGCAGCAAGCCAATCAAGTGCCGCCGGCTCAATCTGGCCGAAAGTCTTACGACTTTCGGCCAATCTGTCGAGCCGCGCGGCGCTTCGCGCCGCGCGGCCCAGAAGCCCGTCGCCGCTTCCTTCTCAAGGAGCCGCAGCGGTCGGAACGGGCAAAGCCCGTTCCGCGGCGATCAATTCAGCTACGCGGTCGCGAAACGCTCTTGGGCCCGCGCGCGCTTCTTTTCAGCTTCCACTTCGCGGTCCTTCGGCGCGGCGTTCGTCACGAGCGCGTCGATCAGGCGCTTGGTCGACGCCGAGATCTCGTCGACCGCACACTCGAAGGCCTCGGCGTTGGCCTGCGAGGGCTTCGTGAAGCCGCTGACCTTGCGGACGTACTGCAGCGCCGCGTCGCGGACTTCCTCGTCGGTCGCGGGCGGCTCGTAGTTGAAGAGCGTATGGATGTTTCGGCACATGCCGCGATCCTAGCCTCGCAGTTGGCAGCCACCTCGAGTTCGGCAACCTGTCGCTCTGGGAGGGCGCCCAGCCGATCTCGTTCCGCGGGCGCTGAACGGCTAGTTACAACTTGTAACTAGCTCCGGCTCGGAGCCGAGCGAAGGAGTTTCGGAGCGTCTCCGGTCGCCCGAAATCCTTGTAACAAGTTGTTACTTGGACTGGCGAGCCGCCGGAGCGCGCCGGTCAGCACCTCCAGCGCCAGTGCAACGTCTTCGTCGCTCGAGGCTCATCCGGCGAGTGGCTGGTGGTTCGCCCACAGCTGCCCTGTTTCGCTCGCGACATTGCAGTAGCCGTACCAGTTCACCTTGGCGGGCGGAGCACGGCGAACGGGTCGGTCACCTCGAGTTCCGGTTGACGGAAGCGGAAGACCTCCGCCGGGCGCCCACCGGTTCGTCCCGGCTCGCGCTTCGAGCCCGTCCGTTCGAGGACGCCGCGCCGGAGCAGGACACGCTGGAGGTTCGTGGCGGACAGGTCGTGCCCCAGGGCCGCGGCGTAGATCGCTCGCAGCTCCGAGAGCGTGAAGGTCTCGGGCGCGAGCGCGAACCCGACGTTCGTGTACGACAGCTTGGCGCGGAGACGCTGGAGCGCGGTCTCGACGATGTCGCCGTGGTCGAAGGCGGCCGGGGGGAGATCGCGGGCCGGGTGCCACGCGGTGTCCGCCGGCACTTCCGGGTCGACGTCGCTCGGGACGAGCCCCAGGTAGGCGGTCGCAAGCTCCCAGCTCCCGGGGTTCCGTCCCGGCTCGCTGCGGGTCTCGAGCTGCTCGAGATGGGCGAGCTCTTCGATGTCCACCTTGGCCGCGAGATGGCGGCGAATCGACTCCTCGAGCGTCTCGCCCGGCTCGAGGTAGCCGCCGGGAAGCGCCCAGCGCCCCTTGAAGGGATCCCGTGCCCGCTGCCACATGAGCACCTGGAGCGAGTTGCCCCGAACCTGAAGGACAACAGCCAGCGACACGTGGTCGGGTGCCTGTCGGGTAGACTCGACCACCAGGTTTGAGACTACCAGGCGAAAACCTCCTGGCCCGGGCCGCTGTCGTCCTTGCTGCCGCGCTTCTCCTGGCCGGCTGTGGCGGCGACGACGGCAACAAGGCCGGCGAGACGACCACGGGAGCTTCCGGCAGCGACGTTCGCGTCGCGCTGAACACCGACGTCGGCCAGCTGAACGACCACGGCTTCAACCAGCTCGCCTATCAGGGGCTCAAGCGGGCAGGGAAGGAGCTCGGCATCCAGACGCGTGTCGTCGAGTCCAAGTCCGCGGCGGACTACGTGCCGAACTACTCGGCCCTGGCGCGCCAGGGATTCGACCTGATCATCGGCGTCGGCTTCGCGCAGGGCGACGCCATCGACGCAGCGGCGACGATGTTCCCGAACACGAAGTTCGCGATCGTCGACGTCGATCAATCGAGCCTCAAGCACTCGCCCCCGAACGTGGTCGGCCTGCTCTTCAAGGAGCAGGAGGTCGGCTACCTCGCAGGTGTGATCGCGGGTCTCTCCGCCAAGGGCACGACGCCTGTGATCGGCTCCGTCGGGGGCTACAAGGAGCCGCCGGTCGACCGCTTCATCGCCGGCTACCAGGCGGGCGCGAAGTGGGCGCAGCCGAACGTCAAGACGCTGAACGCGTACTCGTCGGACTGGGACGACCAGGCGAAGTGCAAGGAGATCGCGCTGAGCGAGATCGCGCGCGGGGCGAGCGTCGTCTTCCAGGTCGCGGGCGGGTGCGGGCTCGGCGCGCTCAGCGCGGCCAAGCAGCAGAAGGTCTGGGGAATCGGCGTCGACGCCGACCAGTCGTTCCTCGGCCCACACGTCCTCACGAGCGCGCTGAAGCGCGTCGACGAGGCCGTGTTCGAGACGATCAAGAGCGTCGTGGACGACAACTGGAAGGGCGGCCGGAACCTGACCTTCGGGCTCGCGGACGACGGCGTCGGTCTCGGCACGATCAGCCCGAAGGTGCCGAAGAAGACGCTGGAGCGCCTCGACGAGGCCAAGAAGCAGATCCGCGACCACGAGATCGAGGTGCCGACAACGCTCTCCGGCTGAGCGAGGAAGGGAGGCCACGTGGCAACGCTGAAACCCGAAGAGGCACAGCTGTTCCTGGGGCCCAACTACGCCGTCGCCTCCACGGTCCGCGCGGATGGCTGCCCACAGCAGACGGTCGTTTGGGTCGACTACGACGGCGAGGACGTCCTCTTCAACACCGCGGAGGGTCGCTACAAGCCCCAGTACATCCGGCGCAGCGGACGCGCCGGCCTGCACGTGACCCATCCCGAGGATCCGTACAGGTGGGTCTCCGTCGCGGGCCCAGCCGAGCTCACGCACGAAGGCGCGGACGAGCACATCGACAAGCTCGCGAAGAAGTATCTCGGCGCGGACTCCTACCCCTACCGCAGGGAGGGAGAGCAGCGCGTGATCGTCCGGATCAAGCCCGAGCACGTCAACAGCGCGGGCATCGGTTAGGCGTCGGCCCGTGGCCGCGCCTGCGCTCCGCGAGGTCGGCCCGCGCGACGGGCTCCAGAACGAGCAGCAGGTCGTCCCGCCGGAGACGCGCGCGGAGCTCGTCGACCGCTTGGCGGCGGCGGGCCTAACGCGGATCGAGGCGGCGAGCTTCGTCAATCCCGAGCGCGTGCCGCAGATGGCGGGCGCGGAGGAGGTGGTCGCGGCGCTCGATCGCCGCGACGGCGTCGTCTACGCCGGCCTGGCGCTCAATGAGCGCGGCTACGAGCGTCTCCGCGAGACCTGGCTCGACGAGGTCAGCTTCGCGGTCGCGGCCACCGAGAGCTTCTCGCAGCGGAATGCGGGGGCGTCCGTGGAGGAGAGCCTCGCCGCCGCGGAGGAGATCGTCACACGCGCGCGCGAGGACCAGATCCGCGCCAGCCTGACGATCTCGGTCGCCTTCGGGTGTCCATTCGAGGGGCCGGTCCCTCCGGATCGGGTGGTCGAGATCGCGGAGCGGCTCGCGGGTACCGAGGCGGTGGAGATCGTCCTGGCCGACACGATCGGCGTCGCGACGCCGACGCAGGTGCGCCGGCTCGTGGAGCGGGTCGGCGAGCTGGGGAAGCCTGTCGGCGGCCACTTCCACAACACGCGCAACACGGGGTTCGCGAACGCCTATGCCGCGCTCGAGGCCGGGGTTTCGATGCTCGACGCGTCGGTCGGCGGGCTCGGCGGCTGCCCGTTCGCGCCGAAGGCGACGGGCAACATCGCCACCGAGGATCTCGTCTACCTGCTCGAGGGCGAGGGTGTGGAGACGGGGGTCGACCTCGACGCGCTGATCGCGATCTCGGAGTGGCTGGAGGAGCTGCTCGGCCGGCAGCTAGAGGGCTACGTCTACCGAGCCGGCCCGTTCAGAAGAACGCAAGCTTGACGATCAAGAGGATCGCCGCCGCTGCAGCCTCTGGAGCGCGAGGCCGAAGAGGCCGAACGCAGTATTCCTGGCAGCGCGGCCCGGGTTGTCGAAGCTGGCCAGGATCTCCTCGTTGACCTTGCGCTGAATCTGCGCGGCGAGGTCGTCTGCTGCGGTCTCAGGGGCAGCCGTCTTCAACGGCGGAAACTCGTCCCGCCTGCTCCGCGAGGGCGAGCTCGAAGATCCGCTCGTGCTGGATGTCCTTCAGATGCGCCTCGCCGAGATCTCGCACCGCCACGCCGTCGGGCACGTTGTTGCCGATCAACGCCCGCGTAGTCTCGGAGATGAGGATCTGGCCGCCGTGTCCCGCCGAGCAGATTCGTGCCGCGCGGACGACGTCCATGCCGACGTAGCCCTCCTCGCCGACCGTCGGCTCGCCGGTATGGAGCCCCATGCGAGTCTTGACCGCGACTCCGTCGGGCCACTCGTGCGCGGATAGGTCGCGCTGGGCCTCGACGGCCCCGGCGACCGCTTCCTTGGCGCGGGGGAATGAGAAGAACAAGGCGTCGCCCTGTGTGTCGATCTCCTGCCCGCCTGCCTCGCCCAGATGCGTTCTCAGGATCCGTCGATGCTCGCCCAGCATCCCTCCGTACCGGTCGCCGAGCCGTTCGAGCAGGCGCGTAGAGCCCTCAATGTCCGAGAACAGGAAGGTGACCGTGCCGGCCGGCAGGGAGCTCACGGAGGGTTAGCCTAACCTCGTGAACCGCCTCGCCCAAGAGACGAGCCCGTACCTTCTCCAACACGCCGACAACCCGGTTGACTGGTACGCCTGGGGCGAGGAGGCGTTCGAGCGGGCGCGGGCCGAGGACAAGCCGATCCTGCTGTCGATCGGCTACTCGGCGTGCCACTGGTGCCACGTGATGGAGCACGAATCCTTCGAGGACGACGAGACCGCGCGGCTGATGAACGAGCGCTTCGTCAACGTGAAGGTCGACCGAGAGGAGCGGCCCGACGTCGACGCGCTCTACATGGACGCCGTCGTCGCGCTGACCGGGCAGGGCGGCTGGCCGATGACCGTCTTCCTCACCCCCGAGGGCGTGCCGTTCTTCGGCGGCACGTACTACCCGCCCGAGCCGCGCCATGGGATGCCGGCGTTCAGGGACGTCCTCGAGACGATCTCGGCGCTCTACCGGCGAGCGCCGAGGGGCGGTCGAGAGCTCCGCGGGTCAGCTGCGAGAGGCGCTTACGCGGGCCGGGGAGCAGGCGCCGTCGTCCGACGTCCTCACCGAGGAGCTCCTTCGGGACGCCGCCCGCGCCTTGCGCTCGCAGTTCGATCCCGAGTGGGGTGGGTTCGGCGGCGCGCCGAAGTTCCCGCCCGCATCGACGCTCGAGTTCCTGCTCCGGATGCACCTGCGCGGCGACGAGGCGGCGCTGCCGATGGTCGTCAAGACCCTCGACGCGATGGCGGCGGGCGGCATGTACGACCTCGTCGGCGGCGGCTTCCACCGCTATGCGGTCGACCGCACATGGCTCGTCCCGCACTTCGAGAAGATGCTCTACGACAACGCGCTCCTCGCTTCGACCTACCTCCACGGGTGGGTCGTCACCGGGGACGAGCGCTATCGCCGCATCGTCGAGCAGACCCTCGACTACGTGCTTCGCGAGCTGTCGCTGCCGGAGGGCGCGTTCGCCTCGGCGCAGGACGCCGACACCGAGGGCGTGGAGGGCCTGACCTTCACGTGGACGGCGGAGGAAGGCGTGCCGGAGGAGCTCCTCCAACCCTTCGAGGACGGGCGCTCGATCATTCGCGGCGAGCTGGACGAGGAGCTCCGGCGCCGTCTCTTCGACGTCCGCGAGCAGCGGCCGAAGCCGCTTCGCGACGACAAGGCGGTCACGTCCTGGAACGGCCTGCTGCTCGCGGCGCTGGCGGAGGCCGGTAGGCGGCTCGAGCGCCCGGACTGGCTGGAGGCGGCGACTCGCCTCGCCGAGTTCCTGCTCGGGCCGTTGTCGGATGCGGAGGGCCGCCTGTACCGCACCTACCGCGAGGGCCAGGCCAAGAACACCGGCTTCCTCGAGGATTACGCCGACGTCGCGAACGGGCTGTACGAGCTGCACGTCGCGACCGGCGAGCTGCGCTGGCTCGAGGAGGCGAACCGGCTCGCGCGCCTCGCCGTCGAGCTCTTCGGCGACGAGGAGAGAGGCGGCTTCTTCCTCACGCCTTCGCACGGCGAGCGGCTGATCGCCCGGCAGAAGACGTTCGACGACCACCCGACGCCTTCCGGCAACTCGATGCTCGCCTTCGTCCTCCTCCGGCTCGCGCGGATCTACGGGGACGACGAGCTCGAGCGCCAGGCGGTCGGCGTCTTCCGGCTGATTCGCGACGCGCTTGAGCCGGGCGCCGCAGGCCTTCGGACATGCGCTGACCGGGCTGGATCTGCACTTCTCGCCGCCTCGCGAGCTGGCGATCCTCGGGCCGCCGGACAGCGAGGTCGCCCGGGCGGCGCTCGAGCCGTTCCAGCCGCAAACGGTCGTCGCCGTCGGGCCCTGCGGAGGGGGTTCCGCTGCTCGCGGGCAAGGAGTCTCGTCGACGGACGACCGGCGGTCTACGTCTGCGAGAGCTTCGCCTGCGCGGCTCCAGTAACCGAGCCCGAGAACCTTTCCAAAGCGCTTACAAACACCTAACGGCGGCGGCCCGTCTTCAGGTCATGATGGCGGGCATGTGGCCGAGGGACTGGGGGGTCCTAGCCGCCGCTCTCGCGGCGCTGACGCTCTCGGCCACGCTCGCCGTTCAAGCTGGGGGAGGGGCAGCAACGCCGCTCCCCCTCAGCTACGGCAGCAGGCGCAGGCGCGGCCGAACATCCTCGTCCTCATGAGCGACGACCAGACGGTCGAGTCGATGCGCGTGATGGCGAACGTGAACGAGCTTCTCGCCCGGCAGGGCACGACGTTCGTGAACAACTTCGCGTCCTTCCCGCTCTGCTGTCCGTCGCGGACGACGTTCATCACCGGCCAGTACGGCCACAACCACACGATCATGGGGAACGCGCCGCCGGCCGGCGGCTACGAGAAGCTCGTCCCGACGCAGGCGAACACGCTGCCCGCCTGGCTGCAGCGCGCCGGGTACACGACGGTGCACCTCGGCAAGTACCTGAACGGCTACGGGGCCCAGCGGCCGCTCGAGATCCCGCCGGGCTGGAGCGAGTGGTACGGCTCGACCGATCCGCAGACGTATCGCTACTACAACTATCGGCTGAACGAGAACGGACGGCTCGTCACCTACGGCACGGGCGCGGCCAACTACCAGACCGACGTCTACGGGCGGAAGGCGGTCGAGCTGATCCGCCGGCTGGCGCCGAGCGAGAAGCCGTTCTTCCTCTCCGTTGCGTTCCTGGCTCCGCACAGCGGCGGCCCGCGCGATGCGGACGATCCCGCCAACCAGGCGACTCCTTCGCCCGCGCCGAGGCATCGGAACGCGTTCGTGAGCCAGCCGCTGCCGGCGCCGCCCTCGCTCAACGAGGCCGACGTCTCGGACAAGCCCGCCGCGATCCGCAACCGCCCGCTGATCCGGCCTGCGCGGCTGAACGCGATCCGCGAGAACTACCAGCAGCGGCTCGAGTCGCTGCTGGCCGTCGACGAGGCCGTGCGGGACATCGTCTCCGCGCTGAGCGCGACCGGAGAGCTCGAGCGGACGCTGATCGTCTACACCTCGGACAACGGCTTCTTCCACGGCGAGCACCGGATTCCGGACGGGAAGGTGCTGGTGTACGAGCCGTCGGTGCGCGTGCCGCTTGATCCTCCGTGGCCCGGGAGTGCCGCACGGCGTTCAGCGGACGAACCTCGCCGCGAACGTCGATCTCGCTGCGACGATTCTCGACGCGGCGAACGCGTCGCCGGGGCGGCGGCTCGACGGCCGCTCGCTGCTTCCGTTCGCCGCGGACTCGCTGCGCCGGTCCGGTCGGGACATCCTCCTGGAGACCCCCACGCTACAGCGCGATCCGCTCGCCGCGCTACGTCTTCGTCCAGTACGCGACCGGCGAGCAGGAGCTCTATGACCTCGTCAGCGGATCCGTTCCAGCTGACGAGCCTGCACGCCGATCCTCGGTATGCGGCGCTGAAGAGCGAGCTCGGGCTGCGGCTGGCGCGGCTGAGGGTGTGCGTCGGCGACAAGTGCCGCCAGGGGCCGAACCTGCGTCTGCGCGCTGCGTACCGGCACGGACGCGGCGGCTGCGTGCGGTCCAAGGTCGCGCTCCGGGTCGGCGGAGGTGCGACGTCCCAGGTCGCGTCGGTCGCGTTCTACCGCGGCCGCGGCGTGGTCAAGCGGGACGCCCGTGCCCCGTTCACGGCGGTCGTCCGCCGCGCGGGGATCGGCGTTCAGCCGACCCTGCTCCGGGCCGTCGTGACGCTCAAGGACGCGCGCAGCGTGTCGCTCGAGCGAACGCTTCGGCGCTGCGGCTAGCCGGGCCGGCTCGGGTCACGGGTCTAAGCTGCGCTCCGTGGAGACGCGGGAGCTGCTCGAGGCGACGACGGAGGAGCTCTGCGCCGAAGCACGGCGCCTGCGGCGGCAAACGGTCGTCACGTACTCGCCGAAGGTCTTCATCCCGCTGACGAAGCTCTGCCGGGACGTCTGCCACTACTGCACGTTCGCCCGGCCGCCGCGCCGCGGCGAGCGCGCGTACATGACAGAGGACGAAGTTCTCGCCGTCGCCCGCGCAGGAGCCGACGCGGGCTGCCACGAGGCGCTCTTCACGCTCGGCGACAAGCCGGAACTGCGCTACCGGGCCGCGCGCGACGAGCTCGAGCAGCTCGGCTGCGAGACGACGGTCGAGTACCTCGCCCGCTGCGCGAGGCTCGTGCTCGAGGAGACCGGGCTCCTGCCGCACACGAATCCCGGCGTCCTGACCCGCGATGAGCTGGCGCTGCTTCGCACCGTGAGCGTCTCCCAGGGGCTGATGCTCGAGACCGCGGCAGACCGGCTCTCGCAGCGCGGCGGTCCCCACTTCGGCTCGCCGGACAAGCTGCCCGCCGCCCGCCTGGAGACGATCCGACTCGCCGGCGAGCTCCGGATCCCGTTCACGACCGGAATCCTGATCGGCATCGGCGAGACCCGCGAAGAGCGAATCGAGGCGCTTCGAGCGATCCGCGAGGCCGGCGAGCTCCACGGCCATGTCCAGGAGGTGATCGTCCAGAACTTCCGAGCCAAGCCCGGCACGCGGATGGCCGAGCACCCCGAGCCGACGCTGGACGAGCTGCTCTGGACGGCCGCGGCCGCCCGAGTCCTGCTCGGCCCGAACTGGCACATCCAGTGCCCGCCGAACCTGAGCGGCGACGACTTCGGCCGCCTCCTCGACGCGGGCATCGACGACTGGGGCGGCGTCTCGCCCGTGACGATCGACCACGTCAACCCCGAGGCGCCGTGGCCGGAGCTCGAGCGCCTGGCACGGGAGACCGAGGCGCGGGGCTTCGCGCTGGCGCCGCGGCTCCCCGTCTACCCCGAGTACGTCTCCGACGATGGATCGACCCGAGCGTCCTGCCGCACGTTCTCGCGCGCCGCCGACGCGGAAGGCCTCGCCAGGGACGACCGCTGGGCGGCCGGATCCCATGCCGCGCTCCCGTTCACGCCGCGCGACGCCCTCCCGGTCGACACCCGAGACGAGCTGGGTGAGGACGAGATCGTCGCGCCTCTTCGCGGCCCGTGGAGGCGAGCTGCAGCGCGTCTTCGCGGCGGCGGACGCACTACGGCGAGAGGTCAACGGCGACACGGTCACCTACGTCGTCACCCGCAACGTCAACTACACGAACGTCTGCTACTTCCGCTGCGGCTTCTGCGCCTTCTCCAAGGGCCGGCTGGCGGCAAACCTGCGCGGCAAGCCGTATCTCGTGCCGCTGGACGAGATCGTCCGGCGGGCGCAGGAGGCGTGGGACCGCGGCGCGGTGGAGATCTGCCTCCAGGGCGGCATCCACCCCGGCTTCACGGGTGAGACCTATCTCGAGATCTGCCGCGCGCTGAAGGCGGCGCTCCCGGATCTGCACGTCCACGCTTTCTCGGCGCTCGAGGTCTGGCAGGGCGCCGCAACGCTGGGGCTCCCGCTCGACCGTTACCTCGAGCGAGCTCCGCGACGCCGGTCTCGCCTCGCTGCCCGGAACCGCGGCCGAGGTCCTGGACGACGAGGTCCGGCGGATCATCTGCCCGGACAAGGTCACGACGGCCCAGTGGCTCCACGTCCACGACACCGCGCACCGCGTCGGGCTTCGCTCGACGACGACGATCATGTACGGGCACGTCGAGGGCCCGAGAAGCTGGGCGCGTCACCTGATCGCGCTGCGCGAACAGCAACGCCGTTCCGGTGGCTTCACGGAGTTCGTCCCGCTGCCCTTCGTCCACATGGAGGCGCCGATCTACCTCAAAGGAAAGGCGCGTCCCGGGCCGACGTTCCGCGAGGCGCTACTCATGCACGCCGTCGCTCGGCTCGCGCTCCATCCGTGGATCACGAACATCCAGGCCTCGTGGGTCAAGCTCGGGGTCGAGGGCGGTCGGGCGGCGCTACGAGCGGGAGCGAACGACCTCGGCGGGACGCTCATGAACGAGTCGATCTCGCGCGCCGCCGGCGCCGACCACGGCCAGGAGCTGCCGCCGGAGGCGATGGAAGCGGCGATCCGAGGGATCGGGCGCATTCCCAAGCAGCGAACGACGCTCTACGGAGACCCGCCGGCGGACCGCATCGCAGCCTCTTTCGGCGCGCCGCCGCTCGCCGAGCCGCTCAACCCACCCGCCGACGAGGCCGGGCTCCGGCCTCCGCCCAGGCTCATCCGCCCGGGCCTCGTCGAACGCGTCCCTGCGTAGAAAGGAGGATCGATGGACTGGGTGTTGCTGATCGGACGGATCCTGTTCGCCTCGCAGTTCATCACCGCTGGGGTCGGGTTCCACCTGCGCCAGCGCGTCATGGCGACTGACTACGCACGCGCGATGGGCGCGCCGCTGCCGGCGCTCACGGTCCCTGGGACCGGCGTCGTGCTCGCCCTCGGCGGAGTGCTGATCATCCTCGGCTTCTGGGTCGATCTCGCCGCCTTGGCAGTCGCAGCGTGCGTCCTGGGCTTCGCCTATTGGATGCACGCGTTCTGGAAGCTCGACGACCCGATGGACAGGGCCAACCAGATGGCGCACTTCTTCAAGAACGTCCAGATCGCGGGCGGCGCCCTGATCCTGTTCTTCCTCTTCTACGAGTTCGGCGACGAGATCGGGCTCACGCTCGGCGACCCGAGCCTCTTCAACTAACTCGGCCAGGCGAAGTCGTCCGGCACGCCGCGTGCGTCGCCCGGCCCGGTGTTGGGAGCGCCGACCTTGACGAAGATCGCGTCCTCCTCGCCGACGACGCGGAGCGCGCGCGGAGTCTCGGGAGGAACGCGGATCGCTGTCCACGGCTCGAGGTCGATCACCTCGTTGTCGCCGACGAGCGCCTGGGCCCGCCCCGAGACGAGCAGATAGATCTCCTCCTGCCGGTTGTGGGTATGTCCGTCGGAGGCGTAGCCCTTGCTGTAGCGCGCAAAGCTGACTCCGCAGTGCTCGCAGCCGAGGTCGTTCCGCAGGAAGCGGATCTCGAACTGCTCCGGATCGTGGCCCAGATTGGCCGACTGGTCCGGGACGTCCGAAACCTTCACGACCGTGTACTCCGCCATGTGCGCTCCTTCCGAGAGGTTTCCCCGACGCTACACCGGTGGTATCGTCATAGGCAATGAAGGAACTGCTCGAGTAGTCCAGGGAGCAAACGCGGCGCCGCCGCGAGAGCTCCCCCTGGCCTCTCGAAATGAGAGGCTTTTTTGTACGCGGAGACGGTGATGGAGCGATACGACCCCAAGACGATCGAACCGAAGTGGCAGCAGGTGTGGGACGCCGAGCGCGTCTTCGAAACGCCGAATCCCGAACCGGGCGAGCCGGCGGACGATCGGCACTGGTACCAGCTGGAGATGCTGCCGTACCCCTCGGGAACGCTCCATATGGGGCACGTCTTGAACTACACGATGGGCGACGTCGCCACGCACTTCCGCCGCCGGAAGGGCCTCAAGGTGCTGCGTCCGATGGGGTTCGACTCGTTCGGTCTACCGGCGGAGAACGCGGCGATCACCGAGGGCGGCCATCCGCGCGAGATCACCGAGCGCAACATCGCCCTGATCAGAAAGCAGATGAAGCGCCTCGGCTGGGTGATCGACTGGTCGCGCGAGGTCTCCGCGCACGAGGTCGAGTACTACCGCTGGACCCAGTGGCTGTTCCTGAAGTTCTTCGAGCGCGGGCTCGCCTACCGGGCGGCGGCGCCGGTCAACTGGTGCCCGCACGATCAGACCGTCGTCGCCAACGAGTACGTCGTCGACGGGCGCTGCGACCGCTGCGGAACGCTGGTCGAGGCGCGGATGATGGAGCAATGGTTCTTCAAGATCACCGCGTACGCCGACGAGCTGCTGCACTACGAGCTGCCCGAGTGGGGCGAGTGGCCGGAGCGGACGAAGACGATCCAGCGCAACTGGATCGGACGCTCGGAAGGCGCCGAGATCCTGTTCCGGATCGACGAGCTCGATATCGACGTGGCCGTCTTCACGACCCGGCCGGACACGCTCTTCGGCGCGACCTTCTTCGTGCTCGCTCCTGAGCACCCGCTGGTCGAGCAGATCGACAACGAGGAGGTGCGCGAGTACGCGAAACGGACGGCGTCGCGCAAGGGCGAAGCTCGGGCGACGGAGGAAGAGAAGACCGGCGTCTTCACGGGGCTGTACGCCACGAACCCCGTGAACGGCGAACGGCTGCCCGTTTACGTCGCCGACTACGTCCTGATGGAGTACGGAACCGGCGCGATCATGGGCGTTCCGGCCCACGACGAGCGCGACCGGGAGTTCGCCGAGGCGTTCGACCTGCCGATTCGCGAGGTGATCGACGAGGAGGGCGTCCTGGTCAACTCGGGCGAGTTCACCGGCGTCGAAGCGGACGAGGCGAAACGGCGGATCGTCGAGTGGCTGGGCGAGCAGGGCAAGGGCCGCCCGGCGGTGAGCTACCGGCTACGCGACTGGAGCTTCTCGCGGCAGCGGTACTGGGGGTGTCCGATCCCGATCATCTACTGCGACGACTGCGGCGTCGTCCCCGTGCCCGAGTCGGATCTGCCGGTCGTCCTGCCCGAGGTGGACGACTACCGGCCGAAGGGCGTTCCGCCGCTCGCGTCCAACGAGGAGTGGCTCCACGTGCCGTGTCCGAAGTGCGGGAAGCCGGGGCGGCGCGAGGCGGACACGATGGACACCTTCGTCGACTCCTCGTGGTACTTCCTGCGCTACGTCGATCCGCACAACGACCAAGCACCCTTCGAGCGTCGGCTCGTCGACTACTGGTGCCCGGTCTCGCAGTACATCGGCGGAATCGACCACGCGACAGGGCACCTGCTCTACTCGCGGTTCTTCGTCCGCGTCATGAGGGAGATGGGCCTCCTTGGCTTCGGGGAGCCGTTCGCGCGCCTCTTCCACCAGGGCTGGGTGCAGATGGGCGGCTCGAAGATGTCCAAGTCGCGCGGGAACGTGGCCGGACCGGACCACCTCGTCGAGGAGTACGGCGCCGACGCGGTGCGGACGTACATCCTCTTCATGGGCCCGGCCGACCAGGACATGGAGTGGACGGACACCGGCATCGAAGGCGTCGTCCGCTTCCTGCGCCGGCTCTGGCGGGTCGTGCTGGAGGTCGCGGAGAAGGCCCCGGCCGAGGCCGGCGTGGACACGCCGCTGGCGCGCCAAACCCACACGACGATCGCGAAGGTCTCGGACGACATCGGCCGGCGTTTCCAGTTCCATACGCCGATCGCGGCCGTGATGGAGCTGACGAACGAGCTGGTGCGCTCGCAGGACGATCCTGCTGCGCGCTTCGCCGCCGAGACCGCCGTGTCGCTGATCCAGCCTTACGCGCCCCACCTGGCGGAGGAGCTGTGGGAGCGCCTGGGACATGAACGGCTCTGGGCGGAGCCGTGGCCTGAGGCCGACCCGGCGCTGCTCAAGCGGGAGACGTTCGAGCTCGTGATCCAGGTGAACGGACGGGTGCGGGACCGCATCGAGGTTCCGTCCGACCTGGCCGAGGACGAGCTGGTCGAGCGGGCGACGGCGTCTCCCCGGGTCCAGAGCTACCTTGACGGTGGGAAGATTCGGCAGACGATCGTCGTCCCGAAGAAGCTGGTCAACATCGTCACCGACTAGACGGGCTCACGCCCGAAAGGCTTTGTGCGCGTACTGCTCGTAGACGACGACGCGGCGCTCCGGATGCTGCTTCGAACGACGTTCGAGGTCTTCGACATCGACGTTGACGAGGCTGACAGCGCAGTCATGGCCGAACGGGCGATCGACTCGTCCAGGCCGGACGTCCTCGTGCTCGACGTCCGCATGCCGGGGATGGACGGGCTTGCTTTTTGCCGGCAGCTCAAGTCCGATTCCCGGAACGAGGGGCTCGGCGTGATCCTGCTGACGGGCTCCGAAGGCGGGACCCAGGAAGGAGCCGAGGAGGTCGGCGCTGACGTCTTCCTCAAGAAGCCGTTTAGTCCACTGGAGCTTCTGGCCACGGTCGAACGGCTCGCGGGCAAGAAGTACGGCATCCCGTTCCGCTCAATCCGGAGTGACGATCCGCAGGAGCAGCTGCTCCTCTACGCCCACGACCTGGGCCACATGCTCGAGCTCGAGAAGGATCAGCGCGCGCTCGTGCAGAGTGCCTACCGCGAGACCGTCGTCGCCCTCACCACGGCGCTGGAGTCCAAGGACACGGGAACGAAGGCGCACTCGGAGCGTGTCCAGCAATACGCGATCGAGCTGGCCCGAGCGGTGGACGAGACGCTGCTCGACGACCCCAGCACCGAGTACGGCTTTCTCCTCCACGACGCGGGGAAGATGGGCATCCCGGACCGGATCCTGCAGAAGCCGAAACCGCTGACGGCGGACGAGGTGCGGCTGATGCAGACGCACACGGTCCTTGGTGAGCAGATGCTCGGGGGCGTTGCGTTCTTACAGGGACACGGCCTACGGGTCGTCCGGTCGCATCACGAGCACTGGGACGGCGGCGGCTATCCGGACGGGCTGACCGAGCAGCAGATTCCGCTGGCGGCGAGGGTCTTTGCCGTGGCCGACGCGCTGGACGCGATGACGAGTGACCGTCCTTACCGGCGGGCCATGGGGTGGGATGAGGCGCGGGAGGAGCTCGTACGGGAAAGCGGCCGGCAGTTCGATCCGCAGGTCGTTTCGGCCTTCGTAGGGCGCGAGGGCCGGCTCCTCGGGGTGCACGCCGGCTTCGGCGGCGGTCAGGCGCGTTCGAGGAGCCGCTGATCCGCATAACGCCGGTAGACGCGGCTTCCGGCGAATGCGGCGGCGAGCAGGATCAGGAGCGGGCTGGCGACGATCAGCGCATAGGCGCCGATCGCGAGCTCGGTGGTCAGAACGCCTGCTGCGTCGGAGACGGCGCGGTCGAGGCGGCTCGGTGGCGCCGCCGTCTTCTCCGGCTCGCGCGTCGTGAGATCGAGGGCGACCGTTGCGTAGGCAGCGCGACGGCTGATTCGAGCTCGCTCTCGGCGAAGCGCCGCGATCTGGGCCTTGTTGCCCTTGGCGCGGCGGATCTGCCTCGTCAGGCCGTCCAGCCGCTGTTGCACGTCCGTGATCTGCGTCTGCTGCGCGAGGATCTGGCCGAAGCCGCTGAAGCGGACGATCGCTGCCTGCAGGCGGGAAACGGGAATGCGGAGGCGAAGGGTTGCCGAACCTTCGCTCGCGTCGGGCGTGCCGTAGTCGACCGCGACGACGTAGCCGCCGAGCTGCCGCGTCGTCCTGAGAGCGCGCTGCGTGGTGCCCGAGAGGTCGTTCGTGTCGTCGACGAGGAGTCGAAGCGTCGCGTTGACGTTCTGGGCGCGCGTCGCGCTCGGGGCGGGGGCGGTCGCGCGGAACTCGCCCGGGCGAGAGAGTTCCTGCCGCGTGTTCGTCGAGGGAGCTGGCGCCGGTGCTCGGCGCGCCTTCGGGGCTGTGCGAGGCGCCAGTTGAGACGGGGTCGGATGCGGCGGCGGTTCCGCGACAACAGCGGGCGGCGCTGATCGTTCGGCGACCGGGGCAGACGGGGTCGACGCGCCGATAAGACCCACCACGACGGCGACCACGAGCGAGGCTACTGCCGCCGCCGGGGCGGCGAGCAGCAAGGCGCGGCGTGCGTGAAACGTTCGGCGCGGAGTGGGCGGGGTGGCGGCAGTGAGCGCGACTCGCTCACGAAGGCCGGCCGGCGCGAGAGGCGTCTCCGCGCGCAGGGCGGTGGCGAGATCAGGCGACAAGGCGTGGCCTCACTTTCTGCTCCAGCTTCTCGAGCGCGCGGTTGAGTCGGGTTGTGCAGGCGGACGGCGAGACGCCGAGCACGCGGGCGGCGGTCGCAGCATCGAGGTCGAGGACGACGCGTAGCGCGATCACTTCGCGGTCGGCGGCGGACAGCGTCCGCAACGCCTGCCGCAGCACCGGCCCGTATTCGTCTGGGAGCTCGATGTCCGCATGCGCGGTTCCGTCACGGGCCGAGTAGCGCAGCTCGCGCCGTCGGCGGCGTTCCTCGGCGCGAAAGTGGTCCAGAGCGGCGTTTCGGGCGATCTGGCAGAGCCATGTCCGGGCGCTTCCGCGTCTCGCGTCGAATCGGGACCAGCGAGCGAGGGCGCGCTCGAACGTCTCGGAGGTGAGATCTTCGGCTGTCGTCGGGCTCGCAGTCATGTAGAGCAGGTAGCGGTAGACATCGTCCAGGTGCGCCTCGGTGATCGAGGCAAAAGCGGTCTGGTGGTCGTTCGCGACGTCGCTCACGCACTCGATATACGTCACGGCGGCCCTCCGCGTCACATGAATTGGCACTTTCTGCCCTCAGGCGTTTCACACTCGTTACACGTCTGTTGTCAAGATCGGCGACATGGATCTCTCTGCGCTCTCACGCGGGCGGGCGATCGCCGGCGGGCTCCTCCTGATCGCGGCGCTGTTCATCGCTGGGCGGTTCGTGCTCGGCGCCGGCGCGGCACAGGAATCCGAGCCCTCGTCCTCTGCGGGTGGTGAGCTCAGCGCCGAGCCGGCGCCCCGTCTGGTCGTCCACGTCGTTGGAGCGGTTCGGCGACCCGGCCTCTATCGCCTCGCTCACGGCTCCCGGATCGCGGACGCGCTTCACCGTGCGGGCGGCGCGACGCGGCGTGCAGACCTGAGTCTCGTCAACCTTGCAGCGCCGCTGTCCGACGGGACGCAGGTGGTCGTCCCTCGGCGCGCGCCTCCTGCGCCGGCCGCTTCGGCGGCGGGCGACGGCGAGGCAACAACGGCCTCGGGCCCGGTGCATCTCAACACCGCGACGCTCGAGCAGTTGGACGAGCTTCCCGGCGTCGGGCCGGTGACGGCGCAAAAAATCATCGACTACCGCCAGGAGCACGGAGCGTTCAGCTCGGTCGACGATCTCGACGGCATTCCCGGAATCGGCCCGGCCCGGCTCGAGCAACTCCGCGACCTCGTGGCGCCGTGACCCTCTTCTTCCTCGACCGGTACAGGCCTCATGTTGTCGCCGGCGCCGTTTGCCTCGGGCTTGCGACTGCAAACGTTGTCCGGCTGGCCAGCAGCTGGGTGCTCTTGGCGGCGCTCGTCGCCGTCGTCGCTTCAGTGGTGCTCGATACTCGTCGGCGTCTCGCGGCGCTCAGCGTCGCCGTGGCCGTCGCCGGCCTCTGGTGGGGAAGCGTGCGGCTCGACGCGCTCGATCGCAGCGTGCTCGCACCACGGATCGGTGAGGTTGGCCGCACGCTGGTCGAGATCACTGGGCCGACGCGGCGAACACCGTTCCAGCTTCGCGTGCCCGCGCGAGTCCATGCGTTTCGCGGCCGCGCCCTTCGAGAAGCCGTGCTGCTGGAGCTGCCACTGGGTCGTGCCCCGCCTCAGGGAGCTCTCATCGAGAGCGTCGTCGAGCTGCGGGAGCCGCGTGGCCCACGGGACGGCTTCGACGAGCGCGCGCTGCTAAGGCGGCGCGGCGTACACGTGGTCGCCCGCGGGCGCAGCTGGCGGCTCGTAGGGCGCCGCGGCGGCCTGGCCGGCCTGGCCGACCGCGCGCGGCGTGGGCTCGCAGCTTCGATTGCGCCCGGCCTGACGGGAGAGCGGCGCGCGGTCCTCGCCGGGCTCGTCCTCGGCGAGGAGGAGGGGCTCAGCGAGGGGTTGCGGGATCGGTTCCGATCCTCCGGCCTTTACCACTTGTTGGCGGTCTCGGGTCAGAACGTGGCGTTCGTCGCAGGCGGGGTCCTTCTCGTCGCATGGATGCTCGGAATCTCCCGGCTCATCGCCGAGGTTGCCGCGCTCTCGGCGATCGGCGCCTACGTCATCGCGGTGGGCTGGCAGCCCTCGGTTGTCCGTGCCGGGGTCGCCGGTGCGCTCGCGTCGCTCGCATGGCTTGCGTCGCGACCTCGGGACCGTTGGTACTTCCTGTTGCTGGGCGCCGCCGTGCTCATGGCCTGGAACCCGTACAGCCTGCTCGAGCCGGGCTTCCAGCTCTCGTTCGCGGCAGTCGCTGCGATCTTCGTGGCAGTTCCCCGGCTCGAAGGCGTGCTCAAGGGCTATCCGGTGCCGCAAGCCCTCGTCGGCGTCGTTGCCGTCTCGGCCGCGTGCGGGCTCGCGACGGCTCCGATTCTGCTCGCGCAGTTCGGGTCGGTCCCCGTCTACTCGGTCGTGAGCAACGCAATGGCAGCGGCCGCGGTCCCGCCCTGCTTCGGCCTCGCGTTGCTCACAGCGCTGCTTGACCAGGTCCTGCCGCCCGCGGCGCTCGCCGCTGCCTGGGCGAACGGGTGGCTCGCCGCCTATATCGCGGCCTGCGCTCGGCTCATCGGCGGCCTGCCGGGAGCGCAGGTGAGCTCAGCGCTCGCACTGGGGATCGCAGGGGCGACGTGCCTCATCGTCCTGGCGGCTGCGCGAGTGCCGGCCTGGCGCCGGCCCGGGCTGGCGGTCGTCGTCGGAGTCGGCGTCATCATCCTCGCAGGCTGGAAGCTGCAGTCGGCCCCGGCGCCTCCGGCTCCAGACGGCTTCAGGCTCACGGTCCTGGACGTGGGCCAGGGCGACTCCATCCTCCTCCAGGTTCGGGAGGGTGCCGTGCTCGTCGACCAGGGCCCGCCGGAGGCCGAGGTCGACGATCAGCTCCGCGACCTTGGCGATCCGAAGGCTTGCCCTGCTCGTCCTGACGCATCCGCAGAGGGATCACGTCGGCGGAGCCGCCGAGGTGATCGAACACCTGAACGTCGATCGCATTCTCGATCCGAAAATCCCGTACGACAGTCCGGACGAGCGGGCCGCCATGGCTGCGGCGCGGGAGCGGGAGGTGCCGGTGATGCAGTCGCGTGCCGGCACGGTGTTCCGGCTCGGAGGCTTGCGGTTGCAGGTGCTCTGGCCGGACGGCACGGGAGGAAGTGAAGGCGATCCCAACCTGCGGGCGACCGTGATCCTCGCCACCTACGGGAAGGTCGACGCACTGCTCACGGCAGACGCCGAGTCCGAGGTCACCCTTCCCGCTGAACCCGCCGCCGTTGGAGATCCTGAAGGTCGCCCACCACGGGTCGGCCGACGAGGGGCTTCAGCGGCTGCTCGAGCTCACCCGCCCCGACGTCGCGATCATCTCGTGCGGCCAGAACAACGACTACGGCCATCCGGCCCCCTCGACGGTCGCGACGCTCGACGCGGCACCACAGCTCGAGCTCTTCCGGACCGACCGTGACGGCCGCGTCGTCGTCGAGACCGACGGCGAGCAGATCTCGACCTGGTCGCGCCGATGACGGCCACTATGCTCACCGCAGGTGTCGGACGAGCCACTGCTCCCGGTGTATCTGCTCACGGGAAACGATCGCCCGAAAATCGTGCGCGCGCTCCGCCGATTGCGTACACGCTTCGGAGACGAGTCCGTCGAACAACTCGAAGCCGCCTCGGCGAGCGGTCCCGACGCAGTGGCCGCTTGCAACGCGCTGGGGCTCTTCGCCGCGGGCGACGGCGGCCGCCTAGTCCTCGTCGAAGGCGTCGAACGCTGGCGGAAGGCCGACGTCGAGGCGATCGCCGCGTATCTTGCCAACCCGGTCCCAGGAGCGGTGCTCGCCCTCGTGACCGGCGAGGCTCCACGGAGCGATGCGCTCGCCAAGATGGTCGCCAAGGTCGGCCAGGTCTTGGCCTACGACGCACCGAAGCCGCGGGACCTCCCGGGGTGGGTGCGGGCGCAGTTCGAGGGTCGCGGCGCTTCCATCGATCTCGACGGTGCCCGCGCGTTGGTCGAGATCGTCGGCGACGACCTCAACGCCCTCGCGACCGAGGCAGACAAGATCACGACCTGGGCCGGTGGAGAGCCGGTCGAGCGCGCCGACGTCGAGCGGCTGGCGACTCCGGCCAGGGAGGCCGCAGCCTGGGCGATCACGGACGCCTGGGGCGAACGAGATCTCCCGGCGCTGCTTGCGGCCGGCGAGGCCGAGCTCGACCGGCGTGAGCCGTTCAGCATCTCCGTCCGGCTTGCTTCGCACGTCGACCTGGTCCGAGCCGTGCAGCTTCTCGCGGCGGAAGGACTCCGGACGCGAGAGATCGCCAAGCGGCTCAAGGTGCACGAGTTCCGGATCCGGAAGGCCCTGGGGCACGCGGATCGCTACACCGGCGAAGAGCTCGACGCGGCCGTCGTCAGGCTCGCCGCCCTGGATGCGGCGATCAAAGGAGCAAGCCGGCTCTCAGGCGAGCTCGAGCTGACGCGTGCGCTGGTCGACGTGACGAGAGCGCAGGAAACGGCCCCCGCCGGGTCGAGCTAGGCGCCTGAGACGATCCGCGCCGCCTGCGCCTTCTTCCGTGCGGCGGCGTTCTGGTGCAGCGCTCCGCGGGACGCGGCGCGGTCGATCCAGCGCTGGAGCTCGAGGTGCGTTGTGCGAATGCGGTCCGCGTCACCCTCGTCGACGGCGGCGCGGAGGCGCCGGGTCAGCGTCTTGACCGTCGATCGGTAGCGCAGGTTCTCGAGCCGCTGGCGGGCGGCCACTCCTACGCGCTTCTTCTGCTGCTTGATGTTCGGCATAACGTGAAAAATGCCCGCTTCGCGGGCGGCGGCATGGTACCAGAGCCCTCGCTTCGTTCGGCACGATCGGAGGAGCCCACGCGCTTCGCTCGTATGCTCACGGCGTGGTGAACGGGCCGTGACCGAGGTGGGCCAAGAGGCTGCCCCCCGTTCCCGTCCCGTCGGCTGGCATGGTCGACGGCGATCTTCTCGGGGGCAACAGGCCTATCGCGGGTGCTGGGGCTCGTCCGCGAGATCGTCGCCCGCAGCTACTTCGGAGTCGAAGGCGTGGGCATCAATGCCTTCACGGTGGCCTTCCAGGTTCCGAACCTGGTCCGGGCGCTCGTCGCCGACGCCGCGCTGTCTTCGGCGTTCGTCCCCGTCTTCAGCGAGCTGCTCGAGAAAGGCGAGCGAGCACGGGCGTGGCGCGTCGCGTCGTCCCTGATCTGGCTGCTCCTGCTCGGGCTCACGACCCTTACCGCCCTCTTCATCCTCGCCGCTCCGTGGGTGATGGCGCTCTTCGGCTACGGCAGCGGGCCGGCAGGCGACCTCGCGGTCACGCTGTCGCAAATCCTGTTCCCGATCGTCGTCCTGCTCGGGGTCTTCGGAATCGTCGTCGGGATCCTGAACAGCTACGAGCACTTCACCGTCCCGGCCCTCTCGCCGGTCTTCTGGAACCTCGTGATCATCGCCGGGCTCGTGATCGGCGTCCCGCAGGCCGACACGGAGTCGGGCAAGCTCTACATCTACGCGGGATCGATCGTCGTCGCGACGCTGGTGCAGCTCCTGCTCCCGCTTCCCTGGCTCTCCGGCCTCGACGGGCGCCTTCGGCTCGCGATCGACTGGCGCGACCCAGCGGTCAAGCGGATCTTCGTCCTCATGCTCCCGGTCACCCTCGGCCTCGGCCTGATCAACGTCAATGCGTTGATCGGGACGTTCTTCGCCGCCAGGTACATCGATCGCACCATCGCCCCGAGCGCGATCGATGCGGCTTTCCGGATCTACATGCTCCCGCAGGGAATGTTCTCGGTCGCGGTCGCGACGGTTCTCTTCCCGGCGCTCGCCCGCCTCGCCGCCCGTGGAGACACGGACGGCTTCCGTCACACAGTCGGGCTGGGCCTACGGCAGATCGCGTTCCTGCTCATCCCGGCCGGCGTCGTCTCCGCCGTGCTGGCCGAGCCGATCGTGCGCCTCCTCTACCAGCGCGGTGAGTTCAACGCGCATTCAACGTATGTCGTCGCCGGTGCGTTGGCCGCGTTCTCGCTCGGGCTCGTCTTCAACGGGGCGATGCTCATGCTGAACCGGGCGTTCTTCAGCCTGCAGGCACCCTGGCTTCCGACCTGGGTCGCCTTCGGAAACCTCGTCCTCAACACGGCGCTCTTCGCGCTCTTCTACCGCCTCGGGGTCTGGGGCATCCCGCTCGCGATCTCGCTCGCGAACATGGCCGGCTCGGCCGCGCTGCTGGTTCTGCTCCGCCGGCGGCTCCAGCGGATCGAATGGCGTGAAACGGCCCGCTCGGCGCTTCGCATCACCGTCGCGTCGATTCCGCTCGCGATCGTGTCATTCGCCGTCTGGTGGGTGCTCGACAACGTCCTCGGAAGGTCGTTCCTCGGCCAGCTCGTCTCCGTCTCGACGGCGCTTTTGGCCGGCGGCGCGGTGTACCTCTTTTTCTGCCGTTTGCTGGGAGTTCGTGAGCTGAGGCCGTTGCTATCGTTGCGAGCCCGCGCGCGGCCGCCCGCCTGATCTCATGCAGCAGGACCGAATCCGGAACTTCTCGATCATCGCGCACATCGACCATGGGAAATCGACCCTGGCCGACCGCATCCTCGAGCTGACGGAGACCGTCTCAGGGCGCGAGATGCGCGAGCAGCTCCTCGACTCCATGGAGCTCGAGCGGGAGCGCGGGATCACGATCAAGGCCCAGGCCGTTCGAGTCATCTGGAAGGGGCATCAGCTCAATCTGATCGACACGCCAGGCCACGTGGACTTCACCTACGAGGTCTCTCGCTCGCTCCAGGCTTGCGAAGGCGCGGTGCTGGTGGTCGACGCCGCCCAGGGCGTCGAGGCGCAGACGGTCGCCAACGCCTACCTCGCGATCGAGAACGACCTCGAGCTCCTCCCCGTCGTGAACAAGATCGACCTGCCGCAGGCCGATCCCGACGGCACGGCCCGAGAGCTCGCCGGCCTGATCGGCGGCGACCCGGAGGACGTCGTGCGCATCTCGGCAAAGACGGGCGAAGGGGTGGCAGAGGTGCTCGACGCCGTGGTCGAGCGCATCCCCCGGCCGGCCGGCGACCCGGATGCGCCCCCACGGGCCCTCATCTTCGACTCTTCCTATGACCAGTACCGGGGTGTCGTCGCCTTCGTCCGGGTCGTCGACGGCACCTTTCGGACGCGC
Organism: uncultured Actinomycetes bacterium; assembly: GCA_963842235.1. Lineage (GTDB taxonomy): Bacteria > Actinomycetota > Thermoleophilia > Gaiellales > Gaiellaceae > JACDAN01. The sequence continues at coordinate 1,521,874 of CAWJFT010000001.1, read as the reverse complement.
GACCGGCTGCAGGCGATGGCTCAGGGCACGCGGTTCGAGGCGGAGGAGCTCGGCTTCTTCTCGCCGACGATGCGCCCGAGCAGCACCCTCACGGCGGGCGAGGTCGGGTACGTGATCACCGGGCTCAAGGACGTCAGCCGGCTCCGCGTCGGCGACACGCTTACGTCCGTCGCGCGACCCGCGGCCCAGGCGCTGCCCGGCTACAAGGACGTGAAGCCGATGGTCTTCGCAGGGCTGTTCCCGACCGAGTCGGACGACTACCCCGACCTCCGCGACGCCCTCGAGCGGCTCAAGCTCAACGACGCAGCACTGGTCTACGAGCCCGAGACGTCGCAGGCGCTCGGATTCGGTTTCCGCTGTGGATTCCTCGGCCTCCTCCACATGGAGATCGTCCGCGAGCGGCTCGAGCGCGAGTTCGACCTCGATCTGCTGGTCACCGCGCCGAATGTGGCCTATCGCGTGCTGACGACGGAGGGGCGCGAGGTCGAGGTTCACAACCCGGCCCAGATGCCGGCCGAGATCGAGCGAGTCGAGGAGCCGTACATCCGCGCGTCGATCATCGTTCCCAAGGAGTACGTGGGCCCTGTCATGGAGCTCTGCACCGAGCGCCGCGGCCGGTTCGACCACATGGAGTACCTCTCCGAGGAGCGGGCCGTGCTGATCTACGAGCTTCCGCTCTCCGAGGTCGTGGTCGACTTCTACGATCAGCTCAAGTCCCGGACGCGCGGTTACGCAAGCTTTGACTACGACGTGATCGGCTTCCGCGAGGGCGACCTCGTCCGTCTCGATGTCCTAATCGCCGGGGAATCGGTCGACGCGCTCTCGCTCATCCTCCATCGCGAATCGGCGTACGGGCGCGGTCGCGCGCTCGTCGACAAGCTGCGCGAGGAGATTCCCAGGCAGCTCTTCGACGTCCCGGTGCAGGCCGCGATCGGGTCGCGTGTGATCGCTCGTGAGACGATCAAGGCCAAGCGCAAGGACGTGCTCGCCAAGTGCTACGGCGGCGACATCACCCGCAAGCGCAAGCTGCTGGAGCGCCAGAAGGCGGGCAAGAGGCGGATGAAGCAGGTTGGCGCAGTCGAGGTGCCGCAGGAGGCCTTCCTGGCCGTGCTCAATCTGGAGGGGTCGAAGTGACGGGGGCTGTGCGCCACCTCTACGTCCATCTGCCCTTCTGCGGCCATCGCTGCGGCTACTGCGACTTCGTCACCGTCGTGGGGCGGCGGGGCGAGCACGATCGCTACGTCGACGCGCTGCTGGCCGAGCTCGAGCTCGAGCGCGGTTCGCTCGCGGCTCGTCTGGAGACGGTCTTCTTCGGGGGCGGGACGCCGACCTTCACCGAGCCGGCGGCCTTGCGGCGCGTTCTCCGCGGGATGCCTCCCGCGGACGAGGTCACCGTCGAGGCCAACCCGGAGACCGTGACACCCGACCTCGCCCGGTTGCTCCGGGACGAGGGAGTGACGCGGATCTCGCTCGGCGCCCAGAGCTTCCAGCCGAAGCTGCTGTCCGTGCTGGAGCGTCGGGCCGGCCCGGATGACGTCCGGAGGGCCTTCTACCATCTGCGTGATGCCGAATTTGACAACATCTCGCTGGATCTCATCTACGGGATCCCGGGCCAGAGACCCGCCGACCTCGACGCCGACATCGATGAGGCGCTCGCGCTGCGACCCGAGCACCTGTCGTGCTACGAGCTCGAGGCCAAGCCCGGCACGCGGTTCACGCACGCTCACGGGGAGGAGCTCCGTCGCCAGGCGGAGGCGATGGAGGGCTACTTCGAACGGGTGGTCGATCGCCTGACCGCGTGCGGCTATCGCTGGTACGAGACGGCGAACTTCTGCCGGACTGCGGAGTCGGCCGGGGGTCGTGACCTGCGCTCGCGGCACAACCTCGCCTACTGGCTGGGCCGGGACTACCTGGGCATCGGGATCGGAGCGGTTTCGACCGTCGCCGGTCGTCGCCTGCGGAACGCGCCGCGGCTGCGCGCGTACCTGGAGGCGCTCGAGGCCGGCGCCGTGCCGCCGCGAGAGCTCGAGGAGCTGGGAGCGGACGTTCGCCAACAGGAGCGCGTGATGCTCGGGCTGCGACTCGACGAGCCGTTCCAGCTGGCTGAGGCCGGCGGCGTGGTCGATCGCGCTGCACTCGGGCGGCTGGAAGACCTGGGCCTCGTCACGCGGCACGAGGGCGAGAACGGAGGGGAGGACCTCGCGCTCACGCACCGTGGGCGGCTGCTCGGGGGCGGGGTCACGGCGGAACTACTCACCTGAGCGGTAAAATCCCTGCAAAATGGCAACAGTTGAGCTGACCGCTCGCCAGCGCGAGATCCTCAGGCGCCTCGTCGAGGAGTACATCGCTACCGGCCAACCCGTGGGCTCGAAGCACCTCGTCGAGCAGGCTGGACTGCCCGTGTCGCCGTCCACCGTGCGCGGCGAGCTCGCCGAGCTGGAGCGGCTCGGGCTGCTGACGCACCCTCACACCTCGGCCGGACGTGTCCCGACCGAGGCCGGCTACCGGCTCTTCGTCCGCGGGCTGCTCGACCGGCTCGAGCCTCGGCCCGTCACGGTCGAGATCGACCTGAGCCGCGCGGGGACGGAGGTGGAGTCCGCCCTTCAGGCGACCACGGAGGCGCTCTCGCAGGTCACGCGCCTGCTCGCCCTCGTGTCCGCACCGCCGTTCGAGGCCGCGACCGTCCGCCATGTCGAGGTGCTCGCGCTGCAGCCGCAGCTCGTCGTGGCCGTCGTGATCACCTCGACGGGCGGCGTCACGAAGCGCGTCTTCGCGCTCGGCGAGCCGATCGACCCTGGGCTCGTCAACTGGGCTGCCGAGTATCTGAACGAGCGCACCACCGGCCTGCCGCTCGGGTCGCGCGGCCTACGGCAAGCCTTCGCCGAGCCCGGGCTCTCCGCACGAGAGCGTTCCTTCCTCGAGCTTCTGCGGCCCGCGTTCTCCGACGCGGCGGGCAGCGAGGAGCAGCGGCTCTTCGTCGGCGGCGCCGCCACGCTGCTCGGCGAGGCGCGAAGTGAGGATCTTGCGACCTACCGGCCGCTCCTGGAAGCGCTCGAGCAGCGGGCCGCCCTGCTGCAGCTCCTCAGCGACGCGCTCAGCGGCAAAGAGGGAGCGTTCGTCCGGATGGGCATGGAGCTGTCGCATCCCGGCCTGCGTGAGGCGTCGCTCGTCGGAGCGACCTACGGGCTCGCGCATCGCCGCCTCGGCGCAGTCAGTCTCCTCGGCCCGCTGCGGATGGACTACGAGACGGCGATCCGCTCCGTGCGTGTCGCTTCCCATGAGCTCTCCCGGTTCGTGGAGGAGATCTACGCCGAGAATTAGCGCCCGGTTCCACGGCTACCCTTGCCGCAATGGCAACCGCTGAACGGGATTACTACGAGGTGCTGGGCGTCAGCCGCGACGCCGGCGAGAGCGAGATCAAGAAGGCGTTCCGCCGGCTGGCGCGCGAGCTTCATCCGGACGTCTCCGACGCACCTGATGCCGACGAGCGCTTCAAGGAGGTCGTCGAAGCCTACGAGGTGCTGTCGAAAACCGAGACGCGTGAGCTCTACGACCGCTTCGGCCATGCCGGTCTGCGAAGCGGTGGCTTCGAGCCGTCGCACTTCGACTTCGGAAGCCTGGCCGACATCTTCTCCGCGTTCTTCGGTGATGACCTGCTGTCGGCGACGATGCGCACGGGCGGACGCGGCGCCGATATCGCCGCCGACGTAGAGATCGAGCTCACGGAGGCGGCGACGGGGACGAAGCGCGAGGTGTCCTATCGGGTCGCCGTCCCGTGCGGACGCTGCGGAGCGAGCGGTATGGAGCCCGGGACAGACGTCGCGATCTGTCCCACCTGCCAGGGACAGGGACGCCTCCAGCAGGTCTCCCGGAGCGCGTTCGGCGAGTTCATCCGCACGCGGGCCTGCCCGACCTGCGGCGGCGCGGGCCGGTTGATCGAACATCCGTGCCGGGACTGCCAAGGCACCGGGCAGGTGCTCCAGGATCGCCTGCGGGAGGTGGAGATCCCACCGGGCATCCACGACGGCCAGCGGATTCGGCTTTCCGGCGAAGGCCACGCCGGCGCCCCGGGTGGGCGCGCCGGCGACGTCTACGTTCGGGTCCGGATTGCGCGCGATCCACGGTTCGTTCGCGAGGGCGACGACATCTTCTCCACAGTCGACCTGACGATGACGCAGGCCGCGCTGGGCGCCCGCGTTGCGGTTCCCACGCTGGACGGGGAGACCGAGCTCGACTTCGCCCCCGGGACGCAGCCAGGGGAGGTCGTCGTTCTCCGCGGGCGCGGGATGCCGGTGCTCCAGGGCTTCGGCCGCGGCGACCAGCGGGTGCTTGTCAACGTCGCCGTCCCACGGCAGTTGACCGACGAGCAGCGAGACTTGCTCGAACGCTTCGAAGGGACGGCAGATGACGAGACCTACACTCCGGACGAGGGCTTCTTCGAGAAGCTGAAGAACGCGTTCCGCTGAGCGTGGACGAGCTCCGCCGGGTCGCGATCTCGGTCCCGGAGGCGCTGGGGGAGGAAGTGACGGCGCGCCTGCTCGAGCTCCACCCCGAGGGTTTCGAGGAGGCGGAGGGCGTGTTCGCCGTGTTCACGGATGCAGCCGGGGAGGCCCGACTCCGCGCGGAGTTCGGCGAGGTCGAATCGCAGCCCGTCGAGCCCGGCTGGGAAGAACGTTGGCGCGAGTTTCACCGACCGGTATGGGTCGGCCCGCTCTGGGTCGGACCGCCCTGGGAGGCGCCGCCCGAAGAGGGGATTGCCGTCGTCATCGACCCGGGTCGTGCCTTCGGTACGGGCTCGCATCCGACGACGCGACTCTGCCTTGGCTTCCTGGTCGACCTCGCCGCCTCCAGCCTCGTTGACGTCGGCTGTGGGTCTGGCGTGCTCTCGATCGCCGCCGCGAAGCTCGGCTTCGAACCGATCGTGGCGTTCGACCTGGATCCTGCCGCCGTCGAGGCGGCTCGTCGGAACGCCGTCGCGAACGGCGTCGAGGTCGACGTGCGGCAGGGAGATGCGCTCCAGGAGAACCTTCCGGCAACCGCGCTCGTACTGGCGAACATGAACCTCGCGACAGTGGAGGCGCTCGCGCCCCGCATCCAGACTCGGCAGATCGTGACGGCCGGCTACTTCCACTCGCGTATGCCCGAGCTCGCCGGTTACGCGCAACGGGAGCGCCGCATCGACGGCGGCTGGGCCGCCGATTTGTTCGAACGGCAGTAGATTTGCGGCTCTGATGGCGACGTTCACCGTTCGTTTCCTGGGCTGCAAGGTGTCTCACGTCGACGCTCAGGCGCTGCGCGACCGCCTGCTCGCCGACGGGCATGAGGAGCTGGACCGGTCGGCCGACGTCGCGGTCGTGAACACCTGTTGCGTGACGAACGAGGCCGTTGCGAAGTCTCGCCAGGCTGCCGCGAGAGCCGCGCGCACCCACGGGCGGGTCTACGTCACCGGCTGTGGGGCGAATCTCACCGGCGATGCGTTCGCAACGCTCCCCGCCAATGTCTCGGTGATTCGCGCGACGCCGGAGGAGACGCCCGCGCTCGTCGCGCGCGACGTCGGGCCGATCGGCTGTGTCCAGGCGGACTCGCGGCTCGATCGCGTCCGCGCCTTCGTCCGGGTCCAGGACGGCTGCAGCTTCTCCTGCAACTTCTGCGTGATCCCGCTCGTGCGCGGAGCTTCCCGGAGCAGGCGCGCCGACGCCGTGCTGGTCGAGGTCGAGAAACGGGTCCGGCAGGGCCATCGCGAGGTCGTCCTCACCGGGATCAACCTGGGCTGCTACCGCGATCGCGAAGCGGGCTATGGGCTGGCGCGCCTTGTACGGGAGGCCGGCGCGGTGCCGGGCCTCGAGCGCCTGCGGCTGTCGTCGATCGAGATCAACCACGTGAACGAGGAGCTCGTCGCCGCGCTCCGAGAGACCCCTGTCGTATCACGGCACCTCCATGTTCCGCTCCAGTCCGGCGACGACGAGATCCTGCGTGCGATGGGCCGCCGCTACACGGCGCAGACCTACCTCCGCCGCCTCGCCCCGCTCGAAGACTTCAACCTGACGAGCGACGTCATCGTCGGCTTCCCGGGCGAGGACGAGGCCGCGTTCCGGAACACGCTCGCTGTGCTTCGTCGGGCGGGAATCACGAAGGTGCACGTCTTCCCGTACTCGCCGCGGCCCGGCACAGTGACGGCCGAGGCTGACACCGTCCTGCCGGCCGTCAAGAAGGAACGCAGCACTCGGCTGCGCACCGCGTCCCACGAGGCTTGCCTGGCGCGTTGGCGCGAGAAGCTCGAGCGCGAGGACCTCGTGCTCGTGGATCGGCCCGGGCGCGGGTACGGAGACGACTACTCGCCGTGGCTCCTTCGGGAGGATGCGCGGGTGGGCGAGCTCGTCCGCGTGCGCGGCGCGGCGGTCACGGAGGAGGGAATCCTCGCCGCATGAGACGTCGCTTGCGATGTCTCCTTCAGGCCGTACGGGCTTTGCCCGTGCGGCCGTCTGAAATGACCGGTCGAAACATCAGAGGCGGGAAGGTTCGGCCATGAGCAACGCGGATTGCCTCTTCTGCAACCTCGTTCGCGAGGGCGACCACGTGAACAAGGCCGACGGGTTCGTGGCCGTCCGCGACATCTACCCGAAGGCCGAGACGCATCTGCTCGTCCTGCCCGAACGGCACGTCGACACCTTCCGCGACGTCGAGGCGTTCCCGCCTGACGAGGCCAAGCGCATGCTCGACTTCGTGGCGGAGACGGCACGCAAGGCGGGGCTCGAGGACTACCGCGTGCTCGTCAATGTCGGGCCCGGAGGCGGCCAGACGATCTTCCACCTGCACTGGCACGTCCTCGGCGGGCGAATCGAAGGGATGCCGGAGTGAGTCTCATCGAGCGGCTTGAGGACGAGCTCAAGGAGGCGATGCGCGAGCGCGACTCCGAGCGGCGTGACGCGCTCCGCCTGATCCTCAACAGCCTCCGGTCGGCGGAGAAGGAGCTGCAGCGGCCCTTGAACGACCAGGAGGAGCTGCAGGTCCTCCAGCGCGAGCGCAAGCGGCGGGTGGAGGCAGAGGAGGCTTTTCGCGCCGCCGGCCGCGAAGAACAGGCGGACGCGGAGGACTATGAGCTCGAGGTGCTCGAGGAGTTCATGCCGGAGCCGCTCAACGAGGCCGAGCTCGAGGAGATCATCGACGACGCTATCGCCGAGAACGGCGCGACGAGCCTCCGCGATCTCGGCCGCGTCATGGCCGACGTGATGCCGCAGGTAGCCGGCCGGGCCGACGGCTCAGAGGTCAGCCAGCTCGTCCGCGAGAAGCTCGCGTAACTCGCCCGGGGGCCTCCAACCTCCTCCCCAATTCGAGCGTATCCCGATCCAGCGCACGCGTGGCGCACGCGAGCGTGCCGAATGTGTGCTTTTGAGACCTACGCGCGCACGGCGAGTCGTCGCGACGTCAGCTCCACCAGGACCTCGACCAAGAGGTCCACGTCTCGTTCGGTTGTGCGCCAGTTGACGATTGCCGGGCGGAACGCGACCTTGTCGTCATAGCGGGTCGTCCCGAAGAAGACACGGCCGTCCTCGAGCACATCCTGTCCGAGTGCGAGGTTGAGCTCGTCCAGCTCCTGCTCGTCGAGCCCCGGCGGGCGGACGCGGAAGCAGACGATGTTGAGTTTCGTCTCCGCGAGCCGCTCCAGCTCGGGATTTTCGTCCACCGTTCGGGACAACCGCTGCGCAAGGTCGAGATGGCGCTCGACCATCGCGCGGTAGCCGGCTCGGCCGTAGGCGCGCAGCGTCGCCCAGACCGCGAGCGACCGGGCGCGTCGGGACGCCTCGGGGCTCGGGGTCTCGTCCGACGGCAAGTAGGCCGCGGTGAGCCTGAAGGGCTCCCGCAGCAGTTCCCGGTCGCGGACGAACGCGAAGCCGCAGTCGTAGGGGACGTTCAGCCACTTGTGGCCGTCTGCAATCACCGAGTCCGCCCGCTCGACGCCTTCGGCCAGCGCCGCGGCTCTCGGCGTCACACGCGCGAAGAGCCCGAACGCGCCGTCGACGTGAAGCCAGGCACCGTGCTCGGCGGCGAGATCGGCCATCCGCGCGAGAGGATCGAAATCGCCGGTGTTCACGTCGCCGGCGTTGCCGATGACGATTGCCGGAGCGCCGCCGAGAGCTCCGAGCTCGCGCTCCAGCCCTTCGATGTCGACAAGCCGCACGGTGTCCCGGCCGAGCCCGAGCATCGCCAGCGCCTTGCGCGCGCTCGCGTGGACGTACTCGGTGGAGAGGACGGGCACCGGGGGCAAGCCGGCGAACCCGCGCTCGTCGAGATCGACGCCATGCTGTTCGGCCCACCAGCGCCGGCCGCACGCCAGCCCGACGAAATTGGCCATCGTCGCGCCGGTCGTGAGCACGCCGCCCCATTCCGCCGGCAGCTCGAACAGCTCGAGGAGCCAACGGACGGCGGCGTCCTCGAGCTGCGCGCCGTACGGCGAGCTGACTCCCGAGAACGCGTTCTGGTCGAGCAGCGACGTCAGCCAGTCGGCGCCGAGAGCCGCCGGAGTCGTCCCGCCGGTGACGAAGTGGAAGAAGCGTGGCCCCGACGAGCGCGTTGCCACGTCGGACGCGGCCACGAGCTCCGCCAGCGCCGTGACGGCGCCGTCGCCCTCCTCCGGAAGCGATCCGCCGAAGCGGTCCTCCCTGGAGGCGAGCACCGGCGCTTGCTCGAGCTCGGCCAGATAGCGCCGTGCCTCGTCCACGACATAGGCCAGCGCAGCCTCCTCCTCGTCCCGCGAGTGGAGCGGATCGGCCATCGATCCAACCTACACTGAACGACGTGCAGGAGACCCTCTCGGTACCCAACGACGTCGCCGCCGAGCTCGCCGGGATCGGCGACGGCGTGCTCGAATCGCTGCGCGACCGCCTGCGCTGCACGATCCATCTGCGTGGCAACCGGCTGACGATCGAGGGCGACGAGGAGCACGTCGACCAGGCTCGCACGGTGATCGACGAGATCGTCGAGCTGGTCGAAGGCGGGCACGAGATCGGCCCGTCGACGGTGGACGCCGTCCTCGGCGTGATCGACAAGGGCGAAGACGTCCGGGACGTCTTCGAGGACGTCGTCTGGCGCCATCGCGGGAAGAAGATCGCGCCGAAGACCGTGAACCAGAAGCGCTACGTCGATGCGATCCGCAAGCAGACCGTCACCTTCGCGATCGGCCCGGCAGGAACGGGCAAGACCTACCTGGCGATGGCCCTCGCCGTTTCGGCGCTGCAGGAGCGTGAAGTCGGACGGATCATCCTCACGCGGCCCGCGGTCGAGGCCGGCGAGCGGCTCGGCTTCCTGCCCGGCGACATGATGGCGAAGGTCGATCCGTATCTCCGCCCGCTCTACGACGCCCTTTACGACATGCTCGAAGCGGACAAGCTGGCGTCGTACATGGAGCGGGGGATCATCGAGGTCGCGCCGCTCGCGTTCATGCGTGGCCGCACGCTCAACGACTCCTTCATCATCCTCGACGAGGCCCAGAACACGAGCCCGGAGCAGATGCAGATGTTCCTGACGCGCCTGGGCTTCGGCTCGAAGGTCGTTGTCACAGGCGACGTGACACAGATCGACCTGCCGCGCGACCAGGCTTCCGGGCTGATCACGGTGCAGGACATCCTCGGCACGATCGACGGCATCTCCTTCATCCGCTTTGGCCACGAGGACGTGGTGCGCCACAAGCTCGTGCAGCGGATCGTGGAGGCCTACAAGTCGCATGCAGAGGAAACCGGCACGCTGCGTCGGACGTAGCCGCATGGTCGAGGTCGAGGTGGCGAACCGGAGCGGCGCCGCCGTCGACGAGCAGGCGGCGGTGGAGCTGGCGCGGCGCGTGCTCGCCGCCGAGGGCATCGAGGACGGCGATCTCGGGCTCGTGTTCGTGGACGCCGCGGAGGGTCGCCGCCTCAAGCGGGAGCACCTCGGATGGGATGAGCCTGCCACCGTCCTGGCCTTCCCGATCGACTCCCGCGACGAGCTTCCGGAAGGCGTGCCAAGACAGCTCGGCGACATCGTCGTCTGCCCCGAGGCGGTCGGCGAGGAGTGGCGCGAGCCGCTCGTGCACGGGCTCCTCCATCTGCTCGGCTACGACCACGGCGACGAGATGGACGCGCGCGAGGAGGCGCTCCGGGCGTGAACGTCGGACGCAGCCCCTCCGTCCTCCAGAGCTTCAACTTCGCGTTCGAGGGGATCATCCATGTCCTTCGCACACAGCGGAACATGCGGATCCACTTCGCGATCGCCGTCGCTGTGCTGATCGCGGCGCTCGCCGTCGGGGTGGGACGGCTGGAGCTCGTCGCGCTCCTGATCTCGATCTCTCTCGTGCTGATCGCGGAGATGGTGAACACAGCGCTCGAGGCGGGAATCGACGTCGCGACGACCTCGTTCGACCCGCTCGCCAAGCTGGCAAAGGACATCGCGGCCGGGGCCGTCCTGATCGCGACGGTCAACGCGGTCGCCGTGGGCTATCTGGTCTTCGTCGAGCGCATCAAGGATCCGAGCTCCAACGTGCTCGACCGCCTCCGCGACGCCCCCACCGAGCTAACCCTGATCGCCCTGGTCATCACGATCGTCCTCGTGATCGCGGCAAAGGCGTACACCGGTCGCGGCCGCCCGCTGCGAGGCGGCCTGCCGTCCGGGCACGCCGCGGTCGCATTCGCCGGCTGGATGGCGGCGACGTACATCCTCGGCGACTCGACGCACTGGTTCCTCGTCTCGACGCTGACCTTCATCATGGCGCTCCTCGTCGCCCAGACCCGGATCGAGTCGGGAATCCACTCCTTCCTCGAGGTTCTCTCCGGCGGCGTGCTCGGCGCCCTCGTCACACTCGTCCTCTTCCAGCTCTTCTGGTCGTGACCGACGCCGATCGCGAGCTCCTCGAGCGGGCCGACGCGGTCGCGGCGCGCGCCTACGCGCCGTACTCGAAGTTCTTCGTCGGCGCCGCGGCCCGAGCGCGCGACGGACGGGTCTTCGAGGGCGTGAACGTCGAGAACGCCGCATATCCGCTCGGGGTCTGCGCCGAGAAGACGGCGCTCGCCCGCGCAGTGACCGAGGGCGTTGGGCCGGGCGAGATCGAGGCGCTGGCGGTGACGGCGTCACCTTGCGGCGGCTGCCGGCAATGGCTGTACGAGTTCGGGGTCGACCGCGTGATCTACCGCCGCGCGGACGGTGAGGTGGCGATCGCGACGCCGGCCGAGTTGCTTCCGGACACGTTCGAGCTGTGAAGTCGGGCTTTGTCGCCGTCGCGGGGCGGCCGAACGTCGGGAAGTCGACGCTCGTGAACGCCCTCGCTGGCGGCAAGGTCGCGATCGTCTCCGACAAGCCGCAGACGACGCGCCGCCGGATCTTCGGGATCGCGAACGGGGACGACTACCAGCTCGTCCTCGCCGACCTCCCCGGCTTCCAGCGTCCCCGCGATGCCCTGACGGAGCACATGCAGCGCACGGTCGACTCGTCCTTCGAGGACGTGGACGCCGTGCTCTTCGTGCTCGACGCGCGCGACCGAATCGGCGCCGGCGACCGCTTCATCGCCGAGCGGGTCTTCTCGCTCGGCGTTCCGGTCGTCATCGCGCTGAACAAGGTCGACCGGTTGAAGCCGGGTCATGTCGCGACGCAGATGAACACCGGCTCGCGACTGGGCGATTTTCACGCGCTTCATCCGGTGAGCGCGAAGACGGGGGACGGGGTGGACGAGCTGCGGGAGGAGCTCGTCGCGCTCCTGCCGGAAGGGCCGCAGTACTTCCCGTCCGAGCAGCGGACCGATCAGTCGGTCGAGGAGCAGGTCGCCGAGCTGATCCGGGAGAAGGCGCTCCAGCTGACCCGCGACGAGGTGCCTCATTCGATCTCCGTCGAGGTCGAAGAGCTCGGGGAGAAAGTCGTGCGAGCCTCGCTCTACGTCGAGACCGATTCACAGAAGCAGATCCTCGTCGGGAAGGGCGGCTCGATGGTGCGTGAGATCGGGACTCGCGCGCGGCCCGAGATCGAGGCGCTGCTCGGCCATCCGGTGTTCCTCGACCTCCAGGTCAAGGTGCGACCGAGGTGGCGTCGCGACGAGCGCATGCTGGAGCGGCTCGGCATCTGACCGGCGGTTGCGGCCGGCGTTGGCGCAGATTCGGCACGGTTCCGGCACAGACGCGCGCGTTTTTCCCATCTAGAATCGCCGCCGGGTGGAGGCGAGGGGCTCCCCCGCGGTGGGTGTCCGGTCGGTCGCCGGGGCGGTCCAGGCGGCGATAGCGGCGCTCGTGCTCACCGGCGCTGCGGAGATCTGGCACCTGGTCGCACTCCAGCTGGTGCGCGGCACGGCGACCGCGTTCTTCTTCCCGGCGGCCCAGGGAATCGTCCCGCAAACGGTCAGCGCCCGGCTGCTCCAGGAAGCGAACGCACTGCTTCGCCTCTCACGGAACGGTACGCAGATATTCGGGGCGGCCGCCGGAGGCATACTCGTGGCCACGATCGGATCGGGCTGGTCGCTCGCATTTGACGCGGCGACCTACTTCGCCGGCGCAGCGCTCCTCCTCGCGCTCCGCATCCCAAGCGATCTGACACTGCCCGATCGCCACTTCTTCCGCGAGCTGCGGGAGGGCTGGGACGCGTTCCGCTCGCGGTCATGGCTCTGGGGCATCGTCGTCCAGTTCGCCTTCGTCAATGCGGCGATTGTCGGCGTCTGGTCGGTGCTCGGGCCCATCGTTGCCGAGGACGAGCTCGGTTTCACGAGGCCCAGGCGGCTAGGGAGCGGGTCCGGAACCTCCCTGCGCGCGCGCCGGTCTCAAACGACGACCGGGCTACACTCATTTCCATGGCGAAGGCCCCCGCTCTGCCAACCGGTTTCGAGCTCCCGCTCGAGCCGAGGATCCCCCGAATCGGCTCTGTCGACCAGGTCGCCGTCGAGGAGCGCGCGGCCAGTCTCGCGCGCCGCTCGATCAAACGCGAGGCGAAGCTGTTCGCGCTCGACCTCGCCGTGCGCATGATGGATCTGACCACGCTCGAGGGCCAGGACACCCCCGGGAAGGTCGCCGCGCTGGCGTCGAAGGCGATCCGGCCGGATCCGTCGGATACCGGAATCCCCTCGGTCGCGGCAGTCTGCGTCTACCCGAATCTCGTCCCGACGGCTCTCGAGAAGGTGAAGGGTTCGAGCGTCAAGGTGGCGTCAGTCGCGACGGCGTTCCCGTCGGGGCAATCGCCGACACACATCAAGGTTGCCGAGGTGCGGGACGTCGTCGACATGGGCGCGGACGAGGTCGACATGGTCATCGATCGCGGGGCGTTCCTCTCCGGCCGCTACGCCAAGGTCTACGACGAGATCGTCCAGGTGAAGGAGGCGGCCGGCCACGCGCACCTGAAGGTGATCCTCGAGGTCGGCGAGCTCGGGACGTACGACAACGTCCGCCGGGCGTCGCTGCTCGCGATGGCCGCCGGCGCCGACTTCATCAAGACGTCCACGGGGAAGCTCCCCGTGGCGGCGACGTTGCCGGTGACGCTCGTGATGCTCGAGGCGATCCGCGACGTGTACCAGGAGACCGGGCGGAAAGTCGGGATGAAGCCGGCCGGCGGGATCCGCCAGGCGAAGCAGGCCGTCCAGTACCTCGTCCAGCTCTACGAGACGCTCGGCGCCGAGTGGCTCACGCCGGATCTCTATCGACTTGGCGCCTCGACGCTGCTGAACGACGTCCTGATGCAGATCCGGAAGGAAAAGACGGGCAACTACCAAAGCCCGGACTACTTCACGATTGACTGACCTCGAGCGACGCCAAGACCGCTCGCCGGTTCCCTCCGGCTGGGACTACGCGCCCGCTCCCGAGGCGCGCGACATCGTCACGCTCGAGGAGCGCTACGGCCTCTACATCGGCGGCGAGCTGGTCGAGCCCCGGTCGGGCGAGTACTTCCCGACGCTCGACCCCTCACGCGAGGAGCCGCTGGCCGAGGTCGCTCAGGCCGGCAAGGAGGACGTCGACCTGGCTGTCCGCGCCGCGCGCGACGCGTTCGAGAACGGCTGGTCGGACATCTCCCCGGCCGAACGCGCCAAGTACCTCTTCCGGATCGCGCGGATCCTGCAAGAGCGGTCGCGCGAGTTCGCGGTGCTGGAATCCCTGAACGGCGGCAAGCCGATTCGCGAGTCGCGCGACGTCGACCTCCCGCTCTCGGCGGCGCACTTCTTCTACTACGCCGGGTGGGCCGACAAGCTCGAGTACGCCTTCCCGAACCGGAGACCCAGGCCGATCGGCGTCGCCGGCCAGATCATCCCGTGGAACTTCCCGCTCCTGATGCTCTCGTGGAAGGTCGCGCCGGCGATTGCCGCGGGCAACACCGTCGTCCTGAAGCCGGCCGAGACGACGCCGCTGTCCGCGCTGCTCTTCGCCGACGTGCTGCGGCAGGCGGAGCTACCGCCGGGCGTCGTCAACATCATCACGGGAGACGGAAGAACGGGTGGCGAGCTCGTCAAGCACGAGGACGTCGACAAGATCGCGTTCACCGGGTCGACGGAGGTTGGGAAGGCAATCCAGCGCGAGCTCGCGGGAACCGGGAAGAAGCTGACGCTCGAGCTCGGCGGCAAGGCCGCGAACATCATCTTCGACGACGCGGCTCTCGACCAGGCCGTCGAGGGGATCGTGAACGGGATCTACTTCAACCAGGGCCACGTTTGCTGCGCCGGGTCGCGATTGCTCGTCCAGGAGTCGATCTACGAGCCCGTGATCGAGAAGCTCAAGCAGCGGCTGAAGACGCTTCGAGTCGGCGACCCGTTGGACAAGAACACGGACGTGGGCGCGATCAACTCCAAGCAGCAGCTCGACAAGATCAAGGAGCTCGTCGCGAGCGGGGAGGAGGAGGGCGCCGAGATCTACCAGCCGCCCTGCAAGCTGCCCGAGAAGGGCTACTGGTTCGTCCCCACGGTGTTCACGAACGTCGCGCAGAGCTACCGCATCGCGCAGGAGGAGATCTTCGGTCCGGTGCTCTCCGTGCTGACATTTCGGACGCCGGACGAGGCGGTCGAGAAGGCGAACAACACGCCGTACGGGTTGTCCGCCGGCGTCTGGACCGAGAAGGGCTCGCGGATCCTCTCGATCGCGCAGAAGCTCCGGGCGGGCGTGATCTGGGCGAACACGTACAACCGCTTTGATCCGACGTCGCCCTTCGGCGGCTACAAGGAGTCCGGCTTCGGCCGGGAAGGCGGGCTGCATGGCCTCGAGCCGTACCTCGACTTCGAGGAGTCGGAGGCGCGCGGCGGGTGAGCAGGCTCCCCGTCAGGAAGACGTACAAGCTGTTCGTCGGCGGGGAGTTCCCGCGTTCGGAGTCGGGCCGGACCTACGAAGCGCAGGGGCAGAACGTCGCCCGCGCGTCGAGGAAGGACGTCCGCGACGCGGTGCGGGCGGCGCGAGGCGCGTTCTCGAAGTGGTCGGGGATGACCGCCTACAACCGCGGCCAGGTGCTCTACCGCATCGCCGAGATGATGGAGGCGCGGGCGGCGGAGTTCGCCGACCTTTCGTCGGGTCGCGCGGAGGTCGAAGACGCCATCGACCGCTGGGTCTGGTACGCGGGGTGGGCGGACAAGTACGCCCAGCTGCTCGGAACCTCCAACCCGGTCGCGGCGCCGTACTTCAACTTCACGGTTCCCGAGCCGACGGGCGTCGTCGGGGTCCTCGCTCCGGACGCGCCCGCGCTCGGAGGGATCGTCTCGCGGCTCGCGCCGGTGATCGTCGGCGGCAACACGGCCGTCGTGCTGGCCTCGGAGCCCGAACCGCTGGCCTCGATCGAGTTGGCGGAAGCGATCGCGACGGCGGACGTGCCCGGCGGGGTCGTCAACATCCTCACGGGCTACCGGTCGGAGCTCGCCCCGTGGCTTGCCGGGCACATGGACGTGAACGCGCTCGACGTCGGCGCTGCTGACGGCGACCTGCCGGAGCTCGAACGGCTTGCTGCGGAGAACGTCAAGCGGGTCGTCCGCGGGCAGCCCGATCGGCAGAGCCCGTACGAGATCGCCGCGTTCCAGGAGCTGAAGACCGTCTGGCACCCGATCGGCGTCTAGCGGGCCGTCTCGCGTTGCCTTGGTTCACCGATCCTCGTCGCCGTTGGATAGGTTCACCCATCCTCCTCCCCGATTTGACCGTAACGAGAAAACGCGCACGCATGGGTCACGGAAGACGGCCGAAAGCGTGACGATCGATCCGCAAGAGCTAGGCCTCTTCAGGCAACGTCCGCAATGAACTCGCGCCGGCTCAGCCAGGCCATCTCCGAAGGGGACGGCATCTCCGTCATCGTCGAGGTCGACGGGCCCGAGGCTGCGCGCGATGCCGAGGACGGAGGGGCCGATGCGCTCCTCGTTCCCCCGGCCGCCGCGGACAACCTCGGCTCGATTCGTGGTGCGAGCGACCTGCCGATTCTGGCCACCCTGGGCGAGCACTCCGCGGATGCGCTCGAAGGTGCCGACGCATGCCTCGTCGACGTCCGCGACGACGACCGCGAGCGCCTCCGCGCCGTCCAACGCAAGCTTGCCGACCGGTTCGAGCTCGCACTGCGGATCGAGGCCGAGGACCACCTCGAGTTCGTGCTCGAGGAGCTCGATCCCGAGATTCTCGTGCTCGCTGCTTCGACCGCCGGCGCCGATTCGCCGCTCGAACGCGTCCTCGAGCTGCTGCCGGATGTCCCGGCGGGCAAGCTCGCAATCGCCGAGATCGGTGTCGGCACTCGCGACGAAGTCGAGGAGCTCGAGCGTGCGGGCGTGGACGGCGTGATCGTTGCGGCGGGCAACGTCGCCCACCTGGTCGGCGCGGCGCCCCCTGAGGTCTGACACTCCGCTGAGGGAGACCCGCTGGGGCCGCCCGTGGCTCGCACTCGCCGCGCTGCTTGCCGGCGCCGCCGCGATCCGGCTCGTCGGCGTCCGCTACGGCCTGCCCTTCCCGCTGCTCAACCCCGACGAGGAGAGCATCGTCCCGCGGGCCTGGCGGATGAGCCACGGCGGCGGGCTCGACCCGGGCTGGTTCGACGAACCGACGCTGCTCATGTACATGCTGGCGCCGTTCCAGGCCTGGTCCGCCGAGCCGTCGTACCTGATCGCCAGGCTCGTTGTGGTCGCGCTCGCGCTCGCCGGAATCGCGGCCGCCTGGTGGCTCGGCGGACGGGCTTACGGCCTCCTCGCGGGCTTCGTCGCCGCCGCGCTCACCGCGGTCGCGACCGTGCACGTGGAGTACTCGCGGATGGCGGTCACCGATGTCCCCCTGACGCTCGGCGTTGCGGCCTCTCTGGCCCTGCTCGTCCGCCGCCAGTTGATCCCGGCCGGGATCGCGATCGGCCTCACCGCGAGCTTCAAGTACCCCGGCTTCGTGCTGCTCGTTCCCCTGCTCGTTGCCGGATGGGGAGACTGGCGCCGCCTCGCGGGCGCCGCGGCGCTTGCTCCGGCGGCGTTCCTCGCGGCGAGCCCCTATTTCGCCGTCCACCTCGGCGACGCAGTCGACGACGTCCTTCGCGTCCAGCGGAACGTACGCCGCGGTTGGCTCGGCTTCGAGGACGACCCGTGGACGCCGTTCGCCTTCCTCGACCGCCTCTGGGAGAGCATCGGTCCGGCGCTCCTCATCGCGCTCGCGGGTCTCGTGCTCGCCTTGATCTACCGCACGCTCGCCGACAAGGTCCTTGCCGCTTTCGTCCTCGCCTACTTCGCGACGCTCGTTCCACTCGACGCCCACTTCGACCGCTACCTCCTGCCGCTCGTGCCCGCGCTCGGCGCGCTCGCCGGCCGCCTTCGGTCGCTTGCACCCGTGACCCTGCTCCTGTTGGTCATTCCGCTCGTCTGGTCGATCCAGGACACCCGGCCGCTCGTACGTACCGACACGCGCGTGGCCGCACACGACTGGATGGAGGAGAACGTGACGAACGGCGTACTGGTCGCGGCCGATCCGGCGACCGCGGCGCCCGACGACGTCCGCGTCCTGCGCCTCGCGCAGCCGGGCCCCGGCCGGAAGCCTGATCCCCGGCGCAACCTCGCCCGGCTTCGCGAGCTGGACGTCGGCTACGTGCTCGTGACGGGTGCCGTCGCCGACCCGGTGCTCAAGGAGCGGGGGCGCTATCCGGTCGAGAGCCGCTTCTACATGGAGCTCGACCGCGAGGGGAACCGGCGCTTCTACCGACAGGGTGTCGGCAAACTGGCGGGGCCTTGGGTCGCGGTCTACGAGCTCTAGGAGGGTTTGGCGGAATGCCGCTCGTCGCAGGAGTGCGCTGGTCGTTCCGAGGCAAGGACGCAGGGAGCCCCCGTATCAGTCAGATACGGGGGCGACTGAGGACGCCGCCTCGGGGCGAGCAGCGTGCTCCTGCGGCACAGACTGCGTTCCGCCAAACCCTCCCTAAGGTCATGCGGTGACGATCCGCCGCGGCCTCATCGTCGCGGGCGCCGTGTTCGTCTCCGGAGCGGTCGTGCTGGGGATGGAGATCGCGGCGTCGCGCGTGCTCGCGCCGTTCTTCGGCAACTCGCTCTATGTCTGGGGAGCGCTGATCGGGGTTGTGCTCGCGGGCCTCGCGCTCGGCTACTGGGCGGGCGGTTGGCTCGCCGACCGGTGGCCCACACCGCACCTGCTCGCCGGGGTCATGGCCCTAGGTGCGCTCTTCGTGCTCGCGATCCCGGTTCTCGACGAGCGTGTGCTCGAGGCGATCGTCGACTGGGACCCGGGGCCCCGTCTGAACCCGCTCCTGGCCGCGATTGCGCTCTTCGGGCCCCCCAGCCTGGTCCTGGCCGGAGTCGCGCCGATCGCGGTCCGGCTCCGAGCGAACTCGCTGACGACGCTCGGACAGACCGCCGGGCGCCTGTTCGCCATCTCGACGGCGGGGTCGATCGCAGGCACCTTCGCGACGGCGTTCTGGCTGATCCCGGAGTTCGGCACCGACCAGCTGCTCAGCCTCGCGGCCGCCACGCTGTTCGCGGCAGCCGCTCTCGTGGCGCTCTCCGAGCGCCTGATCCTGGTCACGGCGTTAGCGGCGGCCGGTCTGGCGCTCGCTGCCTTCGCCGCCGTGCAGGTCGCCCCCGATACCGGCGGGACCGTGAGCGCGGCCCAGGCGCGGAACTGGTCGCCGCTCTACCGGCGCGCCGGCTACGCCAGAGGGCAGGAGCCTCCCTCAGGCGCGGGTCTGCTCCTTCGCTACGCAAAGGACACGCGCTACCACCGGCTCACCGTCACGGACGACCCGACGACTCGATATCTCCGCTTCGACGCCAGCTACCAGAGCGGGATGATCATCGGCCGCCCGTTCGCGACGGCGTTCGAGTACACCGATCTCTTCCACCTGCTCGAGGCCTACAACCCGAAGGCCCGCAACGTCCTCTTCATCGGCCTCGGCGGCGGCTCGGCTCCGAAGCGCCTCTGGCGCGACTTCCCGCAACTCCACCTTCAGGGAGTGGAGCTCGACCCGGTCGTCAAGGACGTCGCCTACCGCTTCTTCGCGCTCCCCCGCGACCCGCGCCTGCAGGTGGCGATCGACGACGGACGCCGGTATCTCGACCGGCACAAGGAGCGCTGGGACGCGATCCTGATCGACGCATTCTTCGCGGACTCGATCCCGTTCCACCTGTTCACGAGCGAGTTCATGGAGCTCGCTCGGTCGCGGCTCAACCCGGGCGGCGTGATCCTGACGAACACGATTGGGGCCATATCCGGCGACCGTTCGCGGCTCTTCCGCTCGATCTACCGAACCTACCGCTCGGTCTTTCCGACCGTCCTCGTGCACCCGACGATCCGTCTCGGCGACGAGGGGGATACGACGGTGCGCAACCTGATCCTCGTCGCGACCGAAGGCGCAGCACCGTCGAAGCCCTTCCTCGTCCAGCGCTGGGCGGCGATCAGAGCACAGCATCCGACGGCGCCGGACCTCCGCCAGAGGATCCTCGACCGCCACGATGCCCCGATTTCGCTCGATGGCGTGCCGACGCTCACCGACCAGTACGCGCCGACTGACTCGCTGCTCCTTCTGGAGTAGCGCTACCGTGATATCCGTGTGGAGGGTCCTGATCCCGGTTGCGCTGGTCGCGGCGCTGGCGGGCTGTTCCTACGGAAGCAATGCCGAGGACACGGCCTCGGCCGGTTCGCAGCCGGCGCGCTGCCAGGCGGCCTGGAAGCCGGGCTGGCAGCGGCTCGCCAACCGCATCGACGCGCCGGTCTACTGCCCGAGCTGGATGCCTAGCCCGCTCGACGGGCTGATCGACGGCCAGTGGTCGAGCGGTGGCCCGGTCGTCAGCCGTGACCGCAGCTACCTGATCGGGTTCCTCTGGCACGAGGCCGGGAGCGGCGACATCCACGTCAACTTCCGCGGTTATCCGGGCCAGACGAGCGTCCCGCGCTGCATCGACGTCCAGACCTCCGACGGGAAGACCCGGAGACGCTCGGTGCCGTGCTTCAGCGATCCGCGCGGAACCCGTCAGCTCGGTGGCAGGAAGGTGACCGTCTACACGGTCTCACGGGACGCCGACCAGTGGCACGTCACCTATCTCTGGCGCCGCAACGGCACCCTCTACACCGTCAGCGAGCACGTCGCCCCGCCGCTCACGTTCCGCAAGGTGATCAGCAATCTGGATCGGCTCGTCGGAGGGCTCGAGCTGATCCGGCCGACCGCGTAAGCACCTCGGTGCGGCTGACACGCAGGCAACTGCTCGGCGGGGCCGCCGCCGGCGCTCTGGGAGCCGCCGGCATCTACGAGCTGGTCGACCAGCTCACCGAGTCGCCCGAGCGCGCTCCAGCCGGGACGCTGCCGGCCGAGCAGCACCTGCTGGCCGGGATGAAGACGATCGAGCACGAGGGCGTCGAGGTGATCGAGCCGCCGCTCCACCACCAGGTCGTGACGGCGAAGCTGCGCGTCGGCGCGCGGCGCGCGGACGTGCAGGACGCGCAGGAGACGCTGGAGCAGGCGCTCCGCGGCCTCGAGAGCCGCTACGAGGTCTCGCCGGCCGGCCTCGCCGTGACGGTCGCCTGGGGCGTCCCGTACTTCCGCCGCTATGTCCCTGCGCTCGCGGCGCGGCACCTCCCGATCGACCGGCGCGCTTCGCGGACCGGCGAAGCCCCGGTGCCGGCGCTGCTCGACGCGGTTCGCTTCCCGAGCGACCCGGCCGCCACGATCCTCGAGGACAACGATGTCGCGATCCTCATCCGCAGCGACGATCGTCAACACGTCGCCGACGGCGCGGAGGCGCTCTTCGACGACGCCGGCGACCTCTTCGAGCTCACGAGCATCCGCAAGGGCTTCCAGGGCGGCGGCTTCGGCGGCGCGACGAGCCTCCCGAAGGCGATGGCGACTGCTGCAGGCGTGCCGGGCGCCGACCTGATTCCCGACACTGCGCAGCTCTTCCTCGGGTTCACGTCCACCCAGACGCACACGCAGGGTCAGTCGGCGAGCGCGAACTTCGAGACGCTCGGCCTCGTCGACATGCGCGACGGGTACTTCCGCGGCGGCACCAATCTGCACCTCTCCCACATCTTCGAGAACCTCGAGGCCTGGTATCTCGACTTCGACTACCGCGAGCGCGTCGACACGACGTTCCGGCCCCGGCTCGAGGCGAAGGAGGGGGCACAGACGCTGCCGCAGCCCCCGCGGGACGCCGCGGGCGAGCGCGACGTGAGGACGGACTTCAGGCGCTTCGGGGCGATCGGCCACGGCGCCTCGATCCAGCCCACCTCGCGCCTGCAGATGGATGTGCGCGGCGCCGACGGCCGCCTCTACCGGAAGGGAAGTGCGATTCCGCTGCGCGCCGACTTCAACACCCTCGACAACCCCTTCTTCTGGACCGCCGACCCCAAGCGCGACGGCTTCCACGACCAGCCGGCCGCCGGCGTTCACTTCCTCACGTTCAACCCCTCCAGCGACGACTTTCGTCGCAACCGTCTCGCCATGGACGGAGTCTTCCCGGACGGAACGAGGCTGCCGATCCAGCAGCGTTCACGGGGCCAGGGCCTGAACTCCGTGCTGCGCACCACGCATCGCCAGAACTTCCTCGTACCGCCGCGAAGCCACCGCAGCTTTCCGCTTGTGGAGTTCCTGTAGCACCAGCTCTTATCGCCGCGGAACGGGCTTTGCCCGTTCCGCCGCTGCGGTCTCCTCGATAAGGAAGCGGCAGAGCGCCCTTCGGCCGCGCGGCGCGAAGCGCCGCCCGGCTCCATATCGGTCGCTGAAAGTCGTGAGACTTTCAGCGAAGAACTAACCGAAAAACGCCCGCGCGACGCGGTACCAGCGCTCGGGCACCTTCTTGAGCTCGCGGGTTGCCTCCTCGAGGGCGACGTCGACGATCTCGTCCCCGTGCAGAGCGGCCATCCGCCCGAAGTGTTCGTTCTCCACGAGATCCGCGGCGTGGAGCCCGAAGCGCGTGGCGAGCACGCGGTCCCGCGGCGTGGGACTGCCGCCGCGTTGCACGTGGCCGAGCACCGTCACGCGAGTCTCGTAGCCGGTGCGGTCCTCGATCTCCCGCGCGAGGGCATCACCGACGCCGCCGAACCGGATGTGGCCGAACTGGTCGATCTCGGCCTGCTGCGTAACCGCGCGGCGCTCGCCCGACTCGTAGGTCAGCTCGTACCCCTCGCTGACGACGACGATGGAGAAGTCCTTCCCGCGTTCGTGACGGTGCATGAGCTCGGCGCAGGCCTGCTCGACCGTCAGCGGCTGCTCGGGGATGAGGATCATGTCGGCGCCTCCGGCGATCCCGCTCATGACGGCGATCCAGCCCGTCTGTCGGCCCATGACCTCCACGACCATGACGCGGTTGTGCGACTCCGCCGTCGTGTGCAGGCGATCGATCGCCTCCGTCGCGATCCAGACGGCGGTGTCGAACCCGAAGGTGTAGTCCGTCGCCGACAGGTCGTTGTCGATCGTCTTCGGCACGCCGACGACCGGGAACCCGTGCTCGGCGTGCAGCTTCGCCGCGACCCCGAGCGTGTCCTCGCCGCCGATCGCGACGAGCGCGTGGAGCCCCTGCTCGGAGAACGTCGACAGGACGCGCTCGACTCCGTCGTCGCTTCGGTACGGGTTCGTCCGAGAGGTGCCGAGGATCGTCCCGCCCCGGGGCAGGATCCCCGAGATCTCGCGGTAGCCGAGCGGCTGGAAGAGGCCCTCGACGAGCCCGCGCCAGCCCTCGCGGATTCCGACGACCTCGGCCTCCCGGTCGAGCAGGCGGCGCGTGACGGCGCGGATGACCGCGTTCAGCCCGGGGCAGTCGCCGCCGCCGGTGAGGATGCCGATTCGACTGGTCACGCGGCTACCCTATTCGCGCAGCCGAAGTGGCGGAACTGGCAGACGCGCCGGACTCAAAATCCGGTGTCCCTCGGGACGTGCGGGTTCGACTCCCGCCTTCGGCATCAATTTCGCCGAAAGTCTCCGACTTTCGGCGATTCCTTCTCTAGGAGCCGTTACGGCGGAACGGGGCAAAGCCCGTTCCGCGGCGAATTTGAGCGACGCGCGGCTGCGATTCGACCTCAGTTGAAGGTTCTCGCTTGCGACAGACTCCGGTAGACCGGATACTTTCCGGCCGGAGCGCGGATCGGCGGCGGCCCCGCCTTCCGCAACGGCGAACCCGGCGATGGAGGTGGCGTAGTTTGAAGCAGCGTGGGTTACTAGGTTTTCTGGTCTTGCTCATAGCCGTCCTCGGCCTTGCGGCCGTCGGCTGCGGCGGTGGTGACGACGGCGGTGGGGGGAAGGCAACCGCGCTCCCGTCTGCGTCCTGCGGTCCGATCCGCTTCGAAGGTGACGGCGATCCCGAGGCGATCATCGCCTCGGACTTCCCGCTCCAGGGTGCAAACCGCTCACTCACCACTGAGATGGCGGACGCCGTCGAGTTCGCGCTGAAGCAGCGCGACTGGAAGGTGGGAGACATCACCATCGGCTTCCAGTCCTGCGACGACTCGACCGCGCAGGCAGGGAGCTGGGACTCCGCAAAGTGCTCGTCGAACGCGAGGGCCTACGCGGAGAACGAGAACATGATCGGCCTCATCGGAACGTTCAACTCCGGTTGTGCGAAGCTCGTCATCCCGGTGCTGAACCGGGCGTCGAACGGGCCGGTCGCAATGGTCAGCCCGTCGAACACGTATCCGGGCCTGACCATAGGCGGCCCCGGCACGGAGGCGGGCGAGCCCGACAACTACTACCCGACGGGCACCCGCAACTACGCGCGCGTGGTCTGGAACGACCAGTTCCAGGGTGCCGCGAACGCGCAGTACGCAAAGGAGCTCGGGCTGAAGAAGGTCTTCGTCTTGAACGACGGCGAGACCTACGGCCAGGGCATCGCGACTCTCTTCATCAACTACGCCAAGAAGCTCGGGATCGCATCTCTCGGCAACCAGAAGTGGGACAAGAAGGCCTCGAGCTACGAGTCGATCGCGAGCCGCATCAAGGCATCGGGTGCGGACTCGGTGTTCCTGGGCGGCATCGTCTGCAACAACGGCGGCAAGCTGATCAAGGACCTGCGGGCTGGGCTCGGCCCGAATGTGCAGCTGCTCGGGCCTGACGGCTGGACGCCGATCTCGGCGACGATCGACGGGGCCGGCGGAGCGGCGAACAACATGTACATCAGCCAGCCGGGCATCCCCGTCGATCAGCTGAAGGGCAAGGGGAAGCAGTTCGTCGATGACTTCAAGGCGGACACAGGCAAGTCCACCGTCGATCCCTACACCGCCTATGCGGCCCAGGCGGCCGAGGTGCTCCTCGACGCGATCGACCGGGCTGGAAGCACCGACCGGGCGAAGATCTCGGAGGAGCTGTTCAACACGGATATCAAGGACGGCATCCTGGGCAGCTTCAAGATCGACGAGAACGGCGACACGACCCTCGGCACGGTCACGTTCTTCCAGGTCAAGAACGGCGAGCCGACGTTCGTGAAGACGATCACCCCCGAGCTGAGCTTCGTCAAGGGGTAGGCAAGACGGAGCAAATGGAGTAGTGCTGGGGGAGGACTCGGTCCTCCCCCAGCGCATCCAAGGAGACACATGGTCACGCAGGCGCGCCGCCTACCGTTCCCGACCCTCAGCGGTCGCCTGCCGCAGATGGTGATGCCTGCGTTGGCGGCGCTGATGGTGTCGGCGCTCGTTCTCTGGCTCCTCGTCAACCTGATCAAGACGCCGGCCGAGTTCTATCGGCTGTTCCTGATCGGCCTGACCAACGGGGCGATCTACGGGCTCGTCGCCCTCGGGTACTCGCTCGTCTACGGCATCCTCGAGCTGATCAACTTCGCCCACGGCGATGTCTTCATGCTCGGCGGCATGCTCGTCGCGACGATGGTCTCGAGCTTTGGCCTGGCGGGCGATTCTGGGCTCTTCCTCTGGTCGATGATCCTGCTGATGCTCGTGATCGTCATGGCGTTCTGCTCCGCGATCAACGTGACGATCGAGCTCGTCGCCTATCGGCGGTTACGGCACGCGCCTCGCTTGGCGCCGCTGATCACGGCGATCGGGATGTCGTTCATCCTCCAAAACATCGCCCTCGTCTGGAAGGGCGCGCGTCCCACCTCGGTCGATTCGATCCTTCCGCGGGGCGACGTCTTCACGATCGCGGGCGTGCCCTACACGTGGGACAAGCTGATCGTCCTCCTCTTCACGGTCCCCGTGCTCATCGTCCTGATGCTGCTCGTTCAGCGGACACGTCAGGGGAAGGCGATGCGCGCCACCGCTCAGGACCGTGACGCCTCGGCGATGATGGGCATCAACGTCAATCGGACAATCTCGTTCACGTTCTTTCTCGCCGGCTCACTGGCGGGCGCCGCCGGTCTTCTCTACGCGCTGTACATCACGAACGTCCGCTACGACGAGGGCTTCCGACTCGGTCTGATCGCCTTCACGGCCGCGGTGGTCGGCGGGATCGGCAACCTCCCCGGGGCTGTGCTCGGCGGGCTTTTGATCGCGATGATCGAGTCCTTCAACAATGGACTCAGCTGGGCTACGCCAGGCAGTGACTGGACCCAGTCGATCATCTTCGCGATCCTGATCATCATCCTGGTCTTCCGGCCCGAAGGCCTGCTCGGAGAGAAGACGCCGGAAGGTGGTTAGGGCGGCCGTGCAGCATTGGCGTCAGCGCGCCTCCGAGGCGCTGCGTCTCGACGCCGTGCGTGCTCAATGGAACCGGCTGCCGCGCCGCGTCCGCAGTGCAGCCCTTCCCACGACCGTGATCGTCCTCGCTTTCCTCTACCCGTACTACCGCGCGGCGCTTCCGGACATCCCGCTCTTCGGGCCGTTCCCGACGGTGGACACGGCGGTGACGATGACGATCTTCATCATGATGGCGATCGGTCTGAACATCGTCGTCGGCTACGCCGGGCTGCTGGACCTCGGCTACGTGGCCTTCTACGCCGTTGGGGCCTACACGGCTGCCTGGTTTGCCTCGCCGCACTTCGGCGAGAGCGTCGGGGCCAAGCACTTCGGGGCCGTGGGCGTCAACCCGAATGCTGCGGGCTTCCACGTGTCGATCTGGATCGTCATCTTCATGGCCGCATTCTTTACCGCGTTCATCGGCGTGCTCATCGGCCTCCCGACCCTGCGCCTCCGCGGCGACTACCTGGCGATCGTGACGCTGGGGTTCGGCGAGATCATGCCCCAGATCGCCCGCAACGGCGACAACCTCTTCGGCACAGGGTTCAACCTCACCAATGGCGCCCAGGGCATCAACCCGATCGACCCACCCGGATTCGGCGAGACGCTCCACCGCTGGTTGGGGTTACCTGTCGACTACCTGACAATCTCGAACGGCATCGATGTCTTCTACTGGACGGCGCTCGTGCTGCTGTTGTTCACGGTCTTCTGCTCCGTGCGACTGCGGGACTCGCGTCTCGGCCGTGCCTGGATCGCGATCCGCGAGGACGAGACCGCAGCGGCCGCTATGGGCGTGCCACTGATGCGGACGAAAACGTGGGCATATGCCGCCGGCGCCTTCTTCGGCGGGATGGCGGGCGCCTACTACGCGAGCTTCAAGAGCGGCACCTTCCCTGACGACTTCTTCTTCAACATCTCGGTGTTCATCCTTTGCATGGTCATCCTCGGCGGAATGGGCAACATCTGGGGCGTGATCGTAGGAGGCGGGTTCCTCGCCTACCTGAATCAGGAAGGCCTCGGGAACATCGGCGCCCAGATCAACAAGACCTTCGGGACGGACATCGACGTGCCGCTCTACCAGTTCGGCATCTTCGGCGCCATTCTCGTACTGGTCATGCTGTTCAAGCCCGAAGGCCTGATCCCAAGCAAGCGCCGCAAGGCAGAGTTCGAGGAGGGCGTTCACGACGAGCCCCTCTACGACGTCCGTCACGCACCCGAATGACCGACCTGCTGGTTACTGAGAACCTGCGCAAGGAGTTCGGTGGCCTGGTCGCGGTGAACGACGTCGACTTCACGATCCCCCAGGGCTCGATCACCAGCCTCATCGGGCCGAACGGTGCCGGCAAGACCACGTTCTTCAACATGCTGACCGGCGTCTACACGCCGACGGGGGGGACCATCGTCCTCTCGGGTGAGGACGTGACCGGAAAGCCCCCGCATTCGATCACCGAGCGCGGCATCGGGCGCACGTTCCAGAACATCCGGCTCTTCCCGAACATGACCGCGCGCGAGAACGTGATGGTGGGAATGCATGCGCGGCTCAAGGGTGGGATCATCAAGAGTGTCCTGCGCACGCCCGGGGTCAAGAGGGAGGAGCGCCAGGCTGCGGACCGGGCGCGCGAGCTGCTCGCCTTCTGCGGGCTCCAGCGCAGCCAGTGGGAACAGTGGGCGCGGAATCTCTCCTACGGCGACCAACGCCGGCTCGAAGTGGCTCGGGCGCTGGCGACAGAGCCGAAACTCGTCCTCCTCGACGAGCCCACGGCGGGCATGAACCCGCAGGAAACGGCCGACTTCACGTCCTTCGTCTCCCGTCTGCGCGAAGAAGAGAAGCTGACCGTGCTGCTGATCGAGCACGACATGAAGGTCGTGATGGGGATCTCTGACCGCGTGACGGTGCTCGACTACGGCGAGAAGATCGCGGAAGGCCCGCCGCGGGAAGTCCAACGTGATCCACGCGTGATCGAGGCCTACTTGGGCACCGCGGCGGTGGCCGAATGAGTGCGAGCGGTCGACACGAGGGAGGGGGCGTGGGATGACCACGGCTCCCAGCAATGAGAAGATCCTCGAGCTCGAGGACGTCCACACCTTCTACGGCTCGATCCAGGCGTTGAAGGGCGTGTCTCTCGATGTTGGCCAGCGGGAGATCGTGACCTTGATCGGCGCGAACGGTGCCGGGAAGTCGACGACGTTGCGCTCGATCAACGGCCTCAACCACCCGCGCCGCGGGCGCATTCGTTTCCAGGGCCGAGACATCACCGACGAAGCACCCCACAACATCGTCAAGATGGGCATCAGCCAGTCACCCGAGGGCCGGCGCCTCTTCCCGCGTATGAGCGTGATCGAGAACCTCGAGATGGGCGCCTTCCAACGCTCCGACCGCGCTGGGATCAAGGAGTCGCTCGATCGCGTCTTCTCGCTCTTCCCGCGACTTGCCGAACGCAAGAGTCAGAAGGCCGGAACGCTGTCGGGCGGCGAGCAGCAGATGTGTGCGATCGGCCGGGCGCTGATGGCTCAGCCGAAGCTCCTGCTGCTCGACGAGCCATCGATGGGCCTTGCGCCGATCTTCGTCGAGAAGATCTTCGAGATCGTGCGGGAGATCAACGACCAGGGAACGCCGATCCTGCTCGTGGAGCAGAACGCGCTGATGGCGCTCGACACGGCAAGTCGCGGTTACGTGATGGAGACGGGCCGGATCGCTCTTGCAGACGACGCGAAGAGCCTGCGTGAGAACGAACAGGTGCGAAAAACGTACCTCGGCGTGGACTAGTTTCGGGCGACTCTGATCGGGAAGTACGGCGGCGCGACGATGTAGCCGACGCGCGCCTCGCCGCCGGAACGGGCGTGGGCCATTGCCAGAGCGGTGGCGAGATTGCGGGTGGGAACGAAGCCGAACTGCCGCGCCACGAGGGCGTCGCGACATCCGGCGACGAGGACTGCGCCGGCTCGTTCGATCATGGGCAGGCACGCCGCCCAGTCGGCGAACGGGAGGAGCGGATGGCACGAGCGTCCCTCCCGGTAGGCCTGGAGCGCCCGTGGGTCGGCTCCCGCGGTGTGCTCGGCATCGGCCCACGCCGACGGCTCGTGCGCTGCGCGCGTCCCGAGCATGCGCAGCGCGTTGAAGAACGCTCGATAGGGCGACTGGGCGGGATGGGGGAAGCGTCGATCGAACGGTGAGAGCAGGATCACCGTCCCCCCCTCGGTAAGCGGGAATCCGTCGCGCCAGAGCCGCAGCGCCAGGCCGAGCGCGAGGTAGGCGCAAAGCACCGGGTTGGGCCGCTCCCGTGGCAGGTAAGGCGTCGTCGCCGGCACTCCGACGACGATGACGTCCACTGGACCATCGAGCTCGGCCGAACGCGCGTCGACGCCGCGAAGGAGCGCCTCGACGTGCGCCACCGCAGGCGGCCCGCCGAAGGCAGCCGTCGCCGTCAACTCGCGCGGAATCGAGCTGAGGAGGCGGCTGCGGATCGCTCCCGGCGTCACCCGAAACAGGAAGCGGACCGGGGAGGCGGCGATGCGCTCGAACGACCGTTCGTCGTGCGGGTAGCCGTGGAACGCACCGGTCACCGCGGGAGGGTTGAGCGTGAGCGCAACCCCGATGACTGGCACGCGGCGGGAGAGCTCGCGCTCGAGTGCCAGCGCCAGGCGCCACCCCTGCGACGCCGCAGTCTCGAGCAGCGAGGGCGCACCGGCGGCGCGGATCGCTTCCGGTCCGGAAGCGGCGAGGAGCGCCGCCGGACCGCCGTGGAGCATCGTCTCCGCGGCCGACACGACAACGACGGCGTCCGCCTCGACGAGGGCCGGGCTGACGCGAAGCCGAACCCCGCCGTCGACTCCCAGCTCGACCAGGTCCGGACGCTCGGCGTCGTGGACGTCCACCCGCCCGGAAAAACGCCGGGCGAGCTCGGGAAGAACGAGGTGCTCGAGCTCCTCCTGACCGGCGCGGCGGGCAAGGCCTCCGGCGACGAGGATGGTCTGACGCTCGAGCGGCACTCCGACACGCTCGAGGTCGGCGACGACCGCGGCAAGCGCCTCTTGCCTCGGGTCTCGCAGAGTGGTCGGGACCGGCAGGGCCGTGGGCTCGACGACGATCGTGACGCGGGCGCCCGGCGACACCAGCTGCTCCAGGGACGGCCCCTCGAGGGGAAAGCGGAGCGCCTCCTGAACGGCCGCTCCGACGTCCGTTAGGGCCTCGGCAGGCGGGGGCGCACGGAGCACGTTCGCGTCGTCGGGCAACTCGACGATCTGCAGCCGCGAGCCGGCGAGGAGCGGAACCTTCACCCTGTCTAGGGAATCGAGCGGTAGAGGCGGAGAAACGTGCGGCGGAAGCCTCGCTTCGGCCAGAAGCGCGACGAGAGCAGGTTCGTCTCCCGCCAGTCCGTGACCATCGTGTCGTACCCCTGCTCGTGCGCCCAGGCGAAGGAGGCCTCGGTCAACGCGAGCCCCGCCCCCGAGCCGCGGACGTCTGGCCGCGTCGCCGCCCAGCTCAGGAGGACGGCGCGCTCGGGCCGGGCAATGCCGGCGTGTGTGGTCGAGAGCTCGGCGGAAGCAAGCTGGAACGCGCCGACGATGCGCCCATCCTGCTCGGCGACGAGGTCGCCGATCTCGGAGTTGGAGAGATCCTCGAGGATCTCAGCGCGGATCTCCTCGGGGGTCTCGCGCGGGACGCCGATGCCGAAGACCGGCGACTGCGCCTGGTGCTCGACGAGGAGCGGCGAGAGCTCGACGAGCACGTCGATGTCCCGCTCTTCCGCCCGTCGGACACTCGGTGGCCACGGGGTGTCGCGCACCTCGGAGATTCCATGCGCATGCTGGTGGCCGAAGCTCAAGCGGTGCCAGGCGTCGAGAAGCTCGGCGTCGAATGCAGGCGCCATGACGTACTGGCGCGTGCGCCCTTCGTCGAACCACCGGGTCGAGGCGGCGGCGTAGAGGTCTCGGATGTCCTCGGCCGACTTCGACCGCGTGCCCGGCGGGATCGACCCAGACGTTGTCGCCCCAGCGGTTGTCGTCCTTCCGGATCCCGAGGAGGTAGCCGACCACGCGGCCGTCCCTCGTGGCCACGGCGCCTGACGCGTGATCGCCGCGCCAGAGCGCCGCGACCTCGGCCCGGAAGTCGTAGTCGCCGCCGAGGAGCGGCTCGGCCGCGCGATGGCGACGATGGCGCTCGGCGAGGAGCGCCCCAGCGTCCTCCAGATGCTCCTCGGCAAAGGGATGGATCTCGAGGCCGCTCATCGCGGGAGGACGATACTCATCGCCGATGCTGGGGCTCGCACCGAGGCTGCGCCGGGCCGTTCCCATCCTGCTCGAGGGCGTCTCCGGCACCCGAGATTCCGGCGAGATCGCGCCGCGGCTGCGACCCACCCGCGAGTCTTCCGGCCGACCGTGGAGGACGCACTAGCGTTTGTGGCGGATTACGAGGCCGCGAGGGGCGGGCTCGACGCCAATATGCGGCGCGCAGGGCTCGCTGCGGCGGTCTACGCGGTGGCCTACACGGCGCGCTGCCAGCATGCCCTGGTGGTGTCCGGAACACGGCGACTCGTCACCGAAGCGCGGGCGGCTCTGCCCCGCTTTGCGTCCGAGTTCCTTACCTAGAGTGTCGGTGTGCCCAAGACGCTAACCGGAGAAGAGCTCCAGCTCGACGACGCGCCTGCGCGCGACTCCGAGCTCTTCCTCGTCGACGGCAACAACCTCGCCTATCGCGCCTACTTCGCGCTGCCCGAAGAGCTGGCGACGAGCGAGGGCATGCCGACGAACGCCCTGCTCGGCTTCACCAACATGCTCTTCAAGCTGCTTACGGACTACAAGCCGAAAGGCGTCGCCGTCGCGTGGGACACGAGGCCGGTCGAGCGCATTGAGCTCGATGAGGCCTACAAGGCCGAGCGACGCCCGATGGCAGACCTCCTCGCCGAGCAGTTTCCGCACTTTCGGCCGATCGTCGAGGCGTTCGGGTACCGCAACCTCGAGTTCCAGGGGTGGGAGGCCGATGACGTGATCGCGACGCTCGCGACGCTCGCCGATCAGGCCGGGATCAAGACGACGGTCGTCTCCACCGACCGCGACGCCTTTCAGCTCGTCTCCGACAACGTCGTGCTGATGATGACGCCGCGCGGCGTCGCGGACGTCAACGTCTACACGCCCGAGCGCGTCGAAGCGCGGCTCGGCATCACGCCGGAGCAGATCCCGGACTTCATCGGCCTCAAGGGCGACACGTCGGACAACATCCCGGGCGTTCCGGGAATCGGGGACAAGACGGCGTCGCAGCTGATCCAGCAGTACGGCTCGCTGGAGGGCGTCCTCGACCACGTCGAGGAGCTGACGCCCGCGAGGCGGAGGAACCTCACCGAGCACGCTGAGCAGGCGAGGATCTCGAAGGAGCTGGCCACGATGCGCCGCGATCTCGAGCTCGACTGCGATCCGTCCGAGCTCGTCCTCTCACCCCCCGACCGCTCGCGGCTGAAGGAGATGTTCCGGCAGTTCGAGTTCCGGAACCTGCTGAACCGGGTCGACGAGCTCGACGCAACGGTGCCGGCCGCGGCGCGCGCCGTCCAGGGCGTCCCCGTCTCGTGGCGGGAAGGCCTCCCCGTGGTCGAGGGCCGGGTCGGTGTGGCCTCCGAGGACGACCGAGTGGCGATTGCGACGGCGGACGAGGTGGTTGTCGCCGATCGGCCGCCGCGCCTGGAGGGCGACATCGTGGCCCACGATGCCAAGGCCCAACGGGTCGAAGCGACGGACGACACGCTGATCGCGGCCTATCTGATCGAGCCGGGCCGCGCCACGTACGCGCTCGAGGATCTGGCGGCGGAGTACGGGATCGAGCTCGTTCCCGAGCCGCCGGCCGACGAGGACACCGCGGCGCTCGTCCGGCATGCGGCGGCCACGCTGCGGCTGGTCGACCCGATGTTGATCCGGCTCCAGGAGCGGGAAGTCGAGCCGCTTTACCGCGACGTCGAGCTGCCGCTGACCGGCGTGCTGGCCGCGATGGAGGACGCCGGCGTCAAGATCGACACCTACCGGATGGGGGAGATCACGGCCCGACTTGCCGAGCGGGTCGAGGAGCTCGCCGCCAAGGCGTACGAGCTCGCGGGCGAGGAGTTCATGCTCGGCTCGACGCAGCAGGTGGGGAGGATCCTCTTCGAGAAGCTGGGCCTCACCGCGGGCCGCAAGGGCAAGACTGGGTACTCGACCGACACGCGCGTCCTGCGCTCGATCCGGCACGAGCACGAGATCGTCGGCGTGATCGAAGAGTGGCGCGAGTACTCGAAGCTGCTCAACACCTACCTCGGCCCGCTCCCGGCGTTGATCGGCGACGACGGGCGGCTGCACACGACCTTCAACCAGGCCGTCGCCTCGACGGGGCGGCTCTCGACGACGAACCCGAACCTGCAGGCGATCCCGATCCGGACGGAGCTCGGCCGGGAAATCCGCTCCGCTTTCGTCGCGGAGCCCGGCCACAAGCTGCTCTCGGCCGACTACTCGCAGATCGAGCTGAGGATCCTCGCGCACGTCTCCGGGGAGCCCAAGCTGCGCGAGGCGTTCGCGCGCGGGGAGGACATCCACACGGCGACCGCGGCCGAGGTGCTCGGAAAGGACCCGGCGACCTTGACGACGGCCGACCGCTCGACCGCGAAGATGATCAACTTCGGGATCGTCTACGGGATCTCGTCCTTCGGGCTCTCGGAGAACCTCGAGATCTCGCGCGAGGAGGCGCAGGCGCTGATCGACGCGTACCTGGCACGCTTCCCGCACGTGCAGGACTTCATCCAGCGGACGATCGAAGCGGCCCAGGAGGACGGCTACTCGACGAGCCTGCTCGGCCGGCGGCGGCCCGTCCCGGAGCTGAGGGCGACGAACCGGCAGACTCGTTCGTTCGGGGAGCGGCTCGCCGTCAACTTCGTCATGCAGGGCTCGAACGCGGACATCATCAAGAAGGCGATGGTCGCGATCCATCGGCGCCTGCGCGCGGAGGGGAGAGGCGCGCGCCTCGTCCTCCAGGTGCACGACGAGCTGCTGCTCGAGGTCCCGGACGCCGAGGTCTCGGCGATGAAGGACCTCGTGCGCGAGGAGATGTGCGGCGCCTACGACCTCGACCCGCCGCTGGCAGTGGAGGTCGGCGTCGGCGAGGACTGGCACGAGGCGAAGAGCTGAGCGGACCGTCTCGAAGGGCCGTTGTCCCCGTGCCTGGCACCGGGACCTGGCCCGGCGAGCCGGTCCGCGGTGAAGGAGCCGCGTCCTGAACGTCCAGCTCTCTGACGGCTACCAGCTCTTCGTCGAGGATCTCGGCGGCGACGGGCTGCCGCTCATCGTCCTCCACGGCGGGCCCGGGCTCGACCACACGCACCTCCGGCCCTGGCTCGATCCGCTCGGCGACATCTTCCGCCTGATCTACGTCGACGAGCGCGGGCAGGGACGCAGCGAGCGTGTCGACCCCGCAACACTGAGCCTCGACGTCTTCGCGCGCGACGTCGATCTGCTCGCGGACGCGCTCGAGCTCGACCGGTTCGCGCTCCTCGGCCACTCATTCGGGGCGATCATCTCGACCAAGCACGCGATCGAGCTCGGCACGGCCGACGGTTACGTCATCTCGGGCGGCGGCGACTCGAGCGACAAGTTAGACGCCGACGTCCAAGCCTCGCTCGAGGCCATGGGCGAGGCCGGAGAGCCGATCGCCGAGTCCTGGGAGTGGGAGAAGACGGTGAAGACGCCGGAGGACTGCGCGGAGCTGATGCGGATCCAGATGCCGTTCCATTTCGCGGGCGAGCCGCCGCCCGACTTCGCAAAGGACACGGTCTACGTCCCCGAGGTCCTCCGCCACTTCTCGAATGCCGGCTACGGCGACTTCGACTACGTCCCCGATCTTGCCCGCGTCACGAAGCCCACGCTTGTCCTCGTCGGTGAAGCAGACCGCGTGACGACAGCCCGCGCGGCGCGTGTCCTGCACGAAGGGATTCCCCGCAGCGAGCTGGCCGTTTTGGACGGCGCCGGACACATGAGCATGATCGAGTCGCCAGACGCCTATCTCGCAGTCGTGAAGCGGTTTCTCGGGCGCCTGGGATAGCGCAAAGACCGCAGATATACTGCGCCGCTCGTGATGAGCGAAACCGATACGCGCCAGCAGGTGGACGACCCCGAAGTCTGGACAACCGGCCCTGAGGGCGAGCTGATCCCGGACTACGAGTCCACCTTCCCGACCATCAACGAGGGCGAGGTCGTGCACGGCACCGTCGTCCGCGTCGACAAGGACGAGGTGCTCGTCGACATCGGCTACAAGTCCGAGGGCGTCATCCCGGTGTCGGAGCTCTCGATCAGGCGCTCCGTGAACCCCGAGGACGAGGTCGGGATCGGCGAGGAGATCGACGCGCTCGTGTTGACGAAAGAGGACGCCGAGGGTCGGCTGATCCTCTCCAAGAAGCGCGCCCGCTTCGAGCTCGCGTGGAAGACGATCGAGCAGAAAGCAGAGACCGGCGAGGCGATCGACGGGCGGGTGATCGAGGTCGTCAAGGGCGGGCTCATCCTCGACCTGGGCGTCCGCGGCTTCCTGCCGGCTTCGCTCGTCGACATCCGACGAGTGCAGGACCTCGACGAGTTCCTCGGCCAGACTCTGCGCTGCAAGGTGATCGAGCTCAACCGCTCGCGCAACAACGTCGTCCTGTCGCGACGCGCCGTCCTCGAGGACGAGCGCAAGGAACAGCGCCAGCAGATCCTCGACCGGTTGCAACCCGGTGACGTCGTCGAGGGCCAGATCTCGAACATCGTCGACTTCGGCGCGTTCGTCGACCTCGACGGGATGGACGGCCTGATCCACATCTCCGAGATCTCGTGGAGCCACGTCAACCACCCCTCCGAGGTGCTGGAGATCGGCCAGACGGTCAAGGTCAAGGTCCTGGACATCGACCGCGAGCGCCAGCGGATCTCGCTCGGCCTCAAGCAGACGCAGAGCGATCCCTGGCAGCAGGTCCTCGACCAGTACAGCGAGGGCGACGTCGTCGAGGGCAAGGTGACGAAGGTCGTCACCTTCGGCGCGTTCGTCGAGATCATGCCCGGGGTCGAAGGGCTCGTGCACATCTCCGAGCTCGCGCAGCATCACGTCGAGAACCCGCGCGAGGTCGTCTCGCAGGGCGACTCGGTGCAGGCGAAGATCATCGAGGTCGATCCCGACCGGCGCCGTCTTTCGCTGTCGCTCAAGCGCGTCGAGGGCGAGGGACCGACCCCGGCCTCCGAGCTGGGCCTCTCCGACGAGGTCTTCGGCTCCGGCCCCTCGGAGCTTTCCGAGACGACAGGCGCCGAACCTTCTCCTGAGCCTTCGGCCGGCCCGGAGGAACCGGCGCTCGAGGCCGAGGCTCCACCCGAGCCGGAGCCCGAGCCGGAGCTTGAGCCCGAGCCGGAGCTTGAGCCCGCCCCAGCGCCGGAAGAGAGCGACGAGCAGCAGCAGTAGGCCGATCGCCGTCGCCATCACCGGCGGCATCGGAGCGGGGAAGAGCGAGGCGCTGAAGGCCTTCGCGCGGCACGGCGCCGCGGTGATCTCGAGCGACGAGATCGTCCACCGGCTGATCCGCGAAGACGAACGCGTGAAGCGCGCGATGGTCGAGCGGCTCGGCCCGGAGATCCTCGGCGAAGACGGACAGATCGACCGCTCTCTGGTCGCGAAGGTGGTCTTCGGCGACCGCGACGCGCTGATCTGGCTCGAGCAGCTCCTCCACCCGCTCGTCTCCCTTGAGTACCTACGCTGGCGGGACGAGCTTGCACAGAGGCCGGATCCACCGGCGCTCGCCGTGACCGAGGTGCCACTGCTCTACGAAGCGGGAAGCCAGGATCGGTTCGACAAGGTCGTGCTGATCACGGCGCCGCGGAAGCTCGCCGCGGCGCGTGCGCGAGTGTTCGCCGACGAGCGCTCGGATCGCCTGATCCCGGACGACGAGAAGGCTCGACGCGCCGACTTCGTCTACGTCAACGACGGCTCGTTGGAGGAGCTGGACGCGTTCGTCGCCGGCGTCGTCAGAGAGCTTCGAGCTGCGCGCGAGCCTGAGCCGCAGTGACGACATTGCCTTTCGCCAAAGCCCCGGCAAGCGCGCGCTTCAGAGCCTGCTCCGCGGCATCAGGCGCGAGGAACCTCGCGACCTCGACGGTCAAAATCGGCAGGTCGAGGCCCTCGGAAGAAACGACAAGCTCGAGCATCTCCGAGGCCAGGCGGGAGGCCTCGTCGGGCTCGCCTCTCTCTGCGGCGACCTGAGCCTTCGGGACACGCCAGTAGATCTGTGTCGTCAGGTCGTCCTCGGCACCGATCTGCCTTGCCTCGTCAGCGAAGGCATCAGCCTCGGCATAGCGCTCCTGCTTCGCAAGGGCCAGCGCCAGCAGTGCCGAAACGGTCGAGAGGTAGCCGCGCTCGCCGGCGACCGAAAGGATGTCGTGAGCTTCGCGGAGCACGCCCTCCGCAGCGGACGGGTCGCCGGCAAGCAGCTCGATGATCGCCACGGGTTGCGCGATCGCTGCGTACTGCACCCGCTGCCCCAGTTCCACCAGAGCCTGCCGCCCCTCAGCAGCCAGCTGCCGGCCCTGGTCGAAGTCACCCGTGGTTGTGGTTGACAGACGCCAGAGTGATGTCATAATGACGTCATGGAGACGGCAAAGTTCGTCGAAAAGCTGGAGCAGGACCTTGCTTCGGTAGCCGCACTCGGGGGAGACGCGGTCGCCGAAGCCGCGGAGCGCCTGATTCAGGCGCTCCGCGGCTCCGCGGGCCTGCGCTTGCTGGAGGTGCTGGGGGAGGCAGCGCTGGAGATCAGCGCGCAGCTTCCGGAGGGCCACGTCGAAGTCCGGCTGGTCGGGCCCGACCCACAGCTGGTCTACGTTCCCGCCGAGCCGGCCGAGCCCGCAACTCCATCGGCCGAGGACGGGCTGGCGGCCAGGATCACGCTGCGGCTCTACGACAGCCTGAAGCGCGAGCTCGAGGCCGCGGCGGCCCGCGAAGGCCTGTCGCTCAACGCCTGGCTCGTCAAGGCGTTGTCGCGCAGCGTGGCGGCGCCCCAGCGACGGCCCGGCAATCGCCTGACGGGCTATGCCCGGAACTAAGGAGGGGGAGATGAGGACTGAAACGTTCACGACGCCGGGAGCAGTGGCGCTCCAGATCAACATCCCGGCCGGAGAGGTCGAGATCGAGACCCGTGAGTCCGCCGAGACGATCGTCGAGCTCGAGGTTCGGAGCCGGGACGCCGAAGAGCTCGAGCGCGAGACTCGGATCGAAGCTCGCCCGCGCGTCGACGGCCACGAAGTGGTGGTCGACGCCGCTCAGGTTCGACGCTTGCTGCGCATCCGCGACGGCGACTACCGAGTCCGGATTCAGGCTCCGCCCGGCGCGGGCGTCCGAGCGGACCTGGCGTCGGCTGACATCCGCGGACGCGGCCGGTACGGAGAGCTCGAGCTCGATGTCGTATCCGGCGACGTCGAGTTCGATCAGGTGGACGGCGAGGCGAAGGTCAACACCGCGTCGGGAGACATCGAGCTCCGTCGCGTCTGGTCGGCCCGGCTCAACTCGGCGTCGGGCGACGTCCGCGTCGACGAGTCGGCCGGCTCGCTCGAGGTGAACACCGCGTCGGGCGACGTCCAGATCCGCAAGGTCGTCGAGGGCAACGTCAAGGCCCACTCGGCCTCGGGCGACATCGAGGTCGGGATCGCCAAGGGGTCGAGGCTCTGGGTCGACGCACAGTCGCTTTCCGGGGACACGTCTTCCGAGCTGGAGCTCGAGCCCGCCCCCGCCGCGGATGACGAGGGCCCGCTCGTCGAGCTGCGTGCTCAGACCATGAGCGGCGACATCAGCGTCCGCCGGGCATGAATCAACCGCAGCCCGAACCGCCTCCGCTGCTGCGGCAGCCGGAGTTCCTGAAGCTGTGGGCAGCGCAGTCGATCTCCCAGGTCGGCGACCAGGTCACGTTTCTCGCCCTCCCGCTCACGGCGGTCCTGACGCTGGATGCATCCGCGGCCCAGATGGGCTTGCTCATGGCTGCCGAGCTGATGCCGCACCTGCTGTTCTCGCTCTTCGCAGGCGTCTGGATCGAGCGCCGGCCGAACCGCCGGAGGCTGATGATCGGCGCCGACATCGCGAGGGCCGGGCTGCTCGTGTCGGTCCCGCTGGCCGCGGCCTTCGATGTCCTTACGTTTCCGCAGCTCTACGCAGTCGGCTTTGCCGCCGGGAGTTGCGCAGTCCTCTTCGACATCAGCTGGGCCACGCTCTTCCCGGCCGTCGTGCCTCGACGCGACTTTGTCGACGCGAACAGCAAGCTGAGCCTCAGCCGCTCGATCTCGTTCGTTACCGGGCCGGCGCTCGCCGGCTTCCTCGTCCAGGCCCTGACCGCTCCGGTCACGCTGCTCCTGGACGCCTTCTCGTTCGTCGGCTCGGCGCTCTTCCTCGGGCGCATTCGGACGCAGGAGCCGCAGGTCGAACGCGACGGAAACGGCGTCCTGGACGCTCTCCGTGACGGCATGCGGTTCGTCCTCCGGGACGACCTGATCCGGGCCGACCTCGGCTGTGCCGCGACGGTCAACCTCTTCAACTACGTCTTCCACGCGATCTTCATCCTCTACGCGACGAAGGAGCTCGGCGTTGCGCCTGGCACCCTCGGCATTGCGCTCGGTGTCGGGGCTGTCGGCGGGATTCTCGGCGCGCTCGTCGCGCCGCGCTTCGAGCGTGCAATCGGCATCGGCCCGTCCGTCGTGGTCGGGTCGGTCCTGTTCCCGGCGCCGCTCGTCCTCGTGCCGATCGCTTCCGGCTCCGAACTGACGCTCGGCTTGATCCTCGGCACGGCGGAGTTCCTCTCGTCCGTCGGCGTGATGATCTTCGATGTCTCGGCCGCGAGCATGCTGGTCATGCGGACGCCGGACCGGATTCGCGCCCGGACGGCAGGCACGTTCCGCTTCGTGAACTACGGCATCCGTCCGATCGGCGCGCTGCTCGGCGGCGCGCTGGGGACGGCGATCGGGCTGCAGACGACCCTCTGGATCGGCGTCCTCGGCGCGCTGCTCGGCGTGGTGTGGCTCGTCTTCTCGCCGATTCCCAGGTTGCGCGAGGCGCCGGCGGAGGCTGCTTAGGTGCCCCATCCAGCAATACATGCCGGCTTCTGGCCCGCGATCACGCGGCGCCAGAGCCCACCCTCCTCCTCACCAAGGTCTTCAGACCTTGGCTCGTCGGAGTGCGAACTCTGGCTTGGTGCTCGCGACCCAGAATCTCGGCGGCATTGCTGGAAGGGGCACTAGTGGAGCCGCGGGTCCTCCGCAGCGGTGCGATCCGCGCTCTCCTTGCGGCCGAGGTGATCTCGACGAGCGGCGCTCAGATGACCTGGGTTGCCCTCCCATGGTTCGTGCTGGTCACGACAGGGTCGGCGACGCAGATGAGCCTGGTCATGGCGGCCGAGGCAGTCGGTCTCGCCGCGGTCGGCTTCCCCAGCGGGCGGCTGCTCAACAGAATCGGCGCCCGGCGGACGATGCTCCTCTGCGACGGCCTCCGCGGCCCGCTGATGCTCGTGATCCCGGTGCTGCACTGGGCCGACGCGCTCTCGTTCGGGCTGCTTGTCGCTGTTGCCTTCGCGCTGGGCGCCTTCAGCGCGCCGTACTACGCCGCGAACCGGATGATCCTGCCGGAGCTCCTCGGCGAAGACGAGACTGTTGTCAGCCAGGCGAGCGCGCTCTTCCAGGGAGCGACTCGGATCACGCTCCTGCTCGGCCCCGTGACGGCGGGTGTGCTCATCGGCCTGATCGGGGCGCCGTCGGTCCTCGTCGTCGACGCCGCGACCTACGTCGTCGCGGTGCTGCTCGTCGGGCTCTTCGTGCCGGCGACGACGCCGGTGGAAGCGGACGACGAGGATCGCAGCGTACTGGCGGGCCTTCGCTGGGTGGCGAGGGAGCCGCTGATCCGAACGTGGCGCTTCTGCATCATCGTCGGCGACGTCGCGTGGCAGGCGATCTTCGTGGCGCTTCCCGTCCTCGTCGTCGCCCGCTACGACGCCGACGCGCGGATCGTCGGCGCTCTCTTCGCGGCATTCGGCGTCGGCGCCGTGCTCGGCAACACGGTCGCGTATCGCCTCGTCAAGCAGGTGGACGGGCTGCATCTGATCGCCCGTGTCGCGCTGGCCCAGGCGCTCCCGATCTGGCTCCTCGTGCTGGACCTCCCCGCCGCGGCGGCGGTCGGCGTCCTCTTCGCCTCCGGCCTGGCGAATGGGCTGATCAACCCGAGCCTGCATGCCATCGTGACGCTGCGGATCCCGCCGGCGCTCCGCGGCACCGTCATGACCAGCCTGATGACGCTCTACGCGCTGGCGATGCCGATCGGAATCCTCGGCGCCGGCCCGCTCCTCGACGCCTTCGGCGTCACTCCGGTCTTCGCCGCGGCAGCGGCGGTTCAAACGCTCACGATGGCCGGCGTCGCCGCCGCAGCGCTTAGAGCCAGGGGCCCGAGCCGCCGCAAGGACTCGGGCCCCGGACTGGGCGAACTACGCGCGCACGATCCGGACGACCGTCGGCCGGCTGACGTTGCCGGCGCGGTCGACCGCGAGGACACGCAGGACGTGGCGGCCCTTCGCTAGACGCCTCATGACCCGTGCGGCACAGGGCCGGAGCCGAGCGCCGTCGACCGAGCAGCGGAACGTCAGCTGCCTCGGGCGATCAAGGCCGTCGCGGGACGAGAAGCGATACGCGCCGACTGCAGACAGGAGGACGGCCGTTGCGGCCGCCCTCCGGATGATGGTGGTGGGCTTCAGCGCTTCCGTCCTTTGCTCATCACGAGATTGACCTTGCTGCCCCGCGGAAGACGCGTTCCGGCACCGGGCCGCTGAGAGATGACTCGGCCGCGGCGCACCGAGCGGGAGAAGGCCTTCCGAACTCGCCCGGTTGCACAGCGTGCGCGGCGGATTGCGACCTTCGCTTGCCGGAACGACCGCCCGCGGACGTTGGGCACGACGCATCTGCGGACCGGCGGCTTCGTTGTCAGCGGCGGCGGGGCTGCGACGGGGTCAGTCGGAACCGAGGCCACCGAGGTTGCCCCGTCGGCGTTCACGCCAGTGACGACAATCCGAAGGCGCCTGCCCACGTGCCCTCTAGTCACGTCCAGCTGATCGAAGATCTCGCCGGGCAGCTCCAGGCATGCGTTTCCGGAGGCGTCGCATGCCTGCCACTGGTACCTGAACTGGATCGGCAGCAAGCCTCTCCAGATCCCCTGCGAGGCACGAAGCCGCTCTCCGACCCGAGCGACACCTGCGATCTGGGGCGGATACGCGTTCGCCGGCCCTCTGGGGCGGACAGTTGAGTTTGTCTCCGCGTACGCCTGACCGGATCCCGTCCCGTTCATCGCCGTGACAACGAAGTAGACGTAGTGGCCGACGTCGGCTGTAGTCAGCGTGTAGCTCTGCGACGTGGCACCGGAGATCAGGTCGCACGTGTCGAAGTTCGCATCGCAGCGGCCCCACTCGTAGGCGAAGGAGGATGGAGCTCCCGTCCACTCGCCGTTCGAGCCTGTAAGGATCTCGCCCTCGCGCGCGGTACCCGTGATCGTCGGATAGGTAATGGCCTCGGGCGGCCCTGGCTTTCGGTTCCACGTGAGGAGGAACTCGCCGCTGGCATAGCTTTCGACGGCGATGCTGTAGCGGACGCCCG
The DNA here is from genome assembly GCA_963842235.1 of uncultured Actinomycetes bacterium. Taxonomy (GTDB): domain Bacteria; phylum Actinomycetota; class Thermoleophilia; order Gaiellales; family Gaiellaceae; genus JACDAN01. The sequence goes on along the minus strand of CAWJFT010000001.1, from coordinate 1,479,215 downwards.
CCGTTGCGTCGAAGGAGGCCCTGCTCGAGGCTCCGCAGGCGTCGTCACTCGAGCGAACGTACGTCAGGTTGTTCACGTCCACGCCCGTGAAGACGGACAGGATCGTGTCCAACGAGGTCCCACACGTCTCGACGGTCGCCGGGCCGGTGGAAGGGGCCGTCCAGCTGTACCAGACCGAGTTGCCGACCTCGTAAGGCTCGCCGTCCTCCGTTGACGCTCCGTCTGTCGTTCCGGAGATCGTTCCCTCGTCACCGGCCAACTCGAGTGCGTCCGCGAAGTCGTCATTTGGCGGCGGGAGCCTCAGTCCGAGCGTGAAGGCCCCGGTAGCTCCCTGCAGACCGTCGACGGCGATGCGGTACGTGACGCCTTCCGAGGCATCGAACGTCAGGGAACTCTGGAGCCCGCATGCGTCGTCATTGCTGGCAACGGGGGCGAGGGCATTGACGGAGTCCCCCGTGTATACAGCCAGGAGAGTGTCGAAGCCGCTTCCGCAAGTGGACAACAGGGCCTGGCCGCTTGCCGGCGCCGTCCAGCGGTACCAGACCGACGCCCCGCCCGGTTTGTCGGCATGATCGGGCTCACCGGTCTCCCTCGTGGCCTCCTTGTTGACGCCTGAGACGACCTTCGATCGACCGGTCAGCTCTTGGGCGGCTGCGAAATCGTCGTTCGGCGGAGCTGCCGCATTCGCGACGGCGGGCAAGACGAGAGCCGCCGCCAACGCGAGTAGGGCGCCAATTCCTCGTAGTTCACGCATGCCTTTCTCCTTTCGGGTGTGTCGGATACGGGCTGGGCGAGAGGCTGTTCAGCTGGGCTCGTTCGAGCCAGTTCTCGGGCCGCCAGTGCGGCTCGCGGCCTTCGGCGCGGAAGAACTCGACGACCTCGAGGTACCGCTGTGCTTCCTCGGCGACGGTCATCGGATCGGCGTCGCGACGAGGAGGTGCGCATAGCCGCTTCGGCTGGGTGCTGACGAGCGCGTTCCGAGGAAGCGCGCTCGCACCCGCCAGCGTCCGGCGGCGGGTGGCCGCCAGGACACCGTGGCGCCGGCGGCGAGGCGCACGACGCGATGGAAATGCCACCCCGTCAGCGGGTCGAACCGGTCGATCTGGAGCTCGACGCGACCGCCTGACGCTGACGGCGAGATGACGCAGCTGAGCGTCACAGCGGCGCCCGGTGAGATTTCGGCCGAGCTGCGGCCCGAGATGAGCACCGAGGTCGACGTCACGTCGCGCAGGAGCAGCGAGAGGCGATAGCGGCCTCCACCGGTTCCCACCGTTCCGCCGACGGCAACGACATACCGGCCTCGCTCGAGGCGCCGGCGCAGCGTGCCGGTGTCGGAGGAAATCCGGCGGCCGGAGTCGTCCAGCAGGAGCACCGAGAAGGAGCGGCCGGCGGGCTGGGCCAGTCGAAGGCGAGCTTCGCTCAGCCGCTCGACATCGAAGTGGTAGATGTCGACGACGTCGATGCCGGATGGGGCGAGCGCGCCGCGCGCCGTGGACCCGGCGCGGAGGCCGGTGCCGACCCCCACGTCGTCTGCAGCGGCGGCTGCGACGCGAAGCCGGTACGACTGCCGTCCAGGAACGGGCGAAGCCTCGACCTCGAAGCTGTACCTGCCTCCGCCGTCGCGGCCGGGAGTAAAGGACATGTACCGACCGCAGCCGAGGTGAACGACGGTGGTCCGGGTGCGAAGGCTCGCACGCGCACAGGGGCTCGAGCTGAAGGCGATCCGGTAGGTCGTGCCGCGGTGCATTCGAACCGACCAGACGTCGTTTGCATCCGTCAGCCCGTTGACCGACTGGTGAACCCCGCCATGCGGCAAGACCCGACCCGGCAGCCGCTCTGGCCTTTCGCCGGCTCGAACGCTCAGCCGGAACTCACCGGGACTGGAGCCGCGCCGGTCGCCGACGAGAAGGAGATACGTCCCTCCCGGCTTCGTTGCGACGGCGAGGACCGCGTTGCCCTTGCGGTCCGTGGCGGCGCAGTTGACGGGCTCGACGCGAGAGCGGACGGCGTGAAAGGCCGCAACGGCCGCGTCGCGCTCGCCGGCCGCGAGCTGCACGATCGCGCGCCCACTCTTCGGGCCGTTCAGGCGATACCAGACCCCTCCGCCCGACAGACCGCAGTCGCGGAACTCGTCGCCGGTCGCGCCGAGGGTCGAGCCGTGGACGTTTGCCGGCAAGCGGCCGAGCCGCTGCGCGTCGCCGCGGATGTCGTTGGGCGGCGGGAGGTAGAGGTCCACGCGGACGTCGAACTCGCCGTCGGCTGTCCCCGGCCGGCGGCCAACGAGGATGAGGTAGCCCGCGCCGCGAACCGCCTCCACCGACGCCGTGACCTTGGCGCCCGCTTTTGCCGTGCCGCAGGCGCGCTCCTGGATGTTCGATGGGTTTCGACGGTAGATGCGGACGATCGGGGCGAGCGGGCCCGCACTCTGTACGGACGCGACGATCGTTCCGTCAGGGGCAGCTTCGATCCGATACCAGACGGTGCCGTCGATGCGGCCGCATGGTGAGACCTGGGGATCGAGACGTTCGAGGGTCGCCTCCGCGGTCGTGCCGTGCGCGGCCGCGGGGAACGTGGGCAGAAGTTGAGAGTCGGCTCGGTTGTCGTTCGGCGGCGGTGCCGCGAACGCCGGAGCCGCGAAAACGAGTGCCGCGAGGGCTGTGAGCAAGATCTTCATGCTGTCGAGCCTGCGCGCGGGCGCTCACGGGGCGCTCACACGGCGCTCACACGCGCCCTAGCCCGGGGGAAGCGGACGTTGTTCAATTGGGTCGGTGCCTGCACTCGAGATACGGCTACTCGGCCCGCTGGAGGCCCGGATGGACGGCCGACCAGTCGAGCTTCGCCGCCCGAAGCAACGTGCGCTGCTCGCACTGCTCGCGCTGCGCGCGGGCGAGGTCGTCTCCGTCGACCGCCTCGTCGATGAGCTCTGGGGCGAGGCGCCTCCCAAGTCGGCTCTGGGCTCCCTCCAGAACGTCGTCTCCGAGCTGCGCAAGACACTCGGAGCGGAAGTCCTGGTCACCCGGTCGCCCGGCTACGTCCTCGCCGTCGATCGCGAGGTTGTCGACGCCCATCGGTTCGAGCGGCTAGTACAGAAAGGGCAGGGAGATGCGGAAGCGCTTCGCGAGGCGCTTGCGCTCTGGCGTGGGCCGCCGCTCGCGGAGCTGGCCTCTGCACCCTTCGTTCAGGCGGAGGTCGCCCGCCTCGAGGAGCTTCGGGCCGCCGCGAGGGAAGACCTCTTCGACGTGGAGCTAGAGCTCGGCCGCCACGCTCAACTCGTGGCCGACCTCGAGGCGTTCGTCGCCGAGCATCCTCTCCGTGAGCGGCCACGCGGCCAGCTCATGCTTGCGCTCTACCGCTCGGGCCGGCAAGCAGACGCGCTGGAGGCCTACCGCAACGCGCGTGAGACGCTCGTGGAGGAGCTCGGGCTCGAGCCCTCCTCGGAGCTGCAGCGGCTCGAGCAGGCGATCCTGCGCCACGATCCCTCGGTCGACCTCGAACGTCCGCCGCCGAAAGCGGCCCGCGTGCCGGAGCGCCGGAAGACGGTCACGATCCTCTTCGCAGACCTCGTGGACTACTCGACGCTCGCCGTCGACCTCGACCCCGAGGTGCTGCGCGGCTTGTTGAACGCGTACTTCGACGTGGTACGCACGGTCGTCCAGCGTCACGGCGGCACCGTGGAGAAGTTCATCGGCGACGCCGCGATGGCCGCTTTCGGGATCCCCGAACTCCACGAGGACGACGCTCTGCGCGCTGTGCGGGCCGCATCGGAGCTGCACGAGGCGCTCGGCGAGCTTGAGCCCCAACACGGTGTCGAGCTGCAGCTCCGTGTCGGAGTGAATACCGGCGAGGTGCTGACCGCCGACCCGTCCTCGGGGGAGTCGTTCGCCACCGGCGGCGCGGTCGTCCTGGCCACCCGCCTCCAGCAGGCGGCGGAGCCGGGCGAGACGCTCGTCGGCGAGACGACGTACAGGCTCGTGCGTGACTCGGTCACGGCCGAGGCGCTCGAGCCGCTCGACCTCGGAGGGTCGCTCGGCCGCGTTCCTGCCTTCCGTCTTCTCGTGTTCGAGGGCGACGCGGGTCGATTACGGCTTCGACGGACGGCGCCCCTCGTCGACCGCGAGGACGAGCTCGCGCGGCTGCGTGCGCTCTTCGCCGGGGTGCAGAGTGAGCGGCGCAGCCGCGTGGTGACCCTGATTGGCGAGGCGGGCATCGGCAAGACCCGGCTTGCCGCCGAGCTCGTATCGTCGGGCGGCGCCAATGTTCTCGTCGGCCGCTGCGCTCCGTACGGCGAGGGTGCGACGTACCTGCCGCTCGCCGAGGCCGTTCGCCAGGCAGTGCCGAGCCACGTCCGGGCGGGCGTTGCCTCGCTGGTTGCGGGAGACGAGAACGCCGACGTCGTCGCCCAGCGGATCGCGGAACTGACCGGGGACGCCGAGGGTGCGGCGTCGACCGGCGAACTGCTCTGGGCCGTGCGGCGCTTCCTCGAGGCTCTTGCCCGGAAGCGACCGGTCTTGCTCGTGTTCGACGACATTCACTGGGCTGAGCCGACGCTCCTGGACCTCATCGAATACCTCGCGACGTGGACGTCTGAGGCGCCGCTTCTGGTGCTTTGCATTGCGCGACCCGAGCTGCTGGAGAAACGGCCGGGCTGGGGAGGTCCGTATGCGATCAGGCTTGATCCGTTGTCCCCGGAGGAATCAGCGAGTCTCATCGGGGAGCTCGCCAAGATTCCGGACGACGTCCGCTCGCGCATCGTCGACGCGGCGGAGGGCAACGCGCTTTTCCTCGAGCAGCTTCTCGCCTACGTGGTCGAGGACGAGGGATCCGCGACGCTCGAGTCGCTTCCACCGTCGATCGACGCTCTCCTCGCCAGCCGGTTGGACCGGCTCGAGGCCCAGGAGCGCGCGCTGCTCGAACGCGCCGCGGTGGTCGGCAAGGAGTTCACGCGGTCAGCGGTCATCCACCTATCGCCTCCGGATGAGCTCCCGGCGGTCGACGGGTGCCTGGCGACGCTCCGTCGCAAAGGCCTGATCCGGACACTCCAACCCCGGCAGTCCGAGGAGGACGACGCTTTCCGCTTCCACCACGCGCTCATTCGCGACGTGGCCTACGCTGGGATCACGAAAGAGGCTCGCGCCGAGCTTCACGAGCGCCATGCCGCCTGGCTGGAGCAGCGCGACGGCCCGGACGAGCTCATCGGCTTCCACCTCGAGCAGGCGCACCGCTTCCGCTCCGAGCTCGGGCCCGGGGATCCAAAGCTTCCAGAGCTCGCGCACCGTGCCGGGGAGCGTTTGGCGAATGCCGGCGTCCGTGCGTTCAAGCGGGCAGACACGCCGTCGGCCCTAGGCTTGCTCGGACGCGCGGTTTCACTGCTTCCAACCGAAGACCCGAAGCGAACGGAGGCGCTGTGCGAACTCGGCGTCGCCCAGCAGGTAGTCGGCGGCGTCGGCGGCGAGGCGACACTGGCCGAAGCGCATGCGCGTGCTGAACAGGCAGGGGATCAGCGGCTGGAGCTGCGCGCGCAGATGGAGCTCGCCTACCTCCGCCTCTTCACGGATCGCGAAGCCGATGTCAGCGAGGTTCCCGAGCTTGCTCACCGCGCGAACCCCGTGTTCGAGCAGTTCGGGGACGACCGTGCCCTGGGACGGTCTTGGCGGCACGTCGGCTTCGTGCGCGGCTCGATGGAGGGCCGTTGTGCGGACTGGCTCGAGGCTTCCGAACGGGCGCTCACGTACTACCGCAGGTCGGGCTGGTCGGCCTCGGGCTGCCTAGCAGACGTCGGCGCGGCCCTGTTCCACGGTCCGCCTCCCGTTTCCGAGGGTGTGGATCGTTGCGAGCAGCTGCTTGCCGAGTCGACCGACCGGCTTGGGACGGCAAACGTCCTCGCCTACCTCGGCGGCCTTCACGCCCTCGCCGACCGCCTCCAGGACGCGTTTGCGTTCTTGACCGAGGCCGACACGATCTACCGGGAGCTCGGAGAGCTCTATGCACGTGCAGCCAACGGCGGTCGAATCCTTGGCCGCGGCCACCGGCTCGGCGGCGACTCAGAGGCGGCTGAACGAGCGCTCCGCGAGTGCTGCGAGACGTTGAGAGGCGTTGGCGACAAAGCCACGTTGGCGAGCGTCGCCGCCGAGCTCGGCCAGTCTCTCTATTCCGAGGGGCGTTACGCCGAGGCCTCGGAGTGGGCCCAGCTCGCCGAACAAGATGCCCCGACAGGCGACGTAGCAGCGCAGTCGTCATGGCGCGGGCTTCGCGGGCGGCTGCTGGCACATGAGGGCATGGTCGCCCAGGGAGAGGAGCTTGCTGTGGAGGCGCTCCGGATTGCCGAGCAGACAGACGCGCTCACGCACCACGGCGAGGTGCTGCTGGATGTCGCGGAAGTCCTCCGCCTGGGAGATCGCCAGGCGGAGGCTGCGGCGCGCATCGAGCAAGCGCTGAATCTTTTCGAGGCCAAGGAGAACGTGGCGTCGGTACGCATCGCGCGGTCATTACTTGACGAGGTGACGGTGGTCTGACCGCGCACGGAAAGCCCCGTGGAGGGCTCTCCGTGGCCGACTGACACTGGCTGACTTACGGCCCACCGCCACTGCCGAAACCTGCGAGTGACAGTGCGGCCGCGACGCTTGCGAACAGGATGAAGAGCTGCCGCCACATCTCCTGCCTCCCTTCCGGTACTAGACTTTTCATGTCTAGCCAGTCTAGTATGCAGAAGATGAATATACAAGTAATGACTAGTAAAAGTCTTGTAAGGACTAGGCGTCGTCTGTTAACATGCTGTCTATGGCACAGCATCCAGGGCTCGGAGACCGCATTCGCGAGGCCCGCGCGTTGAAGGGCTGGAAGCAGCGCGAGCTCGCTTCAGAGGTCGAGGTGGAGCCGATCACCGTTTCCCGCTGGGAGCGTGGGGCGACCACACCCGACCTCGACGTGCTTCGGCTCGTCGCGGAGGCGACGGGGAAGCCGCTCGGCTATTTCGTGGCCGGGGACGAGGAGCCGCAGGGCACCGCCAACTCAAACGTGGCGATCGAAAAGCTGGAACGAGCTGCCGATCGCCTCGCCGAGGAGGCCGACCGAATCGCGGCTCTGCTGGAAGAGGTCCGAGCCGAGCTAGCTCGGCGTCGCTGAAACGCGAACCATGAGGGCGAATGCGGTCGCGGTCGGCGGCCGCTCTTCCGGGTCCTTGGCCAGTGCCTGCCTGAGGGCAAGCCAGACGGTTCCCGGTACTTCGCGCCGCCCGGCGCACGGGTCGGCTGGTTCCTCCGAGAGGTGCGCGAGCGCGGCTTCTGCGAAAGGACGTTGGGCGAACGGCGCCCTGCCGGCCAGACACTCGTAGAGGACGCAGCCCAGCGCGTAGAGGTCAGCCGGAGGGCCGGCGGGCTCCCCCCGGATCACCTCCGGAGCGAGGTAGTCCAGCGTTCCGACGACCCGGCCCGGCGCCGTCAGGACCGTGTCGGCGACGCCGCGCGCGACTCCGAAATCGGTCAGCGCCGCGCCTTCGGGCCCGAGCATGACGTTGGAAGGCTTCACGTCGCGGTGTACGAGGTCGTGGCTATGGAGCGCGTCGAGCCCCGTGGCGAGCTCCGCGGTGATGCGCACGAGGTCGGCGAGGGGGAGAGGTCCCGTGCGGGCGAGCCGGTCGGCGAGCGTCTCGCCCTCCACGAACCGCGCCGCGAGGTAGTGTCGGCCTTCCGCCTCGCCTGCATCCACAACTCCCACCAGGTGTCGGTGCTCGACCTGGGAGGCGATTCGCCCCTCCCGTGCGAAGCGACGCCTGTAGGTCTCGTCGCCGGAGAGCTCCCGCTTCAAGACCTTCAGCGCGACCACGTCGCCCGGCGGCTCCCGCACGGCGCGAAAGACGATTCCCATGCTCCCTTCGCCGAGAACGCCCTCGAGCCGGTACGGCCCGACACTTGTTCCCGGCCGGAGGTCGACGGCCATTCCACGAGCATAGAGCGACTTTTCGTAGGTGTGCTAGAACCGGTCGATGGTGGTTGTCCCGCGTATCGGCACCGAGTTCGCGGGATACCGGATCGAGGCCCTCATCGGACGCGGCGGGATGAGCGTCGTGTACAGGGCCGAGAATCCGCGGCTTGGAAACAAGGTCGCGCTCAAGCTCCTCGCGGAAGAGCTCGCCGCCGACGAGAGCTTCCGGGAGCGCTTCGTCCGCGAGTCACGGACAGCCGCCGCGATCAACCACCCGAACATCGTCACGATCTACGACGCCGGCGACTGGGACGGGGTGCTCTACATCGCGATGCGCCACGTGGACGGCGACCTCAAAGAGCTGCTGCGACGCGACGGGCCGCTTCCGCTCGATACCGCTCTCTCGGTGATCGCGCAGGTCGGGAGCGCCCTCGACGCGGCTCACGCGCGTGGGCTTCTCCATCGCGACGTCAAGCCCGCGAACATCCTGCTCGATCCTCCTTCGGAGCCGGACGGGCTGCCGCACGCGTACCTTGCCGACTTCGGCCTGACGAAGCATCTCGAGTCCCGGAGCGGGATTACTGCCTCTGGCCAGTTCGTCGGGACGATCGAGTACATGTCGCCCGAGCAGATCGAGGGCCGCGACGTCGACGCGCGGACGGACATCTACTCGCTCGGCTGTGTTGTCTTCGAATGCCTTGCCGGGACGACGCCGTTCCGTCGCGAGACGGACGTTGCCGTTCTCTGGGCGCACATGCGGGAAGAACCACCGCCCGTCACCGAGCTTCGGCCGGAGCTTCCCGCCGCCGTCGACGAGGTGATTGCGACAGCAGTCGCCAAGGATCCCGCAGACCGTTTTGCGACCTGTCATGAGCTTGTCGAGGGGCTCCGTGCCGCCGTGGAGGGCGTGCCGGTCGCTCGAACACGCGCGGTGCCGTCGCCGCAGGAGCCGCCCACAGGAGTAGCCGCTCGTCCTCCGCGCAGCCGACGCCGGTGGCTGCCGTTGTGGGCAGCCGCAGCCGGGCTCCTGGTCGGGGCAGCCCTGGGCGGCGTCGCCGCCATGTTGTTGACGTCAAGCGATACGAAGATCGTCGCTGCCACGGGGCCCTCGCCGACGCCCTACGACCAGATCCTGATCAACCTCGTTCCTCCTTCGCTCCACAAGTCGTGTCGCCCCACCGATCGACTGACCCTCGATTTCAACTCGAGCATCGTCTGCCGCACGGGCGGTCGGGACGTCCGGAGAGTGCAATACAACCGCGCGCAATCAGGGCGCCTGATGAACGAGCACTTCACAAAGCGAGCCGTCGCTGAGGGACTGGCCACCCCCGGAGTGGCGCTCTCCCCGGTGAACAACTGCGGTTCACCACCGGCCCTTGCCGAATGGCACCGTGTCGGCAAAGCGGGGCATCGTGTGGTCAAACCAGGTGAAGAGCCGGATGGGCGCTTTCTCTGCTACCGCCAGAACGGCTGGGCGGCGATCGAGTGGACGGACAACCGCAGAGACGTCTACTCGATGGCCTACGGGCAGGACCTCGGCCGCCTGTACTCCTGGTGGATGAAGAGGGCGGGCCCGATCCCCACGGATTAGCCGCGGGATAGCCTGTTCCCAATGGCGGAGTTCAAGACGTCCGACGCCTACCTGCCGACCGGCGACCAGCCGCAGGCGATCGAGAAGATCGCGGAAGGGCTGAGCGCAGGGGAGCGCTTCCAGACCCTGCTCGGCGCGACGGGGACGGGGAAGACCGCGACGATGGCGTGGACGATCGAGCAGGTCGGCAAGCCGGCGCTCGTGATCGCCCACAACAAGACGCTGGCGGCGCAGCTCTGCAACGAGTTCCGGGAGTTCTTTCCCGACAACGCGGTCGAGTACTTCGTCTCCTACTACGACTACTACCAGCCCGAGGCGTACGTCCCGCAGGCCGACCTCTACATCGAGAAGGACTCGTCCCGGAACGACGACATCGACCGCCTGCGCCACTCGGCGACGTCGTCGATCATCTCCCGGCGCGACACGATCGTCGTGGCGTCGGTCTCGGCGATCTACGGCCTGGGCTCGCCCGAGGAGTACGAGAGCCGCCTCGTGATGCTCCACGTCGGCGAGGAGCAGGACCGCGACCAGATGCTTCGCAAGCTGATCGACATTCACTACACGCGGAACGACGCGTTTCTCGGCCGCGGACGCTTCCGGGTCAAGGGTGACGTGATCGAGATCCAGCCCGCCTACGAGGAGTCGGCCTACCGGATCTCGATGTTCGGCGACGAGATCGAGCAGATCACGCACTTCGACCCGCTCACGGGCGAGGTCTACGGGCGGCTCGAGCACCTGAACATCTTCCCGGCCACGCAGTACGTGACCTCGAAGCCGACGATCGAGCGGGCGGTGGACGAGATCCGCCACGAGCTCGAGGAGCAGGTGAAACTCTTCGAGTCGGAAGGGCGCATGCTCGAGGCGCACCGGATCCGGCAGCGCACGGAGTACGACGTCGAGATGATGGTCGAGCTCGGCTTCTGCAACGGGATCGAGAACTACTCGCGGATCCTCGACGGACGGCCACCGGGCTCGGCGCCGTACACCTTGATCGACTACTTCCCGTCCGACTTCGTCGTCTTCATCGACGAGTCGCATCAGACGGTGCCGCAGCTCGGCGGCATGTACGAAGGGGACCGGTCCCGGAAGCAGACGCTCGTCGACTTCGGCTTCCGCCTGCCCTCGGCGCTCGACAATCGGCCGCTGCGTTTCGACGAGTTCCTGGCCAAGGTGCCGCAGATGGTCTTCGTGTCGGCCACGCCGGGCCCGTTCGAGTTGCGCCACTCGACCCGGATCGCCGAGCAGCTCGTCCGGCCCACCGGGATCGTCGACCCGGAGGTCGAGCTTCGCGCGACGAAGAACCAGATCGACGACCTGCTGAACGAGATCAGGCGGCGCGAGGAGGCGGGGGAGCGGGTGCTCGTCACGACGCTGACGAAGAAGATGGCCGAGGACCTGACCGACTATCTGCTCGAGTCGGGCGTCAAGGCGCGTTACCTGCACTCCGAGATCGACACGCTCGACAGGATCCAGCTGATCCGCGAGCTCCGGCTGGGCGACTACGACGTCCTCGTCGGCGTCAACCTGCTGCGGGAGGGGCTCGACCTGCCGGAGGTCTCACTGGTCGCGATCCTCGACGCGGACAAGGAGGGGTTCCTGCGCGGGAAGACGGCGCTGATCCAGACCATCGGGCGAGCCGCGCGGAACACGAACGGCAAGGTGCTCATGTACGCCGACAAGCTGACGGAGGCGATCAAGGGCGCGCTCGACGAGACGAACCGGCGCCGCGACGTCCAGCTCGCCTACAACGAGGAGCACGGCATCACGCCGGAGTCGATCCAGAAGGGCGTGTCCGACATCGCCGAGTTCCTGTCGCTCGAGGCGCCGACGGTGCCGCGCCGGCGGCGCGGCGCTCAGAAGGTCGAGGGGATGAGCCCGGACGAGATCGAGCGCCTGGTCGTCACGCTCGAGGAGGAGATGTTCGCCGCCGCGGAGGAGCTCCGCTTCGAGTACGCCGCGAAGCTCCGGGACGAGATCAAGGAGCTCCGGCGGGAACTGCAGGCAGCCGCAGAGGCCGCCGCTTAGCGCCCCAGCGCGCCTGGTGAAGGTTTCACCAGGTATCAACTTCAATTTCTCCCACGGTCCGCATAGGATCTCGCCCGTCACGTTTCAGGGGACTGAGGGAGAGGAGCAACTCGTGAAGGGATTCAGTCGCGTCGGCGTGGCCGTGCTTGCGGCCGCGTCGCTACTCATGCTCGTGCTCGCTGGACCGTCGGCCGGGCATGGGCAGAAACCGAAGCCGAAGCCAAGACCGCTGACCGAGAAGGCGATCATGTTCGCCTCCGACGGCATGCGCCCGGATCTGATGGAGCGCTACGCGGACAAGGGGCTCATGCCGACGTACAAGGAGCTCATGAAGAAGGGCGTTCGCGGCAGGAATGGCCTCGAGCAGGGATTCCCGCCCAACACGGGCGTCGGCTGGTACACGCTCGCGACGGGCACTTGGCCGGGCGAGCACGGTTCGACGAACAACACGTTCCACCGAACCGGCGCCGCCTTCGACTCGACGACGAGCTTCGCCACGCCGGGGATCCTGCAGGCGGACACGCTGCTCCAGTCGGCAGAGCGGTCTGGCAAGAAGATCGCGTCCCTCGAATGGGTCGGAGCTCGCGGCCTCGCTCCGGCGGTGCAGGGACCGGTCGTCGACTTCCGGACGTTCTTCGGCGCGCGCGGGATCATGCTCAACTACGACCTGCCCGGACAGCCGGCGCTTGCGAACAGCTTCGGCGTCCAGTACCAGCGCCAGACACTCGCCGACGCGACGGGCTGGACCTCGGTTCCGACCTCGTTCAGCCCGGCGAAGGAGTCGTCCTTCACCCAGAACTCGGCGACGCTTCCGGGCGGCGGCATCTGGGACGTCTACATCTATGACTCGACGAACGACGCGACGGTCAACTACAACCGGGTACTCGTCGTCAACCGCTCGAACTCGAAGAACGGCAGCCTCGCCGTGGCAACGGTCTCCCGCGGACAGTGGGCCGATGTGAAGGTCACGATCGCGTCTGGAACCTTCGCGGGCAAGACGGCCGGCTTCCTGATGAAGGTCATCGACCTGACGCCGGACCTGTCGAAGTTCCGGCTCTACTTCACCTCCGCCGCGCGCGCGAATGCGACGTACAACGCGCTCGGACCGACGGGCTCGGCGGACTTCGAGGAGACGCTGAACCACGACTTCCCGAGCTCCACGGCGGCGGATTTCGCGCCGCTCGAGGCGCTCATTATCGACGAGGACACCTATGCAGAGCAGGGACTCAAGTGGGCAGATGCGCACTTCGCGTACCTGCGCTACATCTTCGAGGACCTCGGCTACCGACCTGACCTGCTGTTCCTCGGGTCGCCCACGACGGATGAGTTCCAGCACCAGTTCATGGCGCTCGTCACGCCGACTGACCCCGACGGGAGGCCCAACCCCTACTACGACGACGTCAACGGGGACGGAACCAAGGACAACTTGATCCCGAAGCGCGAGGGCTACATCCGCGCCGCCTATCACGAGGCGGACGAGACGCTCGCACTCGGGAGGGAGCTGATGGGCAAGAAGGACACGACCGTGTTCGCCTCGTCCGACCACGGCTTCGCGCCGCAGTGGCTGGCGATCAACGCGCGCCGGGTCCTATTCGAGGCGAAGGTGCACAACACTGTCACGGGGGCTGACGTCTCGCTGCACCCGAGCGGCGATCCGACCCTCACGTTTCCCAACCCGCCCGGCGGCACCCCCCTGAGCAACTGTCGCGCTCAGCTGCCTGGCGATCTAGTGAAGGCCTGCTGGGCAGGCGGGACGACGCAGATCTACGTCAACCCGACACTGCCGAACGGAATCACGTACGAGGCGGTCCGCACGGCGGTGATCAACGCATTCCAGAACATCACCGACCCGGACGTGCCCGACCGGCAGGTGATCCTGAAGATCATGAAGAAGGAGGAGCTCAGGAACGTCGACGGCACCGATTCGCTGCATCCGAACCGCAGCGGTGACGTCGTCGTCGTCTCGCGCCCGCCGTATCAGTTTGACGCGGCGAGCGCGCCGGTGATCGCGTTCTCGCAGTTCTTCGGCCAGCATGGCTACCTGCCGGAGACCGTCAATCTCAGACGCAACATCAACATGCATGCGACGTTCGTCGCAGCGGGCCCCGGCATCCGGCACCGCTCTTCGGGCCTCAAGGGGATCAGGGCGATCGACGTCGCGCCCACGCTTGCCTTCGTCATGGGCATCCAGGGCCCGCAGAACGCGAGGGGCAAGATCCTCTACCGCATCCTCAAGGGCACGGGCGACCTCCGCGAGCTCACGCTGCTGAACATCAGCGACTGGCATGCGCAGTTGACGCCTCTGTCTGACACGGCGGACAACGTTCCGCCGCCTGGCACAAATCCGGCCTTCGCAATCGGAGGAGCGGCGTTCCTCAAGCCGTGGTTCGACGTCTACCGCGCCGAGGCGAGGGACGGCTCGTTGACGCTGACGGGCGGCGACTCCTTCGGCGGCGCCACGCCTCCGATCTCGAATGCGTTCGGAGACAAGCCGACGCCGCCGATCATGAACACGATGGGGGTCGACGCCGAGGCGGTCGGCAACCATTCGTTCGACCGCGGCGAGGCGTATTTCCGTCACGAGCTGATCCCGCTGGCCGATTTCGACATCCTCTCGGCCAACGTCGTGGACGGCACGACGGGTCGGACCCCGCCCGAGTGGTCGCCGTCGGCGACGTATCGCTTCGGCGACGTGAGGATCGGCGTCGTCGGCTTCACGACCAAGGACACGCCGGCGCTCCTGTTCCCGGGTCGGCTCGGCCCGTTCGTGGTCAACGATCCGGTTGCGCCGATCAATGCCGAGGCGGCGCGCATCGACCGACGAGTCGACGCCGTTGTGGCGCTCGGCCATGAGGGCGCCAACGCCGGAGCGCTCCAGGATGCAACCGGACCGCTGATCGACATCGCCGACAGCGTGCAGAACGTCGACGCGATGATCGGCGACCACAACGACGTCCAGGTGCTCTCGTACCGGCCGAACGGCGTGCTCGTCACTGAGAACCGAGGCAAGGGCATTCGCTTCACGCGAATCCGGCTCGTCATCGACGAGGACGCGGGACAGGTCGTCTACAAGACGGCCGATTTCCATCGGCCCTGGACCATCGGCGTGACGCCCGATCCGGGGATCCAGGCGAAGATCGACCAGCTGAACGCCGACCTGCAGCCGATCTTCGGCACGCAGATCGGGGCCTCGAACGTCTTCATCCCACGTGGCGATCCGTGCGGTAGCGCCGTCGGGCGGAAGTGCGAGTCCCTGATCGGGAACACCGTCACCGATGCGATTCGCAAGAGCTACAACAAGGACTTCGCGATCACGAACTCGGGCGGCCTGCGCGCCGACCTGACGTGTCCGAATCCGGACATCCCGGGCGACTTCTGCGCCCCGTACACGCCGCCGCCGTACCCAATCACGCGCGGCCAGGTGTTCTCGGTGCTGCCGTTCGGGAACATCGTCGTCACGCTGCCCGTGAACGGTGCCGAGCTCAAAACGATGCTCGAGAACGGTGTGTCGTTCGTACCTGCGGAGAACGGACGGTTCCCCCAGGTGTCCGGCCTCTGCTTCACATACGACGTGCAGCAGGCGGCAGGGAGTCGCGTGACCTCCGCCGTGCGGCAGGCGGCGGACGGCTCCTGCACGGGCCCGCCGGTCGACCTGACAGCCGCCGGAGGCCCCTACTCCATCCTCGAGAACGACTTCATGGCGAACGGAGGAGACGGGTATCCGAACTTCTCGAGCCGGATCGCGACGCTCGACCTGATGGACCAGGTGGTGGCCGACTACGTGACCGCGAACTCGCCGCTGAGCCCGGCGATCCAGGGACGGATCGCCTGCTCGGACAGCGACACGGCGGCCGCACCGGCCTGCCCGTAGCCTGAGCACGAACCGGAGCCCGCCCACGCGGCGGGCTCCGGTTACGCTCCGCCCGTGGGCCTGGCGGACATCGTCGTCATCCTGATCTCCGCCTTCGTCGTCGGCGCTCTAGGCCGCCTGGCGGTTCCCGGGCCCGACCCGATGCCGATCTGGTTGACGACCCTGCTCGGCCTCGTCGGGTCGATCGTCGGAGGCTCGATCGCCGTCGCCGTCGGCTGGGGAAGCGGTGGAGTCTTCGTGGTGTCCGTCCTGGTCGCAACACTTCTCGTCATTGCCTACCGACGGATCGTGCAGAAGCGTGGGATCTCGGGGCCGGATGCGCGGCGAATGCCGTAGGTTTCGCGCAGCGGTCTCCGGGAATGCCGAGGCCATCTTCAAGTAGGACGTATGGGAATCATCGCCTTCATCATTTTGGGGCTCCTCGCTGGCCTGATCGCCAAGGCGATCCTGCCGGGCGAAGATCCCGGCGGCGTCATCGTGACCACGATCATCGGGATCGTCGGCGCCCTCCTCGGCGGCTTCCTCGCGGGCGCGCTCTTCGACGCCGATCCGCTCGACGAGTTCTTCGACATCAGCACTTGGCTGACTGCGATCGTCGGCTCGATCATCTTGCTCGTCATCTACCGGTTGGTCGTCAGGAGGCGACCCGTCACGCCGTAGCCCCGAACCGTCGGGGCGGAAAGGAGCAGCATGGGTGGGATCAGTCTGGGCGGGATCCTCGTGATCGTCGGGATCGTTCTCGCGATCGTGTGGAATCTCTGGATCGGCCTGATCATTGCGCTGATCGGCCTTCTCGCCTTCGGCGGGTTCGCTAGGGGCCGCTGGTACTGAGCTCTTCGGATGCGAGGGTCGGCTGGGCGGCGAGCGGCTCGCGGCCGCGCGGGAAGCGCCGAATCGCGGTGAGCCCCCAGTCGTCCTCGCGCCAGATGTACGTATGGACGGAGAGCGAGGCCGGCTCGCTCTCGTAGACGAGTAGTCCCCGTGCCTCGCCTCGCCGGTCCGGACGAGGCTGGCCGAGGCCCGGGGCGATCGAGACGATCGTCCCGGGGATTTCTCCGGAGACGACCTCGAACTCGTGTCGCTCGCTTACCGCCGCCTGGTGGATGTGCCCGGCCAGGATCAGCTCGGCGCCGGCGTCCACGAGGCCGGCGAGGACGCGGCTCCGTCGGCTGACCGGTTTCTTGCGTGAGCGCCAGGGCGCTCCGACCAGGTGGTGGTGGAGGACGACGACGCGGAGGGCTTGGGGCGCTGCCTCGGCTAGATGTCTGGCGGCATGCTCGATCTGGGCCGGGCGGATTCCTCCGGACTGGTGGCGCCACGGGCGGACGGAGTTCAGGCCGACGACGTGGAGGCGCTCGGAGCGGTAGATCGGCTCCGTCGTCTCCCAGCGGCGCTCGAACTGCTCGTAGGTTCGAGTGAAGCGCGCGATCGGCGTGTACGGAATGTCGTGGTTGCCGGGGACGGCCAGGACGGGGCGGCCCAGCCCCTGCAGGAACTCCGCGGCCCGGTCATGTTGCTCCTGTCGGCCGCGGTGCGTCAGATCGCCGCTCGCGACGATCAGCTCGGGATCGATGCGGTCGACCAGCGCCTCCAGCCCCGGCTCGATGCGGGGCTCTTCGCGGCTGCCCACGTGGAGGTCGGAGAGGTGAAGGAGTCGTGTCCGCGCTCCGGACACAGCCGGGGCAGGCTATACACTCAGGTCGTGGTTGACGAGCCCACAGAGATCTTTGACGACCTCTATCTCGGGCTGCGCGCGGGCGGGGCGCTGCGCAAGAAGCGGCGCGGCGAGCCGCTGACGAGCGAGGAGGAGGAGGCGCTCGGGCGCTGGCAGCGGCTTTCGCGAGTTCGCAAGGCGCTCACCCTGGGTGCGTTCGCCCTCGGGACGTTCGGGCTCGGCTTCACGATCGGCGGCCTGATCTTCGGCCGCTGGCGCAGGGCTTAGCGGCTAGCTCCTCCACCGTAAACCCGCAGGAAATCGGGCACTTCGCGGCGAACGGCGCTGGGTGCTCGCGAATCCGCACGAGGAGATCTTTCTGGAGGCGCGGCGGCACGGGATCGTGCTCGCCCGGCCCCTGTTCTGGGCGGTGGTGCTCGCGGGAGCCGGCGGTGTGCTCGCGACGCTTCCTTGGCCCGCGTCTCTGGTGGGCATGGTCATTGTGGCCGTGGCAGCCGTAGTCGCTCTGCGGGCGGTCTGGAAGTGGGAGCGGACGCGGGTGGTCGTCACGACGGAAAAGGTCTTCCTCGTCAACGGGACGTTGCGTCGTCGCGCGCGGGCCGTCCGCCTGGCGGCGGTCGAGGCCGTCGAGCTCGAGCAATCCTTCGCGGGCCAGCTCCTTGGCTATGGAACGGTCGTCGTCGGCCCGCTGGCACTCGAGCACATCCCACGCCCGAAGCGCCTGTACCACCTAGTCGAACGCCTAGCCGGCTAGACCCTTCAAGCCACGACGAGTGTCTGACACTGCCGGGCCTTCGGAGCCGGGGCGAGTGTCTGACACTCGCCCCGGCTCGCGAAGCCGTGCCTGAAGTGGGTTGGAAGCGTCACGCCGGCCGTCGGAGATGCTCGCCGCCCGTACCGTTGGCGGCATGGCGCGAGTTCGCCGCAGGGATCTTCCGGACGGTTATTTCCACTTCACGGCAAACGCGGTGCACGAGACTGTGCTCTTCCGCACGGACCGGGACCGACGGCTGTTCCTCCTGCTCTTCATCGCAGCCCTGCGGCGTTTCGGACTGACGCTCTACGCGTATTGCCTCATGGACACGCACTACCACGCCGTCGTGGAGGGCCCAACCGCACAGCTGTCGCGAGCCGTTCAGTGGTTCCAGAGCCACTACGCGCGGGAGTACAACGCTCGCTACGAGCGAAAGGGCGCGCTTTTCCGCGAACGGTTCGCCTCGCGCGTAATCGACACCGAGGAGTACCTCGAGGACGCGATCGCTTATGTCCTGGCCAATCCGGTCAAGGCCGGCCTCGTCGAGCGCCCGGAGGATTGGCCGTGGAGCTGGAGCCTAGGCGACGAAAACGCGAAAAACGAACACTTGTTCGCAGCCACTCCCACAGTTACACTGGCCGGTTATGGCCCAGGACGAACTGGTCGTTCACGGCGCCCGCGAGCACAACCTGAAGGACATCACCGTCCGCCTCCCGCGGAACCGCCTCATCACGATTACCGGCCTTTCGGGCTCCGGGAAATCGAGCCTTGCCTTCGACACGATCTACGCCGAGGGCCAGCGGCGCTACGTCGAATCCCTGTCTGCGTACGCCCGACAGTTCCTCCAGATGATGGAGAAGCCGGACGTCGACTCGATCGACGGCCTCAGCCCGGCGATCTCGATCGACCAGAAGACCACGAGCCGCAACCCGCGGTCAACGGTGGGCACGGTCACGGAGATCTACGACTATCTGCGCCTCCTCTACGCCAGGGTCGGGCGCCCTCACTGTCCCGTGTGCGGCCGCCCGATCGCCGGTCAGTCGATCGACGCGATCGTCGACCAGATCCTCCAGCTCCCGGAGGGCACGCGCTTCACCGTCAACGCCCCCGTCGTCCGCGACCGAAAGGGCGAGTACCGCGACCTCATGGACGAGCTCCGCCGCGACGGCTTCACCCGCGTGAAGGTCGACGGCGAACAGCGGCTCCTGGAAGAGGAGATCACGCTCGACAAGAAGTTCAAGCACACGATCGAGGTCGTGGTCGACCGGCTGAGGATGAAGCCGGACCTGCGGACGCGCCTCTTCCAGTCCGTCGAGACGGCGATCAACCTCGCCGACGGCCTCGTCGTCGTCGACCTGATCGACGAGGAGCAGCAACTGACGTTCTCCGAGCGCTTCGCCTGCCCGGAACACGGCGTCTCGCTGCCGGAGCTCCAGCCCCGGGTCTTTTCGTTCAACTCGCCGCACGGCGCCTGCCCGAGGTGCACGGGACTGGGCGCGCAGCAAGAGATCGACCCGGACCTGCTCATCCCCGACCCGACGCTGCCGCTCGCCGAAGCGCTCGTGCCGCTGCAGGGCAACTGGTACGAGGCCGTGATCCAGGCGATCGCCGACCGCTACGAGATCGATCCGGACACGCCCTGGCAGGACCTGCCCAAGGAGCAGCAGGATCTCTTCCTGTACGGGACGGGCGGCGAGCGGATCTACGTCACCTACCGGAACCGGATGGGGCGGAAGCGCTCGTACATGCTCGCCTTCGAGGGGCTCGTCTCCAACCTCGAGCGCCGCTACCGGGACACCGACTCTTCCTCGATGCGCGAGCGGATCGAGGAGTACATGAGCTTTCGGCCATGTCCCGAGTGCGGCGGCGCGCGGCTGAAGCCGGAGGTGCTCGCGGTCACCGTGGGCGGCAAGAACATCCACGAGTTCACGCAGATGTCGGTGACGCGGGCGCTGGCCTTCCTGGACGAGCTCGAGCTGACCGAGACCGAGCGGCTGATCGGAGCGCGCATCGTCAAGGAGATCCGCGAGCGGCTGACCTTCCTCGACAACGTCGGCGTCGGCTACCTGCAGCTCGACCGGGCCGCGGCGACGCTCTCGGGCGGCGAGGCGCAGCGCCTCCGCCTCGCGACGCAGATCGGATCCCAGCTCGTGGGCGTCCTGTACATCCTCGATGAGCCGTCGATCGGACTTCACCAGCGGGACAACGGAAAGCTGATCACCACGCTCGAGCGGCTCCGCGACCTCGGCAACAGCGTCCTCGTCGTCGAGCACGACGAGCAGATGATGCGGGCGGCGGACTGGCTCGTCGACATGGGGCCGGGTGCGGGAGAGCACGGCGGCCACGTGGTCGCCGAGGGAACGGCGCGGCAGATCGAAAAGGTCCCGGAGTCAGTCACGGGCCAGTTCCTCTCGCGCCAGCGCGAGATCTCCGTTCCCGAGCGCCGCACCGAAGATCTCGGATCGTTCTGGGTCCGCGGCGCCACCCAGCACAACCTGAAAGGGATCGACGTTGAGTTCCCGGTCGGGAAGCTCGTCTGCGTGACCGGCGTCTCTGGCTCGGGCAAGTCGACGCTCGTGAACGAGATCGTCTACAAGGCGCTCGCGAACAAGCTGCACCGCTTCCGCGTCAAGCCGGGCGAGCATTCGAGCTGTGAAGGGATCGAGTGCTTCGACAAGGTGATCGACATCGACCAGTCGCCGATCGGCCGAACGCCGCGCTCGAACCCGGCGACCTACACGAAGCTCTTCGACCACATCCGCGAGCTCTACTCGCTCACGCCCGAGGCCAAGGTGCGCGGTTACAAGCCCGGTCGCTTCTCCTTCAACGTCCGTGGCGGGCGCTGCGAGACCTGCAAGGGCGACGGGACGATCAAGATCGAGATGCACTTCCTCCCGGACGTCTACGTGCCGTGCGAGACGTGTGGCGGCCGCCGCTACAACCGCGAGACGCTCGAGGTGCGGTTCAAGGGCAAGTCGATCGCGGATGTGCTCGAGATGTCGGTCGAAGAGGCGCTGCAGTTCTTCGCCAAGATCCCGAAGCTGCGCCGGCGCCTGCAGACGCTGCACGACGTCGGCCTCGACTACATCAAGCTCGGACAGCCGGCGACGACGCTCTCCGGCGGCGAGGCGCAGCGCGTCAAGCTGGCGACCGAGCTCTCGAAGATCGCGACAGGCCGGACGCTGTACATCCTCGACGAGCCGACGACCGGCCTCCACTTCGCCGACATCGAGAAGCTGCTCGAGGTGCTCCAGCGGCTCGTCGACGCCGGCAATACCGTCCTGGTCATCGAACACAACCTCGACGTGATCAAGCAGGCCGACTGGATCGTCGACCTCGGCCCCGAAGGCGGCGAAGCGGGCGGCGAGGTCATCGCCACGGGAACACCCGAGGATGTAGCGGCGGACGAGGGGTCCTTCACAGGGCAATACTTGCGAGACGTCCTTCCCTCGCACGCAGCCGCCGCTGCCTGAGCGCAGCTATACGCCGGAGGAGGAGGTCTACCTCCGCACGCACGCCCGGCGCTACGAGCTGCTGCTCGACCTCGTCACCGGCCTCGCCCCGCAGCGGATCCTCGTCGTCGGCCCGAGCTTCGAGAGCGCCCTGCTGCGCGAGGCGCTCCCGGCTGCCCGGGTCGACACGCTGGGGTGGGAAGACCATCGCTTCCCGCGCCGTGAAGGCGAGTCCCACACCCAGGTCGACCTGAACGACTCGGACTATCCCGAGCTGGAACCGCATGACGTCATCGTTTGCGGAGAGGTGATCGAGCACCTCCACGTCGCGCTCGTGCCGGTGCTTCGGTTCCTTGCCAGTGGCCTGGCGGCGTCGGGCAGCCTCGTGATCCAGACGCCCAACGCGACGGCACTGCCCAAGCGGTTCCGGATGCTCCTTGGCCGCAACCCTTACGAGCCGATTCGCAGCACCCCGTCAAACCCTGGTCACTTCCACGAGTACACGGTCAGCGAGCTCCGCTCGGCGGTGAGCGATGCCGGGTTCGAGATCACCCGTCTCGTGACCGCGAACTACTTCGACCACGGGTCTCGGAAGAACCGGGCGTTCCGTGGGTTGGGCCCGGTCGTTCCGCGCACGCTGAGGGAAGGGATCACGGTCGTGGCCCGACCTCGTCACTAGCGTGGAACGCGTCTGGTGGCGCCGGGCCGTGGCCGTGCTCCGCCTGCCGCGCGAGGTGTTCGCCACGTTCCGCATCGACTCACGGGAGTCCGCGTTGGAGCGGCAGGACGTCGTCGTCGCGCTCTGCTTCGCGGCCGGGATCGCGCTGGCGCTCGGGCTGGCCGGAGACGGTCTCGCGGACCTCGACGTCTTCGACGCGTTCGTCTGGATCTTCCTGACCGGGCTCTCGGTCGGGTTCGCCGTCTACTGGCTCCTTGGCTCGTCCCTCGCCTTCGTGACCCGCCGGCTCGGCGGCTGGGGGAGCTCACGGCGCGTGCGGCACATCCTCGCCTTCTCGTTCCCGCCGCTTGTCTTCGCCCTGCCGCTCTGGCTCCTCTTCCCGCCGCTCCTGATCTTGCTCGCCGCGTGGAGCCTCGCTCTCCTGCTTGTCGGCATGCGCGAGGTCTACGGATGGAGCCTCGGACGGGCGGCCGGCGCCGTCGCCCTAGCCCTCGTCTGGCTCGTCGCGCTAGCGGTCGGTATCTGGAGCGCGCTCGCGCTGCTCGGTGGCCTGGGCGAATAGGCTGAGCTCGTCCGGGGGGATCGAGTAGGTGTGCTCCTCGGCGGGGAACACGCCCGATCTCACCTCACCGGCGAACGCCTCCAGCGCTCGCTGAATCTCGGCGCCGACCTCCGCGTACCGCTTGACGAACCGGGCCGCCCGGCGGTCCGAAAGCCCGAGCAGGTCGTGCCAGACGAGCACTTGTCCGTCACAGCCCGGACCGGCGCCGATCCCGATCGTCGGCACCGTGAGCGCCTCGGTGATCCGGTCGGCCACCTGCGCCGGAACGGCCTCGAGCACGACGGCGAAACAGCCGGCGGCCTCCAGAGCTCTCGCGTCGGCGTGGAGGCGCTGCGCCTTCGCCGCGGTCCGCCCCTGCGCCTTGTAGCCGCCGAGCATCGTCGCGGACTGCGGCGTCAGGCCCACGTGGCCCATCACCGGAATCCCCGCACCGACGATTGCCTGCACGCGGGAGAGCGACGGTCCCGCGCCCTCGAGCTTGACGGCGTCGGCACCCGCTTCCTTGACGAAGCGGACGGCGTTGGCGAGCGCCGTCTCGTCCGAGACCTGAAAGGAGCCGAAGGGCATGTCCGCGATCACGAACGCGCGCTCGGCGCCGCGCGTAACGGCCCGAACGAGGACGACCAGCTCGTCGACAGTCACCGGGACGGTCGAGTCGTAGCCGAGCACGTTGTCGGCCGCCGAGTCGCCGACGAGGATCAGATCGATCCCCGCGGCATCTACGAGCCGCGCGCTCGGGTGGTCATAGGCGGTGACCATGACGAGCTTCTCGCCTCGCCGCTTGCGCTCGGCGATCTCGGTCAGCGACAGCTTCATGACGCTTCTCCTTCCAGGACGACGTTGTCGATCAGGCGCGTGGATCCGACGCGGACCGCGGCGGCCAGGACCTTCGGGTCGAAGTCAGCGACCTCGACGTAGTCCACGTCGAGCCCTCGCAGGAGCTCCCGTGCCCGGGCCGCATCCTTGGTAGCCAGTGCTCGCGGGAGGGCGAGCGCCTGTTCCCGCTCTACGGACGAGAGGTAGGCGTTCCGGGACGAGAGCGCGAGACCGTCGTCGTCGCGCACTGTCGGGAGCACCCGAATCGTGACCGGGACGTTCAGGTCGAGGGCCATCCTCCGGATCACGGCGGCCTGCTGAGCGTCCTTCTGGCCGAAGTAGGCACGCTCGGGCCGGACGAGGTTGAAGAGCTTCAGGCAGATCGTTGCGACCCCGCGGAAGTGTCCGGGCCTGAACTCCCCTTCGAGGCTGCGGCCGAGCTCTTCGACGTCGACCCAGGTCTCGAAGCCGGGCGGATAGAGCTCGTCCTGCTTCGGTACGAAGAGGATGTCCACGCCCGCGTCCGTCGCCAGCCGAGCATCGCGCGCTTCGTCGCGCGGATAGCGGGCGAGATCCTCACCGCTCGAGAACTGGACGGGGTTCACGAACAGGCTCACGACGACGGCGTCCGATTCCGAGCGAGCCGCCCGGAAGAGCGACAGGTGACCCTCGTGGAACGCCCCCATCGTCGGGACGAGGCCGATCGAGCCGCCGCGCACCTGCGCAAGCGCCTCGTGGAGCTCGGAGATCGTTCGGACGATCCTCACGGTGCTGTCGCCTCCGCCAGGACTCGGTAGAGCGGCTCGAGCTTCGGCTTCCGCTCCCTGAGCGCGTCGAGGTGGCGGTCGACTGTCTCCCAGTCGCCGCGGGCGATCGGGCCGGTCAGCTCGAAGCCGTTGTCGATGACGCCCTGCATCAGCGGGCGAAGCGCGGCAGTCGGCGCTCCCACGGCCTCGAAGATCTCTGCCGCCGCGCGATGCAGCGTGACGAGGTAGTTGGACGCGATCGCGGCGCCGGCGTGGTAGAGCGCGCGGTCCTCTTCGGCGAGCTCGAAGGGCTCGAGGCCGAGCAGCCGCGCGAGCTCGAAGCCGACCGCCCGTGCCTCGTCCGTCTCCGCGGTGATCGCCGCTGCCGCTCCATCGAGCTGCTCGGGCCCGCGCGCCTTGCTGAAGCTCTGGAGCGGGTGCAGCCCGAAGCGCCGCCGGTAGGGATCGAGCGCGGAGAGCGGTGTCGCTCCGCTCGTGTGCGCAATCCACTGCGACACGTCTGGTGTCAGAGACTGGACAACGGCCGGGA
Source organism: uncultured Actinomycetes bacterium (assembly GCA_963842235.1). GTDB lineage: Bacteria > Actinomycetota > Thermoleophilia > Gaiellales > Gaiellaceae > JACDAN01. The sequence continues at coordinate 1,454,574 of CAWJFT010000001.1, read as the reverse complement.
TCGCCGTGTCCGGTACGCACAGGAGGACGACGTCGGCGTCGTCGCGCGGCTCTATGCCGCGCTCCGCGAGGCGGGCGAGGACCGCCGAGCCGACTCGGCCGGCGCCGATCACGTTCACACTTTCGATCATCAGTCGCTCCAGTTCCGTTGCGGATACCGGGCGACTGCAAGTGTAATCCTGCGCCCGACGCTCGGGATACACTCCGCGTCGATGCCGATCTACGAGTACGTCTGCATGCAGTGCGAGTCGCATTTCGAGGAGCTCGTCCGGAACGGACAGCAGCCGGACTGCCCCGACTGCGGCGCCTCGGACGTCCGCAAGCAGCTCTCGGTGTTCGCCGCCCACGGCTCGAGCAGCGAGCTCCCGAGCTTCGGTAGCGCACCGCGCTCCGCCGGCGGAGGTTGCTGCGGCGGATCCTGCGGCTGCGGGTAGATCCCCGTGAGAGCTGCGTCCGACGCCCGCCCTAGACTCGCGCGGGTGACGACGCTTCAGGCGCTCGGGGAACAGGTCTCGGGATGCACGCGCTGCCGGCTCTCACAGACCCGGACACAGGTCGTCTTCGGCGTGGGCGACCCTCATGCTGACCTGATGTTCGTCGGCGAGGCGCCAGGCTTCCACGAGGACAAGCAGGGACTGCCCTTCGTCGGCCAGGCCGGCAAGCTGCTCGACAACCTCTTGGCGGGCATCGGCCTCGAGCGCTCCGACGTCTACATCGCCAACGTCCTCAAGTGCCGCCCGCCGGGGAACCGGGATCCAGCCCCCGACGAGATCGAGTCGTGCGAGCCGCACCTCTTCCGCCAGATCGCGCTGATCGAACCGCACGTCGTCGCCACCCTCGGGAACTTCGCCACGAAGCTGCTGTCGGGGAAGCAGACCGGGATTACACGGGTCCACGGCGTCGAGCAGGAGACGACGGTCGGCGGCCGCCAAGTGCTCCTCTACCCGCTCTACCACCCTGCGGCGGCGCTTTACACGCCGAGGATGCTGGAGGTGCTCCAGCAGGACTTCTCCCGGCTTCCAGAGCTGCTGGGCCGCACCGACGAGGTTCCCGAGCCTGAGCCCGTCGTGCTCCGCGCCCAGCCAACGGTCCAGCTGGGCCTCTTCTAGCCTCTACGCCATGACGGTCGAATCCGCCTCCGCGGAGGAAACGGAGGCTGTGGGGGCGGGCCTTGCGGCCAAACTGGAGCCCGGGGACGTGGTCACCGTCGCCGGCGAGCTCGGCACCGGGAAGACGACGCTCGTCCGAGGAGCCTGTCGCGCGCTCGGCGTCGAGGGCCCGGTCACGAGCCCGACCTTCACGGTCGGCCACCGCTATCGCGGCCGCGTCGACGTCTCCCACCTCGACCTCTACCGCTTCGCCGGCGTCTCCCCGGCCGAGTGGGGCGACCTCGAGCCGTACTTCGACGGCGCCGTCTGCTTCGTCGAGTGGCCGGAGGCCGGCGAGGGCGTGCTCCCGCCGGCCCGCTTCGAGCTCAAGCTCGAGCATGCCGGCGACGACCGCCGGCACATCGAGGTGCGGGAGTGCTGATCCTGGCCTTCGACACGGCGACGGATGTAGCGACGAGCGCGCTCGTCTGGGACGGCGAGGTGCTCGGGGAGCTCACGTCGCGGCCGGTATCCGTGCTGGAGGATCTCGATGCGCTCCTTCGGCGCGGCGGCGTGCGGGACTCCCAGATCGAAGGGATCGCGGTCGGGACCGGGCCGGGAAGCTTCACGAGCCTGCGAATGGGGCTGGCGACGGCGCGCACCCTCGCTTTCGCGCTGGACGTCGGCCTGGCCGGCGTCTCCACGCTGGACGCCCTGGCCGCAGGTGCACCCGCCGCGACGCCGGTGATCGACGCCCGTCGCCGCGAGGTGTTCTCGCTCCTCGGCGGGCAGGCAGTCGTTGTGGCTCCTGCCGAGCTCCCCGTCGAGAGCGGCCGCTCCTACGTCGGTGACGGAGCCGTTCGCTACCGCGACGTGATCGAGGCCGGCGGCGGGGTGGTTCCACCCGATGACAGCGAGATTCACATCCCGCGGGCGCGCTTCCACGCGCAGCTGGCGGAAGGGTTCGGCCTTCCCGAGCTGGTCGAGCCCATGTACCTTCGGGTCCCGGACGTCGACCGCACAAGCACGTGAACATCGAGCTCCGCCGCCTCACTCTTGCCGACCTCGCCGCGATCGATCGCATCGAGCGGCAGTCGTATCCGACCCCCTGGTCGCGCTCGATGTTCGCCTCCGAGCTGGCCAAGACGTCGTCGATCTGCCTGGGCGCTGTGGACGCCGATGCCGGCGAAACCCTCGTCGCCTACCTGATCATCTCGCGCTACGCGGACGCCTGGCACGTGATGAACGTCGCCGTCCAAAAGGACTACCGGGAGCACGGAATCGCCACGAAGCTTCTGAACCGGTTGTTCGAGGTCACCGCGAGGGACGATCGGCGCGGCTACACGCTCGAGGTGCGGGTGTCGAACAGAGGAGCGATCCGCCTCTACGAGAAGCTCGGCTTCGTCCCTCGCGGGATCCGGCGCGGGTACTACACGGACAATCGGGAGGACGCGCTGATCATGTGGAAGGACCCGGTCCGCGAGCCCGCGAGCGCTTGATTCTCGGGATCGAGACGTCGTGTGACGAGACCGCGGCTGCGCTCGTCACGGCGGACGGCCGGATGCTGGCCAACGTCGTGTCCTCGCAGGCAGAGCTTCACGCGCAGTACGGCGGAGTCGTCCCGGAGGTGGCGTCCCGGCATCACCTCGAGCTGATCCTGCCGGTCCTCCGGCGAGCGCTCGACGAGGCGGACGCCGGCCTCGCCGATGTCGAGCGTGTCGCGGTCACGCAGGGGCCGGGTCTCATCGGAGCGCTGCTCGTCGGCGTCTCCGCCGCGAAGGCGCTCGCCTGGTCGCGGCACCTACCGCTCGTCCCCGTCAATCACCTCCATGGCCATGTGGCGTCGCTGTTCCTGGCGCCGGATCCGGTCGAGCCTCCATTCCTGTGCCTGCTTGCAAGCGGCGGGCACACGTTGCTGCTCGATGTCCGCGACCGCGGAGCCTTCGAGATCCTCGGGACGACGCTCGACGACGCAGCCGGCGAGGCGTTCGACAAGGGTGCGCGTCTCCTCGGGCTGGGCTACCCCGGCGGCGCCGAGATCGACCGGCTGGCCCGGGAAGGGGATCCAGAGGCGTTCTCCTTCCCTGTCGCACGCGTTCCCGGCTTCGACTTCTCCTTCTCGGGTCTGAAGACGGCGCTGCTGTACACGGTTCGCGATCTCGGCGAAGAGGCGGAGCGCCGCAAGGCCGATCTCGCCGCCTCGTACCAGCGCGCGATCGTCCGCGCGCTCGTGGAGCGCACGCGGGCCGCCGCCGAGGAGCTCGGCGCCGATCGGATCGCCATCGTCGGCGGCGTCGCCGCCAACTCCGAGCTCCGGGCTTCGTTGCCTGAGGCCGCCGCCGCGCCGCTCCCGCTCTGCACCGACAACGCGGCGATGATCGCCTCGGCGGCGAGGTACGCCGATGCCATTCCCTATCCTCGGTACCTTGCCCTCGATGCCTTTGCTTGAGCGCCGCCTGGCGCAGCTCGCGCTGCTCGGGCTCATAGCGATCGCCGGCGCGGTCGCGTCCGTCGCGGCGGCGACGGGCGGGCACTCGTCCAAGCCGGTGACCGAACATGCTTCGTGGCGCGGTCTTGTCGGCGGGGCGCGCCCCCAGGTCCCGGTCGGGCAGCGGATGATCGTAGTGCTACGGACGCCGTCGCTCGCCGATCGGGTCGAGGCCGCCGGAGGACTGGCGAGCGAAGCGGACCAGGTTCGCTGGCATGCCGCGGCGCTCGCCGCACAACAACAACTGATCGCCAGGCTGGCCGTGGCGGGGCTTCGGCTCCGGCCCGAGTTCAGCTACACACGGGTGCTGTCGGGTTTCTCCGCGCCTTTGGACGCCCGCGCGATCGCGCTGCTCCAGAGCTTCCCTGAGGTCGAAGGCGTCTATCCCGTTCGGATCGCCTACCCGGCGTCGCTCTCGAGCGCGCTGATCGAGCGGCAGAAGCTCGCTGCCGGCTCTGGCTATCAGGCTCAGGTCGCGCTCGGAGGCGCGACGGGGCGCGGGGTCACCATCGCGCTTGTGGACACCGGTGTCCAGTACAGCCACGACTACCTGACCGGCGCCGTGCTCGAAGGGGTCGACGTCCTGGAGAAGGACGACCTCGCGTCGCCGGACCAGAAGCCTGACGAGCCCGCGGAGCGCGAGCGGCACGGGACCGAGCTCGCCGGCCTGATCGTCGGCTCGGGCGGGCCAGGCGGCCTCAGAGGCGTCGCCGAGAACGCAACGCTGCTCCCGATCCGGGTCGGCGGCTGGCAGCGTGACGTTGCCGGGCGGTGGGCGGTGTACTCACGCACCGACCAGCTCATCGCGGGGCTCGAACGCGCCGTCGATCCCGACGGGGACGGGAACGCTCACGACGCGGCGCGGATCGCCGTCCTCGGCTTCGCGGAGCCCTATGCCGCGTTCGCCGACAGTCCCAGCTCGAGGGCCGTGGCCGGGGCGCTCGCGCTCGACACGCTCGTCGTCGCGCCCGCCGGGAACGACGGGCCGGCCGGGCCACGCTACGGCAGCATCTCGGGCCCTGGAGGTGGGGCGGCCGCTCTGACCGTCGGAGCAGCCGACCTGCGGCCGGCGACGGACCAGGTGCCTGTGACCATCCGCTCGGGGCTTCGCGGCGTCTTCAGCGGCGAGGTCCCGCTGGCCGGCGCCGTCGCGCCGAGCAAGCCGATGCGGCTCGATCTCGCTCTCCCCGTGGTGCGCGAGCAGCTTCTCCCGACAGTACTCGGGGCGACGGAGCCGACCCTCTCGATCGGGGACTTCTTCGACCGCCGCGGCTACAGCCGCGTCGCCGGCAAGGCTGCGCTGACCCCCATCGGCGAGGCGCCCGACATGGCCGCGGCCGGCGCCGCGCGAGCCGGCGCAGACGCGGTGATCCTGCACGGGAGCGAGATCCCGGCTGGAAGCCTTGGTCTGGACGAGCGCATGGGGGTTCCGGTGCTCTCGATCCCGGAGCCCGCGGCACGGGCCGCGGCGGCGCTGATCAAGCGCGGGGAGGTGGCCACCGTCGAGATCGGGACGGCACGGTCCCGGCCCAATCCGGACGTGGACGGGCCGGCGGCGTTCTCCTCGCGTGGGCTCGCCTTCGACGGCGGCTTGAAGCCGGAGCTCCTCGCACCGGGCGTTGCACTCTTGACGTCGCACACCGGACGCGGCGCAGACGGTTTGCCGGCCTACGGAACGGTGAGTGGATCGAGCGCGGCGGCCGCAGTCAGCGGAGCAGCGGCGGCGCTGCTGGCCCAGGCGCGACCCGAGCTCGACGCCTCGGCGCTCAAGGCGGCGCTCGTGGGAACCGCGCAGCCCAGCGGACTGCTGGATCTAGGGGCAGCGTCGGCCGTGGAAGTGGTCGCCGACCCGGCGACGCTCTCGCTCGGCCGCGCGGCCCGGGCTGGGTGGTCGGGGACGCAGAGGTTCGTCGTCCGCAACCTCTCGCGGCGCCGGCTCCAGGTGGACATCTCCGTCGGTCGTCAGGGGGAGGTCGGCGGCCTCGCACTGGCGGTGTCGCCCTCCCGGGTCACGCTCTTGCCCGGCGCCAAGGAGAACGTCTTCCTTGCCGGCCGGCTTGCGTTCATGCCCCGTGGAACCGAGGCGATCAGCTCGAGCATCGAGCTTCGCGCCGGGGGAGGCGCACCCGTCCGGGTCCCGTGGACGCTTACCCTCGGGCCGCCCGAGCGCGGGTTGCTTGGTTCCGTCCGCCTCTCCACGCGCAGCTTCCGTCCCTCCGACTCGGCCCCGGCGCTCCTCGAATTGCGCGCGGGCCGGCTCGTCCAGGGCGCCGGAGTCAGCGAGGTGCTCCCGGTTTCCCACCTCGACCTGGAGCTCTGGAAGGGCGAGACGCGCATGGGCCGCCTCTCCCGGCTTCGCAACCTTCTGCCCGGCCGGTACACGTTCGGCCTGACCGGGAGAGGCCCGCTCGGGCGACGGCTGCGGCCCGGCCGCTACCGCTTGCACCTGCTCGCATATCCACCTGGAGATGGGCCTCCTAGCAGGCAAAACGTCGAGTTCACCATCCGCTAGCCCTTGACGACCGACGTATACTCGGGCCGCCTGTGACCACCGTCGCTGCGCCGACAACGCACCTCCGCGAAAACCCGTTCGAGATCGCGCAGGAACAACTGCGGAGGGTCGCGGACGTCTTCAAGATCGATCCGAACATCGTCCGCGTCCTCGAGCGTTGCAAGAAGTCGGTCGTCGTCTCAGTCCCGTTCTCCAGGGACGACGGGACGATCGAAGTCTTCGAGGGCTATCGCGTGACACACAACATCGCTCGCGGCCCGTCGAAGGGCGGCATCCGCTACCACCCGGACGTCTCCTTGGACGAGGTCAAGTCGCTCGCGATGTGGATGACCTGGAAGTGCGCGCTGATGGGAATCCCGTTCGGCGGCGCCAAGGGCGGAGTCGTCTGCAACCCAAAGCAGCTCTCGCAAAGCGAGCTCGAGCGGATGACCCGTCGCTACACGTCCGAGATCGTCAACGAGATCGGGCCCGAGAAGGACATCCCGGCACCCGACGTCGGCACCGACCCGCGGGTGATGGCCTGGATCTTCGACACATACTCGATGAACAAGGGCCACTCCGTGCTCGGCGTGGTCACCGGCAAGCCGCTCAATCTCGGCGGGTCGCTCGGCCGGCTCGAGGCCACGGCGCGCGGCGCCCACTACTGCATCCGCGAGGCGGTTGCGAAGCAGGACCGCTCGCTCCAGGGGATGAAGGTCGCGGTCCAAGGCTTCGGCAACGTCGGCAGCTACCTGGCCAAGTTCGTTGCCGAGGACGGCGCCGTCGTCGTCGCGCTCTCGGACTCTACGGGCGGCATCTACAACCCGAACGGCATCGACGTCGCCCTTGCGCTGGCCCACAAGCAGGAGACGGGCGCGCTCGACGGCCTGAAGGACACCGAGCGGGTGACGAACGACGAGCTCCTGCTTCTCGACTGCGACATCTTGGCGCCCTGCGCGCTCGAGCAGGTGATCACCTCCGAGAACGCGGACAAGGTCAAGGCGAAGCTGATCTGCGAAGGCGCGAATGGGCCGACGACGCCGACGGCTGACGAGATCCTCGAAGACCGCGGCGTGCTCGTCCTCCCTGATGTGCTCGCGAACGCCGGCGGCGTGGTCGTCTCGTACTTCGAGTGGGTCCAGGGCCTCCAGGAGTACTTCTGGAAGGAGGACGAGGTCAACGCCCGGTTGAACGACATCACGTCGCGCGCCTTTCACGAGACGTGGGCTACGTACGAGGCGAAGTCGACGACGATGCGGATCGCCGCCTACGGCCTCGCCGTCCAACGGGTCGCCGAGGCGACGATGACCCGCGGGCTCTACCCGTAACCCACGTCGCCTTCTACTACTCGGACGGCTGCCACCTCTGCGCAGCGGCGCGACGCGTTCTGGACGCGGCCCGAGCCGAGGAGCCGTTCGAGCTCGACGAGATCGACATCACGGGGAACCCGGAGCTCGAGGATCGCTACCGGGAGTGGCTGCCGGTCGTCGAGATCGACGGCGAGCGGGCCTTCACGTACTTCGTGTATCCGGAAGCGCTGCGCGCAAAGCTCGCACAAACCCACCCTTCCGAGGGGACTTTGTGACTCCTCACTGCGAGCAGTGACGCCGACTGGCACAATCCTTGTGTGGTGTTACAAGCTCCGCCGCAAGCCGCGGTTCCCGAGCGCCTGACGGTCGGGGTCGCGGCCAGGCTCAGCCGGTATCTGCAGGTCCTCACGCAGGCTCGGAAGATGGGCAAGGAGCGCATCTCCTCCCAGGAGATGTCGGACTACACGAACATCAACGCGACGCAGATCCGCCGTGATCTCTCGACGTTCGGCAAGTTCGGCAAGCGCGGGGTCGGGTACAGCGTCGAGGGGCTCCTCGGCGAGATCAGACGAATCCTCCGCACTCAAGGTCAGCACAACATCGCCCTCGTGGGCGCCGGTCGGCTCGGGGAGGCGATCGCCAGCTCGCCGATCTTCGCCGAGCACGGGATCAACATCGCGGCGATCTTCGACCGGGATCCCGAGAAGATCCACCGCCACGTGGGCAACGTCGACGTCGAGGACTACTCGGGTCTCCACGACGCCGTCCGCGAGAAGAACATCGTCGTCGGAGTGCTGGCCGTTCCGGCCGACAGCGCCCAGTCCGCGGCGGACGATCTCGTGGACGCCGGCGTCCGGATCATCTTCAACTACTCAGAGGCGCTCCTGGATGTGCCGAGCGAGGTTGCCGTCCACACGAGCAACCCGGCCGTCGAGCTCCTCTACGCCCTCTACTTCCACCTCACCTGACCGCTGCCGCCAGGGCGAGTGTCAGACACTCGTCGTGGCTCGAGGGTACGGGACGCCCCGTTTGGGCGCGGCCCGGCAAGCCACGTCGAGGGACTGTCCCCGGACGTGGCCTTAACGTTCGGCCGTGCGCATCCTCCTTTGGCACGGGTACCTGCTCGGCGGAACCGGCTCGAACGTCTACACGCGCGCGATCGCGCGGGAGTGGAGCCGCAGCGGACATGACGTCGTCCTTGTCAGCCAGGAACCGCATCCCGAGCACTACGACCTCGCCGGCGCCAGCGCCGTCCGCCCCGACATCGGCGGGCCGCTGCCGGTGTTCGTCCTCGACCGCTATGAAGGCCTCGAGGCGAAGCTGCTCCAGGATTTCACGCCTGCCGAGCGCGACCGCTACGTGAATGCGAACGCAGCCGCCCTCCGCGAGCTCGCTCCGGCCGATCTCGTGTTTGCCAACCACGTCCTGCTCGGTGCCCCGGTGGCCGATGCGTCGGGCCTCCCGTTTGCCGTCAAGGCGCACGGATCCGAGCTCGAATACTCCATGCGCGGGAATGTGGAACTGGCGGCGTGGGGGAGGGAGACCCTTGCGGATGCACGAGCCGTCTTCGTCGGCTCCGGCCACATCCGCGAGGTGCTCGAGGAGGTCGTCGGCCACATCGAGCACGTGCACGAGGTCCCGCCCGGCGTCGACGTCGACGAGTTCCGGCCGCTGCCGCGCGCGCAGGCCCTCTCCCAACTGCTGGAGGAGTCCCGCCGCGATCCTCCGAACCCCGGGAACGCCAACGTACGCCTGCCGGACGAGGGAAACTCAAAGCGCGTGGCGGACTTTCTCGCCGGCGATGAGCCGACCATCCTCTACTTCGGCAAGCTCCTCCGGAACAAGGGCGTCCACCTGTTCCTCGAGGCGCTTCGCACCGTGGACGCCCGCGCAGTCATCGTCGGCTTTGGCGACTACCGGGAGGAGCTGGAAGCCCAGGCGGGGCCGCGGACGCTCTTCACGGGCCCGCTCGAGCATCGCCACCTCGCCAAACTGATCCCGCTCGCCGACGTCACCGTCGTCCCGTCGATCTTCCCCGAGGCGTTCGGCATGGTCGCGGCGGAGGCGGCGGCGGGCGGGTCGCTCCCACTCGTTGCCCGGCATTCGGGCCTGGCCGAAATCGCCGACGCGCTCGAAGCGGCGGGCGTGCCGGCGAGCTTCGAAACCGGCGACGCCGCCGATCTGGCCGAGAAGCTCCGGGCGCTCCTCGAGCGCTCCCCAGAGGAGCGCGCCGAGCTCTCACGGCGAGCGCGGCAGGTCGCGGAAGAGCGCTGGTCCTGGGCCCATGTCGCAGACCGCCTGCTCAAGCCATTCCAAGGCGCCGGCTCGCCGGCGCCGACCAGAAGAGGCCGTGGCGGCTCTGCCGGCGCGGCCGGCTGATTTAACCTTCGCCGCCCATGGCAGACGAGCAGCATCTGAGCCCGGACGAGCAGCTTCGCGTCGCGCGCGAGGCGTACGAGTCCGCACAGGACTTCACCGTGGCGGTGGAGGAGGAGTTCGCGATCCTCGATCCCGAGACGCTGTCGCTCTCGAACCGATTCGAGGAGCTCCAGGCAGCCGCGCAGGGAACCGAGCTCGAAGAGCACCTCGTCGGCGAACTGATCGCTTCCGAGGTCGAGGTTCGTACGGGCCGCTGCGAAGGCTTCGCCGAAGCTGCCGCCCGAATGGGGGAGCGCCGTGACCAGCTCACAGCGCTCGCCGACCAGCTCGGCGCGCTCCTCGGCGCCACCGGGACGCATCCCTGGAGCCCGTGGCAGGAGCAGCGGATCATCGACACGCCGCACTACCGGCGAAACGACGAGATCCTGCGTTGGGTCGTCTGGCGCAACAACTCCTTCGGCCTCCACGTCCACGTGGCGGTCAACGGTCCGGACCGGGCGGTGCGCACCTGCGACCACCTGCGCCACCTGCTTCCCGAGCTGCTCGCGCTCTCGGCGAGCTCGCCGTTCCTCGAGAACGTCTTCACGCATCTTCACTCGATGCGGACGGAGATCTTCACGAAGCTCTTCCCCCGCTGTGGGATCCCGGACGCCTACGGGAGCTGGAGTGAATTCGAGGAGTACGTCCGCCTGCTCTATCGCACGGGCTCGATCACCGAGCACACGCAGATGTGGTGGAGCATCCGTCCTCATCTCGCGTTCCCGACGGTGGAGATCCGGATCTCCGATGCCCAACCGGACCTCGGCGAGGCGCGTTCGCTCGCTGCGCTCTCGTACGCGCTCGCCGTGAGGACGGCCCGCGCACTCGACGAGGGCGAGCCGCTGCCCATCCCGACGCACCGGATGATCGAGGAGAACTTCTGGCGCGCGATCCGCTGGGGCCTCGTCGGGGACTTCATCGACCTCGAGACGGGTGAGCTCGTCAACAAGCGGAAGCGCATCGAGCAGCTGATCGAGTGGGTGCAGCCGGTCGCGGACGAGATCGGCGTGACGCCGTTCCTTGCCGTCCCGGCCGCGAATGCCGCCGAGCGGCAGATCGCGCGCTACGAAGAAGGCGCGACGCTCGAGGAGATCTACGCCGAGCAGGTGCGGCCGAAGGAACAGGTTGAGCTCTAGGCCGGAGGAGCCGAGCCCCGAGGAGCTGCTCAACGCCCTGAGGCAGATGAAGGTCTCGGACCTCCTGCTCTCGACACTGGGAACGCTCGCGCAGGTCGGCTACGCGAAGCTGGACGAGTCCGTGAGGGACCTGGAGCAGGCGCGGCTCGCGATCGAGTCGGCTCGGGCTCTCACGGACGTACTCGAGGGCGAGGTGCCAGAGCATGTTCTGCGCGACTTCAGACAGGTGGTCGCGAACCTCCAGCTGGCCTATGCAGCCGCCGCGGAGAAGCCGGAGGAATCTCCCCAAGAGACCTGACCCGACCTAGCCGAACGGCGGATGGTCAAACGCCGGGATCGCTGGAACGCTCCGTCAGTCCGGCGGATCGGCTCGTCGGGGTAACTGCGGACAGTGTGTAGCTCAACTCAACTGCGGCTTGCTTTGCTCGCTGCTCTCAGCGGGCTGACGCTTCTTGTCGGAGGCGCGATTTCGGCTGGAGCCGCTCCGCCCGCCGGGTCGGGAACGCTCGCATCAGTCGGTCGGGCACAGCGATTCGTCCCCGGAGAGCTCATCGTCCGGTTCAGGCCTGGATTGCGGGCCGTCACTCGCGCCTCGGTCCTCGGTAACGAGGGCGCCAAGGTCGAGCGCGACCTGCCAGTTCCGGGAGCGAAGCTCGTCAGTGTCTCGCCGGGCGAGTCCGTCACAGCTGCCGCGGCCGCGCTCGAACAGCGCTCCGAAGTGCTGGACGCCCAGCCGAACTGGATCTACCACACCTCCGCCACGCCGAACGACCCGCGCTTCCCAGAGCTCTGGGGCCTGAACCAGGCGAACGACGCCGACATCGACGCGCCCGAGGCCTGGGACCTCGCAACCGGTTCGAGCAGCGTCGTCGTGGCTGTCGTCGACTCGGGAGTGGCCTACGACCATCCCGACCTCGCACCGAACATCTGGGCCAACGACGACCCGGCCAATGGCGTGGACGACGACGGCAACGGCTTCGTCGACGACACCCATGGCTGGGACTTCGTCGACGACGATAACGCGCCGATCGACGAGAACGGTCATGGCACGCACGTCGCTGGAACGATCGGCGCGCGCGGCAACAACGGAATCGGCATCGCCGGGGTGAACTGGAACGTGAGCCTCATGCCGGTACGCGCCGGGGACGCCTGGGGCAGGCTGACGGACGCCGACGTCGCCGACGCATTCGCCTACGCCTGTAGGAACGGCGCTCGGGTCGTGAACGGCAGCTTCGGCGCAACCGAGACCTCGCAACTGATCTACAGCGCGATCGCCGCTCCGGAGTGTGCGAACACGCTCTTCGTCTTCGCAGCCGGAAACGACGGCGCGAACAACGACGCGGTTCCTCGGTACCCGTGCAACTACCGCGCGCCAAACGTCCTCTGCGTCGCCGCGACCGACAGGAACGACCAGCTCGCCGGCTTCTCCAACTATGGAGCGAGCTCGGTTCACCTCGCGGCGCCCGGCGTCGACATTCTCAGCACCGTCCCCGGGCAGCAGGCCATCACGCCGCTCGGCGGGTTCGAGACCGCCGGCGGTTGGACGGCGACAGGCGCGTGGGACCGGACCACAGAACAGAAGCACTCCGGGGACTGGAGCGCGACGGACTCGCCGGGCGGGCCTTACCCATCGTCGTCGGACACGAAGCTCACCCGGGACGCTTCGTTCGATCTGACCGGAAAGGATGGCTGCGACGTCCACTACTCGCTCCGGCTCGAGACACAGCTCAACGCCGACGTGCTTTGGCTCGAGACGTCGACCGACGGCGGCGAGACGTGGAAAGAGGCCGGCGGCTGGACTGGCTCGACGAACGGCCAGTTCGTCTCCCTGGACGACTCGCTCTTCAAAGCCGAAGGAGAGCCGAACGTTCTGTTCCGGTACCGGTTGCAAAGCGACGCAAGCATCGAGCTCGACGGCGCGCACATCGACGACGTCGTCGTCAAATGCCTCGTTGCAGGGCAGGAGGACTATGTGCCGTTCGCCGGCACTTCGATGGCGACGCCGCACGTCGCCGGCGTTGCTGCGTTGCTCCTGGCGAAGGATTCGTCGTGCACTGTCGGTCAGGTGAAGACGCTCATCACCTCGAGCGTCGACCCGCTCGGATCGCTTACAGGAAAGACGATCACCGGTGGCAGGCTCAACGCCGGGCGTGCGCTCAGCGGTCTTCCGGCTGCGTGCGCGGCTCCTCCGCCCGCTCCGCCCCCTCCGCCGCCTCCTTCGCCGCCGCCGGCAGCGCCTGCCGCGACTCCCGTCCGCTGTGTCGTCCCGAAGTTGAAGAGCAGGACGCTGCGGCAGGCGCGCTCGCTGCTCGCTGCGAAGCGGTGCCGGCTCGGCCTGGTCAAGCGCTCCTACTCGGCCAAGATGAAGAAGGGAAGGATCCTCAAGCAGACCCGGCGCCCGGGAGTTCGGCTCCCACGCGGAACTCGGGTGGGCGTCCTGATCAGCCGCGGCCGCAGACGGTAGCGCCCTTGTGGTAGAAAACCGCGGCGCCGGGGGGCTTCTTCGGCGCGCCATTCCTCCTAGGAGACGGCTCCGCTGGACTTTCTTGCCGACCATCCAGTCCTGATCGCCATCGTCTGCTCGTTCGTCGCCATCGCCTTCGGAATCGGGCTGACGCTATGGCTGCTGCGGCTTCCGGCGGGCACCGAGCGGATGCAGGCGATCGCGAAGGCGATCCAGGAGGGCGCTTCCGCCTACCTGCGGCGGCAATACACCACGATCGCGGGCGTCGCCATCGTCCTCTTCCTGCTGATCGGCTTCTGGAACGACCTCGGCTGGGGGACCGCCATCGGCTTCCTGATCGGCGCGGTGCTTTCCGCCTCCGCCGGCTTCATCGGAATGAACGTCGCAGTCCGGGCCAACGTCCGCACCGCGGAGGCGGCCAAGCGCGGCGTCGCCCCGGCGCTCCGCGTGGCGTTCTCGGCGGGCTCGGTGACCGGCCTGCTCGTCGTCGGCCTGGGCCTGCTCGGCGTCGCCGGCTACTACGGGATTCTCACCGAGTGGTTCGACGAGACTGCGCGCGAGGCCACGGAGCATCTGATCGGGCTCGCGTTCGGCGGCTCGTTGATCTCCGTATTCGCCCGTCTCGGCGGCGGGATCTACACGAAGGCAGCCGACGTCGGCGCCGATCTCGTCGGCAAGGTCGAGGCGGGCATCCCGGAGGACGATCCGCGCAACCCGGCCGTAATCGCGGACAACGTCGGCGACAACGTCGGCGACTGCGCCGGGATGGCAGCCGACCTGTTCGAGACCTATGCGGTCACGCTCGTTGCCGTGATGTTCCTCGGCGCAGTGCGGTTCCCGGAGACGGGAATCGTCGAGTACCCGCTCGTGATCGGCGGTGTGGCGATCCTGGCCTCGGTGGTCGGGACGTTCTTCGCGCGCGTCGGACCGCGCGGCTCGATCATGGGGGCGCTCTACAAGGCTGTCGCCGTGGCCACCGTGCTCTCCGCCCTCCTGTTCATTCCGGTCACGGCCGCATTCGACAGCGATCGCTTCCCGTTCTGGAACCTCTACGGCTGCACCCTGATCGGCCTCGGCGTCACCTTCCTGCTCGTTGCGATCACCGAGTACTACACGGGGACGCGCTGGGCTCCGGTGAAGGGCATCTCGCGCGCCTCGCTGACCGGGCATGCGACGAACATCATCGAAGGCCTCGCGATCGGGATGCAGGCGACGGCCCGCGCCGGTGCTCGTAATCGCGGCGGCGATCATCGCCGCCTTCGAAATCGAGGGGCTCTTCGGCGTCGGCGTCGCCGTGATGGCGCAGCTGGCGATGACGGGCCTGATTGTCGCCCTCGACGCCTACGGCCCGGTCACCGACAACGCGGGCGGCATCGCCGAAATGGCCGACTTGGACGAGTCCGTTCGAGCCGTTACGGACCCGCTGGACGCCGTCGGCAACACGACGAAGGCGGTCACGAAGGGCTATGCGATCGGCTCAGCCGGCCTCGCGGCCCTGATCCTCTTCGACGGGTTCACGACGGAGCTCGACCAGGAGGGCCTGAACGTTACGTTCATGCTCAACGACGCGTGGGTGATTGCGGGGCTCTTCGTCGGCGGCCTCATGCCCTTCCTCTTCTCCTCTTTGGCCATGCAGGCCGTGGGCCGCGTCGGCGGTCAGGTGGTGCAGGAGGTTCGGCGCCAGTTCCGCGAGATTCCCGGCCTGCTGGAGGGGACCGGCCGCCCGGAGTACGGGCGCACGGTCAATATCGTCACCGGCGCGGCGATCAAGAACATGATGGTCCCGAGCCTGATCCCGGTCGTGTTCCCCATCGTCGTCGGGATCATCAAGCCGGAGATGCTCGGTGGGCTGCTGATCGGCACGATTGTCACCGGGATCTTCCTCGCGATCGCGATGACCTCGGGTGGCGGCGCGTGGGACAACGCAAAGAAGCTGATCGAGGACGGCGCTTACGGCGGCAAGGGCTCGGACGCCCACGCAGCCGCGGTGACGGGCGACACCGTCGGGGATCCGTACAAGGACACGGCAGGCCCCGCGATCAACCCGATGATCAAGATCACGAACATCGTCGCGATCCTGATCATCCCGCTGATCGTCTCGATCCATGGCTGAGGCCCCGGCCATGTCCCCAGCGGCCACGACGAGTGTCTGACACTCGTCCCGGCGAAAACGTAGGCGCCCCGCGCGCCGAATAGAGACGAGACATCCGCCGCCGGAGCGCGGCTTTGCCGCGCGGGCGGCTCGCAAACGCAAAAGCGGTGAAAGGGCGGAGCCAGGAGCCGGCTCCGGTGACGTCAGAGCCGAGCCGGCGCCCGAAAGGAGGGGGTCCGTGGGGGAACCAGGGGTTCCCCCACGCTGAGTAGAGTCCTGCCGTGCCGAGGAGGCGGCGGCGTCAGCAGGGATTAGAGCGCGTCCTCGGGACGCCCGCGCTGTTCGCCACGGCGTACGGAAACGTCGGGTCGTCGATCTACTACGCCCTCGGCGTCACCGCAGCGTTCGCGCTCGGCCTGACGCCGTTCGTCTTCATCATCGCCGGGATCATCTTCGTCGCGACCTCCCTGACGTACACGGAAGGGACGGTGCGCTTCCCGGAGGCCGGCGGGTCGTCGAGCTTCGCCCGGCATGCCTTCAACGAGGTCGTGTCCTTCGGAGCCGCCTGGGCCCAGATGCTCAACTACATCATCACGATCGCCATCTCGGCGTTCTTCGTGCCCCACTACCTGTCGGTCTTCTGGAGCCCGCTCCGGGAGAACCCGTGGGACATCATCGGCGGCGCGATCGTGATCATCCTGCTCGTCGCGCTGAACATCGTCGGCGTGCGGGAGGCAGCCGGGCTGAACGTGTTCCTCGCGGTCGCCGACTTCGCGACCCAGCTACTACTCGTGCTGATCGGGTTCATCCTGATCCTGAGCCCGGAGACGCTCGTCGACAACATCGAGCTCGGTGTCGCGCCGACCTGGAGCCAGTTCCTGATCGCGATCCCCATCGCGATGATCGCTTACACCGGCCTCGAGACGATCTCGAACCTCGCCGAGGAGACGCGCGATCCGCCGCGGGACGTCCCCCGCGCCTACAAGTGGGTCGCGGGAGCCGTCTTCGCGATCTACCTGACGCTGCCGTTCGTCGCCCTCTCCGCGCTGCCGGTCACGCAGGTCGGGGGCGAGTTCCAGACGAAGCTGGGGTTGTCCCCAGAGGACGGTGGCTTTCAGAACGACCCGATTCTCGGGGTCGTGAAGAACCTCGGTCTCTCGGGGACGCTGCTGGACGCCCTCGAGATCTACGTCGGCATCCTGGCCGCGACGATCCTCTTCATCGCCACGAACGCGGGCGTCATCGGCGCGTCTCGGATCACCTACGCGATGGCGAGCTACCGGCAGCTGCCGGAGGTGTTCCGCCGCCTGCACCCCCGCTTCAAGACTCCGTGGCTCTCGCTGCTCGTCTTCGCCGGTCTGATCTCGATCCTGACCTTGCTCCCCGGCAAGACCACGTTCCTCGGAACGATGTACTCGTTCGGCGCGATGCTCTCGTTCACCATCGCCCATGCGGCGGTGATCGGTCATCGCTACCGGCATCCCGACGAGGAGCTCGCCTTCCGCGCCCGGCCAAATCTGCGGTATCGGGGAGTGGACTGGCCGCTCTTCGCGATCCTGGGAGGCGCGGCGACGGGGATTGCCTGGCTCGTGGTCGTCGTGCAGGAGTCGGCCACGCGCTGGGCGGGCCTCGGCTGGCTCGCGTTCGGTTTCGCCGGCTACGCGGTCTACCGGAGATGGGTCGTTCGGGAGCCGCTCGCGAAAACCGTCCGCGCTCCGGTACTCATCCTCGGCCCCTCGCTGACGGTCGAGTACCGCACGATCGTCGTTCCCGTCGTCCGCTCGTTCGAGTCGGAAGAGGCGCTTGTCGCTGCCGCTCGGCTCGCCACCGAGCGCGCGGCCAGGGTGGCCGTCGTGCACGTGCTCGAAGTGCCGCTCGACCTTCCGCTCGACGTCCAGCTTCCGGAACAGGAAGACGAGGCGAACGACGTGCTCGACCAGGCTGCCGCGATTGTCGAGAGCTACGGCGTGAGGACCGTCGAGCGCCTCCTTCGCGCCCGCGCCGCCGGACCGGCGATCGTGGAGGAGGCGGAGGGCCGCAACGCAGAGCTCATCGTCATCGGCGCGCCACGCGTCCGGCCCGGGCGCAGGAGGATCCTCGGCTCCACGGTCGATTACGTGCTCCGACATAGCCACACGCGCGTCCTGATCACGGCCGGGCGACGGGCCGCGTGACGACCTACTTCTCTGCCGTGTTCGTCGTCCTCGGCGTCGCGATCATCGTCAGGACGATCCTTGCGGGGGTCGGCGGCGGACTGGGCCTCCTCATCGGCGCCATGCTCGTCCTCGCCGGCGTTCTCCGCCTGTACCTTCAGCGGCAGAAAACCGAGTAATGGCGAAGAAGCTTCCCGGCCTCCAGCGCGTCCTCGACGTTCCGTCGCTGGCGGCGGTCGCGTACGGCGAGATCGCGTCGTCGATTTACTTCGCGCTCGGCGTCATCGCGCTCTTTGCGCTCGGCTTCACGCCGTGGGTGCTGCTCGGCGTCGGCGTCCTGTTCCTCCTCGTCGCCCTCTCCTACGCGGAAGGGACGAGCGCAATCCCTGAGACCGGGGGAGCGGCGACGTTCGTGCGGCGTGCTTTCAACGACCCGGCCGGCTTCCTGACCGGCTGGGCCCTCGTCCTCGACTACGTCATCGTCATGGCGCTCGCGGGGCTGTTCGTCCCCCACTACATCGGCCACACGGTGGGTTGGGACGCGCTCACCGACGCGCCCTGGGACACGGTTGTCGGAATCCTCGTAATCCTCGGCGTCGCCGGGCTCAGGCTGATTCGCCGGACGAGTCTCTACCGGACGGCGATCGTGATCGCCGGACTTGCCCTCGTCTCGCAGCTGCTCCTCGTCGTGCTCGGCTTCGTGTATCTCTTCTCGCCGGACGCGCTCTCGAAGGGCGTCGACCTCGGCACGGCACCGACCTGGAGCTCCATCGCGTTCGCCTTGCCGCTGGCGATGCTCGCCTACACGGGGCTCGAGACCGTCGCGAACCTGGCCGCCGAGACGCGGGAACCCGGCCGGACGCTCCCCCGCAGCCTCTTCGTCGGGATCGGCCTCGTCGTCGCCGTCTCCGTGGCGATCGCGATCGTCGGCATCTCCGCCTACCCGGCGCATCCGGATCCCTCTGGCCCCGGCGGCTACGCCAGCGGCCTCGGCACCACGTGGCTCCGCGCGCCGCTCGTCGGGATCGCCGCTGCGCTGGAGGGTCCGCTACCCGGGTTTGCCGCGGATCTCCTCCGCATCGTCGTCGGCTTCTCCGGCGCTCTCGTGCTCGTGGTCGCGATCACGACCTCGATCTCCGGCGCCGGACGGCTGGCCTACTCGCTCGGAAAGCACCAGATGCTTCCCCATGCGTTCGGCACCCTGCACCGCCGGACGCTGATCGCGCCGCAGTCGATCGTCTGGTCGGCTCTGATCGCCTCGGGGCTGCTTGTGCTGGGCGACGCGATCGGGAATGAGGTTCGCTTCCTGGCCGGGCTCTTCAGCTTCGGCGTTCTCCTCGCGTTCACGGCGGCGCAGCTGGCGGTCGTCAAGCTTCGCTTCTCCGAGCCGGAGCTGGAGCGCCCGTTCCGCGTCCCGTTCAACGTCCGGATCCGGGGCGTGGAGGTGCCCATCGCGGCGCTCATCGGCGCTCCGCTCACGTTCGCGATCTGGATCTCCGCGCTGGCGACGCACGAGGCGACCAGGGTCGCCGGGCCGCTGTGGCTTCTTCTCGGCATCGTCGTCTACATCGGCACGCGGATGGCCCACCGGGCCGCCGTGCTCGGGCGCGTCGTCCCCGCAGAGCCGGACCTGGTTCCAGCCGTCGAGGGGGTCTACGAACGGCTGCTCGTCCCGATGAAGCTCGGGCTGATCGGCGAGGAGGTCCTCGCGACGGCGATCAAGCTCGCCGAGGAACGGGACTCGACGGTGAGCGCGCTGCACGTGATCGCCGTACCGATGGACAAACCGCTCGACGCCGAGATGCTCGAAGCCGAGGAGCGGGCCGAAGCCTCGCTCGCCGAGGCGAAGCTGCTGGCCGCCGAGCACGGCGTTACCGTCGAGGGCAAGATCGTCCGGGCACGTTCCATCGGAGAGGCGATCGTCGACGAAGCGCGGCGCGCCGACGTCGACCTGATCATCATGGGCTCCTCGCCGCGCTGGCGCCGCCAATCCCGTTTTTTCAGTCCCACCGTGGACTACGTCCTCCGGCACGCTCCGTGCGAGGTGATGGTGATCGCGTATCCGCAGGGCGTGCTGGAGGAAGCGATGGAGGAAGCGGTATCAACGACGTGACTCGCTAACCTGCGAGGCGTGAAAGTCCTGGTCATCGGCTGCGGTCGGGTGGGGTCGTCGGTTGCGCTCGAGCTCGATCGTCTGGGCTGGGAAGTAACCGCCGTCGACGAGAACGAGGATGCGCTTCAGCGGCTCGGAGAGAACTGGTCGGGCGGCTTCGTCGTAGGACACGGCATGGACATGGCCGTCCTCAGAGCGGCCGGAATCGAGGATGCCGACGCCGCCGTCGTCTCCACCGACGGCGACAACACGAACCTCGTGATCGGCCAGGTCGCGCAGAAGCGCTTCAACATCGAGACGACCGTGATCCGCGTGCTCGACCCGGCCAGGGCAACGCTTTACACCGAGCTCGGCCTCTGGACGGTCTGTCCGACACAGACGGCGATCAAGACCCTCACGGAGGCCGTCGCCTCCGCGGAGAAGAGCCCCTCGGGAGCCACGGGCTGATGTACATCCTGATCGCAGGCGGCGGCAAGGTCGGCGCGAACCTCACGCGCAGCGTCCTCGACCTCGGCCACGAGGTGACGCTGATCGAGCAGCGCCGTGAGCGCTTCGAGACCCTCGAGGAAGAGTTCGAGCACCGCGTCCAGGTCGGTGACGCCACGGAGCTCTTCGTGCTCGAGCGCGCCGGCATCGCCCGGCCACCGGATCTCGTCGTGGCCGTGACGGGCGACGACGAGGACAACATGATCATCTGCCAGATCGCGCGCGAGAAGTATGGCGTCGAAAAGGTCATCGCCCGGGTCAACGATCCGCGCAACCAGGAGCACTTCGACCTCCTCGGCGTGACGCCGACGGTTTCGGCGACATCGATCATCCTTGCGATGATCGAGCACGAGGTCCCCGCGCACGGGCTCATCCACCTGCTCCAGCTGCGGAAGGAGAACCTCGAGATCGTGGAGGTGCAGCTGGACGCGGACTCGCCGTGTGTCGGCAAGCTCGTCGAGCGCCTCGAGCTGCCGACCGGGTCGCGCCTGATCACCGTCATGCGCGAGGGTGAGGCGCAGATGGCCGACGGCGACACGGAGCTGAGGGCGGGGGATCAGATCCTCGCCGTGCTCGAGCCGGGCAAGGAAGAGGAATTGCGGCGAGCGCTCCTCAAGCGCAGTTGAGAACGCGGCTCGTCTGTCTGCTCGCACTCGCCGCGGCGCTGGCCGGCTGCGGCGGAGGGTCGAACGACTCCGCTCCTGCGGCGCCTGCGGGCTACCGGTTCGTGCAGGTCGCGTCTGGTCTCGACTCTCCCGTCCATGTCACCACGCCCCGTGGAGAGACGAAACGCCTCTACGTCACGGAGCAGACCGGCCGGATCCGGATCGTCCAGAACGGCCGCATCACGGGGACGCTGCTCGACGTGCGCTCGCAGGTCGTCTGTTGCGGCGAGCAGGGCCTGCTCTCGGTCGCATTCCATCCGCGCTACGCGAAGAACAGGCGGTACTTCGTCTACTACACGGCTCCGGCCAACCGCGTCGTCGAGTACCGAGGCGCACGTCCCGTGCGAACGCTCCTCAACGTTCCCGATCCGTATTCGAACCACAACGGCGGGCAGCTGATGTTCGGGCCCGACGGCCGGCTCTACGTGGGGATGGGAGACGGTGGCTCCGGCGGCGATCCTGAAAACCGGGCTCAGAACCTCGGGTCTCGGTTCGGGAAGCTGCTCGCGATCAATGTCGACCGGCGCGGGGCCCGCTGGCAGACCGTCGGCTACGGGCTGCGCAACCCCTGGCGGTTCTCGTTCGACCGCCGGACAGGCGATCTCTACATCGGCGACGTGGGGCAGAACTCCTGGGAAGAGGTCGACTTCACCCCGCGCCGAAGCCCGGGCCTCGAGAACTACGGCTGGGACGTCTACGAAGGACGCTCGCGCTTCGAGAGCAAGCAGCCGAACCCACAGGGGCGGCTGGTCTTCCCGATCGCCGTCTACTCGCTCGACGGAGAGCCGTGCGCCGTCACCGGCGGCTTCGTCTACCGCGGCAGTGCCGTTCCGGCTGCCAGCGGGCGCTACTTCTATGGGGACAACTGCAGCGGCGAGGTCTGGTCGCTCCGTGTGGTCGGCGGGCGAGCGCGCAGCGCCCGCAAGGAGTCGTTCCGGCTGCCCGGGCTTTCCTCGTTCGGCGAGGACGGGCGCGGCGAACTGTACGCCGTCACGCTCGGCGGGCAGCTCTACAAGCTGGTCGCTCGCTAGCCCGCGCGCCGGCGGCGCACATGCGGGCCCTGCTGGCCAAGTGCCGCGTACGCCAGCGCCTGAAGCGACTCGTTCAGAAGCGCCAGCTCGCGGACGACCGGCGCCAGGTTCTCACCGCTGTCGAGCCGCCGGTTGAGACCTCGCACCTCCGCGGTCAGGCGGTCGAGGCGTTCCAGCAGCGCGTCGAGCTGGCGGTCACCGACGTCCTTGGGCCCATCCATCGCCCTGGATGCTAGCCGGGGAGTCGGCGGAGGTCGTCGCGTGAGCCGACGACAACAGCGCCCGGCCCGAGTCGTTCCAGCAGCCGCTCGAGCGCCCCGGCGCCGGCCTCCACCAGATCGACCCGCCTTGCGGCGCCGAGCTGCGACAGTGCGATGCGTGCGAGCGGCTCCGGCGCGTCGGTGAAGACGCCGAGGGTCGCCCCGGCACCCGCCAGTTCTCGGAGGCGGGCGCTGATCTCCGCGTCCGGGCGGAGGTAGACCGGCGCGCGGTCCTCGGCGAAGCGCTCGAGCGCGATCCGCCAGTCGCCGATGCCTCGATCGGCCCATCGGTCGAGCTCCTCGGCAGCCCCGGCTCGATCGGCGGGAAGCGACTCGAGATCGAGCTCCGCGATCGACCGGAACCGCCGCGCGGCGTCGTCGAGCCAGTCGGCCCACAACCGGCGCGTGTCGCCGAGCACGCCGTCCAGGTCCAGCGCGAGCTTCAGAGCCACCAGCGTCCCAGGAGCACGCCGAGGGCTATGCCGAGCGAGTCGATCGCAACGTCGACCGGCGCTCCCGTGCGGCCCGAGATGAAGTGCTGGTGGAGCTCATCCGTGACGGCGTAGGCGATCCCCAGCACGAGTGCGAGGTATTGACGACCGAGCGCCCGAACGAGCAGGAGACCGAGCAGCGCGTACTCCCCAGTGTGGGCGAGCTTGCGGAGCGCGAGGTCCCAGCCGCCGAGGCCGGTGCCGAGATTCGGGACCGACGAGAGCGCGAAGATGACCGCCGCCCACGCGACGACCGGCAGCCAGAGTGAGACGACGCGCGTCACGGCGCGCCATAATAGGCGGGAGAGAAAAGGCGAGCGGTGAGGGAATCCGGTGCGAATCCGGGACGGTCCCGCCGCTGTGAGGGGAGACGCTCTCCGCCGGAATGCCACTGGCCCTCGGCCGGGAAGGCGGCGAGAGAGGGAGCCCCGAGTCAGAAGACCTGCCGCCCGCCTGGCATTCGAACCCCTCGCGGAAGGAGGATTCGTGCGGAGATCACTCCTCACACTCGCAACACTCGTCGTGCTGTCCATGGTCGCGGCGTCGTCGGCGCTCGGCGCCGGCGTCTCGGTTCGCGTCGAAGGCAAGACCCAGCCGATCTTCGGGTCGCTCGAGAAGCGCTTCGAGGGCGGCACGAACGCGCTCCAGGCGCTCGAGGCCGCCAGCCTGCGCGGCGAGTTCTACTACCACGTCGCGGTGACGGGTTTCGGCCCGTACGTCGATCAGATCGGCCGGTATGCCGGCGGCGGCTCGGCCGGCTGGGCCTTCAAGGTGAACGGCGTATCGCCGCCCGTCGGTGCCGACAAGGTGCCGCTGCGCCCGGGTGATCGCGTCCTCTGGTACTGGGCCACGTTCGGCCCGACCGGCGGGCCGCCCACGCTGCTTCTGACCCGCACCGGCCGAAACTGCTACCGGGTCGTCTCGGAGAACGACGCAGGCCGCGACAACGCGGCCTCGGGCGCCGTCCTCGTGGTCGACGGCCGCCGAGCCCGCACGCGCGCCGGGCGAGCGTGCGTCGGCCGGCACACGGGTCTCGTCCGCGCGACGATGGCCGGCGCCGTTCGCTCGAACGCGCTGCGTTGACGCTCCGCGCGGTCGCAGTTCTCCTGCTCGCGCTCGGCGTACTCGCCGGCTGCGGGCAGGAGCAGGCCGGCGAGGGCCGGGCGTCGCTCTGGATCACCCGCGACCGCGGCGCGGAGGTCGTCAAGACGGCGGAGGTTCCGGCGGGCATCAGCGCGATGGAGGCTCTGCGGCGCGAGGCTGACGTCGACACCCGCTACGGCGGCCGGTTCGTCCAGGCGATCGACGGGATCAAGGGCAGCATCGGCGACCAACGCGACTGGTTCTACTTCGTCAACGGCTACGAGGCGGACATCGGCGCCGCCGACTACCGCCTCCACGCCGGAGACGTCGTCTGGTTCGACTACCGCTCCTGGGCCGAGGAGATGCGCGTGCCGGTCGCCGTGGGGGCGTTCCCGGAGCCGTTCCTCCACGGCTACGGGGGGAAGCGGCGGTCGGCCGTCGTCGTCGCCCGCCCCGGCCCGCTCGCCCGGCGAATCGCCGGTCTGGTGGGTGGCCGGCTCAACGGTCGGCGCGACGGGGCGAACGTCCTCGTGCTCGTTGCCGGGTCAGCCCTCCGTGGCCGGCTCTCGGGCGCCGCCGGCGACCCGGTCACCTTCTACGTCGGACGGAAGATCGCCGGGCGCCTCGCGCGCGACCCGGCGTTTGCCCGGTTCCGGTACTCGATCCCATGAGCGCCGTTCCTGCGCTGGCGCTGCTCGCCTGCCTGGCCGCTGCGGCGCTCCTTGCTGACCGCACGGTCACCGTCGCCGCGATCACGGTGCTGCTGCTCGTCGTCTGCCTGCGGGCTCCGCGACGACGGCGCTGGCCATATCTCGTCGGGACGCTCGTGTCCGCCGCCTTCCTGTTCCTGCTCAGCCCGCTGCTCGGGAGCTACGGCGGGGCCGTCCTCTGGGAAGGCCCCTCGGTGCCGGTGCTCGGCCGGCTCGACGTCACTGACGACGAGCTCCGTTACGCCCTTTTCCAGGCGTTGCGCCTGGCGGCCGTCGGTCTCGCCTTCGCGGCCTACGCGCTGCTGCTCGACCACGACCGGCTGCTCCAGGCAGCGGGACGGCTCCGGCACTCCGTGCTCGCCGTCGCGCTCGCGACGCGGCTCGTGCCGTCGCTCGAGCGGGATGCGGCGGGAATGGTCGAGGCGCTGCGTGGGCGGGCCGTCGTCGTGGAAGGGCTCCGCGGACGCGCCCGCCTGCTCTCGCCGCTCCTCGCCGGCTCGCTGGAGCGCTCGCTCAACCTCGCCGAGTCGATGGAGGCTCGTGGCTTCGGGCGGCCGGGGCGGACGCGCATCCCGCGGCCGCCGTGGAGCTTGGTGGAGCGAGCGGCGGTCCTCGCCGGCCTCCTGCTCGTCCTGGGAGCGGTGCTGTGGCTGTAGCGCGCATCCGGCAGCTGACGTACCGCTATCCGAGCTCGGATCGGCCGGCGCTCGACTCCGTTTCGCTGGAGCTTCGAGCCGGCGAGGTCGTCTGTCTGCTCGGCCCCTCGGGCGGGGGGAAGTCGACGCTCCTACGCGCGCTCGCGGGGCTCGTCCCGCACTTCCACGGCGGTGTCTTCTCGGGGCGTGTCGAGGTCGGCTCGATCGATACTCGGCGCGCCCGGCCGGCCGAGCTGGCAGGAACGGTTGCAAGCGTCTTCCAGGATCCCGAGGATCAGGTCGTCCTCACGCGGGTGGACGCCGAGGTCGCCTTCGGGCTGGAGAACCTGGGCGCGCCGCCCTACGAGATCCAGCCCAGGGCGGCGGCGGCGCTCGATTCCGTCGGTGCCGGGCACCTGCTCGAACGGCGCACGCAGGAGCTCTCCGCCGGGGAGCTGCAGCGCGTATCGATCGCGTCGGCGCTTGCGCTCGACCCGTTGCTGCTCCTGCTCGACGAGCCGACCTCGCAGCTCGACCCCGAGGGCGCGGAGGAGATCCTCGACGTCGCCGGCTCGGGGCGGACGGTCGTCCTGTCCGAGCAGCGCCCGACGCTGGCACTCGAGCGGTGCGACCGCGTGCTCTTCCTCGAGGGCGGTCGGCTGCTCCTCGACGCGCCGCGACGCGAGGCGCTCGAGTGGTTGGCTGAGCACCGGCCCGCATATCTGCCGCAGTTCCGTGTCCTCACCGGCGAAGAGGATGTCGGGTCGGGCGAGCCGCTCGTCCGTCTGGAGCATGTGTCGTACGCCTACGGCGACCGGCATGCGGTGGGGCCGGCGAGCCTCGCTCTCCGGCGTGGGGAGATCGTCGCGCTGGTCGGCCCCAACGGCTCGGGGAAGACGACGCTGGCGAAGCTCGCCGCCGAGCTGCTCGAGCCGGCCGGCGGCGAGGTGCAGCTACGGGGTCGCGCCGCCTACCTCTCGCAGGATCCGGGGCGGTACCTGGTCTGCGAGCGCGTCGACGAAGAGGTTGCCCTGGGCGTCGGCGGCGACCTCGCGCGGGCGCGGCGCGCGCTCGACCTGGTGCACCTCGGCGGCTACGACGCGCGGCATCCGCGCGACCTCTCGAGCGGCGAGCGCGAGCGGCTCGGGCTTGCGGCGGTGCTCGTCACCGAACCGGACGTCCTGATCCTCGACGAGCCGACGCGTGGAGTCGATCCCGAGCGCAAGGCGCTCCTTGCACGGCTGCTTCGCGAGAACGCGGCTCGCCGGGCGACGCTCGTCGTCACCCACGATCAGGTCTTTGCGGCCGACGTCGCCGATCGTTCGGTCACCCTCGGAGCTGCGCGGGAGCCGGCTCATGTCTAAGCGGTTGCTCGTCGCCGGAGCCGCTGTCGCGTTCGCCGGCGGCGCCTGGGCGGCCCTGTCGCCGAGAGACGCCGCTCTGTCGCTTCTCCTCGTCGCCCTGGCGCTCGTCGCGACCGGCTTCGCGTGGCTCGAGTCGGGCCCCGGCTCTTCGAAGGAGGTCGCGCTCGTGGCCGTGCTGGGCGGCGCGGCGGCAGCCGGACGGATCCTCTTCGCCGCCGTGCCGGGAGTCCAACCGGTCACCGTGATCGTCGTCGCGGCGGGCGCGGCGCTCGGCGCCCGCGTCGGATTCGCGGTCGGCGCCGTTGCGGCGCTGGTCTCGAACTTCTATCTCGGGCAGGGGATCTGGACGCCGTGGCAGATGCTCGCGTGGGGCGGATGTGGCGTCGTCGGGGCGCTCGCCGCGCGGCTCATTCGACGGCGCTGGGCATTCGCCGCCCTGTGCTTCGTCCTCGGCTTCGCGTTCAGCAGCGCAATGGATCTCTGGCACTGGTACAGCTTCTGGCCGCACACGTGGGAGGCCCTGACGGTCGTCTATGCGCGCGGTGTGTGGTTCAGCGCCGCCCACGCCGTCGGGAACGTCGTCTTCGCGGTCGCGATCGGCCCTGAGCTTCGGCGCCTGCTTGAGCGCTACGGCCGGCGGCTGCGGACGGAGGTCGTGTGGGCCTGAAGCTCGGCGTGGCGCTCGTGGCCCTGAGCCTCGCCGCGGCGCCGGCGGACTACCTCGGCGCTCGGCAGCAACCCGACGGGGGCTTCGCGGAGCCAGGCGCGCGCTCGGATCCGACGCTGACCGCGTGGGCCGTGCTCGGCCTTCACTCCGCCGGGCGGCACGCGGATCGATCGCCGGCGGCCTATCTTCGAGACGCGGCGATTCACGACACGACCGATCTCGCGTTGCGGATCATGGCGCTCCGCGTCGCGGGCGCCGACGTTGGGGAGCTCGTCGCGCGGCTCGAGCGCGCGCGCCTGCCCGACGGGCGCCTCGGGTCGCTCGTCAACTCAACCGCGTGGAGTGTTCTCGCCCTCGAGAAGCCCGGGAAGGGGCCGGTGCAATACCTGCTCCGGGCTCAGCATCGCTCGGGCGGCTGGTCGTGGGTGCCGCGTGGAGCGCCCGACACAAACGACACGGCTGCCGTGATTCAGGCGCTCCGTTCCACAGGCGTCCGCGGACGATCGATCCGGCGGGGGCTTACGTACATCCGCCGGTTGACAGCGCCGAACGGGGGCGTCCGCCTCGTGGCTGGGAGAGCGCCGGACGCCCAGTCCACGGCCTGGGCGATCCAGGCGTACATCGCCGCCGATGTGCGGCCGCCGCGGGCTGCTTTTCGCTTTCTGGCCTCGCTCCGTCGCCCCGACGGCAGCTACCGGTACAGCCGTCGCTACGCGGTCACGCCGACGCTCGTGACGGCCCAGGTGTTGCCTGCGCTCGCCCGTAAGGCGTTCCCGCTCAACCCGCGAGCACCCGGCGGATGAACGGCACTGCGAGCTGCGGCGGGTCAGGGACGCCGCGGCCGAGGGACGGCGGGGTCGCGGCCGTGACGAACCCGATGTTCGTCGTGAGCGCAACGACGACACGGGTTCTCGGATGGAGGAAGAGGAAGGCCGTGCCGCCCACGACGTTGCCCGTGTGTCCGGCCACGGGCCCAAACGGGCTCTGCCCGACCTCGAAACCGAACCCGTATCGAGTCGCTTGGCCGCCAGTCGTCCTCTGGGAGCTGAACAGAAGCTCCTGCATCTGCGGCGTGAGAAAGGCCGGATCGGTTATGCCGCTGCCGAACCGGGCGAGGTCCTCGGCGGTGGTAAGGAAGCCGCCGGCGGGGTAGCGGTTGCTCAGGTCGACGGGAGGCGCAGCGACCGCCTTCCGCCTCGACGTGACCTCGTAGAAGCGCGCCCTCCCACGAGGAGGGCCACCCCCGTCGAGACGCGTTCGAGTCATCCCGAGCGGCGAGAGGGTCGTATCCGCGACGACAGCCGCAAACGGCCGGCCGGCGGCTCCCTCGACTGCTGCCCCGAGCAGGTTGAAGCCGTAGCTCGAGTAGGCAAACCGCGTTCCGGGGACGGCGACGAGCGGGTCGTCCTTGAAGATCTGGAGGCTTGCCGTCACCGACCGGTAGTGCTTCCTGCTCAGCGCCTCGCGACCCTCGTAGTGGCGGATGCCGCCCAGATGGCCGCCGAGCTGTCGGATCGTGATCGGGTGCCGCTTCCTCGGAAACGTCGGCGCGTAGCGGCGCACGTCGGCATCGAGGTCTATCCGCCCGGCCTGCGCGAGGCGAGCCGCCGTCGCCGCGGTCAAGGGCTTGGAGACGCTTCCGATCCGGAACGTGGTCGCTCTCGCGACCGGGACGCGCCTCCTGAGGTCGGCAAAGCCGCAGGAAGCAGACCAGACGAGCTTTCCGTCGGCGGCGATTGCGACCGAGATCCCAGGGGCGCCGAAAGCCCGCTTCATCCGCGAGACGAGAGGCCGCACCGCTGCGGTCTCCCGCGCATACGCACGGGTCGTCACCCAATCCCGGCACCGGCCGGGCTCAGCGGCAGACTCGGCAGCGCCGCGCGCAGACAGCACGCCGCCGAGCGAACCGCCTAGCGCGGCGATGGTTGCCAACACGGTGAGCGTTCTCATACATAGCGAGACTAGGCATAGTAACGCTAGGTGTCAAGTCTGTTAGGCTTAGAGATTACTTTGCGAGCCGAGGTATTGAAGGGCCATCTTGATTTCCTGCTCCTTGCGGCGATCGCTCGGGAGCCCCGTCACGGGTACGCCGTGGCCGAAGCGATCCGGAAGTCGAGCGACGGCGCGATCGACCTCGCCGAGGGGACCGTGTACCCGGCGCTGTACCGGCTCGAGGGCGCGGGTCTGCTGTCGAGCTCCTGGAAGACCGTGGGAGGCCGGCGTCGACGGATCTACAGGCTGACGCGCCGCGGGCGCCGCCGCCTCGAGCAAGAGCGGAACGAGTGGACCGCGTTCACGAACGCTGTTCAGGCGGTGACGACGTGATCGACGCGTACCTGGCCGAGCTAGGACGAATGCTGCGCTTCCGGTTCTTGGTGCGCCGTCGCCTGCTGGCCGAGGTCGAGGATCATCTACGCGACTCTGCGCGGGCGCTCGGCTCCGAGCGCGAGGCGGTAGCCCGCTTCGGGCCACCTGGAACAGTTGCGAGTGCCGCACTACGGGCAGTCACCCCCCGCAGCCTCTTCTGGGCGGCGCTCCTTCTCCTCGGCACGCTTTCCGTCTACACGCTGCCGCTCTACGCGATTCCCGAGAACACGCTGCCTCCGGCTCCGTGGGACGAGCGGCCGGGGTACTTGACCTGGAAGCTGTACGCGGCTCTGATCTCGTTCGCCGTAGCCGGCACAGCCGCCTTGGCGGCGCTGGTCTGCGCACGGTTCGGTTGGTCGCGCGTTGGGCTTGCAGCGTTGGTCTTCTCGGCTGCAGCCTTTGCTCTCAGCGCGGCGGCCGCAGCAGTGCTCGCCGTGCAGTGGGCTGCTGCGGTGCCCGGCAGCACGATGACACTCGCGCTGGCGCTTCCGGCGACGGCTCTGACGGTCTGCCTAGGCGGGTCGGCCGTCGCCGTGGCGATCCTCCACGCCCCCGCTAGCATCGGCGGGCGTGGCCGTAGCCTCTCCTGAGACCTATCTCGCCGACCTCAATCCCGCTCAGCGGGAGGCGGTGCTGCACACCGAGGGGCCGCTGCTCGTCGTCGCTGGAGCGGGGTCGGGCAAGACGCGAGTGCTCACCCATCGGGTCGCGCACCTGATCGCAGCCGTCGGCGTACAGCCGAACGAGATCCTCGCGATCACGTTCACGAACAAGGCGGCGGGGGAGATGCGCTCGCGCCTCGAAGACCTCCTGCCGGAGGTCGCTAGACGAATCTGGATCCTCACCTTCCACGCTGCCTGCGGCCGGATCTTCCGCCGGGAGGCACCGCGCCTCGGCTACAAGACCAACTTCACGATCTATGACCAGGCCGACCAGGTTCGGCTCGTCAAGCAGTGCCTGGAGGAGCTGGAGCGCGACCCGAAGCGCTTCCCCGCCAAAGGAATCCACGAGCACATCTCGGCGGCCAAGAACCAACTGATCGGCCCCGGCGAGTACCGCCGCCGGGTCGATTCCTTCTACGACCAGACCGTCGCCGACACCTACGAGCTCTACCAGCGCCGCCTGTTCGCCGCCAACGCCGTCGACTTCGACGACCTGCTGATGCTGACCGTCGACCTGCTCGAGCGCTTCCCGGAGGCCAAGGAGCGCTGGCAGAAGGCGTTTCGCTACATCCTCGTCGATGAGTACCAGGACACGAACCACGCGCAGTACCGGCTGCTCCAACTCCTGGCCGAAAAGCACAAGAACGTTTGTGTCGTGGGCGACCCCGACCAGTCCATCTACGCCTTCCGGGGAGCGGACATCCGGAACATCCTCGAGTTCGAACGGGACTTCGGCGACACGACCACGATCCCGTTGGAGCAGAACTACCGCTCCACGAACACGATTCTCAGAGCCGCGAACGCCGTCATCTCCCACAACCGCGAGCGCAAGCCCAAGAACCTCTGGTCCGACCTCGGTGACGGCGAGCCGGTGCGCGTCCTCGAGGTCGAGGACGAACACGCGGAGGCCCGTTTCGTCGCGTCGGAGATCGCTCGGCTCGTCGACGAGGGCGTCAACGGCAGCGAGATCGCCGTCTTCTACCGGACGAACGCCCAGTCGCGCGTGCTGGAGGACATCCTCGTCCGCAACGAGATCCCGTACCAGGTGATCGGCGGCCCGCGCTTCTACGAGCGGGCCGAGGTGAAGGACCTGATCGCCTACCTCCAGGTGATCGACAACCCCTTCGATGCGGTCAGCTTTCAGCGGATCGCGAACCGCCCACGGCGCGGGATCGGCGACGCCTCGCTCGCCCGACTGCAGACCTACGCCGACGCCCACGGCCTCTCGCTGTGGGAGACGCTCGAGTTTCCCGAGGAGGCCGGCCTCGGGCCCGCGCAGGTCCGAGCCGTCACCGCCCTTCGGACCCTGCTCCAGTCGCTGCAGGCCGGCGCCCTCGAGCTCGCAGTGGACGAGCTCGTCGAGCGGACGCTCGACCGCAGCGGCTACCTCTCGGCGCTCGAGGCCGAGCGGACGATCGAGGCCCAGGGCAGGATCGAGAACCTCCAGGAGCTCGTCGGCGTCGCGCAGGAGTATCAGGCGAGCGCGCCGGAGCCGAATCTCTCCACCTTCCTCCAAGAGATCTCACTCTTCTCCGACCAGGATGCGCTTCGCGACCAGCAGAGCCTCGTCACGCTCATGACGCTCCACAACGCGAAAGGGCTCGAGTTCAGAGCGGTGTTCATGATCGGGATGGAGGAGGGGGTGTTCCCGCACTCACGGTCGCTCGAGGAGAACTCGCTGGAGGAGGAGCGCCGCCTGGCCTATGTGGGCATGACGCGGGCGCGAGAGCAACTCACGCTGACCCACGCCTCGGCGCGCGCCCTGTACGGGAGCCGCAACTACAACCTTCCCTCTCGGTTCGTGGACGAGCTGCCGCAGGAGGAGATCCACAGGGAGCGCCTGCGGCCCGCGTCGTGGTCCGGGTACGGGTCGCCGACGGCACGGATTCAGCCGCGCGGCGACACCCCCGAGCTGGCGACGGGCGACTCCGTGCGCCACCAGACGCTCGGCGAGGGGATCGTCACCGCGGTCGAGCCCGGCGGCGTCGTTTCCGTCCGCTTCGCCGGTGAGGGGGCCGACCGCCGGCTCGTCCTCGACTACGCGCCCCTGGAGCGAATCGGTTGAGCTTCGAGATCCGGCCGGCTGCGCCGGAGGAGTTTCCGGACGTGGTCACTCCGATCTTCCACTACTTCGGCAGCAAGCCCGACCCCGCCTTTGTCGAGCGGCTTGGTCGTGTCCTTCCGGTCGACCGCATCCACGTCGCCTTCGACGACGGCGCCGTCGTCGGGAGCGGAGCAGCGTTCCCGTTCGAGACTGGCGTCCCCGGCGGATTCGTCCGCGCTGCGGGCGTGACGCTTGTCGGCGTGCTGCCGACCCATCGCCGCCGGGGGATCCTCAGGAGCCTGATGCGCACGCAGCTCGACGATGTGCACGAGCGAGGCGAGCCGATGGCGTACCTCTGGGCGTCCGAGGATGCGCTCTACGGCCGCTACGGCTACGGCGTCGCGTCGTTCAGCGGCAACGTCGAGCTCAGCCGCGATCGCGCTGCGTTCTACCGTGACTTCGAGCCGAAGGGGACGATTCGGCTCCTGGACGTCGAGGAGGCGGTCGAGCCGTTCAGCCAGATTCAGCGGCGTGCGGCCGGGCGCCATCCCGGCATGTTCGTCCGCACGCGCGAATGGTGGCGCTCGAGGCGTCTGGCCGATCCGGAGTGGGGGCGGGAAGGCGGCGGCGAGATGGTCCGTGCGCTGCTCGAGCTGGACGGACAGCCTGCCGGCTACGCGCTCTACCGTCTGCACTTCTCCGCCGACCGCGGCATTCCCAACGGGTACACGCGGGTGATCGAGGCGGTCGGCGACACGCCCGAGGCAACCCGCGAGCTCTGGAGCTTTCTGATCGGAATCGACTGGATGGACCGCGTCCGGGCAGGGCTGATCCCGCTCGACCACGAGCTCTTCCTGTTGCTTCGCGAGCCGCGGCGGATGCAGTTCGATCAACGGGACGGCCTCTGGGTCCGGCTCGTCGACGTGGAGGCGGCGCTGAACGCGCGGAGGTACAAGGACGGTGCGCCGGTGACCGTGGACGTGGTGGACGAGGTCTGTCGCTGGAACGCCGGTGTCTGGGAGCTCAGCGCCGCGGGAGTCTCGCGGACACGGCAGGAGCCTGAGCTGCGGCTGGACGTCTCGGCGCTCGGCTCCGCCTATCTCGGCGGCTTCACATTCGGGCAGCTCGCGCGAGCAGGGCGGGTGGAGGAGCTCGCCGCGGGAGCGCTGGACCGGGCCGACGCCCTCTTCCGCAGCGACCGCTATCCGTGGTGCCCGGAGATCTTCTGACGGAACTCACAGAACGCCCGCCTCGTTCGTTCTAGGTGAAGTGGCCCTCGTTGCGGCGCTCATCACAGTTGTCCTGTGGGCGTCGGCGTTCGTGGGTATTCGGGCTGCGGGTGAAGACCTTTCACCCGGCGCGCTGAGTCTCGGGCGGCTCGCGATCGGAAGCGTGGTGCTCGGCGCCTTGGTGCTCGTGCGTTCCGGGCGGATGCCCGGCCGTGCGCAGCTTCCACTATTGCTCGTGTGCGGCGTTCTCTGGTTCGGGCTCTACAACATCGCCCTGAACGAGGCCGAACGTCGCGTGGACGCCGGGACCGCGGCGATGCTCGTCGCCGTCGGGCCAATCGTGATCGCTGTCCTGGCCGGGTTTCTGCTGCATGAAGGTTTCCCGCGGATGCTGCTCGTCGGCTGCGCGATCGCCTTCGTCGGCGTGGTGATCATCGGGCTCGCGACCTCGGAACGCGGAGTCGCCGCGGGGTGGGGAGCGGTCCTCTGTCTCGCGGCAGCCGCGTTCTACGCCGGCGCCGTCGTCGCGCAGAAACCGCTGCTCTCCCAGGCGTCGGCGGCGCATGTGACCTGGTTGGCCTGTCTCATCGGTGCGGCGGTCTGCCTTCCGTTTGCCCCCAGGCTGTTCGACGAGCTCGGCCGCGCCGACGGCAGCTCGATCGCGTGGATGGTCTATCTCGGCATCTTCCCGACGGCGGTCGCCTTCACGACCTGGGCGTACGCTCTGGCGAGAACGACGGCCGGACGCATGGGCGCGATGACGTACCTCGCGCCGCCGGTTGCGATCCTCCTCAGCTGGGCGATCCTGAGCGAGACTCCCGAGCTGCTCGCGTTCGTTGGCGGCGGACTCTGCCTCGCCGGCGTCGTGACGACGCGGCGCTGAGACGCGAAAGAGCGCTCGCTACAATCGTTCGACCGCGGGCGGTTAGCTCAGCTGGGAGAGCGCCGGCTCGACAAGCCGGAGGTCACTGGTTCGATCCCAGTACCGCCCATCGCATTCGCGAGCACGCGATCAGAACCGAAAGGGCTCGTCTTCGATCACGACGAGCACCGGCTCATCGTCGTCGCCCCTCGGCGGGCTCGGCCCGGCCGCTGCGGAAAAGCGTCAATCGGAGCAGGTCCAGTACGTGGCGTCACGGAGAGTCGAAACCCGAATACAGTGGCGCTCCTTCGCGTTCTCCGGGGTGGCATTCCTGGGGCAGATGATCGCGGGTGGTACCCGACCCGCGGGAATCTCTGTACAGGTACTGCCTTTCGCGGCGGAGCCGTTGGAGCCCCACACGATTAACACGACGATCAGCGTGCCGATCGCGGCGATGATGCCGATCAGCGCGCCGTATTTCCGGACCATCGTCATCCCCTGACCCAGGGCGCGGGACAGACACAGCTGCAGAGGGTACGCCCACACTGCGCTCAGTGCCCAAGGCCCGCTTGATGCGGGCCGTTTCCCAAGCCGCCGGGTCTCAGCGCATCGAGGCGAGAGGGACCCGCCCCGCGATGGGCCGGGCCGGTCCCTGCTCTTCTTCGATCTATGACCGACCCAAGCTAGGCGCTACTGGTCCTTACGGCCATGCGTGCCAGAACGGGCAACGAGCTTCAGTGCCTGCGGGTTCGAATCGAGGATCGCCGCGCCGCCGCCGGATTTGCGCGAGCCGCTCGAGGCTTTAGACGAGCGGCTTGAGGCATTAGCGCCGCGAGAACGGTCGCTGTCCCAGCGCCGTTGAACGGCACGTACACCGCGGTCATCGAGATGTTGGCGCTCACACTAAGCGTCCCACCGTTGTCATCCACAACAGCCTGGAAGTCATATTGATGAGTCTGGTTTGCGCCGATCGGGAAGACGCCCGAGACCGCACCGTTGTCAATCGCGAATCCTTCGGCATCTGCGACGTTTCCGACCTGGGCGAATGAGTCTGTCGCACCCGAACCAGCCGTCGCGTCTCTCACGCGGAACTCGATCTGGCAAGGGCATTCCGCGAGACTTGTCGTGTACGCCCCCATATTTGCGTGCACGACAACGAATCCTGGGCTCGATCCGCTCGTGAGGTTGGTCGAGAGTTCGGTCACATAACCGAAGTCGCCTCCGTTGTTCAGTAGTACCGCGGTCTGAGCGTTGGCGGCCGCACGACTGAACTTCGAAAGATCAGTGGGCCCAGGGGGCCCTTGTGGCCCGGCAGGCCCTGGCGGCCCCGGCGGCCCTTGCGTTCCTGTCTGGCCCCACGAGATCGGCGTCTCGCTCGGGTGGCAACGGAGCGTCCGGTGTCCCAGCGGTATCCGGGAATCAGGGCTGCTCTCGAAGGGTGTTGTCTAGGAGCAAAGCCGGTTAGCGCCGGATGGTTACGCCTGCGCAGCCTCGACAAGCCGGAGGTCACTGGTTCGATCCCAGTACCGCCCATCGCATAGCCGCGAGGAAGACTCGCCGTGGTCGATCGCGTAGGTGGCGGACGGCGCTAGCGCGGAGCCCACGAGAGCGAGGAGACGCTGTCGCGGTCAGGCGTCAGCAGACGCCGGTTCTGGCCGTCGGCACCGACGCGCCAAAGGCGGTACTGGGCGGTCGGACTGCCCTGACTCGACAAGAACGCGACCTGCGTGCCATCGGGCGACCACTCGGGGCGGGCATCGGCCCCTGGCGCCACCGGGAGCCGCCGCCGGTCGGTGCCGCCCACGGCCTCCGTCCAGAGTTCGCCGCGAAGCACGAACACGAAACGCCGGCCGTCCGGCGACCAGTCGGGTGCGATCCCCTGGCCGCGGATGCGCTTCGAGCTCGCGTCAGGGTTCATGGTGAAGATGCCCGAGGGGATGCCAGCACGCGAGGCGACGAACGACCAGGCGATCCGCTTACCGTTCGGCGCCCAATCGGGCTCGAAGTCCTCTCCGCGGTTGGACGTCAGCCGCCGGAGGCCCCTCCCGTCGACGCCGACGACGAAGATTTCAGTCTTGTAGCCGGGGACGGTGCGGGCGAACGCGAGTCGCCGCCCATCGGGGGACCACGTTGCCTCGAGGTCGATCGTCGGGCTCGTCGTCACGCGGCGAAGGCTCGTGCCGTCGGCGTTCATCACAAAGATGCCGTCTCTGCGCACGGACGTAAACGCGATGCGCGACCCGTCTGGCGACCACGCCGGCCAGCTGCCGCCTTCGCCGTTCCGAAGCGGCTGCTGCACACCCTCGTCGAGGAGCCAGAGGGCATCGTCCGAGCCGAACGCGATCGGACCGTTCTCGGCGGCGGCGCCGGCGGTGGTGGTATGGGTCGCTGCGAGCAGCAGCGCGGCGAGGAGGATCCGTGTCACGTCCGGACCGTAGCCGTGGCGTATGAGGATTC
This sequence comes from uncultured Actinomycetes bacterium, assembly GCA_963842235.1. Lineage (GTDB taxonomy): Bacteria > Actinomycetota > Thermoleophilia > Gaiellales > Gaiellaceae > JACDAN01. Next base: position 1,417,809 of record CAWJFT010000001.1, on the reverse strand, counting down.
CGGGCATGGCCGGTAAGGGATTGCGGGGGATGCTCGGCATGGACTTCTCCGGGCGGCCGAACCGCTGGGGCCCGGGGAGGACCCGCCCGGCTCAGCGCCCAGCAGCTCGGCGACCCGGGGTCGGGAAGTTCCCTGGAAGCTTCAGGTCGTCGCCGATTTCGGAACCCCGCGCCGAGGTCGAATCCAGTTTGGGGGTGGGTGCATCGACTCAACTACTTATCGGTTGCCAGAGGAAAAGCAACAGACCCAAACGGGACGCAAACGGGACAGGTCGAAACGCTGGGCGTTCGCGAAACCGGCGACGGCTCGGGTTGCCCCCTCTAGACTCGCGCGACCCGAGCCAGGAGGCTGAAATGACATTGCCTGCCCCACCACCTGAGAGAGGAGCGCGGATTGTGTTCGTGGGGAGCACGAAGGACGAGCTCCTGACGGTGGACGTCGAGCAGAATGCACCCGCCGTGGAACTGTCGGGCAGGATCTCGCAGCTCACGAGGGACGACGGCCTGCCGATCTGGGTGAACCTCGCGAACGTGCTCTACGTGGAAAGCATCAAGCTGCGAGACGAATGAATCCTCGTCACGCGGGAGGCGTCCCCGCGATCGCGTCAGCCGCGCGGCGTCCCTCTGTCGGGGATCACCCCTGTTCGCCCGAAACTCCTCTATCAGAGGTAGCGAAGCCGCTAAACGCCGTCTGACCGCGAGCTCGTGGAGTCGTGGATCGCCTTCGTTAGTTCGAGTATCTGGTTGGAGAGGTTGAGCAGCTCTTGGTTCTGTTTGTCCTCTTCCTTGACGGTCTGCCATTGCTGGTCGGCAACCACTTGACGCTTGGCGTCGGCCCTGTTCTGGCTGATCATCACGAAGGTCGAGAGGAAGATTGCCTCGAGAGAGACGATCATTGTTAGGAGGCCGTACGGGTACCCCTCGACCCCGAACCCGATCCAGCAGGCGAACCAAACAATGTGGATCTAGACGAACCACATTGATCCGGCGAATCCCGTGATCTGATCCGCGATTCGGTTCTGCACGCTCTCCGCCCGCTGTTTAGCGTGCTCGACGAGCGCGGGATTCGGCTCTAGCGAGACGTGTGATACGCGTTGGAGACGGAGCGATTGCTCCATGGTCAGACTGCCCCCTTCCGAAGGAATTCGTGGTCCACCGCGCGTGTCGACCGATCGATTCGGCCGCACCGGCCGGCGCTCGCGGACCCAGCGCTCGGTGGAATCGGAGCGGACACCATTCCCGTGCGGAAAACCCCGCAACGACCGCCCGCCCTAACAATCATCGTGCTACACGTGGCCACCGCCGGCGAGCCCAAGGCCTAGGTTGGCTCGATCATTAGCGCCGCGTTCTCGTCCGGTTTGGCTGAGACACCGGCGGTCTCTCAGCCCCCGGTCTCCTGACTCAGGCCGCCGACAGCTCGTCCGCCTCCAGCTTTGCCAGGGAAGCGTCGAGCACTGCGTACTCGGCCTCCTCGATCGCGGCGTACGCGAACGAAACCGCAAATGCCGCGTCGTCCTCCGCGTTCTCGGCCTTCCTCTGGGCTCGATCCACGTCGTGCTCAGCCCTCCTGCTATCGACGTCTTCGCGAATCTTTGCGACGTGCTCGTTCCACGAGCGCTGCAAGTCGTTCCACCAGACTGAGAGCCTGTTCTTGCTCGCGTCGGCCGATTCGCGCAGCTTCTGAGCCTGGGCCTGAGCAGACGCTCGCGCTGCCTCGACGTCCGCTTGGAGGTCGGCCTTGGCCTTCCCCTGCGCTGCTGCCGCGCGATCCTCCGCCTCCTTGGCCCGAGCGGCCAGCTTGGTCAGTTCGTCCGATGCAGCCATGCGATACCTCCTCCGGGAAGTGTTGCGCCACTCTCCGTCGTTGGCGGCTGGACGTGCGACATAGCGCAGATCCGAGAACGCCTCTTCCCTGTGGCTGGAGAACCAGATTCTATCGGGCGGCTCGCCGGCGGCAAGCAGCCCCCAGCGATGCGCATTTGGTCCGTATCCGGATCGGAACGCGCCTGAAGGTGATCTCAGCTCGAGTAATAAAGACGCCGGCCGTTGCGAGACCAGACCGGCGGTGAGACTCGGCAACAGCCGTGGCACGTACAGGCGGCACCCTGCGCGACGAGATTCGTCGAGCGCCCGTCCACGCGGGCGACATACAGCTGGTTGCCGGAGTTGTACGCGAGCTGCTTTCCGGCGGGCGACCACGCCGGAAACGGAACGGTGTGCCGCGTCGACGCGGCTGCGATTCGGCGTGGCCGGCCGCCGCGCGAGGGGATGACCCAGATGCCGCTCCTGCGCGTGAAGGCGATCCGGCTGCCGTCGTGCGACCACGCCGGCGACGAGCCGACGGCGAGGAATCGTGCTCTGCGGCCGCCGACGTTGAGAAGGTGGAGGCGGACAGCGCCCATCCCGGCTCCGTAGAGGATCGTCCGCCCGGTGGGCGACCACGCCGGAGGGGCTCGCTCGGACCACCAGAGCGCCGCTCGAACGAGCTTTCTCACACTGGTGCCGTCGCTCCTTGCGACGTAGACGCCCAGCGTGGCGCGATCGGGATTCGCGTCGTACCGCTGGAAGAGGAGGTTCGAACCGTCGGGCGACCAACGCGGCTGGAATGCGTTGTCGAGGACCTTCCGTTGCCCCGACCCGTCCGCGTCGACGGTCCAGACGTCGGGGACGGCGCAGCCGGACCCCGACACCGGAGTGCAAGCGGAGTCGTCCCACACCATGTAGGCGAGCCGCCGGCCGTCGGGCGACCACTGAGGCCAGAACTCCCCGTCGCCGCCACTGGTCAGCCTTCGTTGGCCGCTCCCGTCGACGTTCATGACCCAGATCTGGGAGCGGATCCCCTCACTGCGGACGTAGGCGATTCGACGCCCGTCCGGCGACAGGGCGATCTCGGATTCGATCGCCTCGGTGCGCGTCAAGTTCTGCAGGCCACGGCCGTCGGCGCCGACGACGAAGATCTCCCCTCGAGGGACGGGCGGGCGCGCGGCCTCACTGCCGCCGGCGAACGGGACAAGCAGGGCGATGGCGAGTACGGCGACGAGCCCTCGCATACGCCCAAACGGTAGAGCCGGCCTGTAACGAAACTGTGTTCGCCGCGGAGGCGAGGATCACTCAGGAACCCAGCCCTCGCGGTATCGGCTTGGTTCGCGCGGGCCAAAGGGGGCGTACGCCTTCTCGGCTTCGGTCGTCTCCTGCTCGACGCCGGCTCCGTGGCGGATCGCCGCCTCGTCGACCGTGTAAGCGCCCCAATCCGGTCCCGTCGACTGATCGCGTGCGCCCACTGCAACGAACAGGCTTGGTGCGTCTCCCGCGCCGATGATCGTGTGCCTCGTCCCCGCCGGGCAGTGCACGAAATCCCACTGACGGAGCGGGCGCTCCTCGCCTTCGACGATCAGCAGCGCCTCTCCGGCGAGCACGAGGAAATCCTCCTGGTCGGCCTCCCAGTGGTACACGGACATCGGCTCTCCCGGCGCGAGGGAAACCAGATGGATCCCGACCTGCGGAAACTCCGGTTCGCCCTCGAAGAGGCAGTAGGCGCCTCGCCCGCGGCCGGGCCGCCACCGCGCATCCCGCGCATTGAGGACGAACCAGCCCTCACCTTTCGGGACGAAGCCGTGTTCAGTAGCTTCGAGCCGTGCCTCGGGAACCATCGGCGTAGCCTGCCCCAGCAACTGACCGCCTGCAAGAGCTCATGACCCCGGAGACCAAGTATGCGAAGAGCGGCGATGTCCACATCGCCTACCAGGTGATCGGCGGAGGACCGGTCGATCTGGTCTTCGTTCCCGGCTGGATCACGCATGTCGAGCTCTCCTGGGACGATCCCTCGGAAGCCGCGTTCCGTCGCCGGCTGGCGTCGTTCTCGCGGCTGATCGTCTTCGACAAGCGCGGAACCGGGCTCTCCGACCGCGTGCCGGCCACGGAGGTTCCGATCCTCGAGGAGCGAATGGACGACGTTCGCGCCGTGATGGACGCTGCCGGCTCGGAGCGCGCCGCACTCATGGGCGTCTCCGAAGGGGGAGCGCTGAGCGCGCTCTTCGCCGCGACCTATCCGGAGCGGACGGCGGCGCTCGTCCTCTACGGCGCCTTCGCCCGCACAGGCGCCGGCCTGCTGACGGAGGAAGAGCTCGACGGTCGCCTGGCGACACTGGAGCGCGATTGGCCCGACTCCATCGACCCCGCCGTTCCGGCCCCGAGCGCGGCCAAGGACGAGGACTACCGCCGGCGGTGGCGCACGTTCATGCGCCACGCCGCAAGCCCCGGCGCGGCGATCGCACTGCTGCGGATGAACAGCCAGATCGACGTCCGCGACGTGCTGCCGACGATTCGCGTCCCGACGCTCGTGCTGTTTCGCCGAGACGCCCGATTCGGCCACGGCGCAGCGGCCTGGCGTGATGCCGGGCAGGATCTGATCACTCCAGGCGAAGAGGCGCACTCGATGGCGGAGCACATTCCGGACGCCCGTCTCGTCGAGCTCCCCGGCGCAGACCATCTGCCCTGGGTCGGCGACACGGATTCACGTCCTCGGCGAGGTCGAGGAGTTCCTGACCGGCGTGCGCCACGCGCCGGAGCCTGACCGCGTTCTCGCGACGATCCTCTTCACCGACATCGTCGAGTCCACGGCGGTCGCCGCGCGGCTGGGTGACAGACGCTGGCGCGATCTGGTGGAGCGCCACAACGCGCTCGTCAGGCGCCAGCTCGAGCGGTTTCGTGGGAACGAGATCGACACCGCCGGAGATGGGTTCGTGGCGTCGTTCGACGGGCCGGCGCGAGGAATCCGCTGCGCCTACGCGATCGCGGAATCCGTGACCGCGCTCGGCCTGTCGATCCGCGCCGCGCTCCACACCGGCGAGTGCGAGGTCGTGGACGGCAAGCTCGCCGGGATCGCCGTGCACATCGCGGCTCGGATCTCGGGTCTCGCCGAACCAGGCGAAGTGCTCGTCTCGAACACCGTCAAGGATCTGGTCGTCGGCTCCAGCGTCGCGTTCGCCGAACGCGGGGAGCACGAGCTGAGAGGCGTTCCCGGTCGTTGGAGCGTCTTCGCGGTCAAGGGCGTGGGCGACTCCTGAGCGGGCCGGCGGCGAACCAGGCACGGGTCACCTCGTTCATCGACGAGGTGGCTGCCTGGGCGGATGCCCAAGCGGATGTCCACGCCGTGCTCCTCGTCGGTTCCCAGGCTCGGGCCGACACGCCGGCGGTCGACTTTTCGGACGTCGATCTGGCGCTCTTCGTCGACGATCCGAAGCGCTACCTGCGTGACGGAGCCTGGGTGCGCTCGTTCGGCGAGCCGCTGCTGATGCTTCTCGAGCCGACAGCGGTCGCGGGTTTCGAAGAGCGACGCGTGCTCTTTCACGACGGACTGGAGGTCGACTTCTCGGTGCTGCCCGCCGCCGCCGCGAAGGCGCCGCCGGCGGAAGCCCAGGCCGTGCTCGGCCGTGGCTTCTCCGTCGTCTACGACGACCTCGGCCTGGCTCTGACCGAGCCCGCAGGCGCCGCGCCGACCTCGCCGCCGGACCAGGCAGCGCTCGAGCACCTGTCGAACGACTTCTGGTACCACGTCCTCTGGGGCGCCAAGAAGCTGCGCCGCGGAGAGCTGCTCGTGGCGAAGCAGGTCTGCGACGGCTACCTGACCCAACGGCTCGTCGAGCTCGTGCGGTGGCGGGCCCAGGACGAGGACACGTGGCACGGCTACCGATTCTTCGAGCGCTGGGCCGGTGAGGCGACGGTGAAAGCGCTGCGGCCGACGTTCGCTCGCTACGACGCCGCAGACATCGCGCGCGCGCTTCGTGCCAAGGCGCTGCTCTTCGGTGAGCTGGAAGAGGACGTGGTGAAGCAATTCGGCCTTGTGGAGCCGGTCGATCGCGGCGAGATCATCCGCCGCCTCGACGCACTGATTGCCCTATGAGCGGCTTGGGTCGGCGGCTGAGCGAGCTCGGCTCGGCGTTCTCCGCGGTCTCGCGGAACAAGCGGCTTCGCCGTGTCGAGATCGCCTACGCGAGCTCAACTGCGAGCGAGACCGCCTACCTCGTCGCCCTGGGCGTCTTCGCCTACGAGGCGGGTGGCCCGCTGGCTGTCGGCCTCGTCGGGCTCATTCGCATGGTCCCCGCCGCCGTGCTGACGCCGTTCTCCGCCTTGCTCGGCGACCGGTACAGCCGCGAGCGAGTGCTCCTCCTCGTTGCGCTTGCGAGCGCGATCGCGCTCGCCGCTTCGGCAGTCGCGTTCTACCTCGGCCCGATCGAGGCGCTGATCTACGCGCTTGCCGCTTTCCATGCGGCCGTCTCGACGTTGTTCCGGCCGGTGCTCGGCGCTCTCGTGCCTTCGCTCGCCACGACGCCCCGAGAGCTCGTGGCTGCAAATGGCGTGTCCATGGCCCTCGAGAGCTTCGGGATGCTGATCGGGCCGGTGATCGGCGGCGTCCTCGTTGCGAGCGCCAGCGCAGGCGTCGCATTCGCCTTTGGCGCCGGCGCATACCTGCTGGCCATGATCCTTCTCGCGCAGGTCCGGCTCGAGAGAGCGCTCGCAGCTCCGAAACCGGCGGACGCGGAAAGCGCGGGGCGTGCGCTCGTCGCAGGAGTGCGGCTCGCCGCAACCCAGCCGAACCCACGGCTCATCGTGGCGCTCGTCGGTGCGCAAACCGTCGTCCGCGGTGCGCTCAACGTGCTCATCGTGGTCCTCACGTTCCGCCTCCTCGACGTGGGCAGCGCCTGGGTCGGCTATCTGAGCGCCGCGATCGGCGCAGGCGGCCTTGTCGGGGCGGTCGTCTCTCCCGCACTCGCGGGGCGTCGCCTCGCGGTCCCCTTCGGCGTCGGGCTCATCCTGTGGGGGCTTCCTGTTGCCTTGCTCGCGGTCTGGACGAATCCGGCCGCGGCGCTCGTCTTGCTCGCCGTCGTCGGATTCGGAAACAGCATCGAGGATGTCGCCCTCTACACACTTCTTCAGCGCATGGTTCCCGACGAGCTGCTTGCGCGGGTCTTCGGAGTCGTGTTCGCGGTCGCAGTCGTCGGTCTCGGCGTGGGCTCGATCGCCGCGCCGGCGCTCGTCGCCGCCCTCGGCGTTCGCGGCGCGCTCGTAGCGACCGGGTGCTTTCTGGTGGCCGTGACGCTGCTCGTGTGGCGCCGGCTGATCGCGATCGACGAGGTCGCTGTCGCGCCGACGCGGGAGCTCGCGGTGCTGAGCAAGGTCCCCCTGTTCGAGGCGCTCTCGGTTGCCGCCAAGGAGCACCTCGCCTCACGGCTCGGCTCGCGCTCGGTGCCGGCGGGAGCGACAATCGTCTCGGAAGGAGAGGCGGCTGAGGACTTCTTCATCATCGTCGACGGCCACGCTGAGGTGACGAAGCGCGGGGAGCACATGAGAGTCCAGGGGCCAGGTGACTGGTTCGGCGAGATCGCGCTGCTCCGCGACGTGCCGCGGACGGCGACCGTGACGGCCCGCGACGACATGGAGCTCTGCACGATCCGGCGCAGCGACTTCCTCGCCGTCGTTACTGGTCACCCGGCGGTGCTGGCGGCCGGCGAGGAAGTCGTGCGCGAGCGATTGGGGGCGGACGAGTCGTTGGAGCCGCTCGCGAGGCCGAAATGAGCGAGCAGCGCGTCGTCCCCATGCTTTCGTACGAGGACGCGGGTCGCGCCGCGGATTGGATCGTCGAGGCCTTCGGCTTCGAGGAGATCGAACGGTACGAGGACGAACGGACGGTCACGCACGTCACCCTGAAGCTCGGCGACGGAACCGTGTACCTGGGAAACCCAGGGCCCGACTACCGGGGCCCGAGGAGGCTCGCGGAGACGTGCGAGGCCGCGCGGCGCATGCTGGAGACGCCGTACGTCGTCGACGGCGTGATGGTCCAGGTCGACGACATCGAGGCACACTACGAGCGCGCGCGTGCCGCCGGCGCCACGATCCTCACCGAGCTCGAGGACAACCCCGGCGTCGGCCAGCGTCAGTACCGCGCCGAGGACCTCGAAGGCCACCGCTGGATGTTCGCGCAGTTCACCTAGATCCGATCCGGTCCCCCGAGTGGGCCCGTATGGGCTTGGACAAGGTTTAACCAAGCGCTAGCCCGCCCCTGAATCGGCGGTGCGTACGTTGGGGACGCAGTCAATCCAAGGGGGATTTGCATGCGTACGTTGTCCATACTCATCGGGCTCGTGGCAGTTGCGATCGCGGTGCCGGCCCTCGCGCCGGCCAAAGCGAGCCCAGGCGTGATCAGACAGGGCAAGTGCTCGGGCTCGGCCAGCTGGAAGCTGAAGGCGAAACTCGACGACGGCTTGATCGAGACCGAGTTCGAAGTCGATCAGAACATTGCCGGCCGCCGCTGGAACGTCGTCATCACGCGGGACGGCGCAACGGTCTTTCGCGGCGCGAGGACGACTCGGCCGCCGAGCGGCTCCTTCACTGTCGAGCGGCGGATCCGCAACCCCGCCGGCTCCGACCGGATCGTCGCCAAGGCGACCGCCGCCCGCGGCGGTCAGGTCTGCCGAGGCGTCGTCAACATTTAGCTAAGCGCGCGGACGAGCCGCTCGAGCCCCTGCTCGAGCTGCTCGTCCGTCACCGCCAGGGAAAGCCGCGCCCAGCCGCTGCCGGTCGCTCCGAAGCCGTCGCCCGGCGCGACGGCGACGCGGTACTCCTCGAGGAGCCGTTCGAGGGTCAGTCCCTCGGGGAGCCTGATCCAGACGTAGAACGTGCCCTCGCACACCGGCGCGGGCACGTCCGTTCCGGCCAGCGCCTCCAGGACGCGGTCACGCCGGCGCTGGTAGGCGTCCCGCCGCTCGGCCACCGACTCCTGCGGGCCGCGAAGCGCGGCGATGCCGGCCTCCTGGATGGGGACGAAGATGCCGGCCCGCGCGTGGTCCTGGAGCAGCTCCATCCGCTCGACGATCTCCGCGTTTCCGACGACGAATCCGAGCCGCCAGCCGGCCATTCCATAGGTCTTGGACATCGAGAACATCTCGACACCGACGTTCTTGGCGTTCGCGGTCGCAAGGAAGCTCTCCGGAGAGCGGCCGTCGAAGACGAGGTCGCCGTAGGCGAAGTCGTGGACGACTGCTCCGCCGGTCTCCGCTGCGAACGCTACGGCGGACTCGAAGACTCCGGCGGGCGCCGCAACCGCGCACGGGTTCGACGGATAGTTGAGGTACACGGCTGCCACGTCCTCGCGCGGCGCTTCGTCCCAGCGGGGAGCCCAGCCGCGGTCGGGGTCGAGGCGCAGCGGTTCGACCGTCGCACCCGCGAGCGCGACGCCGGAGGGGTAGTCCGGATAGCCCGGATCTGGGAGCAGGACTCGACTGCCGCGTTCCGCCAGCACCACCGCGAGCTCGACGAGGGCCGTCTTCGTCCCCGGAAGGACCGCGACCTCGGTTTGCGGGTCGACCTCGACGCCGTAGAGGGATCGGTAGCGCTCCGCGATCGCCTCTCGCAGCTCGGGGATCCCGCGGAACGGCGGATAGCCGTGAGCGCGCTGCTCGCGCGCTGATTCCGCAAGCCGCTCGATGACGTGAGGGGGCGGCCCGACCTCCGGGTTTCCGCGCCCGAGGTCGACGAGCGCGGCTCCGTCCCTCCGAGCCGCCTCGGCGACCCGAGCGAGGAGCGCGGTGAAGTACTGCTCGGGAAGCCGGTCGAGCCGCTCCGGCCGGGGTCGCACCGAGTGGATCCTCGGGCTAGACCCGAGTCAGGGGCTGTGCGCCCGCTCTCGCGTGCGCCGTGACGGCCTTCTTCAGGGTCTGGAGTGCCTCGTCCTTCCGACCCTCGCTCTCCAGCAGGTCGGCGAGCTTGGCGTAGACCTCGAGGACGTAGCGGCTCGGGCTCACCGACAGGAGCGCGGCGGCTTGTTCGTAGACCTCTATCGCCTTCTGCCGGTCGCCGAGCAGCTCGTAGACCTCCGCGACGACGGTGTATCCGCGTCCGGCGTCCACCGGGCTCGCCTCCTCCAGGAGCTCGGCGCTCAACTGCGCGATCCGCGTCGCCTCGGCGCCCCGCCCGAGCTTGACGAGCGCCCTCGCCTTCTCGAGCTGGAAGAGCGCCTGCTCGACCTTGTTTCCGCTCTCCTCGACGAGTGGAAGACCCCGGTCGAGGAGCCGGAGAGCCTCGCCCGGCTCGCCGCGATCGAGCTCGACATGGGCGAGCAGCTGGTGCGCGCGCGCAGCGTAGGTCGTGTGCTCGGTCAGCTCGAGGAGCTCGAGGGCCTTGCGCGCATACCGCGCCGCCAGTCCCGGCTCGTTCTGAAGCGCGTGCAGGCGCGAGAGCGACCAGTAGATCCGCGCCCGAAAGACGGGATCGCGCGCGTTGTCGGCCTTCTCGACAGTGCGCTTGAGCACGGCTTCGGCCTCGCCGAACTCGCCTTTGTCGATGTAGGCATTCGCGAGGAGGACGCCGAAGCGAACCGCCTCCGGAGAGTTCTTCCGCTCGTTGGCACGCTCCAGCGACTGCCGGAAGAGGCGGATCGCCGGCTCGACGTCGTCGAGCATCGCGTAGGCCCGGCCGAGCGTGTCGGCGAGCGAGGGCTGGTCGGCGGCCTCTGACTGCGACAGCGCAAGCGCCTGCTCGAGGTTCTCGACCGCACGCCGAGGGTCGCCTCGCTCGAAGGCAATCTGCCCGACCCCGGCCAGCGCGCGGGCGCGCTCGGCGTTCGTCGTTGCCGCTTCCAGGGCCTTGCCGTAGAGCTCTTCGGCCGTATCGATCTCGTTGAACCGCAGGGCGATCTCGGCGTCCAGGAGCGTGCGGTCTTCGGAGAGGACATCTCGGTCGAGCCCCGTCGCGAGCCAGTCCTCGCTCACGCCGAGCCTGCGGCCCATCTCGCGCAGCAGTTGCAGAGAGGGGATCCGCTCGCCGGCCTCGATGCGCGAGATGTACGCCGGGGAACACCCCTCGAACGACAATTGACGCTGACTCAGACCAGCGCGCTCACGTGCATCCCGCAGGCGGCGCCCGACGGCGGCCGGATCGTCCACATGTGTTGACTTCCGTCTGGGCACGTGAAGTGAAGGCTCGTATACTACGGCGTTTCCGGGCCCAAGGACTGGCCTCCAACCGATTTCCGTCGAAGGGAGTTCCCGGTGAACGTTCGAGCAGCCCTCGTCGTTACGGCGCTGATCGCACTTGCCATGGTGCTTGCGCAAGGCCCCGTCTGGCCGTAGCCGAGCACTTGGCTTACTCGTAGCGAATCGCAGGAGCCCCTCGCCCGAGGGGTTCCTGCGTTGACACTACGCCTCTCCGTTAGTTCCCGTTAGTCCGCTTCCGGATCGTCATCGGCCGTCGTGTCCTCGGCCTCGGGATCGGGAATCGGCGAGCCCTCGAGTTCCTCGTTTCGATCGTCCTCGCGGGGGTGCTCGGGTACCTTCTCTTCCATGCGGGTCATCCTTCCCGATTCGTCCGAACTCGAACTCCCGGACGGCGCGACCGGGCTCGACGCGGCTGCCGCAATCGGCCCAAAACTGGCCGAGCAGGCCGTTTTGGTGCGCTCGAACGGCCGGGTTCAGGACCTGCGCCTTCCGCTCGAGGACGGGCAGCCGATCCAGATCCTGACCACCCGCGACACCCAGGATCCGGATGCCCTCGCCGTGCTCCGCCACTCGACCGCGCACCTGCTCGCGGAGGCCGTCAGACGCCTCTATCCAGGCGTGAAGATCGCGATCGGCCCGCCGATCGAGAACGGCTTCTACTACGACTTCGAGTTCCCCGAGCCGATCGGCGAGGAGGCGCTGGAGCGCATCGAGGAAGAGATGCGCCGGGAGCTCTCGGAGGGCCGGTCGTGGGAGCGCGAGGAAGTCGGCCGCGAGGAGGCGCGGAAGCGCTTCGAGGCGGAGGGCGAGGAGTACAAGGTCCAGCTCGTCGACACCGCTGAGGAGCCGATCTCTTTCTACACCCAGGGCGACTTCACCGACCTCTGTCGCGGCCCGCATCTGCAGGACTCGTCTCCGATCAAGGCCCTCAAACTGACCGGCCTCGCAGGCGCCTACTGGCGCGGGGACGAGAAGAACAAGCAGCTCACCCGGATCTACGGCACCGCGTTCTACACCGAGGACGACCTGCGGGAGCACCTCGAGCGCCTGGAGGAAGCCAGGCGCCGCGACCACCGGCGCCTCGGCCGGCAGCTCGACCTTTTCCACCTGCAGGACGCGTCGCCCGGTTCGCCTTTCTGGCACCCGAAGGGAATGGTGATCTGGAACGCGCTCGAGGATCTCCGCCGGCGCGAAAACGCCAAGCGCGGCTACCTGGAGGTGAAGACCCCGCTCCTGTACGACATCGACACCTACATCACCTCGGGGCACTACGAGAACTACCGGGACAACATGTTCTTCGTCGAGGGGCACGAGCACGAGAAGCCGCTCGCGCTGAAGCCGATGAACTGCCCGGGGCACATGCTCCTCTTCGGCGGTCAGCTGCGCTCGTATCGCGACCTCCCGCTGCGCTACGCCGAGTCGTCCACGCTGCACCGGGACGAGCGCGGCGGGACGCTCCACGGCTTGCTCCGCGTGAAGCACATCACGCAGGACGACGCACACGTCTTCGTCACCGAGGAGCAGATCCAGGAGGAGATCGACGCGATGATCGAGTTCGCGCGCGACCTCTACGGGCTCTTCGGCTTGGCCCCAAGAGCGGAGCTCTCGACGCGCCCAGAGCACAAGCTCGGCACCGATGAGCAGTGGGACGACGCCGAAGCCGCGCTGGAGGACGCGCTTCGCCGGCACGAGATGGAGTACGTCGTCAGCCCGGGGGAGGGGACCTTCTACGGCCCGAAGATCGATCTCCACATGACCGACGCCCTCGGGCGGAGCTGGCAGATGGGAACGATCCAGCTCGACTACCAAATGCCGATGCGCTTCGGCCTGACCTACATGGGCGCGGACAACCAGGAGCACCACCCCGTCGTCATCCACCGCGCGCTGCTCGGGTCGCTCGAGCGCTTCATCGGGATCCTCGTCGAGCATTACGGCGGCGCCTTCCCGCTGTGGCTCGCGCCGGTGCAGATCCGGATCCTGCCGGTGGGGGAGAGCCATCGAGAGCCGGCGCGCGGGCTTGCGGAGAAGCTCTCGGGCTTCCGCGTGGAGGTCGACGACCGCGACGAGACCGTCGGCAAGCGGATTCGCGACGCGGAGGTCGAGAAGATCCCCTACACCGTCGTGTACGGGGACCGGGAGAGCGAGGAGTCGCTGGCCGTCCGCGAGCGCGGGGGCGAGCAGTCGACCAAGAGCCTCGACGAACTCCTTCGCGAACTGACTGCTAACGTGTGACGCCTGCAAGCAGGGGCGGCAACCGTTCCTCACCTCCGCGGCCGTAGGTCGCGCGTGGGTTCAAGCGAGCGGACACGAAAAAGACCGCTGCTTGCAGCGGTTTTGTCGTTTCACAAGGAGGACAGGAAGAGCTTGGTGACGAGTCTTTGAGGCCGCGGCGGTTCGTCCGTCCGGAGCCCGCACCCGAACCCCAGACGAGGGTGAACGAGCGAATTCGTGTGCCGGAAGTGCGGCTGATCGACGAAGACGGCGCGCAGGTGGGGATCAAGTCCACGCCCGATGCGCTCGACTACGCCTACGGAAAGAACCTCGATCTGGTGGAAGTTGCGCCGCAGGCCCGGCCGCCGGTCGCCCGGGTCATGGACTACGGGAAGTACCGATACCAGGAGGAGCAGAAGGCCAAGCTCGCGCGCAAGCACCAGTCCCAGGTTCAAGTCAAGGAGATCAAGCTCAGGCCGAAGATCGCGACGCAGGACTACGAGACCAAGAAGGGCCACGTCATGCGCTTCCTCAACCAGCGCGCGAAGGTCAAGGTCACGATCATGTTCCGCGGGCGTGAGACCGCCCATCCGGAGCGGGGACGGGACCTGCTGATGCGGCTCGCCGAGGACGTCAAGGAGATCGGCGTGGTCGAGTCCCCGCCGCTCCTGGACGGGCGCAACATGGTCATGGTGCTCGGTCCGACGAAGAACGCAGGAGTTACGAGAGATGCCAAAGCAGAAGACATCGAGAGCAGCGAAGAAGCGGTTCAAGATCACCGGGGCAGGCAAGCTCCTGCGCCGGCGCGCGATGAAGAGCCACCTGCTCGAGAAGAAGTCCGCGAAGCGCAAGCGTAGGTTCCGCCGGCAGGACGAGGTCTCGAAGAGCGACGTGCGCGAGGTGCGCCGGCTGCTCGGAAGGGGTCGGTCCTAGTGCCGCGCGTCAAGCGGTCGGTGCATGCGCGCAAGAAGCGCGCCAAGGTCCTGGAGCAGGCGAAGGGCTACGTCGGACGCAAGCACTCGACGTACCGCGCCGCCAAGGAGCAGGTCGAGCACTCGCTCGTCTATGCCTACCGTGACCGGAAGGCGCGCAAGCGCAACTTTCGACGTCTCTGGATCATTCGGATCAACGCTGCGGCGCGCGCCAACGGGCTCTCCTACAACCAGTTCGTGGCGGGCTGCCGCAAGGCGGGCATCGAGCTCGACCGCAAGGTGCTCGCCGAGCTGGCCGTGAGCGACCCGGCGGCGTTCGGCAAGATCGCCGAGCAGGCGAAGGCCGCGCTCGAGAGCTGACCTCCGAGCGCGAGCGGATCTTCCTCCACCAGGCCGAGCAGTGCGAGCGCACCGGCTCGCCGCTCTACGCGAACGTTTGCCGCCGGCTCGCCGGTGAGCCCGTCGTCGAGGAGATCATCGGCGACGTGCGCTGGGACCGGCCGCTCCAGCTCCTCGCGGGCCTCCACTACCTCGCCCTGAGCCAGGGCATCGACCCATGGAGCGATCCGGCTCCCGTGGTCGAGGAGCGGCGCGAGTGGCTCCGCAACTTCGTGCACCGCCAGAGCGTGCAGACGAACGAGGTGCAACGGAGCTGGATGCTCCTGCCCTGCTTCCTGCACGTCGCACGGCGTACGGGCGTTGAAACGCTCGATCTGATCGAGCTCGGTCCGAGCGCGGGCCTCAACCTGGTCTGGGACCGCTACCGCTACCGGTACCAGCAGGGCGAATGGGGCCCTCCTCGCGCCCAGCTCGAGCTCAGGGGCGAGGAGCGGCGCCCGGTCCCTGCGCGGCTGCTCGAGTTCCGGCCGCGCGTGCGGTCACGCCGCGGGATCGACCTCGCGCCGCTCGACGTCACCCGCCGGGAGGACATGCTGCTGCTCAAGTCCTTCGTCTGGGCCGACCAGCGGCACCGGCTCGAACGCCTCGACCGCGCCATCGAGACGCTGCGCGCCGATCCGCCGGTGCTCGAGCGCGGCGACGTCGTCCAGCGCCTGCCCGAGCTGCTCGACGAACGCCTCCCCGGAGCGCTCACAGTCGTCTTCCAGACCGCGGTGCGCGGCTACCTGAGCCGCGAGGACTGGAAGCGCGTCCTCGGCGCGCTCGACGACGCCGGCAGCAGGTTCCCGCTCGCCCTGGTCTCGGTCAGCCGGCCGGCGGCCGAAGAGCACAGGTACTGGGGCCTCTGGCTCCGAGTCTGGCCCGGAGGAGAGAAGCGGCTGCTCGCACACGCAGGCTTCCACGGGCAGTGGCTGGAGTGGCTGGCGTGATCACCTCCGCCTCGAACCCGCGCCTGAAGCTCGTGCGCCGCTTGTCCTCCCGCCGGCAGCGCGAACGCCTGGGCTTATTCGTTTGTGAGGGCGAAGATCTGGTCCAGGCGGCGCTCGCGGCCGGCATTCGGCCCGTCGAGGTGCTCGTCGACGCCGAGCGGCCGCCGCTCCTCGAGGGATTGGACGAGGCGGAATCCGTTGAGCCTCGCCTGCTCGCCGAGATCTCAGCGCTTGCTCATCCACCTCGCGTCCTCGCGATCTTCCGCCGAGCCGATCTTCCGCAGCTCGATCCGGCCGACCCGCCTTCGGCCGGAGTGGCGCTATGGCATGTTGTCGATCCGGGCAACGTAGGAACTGTACTGAGGACGGCGGACGGACTCGGGCCGGCGTTCGTCGCACTCTCTTCGGGCTGTGCCGACCCGACGGGTCAGAAGGCGCTGCGAGCCTCGGCGGGCGCCGTCTTCCGAGTCCCGCTGGGCCGTTTCGACGATGCGCCGCGCCCTCGGATCGCCCTCGTCACTCGAGGCGGCACACCGCTCCCGGAGATCGAACTTCCGGAACGAACCACGTTCGTCCTCGGCTCCGAGCGGGAGGGACTGCCGAGCGAGGTCGTCGCCGGGTGCGACGCTCAGGCCACCATCCCGCTCGCACCCACGGCCGAGTCGCTCAATGTCGCCGTGACGGCCGCGATCGCGCTCTACGAGTGGCGTCGGCGGCACCGCCGACCGCACGGGTAGAGTCGAGCCGATGGCGCGAGTGGCGGGACTCTGGACGTCACCGGCGAAGGGGAGCGGCCGGATGGATGCGCAGGAGCGCGTGCGCGCGCTCGAGGAACACGGCCTCGACGGCTGCGCCCACGCGCGCCCAGGCACGAAGCGCCAGGTGCTCTTCGCCTCGGCAGAGCACCTCGACGCACTCGGCGTCGACTACGGCCGGATCCGCGAGAACTTCACGATCGAGGGCGCGGATGTCCACGACTGGCCCGTCGGGCAGCAGGTCCGAGTCGGGGACGCGCTGTTCGAGATCACGATGGTCTGCGACCCGTGCTCGCGGATGGACGAGATCCGCCCGGGCCTCCAGGCGGAGCTCGACGGGAGGCGGGGAATGCTGGCCCGCGTCGTCGAGAGCGGAGAAGTCGCCGCCGGCGACGAGGTCGAGCTCCTCTAGTCGGGCCGCACTGCCGATGAAGACCATGTCCTCGCCGCCCCGATACGGGCGGTAGTCGAACCAGCCGTAGCTCCGCTCGACTTCGAAGCCGGACTTCTCCAAGGTCCGCCGCCACTCCGGCTCGGAGATCCACGCGAGCCGCATCGTCCCAGCGCCCCCCGGACCGCGTACGGACAGCGTCAGCGTCTGCGCCTCCTCGTCCCAGTCGGCGCGCTCGAAGATCTCCGGCTCGCGTTCGATCCAGCGGCCGTGGGTCTCCTCGATGTCGTCTCGTCTCGGTGCGAAGACGTCGAAGATCAGCCGGCCGCCGGGGAGGAGAAGTTCTCGGGCGGCGCGGAACGCTCCGACGCGAGCCTCCTCGTCCTGAAGATGCAGGTAGGCGCGGAACGGACACGTCACGAGGCGAACCCGTTCAGAGACAGGGGGCGCGGCCAGATCGCCGAGCCGTAGGTCGAGCAGCTCGGTGACGCCCGCTTCCTCCGCCTGGCGCCGGCAGATCTCGAGCATTCGGGCGGACGAGTCGACGCCGATCACCTTGACGCCCGCGGACGCCGTCGGCACGGCGATACGGCCGGTGCCGACACCGAGCTCGACGATGGGCCCGCCGGACTTCAAAGCCTCCGCGACGTAGAAGGGGATGTCTTCGGTGACGCTTCTGCTCCACGGGTCGTAGAGCTCGGCGATTGCGTCGTATGTCTCTATCGGGGCTTCCGCGCCACCCACACGAACTCCGCGCTGTCGTCGGCGAACGGCCGTCGATCGAACCAGCCGTAGAGGGCTTCGACCTCGAGACCCGCTACGTCGATCAGCCCGAGCCACTCGTTCTTCGTCGCCCACCAGAGAGACGTCACTGCGCCGGAATCGAGAGTGAGGTCGATCCGGCTGTCACCGACGGCATAGCGCGGAGTGTGCGGCACGGGCTCTTCCTGGCGCTGGCCGTCGAGGCGAGCTGCGATCGAGTGGCTGAAGACGAACGCGTTCCAGGCGAACCGTCCACCGGGCCGCAGAGCCGCGGCGACCCGTTCAAAGGTGCGACGCCGGTCGGCCCACGTCGGGAGGTGGAGGAGCGATCGGAAGGGGCAATAGATCAGCGCAGCCGGCTCCTCCAGCGTGAGCTCCCGCATGTCGCCTTCGCGCAGGTCGAGCTGGACCCCGGCCGCTTGCGCCGCCTCGCGCGCTTTCGCGAGCATCGCCGAGGACGCGTCGATGCCGATCACCGGCCGCCCGATCGCCTGCGCGACGGGCACGGCGACCCGCCCCGTTCCGACGGCGAGCTCGACGACCGGCCCGTCTGCCTCTCGCGCGAGGTCGACGTAGAACGGGACGTCCTCGGTCATGACGACTGACCATTCCTCGTAGATGTCGGCGAAGCCGGCGTACGGATCCACGGGGCCATTCTCCGTTATCGTGTCGGCATGGCGATGAGGCGCTTGGATTCCCCGTTTACCCGGCCCCGGCTCGTGTCCGGGGACCGGCACTGACGCTCTCGCCGATCCACCGAGACCCGAACCGGGGCCGTCTTGAACGCTGAGGCGTACCGCCACGAGGCGCTCGCGGCCGTCGAGGACGCGTCGACCGCCGGAGAGCTGGACGAGGCCCGCATTCGCTATCTCGGACGGAAAAGCGAGCTGAAGCAGGCCCTGCGCGAGGTCCGGGACCGGGAGACGGGAATGGCGCTGAACGACGCCCGCGAGGCGATCGAAGAGGCGCTCGCGACGCGGCAGCAGGAGCTCGAGCGCGCCGAGCTCGACCGTGCGCTGACCGAGGACGTGGTCGACGTGACGCTTCCGGGTGAGGAGCTGCCACTCGGGGCCCTGCATCCGATCACGCAGGTGCGGCGCATCGTGGAAGACGCGTTCCTGGGACTCGGCTACGAGGTGCGCGACGACCGCGAGGTCGAGACGGTCGAGTTCAACTTCGACAAGCTCGCGTTCGCGCCGACGCACCCCAGCAGGTCACATCGGGACACGTTCTTCTTCGACGACACGCACGTGCTGCGGACGGAGACGTCGCCGTCGCAGATCCACTCGCTCGAGGAGAGGGAGCCGCCGATCTACATGGTCTCCCTCGGCCGTGTCTACCGGCGGGACGCGATCACGGCCACGCGCTATCCGATCTTCCACCAGTTCGAAGGGCTTGCCGTCGACAAGGGGCTGACGCTCGCCGATCTCAAGGGCACGCTGCTGCACGTCATGCGCGCGCTCTTCGGGCCGGACCGACGTGTCCGCTTCCGAACACACTTCTTCCCGTTCACGGAGCCCTCGATCGAGCCCGACGTCTCGTGCGGGATCTGCGGCGGCGAGGGCTGCCGCACGTGCAAGTGGTCTGGCTGGATCGAGATGGGCGGCGCCGGCATGGTCGACCCACGCGTGTTCGAGAATGTCGGGCTCGACCCCGAGGAGTGGACCGGCTTCGCGTTCGGCTGTGGGCTCGAGCGGGCCGCGCAGCTCCGGCACGACATCCCCGACATCCGCGTGCTCTGGGAGGGCGACCTCCGAGCGCTGAGGCAGTTCTGATGCGCGTCCCGATCAGCTGGCTGCGCGACTATGTGCCGCTCGAGATGCCCCTCGACGACCTGGCGACGCGCCTCTCGGTTTCCACGGCGGAGGTCGAGGGCATCGAGCGGCGGGGCGTCCCCGATGTCGACGGCAACGTGGGTCGTTTCCGGGTCGGCCGCGTGGTCGAGGCAGCCAAGCATCCGAACGCCGACCGTCTGCAGCTCTGCCGGGTCGACGTCGGGGACGAAGAGCCGCTGCAGATCGTCTGCGGAGCCTGGAACTTCGGCCCCGGAGCGACCGTCGCCGTCGCGCTCCCCGGCGCCGTGCTCCCGGGCGGGGTCGAGCTCGAGCGGCGCAAGGTGCGAGGCCAGCTCTCGAACGGGATGATCCTCGCCGAGGACGAGGTCGACCTGGGCGCCGACCACACGGGGATCATGGTGCTCGACGACAGCTTCGAGCCCGGCACGCCGCTTGCGGACGCTCTGCCCATCGTCGACGACGTGCTGATCGTGGAGGCGACCGGAAACCGGCCTGATCTCCTGTCCATCTACGGCCTGGCGCGCGAGGTTGCGGCGCTCTACGACGTCGAGCTCGCGTCGGCGTCGGGCGTCGAGCCTGAGCAGGTAGCGGACGAGCCGGTCGAGGTCGAGATCGAGGATCTGGAGGGCTGCCCGCGCTACATCGGACGGCTGTTCCGCGACGTGCACGTCGGCCCCTCGCCCATCTGGCTGAAGGCACGCCTCAATGCCGCGGGCATGCGGCCGATCTCCAACGTCGTCGACGCGACGAACTACGCGATGCTCGCGCTCGGGAATCCGTTGCACGCCTTCGACTTCGTGAAGCTGCACGGCGGGCGGATCGTGGTGCGGCGCGCGAGGCCCGGGGAACAGCTTCGGACGCTCGACGGCGTCGTCCGGGACCTCACGCCCGATGACCTGATGATCGCCGACGCCGAGCGGTCGGTCGCCCTCGCCGGGATCATGGGCGGCGAGGACACCGAGATCGGCGATTCGACGACCGAGGTGCTGCTCGAGGCGGCGAACTTCGAGCCGTTCACGATCTTCCGCTCGTCCGAGCGCCTGCGGCTTCGCACCGAAGGCTCGAACCGCTGGGAAAAGGGGGTCGACCCGTACCTCGCCCAGCCGGCGGCGACGCTGGCGACGCAGCTCATCGTCGAGCTCGCCGGAGCGCGCTGGGTCGGGCACACGGATGTCCACGGGGAGCTTCCGGAGCGTCCGGTCGTCCACTTTCGGCCGGAGCGGGCCGACCGGCTGATCGGCCTCGAGACCCCTGCCGAGGAGCAGTACGAACTGCTGGGCCGACTCGGCTTCGACGTCGAAGGCGAGCGCGTGGTCGTGCCGACCTGGCGGGCCCGCGACGTCACACGCGAGGTCGACGTGATCGAAGAGGTGGCGCGGTTCCGGCTCGAGGACGTCCCGTTCACGCTGCCCGTGCGCAGCGCGATGTTCGGCAGCCTCACGCGCGAGCAGCAGTTGCGGCGGCGCGTCGAAGACACGCTCGTCGGCCTTGGCTTCGTGGAGATCTACACGCCGTCACTGCGGCCGGACGACGAAACGACGTGGAAGCTGGAAGAGCCGATCTCCGTGGAGCTGACCGCGCTCCGAACGCGCCTTCTACCGAGCCTCGTCGAGGCCGCGCGGCGGAACGCCGAGGTGGGCATCAGCGGGATTGCGCTGTTCGAGATCGCGCGCGTTTACCTCCCGGACGGCGATTTGCCGAACGAGCGGCTCCGGGCGGCCGGCGTCCTGGAGGGCGGCTTCAACCGCGTGAAGGGCGTGGTGGAGACCCTCTACGCGGCGCTGAAGGCCGACCTGGAGGTCGAGCGCGCCGAGGGTCCGCTTCTCCATCCAGGCAAGGCTGCGAAGACCCCGGCGGGAGTCTTCGGCGAGGTGCATCCGAGTGTGCTCGAGGGCACCTGGTCGGCGTTTGAGCTCGACCTGGAGACGCTTTTTGAAGCTGCGCACGAGCCCGTCATCTACGAGGACGTGATCACGTACCCCGCCGTCAAGCAGGATCTGGCGTTCGCAGTCGCGGAGGACGTGCCTGCCGGCACGCTGGTCGCCGCTGCGCGGGAAGCGGTGGGCCCAGAGCTCTTCGAGATCGTCCCGTTCGACGTCTACCACGGCGAGCAGGTGGGGATCGGCCGCAAGTCGATCGCGTTCCGCGTCGAGTTTCGGTCGCCGGAACGGACCCTGACGGACGAAGAAGCGGCCGGCCTGCGCCAGAAGATCGTCGACGCCCTGCAGGAGCGCTTCGGCGCGGAGCTGCGGGCCTAGATCTTCTCGTCCGGCGCGAGGCGCGCGGCGAGCGCGCTCATCACCTTGGTCTGGATTCCCGGCTGGTGCTGAAGAAGCGTCTGGAAGCTCCGCTCGGTGATCACGAGTGTCCGGACCGGAGAAGTCGCGACGACCGTCGCCGTCCGCGGTGTGTGCCTGATGAGCGAGATCTCGCCGAAGAAGTCGCCCGGGCCGAGCTGGTTCACGCGGCGCGAGCCTTTCTTCACGTCGGCTGTCCCCTCCACGAGGATGAAGAACTCGCGTCCGAGCCCGCCCTGCTTCGTCAATTCCTTGCCTTCACGGAGGTCGATCTCGTCTGCGATCCCGGCGACTTCGCCAAGCTCCCTCTTCGAGCACTCCGAAAAGAGCGGGACGCTCTTGATCAAGTCGACCTTGGCGTTCTTGCGAAGCATCCAGGCGAGTGTAACTTCGCTCCGAGTAGCCTCGTCTCGTGGTCGTGACGTCGCCGGGTGACTTTCGCACCGCGATCCGGGAGTACCGGTTCGGCTCGTTTGCATTAGACGGCGACTCGATCGATGCTGCGCGGGGGTCGATCGCCGCGACCGGGCTCATCGTGGTGGGCGAGCCGCACGGTGTGTACGAGACGCCCGGTGTCCTCTACTCGCTCGCTCTGGCGCTGGAGACGCGCGCCGTCGCCTTCGAGTGGTCCCACGAGGAGATGGACGAGGCGGTGCAGGACTTCGTCCGAAGCGGTTCGTTCGACTTCGAGCGTCTGTGGAGGCTTCCGCCGTCCGCGGAGTTCTTCTGCGGCGACGGCCGCATTGCGGCGGGGCACTTCGCACTCCTGCAACGGCTGAGAGACGAAGGCCGCCTCGACCAGGTCATCGCTTTCGATCGTCTCGACCCCGAGCCGCATCCGGGGGACTGGCGAATCCGCGACCGGGAGATGGCGGAGCGGCTGCTGGCGGAATGGGACGATGCGCTGCCGCTTCTCGTCGTCACCGGCGCGTTCCATGCGACTGTCCACGTCCACCCAGATCCGGAGGACGAGACCATGGCCTTTCGTCTGGCTCGCGAACGGGGCAGACTTCTACCGGCGATGCTCCAGTATCAGAACTGGCCTCCGGTTCCGCCGGCCCCGATCATGTTGCGGCTCTCGGAGGGGAAACGGGCAATTGTGCCGGGGCTCCAATCCGGTCAGGAAACGAGGACGTAGTGGCAGGCATGACCCATCCTCTTCGGCTGCTCCTCATCACCGCCGTGGCTCTCGGAGCATTGGGCTCCCCGACCGCCGCGTTTGCACAGAACAACCTGATCGCGAGCGTCGGCCAGAACGACGCATTCGTGATCTCGCTGACGACTGAGACCGGTTCCACCGTGCGGGATATCCCCGCAGGCACCTACACGATCGAAGTCCGCGACCAGTCATCGATGCACAACTTCCACCTCACCGGCCCCGGCGTGGACATGTCCACGACCGTGGGGTTCGTGGGCACCGAGACCTGGACGGTGACGTTCCAGGACAAGCAGCAGTACCGCTTCGTGTGCGACCCGCACTTCACGTCGATGCGCGGAAGCTTCACCGTCGGCGGTGGCCCGCCACCGCCGCCGCCTCCGCCACCACCACCGCCGCCGAAGATTCAGACGCTGAGGGCGACGGTCGGCCCATCGGCGACGATCTCGCTGCGCACGGCGAGCGGCCGTCGCGTGACGGCGCTGCGGCGAGGCCGCTACAAGATCGTCGTGCGCGACCGCTCGGCGATGCACAACTTCCACTTGATCGGCCCAGGCGTGAACAAGCGCACCGCGGTCGGTTTTCGCGGCACGAAGACGTGGACGCTGACGCTGCGTCGCGGCCGCTACCGGTTCATCTGCGACCCCCATGCCACACGGATGCGTGGCGGCTTCCGAGTGACGTAGGTCGCTATCCCGATTGCCGGGCCGGCATCACGAGGCCCGCGGCTATTCCGCCTGCGGCGTGGCCGGCCCGGCAATCGATCTCAGAGCCGAGCTACTCGCGGTCGACGAAGGAGAAACGGCCGAAACGGACCTTCTCCTTGCCTTCGCGGCTGCGCCGCGCAAGGAAGCGCATAGTCGCGCCGACCCCGCCGGCGAGCACGAAGCCAAGCCCGAGTGCTCCGGCGGTGAAGGCGGGCAGGTTACCTCGGAGCCTCGCGCCGACGTCCGTCGCGTCCTTGACCCCGGCGCGAAGCGAATCGACAGCCTGCGCCAGGCCCTCGCGCTCGGACTCGAGCTCGCGCCGGACATCCTCGGTTGTGCGGTTGTTAGCGGTTGCCATCGCTCTTCAACGCCTGGGTCGTGAGCTTAGCCTCGTCGATCGCCTGCTTCGGGACCGGAGGCGTCCCTCGCTGGAACCAGCGTGCCGCGAGGAGGCCCAGGACTCCGGCGATCAGGAGCAGCGCGATGCCGACGATCAGCAATGCGAGCCAGGTGGGGAGGACCTCCGCGAGCCCCGCCGCGATGGTCGCGAAGATGAACCCGATCGCATAGAAGAGCACGACTGCGGCTCCCGCTGCGAGTCCGATACCGAGGCCGAGCGCTGCGACCTTCTTCTTGAGCTCCAGCGACGCAAGCTCGAGCTCCAGCCGCGCGATCGAGCTCGCCTTCTCGGCGACGAGCTTCGCGCTCGTGCCGAGCCCCTGCGACTCAGTCTCTGGGATGGGCATGGCTTCTCCAGTCGATCAGCTTGGCCAGGGCGATCCCGATGACGAGCGCGGCGCCGACCACCAGCAACGGATTCGGACCCTCAGCCTGCGTCGTCGGCGGCTGTGGCAGCAGCGGCCGCGCCGGAGCTGAGCTTCCGGCAGGCCGGTCGGTCGGCGCTTCTCCCTTGGCTCGGGCCTTGATCAGGCTCGGCTTCAGGTTGCGCAGGAAGGCTGCGTCCTCGGCCAGCGACTCAGCGAGCTTCGCCGCCACCCCGCCCTCGGCGGCGGCTCGGTCGGCGAGGTCGCGAAGCCGGTCGGCCGCGCGGTCGACGAGTTGATCCCCCTTGTTCACCGACGTACCGGCGGGTCCTCGCCCGTGGCAACCCGGTAGGCGCGCTCGGCGGCCTTGCGAGCGACCAGCACGGCGACGGAGGACATCGCGATCCAGAGCAGCTTCCGAAGCACGGGGGAAACTTACCGCGCGCGGCGATCCCGGAAACCTATTCTGCGCACATGCAGTCGGATGCGCGTCCGTTCGGGAAGGGCGAACGGCAGCGCCTGATCGCGAGCCTCGTCTCTCGCCGGCGCATCGGGACGCAGCACGACCTGCTCGCAGCCTTGGCTACCGAGGGGTGTCTCGCGACGCAGGCGACCGTCTCGCGCGACATCCGTGAGCTCGGTCTCGAGAAGACGCACGACCAGCTCGGACGTCCACGGTACGTGCTCGCGCATGACGGGCGTCGTGCGAATCCGCGCGAGGCGCTCACCGCGGTGCTCTCGCAGTTCGGCCGCCAGGCGGTCGCCGCGCAGAACATCGTGGTCGTGCAGTCCGAGCTCGGCTCGGCGCCGGCGATCGCGCGGGCGCTCGACCGGATCGAACATCCGCTCGTCGTCGGAACGCTTGCCGGCGACGACACGTGTTTGGTGATCGCCGCCGACAAGGCCGGCGCGGAATCCCTGGCACAGGAGCTCGGCGAGATCATCGGCTGAGGGCTGCGATGAGGCGGCCCCGGGTGCTGCTTCGCCGCTCGGCGGGCGGTCCCTTAGATTCGGTTCGCCCTGCCTCCTCCCCACCGCAATCGTAGTGGTGAGAAACGCACGAAACGCTCGCGGGTTCGCGCCAAAAGTGTGACGCCGCGCCGGGCCGCGCCCTCGGCGGCGCCGAGCCTAAGCCCGGAACTCCTCCGACTCGGCCGGCCGCGTGTACTGGCCCAGCCCGTCGACCTCTGCGGGCGAGAGCTCGAGGTGGACTCTTCCCTCATCGATCTCACCCACGCGCTCGGCCGGGACGTATTTCGGCGCGCCGAGCAGGCCGGTCGAGATCGCGAGGCCGTTGAAGATGTCCTCCTCGGGGGCGCCGACCACCTCGTCGACCTTCCCGACCTCGGTTCCATCAGCCGCCACGACAGTCCAGCCACGCTCGATCACTAGCCACGAGACCGGCTCGGCGCTCATACCGGCCCGCCTCCGGCATACCAGACCGGCCCCTGCGTCGCCACCGGCTTCGTGTCGGAGAGTGCCCAGAGAATCCGCAGGCGGCCCGTGATCCCTTCCTCATCGAGCCGCTCCATGCAGCGCCGGGTCATGTCCGGCGAGGCGCCGTAGCCGAACGTCCGAGCGACCCGAAAGCGAAACGCGAGACCGCGGTCCGGCCGCGACGGGTTCAACGGGGCTAGCCGGAGTGCGCCCGGCTCGAGGAAGTCGCTCGACGCGACCTCCACCTCGCCGTAGACGTCGCTCCAGTCGGACGGCAGGGCTGCGACGGCCGACAGCCACGCGTCCTCGAGCGGCGGCCACGCCGCCCGCGCGTCCTCGCGAACCTCAGGCGTCGTCTGCGAGAAGGTGACCACCTCCAGCTTCCCCCGAAGCCGCTCCCGGTCGAGCCGGGCGAGCAGTCGGCGGAGGAGGTCGAGGCGCCCTTCACGCCGCGAGACGACGAGGCGAATTTGATTGCCTCTGCGGCCCGGCCCGAGCGGCGCAAGCAACGCAGCGGCCCGCTCGCACTGCCGGACATCGTCGACCGTGAAAACGAGCTGGGCGTCCGCCCAGTCCGCCGGCAGACGCGACTCGAGGTCGCGGAACTGGTCGGCGACACGCATGAGCCCGAGCATAGACTGAACGCCGATGGCAAAGGTCGAGAAAAAGGGGACGGCCTCGCCTGAGCTCCTGCGGGAGTTCTTCCGCGAGATGCTGCTCATCCGCCGCTTCGAAGAGAAAGTGGAGGAGCGATTCCGAGCCGGCGAGCTTCCGGGCTTCCTCCATGTCGCGATCGGTCAGGAGGCGGTTGCAGTCGGCGTCTGCCGCGCGCTCGAAGAGGGCGACGTGATCGCCTCGACGCACCGCGCGCACGGTCACGCACTCGCCAAGGGGACGCACCCGAACGAGCTGATGGCGGAGCTGTACGGGAAGCTCGAGGGCTGTTCGCACGGCTACGGCGGTTCCATGCACCTGTACGACATCGAGCGCGGGAATCTGGGCGCGAACGCCGTCGTCGGCGGGGGCCTGCCGGCGACCGTCGGCGCTGCCCTGGCCTTCAAGTTTCGCGATGAGCCGCGTGTCGCGGTCGCCTTCTTCGGCGACGGCGCGACGAACATCGGAACCGTCCACGAGTCGCTGAACCTCGCCCAGCTCTGGCAAGTGCCGGCGGTGTTCGTCTGCGAGGACAACCACTGGGCGGAGTCCACTCCCGCGAGCCAGCACATGCCGATCAAGGATCTGACCAAGCGTGCAGTCGCTTACGGGATGGAGTCGATGACGGTCGACGGACAGGACGTCGGCAAGGTTTACGAGAAGGCCTCCAAGGCGGTCGAGCACGCACGCTCGGGTCGCGGGCCTGTCTTCCTGCTGGCCGAGACCTACCGGCTCACCGGCCACTACATCGGCGATCCGCAGGTCTACCGGCCGAAGGACGAGCTGAAGGAGCTGCGCGAGACGCAGGACCCGGTCGACAAGCTCCGCGCCGCCCTTGACATCCCGGACGACGAGTTCGAGGAGCTCGACCGCGAGGTCACGGAGCTCGTGGAGGGCGCGGTCGAGTTCGCCAAGAACGGCACCGACCCGAAGCCCGAGGACGCTTTGAAGAACGTGTATGCCTGAGCTGAGCTACCGCGAAGCGGTCCGCGACGCGCTCTCGACCGCAATGCGGCAGGACGAGGATGTCTTCATCATGGGCGAGGACATCGCCGAGATGGGCGGTTCGATGGGCGTCACCCAGGGGATGCTCGACGAGTTCGGGCCCGAGCGCGTCCGCAACACGCCGATCTCCGAAGCGGCCATCGTCGGCACCGGGATCGGCGCCGCGATGCAGGGCATGCGGCCCGTGGTCGAGATCATGTACGAGGACTTCCTGACCCTCGGCGCCGAGCAGATCGTGAACCAGGCGGCCAAGCACCGCTACATGTCCGGCGGGCAGCTCAAGGTGCCGCTCACGATCCGGACGCAGGGCGGCGCCGGCTGGTCGCCCGGCGCCCAGCACGCGCAGCAGCTGGAGGCGTGGTTCGTCCACATTCCGGGGCTCAAGGTCGTATTTGCGTCCACTCCGACGGACGTCCGCGGCCTCCTCTACAGCGCGATCTACGACGACAACCCCGTGATCTTCTTCGAGCACCGCACGCTGTACGGGATCAAGGAGGGCGTTCCCGACGAGCTCGAGCCGATCCCGCTAGGCGAGGCACGTGTGCAGCGCGAAGGCGAGGATGTGACCGTCGTCGCGACCGGACGGCTCGTCCACGAGGCGCTCGCCGCCGCCGAGCAGGGGGAGGAGCAGGGGGTCTCGGTCGAGGTCGTCGACCCGCGCACGCTGCAGCCGCTCGACGAGGCGACGATCGTCGAGTCCGTCAAGAAGACGAACCGCTGCGTAGTCGCCCACGAGGCGGTCACGCGCATGGGATTCGGCGCGGAGGTCGCTGCGGTCGTCCAGCATCAGGCGTTCGACTGGCTCGACGCGCCGGTCGAGCGCGTGGGCGCCAAGTTCACGCCGCTGCCGTTCGCGCCCGTGATGGAGGAATGGGTCGTCCCGCACGCCGACGACGTCCTCCAGGCCATCCTTCGAACCGTCGGTCGGGATGGCAACTGAGATCAAGCTGCCGCGGCTCGGCCAGGGGATGGAGTCCGGCACCGTCGTCCGCTGGCTGAAGCAGGAAGGAGACCGCGTCGAGAAGGGCGAGCCGCTGTACGAGGTCGACACCGAGAAGGTGACCCAGGAGGTGGAGGCCGACGCGTCGGGCGTTCTCCTGAAGATCGCCGTCCAGGAAGGCGAGGTGCCGGTCGGCCAGACCGTCGCAGTCATCGGCCAAGAGGGCGAGGACGTGCCCGAGGGCGAGCCGGAGGCCGAGCCCCAGGTCGACGAGGAGCCGCAGGAGGAGGGCTCCCGAGCGCCCGCCCGCGATGAGGAACGCGAACGAGGCCGCGAGGCCGAGGCAGTGGTGGAGACCGCGCCCGCCGAGTTGCAGCCCGCGACCACGGACGGCCGCGTGAAAGCGTCACCGCTTGCCCGCCGGATCGCGAGAGAGCGCGGCATCGACCTCGCCCAGCTCCGTGGCACGGGGCCCGAGGGCCGAATCGTCGCCGAGGACGTCGAGCGCGCGGAGGCAGCGCCCAGGCCGACTGCGGCCCCGGCCGCTGTAGTCGGCGAGGCCGAGACCGAGCAGCTGAGCTCGATCCGCAAGACGATCGCGCGCCGGCTGACGAAGGCCTGGGAGGCGCCGGTCTTCCAGATCTCCATGTCGGCGGACATGACGAGGGCTCAGGAGCTCCGTGAGCGCCTCGTGGAGCTCGCGCGCGAAGGGGAGACGAAGCCGACCGTCTCGGATCTGATCACGAAGGCCTCCGCCGCGGCCCTCCTCCGGCACCCCGCCGTCAACGCGCACTACGAGGACGAGGCGATCACGCGCTTCCCGACAGCCAACGTCGGGATGGCCGTCGCGACGGATCGCGGCCTCCTTGTCCCGGTGATCCGCGGCGCCGACCGCTTGACGCTTGCCGAGATCGCCGCTGCCCGCGCCGATCTCGTCGAGCGCGCGCGAAGCGCCAAGCTCCAGCAGCAGGATCTCGAAGACGGCACGTTCACCGTGTCCAACCTGGGCATGTACGGGATCGAGCAGTTCATCGCCGTGCTCAACCCGCCGCAGGTGGCGATCCTCGCAGTCGGCGCGATCGAGGAGACGCCCGTCGTCGTCGACGGCGAGTTCGACATCAAGCCGATGATGAGCCTGACGCTGACCGCCGATCATCGCGCGGTGGACGGCTCGGTGGCCGCGGAGTTCCTCGGCACCGTGCGGGCGTACCTGGAAGAGCCGGGGCTGGCGCTCTAATTTCGCGGCGTGCGGGTCTGGTACCAGGTTCGCGACCTCGATGCGGCTCGCGGCTTCTACACCGGAAAGCTCGGCTTCACCGAGACGTACCTCGACGAGCCCGGCCGCTGGGCGAAGCTCGAGCGCGGCTCCATGCAGATCGCGCTGGCAGAGGGCGAGCCCGAGGAGGCCGGCGTGGCGACGATCGACGTCGACGACGCCAAGGCGGAAGCCGAGCGTCTTCGCGCCGAGGACGTGGACGTCGGCACCGTGCTCGAGATCCACAACGAGGTACGGCTCCTGGACGTCTTCGATCCGGACGGCAACCGTGTGCAGCTCGTGGAGCAGCTCCGCCGTGATTAGGCGCGGCAATCGTCAGGACGTCCGCTTCCTGCGCGACATGCTGCGGCACGCCTACTACTGGCGCTCGGGCGAGGAGATCGAGGATGCGTCGCTCTGGCGCTACGTGTCCGGTTGGGGGAGACGCGGAGACTCTGCCGTCATCGCCCTCGAAGGTGGCTTCCCGATCGGAGCGGCCTGGTTCCGCCTCTTCGGCCGGGAGGAGCCTGGGTTCGGGTTCGTCGACGAACAGATCCCGGAGGTCTCCATGGCGGTCGTGCCGAGCCGGCGGGGCCGTGGCATCGGCTCTGAGCTGCTCGAAGCGCTCGTCGAGTGGGCGCGCGAGCAGGGCTACGGCGCCCTGAGCCTGAGCGTCGCCGCAGACAGCCCGGCCATGCACGTCTTCGAGAAGCAGGGCTTCCAGAAGGTCGAGCAGACCGACCACTCCTGGACGATGCGCCTGAACCTGTAACGTCGAGCCGAAACTGCGACCAAGGGAGCGAGAGACCGATGGAATGTGACGTTGCCGTCCTCGGCGGGGGCCCGGGCGGCTACACCGCAGCGATCCGCGCCGCGCAGCTCGGCGCCAAGGCCGCCTGCATCGAGAAGGAGGCCGAGCTCGGCGGCACCTGCCTCCGCATCGGCTGTATCCCCACCAAGGCGTGGGTGCAGACCGCCTTCGCGATGAAGGAGGCCGAGGAGACCTTCGCCAAGCTCGGCGTCCAGGTCGGCGCCCCGAACCTCGACTTCGCGACCGCAAACGAGTGGAAGGCCGGCGTCGTCAAGCAGATGACGGGCGGCGTCGCCTCGCTCTTCAAGGCGAACGGCGTCGAGTGGGTCAAGGGCGCGGGCCGCTTCAAGGACGCGAACACGATCGCGGTCGAGGGCGGCGAGGACGTCACCTTCAAGCAGGCGATCATCGCCACCGGCAGCTTCCCGCTCATGCCGCCCATCGAGGGCCTCGATTCGCCGCGCTGCGTCGACTCGGAACGCCTGCTCGCGCAGGAGCAGGTGCCGAGGCGCCTGGTCGTCCTCGGCGGCGGGATCATCGGCTGCGAGTTCGCGTCGATCTTCAAGCGCTTCGGCTCCGAGGTGACGATCATCGAGATGCTCCCGAAGCTGATTCCGGTGGAGGACGACGCGGCCTCCGCGGAGCTTGCCAAGCAGTTCCAGAAGCGCGGCATCACCCTGCACCTCGAGAAGCAGTGCACGAAGGTCGAGGACTCAGGCTCGGCGCTGACCGTCCACTTCGGCGACGGTGAGACCACCGAGGCCGACCTGATGCTGGTCTCCGTCGGCCGCGGCCCGCTGGTCGAGAACCTCGGCCTCGAGGAGATCGGCGTCGAGTTCGACAAGCGCACGGGCATCGCCGCCGACGAGCATCGCCGGACGACGGTCGACCACATCTACGCCGTGGGCGACTGCGCGGGCTACTGGCAACTGGCGCACACCGCCTTCCGCGAGGGCGAAGTCGCGGCCGAAAATGCGATGGGCCACGAGGCTGTCGTCGACAACCGCGGAGTCCCCCGCCCGATCTACACGGATCCCGAGATCGCTAGCGTCGGCCTGACCGAGGCCGAGGCGCGCGAGCAGTACGGGGACGACGTCGAGGTCGGGATCTTCCCGTGGGTCGCGAACGCGCGCGCGGTGATGCAGAACGAGACCGTCGGCTGGGTCAAGTCGATCCACGAGAGCCGCTACGGCGAGCTCCTCGGGATCGTGATGGTCGGACCGCATGTGACCGACCTGATCGAGGCCGGCGTCGTCGCGCTCGATGCGGAAGCCACGGTGGAGACGGTGGCCGACGGAATGGCGGCGCACCCGACCCTGTCGGAGGCCGTCAAGGAAGCCGGCCTGGTCGCGCTCGGCCGCGCAATCCACCTGCCGAACAGAAAGCGGGCGACAGCGACCGCCTAAGCGGCTCGTTTGACGCGAAGGATGCCCGGGAACAAGCGCAACATCAGCGCGCTATTCACTCCTGCGGCGACGAGAGACCGTGCGTTCGAGCGCCTCTACCGAGGCCACGTGCACGAGGTCTATCGCTACCTCCTGGCCGTCATGCGGAACCAGGCCGACGCCGAGGACGCGACCCAGGCGACCTTCCTGAGCGCCTACCGGGCGTTCATCGGCGGCGAGAAGCCGCAGAAGCCCCGCAACTGGCTGCTCAAGATCGCCCACAACGAGTGCCGGCAGCGCTTCCGCGCCTCCGCCCGCCGCCCGAAGCTTGTCGAGCTGGACGACCGGGCTGCCGCGCCGCCGCTCGACGAGACGATTCCAACTGCGGACGAGATCAGGACTGCCCTCGGCGCACTCAGCTTCAACCAGCGCTCGGCCGTCGTCATGCGCGAGCTCGAGGGCCGCACCTACGCCGAGATCGGCCAGATCCTCGACGTGTCCGACTCCGCCGTCGAGACGCTCCTCTTCCGCGCGCGCCGGGCGCTCCGCGAGCAGCTCGAGGGAGCGCTGACCTGCGGCGAAGCCGAGGCGTCGCTCATCAGGCGCATCGACGGACGGCTCTCCGGCCCGGAGCAGCGTGCTCTGCGCGCCCACCTGCGCGAATGCGCCGAGTGCTCCGCGCTGGAGCGCAAGCAGCGCGCGCGCCGCGCCGCGATCAAGCGCCTCGGCACCGTCCAGCTGCCTCCGTCGCTCACCGGCTTCCTCGGTGGAGGCGGCTCCGTTACCGGCGGCGCCGCCGTGGGGTCGGGCGTGGCCGCGAAGGCCGCGGCCGTCGTTGCAGCGGGCGTGGTCGCCGGTGGTGTCGGCCACGAGGTGGTCGGAGGCTCTGCGGCGAGTCAGCCTGTACGGACACCGCAGGCGAAGGTCCAGCAGCACTCTGCGCAGGCTTCAGCCGGGGCGAAGCCGACTCGCCGTGCTCAGGCGAGGAAAGCGGCCAGGACGACCGAGACGCAGAGGGCCGTCGCGCCGCGCGCATCGACGAAGGGGAAACGCGACGGGGGCCAGGCTGCGCCGACCGTCACCCCGGCGCCGGCGAAGAGCGAGGCCGATTCGCCGACCAGCGGCGCTGCGCCTCCAGCTCCCGGGCCCGCCGTGCAGCCGGCCGCTGCACCGCAGCCGGCTCCGACGGTGGCCGACACTGCCCAACAGGTGGTCAACCAGCTACCGATCCCGAGCCCGCCTGCGGTGACGATCCCGCCTCCTCCGCCGCTGCCGGTGGAACTGCCGCCGGTGCCGCCGCCTCCGGCGCTCCCGCCGCTTCCGGTGCTCCCGCCGCCTCCGCCGCTTCCGCCTCCGCCCCCGCTGCCGAAGATCGGCCAGTAACCTCCCGCCATGTCCATCATCAACAGACGAAACGCGATTCTCGGCTGGAGCGTCTGGACGCTCGGCAAGGCGCAGGCTAGGAGAAAGGCCAAGCAGGGGCTCACGCGGGACGACTCGGGCTCTGGCAAGCGCGTCGCCGCTGCAGCCGCCTCAGGGCTGGCAGCCGCAGGCGGTGCGCTCTGGTTCTGGCGCCGCCGAAGCGGCGACGGCGACGAGAAGTAGTCCCGCCGCCGCCGCCAATCGGCTAACTAGGAGACGCAGTCCGCACGCGGACGAGGCGCCGGCTCGAGATGCCGGCAAGGATGCTGTCCCCGTCCTTGCGGGCGCGGAGGAACATGACCATCGAGCCGCCGCGCACGAGACGCAGGCGCGTCGTCGGCTGAAGCTGCAGGGTCACGAGGCCGTCGACGTTCGTCTTCACTTCCTGCGGCTGGAGGATCCAGCCGAGCGGCACGCCGGTCACGAGGACGATCGCGTCACGGACGACGTACCCGCGCGTGTCCGTCACGCGGAAGCGTCCGGTGAACGACTGTCGCGAGTTGAGAACTCTCGGGGCGAATTCGACGCCCGAGATCACGAGCCGTTCAGGCAGTTGCACGCTCGTTGCCGGAATCGAGTACCGGCCGTCCGCCAGGCGGGTTGCGCCGGCGGGACGGGCGACCGCAGCCGAACCGCGTGAGGTCGCACTCGCCGTGCCGGTGACGTTCCGGGCCGTCACGCTGACCTTCAGGCGATGGTCAACGTCTGCCGTTACGACGCGGTAGGTCTGGGCGGTGGCGCCGGCGATCGTCGCGCAGTTGGCGCCGTTGCCGTCACACCGCAGCCACTGGTACGTAAAGGTCATCGGGTTCGTCCCCGACCACTCGCCGTCCTTGGCGACGACGAGCACGCCGTCCGAGGCCGTCCCGACAACCGTGGGCGCCTCGGTGTTCGCGGGCACGACATTGGCCTCCGCGCCGGCCATGCCGACGAGCGTGACCAGGGCGGTAAGCGCCGATGCGGCACCTGCGACCAGAAGGACTTGCACCTTTCTCATGAGCTGGTTTCCCCCTTACATCGATTTACCGATGTTTCTTGCGTGAGGGATACCCCTGCCGTTTGAAGTGAATGCCCAGACCCGGTAAGGATTCTTTGAATTCGATGAGGAGAGTGGGTATGAGGATCGAGAAATCCGTCACATCTGTTACATGGATCCCCTCGGAGGCGATCGAAGGCATGCCGAAGCTCCCCTTCGAGCTGGGGGTCACGCACTACGACGACCCGCCGCCGGATCGGCTCGGCGAGGGTGACCTCGAGGCGCTGCGCGACGCCGACCGGTTCCGGGAGGCGAACCAGCTGCGCGCCTGGATCGAGGTGGACGAAGGCAAGATCGTCGACGCGGGCTACTCGGGCGGTGCGCTCGTCGGCTCCACCCGGGTCAAGCTCGGGCCGAAGACGACTCTCCTTCGCGGGCGTCAAGTACCCGCTGATCCAGCAGGAGCCAGAGCGCGGGCCCGACTGGGTCAAGTTCGTGCAGAGCGCGGGCGGGCGAATGGGGCTTCCGGCCCCGCGACGGGTCAGCGGGAAGCCGTTCTTCCAGCTTGCATCGGCATCGGCCTGGACGACGCTGCAGCTGATCGTCTACGCCGACGGAACGGCGAAGTACACACTCGCAGGAGCGAGCCCTTTCCCGCGCCACTGGATCTACGACGATGAGGGCAAGCTCGTCGAGAAGAGTGGGACGATCGACTTCGAGCGCTGGTGGCGCGAGTCGTTCGGGCCGAACATGCCGTGGGGCGGTGAGGACTCGCCGGCGCTGATTGCGGCCGCGGAGTCGGAGCTCGAGCGCGAGCTGTCACGACTGGTGATGTCCCAACCGAAGGGCCTCGAGCGCCGCGAGTTGAAGGAGGGAGAGAGGCTGGTCGAGCAGGACGAGCCTGGCACAGAGCTCTACCTCGTGCTCGACGGCATGCTCGACGTCGAGGTCGACGGAGACGTTGTGGCCGAGGTCGGCCCCGGCGCGATCCTCGGCGTGCGGGCTTCACTCGAGGGTGGCCTTCGCTCATCGACGCTGCGGGCGGCGACCCCTTGTCGGGTGGTCGCGATCCCCGAGGCGCTGCTCGAGCAGTCCGAGCTTGCTGCAATCGCGTCGCGTCAGCGTCGGGAGATGAGCTAGCTGGGGAACGCCGACCGCGTCGCGCTCGTCACCGGCGCGAACACTGGTATCGGGCTCGCGATCGCCGAGCGCCTGGTCGCGGACGGCTACGCGCTCGGCTTCGCGACGCGCGATCCCGATGATGAGACGTTTCGCCGGCTGGCCGAGCGTGGACGTGTCCACCACGTTTCGGGGGACATCTCCGATCCGGACGTGCCCGTGCGGCTGGTGCGGGAGACCGCCGCGGCCTTCGGGCGGCTCGACGTGCTCGTCAACAACGCCGGCGTAACGCTCTCGAAGCCTGCCCTCGAGCTCACGGCCGAGGACTTCGACACGATCTTCTCGGTTGATGTGCGCGGCGCGTTCTTGGCATCGCAGGAAGCGGCGCGGGTCATGGGGGCCGATGGCGGCGTGATCGTGAACATCACGTCGGTGCACGAGCACGTTCCCCGGCCGGGCTTCGCGCTGTACGCCCCCGCGAAGGCGGCGCTCGGGATGATCACCCGCGCGCTTGCGCTGGAGCTGGCTCCCTCTGTGCGGGTCGTGTCGGTGGCGCCGGGGGCGATCGCCACCGAGCGGAACGTCGAAGCCGACGACCTGCGCCGCGAGATCCCGCTCCAGCGGCCGGGGCGCCCGGAGGAGGTCGCCGCGCTCGTCGCCTGGCTCGTCTCGGACGAGGCTGGGTACGCGACCGGTGCGAGCTATCTCCTCGACGGCGGCCTCACGCAGCAGGTCGTCGAGCTCCCTGCGCGCTGAACGGAGGGACTATCCCCGGCCCGCCACCGCGGCGATGCACCGACTAGCGCGACTCCTTCCACGCCCGGTAGCGCTCGGGCAGACACACCGCGCAGGGCCGGTAGCCGGCGGCGATCGCCGTCTCCTCGTCCGCAAAGAACACTCGGTGGCGCACGAGGTGGCCCTTGGCAAGCCAACGCAGCGCCGACGGGCAGTCGAGCCGTCCGTAGATCCGATTCCGCCGATGGCCGCCGAGCTCGCCCGG
Organism: uncultured Actinomycetes bacterium; assembly: GCA_963842235.1. GTDB lineage: Bacteria > Actinomycetota > Thermoleophilia > Gaiellales > Gaiellaceae > JACDAN01. Next base: position 1,381,716 of record CAWJFT010000001.1, on the reverse strand, counting down.
CACGGAGGACAGGTACTCGGCGCCGTCAGGTCCGATCAGGCGATAAGGCTTGCCGCCGGCCACGCCCATACCAACGCAACCACGAGGACTTCTGTGAGACCGGCCCCGCGCTACGGCGCGCCGAGCGTGGGCCCGAGTGGCAGCAAGCTCCGATCGATCCCGGAGGCGACCGCCTCGCGCAGAAGATCCCGCAGCCCGGGGACTCGGGCCCGCCGAACGCTTCGCATCACCGTCAGTTGATGCTTCCGCGCCACCTTGGCGAGCTCCTGGAACTCGTAGAACGACGGCTTCCGCCGCCCACCCGCCGAGACGAGCCCTGACTGCCAACCGCTCGCCCTCACCTCGTCACGCGCGAGGAACCAGAGCAGCATCTCGATGCGCGGATTGCGCCGCGCGATCCCGTACGCGTCGCGCATGTAGAACGCCTGCGTGCCCCACGCGACCCCGAAGACGTGGTCAGGCGGGCTCGTCTCGTAGGCGTACTCGGTGATCCAGATCGGCTTCGGTCCGTACAGCCGCGTCACCTCGCGGATCAGCTTCTGAATGTTCCCGAGCGTGATCGCCCGCTTGTTCCTCGGCTTCGCGCCGGGCTCGAACTTCGGGTCCCCGGAGTAGGGGTGATGCGCATACGCGTCGAAGTTGCGCATGCCGGCCGCCTTCGCAGCCTGCAGAAAGCCAATCGGCGCCACTGACGGCCGCCGCGACGCCGGGGCATTGTTCCCGCGCGCGGTCGTCACGCCGCACGCCACCTGCTCGCCGCGCAGCAGCGTCAGATGAACGCCGTCGTAGACCGCGTTGCAGATCCGCGCGTAGTCGCGTGCGCTCTGGATCACCCAGCGCTTGTGGATCCGACGCCACTGCAGCTTCAGCCCGAGCGGGATGTTCGGCTCGTTCCACGCCGTCCAGAGTGAGACGCGCGGCAGGACGACTCCGTCCGCGCGCCGGTAGGTGCCGCTGTACCGGGACGCGGCCGCGTACGCGAACTCCTGCAGCCGCTGGAAGTTCTGCGGGGCGGCATTCGGGGTCTTGCCGTTCGCCCACCACGGCGTCGCGTAGATCGTGAAGAGGACGCGGACGCCCCGAGCTGCCGCCGTCTGCACCGCTCGGTCGTAGAGCCCCCAGTCGTAGGCCGGATCGGCGGGGTTCGCGCCATCGGCCGGCCGCCGGTCGCGGGCGACGCCGTACGGCCCGCCCCAGCCGAGCATGATCCGGACGACTTGGGGGCGGAGCGCGCCGAGAGTGCTCCCGAAGCGCGCCTGGCCGCCGAGGGCCTCCTGCGTGTCCACGAGCCCGAACTGCAGCCACGTGGAGGCGCCCGCGGGGTTGGCGAGGACGCCCGCAGCGACGAGCGCAACGAGCATCGCACGACGCATCACATGAAACGTATCGCGATCTTGTTAGGGCAACTTGAATCCGGGTAGGGAAAACGAACTCAACCGAAAGGGGTCACTGATGGCTGAAGTCAAGGAGGCGATCGAGGTCAAGGTTCCGGTCTCGACCGCGTACAACCAGTGGACGCAGTTCGAGGAGTTCCCGAAGTTCATGGAGAACGTCGAGTCGGTCAGGCAGATCGACGACACGCACCTGCGTTGGGTTGCCGAGATCGGCGGCGAGCATGAGGAGTGGAACGCCGAGATCACCAGGCAGGAGCCGGACAACGTGATCGCCTGGCGCTCGATCGACGGCAAGCCAAACGCCGGCGAGGTGCGCTTCCAGCAAGTCGACGGGAACCGCACGAAGGTCGAGGTCACCATGACCTGGGAGCCGGAGGGCTTCCTCGAGTCGGCCGCCGACAAGGTCGGCGTGGACACCTACGGCGTCAAGTCCGACCTCGAGCGCTTCAAGGAGCTCGTCGAGAGCGGGGGCATCGAGACCGGCGCCTGGCGCGGCGAGGTCCTCGAGGGCCAGCGCCTAGATCAGTAGGGGAGGACGACCGAACGGCTAGGCGGGTGGGCCGGCGAGGCCTGCCCGCCGGTCGCGCTCGGCGACCCAGGCCGCGAAGCGTCCGTGCGCCGACGCGAGCCACGCGGAGAGCTGGAGGTCGAACGCGGCGATCTCCTCGCGAAGCTGCGAGAGCCGGAAGTCGAGCAGCCGCTCGGCGTCACAGATGTGGGTCGCGAGCGCCGTGCGCTCGACGGACGCGCCGCACTCGGAACAGGGCACGTAGGCCGACTGGGGAAAGGCACCGAACACCGTACGTGGTTAAACGGCCAAAGCGCCACGCGGGTTGAGCGGAAAGCGTCAAGCTTTCGTAAAGAGTTTCTAGGTTTGAGTCGGCGGGCCGTGACGGCCCGCCGACTCAACAGGCTTCAGACGCTGACGAGCTCGCGCTCGGGCTCAGGCTCCGGATCGGCCTCGATCTTCGGCTCGGGGACGTCGCGCTCGTCGACGACCTCGACGCTGCGGCGCGCCTCGTCTTCGCGCTGCTCTCGCTCTCTCAGAAAGTCCCAGTACTCCCACTTGGACGAGTGGCACATGCGGCGCTCACCTCCTTGCCTGAACAGTAGCTCCGCGACTACCAAGACGTCGGCTTCTCCGGTTGGTAGAGCCACACGTCGAAGAAGTGATCGAGCTGCATCCCCGAGACCTGCTCGGCGAGGGCGATGAACTGCGGCGTCGTCACGTTGCCGTAGCGGTTCTGGGTCGCCCACCCGCGCATGATCTGGAAGAACGCGAAGTCGCCGACCTTCTGGCGCAGGGCCTGGAGCGTCATGCCGCCGCGGTAGTAGATCGTTCCGTTGAACATGAAGACAGGCGAGCCTGGATCCGCCGGCGGCGGGGTCCAGAAGGCCGTGTTGTCCGCGGGCGTCTTGTAGAGCTGATCGAAGTACTTCTGGGCCGTCCTGCCGCCCGAATGCTCGCTCCAGATCCACTCCGACCACGTCGCGAAGCCCTCATGCAGCCAGATGTCGGGCCACTGCGTCAGTGTGATGGAGTCGCCGTACCACTGGTGCGAAAGCTCGTGGGCCAGCGTCGCCTCGTCGGGCATCGAGTCATAGACCGGCTTCGTCTGGGTCTCCAGCGCGTACCCCACCTGGGGCGCGTTGTCGACGATCGAGCCGACCGCGTTGAACGGATACGGCCCGTAGATCGAGCTGTAGAAGTGGATGATCGCGGGCAGCTTGCGCAGGACGTTGCCCTTCGAGAGCTTCGGGTCGACGGCGACGTAGGACGGGATGTTCCCGACCTTCGAGATCGTCAGGTCGAAGACCCCAAGCGTCGACGTGGCGAGGTACGGCGCCATCGGATCGGTCTCGCTCCAGACCCACGTCGTCTTGCCTCCGCTCGTCGCGTGCGAGACGAGCACGCCGTTCGCCAGCGCGGTCAGGCCCTCGGGCACCGTGACGCTGAAGTCGAACGTCGCCTTGTCGCGCGGGTTGTCGTTCGACGGGTACCAGCCGGGCGAGCCCTGCGGCTCGCCGACGACGAACGCACCGTCGTCGGTCGGCACCCAGCCCTCGATCGACTCGTCCGGATCCGTGATCACCGGCGGCGTTCCCGCGTAGTCGATCGTGACCGTGAATTGGCTCCCCGAGGGAAGTCCGGCACTGGGCGTGACCACGAGCTCCTGCTCGCCCTCGCGCGTGAACGTCGCTGCTTGGCCGTTCACATCGAGGCGCGAGATCGAGAAGCCGCGCAGATCGAGGTCGAACCGTGAGAGATCCTGCGTCGCTGTCGCCGTGATGACGGCGCTGCCGGCGAGCTGCTTGGACGCCGGCTCATAGCCCAGCGTCAGTGAGTAGTGCGAGACGTCGTAGCCGCCGTTCCCGGCATTCGGAAAGAACGGGTCACCGAGCCCCGAAGAGCCGGGCTGGAAGGCCGCGGCGCCGGCCGTTCCAGTCAGAATCAAAAGCAGGGCCGCCGCGCAAAGCGCGGCGCGGCGGAATCGCTTCAGCATTTCGCTCCCCCTCGAATCGCTTGCGAGGCGGCAAGCATAGGGGCGCACGAACCCTGTGGAAAACCTCCAGGTCGAAGCGTAGAGTCGCCCCAGCGCCGACGACGATCGAAGGAGGGCCGATGCACGTCGCGATGACCGTGAACGGCGTCCCCAGGGACGCCGAGCTGGAGCCGCGAACCCTGCTCGTCGACTTCATTCGCGACCAGGTGGGGCTGACGGGCACGAAGATCGCCTGCGACACCTCTCAGTGCGGTTCCTGCACCGTTCACCTGGACGGGAAAGCCGTGAAGTCCTGCACCGTGCTGGCGGTCCAGGCCGATGGGAGGGCCGTCACGACGATAGAGGGCCTGGCCTCGAACGGAGCGCTCCACGCCGTGCAGGAGGCCTTCCGGGAGAAGCACGGGCTGCAGTGCGGCTATTGCACTCCGGGGATGATCATGGCCACGGTCGACCTGCTCGCCGCAAGCCCGCATCCGAGCGACGACGAGATCCGGCACGCGCTCGAGGGGAACCTGTGCCGGTGCACGGGCTACGAGAACATCGTTCGGGCTGTCCATGAAGCCGCGGAGGTGGCGTGATGACGACCGCTGCAGAGGCACCCACGAACCTTGTCGGCGAGCCCGTCAGGCGCGTCGAGGACCCGAGCCTGATTACGGGCGCTGCGAAGTACCTCGACGACCTCAAGCTGCCGGGCATGGCGCACGTGGCGATCCTGCGCTCGCCGTACGCGCATGCCCGAATCAAGAGCATCGACACGTCGGCGGCGGAGGCGGCGCCCGGCGTCATCGGCGTCTTCACCGGCAAGGACTTCGAGCACCTGCCGGCGCTTCCGTGCGCCTGGCAGGCCGGCGGCGTCGAGAACTTCGTCAACACGCCGCGCGCGCTCGAGATCGATCGCGTCACGTTCACCGGCGCCGGCGTCGCCGCGGTCGTGGCGGAGAGCAAGTACGCCGCCGAGGACGCGCGCGAGCTGATCGAGGTGGACTGGGAGCCGCTAGACGTCGTCGTCGACGTCGAGGAAGCGGCCGCCGACGGCGCGATCCAGCTCCACGAGAACGCGCCCGGCAACATCGTGATGGACTGGTCCGTCGGGGACGCGGAGTCGACCGATCGGGCGCTCGGTGAGGCGGAGGTCGTCGTCAAGGAGCGGCTCGTCAACCAGCGGCTGATCCCGAACCCCATGGAGGTGCGCGGCGCGGCCGCGACCTACGAGCCCGCGACCGGCCAGTACACGGTCTGGATGTCCTCGCAGGACCCGCACATCATGCGGTTGCTGATGACGGCGTTCGTCTTCGGGATCTCGGAGACGAAGATGCGCTGCATCGCGCCTCACGTCGGCGGCGGCTTCGGGACGAAGATCTTCCTCTACCACGAGTACGTGCTGATGGCGGCTCTGGCCGAGAAGGTCGGGCGGCCGGTCAAGTGGCAGGAGACGAGGAGCGAGAACTACACCGCGACCACGCACGGCCGCGACCACGTCGCCTACGTCGAGGTCGGCGGGAAGCGCGACGGCACGATCACCGCGCTCAAGGTGAAGACCTACGCGAACCTCGGCGGAGTCCTCTCGACGATCGCGCCGGGCATTCCGACGACGCTCTACGGGCGGATGCTCTCCGGCGCCTACCGGATCCCGAACATCTCTTGCCAGGTGCTCGGCGTCTACACGAACACGGGCATGGTCGACGCCTACCGGGGCGCCGGCCGGCCGGAGGCGACCTACGTCGTCGAGCGGGCAGTCGACCTGTTCGCGCGGGAGCTCGACCTCGATCCGGTCGACGTGCGCCGCCAGAACTTCATCCCGTCCGATGCGTTCCCCTACGACCCCGTCGGGATCCTCAGGGGGCTCGAGTACGACACCGGTGACTACGAGAAGGCGCTCGACCGCGCGCTCGAGATCGTCGACTACGAGGGCTTCCGCCGCGAGCAGGACGAGGCGCGGAAGCAGGGCCGCTACCGCGGTATCGGCTTCTCGACCTACGTCGAGATCTGCGGCGCCGCGCCGTCGGCCTGGATCGGAACGGTCGGCGAGGGCTGGGGCGCCGCGATGTGGGAGAGCGCAATGGTGCGAGTGCACCTGACCGGCAAGGTCGCCGTCACGATCGGCACGCAGCCGCAGGGCCAGGGGCACGCGACCACCGTCTCCCAGGTCGTCGCCACCGAGCTCGGGATCCCGATCGAGGACGTCACGGTCGAGATCGGCGACACGCTGAACACGCCGTTCGGCTACGGCACCTACGCGAGCCGCAGCGCCGCCGTCGGTGCAGTCGCGGTCTACAACAGCCTCCAGAAGGTCAAGGCGAAGGCACGGCGGATCGCCGCGCACATGCTCGAGGCGGACGCCGACGACGTCGTCTTCGAGGACGGCAAGGCCTTCGTCCGTGGCGCGCCGGACAACGCCAAGACGATCCAGGAGATCGCCGGAGCCGCGGCGCTCGGCTACGACCTGCCCGAGGGCGAAGAGCCGTTCCTCGACGACACGACCTACTACGACCCGCCGAACTGCACCTTCCCGTTCGGCACGCACATCGCGGTGGTCGACATCGATCCCGACACGGGAGAAGTCAAGCTCGAGCGCTACATCGCTGTCGACGACGTCGGCAAGGTGATCAACCCGATGATCGTCGACGGCCAGGTGCACGGCGGCATCGCGCAGGGGATCGCGCAGGCGCTCTGGGAGTACGGCGCCTACGACGAGAGCGGCCAGCTCGCGACGGCGAGCATGATGGACTACGCCGTCCCGAAGGCCGACTTCTTCCCCTCGTTCGAGGTCGATCGGACGGAGACGCCGACCGACGTCAACCCGCTGGGAGTGAAGGGCGCCGGCGAGACGGGGACGATCGCGTCGACGCCCGCGGTGGTGAACGCGGTCATGGACGCGCTCGCGCCGCTCGGGATCCGCCACGTCGACATGCCGCTCACGCCGGAACGGGTGTGGCGAGCAATGCGAGAGGCGAAGAACGGGGGAGGGGAGGCCTGATGTACACGATGCGTCCCGCCGAGTTCGAGTACCACCAGCCAACGAGCCTCGACGAGGCGATCTCCCTCCTGGGCTCGGATGAGGAGGCGCGGCCGCTCGCCGGCGGCCACAGCCTGCTCCCGATGATGAAGCTGCGGCTGGCGATGCCGACGGCGCTCGTCGACCTGAGCCGCATTCCGGGCCTCGACGAGATCTCGGCCTCGAACGGCGGGCTCAAAGTGGGGGCGCTTGCCACGCATAGCGCCCTTGCGGGCTCCGAGGTTGCAATCGGAATCGCGCCGGTGCTGCCCGAGACCGCGGGCCGGATCGGCGACCGTCAAGTACGGAACTGCGGCACGGTCGGCGGCAGCGTCGCGCACGCGGATCCAGGCGCCGACTATCCGACGGTGCTGAAGGCGCTGGGCGGAACGATCACTGCCACGGGGAAGGACGGCGAACGCGAGATCGGCGCCGACGACTTCTTCCGCGGCATCTTCGAGACCGCGCTCGACCCGGGCGAGCTCGTTACTTCGGTCAAGGTGCCTGGCACCACGGGCGCGGCCTACATCAAACACCGCCATCCCGCCTCGGGGTACACGATCGTCGGAGTGGCCGCCGTCGTCACCGTCGAGGGCGGCAACTGCACGGCGGCTCGGCTGACGATCGGCGGCGTGACGTCGCCGCCGGTGCATGCGACCGCGGCTGCCGAGTCACTCGTCGGCGGGCCCGGCTCAGAAGAGGCGATCGCGGCAGCCGCCGGCAAGGTGGCGGAGGCGATTCCGCACGCGATGGGCGACGCCTACGCGTCGGGCGAGTACCGCACGCACCTGGCGAAGGTGCTGGCGGCGAGAGCGCTGACCGAAGCGTTCGAGCGAGCGGCCTAGGCGAGCGGCAGTTCGGCGCCGAGTTCCTCGAGGCTCGCCAGGTTGTGCCCGGCGGCGAAGACGTCGACGTACGGCAGCGCCGCCTGCATGCCGCGGGCGAGGGGCTCGTACGCCGCGTCGCCCTTCAGCGGGTTGAGCCAGATCACGCGGTAGGCGAGCCGCGACAGCCGGGCCATTTGCTCCGCGAGGAGCTCCGGATCGCCGATCTCGAGTCCGTCCGAGCAAAGGACGACGACGGCGCCGCGAACGAGCCCGCGGTGCCCGTACTCGTCGAGTAGCTGCTTCAGGCACTCGCCGATCCGCGTGCCGCCGTTCCAGTCGACGACCTCTGCGGCCGCGCGTTCGAGCGCCTCGTCCGGCCGGGAGACGGCGAGCGCGCGCGTCACCCGCGTCAGCCGCGTGCCGAAGCAGAACGCCTCCCAGCGCCGGTCGGCGCGCAGGGCGGCGTGCGCGAAGACCAGCAGCGCCCGTGAGTAGTCCGCCATCGAGCCGGACACGTCGAGGACGAGGACGAGCCGTCGCCGTCGCCGTCGCCGAGCGCGAAAGCGCCGTTCGAGCGGCTCACCGCCGGTCCGAAACGAGCGGCGCAGCGTCCGCCGCAGGTCCGGAGCCCCTGAGCGCGCGGGCGTGAGACGGCGAGTGCGCCGCGTCGGGACGGCAAGCCGGATTTGCGCCAGCAGCACCGCGAGCTGCTCGAGCTCCTCGCGTGAGCACCGCGAGAAGCTTTTCTGCCGGAGCAGCTCGATAGGACTCGCGAGCGCAAGCTCTTCCTCGATGACGATCGGTGCGCGCGGAGGCCTCGGACGCGACGTGGTCTCTTCGCCGCCGAAGAACGCCGAGAAGACCCGGTCGTAAACCGGAACCTGTTCGCGGCGTCCGAGGAGCGTCGCACGCCCCGCCCAGTAGAGGTCACTAGGTGAGAGCAGCGCCGCCGCACGGCAGAACGAGGCGATCCGCCCGGTGCCGACGGGAATCCCTTCCGCTCGGAGGGCCCGCCCGAAGGCGGTCAGGGCGCCGACGCTGTCAGTCACGGAGGAGCTCGGGCAGGACGGGCTCGACCCGGGCGAGGTCCTCGCGGTTCTTGACCACCCAGCCGAGCGTTTCGCGGGCCGCCTCCCCGTCCACCGACTCCGCGCCCAGGTGCGCGAGCGCCTGCGCCCAGTCGATCGCCTCAGCCGCGCCGGGCAGCTTGACCAAGTCGAGGCCGCGCAGCTGAGCCACGGCCTGGGCGACCGAGCGCGCCAACGGCTCCGAGACGGCCGGCGCGCGCAGTCGGATGATCGCTACCTCACGATCCAGGTCCGGGAAGTCGATCCAGTGGTAGAGGCACCGCCGTTTGAGCGCGTCGTGCAGCTCCCGCGTGCGGTTCGACGTAATGACGACGGCCGGCGGCTCCTCAGCGGTGATCGTCCCGAGCTCGGGGACGGTGACGGAGAAGTCCGAGAGCACCTCGAGCAGGAACGCCTCGAACTCGTCGTCGGCCCGGTCGAGCTCGTCGATGAGGAGCACCGCCCCGGCGCCCGAGCGGATCGCCCGAAGCAGCGGCCGCTCGACGAGGAAGTCGGCGCCGTACAGCTCCGCGACCCGCTCGTCAGGCTCGACCTCCCCGGCCTGCAGCGCCCGCGCATAGAGAAGCTGCCGCGCGTAGTCCCACTCGTAGAGCGCCTGCGAGGCATCGATGCCCTCGTGGCACTGGAGCCGGATCAGCTCTGCGTCGAGGACGCGGGAGAGCGTCTTCCCGACCTCGGTCTTCCCGACCCCGGCCTCGCCTTCGAGCAGGAGTGGGCGGCGCATGGCCAGGGCGAGAAAGATCGCCGTCGCCAGCCCGCGGTCGGGCAGATAGGACTCGCGGGCGAGCGCCTGTTCGACCTCGTCAACGGAACCAAACATTCGGAAAATCGTATGGGTCAGCGGCTACGGGCCCACGGATTGCGCGCCGGGTCGTCGTCGAGGCCGATCCAGATGAAGAGGTAGATCGCGGCGCCGAGCAACGCCGAGAAGATGAACGCCGCGGGTCCCGAGACGCCGATGGCCAGCATCCCGAGCCACAGATAGAGGAAGAAGAACGTCGCCCAGAGCGCCGCGGTGAGCCGCTTGTGCCGGCCGACCATGCTCCGCATCGCGGCGGCACCGACCGCGAGGCCGGACACCGGGCGCGGCTGGATGGGCTCAGCCGCCTCCGACGGGTTGCCCGGCTCCGTCTGGAGCTGCTGCTCGAGGCAGTAGGCGAAGCTGTCCAGGAGCTGCGCGGTGACGTCCTGGATCAGGCCGCGGCCGAACTGGGCCGCCATCCCGGTCAGCGCCAGATCGGTCACCGTCGTCACCTGCGTCCGGTCGCCGTCCGACACGAGTGACGACTCGATCGTCGCGCTGGCCGCGCCCCGTCCGCGCTCCTCGCGCGCCTTCGTCGCGAGGACGACTCGCCGCTCCGCCTCGTCGGCCTCCTGGCGCTCGACGTCGGTGAGGAACGACAGCGAGATCGGCCCGAGCTTCACCTTCATCCGGGCCTTCCAGTGCGACTCGTCGATCGTCTCGATGAGCTCGGCGCCCGGCATGCACGGGATCACGCGCGGGACGTCCATGAGCAGATCCCACGCCGCCTCGGGCGAGGCGGGGACGTCGAAGGAGTTCTCGAGCTTCACGCCGGCGCGAGATAGCGCGCGGGATCGGCCTCGAAGCGCGCGCGACAGCCCGCGCCGCAGAAGTAGTAGGTGCGGCCGTCGTGCACCGCAGTCTCGCGTGCTCCGGCGATCGCGACGGTCATCCCGCAGACCGGATCGACGGCCTCGACGAGCTCGGCGGCCGAGCCCGGCTTGGTGTGGCGCCAGGCGACGAGCTCCGCGAGGATCGCGACCGCGATCTCCTCCTGGCTCGAGGGGCCGAGATCCAGGCCGGCCGGGCAGCGGATGCGGGCGAGCGTCTCCTCGTCGAGGCCGCGGTTCCGCAGGTCGACGAGGACGGCCGAGCCCCGCTTCGCGCTCGCCACGAGACCCGACGTAGCCGGCCTCGCCCGCAAGCGCCACCTCCAGCGCGTTCTCGTCGGCCTGACCCATCGAGGCGACGACGACGGCGTCGGCTCCCTGGCCTAGCTCCGTCGAGACGCGCCAGCCGATCGCCCGAGCAAGCTCGCCGAGGGTCCGCGCGGAGGGACTGTCCCCGATCACGGCCAGAAGAGGCGCAGGCACCTGCGGTTCCACGAGCACCTCGATTGTGCCTTCCGACTCACAGCCGCCCTGGACGCGCACAACGCGGGCCTCGCCGTCGGCGAGCGCCGCCAACGCTTCGCGGATGACGGTCGGCTCGGTACAGGCGCCGCCGACCCACCCGTGGAGCAGGCCGTCGGGCGTGACGACCGCGTGGTCGCCTCGTCTTCGCCGACGCCGGCCGCTCCACGTTCACGACCGTCGCGAGCGCGAACGGCCTACCCTCGGCAGCGAGCCGGCCGGCTTCGGCGAGCACGTTCACTCCGCGAGCCCCGCCTCGTTCAGCGCCTCCCAGACCTTGTCGGAGGTGAGCGGCATGTCCACGTTCCGGACGCCGGCGTGCGCGAGCGCGTCCACGACGGCGTTCACGAACGCGGCGGGCGACCCAACGGTCGCCGACTCGCCGACGCCCTTCGCGCCGATCGGATGGTGCGGGGACGGCGTCACCGTTTCCCCGAGCTCGAAGGAAGGCGTCTCCCACGCGGTCGGCAGGAGGTAGTCCATGAAGTTGGAGCCGATGCAGTTGCCCTCCTCGTCGAAGGTGATCAGCTCCATCGCGGCCATGCCGAAGCCCTCGGTGAGGCCGCCCATGATCTGGCCCTCGACGATCATCGGATTGATCCGCGTGCCGCAGTCGTCGACGGCGACGACCTTCTTCACCTTCCACTGGCCCGTCCCGCGGTCGATCTCGACGACGACGGCATACGTCCCGAACGGATACGTCATGTTCGGCGGGTCGTAGTAGTTCGTCGCCTCGAGCCCGGCCTCCATCCCCTCTGGATGGTCGGTGTAAGCAGCGAAGGCGATCTCCTGGATCGTCTTCGCCCGGTCCGGAGCGCCCTTGACGGAAAACTTGTCGCCCGACCATTCGAGGTCGTCCTCGGACGCCTCGAGCAGGTGCGCGGCGAGCTTCCGAGCCTTGTCGCGGATCTTCCGCGCCGCGATCGACGTCGCCGCACCGGCCGTCGGCGTCGAGCGCGAGGCGTAGGTGCCAAGCCCGTACGGCGTGTTGTCGGTGTCGCCCTCCTGGACGGTGACGTCCTCGGCCGGGATGCCGATCTCGTGCGCGACGATCTGCGCGAACGTCGTCTCGTGGCCCTGGCCCTGGGACTTGACCCCGAGCTTGAGGATCGCCTTGCCCGGTCGGATGGACGCGCAGCTCGGCCGAGTCGAACATCTTGATCCCGAGGATGTCGTACTGACGGCTCGGCCCGGCCCCGACGACCTCCGTGAAGCTGGCGAGGCCGATCCCGAGCAGCCGACCCTCCTCGCGGGCGCGCTTCTGCTCCTCGCGCAGCTCCGCGTAGCCGACCCGTTCCAGCGCCTGGTCCAGTGCCGGCTCGTAGTTCCCGGAGTCGTACTCGAAGCCGGTCGCCGACGTGTAGGGGAACTTCTCCGCCGGGACGAAGTTCTTGCGGCGCAGCTCGGCCGGGTCGATCCCGAGCTCGTACGCCGCGGTCTGGACGAGCCGCTCGATGAAGAACGACGCCTCGGTGACGCGGAACGAGCAGCGGTAGGCGACTCCGCCGGGCGCCTTGTTCGTGTACGCGCCCTCGGTGACGACGTGGGCGGCGGGGATGTCGTACGAGCCGGTGACGATGTGGAAGAGCCCGGCCTTGAACTTCGACGGCTGCGCGTCGGCGTACGCGTAGCCCTGGTCGGAGAGCATCTTCACGCGGAGGCCCGTCATCGTCCCGTCCTCTTTGAACGCGAGCTCGCCGTCCATATAGAAGTCGCGCGCGAAGCCGGTCGAGATCAGGTTGCCGGTGCGATCCTCGATCCACTTCACGGGCCGGCCGAGCAGGAGCGACGCGGCGGTCGCGACCACGTAACCGGGATAGATCGGCACCTTGTTGCCGAACCCGCCGCCGATGTCCGGCGAGATGATCTGGATGTTCTGCTCCGGCAGCCCGGCGACGAGCGCGAACACGGTGCGGTGCGCGTGCGGCGCCTGGGAGGTCATGTAGATCGTCGTCTTGCCCGTCGCCGGGTTGACGTCGGCGACGCAGCCGCAGCACTCGAGCGGCGCGGGGTGGCAGCGCGGATAGTGGGTGACGAGGCGGACGACCTTGTCCGCCTCGGCGAACGCCTTCTCGGTCGCCTCCGGCGTCTCCGGCTTCCCAGTGGTAGACCTTGTTGTCGGCCTGATCCTCCTTGTCGTCGCGGATCACGGGCGCCGTCGGATCGAGCGCCGCCTGCGGGCTGATCACGACCGGAAGCGGGTCGTAGTCGACGTAGATCAGCTCGAGGGCGTCATGGGCGACGTACGGGTCTTCGGCGATCACGCACGCGACCTCCTGGCCCTGCATGCGCACCTTGTCCGTCGCGAGCACGGCCTGCGTGTCGCCGGAGAGCGTCGGCATCCAGGCGAGGTTGTGCTCGGCGAGCAGCTCGCCGGTGACGACGGCGACCACACCCGGAAGCTCGGTCGCGGCCGACGTGTCGATCGAGTTGATCTTGGCGTGCGCGAACGGGCTGCGGAGGATCGCCATGTGCAGCATGTTCGGGAGCTTGATGTCCTCGATGTAGTTCCCGCGGCCGGCGATGAAGCGCGCGTCCTCGACGCGCTTGACGCTGCGGCCCAGCCAGCCCTTGTGCTCGCTCTCGACGGCGGTCATGACGGCTCCTCCATCTTGTTCGCGGCCCACTGAACCGCCTTGACGATGTTCTGGTAGCCCGTGCAGCGGCAGATGTTTCCGGAGATCGCCCAGCGGATCTCCTCCTCCGAAGGATTCGGGTTCTCCGCGAGCAGCGCCGAGCTGACGAGCATCATCCCGGGCGTGCAGAACCCGCACTGGAGCCCGTGCTCCTCGCGGAAGCCCTCCTGAATCGGATGCAGCGCGCCGCCCTGGGCCAGCCCTTCCACGGTCTGCACCGCCTTCCCGTTGACCTGGACGGCGAACTGCGTGCAGGACTTGACCGGGACGCCGTCCACGAGCACCGTGCACGCGCCGCAGCTCGTCGTGTCGCAACCGACGTGCGTGCCGGTGAGCCCGAGCCTCTCTCGCAGGAAGTGAACGAGCAGCAGCCGTGGCTCGACCTCGAGCGAGTGCTCCGCGCCGTTGACGGTGACGGTGATCTCGTTCGTTATTGGTTTCGCCTCAGTGATCACGCTGCTCCTTGTCCTCGATCTCTTCCATCACGCCCTCGAGAGTGGTCTCGCCGGCAAACGTGTCCGGAGCCCGCTCCGGGATCGGCGCGCCGCCCTGTTCCTCGGCGCGGCCCTCCGGTGAGACGCCCTGTTCGAGCTGTCCGGTCTGCAGGTTCACCCGCGCGCCGCAGTTCGGGCAGTCGATGACTTCGGCGCTCGGCACGACCGCGTGCTGACCCGCCTCCTGCAGCGGCTGGCCGCAGTTCGGACAGTTCATCGCGCCACCTCCGCAGCCTTCCGGAGCCCTCGCTCGGTGAACACGCGCACGACGTTGCGCTTGTACGCCTCGGTGCCGCGGAGGTCGGTGCGCGGCTGAGCCGCCTCGGCTGCGAGCCGCGCGGCTTCCCCGATCGCCTGGTCGTCGAGCGCGCGACCTGCCAGCGCCTGCTCCGCGGCTTCGGCGCGGAGGTTTATGGGACCGACCCCGGTCAGGGCGATTCCGGCCTTGTCCACGGAGCCGTTCGCGAATGCGACGTGGACTGCGACGCCGACGGTCGCGAAGTCTCCGACCTTGCGCTCCAGCTTGAGGTAGGAGCCGCCGGCGCGCGTTCCCGAGTCGGCGATCCGCACCTCGGTGAGGATCTCGGTCGGCTCCAGCACCGTCGTGAAGGGCCCCTGGAAGAACTCGTCGATCGGGATCGTGCGCGTGCCGTTCGGCCCCTGCGCGGTGATCTCGGCGCGCATCGCGAGCATCACCGAGCCCCAGTCGCCCTGGGGATCGGCGTGTGCCAGGGAGCCGCCGACGCTGCCGAGGTTGCGGACGATGGGATCCGAGATCATCGGCGCGGCGTCGCCGAGCGTCCCGTAGCGCCCCTGCAGCAGCTCGGATTTCTCACAGGCCTTGTGGCGCACGAGCGCGCCGATGCGGAGTCCGCCGTCCTCCTGCTCGAGCTGGCCGAGCTCGGAGAGGCCGTTGATGTCGACGATCACCCGGGGCGCCGCGAAGCGAAGCTTCATCAGCGGGATCAGGCTCTGCCCACCCGCGAGGACTTTCGCGTCTTCGCCGTGCTCCTGGAGGAGGCCCAGCGCCTCGTCGAGTGTCGTCGGCGCGAAGTATTCGAAGCTGGCCGGGTACATGAGGCGCCCTCCATGTCCGCAGGAACCGTGCCGGTGGCGAGGATACGCCTTTCCCTACGGGCTCCGCATCGCTTTGGTTCTGTCGAAGTCGCCCGGCGCGCTACCGTTTCTCGCTGCGGCTGTGAAAGAAATCCTCGACACACTCGAGCGCTGGACGGGGGAGGGCCTGCGGGTCGCCACCGCGACGGTCGTCAAAACCGAGCGCTCCGCGCCGCGCGACCCAGGCGCGATGCTCGCCGTCTCCGAGCGTGGGGAGGTGGCCGGATCGGTCACCGGCGGCTGCGTCGAGCCCGCCGTCTACGAGGAGGCGCGCGAGGTGCTCGCCGGAGGCGCGCCGCGTCTCCGCACCTATGGGATCGCCGACGACGAGGCCTTCGAGGTCGGCCTGCCCTGCGGTGGGACGGTGCACATCTTCGTCGACACCCTCGACGAGACGATGCTCTCGCCGCTCGCCGAGGCGTTTCGCGAGGAGCGTCCGATCGCGCTGGAAGTGGCGATCTCGGGACCGCGAATCGGCGCAAAGCGGCTCGTCTCGAGCGGCGATGGGGCCAGCGGTGAGCTCTTGGCGCGCGGCGAGACCGCGATCATGGAGACCGACGACGGCGAGCTCTTCGTCAACTCGTTCGCGCCGCGGCCGGACATGTACGTCTTCGGCGCCGTCGACCACGCCGCCGCCGTCGCGCAGGTCGGCCGCTTCCTCGGCTACCGGGTCACGATCTGCGACGCGCGGGCGAGGTTCGCGACGAGGGAGCGCTTCCCCGACGTGGACGAGCTCGTCGTCGAGTGGCCCGACCGCTTTCTCTCCCAGGCGCCGGTGGACGAGCGGACGGTGATCTGCGTCCTTACCCACGACCACAAGTTCGACGTCCCGCTGCTGAAGGTCGCGCTGGAGACGCCCGCCGGCTACATCGGCGCGATGGGCAGCAGGCGGACGAACGAAACGCGCACCGAGCGGCTCAAGGCCGAGGGCGTGACCGACGAGGCAGCTCGCGCGCGTGAAGGCGCCGATCGGTCTCGACATCGGGTCTCGCACGCCGGAGGAAGTTGCGATCGCCGTCGCCGCGGAGGTCGTCGGCACCTTCCGCAAGAAGCGGAAGCAGGAGGCGGTCGAGGCCGCCGGCGCCGCAGCCGGCGGCCCCTGAAAGCGCCCTAAGTGGTCGTCTCGGCCATCTGGGCCATCGCGGCCTTGCCGCGCTCGGCCATCTCTTCCGGCGAGATGTCCTCGACGTGGGTCGCAATCCCCCAGGAGTGACCGAAGGGATCGGTGACCGTCCCGAAGCGATCGCCCCAGAACTGGTCGTCGACCGGCATCGAGATCGTCGCGCCGGCGTCGACCGCCTGCTGGACGACGGCGTCAACGTCGTCGACGTACATGAACAGGTTGACGGTCGTCCCGCCGATCTCCTTCGGCGGCTTGACGCTGGACTGCGGGAACGGATCGGAGAGCATCAAGATCGAGTCTCCGATCGCGAGCTCCGCATGCGCGATCGTGTCGTTCGGACCGGGCATGCGCCCGCGCTCCGTGGCGCCGAACGCCTTCTTGTAGAACTCGATCGCCTCCGACGCGTTGTCGACGGCGAGGGAGGGGCTGAGGGTGTTGTAACCCTCGGGAATCGGCTGTACCGCCATTCCTTACCTCCGTTGGTAGGGGTCGTTTGGAGAGTACAGACGGCTTCGAGCCGCGGGAGGCAGTAGCCGGACCCTTACGATTCAGCGCACAGAAGGTGTCGCGCTACCGCTCTCAAATCGATCTCCTCGAGCGTGTCTGGTCGGACCTGCTCCGCGTCTATGAGGCCGATGCCGCCCGTTCGTGGCTGTGGGGCCTCAACCCGCTTCTCGGTGACCGGCGACCCATCGACCTGATCCGCGCCGGACGATCGGATGAGGTCATGCGAGTGATCCGCGCGGAGCGCGCGGACTCCTTTGCATGAACTAGGCCGGCGGCCGCGCCGCATCGAGCTGCCGCCCGCCCAGCGGAGATCGCTGCGCTCTGACCGCGACCGGCAACTGGCAATCCGGCGGCAGGACGTGCTTCACTCTGGGAACCGCCGCACGTACGTCGAAGAAGGCTCACCTGCACCGCATTCAGTCGCCCACTCGCCTTTTCATCATCGCGTTCGCCGCAGCGGCCGTCGGCTGGCTGCTGACCCTGCTCTTCGTCGCAAAGGACTGGCTTGCCGCGCTGATCGCGATCCCTCTCTGGCTTGTCGCGGGAGCAGCGGCGGGGTGGCTGGCGACCCTACTGCTGGACAAGTCCCGAGCGCATCGACTCGCAGAGAGCCGGCTCGAAAGCGTCGAGGAAGCCGCCACCGAGGCGATCCTGCGCATCGACGGCGACGGCGCGATCGCAGCGTGGAGCCCGGGCGCGGAGGCGCTGTACGGGTATCCGAGCAGCGAGATCGTCGGTCGTCCGCTCGCCGATCTCCTCGTCGAGCCCGAGTCGTTCCGGAGCGGAGAACGACTCACCGACGAGGTCATGGAGCAGCGGAGGCACGACGGCAGCGTCTTCTCCGCCTCGGTCACGGCCATTCCGGTCGAGTCAGAGACGATCGTCGTCGCCCGCGACGACGGCGAGCTGCGGCGAGTCAGAGGCCGGCTCCGCGACGCCGAGGCGACGCACCGCTCGCTCACCGAGCACCTGCCCGTCGTCACCTATGTCCGGTCGATCGACGGCGAACGGGAAACGACGTTCGTCAGTCCGCAGATCGACCGGCTCGTCGGCTACACCGCCGACGAGTGGCTGGCGGATCCCGGCCTCTTCCTCAGCGTCGTTCACCCGGACGACCGAGATCGCGTCGCCGCTGCGCACAAGACCGCAGACGCAACGAAGCCCGTACGGCTGAACTACCGCATGCTCTCGCGCGACGGGCGCGTCGTCTCGGTGCAGGACGAGGCGGTCGCGGTGCTGGACGAGTCGGGTCGGCCGCTCTGCATCCAGGGCTACCTGCTCGACATCAGTGAGCGGAAAGCAGCCGAGGAGGAGCGGAAGGAGCTTCGAGCTACTGAGGCTGCGACCGAAGCAGAGGCGAGTGAGCGCCAGCGGAAGACCGAGTTCGTGGCGCAGGCCGCGGCGGTGCTGGCCTCGTCACTCGATGCCAGGGCGACGGTGGGACAGGTTGCAGCGCTGGCCGCTCGTGATATCGCCGAGTGGTGCGTGGTGGACGTCCTCACCGACGACGGGAGCGTCACTCGTTTCGCGGCGGAGCGGGCGGCGACCTCCGCGTCGTCCGCCGAGCCCGACGCCCATCCCGAGCCCGCCGTCCTGGACGTCATTCGGAACCGACGGCCCGAGCTGTCGGAGTCACTCATGCGCGTTCCCTTCTCCCGCGGCAGCCGCGCAGTGGGAGCGCTCACGCTCGTGGCCGGCGAGCGGGCCGATCCCTACTCCGCGGACGATCTCCCCTGGGCGCGCGCGCTCGGGGGGATGATCGCGCTGGCGATCGACAACTCGCGCCTCCACACCGAGGTCGAGGCGCGCTCGGATGCAAGCAAGGTGCTCACCCATGTCGGCGAGGGCGTCTTCCTGCTCGACCGAGCCGGACGGATCCAGCTGTGGAACCCGGCCTCGGCGGCGATCACCGGCATCTCGTCAGAGGCAGCGATGGGCAAGCCGGCCTCGGAGGCGATCCCGGGCTGGCGCGAGGTTTCCGAGCGCATTACGGTCGGCCCCACTCGCGACGCCATCCGCACCTCGACCCTGCCGCTGGAGACCGACCGCGGCGAGCGGTGGATCTCGATCTCCGGCGTCGAGTTCTTCGGCGGCACCGTCTACGCGTTCCGGGACATCACCGAGGAGCACAAGCTCGACGAGCTCAAGGCCGAGTTCATCGCGACCGCCTCGCACGAGCTGCGGACGCCGCTGGCGGCCGTGTACGGCGCTGCGCAGACGCTGCGCCGGCACGACTTCGCGCTCGACGAGGCCGGACGTGCGCGCTTCATCTCGCTCATCGTCGACGAGTCGGACCGCCTCGCCACAATCGTGAACCAGATCCTGCTCGCGAACCAGCTCGACGTCGGCCGACTCGACCTCGAGATGGAGCCGTTCGACGCCGCGGACATGGTCGAGCGAGTCGTCGAGTCGGCACGGACACATGCGCCGTCGCACATCACGTTCGACGTCCACGTTGCCGATGGCGTTCCGCCGGTCGCCGCGGACAAGGACCGGGCCCGGCAGGTCCTCGTGAACCTCGTGGACAACGCCGTCAAGTACTCGCCCGGCGGCGGACGAATCGAGCTGGGCCTGGAGCCGGCGGACGGCGCGGTGCGGTTCAGCGTCGTGGACGAAGGCCTGGGAATCCCCGCCGACGAGCACCGCCGGATCTTCGAGAAGTTCTACCGGCTGGATCCGAACATGACCTACGGCATCGGCGGAACCGGCCTCGGGCTCTACATCTGCAGCGAGCTCGTCGAGCGGATGGGCGGCCGCATCTGGCTCGAGTCGGAGGAGGGCAAGGGCTCCGCGTTCTTCTTCCAGCTCCCGACCACGAGCGCGCGCTCAGCGTTGCCGAAGACGCGAGAGCTGGGGGAGAAGGAGCGGGCGGGCTCCGCACCACCGGCCCAGACCGACGGTCGGTAGCTAGCCGTCTACGTCGTTCCCGCAGTGGTCCAACCTTCGAACTGAAGGGGTCGAGCCGAGCGGCTGGCGGCTCGCGGCTGGCATCGCGGCGCAAGTCGTCATAGCCGGGTCCTCGGGGGCCAGCAACACGGCGACGTTATCTCCTCGACATGTGCCAAAACACGACGCGGCGAGGCAGGTACATCAAGTGCGGCTTCAAGCAGTCACCTACCGATCCGCTCCACCTGCCGATGCCTGCTCAGGACGCACAGGCGTTTCTTCGAGAGCACAGACTTCTGTAAAGCACGCGACAGCCGCCAGAGCTTTGGCGGAAACATGGAAGGCTGAGAAACTCCAGAGGCTTGAGCAGTGACTCTCTGAAGCCCGGGCTGCATGAAGCACTGCTGACGCGCAGGCTCGAGAAGCTGCTCACTCAGGTCCCTGACGAGACGCTTCTTGCCGAGCTCGCCGAACTGCGCGACGCCGAGGCGTCAGATCGCATGTCCCGGCACCTCGCCGGCACGCTCGCGAGAGCGATCGAGCGAGCACCGGAGGGAAAGCGAAGCGACGAGGCAATACGTATCGCCGCCGCGCTCATTCAACACCTCGAGGCTCTCACGGATGGAAAGTGGCGACTTGCGCGGCGACGAACCTGTCGACCCTGGACGCGTATTGGTTGCGCTGCAGCGGCGTCTCCCGGACGGACGACCACAGCCGATCGAGCGCCCCCTGACGCCGCTGCTCGACACGACGGTCTTCACGAACGCTCCTGGCGAGCCTGCCGTTGGGCACGAGCTTCGCGCCGAAGTGCCGTCGGCGGACGCAATCGACATCGTCATGGCGTTCGTCCGCTGGAGTGGCGTGCGTCCATTGGTAGACGCGCTTCGGCGGCATTGCGAGGCAGGCAAGTCATTGCGTGTCCTGACGACGACGTACACGAACAGCACGGAGCAGCGAGCGCTCGATGAGCTGGAGCGGCTTGGCGCGCAGATCAAGGTGTCGTACGACACTTCGTCGACGCGACTCCACGCCAAAGCGTGGATCTTCCATCGCGAGAGCGGCTACTCGACCGCGTACATCGGCTCGTCGAACCTCACCCACTCGGCGCAGGTTCTCGGGCTCGAATGGAACGTCCGCGTGTCCGGCGCGCGCAACCCGGACGCAGTCGCAAAGATGGCGGCGGTCTTCACGAGCTACTGGGAGAGCAGGGACTTCGCCCCCTACGACCCCGCGGAGTTCGGACGGCGCACTCGAGACCTCGCGGCTGATGACATCACGCTGCTCAGCCCGGTCGAAATCGAACTACGCCCATTCCAGGAGGCGCTGCTCGAGCACGTCATCCTCGCCCGGCATCAAGGCCACCATCGGAACCTGCTCGTCGCCGCCACCGGCACGGGAAAACGGTGATGGCGGCGGTCGACTATGCGCGGCTTCGGCAGGAGCTCGCGCGCAGCCGCCTCCTGTTCGTTGCCCACCGCGAGGAGATCATCGACCAGAGCCGTGCCACGTTCCGGCACGCGCTGCGCGACGCAGCCTTTGGCGAGAAGTGGGTCGGGGGCCAGCGGCCCGAGCGGTTCGAGCACGTTTTTGCGTCGATCCAGAGTCTCCGCAGCGCCGACGTTCGGAACATCGACCCCACGCATTTCGACGTCGTGATCGTGGACGAGTTCCACCACGCCGCCGCGCCGTCTTACGAGGCGCTGCTCGACCATCTCACGCCAGTCGAGCTACTTGGTCTAACGGCCACGCCTGAGCGCGCAGACGGGCTCGACGTGCTCCGCCACTTCGACGGCCGAATCGCCGCCGAGCTGCGGCTTTGGGATGCCATCGACCAGGAATACCTCGCGCCGTTCGCGTACTTCGGCGTTCACGACGGGCTCGACCTGCGCAGCGTCCCGTGGCGCCGCGGGCAGGGATACGACGTCGCAGCACTTGAAGGCGTCCTCACGGCTGACCACGCGTGGGTTCATCTGGTGGTCGAGGAGGTCAGGCGGAAGATCGCCGATCCGTCGCGCATGCGCGCGCTCGGCTACTGCGTCAGCGTCGGCCACGCCCGCTTCATGGCTCAGCGCTTCACACGAGCTCGGGCTCGCTGCCGTGGCGCTCTCGGCAGGCAGTCGTTGCAGAAGAGCGTAGGGCTGCGTTGCGCGACCTCGCAGAGGGGAAACTGCGAGCAGTCTTCACCGTCGATCTCTTCAACGAGGGCGTCGACATCCCCAACGTCGACACGCTGCTCTTACTACGTCCGACAGACAGCCCGACGCTCTTCCTCCAACAGCTCGGGCGAGGCCTGCGGAAGGTCGCGGGGAAGGGCGCTTGCACGGTCCTCGACTTTGTCGGTACGCACCGCAAGGAGTTCCGTTTCGACCGGCGCCTGCGCGCGCTGTTGGGAGGCTCTCGCGCCGACATCGAGCGTCAGGTTCGCCACGACTTTCCGTTCCTGCCCGCCGGTTGCAGCTTCGACCTGGACCCGGTGGCGCGGGAGATCGTGCTCCGCAGCATCCGCGACGCGATCCCGAGCACGTGGCGGGAGCGGTGCGAAGAACTTCGGTCGCTCGGCGACGTCAACCTCGGCGAGTATCTCGAGAGCAGCGGCCTCGAGCTCGAGGACATCTACGCCGGCGGCCACAGCTGGACGGAAATGCGTCGCGAGGTCGGTTTGGCGACCGGCAGGCCAGGACCTGCGGAGAATCAGCTGCTGCGGGCCGTAGGCCGGATGCTGCACGTCGATGACGACGAACGTCTCGAGACCTACCCGCGGCTTCTTCGCGGAGACGATCCGCCATCCATCGAAAGCTTGAGCCCGCGTGAACAGCGACTCCTCCGCATGCTGGTCTCGTCGCTCACGACTTTGGGTGCATCGGCGAGCTTCGCCGATGCTGTGGCGCAAGTGTGGGCCCATCCGCAGCTCCGCGCGGAGCTCGTCGAAGTGCTCGAGTTGCTTCCTGAGCGCGTGCCGTACCTGGAGCACCCGCTGGGGCTCCCGCATGTGCCGCTTGCACTCCATTCGCGTTACACGCGCACGGAGATCCTCGCGGCGTTCGATGTTGGTGAAGGCGCAAAGCCGCCAACGTGGCAGACGGGTGTGTGGTGGGAGCCGCATTCGCGAACTGACCTCTTCGCATTCACGCTCGACAAGAGCGTCGGCGGCTTCTCGCCGACCACGCGATACCGCGACTACGCGATCAGCCCCGAACTGATCCACTGGGAGAGCCAGTCGGCGACTGCCGCGGACAGCCCGACGGGCCAGAGGTACATCCGGCAGCGCGAGGAGCAAACGAACGTCTTGCTATTTGCCCGGCTGCGCACCACCGACCGCGCGTTCTGGTGCCTCGGCCCCGCGACGTACGTGAGCCACGAGGGCGATCGCCCGATCGCGTTCGTGTGGAAGCTCGAGCGGCACCTGCCGGCGGAGCTGTACACGTCTTTCGCAGCCGCCGTCGCGTAGAAGGCCCCCGCGTGGCGGACCCTCCGACGGGCGCTCATCGAAGGCGGTCACTGTCTGCGGCTCAGGAGTCGCGGACCGCCAGGAGAGCCTTCACGAGGCGATCGCGATCCCAGAGCACGACACCTGTTTGCGCGCGCGAGTTTCTTCGCCGCCTGGTGAAGTAGCGGTTCGTCACGACCATCGCGTTTGAGCACCTGTAGAAGGCTGGCGCTGCGTTCGCTTCCTGGACTGCCTTGATGCCGACGTTCTTCGTCCAACCCTTGGCCTGAACGACGATGCGCTCGCCGTTCCAGCGAACGATGAGATCAGCGCCATAGTCGCCACGCCGCCCGACGTGCTCGACTTGGTAGCCGGGCGTCGAAAGAGCATGGCCAGGCGGCGCTCGAAGGTTCGCCCGTCCATCCAGTCGATCTCGTCGATCCCGGACCTCCTGTGCGGACCCAGTCCCACGCGATGACCAGCGCCCGAACTGCGGCCACTCCGGCGACGAGCAACCGTGCACAGGTCGAGCGTCTGGAGGCTCTCGGCGACGCGCCTCTCGACACCCGCTTCCGCAAGATTCGCCCCACCCTGCCAGCCTCCGCCGCCAGGCCGAGCTCCAGCTCCACCGCCGGCACAGCGGCGCACCGCTTGAGCCCGATGTTCGCCATGGCCAGGGCGTAAGTTCGTAAGAGCGACGCCGTACGACGCATGATTCGGGTAGGTGCGCGTTGACGACCGTGGCCGGCTGAGCTTCTCGCCGTCCGACCTGACGGCGTTTCTCGCCTGCCCGCACCTGACCACGCTCCAGGTCGCCGTCGCCCTCGACGAGCTGCCGAAGCCCTTCCGCCACAACCCGCACGCCGAGCTCATCCGCCGCAAGGGCGACGAGCACGAGGCTGCCTACCTCGCCTCGCTCGGCGCCGGACGTCGTCCGGATCGGCAAGCCCTGGGACATCGGCTGGGACGTCGCCGCCGACGCCACCGACAGACGCCATGCGCGACGGCGCGCCCGTCATCTACCAGGCCACGTTCTTCGCCACGACGGCTGGCGCGGGCTCGCCGACTTCGTCGAGCGCCGGCCCGACGGCTGCTACGAGGCGCTCGACACGAAGCTCGCGCGCCACGCTCGGCCCGCGCACATCCTCCAGCTCTGCTTCTACACCGAGCAGATCGCGCGCATCCAGGGGCGCATGCCCGAGCAGATGCACGTCGTCAACGGGCTCGGCGAGCACGAGACCTTCCGGCCCGACGACTACCTCGCCTACTACCGCCGCCTCCGCGAGCGCTTCCTCGCGGCCGTCGAGAACCGCGCCGACTCGTACCCGTACCCGGTCGAGCACTGCGGCCTCTGCGAGTTCCTCGCACGCTGCCGCGCGCAGTGGGAGGAGGACGACCACCTGACGCTCGTCGCCGGCGTCAGCCGCGCCCAGGTCGAGCGGCTGACCGCGGCCGGGATCACGACGCTCGAAGCGCTCGGCGATGCGTCGCCCGACACGCGCGTCCGCAAGATGCGCCCGACGCACCTTCGCGAACCTCCGCCAGCAGGCCGAGCTCCAGCTCTACCGCCGGCGCACCGGCGAGCACAAGCTCGAGCTGCTCCCGGTCGAGCCCGAGCGCGGCTTCGCGCTCCTCCCGGAGCCGAATCCCGGCGACATCTGGCTCGACCTCGAGGGCCACCCCTGGTTCGAGCCGGCGCGCGGGCTCGAGTACCTCTTCGGCTGGATCGAGCTCGACGAGGACGGGCGGCCGCGCTACGAGTGCCTCTGGGCCCACGACCGCCGCGAGGAGAAGACCTCCTTCGAGCGGCTGATGGACGCGATCGCCGAGCGCCGCCGGCGCTTCCCCGGCATGCACGTCTACCACTACGCGTCCTACGAGGCGCACGGCGCTCAAGCGCCTCATGGGCGAGCACGGCACGCGCGAGGAGCGAGCTCGACGACCTCCTCCGCGGCGAGGTGCTCGTCGATCTCTACCGGGTGACGCGGCAGGCGCTCCGCGCCTCCGTCTCGAGCTACTCGATCAAGGACATCGAGGAGCTCTACGGCTTCCGGCGCACCGCCGACGTCTCGGGCGGGAGCGAGTCGGTCGTCGCCTTCGAGGAGTGGCTCGAGGTGGGCGAGGACTCGCTGCTCGAGGGGATCCGCGCCTACAACGAGGAGGACTGCCGCTCGCTCTACGAGCTGCACCGCTGGCTGCTCGAGCAGCGGCCGGCCGAGGTCGCGTGGCGCGCCGCCCGAGGAGCACAAGGAGCCGAGCGAGGAGACGAAGGAGCTGCTGGCCGAGCGCGAGCGCGTCCGGGCGGAGCTCCTGGACGGCGCGGAGGAGGGCGAGCCGCGCTGGCTGCTCGCGCAGCTCCTCGAGTACCACCGCCGCGAGGAGAAGCCGCAGTGGTGGGAGTACTTCCACCACCGCTCGCTGGACGAAGAGGAGCTGATCGAGGACGGCGACACGATCGGCGGGCTCGAGCTCGCCGGCGAGCCCGTGCCGGTCAAGCAGTCGCTCGAGTACACCTTCAGCTTCCCGGCGCAGGAGCACAAGATCGGCGGCAAAGCGGTCGATCCCGTGACGGAGCGTCAAGTACATCGTCGTCGTCGACGACGAGCGGGGGACGGTGACGCTCAGGCGCGGGAAGAAGTCGGCGGACGAGCCGCTGCCGCGCGCGCTGATCCCACCCAAACCGCTGCGAACGCCGGAGCAGCGCGCTGCGATCCTCCGCTTCGCCAAGAACCAGGCGGGCTTTCCGGCGCTCGTCGAGATCCTCGAGCGGCGGCCGCCGCATGCGCGTCTTGCCGGGACGACACTCGCGGAGGCGGAGCTGAGCCTCCAGGACAGCTACCTCTTCGTGCAGGGACCGCCGGGGTCGGGGAAGACGTGGAACGGCGCGCGAATGGCGATCGCGCTGATGAAGGCGGGACAGCGGGTCGGGATCACGGCGCTCAGCCACAAGGCGATCCACAAGTTCCTCGAGGATCTCGAGGACGCTGCGCACGAGGACGGCTACCGCTTCCGCGGGATGAAGAAGTGCAGCGACGATCCAGGCAGCCGCTTCGAGAGCCGACGCGGCCTGGTCGAGAACACCGCGGACAACGGCGCGATGCTCGACCCGGAGCTCCAGCTCCTCGCCGGCACGTCGTTCCTGTTCTCGCGCGAGGAGCTCGACCACCACGTCGACACGCTCTTCGTCGACGAGGGCGGGCAGTTCGCGCTCGCCGACGCGATCGCGGTCGGGACGGCCGCGCGCAACCTCGTCCTGCTCGGCGACCCGAACCAGCTGCCGCAGGTCTCGCAGGGCGCGCACCCGCCGGGCGCGAACGCCTCGGTGCTCTCGCACCTGCTCGGCGAGGACGAGACGGTGCGGCCCGAGATGGGGATCTTCCTCGAGCGCACCTGGCGCATGCGGCCCGAGGTGAACGCGTACATCTCGGAGACGTTCTACGAGGGCAGGCTGGAGCCGGCGGAGGTCTGCCTGCGAGCGGTCGGTCGCCGACGGCGCCGGGCTGCGCTTCGTGGAGGTCGACCACGACGGGAACCGGACGCAGTCGCCGGAGGAGGCCGAGTTCGTGCGCGACGAGATCGCACGGCTGCTCGGGACT
This sequence comes from uncultured Actinomycetes bacterium, assembly GCA_963842235.1. GTDB lineage: Bacteria > Actinomycetota > Thermoleophilia > Gaiellales > Gaiellaceae > JACDAN01. Next base: position 1,354,969 of record CAWJFT010000001.1, on the reverse strand, counting down.
CCGTACGCGCGACGAGCACGGCGAGCGGACGCTCGAGCCCGAGGACTTCATCGTCGTCGCGCCCTACAACGCGCATGTCCGCTGCCTGCGCCAGCACATCCCCGACGAGCGGATCCGGATCGGAACGGTCGACAAGTTCCAGGGCCAGCAGGCGGCGGTCGTGTTCTTCTCGATGGCGAGCTCGAGCGGGGAGGACGTCCCGCGCGGCCTCGACTTCCTCTTCTCGCGCAACCGGCTGAACGTCGCGGTCTCGCGGGCGAAGTGCCTGTCGTACGTGGTCGCGAGCCCGCGGCTGCTCGAAGTCAGCTGCCGGACGATCGAGCAGATGCGGCTCGTGAACGCGCTCTGCCGGCTTCGTGGAGGCTCGAAGAGGCCGTGTCCGAAGCAGCGACTAGCGATCTGCGCTAGCAATCTGGTATCAAATCGCTACCATGCAAGCCGTGCCCGCGCTGCACGTCCGCAACGTTCCGCCAGAGGTGTACGAGGCGCTTCGGGCCCGCGCGGCGCGCGAGGGACGCTCGCATGAACAGCGAGGTGATCGCGATCCTGCGGCGCTCGCTCACCGCGCGGCGAGATCCTGAGGACGTGATCGCCGACCTGCGCCGCTTCCGAGAGCGCGTCCAACTGCCTCCCGACGCGCCTTCGCCCGAAGACCTGATCCGCGAGGACCGCGACGCCGGCCACGGCAGTCTTTGACGCGAGCGCGTTCGTTCGCGCGCTGCCGAGGGTCGGCAACGAGGAGACCGCAGCCGCCTGGGTCGAGGCTGCTATCGACGGCCGAGTCCGCGCGACGGCACCTGATCTCGTCTACGGCGAGATCGCGAATGCCTTGCTCCGCTACGTCCGGGCCGGCCAGCTCACGGCCGCCGAGGCCGACGAAGCCATGCAGTTGATCCTGGAGGTGCCGCTCCGGGTCGTTTCGTTACGGTCGCTGGCAGCCGACGCTCTCACCCTCGCCCGAGAGATCGAGCTGAGCGTGTACGACGCGACCTACGTGCTGCTCGCTCAGGCGACCGGAGCAACCCTCGTCACGGCCGACCGCCGGCTCGCAGGTGCCGTCGGCACCGTCGCGTTGATCCCGGACGCAGGACCTCCCCCCGGCGGGCTCTAATCGGGCGTAGGGAGGACGAAGAGCGAGAAGCGACGCCGCGCCTCGTCGAGAACCTCGTCCGGGATGGGCATGGTCTTCTCGACCGGCAGGGGCTGCTCGCCCGCTTGCCCGAACAGGGCGATCCCGAGCTCCGAGCCCGAAGGATCGTGGCTGAGCTGGTAGCGGATACCGCCGAAGCCGGCGTCCGCGAACGCTTGCGCCCACGCGCGGGTTCGGTCGTAGTCCGGCTGTGAGTGAATCGCGCCCGTCACCCCGTATCCACGCGCTCCGGTCGCCGTGCAGTCCGCAAGCGTCGTTGCTGAGGGCGGGCGGAGCTGCGCGAGCGTGCGAACGCGTACCTCGGCTTCCGGGATGACCGTGCCGGTTCGAAAGACCTCGATGAACGCGCCGAGTTGACGCTCCGCGAGGTAGCACGTGCCCTCGTCCTCGCGAAGCAGGTCGAAGCGACCCGAGCCGTCGTTCGAGAACCACCAGGGCGAGCGGTCATTGCGGTGGATTCGGTACAGCACTCGGTCCGAACCGAGATCGTGAGCCGGAAAGCCGCCGAGATCTCCCGGAGGCGCCGAGAATGGGCTCACGGGCTAGCGGCGGAGGCGCTTGACGTAGCGGGAGGCCGCCTCGACTGCGAGGTCGGGCGATCCGCCCGTCCGAAGCCATTCCGCCGGCGTCTTTTCTTCAAGCAGCGGCTCGGGCGTCACAAACCAGGAGGCGGTCGTAAACGGGGTGGCCACCGCGCCGGCGAACTGCTCCAGGATCAGATGCAGCCCCGGAAGCGGACGTCCTGCCTGTGTGAACTGAAACGCTGGGAACTGCGGCCGTCCATCCGAAGCCGGTACGGCGAGGAGGCGTCTTCGCTTCACCCGCTCGCTGATCGCCTGCCGACTGCCGATGCGCATTAGCTCGCGAACCTGCTTCGTCGACAGGAGTGCGCCGAGGTGCCGCCGCCAGACGAACTCGCCTGCGGCGAGCAGCGCGGCCCGACGCCCGAGCTCAGCAGGATCGGCGAGTTCGTCGCCTTCGGCCCCGACGCCGAGGTCGGCGAGTGTCCGCTCGAAGCTCTCGACGGCTTCGGCAAGCTGGCTCATGCGACAAGGCTAGCGTCAGGACCGTCAAGCGTCAAGATTGTCAAGAAGAGACTCGTCTGAAAGTGCGTCTGGCGGCGCCCGGCTCCGGCCTTTAGCGTCGCGGTCGTGCACGCGACGGCGATGAAGCCTTGCCAGTGTGGCTCGGGACTGCCCTTCTCGCGCTGCCACGGCGACCCGCGGAACCGAGTTCGCCCGCGAGCAGGCGGTGCGCGAGGCGGAGTCGATGGCGATGCTCTTCCCATCTGTCCGTCTCCAGGGAGAGGAGGTCGACGCCTTCGCCGAACGTGCAGCGGCCGCATATCCAGACGAGGATCCGCCGGCGCGACGTTCTGGAGGAAGGGCTTGCGCTCGTCGATGAGTCGGAGCGGAGGCGTCTGGTGGACGACTGGGCGGAGCCCCATGCCGACCGCTGGCGGTCTCTCACCGAGACCGCCGCTGACCATGACGCTGTCGAGCGCGCCGTCGTCAAAGGGGCTTTGCGCGCCGCGATCGCCGAGCGGCAAGCGTCTCCCCACAGCTTGGTCGAGGTACTCGAGGACGGCAGGCTCCGGCGCTCGCCCCTCGCAGCGCTCGCGGTGGTTGTGCCGCCGCTCTTCGTGTGGTCGAGAGACGAGGCTGCGGCCGCAGAGGTCGCCGCCGCACATTCCAAGCCGCGCAAACGCTCTGGAGTCGTCGAGGGTGTCGCCTACGCGCTCATGACGTTCGCCCATATCGCCCGAACCAGGCTCCTCGCGCGCAGGCTCGCTTCCGAGCTCCCAATCGTCGAGCTGCCGGAGGCCTCGAACATCCTCTCCTCCGCCTGCGATGAGGTCGAGAGAGACGCTGACGCTGCCCGGGCAGCTACTGCGGCTCTGCTCATCGCGTACGTGGAGCAGCTTCGCGCTTCTACCGCGGGCCAGGCTCGAGACGGGCGATGAGCTCGGCGGAGGTGAGGACCGCAACCCCGCGTTCGATCAGCCACTCGCGAAGCTCGGCGTCCTCCAGAAGATCGTTGTCCCCCGTGACGATTGCATCCGCTCTTCCCGCGACCGCCGCGGCTACGACGGGTGCGTCCTCTGGGTCGCGCATGTCCACGTCGACATCCACCGTTGGGAGCGTTCGTGCCAGCGTCCACAACAGGTCCCGGACATCGCTTGCGGCCAAGCGGTAGCGCGCGAACTTGGGTCGAGAGAGCACCTCCGACACCTCGTCCACGAGCTCCCAGGACGAGACGACGTCGATTCGTTCCGCCACGATCGCCTCGAGGATCCGGCCGGGCGCTCCTTCCGGCCGGATTAGGCCCGAGACCCAGACATTGGAGTCAACGACGACGCGCAGCGCGAGCCTTTCGCACTTCGCGCACGGCCTCCATCACATCTCGCTCGACCTCGTCCTGGGAAAAATCCTCTTCGTCGGCGATTCGCCGTCGCCGTTCAAGAAGTGCAGAGAAGCGGCGCTTCCATTCGTCATCGGGGACCCGGCGGACGCCCTGTGTAGCGAGCCATTCATCGATCGCTTCGCGAACGAGACTTGCCACGGGCTGGCCGCGACGGTCACTCAGTCCGCGAAGTGACTCGAGCTGGTCGTCGTCGAGATAGATGTTGGTTCGTCGCATCGTCCATACATCATACATCGCAACCTGCCCAAAGAGATGAGCTCGACCTAGAGAAGCTCGACCCGCCGGCACAGACGCTCGACGTCGGCCCGGCGGCCCGTGAAGAGCTCGCAGCGGAAACGCAGATCGAGCCGGGTGCGATGGACAACGTCGGCCATGAACGCGTCGCAGGTGACGAGCCGGCAGCGGGGGAGGGCGACGGAGAGTGCACGGACGTCCACGCTGTCGCTCCCGCGAGCCCGACGCTCCGGGAAGTCGCGTCGGAGCACCGCCTCGAGTCGTTGCTCGCACTCGCGCTCGACGGCGCCGCGCTCGCGGGGGAGCGTCGCGCCTCCGGAAAGGTCGCGTAGAAGCTCGAGCAGCGGTAGATCCGGCCGGGCTGCGGACTCGAGCCGATGCGCCTCGGACTCCGGGACGACGATCGCACCACGGGCAACGGCTGTCCTGAGGGTCGGCTCGAGCTCCCGGAAGGCGGGCTTCCGTTTGACCATTCCGCTCAGGTAGTTCTGATCGAGATAGAGAAGGAGCGGCGACGTGTTGCTTGCTATGCCCCGAGCACGCCCGCGGCCCGCTCATAGTCCGCGGGTGCGACCCAGAGGATCATCCCGTAGCGACCGGATCCCGCCTCGGTCGCGGCTGTCGCAGTGACGTTCACGTTCGCCTCCGCAAGCTTCTGCAGCGTGTCGGCGACCGCGCCCACACGGTCGTCGCCCTCGATCAGAAGCGCCCGCTTCGCCTCGCCGAGCGCGATGCCGGCTTGCTCGGCGGCCGCTTTCAGCGCCTCCGGATCCTCAGGGACGAGATCGATCTGCGACCGGCCGCCCTCGAGCGGGAATCCCAGGATGGCGCGCAGATTGACGCCGCTCGCTTTGAAGGCGGAAAGGATCCGCTGGCCCTCGCCGGCCGTGTCCGGAACTGTCACGACGTAGTAGTCGACGCCTTGCACCGTGTCTGCCATCGACGCCTCCTCTGGCTGGAACTGATACGTCGCGAACGAACATAGCTCGCTTGGCCACTAGCAGGGCGGCGCGCGATCTGATAGCACATTGCTAGCATGGATCGCGTGCCCACCTTGAACATCCGGAACGTTCCCGAGAACGTGGTGGCAACCCTCAAGCGACGAGCGAAGGAGAGCGGCCGGTCTCTGAACGCCGAGGTGGTCCAGGTCCTTATGGACTCCGCTCAGCGGCAAGAGCAAGCTGCCGACCTTTTGCGTGAGCTCGACGAGCTACGGGCGGAGTGGCTGCTCCCCGAGGATGCGCCTGCCCCAGAGGATGTGATTCGAGAAGGGCGCGACGAACGCGACCGCGAGATCGAGCGCCGTGTACGCGGTCTTTGACGCGAGCGTCTTCGTTCGCACGCTCGTTCAGCGAGAGGCGCCGGCGGTCGACTGGGTCCGGCGCGCGATGCGGCGCGAGATCTCCGTTGCCGTCCCGGATCTCGTTTTCGCCGAGGTCGGCAACGCGCTACGCCGCTACACCCGGGATGCGACGTTGACTCTCGATGGTGCGCTTAGGCGGATCTCGTTGTTCCTTCGAATGCCGCTGGAGGTTCGTGAGCTTCAGATCCTCATCGAGCCGGCGGTCGGTCTTGCTATCTCCCGCGGGCTGAGCGTCTACGACGCGTGTTACGCGGTGTTGGCCGAGGCGGAAGGCGCCGTTCTGGTCACGGCTGACCGACGCCTCGCCGCCGCTGTCACACGGGGGGAGCTGGTGTGACGGCGAGGGTCTCGAGCAACTCCTTGCCGTAGCGCTCCAGCTTCATCGGGCCGACGCCCGAGACCTTCGCGAGCTCCCACAGCTCGCGCGGGCGGCGGCGGGCGATCTCCTCGAGCGTCGTGTCGTGGAAGACGACGAAGGCGGGGACATCGTCCCTTCTCGCTCGCTGCAGCCGCCAGGCCTTCAGCGCCTCGAGCATTGTCGGGTCGGCCGTCGGCGCCTCGATGCCGAGCTCCCCGAGGAAGCGGCTCGGCTCGCCCGACCACGTGATCTCGAGGAACCGCTTCGCGCGCGTCATGCCGACGTAGAGCAGACGCCGCTCCTCCGCCAGCGCCTCGCCGAGGCGTGCGCGCTTGAAGGGCAGCTCGCCCTCCTCGAGCCGCGGCAGGAAGACGGCGTCGAACTCGAGCCCCTTCGCGCGGTGGTAGGTGAGGAGGTTGACGCCGCGGCCGGCCGAGTCCTCGCCGAAGCGGCTCTCGAGGTCGGCCAGGAACTCTCCGACGGTGCCCTCGCCGAACTCCTCCGCGAGCCGGACGAAGCGGGCGAGGTCGCCCTGGCGCGTGAGCTCCTCCTCGCCGAGCCCTTCCGGTAAGACCTGCGTCAGGCCCTGCGCCTCGGCGACGCCGCGCGACGACCTCCGCGACGCCGGTGCGTCCACCGGAGCCGCGCAGCGCCCGGATCATCCCGCGCGCGGCCGGCCGGGCGAGGAACGCGCCGCCGCGCACCTGGTAGGGGATCTCCGCCTCGGCGAGCGCCTCTTCGAACTCCTCCGAGCGGGCGTTGATCCGGTACAGCACCGCCATCTCCTCGTACGGCACGCCCTCGCGATGGAGCGTTGCGATGTTGGCGACGATCGACGAGACCTCCGCCTCGGCGTCCTCGCAGGCGCGGAGCACCGGCGCCTCTCCGGCGGGCCGCGTCGCGCGCAGCACCTTCTCCGCGCCGCCGAGCTTCGGGACGAGGCGGTTCGCGAGCTCGAGGATCTCCGGCGTCGAGCGATAGTTCTCCTCCAGGCGGAAGACCTGGCCCTTCATGCGCAGGAGGTGCTCCGCCGTCGCGCCGGTGAACGAGTAGATCGACTGGTAGTCGTCGCCGACGACGCACAGCTCGTCGCGGCTCCCGAGCCAGCGCTCGAGGAGCGACTGCTGGAGCAGGTTGACGTCCTGGTACTCGTCGACCGTGAAGGCGCGATAGCGGTCGCGGAACGTCATCGCGGCCTGCTCGTCCTCGTCGTAGAGGCGGATCGCGAGCTCAAGGAGATCCTCGAAGTCGACCCGGCCCTGCCGCTCCTTCTGCGCCTCGTAGCGGCGGAAGACGGAGACCATCAGGTCGGGCGCGATCGGCGGCTCGTGCCCGTCGAGCCCGTCGAGATAGGTGTCTGGCGTCAGCCGTCGGTTCTTCGCCCACTCGATCTCGCCGGCGAGGTCGCCGAGCGGCCGGAACTTGAACGGCGCGGGCAGCGAGCGGCGGATCGGCTGCAGCATCAGCGCCTTCGACGGCAGCACCTGTCCGATCCGGTCGCCGGCGAAGTAGCGGAGCTGCGCGAGCGCGGCCGAGTGGAACGTCCGTGCCTGGATGCCGCGCGCGCCGAGCTGCTCGAGCCGCGCGCGCATCTCGCCGGCCGCCTTGTCCGTGAAGGTGACGGCGAGGATCTCCGTGGGCCGGAAGGCGCCGGTCAGCACCTGGTTCGCGATCCGGCGGGTGATCGTCGTCGTCTTGCCGGAGCCGGCGCCGGCGAGGATGCAGACCGGGCCGCGCACCGCCTCGACCGCCGCGCGCTGCTGCGCGTTCAGGCCTGCGAAGACGTATTCCGTTCGCATCGGTCGCAGCTTAGGGACGGCTTCTGACAGGAACTCGGGCGTCTTTGCAAAACAAGAGTGACTCGACCTGTGGATAAGCCTGTGGATCCTGAGGATCTCAACGACGCGCTTCGACACCGCCTGCGAGGAGCCGAGCGGCACCGTGCCCTCGCGCTTGCGCATCCGCGAACCACCACGGAGCGGGCGTGGCAGCTCGTGTGCCTGGGCGTGGCGCTCCGGCATACCCGCGACTACGACGGGGCGCTGAAGGCGCTCGATGCGGCGGTCTCACTGCACCCGGAGCGGCGGGCGGAGCGAGCCGCGTACCTCTCCGCAGTCGCGGTCCATCGCGACCGCGGCGACTACGAGGCTGCGCTGAGGGTCACGCGATCGATGCCGGACTAGTCGGCTCGTATCCTCCGAGCATGAAACGGCTCCAAATCATGATCGAGGACGAGCTCGACGAGGCGCTCGGGCACCGGGCGAGGAGGGAAGGGACGTCGAAGGCGGCGCTGATCCGGCGTTACGTCGCAGAGCACATCAAGCCACTTCCACCAATCCACGAGGATCCACTCTGGGAGATGGTGGGGGCAGATCGTGACGTCGAGCCGGCTGACATCGACGAAGTCGTTTCCAGGCGCTGACTTCTAATCGAGGCTGCCGCGGCGGGCGAGCCACTCCATTGGCTGTCCGGTGACGCGGGCGATCGCGTCGAAGTGGCGGTCGTAGTGCAGAACGATCGCGCCGTGGACCCATGCAATCGCGGCAATGAGCAGATCCATCGGCCTCGGTCCCCGATGCTGGCCCCGCGCGACGAGCGCCGACTGGAGCTCGATGCTGCTGCGCTCGCCTCCTGATCGAGCGGAAGTCTCGGGAGACCTGCGAGCTGATCATGCAAAACGGCGTAATCCCTCACGCCGCGCGCGGAGTACGCGAGCTCGAGCCCGACGGGAACGCACATCGCCACCTCACCGCGCGCGAGCAGGTCGTCCCAACGGTCGCCGGCCGCTCCGCTGCGGTGCCATGCGCTGGTGTCCGCGAGGTAGAGCGGCACAGGGCTGGCGGAGCCTGTTGAGCTCGCTCGGGCCCGGGACCGATGCCGCCCTCGCGCTTGATCCGCTCGATGTAGCCGCCATACGCCGGTCGTGGTGCGATGACGTCCTCGAGCGCGGCGTCGACTGTCTCGGCAAGCGTCTTCGTCCCAAGAATCTTCTTGACGCGCGCGACCTTCTCGCGGTCGATGACCAATGAGGTCTTGTCCAGTTTGGATATCTGTTTCGTCATGTCGGAGATATCTTAGCTGGAGCTGCGGAGACCGTCCTGCCGTCCCTGCCAGAATTGCTCGGCCGTGGCCGCTGAGTTCGTCCACCTTCACGTCCACTCCGAGTACTCGATCCTCGACGGGGCTTGCCGTGTTCCCGCGCTCGCTGCCCGCGCCGCCGAGCTCGAGATGCCCGCCGTCGCGCTGACCGACCACGGGAGCCTCGCGGGCGCCGTCCAGCTGTACCAGCACGCGAAGAAGGCCGGCGTCAAGCCGCTGATCGGCTGCGAGGTCTACGTCTGCGACGACGCCTCCCGGCAGCAGAAGGGCTACGCGCACCTGACGCTTCTCGCCGAGTCCAACGAGGGCTACGGGAACCTGATCAAGCTCGCTTCGGCCGGGTACCTCGAGGGCTACTACTACAAGCCCCGCGTCGACTGGCGCCACCTCGAGGCCCACGCCAAGGGGCTCGTCGCGCTCTCCGGCTGCCTCTCGGGCCGCGTTTCCCGCGCGCTCGAGGAGAGCCGGCCGAAGGACGCCGCCTCAGACCTCGACCGCCTGACGCAGGTCTTCGGCCGCGACAACGTCTACGTCGAGATCCAGAACGCCGGCCTCGCGGAGCAGGCGCGCATCAATCCGCAGCTCGCGAAGCTGGCCGAGCAGGCAGGCCTGCCGCTCGTCGCGACGGGCGACGTCCACTACCTGGACCACGCGGACGCGAAGGCGCACGAGGCGCTGCTCTGCATCCAGTCCGGCGACTCGCTGAAGAACCCCGGGCGTTGGAAGTTCGACACCGACCAGTTCTACTTCAAGTCCCCGGCGGAGATGGCGAAGGACTTCGCAGACCACGCCGAGGCCCTGCGGATGACGCTCGAGATCGCCGAGCGCCTGAACGTCGAGATCCAGCTCGGCGAGATCCGCCTCCCCAAGTACCCGACTCCCGAGGGCCGCGACGCGTTCGACTACCTGGCCGAGCTCTGCGAAAAAGGCCTGCAAAAGCGCTACGGCCAGGTCACGCCGGAGCTCAACGACCGCCTTCGCTTCGAGCTCAAGACGATCAAGGAGATGGGCTTCGCCGACTACTTCCTGATCGTCTGGGACTTCGTCCGCTTCGCGCGTCAGAACGGGATCCAGGTTGGGCCGGGCCGCGGGTCAGCCGCCGGCTCGCTCGCCGCCTACTCGCTCGAGATCACCGACGTCGATCCGATGCGCTACGACCTGCTTTTCGAGCGCTTCCTCAACCCGGGCCGCAAGTCCATGCCCGACATGGACATCGACTTCGCAGTCGCCGGGCGCGACCGTGTCATCAACTACGTGGCCGAGAAGTACGGGCGCGACCGGGTCGCGCAGATCATCACCTTCGGCACGATGCTCGCCCGCGCCGCCGTCCGCGACGCCGGCCGCGTGCTCGAGATCCCATACGGCACGGTCGACCGGATCGCGAAGCTGATTCCGGAGGGCCCGAAGGTCTACCTCGACGACTGCCTCAAGCCGGGCGCCGAGCTGAAGCAGGCGTACGACGGCGACCCGCTCGTCCGCGAGATCGTCGATCTCGCGAAGCCGCTGGAAGGGCTCGTCCGCAACGACTCGATCCACGCCGCCGGCGTCGTCATCGGCGACCGGCCGCTGACCGACTACGTCCCGCTCCAGCGCAAGGGCGAGGGCGAGGAGGTCGTGACGCAGTTCGGGATGTGGGACGTCGAGGCGCTCGGCCTCCTGAAGATGGACTTCCTCGGCCTGCGCAACCTCGACGTGATCGAGAAGACGTACCAGCTCGTCGGCGGGCTCTCGAACGAGAAGATCCCGCTCGACGACAAGAAGACGTTCGAGATGCTCGCGCGCGGGGACGCGATGGGCGTCTTCCAGTTCGAGGGGTCGGGCATGCGCGAGGCGCTGAAGCAGGTGCGTCCGACCCAGTTCGAGGACCTGATCGCCCTCGTCGCCCTCTACCGGCCGGGCCCGATGGGCTACATCCCGGCTTACGCGAAGCGGAAGAACGGGCTCGAACAGGTCAGTTTCATCGACGAGCGCCTCAAACCGATCCTTTCGGCCACGTACGGAATAGCCGTGTACCAAGAGCAGTACATGGAGATCGCCAAGCAGATCGCCGGCTTCTCACCGGCCGAGGCGGACGATCTCCGCAAGGCGATCGGCAAGAAGATCCACTCGCTGATGGCTTCGCTGAAGGAGAAGTTCCTCGAGGGCTGCGCTCAGAACGGCGTCTCGCACCAGGTGGCGACGCAGCTCTGGAAGGACACGGAGCAGTCGCAGGATTACTCGTTCAACAAATCGCACTCGGCCGGCTACGCGCTGATCGCCTACCGGACCGCCTGGCTGAAGGCCAACTACCCCTGCGAGTACATGGCCTCGCTGATCTCGTCCGTGATGAACACCAAGGACCGCGTGCCGCTCTACGTGAACGCCTGTGCCGAGATGGGGATCGAGGTCGAGCCGCCCGACGTGAACATGTCCCAAACGGACTTCGCCGTCGTGGAGGGAAAGATCCGCTTCGGGCTCAATGCCGTAAAGAACGTCGGGGAGGGGGCAGCCGCGGCGATTGTCGCGGCGCGCGAAAACGGCGGGTCGTTCGGATCGCTCTGGGAGGTCACCGAGCGCGTCCCGACCACGGTCCTCAACAAGCGCGCGCTCGAGTCGCTGATCCTCTGCGGCGCGCTCGACTCCACGGGCGCGTCTCGGAAGGGGATGCTCGAGGCGCTCGACGCGGCGCTCGGATCGGGCGCGAGGCGGCAGGAGGATCTGTTCTTCGGCCAGGAGTCGATGTTCGAGGTCGAGCACCCGCCGATCTCGACCGAGGAGTACGAGAAGAACGATCTTCTGCGCATGGAGAAGGAGTCGCTGGGCCTCTACGTCTCGGAGCATCCGCTGACCGCGGTGAAGGAGCAGCTGGCGCGGAAGACCGACACGAGACTGGCGGAGGTTCCCGCCCGGCGCGACGGCGAGATCGTCACGGTCGGCGGCATCGTCGGCGCGCTCAAGCACCTGACGACGCGCAAGGGCGACCCCATGGTGTTCGCGCGGCTCGACGACCTCACCGGCAGCGCCGAGGTCGTCGTCTTCAACTCCGTCTACGTGCAGTCGCGGGAGCTCTTGACCGCCGACTCGATCCTCGTCGTCAAGGGCCGGGTCGACCACAAGCAGGAGGGCGAGACGAAGCTGATCGCGATGGAGGTGACGGCGTTCGAGGCCGCGCAGGAGGCGAAGGAGGTGCGGCTGCGCGTCGATGCCCGGACGGCGCCGGCGGGTCTCATCGGCGAGCTCAAGGCGATCCTCGAGGGGTTCCCGGGTGAGATCCCCGTGGTCGTCGACGTGGACACGTCGCTAGGGCCCAAGCTGCTGGAGCTGCCGGGCCATCGGGTCAAGCCGAGCCCTGCCTTCTTCGGCGAGGTGAAGGCGCTCCTGGGCGAAACCGCCGTCCTCTGACGCTGACATACTGCCGCGCATGCGTCGCGGGCTCGTACTCGGCGCGCTCATCGGCTGGGGCGTCAACATCGTCGCCCTGCTCGTCATCGACTGGCTCTTCGACGGCGTCGAGATCGGTCGCTGGGGCTCGCTCCTGTTCGGCGCCGCGGTGCTCGGGATCGCGAACGCGATCCTCAAGCCCATTCTCACGGTCCTGACGTTCCCGCTGATCGTCCTGACGCTCGGCCTCTTCTACTTCCTGCTCAACATCGCGATGCTCGCGCTGGCCGAGTGGATCGCGCCGAACTTCTCGATCGACGGGTTCTGGACGTACATCGGCGCGACGATCGTCGTGTCGCTCGTGAACTGGGTGCTGTACACCCTGTTCGACACCGTGTCAGGCGACTGACACCCGCCGGCGGATCGCTTTGAGCCAGCTGCGCCTGATCGCGGCGCTGGCCCAGCCGATCAACCACCAGTAGCGGCGGAACTTCCTGGTCGCCTCGGCATCCGTGCCGACGATTCGCGTCTCCGTTCTGAGGAGGCTTCCCTCGCGCTGGGGCTCGACGGAGAAGTTCATCGCCGCCTTGGAGTAGCCCGGCTCAGCGAACACCTTGAAATCCTCCCGCGTGCGGACCGTACGCAGCGGGAGGTTTCCAGTCGGGCTCCAGAAGCGACCGACGGCGCCTACGACGACCTCTGAGCCCGGCTCTGCACCGAGATCCACGAAGCCGGCCTTGAGCATCCCCGTCAGCACCGGTGCGCGCGCATCGCGACTCGTGGGTCTCCCCCGCAGCCGCGAGGGAACCGCTCGCAGGCTCATCAGCGGCCCAAAGAGCCTGACTTCGTTTGCGGTCACGGCCATGACCGCCTCGTACGCCGGTTCCGGCCCGGCCGGAACCCAGAGCTCGTGCACCTCGTGCACGTCGTACTCCGGCATGACCTCGTCGAGCAGCGACCGCACGCGCTCGAACCTAGCCGAAAGGTCAGTAGCGGTCGGGCGGCCGGGGTGAGATCGTCCACGTCAGCCTGCCCGGTCGCGTGGTGAGGGAAGTTTCCCCCAATGGCGGCAAACCACGCGCCCGGGCCCCATAGGCGGATCTCTCCCCATGAACGCCGTCCAGCCGCGCCGACCCAGTCGCAACTCGACCTCCCTCCGGGTCTGGCTCCGCGTGGGCCTGTTGCTGGTGTGCGTGTGTGCTCTCGGCGCACCGCTGACAGCCGGCGCCGATCCCGAGGCTGAGACGACCATCGCGCCGGCGCTCCTCGACGCCGCGCAGGCCAATCCGGGCTCGGAGTTCAAGGTCATCGTCCAGGGCGAGACGGACAGCGAGGTCGTCGCCGAGGACGTGGAGAGCCTCGCGCCCGACGACACGGCCGTGACCCAGAGCTTCGAGACCGTTCCGGCGGTCGCCGCGACGCTGACCGGGAGCGAGATCGTTTCGCTCGCGCAGAGCTCCGACCCGCTGGTCATCACGCGTGACACGCAGGTGGCCGCGGCTGAAGAGCCGCCGCCGGTCGAGACGGCGCCTCAGCCGGCCGGGGAGGTGCCGACTGTGACGGGGCGGGCCGAACCCGGCGTATCGCTCACTGCGGTTCCGGCCGCCTGGACCGGGCCCGGAACACCGAACTACTCTTTCCAGTGGCAGCGCTGCAGCCGCGCCGGCTTCTCCGAGGCTGTGCTCGCCGGCTCTCCGCTCAAGTACTGGGACCTCGGCGAGCGCCAAGGAGATGTGACACGTCCGTTGGATCTCGGCTCGACGTCCAAGTTCTCGACTGAAGGCTGGGTGAAGCTTGCTGAGCCCCAGAAGGATCGAGTGCTGATTGCCCGCTGGCGCTCTCCATTGCAGTGGTGGACCGGGCCGACCGGCGGCTTCAAGCTCTATCTCGACGCCGATGGGCACTACAGCGTCATCGCCGGAAAGCAGGCGAGCCGCGTGCTCACGTCCGTCGCGCCGACCCTCGGAGCATGGGAGCACATCGCCGCGACTTGGGACGGGTCCACGCTCCGGCTCTATCGCGACGGCGTTCAGATCGGGTCTGCGCCGCTGACAGGCGCGTTGGGGGACCCGGACAAGGATGTGACGATCGCCGATGCCGTCGATGGCGTGGCGATCTTCGACCGACCGCTTTCAACGATTGAAGTGCAAGGACATAACGCCGGGTGCACGGACATCGTCGGAACGGACAGCCACGGCTATCGGCCGACGGCAGAGGATCTCGGGTCGAGCCTCCGTGTATTGGTGACGACGACCGCGGATGGGCAATCGACGGACTCCGCCTCGGCGTTCACCCAGCCTGTCACGGCGCGGCCGCCGGTGATTACTTCTCCACCCGTCCATCGTCGGAATCAGCGAGGAGGGTCAGGAGCTCAGCGCCGCAAACGGCGTCTGGGAGGGCACCGGGCCCTTCGAGTTCGGGCACCAGTGGCAGCGCTGCGACGTCCACGGTGCGAGCTGCGTCGACATCGACGGCGCGACGCAGGCCGCTTACACGCCGGTCGCCGCAGACGCCGCGGGAACGCTTCGAGTCGCAGTGACCGCGAGGGGGCTCGGGGGCGAGGATGTCGCTCGCTCGGAGCCCTCGGAAGTTGTGACTGCGATCCCCGAGCCGTCCCCGCGGTTCAAGCAGCAGTGGCCGTACGTTTCACGCGTCGCGGAGCTCCCAGAGCAGTCGGAGCCGCCGACGATCGCGATCGTCGACTCCGGCATCGACGCGGGCCGGGCCGATTTCGGTGGCCGTGTGATCGAGCAGGTCACGCTCGCCTCTCGCCCGGACAACCAGCCGGGCGACGGCTACGGCCACGGAACGGCGGTGGCGAGCGTGGCGGCGGGGCAGGCCGAGGGCTACGTCGGCGCCGCTCCGAACGCGAAGCTCGTCTCGCTCGACGTGCTCGATGACGACGGCGTCGCGAATGTCAGCGACGTCATCGCCGCCGCCGACTGGATCTACGAAAACCACGAGCGGCTGAACATCCGCGTCGCCAACTTCTCGCTGCACGGGAGCACGCTCGCCAGTCTCGTGTCGGACCCGCTCGACAAGGCGGTCGAACGGCTGTGGCTGAGCGGTGTCGTCGTGGTCGCGGCGGCCGGGAACTACGCCACGGACGGCGACGAGAGCGCAGTTGCGTTCGCGCCCGGCAACGACCCGTTCGTGCTCACGGTCGGCGCGACCGACACGAAAGGCACGTTCACGCAGCGAGACGATGTCGCGGCGCCGTGGTCGGCCTGGGGCTATACGCGCGACGGCTTCGCCAAGCCGGAGGTCGTTGCTCCGGGCCGGTACATCGCGGCCGCCGTCTCCGCCGACGCGAAGCTGGCGCAGGAGCGCCCGGAGCGCATTGTCGAGCCCGGCTATCTACAGCTCTCCGGAACCTCGCTGGCTGCGCCGATCGTGGCTGGGAGCGCAGCGAACCTGCTCGCTGCCCATCCTGCGTGGACGCCGGATCAGGTCAAGGGCGCGCTGATGCTGACCGCCGAGCCGCTTCCACGCGCGCGGGAACGCTCCGTGGGAGTCGGCGCCGTGAACGTCGCGGCAGCCGCGGCAGCCACTGACCCGCCGAATGCAAACGAGGCGCTCGCTCCCTTCGTCGTCAACGACCCAACGCCCGGCTTCAACGCCGAGAGCTGGACGAGCGCGGTAGAGGCTGACCCGGCGTGGGCCAGCGCCGCCTGGGGCTCGGCTGCGTGGGGATCGGCGGCGTGGGGCTCCGTGGCCTGGGGCTCGGTTGCCTGGGGCTCGGTTGCGTGGGGATCAGTGGCCTGGGGGTCGGTCGCCTGGGGCTCGGTGGCGTGGGGCTCGGTCGCGTGGGGGAGCCAGGCGCAAGACGACGTCAGGCCAGAAGGCGGCTACTGGATTCGCAAGAACTGACCGCCAAACGGCGGACAGTGGGGAGAGCGGCGGCGGAGGGCCTTGTGGCGCCCCCCGCCGCCGACTATAGGTGAGCCCTGCCAGGAGCTGCGGCCACTCCCACAGGGCTCATGCTTTCCCTCAGCGGGCGCCGATCGTGGCGCGCCAGAACTCGTCGCTCGGCGCCTTCTTGAATTCGTCATCCAGGATGGAGCGCGGCGTTTCGCCGGTCTCCAACGAGATGACGCCGACAAGATGGCGCAGCGCGAGCAGCGCTTCCGACACGTCGACGTCGCCTTGGCGGCGTTCCAAAGCGTATTGGATGGTTTCCGTCGTCATGGGCGGGATGATCGCCTTCACCACCCATTTACCGGTAAACCGCCGGTAATTTCCCCAGGGAGACGAGATGGATTACCGGATCCTCGGTCCCCTCGAGGTCCGCGCGGGAGATCGGCAAGTGCCGTTGCGCGGCGCGCGCCAGCGAGAGCTGCTGGCGGTCCTCCTCTTGCATGCAAACGAGATCGTCTCGAGCGATCGCCTGATCGACGAGCTCTGGCAGGGCGATCCTCCGCCAACGGCCGGGAAGATCGTCCAGAACAGCGTCTCGCAGCTGCGCAAGCTGCTGGAGCCCGATCTGCTCGTCACTCGCAGCCCGGGCTACCTGCTCCGCGTCGAGCCCGAGGAGCTGGACGCCGATCGGTTCGAGCGAATGGTCGAGGAGGCGCGGGCCGACCTTGCTGGTGGCACGGCGTCGGAGGCAGCGGAGCAGCTGCGGGACGCGGTCGGCCTCTGGCGCGGGCCGGCGCTCGTGGACTTCAGCGACGCGCCCTTTGCGCGGGCCGAGTCGGCGAGGCTCGAGGAGCTGCGTCTGGCCGCGACCGAGGATCGGATCGAGGCGGAGCTTGCGACCGGCCGGCACGCCGAGCTCGTCGCGGAACTGGAGGCGCTCGTCGCGCAGCATCCTTTGCGCGAGCGACTCCGGGCCCAGCTCATGGTCGCCCTCTACCGCTCGGGCCGCCAGGCCGAGGCGCTGCGCGTCTACCACGAGACGCGCGAGGTGCTCGTGGAGGAGCTCGGGCTCGAGCCCGGTCGCGCGCTGCAGCGGCTGGAGCGGGCGGTGCTCATGCACGATCCTGCGCTCGAGCTCGGGCCTGGGGAGGAGCTGGCGCCCCCGCGGGAGGAGGCGCCTGCGGGGGCCGAGATCCGGAAGACGGTCTCGGTCGTCGCGGCGGATGTGCTCAGCCTCGGCGGGCCGCACGATCCGGAGACGCTCCGCCGGCCCATGGCCCGCGCGGTCGAGACGGTTACCGAGGTGCTCGAGCGGCACGGCGCGAGCACCGAGGCATCCACGACCGGCGGCGTGATCGGGATCTTCGGCATGCCCGCAGTCCACGAGGACGACGCGCTGCGCGCGGTGCGGGCGGCGAACGAGGCCCGCGACGCGCTTCGCGACCTGAGCCTCGAGCTCGAACGTGACTGGAAAGTCCCGGTCGCGCTGCGTGCCGGCGTCAACACCGGCGAGGTGGTGGCCGGGAACACGGCCGCCCACACGCTCGTAGCGGGCGATGCGGTGACTGTGGCCGCGCGGCTGCAGCAGGCTGCCGACCCCGGCGAGATCCTGCTCGACGACCAGACCGAGGAGCTCGTGCACGACGCGCTGCGGGCCGAGCGCGTCGATCCGGATGCGCTGAAGGCGACGGGGCACGGATCGGCGTGGCGCCTACTCGAGCTGGAGGCCGAAGCGCCCGGCTATGCCCGCCGGCTGGAGACGCCGCTGATCGGCCGAGTCGTGGAGCTCGCTCAGCTTCGACAAGCCTACGAACGCGCCGCTGAAGGCGGAGCCGCTCAGCTCTTCACGGTGCTCGGCGCCGCAGGGATCGGCAAGTCGAGACTCGGGCGCGAACTGGTCCTGTCGGCGGGTGGCGAGGCGACCGTCCTCCAGGGTCACTGCCCGTCCTACGGCGAAGGGATCACCTTCTGGCCGCTCCGAGGGATCATCGAGGACGTCGGCGACCTCGGGCAGGCGCTCGGGGAGCACGAAGAGGCCGATGCGATCGCCGAGCGCGTTCTCGGCGCGGTTGGCCTCGACGGTAAGCCGAGCACGAACGAAGAGACGTTCTGGGCGACGCGGAAGCTGTTCGAGGCGCTTGCGCATGAGCGACCACTTGTTGTGGTGATCGAGGACGTCCACTGGGCCGAGCCCACGTTCCTCGACCTCGTCGAGCACGTCGCGGAGTGGGCGACCAGCTCCCCGATCCTGCTCCTTTGTCTCGGCCGACCGGAGGTGGTGGACGAGCGGCCCCGCTTGGTCGGCGGCCGCACGAATATCGGCTCCGTCGTCCTGGAGCCGCTCTCGCATCGGGAGAGCGACGAGCTGATCCAGCTCGGCGGCGTCGAGCTGGACGACGAGACTCGGGCCCGGATCGCCGCGGCCGCCGAGGGCAATCCGCTCTTCATCGAGCAGATGCTGGCGATGGTGTCGGAGCATGGCGACGGCCCGGAGCTGCTCGTGCCGCCCACGATCCATGCGCTGCTCGCCGCGCGGCTCGAGCGGCTGGAGGCGGGCGAGCGCTCGGTGCTCCAGCGCGCGTCGGTGATCGGGCGCGAGTTCCGCCGGCCGGCGCTTGTCGAGCTCTTCCCCAAGGACGAATGGGCGGGGATCGGCGGCTGCCCTCGAGAGCCTCGTTCGGCGCGAGCTGCTCCGGCCGGTGCAGGACGAGGCCTTTCGCTTCAGACATCTGCTCCTGCTCGAGGTCGCGTACGACTCCCTGCCCAAGCTCGCGCGGGCCGACCTGCACGAGCGTGCGGGGAACTGGCTCGAGGAGCAAGGTGGCGAGGAGGAGATCGTCGGCTACCACCTCGAGCGGGCGCACCTGTACAGGGCCGAGCTGGGGCCGGTCGACGCCGAGGGGCGGGCGCTTGCGAGACGCGCTGCGACCCGGTTGGGTGCGGCGGGCCGCCGCGCCTACGAACGGGGCGACCTCCACGCCGCCGTCGCGCTGCTCTCACGTGCCTCTGCGTTGCTCGAGCCCGGCGCGGCCGGACGGGTCGAGCTGCTCGCCGACCTGGGCGAGGCATTGAGGGAGACCGGCGACTTCGAGCGCGCCGAGGAAGTGCTCGAGGAGGTGATCCAGCGGGCCGCTGCCGACGGGGATCAGGTGCTCGAGGCCCGTGCGAATGTCATTCGCCTGCGCCTCAGGCTCCTGACCGATCCTCAGGTGACAGAGGAGATCGTCCGCGAAGCCGAGCCCCTCGTGAAGACGTTCGAGGAGGCCGGTGACGACCGCCTGCTGGCAAAGGCGTGGGAGTTTCTCGCCTGGGCGCCGTGGTTCCGCTGCCGGGCCGCGGCGACGGTCGAGGCGCTCGAGCGGGCGATCGACTACGCGAGGCGTGCCGGCGACGCCCGAACGGAGGCGCAGAGCCTCAATCTCTCGGTCGGCGCCGCCTTCTTCGGCCCGATGCCGGTTCCGGAGGCGATCCGGGTCTGCGAGGAGATCCTGGCGGAGCCGGAGCAGCAGCGGCGGATCCGGGCCTCGGCGCTGCGCGCGCTCGCGGGTCTCAACGCCATGGCGGGCGACTTCGACGACGCGAGGGAGTTCGTGGCCGCCCACAAGGCGCTCGTGCAGGAGCTGGGGCTGCGAGTCACTGCGGCGTCCGCCGCCGAGACCTACGGCATCGTCGAGATGCTGGCGGGCGATCCCGCTGCGGCGGAGCGCGAGCTCAGCTGGGGGTACGGCGTTCTCGACGAGATCGGCGAGACCCAGAACTTCCCCGACCTGGCGGCGAAGCTCGCCGATGCCTTGTACGCGCAGGGTCACGACGAGCGAGCGCTCGCGTTGAGCGAGGTGAGCGAGCGGTCGACCGCGCCGGACGACCTGTCGGCGGGCGTCCAGTGGCGGGCGGTGCGGGCGAAGCTGCTCGCCCGGCGAGGGGACTCCGAGGCGGCCGAGGCCCTGGCGAGGGAGGCGGTGGCGCTCGCCTCGGAGACGGACTTCCTGGTTCTGCACGGAGACGCGCTGATGGATCTCGCGGAGGTGCTGCGGACAAACGGGCGCGACGCGGGCTCGGTCGTCCTGGAGGCGCTCCAGCTCTACGCGCAGAAAGGGCAACGTGGTCGCAGCCGAGCGCGCCCGCCGCTTCTGACGGTCAGGCGAGAAGGCCGCGCCGCGACTCCGGGATCGCCTGCTCTGCGCGCGGGTCGAGCGCCTCCTGCAGCCCGTCCGCGATGAAGTTCGCGCAGATCGCGAAGATCGCGAGGCCCATGCTCACATAGACGACGTGGGATAGCTGTCCCTCCTGAATCCCGAGCCAGGCGATGTTGCCCCAGGTGGCCGCGCTCGGCCCTAATCCCAGTGCCGACACCAGCGCCTCCGTCAGAACGAGCCCGGGCAGCTCGAGAAAGACTGCGATCGTGACGATCCCGAAGGTGCTCGGGCCGATGTGCTTGCGCAGGAGGTGCAGCCGCTTCGCCCCCAGGGACCGCGCGGCGTTGACGTACTCGGTCTGCTTCAGCCGCACGACCTCGCCCCGCACGAGACGCGCGGTCGTCATCCAGCTGACGATGGCCAGCCCGAAGACGAGCGTCGAGTACGTGCTGCCATGCCGGCCCAAGACCGCGACGAGGCTCACGAGGATCGCGAAGCGCGGCAGGGCGAACGCACCGTCGAGCACACGCATCATCACGTTGTCGATCCGTCCTCCGACCAGGCCCGCGATCGACCCGTAGAGGACGCCGATCACTGCCGCGACCGCAAGCGCGGCGACCGCGATGAGCATCGACGCCCGACCGCCGAGCGCCACGCGAACGAGGACGTCGCGTCCGAAGAAGTCAGTCCCGAGCCAGTGCTCGCTGCTCGGCCCATGCTTCTGCTGGGTGAAGTCGAGCGCATAGGGGTCATGGGATGAAAGGATCGGAGCGAGGACGCAGAACGCGACCAGGGTTCCGAGGACGGCCATGGAGACGAGCGCCGGACGGTTCGTCCGGAAACGGCGAAAGACGGGTCTCATGTGACCTCTTCGCGGACTCGTGGATCGAGCAGGGCGGCGACGATGTCGGCCGCCAGGTTCACGAGCGCCACGACGATCACGACCGCCACCGTCAGGCCCATCAGCATCGGGTAGTCCCGTCGCTCGGCCGAGTCGACCAGGTCCTGGGCGGCACCCGGTATCCCGAAGGCCTGCTCGACGAAGAAGGCGCCGGTGACGAGCAGCGCCATGGTGGGAGCCGCGGCGGCCAGGAACGGGGTCAGCGAGTTGCGGAGCACGTGCCCGAAGACGACGCGCTTCACGCGCAGCCCCTTGGCGCGCGCCGCGCGCACGTAGTCCTCCTGCAGGGTCTCCACCATCGCGGCTCGGATCAGCCGGGCGACGTATCCGATCGGGGCGAGCGAGAGCGTGAACGCCGCAAGCAGACGCGTGCGCCAGTCGTCCCAGCCCAGCGGGAAGTGGTGGGTGCCGTAGATGAGGTAACGAGCGAAGAGCGCGGTGAAGAGGAAGATCGGGACGACGAGCAGTCCCGTGGCCAGCGCCGATGCGAGGTAATCGACTGCGGACCGCCGCTTCAGGGCGGCCGCGATCCCGAGCGGCACCCCGAGCACGACCGCGAAGATGCTCGCGAGCCCGGCGAGCTGCAGCGTCACGGGGAACTTCTCCCTCATCACCTCGTCCACGCTCCCTCTCTCGGCACCGAAACGGGCCGGCGGCACCAGCGAGGGCCCGAACTCGAACGTGAAGACGTGCTTGACGTAGTTCAGGTACTGGACGACCCAGGGCTCGTCCAGCTTGTAGAACTCGCGGAGCTGGAGCTCGACCGGAAGCGGGACGCCCGAATGCGGCTCGAGCGGGGTCGAGAACGGCGT
This sequence comes from uncultured Actinomycetes bacterium, assembly GCA_963842235.1. GTDB lineage: Bacteria > Actinomycetota > Thermoleophilia > Gaiellales > Gaiellaceae > JACDAN01. The sequence goes on along the minus strand of CAWJFT010000001.1, from coordinate 1,333,274 downwards.
TCCTCCCATCCCGCGCATGAGCGCGAAGGTCACGAGCATCGTCCCGAGGACGAGGAGAAGCGTTGAAAACAGTCGTTTGACGATGTAGACGGCGATGGGCCCAATCCTGTCGGAACTCCCCGCCCGCCTGCGGTGTAGAAGGGACAGTGGTGGGCCGACCACTGACCGAAGCAGAGCTCATCGAGCGCGCAAGGCGCGGTGACCAGGACGCCTATGGAGATCTCGTGCACGCATATCAAGGCATTGCCTTCCGGACCGCGTATCTGCTGACCGGAAACGCGGCCGATGCGCAGGACGCCGCGCAGGAGGCGTTCGTGAAGGCGTTCTACGCGCTCCAGCGGTTCCGCCGCGGGGCGGAGCTGCGCCCCTGGCTGCTCCGGATCGTGGCCAACGAGGCCCGGAATCGCCGCCGCTCGGCCGGCCGGCGCGTCAACCTCGCGCTGCGCGCAGCGGCGGCAGTCCCCTCGGGGGGCGCGGCCCCGTCCCCCGAGATGTCTGTCCTGGACGCCGAGCAGCACGCCGCGCTGCTGGACGCCGTCAACGCCCTGCGCGACGAGGAACGTGAGGTCGTCGCGTGTCGCTACTTCCTCGAGCTCTCGGAGGAGGAGACGGCCCAGACGCTCGGGCTGCGCAAGGGAACCGTCAAGTCACGTCTCTCGCGGGCGCTCGGGCACCTGCGGGAGCACATGGAGGTCGACGATGTCTGAGCTCGAGCTCGCCCTGAATCGGATCGGACAGGAGCTGGACTATCCCGACACGCCGGATCTCGTTGGACCGGTGCAGCGCCGCCTGGCCGAGGGCAGGCGTCCGGTCTCGTGGCGTCGGCCGCTCGTCATTGCGGTCGCCGCCTTGGTGGTGGCCGTTGCGGCGGTGATGGCGGTTCCTCAGGCGCGTAGTGCGATCCTCGACTGGCTCGGCATCGGCAGCGTCACGATCCGCTACGTCGACGAGCTGCCGAAGCTGGAGGGGACAGGCGACCTCGGGCTCGGTGACGAGATGAGCCTGTCGGAGGCCCGAGAACGCGCCAGCTTCCCGCTTCGAGTCCCGACGATCGAGGGTCTCGACGATCCCAAGACGTACTTCCGCGGCGAGATCGGTCAGGTCTCGTACTTGTACGGGTCCCAGGACGACCCGAAGCTCGTGATCACCCAGATCGTCGGTCGGGGCGCGCTCGAGAAGCTTCTCCACAGCACGAACCTGGAGATCTTCAGCATCGACGGAGCACGCGCTGCCTGGCTCTCGGGAGGCGATCACGTGCTCTTCCTTCCGGGGCTGGGAGAAGTCCGGCTCGTGGGCAACACGTTGATCGTCGAGCGCCCGGACGGCGTGACGACGCGGATCGAGGCCGACATCTCTCGAGGCGAGGCGATCCGGATCTACCGCTCCATGCGGTGACGGAACCCCGTGCGGCCGGGCGGTGTAGAGGGGATGACCCCAAGGAGGTGGCGATGAGAAAGCTCCTGCTCGGATTGACCCTCGCTGTACTGGCCTTTCCGGCCAGTGCGCTTGCCGGCGGGTGGGCGACGGCCGGCCTCGGCCCGCCGTCAGACGGCATTGGCCCCGGAGACACCTGGAACGCGGACGTGACGATCCTCCAGCACGGCATGACCCCGCTTTCGGGTCTCCATCCGACGGTGACGATCCGGAACGGCTCGACGGTGAAGACGTTCGAGGCCACGGCGACGGACAAGCCGGGTGTCTACCGCGCGAAGGTCGTCTTCCCGAGCGCCGGCACCTGGTCGTACGCCGTCTACGACGGCTTCACGCAGTACGGCGGCCAGAAGACGCACACGTTCCCGAGCGTGTCGATTGGAGTCGGCGGCTCGGACGGCGGCGGTTTCCCCGTGGTGACCACGACGGCGGTGTTCGCGGGTCTCCTGGGCGCCGCGGGTCTGCTTTTCCTCTTGATCCGGCGGCTCCGCGTCCGCGCACCTGCGCCGACGCATTGAGCCAAGGCAGGGCGGCCCTTTGGGGCCGCCCTGACCCTTTCTAACGAAATCCTTACGAGAACTCCCCGATCGGGGGAGAACCGCGCGCGTCGGGAAGCCGAATGTTGGGAAAGACAGCGCCCCACCGGAGGTAACGCGATGAGCCAAACGGAACTCCACGTCTTCGTAGAAACAGAGCGCGACCGCATCGAGTTGTGGCGGATCGAGGAACTGGAGCGCGCCGGCTACGGACACCGCGCCGCCGGGCGGCTTGCGGCCCGGCATGACATCGATCTGCATGCGGCCGTCAATCTGCTCGAGCGCGGCTGCTCCCCAGAGCTCGCTCTCAAGATCCTGCTCTAGCGGCGCGCGGGACACCCGCGGCACGCGTCGAACGGTATCGGCAGAATGCCGCGCGTGATCGCGTCGATTCCGTCCCCCTCCAAGGGCTTCGTCGAGATCGGGCCCATAACGATCCACATGTACGGGTTGATGCTCCTGCTCGCGATCGCGGTCTGCATCGTCGTGACCGGGCTCCGCTGGACGAAGCGTCCCGGCCCCGAAGGCGGCGACTGGGATCTCCTGCTGCGGATCGCCGTCTGGGCCGTCGCCGCCGGGATCGTGGGCGCGCGCGCCTACCACGTGATCACGAGCTGGTCGGAGGTGCCGAATCCCAAGTGGCAGGGCGTGTTCGAGGTCTGGAAGGGCGGGCTCGGCGTCTGGGGCGGGATCTTCCTCGGCACGGTTGTCGGCTGGATCGTCGCGAAGCGCGCGGGCAAGAACCCATGGGCGCTGATGGACGCCGCCGCGCCGGGGCTGATGTTCGCCCACGGCATCGGGCGGATCGGCAACTGGTGGAACCAGGAGCTCTTCGGCAAGCCGACTGACCTTCCCTGGGGGCTGGAGATCGACCCAGAGAACAGGCCGTTGCAGTACGCCGACTCGGCGACCTTCCATCCGACGTTCCTCTACGAGCTCATCTACGTGACGATCTGCGGCTTCCTGCTGCTGCTCCTCGACCGCCTGTACCGCTTCAAGCCGCCCGCGCTCTTCGCGCTCTACGTGATGCTCTACACCTTCGGGCGCTTCTTCGAGGAGCTGCTGCGGATCGATCCTGCGCACGAGATCGGCCCGCTGCGCCTGAACGGCTGGGTGTCGGCGATCGTCTTCGTGCTTGCGACGGCGTTCTTCATTTGGTGGCAGTTCCTCCGGGAGCGGGGCGGCATCCGGCGGGCGCGTGGTCCCGAGCCTCCGAAGGGGCCGGCGATGGCGATCCCCAAGGGTCGCGTCCGGCGCTCGGGCTAGGTTCTGGCGCGTGCCGGCGCGTGAGCTCGAGCTCGACCTCGAGGCGTTCGAGGGTCCCTTCGACCTTTTGCTCGCGCTCGTCCTTCGCGACGAGCTCGACTTGGCGGAAGTGGACGTGGCCGGCGTCGTGCTTGCGTTCCTGGAGCGGCTGGCCGACCGGGACGAACTCGATCTGGACGCATGCGGGGAGTTCCTCGTTTTGGTGGCCGCGCTGCTCGAGCTCAAGTCGCGTGCGCTGCTGGCCGGCGAGGCAGCCGACCTCGAGGATCTCGACCCCGCGGCGGCGGCTGAAGAGCTGGCCCAGCGTCTGGCCGAGTACCGCCGGATCAAGGAGGCCGCCGCCTGGCTCGCCGACCGCCTCGAGGCCGAGGGCGGGCGGTTCTTCCGGCTCGGGCCGGCGGTGTTGGCTCCGGCGCCGCATCGGCGCCTCGAGCAGCAGGATCCCGCGGCGTTGGCAGCGGCCTTGCGGGCATTGGCGGCGGAGCCGCCGGCCGTGTCGCTCGCGCATCTGGAGCTTCGCTTCCCGCCGGTCGAGCGGTTCTTGAGCCGCTTTCGTTCGCTGCTCTCGCGCAGAAGCCGGTTCGACTTCGATTCGGAGGTGGAGGGCATGACGCGTCTAGAGCAGGCGGTCGCGTTTCTCGCGCTGCTCGAGCTCCGGAAGGGCGGCGAGATCGAGCTCTCGCAGGCCTCGGCGTTCGCCCCGATTCGCGTACAGAGGAACGCGGCCGCGAAGCCGGAAAGGAGAGAGACATGGAACGCCCGCTCCGCCTAGTCGCCGCGAATCCGCTCGACCGCCTGGCGCGGACGCTCGAGGCGCTGCTCGTGGTGGCCTCACAGCCGCTGTCTGTGGCGGAGTTGGCCGAGGCGACCGAGGACGACGCCGAGCGCGTGGAGACGGCGCTCGGGCTCCTGTCGGAGCGCTTCCACGAAGGCCGCAGCGGGATCGTGCTGGAGAAGGTCGCCGGCGGCTGGGCCTTCCGCGCCTCGCGCGATGCGGCCGAGGCGTGCGGCAGGCTGTTCGAACGGCCGGTGGAGCGAGGTCTCTCCGCTGCGGCGCTCGAGACACTTGCGGTTATCGCCTACCTGGGCCCCTGCTCGCGGCCGGAGATCGCTCGGCTGCGCGGCGTGGCCGCCGACTCGGTCGTCGCGGGCCTCGTCGAGCGCGGTCTGATCGCCGAGGCCGGTCGCGACCATTCACTCGGCGCGGTTCGCTACCGCGTCACGCCGCTTTTCGAGCGCGTTTTCGGTCTCGAAAGCCTCTCGGAGCTCCCACGGCTCGACGACCTCGGCGGCGGGGCCGAAGAGATCCGCGATCGGCTCGAATCGCTGGCCGAAGCCCGCCCGGCGTAGGCGCCGCCTCGTAGGATCGATCTCGCATGGCCGAGATCGACGCTGACGCGTTCAACGCCTTCGAGGCGACCGGCTGGGAGGCCAAGGCCGTCGGCTACGACCATTTCTTCGGGGCCTTCACGTCCCGGCTCGTCGACCCGTTGCTCGATGCCGCCGATGTCGGTCCAGGCGTTCGCATGTTGGACGTCGCGAGCGGTCCCGGCTACGCGGCCGCACAGGCCGCTGAACGCGGGGCCTCGGTCGTGGGCGTCGACATCGCGGAGGCGATGACCGCGCTGGCCAGTCGGCTGCATCCGCAGGTCGAGTTCGTGCAGGGCACTGCGGAGGCGCTGCCATTCACGGACGAGTCGTTCGATGCGGTCGTGGGCAATTTCGCTCTGCTCCACCTCGGCCGTCCCGAGCGGGCAGCAGCCGAGTTCGTCCGCGTCCTCAAGCCTGGCGGCCGGCTCGCGCTCACGGTGTGGGACGCCCCGGAGCAAGCGCGTTTCCTCGGCGTATTTCTCGAGGCGGTGGCAGCGGCCGAAGCCGGTCCACCGGACGACATTCCTCACGGCCCGCCGTTCTTCCGCTTCTCGGACGAGCAGGAGTTCGCTCGGCTCCTCAACGAGCAGCAGCTCGAGGAAATCCAGGTGAGCACGATCGCGTTTCCCCATTCCTTCGGCTCGCCGGACGAGTTCTGGGACGGACTGCTCGGCGGCACCGTACGGATGTCGGCACTCGTCTCCGGACAGACGGAGGAAGTGCAGCGGGAGATTCGCGCGGCCTTCGATCAGGCCGTCGAGCCGTACGAGTGGACGATCGGCTCGAGCTTCCCGTGTCCGTGAAGCTCGCGTCGGGCCGAAAGCCTTCGGCCTGAGCCGCTCCGCGCCTGGAGAGCAGCCGTCGCATGACCATCGCTCCCGACTGCGGCGGAGGTGGACGAGATCCTTGCGCCTCTGCACTAGTGACAACTTGTCACTTGGGGAAACGCTCGCCGGAAAGTGCCGCTCTGCAGGGGCCGAACCACTCCTTGTAACAAGTTGTAACTTGGGTTCTGCGCCTGAGTCACGATGACGCCTGCGCATCTCGTTGCCACGGACCGGCTAGTGGAGTCGCGAACCAGAAGATCCTCGTAGACTCAGGCCACCAACCCATCGAAGGGAGGATCCGATGGCCGCTCCTGCGATTCACACCGTCCCGGCAGGAGACCGCTGGGAAAACAAGCGGGCCGGTGAGGACTCGGCTCTGTCGTCCCACGACACGAAGGAGGAAGCTGCCGCGGCCGGCCGCGAGCAGGCGATGCGCGACCAGGCCGAGCACATCATCCACAAACAGGACGGGACGATCGGCGAGCGCAACAGCTACGGCGGGGATCCGGAGAGCTCGGCCGGCTGATCCTCACCCGCTGAGAGCCGGCGCGAGCTCGCGCCCGATCGCCGCCACGATGTCGAGGTCCTCGTGGATGACGTGCTGGAGCATCACGCGCTCGACGCCCACGGCCTCGAACTCGCGCAGCCCGGCCACCAGGTCGCCCGCGAGGCCTCGCCGCTCGAGCTCGCCGAACCACTGGTCGGCAGTTCCGACACTCGGATAGCGCTCCGCAAAGCGCCGCGCATGGTCGCGGTCGAGCACGAACGGCGTCATCAGCGAGAAGCGCAGAGTGCGTGGATCGCGTCCCACCCGCTCGCACGCCTCGTCGAGCCGTTTGCGGCGCCGCGCCGCCTCGGGGACGTCGACCCCGAATGTGTTGTACTCGTCGGCGAAGCGGGCGGCCGGTTCGGCCGTCCCTCTGTACGCCGCGCCGCCCACGATCAGCGGCGCCCTCGGCTGCTGGACGGTCAGGAGATCCGCACGGAGGAACCCGTCGACGCGCTCGATCTGCTCCGCGAGCATCCGCACCCGTTCGCTCGTTTCCGGAAACGGAAACCCGAACGTCTCGTGCTCGAGCTCCATCCAGCCCGCGCCCATCCCGACTTCCACCCGGCCGTCCGAAACGTGGTCGACGGTCGCGGCGGCTTTCGCCAGCACCGCCGGATGTCGGAACGTCACCGGGGAAACCAGCGTCCCCAGGCGCAGCCTCGACGTCCGGCCCGCCAGAGCACCCAGCAGCGTCCACGCGTCGGTCGCGGCGCGCTCGCGCGGCGCCGTCAACGACAGGTAGTGGTCGGAGCGGAACAGCGTGTCGATCCCGTGCTCCTCGCACGCCTCGGCCAGGGCGACCCACTCGTCCCAGGAGACGCCCTCCTGCCCTTCGACCATCAAGGCGACGCGCACGCCGGGAAGGTAAACCACCCGCATGCGGCTGAACGCCTACCTCGCGCGCTCGGGCGTAGCCTCACGCCGGAAGGCGGACGAGCTGATCAAGGCAGGCCGGGTGAGCGTGAACGGCGAGCCGGGACAGCTGAACACGTTCGTCGAGACCGGCGATCGCGTCCAGGTCGACGGGCGCGAGGTGTCGGCGCAGCCGCTGGCCCATCTCCTGCTGCACAAACCGGCGGGGGTGGTGACGACGGCGAGCGATCCTCAGGGCCGGCCGACGGTCCTCGGGCTGGTCCCTCGAGACGTGCGCGTCGTTCCGGTGGGGCGGCTGGACGTCGACACGACCGGCGCGCTGCTCCTGACGAATGACGGAGACCTGGCGCACCGGCTCGCGCACCCGAAGTACGAGGTGGAGAAGGTCTACGAGGCCGAGGTCGAGGGCGAGCCGTCCGACGAGACGCTACGGCGCCTCGCCCAGGGCCTGAAGCTCGAGGACGGCATGACCGCGCCGGCCGAGGTGCGCCGCCTCGGCCCGTCCGCGATCGAGCTGTCGATCCACGAGGGCCGAAACCGGCAGGTGCGGCGGATGCTGGAGGCAGTGGGCCATCCGGTCCGCGCTCTGCACCGCAGCCGCTACGCGAGCCTCACGCTGAAAGGACTCGCGCCCGGCGAGTGGCGCGCGCTCACGCCCTCGGAGGTCGAACGCCTCGCCGCGGCTACTCGTACCAGGCCAGCACGGCGACGATGACGTAGAGCGCGACGAGCGCCCAGCCCTCGAACATCACCGCCTCGCCGTCGCCCGTGATCTGCCAGATCGCGAACGCTGTGAGCGCGATCGCGCCGATGTAGACCGGCCCGAGCACGAAGGTCAGCCGGTGCTCGAAGAAGAGCGACGCGAGAACGAGCGCCGGGAAGACCAGGACGGCGATCTGCGCCACTGAGTTCTTGATGACCGAGATCGCAAGGTCGCTCTGACCTTTCGCGGCTAGCGTGATGCCGACCACGTTCTCGACCGCGTTGCCCGCGATCCCCACGATGACGAGGCCCGTGAACGCTTTGGAGATCCCGAGCGCGTCGACGGCGGGATCGAGCGCGTCCACGAACCAGTCGGACACGAACGCGGCGGCGACGCCGGCGCCGGCGAGGAGCGCGACGGCGGTTCGGAACGGCAGCCTCGGCCGGGCGCCACCCTCGTGCGCCGGCTCGGCGGGCTCGTCCGAGCGGAGGTAGGCCCACAGCCACGTGCCGTAGACGGCGAGGAGGCAGACCGCGCCGATCGCGGAGATCGCCACCTGATGACGGCTCGCGCGGTCGCCGACCGTGTTGGAGAGCCCGAGAATCACGATGATGAAGACGGCCAGCATCAGCAGCGTTGCCGTGTCGTTCGGAAGGCGCCGCCGGAAGCGCATCACGCCGTCCGGCGCCGCTCGTGCCCCGGCGACGATCGCCAAGCCGAGCACGAGCAGCGCGTTCGCGAGCAGCGAGCCGACGATCGACGTCCGGGCGACGACCACCTCCCCGGCGGACAACGCGAAGAGGACGATGAAGAGCTCCGGCAGGTTGCCGAGCGTGGATTGAAGCGCTCCGGTGACGGCGGGGCCGAAGCGTTCCCCGACCGCTTCCGTGGCGACCGAGATCACCCAGGCGAGCCCGGCAAGCGCGACGCCTGCGACGGCGAACGTGAGCACCGGCTCGGCGTCGAGAAAGTGGAGCGCACCGGCCGCGAGCGTGGCGATGCCGGCGCCCGCCAGGACAGCGTTATGGCGTGACAAACCCCATGCGCTCATACATCGCCCGGAGTGTGGGCGCGGACTCCTCGCGGGCCTTGTCGGCGCCGAGTCGAAGCAATCGCTGCAGCTCCTCCGGATTGGCCCGCAGCTCCTCGTAGCGCGTCTGAATCGGCTCGAAGAGCGCCACGACGGCTTCGCCGACGTCCTCCTTGAACTGCCCGTAGCCGGCCCCGTCGTAGCGGGACTCGATCGCCTCCGGTGGCTCGCCGGTCGCCACGGACATGATGTCGATGAGGTTCGAGATCCCAGGCTTGTCGGCCGCGCGCAGGACGTCACGGCCGGAGTCCGTCACGGCCGTCTTGAACTTCCTCCGCACGACGTCCGGCGGGTCGAGGACCAGGACCGTGCCCTGCGCAGTTCCGCCGGTCGTCGACATCTTCTTCTCGGGCTCCTGCAGATCCATGATGCGGGCCCCGACCTCCGCGAAGACGGCGCGCGGCACCTTGAGCGTCTCGCCGTAGCGGGCGTTGAAGCGCTGGGCGACGTCGCGCGCCAGCTCGAGGTGCTGCCGCTGGTCATCGCCGATCGGGACGATGTCGGTCTCGTACAGGACGATGTCGCCCACCTGGAGCGCCGGGTAGGTGAAGAGACCCGCTGAGACGAACTCCTGCTGCTCCGACTTCTCCTTGAACTGCGTCATCCGGCGAAGCTCGCCAAAGCTCGTGACCGAGCCGAGCAGCCAAGCTGCCTCGGCATGCGCCGTGACGTGGCTCTGCAAGAAGACTGTCGAGCGCTCGGGGTCGAGCCCGCTGGCGAAGAGGAGCGCAGCGAGCGACAGCGTCGACTCGTGCAGATCGTCGGGGTCGTAGGCGGTCGTGATCGAGTGCAGGTCGACGATGCAGAAGAACGCGTCGCCCTGCTCCTGGGTCGCCACGTACTGGCGGATCGCGCCGATGTAGTTCCCGAGGTGCTTCGAGCCCGTGGGTTGGATGCCGGAGAAGACCCTCATCGTCCTCGATTATCCCAACGCCCTTGCGGGCTCTCCTATTGCGGATTTGAGCGAGCGGACGTAGTTGCGGAGCGCCGCCGGGCCCTCCTCTGCGACCTCAACGGCGCGCGTACCGACGACGATCCCGTCGGCGAGCTCGACGGCCGCTTTGGCGTGCTCCGGCGTCGAGATTCCAAAGCCGGCGTAGAGCGGGACGTCGGTGACGCTCCTGGCGCGCTCGACCAGCCCGGCGAGCGCGGGGGAGAGGCGTTCGCGCGCGCCCGTCGTTCCCGTTACCGACACGAGGTAGAGCCAGCCGTCGGTGCGCTCGGCGGCGAGGGCGATCCGATCGTCCACCGACGTCGGCGCCACTAGCTGGATGCGTCGCAGCTCGGGCCGCTCGTCGACCGGGAGATCGGCGACGATCAGGCTGGTGGCCCCGGCAGCCCGAGCCTCGGTCTCGAAGCGCTCGTAGCCGTAGGCCTCGAGCAGCGCGGCGTAGGTCATCGGCACCAGCGGCACTTCGACGCGCTCCCGTGTGCGCGAGAGACACTCGAGGCACGCCTCCGTGCGCATCCCGTCCGCGAGCGCCCGCTCTGCGGCGAGCCGGATCACCGGCCCGTCGGCAAGCGGATCGGAGAACGGAAACCCGACCTCGACGATGTCGGCGCCGCCATCGACCGCGGCCTCCGCGAGCTCCGGCGTCTGCCGGCCTGCCATGAGGTAGACGACGAGAGTCTTCATTCGCCCGGGAGGAGGGAGAAGACCGTCATGTCAGCGCGTCCACCGGCGCGCCGAGGCATCGAGCGCAGGATGCCCTCACGCGTGAAACCGGCGCGCTCGAGCACGCGCTCGGACGCCATGTTGCCGACGAACACGCGCGCCTCGATTCGTTCTGCGCCGAGCAAGAAGCCGTAGTCGGTGAGGAAGCGCGCCGCCTTCGTCGCCGTTCCTCGGCCGCGCGCATGCTCGAAGAGCCAGTAGCCGATCTCGACCTGGCTCTTCTCCCAGTCGAAGTGGTGCATGACGCAGCCGCCCTGGATCTCTCCCGTCGCGCCATCCGCGATGACGAGCGGAAGGAGCAGCCCTTGCTCGAGCATGGTCGGAAGCTGGTCGAATTGCTCGCGCAGCTGGTCGACGCTGAACGGCGGCATGTTCGCCTCCCCGGCGAGCGCCTCGTCGCCGAAGGCCGGAGCAACGGTGTCGATGTCGGCCGCCCTCGGAAGCCGGTAGAGCAACCCGTCGCGGCGGATCCCCTCGGCCGGAAAGGTCAGTCGACGGAGGGCGAGGTCAAACACGCGCGAGATCCTTGTCGCCTCGACCGGACAGGCAGACCACGATGAGCTCAGCGTCGAGGCCGTCGACTCGCGCGAGCGCGTGGGACGGCTCGAGGGCCGGGAGGATCCCTTCCATCTGTGTCAGCCGCCGCAGGGCGGCGAGCGCCTCGTCGTCCGTCGCCTTCACGTACTGGGCGCGGCCCGAGTCGCGGAGGAATGCGTGCTCGGGGCCGACGCCGGGGTAGTCCAGCCCGGCCGCCATCGAGTGCGCGTCGAGGATCTGCCCGTCCTCGTCCGCGAGCAGCGACGAGCGCGCTCCGTGGAGGACGCCGGTCCGCCCGTCTCCGAGACTGGCGGCCTCGTCCGCTTCGACGCCGACGAGTCGCACTTCGGGATCGTCGACGAAGCCCGCGAAGAGGCCGATCGCGTTCGAGCCGCCGCCAACACAGGCGATGGCGACCTCGGGCAGCCGGCCTTCCGCTTCCAGGATCTGCGCGCGTGCCTCACGTCCGATCACCGACTGGAGCTCACGGACGATGTCTGGATACGGATGCGGCCCGACGCAGGAACCGATCAGGTAGTGGGTCGTCTCGACGTTCGCGATCCAGTCGCGGATCGCCTCGCTCGTCGCCTCCCTGAGCGTCTTCGTCCCGAATTCGACCGGCCGCACCTCGGCGCCGAGGAGGTACATTCGCTCGACGTTCGGGCGCTGGCGCTCCATGTCCTCGGCGCCCATGTAGACGACGCACTCGAACCCGAAGCGCGCGCAGACCGTCGCCGTCGCGACCCCGTGCTGGCCGGCGCCCGTCTCGGCGACGATCCGGCGCTTGCCGAGCCGCTCGGCGAGGAGGGCCTGGCCGAGGGTGTTGTTGAGCTTGTGCGCGCCGGTGTGAAGGAGGTCCTCGCGCTTGAGATAGACGCGCTTGCCGGGCGCGAAGCGCTCGGCGAGGGTCAGCGGCGTGGGGCGGCCGCCGAACGTGCGGAGGAGATGGTCGAGATCGGCTGCGAAGATCGGGTCTTCGCGCGCCTCCTTCCAGCCGGCCTCGAGCTCGTCCAGCGCCGGGATCAGCGTCTCCGGCACGTAGCGCCCACCGTAGGTGCCGTAGAGCCCAACAGTCATCTAGCCGCCTCCACGAAGGCGCGCACGCGTGCGTGATCCTTGATCCCCGGCTCGCGCTCGAGCCGTGACGCGGCGTCGACGGCCCACGGATGAACGGCGTCGATCGCGCGCCGGACGTTCTCCGGGCCGAGGCGGCCGGCGAGCACGACGCGATCCTCGGCGGCCTGTGCGCGTTCCAGATGGGCGGGATCGTCCTCCTCCCACGGGAGATCGAGGACGCGCGCCACGGGCGCGCCGTCCCGAAGCAGCACGGCGTCGCGGCCTCTCACACGGCCGTCTTCACGCTCGTAGAGCTGGACGAGGTCCGCGCCATGGTCCTGGTACTCGCCGACGTGGACGGAGACCGAGAGCATCGTGTCGGGGACGGGGAGAACCTTGTCGGTCCCGCGAGGGCTTTCGTCGACCAGGATGAAGCCGGCCAGGTCCGCTCCGGCCTCCGCCGCGACGGCCAGGTCTTCCTCGCGCGTGAGCCCGCAGACCTTAACCAGCGGCCGGGAGCTCAGCTCGGCGAGCTTGGCCGCCGGGTCGTCGGCCCGCATGAGCGCCGAGCCGACCAGGATCGCGTCGGCGCCCGCGAGCTCGGCCGCGGCACCCTGGGCGCGCGAGGAGATGCCGCTCTCCGCGACCACGAGCCGGTCGCGGGGCGCCTTCCCCACCAGGTCGAGCTGGGCGCGGCGGTCGATCCGGAAGGTGGAGAGGTCGCGCGCGTTGATCCCGATCGGATCCGCCCCGAGCGTGACTGCACGGTCGAGCTCGTCCGCGTCATGTGCCTCGACTAGGGCATCAAGGCCGAGCTCGGCCGCTGTTTGCATGAGTTCCAACGTGATCTGGTCGTCCAGATCCCGGAGCAGCAAGAGCACCGCGTCGGCCCCGTTGTCGCGCGCTTCTTGCAGGTGCAGGCGGCTCGAGAAGAAACCCTTGGCCAGAAGCGGCACGTTGGTCGTCGCGCGGGCGGCGCGGAGATCCTCCCAGCTGCCCCCGAAGCGCCCGTCGACGAGGATCGAGACCGCCGCAGCGCCGGCGTCCGCGAAGCGCGCGGCAAGCTCGGCCGGATCGGCGTCCGGACGGAGATCGCCCGCCGAGGGCGAGCGCCGCTTGACCTCGGCGATCGTGCCCAGGCCGGGGTCGCGGAGTGCGTCAGCGAAACGCAATCAGCGCCTCCAGACGCTCGGCTGCCGCACCTGACTCGACCGTCACACGTGCGATCTCCAGGCCCTCCTGGAGATCGGCGGCGTGGCCGCCTGCGGCGATCGCCCCGGCTGCGTTCAGCAGGATCGCGTCGCGCCGGCCGCCGTCTCCCCCGGCAAAGACGTCGCGGATCGCCTGAGCGTTCTCCTCCGGCGAGCCGCCCCGCAGCTCCTCGGGAGCGCACCGCGCGATCCCCAGCTCGAGCGGGTCGATCTCCCGCTCCCGCACGCCGCCGTCGACGACCTCGCAGACGAGATTTGAGCCGGCGGGGGAGAGCTCGTCGATGCCGCCGGCCCCGTGGACGACGAACGCGCGGCGTGCGCCGAGGGTCGCTAGAACCTCGGCCAGCGTCCGCACGAGGTCCGGCGAGTAGACGCCGACGACCTGCGCGCGGGCGCCTGCCGGGTTCGTCAGCGGCCCGAGCACGTTGAAGACCGTCCGCGCCGCGAGCTCCTTGCGCACGGGCGCGGCGTGCTTCATTGCCGGATGGTGCGTCGGCGCAAAGAGGAAGCCGAAGCCGAGCTCGTCGATCGACCGCTCGATCCGCTCCGGCGGCAGCTCCAGCTGGAAGCCGAGCGCCTCGAGGACGTCGGCCGAGCCCGACGCCGAGGAGACCGCCCGGTTCCCGTGCTTCGCGACGCCGGCACCGGCCGCCGCGGCCACCAGCGCGGCAGCGGTCGAGATGTTGAAGGTGCGTCCGCCGTCGCCGCCCGTCCCAGCCGTGTCGACGAGATCCTCCCGCCGCGGGTGCACCGCGAGAACGTGCTCGCGCATTGCCTCGGCACAGCCGGCGATCTCGTCGGCGGTCTCGCCCTTCAGCCTCAGCGCGACGAGGAAGCCGCCGATCTGCGCCGGCGTCGCCTCGCCGCTCATGATCGTGTTCATCGCCTCGCGCGCCTCGTCGCGCGTGAGGTCGTGCCCGTCCAGGAGCCGCGCCAGCGTGGTCTGCATCAGGATCCCCTCTCCAGGAAGTTGCGCGCGAGGTCGGGGCCAATGGGAGTCAGGACCGATTCCGGATGGAACTGCACCCCGTCGACCCGGAGCTCGCGATGGCGGACGGCCATCACCTCGCCGTCGCCGCAGGTCGCCGAGACCTCCAGGTCGTCGGGGATCGTCGTCGCCGCAAGCGAGTGGTAGCGGCCGGCGAGAAAGTCGTCCGGCAGGTCGCGGAAGAGCCCCTGTCCGTCGTGGCTGATCACGCTGGCCTTGCCGTGGACGAGGGTTCTCGCCTGTCCGACCTCGCCGCCGAAGACCTCGACGATCGCCTGGTGACCGAGACAGACGCCGAGCGTAGGAGTGCGTGGCGCCAGCCGCCGGATGATCTCGGGCGTGGCGCCTGCGTCTCCGGGGCGTCCCGGGCCCGGCGAGACGACCAGGTGGGACGGCGCGAGCCGCTCGGCCTCGTCCGCGTCGATCGCGTCGTTCCGGTAGACGACCACCTCGGCGCCGAGCTCGCCGAAAAGGTGCGCGAGGTTGTACGTGAACGAGTCGTAGTTGTCGATCAAGAGCATCACGAGCGGCGCTCGCCTCCCTCGCCGCCGTCGGCTCCCGCCGGGCGAAGCCCGGCTCCGCCGCCGGCTGACCCCGCTGACGGCACGGGGCCTTCCGGGCCCGTGCTCTCTCGCACTGTGCCCTCCGGCCCCGCACCGCCAGCGGCGCCCGAGGGAGCCGAGCGAACCTCCGCGAGCTCGAGCGCACGCTCGAGCGCAGCCAGCTTCCGCAGGCACTCGTCGTGCTCGGCGGTCGGCGACGAGTCTGCGACGATCCCGGCGCCCGCCTGCAGGTAGGCGACGCCGTCGTGGAGCAGGACCGTGCGGATCGCGATGCAGGTATCCAGCGGCCCGTCCGGCAGGAAGTACCCAACGGCCCCGGCGTACGGGCCGCGCCGATAGCCCTCGAGGTCGGAGATGATCTGCATCGCCCGCACCTTCGGCGCGCCGCTGACGGTGCCGGCCGGGAAGCAGGCCCGCAGCAGGTCGAAGTGGGAGATGTCGCCGTCGAGCTCCCCGGTGACCTCCGAGACGAGGTGCGTGACGTGGGAGTAGCGCTCCGGCTCCAGGAAGCGCTGGACGCGCACGGTGCCCGGCTTGCAGACGCGGGAGAGATCGTTGCGCCCGAGGTCGACCAGCATCACGTGCTCGGCCCGGTCCTTTTCGGACGCGAGGAGCCGTTCCGCGTCGCCTTCCCCAGGATGCGTCGTGCCGGCGATCGGGTTCAGCTCCGCGATCCCGTTGTCTGCCTTGACTAGCGTCTCGGGGGAGGAGCCGACGAGTGCCAGGTCGTCGAGCTCGAGCAGGAAGAGATACGGCGACGGGTTGACGCGCCGGAGCGAGCGGTACAGGTCGATCGCGCTCGCAGGAGTCGGCCGCTGTGCCCGCTGGGAGAGGACGATCTGGAAGGCGTCGCCGGCACGGATGTGGCGCTTCGCTTGCTCCACGCGCCGCTCGTACTCGAAGCGTCCCGGTGACCGGCGCGTCGGCCCGCCCTTGCCTCCAGGACCGTTCGGGGAGTCGTCCAGCGGCGCCTGGAGCCGCGTGGCGATCTCGTCCGGATTGCCGTTGAGCACCTCCGCCAGGCCGAGCACGTGGTCGAACCGGATCAGCGTCTCGGCGACGACGAAGCGGCTCTCGGGAAAGGTCGGGCCGTCGTCCGGCAGCTCGACGGTCGGCTCGAGGATGGCCGCGTGGTCGTAGCCGAGATAGCCGACGACCGGCTCGCCGCAGGTCTCTGCCTCGGCGAAGTCGACGAATCTGGCTCCTGAGCCGACGAAGGAGTGCCGCCCCAGGCGCCCGCGCTCCACCGACTCGAGGAGGAAACTGGCGCGGACGCCGTCGCGCAGCCGGAGATAGGCCCCGAGCGGGGTGATCAAGTCGGTTGAGATGACGGTTTGAACAATCATTTCGACAAACAAAAAGACCCTCCGGCGGAAGGTCTTCGAGCGGAACGGGCTTGTGGCCTAGTCAGTTCAGGCGTAGCTCCCGCCCCGCTCGTGGCGCCAAGCCCAGGCCCAGGTGCGGACAGGAGTCATCGCCGGGAGGGTACGTGCGCGCAGCGCTTCGGTCAAGAGACCTCCCGCTTGGTCAGGTCGAGAATGGCGGTGTAGATCTCCTCCAGCCCCTGGGGTGAGAGCGGCCCGCGATTCGCGCGCGTCACGTCCCGCAGCATCCACTCCTCGCGCTCCGGGTCGACGAAGTCCAGGCCCCGGGACTCCTTGTAGTTCTTCAGCTGCCGCACGAGCCGCAGGCGGACGTTGATCGCCTCCACGAGGGCCCGGTCGTTGTCCGAGACCTGCTCGCGGAGCTGGCGGATGATCGGGTCGGCGCTCGGGTCGATAGCGGGGCGCAGCCTACACTTGGCTCCGTGGCCACCAACAACGCCTCGCCCGAGCTGATGATCGTCATGGCCGGCGCCTCGACGCCCGACCAGACCGAGCACGTCGTTGCCCGGCTGCGCGAGGCAGGCGCCGACGCTCGGGTCACTCGGGGGCGCGAGGCGACGGTGATCGGCGCGATCGGCGAGCGGGAGGCGTTGGCCGGGCTCCCGCTCGAGGCGTATCCCGGCGTCGAGCGCGTCCTCCCGATCCTGAAGCCGTACAAGCTCGTGGGGCGGGAGCTCGCGCCGGACCCGACGGTGATCGACGTCCGCGGACGGAAGATCGGCGACTCGTACTTCGGCCTGATCGCCGGCCCCTGCACGGTCGAGTACCGGGAGCAGACGCTGGAGACGGCGCGGGCGGTCGCCGCCGCCGGCGCGACGATGCTTCGCGGCGGCGCGTTCAAGCCGCGCACTTCCCCGTACACGTTCCAGGGGCTCGGGCTCGACGCGCTGGAGGTGCTGCGGGAGGCGAGCGAGGAAACGGGCCTGCCGATCGTCACGGAGCTCCTGGATCCACGGCATGTCGAGGAGGTCGTCGAGGTCGCCGACGTGATCCAGATCGGCGCCCGCAACATGCAGAACTTCCTCCTGCTCGCCGAGGTCGGGAGGATCGACAAGCCGGTGCTGCTCAAGCGCGGGCCCTCGGCGTCCGTGGAGGAGCTCCTGATGGCGGCCGAGTACGTGGCCAAGGAGGGGAACGAGAGGATCATCCTCTGCGAGCGCGGGATCAAGACCTTCGAGCACTCGATGCGATACACGCTCGATCTCGGGTCGGTGGCGGTGCTCAAGGAGGAGACGCATTTGCCGGTGATCGTCGATCCGTCGCACGCGGCGGGGCGGCGCGCTCTGGTCTTGCCGCTGGCGCGGGCGGCGGCCGCCGTGGGGGCGGACGGGATCATCGTCGAGGCGCATCCGAGGCCCGAGGAAGCGCTCTGCGACGGGCCCCAGCAGCTGCCGACCGCCGAGTTCGGCGAGTTTGCGCGCGAGGTGGGGGAGTACGTCGCCCTGATGGGCAAGCAGATCGGGTAGTGCAGATCGCAGTCATCGGCACCGGGCTGATCGGTGCCTCGATCGGCCTGGCGGCGAAGCGTGGAGGCGCGACGGTGGTCGGGTTCGACGAAGACCGGGCGACCGCCGAGGTGGCGAGCGAGCGCGGCGCGGTCGACGAGGTCGGCGCCGGTCTCGGCGAGGCGCTGGACGGGGCCGAGCTCGCTGTCGTCGCCGTTCCGGTGAGTCAGCTCGCAGCGCAGGTGCGCGCCGTGCTTGAGGCGAGCGGCGAGGGCTGCACGGTGACGGACGTCGGGTCGACGAAGACCGCGGTGTGCGCGGCCGCCGGAGGATCTCCACGGTTCATCGGCGGACATCCGGTGTGCGGGTCGGAGGCCCGTGGGCCGGAGCATGCGAGCGCCGACCTCTTCGACGGCGCGACCTGGTTCCTCTCGCCGCTTCCGCAGAGCGAGCCCGAGCGCTACCGGCTCGTCCACGTCTTCGTCGCCGGTCTCGGGGCGACGCCCGTCGCGGTCGACCCCAGTGCGCACGACCGGCTCGTCGCGCTGACGAGCCACCTGCCGCACGTCCTTGCCAACGTGCTCGTGAACCAGGCCGGTGCGACGAGGATCGACGGCCACGAGCCGCTCTCGTCAGCCGGCGGATCCCTTCGGGACATGACCCGCGTGGCCGGCGCGAATCCGCGGATCTGGGTCGACATCTTCCTGGACAACGAGGAAGCGCTGCGCAGCGCGCTCGCCGATCATCGCCGCGGGCTGGAGCAAGTCGAGGCGGCGCTCGCCGCGGGCGACGCGGGCTTTCTCGCGCGCTGGATCGGCGAGGCGGCACTGAACCGGCGCGGGATGATCACCGAGGCCTACGGCGATCCCGGGCAGCTGCACCGGCTTCGGGTTCACGTGCCGGACCGGCCGGGCGTCCTCGCGGGGATCACCCAGGCGCTCGGCGCCGAGCGGATCAACATCGAGGACTTCGAGCTCCACCATCACTCGCCCGAGCGCGGCGGGACGCTGAGCGTGCTCGTGAGCGGCGAGGACGAGGCCCAGCGGGCGGCCGCGCTGCTCGAGGCGCAGGGCTACGGCGTCGTCGTCTCGCCGGTCGTCGAGGGATGAAAGTCGAGCCAGCGGCGTCCATCGAGGGCGCGATCGCAGTGCCGGGGGTCAAGGGCATCTCGCAGCGGGCCGTCCTGCTGGGTGCTGTGGCAGACGGGGAAAGCGAGATCCGAGGCTTCGGACGGGCCGCCGACACCGAGGCGGCGATCTCGGTCGTCCGCCAGTTGGGGGTGGACGTCTCGGACGCCGACGAGACGGTGCGGATTCGGGGTGCCGGCCTGCGCGGGCTGCGGGAGCCCGAGGAGCCGCTCGACTGCGGCAACGCTGGGACCGTGCTCCGGCTGGCGTCCGGGATCCTCGCCGGGCAGCAAGGACGATTCGTCCTCACCGGCGACGAGTCGCTGTCGCGCCGGCCGCACGAGCGGGTGGCCGAGCCGCTGCGGCGGATGGGCGCGCGTGTGGAGACGACGAACGGCGGCGCTCCGGTTCTGATCGAGGGCGGGAAGCTCAGCCCGATCCGGTACGTGCTGCCCGTCGCGAGCGCCCAGGTCAAGTCGGCGGTGCTCTTGGCAGGGCTCCTCGCGGAGGGCGGGCGCACGACGGTGGTGGAGCCGGTGCCGACCCGGGATCACACGGAGCGGCTGCTGCGGGAGCTCGGCGTTCGGGTCGCGCGGCGCGGCGCCGAGGTGAGCGCGCCGCCGATCGAGCGGCTCCAGCCGTTGGAGGTGGAGATCGCCGGGGACTTCTCCGCAGCGGCGCCGTTCATCGTCGCGGCCACGCTGCTGCACGGGTCCGAGCTGATCGTGCGTGGCGTGAACGTCAACCCATTGCGAACGGGGCTCCTGGACGTGCTCGAGCGGATGGGCGCAAACATCGCGGTCTTCAACCGGCGCATCGTGAGCGGCGAGCCGGTGGCGGATCTCGAGGTTCGCTCCGCGGCTCTGGTGGCGACGACGGTGCGGGCAGGTGACGTGCCGGCGCTGATCGACGAGCTGCCGCTCTTTGCGCTGGCCGCGTCGATGGCGCGGGGCGAGAGCGTCGTTCGCGGCGCGCGCGAGCTGCGCGCAAAGGAAACGGACCGAATCGAAACTGTGACAAATGCGCTCCGAGCCCTTGGCGGGCGCATCGAACCGGGCGATGATGGCTTCAGGGTGAGGGGGGTCCCAACCCGCCCTAAGGGTGGGGGTGTGGTTTCGGCGGCGGGTGATCACCGGATCGCGATGCTCGGCGCGATTGGCGGGCTTGTCTCGCGCGAGGGGGCGACGATCGAGGATGCCGAAAGCGTGACGGTAAGCTTCCCCGGATTCTTCGACCTGCTCGACTCGGTGACCCAACGATGATCGTGGCGATCGACGGGCCTGCCGGAGCCGGAAAGAGCACCGTCGCGCGCCGGCTCGCCGAGCGGCTCGGGTTCCGGTATCTGGACACGGGCGCGATGTACCGGGCCGTGACGTGGCTCGCGCTCCAGCGTTCCGTCGACCTCGAAGACGGGCCGGCGCTGGGCCGGCTCGCCGAGGAGAACCCGGTGAATCTCGACGAGGACGGCCGTGTGACGATCGCCGGGACCGATGTCACGGAGGCGATCCGCCGGCCCGAGATCGACCGCCTCGTTCCGATCGTCGCCCGCCACCCCGAAGTGCGTTCGGTGATGCGCCGCCGCCAGCGGGAGCTTGCCGACCTCGGCAACGCGGTCATCGAGGGCCGCGACATCGGCACAGTGGTGGTTCCGGACGCCGACGTGAAGATCTATCTCAACGCAGAGCCCAAGGTCCGGGCGCGACGGCGCCAGCTCGAGCGGCCCGACATCGGCGGCGACGCACTGGCGACGGATCTCCGCCTGCGGGACGAGAGCGACGCGGCGCGCATGCAGCCCGCGGAGGATGCGAGTGCGGATCGACACGACCGAGCTCGACGTCAGCGACGTCGTAGCGCGGATCGAGGAACTGGTCCGCGCCCGCGTGGCATGAAGCAGACCGACCTGATCTGGGCTGTCGGTCGCGGCACGATCGGCGTCGCCGTGCGCGCCCTCGCGCCGCTTCGGGTCTACGGCAGGGAGCAGGTTCCTGCGGCCGGAGGGGTCGTCCTGGCCATGAACCACTTCTCGTGGCTCGATCCGCCCGCGTTCGGCGCCGCCTGTCCGCGGAATCTCCGCTACATGGCCAAGATCGAGCTCCATCAGGTCAAGCTGATCGGGCCGCTGATCCGCTCCTTCGGGACCTTCTCGGTCCGCCGTGGCGAGTCCGACCGCGAGGCCGTCAGGCTCATGCGCCGGTGCGTGCAGGAGGGAGACGCGCTCGGGCTCTTCGCCGAGGGAACCCGACAGCGGAGCGGCGTTCCGGGCGAAGTGCAGCCGGGTGCCGCGATGGTCGGGCTGCAGGAGCGCGTGCCGATCGTTCCGGCCGCCATCCACGGCTCCCAGTTCTGGAAGCCCGGGACCTTCGAGCCGGTCTCGGTTGCGTGGGGTCGGCCGCTCACCTTCGACGGCCTTCCGGCGAACGCCAAGGGCTACCGCGAGGCCTCGGCGGAGATCCAGCGCGCGATCCACGGCCTCTGGCGCTTCCTGGTCGATGTGCATGTGCTCGGCCGCCCGCGCCAAGCCACGCCACCGGGATGACCGAACGAGCTCCCGAGCTGGCGGGCACCGCGGCGATCGTGGGCTTTCCGAACGTCGGGAAATCCACGCTCGTGAACCGGCTGACGGCGAGCCGTGCGGCAGTCGTCCACGAGACGCCCGGGGTCACACGCGACCGCAAGGAGCTGGTCTGCGAGTGGCGCGGACAGCGGTTCCTGCTCGTCGACACCGGCGGCGTCGACCTCGCCGACCGCTCGCCGATCACCCGTCAGGTCGTCGAGCAGGCCCGTGCCGCGATCGAAGAGGCCGACCTCGTCCTCTTCGTCGTCGACGCCCAGGCCGGTGTCACGCCCGGCGACGAGGAGGTGGCCGACCTGCTCCGCCGTTCCGGCCGGCCGGTACTCGTCCTTGCCAACAAGATCGACGATCCTGCGCGCACCGACCTGATCCATGAGTTCCACCGCCTCGGGCTCGGCGAGCCGATACCGATCTCGTCGCTGCACGGGCACGGCACTGGTGATCTCCTGGACGCGATTCTCGAGCGGCTCCCGGGCCGGGCGGCGCGTCCCGAGATCCCCGAGGACGCGATCCGCGTCGCGATCCTGGGCCGGCCGAACGTCGGGAAGTCGAGCCTCGTCAACGCGCTGGTCGGACAGGACAGGGTGATCGTGTCCGAGGTACCGGGCACGACGCGCGACTCGATCGACACGGTCATGCAGCGCGGCGACCGCACGTTCGTCTTCGTGGACACGGCGGGCCTCCGCAGAAAGCGCCGCCAGCGACAGGGGATCGATTACTACTCCGAGCTCCGCGCGCTGCAGGCCGCCGAGCGTGCCGACGTGGCGCTCGTCCTCGTCGATGCCAGCGAGGGACTGGTCGACCAGGACCTGGCCGTCGCCGATGTCGCCCGCAAGGCGCAGGACTCGACGCTCGTCGTCGCCTCGAAGTGGGATATCGCCACGGTGGGGATCGAAGATCTCCGGCCGCGGCTCGCCGATCGCATCAAGCAGCGGCCGCCGCTCGTCGCCGTTTCGGCGAAGACCGGCCGGGGCGTCGGACGCCTGCTCGACCGGATCGAGGAGCTCTACGACAAGTACACATCCCGCATCGGCACGGGCGAGCTCAATCGCTTCCTCGGCGAGCTGCGCGAGATCCGGCAGCCGCCGTCGAGGAACGGGCGGCGCCTAAACCTGCTCTACGGGACGCAGACGCAGGTTCGCCCCCCGCGGTTCCGCTTCTTCGTCAACGACCCGGGCCTGATCACGCGTGACTACGGCTTCTGGGTGGAGAACCAGCTGCGCGAGCGCTTCGACCTCGAAGGCGTCCCCGTCTCGATCGACTTCGTTCGCCGCTCCTGAAGGCCGGCGCTAGAGCCTGCCCAGGGCCGCGCGTGCACGCTCGATGAATGCGCTTCTCGTCTCGCCTTCCTGGAGCCGCATCGAAGGGCCGAACGTGAGGTCGCTGTCCTGTGGCCTCGGCACGAATCTGCCCTTCGGGAGCACCTTGTGGGCGCCGTGGATCCGCACCGGGACGAGGTCCACATCGGGGCGCTCGCGACAAAGGTAGTAGAGACCGCTTCGGAACTGCCCGATCGATTCCCCGGAGCCTCTCGTGCCCTCGGGGAAGAGGATCAGCGAGTACTCGTCCCCGAGCCCCTCGAGCATCTGGGCGATGGCCTCGCGCCCACGCCGGTCGAAGGCGCCGCCGACGGTGTCGCGGTCGAGCAGTGCGCGGTCGATGAGGACCGCGTTGAAGACTTTGCCGACGTAGTAGCGGCGAAACCGGCTCCGCTCCCAGTAGTCACGCCGGGCGACCGGCCGCGTCTGTTCCCGCACGTGCCGCGGCAGCGAGGACCAGATCAGGATGAAGTCGAGGTGGCTCGTGTGGTTCGCGAAGAAGATGCGCTGGCGGGCGTCGTCGATCCGTTCGAGGAAGCGAACGGACTTTCTCGTGATCGTCCGGGCCACGAGGACGAGCAGCCACGCAGCGGCTCGGCGCCGAAACTTCCAGGCCGACCGGGCTCGCCGAATCGCCATCAGGCCCCGAGGCTAACGGCAGGCGGCCGTCTTGTCCGGCCGATCCGCTCTCTACCGTTTGTTTCAGGCAGCACGAGAGAGGAGTCCCGCTGGACATCGGCCTTCCCGAGACCGAGCGCGAGATCGAGATCACGCCGCTGGAGGAGCCCGTGCCCACGCCCACCCCGGTCGAAGAGCCGCAGGAGGAGCCGGTGCCGGCGTGAGACAGGATCGCGTATGAGCGAGTTCTCGATCGAGCCCATTCTCGGGTGGCGGCTCTGGCATGTCCGCCTTCACGGCGACGAGTACCGGCTCGAGTCCTTTACCTGGCATCACGTGAGCTGGCCTCCGAGGAAGCGCTTCAAGGCCGGCTGCACGCTCCATCGGGACGCGGCCCCGGTCGCCGACCACGAGTGCGGCATCTACGCGTTCAGGACGCGAGCGCTCGCGGAAGATCTCCTTCGGCGCTACACAGGCATTCGCCACCGCTACGGCCGCGAGTATCGCGAGCTGCCGCCGGTCCGGCATGGACGCCCCATCGCTCTCGGCAGCGTGTCTCTCTGGGGCAGGATCCTCGCCCGGGAGAAGGGCTTCCGGGCTCAGTACGCCTACCCGTACGAGCTCCACCTAATAGGCGGCAACGACCGAATCGCGCGCGAGCTTCGCGACCGGTACGCCGTCGACGTCTCGCGCGTCTGAGTTTCGAGCACACCGAACCGCGTTCTTAAGCGCGTTGACTTGCTGATCAACATGCGAGATCTTCTTCGGCGCACTCTTACCCAGAAGGGGGTGTCATGGAAATCTTCACTGCCGAGGTGATCGGGACTGCGATCCTGATCTTGCTCGGAGACGGTGTCGTGGCCGGAGTCCTGCTTGCGCGCTCCAAAGCCGAGAACGCAGGCTGGATCGTGATCACGTTCGGATGGGGAATGGCGGTCGCGTTCGCTGTCTATGCCGTCGGCCAGTTCAGCGGCGCGCATCTCAATCCGGCGGTCACGATCGCCTTCGCGGTCACGGACATCACGGATTGGAACGATGTGCCCAAGTACATAGCCGGCGAGTTCGTCGGGGCCATGATCGGTGCGATCCTGGTCTACATCGCCTACCTGCCACACTGGCGAGAGACGGAGGACCCGGGCCTCAAACTCGCCGTCTTCTCGACCGCGCCGGCGATCCGGAACAAGGGCCAGAACCTCCTGACCGAGATCATCGGAACGTTCATGCTGCTGTTCGGGATCCTCGCAATCGTCGGGCACTTCGCCGCGGCAGGCTCGGGGAGCATCGGACAAGCGGTGCTGTCGGTCGCTTTCGGCCAGGCCATCGTGCCCCTCCTCGTCGGCTTACTCGTGTTCGCGATCGGACTCTCGCTCGGCGGACCGACCGGGTACGCGATCAATCCGGCGCGCGACCTCGGGCCGCGCATCATCCACGCCGTGCTCCCGATTCCGGGCAAGCGAGACTCGGACTGGGATTACTCGTGGGTTCCCGTCGTGGGGCCGCTCATCGGAGGCACGCTCGGGGCGCTGACGTATCAGGCGCTCTTCGCTCCCGGCACAGGCAATCTCGAGGTCCTGGGCAGGGTGGCCGGGATCTTCTGACCTGAAAGGGGGTGAGGCAACGTGAAGAAGCTGATCAACAAGCCCGAAGACGTCGTCACCGAGTCGCTTCAGGGGATGGCCGCCGCACACGGCGAGCTGATCAAGGTGAACTTCGGCCCCAACTACGTCGTTCGGGCGGATGCCCCGGTGCAGGGCAAGGTCGCGCTCGTCTCGGGCGGTGGCTCGGGGCACGAGCCGATGCACGGCGGCTTCGTCGGCATGGGCATGCTCGATGCCGCCTGTCCGGGCGAAGTGTTCACCTCGCCGACCCCGGATCAGATGCTGGAGGCGACGAAGGCGGCCAACGGCGGAGCCGGCGTCGTGCACATCGTGAAGAACTACACCGGCGACGTCATGAACTTCGAGATGGCGGCGGAGCTCGCCAGAGGCGAAGGAATCGAGGTCGAGGCCGTCGTGATCGACGACGACGTCGCCGTGCAGGACAGCCTCTACACGGCCGGGCGGCGGGGTGTCGGGACGACCGTCCTCGCGGAGAAGATCTGCGGCGCGGCCGCGGAGGAGAAGCAGTCGCTGCAAGAGGTCGCCGAGCTGTGCCGGAAGGTCAACGCGAACGGCCGCAGCATGGGCATGGCGCTGACGTCGTGCATCGTGCCGTCGGCCGGCACTCCGACCTTCGAGCTCGGCGACGACGAGATGGAGATCGGCATCGGCATCCACGGCGAGCCGGGCCGGGAGCGGCGAAAGCTTGCCCCCGCCGCCGAGGTCGTCGAGAGCCTCACGACGCCGATCGTCGAGGATCTCCCGTTCCAGGAAAGCGACCAGGTGCTCGCGTTCGTCAACGGCATGGGCGGAACGCCGCTCATCGAGCTCTACGTCGTCTACAACGAGCTGAACAAGCTGCTCGAGGGACGTGGGATCGAGATCGCGCGGAACCTGATCGGGCCGTACATCACGTCGCTCGAGATGGCCGGCTGCTCGATCACCCTGCTCAAGCTCGACGACGAGCTCAAGCGGCTCTGGGACGCCCCCGTCAACACACCCGGCCTGCGGTGGGGCGTCTAGAGGCCGTCCGAATGGCAGTGCCTTACGCCCAGGTACTCGGTTGGGTCGAGGCCTTCACCTCGACCGTTGCCGAAAACAAGGAGTACCTGACCCGGCTCGACTCGGCGATCGGCGATGCCGACCACGGCATCAACATGGACCGCGGGATGAAGGCGGTCCATGACAAGCTGGAAGGGCTGGAGGGCGACGACATCGGCAACCTGCTCAAGACCGTCGGCATGACGCTCGTCTCGACCGTCGGCGGAGCCGGAGGGCCGCTCTACGGGACGTTGTTCCTCCAGATGGGCACGGCGACCGCCGGACAAGCAGCGAGCTCGAACCGGAGGACTGGGCTGCGGCTCTCGACGCGGCGGTCAAGGGCGTGCAGATGCGAGGGAAAGCCGAGCCGGGTGACAAGACGATGATCGACGCCCTGATCCCGGCGAGAGATGCCTTCTCGGCCGCTCTGGCCGAGGGCGCCTCCTTCGAGGAGGCGCTCCGGAGATCGGTGCAAGCGGCCGAGGAGGGCATGCTGGCGACCGTCCCGCTCGTCGCCAAGAAGGGACGCGCGAGCTACCTCGGGGAGCGGAGCGCCGGGCACCAGGACCCCGGCGCGACCTCGACGTACCTGCTGCTCAAGACCGCCGCGGACACCTGGGCGCCGGAGTGATGACTCAGATAGGAGGTGCAGTGGATGGCGCAATACGCAGCAGCAATTGACCAGGGAACGACCAGCACGCGCTTCATGGTCTTCGACCACGGCGGGCAGGTCGTCTCGGTCGACCAGAAGGAGCACGAGCAGATCTATCCCAAACCGGGTTGGGTCGAGCACGACGCGAACGAGATCTGGGAGCGCACGCAGGAGATGGTCAAGGCGGGCGTCGGCAAGACCCAGGCCTCGGACATCGCCGCCGTCGGGGTGACGAACCAGCGCGAAACGACGGTCGTCTGGGACCGCTCGACCGGGCAGCCCGTCCACAACGCGATCGTGTGGCAGGACACCCGGACGGACCAGATCTGCAACGAGCTGTCCGCCGACGGCGGCCAGGACCGGTTCCGCGCAAAGACGGGCCTGCCGATCGCCACCTACTTCTCAGGCCCGAAGATCAAGTGGATCCTCGACAACGTCGACGGCGTCCGGGCCAAGGCCGAGAGCGGCGACGTGGTGTTCGGGAACATCGACACCTGGGTGATCTGGCAGCTCACCGGCGGGCCCGACGGCGGCGTCCATGTCACGGACGTGACCAACGCCAGCCGGACGATGATGATGAATCTCGAGACGCTCGACTGGGACGACGAGATCCTCGGGATCCTCGACGTCCCCCGCGCGATGCTGCCCGAGATCCGGGCCTCGAGCGAGGTCTACGGCGAGGCGAAGGGCGACCTGGCGGGAATTCCGGTTGCCGGCGACCTCGGCGACCAACAGGCGGCGCTCTTCGGCCAGACCTGCTTCGCCGTCGGCGAGGCAAAGAACACGTACGGGACGGGCAACTTCCTGCTCCTGAACACTGGAAACGAGGCCGTCCAGTCGAAGAGCGGGCTGCTGACGACGCTCGCCTACAAGATCGGCGACCAGCCGGCCGTGTACTGCCTGGAAGGTGCGATCGCGATCACCGGCGCACTCGTCCAGTGGCTACGCGACAACCTCGGCCTCATCAAGGAGTCGCCCGAGGTCGAGGACCTGGCGAAGACGGTCGACGACAACGGCGGGATCTACTTCGTCCCGGCGTTCTCGGGTCTCTTCGCCCCATACTGGCGAGGCGAGGCCCGCGGCGTCATCGCGGGACTGACCCGCTACGTCAACAAGGGCCATATCGCCCGGGCGGCGCTCGAGGCCACCGCGTGGCAGAGCAAGGAAGTGGTGGACGCGATGAACGCCGACTCGGGCGTCGAGCTCACCTCGCTCAAGGTCGACGGCGGCATGGTCTACAACGAGCTGCTGATGCAGTTCCAGGCCGACGTGCTCGACGTTCCCGTGATCCGGCCGACCGTCGCCGAGACCACCTCACTCGGAGCGGCGTACGCCGCAGGCCTCGCGACGGGCTTCTGGTCCGAGGTCGAAGACCTACGTGCCAACTGGGGCAAGGACAAGGAGTGGCAGCCCCAGATGGATGCGGCGGACCGGGACAAGGAGTACCGCTTCTGGAAGAAGGCCGTAACTCGGACCTTCGACTGGGTGGAGTAGCCCTCTACCACGGCAGACCCGGCGGCCCGGAGGCCGCCGGGTCCAGCCTAGTCCTCCGCCTCGATCCCTTCCGCGAAGTCGCCCTTCTTCTCGTCCTCGGGGTGATGCTCGCGGTCCTCGATCCCCTCCGCGAAGTCGCCCTCGTGCTTGTGCTCCTGCTCCTCGATCCCTTCCGCGAAGTCGCCCTTCTTCTCGTCCTCGGGGTGCTGCTCGGTCTCCTCGATCCCTTCCGCGAAATCGCCCTCGCGCTCGTCTCTTCCGCGCTCTTCCGGCTCCATCAGGCCTCCTCTTTCGACGTGCCGAGTGTACCCTCGCCTCGGGCGCTCTAGCGTGGCTGCTCTCGAGACCGAAGTGCTTGTGATCGGCGGCGGCTCGACCGGAGCCGGTGTCGCCCGCGATGCTGCGATGCGGGGCTTCAAGACCGTGCTCGTCGAACGCAGGGATCTCGCGGACGGCACCACGGGCCGTTACCACGGGCTGCTCCACTCGGGCGGACGCTACGCGGTCAAGGACCCGGAGGCCGCGAAGGAATGCGTCGTCGAGAACGCCATCCTCCGGCGGATCGCCTCAGACTCCATCGAAGACACCGGTGGCCTCTTCGTCGTGACGCCGTGGGACGACCCCGCTTTCGGCGACGCGTTCCTGGAGGGCTGCCGCGCCACGGGGGTGCCGGTCGAGGAGATCCCCGCCGCCGAGGCGCTGCGCCGCGAGCCGCGTCTTCACCCGGGCATCTCTCGCGCCTTCACCGTGCCGGATGCCTCCCTCGATCCATGGAAGCTCGTCTGGAGCTGCGCCCGCTCGGCCCAGGAGCACGGCGCGCAGATTCTGCTCTACCACCGGGTTGTCGGGCTCGAGCGCGACGGCGACCGGGTGACCGGCGTCGTCGTCAGCAACGAGCTGAGCGGCGAGGAGGTGCGAATCCGCGCTGATGTGGTCGTCAACGCGGCGGGCGCGTGGGCCGGCGAGATCGCCGAGATGGCCGGCTGCCGGGTCGCCGTCGTGCCCGGCAAGGGGATCATGATCGCGATGAACCATCGGCTCGTGCACACGGTGATCAACCGCTGCAAGCCGCCGGCCGACGGCGACATTCTCGTCCCGATCCGCACCGTCTCCGTGATCGGGACGACCGACATGCGCGTCGTGCACCCCGACGAGCTCGAGGTCACGCAGCCCGAGGTAGACGAGATGCTCGATGAGGGTGAGAGGCTCGTGCCCGGTTTCCGCGAGGCGCGGGCGCTGCGGGTCTGGATCGGGGCGCGTCCGCTCTTCTCGCCCGAGGAGGTGGGGGACACACGCGAGGTGACCCGTTCGCACGCACTCCTCGACCACCGCACCCGGGACGGCATCGACGGCTTCGTGACGATTACCGGCGGCAAGGCCACGACGTTCCGGCTCATGGCCGAGGTGGCGGTGGACACCGTCTGTTCCCAGCTCGGGGTCGAGCGGCCCTGTCGCACCCATGAGGAGCCGCTGCCGGACTCGGAGGACGGCCGCTTCTACGAGCTCGGCGCGCGGCTTCGCGCACGCGAGCCAGTTCCGCAATCGGAGGAGATCATCTGCGAGTGCGAGCTGGTCACGCGGCAGCGGCTCGAGGATGCAATGAAGCGGCGGCGCACGGCGAACCTCGACGACATCCGCCGCACGCTCCGGCTGGGAATGGGCCCGTGCCAGGGCGGCTTCTGCATCTACCGGGCGACCGGGATTCTCCATGCCGTCGAGCGGCTCGACTCCTCCGCCGCGAATGCGGCGTTGCTCTCATTCCTGCAAGAGCGCTGGAAGGGCGTGCACCCGGTCCTCTACGGCGACCAGCTGCGACAGGCCCGACTGGACGACTGGATCTTCCAGGGTTTGCTCGGGGTCCAGCACTTGCCCGCATGACCTACGACACGGTCGTGATCGGCACCGGGCTCGCCGGCCTGACCGCGGCTCTCAGGTTGGCGGACGAAGGCCAGCGGGTGCTCGTGGTCGCGAGAGGAGTCGGCTCCACGCACCTCGCTCCCGCGACGATCGACGTGCTCGGCTACGCCAACGAGGTCGTCGACAGTCCCATGCAGGCGCTGTCGAGCTTCGCGGACGGGCATCCGCAGCACCCTTACGCGCGCCTCTCCGCAGAGCAGATCGGGGCCAGCATCGACTGGTTCAAAGGGCGCTTGCCCGCACTGGGCTATCGCGGTGGGCTCGAAGAGAACTTCCTGCTCCCAACGGCCGTCGGCGTGGCGCGGCCTTCGGCGGTGGTGCCGGAGACGATGGCGAACGGTGATCTGCGCGCGGGCGGCCGGTTCGTGTTCGTCGGCCTCAAAGGGCTCAAGGACTTCTATCCCGCCTACCTGGCCGAGAACCTCGGCCGGGTCTCGGCCGTCTCCGCGCGCGCAATCGAGCTGACGCCGCGGCTGGACGGCGAAATGGACGTTGGCAGCCTCGGCTTCGCCAGGCGGTTCGAGCAACCGGAGTTCCGGGACGCGGTCGTGCATCGGCTCGCGGGGCTGCTCGAGCCCGACGAGCGGGTCGGCTTCCCGGCTGTGCTCGGGCTCGGCAACGCCGGGGACGTGTGGCGGGAGCTCGAGACACGGCTGGAACGGCCGGTCTTCGAGGTCCCAACGCTCCCGCCGTCGGTGTCGGGCATTCGCCTCCATGAAGCGATGAACGACGCGCTGCGGCAGTCCGGGGGCCGCAACGTCGTCGGGTCGCCGATCGTCGGGGCCGAGAGCGGCAACGGCCGGCTCGGAGGCGTGGTCGCACGGGCGTCCGCGCGCCCGACCATCTATCGGGCACGCTCCTTCGTGCTCGCCTCAGGCGGGCTCGCCGCCGGCGGGATCCAGGTCGACTCCTACGGCAAGATCCGGGAAGCCGTGTTCGACCTCGCTCTCGCAAACCTGCCTGCGGCCGACGGGCGGCCGCCGTTCCTGCCGACGTACCTGGAGGAGCAGCCGCTCGACCGCGTCGGCGTGGCCGTCGACGACCGGCTTCGCCCCACCGCCGAAGACGGGCAGCCCCGCTACGAGAACCTCTACGCGGCCGGCGCCACGCTCGCGGGCGCCGTCCCCTGGCGCGAGGCCTCGGGCAACGGAATCAGCCTCGCGACGGGCTACGCCGCCGCCGGCGCGATCCTCGGGACGCGACGCATGACCGACCTCATTCGCGACTCGCTCGACCACTGTGTCAAGTGCACGATCTGCGAGACCTTCTGCCCGTTCTCCCAGGTCACGCCGCTCTTCCCCGGCCCGAAGTACGTCGGCCCGCAGGCGGAGCGGTACCGCGGGGCCGGCCCGTCACCCGACGCCTCGGTCGACTACTGCTCCGGCTGCGGCATCTGCACGCAGGTCTGCCCGCACGACGTGAAGATCGCCGAGATCAACTCTCAGGCGCGGGCGCAGCTCTGGGAGGACCGGGGCATTCCGCTGCGCAACCAGGTGATCGCGAGGCCGAGCGTGCTCGGCCGGCTGGGGACGCCGGTCGCGCCCCTGGCGAACTGGGTGCTGGGTGCGAAGCCGCTGCGAGCCGTGGCCGACCGCGTGCTCGGGATTCACCGCAATGCGCCGATGCCGCGCTTCGCGGGGCGGACCTTCCAGCGCTGGGCGCGGGGTCACCGGAGCCCGGCCACCGACCGGAGCGTCGTCTACTTCCATGCCTGCGGCACGAACTACTACGAGCCGGGCGTGGGGGAGATGGTCGTCGCCGTCCTCGAGCACAACGGCTTCAACGTGATCGTCCCGCCGCAGGACTGCTGCGGCCTGCCCCTGCAGTCGAACGGGAACTTCGAAGCGGCGCGGAAGTACGTGCGGCGGCTGGTCGCGAATCTGGCCCCGCACGCGCGCGCCGGCCTTCCGATCGTCTCGAACTCGACGAGCTGCGGTCTGATGCTGAAGCGCGAAGCGCACGAGATCCTCGGCGTTGAGGACGACGACCTGAAGACAGTGAGCGAGGCGACCTACGACCTTTGTGAGTTCCTTCTCCAGCTGCACGAGCGGGGCGAGTTCCGGACCGACTTCCGACCGCTCCCGCTGACGGTGCCCTACCACGCGCCGTGCCAGCAGCGTGGACACGAGATCGGCAAGCCTGCGCTCGACCTGCTCGCGCTGATCCCGGAGCTCAATGTGATCGAGCTCGACGCCGACTGCTGCGGCATCGCCGGCACCTATGGCCTGAAGAGGGAGAAGTACGAGATCTCCATGGCGGTCGGCGACAGGCTCTTCCGCGACGTGCGGGAATCCGGTGCGGACGTCGCCGCCTGTGACAGCGAGACATGCCGCTGGCAGATCACGCACGGCACGGGCGTCTACTCCGCGCACCCCGTCGAGCTCCTCTACCGGTCGTACGGGCTCGATTGGCCGCCTGGCGCGAACGGCGCGTAAGCGATGGTCGGGCTCGTCATCGTCTCGCACAGCGCGACGCTCGCCGCGGGGGTCGCCGAGCTCGCGCGCGGCATGGGCGCCGAGGTGCCGATCGAGCTCGCCGGGGGGATCGACGCTCCTGAGCCGGCGCTCGGCACTGACGCCATGCGCGTCCTCGAGGCAATCGAGCGAGCGGACCAGGGCGACGGAGTACTCGTGCTGATGGACCTCGGGAGCGCCGTCCTGAGCGCGGAGATGGCGCTGGACCTGCTTCCGCCGGAGCGGCGCGAGCGCGTCGTGCTCTCCGAGGCTCCGCTCGTCGAGGGAGCGGTTGCCGCGGCGGTCACGGCCAAGCTCGGCGCGCCGCTCGCGGACGTCGCCGCCGAGGCTCGTGGTTCCCTGGCGGCCAAGACGACGCACCTGGGCGCGGATGAGGACGCGGCTCCGGCGGCTGCAACGACAGGAGACCAAAGCCGGACGCTCACGCTCACCGTGTCGAACCCGCTCGGCCTGCATGCTCGCCCGGCCGCTCGCTTTGTCCAGACGGTGGGCAGCTTCGATGCCGACGTCACGGTGACGAACGTCACGACGGGGCGCGGGCCGGCGAGCGGGCGAAGTCTCAACGCCGTCGCCACGCTAGGCGTACGCCAGGGGCACGAGATCCTCGTCGCCGCCGGCGGTCCCCAGGCGGGCGAGGCGCTCGCTGCCTTGCAGGCGCTGGCCGAGCGCGGCTTCGACGAGGAGCACGCCGTCGAACCGCCGGCACCGGAGCCCCAGGCTCGTCCGCAAGCAGTCCCGGGCGACGGCCTCACCGGGCTGCCGGCCGCACCGGGCACGGCCATCGGGCCCGCCCGCCACTTCCGAGCGGCCGCGCCCGAGATTCCCACCGAGCCGGCGGCCGACCCGGAGGCGGAGTGGGAAGCACTCGAGCAGGCGCTCGAGCGCGTCCGGGCGGAGATCCGCGCGACCCGCGACTCGGTCGCCGACCGCGCCGGCGAGTACAGCGCAGCGATCTTTGACGCCCATCTTCTCTTCCTCGAAGACGCCGCGCTGCTCGAGCCTGCCCGCCACGCCATCTTCGAGCAGGGCCAGAACGCCGCTCAGGCCTGGAGTGCGGCCGCGGAGGCGGTTGCGGCCCAGTACCGCAGCCTCGACGACGAGTATCTCCAGGCCCGCGCCGGAGACCTGACGGGTGTGGCGCGCCAGGTCGTCGCGCAGCTCGTGGGCGAAGGACCTGCAGCCGCCGTCGCCGAGCCCGGAATCGTCCTCGCGGCCGACCTGACGCCTGCGGACACCGTTGCGCTGGACCGCGACCTCGTGCGCGGAATCGCGACTGCCTACGGCGGCCCGACGTCACACAGCGCGATCCTCGCCCGCTCACTCGGGATCCCGGCTGCGGTCGGGCTCGGTGAGCGGCTGCTTGATGTGCCGGAGGGCGCGCCGCTCGTCCTTGACGGGGACGCCGGCGCCGTGTACGTCGACCCGGCCCCGGAGCTCGTTCATGACTACGAGCGGCGCGGCGCGAAGCGCGAAGAGGATGCGCGGCGGGCGCTTGCATCCGCACGGGAGCCGGCGCAGACGCAGGATGGACAACGGATCGAGGTCGTGGCGAACGTCGGCTCGCCCGAGGACGTCGACGCCGCGGTAGCGAACGGCGCCGAGGGAGTGGGGCTACTACGTACGGAGTTCCTCTTCCTGGACCGTGATTCCATCCCGAGCGAAGACGAGCAGTACGCCGCGTACATGGACATTGCAGAACGGCTGCAAGGGAGGCCGCTCATCCTGCGCACGCTCGACGTCGGTGCGGACAAGCCGCTCTCCTACCTGCCGAGGCGGGCCGAGGCGAACCCGTTCCTCGGCGTGCGCGGAATCCGGCTCGGACTGGCCCAGCCCGAGCTTCTGGAGACGCAGCTGCGCGCGGCGCTGCGCGTGGCGGCCGCGCATCCGCTGAAGGTCATGTTCCCGATGGTCACGACGCTCGCCGAATACCGAGCAGCGGTCTCCGTGCTCGCCCGCGCCCGGGAGCAGCTGGGCGAGAACGCGGGACAGATGGACGTCGGCGTCATGGTCGAGGTGCCGGCGGTCGCAATCGCCGCCGAGGCCTTCGCGCGCGAGGTCGACTTCTTCTCGATCGGGACGAACGATCTCGTGCAGTACACGATGGCGGCTGAGCGGGGGAACGAGGCGGTCGCCGGCCTGGCGGACGGCCTCCATCCCGCGGTCCTGCGGCTGACCAAAACCGTCGCCGAGGCCGCCGAGGCGCAGGGGAAGTGGGTCGGCGTTTGCGGCGAGCTTGGGTCGGACCCTGCGGCCGTACCGCTGCTCGTCGGGCTCGGCGTCACCGAGCTGAGCGTCAATCCGCCCGCAATCCCGGCAACGAAGGAGGCGGTGCGGCAGGTGGACGCCGCCGCGGCCGCGGCGCTCGCCGAAGAGGCGCTGGGGTTGGCCTCCGCAGAGGAGGTTCGCGCTCTGGTCGCCGCCCCGCTCGCGCTTTCGGAGTCTCCGTGACCGGCTCCGTCCTCCTGGGCCTCACCTACGTGCGGATCCTGCTCATCCCCGTCGTGATGGGGCTCATCCTGCTCGGGCCCAGCCGGGACTCGGCCTACGTGGCCGCTGCGGTGCTGTTCGCGGTCGCAGCCATGACGGACTTTGTCGACGGCTACCTCGCCCGGCGCTGGAGGCTCACGACCACGTTCGGCTCCTTCCTCGACACGACCGCCGACAAGCTGCTCGTCACCGGCGCGCTGATCGCTCTTGTCAGCGTCGAGAGGGCTTCTGTCTGGATCGCGATGATCATCATCGGACGCGAGCTGCTGATCCTCGGGCTCAGAGGCGTCGTCGCGGCCGAGGGGACCGTGTTCCCGCCGTCGATCTGGGGCAAGCTCAAGACGAACGTCCAGTTCCTGGCCATCCTGCTCGCGATCCTCCGCTACGACGAGCCGATTGGGCCGCTGCTGCTGGACGAGTGGGCCATGCTGGCGGCGGCGGCGATCACGGTGCTGTCGGCCGTCGAGTACCTGGCCCGCTTCGGCTCTGCCCTGTCCGAAGGCTCGAGCTGACCGAAGCCGTTCTCGTCACCGGCGGCACCGGGTTCGTCGGCGGGGCGATCGTGGAGCGCCTCCTTGCCGACGGGCGTGCGGTCAGGGGCCTGGCGCGGTCCGACGAGTCAGCGCGCAGGCTCAGCGAGCTCGGAGCCGACCCCGTCCGCGGGGATGTCCTGGACGCCGACGCATTGACGGCCGCGATGCGCGGCTCCGAGGTCGTCTACCACGCCGCGGGCGTCAACGCGTTCTGCCTTCGAGATCCTTCGCCCCTGTTCGAGGTCAACGTGGAGGGCTCCGTGAACGTCGTGCGCGCCGCTGCGGCAGCCGGGGTTCGGCGGGTCATCTACACGTCGTCCGCCGCCGCGATCGGCGAGCCACACGGGACGGTAGGGACGGAGACGTCGCCGCACCGCGGGAGCTTCCTCTCGAACTACGAGCGCTCGAAGTTCGAGGCCGAGCAAGAGGTTCTGGCCGCAGCGCGCGAGACGGGGATCGAGGTCGTCTGCGTGAATCCGGCGTCAGTCCAGGGCCCCGGGCGCGCGACGGGCTCCACTCGGCTGCTCCTCGACTACCTCAACGGAAAGCTGAAGGCGATCGTCGACACCACGATCAGCCTGGTCGACATCGCCGACTGCACGGAGGGCCACGTGCTCGCCGAGGTCAAAGGCGCGCCGGGGGAGCGGTACCTCCTCAGTGGCGCGACGATCACAGTGCGGGAGGGCATCGAGCTTCTCGCCCGCCTGGCCGGCATTGACCAGCGCGTCCGTGCCTTACCGCCTTTCGTCGCGACCGCGGCGGCCGTCGCCGTCGAGGCGGCGGGCCGGGTGCGCCGGACCAGGCCGCGTGTCTGCCGCGAGCTCGTCCGGACGGCGCTCCACGGCCACACCTACGACGGATCGAAGGCCGCCCGCGAGCTCGGCCTCACCTACACGCCGCTGGAGGAGACGATCCGCCGTACCCTCGACTGGTTTCGAGCGGAGGGGCTCGTTAAGCCGCTAGTTCCAGGGCAGCGCCGCGCGGGTCGTCCAGTACTGAGCCGGCTCCTCGGCGAGCGGCGCGAGCCTGCGGTCGAACTCTTCGTCCCAGTCCACGTCGAGCGCCGCCAGGTTGCTCTGAAGCTGTTCGACTGTCGTCGCGCCGGAGAGGGCGACGTCGGCCCACGGCTGAGCGAGCACGGCGGCGAACGCGAGCGCGTCGGGAGTGGTGCCCCGCTCCGCGGCGACCTGCGCGAGGAGGGACTCGCCGCCGCGCGGCGTCAGGCGTCCGTTGGCCAGGACCTCCTTGACGATCACGCCGAGGCCGGCCGCATCCGCCGCAGCGAGCGCGGGGCCGGCAGAGCGCTCGAGGAGGTTCCAGGTCGCCTGGACGGTGTCGAAGATCCCGACCTCCAGGGCGCGCCGGATCGTTTGCGGCTGCTCGGGCCCAGTGACCGAGACGCCGATCGCCATCCCCTCTTCGCGCAGGCGCTGAAGCTCGTCCAGGACCTCCTGGTCCTCCAGCACACCGCTCTCCAGCGTGGCCGAGTGGATCTGGTACAGGCGCAGGTGCGGCCCCAGGATGGCGCGGCTCTCGGCGAGCTGCCGCCGCAGCGTCGCGGCCGAGAGGTCCTTGACCTCGGCCGGCTCGGCGTCGACGCGCCAGCCGGCGGTGTAGGTGTAGCCCCACTTCGATCCGACCGTCACCTCGCCCGGACGCAGCCCGCGCCGTTCGAGCCACGAGGCGAGGAAGGCTTCTGCTTCTCCGTACGAGCGCGCCGCGTCGAAGTACCGCACGCCTCCGTCGAACGCCGCGTCCAGCACCCGGTGGGCATTGCGCTCCATCGCCGCGACGTCAGTCTGGCCGCGCAGATCCTCGCCGTGACCGACGTTGATGTAGCCGGGCCGCCCCAGGGCCGCCAGCCCGAGACCGATCCGGCTGAGGAATTGAGGTTTTCGAGCCTGGGAATACGATGACAACGATGCGCATTTTCCTCGCCGGTCTGCTTGTCGCGCTCGCACTGGGAGTGGTCGCGTGCGGCAGCGAGGACGTCGGAGCAGGGACGGCTTCCAGCGCCGGCGTGCTGCGCCCCGGCGCGGTCGCCTACTGGCAGACGGTGAGCGACCCCGATTCGGCGCAGTGGGAGCAGGCCGAGGAGCTCTTGCACCGGTTCCCTGACGGCGAGAAGTGGATCGCGGAGCTGAAGAACGACTTCCAGCGCGACGAGAAGGTCACGTGGGAAGGGGACGTCCGGCCCGCGCTCGGCGAGGTCGTCGACGTGGTCGTCTACGCCGATGGCTCGCGCAAGCCCGCCGTCGTCGGGCTGACGAATCCGAAGGACGCCGAGAAGCTGCGGGCGCTCGTTCGCAAGCTCGATGCCGGCGATCCCGGACCTCCGACGGCCACGCGCGTCGTCGGCGACTGGGTCGCGATCTCGGACCGCCAGGCGGCGATCGACATGGCGCTCAAGGAGGGGAGCGGCAGGTCGCTCGAGGACGAGCAGAGCTACAGGTCGGCCATGAACGACCTGCCGGACGACGCGCTCAGCCGGGGCTACGTCGACCCCGCTCGAGTGGTCGAGCTCCTCGCGCCGGAGCAGCGCCAGGCGTTGAGCGCGCTCGGCCTCCAGAATCTCGAGTTCGCGGGCGCCTGGGTGAAGGCATCCGACGACGGGGCGGAGCTTGCGGCCGCGCTGCGCGGCGAGGGCGCCGACCGGTTGTTTGGCGCCTCCGAGCCGTACACCTCGCGGTTCGTCGGGCACGTTCCTGACGATGCCCTCGCGTTCCTGTCGTTCCAGGGTGCGGGACTGCGGCGGCAGCTCATTGAACTCCGCTCGAACCCGCTCTTCGCCATGGAGCTCCGCGACTTCGAGCGCGAGAGCGGAATCAAGCTCGACGAGCTGATCAGCTTGCTCGACGGCGAGATTGCGTTCTACGCACGTCCAGCTGTACCGATCCCGGAGCTCACTCTCCTGATCCAGGTCGACGACGAGGCGCGGGCCAAGGCGACGGTCGAGCGGCTTCTTCGCCGCTTGTCGGCGGAGCTCCAAGGAGTCCACCTGACGGTCGAGACGCTGGACGGGGCGGTCGTCGTCTCGACGTCGACGAGGGCGCCCGAGGAGCTTCGCGGCTCAGGCGCCAAGCTCCCCGACAGCGACCGCTACAAGCGGGCGCTGAAAACCGCCGGGGCGCCGGACGAGTACACCGGTCTCGCGTATGTGGACCTGGCCAATGCGTGGGATCTCATCCGCGAGTACCTCGGGCTCTCGGGCGAGGGGGACGAGGTTCCGCCGTCGGTGAGGCGAAACCTCGAGGCGTTGCAGTCACTTGTCGCTTTCGGCAAGCAGGACGGCTCGCTCTCGACCTCGGTCGCCTTCCTCGAGATCAAGTAGCCTTCCGGGCCGCCATGGCGGAGCGCGAGTATCTCTTCACGTCGGAGTCGGTCACCGAAGGCCACCCGGACAAGATCGCCGACCAGGTCTCGGACGCGGTGCTCGACGCCGTGCTCGCCGACGATTCGAAGGGCAGGGTGGCATGCGAGACCCTGATTACGACCGGGCTCGTCGTCGTTGCCGGCGAGATCTCGACCGAGACGTGGGTGGACATCCCCAAGCTCGTCCGCGAGAAGATCGCGGACATCGGCTACGTCCACTCTGAGTGGGGCTTCGACGCCAACACCTGCGGCGTCGTCGTCGCGATCGACGAGCAGTCGCCGGACATCGCCCTAGGCGTCGACCAGTCCTACGAGCTCCAGCACGACCCGGGCGACGACGATCCGCTCGACCAGATCGGCGCCGGCGACCAGGGGATGATGTTCGGGTACGCGACGCAGGAGACGCCGGAGCTGATGCCGCTGCCGATCATGCTCGCGCACAAGATCGCGCGGCGCCTCGCGGGTGTCCGGAAGTCCGAGCAGGTCAAGTACCTCCGCCCCGACGGGAAGGCGCAGGTCACAGTCCGCTACGAAGTCGACGAGCACGGCCGCCACGTTCCGGTCGAGATTGCACGGGTCCTCGTCTCCACCCAGCACGCTGAGAACGTCGATCCGGACACGATCAAGGAGGACGTAATCGAGCACGTCCTCCATCCGATCCTCGACCCGCGGCTCTACGACGAGCAGCGGCTGTACGACGACCGGGATTTCGTCTACGTCAACCCGACCGGGAAGTTTGTCCTCGGCGGCCCGATGGGGGACACCGGCCTGACGGGGCGGAAGATCATCATCGACACTTACGGCGGCGCCGCTCGCCACGGGGGCGGGGCATTTTCCGGGAAGGACCCGACCAAGGTGGACCGCTCGGCGGCGTACGCGGCTCGGTATGTCGCGAAGAACCTCGTCGCCGCAGGCCTGGTCGAGCGCTGCGAGGTCAACGTCGCGTACGCGATCGGCGTCGCTCATCCGGTCTCGATCGCGGTACGGACGTTCGGGACGGAGAAGGTGCCCGTCGAGCGCCTCGAGCAGCTCGTCCACGAGCACTTCGACCTCCGCCCGGCGGCGATCCTGCGCGACCTCGATCTGCGTCGCCCGATCTACGGGAAGACGGCCGCCTACGGCCACTTCGGCCGCGACGACCACGACTTCACGTGGGAGCGGACGGACAAGGCCGACGATCTGCGCGCCGCAGCGGGCATCGCAGTCGAAGAAGCGCCCGTTTAGGCCCGGGGTTCCCCGGCTCCGGCCGGCGGAGGCTCCCCGAGCCCGGCCCGCGTGTCCCAGGCGCGGAAGGCGTCGCGCCACCGCTCTAGACAAAGTTACAAGTTGTAACTTGATACTGAGGGGTCACGCTTCGCGCGCGTTGCCGGGGCAGCCCAGGGCTCGGCGTCCCACCCGACGCTAGGGCCGCGAACGAGCAAGTAACAAGTTGTTACTTGTGCTCTCGGATCGCCATGTGCGTCACGAGGCCCTCGTTGAACGTGTAGACGTGGCGGACGACGCCGTCTGAGACGAGCTCGCCGGCGAGATCTCGCAGCAGTTCGATCCGGTTACGGACGGCCTCCGGCAGGAGCGGGCGGTGTCGCTCCGAATCCGACGCCATGTCCAGGAAGCAGATGGCCGTTGTGAGCGCGCTGTCCCGGAACCGCGGCGAGCTCGACGCCGCGCTCCTCGCCCGGCTGCTCGCCGCTACGAAGGCCTGACGAAGAGCCCGGCGGCCGCCTTCTCCGCGAGCGTCTCCTCGCGACCGTCCAGCTTGACTCGAAAGCTGCCGGCCGCCGGATCCGCCGCGGTCATCTGCAGCTTGCGACCGGGCTCGAAGCCCTGGTCGTAGAACCAGTGCAGGAGCTCGCCGTCGTGCTCGGCGAGGCGCACGATCGTCGCCTTCGACCCCTCGTCGAGCTCCGCCAAGGGCTTCAGCTCGTCGTTTTCCGCCTGTTCGACCTGCGGATCCACGGGCCATCCATGAGGACACCGTTCGGGATTGCCGAGCTTCTTCGCTACCCGCTCGATCATGTCGTCCGAGAACGACTCGCCGATCTCGTCTGCGTGGACGTGTGCCTCGGCGGCCGTGTAGTCCATGAAGTCCGTCAGGAGCCGTTCGATGAGGCGGTGCTTCCGCACGACCTTCTCCGCCCGCGCTCGTCCCTTCCTCGTCAGCAGCGCCTCCTTGTGCTGGCCGCGGCGGACGAGCCCTTCACGCTCGAGCCGCTTGAGCATCTCGCCCGCGGATGCGCGCGAAACGCCGAGCATCTCCGCGACGCGGGACGCGAGCGTCGGCGTTCGCGAGCCCTGCGGCGCATACTCGCCGATCGGAAAGGCGAGGAAGTAGATCGTCTCGAGGTACTCGTCGACGGAGTGTCTGTGGGCCATGCGGTTCCAGGTTGCCAGCGCCGGGCGGCGCCACTATAGTCGCCCCTGGTCGCTGTAAGGTGACCCTTACAACAGACGAAAGGAGTCCCGGACTCGATGAGCTCAGCCCAGATCCTCGTCCTCGGCGCGATCGCCGGCTTCACCATTTTCCTCGGCCTGCCACTCGGCCGTGTGGAAACCGCTAGCGCCCGCCTCCGCGCCGCACTGAGCTCGCTCGCTTGCGGGATCCTCATCTTCCTTCTGTGGGACGTCCTCGCGCACGGCGTGCAGCCGGTCGAGGAGTCGCTCGAGGGTGCCGTCTCCGACGGGGCTTCCTGGGCCAAGTTCGCCGGCCTGACGTTCGTCCTCGCCGCCGGGCTCATCTTCGGCCTGATGAGCCTCGTCTACTACGACCGCTGGATGAAGAAGCGGCCGGCCCCTTCGCTGGTCGGGCCGGGCGCAGCGGCCGTCGTCGAGTTCGAGGCCAGGTCGTGGTTCATGCGCCTCGGGCCGGGTCACCGGCTCGCACTTCTGATCGCCACGGGCATCGGCCTGCACAACTTCGGCGAGGGCCTCGCGATCGGCCAGGCCGGGGCTGCCGGCGAGTTGAGTCTTGCGCTCGCTCTGATCATCGGCTTCGGCCTGCACAACGCCACCGAGGGCTTCGGCATCGTCGGGCCGATCTCGGGTGACGGCGTGCGGCCGAGTTGGTCGTTCCTCGCGCTGCTCGGGCTGATCGGGGGTGGGCCGACCTTCCTCGGAACCCTCGTCGGGCAGGCGTGGGTGAGCGAGGCGATGACGGTGGCCTTCATGGCCGTCGCGGCCGGGTCGATCCTCTACGTCGTGCAGGTGCTCTTCAGCGTCAACCAGCGTTTCGGCTATCCGGTGCTCGTCGCCTGGATGCTCCTGCTCGGATTGGCGCTTGGTTTCGGCACCGATTTCGTGCTCGAAGCCGCCGAAGCCCTCGGGTAGGGCCTTTACGCTGGCGGGGTGGCCCGCTACGCCTCCGTCTACCCGCTCGTCGCCTCGCGGGCCGTCGCCCGTCCCTTCACCTACGAGGTGCCGCCGGAAGTGGGAAAGGGCGCGGTCGTCTCCGTTCGGTTCAACGGAGCACGGCGGCGCGGCGTGGTCGTCGGGCTCGAGGAGGCCGCGCCCGTTGGCGTCAAGACCGCGCCGGTCGGGGACGTCGTCGACGCGCTGCCCGAGCCGCTCGTCGATCTCGCGCTCTGGCTGGCGGAGTACTACGGCTCGACACCCGCTCGGGCGCTGGAGCTGGTTGCACCGCTAAAGCGACGGCCCCGAGGCGAGCGCGAGTCGCCAGCGGCGCGGGATGCCCTCGTCGGCGAGGCTGAGCCGGCGGCGCTCTCGGCGTCGCAGCATCGCGCGCTCGACCGGATCACCGAGGCGCTCGACGACGGCGGCGGCAACTTCCTCCTTCACGGCGCCACGGGCAGCGGCAAGACCGAGGTCTATATCCGCGCCTGCACCGCTGCCCTCGAGCGTGGCCGGACGGCGATCGTGCTCGTGCCCGAGATCGCGCTCGCTCCCCAGACCGTCGGCAGGCTGCGCGCCCGCTTCGGCGACCGGGTGGCGGTTTTGCATTCCGCCCTGACGGAGGCCGAGCGGCGCGACGAGCGGGCGCGGGCGGCGAGCGGAGCGGCCCCGATCGTCGTCGGCGCACGTTCGGCCGTCTTCGCGCCGCTCGACCGGGTCGGCGTCATCTGCGTGGACGAGGAGCACGACCAGGCCTACAAGCAGGAATCGGATCCTCGCTACGACGCCCGCACCGTCGCCGCCAAGCGGGCGGCGCTCGAAGGCGCCGTCACCGTCTTCGGCTCGGCGACGCCCAGGCCCGAGAGCTGGGAACGGCTCGAGCGCCTCGAGCTCGGCGGCCGCCTGGCCGGCGCCCTGCCGCCCGTGCGCGTCGTCGATCTCCGGCGCGAGGCGGGCTATCCGCTCTCCGCACCGTTGCTGGCCGAGCTCGGCGCGATCGCGGAAGGAGGGGGGAAGGCGATCTTGCTCCTCAACCGCCGCGGCGTCGCTCCCGCGATCCACTGCCGGTCGTGCGGACAGACGAGGCGCTGCATGAACTGCGACGTCGCGCTTGTTCTGCACGCCGACGGCCGGCTGCACTGCCACCACTGCGCTTGGACCGAAGAGCCCGGGCAGAACTGCCCCGCCTGTGGCTCCGGCGAGCTTGCGCGGATCGGCGCCGGCACGCAGCGGCTCGAGCGCGAGCTCGCGGAGAAGGTGCCCGAGCTCGAGCGGATCCGGCTCGACGCCGACTCGGTGCGCCGACCCGGTGAGCTCGCCGCGGCGCTCCGGCGCTTCGCCGCAACCGAGCGCGCCGTGCTCGTCGGCACGCAGATGGTCGCGAAGGGCCATCACTTCGCCGGC
This sequence comes from uncultured Actinomycetes bacterium, assembly GCA_963842235.1. GTDB lineage: Bacteria > Actinomycetota > Thermoleophilia > Gaiellales > Gaiellaceae > JACDAN01. The sequence continues at coordinate 1,289,814 of CAWJFT010000001.1, read as the reverse complement.
GTCGCGCTGGCCGCGGTCGTCGACGCCGACACGGGGCTCGGCATGCCCGACTTCCGTGCCGAGGAGCGCACCTTCCAGCTCCTGACGCAGCTCGCCGGCCGAAGCGGCCGTGACGCTCCTGGACGAGTGCTCGTCCAGACCTTCCAGCCGGACGCTCGGCCGATCGTCCACGCCGCGAGGCATGACGTCGGGCGCTTCCTGAACGAGGAGCTCGAGCGGCGGCGGGAGCTCGGGTACCCGCCGTTCCGCCACCTCGTCCGGGTCGTCGCGTCGGGCCCGGAGGCGCGCGATCCGCAGCGCCTGCTCGAGGAGGTAGCAGCCGGCCTCAAGACGGAGGACGCCGAGCTGCTCGGCCCCGCGCCGCTTCTGCGCCTGCGCGGCCGTCACCGCGCTCAGCTGATTGCGAAGAGCGGCGGGCCGCGCAAGATCGCCGGCCGAGCTGCGCGCCTGCTCGCGGCCGCCGCGCCGGAGATGCGGCGAGCCGGAGTGACCGCCGTGGTCGACGTAGACCCCCAGGGCCTTTGATTTCATACCGGCGATGGACGAGGCCGGACAGGTCCGCAATGAGGAGCTCGACCCGCAGCGAGAAGCGCTCCGACAAGCGGCGCTCGCGCAGATTCGGCAGTACCCGGACCCCGTGCTCAGGCTCCGATCCCGCGAGGTCGAGCAGTTCGACGACGACCTGGAACGGCTCGTCGAGCGGATGCTCCGGCTCATGCAGGACGCGAACGGCGTGGGCCTCGCGGCGAACCAGGTCGGCACCATCCGCCGGGTCTTCGTGTTCCAGCCCGACACCGACAGCGAGCCCGTGGCGGTTGTGAATCCGGTGATCGTCGAGCGTGGCGACGAGACGGAGAGCGACGAGGAGGGCTGCCTGTCCATGCAGGGCATCCAGGTTCCGGTCGAGCGGGCGCTGACGGTCCGGCTCGAGGGCCGAGATCCCGAAGGCGGCGAAATCTCCCTGGATCTGAGCGAGCTCGGCGCGCGGGTCGCGCAGCACGAGCTCGACCACCTCGACGGCGTCCTCATCATCGACCGGACGACTGAAGAGGCGCGCCGGGAGGCTCTCGGAGTCCTGCGCCCCCGCGCCGTCCTGGCCCCGTAAGCCCATGAAGCTGGCCGTGGCGGCGACGGCGCCGTTCGGCGCCGACGTGCTGCGCAGGCTCGCCGACCGCCACGAGATCGCCTATCTGCTCACGCGACCGGACCGGCGGCGAGGACGCGGCAGGCAGGTCGCGGCGCCCCCGGCGAAGCAGGTTGCGGAGCAGCTGGGAATCGAGGTGCGCCAACCGGAACGCCCGGCCGAGCTGTCGGACGTCGGGGTTGATGCCGTCGTCGCCGTCGCCTACGGCGCGCTGATTCCCGACGAGCTGCTCGGCCAGACGCTGTGGCTGAACGTGCATCCCTCGTTGCTCCCCCGCTGGCGTGGAGCAGCACCCGTCGAGCGCGCGATCATGACCGGGGACGAGGAGACCGGCGTTTCGATCATCCGCCTCGTGCCCGAGCTCGACGCCGGGCCGATCGGCGCGGAGAGCCGGTTTCCGATCGCGTCCGACGACGATGCCGGCGCGGTGTTCGAGCGCGCCGTCGCCGTGACCCCCGACCTGGTCGACGCGGCGCTCGACTCCGAGGACTTCCGCCCGCAGGAGGGCGAGGTGACCTACGCGGAGAAGATCCGGGCAGCTGATCGCGAGCTCGACTGGTCCCGGCCGGCCGAAGAGCTGCACAACCGGATTCGTGCCTTGTCGCCGCACATCGGGGCCAGAGCGGAGCTGCACGGGCGGCCCGTGATCGTGTGGCGTTCGCGGATCGAGGACGGCCGGCTGGAGATCCTCGAGCTGCAGCCAGAGGGACGCCGCCGCATGACCCTGGCGGAGTTCGAGCGGGGGCTTCGCTGACCGAGGCCAGACGAGTTGCGCACCGACTGCTCGTGCGCGTCTTCGACGAAGGCGCGTACGCGGATCGGGCATTCGCCGCGGAAGCCGCAGGTCTCGATCCGCGGGACCGCGCCTTTGCCCAGCGGATCGCCTACGGCGCCGTCCAACGGGTTCGCACGCTCGACCACGCCCTGGAGACGATCGCCGGACGCTCGCTCGTCGAGCTCGACGTGCCAGTGCGGGCGGCGCTGCGTCTCGGCGCGTACGAGCTGGCCTTTCTGGACGGCGTGCCGCCTCGTGCGAGCGTGAACGAGGCGGTGGAGGTCGTGCGCGCCGCCGGCGCTCCGCGGGCCACCGGCCTTGTCAACGCGGTGCTCAGGAAGGTGGCCGAGCGGATTCGGCCGCTCGTGGAAGCGCTGCCCGAAGGAACCGCGCAGGAAGCCGCGCTCAAGCATTCCTACCCGGACTGGATCGGCGGGACCTGGTGGCGGGAGTGGGGGCCGGAGGAGGCTCTGGCTCTGATGAAGGCGCAGAACGAGCCGCCGGAGACGGCCGTGCGCGTCGTCGGCACCGGCGAGGCACGAGTTGTCGAACGCATCGACCCGGAGGAGCTGGAGCAGGGCCTCGTCTGGCCGCAGAGCCGCGGCTCGCAGCTCGCGGGGCTCGCCGTCGGCGTGCAGGAAGGCGAGCGCGTGCTCGACCTCTGCGCGGCGCCAGGTGGGAAGACGACGCAGCTCGCCGGGAAGGCCGCCGAGGTCGTGGCGGTGGAGCTCCACGAGGGTCGAGCGCGCGAGCTGGAGAAGAACGTCAGGCACCTGGGCTTCGACAACGTGACGGTCGTGAACGCCGACGCGCGAGAGCTGCCGGCGGAGCTGACCGGCTTCGACCGCGTGCTTGTCGACGCGCCGTGCTCGGGGCTCGGCGTCCTCGCCGCCCGACCGGATCTCCGTTGGCGCGCGCAGCCGCTCCGGGAGCTCCAGCGCGAGCTCCTGAGCGTCGCCGCGGAACGAGTCAAGCCGGGCGGCACGATCACGTACTCGGTCTGCACGATCGCCGCGGCCGAGAACGAGGACGTGGTCGATGCAAGTGGTCTCCAGGCCGAACCGCTCGGTGGGGAATGGCCGGAATACGCGCATCCGCGCCGACCTGAGTTTCTGCTGACGCTGCCACACAAGCACGGCACGTCGGGCTTCTTCGTCGCCCGCCTTCGAAACTAGGATCGAGAAGTGTCCTGGGATGAATGGATGCGCGGGGCCGAGGTCGAGCCGTCGCTCTACGCCGCCGACTTCTCGCGCCTCGGCGAGCAGATCGAGATCCTGCTCGAGGCCGGCGCGCGGATCTTCCACTTCGACGTCGGCGACGGGCACTTCGTGCCACCGGTCACCATGGGGCCGATCGTCCTCCAGTGGATCTCGCCGATCATCCACCGCGCCGGCGGACGCGTCGATTGCCACCTGATGGTCGAGCAGCCCGATCGCCACTTCCAGGCGATCGCCGAGGCCGGGGGCGACAGCGTGACGTTCCACTACGAGGTCGCCGAGGACGTGGCTGCGTTGGCCACTCAGGCCAGGGAGCACGGGCTCGGCGTCGGTCTCGCCTTCAATCCGCAAACCGAGCCCGAGCAGGCCGCGCAGAAGGCAGATCCGGCGGATCTCGTCCTCTGCATGAGCATCCACCCCGGCTATTCGGGCCAGGCGTTTATGCCGGAAGCGATTCCGCGCGTCGAGCGCCTCCGCTCACTGCTCCCCGAAGGCAAGCACGTGCAAGTCGACGGAGGGGTCGGCCCGAACAACGTTCCGAAGCTTCGTGAGGCGGGGGCCGACCTCTTCGTGGCGGGCACGAGCGTCTTCGCAGCGGAGGACATCGCCTCGTCCTTCCGCCGGCTCGCCGAGCTCCTGTGACGCTCGCCCGCGCGCTCGAGCTCGCGGAGCGCGGGCGTGGCACGACGCATCCGAACCCGGTTGTGGGCGCGGTCGTTGTCCGCGACGGGGAGGTCGTCGGCGAGGGCTGGCACGAGCGCAAGGGAGGACCGCACGGCGAGGTCGTCGCCCTGCAGGCGGCGGGCGAGCGTGCCAGCGGCGCGACGCTGTACACGACGATGGAGCCCTGCACGCACCATGGCGACACGCCGCCCTGCACGAAGGCGATCCTGGAAGCCGGCGTCGCAAGGGTCGTCGCCGGAGCGCTCGACCCGAACCCCAAGGCGGGCGGCGGCCTCGAGGTGCTCAGCGCGGCCGGGGTCGACGTCGAGCTGATCGACAGCTTCGAAGCCCGCGCCCAGAACGAAGCGTGGCGAACGTGGGTCTCCCAGGGTCGGCCGTTCGTGACCTACAAGGCGGCGATGACCCTCGACGGCCGCCTGACCCTGCCCGGCGAGCGCTGGATCTCCGGGGAGGAGAGCCGTCGGCTTGTGCATGAGCTGCGCGCCGCCTCCGACGCGGTTGCGGTCGGGATGGGGACGGTCACTGCAGATGACCCGAAGCTCACGGCACGGGACGTCGGGGCCGCGAACCAACCGCGGCGGCTTGCGTTAGGCCGCGGCCCGCTCCCGGAAGGATCCGACCTAGAGCTCCGAACCGAACCGCTCGCGGACGAGCTCGCCGCCCTGGCCTCCGAAGGCGTCCAGTCGCTCCTGCTCGAGGGTGGGCCGACCCTCGCCGCCGCTTTCTTCCGCGATGACCTGATCGACAAACTGCTCGTCTTCGCCGCGCCGAAGGTCTCGGGCGAGGGGCCGACGCTGTTCCAGGACGGAGTCCCGCCCCGGCCGCTGACGCGACTTCAGGCGCGCCCCGTCGGCGAGGACGTCCTCCTGACTGCCTACGTCCACGAGCCCTGACGGCAGTAACCTCAGGACGTGTTCACGGGAATCGTTCGCGAGCGCGGCCGGGTCGTGTCCTTCGACGACGGGAGACTCGTGGTCGAGTCCACGCTGGCGCCGCAGATCGGCGACTCGATCGCCGTCGACGGCACGTGCCTGACCGTCGTCGAGCGCGCAAACGGACGCCTCTCCTTCGACGTCGTCGGGAGACGGATGCGCGGACCAAGCCCTTCCGGACCGAGGTCAACCTCGAGCCGGCGATCGAGGCCGGCGCGCCGCTCGGCGGCCACTACGTCCAGGGCCACGTCGACGGCACCGGGCGAGTGCGCTCGCACGACGACGGGCAACTGACCGTCGAAGCGCCGCCGGAGATCCTTCGCTACTGCGTCGAGAAGGGCTCGATCACTGTGGACGGCGTCGCCCTGACTGTGGCCGAGCTCACGGACGAGGCCTTTACCGTGGCGCTCGTCCCGCACACCCTCGAGGTCACGACGCTGGGCGCGCTCGAATTGGGCGACCCGGTCAACCTCGAGGTCGACATCCTCGCCAAGTACGTCGAACGACTGATCCGTCCGGACGATTAGCGCGGTTACGATTCACGCGATGGCGACCCGGACCGACACCACCTTCTCCACTGTCGAGCAGGCGATCGAAGACATCCGCCGCGGCAAGTTCGTGGTCGTAGTGGATGCCGCGGATCGGGAGAACGAAGGCGATCTCACCATCGCCGCGCAGTTCGCCACGCCCGAGGCGATCAACTTCATGGCGATGCACGCGCGCGGGTTGATCTGCCTCTGCCTGACGCCGGACCGCTGCGACGAGCTCTCGCTGCGACCGATGACCGAAAACAACGAGACGCCGCTCCAGACGGCGTTCACCGTCACGATCGAGGCCCGCGAGGGCGTCACGACCGGGATCTCCGCGGCCGACCGAGCGCGAACGATCCAGACCGCGATCGACCCGAATCGCGGCGCCGCGGATCTCGTCCACCCGGGCCACGTCTTCCCGTTGCGCGCCCGTCCCGGCGGCGTCCTGGAACGGACGGGCCAGACCGAGGCTGCGGTCGATCTCGCGCGGCTGGCCGGATTGATTCCCGCCGGCGTCGTCTGCGAGGTAATGAACGAGGACGGGACGATGGCCCGCGTCCCTGACCTGACCGAGTTCTGCGAGTACCACGGAATCAGGCTGATCACCGTCGCCGACCTGATCGAGTACCGCCGGCGGACGGAGGTGCTCGTCGAACGCACCGTGTCCGTGCGCCTGCCCACTGCCTACGGCGATTTCACCGCGGTCGCCTTCCGCGAGAAGCTGAGCGGCAAGCACCACGTTGCGCTCGTCAAGGGTGAGGTGGACGGCGCGGAGGACGTGCTCGTCCGCGTCCACTCGGAGTGCCTCACCGGCGACGTCTTCCACTCGCTCCGCTGCGATTGCGGCGAGCAGCTCGAGCAGGCGCTCGCCCAGATCGGCGCCGAAGAGCGCGGGGTGCTCCTCTACATGGGGCAGGAGGGGCGCGGCATCGGCCTCATGAACAAGCTGAAGGCCTACGAGCTCCAGGAGAACGGCCTCGACACCGTCGAGGCGAACATCGAGCTCGGGTTTCCGGCAGACGCCCGCGAGTGGGGGATCGGCAACCAGGTCCTGGCCGACCTGGGGCTGACGACGATCCGGATCCTCACCAACAATCCGAAGAAGATCACCGGGCTCGAAGGGTTCGGCCTCACCGTTGTGGAGCAGGTTCCGATCGAGACACCGCCGAACGCCGAGAACCGCGAGTACCTGGAGACCAAGCGCGACAAGCTCGGGCACCGGCTCCACCACCAGGATCTGCGCTTTCGTTCGGAGAGCTCGTGAGCGAGCGGTTCGACGGCGGCGGCTTCCCGGCGCCGCAACCCGATCTGGAGCGGCCTGAGCGCTTCGTCCCCGACGAGGGGGCCGAGGAGCCGCCGCCGCTGAAACCGGCCGAGGCAGAACAGCCGCCCAATCACGCCGCCGGAGAGTTCGAGCTCCCGGAGGGCTACCGGACGGTCACCGGCTCATCCGAGGGCGAGGGGCGCACGGTGGCCGTAGTCGTCTCGAAGTTCAACGGCGAGATCACGAGCCGCCTGCTCGAGCAGGCGCTGGAGGAGCTCGCCGCCGCAGGGGTGTCCCAGGATGCGATCACCATCACGCCCGTTCCCGGCGCGTTCGAGCTGCCCCTCGCGGCCATTGCGCTCGCCAAGACTCGCCGCTACTCATGCATCGTCGCGCTCGGCTGCGTCATTCGCGGCGAGACGCCGCACTTCGACTACGTGGCCGGTGAAGCCGCCAGCGGGTTGCAGCTCGCGGCGATCGAGACCGGCGTTCCGGTCTCCTTCGGGGTTTTGACGACAGAGACGACCGAGCAGGCGGAAGCCCGCATCGACCGTGCGAGAGATGCCGTGCGAAGCGCTCTCGAGATGGCCGGCATCTTCACGCAGCTGCGCACCGCCTCGCAGTAGCTACACTCCGCCGCCGAATGTCCAGGGTTTGCGCCGTCTGCGGGAAGAAGCCGAGCTTCGGTCACAACCGGAGCCACTCGATGGTCGCCACGAAGCGGCGCTTCGACCCGAACCTCCAGCGGGTTCGCGTTGTCCTTGAGGGGAAGCCGACCCGCGCATACGTGTGCACCCGCTGTCTCAAGGCCGGGAAGGTCGAGAAGGCTCTGTAGTCCGCGTCGCCCTCGTGGAGGACAACGACGTCTTCCGCGAGGCGCTCGAACTGCTGCTCGACCTCCGCACGGACGTCGAGGTCGTGGCCTCGGTGGACGACGGACGCGACGTCGTCGCCCTCTGCCGCCGCTACAAGCCTGACGTCGTGCTCATGGACTACCGCCTTCCGGGCGCCGACGGCGTCGAGGTGACGGCGGAACTGCGCGAAGCCTGTCCCGAAGTGGCGGTCGTCTGCCTGACCGCGACGGCCAACGCCCGCGAGCTGGAAGCGCTCGAGGCCGCCGGCGCCGCGGCGTGCCTCTCGAAGGACCGGGAGCTCGACGAGATCGTCGCGACAATCCACTCAGCCGCGGGGCGTTAGGAGGGTTTGCCGGAATACAGTCTGTGCCGCAGGAGCACGCTGCTCGCCCCGAGGCCGCGTCCTCAGTCGCCCCCGTATCTGACTGATACGGGGGCTCCCTGCGTCCTTGCCTCGGAACGACCATCGCACTCCTGCGACGAGCGGTATCCCGCCAAACCCTCCAAGGCGTTAGGGTCGGCCGGTGAAGCCGACCGAAGGCGTGCTCAGCGAGGCGTGGGGGGTCTACAAGGCGCACTGGCGCCATCTGCTCTCGATCTCGTTCATCGTCTACGCCGCCGTCGCGGTGATCAACCTGATCCTGGTCGCCGCCCTCACCTGGTTCGGCGCCATCCTCGGCGCGATCATCTCCTTCGTCGCGCTCTTCTGGGTTCAGGGGGCGCTCGTCAAGGCCGTGGATGACGTCCGTGACGGGCGCGCAGATCTCGGCCTGTCAGAGACCTTCCAGCGGGTTCGGCCTCAGCTGGGGTCGATCATCGTCGCGGGCATCCTCGCCGGCCTCGGGATTCTCCTCGGCCTCATACTTTTGATCGTCCCCGGCCTTGTGCTCCTGACCTGGTGGATCCTGATCATTCCGGTGATCGTGCTCGAGAACCGTCGAGCCGGCGAGTCGTTCAGCCGGAGCCGCGAGCTCGTCAGAGGCTACGGCTGGAGCGTCTTCGGCGTGATCGTGCTCACGATCCTGTTGATCATCGCCTTCTACATCGTGCTCTCGCTCGTGCTCCTTCCGGTTGCCGACTGGCTGCGAAGCTTCATCCAGAACGTCGTCGGCGGAGCGCTGACGACCCCGTTCGTCGCCACGGCCTGGACCCTTCTGTACTTCCGCCTGCGGGCTGCCAAGGAGACGCCACCCGCGCCCGCTCACGGGCCGATCTCGCCTCCCGCGACATAAAACATCCATTCGGCGCCGCCGTCACGTACAACTCCAAGTGTCTAAATACAACAAGGAGTTGATTCGATGCGACGTTTCTCTACTCGCCGCGTCGCGTCGCGCTCGCCGCGCCGCCACGGCACCCGCGGCCGAGCGCAACCAAGCTCTCCGGCACCACAGGCCCCGGGTTCACGATCACGCTGAAGAAGGCCGGCAAGAAGGTCACGACCTTGAAGCCGGGCAAGTACACGGTCACCGTCAGCGACAAGTCCACATCTCATAACTTCCTGCTCACCGGCCCCGGGGTGCGCAACAGACCATCACGGCGTGCCGTTCATCGGGACGAAGACGATCACCGTCACGCTGAAGAAGGGGACGTTACACCTACGTCTGCACGCCGCACCAGCATCGGTCATGAAGGGACTCGTTCAAGGTCAAGTAGTTCCAGCGGTTCGAAGGCTCGGTCCATGCTCTCGTGGGCCGAGCCGGAACTGCTCTGCGGGCTCCTCTTCGCCGGTCACGACGCGGGCCGCGTACTCCGCCAGCGCCGGCCCGTGCTTGAACCCGTGGCCCGAGCCGCCGCCGAGGATCCATTCGTTCTCCTTGCCCGGGCGAGGGGCGATGACGAAGTTCGTGTCGGTGGTGAGCGCGTACTGGCAGACCGTCCCCCCTCTGAGCGGGGCGGCGCTCAGCGCGGGGAAGCGTTCGCCGATGTAGTTCCGTGCGGTCGTTTCGGACTCGGGCGAGACGATTCGCTCGCTGCTCTCGGCGTCGAACGGCGGCCCTTCGGCGTCGGGCGCCACCTTGACGCCGAGCTCGTCGAGGTCGCCGTGGCCGTAGATCGCGCGGTCATAGTCGACCCACGCCGGCAGGACGGGCGTCGTCCACCCGTCGGCCGAGAAGTACAGGGTGTCCTGCTTCGTGATGCGCATCGGAACGTCCAGCAGCTCGCGGAGCCAAGCGCCGCAGGCCCAGACGACGACGTCCGCCGCGACTGCGTCCGGCTTCACATCTTCGCGGCGGAGCTGCACGCCGGCGCGCTGGGCGGCCTCCACCGTCGCCAGGGTGGCCCGGCGTGCGCGGAGCACGCCGGCGTTCGGCTCCCAGAGGATGAACTGGAGGTCGCCCGGCACGAAGGAGGGAAAGAGTTCGCGCCCCGCTTCGGGCTCGAGCCGTTCGACCGGGATCCCTGCCCGGCGGAGAACCTGTTCGCTTTCCGCTTCCCAGCCCTGGTCGGAGCGGGCGAACCAGGCGAGGCCGCACTCGACGAGAAGGTCACGGCCGGTCTCGGCCTCGAGCTCCCGCCAAAGGTCGCGGGCCCGCCACGCCGACCGCGTGTACCAGTCTCCCGAGCCGTGCGCATAGCGGATCAGTCGCGACTCCCCGCTCGACGCGGCCCGTTCGTCCCCGGGCTCGTGGCGCTCGTACAGCGTGACGTCCCACCCGTCCCGGGCCAGGCGGTAGGCGAGCGAGGAGCCGAAGATCCCCGCGCCGACGATGGCAGCGGTGCCGCTCATTCCAGTGAGAGTGGTTCGACGCGGCCGTCCTGGATCCGCCAGCCGGCGAGATTGTCGGTCGCGAGGCCCAGAATCAGGTACGGCCGCCCTTCCCAGAGCCCGATGTTCTGGACGTCGGTGCGGGACGGACGCGGCGCGGTCTCGGGGTGGGAGTGGAAGACGGCGAGCTCGTAGCCGTCGTCCTCGAGGAAGAAGTCTGCTGGATCACCCGGCCGCAGCTCGAACCGGTACGGGCTCGCGAGCGTGTTCTCGCCCGGCAGGTAGCGCTCGGCCACACCGTTGCGAAAGGCGAGAAGCCCGCAGGCCTCGTTTGGCGCTTCTGCCTGGGCATGCGCGATCAGCTGCTTCCGGATGGCCTCGGGCACTACCACCAGACGGCATTCTCCATCGCGCGTTCGACGTCTTCCGCCTCCCAGAGCGGTGCGGACAGGTACTTCCAGCCCCCGTCGGCGAGGATGGCGACGACGACGCCCTCCTCGAGCTCCTCCGCCAGCTGCCGTGCGACGTGGACGACTCCACCGGCGGAGATGCCCGCGAAAATGCCTTCCTGCTCGAGGAGCGCGCGCATGCCGGCGACCGCCTCGGCGTTCGAGACGAGCAGCTTGCGGTCGAGCTGAGAGACGTCGAGGATCGGAGGGACGTAGCCCTCCTCCAGCGAGCGCAGGCCCATGACCGGGTCGCCGGGGAGCGGCTCGGCCGCTGCGACGACCACGTCCGGAAAGGACTCTCTCAGCCGACGGCCGGCGCCCATCAGCGTCCCGCCGGTGCCGAGCCCGGCGACGAGGACGTCCACGCGTTCGAGGTCGGCGGCGATCTCGGCGCCCGTGCCCTCGTAGTGCGCGCGTGGATTAGCCTCGTTTCCGTACTGGAACGGCAGGTAGTAGCGCGGCTCCCGCTCGGCGAGCTCGAGCGCGAGGCGGACGGCGCCGTTCGAGCCCTCCGCGCCCGGCGAGGGGATGATCTCCGCGCCGTAGAGCCGCAGCAGTCGAAGCCGTTCCTCGGTCACGTTCTCGGGCACGACGCACGTAAGGCGGTAGCCCTTGAGGCCGGCGATCAGGGCGAGCGAGATGCCGGTGTTGCCGCTCGTCGGCTCGAGCAGCTCCCGGCCGGGCTCGAGCTCCCCCGAGGCCTCGGCCGCCTCGATCATCGCGAGGGCGACGCGGTCCTTGATCGATCCGGTCGGGTTCTGGCCCTCCAGCTTCGCGTAGAGGCGGACCGAGGGCCTGGGCGCGAGCCGCGGAAGCTCGACGAGCGGCGTTCGCCCGATCAGCTCGAGAAGCGAGCTAGCGACCACCGGCCATCGCCGGCAGGAGGATGACCGTCGATCCGTCCGTCACGGCCGTGTCCAGGCCTTCGCGGGTCCGCACGTCCTCGCCACCGACGTAGACGTTCACGAACTGCGCGAGCTCGTTCTCGTCGTAGATCCGGTCGCGAAGGGCCGGATAGCGACCGGTCAGGTCGTCCAGCAGGTCTCGGACCGTTGCCCCCTCCGCATCCAACGCCGCCGCGCCACCGGTCTGCTCGCGCAGCGTCGGCGGGATGCGGACGATCGTCATGCCGGAACTCCGCAGAAGTCCGCATAGTCGATGTACTCGGTGATCGTCGGGTGCTCCCCGCAGACCGGGCAGTTGGGATCGCGCCGGATGCTGACCTCGTCGAATCGCGTCGGCAGCGCGTCGAAGAGCAGCAGCCGGCCGATGAGCGGCTCGCCGATGTCGAGCGCGAGCTTCAGCGCCTCGTTCGCCTGCAGCGACCCGATCACTCCGGGAAGCACCCCGAGGACGCCGCCTTCGGCGCAGCTCGGAGCCAGCTCCGGCGGCGGCGGCTGCGGGAAGAGACAGCGGTAGCACGGCCCCTCGAACGGCTTGAACACCGTCACCTGACCCTCGAAGCGATAGATCGAGCCGTGGACGACCGGGATGCCGTGCCAGACCGATGCGTCGTTCAGCAGGTACCGCGTCGGGAAGTTGTCGGCGCCGTCGACGACGAGCTCCCAGCCCTCGCTCAGGATCCGGTCGATGTTCTCGGAGGTCAAGCGCTCCTCGTAGGTGACGACGTCGACGTCCGGGTTGAGGTCTTCGAGGGTTCGCCGGGCCGACTCGGCCTTGCTGTCGCCGAGCTCGGCCGTCGAGTGCAGCACCTGGCGCTGGAGGTTGGAGGCGTCGACCCGGTCGTCGTCGACGATCCCGATCCGCCCGACGCCGGCCGCCGCGAGATAGAGCGCCGCAGGCGAGCCGAGGCCGCCCGCCCCGATCAGAAGGATGCTCGTCTGGAGCAGCTTCTGCTGGCCCTCGATACCCACCTCAGGGATCAGGAGATGGCGGCTGTAGCGCGCGAGCTTCTCGTCGTCGAGCGTGCTCGTGGAGTCAGTCGGATAGCCCAGGGCCTGCCAGGCCACGATTCCGCCGGCCATCGAGCGTGCGTCCTCGTAGCCGAGCGCCGCGAGCGTGGGGAGGATGCGGAGGGAGCGGTTCCCAGTCGCGCAGTAGGTGACGATCGGGCGATTCGGGTCGGGCGCGACCTCGGCGAGCCGGGCTTCGACCTCGGCCATCGGCAGGTGCACTGAGCCGGGGATGTTCGCGACGCGTCGCTCCCGGTCCGTGCGGACGTCGACAAGCAGCGGGGCGTCCGGCTCGTCGAGGTGCTCGCGCACCTCCTCGGGTGCGATCTCGCGAGTGTCGACGGGGGTTGCGATTCATTGAGGATAGCCAGGCGGACTCGGGCTACCGTGATGGCCCCATGTCGCGGCGTCTTCGCCTCATTCTCGTCGCCGCCGTGGCCGCGGCGGCCGCTCTGGCGGTGGTCGGCGGCGCGGCGCTCTTCGGCGGCGACGACGAAGCGGACGCGCTGCCGAAGGGGGTGCCGCCCTTCGTCGTCGACCTCGGCGTTCGCACGGATCCGGAGGCGGTTGCGCTGCGCCGCGCGGCTCGTGCGTACCAGGCCGGGGAGCGTCGGCGTGCGGGCCGGATCCTCGCCGGCCACCCCTCGCTGCAGGCACAGGTCGGGCGGGCGCTCGCGGGGTGGCCGGGCGAAAGCCGCGACCGGCTGGAGGCGTTGGCTCGGGAGAATCCGGGCAGCGGCGCGGTGCTGTTCCACCTCGGCCTCGCCCGCTTCTGGACCGGCAACCGCGACGGCGCGCTCGACGCCTGGCGGTCGGCGAGCAGTCGCGATCCCGACTCCGGGTATGCGATCCGCTCCGGCGACCTGTTGTTCCGTCAGTTTCCGCCGGGGCTGCCCTCGTTCATCCCCAGCGTCGGCGCCGACCGGAGCGTGACGCGCCTGCCGCCGGCGCGGCAGCTCGCCGTGCTCGAACGCCGAGCGCGAGGGCGGGACGTCCACGCCAAGCTCCTGTACGGGCTCGCGCTCCAGCGGATCGACCGGCCGATCTCGGCACGACGGCAGTACGCAGAAGCGGCCCGACTCGCGCCACGAGACCCCGAGGCGCTGGTCGCAGACGCCGTCGGCCGGTTCGACAAGGCGCATCCCGAACGGGCGTTCGGTCGCCTCGGACCGTTGACCCGCAGATTTCCACAGGCGGCGACAGTCCGCTTCCACCTCGGGCTGCTGTTGCTGTGGCTGGGGCGGCTCGACGAGGCGAGGGAGCAGCTCCGAATGGCCGCCGAGCGCAAGGAATCTCCACTGGCGAGGGAAGCAGAACGCCTCCTAACCCGTCTAGAAACCGTACGGAAACCACGATGAAAGATAGGACCACATGAACCGAAAGATGGGCCGGTCGGCCTATGGCGGCAGAGCCGGGCGCATGGAACACTCCCGCAGGCAGGGATAGTTCGGATGCCGTTGGACCGGGCTGAGGGCGAACGAGGGGAGCCGGTAGTGCGAGTGGAAGCGGCAAGTCGAGAGGCGAGTCCGGAGGGTGTCTTAGACGCGCTGGTCGCGGGCGCCCAGGAATCTGGCAAGCTCGCCGCCGAGGACCTGGCCGTCGCGCTCGAGGAGCTCGAGCTGGACGCCGGACAGATCGAGGATTTCTACCGTCGGCTCGAGGAGCTCCAGATCGAGCTCGTCGCGGCCGAGCAGGAGGACGACGACGGCGGCGTCGACGAGCGCGAAGTCTCCACCGAGGCGCTGCAGCTCTTCCTCAAGGACATCGGCAAGGTCAACCTGCTGACGGCGGCGCAGGAGATCGAGCTCGCGAAGCGGATCGAGCGCGGCGATCACAGCGCGAAGCAGGAGATGGTCGAGGCCAACCTGCGGCTGGTCGTCTCGATCGCGAAGCGCTATCGCAACCAGGGTCTCCCGTTCCTGGATCTGATCCAGGAGGGCACGATCGGGCTCGTTCGCGCGGCGGAGAAGTTCGACCACCGCAAGGGCTTCAAGTTCTCCACCTACGCGACGTGGTGGATCCGCCAGGCCGTCGCGCGGGCGCTGGCCGACAAGGCGCGGACGATCCGGATGCCCGTCCATGTCGTCGAGAAGCTGAACAAGATCATGCGCACCGAGCGCAAGCTCCGTGCCGAGCGGGGACGCGAGCCGAGCTCCACGGAGATTGCCCACGAGCTCGATCTGAGCATGGACGAGGTCGACCAGATCCGGCGCAGCGCCCAGACTCCTGTCTCACTCGAGAAGCCGGTCGGGGACGACGAGGAGTCCGAGTTCGGGCACTTCATCACCGACGAGCTGGCGCCGCTGCCGGACGAGCTCGCCGAAGACGTGCTCCGTCGGGAGGCACTGACGAAGATCCTCGGGACGCTGTCCGAGCGGGAGCGGCGCGTGCTGGAGCTCCGGTACGGGCTGAACGGCGAGCAGCCGCGGACGCTCGACGAGGTGGGGCGGACATTCCAGGTCACGCGAGAGCGGATCAGGCAGATCGAGAACCAGAGCCTGAAGAAGCTCCGCGCGCTCGCCGACTCGCAGAAGCTCCGCGTCGCCTAGCTCTCGCTAGGAGGCTTCCTCCTCGAGGAGCCGATGCGGCGGAACGGGCAAAGCCCGTTCCGCGGCGATAGGGTCGGCGACCGTGTCCGACCTCGACCCCGCCTGGCTGGAGGAGCTCTCGGAGTTTCTCCGCATCGAGAGCATCAGCGCCGACCCCGAGCGCGCGGACGACGTTCGCCGTGCGGCCGAGTGGGTGCGCGACTTCATCCGACGCGCAGGGGGCGACGCCGAGCTCCATGAGACCGCGACCTTCCCGCTTGCGGTCGGCGAGATCCGTGCCTCGAGCGGCACCGACGCGCCAACCGTCCTCGTCTACGGCCATTTCGACGTTCAGCCGGCCGCGCCGCTCGACGAATGGGAGTCGCCGCCGTTCGAGCCGACGATTCGCGACGGCTGGCTCTACGGCCGCGGAACGGCCGACGACAAGGGCCAGCTCTACACGCTGCTCAAAGCCGCGTCCGAGCTGGCGGCGGCCGGCGACCTGCCGGTCAACGTCAGGTTCATCTGCGACGGAGAAGAGGAGACGGGCGGGCACGAGGTCGTCGATTTCATCGCCGCCGACACACGGGGAGCGGACGCGGCGATCGTCTTCGACTCCGCCATGCTCAGGCGCGGGGAGCCGGTGTTCCACACCGCCACCCGCGGCCTCGTCTACTTCCACCTGACGGTCAGAACCGGGGAGCGGGACCTCCACTCGGGCGTCTTCGGGGGCGCGGCGCTCAACGCCGATCACGCCCTGGTGCAAACCCTCCGCGGAGTCCTTGCCGGCGACAACGGCCTGCTGCCGGACGAGCTTCGCGCAGGCGTCGCCCCTCCAACGGAGGAGGAGCTTGCGGCGTGGAAGGAGCTCGATCCGGGTGCCCGGGTGCTCTCCGAAGGGGGCGCACGCCCGGCAGATGCCCAAGCCGCCGACGACTTCTACCTCCGCACGTGGGCCGAGCCGGCCGTCGATGTCAATGGAATCGCCGGAGGAGAGCCGCACCTCCAGAAGACGGTCTTGCCGGTGACCGCCCAGGCGAACGTCTCAATCCGCCTCGCGCCCGGGCAGGATCCAGAGGAGATCGCTCCGGTCTTCGACCGTCTCATCCGCGAGGCTGCGCCGGAAGGCGCCGACGTCCAGCTCGAGCGGTGGTCGAGCGCAAGGCCCGGGCTCATTCCACCGGACGCGCCGGCGATCCAGCTGGCGCTGGACGCCTTCGAGCGCGTCGTCGGCAAGCGACCGCTGCTGGTTCGCGTCGGCGGCACGCTGCCGATCGTGCCGGCGCTCGCCGACAAGGGGATTCCCACGATCCTGACCGGCTTCGACCTGCCGGAGGGAAACATTCACGCGCCGAACGAGCGCCTCCTCGTCGAGCACATCCCGCTGGCGGTCACCGCAGCCCGCGAGCTGTTCCGGGAGCTCGCAAAGCTGGGCAGCTAATCCCAGGGCGGCGGGTTGTGCGTCCAGCGCCCGCCGACCATGGTCGCGACGACTCCGACCTCGGGAAGCTCCTCCGGCGGCACCACGAAGGGATCGCGGTCGAGCACGACGAGATCGGCGAGGTAGCCGGGAACGAGCCGCCCACGCTCGTGCTCGTCATAGGCGAGCCAGGGCGGGTTCAGGCACGTCGCCGCGACGGCCTCCTCGACGGTGAGCGCCTGCTCGGGGTGCCACGGCGGGCGGTCGTCGAGCGTTCGTAGGACGCCGGCGACGATTCCCGCCAGCGGGTCGAGCTCCTCGATCGGCGCGTCCGAGCCGTTGGCGACGAGCGCTCCGCTGTCGCAGAGCGACCGGTACGCGTAGGCACCGTCGGTCTTCCCCGCCCAGAGCCGGTCGGCCAGGTCCCGATCAGAAGGGGCATGGCTGAACTGGACAGAGGCCGCGACGCCGAGCTCAGCGAAGCGGCTGACGTCTTCGGGCGCGAGCAGTTGCGCGTGCTCGATGCGCTGCCGGAGGCCGCGCGGGGCCCACTCCTCCCTGGTCTCCTCGAACGCATCGAGCGCCTCGCGGTTGGCGAGATCGCCGATTGCGTGGACCGCCACGGGCCAGCCGGCCGAGGCGGCGCGCCGCACGATGTCCGCGAGCTCCTCGCGGCTCGTGATCACGACCCCCGACCCGTCCAGGAGGCGCGCCGTCTGCGACCCGAGCGTGCCGTCCATGAACGCCTTCAGATAGCCGACGCGCAGCAGCGCCCCACCGAACCCGCTGCGCAGCCCGAGCTCCGCGACCCGGTCGACCTGGTCGGCCGGAAAGGACTGCCAGACCCGCAGCGTCAGGTCGTCCAGCGCCTGCCAGAAGCGAAGCGCTCCGATCCAGCCGTCCTTGTCGTGGACGGCCGTCACCCCGCGCGCGGCGGCGACTCGAAGCCCCTCCCGCATGGCGTCGACGTACTCGGCGTCGCCGATCTCGACGTAGCGGTCGCGGAACCGCCAGCAGGATTCCTCCCGGAGCACCCCGGTCGGCTCGCCCTGCTCATCGCGTTCCACGACACCCCCAGCAACGTCGAGATCGCCGTTCGCGCGGGCAAGAGCGGCCGAGTTGAGCCACAGCGAGTGCGAGTCGTGGGCCAGCAGGGCGACCGGAACGTCGCGCGCGACCTCGTCGAGCGCCTCCTTCGTCGGCTGCTGCGGCCACTCGGCGCTCCGCCAGCCCCGCCCGCGGAGCCAACCGCTCTCGCCGGTGCGGCCCAGCGCCTCGCGGACACGCGCGACCGCCTCCTCCACCGACCGGGTGCCCTCGAGCCTCACCTCGCTGCGCGCAACCGCCCACGTGGGAAAGTGGACATGCGCGTCGTTCAGGCCAGGCAAAACGCAGCGCCCGCCGAGATCAACGCGCTCCGGGCCGGGGAGCGCGGTCTCGTGCGTCCCGACCCCGCCGGCGATCCGGTCGCCGGCGATCGCGAGGGCCGACGCCGTCGGAAGCGAAGGATCGAGCGTTCGAACCGTGCCCCGCTCCAGGATCATGCGAGAGAATCTAGACCCGCCAGAGTAAGGAACGAAAGGAGTCGCCCATGCCGATCGACCACATCACCCTGGATGTCCGCGACTACGCCAGTAGCAAGCAGTTCTACGAGCAGGCCCTCAAACCGCTCGGCTACAAGCTCGTGATGGAGTTCGGCGAGGCCGGCGGTTTCGGCGAGAGCGGGAAGCCCGACTTCTGGGTCTCCCAGCGAGGCGAGCCCACGACCGCGCACATCGCTCTCTTGGCGCCGGATCGCGAGACGGTCGACCGCTTCTACGAAGCCGCCATGGCGGCCGGGGCAACCGACAACGGCGCGCCGGGCTTGAGGCCGCACTACCACGAGAACTACTACGGCGCCTACGTGATCGATCCAGACGGCAACAACATCGAAGCGGTCTGCCACACCGCTGCGTGAGCCTCGGCCCGACGACGAGAGACCTGAGACGCCGCGAGCTCCCCGACAACCTCCGCTGAAGCTCGTCCGCAGGCCGGCCTGGGGCGCGGTCCCGGCCCGCGGCCGCCCCCGGATCAACCCAGCCGAGGCTCGCGGCGTCGCCGTCCACTACACGGGCATGAACGCGGACGAAGAGCGGCTGCACCGCAACTGCGCAGGACGCGTACGGGCGATCCAGCGCTACCACATGGAGACCATGGGCTGGCTCGACATCGCCTACAACCACGTCTTCTGCCGACACGGCTTTGTGTTCGTGGGTCGCGGTTTCGGCGCGCGCTCGGCCGCGAATGGAACGAACGAGTCGAACGATCACTACTTCGCGGTCTGCTTCCTCGGCGACGACTCCGTCGGGCGGGCGGACGTCACCCCCGAGGCGCGCCGCGCCCTCTCCGGATTGATCCGGGAGTACCGGCGCCGCTACCCGCGGGCCCGGCAGGTCCGGCCGCACTCGGATTTCTTCCCCACCGCCTGTCCGGGTAACGAGCTGCGGGCGTTGATCAAGCGCGGCTACTCGTAGCGAAGGGCGGCAGCCGGGTCGAGTCGGGCGGCGCGCCGCGCGGGGTAGAAGCCGAAGAAGAGCCCGACCGCGAGGGCGACCGAGACGGCCACGAGCAACGACAGCGGATCGATCAAGGTCTCCCAGCCGGCGAGCAGTCCGATCAGCCTGGTGGCCCCGATCCCCGCCAGAGCGCCCGCAAGGCCGCCGAGCGAGCTGAGGACGACCGCCTCGATCAGGAACTGCGCCTGAACCGTCCAGGGGTCTGCTCCGACCGACTTGCGGATGCCGATCTCGCGCGTCCGCTCGCGGACGGAGACCAGCATCATGTTCATGATCCCGATCCCGCCGACGAGCAAGGCGATCCCTCCGAGCGCGAACGTGAGCACGCGGAACGTCGTCGTCGCCCGCTGCGCCTCCTTCACGAGCGCGGCCTGGTCCTCGGTCGAGAAGTCGTCGGCATAGGAGTCCGGCAGGTTGTGCTGGTCGCGCAGGAGCGTGGAGATCTCGTCCTGCGCCGACTCGATCTCGCCCTCGCTGCGCACGCGGACGCCCACACTCTTCGTGTTGGGGCCGCCCAACAGGACTCTCAGGACGAGCGGCAGCGGAACGAAGACCCGGTTGTCGAGATTCTCGTCGGCCAGCTTCCCCTTGCGGGTCTGGGTCCCGATCACCTCGAACTCGTGGCTTCCCACCCGTACGGTCTGGCCGATCGCGGGTCCGTTTGGGAAGAGGCTTCGCCTGCGCATCCAGCCCGAGAACCATGACGCTGCGGCCGAAGTCGACATCAGCCGCGGAGATCAGGCGACCCTGCTGCACGGTCTGGTTGTAGATGTCGGCGTAGGTCGGGGTGACGCCGAAGAGGCGCGTCGTCGTCTGGTTTCGGCCTGCAGAGATGGTCAGGCTCTCGATGTCCTGATGCGGCGCGACGGCGGTCACCATCGGCAGCTGCGAGATCGCCGTGACGTCGGCCGGGGTGATCGTTCGCTCGGTCGCCGACTGGCCCGTTCCGATGCTGATGAACTCGCCGTCGACGAGGACGACGTTCGCGCCCAGGCGCCGGATGCTGTCCTGAACCTCCTTCTGGGCGCCGGCGCTGACGGCAGCGACCGCGACCAGGGAGGCGACGCCGATCACCACGCCGAGAGCCGTCAGAAGTGCGCGGAACCAGTTGGCGCGCAGCGCTCCGAGCGCGATGCGCCAGTGCTCGATGAACGTCGTCATCCGGCCGCACCGCCGAGCGCGTACGGTCTCGCGGTCGGCTCGTCGGAGCCCACGAGGCCGTCGGCGAGCCGCAGGTTCCGCGACGCCCGCTCGGCCAGCTCGGTCGAGTGCGTGACCATGACGATCGTTGCGCCCCCTCGGTGCGCCTGCTCGAGGATCGCGAGCACCTGCTCGGCGCTCGCCGAGTCGAGGTTTCCGGTCGGTTCGTCGAGCAGCACGACGCTCGGGCGGATGACGAGCGCGCGCGCAATCGCGACGCGCTGCTGCTCGCCGCCGGAGAGGCGGCTGGGACGATGGAGGGCGCGCTCTGAGAGGCCGACCTCGCCGAGCGCGTCGAGCGCGCGCTTCGAGCGCTCCCCGCGGGAAACACCCGCGTAGACGAGCGGCAGCTCGACGTTCTCGAGCGCCGTCGAGCGCGGGAGCAGGTTGTAGGCCTGGAAGACGAAGCCGATCCGCTTCCCGCGGACATGTGCTCGCCCGGTCTCGTTCAGCGAGGCCATCTCCTCGCCGACCAACCGGTATGAGCCCGTCGTCGGCCGTTCGAGCAGGCCGAGGATCGCTAGCAGCGTCGTCTTCCCAGAGCCGGACGGGCCTGTGATCGCGAGGAACTCACCTTCGCGAACGACGACGCTGACGCCGCGAAGCGCCTCCACGGCGATCTCTCCCTGCCGGAAGAGCTTCGTGACCTCCGCGAGCTCGATGATGCCCGCCGAGCCGTCTGCGGTCACTTACTCCTCCCCGGCTGGAGCCTGAGCCTCCGGGAGAACGACGCGCTCGCCCGCCCGAAGGCCCTTCACGATCTGGGCGCTCTTGTTGTTCGTAAGCCCGAGCACGACGGTGCGCGAGGCCTCGTCGCCCGAGCCGTCGATGACGGTGACCGTCGGCTCGTCCTGGTCTTGCGACACTGCTTCGAGCGGCACCTGGAGAACGTCCCGGCGCCGCGCGACGGTGATGCGCACGCTGACGTTCATCCCGGGCCGGAGCCCATGAGTGCTCGAGAGGCCGACTCGGACCGGGAAGGTCACGACGCCGCCGTTCTCGGTTCCCGTCGGCGCCGCGAACAGGACGATGCCCGGGAGCGACTTGCCGCCGAGTGCATCGACGCTGACGACGGCCTTCAGGCCAGGCCGAACCCGCGCGACGTCGAACTCGCTCAGGTCGACGCTGACCGCCAGGCGATCGAGATCCGCCACCGTGGCAACCGGCGTCGAGGTGTCGACGGGCGCACCTTTCGTGGTCAGCAGGGCGGTCACGGTTCCGGCGGACGGCGCACGAACCGTCAACAGGCGACGGTTTACGCGCGCGACGGCGAGCCGGATTCGCGCGGCGTCGACCTTGAGCCGTGCGAGGGAGATGTCACCGGCCGCGCCCGGCCCACCGCGGATCCCGAGCACGGACAGCTCGGCCTGGGCCTTGCGGACGTCGAGGCGAGACGCCGCGACGTCGGCTGCGAGGGGTCCTCCGAGCAGCTGGTTCAGCTTCACCCGCGCGGCGTCGACGGCCTGGCGGCCGGCGGCCAGCGCCGTGCGGCTGGGACCGGTCTCGAGCTTCCGCAGATCGCCCCGCGCGCGCTCGAGCTCGAGGCGCGCCGCCCGAACGTCGGCGGCATTTGGCGGCGCGAGAAGCTTGTCGAGCTTGGCCCGGGCAGCTTCCACCGTCTGTCGAGCCGAGGCGACCTCCTCGGGGAGGGGCCCCTTGGGAGGCCGCTGCAGCACGGCGAGGTCGGCCAGCGCCTTGTCGTACGCGAGCTGGGCGTCCCTGATCGCCACCGGATCCGGCGGGACGGTGGACTTCGCATCGTCGAGGTTCTCGCGAGCAACGGTCACTGCGCGCTGGGCGGCGGCGAGCTCCTCGGGGAGCGGAGTGTCCGGCGGCCGAAGCAGCAATGCAAGGTCGGCTTCTGCCTTCTTCAGCTCGGCGCTTGCCGCGCTCACGTCGGCCGCATCCGCCGGCGCAAGCGCTCGGTCGAGCTGGTCCTGGGCGACCTGAACGGTTTGCCGCGCGATGCGAATCGCCTGAGCCCGCTCGGCGGGAGTCCCGCCGAGGAGCGTCTCGAGGTCGGCTTCCGCGCGCCTGACGTCGAGCCATGCCGCGCTCACGTCCGCCGCGAGCGGCGGACTGAGCAGGCCCGCAAGACGCTCGACGGCCGCGGTCACTGCGTAGCGGCCTGCAGCCCGTTCTGCCGTGGTGGCCGGAACGCCTGTCAGTGGATCGCTCGTCTGCTTCTGCCGCAGCTCCGTCTGCGCCGTCGCGAGCTCGTTCCGCGCCTGCTCGACCCCGGCCGCCGCCGCGCCGCCGTCGTCGAGGATTGCAAGCGCGCCGCCGGCGACCACGAGGTCGCCCGGCGCGACCAGGAACTTCGAGATGCGACCGCTCGACCGCGGGAAGACGGCGTCGGGAGGAGCTTCGGTTGGCGTTGCCGGCGCGGAGCCGGCGGTGCCGCCACCGGACGGCGCGGGTGCGGTGATCGGACGAGACGCCTTCGCCTGGACGATGCGGCCGACTCCTCCGACGGAGACGACGAGATCGTCACGGGCCGCGGTGGCGGCCGGCGCGTCCTCGGCTGCCGCAGATCCGCCTCCCAGAAGTCCCCAGAATCCCAAGCCGATCGCGACCGCGACGAGGCCGAGAGGGGCAAGAGCCCGTCGCGGCGGCACGCTTCTCGCGGTGATCATCGGCCCCCTCCTTTCACATCTGCTTGTGGATCCTGGAACGCGGAGATGAGAACAACATGAAACGCCTGCCTTCTAGACGCGTCCGGGAGCCTGGGTTGCCGGACGCCCGAAGCGCAGGTAGAGCGCCGGCACGACGAAGAGATTGAGCAGCGTCGAGGTGAAGAGCCCGCCGAGGATGACGACGGCGAGCGGGTGCTCGATCTCGTGGCCGGGGATGTTGCCGGCGACGACCAGCGGCACGATCGCGAGGCCCGTGGCGAGCGTTGTCATCAGGATCGGCGAGAGCCGCTCCCGGGCGCCGCGGAGGACGAGCTTCGGGCCGAAGGTCTCACCCTCGAACCGCTCCAGGTGCTGGAAGTGGTTGATCATCAAGATGCCGTTGCGCGCGGCGATCCCGAACACCGTGAAGAAGCCGACCAGGGAGCCGAGCGAGAGCACGCCTCCGCCGATGAAGGCCGCGAGCGCACCGCCCACGAGCGCGATCGGCAGCGTGAAGAACGAGAGCGTGGCGAGCCGCCAGCTCCGGAACGAGGCTTGGAGGAGGAGGAAGATGGCGAGCGCCGCTCCGAGCCCGAAGATGAGCAGGCGGCCCTGGGCGGCCTGCCGTTCCTTGTATTCGCCGAGCAGCTCGGCGCGGTAGCCGAGCGGGAAGCTGATGTCCTCGAGACCGTCTTCGAGGTCGCCGGGCGACCGACCCGAGGTCGCGGCCGCTCACGTTGGCGCTGATCTCGAGGCGCCGCGAGAGGTTCTCGCGCTCGATCGTGTTCGGTGTCGGCGCAATGCGCACGTCGGCCACGTCCGACAGCAGGATCGGCTCGCCGCTCGGCGTGTCGATCGGAAGCCGCTCGATGCTCGTCAGGCTCGAGCGCGTCTCGGGCGTGCTCCAGACGTGGACGTCGTACGCCCTGCCGCCGCGGAAGATGTCGCCGACCTCTTCGCTCGCGATCCAGGTGCCGGAGGCGCGGCGAACGTCGCCGGGCTTCACGCCGTAGCGCTTCGCCTTGGCGAGATCGACCTTGACCTCGACCTGCGGGACATCCGCGTGCAACTCCACCTTCGCTTCGACGAGACCGTCGATGCCCTCCATCAGCCCCTGCACCTCGGCTGCCTTCTCGGCGAGGACGTGGAGGTCGTCGCCGAACACGCGGACGACGACTGCATCGCTCGAGCCGGTGAGCACCTCCCTGATCCGCTCCTTCAAGTAGGTCTGGACGTCGCGCTGGATCCCCGGGTAACCGGCGACGACCTCCTGCACGCTCGCCAGCGTCTCGTCGTAGTCGACCTCCGGATCGACGCTGATCCAGTTCTCGCCGAAATAGATGCCGTACGGCTCGTCGGACAGGAACGCCTGGCCGATGTGCGAACCGCAGTTGCGCACGCCCGGGATGCTCCGGAGCTCTCGACAGGCCCGGATCGAGACCCGCGTCTCCTCCGGGCCAGAGCGTGTCCGGCGAGGTCAGCCAGTGCATGAGGAAGTCGCGCTCCTTGAAGTTGGGCAGGAGCGACTGTCCGAGGAACGGCGTGACCGCGACTCCAGCGGCGACCGTGAGCAGGGCTGCCGCGTACGCCCTCCGCGGCCTCGTGATGATCCGTCGAGAGCACCCGCTCGTAGCCGGCCTGGAGCCAGCGAACGAGCGGGGATTGGCGCCGCTCGACCGGGGCGTTTCGCAGCAGGATCAGGCTCAGCGCCGGCGTCAGCGTCAGCGCCACCACCATCGAGGCGCCGACGGCGAGCGCGTAGGAGAAGACGAGCGGCTTGAAGAACGCTCCGGTCAGGCCCTCGAGGAAGAAGATCGGAGCCATCCCCGCGAGGATGATCAGCGTCGCGTAAACGATCGGGCCGCGGACCTCGAGCGAAGCGTCGAGGATGACTGCGGCGGTCGATCTGCCGCTGCGCTCCAGTGCGCTCCTGCCGGAGACGGCGAACGATGTTCTCGATCCCGATGATCGCGTCGTCGACGACGACGCCGACCGATAAGACGAGGCCCGCGAGCACCATCACGTTGATGGTGTCGCCGCGCTGATGGAGCACGAGCCCGGCCGCGACGAGCGAGATGCGGGATCGAGACCACGCTGATCAGGGCGGCTCGCCACTCGAAGAGGAAGAGGGCGAGGACGAGGATGACGAGGAGGGCGCCGAGCAGCAGCGCCTCGGCGAGGTTGTCGATCGACGCCTCGATGAAGCTCGCCGGCCGGAAAATCGTCGGGTCGATCTCCATCCCGGGAAGGCCCGGCTCGAGCTCCTCGAGCGCCTGCTCGACGCCCCGGGTCACCTCGAGGGTGTTGGCCCAGGGGAGCTTCTCGACGATCAGCATGAGGCCGGGCCCGTCGTTGATGACGGCGTCTCCGGACAGCGGCTGGTGATCCTCGACGAGCGTTGCCACGTCGGAGAGGAGGAGTTGACGCCCGTCCTGCTTCTCGATCGTCACGTTCGCGAGGTCGTCCGGGGTAACAATCGGCAGCACGTGCCGGACATGGAGGCGCTGGTTCGGCGTGTCGACGAAGCCGCCGGTCCCGATCACGGACCCTTCGGAGAACTGCAACAAGCCTGCGTCCAGGGCGTTCGAGGTGTCGTCCATGACCTGCAGGAGCGAGACGCCGTGGGCTTGCAGCTTCTTCGGGTCGACCTGGACGTGCATCTGCTGCAGCCGCTCGCCCCAGATCGGCACGTTCGCGACGCCGGGGACACGCAGCAGGCGCGCCCTGATCTTCCAGTAGGCGATCGTCGACATCTCGATCAGCGAGAGGCGGTCGGACGTCAATCCGATCTTCATCACTCGGCTCGTCGACGAGAGCGGCTGGATCATCACCGGCGGCGCCGCCCAGGTCGGCAGCGTCGGCGTCGCTGCCTCGACGCGCTCCTGCACGAGCTGTCGCGCGTGGAGAAGATCCGTGCCGCGGTCGAAGAGCAGCACGATCGACGAGAGCGCAGGAACCGATTTGGAGCGAACGGTGTCGAGCTGGGGCAGACCCTGGAGCGACTGCTCGAGCGGCACGGTCACGAGGGACTCCACCTCCTCGGCGGAGAGCCCGAGGCTGTAGGTCTGGATCTCGACCTTGGGCTGTGCGAACTCCGGGAAGACGTCGACCGGCGTATCACGAAGCAGTCCGCCGCCGAAGACCATCAGCGCCACGGCGGCCGCGACGACGATGTACCGGAACCTGAGGCTCGTCGCGACGATCCAGCGCATCAGTGCCCGCTGTCGGCGCCGAGCCCCGACTCGGTGCCGTAGAGCTCGGCGACGCCGACGGTCGCCACCTTCGTTCCAGGCTCCGGCCCCTTGGAGAGCCGGGCTCGCGCGCCGTCGATCGAGTCGACGGCGATGCGCTGCCGCACGAAGGTGAGGCCCTCCGGATTCGTGTATGTCCACGTCTCGCCGGTCGGGGAGTAGAAGACGGCGGAGTACGGAATGAGCGTGGCGCCGCCGCTCCGCTCGACGTTCCCGGTCTTGATGTCGAGCCGCTTGGCCGCTTCGGGCGTCAACGTGATCCGGCTGAGATCGGTTCCAGCGACCTCCTCGACGACCGCAGGCTCGTGGCTAGCGGTGTCCGAGGATCCTCCGCAGCCCGCGAAGAGCAAGGGGACGGCGAAGAACGCGGCGACGGTCGAGCGACTCATGTGGCTCCTTTCAGCGATCGGCGCTTCCCGAAGTGGAGGTACAGCGGCGGGACGACGAAGAGGTTCAGCAGCGTCGAGGTCACCAGGCCGCCGACGACGACGATCGCCAACGGATGCTCGATCTCGTGACCGGGGATGTTTCCGGCGACCACGAGCGGCACGAGCGCAAGCCCGGTCGCGAGGGTCGTCATCAGGATCGGCGAGAGCCGTTCTTGCGCACCGCGGAGGACGAGCTCGCGGCCGAAGGTCTCGCCCTCGTGCTCCTCGAGGTGCTGGAAGTGGTTGATCATCAGGATGCCGTTCCGAGCGGCGATCCCGAACACGGTGTAGAAGCCGACCAGCGAGCCCAGGGAGAGCACGCCTCCGCCCAGCCACGCCGCGAGTGCACCGCCCACGAGCGCCATCGGCAACGTCAGGAAGGAGAGCATCGCGAGGCGCCAGCTCCGCAGCGAGACCTGGAGGAGCAAGAGGATCCCGATCGCCGCGGCGAGCCCGAACAGCAGCAGTCGCTTCTCCGCTGCTTGCCGCTCGGCATATTCGCCCAGAAGCTCCGCGTGGTACTCCTGCGGGAACCGGATGGTCTGGAGGCGCCGTTCGACGTCCCCGGCAACCGAGCCGAGGTCGCCTTCGTCGACGCCGGCGACGACGTCGATGCTCCGCGAAGTCCCTTCGTGGTGGACGACGTTCGGAGTCGGCCTCACGCGCACGTGGGCGACGTCCCCGAGGAGCACGTGTCCGCCCCCGGGAGTGTCCAGCGGGAGCTCGCGCAGGCTCGTGAGGCTATTGCGGGTCTGCGGCGTGCTCCAGACGTGCACGTCGTAGGCCTTCCCGCCTCTGAAGATGTCGCCGACTTCCTCGCTTTCGATCATCGTCGCCGTCGCCCTGCGAACGTCGCCAGGCTTCAGGCCGTACCGCTGTGCCTTGGCGAGATCGACCTCGACCTGGACCTGGGAGACGCCCTCCTGGAACTCCACCGAAGCGTCGGTAATCCCGTTGATCGCTGCGATTGCGTCCCTGATCTCGTCGGCCTTGCGGTGGAGGACGTCGAGGTCGCGGCCGAAGATACGCACGACGATCGGCTCGCTGGCCCCGGCCAGGACCTCGTCGATTCGCTCGTTCAGATAGGTCTGCACGTCGTGGAACATCCCGGGGTAGCCGTCGACGACGTTCTCGATCGAGGCCACGGTCTCGTCGTAGTCGGCGTTCGGATCGACGGCGATCCAGTTCTCTCCGAAGTTGACGCCCGCGACCTCGTCGGCCAGGAACGCCTGGCCGATGTGCGAGCCGAAGTGATCGACGCCGGGAATCGAACGCAGCTCGCGGCTGGCCCTGGCTACGACGCGGGTCTCCTCCGGCAGGCTGCTCCCGGGCTTCGTGATCCAGTGGCCGAGGAAGTCGCGCTCCTTGAAGGTCGGGATCAGCGACTCGCCGAGGAACGGCACCACTGCGACCCCCGCGACGACGGTCAGAGCCGCGGCCAGGTACGCCCAGCGCGCCCGGTAGAGCACGGGCGACAGCACAGCTCGATAGCCCTGCCCGAGCCAGCGCTCGAGCGGCGACTCTCGGCGCTCGATCGAGGTCTTCGAGAGGAGGATCAGGCTCAGCGCCGGCGTGACGGTCAGCGCTACGAGGAGCGAGACCAGGACCGCGAGGACGTAGGCGAGGACGAGTGGCCGGAAGAACGCGCCCGTCAGCCCTTGCAGGAAGAAGATGGGCGCCATCGCGATGAGGATGATCAGCGTCGCGTAGACGATCGGCCCCCGCACTTCCAGCGAGGCCTCGAGGGTGATCGCCGCGGCCGAGCGGGGACTCTCTTTCCGATGGTTTTCCCGCAGTCGGCGCAGGATGTTCTGCACGCCGATGATCGCGTCGTCGACGACCACGCCGAGGGCGATCACGAGGCCGGCGAGCACCATGACGTTGACCGTGGTGCCGCGCCAGTAGAGGACGAGGCCGGCGGCGACGAGCGAGAGCGGGATGGCGACGACGCTGATCAACGCGGCGCGCCAGTCGAACAGGAACGCGCCGAGCACGAGGATGACGAGCAGCGCGCCGATCAGCAGCGCGTGCTCGAGGTTGTCGATCGCCGTCTCGATGAAGTTCGACGCGCGGAAGATGTGCGTGTCGATCTCGATGCCGGGCAGCCCCGGCTGCAGCTCGTCGAGCGCCGTTTCGACACCGCTCGTCACGTCCAGCGTGTTGCCCCAGGGGAACTTCTCCACGACGAGCAAGAGGCCGGGCCCGTCGTTGATCACCGCGTCGCCCGCGAGCGGCTGCGTGCCGGTCACGACCTGAGCGACGTCGCCGAGGTGGATCGTTCTGCTTCCGCGGTTCGCGAGTGGGATCTTGGCGAGATCGCCGGGCTCCACGATCGGCAGGACGTGTTGGACCGTCAACCGCTGACTCGGGGTCTCGATGAAGCCGCCGGTCCCGATCACCGATCCGTCGGAGAAGCGCAGCAGCCCCGCGTCCAGTGCATCGGAAGTGCCCTCCATCACCTGTTCCAGCCCGACGTGCCGCTCGCGCATCCGCGCCGGGTCGACCTCGACGTGGTACTGCTCCAGGTGCTCTCCCCAGATGGCGACATTGGCCACGCCGGGAACGCGGAGGAGCCGCGCCCTGATCTTCCAGTAGGCGATCGTCGAGAGCGGGACGACGCCAACCGTCTTCGACGAGACCCCGATCTTCATCACGCGGCTCGTCGTCGAGGTCGGCGGCATCATGAACGGGGGCGCCGCCCACGTCGGCAGAGACGGTGTCACCGCTTCGACGCGTTCCTGGACCAGCTGCCGCGCATGCAGGATGTCCGTGTCTTCCTTGAAGAGCAGCTCGATCGACGAGAGCTGCGGCACCGACTTCGAACGGATGACGTCGAGCCCCTCGACGCCGTTCAGCGACTGCTCGAGCGGGATGCTGACCAGGGATTCGACTTCGGCCGCATTGAGGCCGAGGCAGATCGTCTGGATCTCGACCCGCGGGGGCGCGAACTCGGGGAAGGCGTCCACCGGCATGTCGCGCAGCTGCTGCGTCCCGAAGCCCATCAGCGCCGCGGCGAGCGCGACCACGAGGAAGCGGAACTTGAGACTCGATCCGACGATCCAGCGCATCAGTCTTCCTCGATGCCGCCGTATTCGACCCCCCACAGCTCGTCGGCACCGACCGTCACGACGGTCGTGCCCGCCGAAGGCCCTGCGGCGAGAATTGCCGCGTCGCCGTCGATCCGGTCGACGCGGATGTCCTCGCGGACGAAGACGAGGCGCTCCGGGCTCGTGTACGTCCAGGTCTGACCGTCCGGGTCGTAGAGAACGGCGGCGTAGGGGATCACGGTCCGCTCGCCGTCGCCCTGCGCCGCTGTGGTTTGGACGTCGAGGCGTTTTGCCGCTTCCGCGGTCAGGGTGATGCGGTTGAGCTCGGTGCCCTTGATCTGCTCGACGGCGGCCGGCGACTCCGCTGCGTCCTCCTCCGCGGTGCCTCCGCAGGCGGCGAGCAGGAGCGTGACGAGCAGCGTTCCGACGATGAAGAACCGCCTCATTTGCCCATCACCGCCCCGCCGATCCCCTCCGGAGCAGGCTCAGGCTCGGCGACCTTTTCCGTGGCGGTGCTGAACCCGAAGCGCAGGTAGAGGATTGGAACCAGGACGAGCGCGACGACGAGCGACGTCAGGAGGCCGCCGACGAGCACGGCTGCGAGCGGCCGCAGCAGCTCGTACCCCGGCCGGCCGCCGATGACCAGAACCACGACGAAGATCAGCCCTGTGGCGAGCGCGGTCATCAGGATCGGGACGACCCGCTCGCGCGCCCCGCGCAGAACGAGCTCGGGCCCAAACGGCAGACCCTCGCGCTGCTCGAGTTGGCGAAAGCGATCGAAGAGTAGGACCGTGCTGCGCGCTGCGAATCCGAACACGGCAAAGAGGGCGATGTACGAGCCGAAGGAGAGCGTCCCTCCCGCCGGCAACGTGGCCAATACGCCGCCGGCCAGCGCCAGCGGCAAGGTGAGGAACGCCAGGGCCGCGAGCCTCCAACTGCCCAGGAAGGCCTGAAGCAGGAGGAAGATCCCGAGTGCGGCCGCGATCGCGATCGCGAGCAGACGGCCCGTGGGCTGCCGGTCCGCCGACAGGACCTCGGCGTGGTACTCGATCGGGAACGACATGGCCTCGAGGCGGCGTTGGACGTCGCTCACGACGTCATCGCGGTCGCGCCCACCGATGTCCGCCGCGACGTCGACGTAGCGGGACACGTTCTGTCGGTTGACCACACCGGGATTGGGTGCGATTCGCACGTTCGCGACGTCCTCGAGCCGGACGTGGCCGCCCGTCGGCGTGTCGATCAGCAGCCGGCGAACCCCGGTCAGGCTGTCGCGGATGGCCGGCGTGCCCCAGACCACGACGTCGAAGACCTTCTGCTCCTCGAAGAGGCTTCCGACGTTGATGCCGGAGAGCAGCGTGGTCGCGGCCCGGCGGACGTCTCCCGGCTTGATGCCGTGCTGCTGCGCCCGGCCGAGGTCGACCTGCACCTCGACCGTCGGCTCCGCCGCGGGAAGCACGGTTCGAGCACCGGCCATCCCGTCGGTGCCTGAGATCGCCCTCCGCACCCTTTCTGCCTGAGCGCTGAGGACCCCGAGGTCCTCGCCGTAGAGGCGCACGACCACGTCGTCGCCCGTGCCCGTGAGGATTTCTCGCACGCGCTCGCCCGAGTAGGTCTGAACGTCCCGCGAGAGGCCCGGATAGCCCCCGACCACATCCTTGATGGATGCCACGGTCGAGTCGTAGTCGGCATCCGGATCGATGCTCACCCAGAGGTCGGCGGCGTTGGCCCCGACGACCTGATCTCCGGTGATCGCGCGGCCCACGTGCGCGCCCACCTCACGGACTCCCGAGACCGACCGCAGCTCGTGGACCGCCCTGGCCGTGATCCGGTTCATCTCCGGAAGCGACGCACCAGGCGGGCCGTTCCAGCGGACGAGGAGCTCGTTCTCCTTGAGCGTCGGGAGCAGCGACTGGCTGAGGAACGGGACGGCAACGAGCGCCGCCGCGAGCAGGGCGCCCGCGGTCACGTAGCCGACGGGCGCTCTGCGGACGATCCGCGCGAGGCCGCCTTCATAGGTCTCCTGGAGCCAGCGAGCGGGTGAGGGCTCGGTCTCGCCGGGCCGCCCTTGCGCGAAGAGCAGCGCAGCAAGTGCCGGCGTGACGACCAGCGCAACGAGCATCGAAGCCGCAAGCGCGACGAGGTAGGCGGTGGCGAGGTCAGGGAAGAACGCTCCTGCGGTGCGCTCGAGTGCATAGACGGGCAGCACCGCGAGCGCGATCATCAGCGTCGCGTAGAGCGCGGCGCGCCGGACCTCGAGCGCTGCCGACATGATCGTCGTTGGGGCCGAATCGTCAGAGCGCTCACGCAGTCGCCGCGCGAGGTTCTCTCCGTCGACGACGGCATCGTCGACGACGAGGATGAGCGCTGCCGCCAGCCCGGCGAGGACGATCGGGTTCATCGTCGTCCCCATCGCGTCCAGCACGACGGCTGCGACGATCAGCGACAGCGGAATCACGACGAGGCTGATGACGGCCGTTCGCCAGCGGAAGAAGAGCCCGAAGACAAGGGCGACCAGCGCAAGGCCGATGAGCAGCGCCAGCGTGAGATTGTCGATCGAGCGTTCGAGGTAGGAAGCCGGCCGGTAGACGTTCGTGTCGAACTCGATGCCGGCCAGCCCCGGCTGCATCGTCCTGATCGCGTCTTCGACGCCCTTGGTGACCTCGAGCGAGTTCGCCTCCGGGAACTTCTCGATGACGAGGAGAAGGCCGCGGCCGTCGTTGACGACGGCGTCACCGATCAGCGGCTGATGGTTCTCGACCACCTTCGCGACATCGCCGAGCTGCAGGTTCCGGCCAGGCGTGTCCTCAACCCGGACACGCGAGAGATCGCCAGGGTTGGTAATCGGCGACAGGTGCTGGATGCCGAGGCGCTGGTTCGGCGTGTCGATGAACCCGCCGGTTCCGGGCGTCGAGGCCTCGACGAAGGTCAGCGGCGAGACCCACAGCGAGTTGGCGGTCGTCTCGATCACCTGACCGAGCGAGACATGCTTGGCGCGCAGGTGCTCGGGATCGACCCGCACCTGCAACTGCCGGTCTTGCTGGCCCCAGATCGCGACGTTGGCGACCCCCGGGACGCCCACGAGGCGTGGCGCAATCGTCCAGCGCGCCTGCACCGACATCTGCAGTGCGGAGACCTTCTTCGAGGAGACGCCGACCATCAGGACCCGGTTCGTGGACGACAACGGCTGCAGCATCTGCGGCGGCTTGGACACCTGGGGCAGCGCGTGCGCCTGGGTGAGGCGCTCCGCTACCACCTGCCGGGCGCGGAACAGGTTCGTCCCCGGCTCGAAGACCAAGAGGATCCGGGACAGACCGGGAACCGACTGTGAGCGAATGTCGTCGAGAAACGCGACGCCGTTCAGAAGGTCCTGCTCCATCGGAACGGTGATCAACTGCTCGACCTCGGCCGCCGAGAGCCCGAGCGCCTCCGTCTGGATCTCTACCGTCGGCGGCACGAACTCGGGCAGGACGTCGACCGGCATGCTGCGCAACCGGCTCCCTCCAACGACCATCGTGGCGACGGCGACGGCGACCACGAGAAGCCGGAACCTGATGCTTCCGCCTACGATCCAGCGGGTCATCGCTCGTCGCCTTCTCGGGACGACGTTCTCGCCTCAAGCGAGTTACCCTTACGGGTTCTGCCGTTCATCTCTGGTTAGCCTCCGGGGGTGTTTAGGCAGGTGGGGCCGGGGTGCTGCCCGGCCCCCATTTCGTCTGAACCTGCCTACTAAGGCGGAGCTCGTGAGTGCAGGAAGAAACGAGCTCGAGGCTCGAAGGCGCCGCCACCGCGGGTCTTCGCGCATGCTGCGGCGTCAGACCCGCCAGCCCCCCTGTCAAACGACTGGCTGCTCAACGAACACTCCCCAAGTTGTGCCGCAGAGCCAACGCGGAACTAAAAGTTACAACTCCAACTACGAAGTAACAAGGTTTCCGGTTTCGCGCCGCCTTTTCATCCTCATTTCATCGTCGAGCTCTACGGTCACCGTGTCGCTGCGACTGAGGGGGTGTCAATGAAGCGGAAGCTGATCTTGGTGGGGGTCGTCGCCGCCGTCCTCGCGATCGGCGGGACCGGGGGAGCACTCGCCTTCGCCGGAGCAGATGACGAAGACGCCAGCCTCTCGGGCCCCCAGGCGGACAGAGCGGCCGCGGCGGCGGTGAAGGCCACACGCGGCGGCACCGTGACCGCCGTCGAGCGCGACGACGATGCGGCCTACGAGGTCGAGGTACGCCGGGCCGACGGATCGACCGTCGACGTCGATGTCGACGGCAACTACAAGGTCGTGGCGATCGACACCGACTCCGAGTCGGGTGGCGCCGAGGCCGCCGACCGTGAGAACGGTGACTCCGATTAACAGCGGACTGAGGCCTCGCGCTCACGAGGTCTCGATCGGCGGGCCAACGCAGCGCGCCCGCTAGCCGACGGCCGGCCGGGCGGGTACTCCCCAAGCGCCCGGCCGGCCGTCTGGCTCGATCATTCTCATCCGACTCTCATCAACTGGTGGCACAGTTAGAGAGGTGCGGGCGCTGATCGTCGAAGACGAGGTCAAGATGGCCGGCCTCATCCGCCGCGGCCTCCTCGAGGAGGGCTATGCCGCGGATGTCGCGCCGAGCGGCGAGGAAGCGGTCTGGATGGCCGGCGCCACCGAGTACGACGTGATCATCCTCGACGTGATGCTGCCCGGCATCGATGGATTCGAGGTGTGCCGCAAGCTGCGCGGGGCCGGCGTCTGGTCACCGGCGCTCATGCTGACCGCCCGCGACACGGTCGAGGACCGAATCGAAGGTCTCGACACCGGCGCGGACGACTACCTCACGAAGCCGTTCTCGTTTGCCGAGCTGCTCGCCCGCCTCCGTGCGCTCACGCGCCGCGGCCAGGTCGAGCAGCCGCCGCTCCTCGAGGTCGGAAGCCTGCGGGTCGACCCGCGTTCCCGTCAGGTGTGGCGAGAGGACGTCGAGATCGAGCTGTCCGCCAAGGAGTTCGCTCTCCTCGAGACGCTGATGCGCCGTCCCGGCCACGTCGTCTCGCGCTTCGAGTTGCTCGAGCACGCCTGGGACTACAGCTACGAGAACCGGTCGAACATCATCGACGTCTACATCCGGTACCTGCGCGAGAAGATCGACCGGCCGTTCGGCGTTCGCTCGATCGAGACCGTGCGCGGCGCCGGCTACCGGTTGCGGCGAGACGGTGGCGTCGTGGGCAAGGAAGTGCAACGAGCGGCGGGGTAGCGTGCTCGCCCGCCTTCCGATCCGACTTCGGCTGACGGCCGCGTTCGCACTGGTGATGGCGGTCGTCCTCGCCGCCACGGGCCTCTTCCTCTACTTCCGGTTCCAGTCGGAGCTCGACGACACGGTGAACAGAGGCCTGCGGTCGCGGGGTGACGACGTTGCGAGGCTCGTCCAGCATTCGAACACCGGACTGAGCCGAGGATCGACGACGGCGCTCCTCGAGGCAGACGAGAGCTTCGCGCAGATTCTCAGCCTGAACGGGCGGGTGATCGACAGCTCGCCGGCGGTCGGTGCTGAGCGCCTGCTCAGCGCTGCTCAGGTCGAGAGCGCGCGCGAGGGGCCGATCCTGTTCGACCGCGGGCCGGTTGGTGACGGGGACGACCCGGTACGGGTTCTCGCTCTCCCGGTCGATGCGCAGAAGAGCCGCGTGCTCGTTGCCGTCGGAACATCGTTGGAAGCGCGCGGCGAGGCGCTCGAAGAGCTGCAGACGCAGCTCCTCATCGGCCTGCCGCTCGCCCTGCTGCTCGCCTCCCTCGCCGGCTACGGCCTCGCCGCGGCTGCCTTGCGGCCTGTCGAGTCGATGCGCCGTCGCGCCTCGCACATCTCAGGCGGGGATCCGTCGGAACGCCTCCCCGTGCCCGTAGCCCATGACGAGATCCAGCGGCTCGGCGAGACGCTGAACGACATGCTCGGCCGGATCGAGGCGACGATCCGGCGTGAGCGCCGCTTCGTCGCCGACGCAAGCCACGAGCTCCGCACCCCGCTCGCCCTGCTCCGCACGGAGCTCGAGCTCGCGGGGCGACGGGAGCGGAGCCGGGAGGAGCTCGCGGAGGCGCTCCGCTCGGCGGGCGAGGAGACTGAGCGCCTGTCGCGGCTCGCCGACGACCTGCTGCTCCTGGCCCGTGCCGAGGACGGCCGCCTGCCGGTGAGCATCGAGGAGGTGCCGGCGCACGAGCTGCTCGAGCGGACGGCGCTGCGCTTCGAAGGCCGTGCCCGCAACGCCGGTCGGGAGATCACCGTCGAACCGTCGGGCGACACCGTCAAGGGCGACCGCCTCCGGCTCGAGCAGGCCCTTGGGAACCTCGTCGACAATGCGCTCCGGCACGGCGCCGGCGATGTGATGCTCCACGCCGTCCAGGACACCGCGGAGATCGAGCTGCACGTCACCGACGAGGGAACGGGCTTCCCCTCGGGGTTCCTGCCCAGAGCATTCGACCGGTTCGCGCGCGCGGACGAAGCGCGCTCGGGCGGCGGCGCGGGGCTGGGGCTCTCGATCGTCGATGTCATCGCCCGAGCCCATGGAGGCTCGGCCCATGCCGTCAATCGGGAGAGCGGGGGAGTGGACGCCTGGATCGCGGTGCCGAACGGGGGCGCTTACTCGTAGCGGATGAGCTCGCTGCCTCCGGCTGTCAGCTCCTCACGAACGAGGCCGACGTCAGGGCAATAGATCTTGAACTCGGTGGTGTTGTCGATCGGTGCGAAGTCCTTCGTCCTGATACAGCCGGTGAACTTGCCCGCAGGCGTCGTCGTTTCGACGTCGTCTGCCACCACGGTCGAGCGGTCCTCGGCGACTCCGGGGGCCCGCTCCTGCTGGAAGGTCTCGTCCACCTTCGGCTCGGCCGGCATGAAGAGACCGGGCTTCGCACCTCCAACACCTGCCAGCCACTGGCCCCCGTGGCTGACGACCTTCCCCTCTTCGATGTCGTTGACCTTCTCGCCGACGTACCAGACGCTTCCGTCGCCGCACTGGGTGTAGTAATCGAGCGTCTGTTCGACGAGCTCGCCGCCCTCGAAGTCCTTCACCTGGACGACCTTCACCGGGAAGCCGGCGATCGTCGCGGTCTTCTCCTGGACGCGCTGCTCGACCCGCGTCGCGACCATCTCGTCGCCTTCATCGGCGCGCTCGCTCCCTCTGAAGATGCTGAGCTTGACCGACGTGAGGGGCACGAACCGGTTGTCGACGTCGGCCGAGCAGTCCGCGGGGCTGACCTCTGCTTGGGCCGCCGTCGTCGTCGTCGTGGTGCTCTGTGCCTGCTTGTCGGAGGAGCTCGAGTCTTCGCCGCCGCAGGCCGCAACTGCGACGGCGAAGAACGCGAGCCCTACCGGGGACCAGGCTCGTACTCGGCTTCTGGTCGTCGTCGGACTCCTAGAATCGCTCCGCCGGCTCGGTTGCGCGATACACCTCGCTGAACCGGAAGCCACGTCGATCGAGCCTCAGCGCCTCGTTCCGTACCTCCCGCAGCTCGTCGCGGTCGAGGCGCGTGAAGTCGACTAGCTGCAAGGACTCGCCGGTGGCCGGCTCGACGACGCCGATCTTGACGATGCCGACCCCGGGAACGTGGAACTTGCTCTGGATTCCGCCCTCCGGATCGAGGATGTTCTGCTCGTTCGTGATCAGCGCCTGGTCGGAGCACCCGGCAGGAACGCAGACGCTCTGATACTTCTCAACCACGCGCGCGCAGTCGAGGAAGTCGATCTCCGGTGCGAACCCCTGCACGTAGAGGCGGGAGCTCACGCGCGTACGCCCGGCCATATGGATGCCTGCCTGGGCATCGTCCTCGCCCGTGATCCAGGTGCTCGGAGCGCCGACGAACTCGCCGTTCTCGAACTCCTCGGGGTACTCGCCGACGTTCCAGACGTTGTCGTCCTCGTCCTGTGCGAAGAACGAGAGCTCGGACTCCACGAGCTCGCCGTCGCTTTCGTCGATGTCCCAGATGACGAGGGCAGTTGACGCCGCCGACCTTCTTCATCAGGTCGGTGACGGTGAACACGACCCGATGGGGTACGCCGTCGACGTCGCCTTCGAGGGTCAACTGCGTCCCTGGCCGCAGCGGGAGATACCTGTTGTTGATCTTGGGCCGGCGTGGGAAATCGCGTCGATCGAAGTCCTCGAGCTGCATGCAGGGATCCATCGACGTGCTCTTGGAGCTCTTCACGGCCGGCGAAGCCGTGGCCTGACCGGCGCTGACCGCCGCCACTCGCTGCGACCAGCAAGAGCAGCAGGAGCGCGCCGAGAGCCCACAGTGGTGCAAACCGGTTCCGCGGTGTGCTGCCCATCGAAACCTCCTATCCCCCCGTGAGGGCTTACCTGTCCGCCGAACAGTGTGCTCCCCGGCGTTGTCAAAAAGCAAGTGTGAATTCCTGGAGAAGCGGTCGAGCGAACTAGACTCACCGCCGTGCCGACCGACCCGTTGACGGACGAGCAGCGCGAGATCCGCGATCTCGTCCGCGTGCTCGCGCGCGAGCGGATCGCGCCGCGCGCGGCCGAGATCGACAAGAGCTCCGAGTTCCCCTGGGACGTCGTCGAGCTCTTCCGCGAGCACGGGATCTTCGGCGTGATGTACGACGAGGAGTACGGCGGGCTCGGCGCCAGCGCCCTCATGACGCTCGTCGCGATCGAGGAGGTCTCGAAGGTCTGCGCGACGAGCGGGTTGATCCTCGCCGTGCAGGAGCTCGGCTCGCTCGGCGTGAAGCTCGCGGGCAGCGAGGAGCAGAAAGAGCGCTATCTGCCGAGGCTCGGGACCGGCGAGTGGCTCACTGCGTACGCACTGACCGAGCCCGGATCGGGCTCCGACTCCGCCGCGATGCGCTCCGAGGCTCGCCGCGAAGGGGACGTCTACGTCATCAACGGCTCCAAGCGCTTCATCACCAACGCCGGGGTCGCCGACCTCTACACCGTCTTCGCCAAGACCGATCCCACTGCCGGCCATGACGGGATCTCCGCCTTCCTCGTCGAGGCGAGCTCACCCGGCTTCGAGGTCGGCCGGATCGAGCCGAAGATGGGGATCAAGGGCTCGACGACGGGCGAGCTCTTCTTCAACGACATGCAGATCCCCGCCGAGAACCTCCTCGGCGAAGAGGGCGAGGGGTTCAGGATCGCCATGCGGATCCTCGACCGCTCCCGCCCGGGGATCGGCGCCCAGGGGCTCGGCCTCGCCCAGGGCGCCACCGACTACGCGCTCGAGTACGCGAAGGAGCGCGAGACGATGGGCAAGCCGATCGGCCAGCACCAGATGATCTCGGCGATGCTCGCCGACATGGAGACGAAGTGCGAGGCGGCGCGGCTGCTCCTCTACAAATGCGGCCAGCTGATCGACGAGGGCGCCGAGGGATCGGAGCTGAGGAAGATCAGCGCGATGGCAAAGCTCTACTGCTCGGACGTGGCCATGGAGGTCACGACCGACGCCGTCCAGATCCTCGGCGGCTACGGCTACATGCAGGAGTACCCGGTCGAGCGGATGATGCGGGACGCCAAGATCACGCAGCTCTACGAGGGCACGAACCAGATCCAGCGGCTCGTGATCGCGCGCGAGATGCTGAAGGAGAACCGGGCCTTCCTGCTGGCAGGAGTTGGCTAGGCGGGAGGCGCCCCGGTCCGAGGAGCTGCTGGTCGGCCGCCGCAGCGTCCGCCTGACGAGCCAGGACCGCGTCCTCTTTCCCGGGGACGGCGTCACGAAGGGCGACCTCGCCCGCTACTACGTCGAGATCGCGCCCGCGATCGTGCCTCACCTGCGCGACAGGCCGTTCACGCTCAAGCGCTATGGCCACGGGATCCGCGAGCAGGCGTACTTCCAGAAGCAGGCGCCGAAGGGCATCCCTTCTTGGATCCCGACGCGTCGCTTCCGCACCTTGCCGCGGGAGGGCGGGCCGCGCCTCGTCGACTTCGTGCTCGTGAACGAGCCGGCGGCGCTCGTCTCGATGGTGCAGATGAACTGCATCGACATGAACGCGTGGTACTCGCGGGTCGACCGGCCCGAGCGGCCCGACTACGTCGTCTTCGACCTCGACCCACCGGAGTCGCGAAACGGGTTCGCGCAGGCCGTGCGCGTCGCGCATCTCGTCCGGGAGGCCGTGGAGCGGCTCGAGCTCCGCTCGTACGTGAAGACGAGCGGGTCCGACGGAATCCACGTTCTCGTCCCCATCACGCGTCGCTCCTCCTTCTCGGACACCTACGAATTCGCGGAGCGCGTGTCGCGTGGGCTCGAGCAGGAGCACCCCGGCCTCGTCACGACGGAGTGGCTGAAGCGCAAGCGGCGGGGCGTGCTCGTCGATCACCGGCAGAACGGCCACGGCAAGACGATCGCCTCCGCGTACTCGGTGCGACCGAAGCCGGGCGCGCCGGTGTCGATGCCGCTCCGCTGGGAGGAGCTCGGCGAGAAGCTGCGGCCGCGGGACTTCGGGATTCGCGAGGCGCTCCAGCGTGTCGAACGGCACGGCGACCTGTTCGAGCCGACGCTGCGCGGCGGGCAGTCGCTCGGCCCGGTGCTCAGAGAGTTGCGCGCGCTAGCGGCTAGCGCCTGACTCGGACGATCAGGGTGTCGGTGCGGGCGCCCTTGTCGTCGTCGACGACGCGGACTGTCACTCGGTAGCGGCCCGCCTTTCGGAAGGCGTGCCTCACGGTGAAGCCCCGAACCGCGCGGGTGCGGTCGCCGAACCGCCACGTTGCGGTGAGCCGGTCGCGGCCGGGATCCGAGGCGCGGACCCGGAAGCGAGCCCTCTTCCCCTGCTTCACTCTCCGATTCGGTCCGGCGTTCACTCGCGGACGGACGTTGGCGATCCGGATGAGCCCCACGTCGCGGCCGCAGCCGCCGGCGGTGTCGCATGCCTGCACGTAGATGGTTCGCGCCGAAGGGCCGTCCAGGCGGGCGGCCGAGAAGGTGGGGCTCGGGCCCGGCGTCTTGAACTCGATCGTCGAGTTTCCGTCCAGGTCCCACGCGTAGGTGAGCGGCTGGCCCTCGGGGTCGGTCCCCGACGCACGAAGCACGATTCGTCCTCCCTCTGGGACGGTGCGGTCGGGGCCGGCATTGGCCGCCGGCGATGCGTTCACGTTGACGACCTGTCGAACGACGGCCGTATCGCCACCCGGGCGGCTCGCTCGAAGCCCCACGTCGTGCGCGCCGCGGTGTCGTGAAGACCCAGTTCACGCTCGGCCCGCTTCTCTCGCCGTAGATTCCGTCGCCGTTCAGGTCCCAGTCGAACGCCGTGAACCCATCCGGCTCCGGGTGGAACGAGGTCGAGGTGAGAACGGTTGTCGCTCCGGTGCTGGCCGGGGCGACGGTGAACGATGCTCGCGGATACCGCGCCGCGATCCACGCGTTCAGTGCCGGCGCTCCGATGCGCGTGTAGACGCCGGGAAAGTCCGGGTTGGCGCAGCCGTTGCCCCAGGAGGTGATTCCCGCGAGAGCCCAGTTGCCGCCTGCGTCGTGGACCATGCAGCGGACCGCCGCTGTCGCCCTGGCAGGTGTCATGGATCCCGTCGCCGGCACAGACCATCGTGTTCGGGTCCATCTGCGGCCGTAGGCCGAGGAGCACGTCGGAGTCGGCAACGAGCGGGACGTCGGCCTTCAGCAGCACGTCGGAGACAGGCCCGCCTTCGGAGGTCGTCCCCCAGCCGATGATCCTCGCGACGGTGCCGGCCGCCCAGCTCGACGACTCGTTCGTCCCGATCACGCGGAGCGGCTGAGTACGGCGCCGGACGGCTCAGCTTCAACATCGCGACGTCGTTTTGCATGGTGATGCTCGCTGTAGCCGGCGTTGACGTCGACGCCGACGACGTCGTACCAATCGGTGTTCGGCTCCGTCACGTCGATGTCGCCCAGCAGAACCGCGAAGCCGGTCGCGCCTACGGCGCAGTGGGCGGCGGTCAGGAACCAGCGGCTGCCGACGAGCGAGCCACCGCACAAGGCGTCGTAGTTCGGGTCGCAGTCGAGGTTGATCAGGAGCCAGCCCTGCGCCGGATACTCACCGGGGCTCGCCGGCGTCCCGCCGACGATCGACGGCCTCGGCCGGACCGGCCGGGCTCGCCGCGGCAGGCGCGGCCAGCAGGCTCAGCGTGACCGCAACAGCGGTCAGCAGGCGATGTGAGTTCAAACCACTGACGACAGAACGAGAAAAGCAGGTTTCTGGGCTGAAACTCAATAGCCGCTGCCGTAGCCGCCGTCGTTCGTCGTTGGTTCCCATTTCGCCGCTCACCCGAGCCGATGTCGCCGCAGGAGACGTACGTCTTCAAGTCGGAGCCCGACTTGTGGACGTTGACGGCGTAGTCCTCGTTCTGTAACTCGTCGAGCGGCTCGTCGACGTCGGTCGTCGACTTGCCGTCGACGACGTTCTGAAGCCCGTATGCCGGGTTCGGGTCGAGCTCCTTGCAGCTTCCCTTGTGGATGTGCGCCGGCTGCGGGATGCCGGACGGGGCGTTGTCGAGGGAGATCACGACCTTGGTCCTCTCGCCGTCGGCGGTCAGCGTCACCGTGCCCGACTCGCTGGAGCCGTTCTGGGCGGAAAGGTCGACGGTGGCCTCGTTCGAGCCGCCGCCGTTGTCGCTGCCGCAGCCGGCGAGAAGCTGCCAGCGCGGCCAGCCCGAGTGCGATTCGTCTCACATCCCTTTTACGCGCGCCGAGCGGCGGCGGTTTCCTCGTGCGCCCGGCCTACCGCCGGGTCTTCACGACCTCGAAAGCCGAGCCCGGAACGCGATGCAGCGTGTGCAGCTGGTCGTTCGACCAACGCCGGTCGGGCGCTCCGCTGATGTACCAGTCCGCGCCGTTGTCAGCGACCAGCATTCCGTAGCGCTTCAGCGCCTCGAGCACGATCCGCGCCTGGCGGGGGAAGCTCCGCGTCGGGTAACCCGCCTTCAGGCGCAGGCGCAACCCCATCGGCGGGAGCTCCGGGTCGATCAGGTCGCTCGCGTAGTGGCGGGCGGGATAGACGTACGCGCGGCGCGTGCGGCTCACCGTGAAGCGGAGGGCGTGGTCGATCCGGCCTCGGGCGACCTCGTCGTAGCGGGCGAGCCCCGGGAGGATCGGCAGGCCAGCGGCGTCGGCGGACGTCCAGCCCGCCGGGCGCAGGCGATTCGAGCGTAGGTTCCAGATCGCGCCGGAGCCGGCCCGCCAGCCGCCGCCCGCCGTCGGGTAGAGCGAGAAGAGCTCGTAGAGGCGGCAGCCGCCGCGATCGAGGATCAGGGCATGGCGGTCGCCGTCCGACTGGCGGCCGCCCTCGATCTTGACGTTGCGAGGAATCGGGTACGGGCCGCGGTCGCTCTCGGCGGCGTAGGTGAACGCGACCCTGACCTTGCGTTGCGTACGCCCGACGACCGTGATCGGAATCCCGATCGGCCTTCCTTGCCAGAGGCCCGAGCCGAAGTCCGCGTGGAGCGTGTCGCCGGTCCCGATCGAGCTGATGATCGCGTCCGAGTTAGGCGCGACCGCCAGCCCGTCGACCCGCTGGTTCCACGGGTTCGACCTGGGAAAGACCGGACAGTGAGGCGCAGCCGGGTGGCGGAGGGCATCGGCGCGCCCGCCTGCGAGCAGCAGGGCGAGCGCGATTCCGGCCACGAGTGCGGGCTTCACAGAAGCTCCGCCACTTTTTCGGCGATCGCGATCGTGGACAGATGCACGGTCACTGACGGGATCGTCGGCATGATCGACGCATCCGCGACGACGACGCTTGGCGCGCCGAGCAAGCGTGCCTCCCGGTCGACGACGCGCCCGAGAGCGCAGGTCCCGGTGGGATGGAAGAACCCACGCGCCCCCACGCGGACGTGCGTTGCCGCATCGACCTGTGGTCCCGGCCGGATCTCGCGGGCGGCGTAGCGGCCGACCGGCTCGCTCGCCGCGAGCTCCCGGAGCCGCTCTGCCCCCTCGGTGAGCGCGATCGCGTCCCGCTCGTCGGAGAGGAAGCCGTGCTCGATCGAGAGCGGCGCGGCGGGATCCGAAGAGAGCAGCGAGACGCGCCCGCGCGAGCTCGGCTTCATCATGAAGACGGCTCCGCTGATCTCCCAGCCCGGGTCGATCGCCGGGAAGAAGAAGAGATCGGAGATGCCGTCCGGGCAGTTCTCCGACCTGCCCCGGACTGCCACCTGGCCCATGAACACGGGCGCCCGTTTCGCGAACTCGTCCGTCTCATGCTGCAGCGCCGCGTTCGGCTCCCAGCCGAAGCCGACCCCGACATGGTCTGCAAGCCCCTCGCCGACCGGCAGGTCGTGGGCGAGCCCGGGGCCGATGCCGCTGCGGAGCAGGATGGCCGGGGAACCGTACGAGCCCGCGGCAAGGACGATCAGATCTGCAGAAAGCTCGCCGCGATCGGTCGGCACGCTGCCCATTTCCGGGTCGATCCGGTCGACG
This sequence comes from uncultured Actinomycetes bacterium, assembly GCA_963842235.1. Classification (GTDB taxonomy): domain Bacteria; phylum Actinomycetota; class Thermoleophilia; order Gaiellales; family Gaiellaceae; genus JACDAN01. The sequence goes on along the minus strand of CAWJFT010000001.1, from coordinate 1,245,960 downwards.
AGTGTGTCCGCTCGGATCGTCAGGTTCGGCCTGTCACGGGCCGGGTCGAGGTATGCGAAGGCGGCATTCCAGCGGACGACGCCGACCGCGTTGATCGGATACGCGATCGCGTCCTCGCCTCCGGCCTCCATCCAGGCGCGGTGCCAGGGCGAGAGCTCGTCCTCGCCGACCGTCCGCGTGCGCAGCGCCCGCTCGCCGCGTTCGAGATACGGCTCGAGGTCTGCCGACGTCCACCCAGGGCCCCACTCGTCGTAGTCGGCCGGAGCGCCTCGCAAGACCGCGCAAGCGTTGTGCGCCGAGCAGCCCCCGACGATCCGCGCCCGCACCTGGGAGCGATCGTCGAGCGCCGTCTCCCACGTATGGGATTCGAGTGCGAGTGACCGGGCGTCGCGGATGTCCTCCGGCCAACGGCCTTCCGCGTACGGGCCGTAGTCGGGCCCGGCCTCGACCAGGCAGACGCGGCGGTCGGGATCCTCGCTCAGCCGGGCGGCGAGCACGCAGCCGGCAGGGCCGGCGCCGAGGACGACGACGTCGTAGCTAGACGATCTCGTCGGCATGGGGGAGAAGCCCGCGCAGGCCGAGAGCCCGGACGAGGATCGCCCAGCGCGGTTCCTCGGCGAGGAGCGGCGCCAGCAGCTCCCGCGCGCGTTCCACGTCGTCGGCCTTCGCCGCATCGATGAGGTCGGCGAGGCCGACGTCGAGCTCCCCCATCCCGAAGGACCGCGCGGCCTCGCCTCGCAGCGCCTCTCCTTCATAGATGGCGGCATAGCCGTCGTGCAGGTCGAGTAGGCGGCGGAGCTCCTTCAGCGGCTCGGGATGGTCATCGACCCGCAGGTCGGTGACGACCTGCCACGGCTTTCCCTCGGCAGGGACGACGAGCAGGCCCGCCGCCTGCATCCCGCGCCAGTCGCCGCCCGCCTCCTGCGCAGCCTCGAGCGCCGCGAGCATGCGTCGGGCGAGCGAGCCGCCTGCGGACTCGAAGGCCCCCGCCATCGCCGGCCAGACTTCGGGGCTCTGCATGATGTTCGCCTGAACGCTGTAGCCGTCCCCGGTCTGGTGCCCGGCGTCGGGGATGCAGAGCTCGCCGGTGTGCGCTGCGACGGCGCCGTCGGCACTCAGCATGGCCACCTGACGCACCTCCGCCTCGTCATCCGCCGTGACCAGCGCAGCCAGCGCCTGCTCAGGTGTCTTCCCGGCCGCGAGGAGGTCGAGCCCGAGCGGCCCGTAGCTGCGCTCGCCGAACGCCTGCGTTGCGACCGCGCCGACCTCCGGCCGAGCCCACATCACCGGCGCGCCGCAGGCGAAGGCGCGCGACTGGACGGCGACGCCCAGCTCGCCGGATTCCGCGTCCCGCGCGACGATCGAGTAGGTCAGGGCGACTCGGCGCGCATCTTCGCCTTCCACTCGCGCTTGAGCGCCTGATAGTTCTCCAGCGCTTCCTGCGAGTCGACGTCGCCGAGCGTCGGATACGTCGGAGCGACCTCCTGTGCCGTTTCGACGCCGAAACGCTTGGCGAGCACGGCGCTCAGCGCCTTCACCTTCATCTCGCCGAAGCCGGGCAGCGCCTCGATGCGGCGGCGGAGCTCCGTTGCGTCGCCCGCTTCCTGCCACAGACGAGCGGCGTCGCCGCCGTACTCGGCCTCGATGTGGGCGCTGAGATCGCGGACCCGAGTCGCCATCGTGCCGGGGAAGCGATGGACGGCAGGCCGCTCGCGGAACACCGCCTCGAGCCGGTCGGGGTCGGTCGAGGCGATATCGCCGGCGTCGAGCGTGCCCAGGCGCTCCTTGATCTTCAGCGGTCCGATGAACGCCGTCTGCACGGAGACCTGCTGGTCGAGCACGAATCCGACCAGCAGCGCCAAGGGCTCGCGGGCGATGAGTGCATTCGCCTCGTCGCTATTCGTGAAGTACAAGCGCTCGGGGGCCGAAACCGCCACGCTTCGATCCTACGCGACAATGGAAGCGTGACAGACATGGCCAACCGGCTCGAGCAGGCCCGCAACGCCCTGGCGGGCAAGGAATGGCAAGTGGCCTACGAGGCCCTGGTCGAGCTCGACCGAACGGAGAACCTCGACGCCGACGAACTCAACGGCTACGCGGATGCGGCGTGGTGGACGGGGCGGATGGACGAGTCGATCGACGCGAGGACCCGCGCGTACGCCGCTCGGCTCGAACGGGGAGAGCAGCGGGCCGCGGCCATGAGCGCGCTGCACCTGGCCCGGGACCACGAGCTCAAGCGGTCCGGCCTCCAGGGAGCGTGGTTGGCACGCGCCGAGCGCCTGCTCGCCGAGGAGGACGACTCCCCGGAGCGCGGTTACCTGGAACGGATGCGCTCCCGCCTCGCGCTGGCCGCGGGCGACTTCGACTCTGCGATCGCGCACGCGGAGCGGACGGTCGAGCTCGGCAGCCGCTTCCAGGAGCCGAACCTGATGGCGCTCGGCCTGCATGACAAAGGCACCGCGCTCGTTCGGCAGGGAGATTGGGAGACCGGTCTGGCGCTCATCGACGAGGCGACGGTCGGCGCAGTCAGCGGAGAGCTCAACCCCTACGCGACGGGGATCATCTACTGCGGCGTCATCGCCTCCTCGTTCGACGTCGCCGATCTCGCACGGGCGGGCAACTGGACGGAGGCCGCCACGCGGTGGTGCGAGCGCCAATCGATCAGCGGATTCCCTGGGGTCTGCCGCGTGAACCGCGCCGAGGTCATGCGACTCCGCGGCACCTGGCCCGAGGCTGAGGAGGAGATCCGCACCGCCGTTGCCGAGCTCGGCGAGTTCGCCCCCAGCGTGGCCGCCTCTGCGTTCTACGAGCTGGGCGAGCTTCAGCTGCGCATGGGCGACTTCGCGGCCGCAGAAGAGGCATTTCGGCAGGCGCACGGCCTAGGGGTCGAGCCTCAGCCCGGCCTGGCGCTTCTCCGTCTCGCGAACGGTGACGTCGAGTCTGCCCGCCGGGGTCTCAAGCGGGCGCTCTCCGACGAGGCGCGCAACCGGCTCTCCCGAGCCCGCCTCCTGCCGGCGAGCGTCGAGATCTCAATCGCCGCCGGCGAGGTCGACGAGGCCAAAGCGGCGTCCGAGGAGCTCGCCGAGATCGCGGAGGATTACGGCACAACGGCGCTCGCGGCACACGCAGCTGCCGCCGCCGGCGCCGTCGCACTCGCCGAGGAGGACGCGGACGCGGCGCTCGGGCATCTCCGGCGCGCGATCCGGCTGTACCAGGAGGTCGAGATTCCGTACGAGGGCGCCCGCGCCCGCCTGCTCACGGCGGAGGCGTACCGGCTGGACGGGGACGCCGACGCGGCCGACCTCGAGCTTCGCGCCGCCGCGGCGACCTTCGACCGGCTCGGCGCCGTGCGGGACGTTCGGCGGACGGCGGAGGCTCTCGGCCGGCTTGCTGCCGCTGCCGGCGGCGAGCGAGCCGGCCGGACCTTCCTCTACACGGATATCTGCGACTCGACCCCGCTCGTCGAGGCAATCGGCGACAAGGCATGGGTGGGGCTCGTCGGCTGGCACGACAGGACGCTGAGGGAACTGTTCGGCCAGTACGGAGGCGAGGAGGTCGGCCATGCCGGGGACGGCTTCTTCGTCGCGTTTCCCGATCCGACGAGCGCGCTCGAGTGCGCCGCCGCGGTCCAGCGCCAGCTGGCAGCACACCGGCGGACGAACGGGTTCGCGCCGGAGGTGCGCATCGGCGTCCACGCTGCCGAAGCCAGTCGCTCGGCGGCGGGCTATAGCGGGAAGGGCGTTCACGAAGCTGCCCGGGTGGGGGCGCTCGGCGGCCCCGGAGAGATCTACGCCAGCCTCCTGACCGCGCGGCTCGTGAACGGCTTCGCCTACTCGGAGCCGAAGACGGTGACGCTGAAAGGGATCTCCGAGCCGCTCGACGTCGTCACGATCGACTGGCGCTGAGCGCGCCGCCGACCTACTTGAAGCGGAAGTCTGCGGACCGCACCGTGCCGTCGGCGAGCGCGACGTCGAGCCGGCGACAGCTGCCTGCCCAGCTCTTCTCCGTCTTCCAGTGGTAGACGAACTGGTTGTTCTCGTAGGTGAGCGCCACGAGCCCCAGCTCGGTCGTCTCCTCGATGACGTCGGTGCTCGCCGCCGCGCACGGGATCTTCTCGACAGTGATCGACGTGACCGAGTTGAGATCGCTGACGAACTCACCTGCGGAGTTCTTCAACGACCACTTCACCGGAATCGTGCGCCCGGCGTTGGCGATGTTGACGATCGGCTGGTTGTCGACAGGCGGCTTGAAGCCGTCGAAGGTGAACTGCACGACGTAGGTCACGGACTTCGTCACCAGGTTTCCGGCCAGGTCGGTCGCCGTCACGCTGAACGTGTGCTCCCCGGGCGTCGCCGTGTCGAGGTTGCCGGCGACGAGCACGGCGCCGGTGCAGCTCTGCACGCCGCCCTCGTCCGAGCAGGCGAAGTCGGGGGTCACTTGCTGGTTCAGCGTGAAGACGGCTCGCGGACGAGGGACTTCGATCAGGATGTCGGGCGGGCTCGACGGCGGGTCGACGAACGAGGTGTGGTTCACTCCCTTGTTCGCTCCGAAGCCGTTGTTCCCGTTCACGTCCATGACCTCGCCGAGGATCTGGACCGGCGTCGTCAGACCCGCGACACGGGCCGTATAGAGATCGCCCGAGGCGTGCTCGAGGGTGCGGAACTGCCAGTCCGCCTGTGTCCCGTTGTTGTAGAGCACCGCGACCTTCTTGATCCCAGCCGCGTCGGTGGCTCGGACGAAGAGCGTCGTTCCGCCGCCGACGATGACGCCGCCGACCTGGAGGACCTGCGGAGCCGTCGTGTCGGTCGCGTTGGAGTAGGCGACGTCGAGGCCGATCGAGTCCACGATCCGCTCCGTGCCCAGACCCGGGTTCCCGACCGTGTTCGGCCGGAACTGAGCCGCCTTCACGACCACCGAGGCGCGCTCCTGCCCAAGGCTCTTCGTCCGCAGGATCGAGACGGCGTTGGCCGGCCAGAACGTGCCGCGGAAGTTCGGGTCGGGCTCGTGGAGCTGTGAGCCGACTCGCGGGTACGCAAGCAGCGGCTTGATGTTCGGCACGTCGTGCGTCCGCAGCGAGCGGATGAAGACGCCGCGAGCCGACTTGCCCGGAACGGTGACCTCCCTCGACAGGAGCGGCTGGATCGGCCGGTAGGGGACGTTCATCGTCTGGCCGCCGATCTCCCACCACTTGCGGCCGTCGGCGAGCGTGTGCTGCGTCGGGCTCGGAGCAATCGGCGGGAGCGCCGCGACGTCGACCGTGCCGTCGGGCGTGGTCGCCGGCGGAGCCGGAGGCGTCGAGCTCCCGGGATTGGTGAAGCGGTAGAACGGCAGCCCGTAGAAGGTCGCTTCGATCATCGCCTTCTCGTCGAAGACGTCGTAGTCGCCGGCCGACAGGTAGTAGGTCTGGAGCGCGTCGATCCACTGCTCGCCGATCGAGGTGTTCGCCGAGTTGATCTTCTTCGAGAAGAGCCCGAGCAGGCGCTCCGTGAGCGCGACGGTCACCGTGTCGCCGTAGCCGAAGCCCGTGTTCGCGATGTAGACCGCCGTCTTCGACTGCAGGTAGCGCTGAGCCCAGTCCTTGAGGCGACTCGGGTCGCCGCCGAGCAGGTCGGGCACGTTGAGGCCGCCGTGGCAGCCCATCGTGAAGACGATCCGGCCGGCCAGCTTGTCGGCTCCCGGGACGTCGTCGGTCGTCACCATCTGCGAAAGGCTCGTGATCGAGGCCGGGCCGGCCGGTTGGGCCAGCCAGTGGCTGTAGTGGGCGTTCGGCGAGACGATGTCGGGAAGCGTCGTCTTCCCGAAGTACTTCGCGAGGAAGTCGCTCCGCTCCCACGGGGACAGTGCGCCGGGGGGCGAGATCAGCGTGTCCGGCGCGATGCCCGCGAACTCTCCGACGAGCCCGCCGTGGATGTCGTCTGCGCCGTCGCTGAGGAAGTCGTAGCCGGTCGTCAGCTCGCTCTGCGGGTTGAGGAGGCCGTTCGCCGCGATGTACTGCTGGAACTGGCCGGTCATGTCGGCGGGTGTCTCGATCAGCCGCGAGACGGGAGTCTGCGCGAGCGGGAGGTCGTGGCCGAGCCACGTGAGCTGCGTGAGCGCGCCGTAGGCGCCGTCGGTGAGCACGGTGTTCTGCGCGGACGAGGCATAGAGCGCGTTCGCCGCCGTCAGATTGTTCGTAGTGAAGGCCAGGTCGCTTGCCTCGTCGAGCTCGGGCGAGAGGGTCGTGAGGTCGTCCTGCCGGAACATCGGAATGGCCTGGTCGCTGCCGAGCACGACGATGTAGCGGAGCTGAGGCAGCGCGGCTCGGTACGTCGCGATGAGGTCGTTGATCTTGCGAACGACCTGGTTCGCGGCGTCGACCGAGCACGGGCTTGCGTCCCAGGCGGCGTAGGCGGCGCGGACCGTGGCGTTGCCGTCGACCGGGATCACCGCGCCGGCGACCTCGGGTCGCCCCGCCACCGTTTGGAGCGGCGAGCCCGCCGCCAGCAGCGAATCCACCGCAGGGGCGCCGTACAGGCCGGCTAGCCGCTGGCGGTTGGTCAGGAAGAGCGTCTTCGTCGACGCCGGGAGTGACGCGGGCGCCGGCAGCGTTCCCGGCGTCGGGGCGGCGAGACCTGTGACCGCGGGACAGGGCGGCAGCGGCGGTGGGTCGACCACCTGGAGCCGGAGCACGTATGGCTTCGCGCTGTGCGAGCCGTTGAACCCGCTGATGCTGATGATCGCGTCGCCCTGCTCGTCGCGTTTGACGATCTGCGCCGCCTCGCTCGCGGAGCCGCGGTTCGCGGAGATCGAGCCGGCGGGGATCGAGCCGGCCGGGATCGAGCCGGCCGGGATGCTGCCCGCCGGCACGTCCGCAAGGGTCTCCGGCGGGAGCGTGCGACTCGCGTTGTCGACCGAGACGCCGGGGTCCTCTACCGGGATGCTCCCGGCGGGGATCGAGCCTGCAGGACTCGACTGCAGCGAAGGCGAGAACTGCTTGTGGACGACGAGGTCGTAGTCGGCGCCGTCCGGAACGTTCAGGTACGCGATCAACTTCGAGTGCCGCGGCAGATCGCTGAACTTGAACCGGAAGTACTCCTTGTCCGACGCATCGGCGATGTGGCCGACGACGAGGGTGTTCTTGGCGATCACGGGCGATGTCAGCGGATCGTCGTTTGGCTCCTGGTTCTGCAGGACGAGCACCGGCGCGCGGTCATTGACCGTCTGCGTCTGGGTTGGTGTGGTCACGGTTGCGTCCGCTGCCTGGTCGCCGAGCGTGAGGCCCGCGTACGCGCTGAAGTTCATCTGGACGTGGCGGACCGCCGTACTGGTCCCGCACGGGCTCGTCCCTGTCGGCTTGTACACGAAGTCGCCGCCGTCGTTCGCGGTCGGGTTGAGCCCCGTGACCTCCCCGCCTCCGGCGTACGCGAACTTCGTCGAGCCGAGGACCGGCAGGAACCCATTGGGAAGGTTGACCGTGACGCTGAACGTCGTCGCAGAGCCGCAATTGAGGTCGAAGTCGAGGTGGTAGTGGACCGGCGCGCTCCCGGCGACGTCCTGGAGGCCTGTGACCGCGATCTCCTCCCACGGGTAGTTGGAGAGCGGCAGCATCGCCGCGATCAGCTGGTCGAGTGTCGTCCCGCGCGCGGCGTCGCGATCCGGATCGCCGGCCGGCAGGGCGGCGAAGAGCTGCGCGATCGTGAGCGACGGATTGAGCGCTCCAGCATCATCGGCCTGGCCGAGCGTCTTCCCGGTGCAGACGAACGCCCCGCTGCAATTCACGTAGGCGGCGAGCGTGAGGGGAGACTGCGGGACGAGTTTCGAGATCGGAACGGCGCCGATGCGCGTCGCGCCGACGGCGATCGACCCGGCCGGGATGGATCCGGCAGGGATGGAGCCGGCCGGCAGCGTCCACGGGATCGACCCTGCCGGGATCGACCCGGCCGGTGTCGAGCCGAGCTGGCCACCGACGTAGAGCCCGAAGACGGTGTTCGCCGCCGGGTCGACGTTGCTCGAGCTGCCGCCGTTGGCCTCCAGCGCGTCGTTCCAGCTCGCGTAGCCGGGCGGCGCCGGCAGCTGGTTCAGTTTCGCGTTGCCGAGCATGAGCGCCGAGAAGGGGGCGTCACGCCACAGGGTGCTGAAGAGCGGGACGAACTTGATCGGAAGCGCGTTCAGGCGACCGAGCGCAACGGGGTCGTTCGCGACGTCCTCCAGCGTGAGGCTCGTGAACGGCCGGCAGACGCCTGCACCGGACCCCGGGCCACTCGACGGACACGCGTTCAGCGCCGACGGCGGTGCGAGCACCTGATCCCAGGTCGCGCCGCTCGCCGCGTTGAGCAGCGAAATCTGTGAAAGCAGCACATGCCGGAGGGCGATCGACCCGGCAGGAATCGAACCCGCCGGCGTGTTCCCGAGACCGATCGACCCGTACGGGATGGAGCCCGCGGGAATCGAGCCGGCCGGGATCGACCCTGCCGGAATCGACCCCGCCGGGATGGAGCCCGCGGGGATCGACCCGGCCGGAATCGACCCGGCTGGAATCGATCCTGCAGGGATCGACCCCGCCGGGATGGAGCCGGCCGGGAGCGCGGAGGTCGTGCCGCCGAGGAACGGGATCCGCGACGCCGGGATGCTGGCGAAGGGCAGCGAGGCCACACCTGCGGCGATCGAACGCTCGTCGACCGTCAGGTCGAGCGCGCTCGCCGCCTGGGCCTGCACCACGATCGTCACGTGCTGCTCGGCACGGGGTGAAGCGTCCGCAACGGCGCGCACACTGAACTCGTAGGTGCCGGGCGCCGTGCCCGCCGGGACGGCGATCTTCATCTCGTAGGGAATGTCCCTCGGCGCGGTGAACGGGCCGTACGGTCCGGGTGGCGAGAAGGTGACCCAGGAAGCGAACGAGCTCGGTTGAACGTCGAACTCGACCTTGTCGACCTTGGCAGCAGCCTGCTTGACGAGCGCCACGATCTCGTCGGCCAGCGAGTCCGACGTTGCGTGCGTGACCTGGAGCCCGCCGGTGTACGCGGCCATCTGGGCATGGCACTCGGTCGCTCCGGGTGTGCCGCCGCCGGGGTTGTAGGTGACGAAGGAGACGTTCGTGTTGTTCGCTTTGAGCCCGTCGAGCGTCGCCTTCGTCGTCAGGTCGTCGCTCGTACCGACGGTCGCGTCGCGTCCGGGGTCGTTCACGGACGTGTTCGCGCACGCGGAGAAGGTCGTCGCCTGGCCCGTGTCGTGCGGAATGTCGTCCGTGAGGACGAGCAGGAACCGGGGAGCGTTCGCGTCGTAGGCGAGGTGAGGAGCGCCCTCGTGCGGGGTCGTGTCCGAGTACGCCTCGAAGAAGACGCGGTTGAACGATTCGGGGAGATCCCCGCCGCCCCCGGCGCTCATCGTGTCGACGGCGCTCTGGACCGCGGTGGCGTCGTTCGTCAGCCCGGTGACGAGCTTGTACGGGTAGTCGCTCGCGCCGCCGAACGGCGAGAACGGATAGTCCTTGAAATCGACGACCGCGAAACGCGATCCGGGAATCGACGACTTGATCCGGTTGACGATCCTGATTGAGTCGGCCTTCGCGTCGGCGATCGCGGCGCCCATACTCCCGGTCGTGTCCACCGCGAGGACGATGTCCGCCTTCGGCGGGAGGGAGTCGAGGTGCAGCGACTGCGAGGTCTTCCAGGACGAGCCCGGAGCGAGCGTCAGCGAGACAGAGCTCGGCGCGAAGCTGTCGGCCGCCTGCCCGCCGGTCGCTCCGACTGCGAGCAGGACGGCGCCGAGCACGCATGCCTGCAAGAACCGTCTCGTGACCATGTGCCGCATTTCCGCAGTAACCCCGGCCCGCAAACCTACGCCTTTCTATAAATATGTCAATGCTTCCGCCCGATATCCGCCGCAAATTGGGGAAAACGAGGGGTAACGGGTGACGACCGCTCGCCCAGACGCCGAGCCGGCGGTCTCGGCGCCGACCGGGCTCGCGCCCTACGTCCCCCGGGTCGTGATCGAGTGGCTCCGGGAGGACCCGGACGCCACCTGGCGGAACCTCGAAGGCACGCTCGCGTTCGTCGATCTCTCAGGCTTCACCGCGATGTCGGAACGGCTCGCGCAGAAAGGGAAGGCCGGCGCAGAGGAGCTCACGGACGTCATCAACGCGACGTTCGGCCGCCTCCTGCAGGTCGCGTACGAGAACGGGGGCGGCCTGCTCAAGTTCGGCGGGGACGCGCTCCTCCTCTTCTTCTCCGGAGAGGAGCACGCCGGCCGGGCGGCACGCGCGTCCTACGGCATGCGGCGAACCCTGCGGGAGATCGGCCGGCCGCGAACATCGGCCGGCGTCGTGAGCCTCCGCATGCACGTCGGCCTCAACACCGGCACCTTCCGGTTCTTCCTCGTCGGCGGCTCGCATCGCGAGCTCCTCCTCTGCGGGCCGGAGGTATCACAGACCGCCGCCATGGAGGCCGGCGCGGAGGCCGGTGAGATCCTCCTCAGCCCGGCGACGAGCGCGGCGCTCCCAGCTCGGTGCCTCGGGGACGAGAAGGCCGGCGGCCGGCTGCTGAAGACGGACGTCCCGGTGTCGACGGCTGGTCTCGCCCCGTTGCCCGACGTGGACGGGCTTCCGCTCGCTGACTGCATCCCGGTGGCCATCCGCAGCTATCTCGGCGAGAGAGAGATCGAGCCCGAGCACCGGCAGGCAACGGTCGCGTTCCTCCGCTTCGCGGGAACCGATGCGCTTCTGGACGCGCACGGCTCGGCGGGGACGGCGCAGGCGCTCGACGAGGTCGTGAGCAGCGTCCAGCGAGCCGCGGACGAGCATCATGTGTCCTTCCTCGAGTCGGACATCGACGACGACGGAGTGCGGATCATCCTCGTCGCGGGCGCCCCTCAGACCGCCGGAGACGATGAGGAGCGATTGCTCCGAACGGTCCGGGCTGTCGCCGATGAGACGCTCCCGCTGCGGCTCCAGGCCGGCGTCAACCGCGGCCGAGTCTTCGCCGGCGAGGTGGGAGCCTCGTTCCGGCGGACCTACACGATCGTGGGTGACACCGCAGCCCTCGCCGCTCGCCTGATGTCGAAAGCGGAGGCCGGCGCGGTACTGGCGACGAACGACGTCCTCGAGCGCTCGCCGACCCCCTTCGAGACCGTGGAGCTGGAACCGTTCAGGGTCAAGGGAAAGAGCGCTCCGGTCGTCGCTCACGACGTGCGCGCGGTTGCGGGCGGCCGCGAGAGCACGCCACAGGCCACGACGCCGTTCGTGGGTCGCGAGCGCGAGTTGGGCATCCTCGGCGCCTCGCTCGCTCCGGTCCGCATGGGCTTCGGCACGCTCGTCGAGCTGATCGGCGATCCGGGAATGGGGAAGTCCCGGCTCGTCGAGGAGCTGCTGTCGCGGAGCGCGGACCTGCGCGCGATCCCCGTCTCGTGCGAGGAATACGAGCTCTCGACGGCCTACTTCCCGTTTCGCGGCCTGCTGCGCTCGTTGCTGGACGTCTCGCTGAACGGCGATCCGCGAGGCGCCCGCGAACTGCTGCGCGACCGGATCGAGCCTCTCGCCGAGGAGGTTGTGCCCTGGATCCCGCTGCTCGCCCTGCCGCTCGACGTGGAGATGGAGTCGACGCCCGAGGTCGACGAGCTCCAGCCGGCGTTCCGTCGAGCGCGGCTCCACGGCGTCGTCGAGACTCTCCTCGCCAAGCTTCTCCCGGAGCCGACCGTCCTCGTCCTCGAGGACGTGCACTGGATGGACGAGCCGTCCTGTGAACTGCTCCGCCACCTGGGAGGGCAGGTGACGACGAAGCCGTGGCTCATCTGCGCGACGAGGCGCCTGTCGGGGACCCCAAGCGGCTTCGTCGCGGCGGAGGGCGTTCCGCCGGTGGCCGCGCTGACGATCCATCTCGAACCGCTGACCCTCGACTCGGCGCGCGCCCTGATCGAGGCCACAGGAGCGAACGGCTGGCGCGAGGACGAGCTCGAAGCGATCGCGGAACGGTCGGGTGGCAATCCGCTCTTCCTGCAGGAGCTGATCGCGTCGGAGCACGGCGAGGACGAGGCTGCGCTCCCCGAAAGCGTCGAGGCCGTCGTGACGACGAGGATCGACAAGCTCGCTCCTGCGGATCGCACGCTGCTCCGCTACGCGGCCGTGATGGGGATCACGTTCAGCGGCGAGCTTGTCGGGCGCGTGCTGGCCGCTGACGACCCCTCGGCCGCACCCGGCTCGGAGTCGTGGGATCGCCTGACGGAGTTTGTGGAGCGCGACCCGTACGCTCCCGGCGCGTTCCGGTTCCGCCACGCGCTGTTCCGGGACGCCGCCTACGAGGGGCTTTCGTACCGCCGGCGCCGAGAGCTCCACGCAAGCGTCGGGAAGGCGTACGAGAGCCTCTACGCCGACGAGCTCTCGGAGCACGCGGAGGCTCTTTCGCTCCACTTCTTCAACGCCCGAGACCACACGAAGGCCTACGAGTACTCGCTTGCCGCCGGCGATCGGGCGCGGGAGAAGTACGCCAACGTCGAGGCCGCCGTCTTCTACCGCCGGGCGCTCGATTCGGCCAAGCATGTCTCCGACGCCGATGCGTCCGCCGTCGCGGTCCTGTGGGAGGCCCTCGGCGACGTGTCGGAGCTCGCAGGGAGCTACGCCGACGCGGCCGAGGCGTACCGGCGTGCCCGCCGGTTGGCCGATCCCGACGCGCAGCCGGCGCTGCTGCACAAGGAGGGTCTCGTCCGCGAGCGGTCCAGCCGGTATCCCGAGGCGCTTCGCTGGTTCCGCCGGGCCCTTGCCGCCGCAGAGTCATCCGAGGGAGAGGCCTCGAGACTGGCGCTCGAGATCCGCCTGTCGTATGCCGGCGTCCGTTTCCGCCAGGGCGAGTTCGCCGATTGCATCGAGTGGTGCAACAGCGTGGTCGAGCAGGCGCTTCAGACGGAGGATCTCCAGGCGCTGGCGCACGCGTACTACCTCCTTCACCTCGCGTACACGTCGGCCGGCGACCCGAACCGCATCGCGTTTCGCGGCCTTGCGCTTCCGATCTACGAGGAGGTCGGCGACCTGCTCGGGCAGGCCAACGTTCTCAACAACCTCGGAATCGATGCCTACTACGAAGGCAGGTGGGACCAGGCCCTCGATCTGTACGGCCGGAGCCAGGCTGCCCGCCAACGGATCGGCGACGTCGTCGGCGCGGCGACGATCGCGAACAACATCGGCGAGATCAAGTCCGACCAGGGCGAGTATGAGGCCGCCGAGGAGCTCTTTACCGAGACGCGCGATGTCTCCACGAGGGCCGGAAGCCGGTTCCTCGCCGCACTCGCCGAGAGCAACCTGGGCCGGCTCGCCGCCCGCCAGGGGCGCTTCGACGACGCAGAGGAGCTGCTCCTGCACGCCCTGGCCGAGTTCCAGGACATGAAGGCGCGAAGCTTCGTGGTCGAGACGAACGCGCGACTTGCGGAGCGCGCCGTTTTAGCCGGGGACGCAGCGCAGGCCCTACAGCACGTCGACGAGACGCTTCGAGCCATCGACGAGCAAGGCAGCGCCGCCGTTGTCACCGCGCTGGCGCACCGGCTCCGGGGCTATGCGCTCATGCAATCCGGAACGCTCGAGGAAGCCGCGGTCGCGCTCGAGCAGAGCCTGCAGAGCGCAAGCTCCGAGGCGGGCACAGACGCCGAGGCCGAGTCGTACGAGCTCGCGCTGACCCTCGAGGCGCTCGCCCGCCTCGCAGAGCTCCGCGGAGGTGAAGACCCGGCGGCCAGAGACAAGAGCGAGCAGATCTTCGGCCGTCTCGGGGTGACCTACCGGCCGACGGTGCCGTTACCGGCGAGCGCGCGCTAGTCGAGCGCCGCCTTGACGGCGGCAAGGTTCTCGCGCCAGACATCTTCCGGCAGCGGCGGCAGGACGTCGTCCCAGATCGCGGCGAAGCTGCCATGGAGCTGCGGGCTGCGCGCCGGGCGCGCCATGAACCACCAGTGGAGATGCTCGCTTCCGTCGCCCCAGCGGCAGACGTGCACTCGGCCGATCTCGCCGATCGAACGCACGGCCCGCTCGAAGCGGCCGAGGAGCACTCCGAGCTCCGCCGCGAGCTCGTCGGGAAGGTCGCCCGGGCTCCGCATAGTGAGCCCGCGGAAAGAGCAGGAGGACCATCGGCAGTGCGGGAGGATCGTCGAGAGCGCCGAGCCGCCAGTGCTCGTTGGTCCAGAGAAACTCCTCGTCCGGCGTCGTACAGGCCCAACAGTCGACGCCTCCGGCGCCGACGCGCGGTTTCTCCGCCTCGACCGGCGGCAGCAGTTCGCGCGGACGGATCTCGCCCTCGAACGGGAATGTCTCCCACTCGTGGACGGGCGGCATCCGCAAAGCGTCCTTCGCGCGGGCGTACAGCTCTTCCGGCGTCTCCGGCACGGAGCGATGATGCTAACCGGGTGGACTGAGGGTGCTTCTCGCAGCTAGATCGAGTCGGTGAGTGGCGCACCGATCAGCCAATGGTGGCCAAATGGATCTGCCACTCGACCCTGCCTCAGGCCGTATGGCTGATCGGCCACTGGGAAGAGCTCGGTGGCGCCCGCGGCGATCGCCCGAGCAGCGAAAGCGTCCGGGTCCTCGACCATCAGATTGAGGCGTACGCTCGTCCCGCTGAGCGACTCTGGGCTCAGGTTGAACGCCTCAGGGTTCTCGTCGACGACGAAGAACGGCAGACCGTCGACCGACATCCTCACGACGATATGGCCGGTCGGCGCCGTGAAGCGTTCTTCTTCGATCGCGGCGAATGCGTTCCCGTAGAACTCGACCGCCGCGGCCGCGTTCCTGACCGTGAGCATCGGCGTGAGCGAGGAAACGGGCACCCGGTCGATCTTGCCTAGTCGACCCGCCCGACGGCGCACCAGGCCCGCGCCGTGAGTGTGAACGGGCCCTGAGGCGCTTCGAGGCGGCGAAAGAACTCCTCGCGTAGCGCCTCCTGGGCATCTGCGTCGAGGGAAGCCGCATACCGGCCCGCCGGGCCGACGCCGGTGGGGAAGGGCGCCCACAGGTCGTCGAAATCGTCGTACGCGGCCTCGGTCATGAGCGGCTTGACGCGGACGTCGGCGAGGCCCGACTCGACCCACAGCTTCTCCAGGTCCTGCGGCTGGGCGAACGGCATGATCCGGCCTTCGACGACCGGGCCGGCGCCGTCCGGATCGAGGGCCGCCGCCGCGTCCCAGAAGGTACGGAGCATCGTCATCTCGCCCTTGTAGTCCCAGACGCAGCCGGCGAGGGTGCCGCCGGATCGCGTCACCCGGCGCATCTCGGCCATGCCCCGCGGCGCGTCGGGGAGGAAGTTGACGACGAGCTGGGAAAGGACGGCGTCGAAGGTGCCGTCTTCGAAAGGAAGCGCCTCGGCGCGGCCGACTCGCACGTCTGCTTCGGGCGCCCTGCTCCGGCAGGCCTCGACGAACGGCTCCGACGGATCCACGGCCGATACGTTCGTTCCGCCGACGCGCTCGACCAGCGCTTCGGTGAGTGCGCCGGTGCCGCAGCCGACGTCGAGGACGCGCGCCTCTGGCGTAACGCCGACGGCGTCGATGAACGCTCGGGCGAGGCGCGGGCCGTAGCGTCCGACGAAGCGGTTGTAGACGTCGGCGGAGCCCGAAAACATGTCGCCGTTCGCGCCCATGGCGACGATTGTCTCACCGGGTACGCTGGCCTCATGGCCGCAACCGAGGTCTTCAGCCCCCGGACTCGCCGCTGGTTCGAGCAGACGTTCGACGGCCCGACGCCGGCGCAGGAGCTCGGATGGCCCAAGATTGCCTCGGGGAAACACACGCTGATCCAGGCGCCGACCGGCTCTGGGAAGACCCTAGCCGCCTTCCTTCTCGGCCTCGACCGGTTGCTCGAGGACGCGGGGGAAGGAACGCGGCTCGTGTACGTCTCGCCGCTCAAGGCGCTGAACTACGACATCGAACGCAACCTGCGCGGGCCGCTCGCAGGCCTGCAGGCCGACGTGACCGTCGCGGTGCGGACCGGCGACACGCCGCAGAAGGAGCGGGCCGCGATGCTCCGGAACCCGCCCGACCTGCTGATCACGACGCCGGAATCGCTCTTCCTGATGCTCACCTCTCGCGCGCGCGAAACGCTGACGGGCGTTCGCACCCTCATCCTGGACGAGGTGCACGCCGTCGCGGGGACGAAGCGCGGCGCTCACCTGGCATTGACCGTCGAGCGCCTCGAGCGTCTGACCGGCGAGCCCTTCCAGCGCATCGGCCTCTCGGCGACCCAGCGACCGCTCGAGGAGATCGGGAAGTTCGTCTCCGGCGGCCGTCCGATCGAGCTCGTCGACGCCGGCCGCTCGAAGGAGCTCGATCTCAAGGTGGTCGTGCCGCTCGAGGACATGCGAGAGCCCGGTGTAAACGCGGAGATCACCGACATCCTCGGCACGGGGAGCGAGGCGCCGAGCCAGTCGATCTGGCCCTCGATCTATCCGAAGATCGTCGAGCTCGTCGAGCAGCATCGCTCGACGATCGTGTTCGTCAACAACCGCCGGCTCGCCGAGCGCCTGGCCCTCCGGCTCAACGAGCTGGCGGAGAAGGAGATCGCGCGGGCGCACCACGGTTCGCTGGCCCGCGAGCAGCGGCTCGAAGTCGAGGAGCTCCTGAAGCTCGGGCAGATCCCCTGCCTCGTCGCGACGTCCTCGCTCGAGCTGGGGATCGACATGGGCGCTGTCGATCTCGTCATCCAGGTCGAATCGCCGAAGTCGGTCGCCCGGGGCCTCCAGCGGGTGGGTCGCGCCGGCCACGACCTGGCCTCGGTCTCCCGCGGCCGTGTGTTCCCCAAGTTCCGCGCCGATCTCCTTGAGTCGGCGGTGGTCGTGAAGAAGATGAAGGAGGGCGCGATCGAGGAGACCCAGATCCCGCGCAACCCGCTCGACGTTCTCGCACAGCAGATCGTCGGAATCGCGTCGCAGGAAGAGATCTCCGTCGACGATCTGCACGAGCTCGTTCGGCGCGCGTACCCGTTCGCCGAGCTCTCGCGCATCCAGCTCGAGAACGTGCTCGACATGCTGGCCGGCCGCTATCCCTCCGACGAGTTCGCCGAGCTCCGCCCGCGGATCGTCTGGGACCGCACGGCGGGCACGATCCGCGGGCGCAGCGGGGCCGGCCGGCTGGCCGTGACCAACGCCGGAACGATCCCGGACCGTGGGCTCTTCGGCGTCCATCTGGTTGACGGCGGCGGGCGCGTCGGCGAGCTCGACGAGGAGATGGTCTACGAGGCCCGCGCGGGCCAGACGTTCATGCTCGGGGCCTCGACCTGGCGGATCGAGGAGATCACGCGCGATCGTGTGCTCGTCTCGCCTGCACCGGGGGTTCCCGGCGCGATCCCGTTCTGGAAGGGCGAGGGCCCCGGGAGGCCGTACGAGCTGGGCGAGTCGATCGGGAAGGCGACGCGCGAGCTCGCAGCGCTGTCGGACGAACAGGCGAAGGAGAGGCTCGGCGCCGACTACTCGCTCGACGATCTGGCCGCGCGCAATCTGCTCACCTTCCTCCGGGAGCAGGAAGCTGCGACCGGGGCGGTCCCATCGGATCGAACGATCGTCGTCGAACGGTTCCGAGACGAGATCGGCGACTGGCGTGTCTGCGTCCTGACGCCGTTCGGCGCGCGGGTCCATGCGCCCTGGGGTCTGGCTGTGTCTGCGCGGCTCCGGGAGTCGCTCGGCGTCGACGCCTCGGTGCTCTGGTCGGACGACGGCATCGCGCTCCACTTCCCGGATTCCGACTCGCCGCCGCCGACCGAGCAGCTCGTGCTCGACCCGGAGGAGCTCGACGACCTCATCATGGGCGAGCTCGCCGGGACGGCGCTCTTTGGTTCCCGGTTCCGGGAGAACGCCGCTCGCGCGCTGCTGATCCCGCGCCGGCGCCCCGGCGAGCGGACGCCGCTCTGGCAGCAGCGCCTCAAGGCCCAGAGCCTGCTGCAGGTGGCGCGGAAGTACGGGTCCTTTCCAGTCATGCTGGAGACCTTCCGCGAGTGCCTCCAGGACGTCTTCGACCTGCCGGCCCTGAAGCGGCTCCTGCAGGGGCTGAAGACCCGGGAGATCGACCTCGTCGACGTGGAGTCGGCGTCGGCCTCGCCCTATTCGGCCTCGCTGCTCTTCGACTACATCGCGACGTACATGTACGAGGGCGACACGCCTCCTGCGGAGCGGCGGGCGCAGGCGCTGTCACTCGACCGCGACCTGCTGCGGGAGCTGCTCGGCCAGGAGGAGCTCCGAGACCTGCTCGACGCCGGCGCCCTCGATCAGGTCGAGCAGAGCCTGACGGGGGAGCCGCGGAACCCGGACGAGCTCCACGATCTGCTGCTCCGCCGGGGAGACCGGCGCACCGGCGAGTTCGACGAGGCGTTCGCGGCGGTGCTCGAGGCCGAGCGGCGGGCCGTGCGTGTCCGGATCGCCGGGGAGGAGCGCCTGATCGCCGCTGAGGACGCGGGCCGCTATCGGGACGCGCTCGGCGCGATGCCGCCGAGCGGACTCCCCGATGCGTTCCTGACGGGGTCGGACCCCGTGTCGAGCCTGCAACAACTCGTCCACAGGTGGGCGCGCGGGCGCGGCCCGTTCACGACCGCGGATGCGAACGAGCGCTTCGGTCGGGACTTGGAGCCGCTGCTGAAGGAGCTCGAGCGGGAAGAGCGGCTCGTCCGTGGCGAGCTCAGGCCTGGCGGGACGGAGCGCGAGTGGTGCGATCCCGACGTCCTCCGTCGTATCCGCCGCGCCTCGCTCGCTGCGCTGCGGCGGGAGGTCGAGCCGGTCGAGCAGGTCGCCCTCGCCCGGTTCCTTCCGGGCTGGCACGGAATCGACCGGCGGTCGTCGCTTCGGGAGGCGCTCGTGCCGCTCCAGGCACTGCCGTTGCCCGTGTCGCTGTGGGAATCGGAGGTGCTTCCGCGACGCGTGCCGAACTACGTGCCGGCCCAGCTGGACCAGCTGTGCGCTTCCGGCGAGCTGGTCTGGGTCGGCGCCGGCCTCGACCGGGTTGCGGTCTTCTTCCGCGAGGACGCCGCCGTCCTTGGCCAGCCCGACGGCGCCGAACGGCCGGAGGGAGAGATCCACGACCGCATTCGCGAGACGCTCGGCCGAAGCGCCCAGTTCTGGTTCGACCTCGTGGACGCGGTGGGGATCGACCCGGCCGAGCTGCTTCCCGCGCTCTGGGAGCTCGTCTGGGCGGGCGAGGTCACGAACGACGCTTGGACGCCGCTGCGTGCAGGCCGGCGCTACGGCGTTCCGAGGCCGGAGCGCAGGCCGCGCCGCTTCTCGCGCCGCCGGGCGACTGCGATCACCGCCACGCAGGGCCGCTGGTCCCTGACCGACCGGCTGTTCGCCGGCGAACGCGATCGCAGGGCGCTTGCGGAGCTTCTGCTCGAACGCCAGGGGATCGTGACGCGTGACGGAGTGCGCGCCGAGGGGATCACCGGCGGCTACAGCGCCGTGTACGGGGAGCTGAAGGCGCTCGAGACACTCGGGCTCTCACGGCGGGGGTATTTCGTGGAAGGGCTCGGCGGAGCGCAGTTCGCACTCGGCGGGGCGGTGGAGCGCATCCGTGAGCTTCGGCCCAAGGAGGACGAGCCGCTCGAGCCGCTCGTCCTCGCGGCGGCCGACCCCGCTCAGCCCTACGGCGCCGCGTTGCCGTGGCCGAAGAGGGCGGGAGCGCGGGCAGCCCGGGTCGCGGGCGCGTATGTCGTCCTGCTCGGAGGCGAGCCGGCGCTCTTCGTCGAGCGGGGCGGGCGGACGCTCGTCCCGTTGCGGGATCCCGATCCGGAGTGGCTCCAGCCTGCTCTGGCCGCGCTCGTCGAGCACGTCAAGAGCCGGCGCGGCGTCAAGCGGCTCGCGGTCGAGCGCTTCGACGGGGAGCCGGTTATAGAGAGCGACGCGATGCCGCTTCTCGTCGAGGCAGGTTTCACCGCCGGGCCTAGGCGAGCAGTTCTCAGGCCGTGACAGGCCGGGACAGTCGACCTAGAACGACGCCGAACAAGGCATGCCTGACCGTTGCCTGGCCGAAGGCGCGGGCGTTCGTGAGGAGCGGCGGGACGCCCTTCTCACCGCGCGCGGGGTGATACCTGTCGATGAAGTAGGAGAGCGGGTAGAGCGCGACGTGCTCGGCCAGCGCCATCCCGAGGGCCAGTCGCCGCGGCTCGACCAGCAGCTGCCGCTGCGCCGCGTCGAACGCTAGGCCGAAGAGCGCGCCGTTGAGCGCGTGGAGTCCGATCCCCACGGCGGGCCAAGCCGGTCCCCGCGTCACGGCCTTGCCCAACACTGCGACGTCCGAGTAGTCGGAGCGAAAGAGCCGCTTGTCGAGGGGCTCCAGGAACGCCCAGGCCGTCGCCGCCACTGCGCCCGCCGCTGCCGGGTGCACTAGTCCCGGGCGAGGTCGACGACGTCCGCTTGCGTGAGCTTCAGTAGGTCCGCAGTCTGGATGCGAACCGACTGCTCGTGCGATCCCGCCTCCAGTACGACCGTCTCCCGCTTCGCCAGCCTGGCGTCGACGAGGACCCGATCGCCCGGGCCGCCGAACGGCGGAACAGCGCCGAGGTCGAAGCCCGGGTAGTCGCGCTGCAGGTCCTCCTCGCTCGCAAGGTGAATGCGCTTCCCGCCCTCCACCTGCTCGCGCACCTTGCTCAAGTCGATCCGATCCGATGCAGCCAGAACGGCCCGCACATGGCCTCCCGGAGTGGAGAGAACGAGGGTCTTCGCCACTTCCTCCGGGTTGAGGCCGAGAGCCTCCGCCTCGGCGGCCGCCGTCTCGGTGTGGGAATGCGGCAACCGCTCGTACTCGATGCCCGCTTCCTCCAGGACGCTCGTGACATCCTGCTCGGCCATTTCGCCTCCTTCCCGGACGTGATCTTAGAACTGCGCGGCTGCTCGGGCCTCGCGAGCAGCCCGTCGCGCGCGGCGGAGCGGCTCGGGAGCCCGGTGTCCCGCAACCGCCGCGAGGACGAGCTCGACCGCCGTTTCCGGATCCGTTCGCCAGGCGGCGTGAACGGCGAGCGGCCTCGTTCCGGGTCGTGACCGCAGCCAGTGTCCGACGACCGCGCCTTCGAGCACGAGCGGCGTCGTCGCACTGCGCTCGTCGCGCGGCCAGGTTCCATCGGCGAGCAGCGGGCGATGGGTGACGCCGACGGTCGGCAGGTCGAGCTGGGCGCCGAGGTGGAGGGCGAGGCCGGCTCGCCGAGGGTGATCCCGTCCGGTGGCGTCGACGAGGAGGACGTCCGGCGGCCGCTCGAGTGCGCGGACCGCCGCCTCCAACGCCGGCCCCTCACGGAGGGCGAGCAGGCCGGCCTCGTACGGCGCGCCCGCCTTCCCCTCGGCGACCGCCGTCGTGTCGGGAGTCGCGGCGGCGGCCCAGAGCGGATCGCCGGTTCGGCCCGCGCCGCGCTTTCCGCGCAGGGAGCAGACGAAGCAGCCGCCGACGACCGTGTCGGCCTCGGGCCGGAAAGGTGCTGGATTCGCCTCGGCGAGCGCACGCTGAGCTTCCACCAGCTCGTCGGCCGAGGACGGCCAGGCCGCCACGAGGTCAGGATAATCGGGTGAACGCGGGCCCGACCGAGCGCGATCTTCTGGCGGCGCTGCGCCGTGAGGGCATCAGCGACGCCCGGTTGCTCGGCGCCGTGCAGGCGGTTCCACGCCGCAGCTTCGTGCCGGAGAGCGCCGTCGACCGCGCGTACCTGGACGTGCCGCTCGAGCTCCCCCAGGACCAGGTCACGACGCAGCCGTCGCTCGTGGCCAAGATGCTCGAGTCGCTCGAGCTCACCGGCGACGAGCGCGTGCTCGAGGTCGGCACGGGGTACGGATGGCAGACGGCGCTCCTGGCGTGCCTCGCGCGAGAGGTTTGGAGCGTCGAGCGCTGGCCGGATCTGGCGGATGCCGCCCGGCAGAACCTGCTCCGGCAGGGCATTGCGAACGCGACGATCGTCGTCGGCGACGGCACCGAAGGGCTGGCCGCGGAGGCCCCGTTCGGCGCGATTCTCGTCTCGGCAGCGTTCACGTCGGTTCCGCCCGCGCTGGCAGCCCAGCTCGCTCCGGGCGGCCGTCTGGTTCAGCCGATTGGGCCTGGTGGACGCGAGGACGTCGTCCTCTTCGAACGGCGTCCCGACGGGCTCGTCCGACGCCGGACGGTCACACGCGCCCATTTTGTCCGGCTCGTCGGCCGTCAGGGCTTCTCGGGCTGAAGCACAATCCAGTCGTGCCCGAAGGGGACGCGATCTACCGTGCCGCACGGCGCTTGCAGCCGCTCGTCGGTGAGAAGATCGAGGTCGAGACGCCGCACCCGCGCGCGGCTGCGACGGGAGTTGCCGAGCAGCTGGACGGCCGTCGCCTGGAGGGCGTCGAGGCAGTGGGCAAGAACCTCTTCCTGAGCTTCGAAGGCGGCCTCGTGCTCAGGAGCCATCTCCGGATGAGCGGCCGCTGGACGGTTCGCGAGCGCGGGGCTGACGGTCCGAGGCCGGCCGTGGCTCGTCCTGCGTGGAGGCGCGCGAGAGGCTGTGCTCTGGAACGGGCCCGTGCTCGAGCTGAACAAGCGGGCGCTGCGGCGACTGGGCCCGGACATCCTTGCGCGTCCGCTCGATCTCGACCGAATGGTGACGAACCTCCGCCGAGAGGATCCGGCCCGCGCCGTCGGGGATGCGCTCCTCGACCAGCGCCTCGTCGCTGGAATCGGCAACGTCTGGAAGACGGAGGCCCTCTGGGAGACACGAACCTCGCCGTGGCGTCCACTGGGGGACCTGACCGACGAGGAGCTGCGCTCTTCTCTCCAGGCGGCCGCGCGGCTGATGCGGCACTCGCTGGAGTCGGGCCCTGAGCGGCGCGCGATCTATCGGGCCGCGGGCCGTCCGTGTCCCCGGTGCCGGACGCTGATCGAGTCCTGGGGCCAAGGTGACGACAACCGGACGGCGTACTGGTGTCCCACCTGCCAGCCCGGCCCTGACCCGAAGAGAGGAGTCGCCGCCGCGGCGCGTAACCGGAGGGGGTGATCCGCGCGCCCCACCTCCATCAGGCGCTGCGCTGCTTCTGCCTCGGCGCCTTCGCGGCCGTGGGACGCGAGCTCGACTGCGGGGGCGAGCTCCCGTTCGCTTTCGAGGAGCATCATGGCGCCGGACGGCCGACGCTCTATGAGTACCGTCCGCTGGTTCGGCCGTTTCTGGAGGAGCGCGCCGATCGCATCGCCGAGCTCGCCGACGCGCAGGCGGCTCTCGCCGAGCTGGAACGCCAGCCGGCGGTGCGCGCGCTGGTCTCGCGCCCGCGCTCGAGCGGCTGGCGTGACTCGCGAGAGGCGCTCCTTCGCACCGTGCTCGTGCCTTTGCTCGAGGAGGTCGCGGAGGTCGGCGGCGGGTTCGACTGGAGCGACGAGGCGTTCGAGCGCGCCTACGGGCGACTGGAAACCTCGTTGTTCGGGTCGCAGCGGTCCTACGCGGCCGTCGCGCCGCTCGTCGGACTGTCGATCGGCAGTCTGCAAGACCTCGGCGCCGGTCTCCGGATCCGCCACGTTGCGACGGGCGAGCTCGCGGCGCACTGGCCGCAGGCGCGGGGCTTGCTCCCCGACCACTTTGAGCGAGAGCCCGATCGGATGTGCGTCGTCGAGCTCGAGCAGACGCTGCCCGAGGGCGCCGCGGAGGTTCCCGACGCTCCTGGTGAGCTCGCGGATGCCATCACAGCTCTCCGGCTCGCGAGCGCAGGGCCGATCGCGGCCGGCCCTGTGCTCTTCGAGCGCCTCGACTGGCGTCCCTACGGGATCCGTCCGGTTCTGCCGATCGCCGCCACCCCGCCGCCCGGCGAGCCCGTCCGGATCGACTCGGTGACCGCCGGCCGCGCTCGCCGGCTGCGTGAGCGGCTGGCACTCGCCGACGACGACCGGGAGCTCGGCGAGGCGCTCGACCGCTGGGAGCTCTCGCTCTATCAATCCGACCCGTTTGCGTCCGAGCAGTTGCGCGGCTCGCTCGATGCGGTGCTCGGCGCCGGCGACGGGCTCTTTGCCGCGTCGCTTCGTGCTGCGGCGTTGCTCGGTGAGACCCCGCGCGAGCGCGTCGAGCTGCTCGATCGGCTGCGCCTCCTCGGCGTCGGCGATGCGGCGGCGCTGACGGCCGATCTCGTGCGACGCGCCCTCGTCGAGGTTCTGGAGGACGGAAACCGGGACGGTCTGGTCAGGGCCCTGGACGAGTCGCTGCTCGGGCTCAGGCCGAAGCCGAAGTCCGCGGCGAGGCTCGAGCCCGTCGCAGCCGTCGGCTCGATGTAGACACACTCTCGGCACAGACACGTCGCTCGGCTCCGGGTAGCGTCGTCGGCATGGACGAGGCACGGCAGGTGATGGAACGGCTGAGGAGGATCGAGGAGCTCGAGCAGCAGCGGGCGCCCTCCGGTGAGCTGATCGACGAGCTGCGGGAGCTGATCCGCGAAGGGGAGGCGTGGCTCCGAGCGGAGGGCGACCCCGCCGCCGCGGTCGAGGCGCTCGAGCGCTGCCGCGCGGCGTTGAGGCGCGGTGGCGAGCAGACGAGCGTCGACGAGCGGGAGGAGGTGGCGCTGCTGGCCCGGTGATGCAGCTGAAAATCGATCTCCGCGGAGTGTGCGATCCGACTTTTCCGGCACACTGAGGGCTGGTGCAGGACAGTCTGGTCCCAGGTCGAAGGAGCGGCGAGTAATGCGGCTGGCCGGCCTCTTCTCACGTCCTCAGCAGGGCGAGCACCAGCTACCCGTCGAGGCGGAGGCTCCGGTGCGAGAAGAGACGCCTATGCCGCCCGAGCCGGAGCCGGTGAAGCAGGCCGAGGTCATTGCCTTCGCGAACCAGAAGGGCGGCGTCGCGAAGACGACTTCGACACTGAACCTCGCCGTTGCGCTCTCGGAGGAGGGCTACCGCGTCCTGATCGTGGACATGGACCCGCAGGGGAACCTGACCATGAGCCAGGGCCTGAATCCCGATCAGATCACGCGGTCGATGTTCGACGTCCTCGTGCACCGGCTCCCGATCGACCAGGTGATCCATAAGGCTGAGGTCGACCTGGCCGTCTCCTCGATCGACCTGGCCGGCGCGGAGCTGGCGCTCTCGAGCATGATCGGGCGGGAGCGTGCCCTGGAGAAGGCGCTGACGCCGATCAAGGACCGCTACGACTGGATCCTGGTCGACACGCCGCCCTCGCTCGGGCTCCTGACGATCAACGCGCTCGTCGCCGCCGACGAGGTGATCGTGCCGGTGCAGTGCGAGTACCTCTCGCTACGCGGGCTGGTCCAGCTCGAGAACACCCTCTCGATGATCCGCGAGAACCTGAATCCGAACGTCGCGATCCAGGGCATCCTCCCGACGATGTTCGACGGGCGGACGCTGCACTCGCGCGAGGCGGTCGAGATCCTGCAGGAGAACTTCGGCGACCTGGTCTTCAAGACCCGGATCAAGAAGACGGTTCGCTACGCCGAGGCGCCGGTCAAGGGCAGCTCGGTGCTCAAGTACGACCCGTCCGGAAACGCCGCCGCGGCCTACCGGGAGCTCGCGAAGGAGGTGCTCAATGGCGCGAAAGCGCGCAAGCATGCGTGAAGGGCCGCTCGCCGAGCTCTTCCGGGCGACCGAGGCCGCCCAGCGTCAGGCAGAGAAGGAAGGCAGGGCAGTTCCAGGGGAGCCGCTCGAGGAAACCGTGGAGCACCCGCCGCCAACCCCGCATCTCGAGGTGGCGCCGGAGCCTGAGCCCGAGAAGGTGCCGGCTTCGCGGCCGGCTCCCCCGCCGCAGGTACCGGATCCCCCGCCGCAGCGGCCGGAGCAGCCGGCCGATCGCGGCATCGCCCGCCTGCTCGAGCCGCTGCCGGAGCCGCCGCCGCGACTCCATCGCGCACCGCGGGCGGACTCGCCCTACCAGGCGGTCATCCGCGTCGTGGGCGTCGGCGGCGCAGGGCTGAACGCCGTCAACCGGATGATCGACGCCGGGATCTCCGCCGTCGAGTTCGTCGCGGTCAACACCGACCTCCAGCAGCTTGCGCTCAGCGACGCCGACGTCAAGATCCATATCGGCCGCGAGCTCACGGGCGGGCTGGGCTCGGGAGCGGAGCCGGCGATCGGCAAGCGCGCCGCGGAGGAGTCCCACGATCAGATCAAGCGGGCGCTCCGCGGCTCCGACATGGTCTTCGTCACCGCGGGAGAGGGTGGCGGGACCGGCTCCGGTGCGGCGCCGGTCGTCGCTTCGATCGCGCGCGAGGTGGGAGCGCTGACGGTCGGGATCGTGACCATGCCATTCCGATTCGAGGGCACGAAGCGCCGCTCGCAGGCCGACGAAGGCGTGCACTACCTCCGTGAGGGTTGCGACACCGTGATCGTGATCCCGAACGAGCGGCTCCTCGAGGTGCTCGACAAGAGAACCTCGATGCTGGATGCGTTCAAGATCGCCGATGACGTGCTCCGGCAGGGCGTCCAGGGGATCTGCGACCTGATCACCGAGCCGGGCCTGATCAACGTCGATTTCGCCGACGTTCGGACGATCATGAAGGGAGCCGGCTCGGCGCTGATGGGTATCGGCTTCGCCACGGGCGAAAACCGGGCGGCCGAGGCCGCCGAGCGTGCGCTGCGGTCGCCGCTCGTCGATACCGAGCTGGTCAGCGCCCGCGGAATCCTGCTCTCGATCGCCGGCGGGAACGATCTCTCGCTCTACGAGGTCAACGAGGCCGCCGAGCTCGTCCGCCAGGCCGCCACGGACGACACGAACATCATCTTCGGGGCGACCGTCGACGAGCGGCTCGAGGGCCAGGTATGGGTGACGGTGATCGTGACCGGTGTCGGTCAGCGCGCGAGGCGGCCGGCCAGGGGCGCATCTGAGAGCACACGGAGCGCCGACGAAGGCGGCGAGGTGCTCGAGCCGCCCTCGTTCCTGCAGAGCTGACCGCCGTCGGCGGAGCAACTCCGTGAGAGGCGCGATCGCCGCCGGCCATCCGCTCACTGCCGAGGCCGGCGCCCGGATGCTCGCCGACGGAGGCAACGCGGTGGACGCGTGCCTCGCCGCCGCATTCGTCTCGTGGGTCACGGAAAGCCCTCTGACCGGGCCCGGCGGCGGGGGTTTCCTGCTCGCCCACGCCGCCCGGGACGGCCGCTCGCGCCTCTTGGACTTCTTCGTCACGGTCCCGGGCGCTGGGCTCAAGCGCCGCGACGTCGGCCAGATGGAAGCGATCGACGTCGACTTCGACGGCTCGATGACGCAGGTGTTCCGCATCGGGGCGGCCTCGGTGGCCGTCCCCGGCGTGGTCGCGGGCTTGGAGACGGCGCACCGCCGATTCGGGACCGTCCCGTGGCCGAGGCTGATGGAGCCGGCGATCGAGCTCGCGCGCGACGGCGTGGAGATGACGCGGGAGCAGGCGTACCTGCACAAGATTCTCGACCTCATCCTGCGGCACACCGACGGCGGTCGAGCGATCTACGGGCCGGCAGGCGAGCGTCTCGCCGCCGGCGACCGCCTCGTCATGGACGACCTGGCTGGAACGCTGGAGCGCCTCGCGGAGGGCGGCGCGCGCGAGTTCTACGCAGGCTCGCTGGCGCGCGAGGTGAGCGGCCACGTGCGCGCCGGCGGAGGAGCGCTGACGCGTGAGGACCTGCGCGGCTATCGCCCCGTGTGGCGACGTCCGATCGGCGCGGACTTCCGCGGCCACCGGTTCGTCTCCAACCCCCCGCCATCGTCCGGCGGAGTTCTGGTTGCGTACGCCTTGGCGTTACTCGACCGTGCGGGGCTCGGTGGCTCGGCCGGGACCGCTGGCGCGATCGCGCGGCTCGTGGAGGTCATGCGTGAGGAGGCGCTCGTGCGGGGGCCCGGCTTCGCGCGTGAGCTCGTCCGCGGCAGGCTGGCGGAACGACTCTGCGATCCGCGCCGGATCAAGGAGGTGGCGGCGCGGCTCTCGGCCACTCCCGCGCCTGCGCTCCGCGAGCGATCCGAGCCGTCGCGCACGACGCACATCTCGGTGGTGGATGCTGCCGGCAACGCCGCCTCGCTGACCGCGACGACGGGCTCCGGATCCGGCGTGATCGTCCCTGGCACCGGAATCCAGCTGAACAACATGCTCGGCGAGTACGACGTGAACTTCGCGGGCCCGCGTCGCGCCGCGGGAGGGAGGCTGACGAGCATGATGGCGCCTTCGGTCGTCCTCCTCGACGGCCGGCCGAGGCTCGTCGTCGGCAGCGCGGGCTCACATCGGCTGCGGGGCGCGATTCTCCAGATCGTCGTCAATGCGATCGGCCACGACCTGCCGGTCAGCGAGGCGATCGAGGCGCCACGCGTGCACCTGGAGGAAGGCACCGTCCACTGCGAGGGCGGAACCGATCCCGATGTCCTCGACGACCTGCAAGCGCAGGGCTACGAGGTCGTGCGGTGGCGGCGTCGGAACCTGTACTTCGGCGGCGCCGCAGCGGTCGAGCTCAGGCCGGATGGAACGCTGTCCGCCGCCGGAGATACCCGTCGCGGCGGCCGCGGGATCGTCGTCGGTGCCTGACGCGGCCGTCATCCGGCCGGCGCAGCCGCGAGATGCAGGCGCGCTCGTTGCGCTCGCCGAGGAGGTCGCAGCGGAGCCGGGAGGCTGGCTCATCTCCGACGGCGGCTGGCGGACGGCGGCCGACGAGCGCCGCTACCTGCGGGCGCTCCGTCGCTATCGCGATGCCGCGGTCTTTGTCGCCGAGACCGAGGACGGGATCGTCGGACGCCTCTCCCTCGGTCGCGATCCCCACCCCGCCAGCCGTCATGTCGCCGATCTCGGCCTCATGGTCGCGGCGGGCCATCGCCGGCGAGGAATTGGGCGGGCGCTGCTGGAGCAGGCCGTCACGTGGGCGCGCGGCGCGGGCGTGCGCAAGCTGGAGCTGCACGTGTTTCCCCATAACGAGGCGGCGATCGCCCTCTACGAAGCGTTCGGCTTCAGGCAAGAGGGCTACCGCAGGGAGCACTACCGCCGCGGACGCGGCTTCGTGGATGCGATCCTGATGGCCTACGACGTCCGTTGAGTTAGGCTCAGCCGCCGTGTCGAGCAGGCTCGCCGAGATCGCCGAGAGCTTCTTCAAGCCTGCGGTCCGGGACATCGTCCCCTACGAGCCGGGAAAGCCGGTCGAGGAGGTGCAGCGCGAGCTCGGCCTCGAGCGCGTGGTCAAGCTCGCCTCCAACGAGGGCCCGTTCGGCCCGTTCCCGGAAGCGCTCGACGCCCTCGCGGAGACGGCGCCGGTTCTGAATCGCTATCCCGACGGCGGGGGCTACCGGCTCCGCGTCGCGCTCGCGGCGCGCCACGACGTGCGAATGGAGGAGATCGCGCTCGGCGCGGGCGCCGACGGGGTCGTCGACTGCCTGGCCCAGGTGTCGCTCGACCCGGGCGACAACGTCGTCTGCGGCTGGCCCAGCTTCCCGAGCTACGTGATCACCGCGCGCAAGCTGGGAGCTGAGGCCAGGACGATCCCGCTCCGCGACGGCCGCTACGACCTCGACGCGATGCTCGAGGCGGTCACCGACCGGACGAAGCTCGTCTACGTGTGCCACCCGAACAACCCGACGGGAACGATGAACACGCGCGCGGAGCTGGACGACTACTTCCGGCGTGTCCCCGAGCACGTGCTCACCGTGCTCGACCAGGCCTACTTCGAGTACGTCGAGGACCCCGACTACTCGGACGGCGTCGAGGAGTACCTCAAGCGTGGCCGGCGCGTCGTCGTCCTCCGGACGTTCTCGAAGATCTTCGGGTTGGCAGGGCTCAGGGTCGGCTACGGGGCGGCCGCCGCCGAGGTCGTGACGGCGATCGGCAAGGTGCGCCGGGCCTTCGACGTCACGTCTCCCGCGCAGGTAGCGGCAGCGGCGAGCCTCGATGCTCCTGGAGCGGACTCCGAGATCGAGCGGCGCCGGCGCGGCAACGCCGAAGGGCGGCCGGTGATCGAGCACGCGCTCCGGGACCACGGGCTCGAGCCGGTTGGCCCGGCCGTCGCCAACTTCGTCTTCGCGGAGGTCGGGGAGGACTCGCGGCCGCTCTTCGAGCGGCTGCTACAGGAAGGCGTGATCGTTCGTCCGACTGCGGGCTTCGGAGCGCCGGGCGGGATCCGGGTGACGGTCGGGACACCGGAGGAGAACCTGTACTTCCGCGAGGCCCTCGGCCGCGTGCTCACTCACGCCGCGACCTAGCTTGCTGAGCCGCAGGTTCGCGCTTCTCAAGGACCAGCCGAGCTTCGGCCGGCTCGCGCTCGCCACGCTCGCGTCGGGCTTCGGGACGTGGGCCGCATTCGTCGCGCTGACCGTCGATGTCTTCGACCGGACGAATTCCGCGACCTGGGTCAGCGCGCTCTTCGTCGCCGACTTTCTGCCGGCGATCGTGATCGGCTTCGCCGCGGCCTCGCTCGTCGACCGCCTGCCTCGCCGCCGGCTGATGATCGGAGCCGACCTGGTGCGCTTCGCCGTCTTCGCCGTATTGCCCCTGGCGGGAAGCGCCGCCGTGATCGTCGCCCTGGCCGCCGTTGCGGGCTTCGCCACGGGCTTCTTCCGCCCGGCCGTCTACGCCGGTCTTCCCAATCTCGTCAGCGACGACGAGCTCGCGAATGCCAACTCGATCCTGCAGACGATCGAGAACGTCACCTTGGCCATCGGCCCGATCCTCGGCGGCGCGCTCGTGGCGACGACCGGCCCGGATCCTGCGTACCTGATCAACGCAGCCAGCTTCCTCGCCTCAGCGGCGCTCCTCGCCGGCATCCCGGGACGCCTGTTGCAGGCCGCCACAGCCGCAGGGCGCGGGTACTGGCGCGATCTCTCCGATGGCTTCGCGCTCATCCGGCGCTCTCGGGCGTTGCTTACGATCCTCGTCGCCTGGAACGTCGTCATGCTCGCGACGGCCGCGGCGAACGTCTCCGAGATCGTCCTCGCCAAGGACGCCTTCGATGCCGGCGATTTCGGCTACGGCCTCCTGGTTGGCGCGACGGGTATCGGTCTTGCCTTCGGAAGCCTGATGGCAGGCTCGTTTCTCGAGCACCGCGCCCTGGCTGCGGTCTACGCCGGCTCGATCGGAGTGATCGCGCTCGGCCTGCTCGCGGCGGCGGCCTCGCCCGACGTGTGGGTGGCTGCAGCGTTCGTCGCGTTCGTCGGCGTCGGCAACGGAGCAGCAGTCGTCTGCAACGCCCTACTCGTCCAGCGCGGCGCGCCCGACGAGCTGCGCGGCCGCGCCTTCACCGTCCTGATGAGCTCGAACTACGCGGTGCTCGGGCTCGGGATCCTCGTCGCCGGGCCGTTGACCGACGCGCTCGGAGCGCGAGCGGTCTGGGCGATCGCCGGCGTGCTTGCCGCCCTCGCGGCGGGGATCGGGCTCACCATGGCGCGTGGGGTCGCGGCCCGCGGCGAGCCCGCGCTCCAGACCTCCCCCTAAGGCGTCGACTCGTCGACGCCGACCAGAAGAGGACGTGCCGGCTTGGCCGGCGCGTCCGCCTAGAGTTCGATTCATGGCCCGTCGGCGCGAATGGACGCTGGAGACGCTCGTCGACGGCGTCCGGGAGGGCGACCGCCGTGCGTTGGCCCGGGCGATCACGCTCGTCGAGAACGCCGATCCGCTCGCGTACGAGCTCGTCCGGGAGCTCTACCCGGAGACCGGCCACTCCTACGCCGTCGGGATCACAGGCCCGCCGGGAGTCGGGAAGTCGAGCCTGATCAGCGCGCTCGTCCGGCACATCCGAGCGCAGGATCAGACGGTCGGCGTGGTCTCCGTCGATCCCTCGAGCCCCTTCACCCAGGGCGCCCTGCTCGGCGACCGGATCCGGCTCTCCGACCACTTCCTCGATCCCGGCGTCTTCATCCGCTCGATGGGGACGCGTGGTCATCTCGGCGGGCTCGCCGAGGCGGCGCTCCAGGCACTTCTCGTGCTTGATGCCTCCGGCCGCGACCTGCTCTTCCTCGAGACGGTAGGGACGGGGCAGAGCGAGGTCGAGGTGATCGGCGTCGCCGACACGGTCGTCCTGGTGCTTATGCCGGGCTCGGGCGACTCCGTGCAGGCGCTGAAGGCGGGAATCATGGAGATCCCGGACGTGATCGTCGTGAACAAGAAGGACCATCCCGCTGCGAAGACGATGCTGAACGAGGTGCGCTCGATCCTCTCGCTCGACCCCGACCGTGCCCGGAGGCCGCCGATCGTCCTCACCGAAGCGATCGACGGAGAGGGAGTCCCCGAGCTCTGGGACAAGATCGCCGAGCACCGCTCCTTCCTCCAGTCGAACGGCCTGCTCGACGAGCGTCGGCGCAAGAACCTGGCCGGGGAGGTCTTCGCGATCGCCTCCTCGCGGGCGAAGACGCACCTGGAGCAAGCTGTTGCGAACGACCCCGAGCTGCGCCGGCTGCTGGACGAGGTCCAGCGCCGCGAGCTCGACCCGCTGACCGCGGTGAGGGA
Organism: uncultured Actinomycetes bacterium; assembly: GCA_963842235.1. Taxonomy (GTDB): domain Bacteria; phylum Actinomycetota; class Thermoleophilia; order Gaiellales; family Gaiellaceae; genus JACDAN01. The sequence continues at coordinate 1,213,672 of CAWJFT010000001.1, read as the reverse complement.
GATACTTCAGAAGGTCTTCAAAGTCAGTTCCGGTGAAAATGGCGTCGACGGAGATAGCCCCAAGCCTCGCTGACATCCTGGATGCCCGCGAGCGCCTGATCGGCATTGCGCGGGAAACGCCGGTCTACGGCTCGGAGACGTTGTCTCGCGCCACCGGCCGAAAGGTGTCGCTGAAGGCTGAGAACCTCCAGCGGACGGGGGCCTTCAAGGTCCGCGGCGCCGTCAACCGGATCGCAACGCTGTCGGCCGAGCAGCGAGCGGCCGGCGTCGTCGCTGCGAGCGCCGGCAACCACGGCCAGGCCGTGGCGTGGGCGGCGCGGCAGGCCGGCATTCCGGCGCGGATCTACGTTCCGCAGGACGCGCCCATGTCGAAGGTCGAGGCCTGCCGCACCTACGGGGCGGAGCTGATCATGGGGGGCGCGGGCTTCGAGGAGGCGCTCTCGGCGGCCATGGCCCACGTGGAGGAGACTGGAGCGACCTTCGTGCACCCCTTCGAGGATCCCACCGTGATCGCCGGCCAGGGCACGATCGGCCTGGAGCTCGCGGACCAGGTGCCCAACGCCGAGACGGTCGTGATCCCCGTCGGAGGAGGCGGGCTGGCCTCCGGAATCGCGCTCGCCCTGCGGGCGAGCCGCCCCAACCTACGAATCGTCGGCGTCCAGGCCGGTCTCTCCGGCTTCACGATCGCTGACGGCGTCCTCGTAAAGCATCCTGGCAAGCTGACCATGTCGATCCTGGACGACGTCCTCGACGACATGGTCGACGTCGACGACGAGTCGATCAGCGAAGCGATCGTGCTCCTGCTCGAGCGGACGAAGCTCGTCGTCGAGGGTGCGGGCGCCGTCGGCGTCGCAGCTCTCCTGGCTGAGAAAGTCGGGGGCTCGGGACCGGTCGCGATCGTCCTCTCAGGCGGCAACATCGACCCGACGCTTCTGATCACGATCATGCGCCACGGGCTGACGCTCGGCGGCCGCTACCTCGTCATCCGCACGCGGATCCCGGACCGACCAGGCGAGCTCGTCCGGCTGCTCTCGCTCATCGCAGAGGCGCGCGGGAACGTCGTCTCCGTCGAGCATCACCGCGAGGGGATGGAGCTTCCCGTCGCCGAGACCGAGGTCGAGCTGACGCTGATCACGCGCGACCTGGAGCACTGCACAGTGCTCCTCGACAAGATGCGCAGCTGGGGCTACGCGGTCGAGCGCCTGAAATAGGAAGAAATACTGCGACCCGGCCGTCTTGTGGAAGAAGGGAGGCCGGGGCGGTGTGCGGCGCCGTCTACCGGCCCTTTCGGCTCGTAGACTCGGCAGTCATGACCACCCCTAGGCGCCGGGAGCGCAAGGTCGTCAGCATCGTGTTCGCCGATCTCGTCGGCTTCACATCGCGCGCCGAGGCGCTCGACCCGGAGGACGTCGAGGCAATGCTGCGGCCCTTTCACGATCGGCTCCGGTCCGAGCTGGAACGACGTGGCGGGACGGTCGAAAAGGTGATCGGCGACGCTGTGATGGCGGTCTTCGGCGCGCCCGTCGCGCACGAGGACGATCCGGAGCGGGCGGTCCGTGCTGCGCTCGCGATTCGGGACTGGATCCGCGAGGAGGGCGATCTCGAGGTCCGTGTCGCGGTCAACACGGGCGAAGTACTCGTCTCGCTCGAGCCGCGGCCGGGGGCCGAGCAGGGCCTCGTTGCGGGCGACGTCGTGAACACCGCGTCGCGGCTGCAGACGGCGGCGCCGGTGAACGGCGTCCTCGTCGGCGAAACGACCTACAACGCCACATCCCGCGTGATCGAGTATCTGGAACTTCCGGCCGTCGAAGCCAAGGGGAAGGCGGCGCCCGTACCGGTGTGGGAGGCAGTTGAAGCGCGTTCCCGCTACGGGTCGGATGTCAGCTTCGAGCCGCGGACCGCCCTGATCGGGAGGGAGCGGGAGCTCGATCTCCTGGTCGACGCGCTCGACCGGGTTCGGCACCAGCGTGCACCGCAGCTCGTGACCCTCGTCGGCGTGCCGGGAATCGGAAAGAGCCGGCTCGTGCACGAGCTCTTTTCCTCGGTCGAGGCTCAGCCCGACCTCATCTACTGGCGTCAGGGCAGGTGCCTTCCGTACGGCGAGGGTGTCGCGTTCTGGGCCCTCGCAGAGATCGTGAAAGCTCACGCGGGATTCCTCGAGGGTGAGCCCGAGGAGCGGGCGGAGGCGAAGCTGCAGGTCGTCGTCGACGAAGCCGTGCCAGACGAAGAGGAAGCGCAATGGGTAACGCGGCAGCTGAGACCCCTGCTTGGTCTCGGCGACCCGGGCGAGCTCGGAGCCGACCGGCGCACGGAGAGCTTCGCCGCTTGGCGCCGGTTCTTCGAAGGGCTCGCCGAGCTCGACCCGCTCGTCCTCGTGTTCGAAGACCTCCACTGGGCGGACGATGGTCTGCTCGATTTCGTCGACTATCTCGTCGACTGGGCGGGCGCCGTCCCGATCCTCGTCGTCGCGACCGCAAGGCCCGAACTGCTCGCACGCCGCCCGGGCTGGGGCGGCGGGAAACCGAACGCGGCCACCGTCTCTCTGTCCCCGCTTTCCGAAGAAGAGACGGCGAGGCTTCTTCATGAGCTCCTCGATCGTGCCGTGCTTCCTGCCGAGCTGCAGGCCCGATTGCTCGAGCGTGCCGGCGGCAATCCGCTCTATGCGGAGGAGTTCGCGCGAATCGCGGCCGAGGGCACGGACGGTGACCTGCCCCTGCCGGAGTCCCTGCAGGGGCTGATCGCTGCGCGACTCGATGCGCTTGCAGGAACAGAGAAGTCGCTGCTGCAGGATGCTGCCGTCGTCGGCAAGGTGTTCTGGCCGGGCGCCCTGGCAGCGATCGGCGGCGGCAATCCGAGCCGCGAGCTCGAGGAGTCGCTGCATCGGCTGGAACGGAGGGAGTTCATTCGGCGCGAGCGGCGGTCGTCGATCGAGGGCGACACGCAGTACTCGTTTGCACACACCTTGGTGCGAGACGTGGCCTACGGCCAGATTCCGAGAGCCGACCGGGCCGAGAAGCATCAGCGCGCTGCTGTCTGGATCGAGTCGTTCGGGCGGCCTGAGGACTACGCCGACCTCCGTGCATACCACTACGCAAGCGCGCTCGAGATCGCTCGGGCGGGCGGTCGCGAGACGGACGAGCTCATCCGGGCAGCACGGTTCGCGCTCCGGGACGCCGGCGAACGCGCCGCGTCACTCAACGCCTTTTCCGCCGCAGCGCGGGACTATGACCGAGCACTCGAGCTGTGGCCGGCGGACGACCGCGACCGGCCACGGCTGCTCCTCGCTGCGGCAGCGGCGAGGTTCGGCGAAGACGTCTGGGACGTGGATGAGCTGTCGGTCGCCCGGGACGCCCTACTTGCCTCCGGTGACCGCGAGGGAGCCGCTGAAGCGGAGCTGATGCGGGCCGACAGCTTCTGGCTGCTCGGACGGGGCGACGACGTCCTCGAGAGCCTGGGGCAAACCGCCGAGCTGGCGGAGGCGTTGCCGCTGTCGGAGACGAAGGCGCGTGTGTACGCAGGCCTCTTCCGGCTCCACTGGCTCGGAAACCGTGATGAGCTCGCCGCGCAGTTCGAGCAGCAGGCGCTCGCGATGGCCGACGAGCTGGAGCTCAAGGACGTTCGTGCGCGAGTCCTCAGCGCGAGCGGCTCCTGGCGGGTGATGAAGGGCGATCGAAGAGGGTTCGCCGCCCTCGAGGAGAGCATCGCGATCTTCGATCAGCTGAACTCGGCGGACGTCCAGCGTTCGTACAACAACGTCGCGGACGGTTACTACAACCTCGGCGAGCTCGCGCAAGCTGACGAGGCGACGACGCGGATGAAGGAGGCCTGGAAGCGCTTCGCGGGTGTCGACTGGCTCCGCTGGCACGACAGCCAGTTGGTCAGGCTCTTGTACATCGAGGGGCGCTGGGACGAGATGACGGAGATAGCCGATCGCTGGATCGCGGATGCGCAGGCACAAGGCGGCCATTACCTCGAGTCGACCTGGCGGGCCTGTCGCGCCCGAGTTCTGCTGGGCCGGGGCGACGCTGCCGGTGCGGTCGATGAGAGTGCAACTTGCCTCCAGCTGTCGCGCGGCGCAGCCGATCCGCAGGTCCTCATACCTGCGCTTGCCTTCCACATTCGCATGCTGTGGTCCACGGGAGAGCCTGGCGTGGACCCGCTTGTGGCCGAGATCGTCGACGTCTGCAGCCGAGCACGCCTGAACATCTCGCACGACTGGTTTTGGGACCTTGCTGTTGCCCTTTCGGCACTCGGCCGGCGCGGTGAGCTCGAGGCCGTCGCCGAAAGCGTGCCGACGCCGACTCCATGGCGCGACGCCGGGCTAGCGCTCGGTCGAGGCGACCCCCTGGCCGCCGTTGCCATCTTTCATCAGATGGGGGCCAGAGTCTTCGAGGCGGACGCGCAGCTCGTCGCCGCGAACGAAGGGCTAACCGCTGATCTCTCGTCCGCGATCGAGTTCTTCCGGGAAGCCGGAGCCTCGGCCTTTGTGGACGAGGCGGAGTCGCTGACCGCTAAGAGCCGCAGCGCCTGAAGCTGACGGTCTCCCCGTCCCAGTCCGGAACGCCGCCGTGGAGCACGGGTCTCGCGTCCACGCCGGACGCTGCCAGCACGCTGGCGGCCACCCCTGCGCGGGGGCCGCTGGAACAGATCGTGACGACGGGCCGGCCGCCCTGGAGGTCGTCGGCCCATTCCCGGACGAGGCGGTACGGGATGTTCCGGCTGCCCGGGATGTAGCCCTCGTCCCGCTCGTGCGGCTCCCGGACGTCGAGCACCTCGACGGCGCCGGTCTCGACGAGGTCCCGAAGCTCGTCCAGCTCGACGGGCGCGGTGAGCTCCTCGCTCGGCGGGCCGACGAGGTATCCGGCCAGATCGAAGATTCCCACCGCTCTCAAGCCCTTGGCTGCACGCTGGGCCTCCTGGGCGCTGCCTGCGTGGATGACGACCCGCTCGTCCGGCGGCAGGATGAAGGCGGCTTTCGTCCCGAAGTTGCCGCCCTCGACCGGCACGCTGAGCGCGCCACGCGCGTGGCCGGCGGCGAAGTCATCCGCAGAACGGACGTCGAGGACCGCTCCGGAGCCGCCGTTCAGCCGCTGGAGCGGGTCGGGAGAGCCGACGAACGGCCCGCGGTTCAGCTCGACGATTCGATCCATGTTCGGCGGCCGGACGCCTGTCTTGATCGCCTCGGCGACGAACTCGTCCTCGTCCGTCATTCGCAGCTTCTGGTTGAAGCGACGCTCGAACCCGATCGTCGACGACGCCTTCGAGCTCATGCCGGTTCCGCAGAGCGAGCCGGAGACGTGTCCTGGATAGATCTCGACGCCGTCGTCGAGCTGCAGCAGCCGCTGCAGGCTTCGTAGAGGCCGTGGGCGCCCTCGGTTGCCTCGGAGGCGAGATCGGGCCGGGCGGCGTCTCCGACGAACAGCGAGTCGCCGGTCAGCGTGAGCCACGGCTCGTCGCCGCGCTCTCGGTCGATCACCTCGAAGCAGCAGTGCTCCGGCCTGTGGCCGGGCGTATGGACGACGCGGAGGCAGACCGGGCCGAGCTCGATCGCCGCGCCGTCTTCCAGCGGGTCGAACGGATACTCGGGCTCGGCGGCTGGGTGAATGGAGACCGGCACGCCGTGCTCGAGCGCCAGCCGGCCGTGGCCGGAGACGTGGTCGGCGTGGGTGTGCGTCTCGAGCACGCGGGCGATCCGGACGCCGTCCCGCTCCGCCTGCTCGAGATACTGCTCGACGGCGTAGGCCGGGTCGACGACGACCGCCTCTCCCGAGTCTTCGTCTCCTACGAGATAGGACGCACAGCCCAGGTCGTCGTCGACGAACTGGCGGAAGAGCATGTCCCGATCACACTAACACTGAGGCCTGATCGCGCTAAATCAGAGCCCGAGGTGTTTCGCGATCACCATTCTCTGGACTTCGTTCGTGCCCTCCCCAATCTCGAGGATCTTTTGGTCGCGATAGAGCCTCGAGATCGGGAACTCGTCCATGAAGCCGTACCCGCCGTGGATCTGGAGCGCGGCGTTCGCGGCGCGGTTGGAGAGCTCGCCCGTGTAGAGCTTGGCCATCGCCGCCTCCTTCGCGAACGGCCTCCCTTGATCCTTGAGCCACGCGACCTTGTAGACCAGTCCGCGGCCGGCTTCGATCTCCGTGGCCATGTCCGCAAGGGCGAACTGCACGGCCTGGAACTCGGCGATCGGCCTCCCGAACTGGCGGCGCTCATTCGCGTACTGGAAGGCGAGGTCGTACGCGCCCTGCGCGAGCCCGACGCCCATGGCCGCGACGGAGATCCGTCCGCCGTCGAGGATCTCCAGGAACTGCTGGAACCCTTTCCCGCGCGGGCCGAGCAGGTTTTTTTCCGGCACGCGCACGTCCCGAAAGGACAGCTCACGCGTGTCGGAGGCGCGCCAGCCGACCTTCCGCATCGGCGGCGCGATCTCGTAGCCGGGCGCGCCGTTCGGGACGATGATGTTCGAGATCTCGTCCTCGCCGGTGAGCGCCGTGATCGTTACGCACGCCGTGATGTCGGTTCCGGCGTTCGTGATGAACATCTTCGAGCCGTTGATCACCCACTCGCCGTCCCGAAGCTCCGCGCGTGTACGGGTCGCGCCGGCGTCGGACCCGGCCTCCGGCTCCGTCAGGCCGAACGCGGCCAACTTCTCGCCCGACGCCAGCTGCGGCAGCCACTCGCGCTTCTGCTCCTCGGTTCCGAACAGGAAGATCGGCAGCGTCCCGAGCGAGTGGTGGGCCGCCACGGTGATCGCGACGGACGAGTCCACGCGAGTCAGCTCCTCGACGGCGATGGCATACGAGAGCGTGTCGGCGCCGGCCCCGCCGTATTCCTCCGGGATCGTCATCCCCATCAGCCCGAGCTCGGCGAGCTCGGCGACCAGCTCGTAGGGGAACCGGTGCTCCCGGTCGAGCTCCTCGGCGACTGGTGCGACTCGCTGCTCGGCGAAGTCGCGCACGGTTCGGCGGACGAGCTCGTGCTCCTCCGAGAGGTCGTAGTTCGGCGTCACACCAGTGACCGTGCGAGCTCCACGATCAGCCTCACGCCGTAGCCGGATCCGCCCGGAACGTGAAAGTAGTCGGGGCGAGTCCACCTCAGGAAGCCCGGGCCGGCCATGTCGATGTGCGCCCAGGGCCCGTCCCCGACGAACTCCTTGAGGAACTCGGCGGCGTAGACCGGCGACGCCTGGCCGCGGATCGACTGGTTCTTCATGTCGGCGAACGTCGAGTCGATGAGTCGCCGGTAGCGCCGATGCATCGGCCAACCCCACGCGTGGTCGCCGGCCCGGTTGCCGGCTGCGACGACCTGGTCGCGCCAGGCGTCGTCATTGGCGAAGACGCCCGTGTAGAGATCACCGAGCGCCTTGTTCATGACCCCGGTGAGCGTCGCGAAGTCGACGATATGCGTCGCGCCCTCGGTCCGGGCGTACCAGAGGACGTCGGCCAGCACGAGGCGGCCCTCGGCGTCCGTGTTGACCACCTCGATCGTCTTGCCGTTCATCGCCCGGAGGATGTCGCCCGGCCGATAGGAGCCTCCACCCGGCATGTTCTCGGCCGCGCCGAGAACGGCGAGGACGCGGAGCGGGAGGCCGAGCTCGGCGATCGCGCCGATCCCGGCGAGCACGGCGCCGCCGCCGGCCATGTCGCCCTTCATGTCCTCCATGTAGAGCGCCGGCTTGATCGAGATCCCGCCCGTGTCGAAGGTGACGGTCTTGCCGACGAGCCCGAGCAGGACGTCAGCACGCGCCCCGGGCGGCTCGTACCGCAGCACGATCAGCCGCGGCGGGTTGTCGCTCCCCTGGCCAACGGCACCGAAGGCGCCCATTCCGAGCTCGGCCAGGCGCTCCGGCCCCCAGGACTCGGCGCTCAGGTGTTCGAGGCCCGAGGCGGTCTCCTCGGCGTGCTCGGCCATGCGCTCGGGCGTGAGCTCGTTCGGGGGCTCGTTGACGAGATCCCGGGCCCGGTTGGCCCACGCGGCGACCGTCGCGTGCTGCCGCGCGGTCTCGGCGACTGCTTCGGAGCCGACGAACACGAGCCGCTCGACGGAGGCCGGCCTGTCGCCGCTCGACTTCCAGCGCCCTGGGTCGTAACCCCCGAGCACGATGCCCTCGACCACCGCCCGCGCCTGCTCTTCGACCGCAAGCGGCTGGGACTCGTCGAGGAGCCACGCGAGCGAGCCGCCCACGCGCTGGAGGAGCCGGGCCACCGCCGCCGCGGCCGAGCGGACCGCGTCAGCGTCGATCTCGTCGCCGAGCCCGGCGACCGCGATCCGCCTGCCGTCGAGGTGGAGGAGCGTGGCCGCTCCGGCATCCGGTCGGAATCCCTCGCCACGGAGCAGCTCCGACACGGGAGCCTGGAGCTCACCGAGGACGGCGGGCGCATCGTTCGCCGTGGCGACTCCGACGACATCCGCGCCGGCGGTGGACAGATCCGACGCGGCAGCGACCTGCATGGGCCGCGCGATGCTATCCGAGGAGATTGTGTGTCGGCTTAGAAAACTCTTTTCCGGTGCTTAACGAATTACTGACCGTGCCGATACACACTGACGACATGACAACTCTCCCCCTGCAGAGCGACGCGCTCGCGAGCGTCGAGGAGCTCGTGAGCCACATCGCCGATCTCGTGCTCGAGCGGCAATCAATGCGGGCCGGCGGCGCGAAGTCCGCGCTGCTCGAGCACAACCGGCTCGAGCTCGTCCGCGCTCACCAGGATCTCTCCTACGCGCTGATCGACCGCCACCATCGTCCCAAGACGGCCGAAGCGGCCGAAGCGGCCTAGCTCTCATTGTCCGAACGACCACCCGGCTGGTGCCCCTTCCAGTAATGCCGCCGCCCTTCTGGGTCGCGAGCACCAAGCCAGAGTTCGCACTCCGACGAGCCAAGGTCTGAAGACCTTGGTGAGGAGGAGGGTGGGCTCTGGCGCCGCGTGATCGCGGGCCAGAAGCCGGCATGTATTGCTGGATGGGGCACTAGGGTGGTTTCGTGGCGCGGCAGATCGACAGCCGGGCGATCACGGCGCTCTCGGCCGGCCACTTTGCGACGGATTTCTCGAACGGGATGCTGCCCGCGCTGCTCCCGTTCCTCGTCACGCGCTTCGATCTCAACTACACCCAGGTCGGGGCGCTGATGCTGGTCTCGGCGCTTGCGTCGTCGATCATCCAGCCGGCTTTCGGCCTTTGGTCGGATCGCCGCGGCGCCCTCTGGCTCCTGCCCGCCGGGGTGCTCCTGGCCGGGACGGGCATGGCGCTCGCCGCCGCTTCGTCGAGCTACGGGCTCTGTCTCCTCTTCGTCACGGTCTCGGGGCTCGGCACCGCCGCCTACCATCCCGAGGGCTCCAAGTTCGCCGCCTACGTGAGCGGCTCACGCCGGGCGAGTGGGATGTCCCTCTTCTCGATCGGCGGAAACCTCGGCGTCGCGATCGGAGCGCTCACGGCGGCGCCGGTGCTCCTCACACTCGGCCGCTGGGGCGGCATCCTGCTCGCGATTCCCGCGCTCATCGTCGCGGGAATGCTGGTCGCCGCAATGGGGTACCTCGAGGGCTTTGCGCCGGAGAAGCTCCGGGCGCGAGCGGCCTCGGGAGAGGACCGCCCGGGTGCGCTCGCGCTGCTGCTGGCGGTCATCGCGCTGCGCAGCGCCGGCTGGTTCGGGCTGCTGACGTTCGTCCCGCTCTGGGCCGTCTCGCTCGGCCATTCCGAGAAGTACGGCAACGGCCTCCTCGCCCTGATGCTCTTCGCGGGCGGGATCGGCACGCTTGCAGCGGGCCCGCTGGCCGACCGGATCGGGCGCCGACCCGTTCTGCTCGCGACCATCGTCGCGACGCCGCCGCTCGTCGTGACCTTCGTCGCTGTGGGCGGTGCGATCGGCGCCGCGGCCCTCGCGCTCGTCGGCGTCTGCGTCGTCAGCACGTTCGGCTTGACCGGCGTGATGAGCCAGGAGTACCTGCCGAGTCGCATCGGGCTCGCGTCGGGCATCTCCATCGGCTTCTCGATCGGGCTCGGAGGCATCGCGGCCTTGGTCCTGGGCGCCGTGGCGGATGCGGTCGACCTCGAGACGGCCATGTACGCATGTGCGGTCATCCCGGCGCTCGCGATTCTTCCCGGGCTGCTCCTCCCGTCACCGCGCGGGTCGCGCCGCTTGGCTCCGGAGCCTGTGGTGTAGGCTCGCCGCGCTTTTGGCGACCAAGAGAGGAGAGCATGACCGCGCGTGAGTTCTTCGAGAGCCTGGAGGGCAGGATCGACCCCTCCAAGACGGCCGGTATGACCAACTCGTACGTGTTCGAAATCGACGGTGCTGGGACGTGGAAGGTGGATGTCCAGGACGGAAGCGTCTCGGTGGCGGAGGGCGGCGGCGACGCCGACGCCACGATCTCGGCCTCGGAGGAGACCTTCGAGCAGATCGCCTCCGGCGACATGAACGCCACGACCGCCTACATGACGGGGAAGCTCAAGATCAAGGGCGACATGGGCGCGGCGATGAAGTTGCAGAAGCTCTTTTAGGGCCGCGCTAACACCGGCTTCACACCACAGCCCTACCGTTTTCGATTGTGAAACTCGTCGGGCTCGTGGTGCTCCTGGCCGCGCTTTCGGTCTCTGCGGCGAGCGCCGGGCGCCGGCAGGAGCCAGGGTTGATCGTCTTTGCCAGCAACCGGACGGCGACGCTGATCCCGACCGAGGTACGCGCCTTTGACCTCACTCGCGGGCGCTCGACGCGGGTCGGCATCGTCGTGTCGAACCGGACGGAGGATGAAGTGTGGTCGCCCGACGGCCGGTCGTTCGCGTACGTCGATGACGTCAGCAATCTCTACGTGGTTCGACCAGGCGGCTCGCCGCGCCGGATCGCTCACCGGGTCGGTGAGGCCAACGAGCGCTTCGCGTGGTCGCATGACGGCCGCCGAATCGCCTATCTCGGACGCGATCGCGGACGGCTCTCGGTCTACGTCGTCCGCGCGAACGGCCGGGGGCTGCGACGTGTGGCACGTCGCATCGCCGACGCACCGGATGTCGTCCCCGGCAGCTCCCTCGCCTGGTCGCCCGACGATCGGAAGCTGGCGATCGTCGCCTCGCGGCGCAGGCGCCACCCTCTCGTCATCCTCGACCTCCGAAGCGGGCACATCCGCCCGCTCTCGACCGGCCGGGGCGTCCCATCGTCGCCGGACTGGGCGCCGGACGGCGGGCGAATCGCGTTTCGGGCGCAGGTCCCGGGCGAACGGGCCGTGGTGCGGACGATCGAGCTGCGCGGCGAAACCCTCCGGAACGTTCACCGCGGTGGTGGCATACCGCTCTGGTCGCCGAACGGACGACGGCTCGCCGTGGACGAGAAACACAGCCTGTGGATTCACGAGGACGGCGGCGCCGCCCGAGTGGTCGCAACGCACCCGCCGATCTCGGGTCCGCCCGTCTGGTCGCCCGACTCGCGCCGGCTGGTGCTTCGCTCGGGTGAGCAGTTGGTCGTCGCCGAGGCGGCACGGAGGAAGACGCGGCGGCTTGTTCGCGAGGTCCGTCGGTTCTCCCCGGAGAGCAGCCCGGCGTGGCTCGGGCCGAACCGCATCGTCTACGTCGGCCTTCGGAGAGATCCCGGCGACCTCGACCTCCACTTCGTCCGGGAAGACGGGTCGGGAGCTCGAGCATTGACCGTGAACGGCGTGGGGGAGTTCGACCCAGCGTGGTCTCCCGACGGGCGTCTCGTCGCTTACTCCCGAGCTCGAGGCAAGGCTTCGGATGTCTGGGTGATCGGCTCGGACGGCGGCGGTGCACGGCGGGCCGTCGCTGACGCGGGCAGCCCTACGTGGTCGCCCGACGGCACGCGGATCGCGGTCGAGCGGGCCGGAGACATCTGGGTCGCCGCGCTCGACGGCTCGCCGCCGGCGCAACTCACCTCAGGGCCCGAGACCGACGCGGACCCGGATTGGTCGCCTCGTGCCGACGAGATCGCCTTTTCACGGACCCAGCCTGTCTTGGCGATGCCCAGAGACATTCACGCCGTCCGAGTCGCCGACGGCCGTATCCGGAAGATCACGGACGAGAGCGCGGCGGACGAAGGCTGCTTTGGCCACCGGGCTTCTGAGCCGTCGTGGTCGCCGGACGGCTCGCGCATCGCCTACGAGCTGGAGGAAGGGGGGTCATCCACGTGCTCGCCGAGCAGAGGCCACCAGGTGAAGATCTACGCCGTCGGCGCAGACGGGACGGGCAGGCGATTCGTCACGGACGGCGGCTATTGGGACGCACTTTCAGGATGATGGAGCCTTGACCCCGAGCTGGTCGCCCGACGGTGCCCGCGGTTCTTCTTCATCAGCTCCGTCAGCGATACCGCCCCGGAGTACGCCAAGTGGTCACGGATCGGCGTCGTCTCGGCGGACGGCGGACGGCATACACTCATCACTCCCAAGTCGTACACCGCCTACGCGCCGGACGCGCGCGGTTGATCACTCCTCGAGCTCGACGAGCAGCGCGCCGCCGGCGACGCGGTCGCCCTCGGCGACGTGAACGGCCTTGACGACGGCGTCGAACGGCGACACGAGCGGCGTCTCCATCTTCATCGCCTCGAGGACGAGCAGCGGCTGGCGGTGGGCCACGCGTTCGCCGGCCTTCGCGAGCACCCGGATGACCGTTCCCGGCATCGGTGCGGTGAGCGCGCTTCGCTCGGCGCCGTCGCCCGTCTGCCCGGCGTGTGCCGCTGCGTCCACGTCCGGCGGCGACTGGGGGAGAGGGGAGGGCAGGTTCAGTCGCCACGCGCCGTCCCATGGCCCTTGCGGCAGCCGGAGCGGCGGCTCCGAGAGCGGGGGATAGTCGGTCAGGAACGCCGTCGTCGTTCGTCCTTCGAGGACGGCAGGATGCGAGACGAGCCAGCGAAGAAACGGCAGGTTCGTCGTGACGCCCGCCACCTCGGTCTCGGCAAGCGCGTCGCGCAAGCGCGCGAGCGCCTCGTCCCGCGTCGGCCCGTGGGCGATCAGCTTCGCGATCATCGGGTCGTAGGCGACGCCCGACCTCGTCGCCCTCCTCGACTCCGGCATCGACGCGGATCCCGTGCGGAAGGCGCAGGCGCTCGATCCGGCCGGTCTGCGGCAGGAACGACCGGGGGTCTTCCGCGTAGAGCCGCACCTCCACCGCGTGACCACTTAGTAACAAGTTGTAACTTGCGTCCAAGGGCCCGCCGCTTGCGATCCGAAGTTGCTCCGCGACGAGGTCGACGCCCGTGACGAGCTCCGTGACCGGGTGCTCGACCTGGATGCGCCCGTTCAGCTCCAGCAAGTAGAAGTCCCGCCCCACGAGCAGGAACTCCGCCGTGCCGGCGCTTCTGTAGCCGATCGCTTTCGCGAAGCGCACTGCCGCCTCGCTCATCGCCGTCCGCAAGGCAGGGTCGAGCGCGGGAGACGGTGACTCCTCCAGCACCTTCTGATGCCGCCGCTGGATCGAGCACTCGCGCTCGCCGAGGGCGACGACCGCACCCTGGCCGTCGGCGAGCAACTGGATCTCGACATGGCGCGGCCGCTCGACGTAGCGCTCGAAGAAGATGCGGTCGTCGCCGAACGCCGCCTTCGCCTCGCGGCGTGCGGCCGCCAGCGCGTCGTCCAGCTCTGCCGCCTCCCGCACCACCCGCATCCCGCGGCCACCGCCGCCAGCGGCCGCCTTGGCGATCACCGGGTAGCCGATCTCCTCGGGATCGCCGGTCGGGACGACGGGGACGCCGGCTCCCTCCGCGATCCGCTTCGCCTCGAGCTTGTCTCCGCCCAGGCGAAGAGCCTCGGCGGTCGGCCCGACGAACGCGAGCTCGGCGGCTTCCACGGCGGCAGCGAACCCCGGATTCTCGGCGAGGAAGCCGTATCCGGGATGGACCGCGTCAGCTCCGGTCTCCTTCGCCGCACCGATGTGCTCCTCCGAGTGGAGGTACGACGTGATCTCGACCGTCTCGTCGGCCGAGCGGGCATGGAGTGAGCCCCGGTCGTCGGGCGCGGCCACGGCCACGGTGCCGATCCCGAGCTCGCGGCACGTGCGAAAGACGCGGAGCGCGATCTCGCCCCGATTCGCTACGAGGAGCTTGCGGATCTCCACAGCACCACGAACGTAAGCAGGCAGATGCCCGAGAGCAACAGATAGGGCACGGCGTCGGAGGTCAAGTGCGCGAGCGCACCGCTCCCTGACGACCCGATCGCCTGGCCCGGCGCCCACGCGAGGTTGATGAGGGCGAACGCGTAGGCGTAGTCGAGGCCTCGATGCTCGGCCTCGTCCGCAAGGAGGGACATGGCCGGCGTCCAGAAGCTCCCGAACGCGAGCCCGGCAGCAACGACGAGCGCCGCCAGGAGCGCCGCGACCCCGGGCCAGGGCAGGAGCGCCGCGACGACCGCCGACGCGACGACCCCGACCTCCATCGGCCGAATTCGCCCGATCCGGTCGGAGATTCGGCCGAGCCACGGGTTCGCCGCCGCCTCGACCCCCGCGGTTCCGAGCCAGAGCGCTCCGATCGCGACGGCGGAGAACCCGAGCTCCTCGAGGCGAAGCGGGGCGAGCACGGAGAGCGTTCCGAAGAGAAGGGCCGGCAGCGCAACGAACCAGATCCCCAGCACGATCCGTCTGTTCCGCAGGGCCGTGAAGAGGAGCCTGAGCGGCTGCGGGGCCGACGGCGGCGGAGCGTGCGTCGAGAGCGCCCAGCCGGCGAGACCCACTGCAAAGAGCGCCGCCGTGCCAAACGCGGCCGGCTGGCCGACGACCGACGCGACGCCGCCGAGCACAGGCCCGAACAGCGCTCCGACGATCGCGGCCGCCATCGCAGTGCCGATCGTCTGGCCACGTCGATCCGACGGCGTCTCGCTGATCAGCCAGGTGAGCCCCGCCGTCCAGGCGAACGCGCTGCCGACACCCTGGGCGAACCGGGACAGGTCGAGGACGAGGATGGAGTCGCCATTGGCGAAGACGAAGGTCGTGACCGCGATCAGCAGCAGTCCGGCGACGGCAGTCGGGCGAGCGCCGAGGCGCGCCGTTGCGAGCCCGCCCGGGAGGCCGCCTACCAGCGCGCCGGCGGGGTAGGCAGCGGCAAGCACACCGGCGCCCGCCTTCGAGAGGTTGAACTCGTCTGCGTACTCGGGCAGTAGCGGCGTGAGCGCCGCGAAGAACATCGTGTCGACGAACACGGTGCCGCCGACGAGCAGCAGCAGCCGTCGGCCAGGCCTCACTCCAGCCAGGACGGCTTCCGGCGTTCCAGGAACGCGCGCAGTCCTTCCTGACCCTCTTCGCCCGAGCGGAGTCGCGCCGCGATCTGCGCGGCCTCTTCGCCGCCGGGCCGCTCTCGGACGAGCCGTTTCGCCTCGCGTGCAGCCTCGGGACCGGACGTCAGGAGCTCGCCGGCGACGCGTTCCACCGCGCCGTCGAGGTCGTCCGTCACCTCGCTCACGAGCCCGATCCGTAGCGCCGTCTGCGCGTCGAAACGCTCCCCGGTCAAGAAGTAGCGCCGCGCAGCCGCGCCGATCCGCGGCAGCACGAACGGCGAGATGACCGCCGGGATGATCCCGAGCTTGACCTCGGAGAAGCCGAACACGGCGTCCTCGCCGGCAATCGCGACGTCCGCGCAGGCTGCAAGACCCGAACCGCCTCCGAGCGCAAAGCCCTGAATGCGGGCGACGACCGGCGCCGGACACGTGTCGATCGCCTCCAGCATCCGGTAAAGCCGCAGGGCGTCCTCGACGTTCTCGTCGTAGGAGAGGTCGATGGACGAGCGCTGCCACTCGACGTCGGCGCCCGCGCAGAAGCTCGGGCCTTCGCCGGAAAGCACCACGGCGCGCGCATCGCCGACGTCCGAGAACGCCTCGTGCAGCTCGCGGATCAGCTCCGCGTCGAAGGCGTTCCGACGCTCGGGCTTCGCCAGCGTGACGCGGAGCACCGGCCCGTCGCGACCGACCTTGAGTCCCGGCATGGCCGGGGAGCTTAGAGTCGGAACGTGCTCAGCGGGACACTCGCAGCAGCTGTGACGCCGCTCAGGGACGGCGGCGCCGCCCTCGACGAGGAGGCATTCCCCCCGTACGTCGACTTCCTCGTGAACGGAGGGCTGGACGGGCTTCTCGCGCTCGGCACCACCGGGGAGGGGATCCTGCTCTCGACCGATGAGCGCAAGCGCGCCGCAGAAGCGTTCGTTGCCGCAGCCGACAGCAGGTTCCAGGTTGCAGTCCACGCCGGCGCCCAGACAACCGCCGACACCGTCGAGCTGACACGCCACGCCCGCGCCGTCGGGGCAGACGCCGTCGCGGTCATCGGCCCGCCGTACTACGCCTTCGACGAGGAGGCGCTCTACCGCCATTTCGCGGCCGCGGCCGAGGCGGCCGGACCGACGCCGTTCTACCTCTACGAGTTCAAAGCGCGTACCGGATACTCGATCCCGCTGTCCGTGATCGAGCGGCTCGGGGACCGGGTCGCCGGCCTCAAGGTCTCGGACCGGCCGTTCGAGGAAGTCGAGCCGTACCTGATCGAGGGCCTGGACGTCTTCATCGGCGCGGAGTCGCTCGTCGATCGCGGCCTCGAACGCGGGGCGGCGGGAAGCGTCTCCGGGCTCGCAGCGGCGTTTCCGGAGGGAGGAGCAGAGAAGCGGGCCGCGCTCGAACGTTTCCCGTTCCAGGCCGCCCTCAAGGCCATCCTCGGCCTGCGCGGCGTCCCCGTCCGGGAAGACGTCCGCGCGCCGCTTCGGACGCTCACGCCGGAGGAACGCGCCGACCTGGAGCAGTGGCTCGAATCGTTGTAGCCGGCGCGGGAGCCATCGGCGCGTCGATCGCGTACCACCTCGTTCTGCGCGGGACGCACGACGAGGTGATCCTCTGCGACCGCGCCGAAGTCGCCTCCGGCGCCACGGGCAAGGCGATGGGCGGCGTGCGCCAGCAGTTCACGACCGAACCTGAGGTGCGGCTCGCGCAGGCGAGCGTCCGGTTCTTCGCCGAGCTCGGCGCGCCCCTGTTCGAGCAGGTCGGCTACCTCTTCCTCGCGACCACTGACGCGGGCGTCGCGGAGCTCGAGTACCGGAAACGCGTTCAGCTCGACTTCGGCGTCCCCGTCGAGGATGTCGACCCCTCGGTGGTCGACGGCCTTCGTACGGACGACGTCCTCGGCGCGCTGATCTGCCGCGAGGACGGCGTTGCCGATCCCACGGCGGTCACGCGGCATCTCGTCGGCGAAGCGAGCGCTCGCGGCGCGCAACTGCTCGAAGGAACGGACGCGCGTGAGCTCGACCGGGACGTGCTCGTCGTCGCCTGCGGGGCAACGTCTCCGGAGCTTGTCGATGTGCCGATCCGGCCGCTCGTCCGCCAGCTGGTCGACACCGAGCCCGTCGCAGGGCTCCCGGCGGATCTGCCGATGATCATCGAGAGCGAGAACGGCTTTCACTTCCGCCGCGTGGGGGAGGGACTGCGCCTCGCTATGCCGGAGCCGAGCCTCCGCTGGGGGACGGAGGAGGCCGTCGACGAGGCCCTGGTCCTCGACTGGCTCGAGCGCCTTGCGGATCGCTACCCGTCCGCAGCCGGGGTTGGAGTGGCGCGGGCCTGGGCCGGCCTCTACGACATGACCCCGGACGCCCATCCGATCATCGGCTGGGTCGAGGACGGCGTCTACGCCGCGTGCGGCTTCTCGGGCCACGGGTTCATGCAGTCGCCGGCCGTGGGCGCCGCGGTCGGCGAGGAGCTCCTCACCGGCGACTCGTCGTTCGACCTCTCTCCGTACCGCCTCGAGCGCTTTGCCGAAGGCGCCGTGTTTCCCGAGACCGTGATTCTCTGACTACGGCTCGAAGGCGAGGCCCTGGCGCGAGAGCTCCTCGATCTCGAAGCGGCCCTCGATCGTCGCCTCGACGTCGAACTCCTCGCCGATGTCGGGATCCTTGCCGATCAGCTCGCGGGCCCTGCTCGGGACGACCTGCCTGGCCGCCTCGTCCGACTCCCAGAGGTAGATCGCGCCCCAGCGGTCCGTCGCCTCGTCGGAGATCCACGCCTTGAACCGAAGTCCTTCCACCTCCTCGAAGAGATCCACGGACTCGTCGCGGAGATACCGTCGGAGCTCCTCGATCGTCGTCTTCGAGTCGGCGAGGTTCCAGATCACGAGACGGACGATCACCCGTCCGGCCCGTCCGGCTTGTCGTGCGAGGCACGCTTGTTCAGCCGTTCGAGAAAGGCAGTTCGCAGCGCCTCGCCCGTAATTTTCAGCTGCCGCCGCGGTGTCCGCCGCTCGGGCTTCAGGACCCTGACGTCCCCGGTGTGCTGTCCGTAGGAGCGCCCGTAGGCTTCCGCCTCCCCGATCGCGTGAAGCCTCGAGTCCTTCTTCCGGCGGAAGAGAGGCACGGGGAGAGAGTAGACGGCTAGTCGGGCTCGGGCAGCTTCGCCAGGACCTGCTTGATGAGACGCAGGACGTCGGCCTCTTCGTGACCGAAGTCGTCGAGGAAGGCGTGAAGCGCGCTCCGCACGAGCCGCAACTCGTCCTCAGTCAGTTCGATCGTGTGCATGGTGGAGAGCCTAACCCCAGTCCGGCGGCTCGTACGTGCCTTCGAGCGGCGCGCCGAACGTGACGAGCTCGAGTCCCTCGTCGCCTGCGATCGGAACCCTCGTCGACTCGGGATCGACCCGCACGAATCGTCCCGGCACGAGCTCGAGCTCGTCCCCGTCGATGCGCATCGTTCCGCCGCCTTTGACGACGAAGTAGACCTCCTCCTGGTTGGAGTCGGTGTGGTCATGCTGCCTTCCGACGACCCCGGGCGGGATCGTGAAGTAGTTGAACCCGAAGGCCCGCGCCCCGGTCGCCCTGCGTGTCTTCCGCACCATGCCGCCCGGGCCTTCGCCTTCGAGCGAATCGACGTCGACGTATGTGTAGCCCACCTCGACCTCCTCCGAATCTGATTTTCGCCGGGCACTTCTCGCCTCTATTCTCTGCATCGATGGCCCGTCGAGCCATTGCGGCCTCTTGCTTGCTCCTCCTCACTCTCGCCGGCTGCGGCAGCTCGGATTCGGACGAGGCCGCGAAGAGCAACGCGATCGAGCAGTTCGGCTTCATCCGCGACGTCGACACACGGGCCAACCCGCCAACGCTCGTCTTCGACGAGGCCGAGTGGCTGACGGGCGACGCGGCTCAGAAGGCCGCAGAGGCCGACGGGGCTGTCACCGACGGTGAGAAGGTTCCGAACGACTACTACATGCGAAACACGATCCGTGACGAGCGGGTCTTGAAGATCGCCCCGGATGCCGAGATCACGGCGACGCGGTGCCCGGTGTGCCGGGACGGCCAGCCCGGCAAGCTGCAGGACTTCCTCGACTCCTTCAGAGGCCGCGGAGGGAGAACGTACTCCGAGCCCTACCGCGGCTCCGCGTCCCAGTACTGGCTGACGATCCGGGACGGACGCGTCACTGGCATCGACGAGCAGTACCGCCCGTAGCGCCGCCTACATCCTGAAGATGCCGAACTGGCTCTCCGGGATCGGAGCGTTCAGCGCGGCCGAGATCCCGAGGGCCAGCACCCGGCGGGTGTCGAGCGGATCGATGATCCCGTCATCCCACAGCCGCGCCGTCGAGTAGTACGGGTTGCCCTCGGCTTCGTACTTCGCCTGGATCTCCTCGGGGTCGGCGTCTCCGACCATCGTCAAGACCGTCGCGGCTTGCTCGCCCCCCATCACCGAGATCCGCGCGTTGGGCCACATCCAGAGCTGGCGCGGCCCGTAGGCCCGTCCGCACATCGCGTAGTTGCCGGCGCCGAACGAGCCGCCGGTCACCACCGTGAACTTGGGGACGTCGGCACACGCTGTCGCCATGACGAGCTTGGCGCCGTCGCGCGCGATCCCGCCGGCCTCGTACTCGGTTCCGACCATGAACCCGGTGATGTTCTGGAGATAGACAAGCGGTACGCGGCGCTTGGCGGCGAGCTCGATGAAGTGGGCGCCCTTCTGCGATGACTGCGCGAAGAGCACGCCGTTGTTGGCCAGGATGCCAACGGGATAGCCCGCGATCCGCGCGAAGCCGCAGACGAGCGTCTCGCCGTAGAGCTCCTTGAACTCGTGGAAGCGGCTGCCGTCGACGATCCTCGCGATCAGCTCCCGGGGATCGACCTGCTGCCGGAAGTCCTCGGGGATCAGGCCGTAGAGCTCGGACGGATCGGCGACCGGATCCTCCGGCGGCGCGACGTCCCAGGGCGTGTCCTTGCGCCGGTTGAGGTTGCGCACGATGGACCGGACGATCGCCAGCGCGTGCTCGTCGCTCGTCGCGTAGTGGTCGGCGACGCCCGAGCGGCGGGTGTGGACGTCGGCGCCGCCGAGCTCCTCGGCGGTCACGTCCTGTCCGGTCGCCGCCTTCACGAGCGGTGGGCCGCCGATGAAGATCGTTCCCGTCCCCCGCACGATGACCGTCTCGTCGCTCATGGCGGGGACATAGGCGCCGCCCGCGGTGCAAGAGCCCATGACGGCGGCGATCTGCGGGATCCCTTTCGCCGACATCCGCGCCTGGTTGAAGAAGATGCGCCCGAAGTGCTCCCGGTCAGGGAAGACCTCGGCCTGGAGGGGGAGAAAGGCACCGCCCGAATCGACGAGGTAGACGCACGGCAGACGGTTCTGCTCGGCGATCTCCTGCGCGCGCAGGTGCTTCTTGACCGTGACCGGGAAGTACGTGCCGCCCTTGACCGTGGCGTCGTTGGCCACGACCACGCACTCCTGCCCCTCAACCACGCCAACGCCCGTGACGATTCCGGCCGAGGGGGCCTGGCCCCCGTACATGTCCCACGCGGCCAGGGCGCTGAGCTCGAGGAAGGCGCTGCCCGGATCGACGAGCCGGTCGACCCGCTCGCGCGCAGTCATCTTCCCTCGTGAACGATGGCGCTCGACGGCCTTGTCGCCGCCGCCCTGGGACACCTGCGACGTGCGCGCCCGAAGCTCGCCGACGAGCCCCTCCATCCGCTCGCGGCGGGCCGCGAAGACCTCCGAGTCTCGCTCGACCTGGGACGTCAAAAGGGCCACGGGAACAGGCTATCTCCGCGGTCGGATCGGTTTCGGATGCGGGGTAGGCGGCAAGACAGAGGTTGCGATGCAGATCCGGAGGTTGCTTCTTCTCGGCATCGTCGCCGCGGCTCTGAGCGCGGCGCCCGCCGCTTCGGCTCAGCCGGCGCTTCCAGGCAGTATCGCCGCTATCGGCGACTCGATTTCCCGCGCCACGGACGTGTGCTGCTGGTACGGGGACCATCCCGCACAGTCGTGGAGTACCGGCGGCGGTGCCTTCGACGGGATCCAGAGTCACTACGAACGCGTTCGCGCCTCGAACCCGAGCATCCAGGGCCGTAACTTCAACGACGCCCGGGCGGGAGCGAGGGTGCGCGACGCTGTCGGCCAGGCGCAGACGGCCGTCGCGCAGCAGGCGCGCTACGTCACAGTCTTGATGGGCGCGAACGACGTGTGTACGAGCTCGCCTTCGACGATGACGAGCGTGAGCGACTTCCAGGCCCAGTTCGCAGCGACGATGAGCGCGCTCGCCGCCGGGCTGCCGGCCGATTCGCACGTCTTCGTGAGCAGCATCCCGAACGTCTACAAGCTCTGGCAGCTCTTCCACGACAACCTGGCCGCCCAGCTCGTGTGGTCGCTGGCGCAGATCTGCCAATCGATGCTCTCACCCACGAACACCGAGCAGGATCGCCAGTTCGTGCTCGGGCGGGAGCAGGCGTTCAACCAGGTGCTGGCCAACGTCTGCAGCGAGTACGCGTTCTGTCGCTTCGACGACAACGCCGCGTTCAACTTCCAGTTCACCACCGGCCAGGTCAGCAAGCTCGACTACTTCCATCCGAGCCTCTCCGGTCAGGCAGCCCTTGCGTCCCTCACCTGGCAGCGCTCGTGGTGGGGGACGTCCTAAGCGCCGCCCTCTCGTAGGTTCCAGCGTCATCTGCCAACATCGGTCCATGGACCTGGCCGGCGTGCTCGAGACGGTCCTGTACTGCTCGACCGAGAACGAGGACGAGACTCGGCGCTTCTACCGCGAAGTGCTCGGGCTCGAGCCGTTCCGGAAGGACAGCGTCGGCCATCGCGTGGGCCCCGGCGTCTTCTTGCTCTTCAACCGGGACGAGTCTTCGGTGCAGGACTGGCCGCCTCCACACGGAGCTGTCGGACGGGGCCATGCCTGCTTTCTGGCCGCGCCGGGCGACTACGACCGCTGGAAGGAGGACCTGACCGCCAGAGGCGTCGAGATCCTCGACGAAACGGGGTGGGACACTGGACTCCGCTCGTTCTATTTCGAGGATCCGGCAGGGAACGTGCTCGAGATCGCGGAAGGCGACATCTGGCCGCGGGAGCCGGTCGGGTAAGCGGTGCTCGGCGCAGCCGCCGCCCGGCACGATGAAGGAGCTGTTCAGTAGCCCCGGCAGGAAGGCGGAGGCGACGGCGTCCTGATGCCGTCATACTCGAAGCTATGACCGACGAGGATCTCACTCCGAACGAGATCCGCGACGTCTCGTTCCCGAGCTCGGTCCGCGGCTACGACCGCACGGCCGTCGACGCCTACGTCAGACGAGTGAACCGCGTGATCGCCGAGCTCCAGGTCGCCAGCTCTCCGCGGGCGGCCGTCAGGCACGCGCTGGAGCAGGTCGGCGAGCAGACAAGCACGATCCTCCAGCGGGCGCGGGAAACGGCCGAGGAGATCATCGCCAGCGCACGTCAGGAGGCGGAGGAGGCCACCGCCCGCGCGAAGGCTGAGGCGGCGGAGATCATCCTGAACGCGAGTACCGAGTCCGACCGCGTCCTTGCCGAAGCGAGGGCCGAGGCGGAGCGCTCGAAGATCGAGGCTGAAGAGCTGGTGAGCACCGCGACGGCTGAGGCCGAGCAGATCCGGACAAGTGCGAAAGCAGAAGCCGACGGGATCGTCGGGAAAGCGAGGGCCGAGGCGGAGAAGACCCTTGCACGGACGCGGGAAGAGGTCGCGGCGGTGCGGGAAGAGGCCGAGGCCCGATTACGCGAGCTCCATGCGGACATCGCGACGACGTGGAAGGAGCGCCGCGAGGTGCTCGACGACGTCCGTGCGATCGCGGCGCGGCTCGAGGAAGAAGCCGCCAGGGCGGCCGGTCGAGTCCCTCCGGGGGCACCGGCTGAGCGAGGAGACGCGGTTTCTGAAGCCGAGCAGCCCGAGGTAGCGACGACCGAGTAGTTCAGGCGTTCGCGTAGACGAGCGCGTGGAGACGGGTGATCGAGCCACCTTCGGTCGCGGCGACGCGCCAGCGGTCGCCCCGATCGCCGCTCTCCCAGATCTGACCGTCGGCGAGCCCGGCGAAGAGCCGGCCGTCGGCGGCGACGAGCGCGTAGGGCATCGCCGGCAGCGGATCGGGCAGCCCGCCGGCGAGCTCGCGCCATTGTTCGCCGGCGGTGCGCCGGTAGATCCGCGCCTGTGGCTCGCCCCTGCCGTGCGCCGCGAAGGGGCCTGTGCTCGCCGAGACGTACCAGAGCTCAGGATCGTCGGGATCGACGGCTACCGACCAGGTGTAGTGTCGGTCGCGCCCCTCATCGGCCGGCTGCCAGGACTCGCCCGCATCCTCGCTGAACGCGGCTCCGCCGCCGCCCGCCTCGTACGCCCTGTCGGGGGCGCGCGGGTGCCAGGCGATTGAGTGGACGTCCCGCTGAGCGCCCGGCCGGTGATCCTCCCAGGTAGCGCCGCCGTCATTCGAGCGCATGAGGCCGCCCAGCTCGATCCCGACGAGGAGCAGATCGCCGTCGTGCGGGCTCGGCGCGATCCAGCGGACGTGCGACGTCCACGGCCGCGGCGGGAAACTCCAGGTCGACCGCGACGGCAGCTCGAGCAGCGCCTCCAACTCGCGCCAGCTTTCGCCGCGATCGCTCGCTGCGAAACAAGCGGCTCGGCTCGGTGCCCGCGTAGACGGCGCTGTCGGCGGCGCTGACCGAGAGCGAGAAGACCCCGGGCTCGGGCAGCGCGCAATCGACCCAGGTCCGCCCGCCGTCGCGTGTCCGCTGCACTCCCCGCTCCCGTAGCCCGGCGTAGACCGTGTCGGGGTCGTGCGGATCGACCGCGAGGCACTGGGCTCCGCTGCCGTCGAGGAAGCGCTCGACCGTCCATGCGCCGTCCGCCTCGTCGAACCGGACGATTCCGTCCCCGGTTGCCGCATACAACCGCGCCATGGCCACAGCGTAGGTCTTGGAAGGGGGAAGGAAGAAAGGGCCGCAAACGCGGCCCTTTCTCTCTCGCTTGAGGCGATCAGCGCCAGCCGGTGATGTCCAGGATCGTCCCGAACCCGCTCGAGTTGTGCTGGACGCTGACGTAGAAGTGCTTCCCGCTGGGGTCGAAGAACCCGCCGGTCCATTCGGCATCCAGGTCGTTGAGCGTTCCGACCCGGACACAGCCGTCGGAGAGGGTGTCGTCGTCCCGGCCGTCGTCCAGGCAGCTCCACAGATCGTTGTTGCGGTCGCCGCCCTGGGCGCCGACGGTGCTGCCGTCCTCATGGACGATCCAGTTCCCTCGCCGGGCCTGGTAGGCGATGTTGTCAGGCATGTTGATCTCCTGCGAGCCCTGAACCAGCAGGCTCACCTCGGGCGTGGTGTTGCCACTCGCGGAGGCCGCGACCGTGCCGTCGGTGAAGCAGATCGCCTCGCCGAAGTAGCGTGACGAGTCCCGGCCGGTGTTGTTCCCGCAGAAGCGGACGTTGCCCGCCGCCAGCGCCTTGGTGTCGATGTCGATGTCCTCGGGGCGGTAATACCCTGTCGCCTTCACCGCGACCGCCAGCGGCCGCAGCGCAACACCGTTCCCGGCAATCGGCTGCCAAGTCCCTCGCCCGTACTGGAAGCCCTGGCCGTTGTTGCCGCTTGTTCCGACGCGCAGGGCGAAGGTCGACCCGCTCGCGTACGGGGACTGGTCGAGCGACGTGATCGGCGGCCCGCCTGCCCATGGGGTCGTCGGCACGAACTTGTAGTACGCACCGGCGGGCGCCCCGGCGTTGGCGGACAGCTCGTTGCCGTAATAGGTGACGCCGTTCGGCAAGATGGCGAGACCCTCGAACGAGTTGAAGCCGAGCGCATTCACGCGGCGGATCTTGGGGCTCGAGCTCGTCCCGCTGGTCCTGTCGATGGTGGCGCCTTCGACGCTCAGCGGGTCGATCAGCTCGTACATCGCGCCGGTGTCGCCGGCCTCCTCGCCGAAGAGGATCGTGCCCCAAGGCGTGATGCGAATCGGGTCACCGGAGTCGGTGCCGCTGACGATGGTCGTGGCAACCCCGGTCTTGAGGTCGATCTTCTGCAGCGAAGGCTCGGTAGCCCCCTCTTCGTTGATCGAGATGATGTGCGTCGGGTGCGACGCCGGCCAAAGCACCATCTGGTCGAGGTTCGGAGCAGCGTTGCCGGCAGACACGACGTCGACATCGAGGCCTTTGGCCACCGTCGCGAGCGCCGCCGGGTTGGCGAGCGCCTGGGCCTCGCTCAGGTCGACGGTCGACGAGGCCTGGATGGGCTTCTTGACGCCGAAAAGCTGATTGGCGTGGTCGGCAAGCTCTCGCTGGGTTTGCTGGCCGAAGTCCAGGAACGAGGCCGTGGCGACACCGCCGATGCCAAGGACAAGTGCGGCGCCGACAACGACCCACCATTTGCTTGCACGCATGCGTGATCCCTCCCGAGTAGACGACGCCGTGCATCGTCGTGCCGTCCACTCGTGCGGTGGGCACCGATCCCGTGAACGCTTCGTAGACAGGTGGTGAAGCGGCCGCCTGGGCTGGACAAGGCTCGCCGTTGCGGGCCCGTGCCCAACAGGGCAGGCGCCCGACGATGCTCACGCAGAACATCAACGGCCGCATCCGAGATCGAGATCTCCCGGCTGACCGGCGCCGGAACTCGTCCGGCGCCGGTCGCGTTCTGGCCTGGGTCACCAGGGGCTGTCGAAGTGGTGGCAGATGTAGTAATCCCAGCCGAACCGCGGTCCGAGGTAGCTCCACTCGTAGAGCGGCGGACTGCGCGTCTCGCCGGGCGGGCCGCCCGGCGGGTCGGTTGGACAGGGTTGGTTGTGGAAGTGGTCGGCCCGAAGCATGTGCTCGGTACCGAGGAACGGCGCCTCCTCCGCGCTCACGTCCGGAGTCGCGAACGCGACGAGCAGTGCGCTCACGGCCGTCCCCGCGACGACTGCCTCTAGTTTGCCCGGCGGGAAACAGTGGACGTTCGGGTTCTCCGGGAAGGCAGCTGCCGGGTTGAGGCAGTCCCAGCCAGCCCGCTGGAGCTGGGCCGGGCTGCGTCCTCCGCCCGATGCGGTTGCCGCAAGAGCGAGGGTCGCGGCCCCGACGACCGCGAGAGCAATGAGCACGTATCGCATGAGTTCCTCCTTTCGCACCTAGCCGCTGACCCCCAGGGAGGCGGTGTTCCAGATTGACTGCCGGACGACCGCGCAGTTGAACTCAGCGACTGGATGCTGGTTGGCCCTCGGCGACGCTAAAAGCTCAAGCCCGGGCGCACATCAGCACACCAGCCTAGGTTGGTGGAAGCCAGTACCTATCTTGACCGGCGACCACGACGGCACGACCGAGTCGCTTAGCGGCATGACGTCGATCTCGGTCTGCTCAGCGCACTCTCTTCGCCGGTCAATGCGCTGATCCGGCTCAGGAGCCGGAGCCGATGCTCTCGACCTCATCGCGGAGCATCTTGCACTCATCCGAGTCCTGGAACGCGTCCTTCAGCTCGTCGGAGTCGAGGTTCTGGAGCTCGTCGAGCGTCGACTTGACGTCATTGGTTCCCGTGGACAGCGCCGAAGTCAGCATCGACGCCAAGGCGACCACGCCGATGTTCCCGTGCTGGACTGCCCGGTCGACCATGACGAGCCGCTGCAACAGCTTCATTTCGAAGTTGTCGAGCTCGGTCTTCGCCTGCTTGCCGGGGTCGGACTCGGGCACGTCGAGCGGCTCCAGGCCGACGAGGAACAGCACTTGCGTCGAGTCACGGACGTGAACGTCAGCGGCTCGAAGATCTTCCCTGCTGATCGAGGGGCCGGCGTCCTCGAGCGACTTGAGGGTGGCCTGCTGGTCGACGACCCAGGAGCTCAGATCGCGGCAGACGGTGTTTGCGTAGTCCTCGGACACGCTGCTCGGCTCGTTGTCGCCGCCCCCACAGCCTGCCAGTGTGAAGGCCAGCGCGAGAACGGCGAGCCGACGGTTCACGGCTCGACTCTAGTGCCCTAGGACGCGGCCTGCCGCCTACGACTCAACGCCTCGATTGTGCCTGATCCCGCAAAGAGCAGTTTTCCGCCTCGACAACGAGGCCACGGGACGCGATCTCAGCGCCTCCGAGGAGTCGGCGCGACGGGTTGGTCGGGCGATTCCTCGTCGATCGACGTGGAGACGGCCTAGTTCTGCTCGTCCTCCAGCGCCCGCTGTCGATCCGCAAAGGCAGCGGCCAACTCCTCGCGGGTGATGGGTGCCTCCCACATGTTGCCGTCCTCGTCCTCGCCGACGATCTTCATCGGGCCTCGAAGCGCCGCCGAGGCTCGACGTGGGCGTGGCGACGGGTGCGGCTGCAGGTGCTCAGGCGTGACCGCTTCGCCTGCGTGGTCTGCGGAGCGCTCGCCGTCGAGGTCGATCACCTCGTCCCGAGGGAGATCGGTGGGCGGGATGAATCGGCGAACCTGCGCTCGCTCTGCTCGCGTTGCCACGCCGAGCGACATGGGCGCATGCAGCGTTCCGGACATCCGGAAAGCCACCGCTCCTCGTCTGAGCGCCGCTGCTTGTCCAGGTAGTCGGCGAGGGACATCGCCACGATCGGGAAGCCGTGCTCCTCGCGCAGCCGACGGCACATCACGAGCAGTCGCTTATCGTCGGTGATGAACACGTCCCGGCGATCGGCCAGGTGCGTCTCGACGTGGAAGCGATCGGCTCCTCCCCGGCGCTCTCCGCCAGCCCTCCGCGATCGCGGCCCAGGCCTCGACGAAGCCCTCGACGTAGTGCCCGACGACGAGCGGAAGGTAGGTGACCTTGGAGACGCGGGCGACCTGCCGCGCCTCCCGTACGTCCTCGCGTTCGAAGGACTCGCGCACCTGCTCGGCGAGATCGCCGCCCTTCACGTCGAGCCGATAGCCCTGCGGTGCCGCTGCAAGTTCGACCTCGCCGCGTCGAGCGCGGTCGAACAACTGCGACCGCGAGCGCGTGCCGCTCCTGCTCGGGGTCGAGGTAGTCGCGGGCAGCGGTCGCGTCGATCGTCACTCGCTCGGTTGTGGTCGTCACGTCCACGGTCGGAGTCTGTCGCCACGGCCAGACAGCGAAGCCCGTTGGCACCTTGGCCGGGTGCCGACATCGGTCACTCGGTCCCGACGCGACCGACCAGGCCTCGGGCATGGCTGCCTTCGACCCGCTCCCCGGCCTCTATAGGTCAGAGGGCGGGTACAAGGTTCGGGTACTAAGTCGGCACTTCGTCGCCATCACTGGCAACAGAAGTGCTCGATTTGGAGGGAGTACCCAGCAGGGGCGACAGGACTCGAACCTGCAACCCCCGGTTTTGGAGACCGGTGCTCTACCAGATTGAGCTACGCCCCTGGGCGCTTCCGATTGTAGACACGCGCTTCGGGCGATCACCTACGCTTGACCGGCGAGTAGGCTCCGAGCGTGGCCCGCCCCGGTCAGCTTCGCGCCCAGGGCGCGCTCTTTGCTTTCCTCACCATCTTCTTCGCGGGGATCACTGCCGCGGCCTTCACCGCGCGCGTCTGGGTGATCGTCATCGCTGCCGTGGCGCTGACGCTCTGGATGGGCGGCCTCGCCGTGCGGACGTTCCGCGCAGCGCGGCACTCGTGAGCCTCTGGCGGCAGCTCGCCGCCGTCCTGCTCCTGCCCGGACTCGTCACAGTCGGCGTTCCTGCGCTGATCGTCTGGCAGACCGGCGCTTCCCTGCGCCCGCCCGCCGTCGTCGGCATTCCGCTGATCGCCATCGGGCTCGTGCTCGTGATCAGCACCATCAGGCTCTTTGCCACCGTCGGCCGAGGAACGCTCGCTCCCTGGGATGCGACGACACGGCTCGTCGTGCAAGGCACTTACCGATATGTCCGCAATCCGATGATCAGCGGCGTGCTCTTCATCCTGCTCGGCGAGGCCGCGTGCTTCTCCTCGCCGGCGCTCCTGATCTGGTTCGCGGCCGTCCTCGCGGCCAACGCTGTGTACATCCCACTCGTCGAAGAGCGTGGTCTCCGCCGCCGCTTCGGCGCCGACTACGAGGCCTACGAAGCCAACGTTCCCCGCTGGATTCCACGCCTCCGTCCGTGGGCCGGTGAGGAAACGAGGCGCTAGGACCGTATTGTTTGCGGGTGTCTCAGGTCGACGACACCCGAGTCCTCTGGCGATCCTTCCGCACAAGACCCGACGACAAGGCGCTTCGCGATCGCCTGATCCTCACGTACGCACCGCTCGTGAAGTACGTTGCCGGCCGGCTCGGCAGCGGCCTCCCGGCGCACGTGGAGGAGGAGGATCTCGTCTCGTACGGGCTTCTCGGCCTGATCGGCGCGATCGAGCGGTACGACCCCAACCGGGACGTCAAGTTCGAGACCTACGCCATCACCCGGATCAGGGGCGCGATCATCGACGAGCTCCGCTCGCTCGACTGGGTGCCCCGCTCCGTCCGCGCCCGCGCGCGGGAGATCGAGCGGGCGATCGGCCACCTCGAGGGCAAGCTCCACCGGCCCCCGACCGATGAGGAGATCGCCCGACAAGTGGGGATCTCCGTCGACGAGCTCGAGGCCAGCCTGACGGACATCTCGCGCTCCTCGATCGCGGCGCTTGACGAACTGTGGACGATCGGCGGCTCCGGCGGCGAGCAGATCGCCCTCATCGACACGATCGAAGACAGCGAGGCGCCCGCTCCGGACAGCGCACTCGCCGCCACCGAGCTGAAGGAGGCGCTGGGAGAGGCGATCGCCCGCCTGCCGGAGCGTGAGAAGCTCGTCGTGACGCTCTACTACTACGAGGAACTGACCCTGCGCGAGATCGGCGAGGTGCTCGGCGTCACCGAGTCGCGCGTTTCGCAACTCCACACCAAGGCGGTCCTGCGCCTCAAGGCGCGCCTCTCCGGCGCCGGTCAGAGAGCCCGAGCCAAGCCCTAGCCCGCCGATAACATCCTGACTCCAACGAGACCGAGGAGGACCTGTTCGTATGCCCGCTGTCGAGTCCGGAAAGATCCGCAACGTCGCCGTCACCGGCCACCGTGGGACCGGGAAGACGTCGCTCGTCGAGGCGATGCTCTTCCAGTCCGGAGCCGTCAACCGGCTGGGGACGATCGAGCAGGGCTCCACCGTCGGTGACTGGGACGAGGACGAGCAGCGGCGGCAGATGACGATCTCTGCGTCGCTCTGCCACGTCGACTGGCAGGGACGCAAGATCAACCTGATCGACACCCCCGGTGAGCCGAGCTTCCAGGGCGACACGATCGCGGCGCTTCGCGTCGTCGAAGGCGCACTGATCGTTGTCTCCGGGGTCATGGGCGTCGAGGTCCAGACGAGCCGGGTGTGGTCGAGGGCCGAGGAGCTCGGGCTGGCGCGGGTCTTTTTCGTGAACATGCTCGACCGCGAGCGCGCCGACTTCTTCCGGGTCTTGAACGCGCTTCAGAGCTCGCTCTCGCCGCGCGCCGTCGCGATCCACCTTCCGATCGGCGCCGAGCACGAGCTGACCGGCATCGTCGACCTGCTGCACATGAAGGCGTACACGAGCCCCGAGGGCGGCAAGGAAGCAGCGCCGGGCGAGATCCCCGCGGAGCTGAGCGAGCAGGTCGCCGAGTATCGCGAGAAGCTGCTCGACTCCGTCGTGGAGACGGACGAAGGGCTGATGGAGCGTTACCTTGACGGTCAGGAGCTCTCGGACGAAGAGGTCGCGCACGCGCTCAAGGACGCCGTCACACGCGGCGAGATCTTCCCCGTCGCCTGTGGCGTCGCGACCAAGAACCTCGGAACGACCGCGATCCTCGACCTGCTCGTCGAGGGCATCCCCTCGCCGGCGAAGAAGGATTTTGACGTGCATGTGGACGGCGCAGGAAGCGCAGCCTTCGTCTTCAAGACCGTCGCCGATCCGTTCGCGGGCCGGATCAACGTGTTCCGGGTGGTCGAGGGCAAAGTGACGTCCGACGGGACGCTCGTGAACCACCGCTCTCGCAACAAGGAGCGCGTCGGCCAGCTCCTGACCCTCCAGGGCAAGGAGCACGAGCAGGCTGAAGAGTTCGGGCCCGGCGACATCGGCGCCGTCGCCAAGCTCAAGGAGACGTTGACCGGCGACCTCTTGCTGGACGCCGACAAGGACGTCGAGCTGCCGAAGATCGACTTTCCGGAGCCCGTGATGAGCTTCGCAATCGCGCCGAAGGCCAAGGGCGACGAGGAGAAACTCGGCTCCGCATTGAGACGCCTGTCCGAGGAGGACCCGACGCTCGTCCTCCGCCGTGACCAGCAGACGGGCGAGCAGCTCCTCTCCGGCCTCTCGCAGATGCACGTCGAGGTCGCAGTGGACCGGGTCAACCGCCGCTTCGGCGTCGAGGTCGACCTGCGCCCGCCGCGGGTGCCGTACCTGGAGACGATCCGCCGTGAGTCGAAAGGCCACGGCCGCTACAAGAAGCAGACCGGCGGACGTGGCCAGTTCGGCGATGCCCATATCGTCCTCGAGCCGATCGAGGGGCATACGGGCTACGAGTTCGTCGACAAGATCGTCGGCGGCGTCATCCCCCAGGGCTTCCGGCCCGCCGTCGACAAGGGGATCCAGGAGGCGATGATGCACGGCGAGCTCGCCGGAGCGCCCGTGCAGGGTGTCCGCGTCCTGCTCGTGGACGGCTCACACCACTCGGTCGACTCCTCGGAGATGGCGTTCAAGATCGCCGGCTCGATGGCGTTCAAGCAGGCCTACGGGGAGGCCGACCCGGTCCTGCTCGAGCCGATCATGGAGGTGGACGTGACCACTCCGGACGATGCCGTCGGCTCGGTCAACGGCGACCTCAACTCGCGCCGCGGACGGCTGCTCGGGATGGAGCCCGTCGGGGCCGGGATGACGATGATCAAGGCCGAGGTACCGATGGCGGAGATGCTCACGTACTCGCAGTCGCTGACCTCGATGACCGGCGGCCGCGGCGACTACCACATGGCCTTCACGCGCTACGAAGAAGTCCCGACGCACGTGGCCCAAAAACTTGTGGCCGACGCGCAGAAAGAGAAGGAAGAGGTCAGGGCCTGAGATTCCGGCTCTCGGAGCTGGGCGCGAAGAAGCGCGGAGAGCGGGAGCGCGTGGCCGGCCTCGACCCGGACGACGAAGCAGCCCGCTGGCTCGCCGAGCACGATCCGCCGCCCGAGCCTGAGCCGCCGAAGTCCGCGGCGAAATCGAAGAACCTCCACCGCTGGCGGCAGCGGCAGAGCTAGCCGACCCAGGGCGGAAGCTCGAGCGCGCGTTCGAAGGCTGCCCGGTCGTGCAGCGGCTCGCCGTGCGAGACGATCACGTGCTCGAAGGGCAGCTCCAGCAGCGCACGGAGAGCGGGGAGGACCCGCTCTTTGTGCCACGGGGTGCCCCAGACGAGAAGGTCGCCGTTGCGCTCGGTGAGGGCGTCGGCGAAGACGAGCGCGCGCTGCTCGGGAAGCCAGAGCGGCGTCTCGTTCCGCCCGCGTCCGTCGTAGAGCGCCACGAGCCCTCCGGGGAGGTTGCTCCCAGGTTCGATCGGCTCGAGCTCGGTCTTGGGGATGTTTCTACGCCAGAAGAGCGACGGGCCGTAGGCGCGGGCGCCGTAGCGCTCGACGAAGAGGTCGACGTCGCGAACGTGGTCGGGCTTGAGCACTACGGCGACGGTCGGAGGGCGCGCGTTGAACCGGTCCCAGATCTCGCTCGCATCGTCGGGCGGCGCGAGTGGATCGAGCACCGCTACTTCACCGCCGGACTCGACGCAGGTCGACGTCACGAACGGCTCCCAGTCGACGTGAGGCGCCCAGTCCGGATGCTCGACTCGCCAGATCCAGAGACCTGGCGCCACGTCTCTGAGCTCGTGCGCCATCGTGTGGATCGTCTCAGACCCAGAAGTGGCGACGGAGACCAGCCCTTTTTGGCCTAGGGCGGGGCGGAGGCTCTCGCCGTCCGCCCCGACATGCCTAGACGGTTGCGGTCTCGGTCGTCCCGCTCTGCTGCTCACTGGCCTGTAGCCGCTTGATCAGATCGGAGACGTCCGCAAGCTCCTGTTCGAGGTCACGCTGGTATTCCTCCAGCCGCTCGAGAACCTTGTCGCGGTTGTACCAGCCGCGGCCGAGACCGTGGCGGCGAAAGCCGCGATGTCGTCTGTGATGCATGTGCTCACCTCCTCTCTGCGTTTCTCGTGAGGAAGCCGTCGATGCGCTCCTGCGCGTCACGCAGCGCCTCCGCCCACTGCGCGAGGAGCGCGAGCCCCTCGTCGGTGAGCTCGTACATGCGCTTGCTCGGGCCGGGCGCCTCGTCGTCCCATCGGGAGCGGACGAAGCCCTCGTGCTCGAGCAGCCGCAGGAACCGGTAGAGGTTGCCCATGTCGACACGCTCTCCGGTCACGTCGGGAAGCTGCTCGAGGAGCTCGTACCCGTGCGCCGGGCGCTCCCGTAGCAAGAGCAGAACCGCCGGCTCCGCGAAGCGCTCGACGCGAGCCCGGACGGCGTATTCGCCCGGCCCGATCCGCCGACGAACCCGCGAATGACGACGGTGTCGCCTCATACCTGTAAAAGACACATGTACGCGGCCAGGATACCCGCAGGCGAGCCGGTGGCGCTGGGCTAAGATCGGCCCTCATGCAGATCAGCAGCCAGGCTGTCGCCCTTTCGTGTGCAATCTGCGATCGGAGCCTGCTGACCGGGGAGCGGGCGATTCGCTATGCGCCGCAGGACGGCGAGTTCGTCGACGTCTGTCCGCTCTGCCAGGAGATCGCGGTCGAGTACGGCTGGATCAAGGAAGGGACGCCGACGACTCCGACAGTGCCGGCGCAGCGGCGCAAGCGCAGGAGCTGGCTCTCACAGCTCTTCACACCCGTTCGCTCCCAGACCGAGGAGACCGTCGTCTCCGAGCCGATCCTCCGCCGGCTCAGCGAGCCCGAGCTGGCGATGGTCGAGGCCGCCGACCTGTTCAACGCGAGCGACTACCGCCGGACGATCGGCGGCGTCGCGAAGAGCCTCGGCGAGCCGCGCGCGAGCATCCTGCAGCTGAAGGGCGTGAATCAGGAGCTCTTGATCACGATCGCCTGGGACATCAGCTGGTACCAGTACCGCGTCTCCGGCGAGTCGGGGAAGCCGGTCCGCCTCGAAGCCCGCGGACACGAGCCCGGCGAGCTGGACTCCCTCTTCAAGGGCTGGAACGCCCGGGTCGACACGGAAGGTCGTGTCGTTCCGGATATCGCGCGGATCTAGCGCGCCAGCCGTCCCTACAATCGGTCGCAGGCCAATGATCTACTGCGTCGTCCCACCCGAGCTCGAAGGCGAGCTCTTCGACCGGCTCACCGATTACTACAAGGACAACCCCAACGTGACGGTCATCGTCGATCGGCGCACGGGGCCCGACCGGCGCTCCGGGCGCCACACGGGAGGGAAGCGCGTGACTCGTGACCGCAGGCGACCGCGGGCTCCGGGAACCTTCCTCCCGTCGGACGCGCCCGAGTAACCTAGGCGCCGATGGCGCTCGTCGAGACCAAGAGCCACCAGAACTACATCGCCGGCCGGTGGGTCGATGCGGCCTCCGGGGAGACGTTCGAGTCGACGAGCCCGGCGAACGGCGAGCCGATCGGCACCTTTCCGCTTTCCGGCGAGAAGGACGTCGTGGAGGCCGTCGCCGCGGCCAAGTCCGCGTTTGAGGAGTGGCGGCTCGTCCCGGCGCCGAGGCGCGGGGAGATCCTCTTCCGCTTCGGCCAGCTCCTGATCGACCAGAAGGAGGAGATCGCGCAGCTGATGGCGCGGGAGATGGGCAAGGTGCTCCCCGAGGCGCGCGGCGACGTCCAGGAAGCGATCGACATGTCCTTCTACATGGGCGGCGAAGGACGGCGCCTCTTCGGCCAGACGACGCCCTCGGAGCTCAAGGACAAGTTCCAGATGAGCGTACGAATGCCGATCGGCGTCGTCGGCGTGATCACGCCGTGGAACTTCCCGATCGCGATTCCCTCGTGGAAGACGCTGCCGGCGCTCGTCGCCGGCAACACGATCGTGTTCAAGCCGGCGACGGACACGCCGACGCTGGGCCAGCGCTACGTCGAGCTCCTGGCGGAGGCCGGGCTGCCTCCGGGGGTCCTGAACGTCGTCCACGGCGGAGGGGGCACCGTCGGCGAGGCGCTCGTCCGGCACCCGGATGTCCGAGTGATCTCCCTCACGGGCTCGCGCGAAACCGGCGTCGCCGTCCTCAAGGCGGCGGCCGACGGCCTCAAGCATGTCCATCTCGAGCTGGGCGGAAAGAACGCGATCATCGTCCTCGACGACGCCGACCTCGAACTCGCCGTCGAGGGGATCATCTGGTCGGCGTTCGGCACCTCCGGCCAGCGCTGCACCGCCGCGAGCCGAGTCATCGTCCAGCGCGGCGTCTACGAGGAGCTGCAGTCGAAGCTCGTGTCGGCCGCCGAGCGCCTGCGACTGGGCGTGGGGTGGGAGGAGGACACCGACGTCGGCCCGGTCATCAACCAGTCTGCGCTGGACAAGATCGACTCGTACACGCAGATCGGCAAAGACGAGGGCGCGAAGCTGCTGACCGGCGGCGAGGTCGCCTCGAACGACGGGCTCGAGAAGGGCTTCTACTACCGCCCGACGATCTTCGGCGACGTCGAGCCAGGGATGCGCATCGCGCAGGAGGAGATCTTCGGCCCGACGACGGCGCTGATCCCTGTCGAAAGCTTCGACGAGGCGATCGAGGCCGCGAACGGCGTCAAGTACGGCCTCTCGTCATCGATCTTCACGCGCGACGTCAACAAGGCTTTCCGCGCCATGCGCGATCTCGACACGGGCATCACCTACATCAACGCCGGGACGATCGGCGCCGAGGTGCACCTGCCCTTCGGCGGGACGAAGGACACCGGCAACGGCCACCGCGAAGCGGGCCAGGCCGCCCTCGACGTGTTCACCGAGTGGAAGTCGATCTACGTCGACTACTCCGGCCGGCTCCAGAAGGCGCAGATCGACACCGCCGAATAGGCTTGCCGGATGGCGGCGACCGATGAACGCCGCGATGCACTCGTCGAGCGGCTCTTCGAGGCGACGCTCGGCACGTGGGATCTCCTCGCGGTCTATCTCGGCGGCCGTCTAGGGCTGTACCGCGCATTGGCCGACCAGGGCGCGCTGACTGCGCCGGGCCTCGCCGAGGCCACGGGAACGAACGAGCGCTACGTGCGCGAGTGGCTCGAGCAGCAGGCGGCAAGCGGCATCCTCGAGGTCGACGACGCCGGAAAGGAGGCGAACGAGCGCCGCTACTCGCTTCCAGCCGGGCACGACGAGGCGCTGCTCGACGAGACGAGCCTCAACTTCATCGCGCCGATCGCCAAGCTCGTCGCGGCCTGCACGACTGCGCTCGACGAGTTGGTCGCAGCGTTCAGGAGCGGGGAGGGCGTTCCGTACGCCGCCTACGGCGCCGACCTCCACGAGGGGCAGGCCGAGTTCACGCGGCCGATGTTCGAGTCGCTGCTCGGGAGCGAGTGGCTCCCGGCGATCCCCGACGTGCACGAGCGGCTGGAGAGCGATCCACCCGCCCGCGTCGCCGACGTCGCTTGTGGCCAGGGCTTCTCGAGCCTGGCGATCGCACGCGCGTATCCGAAAATCAACGTCGACGGCATCGACTCGGACGAGGCGTCGATCGCGGCCGCCGAAGGTCATCTCGAGGGCAGCGGCCTCGAGGATCGCGTCTCCTTCCAGTGCCGGGATGCCGCGGACGTCGAGGAGGGTCGCTACGACCTCGTCTACATCCACGAGGCCCTCCACGACATGTCCTATCCAGTAGAGGTCCTTCGGGCCTGCCGCGGGTTGCTGGCCGACGGCGGCTCGGTCGTCATCGGAGACGAGCGGGTCGCGAACTCGTTCACAGTCCCCGGCGATGAGCTCGAGCGGTTCTACTACGGCTTCAGCATCCTCCACTGCCTTCCCGTCGGCATGGTCGGCGAGGGCGCGGCCGGAACGGGCACTGTCATGCGGGCCGACACCGTCCGTCGCTATGCGGACGAGGCCGGATTCGGGCGTTTCGAGGTGCTCCCGATCGAGAACGACTTCTACCGCTTCTATCGACTGACCCAGCCGGGAGGCGAGCAAACATGAACGAGCCGGTCAACCTGGCCGAGAAACTCGCGAGCTTCGAAGAGCAGCTCGCCCCGAAGATCGTCGGCTACTACAACGAGAACAAGATTGAGGTCGGGAAGATCAGAAGCGAGTTCGTCTGGCACTCGCACCCGGACACGGACGACTTCTTCCTCGTGCTGAAGGGCAGACTCACGATCCAGCTGCGTGACCGGGACGTTGAGCTCGGAGAAGGCGATCTCTTCGTCGTTCCGCGCGGCGTGGAGCATTGTCCGAAGGCCGATGAGGAGGCGCACATCCTCCTGATCGAGCCGAAGGGAACACCGAACGTCGGCGACGCGGATGCCGAAGCGGCGCCCGAGGTCGAGATCTGAACCGAAAGCTCGTCGTTTTCGTGCCGCGTGAAGCGCTCGATCGCGTGCGGTCGGCGCTCTTCGACGCGGGCGCG
Organism: uncultured Actinomycetes bacterium; assembly: GCA_963842235.1. Lineage (GTDB taxonomy): Bacteria > Actinomycetota > Thermoleophilia > Gaiellales > Gaiellaceae > JACDAN01. The sequence goes on along the minus strand of CAWJFT010000001.1, from coordinate 1,176,065 downwards.
GGACGCATCGGAAAGTACGAGCACTGCTCGTGGTACGCGGCAGGCACAGGCACGTTCCTGCCGGGTGAGGACACATCGCCGGCGGTCGGCGAGCGCGGCCGTGAGCAGCGAGTGTCAGAGCTCCGCCTCGAAACCGTCTTCCCGGAGGAGCGGCAGGAGGACGTCGTCGCCGCGCTGCGGGAGGCGCACCCGTACGAGGAGCCGGCCTTTGACATCTACCCGCTGCTGTGAAGGCGAGGCTCTTCACCGACGGCGGCGCCCGCGGAAACCCCGGCCCGGCGGCGTACGGCTATGTGCTCGAGGCTGATGACGGCGCTGTGTTGGCGGCACACGGCGAGGCGATCGGCACGGCGACGAACAACGTCGCCGAGTACCGGGCTCTCCTCGCCGGCCTGGAGAAGGCGCTAGAGCTCGGCGTCGACGAGCTGGAGGTGGTCTCCGACTCAGAGCTCCTCGTCAAGCAGATGCGCGGCGAGTACAAGGTCCGAAAACCGACGCTGCGGGAGCTGTCGACGCAAGCCGTAGAGCTCGCGAACGAGCTTCGTTCGGTCACCTATACAGCCGTTCGCCGGGAGCACAACGAGCTCGCCGACCAGCTTGTAAACGAGGCGCTGGACGCTTCAGAGTCCTGAAAAGACGCGGCTATACTCAGGTTTAGTGCGGATGTAGCTCAGTTGGCTAGAGCGTCTGCTTGCCATGCAGAAGGTCGTGGGTTCGAGTCCCATCATCCGCTCTAAGTGAAAACCCCGCCGGAGCGGGGTTTTCGTCGTCTCGGGGTTGTCGGTGCCGGCGACGGCCACGCCGCTGGTCAGGTTTCTGGTCAGGTTCCGAAGCCGCGTTCAGCTGCGCGGGCGAGCACGGCTGCGTTCCGCTCCGACACCTTGCGGAAATCGTCGGCGTAGACACGCATCGTCACCTGTGGGTTCGCATGCCCGGCGAGCTTCGAAGCGGTGGCCGCGTCGAGTTCGAGCCCGACGATCAAGTGCGACGTGTAGGTGTGCCGAAGCGAGTGCGGCGAGAGCCGCTCGTCGGCTGCAACCTCGATCTTCGCCTCGGCGACCGCCTCGCCGAAGGCGCGTAGGACGTTGCGGTAGCCCTTCGGCTTCCGTCGACCGGCGGCGCAGATCGGATCGTCGTCGGCCTTCCGCGGTGTGGCGAGCCGCTCCAGTCCCACGTCCTCGAGAAAACGCCAGCATTTCTCGCAATAGAGAGCGGTTTTCTCCACAATCAAGCCACGCCGCACGACGCGATTCACTGCTCAATCAAACAGGGCGCAGGGGTCTGACGGGGGCATTCAAAAACCACCAGCTAAGCCGAGTCCCGCGCGCTCGCCCGCTTTCGCCTGCCATGCGCCGGCGACTCGCGGGCGGTCGGCCTCGCGACCAAGTCCTTAGACTCGCCGATGGTGCGCCTGCTCCGACGACGGCTCGGCTACGGCACGGTTGGCGGACTGTTCGCCTGGCTGGCCGCAGTCGCCCTTTTCGTCGCATTCGCCATCTTGATGGCATGGGCGTATCTCACGGCTAGACGTCTCGAGCAATGAGGCGAGTCCTATTGTTTCTGGCCGTGCTTGTGTCGACCAGCGCGGCCGTTGTAGTGGGATTCTTCATCGACACCGCGTGGAACCATCGGGCGGCCATCATCTGTACCCAGGAAAGCGAGAAGCCTCCGGGAGCAGCGACAGCGAGCGGTTACTCCATCGAGTCGGAGTGGTCGGAGTTCGCCTATATCTGTAGCTACAGGGCACCGGGCAGTCCCCGAAAACGTGTCGGCTTCACGGAAGCGTTCCTCGGGAAGGAGGGGAGCCCCCAAGGAATCGAGGGGTCTTTGCCCGCGCCGCGTTGTCTAGCCAGGCGGACGCCAATGATGACCAAGACTGTGCCGGGGTGGATGCCCCGGCACAGAACTCGGAACGGCGCCTAGCCACAGCGGCCCGTAATATCGGAATGCGCGATGACGGGCCGGAGCGTGCTGATGGTTGCGACGGTGGCCGCGGCGACAGGGTGGCCATCGGGGGTGGTTCGTGGGTAGCTGCAGACGAATCCGAGCGCGAGCTGCGTCTGTCGACGACGATGACGCCCGGCGAGGCGCGGAGGCTCGCGAGAGAGCTCGTACGTGAGGAGGAGGCGCTTAAGCCGCGTCTGCCGGTGTTGCACTGCAGGCTCGCTACCCCTCGGCAACGCTATTGGTGCCGCTCTGCCCTTCCGTATACGGTCCCGAGCGTGACCGCCGACTTGCTAAGGCTGCGGAGAGACTCACATCGAAGGATGTTCTGTGTGATGAAGAGCGAAGAAGGTGAGCTCTGGAGTTGCCGGAATGAGTTGCGGCCTCTCAGAGTACGAGTTGCGCTCTTAGATCGAAGAAGAACTTGTGCCGGCGGAAGGCGAAGCGCCCCAGCGCCTGGCGGCACAGCTCGAGCGAGCGGGCGTGCACGTGAATCAGCAGGAGTAAGGGAAGGCACAGGCGCGACATGCGGGAGTTGTTGATCAGGGTCGAGAACGGCCGGCAGTGCCGGGAGCTCGAGAGCTTTTTGCGCGATCGCAGCGCGCGACCTCGCGCGCTGGACGAGCACACCCTCGCTGTCGATCTCGACGAGGACAGTTGTCCAGGGCTGGCCACGCTCGTTGCGGCGGTCGAGGAGTGGCGAGGATCGTCGCATGCCGGCGAAGCCTCGCTAGAGCTCGACGGTGAGATACGCATCCTGCGGACCGAGATCTGAGACGGCCTCGGCTGCGAATCCTCGCGTCGCTTGAACATCGGCCGCTCCTAAGCCGTTGTTCGTTCTCGTCCCAAGACGATCCCATAGACCAGGTGGTCTCCCGCCAGAGCCAACCGTTCCGAAACGGTCCGATCCCTGGCGGCGATCCCGAGGCCCGGAGCGATCGCCGTCTCGAACACGGCCAGAATCGCGAGGCCGTAGGCGGGGCCCGCCCAACGTCGCCCGCGAAGTGCTGCGGGAAAGATACGAAACCCTATTCCGCCCACAGCGCCGACTCCCCAGTGACAGAGCTCGATCACGGTCTCGGGATGCTCGGGCGCGAGTCGCGCGAAGAGCCCGGGAATGCCCTCGGTGGCGATGCGCTCGGGAGGAGGCTTGCGAACCAGCCCGAGATCCGTGGTGACTCGGCGCACGCCCGTCATGGCCATTGCGCCGAGAACCCCGCGCGCGGCCGATCGCAGCAACTCGCTCACGACGTGAGCCCGCTCAGATCGAGCACCTCGTCCGTACGTCGATTCGGGCGAGGCGGTATGGCCGGACGCATCGTCCATTGGTGGCGATCGAGTTGCTCGAAGGACACCGCACTTGCAAGCCATTATTCATGGAGCTAGACGAGCCCCGAACCGGCGATCGACACAGACAAATGCCGCTGGAACGGGCGGTGGCGGTTGCAGGCGCACGCCACTCGCCCCAGCCGGGTCTTCGGGTGGATGCCCCCGTCCCCTCCGGTCTAGCCGGACGGGCGGCGCGACGTTCGCACGGCCGCGTGACGCGTTTAGTCGCTCGAGCAGCAGCCCTATGTGTGCGAGTCCAAACGGAATAGACCCAAAGGCTGAGCGTATTTCGCCGTGTCGTTCCCAGCCAACGATCCCCTTGTAGTGGTTGTAGGACTCGCTTCCGTGGGTCGGCGCGGGGCGCCAGATAGCCGCCCGGGGAGTGGCCGGCGACCACCACGAGGGGAGGAGGCCGACCTCGGCAGCGAGCAAGGGGTTACGCTCGACAGCGGCAAAGTCGAGCGGAGGTCCGATGAGCGTCCGGCGTCTCGAACAAATCCCCGGCTTCAACATCGATCGTGTCGCGGCGGCGGCCGGCGACGATCCGGACGTGCTCCGTCTGGAGAATCTCGATACCGACATTCCGCCCCCGGCCGTCGCTATGGATGCGACCCGGGCGGCCATCGGCGAGGACGAGGCGAACAGCTGGCTGCCGTTTACGGGCCGCGACGACCTGAAGGACGCTGTTGCGGCATTGATCGAGCGACGGGGCGGTCCGCGGTATGACGGCCGCCGAGAGATCGTCATCGTCCCCGGGGAAGGCGTGGCGATGCTGGACGCGCTGTACTGCGTCACGGACCCTGGCGACGAGGTCATCGTGACCGACCCGACGTACGCGGGCATGATCAACCGCGTCCGCCTCGTCGGCGCCGTCCCACGCCTCGTGCCCCTCCACGTCGTCGACGGCTGGTGGCACCTCGACACAGATGCCCTGCGCGCTGCGGTAACCGACCGGACCCGCGCCATCTTCGTCAACAACGCGTCCTTCCCCAGCGGTTGGGTCGTAGCGCGCGAAGAGTGGGAGGCGATCGTCGACGTCGTGACCAGCCACGATCTCCGGCTCGTCTACTGGGCGGATTACGAGGGCGTGCTGTTCGACGGCCGGGAGGTCATCCATCCGGCTGCCTTCTCCGGTATGCGCGACCGGACGGTCACGGTCGGCGACGTGCTGGGGGAGCAGCGCATGATCGGCTGGCGCATCGCCTGGGTCGTCGCACCCGGTGAGCTCGTCAATGACGTCGCGCGGGTACACATCTACAGCGGGCTGCTGGCGAGCGGCTTCGCCCAGATCGGGGCACGGGTGGCGCTCGAGCAATCGTCGGAGGACCTGGCGGCCGCAAACGCCGAGTGGCAGCGCCGCCGGGACGAGACGCTCCGCCAGCTAGACGGCCTGCCGGCGGTTCCCGCGGCTGGCGGCTGGTCGCTTCTCCTCGACGTCGCCGCGCTCGGGTTCGACTGCGTCGACGTCTCCAATCGCCTGCTCGAGCAGAAAGTCGCCGCGACGCCGATGCGCGGATGGGGCGGCGAAATCGCCGATCGTCACGTCCGCTTCGTGTTTAGCAACGAGCCGGTCGAGAGGCTGGCCCTGCTCGGGGATCGCGTCCGCCGGGCCCTCGACGTAGCGAGCTAACGGGCTCACCCCGGTGGGTCGGACACTTCTCGGGCTCCGTGCAGGGCTCGGAACGCGAGGGATCGGCGCCCCCGGAACGCAGCGGAGGCGCTTACGCGGGCATCGGCCGGCAATCGTCTCGTAGTAAGTCGTGGGGAAGGATGCCCGGCTGGGAACCGCCGCGACGCTCGCGCACCGAGAGACTTGATGCACTTCACTGGCGCACGCCCACGCATGCGCTCTAACTTTGTCCCAGTCTCACTCCTCGCAGGCGGCACGGCCGCCCCGCCGTCTTCGGGCGTGCGTGCGTGCGACCAAGACCCCCGGACGAGCACGGAGGCACGAACCCGCGGCGCAACCTTGTGGCGGCTAAGTCGACGAACCATCTCAGACGCGAGCGGTGGGGCCCGTTCGGGGATCCCGACGTCTCGACGGCCGCGCCCTAGGCGCGCTGGTTTGCCTGAGCGCCTTCCACGGCTGTGACAGCGCGAGCGCGCGCCGGCGATTCGGCGCGTACGGTCACGTAGACGGCGCCGACCACGAGCGTCGCCCCGGCGAGCGCCAGCGGGCTCGGGCGCTCCGCGAGCAGCAGCATCCCGAGCCCGATCGCCACGAGTGGGTTGACGTATTGGTGCGTGACGACGAGCGAGATCGGCGCTGAGCGGAGGAGCCACCCGTAGGCCGAAAAACCGACGAGCGAGCCTGCGAGGACGAGGTAGATCCACGCGGCGACAGAGTCTGCTGCGAAGGCTCCGCCGTCGAGATCGCTCCACTCCCCGAACGCGAGTGAGCCGAGGGCGAGGAGCACGCCGCCCGCCGCCATCTCGTAGACACTTGCGACGAACGGGTCTTGAGGCACCGTGAGGCGCGGGGAAAGGAACGAACCGACCGACCAGGAGATCGCGGCTCCGACCATCACCAGAAGGCCGACCGCGGTGGAGCCGGCCTCGAAGCCGGGGGCGATGACGAGCGCGAGCCCGACGAGCCCGACGAGCGTCGCCAGGCGCATCCCCCGTGATACGCGCTCGCCGCGGGCGGAGCGCAGGAGGACCACCTGCAGCGGTACCGTCCCGGCGATCATCGCCGCGACGCTCGAGTCAATGCGCGTCTCGGCGACGTGGACGACGCCGACGCCAAGCGTCAGGAGCAGCAAGCCCACGAGCGCGCTCGACGCGAGCTCGCGGCGCGTGACGCGGAGGCTGTGCCCGCGCGCCGCGAGCACCAAGGCCAGGATCGCTCCGGCGGCGAGGAAGCGACTGCCCGCAGAGAAGAGGGGCGGAAGCGTGTCGACGACGACCTTGATCCCGAGGTACGTCGACCCCCAGACGAAGTAGACGATGACGAGCGCGCCCCAGACATGCCTAGCGGATGCGCTCATGCAGGAGATAACGCATCAGACGGCATACCTGTAAGAACGCAACCGTCGCCGACCGTACTCCGCGGGCACGATTTGGATCCGGGTCAGATGCAGCATTGCGGGGCACACGGCTAGTGGATCGCCGACACGCGGCGCTTCGCGGCCTGATCCTCGTAGCGTGCGACCGTCTCAATTTAGTAGGGAGGTGGTGCAGATGGGCGTCGTGCTCGTGCTCACGTTCCTTGCAGTGATCGGGCCGCTCGCGCTCTGGTACGGCGCCGATTCCCGGGTCGACGACCCGCGCGGCTGGATCGTCCCGCGTCGGCGCTAGCCCCCAAGTCACTGCGCCGCGCAAATGAGAGTGGGACGCGCGGATGGTCGCGTCTAGGTAACGATCAGAGGGCAGGAGTTGCGCGAGCGGATCAAACGGTCGTCACGGCGACTGCCGAACGAGACGAGCAGCGCTTTAGTCCACTCTCACGGCGAGGACGACGGTCGACGGCTTTAGCGATGTCTCCAACTGGCGCGCCAGTTTGCCGCGTGAAGTGGTTCTTCCTATGTATGGGGATGTTGCTACTCGCCACGCGGACGACGAGTGGCGCATCCCCACGCTCGCTGTTCGGCCGTCTGCGGGAAGGGAGACCCATGACTGAGACACCCGAGAGCGTCGAGGAACACCTGCGCCATGCGAGCCAGTATGCCGCGGAGTTCGAGCGGCACCTCCACCATGCGAGCCAGTACGCCAGCCAACTCAAGCATCATCTTGAGCTCGCGCTACAGAAGCTCGTCGACGAGCGCGAGCGGAGCGAGAAGAGAGATCGGGTAGTCGCGCGGCGGTAGGCCGTTCGCGCTGAAATGGCCAATAGCCGGCGCGCGCCTCTGCATGCCGCTCCGCCACGGTCATTCAGAGAGGCGTGGGAGCGCGGGCGGCGCGTGGCCAGCGAAGCACCATGAGTTTTTGATCCTCGGCTTGAATCCCGCCGCTCCCCGGCGCCGCGCGGCAGGCCAGGGAGCGCGGGGTAACGGCCGTGCGCCCTGCCAAGATCAGTCCGAGGCGACGGCACTGACGTCACGTGCCTGCGGGCCCTTCGGCCCTTCCTCGACCTCGTACTCCACCTTCGCCCCCTCGGCGAGGCTCTTGTAGCCCTCGCCGCTGATCGCGCTGTGGTGGACGAAAACGTCCTTGCCGCCGTCGTCCTGCGTGATGAAGCCGTAGCCCTTGTCGTTGTTGAACCACTTCACGGTTCCGGTTGCCATATCTACACCTCCTCGACTGCGTCACGAACGTGCAGCGGAAGGCGCAAAGCCAAGACCGGTACTCGCTCTAACTCCGTGGTCACGCCCGACAGTACCAAGGCGCTTCGCGGGAGCCGACCCTCGCGGCGCGGACGGCCACCCGGTGGGCGCGCAAATTCGGCCGGAACCATCACGAAGAGTTTGATTAGGCAGGACCGAGTTTGCGCACCACAGGTTGCGCGCATGGCGCTGCTCCTAACTCTCGCGATTCAGGGCGGAGCACCTGGTTCAGTTCCCCCGGTTGCACTCAGGCCTGGTGTCAGAATCGGAGAGGTCCGGAGCCTGGGGCGGCTTCCGCGCTAGGTCCTACGCGCTGGGCCCTATCACCGATTCGTGCTCGCGGTCCACGAGAGAGATTCTTCACCTGCCGACCCCGCAGTAGGATCGAGAGCGTGGAAGTCAAGCTTGGGAAACGAGTGGTGAAGGACGTTATTCGCGGCGACCTTCTTGAGGTCGAGGTGGACCTTGAAGCGGAAGGCTTGGCTTGGCCGGATAACGAATGGCTTGGACTGTTCCGCGGTTACCCTGACTTCCCGGCCGACCTTGAGGAGCCGCGTCTTGAGTACGGGAAGTTGCACTTCGAGGCTCCCGACGAAGATCTGCAACGGGCGTGGTCAGCGATCAAGGAGCGCGTTGCCGCCACGAACCGGTCTTACGGTGAACTGCTAGCTCCGCGCCGCGGCGTCGAGGAACGCGCTGAGGACGAACGGCGGGCAGATGTCACGCAGCGGATCGAGGATGCGCAGAAGCTGCTCGATTCGCTCGACTAGCCCTTTCTCAACCAGCCGCGCGAAGCCCCTTCGGGGCTTTCCTGCACTGCAAGCTCCCTGCGGCCGTCGTCCCTCGATGGCCTTCGCAAGGCGCGGACGCGGCTAGAGCAGGATCTGGAGCGCGAGAGTCAAGGAGCAACCGGTCGCGAGCAGATGGCGCGCCTGCCCGAGGTCTGCGTCCGATTCGGCCAGCTGAGATGCTTCGGCCTCGCTGAAGCCAAGCTGTTCGAACTGATCGATCCGCCAGAGGAAGTGCTCGCGGTCCGCAGTCGCCTGAACTCCCTGACCACCCTGTGCCCCGCTGTCCTCCACAGCTCCCCTCGACGCGTAGACGATGCACTTCGGCACCTTCACCCAGACTAGCCCCAGCTGAACAAACACGCGAGCCGGTGACTCGCCAGATCGCCCGCGTCGCCATCGCCGCAGTGAGGACGGCAAAGACGGCAAGCGCTGCAAGAGGTGCAATCGGTGCCGAAATCGCGGTGCCGCTTCCGATCCACTGCCTGGATACGTAGTGCGTGGTCTGGGCCGAACTCGGCTGGCCGGCCGTTAGCGATCGCCACCGGGCATGCTGCCGGATTGAGCAGGAACGTCGCCAATCACGAGAACGATCAGACCCTCCGCCCTCGCGTCGACGAACGCTACTGCTCAATGGCGCCCCTCTCACGGTCGCAGCCTGCTCTCCGCCCCACATGGCTGAAGCCGATCGAGCGTAGACGGAGGCGTAGCTGGTGGAGCACCTCGGCCCACAGCGTCGCAGGCTCCGCGCCGTAGGCGCCGACGAAGTCGTCGAGCGAGTCCGGGGCCGCGTGCTCAAGCAGGCTGTTCCCGAGCGCCTGGAAGCCCTCGACGATCTCTTCGATCAGCGCCCGGGCGCGTGCGCCGTCGCGGGTCAGCCGTCGGCGCGCGTAGGAGACACCGATGCCGACGTGGCGCACCTCGTCCCGCACGGCGAGCCGCTGCGCCTCGCGCAAGCCGGGGAACGAGCCGATCCGATCGAACTGCGCCGCGACGAAGTTCTGGTTTGCACGCCCGATCGACCCTTCGCCAATCAAGTGGTAGGCGACGACGGCCTTCAGGAAGCTGTCCTCGTCGCGGCTCGCCTCGAGAGCGCGGACGACGCCATCGAGAGCCGCATAGAGCGCGGCCGCGACGGGATCGAGCTGCGCATCCGCGAGCGCCTTGACCGCCGCGATCCCGCCCTCGACCGCGAAGACGTCCGAGTAAACGCGCAGGACCGACTCGATGTGGCGGTGCTCGTCGGCCACCTGCGTCGCGAGCAGGAGCTGCACCTCGTAGTCGGGAGCGGCGAGCAGGAAGGGCGCGAGCAGGGCGGCGACGTTGAACTCGGCGTGGAACCGGTGCGCGAACACCATGACGAGGCCGTCGCGCGTCGGCTCGTCAAGGGCCGCGAAGCTGGCGCCATCCGTGGAGAAGTCGATCGCGAAGGGCGACCACTGGTGCCGCTCCCAGTGTTCGTAGAGCGCTCTGAACGGCCGCGGCCCTTCCGCGAGCTCCTGGATCTGCTCTTCCGCCCGGTCGGCGCGCATGCAAGCAGCACCTAATCATGCGCCCGCCAACGGGGGGCGCGGCCCGCTGCTCGCCCGAAGACATGTGCAATGCCAGCTGCACTACACGACGTTCGCACCTCGTGCGAGTGTTCGACCTGAAGGAAGCCAGTTTCAGCGAGGCGGACCAGTTCGTCGAGGCGATGGTGCGTCTCGCTGCAGCTACCGACGTAGCCGACGAGCTGCTCCAACGTGTGGCGACCCCTGGCCGCTATCCAGCCTGGGCAAAAGGACAAGAGGCACGGGGTTCCTGGCGGGACGCGCACGGGCACCCCCTCCGGGAGATGCGTCGCTATCGAAACCGTCTGCTTCACAGGAACCTCCTCCCGTACCAGGCCGTACGGCAGATGGAACGAGTCGAGGCCGGCGTAGTGATTCCTGTCGAAGACGAGGCATTGAGGTTCCCCAAGATCGGGCGGGAGGGCGACTATCTCGATTGGCGAACACTCGGGAGGCTGAATTCACTCGTCATACACAGGGACTTCGCGTACGCCGAGAGGATCGTCAACGACGCGTGGGCCGAGACGCTTGCCTACTTCGAGCAGGAATGGAACACGAACCTCGTTCCGAATCTCGTTTCCTGACGCGGCCTTCCGGGCACGGCCACACCGGCCATCTAGCCGCGCTGGCGCCGACGTCCTAGGCTCGAGCGGGCGTGGGAAGGGCCGCGGCCTTCGACCCGGGCCCCGCGTTCGTTCGAGGTCAGGTCTGGTCAGGTCTGACCAAGACCCGTCCTCTCGTTGCAGGCAGAAGGTCATGCCTGGTCAGGTTTTTGGTCAGGTTTTGCGGCCCGACAGGGCCCGACAGTGCCTTACGGCTCCAGAGCGATTTCGCGTAACCACGCGGTCTTCGTACGTGGGGGCGTGCCCCGTCAGGTGCCCGGTTCCGTTTGCCATGCAGACGGTCGTGGGTTCGAGTCCCATCATCCGCTTGACAAACTCCCCGGAAACTGGGGTTTTCTGTTGTCAGAAGGGGTCACCGGACGGCATTCTGCAACCACCGCTGCAACCGGAGAGGCTCGAAGGCGCAACAAAGCCGGTCGTCTGACTCGCGCGCGACAGCTTCGGACGGGTCCTCTGCTGGGCGCTCGCGGAAGGCGCTATCGTCTCGGCATGGCCCCGGAAGCGGAGGCGAGCAGCGGTCACGCGATCGCCCGGCTCGCGGACTCGGGCGAGGACGCGATGCGCAGTCTTGTCGCCCTCCCGCTGCGGATGTTCGCCGGGGCGCTCGGCATCTTCGAGGAACTACTCCGTACCGCCGCCGATGCGGTCGAAGGCGATCCGATCGACGAACGGGTCGTGGATTTGGAGACGCGCGTGGACTCACTCGAGGAGCAGGCGACTGGTCGCCGAAAGGGCTCAGACGCGCCGGCCACCTAGACCGATCGTCGGGATCGGCGATCACTCCGGAACACGCTGACCGTTCGTAACGAACCCCGGTCGCGGTACAGGTCGTCCCGAGCCGCCATTTAGCACCGCCCGGTTGCCACGGTAGGCTTATCCATGTTCCGACCTCCGGCGTGACAGGCCGAGTCGGTCACAACGACGCCCCGCGAAGAACTCCTCCGAATGGCTTCATTTACAGGTGCTTGTCGCCCGGAGGCCGCCCCGGCTTCGCATGGTTGAGCCAATCGTCGCATCGACGTTTGGGCCACGAGTGGGCTCACGCAATGTTGTCGGGGGTGACTACCAGCCATGCTCCACTGTGGGTGGCGGATGTTGATCGAGCTTCGTCGCTCGAACTCCTCCTTACGATGAGCTCCGATCGGCAGCTTGTGTTGACGCGCCACGACCTCCACCAGCTCGTCGCCAAGACCGAACCGCCCAGACCACGTCCCATTCAGGCGTGTGACACACCGAGCCGAAGCGTGACTGAGCGGAATGGCGGCTCCTGGCGGCTCGAGTCGCCTTGCGCCAGGTCCTTGCCATGCAGAAGGTTGTGGGTTCGAGTCCCATCATCCGCTTTGAAGAAAGCCCTGCGCAGCAGGGCTTTGCTGTTGCCTGAACGAGCGAACCCGTTCACGGATGTGTTCCTGTCCGCGACGCATCGTCCAGTAGTGGTTCGACGCGAAGAGCGGCCGCAGGACCGGCGTCAGGTAGCGGACGACGGGCTTGTTCACGATCGGCCGCCAGTCGAGCGTGGCGCGCGTCCCGCCCCCGACCGGCTCGAAGCGCCACTCTCCACCGCCTTCGAAGTCCCCGGAGAGCCGCATGCGGATGCTCTTCGGCCGCTCGCACTCGACGACCTCGGAGACGAAGCGGAGCCGGTACGGCAGGTAGCCGCGCGCCTTGACCCGCACGCGCCGGCCCGGGGCCGGCGGCCCTGAGTCGCCCTCGACCTCGAGGAAGACGTCTCCCCACCACTCCGGGTACTCGAGCCCGGCTCCGATGACGTCGTACACGGTCTCCGGCGGCGCTGGCACGAACCACTCGTCGAGGAATCGGTATTCGGCCATGGACGTGTGCTATTCGCTCCTGGGTCGCCGACCGGTTCGGGTCAGGTAGGTCGAGCAGCCGCATCAGGCGGGGATAGACGACCTCTGGTAGCGCCCACATTTGCCGGGGTCGATCGCGTCATGCCGCAGCTTTGGGCTCTTCGGCAGCCATGCGCGCTTGGCGACGACCTGTTCGCGGGCAGAACGACGGCCGCATGGCCGGCCCCTCCCAAGGAGACGAGCAGAGCAAGGCAGCCGAGAACAAGCGCCGGCGACGGCCGCAGGCGCGTGATCGCGGACATGAGACTCTCCTTTTCTGACCCCGAGCTTGCCCTTCGACTGTACCCCCGCCGCGTTTCGACCCCCGAAAAGGGGGGTTTTCGACTCCGACGGTTGACGGCACACGCCCGGCCCCACTATCCCTGTAGCCACTCTTCGGCTGGGCACCAGGCCCGGCTGCGGGTCGATCGAAAGGGAGAACTACGTGAAGCAACGTCTTACCGTGCTGTTTGCCGTGCTTGCGCTCGCGCTCGTCGGGACCGGCTCGGCGCTTGCATTCGACTGCATCCGGGTTTCGTCGTCGCTGCAGGGGCTGCAGCAGTCGACGAAGTCGGGGAAGTGGGCGCTCTTCAACCTGAGCAGCGGGCCTGCGCTCCAGGAGTCGCTCGCGGCCCTCGGCCAGGAAGTAACGACCGAGCAGGCGGCTTGCGCGAGTGCCGCCTACAAGGCGGCAGGCGACGATCTGCCGCTCTACTTCGCCCTCGGCTTCGGAGTCGCGGGGCGCAACGGCGTGCTTGCCCACAACAATCCGAACGTAAGGGTGCTCGCCAATCTCAAGGGCATCGACCATCTGGAAGACAGCCCGGTCGGCGCTGCACTCTTCGGAGCTGCCGCGCAATGCGGCATCCCGGTCGACGAGGAGTAACGAGCAACGCTCTGGAGAACCCCTCGGCACCGAGGGGTTCTCCGTCTACTGGCTCTTCAGGTACTCGACGAGGTCGCTTTGCTCGCGGGCCGTCAACGAGAGGCCGAAACACGAGTTGTAGTGATCCACGACGGCTTCCAGGTTCGCGAAGCGCCCGTCGTGGTAGAAGCCCCGCTTCGACTTCGTGAAGAGGCCTGAGAGCGGAGCGGTCACATACGCGTTGTCCGGGGCGCGGTTGGCATGGAAGTTGTCGATGCAGATCTCCGGGCCCGTGTGCGCGTTCCAGCCTGCGTCGGTGAAGAGCGGCTGCATGTGGCAGCTGGCGCACGTCCCTTTGCCGTTGAAGATCCGCTCGCCGCGCTTCGCGGCGCCTCGATTGAAGCTGCCCTTCGGTGGTTTCGGCGCCGGCAACGCGAGTTGGTAGAAGTGGAGCGCCGCCAGCTTCGGGGTGACGCGATCTTCCTCACCGGGTGCGCATAGCGCCCTCACCACGTTTCCGACCGGGATACCGCAGCGGATGTTCCAGCGGCCGCTTCGAGCGGCGACCGGGTACTTGGCCGGGTCGTTGAGGCGCGGGTCGTAGAAGTTCCCGATCCCCATCATCTGCGTGTTGGCGACATAGGCGTTCCAGTACGTGACGGTCCCCCAGCCGGCGCCCCAGGTGTGGAGGTTGTGGCCGGCGAGGCCGAAGGCCGGCGGAATCCGGACGGCGCCCAGGTGCGGTGGCGGGCCCACCTTGCCGTCGTGGTTGATGATCGCGTCGAAGTAACCGGGCCCCCAGCTCTGCAGGATGCTCTTGAGCGTGGCCTCGTCGACCTGGAGCAGGTTGGTGAGCGGCGTCAGGTTGGGGGCGCTCGACACGATCCGGCCGACGTCGAGATCCTGGTTCGGCCAGCCGTCGAGGCGGTGGCCGACACCGGGCGCCAACGAATCGTCCACCGCGGAGTGGCAGACCGCGCAAGTCAGGCCAATGGAGTTGAGCGTGTCGTCGTCGAAGAAGCCTTTGACTCCGATGACAGCGTTGAGCTTCAGGAGGGCCGCCGTGACCGCGGGGTCGTCGAGGTTGACCTTGCCCTTGCGCAGCGCTTCCACCACGTCCCGCGGGAGCGCGTCGGCGTCCACCTTGAGACCAAGCCCGAGCGCCTGTCTCGGGCTCAGCGTGCGCACCGTCTCGTGCAACCGCAGCTGGCCGCCCCAGAACGCCTCATCGCCGAAGGTGTCGAAGCGGAAGATCTGCTTTCCCTCGGCGAGCAACTTGTTGCTCGCGGCGACGTTCTGCGCGTCGGCGCTCGGCCGGTTGAAGGCCTGGACGGTCCCGATGATCGCGACCCCGAGCGCGTAGAGGACGAGGCCGCCTACAAGAAGCGTCGTCGAAGCGAGAAGCAGTCGCTTCACACCGCTCATCCCTCACGGATCGTAGGAACGCGCGGCGCGCCCCGCCGTGAGAGTTCTCACACGAGAAGCTGCGCGTCGACGGCGAGCCGGTAGCCGCCCGCCTCGCGTATGACGAACCCCTCGCGCTCGAGCTCGTCGACCGCCCGAGTCACGGTCTCGCGGGCGGAGCAGACCATCTCGGCAAGGAGCTCGTGCGTCAACGGAAGGTCGATGCGAACGCCTCGGCCGTCCACCTTGCCGTAGTCGCGCGCCAGCCGGAGAAGCTTCTCTCGCACCCGATCGATATGGCGAGCGTTCGAGAAGCTGGCGATCAGCTCCTCTCTCCGGCGGAGCGCGGAAGCGAGCCCGTCCCAGATGGCGTGCGCTTCCTGGCTGCCCGAGAGGAGCCGGTCGAGCGCCGGGGACGAGATGATCCGGACGCGTGAGGGGACGAGCCCGAGCAGCTCCTCGTCTTCAGCTGGGGGCAGCAACACCCCGCCGCCGGCAGCCTCGTCGACGATGACGGACCGCCGCGCCGGCGGCGCCGTCCGACGGACGGCGACGAAGCCGTCCTCGACGGCGAGCAGCGCTGCGGCGGGGAGCGACCGCACCGGTCGGACCTCGCCCTGAGCCAACATGAGCGCCACGCAGCTGCGGAGCGCCTCCACGCGACCTCCCTCGTCGTCCGCCATACGCAGCCGTCGCGGCGGCGGATGTCCGCAGCGACAGCCGATGCATCATTTGTGCAGCGGTCCGACGGGTCCTTACCTGCTTGGACCGAAGCGGCTTACATCCCGGGCTGGCGACCCATCCCTGGATCCCGCGGCGCGCCGGAAGGCCCGCCGGCACCGTGGACCACGAAGTACGCGATCGCTCCGAGGATCGGGAAGATGATGATGATGAGCAGCCAAGCCGCGAGCTTGCCCCCCGACATCTGATGCCGCCGCCGGATGATGTCGATGAGCGCAGCAATCCACATCACGGCGATCAAAGCGAAGAGAAGCCACCAGAACCACGCCATGCTCTTTCCTTCCGTCGGGGACGCTGGGACAGTACGCCTCGGCACGTCGGCCTGCGTCGTCTCAAACGGATGATTGGCTAACTCAGCGCCGTTTCCTGCTGAACCGCACGCCGACCGCTAGCGCGGCAAGGAGCGCGGGGATGCCCGCGGCCAGGGGAAGGATCCCTCCGGAATTCAGGGTCCGTCGCTGTGCGATGCGGACGTGGATCGTCTGGCTCGTGACAGGCGGCTGGGCTGCGCCGCTCTCGGGCAGCACGGCGACGTAGATGCCGATGTCACCGCTGTTCACCGCCTTCACCTTCCATGTGATGCTGCGTGAGCCGCCGGCGGGAATTGGTCCCAGGAACACCGTGCGGCGCGACGACCAGTCCTCGGGATCGACGTAGACACCCGGGCGCAAGCTGAGGACGTTGAGGTGCGCGACAAGCGGCGGCGTCGCGTTCGAGCCCTTGTTGTCGACGCGCGTCGAGAACGTGAAATCGCGCCCGATCGAGGTCGACACTTCGGTGCGGTCTGCCGAGACCGTGACGGCGGCGTGGACGAGCGAGGGCGCCGCGCCGGCCGCGATCGCGAGGGCGAAGCACAGGACGACGAGGCGGTTCACCCGGAGGACGCTCCTCGGAGGCGCATCCAACGCGCGGCCACGACGGCGGCGACCGCGAAGGCGACTGCCGCGATCACCGGCGAGGCGAGCCACGATGCATCGCGGCTCCACGAATGTGCGTCGATGACGAGCTTGCCGACGTAGTGCTCACCCGCGGCGATCGGGTTGATTCGCAGCAGGAGCTCTCCGGCCCAGCCTTGCTGTGCCCTCGTCGGGAACTGTGTCGGCGCGTACAGCGCGAGTAGGAGGAAGAGGCTGACGGAGAGGCTGACGCGGTTCGAGGCGGCGAGGGCGCTCACGAGCACGCCGAGCGAGGCGAGAAAGACCGCCAGCAGTGTGCCGACCAGTAGCCCCGCGACCAGGGCGACGCCGACAATGCCGATTCCGCGGCCTAGGAACCAGACGTAGGGGATCGCGATCGCGAAGGCGGCGACCCAGAGCGAAAGCGCTCCGAGCAGCTTGCCGGTCGTGATCTCCGTGCGAGGCACGGGCGTGAGGAGCAACGTCTCGAGCGTGCCGCGCTCCCGCTCGCCGCTGATCGTGTCGGCGCCGGCAAGGAGGGCAAGCAGTGCCCCGATCGCGATCGCGACCTGGAGCGTGAGGTTCACGGACTCGCGCTGCTCGAGGTAGTTGAGCGCGGTATTGGTCGCGACGAGGTAGGAAAGGACACTGAGCAGGAGGCTGAAGGCGACCGCCAGCAGGAGGCCGCGGCCGCCGATCCAGAGATCCCGCAGCTCCTGCTCTGTGATCGTCGCGAGGCCTTTCACGGCTCAGTCCGACTCCGTCATCGCGAGGAACGCGTCGCTCAGGCGGGCACCCTGCACCTCGAAGGCGAGCACTGGGACGCCTGCCTCGGCGAGCGCCCGGAGGGCCTCGTTCGCGTCGCCGCCGTCGAACGTCGCGCTGAGGGTTCCGGGCAGGCCGTTCGTCGACTCGACATGCTCGATGCCGGCGGCGTGCGAAAGCACCCGGGCGGCCTCGTCGGCCCGTTCTGCCACGACTCGCACGATCGCGCTGCGTGGCGCCGCGGCGCGACGGGCGACCTCTGCGACGGTGCCCTCGGCCGCGATGCGCCCGCGGTTGAGAATGAGCACGCGGGTACAGACCTCCTCGACCTCGGCGAGGAGGTGTGTGCTGAGGAGGACGGTCGCGCCGCGCTCTCGCGCCATGCGGCGCACGAGCGCGAGCACCTCTCGCTGGCCCGCCGGATCCAGTCCGAGCGTCGGCTCGTCGAGAAAGATCACCTGCGGCTCGTTGACGAGCGCCCGAGCAATCCCGAGCCGCTGCCGCATGCCACGGCTGTAGCCGCCGATGAGCGAGCGGCTCCGATCGGCGAGGCGGACTTCGGCGAGGAGGGCCGTTGCGGTTGCGCGGGCGCTCGCGCGGTCGTGTCCGTAGAGCCGCGCATGGAAGCGCAAGAACTCGTCGCCGGTCTGCTTGTCCGGGTAGCCGGCGCTCTCGGGAAGCACGCCGATCCGCCTGCGGATCTCCGTCGGACGCCTGTGGGGCACACCGGCGACGCTGAACGTTCCGCGGTCGGGCTCGAGGATCGTGGTCAGCACGCGGATGGCCGTCGTCTTTCCGGCGCCGTTCGGACCGAGGACACCGAGGATCTCTCCGGCGTCGAGGCTCAGCGTGAGTTCCTCCACCGCGACGAGCTCGCCGTACTGCTTGCGCAAGCCCTCGGCTTCGACAGCCTTCGTCATTTCGACGGGACGGTAGGGCCGAGAGGTGAGAGGAAGATGAGAGGATCTCAGTTCGGCGCTCCACGCGCGCACCGGTGGAGCCCAGCCCCGCGCGCCATGATGGGCTGGTGAGCACGCGCAGGTGGCTGACGGCGGTCGGGATCGTCTGGGGGCTGTTCGCGGCCGTCGGTCTCGCCGTCTTCGTCACCTACGCCCGACTGCCGGCCGACGAGCTCTACAAGGTCAGCAACGACGGGATTCGGGGCGGCGCGAGCCGCTTGCTGGTCTTCCTCAACTACCCGGTTTCGCTGGCCGCAGTCCCGATCGCATGGCTCGCGGCAGACCGGCTCCGCACACGAGGCGCGCTCTGGGCGGCCGGGGTCGCGACGGTTCTCTGCGCTGTCACGGCGTGGCCCGGCGTGGTCGACCAGCACGACCTCGATGCCAAGCCGGTCAACGTTCTGCCCACGCTCGGGATTGCGATCGCTTTCGCGCTGAGCCTGCGTGCGCCGTGGGAGCCCGTCGGGCGTCGCCGGCTCGACCCTCTGCGTCTCGTGATCGCGGTTCTGGCGGTGATCGCCGCGACGCCGTGGATCTTCGCGGTGCTGGGATTCAACGCTCCGGGAGACCTGTTCCTCGGCGAAGAGATCCGCCGCGGCGGCGACGGGCTAGCTCCGGCCGTCCATCTCGGCGACCACGAGGGACTGGACGGAGTGCTACTCACCCTTGCAGCGCTCCAGTTGTCGCGCTTGCGTCCACGCCTCCCCGTCGCGTTCGTGATCGGCCTGATGTTCGTCTACGGCGTGGGAGTAGCGGCGCAGGACGACTGGAACGAGCAGGTCGTCAAGCGAGGCTGGGCCGGTTTCAAGCTCCCGAACATGCTCCATCCGACGCTGAACGTCACCTGGCTCGTCGTGATCGCATTGGCGGTGGTCGTCGCGCTGCTGCTCAGGCGGCTCGAAGGGCCTTCGCCACCTGGCGGAGGTCCTCCACGAACCGCTTCATCTCCGTCTCTCGGTCGTCCGAGCGGAGGATCGACGACGGGTGCACCGTCGCCATGACGAACGGCGCGAGGTCGGAGTCGACCGGGACGCCGCGATCCCGGCTGACGCGGAACTGGCGTCCAAGGAGCGCCTGAGCCGCCACCGCGCCGAGGCACACGAGGATCTTCGGCTGCAGCAGCGCGAGCTCAGCGTCGAGCCAGGGCCGACAGGCCGCGATCTCCGCCGCGTTCGGCTTCTGGTGGATGCGGCGCTTCCCCCGCGCCTGCCACTTGAAGTGCTTGACGACGTTGGTCACGTAGGCGAGCTTGCGGTCGATCCCAGCCTGCTCGAGCGCCTCGTCGAGCAAGCGGCCGGCGGGGCCGACGAACGGTCGGCCGATCCTGTCCTCCTGGTCGCCCGGCACCTCGCCGACGAAGACGATCTCCGCGTCGGGCGAGCCCTCGCCGAACACCGTCTGCGTCGCGTGCTCCCAGAGATGGCACCTGCGGCAATCGGCGGCGGCTTCGCGGAGCGCCTCGAGCGATGGGTATTCCGATTCAAAGAGGGTCGTCACGCCGGATGTCGTACCCCGTGCGGGATACCATGGAACGTCGCCCACGGCGCGGTGGCCGAGAGGTTAGGCAGAGGCCTGCAAAGCCTCGTACACCGGTTCGAATCCGGTCCGCGCCTCTCTTACCGCTGGACCGGACGGCCCGAGAGCCGTCAGTCGATGTCCATCCGGCGATAGCGCCAGGTCGCAATCAGCCAACCGGCGACAGCGATCGCGGGGAGGACTACGAACGCAGAGGCAGCTGACCCCGCCTCGAGCTGCACATCGACGTTCGATGCGAGCCCGAGAATGGATGACGCCCAGCCGATGACCGTGAAACGGGCCGCGCCCTCCGCCGTGTAGGCGACGACGTTCTCCCAGAGCAGTACGAACGCGAGTCCCCACCAGACCGCCCGCCGGAACCACAGCCCGGCCGCGACGAACAGTCCGGCATAAGCCAGCGCCGCAAGCGCAGCCGCGAAAAACGCCGGGACGGCCACATCGGGGGCTCCCGCGGCAAAGGTGGACGCTGCGAGCGGCACTGCGGTCAGAGGCACGACCACGGTGACGGTCGCGAGGACGGCTGCGGCGGGAAGCTGCCAGCGCGGCACCGGCTTCAGCCAGAGGTAGACCAGGAGGCGGTCCTCGACAAGGTCTCCGATCGCGGACGTGCCCAGCCAGAGCGTGGCGAGCGGCACGAGGATCCCCAGCCCATAGGAAGAGACTGCATCGGCGACCGATTGAGCGGAGTTGTCGTCCCAGCGGGCGAGGACTCCGATCAGGACGGCGATCGCGCCGAGGGCCGCGATCCCGAGCAGGCGTGGGACCGTGACCTGGGTACGAAGTAAGAGCCGGTAGAGGGCGGCCACCGAGGTCAGCGGGCTCGGGCGCGTCGCCGTGGCTTCGGCGGTGCTCATCGCTGCACCACGTAGCGGAAGACGCCCTCGAGGTCGGCGTCGAGCGGGTTCACCTCGTAGAGGCGGGCCTGCCGCTCGCGCGCGACCGGTGCGAGTGCATGGGCCAGCGCGCGTGCGTCCCTCGTGTCGAGCTCGAGCACCTGATCGCCGTCGAGGCGCACGCCAACCGCAGTCCCGCCTTCGAGCAGCGCCCCTGCGAGCTCGCGCGGACGGTCCGTTCGCACGCGGACCCGCATCGGCCGGTCGTCCATCAGCGCCCGCAACTCGCGAAAGTCGCCGGCCGCGGCGAGCCGACCCTGCGACATGACCAGCACCTGCGAGCCGAGCCGCTCGACTTCGTCGAGCACGTGGCTTGAGACGATCACGCAGCGCCCTTCGCTTCCGAGCCGCCGGAACAGTGCAACGAGATCGGCCCGCTGGCGCGGATCTAGCCCCGTCAGCGGCTCGTCGAGAACGAGCACCGCGGGGTCGTGAACGATCGCCTGCGCCACCTTGGCCCGCTGCCGCATTCCCTTGGAATACGCGGGGAGCCGCCGACGGTCCGAAGGGTCGAGGCCTACCACCTCCAACGCTGCGCTCGCCGCGCGCTCGGGACTCGGGAGCCCGTACAGGCGGGCGGCGAGGGCGACGAACTCGCGTGCCGTCAAGGGCTCGAAGACGCTCTCCTGCTGAGGGACGAGCCCGATCATCCGTGTCACGCCGGTGTCTGCGCGAGGGTCCCGGCCGAGGACGCGAACGGTGCCCTTGGACGGCCGAGCAAGGCCGCAGAGCATGCGGAACATCGTCGACTTGCCGGCGCCGTTCGGCCCGAGGAGCGCCGTTACCCCAGCCCCGACGTCGAAGCTGACGTCGGAAACAGCGACGAGCGCTCCGAACCACTTCGAGACGCCGTCGGCGACGACCCGGGGGTCGGCGGCGCTCACCGGAAGGCCTCGATGCGCCGGTATCTGAACCAACACACGAGCGCGCCAGCCACGATCGCCGCAGCGACGCCTCCCGCGACGACCCACGTCGCGAGTTCTCTGACCGGCGCAGTGTTGTCGTCGGGCTGCTCGCCGAAGATGCGGTAAGAGAGATCGAACACGACGAACGGGAAGCTGAGGAGATCGAGGACGTTCGGTGCCCCGGCGTCGATCGCCGGCCGGACGACGCTGGCGGGCACCAGGAGCAGAAGCACGACGCCCACGGCGGCGGCGGCCCTGCGCGTCGTCAAGCTGGAAACCGCCATCGAGAGGGATGCGTAGAGCAGCGCGGTCACGAGCCCGGTGGCGGCGATGCGGAGGAGGAGCAGCGGCGTCTCTCCGACGCTCGGCCCCTGGCCCGCGATGACGAACGCCGCGAGCATGAACAGCAGCGGGCCGACGGTGATGAGGAGCATGACCGCGAGCACCCCGAGGCCTTTAGCGAGCAGGTAGCGGTTTCGGTCGAGGGGGCCGGCGAGGTAGAGCCCGAGCATTCCGGTGCGCCGGTCCGGGCAGAGCGCCTCGGGAGCGATGAGCGCGGCAAAGAGCGCGAGGGCGCTTCCGATGATGAACATGTAGTCGCCGTACGTGATCAAGTCGCCCGTGGCGATGTTGTCTGCGATCACAGAGAAGGCGACAGACGTGAGGGCCGGGAGGAACGCGATCGCAAGCGTGATCGCGGGGAGGACCTTGTGCCGCGCGCCGCGACCCAGGCCGAGGACGCGCCGCACCGTGAACACGGCCAGCGTGAGGATCGCCCGGGCCGGACGCTCGCGCGCGCCCTCATAGGCGCGGTAGCCCAGGTCGAAGAGCCGCGCGTCGGCCGTCACGTTCCACCGCCCATGTAGACGTCTTCGAGGGTGCGTCCACGCGTTCCCAGTCGCCGCAGGCCGATTCCGAGGTCTGCGACGCCGTCGCGAACGGCGTCGTGGACGGCGTCCTCGCCGCCGATGAGCAGGACGTCACCTTCGACGCTCACGTCGAAGCCGTGCTCGGAAAGGATCTCCGCCAGCTCGTCGGCTCGCTCATCCACCTCGACCAGGAGCCCTTCGGGGCCTCGGCGCAGATCCGCGAGCGTCCCGGCTCGCACGACCTCGCCGCCCTCGACGATGACGACGGCATCGCAGATTCGCTCCACCTCCTCGAGGTGGTGGGACGACACGACGATGTGCATGCCGAACTCGGTGCCGATGCGGCGGATGAGATCCAGCATCTCCGTCCGCTGCATCGGATCGAGCCCGTCGGTCGGCTCGTCGAGGAGGACGAGCTCGGGGTCGTGTGCGATCGCGGAGGCGAGCTTCACGCGCTGCCGCTGGCCGGTGGACATCGTCCCGACAGGCCGGAAGCGCTCTTCGCCGAGGCCGACGAGCCAGAGCGCGTCGTTCGCGCGCTGCACCGCGGCGCGGTGCGGGAGCAGGTGCATCTCCGAGAGGTGCCGGACGAGATCGGTTGCCGCGAGCTCCGCGGGAAGATCGTGGTGCTCGGGCGCGTAGCCGACGCGTGACCGCACGTCGATCCCGGCCGTCGCGGGATCGTGGCCGAGGACGTTCAGCTCACCGGCGTCGCGCGAACGGAGCCCGAGGATGAGCGAGATGAAGGTCGTCTTGCCCGCGCCGTTCGAGCCGAGCAGTCCGGTGATGCCCGGGCCGATCTCCGCGTCGAGGCCGGCGAGCGCGACCGTATGGCCGTAGCGCTTGACGACCCCGCGCGCCGAGACGACGACGCTGGCCGCCTGCTGTGACGGGTCAGGGAGAGGGCTCGACAACGGTGTCCGTGAGGCTACCGCCCTCGCTCCTCAGCTTTTCGGCACCATGCACACGTGGTCCGGTTCGCGCTCAAAGGCCTGCTCGGCCGAAAGCTCCGCACCGCGCTCACCGCGATCGCGATCGTCCTCGGGGTCGCGATGGTCGCGGGCACCTTCATGCTCACGGATTCGATCGACCAGGCGTTCGACTCGATCTTCACGGACACCCGCAAGGGCTCCGACGCGGTCATCAGCGGCAAGTCGGCGTTCGACCTCACCGAGGGCAGCGGAACGAACGCGCCCACGCTGAGCGAGTCGCTCCTGCCCGAGGTCAAGAAGCTCCCCGAGGTCGCCGCGGCTGAGGGGAGCGTCAACGGCGAGGCGCAGTTGATCGGCGACGACGGGAAGGCGATCGTGTACGGCGGCGCGCCGAACCTCGGCTTCAGCGTCGCGGGGGCGAACTCGCGCTTCAGCGTGCTCACGCTGGTCGAGGGGTCATGGCCGGGGAACGGCCAGGTCGTGATCGACAAGTCCACTGCGGACAAGGAGCACTTCAAGATCGGCCAGCCGGTTGGCGTCCAGGCGCAGGGCCCGGCGCAGAAGCTGCGCATCTCCGGCTTCGTCCGCTTCGGCTCGGTGTCGACGATCGGCGGCGCAACGTTGGCCGGCTTCGATCTGCCGACCGCCCAGAAGCTCTTCCAAAAGGAGGGCCGCCTCGACGAGATCTCCGTCGCCGCCAAGCCCGACGTCTCCGACACCGAGCTGGTCAACGGCCTCCGCGGCGTGCTTCCGCCCAGCGCGCAGGTGAAGACGGCCACGCAACAGGCGCACGACGACGCGGAGGAGACAAGCAGCTTCATCTCCTTCCTGCGCGGCTTTCTGCTCGCGTTTGGAGGTATCGCGCTTTTCGTCGGCAGCTTCGTGATCGCGAACTCGCTCTCGATCACGATCGCGCAGCGGACACGAGAGTTCGCGACGGTCAGGACGATCGGCGGCTCCCGTCGGCAGATCCTGACGTCGATCCTGCTCGAGGCGCTCGTCGTCGGCATTCTCGCCTCGCTCGCAGGGCTCGCCGTGGGCGTGGGGCTCGCGAAAGGGCTGTTCTGGCTTTTCGATGCCGTCGGCTTCACGCTCCCGAACAGCGGGCTCATCCTGCGGCCGACCGCCGTCGTGATCGCGCTCGCGGCGGGGATCATCGTCACCCTCGTGGCGAGCCTCCGGCCTGCGTTCCGGGCCACGCGCGTGCCGCCGATCGCGGCTGTCCGCGAGGGCGCGACCCTCCCGCAGTCGCGCTTCGCCCGCTTCCGGGTCCCGGCGTCGATCTTGGTCACCCTGGCCGGGTTCGCCGCCCTCTTGTGGAGCCTCTTCGGGCCTAACCTGAGCACGAGGACGCTGCTCATCTGGATGGGCCTGGGCGCGCTCCTGATCTTCCTCGGAGTCGCGCTGCTCGCCGAGCGCCTGGTCAGGCCGCTCGCCGCTGCTCTCGGCTGGCCGGCGACGAAGCTCGGCGGAGTCAGCGGCACGCTGGCCCGCGACAACGCACAGCGGAATCCGCAACGGACGGCTTCGACCGCCGCGGCGCTGATGATCGGACTCGCACTCGTCACGCTCGTTTCAGTCCTCGCGGCGGGCATCGTCTCCACGTTCCGCGACGCTGTCGACGAGCTCTGGCAGCAGGCGGACTACGCGGTGACCGCGCAGAACAACTTCTCGCCGCTTCCGGTGAGCGTCGGGGAGGCTGCGAGCAAGGCGCCCGGTGTCGATGCGGTCGGCAGCGTCCGCGTAGGACAGGCGCGGGCGTTCGGGAAGACCTTCGACGCAACGGCGGTCGATCCGCCGACGAGCAGGATCTTCTCGATCAAGTGGAAGGAGGGATCGAACGCCCTGCTCGCCAATCTGGGCGACAACGGCGCCTTCGTGACGGACAGCTACGCCGACGACCACAAGCTGCGAGTCGGGTCGCCGGTCGAGATGACGTTCGCAAACGGCGACAACAAGCAGTTCGAGGTCAGGGGGATCTTCGAACCGCCCACCGGTGGGTCCCCCTTCGGGCCGGTCACGATCTCCGCGAGCACGTGGGATCGCTTCAACGCGCGGCCGAGCAACCTCTTCTCGTTCGTGATCATGAAGGGCGGTCAGACCGACGCAAACAAGGCAGCGCTCGAGAAGACGCTCTCGGAGTTCCCCAACGCGAAGGTGCAGACCCGGGAGGAGTTCATCGATAACCAGATCTCGGGGCTCAGTTCGGTCCTCAACATCCTCTACGTGCTGCTCGCGCTGTCTGTGATCGTGAGTCTGTTCGGGATAGTGAACACGCTGGTGCTCACCGTCTTCGAGCGCACGCGCGAGATCGGAATGCTGCGCGCAATCGGCATGACCCGGAGGCAGGTACGCCGGATGATCCGCCACGAGAGCGTGATCACGGCCTTGATCGGCGGCACGCTCGGCATCGTGCTCGGGGTCGTCCTCGGCGCGCTGCTCGTGGCGCGTGTCGACTTCATCGCGTTCACGCTTCCGATCGGGCAGCTGATCATCTTCGCCATCGCGGCTGTCATCGTCGGGATCCTCGCGGCGATCTTCCCGGCCCGCCGCGCCGCCCGGCTCAACGTGCTCCAGGCGCTGCAGTACGAGTAGTCAGCGGCCGACGACCTTCCGTCGCTTGCGGTGCGACTTCGTCATCGCGCGCCACTTCTTGCGCTCCTCGGACTGGAGCTTTGGGTCGAGCTTCCGATCCAGGCGCGCTAGCTCGCGCTGGAGCTTCTGGTAGCTCTCCCAGCGCTCACGCGTGAGGGAGCCGTCCGCGAGCGCGGCCTTGACCGCACAGCCCGGTTCGGTCCGGTGCTGGCAATCCGAGAAGCGGCAGGCCGCGATCAGGTCGGCGACGTCGACGAACGCCTGGTCGAGCCCCTCATCGGTCTCCCACAGCTGGAGCTCCCGGAGCCCGGGTGTGTCGATGATGACGCCGCCGCCCGGCACCGTGACGAGCTCTCGGTGCGACGTCGTGTGGCGTCCTCGTCCGTCGGAGCGGACGTCGGCCGTCTTGAAGCGCTCGTCGCCGAGCAGGCGGTTGATGATCGACGACTTGCCGACGCCCGAGGAGCCGAGCAGCACCGCCGTTCGTCCCTCGGCGAGGTGCAGGCGCAGCTCATCGACGCCGTCGCCGGTTCGGGCGCTGACGGCGTGGATCGGGACGCCGAAGGCCACGGTGTCGGTCTCGGCGATTCGGCCGTCGAGGTCGTCGGTGAGGTCGGCCTTGTTCAGCACGATCACAGGCGTGGCGCCGCCTTCCCAGGCAGTCGTCAGGTAGCGCTCGAGCCGCCGGATGTTGAAGTCGCGGTCGTCGAGACCCATGACCAGGAACGCCACGTCCACGTTCGCGACGAGCACCTGCTCGGCCACGACGGTCCACGGCGTCTTGCGCGAGAACTTGCTCGTGCGCGGGAGGACTACGTCGATGAGGCCGTCGCGAAGCGCGATCCAGTCGCCGACGACCGGCAGCTCGCCGGGCGCGGCCTCGTGCCGAAGCCGGCCGGTGAGCTCGGCGCTGAGCTCGCGTTGTTCGGTCGCAACCTGCCAGGCGCCGCGGTGCTGGACCGCGACGCGGCCAGGCTCGAGGCCCGCTGCGTGTTCTTCGAATGTGCGAGCGATCTCGTCGTTCCAGCCGAGACGTTCGAGATTGGGGTACTGCAAGCTGACTCCTTTCCTGCAAGGACGGACGAAGCGGGTCTCGCAGGACCGGGAGTTCGCTAGCGGAGTGAGGCCCTGCGAGTGTGGAAGCGATCAAGCTCAGCTGTCATGGCGCCTCCTCTCGTCGCGGGCCGCGCTTTGCGCGCTCGAGGCAGGGTAGGGAGCCGGTCGACGTACGTCAAGGGCGCCGGCGTCACTATCGTCTCGGCGTGCTCTTGCGGCTGATTGCTCTCGCGGGTGTTCTGATCCTGGCCGGTTGCGGCGGAAACGGCGGCGACGACGAACAGCCGGTCGACGCCTTTCGCGCGTTCTCGCAGGCGGCTGCGGGGCAGAGCGGCGACAAGGTTTGGGAGGCGCTGTCCCAACGGATCAAGAGCCAGGTCTCGGAGGACCGGTTCACATCGCCGACGGTTCTCAAGGGCCTTCGCGACGAGTACGTATCCGTGTCGGCCAGCAGCGCCCGGACCGCGCTCGATGTCCGAATGGGTGATGACCTTGCGCTGGTCGCGCTCGACGGAGGCGAGGGGGTCAAGCCGATGATCATGCGCCGGGAGGACGGCAAGTGGCGTGTGCAGCTGAACGAGCTCACCATCGCCTACAGCTTCAATCGCCCCAGGTTCCAGGTGGAGGTTCCTCCATCCGTTCGCGGCCCGATCGAGACGCGCGCCTGGATCGACGGCGAGGAAGTCACGGTTGTGCGGACGCACGGTACGCCGCCCAGCTTCCGGATCGTGCCCAAGACGAAGCTTGCGAAGGGCACGCACAATGTGATCGCGTTCGCCGAGGCCGGGGGCCATGCGGGCATCGCGGCCTGGACGTTGGACGTCTAGCCGCCGAGCCGCTCGCGCCACGCCTCTCCTGCGGCGCGGCCCTCTGGCGTCCGCAGGAAGTGTTCCAACGGGACGTGGACGAACGAGCCCTTGGCGGCGGCGAGGAGGACGTCGGCGTCCCTGAGCTCGCCGCTGATCTCGAGCCGGCGGCCGCGATCTGCCTCGAGCCGCGCAGAGATCGTGAGCGCGCGGTTGATGTGCACAGGCTCGAGGAAGCGAATCTCGAACCGGGCGGTGACGGAG
The DNA here is from genome assembly GCA_963842235.1 of uncultured Actinomycetes bacterium. Taxonomy (GTDB): domain Bacteria; phylum Actinomycetota; class Thermoleophilia; order Gaiellales; family Gaiellaceae; genus JACDAN01. The sequence goes on along the minus strand of CAWJFT010000001.1, from coordinate 1,148,233 downwards.
GGGAAGCGGTACCAGGTGGCGAGCAGGCCGCAGCCCTCGTCCAGCGCGGCGGCGACGAGGCCGCCGTGGACGAGCCCGGGCGCGGCCTGGTGCTGCTCGGAGAACGAGAACGTCGCTTCGTACGACGCCTCGCCCTCCCGCTGAGGCGTCGGCAGCCGGATCCCGGTCGGATTGTCGCCGCAACCCCAGCAAGCCGGGTCGTGATGGGGCGGAATCTTCAACCGGGTAGTGCCGCCGCCGCTCTAACGAAGGCCGCCGCGTTCGAAGTGGGCCTTGAAGAAGTTCTCCGAGCCGGACGTGGCCATCGCGGCCGAGGCGGAGATCTCCAACGCGAGCGTCGCCGCCGCCACGATCTGGGCGAAGCGGTAGACCTTCCCCGGGCCCGCACACCCGAGCAGCGAGAGCCACGAACGCGCATAGGGGAGCGTCGTCCCGCCGCCGACGGTCGCCACCTCGAGCCCGGGGAGTCGAATCGCCGCGTTCAGCCCGCCTTGGACGCCCCTCCCGGTCCCATGTGCCATCGAGCTCGTTCCGACCATGCCGAGGTCCTGGCCCGTGGCCGCGAAGATTGCCGCGATCGCCGTCGCCGGGGTGAACGCCACGGACTGCATCCCGGACGCCACGGCGCCGTGCGTTCCTGCCCAGGACAGCTCGACGAGATCGTCGATGGTCGTTCTCAGCACCCGCCGGACCGCGTCCTCGGTCAGCGTGCACTCGGCGATCACCGTCTTCCCGTGCCCGCCGCGCTCGAAATAGCGGTGGGAGACCTTCTTGTCGCCGCCCATGTTCGCCTCGAGCAGCGCCCGGTCGGGCTTCACCGGAGCATGTTCCATCACGAACCCCATGTTCAGCGCGTAGGCGTTCCGGGTCATCATGTTCGCGCCCACCGCGTCGCCGGTCGTGAACGCCCACATCACGTGGCACATGGGCCCGACCACATGGGTCTCGACCTCGCGCAGCTTCGCCCAGCGCGAGACCCACGCCTCGTCCCGCCCCGCGAGCCATTCGCGCATCGCCGGAAGCGAGCCCTCGATCCACCGGCCGAGAGCCGCCGCCTCCTCCGCCGACCGGCAGATGAAGCAGGAAGCGCGCGTGATCCGGTCGCGGAGCACCTCCGTCCGAAAGCCCCCCGACTCGGTCGCCGCCCTGGCCCCCCGGTAGAGCGAGTCCGACATCGAGCCTTCCGTGTGTGCCAGCGGAACGAACACGTCCTCGGTCGAGCGCCCGCGCTCCACGATCTCGCCTTCGGGCTCGGTCAGCTCGTAGTCGCCGAGCGAGATCGTCAGCGGCCCGATCACCGCCGTCGGAATCACGGAGATCCCGGTCAGCGCCTCCTGAGCCTTGGCCCAAGGAGTCAGGTCTTGACCGAACACCTCACGATCGACGCGCCCGTCCAGCGCCTCCTGGCGCGCCTTGATCGATGCAGGATCGTTCTTCCGTGGCCAGCGCCGGAGCTCCATGACAGCTGACCTAGCGTAACGAGGCAGTAACCTCGGCGGCTCATGGCACGGGCTCAACTGATCGACGGAAAGGCGCTCGCCGAGCGGATCAGAGCCGAGGTCGCCGAGGAGGTCAAGGACCTCGGCGAGGTCGGCCTCACGACCGTCCTCGTCGGCGACGATCCGGCGTCCGAGATCTACATCCGGCGGAAGCAGGAGGCAGCGCGCGAGGCAGGGATCCTCTCCCGCGACTACCGGCTCGCCGAGGACACGACCGAAGAGGAGCTGCTCGCACTCATCGCCGAGCTGAACGCGGACGACTCGGTCGACGGGATCCTCGTCCAGCTCCCGCTGCCCGAGCACATCGACGAGGCGGGTGTGATCGACGCCGTCGATCCCACCAAGGACGTCGACGGTTTTCACCCCGTAAACGCGGGCAAGCTCTTCCTCGGCCAGGATGGGCTCGTCGCTGCGACACCGACCGGGATCATGACCCTGCTGGACGAGTACGAGGTGCCGCTGGTCGGCGCGCGTGCGGTCGTCGTCGGACGAAGCACCATCGTCGGGAAGCCGGTCGCGCTGCTGCTCCTGGCCCGACACGCGACCGTCACCATCTGCCATTCCCGCACGGCCGATCTCGCGGCGCACACGCAGGCCGCCGACGTCCTGGTCGTCGCCACCGGCCACCCCGGACTAATCACTCCGGACATGGTCAAAGAGGGCGCCACGGTGATCGACGTCGGCATGAACCGAACCGAGGTTGGCCTCCGCGGCGACGTCGATCCTGCCGCTGCCGAGCGGGCCGGCCTGATGACCCCGGTCCCCGGCGGCGTCGGACCGATGACGATCGCTTCACTACTTCGGAACACCGTCAAAGCCGCGCGGGCTCGGACGCTGCTAAGGTCCCGCCGTTAGTGCAAGTTGTTCGGCGGCTCGGTGCCCGGGCCGTCGTTCGTTGTTTGAAGGAGGAACGATTGCCTGAGGGCACCGTGAAGTGGTTCTCGAACGAGAAGGGCTATGGATTCATCGAGCGTGAGGACGGCGACGACGTCTTCGTCCATCACACCGCGATCCAGTCGGAGGGCTATCGCTCGCTGACCGAGGGTCAGCGGGTGTCGTTCGAGGTCGTGCAGGGCGATAAGGGCCTGCAGGCCGCGAACGTCCAGCCAGTCTAGGCCCGGACAGTTTCGATGATGAGACGCGGGCCGCAAGGCCCGCGTTTCGTTTTGGGAGGATTTCCCAAATGGCAATCACGAGGGACGAAGTGCTTCACGTCGCGCGCCTCGCGCGCCTCGAGCTCCGCGACGACGAGATCGAGCGTTTCACCGAGCAGCTGAGCGCGATCCTGGAGGCCGTCGCCAAGGTGTCGGAGCTCGATCTGACCGACGTGGAGCCGACCGCCCACCCGCTCGATCTCGTCAACGTCTGGTCCGAGGACGAGCCGCGGCCCTGCCTACCGGTAGACGAAGCGCTCGCGAACGCCCCTGAGCGCGAGGCCGGCTTCTTCAAGGTCCCGCCCGCATGATCGACACGCTGCGAATGACGGCCGAGGAGGCGATGGGCGTCATCGAGCGTCGCGAGGTCTCGGCTGCCGAGCTCCACCGCGCCTATGTCGACGCCATCGGCGAGCGGGACTCGGAGCTCCACGCCTATCTGCGCACCGTCGACGAGCCCGAGGGGGAGGGCGTGCCGATCGCCTTCAAGGACCTGATCTCGACACGTGGCGTGGAGACGACCGCCGGCTCCAAGATCCTCTCCGGCTACGTCCCCGTGTACGACGCCACCGTGGCGAGCCGCTGCCGGGCGGCAGGCATGCCGCTCATCGGCAAGACCAACATGGACGAGTTCGCGATGGGCTCGTCCACAGAGAACTCGGCCTTCGGCCCGACGCGCAATCCCTGGGATCCCGAACGGGTCCCCGGCGGGTCTTCGGGAGGCTCCGCGGCGGCCGTCGCCGCCGGGCTCGCCCCGTGGGCACTCGGCTCCGATACCGGCGGCTCGGTGAAGCAGCCCGCGTCCCTGTGCGGAATCGTCGGCCTACGCCCGACCTACGGGACGGTGTCGCGCTACGGGATCGTCGCCTTCGCCTCCAGCCTCGACCAGATCGGCCCGATGACGAAGACCGTTCGCGACAACGCGCTTCTTTACCGGGTCCTCGCCGGACGCGACCCGGAGGACACGACCACGGTCGAGCTGTCCCAGCCCGTCGAGATTCCGGAGCGCGAAGACCTGAGCGGCGTCCGCGTCGGCGTCCCGCGAGAGCTGAACGAGGCCGAGGGGATCGAGCCCGGCGTCAAGGAGGTCGTGCAGCGCACGATCGAGCTCTGCCGCGAGCTGGGCGCGGAGGTGGGGGAGACGAGCCTGCCGCGCTCCGTCGACTACGGCATGCCCTGCTACTACCTCATCGCCCCGGCCGAGGCCTCCTCGAACCTCGCCCGCTACGACGGTGTCCGCTACGGCCTACGTGTCAACGGCTCCAGCCTGCGCCAGATGTACGAGAAGACCCGCGACGTCGGTTTCGGCGACGAGCCCAAGCGGCGGATCATGCTCGGCACCTACGCGCTCTCGGCCGGCTACTACGAGGCCTACTACGGACAGGCCCAGAAGGTCCGGACCGTGATCGCGGACGAGCATGCGGCGGCCTTCGAGAACTTCGACGTCCTCGTCTCGCCGACATCGCCAACGGTCGCCTTCAAGCTGGGCGAGAAGGCCGAGAACCCGCTGGCGATGTACCTCTCGGACGTGCTGACGATCCCGTCCAACCTGGCCGGCCTCCCCGGGCTCTCGATCCCGTGCGGGCTCTCGGAGGGCCTTCCGGTGGGCTTCCAGCTGATCGGGCCCCAGTTCTCCGAGAACACGCTCTTCCACGTCGGCCATGCGTTGGAGCAGGCGATCGGGTTCGACTTCGTCCCCGGGAGGCTCAAATGACCTGGGAACCGGTCATCGGGCTCGAGATCCACATCCACCTGAAGACGCGGACGAAGATGTTCTGCCGCTGCGAGGTTGCCTACTTCGAGCAGGAAAACTCGCGCACCTGCCCGGTCTGTCTCGCCTTCCCGGGCTCGCTGCCGGTCCCGAACGCGAAGGCGGTCGAATGGACGATCAAGCTTGGCCTCGCGCTCGACTGCGAGATCGCGGAGCACGCCGTCTTCCACCGGAAGAACTACTTCTATCCGGACAACCCGAAGGGCTACCAGATCTCCCAGTACGACGAGCCCCTGTGCGTGAAAGGCCGGCTCGCGCTTCCCGGCCCAGAGGGCGATGTCGAGATCGGCATCGTCCGCGCGCACCTCGAAGAGGACGCAGCGAAGAACGTCCACGTCGGCGGCGCGGAGGGCCGCATCGGCGGCGCGACAGCCACGCTCGTCGACTTCAACCGTGCGGGCACGCCGCTGGTCGAGATCGTCACCCAGCCGGACCTGCGCTCGGCCGACCAGGCGCGGCGCTTTCTCCAGCTCCTGCGCCAGACCGTCATCGAGCTCGGTATCTCGGACGCGGAGATGCAGAAAGGGTCGCTGCGCTTCGACGTCAACGTCTCCGTGCGACCCGAGGGCTCGGATGAGCTGCGCACCCGCACCGAGCTCAAGAACCTGAACTCGTTCGCGTTCGCCGCGAAGGCGATCGAGCGCGAGGTCGAGCGGCAGGTCGCCGTCTACGAGTCGGGCGGCGAGATCGAGCAGGAGACGCTGCACTTCGATCCCGGCGCCGAGTCGGCTCCGCCGCTTCGCTCGAAGGAGGAGGCGCAGGACTACCGCTACTTCCCGGAGCCCGATCTCGTCCCGATCGAGCCGCCGCGCGAGCTCGTCGAGCGGCTCCAGATGGAGCTCCCGGAGTCCCCCGCGACGCGGATCCGGCGACTCGCCGACGGGCTCGACCACGACTTCGCCGAGGATCTCGTGACGAGCGGGCGGGATCGGCTCTACGAGCGCGTGCCGGGCGACCGGCGCGCAGTTGCGAACGTCCTCATGAACCAGTTCGCTGTCTCAGGCGTCGATCCCGACGCGGTCGACCCCGAGGAGCTCGGGAAGCTCATCGAGGCGCGCTCGCGCATCCCGCGCGAGCAGCTGACCGAGGCGCTCGCTGCGAGCGGCGACCCGGGCTTCTCGGCCGAGCGTTACCTCGGCGACGGCCTCGTCGCGGACACCGCGGAGCTGGAGCCGATCGTCGAGCGCATCCTCGCCGCCAATCCGGGGCAGGTCGAGGCTTACCGCGGCGGGAAGGAGGGCCTGCTCGGCTTCTTCGTCGGTCAGGTGATGAAGGAGACGCAGGGCAAGGCCGATCCGAGGGTCGTCAACGAGCTCATCCGCGAGAAGCTCAGCTAGACGTGCTGGAACGCCGCCGCCGCGGCGGTGCCTTCTCGGCGGCCTCAGCCTTCAGGCGAGCCTTCTTCTTCCGCTGCCGGTCTCTTGCCCAGCGCACCCTCCGGCGGTCTCCGCGTCCCATCGGCCGCAATCGTAAGCTCACAGGATGAAGCACGCCACCGACTACCTCTGGTTCGAGACGCCCAACCGCCGCGACTACGTGAACATCACGGGCGAGGTCGAGGCCTTCGTGGGGCGGAGCGGCATCCAGGAGGGCCTCTGCCTCGTCAACCCGATGCACATCACCGCCGCCGTCTACGTCAACGACGCCGAGTCAGGGCTGATCCAGGACTTCGACGACTGGCTGGAGCGGCTCGCGCCGCACGAGCCGACGGACCAGTACCGACACAACAACGGCGAGGACAACGCCGACGCCCATCTGAAGCGCCACCTGATGAGCCATCAGGTCGTCCTCCCGATCACCGCCGGCAAGCTCGACCTTGGCCCGTGGGAGCAGGTCTTCTATGCCGAGTTCGACGGCCGTCGCCGCAAGCGCGTCGTCCTAAAGGCGATCGGCGACTAGGGGCACTAGATCAGCCCGCACGCGCGGGCCGTGTTCGGCCACGGGTAGAAACCGCGGCCGGCGCGGTAGGCGCGCTCGGCGACCCACATCTGCTCCACGGCCGACCACCGGTTCGCCCAGCCTCGGCGCAACAGGTGACGCGGCGCGTAGGCGCGCATGAACGAGCGATCCATCTGGAGGCCGCCCCAGTACGGATCCGAGGGATCCGTCCAGACTCCCTCGTAGCGCTGGAGGCAGCGCCATGCGCGCTCGTGGGGAGGGTTGTGGGCGCGATGCCTCGCATGCCGGGCCCGCCGGTGCCACTGGCGAAGAACCAACAGCCGGTAGTCCAGGTCACGCGTCTTCAGGTACAGCCGTCGGCTCTGAGTGCGGCGGACGCCCATCAAGCGCTGCCAGCCCCAGGTCGCCCGCTCGTAGCGGTGGATCTTGCGGACGACGACCCTGCCCTCGTCGAGTCGCGCCTGTGACGGCTGGACGACGTTCGCCGTCGGAAGGCCGGCGGCGGCAAGACCAAACAGTGCGACCGCGAACGCGGCCGCGCGCACGAGTTGTCGACGCACGAAGTTTCCTCCTTGTGCTGGGAGCCGGCTCCAGACGCGGGAACTGGGCCGCAGTCCGCGTTATCGGAGCGCTTGACGGCTTCCTTTAGTTCGCTTCCGGGCGGGTTCGAGCGCCCTTGCGGCCGTACTTGTTAGCAGATCGACGTTTCTAAGCTGGCAACGGAGGCCGCGGTTTTCCGCTGGAAACCGTAAAACCTGTGTAAAGAAATAGCGCACCAAGTGCCGAAAATGCAGCGGTTTCCGCTGCACCCAGGCCGGCGAGCGCGCTGCCTGCCGCGGCAACGGCCACACCGAGCAGAATCAGCCCCGTTCCGAGCGGCCGACGCCTGATCGTCAGCGCCGCGACCCCGACGACGGCGGCGGTTCCGCCGATGTTCCCGAAGAGGGCGAGGAGGCGGGCGGGGAAGAAGTCCAAGTGCGCCTGCGCTTCCGGAATCGAGCTGCCCGAGACGGCGGCTGAGAGCGGCTCCGCCAAGACGATGCCGAGCGCGAGACCGGCGTACACCAGCACGACCGGGATGACCCAGCGCTTGCCGAGGAGCAGAAGCGACCCGGCGCCGAGCAGGGGCGCCGTCAGGAGCCCGCCGAACAGGTAGTAGAGGCGAAACGCCGTGTCGTTCCACCCGGCCGCCGAGCCCCAGGCGAGCGCCGCCGACGCGAGGGCATAACACCCGAGCGAAGCTGCCCACATCGCAAGCTCCGGCGCCCGGCGGGCACGCCAGCGGCCGAACAGCCGCCCGGAGAGCCGGAGCGAGATCAGGGCGGCGGCGAAGGCAAGCAGCGCGTCCATTCCGATCGCGCGGCGGACGTTATCGGGAGCCTGAGCTACTGTCCGAGCGAGTGGCTCAAAAGCGCTATCTGTTCACGCCCGGCCCAACGCCGGTTCCGCCCGAGGTGCTGGCGGCGATGAGCCGCCCGATCATCCACCACCGAAGCTCCGACTTCCGGCAGGTGCTCGGGCGGACCCTCGAGCGGCTCCACAAGGTCTACCGAACCCAGGGGGACGTGCTCCTCTACACGTCCTCCGGAACCGGCGGGATGGAGTCGGCGGTCTCGAACCTGACGCAGCCGGGCGACCTTGTCGTCGTCGTTTCGGCGGGACACTTCGGCGAGCGCTGGACGACGATCGCGAGCAGATTCGACTGCGAGGTCGTGGAGCTCCGCTACGAGTGGGGCGAAGCGCCAGCCGCCGAGGATCTTGCCGCTCGCCTGCGCGAGCTCGGCGGCGCAAAGGCCGTCTTCACGACCCACTCGGAGACCTCCACGGGCGTGGTTGCTGACATCCAGGCGCTGGCCGCGCCCGCGAAGGAGGCCGGCGCGCTCGTCGCGGTCGATGCCGTCTCGAGCCTCGGCGCCGTCCCGCTCGAGACCGACGCCTGGGGCCTGGACTCTGTGATCTCGGGGTCGCAGAAGGCGCTGATGACGCCGCCGGGCCTCGCCACTGTGTCCGTTTCGGACGACGCGTGGCGCGCCGTCGACGGCACTGTGCGCCCGCGCTACTACTTCGACTGGACGCTGACCCGGGAGAAGCAGGAGCGGTTCGACCCGTCCTTCACTCCGGCTGTCTCGACCGTCGTTGGGCTCGACGTCGCGCTGGGACTGCTGCTCGAGGAGGGCCTCGAGCAGGCATTCGAGCGCCATGCCCGTCTCGGCCGGGCCTGCCGGGCCGGCGTCAAGGCGATGGGGCTGGAGCTCTTCTCCCCGGACGACGACCGGTCGGCCGTCGTCACTGCGATCAATGCGCCGGAAGGGATCGATTCCGGCGAGCTCGTGCAAACGCTGCGCGACCGGCATGGGATCGTCCTCGCGCCGGGTCAGGGCGCGTTGAAGGGCAAGATCTTCCGCATCGGTCACATCGGCTACTACGACGTCTTCGACATCACGACGGCGCTCGCCGGAGTCGAGCTCGTGCTCTCGGAGTTGGGGGCAGACATCGAGCGAGGCGTCGCCGTCACCGCAGCGCTCGAAGCCTTCGAGCACACAAGGGTGTGACCGCCAAACCTCGCGTTCTCGTTCGCGAGCCGATCGCCGAGGCCGGGATCCGTCTGCTCGAGGCGCGCTTCGACGTCGACGTCGACGGCGCCACGCCGCTCGACGAGAGCATCGCCGCATACGACGCGATCGTCATTCGCTCGGGCACCGAGCTGACGGCGGAGCTCATCGAGCGGGCCGAGCGTCTGAGAGTGATCGGGCGGGCCGGGGTCGGGGTCGACAACGTCGATGTCGACGCGGCCACACGGCGTGGGATCGTCGTCGCCAACGCACCCGAGTCGACGGTGGTTTCCGCCGCCGAGCATGCGATCGGCTTACTTGTGGCCCTCGTGCGCCACATCCCGCAGGCCCATGCGGCGCTCAAGCAAGGGCGGTGGGAGCGGTCGGCGCACGGTGGCATCGAGCTGGAGGGCAAGACCCTCGGCGTGCTCGGGTTCGGGCGGATCGGGCAGCAGGTCGCGCGCCGCGCCATCGGCCTCGGGATGCGGGTCGTCGCCTACGACCCCTTCGTTGCGAAAGACCGGTTCCGAGAGCTCGGCGCCGAGCGAGCTGAGCGCCCGGAGGATCTCCTCGCGACCGCGGAGTTCCTGACCCTCCACCTCCCGCTGACTCCGGAGACGGCGGGGACGATCGACGCGGCAGCGATCGAGCGGATGCCCGACGGCGCCCGGCTCGTGAACGCAGCCCGTGGCGAGCTCGTGGACGAGGGCGCGCTGCTCGACGCGCTGCGCTCGGGCAAGCTCGCAGGAGCCGCGCTGGACGTGTTCTCGACCGAGCCCTACTCCGGTCCGCTGCTCGAGCTCGACAACGTCGTCGTCACCCCGCACCTCGCCGCGTCGACGGAGGAGGCCCAGGACCGCGCCGGCGTCATCGTCGCCGAGCAAGTCGTCGCCGCATTGGCCGGGGAGCTCGTCACGAACGCCGTCAACATCCCGGCCCTCCGGCAGGAGGACCTCGAGGTGCTAGGCCCGTACATCCCGGTCGCTGCGCAGCTCGGGCGCCTGGCAATCGAGCTCGCCGGTGGGCGCGCCGAGCGCATCGAGCTCACGTACTACGGGAATCTCTCGGACTACGACACCCGCCTGCTCACCGCGGCAGCGCTGAACGGCGCGTTCCAGGGACGCTTCGACCAGCCGGTCAACTACGTGAATGCGCCGCTGCTCGTGGAGGAGCGCGGGATCGAGGTCGTGGAGCAGCGGCGGCGCTCGTCACGCGACTTCACAAACCTCGTCCGCGTCGGCGTGACCGCCGACGGCGACGAGCTCCATGTCGCAGGCACGACGATCGGCCGCGAGAACCGCATCTGGCTCGTCAATGCGCTCGGCTTCGAGCTGGAGATGGAGCTGGCGCCGCTGCTCGTCTTCTTCCGCTACGACGATGTGCCCGGCGTGATCGGGCGGGTCGGGACGCTCTTCGGCGAGGCTGGAGTCAACATCGCCAACATGGCCGTCTCGCGGACACGGCGCGGCGGCAAGGCGTTGATGGCGCTCTCGATCGACACGGAACCGCCGCCGGGGCTTGTCGAGCGTGTCAAGGCGGAAGGCTTCGACGACGCCAAGTTCATCCCGCTGGGCTAGAGGCGAGGCCTGGGTTGCGGCTCAGCTGGCGCTTTTTGCGCTGATCGTCGCCTCGTGGTTCGTCGGTCCGGGCGTCTCCACCCTCGGGCTCATCCCCGCGGCGCTGGGCGTCGTGCTTGCCGCCTGGGCGGTCCGGGCGATGGGGCCGTCGATGACGGCCATGCCGGTTCCGAAGGACGAAGGTCGACTGGTGCAGGAAGGGCCTTACCGGTTCCTGCGCCACCCCATCTACGTCGGCGGAACGCTCTTCTTCGCCGGTCTCTCGCTCGTTTTCTCGGCCTACGGCCTCGTGCTCACTGCCGTGCTCGCGTTCTTCTGGTTCGCGAAGGCGCGCAAGGAAGAACGGCATCTCGGCGAGCGCTTCCCCGAGTACCCCGACTACCGGCGGCGCACCCCGTTCTAGTTACGCTTTGCCCCTGTGAAGCGCAGTTGGCCCGAGGCGGTCGAACGCGTCGCCGCCTTCCTGCGTGACGGTGGCGTGGAGGCGCGGATCGAAGAGTTTCAGGCGGGAACACCGACGGCCGAAGACGCAGCGCGCGCCGTGGGTTGCAAGCTCGGCCAGATTGTCAAGTCGCTCGTCTTCGAGTGCGAGGGCCGACCCTTCCTGGTGCTGGTCCCCGGCGATCGGAGAGCCGACGCCCGGAAGGTCGCACGCGCCGCCGAATGCCGGCGTGCGAAGGTGGCCGGCCCGGACGAGGTCCGCAAGGCAACGGGGTTCGCGCCGGGCGCGGTTGCGCCGTTTCCGCTGACCAAGATTACTCGCGTTTTCATCGACCGGCGCCTACTCGTGCACGAGCGCGTCTGGATCGGCGCAGGGTCGGAGAACCACATGGCCACGTTGACGCCGGGCGATCTCGTGCGCCTGGCGAAGGCCGAGCCGATGGACGCCGTCTCGGACGAGACTTAACATCACCTGAAAAGGAGGAGCATGCGCGAGACCGAGAAGATCTGGATGAACGGAGTGTTCGTCGACTGGGCGGACGCGAAGATCCACGTCGGCGCCCACGGACTGCACTACGGAACCGGCGTCTTCGAAGGGATCCGGTGCTACGAGACTCCCAGCGGCTCGGCGGTCTTCCGCCTCACCGACCACCTGAAGCGGCTCGACGCCTCCGCACGCCTGCTCTACATGGATCTTCCGTACTCGATTCAGGAGCTGCACGACGCCTCGATGGAATTGCTCCAGGCGAACGGTCTCGCCGAGTGCTACCTCCGCCCGATCGCGTTCTTCGGGTACGGCGAGCTCGGAGTCGCCACGGCCGGGAACCCGGTCGACGTCGTGATCATGAGCTGGCCGTGGGGCGCCTACCTGGGCGACGAGGGGATGAAGAAGGGCATCCGCGCGAAGGTCTCGAGCTGGAAGCGCGTCGGGCCGAACACGATTCCCCACGCTTCTAAGGCGACGGGCATCTACCTCAACTCGATGCTGGCCGTCGTCGAGGCCAATCGTGCCGGCTACGACGAGGCGATCCTGCTGACCGACGACGGCTTCGTCGCCGACGGTTCCGGTGAGAACGTCTTCGTGGTCAAGGACGGGACGATCTCCACGCCGCCGCTCTCGACCTCGATCCTGCCCGGCATCACGAGAGCGACGCTGATCGAGATCGCGCAGGATCTGGGCTACCCCGTCGCGGAGCGCAACCTGATTCGCACCGACCTCTATCTCGCAGACGAGGTGTTCATGACCGGCACTGCGGCCGAGGTGACGCCGATCCGTTCGGTCGACGACCAGGAGATCGGCCCGCCGGGCGAGGTCACGCTCGCGCTCCAGAAGGCGTACCTGGAAACGGTGCGCGGCGGCAGCGAGCGCTGGTCACACTGGCTGGAGTACGTGCCGGTCCCCGCGCCGGCGCCCGAGCCGGCGCAGGCGTGAAGCCTGCCGCGACGCGGCGAATCCCGCTAGCCCGGCCGTACCTCGACGAGAGGGAGGAGGAGCTCGTCCTCGAGGTCCTTCGCTCGGGCCGGCTGTCGCTGGGGCCGACGATCGACCGCTTCGAGGAGCTGATCGCCGAGCGTGTCGGCGCGCCGTATGCGGCCGCCGTCTCGAGCGCGACCGCTGGGCTTCACCTGCTCGTCCACGGCGCCGGCATCGGGCCGGGCGACGAGGTGATCACGTCACCGCTTTCCTTCGCCGCCTCCGCCAACTGCTTCCTCTTCGAGGGCGCCACCCCGGTCTTCGCCGACGTCGATCATCAGACGTGGAATCTCGATCCGAGCGCCGTCGAGGAGGCGATCACCGACCGAACGAAGGGCCTCGTGGCCGTGGACATGTTCGGCTACCCATGTGAGCTCGAGCCGCTGATGGAGCTCTGCGAGCGCCGTGGGTTGACCTTGATCCAGGACTCCGCCGAGGCGCTGGGGGCCGAATACAAGGGCGCGCCAATCGGCTCGCACGGCCCGCCCTGCGTCTTCGGCTTCTATCCAAACAAGCAGATCGCGACGGGGGAAGGCGGAGTCGTCACGACGCACTCCGAGGAGCAATGGAAGCTTCTCCGCAGCCTCCGTAACCAGGGCCGCTCGTACGAGGGCGGCGGCTGGTTCAACCATGTGCGCCTCGGCTTCAACTACCGCTGGACCGACCTCCAGGCCGCCGTCGGCATCGCGCAGCTCGAGAAGCTCGACCGGATGCTTGGTCTGCGTTCCGCGGCTGCTGCGCGCTACGCCGAGCTGCTCGCCGACGTCGACGGCGTCGAGCTCGCGCCTGAGGACGACGCCGACCACCGGCGCTCCTGGTTCGTCTACGTCGTCGCGCTTGCGCCGGAGATCGACCGCGCCCGCCTGATGGTCGAGATGCGAGAGCGGGGGGTGGACGTCGCCGAGTACGTCCCCTGCGTCCACCTGCTCAGCTACATGCGCGAGCGCTACGGCTTCGCGGAAGGGCTCTGCCCAGTCGCCGAGGAGATCGCGAGCCGGACGCTTGCTCTGCCGTTCTTCCCGGCGATCGAAGCCGAGGACCAGCAGTACGTCGTCGACGCGCTGCGGGCGGCTGTGCCCTCCTAGCCAGTAGTCATAATCGCCCGATGGCCGACGGCGCGAACAGGATGGTGTTCCTCGGCTTCGGGAAGTACGCCCGCGCCGACAAGATCTACGCGCTCGAGCCGCTCACCGGCGACGAGCGCGGTGGAGGCCGGCGAACGCGCGTCTGGATCGAGGGCGTCCCCGATCCCATCATCGCCGGGCGAACAGAGCGCACGATCCTGCACGAGATGGGCCAGGAGGCGGCGGCGAACACGCAGATCATCGATCAGTCGGTCGAGCTCGCCGAGCGGATTGCCGCCGGAGCGGAGAGCGGCCGCGTCGATCTCGCCGACCTCGGTCGCCGTGCCCGCCGACTGCTCGAGGCCACTGCCAAGCCGCAGGACGACGAGAAACTCTTTTAAGGAGGGCTTGGAGAAACGCAGTCTGTGCCGAGCGGCGTTCCACCAAGCCCTCCTAGCCGCTAGTGACGGACATCGGCCGGCCCGAACCGCCGGAACGCGGCCTGCTCGCTCGCATCGCGGTCGACATCCGGCCCCTCCGAGGCTCGCGCGACTTCCGGCGGCTGTGGTTCGGAACGGGGATCTCGGCGATCGGCAGCCAGGTCACGACCGTCGCAATCCCGTTCCAGCTCTACGACCTGACCAGGTCGACGCTCCTCGTGGGGCTGCTCGGGCTCGCAGCGCTCGTTCCGCTGCTGATCGTCCCGATCTACGGCGGCGCCGTCGCGGACGCCGTCGACCGGCGACGCATGCTCCTGCTCTCGGACGTCGCGCTCATGCTCGTCACCGGCGGCCTGCTCGTGAACGCGCTCCTGCCCCATCCGAGGGCCTGGTTTCTCTTCGTCGCCGAGGCGCTCGGCACGGCAGCGTACGGCTTTCAGCGCCCGGCGCGGAACGCGCTGACGCCGCGGCTCGTCCCGGACGACCAACTGCTCGCGGCAATCGCCGTCGAGGATCTCGTCTCCAACCTCGCGCGAGTGGCCGGGCCGGCACTCGCAGGCGTGCTGATCGCCGCCGTGGGCCTGGCCTCGGCGTTCGGGATCGACATCGCAACGTTCGCGGCGTCGCTGCTTTCGATCTGGTTGCTGCCACCGTCGCCTCCTGCGCCGGACGCGGACCGTCCCAGCCTTCAGTCGATCCTCGACGGCTTCAGGCTGGTTCGCCGGCGCAAGGCGCTGCTCGGGATCTTCGTCGTCGACACGAACGCCATGATCTTCGGGATGCCGAGGTCGCTCTTTCCAGCCTTCGCAGAGAAGCTCGGCGGCGGGCCAGGGGTCCTCGGGCTGATGTATGGGGCGCCGTTCGCCGGCGCTCTCCTCGCCTCGATCAGCTCGGGCTGGATGATGCACGTGCGCCGGCAAGGTCTTGGGGTCTGCGTCGCGGCTGCGGCCTGGGGCGTGGCGATCGCACTGTTCGGCTTTGCGACGTCGATCTGGCTCGCGCTCGTGTTGCTCGCGGCCGCCGGCGCAGCTGACTTCATCAGCGCTGTCCTACGCTCCAACATCCTCCTCACCGTGACGCCTGACTCGATGCGCGGACGGTTGTCGGGAATCGAGCTCGCTCAGGTCGCGGGCGCGCCGGAGCTCGGCAACGTCGAGGCGGGGATCGTCGCCTCGCTGACGAGCGTGCGTACGTCGATCGTTTCCGGCGGCGTCCTGACCGTTCTCGGAACGATCGCGGTCGCTCTGGCCCTCCCGGGATTCGTCCGCTACGACGCGCGTAAGCCGCAGACGGAATGACGCTCGGCCGAGACTTCTTCGCGCGTTCGGTCCACGAGGTCGCGCCCGAGCTCATCGGCGTCGAGCTCCTCGTGAACGGCGTCGGCGGCCCGATTGTCGAGCTCGAGGCATACGACCACGAGGATCCCGCCGCGCACGGTTTCGGGGGCCGCACCGAGCGGAACGCCTCGATGTTCGGACCGCCCGGACATGCGTACGTGTACCGCTCCTACGGCATCCACTGGTGCCTGAACTTCGTCTGCGCTTCGGTCGGCTCTGCAGAGGCCGTCCTGATCCGCGCGCTCGAACCTCGCTACGGGGTCGACGAGATGCGCCAGCGGCGGGGACTCGACGACTTGCGCCTCCTCTGCGCGGGTCCCGGCCGTCTGACCCAAGCCCTCGCCCTCACCGGCGAGCACGACGGCAGGCCGCTGGACGAACCGCCGTTCGAGCTCCGAGCCCGTAAAGACGAGCCTGAGATCGCCGTGGGTACCCGCGTCGGGATCACGAAGGCCACGGACAAGCCGTGGCGCTACGTCCTGGCCGGGTCGCCATTCCTCAGCCGCGCGCTACGACCAGACGGATCGGCAAACCCGGCGCGGCCGCAACGGGGCCGCGCGGGACCTGGCGGATAACTCGGCCATCGGCGCCGCCGACGACTGCCGGTTGGAGCTTGAGGCGTTCCAGCTTTTGCACCGCGCGGTCGACGGGCATCCCGACGACGCTGGGTACGACGCCGAACCGTGGCCGCGCGAGGATGAGCAGCACCTCGTCGTGCGCGGACAGCGTCCCCTTCCGGGGAATCTGGCCGAGCACGACGTCGAGCCGCTGGCCGCGCCGCGCCGGCTTGTAGACGACCCGAGAGGTGAGCGGCTGCTGAGCAAGGCGGTACTTCGCATCGCCGAGCGTTGACCCGATGAGGTTTGGAACCTCGACCTCGTTCGGCTTGCAGTCGGCCTTCCGCGTCGGCCTGTCGTCCTCGAAGTACGAGACGCTTCGAACTCCACGGCAGATGCCGTTGTCCGCCAGCAACTGCCCGTTGCGGTGAACGACGTTGACGTCAACGGAGTAGGGGAGGCTCGGCGAGTCGAAGTACGCCGTCCGATCGTGCAGATAGTCGAGCGCCTTCTCCATGAAGGTCTTCCAGATCAGCGCCGGGAAGGTGCCGCCCGCGACGGGGTCGCCCTGGTACTCGGTCATCATCGGAACGAGCTTGGTCGGGTAGCCAACCCAAACGGCGACCGCGAGTTGCGGCGTGTAGCCCACGAACCAGGCGTCGCCGTAGTTCTCCGTCGTGCCCGTCTTGCCCGCGACGGGCCGGTCGGCAAGCCGTGCGTTGTGTCCGGTGCCGGAGGTGACGACCTTCTGGAGGATCTCATTGACGAGCTTCGCCTTCTCCGGCTCGAGCGCCCGACGCTCGACGGGCTTGTTCGGATTCGCCCGCCGGCCGTTCTTGGAGACCGAGACGATGGCGCGGGGCCGGTTCCCGAAGATGGAGCCGTCGATCCGCCGTCCCTCGTTCGCGAAGCTCGAGAAGGCGCGGGCCATCTCGAGCGGATTGACCGCCTCGGCACCGAGGCCGATCGCGAAGTAGTCGTTCAGGTCGCTCGTGATGCCCAGGCGGTGCGCCATCCTCCGGACGTTGCGTGGGCCGACCAGGGCCGTCAGCTGCGCGAAGACCGAGTTGTCGGAATGGATCGTCCCGTTCTCGAGGTCGGTCGGGCCGAGGTATTCGTCCTCGTAGTTGGAGACCGACCAGAGCTTGTCGCCGAGCGAGATTGTCGTGGGTTTCGAGACAAACGTCGTCAAGGGTGAGATGCCCTGGTCGAGCGCGGTCGCGAGGACGAACGGCTTGAACGCCGAACCGGCCTGCCGCTCGCCCTGGACGGCGAGGTTGAACTGGCTCTCCCGAAAGTTCGAGCCGCCGATCATCGCCTTGACCGCGCCGTCCCGCGGATCGACCGCGACGAGCGCTGCCGCAGGGCCGTTCTCGTCCTTGAGCCAGCGTGCGATCGCTCGGTGGCCGATCTTCTGCAACGGGAGGTCGAGGGTCGTCTTGACCTCGAGCCCGCCGCCGTAGACGCCGTGCGTCTTGTACTTGTCCACGAGCTGCTGGATCACGTAGTTCGTGAAGTAGCCGGCAGGCCCGCGCGTGTCGGGCGGGTGGACGTCCTTGGGAAGCGGCGTCCGGATGGCTCTGCGGTACTGCCGGGTCGTGATCGATCCAAGGTCGAGCATCGTGCGCAGGACGATGCGGCGCCGCTCCTTCGCCGCCCGCGGGTTTGCCACCGGGTCGTAGCGGCTCGGGTCGGCCGGCAGGCCGGCGAGAAGCGCGGACTCGGCGAGGGTGAGCCGCTTCGCGTGGTGGCCGAAGTAGGTAAGCGAGGCCTGATCGACCCCGTACGCGCCGTTCCCGTAGTAGATCGTGTTCAGGTAGGCGGTCAGGATCTTCTTCTTCGACCACTGCTGCTCGAGCTGCCAAGCGAGCGCCGCCTCCCGGAGCTTTCGGCCGATCGACTTCTGGCTCTTGACGTAGGTGTTCTTGATGAACTGCTGTGTGATCGTCGACCCGCCCTGGACGACGCCCTGGTGGCTCAGGTCGGCCCACACCGCGCGCCCGATCGCCCGAACATCGACCCCCCGGTGCTCGAAGAACCGGCGGTCCTCGATCGCGACGATCGCCTGCTTCATCACCGGCGCAATCTCGCCGTAGTCGACGAGCACTCGGTTCTCCGTTCCGCGCAGGACGGCGAGGACGTGCCCGGTCGAGTCGTAGATCTTCGTGTTGACCTGGTTTCGCTGCCTCGAGGGGTCCAGCTTCGGCACCGCGCCGCGGACTGCGGTCACGAACCCGAAGGCGAACGACGACAACGCCAAGACGAAGAGCGCGAGCATTAAGACCAGCAGCCGCAGCTTCCTGATCCTGCGGCCCTTCTTCGGCGTCGGCGATTCACGGCGACGGCGAAAACGCAAGACCGGGGGAGTCTAGTGACCCTGTCGGGGGGTCACTACACTCGGTCGCCGATGGGAGTCGCCGAGCTCACGAGGAATGCGGTCGATGTGCTGCCGGAAGGCGGGCTCGAGCGCAAGCTCGCGCTCGGGCGGCCGCTGCGGGTGAAGCTCGGAATCGACGTCACGTCACCCGACATTCACGCTGGTCGTGCGATCCCGCTGCAACGGATGCGCGCCTTTCAGGACGAGGGTCACGTCGGGGTCCTGATCGTCGGTGACTACACGACCCGAATCGGCGATCCATCGGGTCGGTCGACCGAGCGGCCGATCCTCTCCGACGAGGAGATCGACCAGAACGCCAAGACGTATCTCGAGCAGGCCATGGTGATCCTCGACCCCGACCGAACAGAGGTGCGGTTCAACGGCGAATGGCTCTCGAAGCTGACCTACGCCGAAGTCGTGAGGCTCGCTCGAACGATCACCGTCGCGCGAATGCTCGAGCGGGACGATTTCGCCAAGCGCTACGCGGCCGGTGAGCCCATCTCGATTTCCGAGCTCCTTTATCCCCTCATGCAGGCGTACGACTCGGTCGCAATCGAGGCCGACATCGAGCTCGGCGGAACGGATCAGCTCTACAACCTGCTCGCCGGCCGTGAAGTGATGCAGGCGTACGGGCTCGAGCCGCAGGTCGCGTTGACGACGCCGTTGCTGCTGAGCTGGGACGGACAGAAGATGTCGTCGTCGGTCGGGAACAACATCCCACTGACGATGGCGCCGGAGGAGCAGTTTGGTCGAACCATGCGTCTCTCGGACGACCAGCTCCCCCAGTGGTATGAGCTCGTGATGGAGCAGGAGCCGCCGAAGGGTGATCCGCTCGAGGCGAAGCTCGCCCTGGCGCGCTTCATCGTCGCGCGCTCACATGGGGAGGAGGCCGCCCGGGCCGCCGAGGAGCACTTCACGCGAGTCGTGCGGGAAGGGCAGGCGCCGGAGGACGTCCCGGAGGCGCCGCTTCCTCCTGGTGATCCGGTGCATCTGCCTGCGCTCATGGCCTCGCTTTTCGGCCTGTCGACTAGCGAGGCGAGGCGGTTGATCTCGCAGGGCGCAGTGCGCATGGACGGCCAGGTGGCCTCCGAGCTCGACGTCCCACGAACGACCCTCGACGGCGCGCTTCTGCAGGCCGGAAAGCGCCGATTCGCCCGCTTGACAGGCCCTTAGACGCTGCTACCATATTCGGGCTGCCCACCCGGGCGGTGTTGAAAAGTCCCTGCAAACTCGACGACTGGAGAGCCCCCAAGAGCGACTGATACGAGCGATACGTTCGGATCATTTGGGGCCTTCGGCGCGAGTCGGAGGCTTTTTTACGCCGTCAGGACGGCGACGGTCTTTGAAAACTCAACAGCGTGTACGAACGCCGAGACCTGTGTTCCTCTTGGGGGACGCAGGCTCAACCTGTCAGGCTCGCGGCTTAGCCGCGAGGTACTTTGAGCTTCAAGCTCAACTTGACGAAGCTGTCCAACCGGCTTCTTCGGAAGCCGACGTGACAATCACTTCTTCACGGAGAGTTTGATCCTGGCTCAGGACGAACGCTGGCGGCGCGCTTAACACATGCAAGTCGAGCGAGAACCAGTCCTTCGGGACTGGGGACAGCGGCGAACGGGTGAGTAACACGTGGGTAATCTGCCCTCGGCACTGGGATAGCCCGGGGAAACCCGGATTAATACCGGATAGCCTTTCGAGCCTTTGGGCTCGTCAGAAAAGGTGGCTTCGGCTTCCGGCTGAGGATGAGCCCGCGGCGGATTAGCTTGTTGGTGGGGTAATGGCCCACCAAGGCGACGATCCGTAGCTGGTCTGAGAGGACGATCAGCCACACTGGGACTGAGACACGGCCCAGACTCCTACGGGAGGCAGCAGTGGGGAATCTTGCGCAATGGGCGAAAGCCTGACGCAGCGACGCCGCGTGCGGGAAGAAGGCCTTCGGGTTGTAAACCGCTTTCAGGAGGGACGAAGCCACTCGGGTTAATAGCCCAGAGGGTGACGGTACCTCCAGAAGAAGCCCCGGCTAACTACGTGCCAGCAGCCGCGGTAATACGTAGGGGGCAAGCGTTGTCCGGATTTATTGGGCGTAAAGAGCGTGTAGGCGGCCAGGTAGGTCTGCTGTGAAAACTCGAGGCTCAACCTCGAGATGTCGGCGGAAACCATCTGGCTAGAGTCCGGAAGAGGAAAGTGGAATTCCCGGTGTAGCGGTGAAATGCGCAGATATCGGGAAGAACACCCGTGGCGAAGGCGGCTTTCTGGGACGGTACTGACGCTGAGACGCGAAAGCGTGGGGAGCGAACAGGATTAGATACCCTGGTAGTCCACGCCGTAAACGATGGGAACTAGGTGTGGGCGGTGTCGACTCCGTCCGTGCCGAAGCTAACGCATTAAGTTCCCCGCCTGGGGAGTACGGCCGCAAGGCTAAAACTCAAAGGAATTGACGGGGGCCCGCACAAGCAGCGGAGCATGTGGTTTAATTCGACGCGACGCGAAGAACCTTACCAAGGCTTGACATGCACTGGAATGTCGTAGAAATACGGCAGCCCTTCGGGGCCGGTGCACAGGTGGTGCATGGCTGTCGTCAGCTCGTGTCGTGAGATGTTGGGTTAAGTCCCGCAACGAGCGCAACCCCTGTCCCTAGTTGCCAGCGGATAATGCCGGGGACTCTAGGGAGACTGCCGGTGACAAATCGGAGGAAGGTGGGGATGACGTCAAGTCATCATGCCCCTTATGTCTTGGGCTACACACGTGCTACATTCGCCGGTACAGAGGGCTGCAAACCCGTGAGGGGGAGCGAATCCCAAAAAGCCGGCGCCGGTTCGGATTGGAGGCTGAAACTCGCCTCCATGAAGGCGGAGTTGCTAGTAATCGCGGATCAGCAACGCCGCGGTGAATACGTTCTCGGGCCTTGTACACACCGCCCGTCACACCACGAAAGTCGGCAATACCCGAAGCCGGTGGCCCAACCCGCAAGGGAGGGAGCCGTCGAAGGTAGGGTCGATGATTGGGGTGAAGTCGTAACAAGGTAGCCGTAGCGGAAGCTGCGGCTGGATCACCTCCTTTCTAGGGATGCCGGAGCGATTACTCCGGTAGGTGTCTCGGAGCCGTTGATGGCAGTGGTGGTTCCGAAGAGTCGTATCGTGGACTCTGAGGGCCGTAGGCCTCTAGCCGTCCGGAATTCCGAGCTCCTAGAACAATGTCGAGCTCGGCGAACGTCACGCTGTTGAGTTTTGAGAGACCGTCCTCTTGGGCGGTGTCTGCGGGCGCTCGAGCTCGCGCGCACCTTGAAAACTCCATAGTGGCAAAAGCAAGTGTTCTTCATGATCAAGAGAAGAAGGGCACACGGTGGATGCCTTGGCGCCAAGAGCCGATGAAGGACGTGGGCGGCTGCGATAAGCCCGGGGGAGGAGCTGACCATCTATTGATCCCGGGATTTCCGAATGGGGAAACCTACGCGTGGTAATGCGCGCGTGCTCTTGCCTGAATCCATAGGGCAAGCAGTGGCAAGCGGGTGAACTGAAACATCTTAGTAACCCGAGGAAAGGAAAGAAACCTCGACTCCCTGAGTAGTGGCGAGCGAAAGGGGATGAGCCCAAACCAGCGCGGTGTGATAGGCGGCAGCTGTTGCCGCACTGGTGTTGTAGGGCCTGTCTTGATCCGTCTGCCGGCGGGTCGGGAAGTTACAAAGTTGCGTGTTAGTCGAAGCGAATGGAAAGTCGCACCACAGCGGGTAACAGTCCCGTAGGCGAAAACGCGCAGCCTTCCTGGACAGGTTCCTGAGTACGGCCGGGCACGGGAAACCCGGTCGGAATTTGCGGGGACCACCCCGTAAGGCTAAGTACTCCTTGGCGACCGATAGTGAACTAGTACCGTGAGGGAAAGGTGAAAAGTACCCCAGAAGGGGAGTGAAATAGCACCTGAAACCGTGTGCTTACAAGCGGTCGGAGCGGCTTCGTGCCGTGACGGCGTGCCTTTTGCATAATGAGCCAGCGAGTTACTCGTCGACGGCAAGGTTAAGGAAACGGAGCCGTAGCGAAAGCGAGTCCGAATAGGGCGATTCAGTCGTCGGCGGTAGACCCGAAACTGAGTGATCTACCCATGGGCAGGTTGAAGCGGGGGTAAGACCCCGTGGAGGACCGAACCGACCTAGGTTGAAAACTGGGCGGATGACCTGTGGGTCGGAGTGAAAGGCTAATCAAACTCAGAGATATCTGGTTCTCCCCGAAATATATTTAGGTATAGCGTCGTGCGTTCATTGTCGGCTGTAGAGCACTGTTTGGGCTAGGGGGCCTACCAGCTTACCGAACTCAGGCAAACTCCGAATACCGGCAATCCAGAGCACGGCAGTCAGAGTGCGGGGGATAAGCTTCGTGCTCAAAAGGGAAACAGCCCAGACCGTCGGCTAAGGTCCCTAATTTCTGGCTAAGTGGGAAACGATGTCTGATTGCTGAGACAACCAGGATGTTGGCTTAGAAGCAGCCACCATTCAAAGAGTGCGTAACAGCTCACTGGTCAAGTGATCGGGCGCGGAAGATGTAACGGGGCTTAAGTCAGAAACCGAAGCCACGGACTTCGAGCTTGCTCGGAGTGGTAGGGGAGCGTTCCCGAGGCTGCGAAGCGACGGCGGAAGCCTGTCGTGGAGCGTCGGGAAGTGAGAATGCTGGCATGAGTAACGAAAGAGGGGTGAAAAACCCCTCCGCCGAATGCCTAAGGGTTCCTGAGTAAAGCTAATCTGCTCAGGGTTAGTCGGGACCTAAGCCGAGGCCGAAAGGCGTAGGCGATGGACAACCGGTTGATATTCCGGTACCACGTCACCCACCGTTATCACCGATGGGGGAACGAGGTAGGCTAGGGAAGCCCAGGCGATGGTCGTCCTGGGGTAACCGCGTAGGGCGGTCGGTAGGGAAATCCGCCGGCCATTAAGCCTGAGACGGGATGCCGAGCTCTGAAAGGAGCGAAGTTCCTAAAGCCATGCCTCCGAGAAAAGCCTCTAGGGAGGTGGGGCGTGCCCGTACCAAAACCGACACAGGTAGGCAGGTAGAGAATACCAAGGCGATCGGAAGAACCCTCGTTAAGGAACTCGGCAAAATGGCCCCGTAACTTCGGGAGAAGGGGCGCCCCGGTAGGGTGACACTCCTTTACGGAGTTGAGCCCGAGGGGGCCGCAGTGAAACGGCCCAAGCGACTGTTTAACAAAAACACAGGTCTCTGCGAAGTCGAAAGACGACGTATAGGGGCTGACGCCTGCCCGGTGCCGGAAGGTCAAGTGGAGAGGTTAGCCTTCGGGCGAAGCTTTGAAACCAAGCCCCGGTAAACGGCGGCGGTAACTATAACCGTCCTAAGGTAGCGAAATTCCTTGTCGGGTAAGTGAAATTGCCCGTACCGGCTCATAACGGGGAAACCGCCCTCGTATGCGACGCTTCAAGGACGTCGTGACGCGAACGGTAATCCCGTGGGAAGTCGGCTCTTCGGAGCTTGACCCCGTAACGACTGATCATCTTCGGATGTGAGATCGGAGTCCCTGGCGCAAGCCAAATCTATGGCTCTGATCAGACGCCGGTCACTTTTAAGGTGAAGGGATAGTCTGCGCCTCCGGAAACGGAGGATCACGCGAAGTTCCGACCTGCACGAATGGCGTAACGACTTGGGCGCTGTCTCAACGAGGGATCCGGTGAAATTGTAGTCTCGGTGAAGATGCCGAGTACCCGTGGTTGGACGGAAAGACCCCGTGAACCTTTACTACAGCTTGACGTTGGAGTCTGGGATACGTTGTCCAGGATAGGTGGGAGGCTGTGAAGCGGGGACGCCAGTCCTCGTGGAGCCAACCTTGGGATACCACCCTTCGTGTTCTGGGCTTCTAACTCGCCGCCGTGAATCCGGGGCGGGAACAGCGTCAGGTGGGTAGTTTGACTGGGGCGGTCGCCTCCTAAAATGTAACGGAGGCGCGCAATGGTTCCCTCAGCACGGTTGGAAATCGTGCGTAGAGTGCAAAGGCATAAGGGAGCTTGACTGCGAGACTGACAAGTCGAGCAGGTGCGAAAGCAGGCCTTAGTGACCCGACGGTAGAGAGTGGAATTGCCGTCGCTCAACGGATAAAAGGTACTCCGGGGATAACAGGCTTATACTTCCCAAGAGTCCACATCGACGGAAGTGTTTGGCACCTCGATGTCGGCTCGTCGCATCCTGGGGCCGGAGTAGGTCCCAAGGGTTGGGCTGTTCGCCCATTAAAGCGGTACGCGAGCTGGGTTCAGAACGTCGTGAGACAGTTCGGTCCCTATCCACCATGGGCGTTGGAAGCTTGAGAGGAGTCGTCCCTAGTACGAGAGGACCGGGACGAACAGACCTCTGGTGTATCAGTCGTCGTGCCAACGGCGCCGCTGATTAGCTACGTCTGGACGGGATAACCGCTGAAAGCATCTAAGCGGGAAGCCCACCTCGAGATGAGGCTTCCCATCTCCTTGAGAGAGTAAGGGCCGTGGGAGACCACCACGTTGATAGGCCGGCCGTGGAAGCGCAGCAATGCGTGAAGCGGACCGGTACTAATTGCCCGAGGTCTTGATTTTGAACACGAGCCGATGCCGCTATGGAGTTTTGAAGGTGTGCGCTCAAGCGCCCCTTAACAACTTTCGGCGGTCATAGCGACGGGGGTACACCTCTTCCCATTCCGAACAGAGAAGTTAAGCCCGCCAGCGCCGATGGTACTCGGAGGGCAACCTCCCGGGAGAGTAGGTCGCCGCCGAATTTTCAAGGGCCCTTCGGGGCCCTTTTTTTTGGTCCTCAGGCCGCGCGCATGCTCTCGGGCCACTCCGGATCAAGCTCGCGCAGCCGCCGGACGCGCTCTTCCACGGGCGGATGCGTCAGGAACAGTGCCGCGAGGCTCCGCTCCTCGAACGGGTTCACGATATGCAGGGGCTCCGTCGCCGGGTTTCCGACGAACGAGACGAGCTCGCCGGCTTGCTCGAGGCGCGCGAGCGCATCCGCCAGCCCGTGCGGCGAGTCGCACAGCTCCGCCGCCTGCCGGTCGGCTTCGAACTCACGCCGCGGCGAAAGGAGGACGTGAACGACCGCCGAGGCAACCGGGCCGAACACGAAGAGAAGCGCGCGCTGGAACCAGCCCCCAACGCGGCTCAGCTCGAGCAGCGTCGCTGCGAAGACGACGGCGACCGTCTGGACGAGCACGTCTCGCCGGGCTGCATGAGCAAGCTCGTGAGCCAGAACCCCTTCGAGCTCGGCCGGAGGCAGAGCCCCGAGCAGGCCCGTGCTCACGACAATCGTCTGTCCTCTTCCTCGCCCGGCGGACAGGGCTCTCGGGTAACCGTCCGGAATGAGGTGGAGCCGGGGCACGGGAACACGAGCGCGCGCCGCCAGGCGCTCGACGGCGGAGGCGAGCGCGGGCGCCTCAGCCTGGGCGAGTGGGCGAGCGCCGACGAGCCCGAGGACCATCCGGTCGGCGTACCAGTAGGTCGCCGCGCCGGCGAGCAGGCCGCAGAAGACGAAGATCGAGAGGAGGCGGTAGCCGCCCAGCACCCAGCCGAGGCCGCCGAGCAACGCGCAGAAGCCGGCGAGCAGCAACCAGATCTTGAGGAGATTGACTGCGGCCGCCACCGGCAGCGCGGCTAGGTGTCTTCTTCCCGCTCGTCGTCGGCGAAGCCCCGCGGCGGCCAGTCAGGCTCGGGCGCGTCGCAGCGGCTCGTGCAGTGCAGCGAGGCGATGTTCTGGAGCGGGATGAGGATGTGGCCGTTGAGCTCGATGTGGGGGACGTCGTCGACAGCGCAGTACGCGGTCAGGACGCCGTCCTGGTAGTCGCCTCCGAACAGGGCGACTTCGACCTGCTCACCCTTGTACTTGCTCGTGTAGTCGTCCACTGGCGCTGAGTGTAGTTCGCGACCCTCAGGCCGCCGGGGTCGGCGGTCTGAGCGCAGCCTCGCGGCGGCGCTGCTGCTCCGCGAGCAGGAACTCGTCCAGGTCCTCGGTTCGACAGAGCTCCGTGAGGCGGCCTTCGTTCACACATACCGCCGAGAGCGTGGCGTTCGGTTCAACACGCTGGATCCTCCGTCGGTAGGTGTGGACATCCACGCCGAGCGCGGCGGCGTGGACGGCCCTGATCGAGCCGCCGTGTGCGACGACGAGCACGCGGCCGTTCGGATGCTTCGCGGCGATTCGCAGGATCGCTCCGACGACGCGCCGGCTCATCTCCCCGTATGTCTCGCCGTCATCCCAGCCTTCGCCTCCCTGGAGCCAGCGCGCGAATGCCTCCGGGAAGCGCGCTTCTGCCTCTGCGCGAGTCAGCCCCGACCATGAGCCGACGTCGACCTCGCGAAGGTCGGGAGTCGTCTTGACGCGGAGGCTCTTGCTGCGAGCGACGATCTCGGCTGTCTCCCGTGCGCGCTGGAGATCGCTCGAGTAGACGGCGTCGAGTTCGGTGTCTGCCAGGCGCCCCGCGAGCGCAACTGCTTGCTCGCGGCCGAGCTCGGTGAGCGGCCGATCGGCGAATCCTTGCCAGCGTCTCGCTCGGTTCCAATCGCTCTCGCCGTGGCGGGCTAGGAGGATGGTGGTCACCGGCGATACGCTAACCCGCCATGGACCTGGGCCTGCGCGAGCGCGTCTGCGTCGTGACCGGCTCCACCGGCGGCATCGGCCTCGAGACCGCGAGGCTTCTCTGCGACGAGGGAGCACGAGTCGTCGTCACCGGCCGCGCCGCCGAGCGAGTGGAGCGAGTGAGAGAGGAGCTCGGCGCCGCGCTCGGTGTCGCTTGTGATCTCGGTGATCCGTCGGCACCCGCCGCGCTGATCGCGGAGACGGCGGCCGAGCTCGGACCGGTCGACGCGCTCGTCAACAACGTCGGGCTCGCGTATCAGACGAGCTTCGAGGAGCTCACGGACGAGCAGTGGGACGAGCTGTGGCAGCTGAACGTCATGAGCTACGTGCGTGCGATCCGGGCAGTGCTGCCTGCGATGCGCGAGCGGGGTCGCGGCGCGATCGTCAACGTGTCGTCCTCGGCCGGCAAGCGGCCGTCGACCTCGATGCCGAACTACTCGGTGACGAAGGCCGCGGTCTTGTCGCTGTCGCGACTCATCGCTGACGTCTATGCGCGCGAAGGAATCCGCTGCAACGCGGTCGCGCCCGGGCCGACGGCGACCGAGGCGTGGCTGGGCGGCGGCGGGCTCGCAGACCAGCAGGCCGACCGGTCAGGCCGGGCCCGCGACGAGGTGCTGGCCGCAGTGGGCGCCGGGCGGCCGCTGGGTCGTCTCGCCGAGCCGGAGGAGATAGCGGCCGTGATCGCGTTTCTCTGCTCGGACCGTGCCTCATACGTGACGGGGGCGGCGTGGAGCGCTGACGGCGGAACCGTCGCGATCATCGTCTGAACGCGGCGCAGGCAGCCAGCCGAACGGAATCGACACGAAGTCGGCACGGATCCGCGTGAATCCGGGGGACTAGCCTTTGGCACCCCGTGGGAGGGTGGGGGTTAGGGATGGGTCCCCGGCCCGTCTCCACGGCGGGCCCCGGCGGCCGCTTCAACTACTAGCCTTGCCTCACATGCCGGAGCTCGCTGGAAGGGTCGCCGATTCGTTCGAGCTCCGCGTGCGCGAGCACGAAGAGCGGTGGCTTTCGCCCCTGGCAGTCCGGTCGTACGAGACGCGTGGGCGAGCGCGCGAAGAAGAGCCGTGCCGCCTCCGCACGCCGTTCCAGCGCGACCGCGATCGCATCGTCCACTCGAAGGCATTCCGCCGCCTCCGGAACAAGACACAGGTCTGGATCGACCCGCTCCACGACCACTTCCGCACGCGCCTGACTCACACGCTCGAGACCACCGGCATCTCGCGCGGGGTCGCGCGTGCCCTGGCGCTGAACGAGGATCTCGTGGAGGGGATCGGGCTCGGCCACGACCTCGGCCACACCCCGTTCGGACACACCGGCGAGGCGGCCCTGGACGAGCAGCTTCGCGGGCACTTCGGCCGAAGCTTCCGCCACAACGAGCATTCACTCCGCGTCGTGGACGTGCTCGAGCGCGACGGCCGTGGACTCAATTTGACCGAGGAAGTGCGCGACGGGATCCTCCACCACACGGGCGAGGAGCTCCCTGAAACGCTCGAGGGCAAGATCGTTCGGATCGTCGACCGCGTCGCGTACATCAACCACGACATCGACGACGCCGTGCGTGCCGGGGTCCTCAGCCACGGCGAGCTTCCGCAGGAGGAGATCGAGCTACTGGGCAAGACGGGCGCCCGCCGGATCGATCGCCTCGTCCACGACCTCGTCGAAGAGTCCCACGCCGCCGGAGATATCCGCCAGAGCGACGAGGTGGGCGCCGCCATGCTCTCGCTTCGGGACTTCATGTTCGAGCGCGTCTACCTCGGCCCCCACACGCGGACCCAGCACGAGCAGGCGCGCGACGTGATCGGCCGGATCTTCCAGCACCTCGTGGAAGGTGGCGAATCGGCCGACCACATCACCGACTACATCGCCGGGATGACCGACCGGTTCGCCCTGACCTACGCGGAGAACCTCTGATGGCGCGGATCAAGGACGCCTCCGTCCGCGAAGCGATCGACGCCGCCGACATGGTGGAGGTCGTGTCGGGCCGGACGCAGCTGCGCAAGACCGGCGCGCGCTACACCGGACGCTGCCCTTTCCACGAGGAGCGCACGCCCAGCTTCTCCGTCAACGCCCAGGACAAGCTCTTCTACTGCTTCGGCTGTGGCAAGGGCGGCGACGTGATCACGTTCGTACGGGAGACCGAGCAGCTCGACTTCGCCGAGGCCGTCGAGTGGCTCGCCGAGCGGTTCCGCGTCAGGCTCGAATACGAGGAGGCGACGCCGCAGTTCGAGGAGTCGCGTCGGCGCCGGCAGCGGCTGCATGCGCTGCTCGACCAGGCGGCGTCCTTCTACGAGCGCCACCTCTGGGAGACCGCCGCCGGCGCGCCCGTTCGCGACTACCTCGAGGGTCGCGGGCTGGGTGATGCCGTGTGCCGCGAGTTCCGCCTCGGGCTCTCGCCGGGCAAAGGGCTGGCGGCGAAGGCGCAGGAAAAGGGGTTCACACGCGAAGAGCTCCGTCGTGCGGGCCTCACGAATGCGCGTGGAAACGACTACTTCCCGCAGCGGCTGATGTTTCCGCTCGCCGATGCGCGCGGACGCATCGTCGGCTTCCAGGCGCGCAAGTTGCGTGAGGACGATCCCCTGCGCGGGAAGTACGTGAACTCGCCCGAGGGCGAGCTCTTCCACAAGTCGATGATCCTCTACGGGCTCAACCTCGCCCGCCCGGCGATCACGAAGCAAGAACGGGCCGTGGTCGTAGAAGGGAACACCGACGTGATTGCGCTCCGCCAGGCCGGCCTAGAGGCCGTCGTGGCCTCGATGGGGACCGCTCTCACAATGGAGCAGCTGAAAGAGCTCCAGCGGCTGACGCAAAGGCTCTACCTCTGCTTCGATGCGGACGCCGCCGGCGAGGACGCGACGCTGCGGG
This sequence comes from uncultured Actinomycetes bacterium, assembly GCA_963842235.1. Lineage (GTDB taxonomy): Bacteria > Actinomycetota > Thermoleophilia > Gaiellales > Gaiellaceae > JACDAN01. The sequence continues at coordinate 1,118,635 of CAWJFT010000001.1, read as the reverse complement.
GCATGGAGCTCGCGGATAAACGTGGCTTCGACGTTCGAGTGGTGACCATGCCGGCCGGGACCGACCCCGCGGACGACCCGGAGCGATTCGAGGAGCGCCTCGCCGACGCGGAGAGCTACCTCGGCTACCGCGTTCGGCTCGAGGACGAGCGCACACCGGACCGCCAGAGCTATCACGCGTGGGCCCTGGGCTTCCTCAATTCCGTTCCGGACTCGCCCGAGCGGCTCCAGGCCTGGCGGTACGTCAACGACCGGCTTGGGATGACGGTTCAGCTGCAGGCCCGGGCATCGGCGACCAACCCCGGCGCTCCATCCCGGCGCGTGCTCGAGGCGGGTGACAGGCTCGAGCGTGACGTGCTGGCCGCCTGCTTTGCCTTTCCGGAGTTACTGGGCAGTCTCGAGAAGCTTTCCCCGGAGCATTTCGACAGCGACGAGTACCGGGGGTTGCGCGCCGCACTGCTGAGCGGCGAGCGGGGAGGAGCGCTTGCCGAGCTGGACGCCGTGGCGGCGCTGGAAGCGATCGACGAGACGACCGCGAAGGAGCTCCTTCTGCGCCTGCGGGAGCGTCACTTGCGGCGGCAGCTGGCGAGCGCCGACCTAGCGGAAACCGCAGAGCTACAGCAAAAACTCCTGGAAATCAGGGAGGCCGTCGCTGCCCTGGCCTGAGCCGGAACGTCGCTATCATGCGGCCGCTGCTACCTCGTTCCCCGGTAGCTCAATTGGCAGAGCATCCGGCTGTTAACCGGAGGGTTGTTGGTTCGAGTCCAACCCGGGGAGTTCAGGGCCCTCGTAGCCGGTATTGCTCGCCGCAATAGGCATCCCTCGACCGAGCGATTGACCGGGCGCCTTTACCGTCGTAGGGTCGATCTCCTGCGGCAACGACGCGTCGTCGCGTGACATTGGACGCGTCATCTAGAAAGGAGAAACTATGGCGAGGACAAGGTCCTTGCTCGCGGCTGCAGCTTGTGCGGCCGCGGTTGCAGCTCTGGCTGCTGGTCCGGCTCTGGCCGGTGAGGTGACTGGAAGCGGCAAGAAGGCAGATCAGAATCAAGGTATGTCGTGGTGCTCCTTCTCAGGACTGAACGATGACCCTGGCGCCCCTCTGGACGGGACCGGCCCTAACGGCCCCGGTGGTAGGTCGCAGTCTTTCGGTCAGGAGAACAAGCTGGGTCTCGCCAATCCGCATGAGCTCAATCCTGGCGTGGCCTGTAACCCGAACAGAACCTTCCTTCCTCCGAACCCAAACAGAAGGTAAGTCAAGGCTTGTTGGCCCCGACGCTTGCCGTCGGGGCCAACCTGACCAACGGAACCTGGCAAATGGGCTACGCCGTGCTGTCCCCGGCGCTGTCCTCGGCGGTGGAAACCTCCCCATTTCCAGGGTGCTTGTAGTCCAACGCGGGGAGCTCGACGAAGAAGGTCGAACCGATTCCCTCGGTCGATTCGACCCAAATTCTGCCTCCCATGCGACGGACCAGCTCTCTGCAGATGTAGAGGCCGAGGCCGGTTCCGCCGACCACGCGCGTCGTGTTCGGCAGGCGGTAGAACTTCTCAAAGATCCGTTCCCGCTCGGCGCGCGGAATCCCGGCGCCCTCGTCGCCGACGGCGATGCGAAGACGGGTTCGACGGGGCTCGAGCCGGACCTCGATCCGACCCGGCGTAAACGAATACTTGACGGCGTTGGCGACGAGGTTCCCCAGGACCTGCCGGAGCTTGTCGCCGTCCGTGGCGATCGGCGCGAGAGCCGGCGGGGCGACGAGCTCGAGCGAGAGCTCAGCCGGAGCGTGGGTGCGCGCTGCGTCAATGACCCTGCTTGCGACGTCCACGACATTCACCTGCTCGCTCGCAAGGACCAGCCGGCCGGACTCGACCTCGCTCGTTAGCAGGATGTCGTTGACGACATGCGCGAGCCGCTCGGATTGGTCCGAGATGACCGAGAGGAGACGACGGCGCAAGTCGCCGGTGAACGCGACGTCTTCGCGCTCGAGAGTCTGGACGGCGCCGTAGACAGCGGCGATTGGCGTTCGGAGCTCGTGGGAGACCGTGGCGACGAAATCCTCCTTGAGCTGGTCGAGTCGCCGCTCCTCGGACCGGTCGCGGAACGCGTAGACCGTCCCTTCGGCGAAGGTGACTCCGGCAACCGAGAGCCAGAGCTCCCGATCTCCGATCTCGACGGGAATCGTCGTCGCTGGACCGGTGCATGCCCCCGGAGCGCTCGCGATCGGAACGGCTTGCGCGAGTGACTGCCAGCCGGGAATCACTTCCTCGACCGGCCGGCCGAGCGCCGCCTCGGCTGGAAGGCCCGTGATCGCCTCGGCCGCGGGGTTCCAGAGCTGAACCGCTCCCTTGGCGTCGACGAGGAAGACGCCGTCGGCGACGTAGCCCAGCACACGGGCGGCTTGCCCCCGCTCCTCTGCTTCTCGTCGTGCCGCCTGCTCGCGGGCAAGGAGGACGTCGCGCTCCTCTCCCAGGCGAAGGCGCTCCAGCGCGTGGTTGAGGCTTTCGGCAACCGCCTCCAGCAGGGCAACTTCCCCCTCGTCGAAGCGCTCGTCGTACAGCCGTGCGACGCCTACGACGCCTCGATCGACGTCGCCCGCGAACGGCGCGAGAACGAGCTCGCGGACTCCGGTTGCGAGCAGATCGCCCTGGTGTCGGTGCGGCTGGTCGTCGGTGAGGGCGCGCGCACAACGTTCGTCTTCGAGCAGGGCGGCACGCTGGTCGGGCGTCAGGCCGTAGGCCCCGACGATGGTCCGGCCGCCGCCGTCACGTTCCGCCAGAACGAATGCGATCTCCGCCTCGAACGCCTCGCAGAGCTCTGCGGTGAACAACTCGCCGAGCTCGGCTTCCGAGCTGGCGAGATTGACGATCGTGACGATTTGCGCACGCCGCGCGGCCTCGGCGAAGCGCCGAAGCAGCTCGTCGCGGCGGTCAAGCCGTCGGGCCGAGTGCAACGACGACAAGGCTGTAGTTCCGGTCTCCCTTGGCACCGCGGATCCGCCCGATCTCTCCGCGTGTGTAGGTGCCGGCGAGTGCGGGCGCAGGATGGCCCAAGGAGGAGATGATCGTTTCGACCTCGCGCGAAGCGAGTGGGTTACCGAACCATGCACTCCTCACGGCGCAGTCGAAGATCACGACGGCCTCGGCGGGGCCGACAAGCTGTCCCAGGGCTTCGTCCACCGCCTTGACCGCGCTCCGGACGGTGGCCTCCGGCTTCTGCTCGCAGACATCGACTGCGGCATTTGCCTCGATGCTCGTCGCGCAGACCAGACCGCCTCCGGGCGCTCGACCACGCACGTAGCGCGGACGGACATCGCCGCGCAGCTCGGGCTGGCCCAGCGGATGCGCCATCGCGATCGCCTCGAAGTCGGAATCGCTCAGCGGGACGTCCCCCATCCCGAGCTTCTCGAGGTAAACGGTTTCGGCTGGACGGCCGTCCAGTTGGAGCACGACGCTGCCGCGCGAGCGGGTGACGATCGACGGCGCGCCGCGCCGCACACAACCATGTCCGATGCCGACACCGATCGGCGTCGGACTGGCGAGAGCCACCGCGACCACGCTCCCCGACAGGGCTTCGCCGTCTGCGAACTGGGCTCTCACCACGCCTCCGGCTGCTCCTCCGGCGAGGGGGATGCGCCCCCCGGCGATCTCGTACGCGCCCGCGACGATCTCGGCTTGGTCGCCCGACTCCGAGTCGACAAACAGGAGGAGCGCGGCGTGGCTTCCGTCGCGATCGATTCCGAAGAGCGCCTCCGACGCAGCAGATCGCCCAGCTGCGCGCGGGTCGGACGACGTACTGATGCCGACTCCGAAGGGCAGTGATGAGTCCAGCGCGACCGCCGTGGAACCGCTCTCCATCGCTCCTGCGTGCGCGATCACGCCGGTCCCGGTCATCCCGGCGACCCTGGCGTTTCCCGCAGCCGCCTGTGCCTGCGCGGCTGCCTCCTGGGGATCGAGCAGGCCGGTCGAGAAGATCAGCACGAGACCCGGCTCGCTGCCGAGCGCCTCTACGGCCGCCTCAACGGCCTCGAACGGTGCCCGGAGCCCCACTGCGGCGCCAGCGCCTGCGAGTTGTTCTCGCGTGCGTACGAGGTCGGGCGTGGCCACAGACAACACTCCCCTCTCCAGACTAGACCGCCGACTACTAATTCTCCACCCGGAGCCGTTCACAAACCACCTGCTTGCGTCGGGTTAGCGTTTTGCCGCGATCGGGCATGGACGGAATAGGGCATGTCTCGCCGATCCACCTTGCGGCTTCTCTCTCTGGCATTCGTCCTTTTCGCCCTTGCGTGGCCGGCGAAGGCCGTCGCAGAGGATCCTCCGTTCGTCGGGTGGACGGCGCTGCTCCCTGGACTGTCGATTCCCTACGACACGACCAGCCCGGACGACTGCATCGCCGGGCGGGTGCAGTGCGTCGACAAGACCATTCGCCAGATGACCAAGCGGTTCGACCCGCTCGCGTCTTCGTGCGACCACGATGCGATCTTCGCTCTCACGTACTTGCGCGTGACCCAGGAGTACCGGCGCACGATCGAATCGCCCACGTTCTTTGACGACACCCCGTTCGTCAATCACGAGGATGTCGTCTTCGCGCGCTACTACTTCGCGGCTTACGACGCCTGGAGCGCCGGGAAGATCGCGAACGTCCCGCCTGCGTGGCGAGTCGCCTTCGATGCGTCGAGCGATCACGCGGTTTCTGCGTACGGCAATCTGCTACTCGGCATCAACGCGCACGTTCAGCGGGATCTCCCGTTCGTCCTCTACAGCCTCGGGCTCGTCAAGCCGGACGGAACCAGCCGGAAGCCGGACCACGATCGAGTGAATCAGATTCTCAACCGCGTGACCGACGACCTGATCGCGGAAATCGCGCGCCGCTTCGATCCGACCATCGACGACAGCAACCTGCCGACGACTCTGGACGACTTCACGCTCTTCCAAGCTATTGTCAGCTGGCGCGAGTCGGCGTGGAGGCACGCGGAACTGCTTGCGCTGGCACCGACGCCAGCGGCGCGTGAGTTAGTGGCGAAGGACATCGAGGGCTACGCCGCCTCGCAGGCCCGCGTGATCCGGGCCGCTGCCCAGTACCCGCCGCTCTTGGGCGGCACCGCCGCGCGTGACGCCTACTGCGCGACGCACTGGGCCGGCTAGCGCACCTCGCTCAATAATCTGTCCCCCGTGGGCCAGGACGAGACGGGCGGCCGCCCGCCGATCATGGAGCGCGTTCGCGCGCGGCGGGAGCGGCACCGACAGCGGCATCGGCTGTACCGCATCGGCTTCGCGGCGCTGGGTTTCCTCGTTCTGGCGGCGGGGGTCGTGATGCTCGTCACCCCGGGCCCGGGGATACCCGCGATCATCCTCGGCCTGGCCATGCTCGCGCTCGAGTTTGCGTGGGCGGAGCGCTGGCTCGAGCGAATTGTCAACCGCGTGGAGGAGGCGGCAGACCAGGTTCGCGAGAGCAGCCCGGCGAAACGGGCCGGATTGATTGCCCTTGGCGTCCTGGCACTGGCCGGGGTTATCGGCGTAATCGTGTTCTGGGACGTGCCGTTCCTTCCCGGCTAGCGGGGAAACCGGTGCGAGGCGGCTAAGATGCACGTGTGGGCTGGGTCTGGTTGGCATTGCTCGCCTGCGCGGTCGCCGTCCTCGCGGCGGCCGAGTGGCCAAGGCTTTCTGAGCGTTTCGGCCTGGAAGGCCGTCGGCAGCGGGCGCGGCGCCGTCAGAAGTCGAATCTGCGCGTCCTTCATCCCGAGGACGACGACTTCGCCGCGAGCGTCGAGCGCGACCTTGCCCAGCTCCCGACGACGAAGGAACGAGACCGGAACACCTAGCGGACCGTGAAGGTCGCCGACACAATGGTCGTGTTCGGCAGGATCCGCGGCACGTTTTCCATGTTCTTGCACTCCTGGTAGTCGGACACCTGGAGCGTCAGCTGATGGCGGCCGCGCGTCAGCGAACCGATCGGCATGCGAATCCGGCCGCTCCGGTAGGACGCTTCGAGCAGCGGCCCGCTGTCGATCTTGACGAAGACCGCGCGAGGATCGACGCCCGCCCCGCGATCGGACGCTGAGGCGAGCAGGATCCCTCCGGCGCGCACGGACGATGTAAGGAGTCGCACCCTTGGCGGCGTCGTGTCGTTGACCCAGAAGCGGAATCGGAAGCGTCCGGCGCCGCCCCTCGTCGGACTGTCGAAGACGACGGCATAGACGCCGGCAGCCGGGCTGACGACGCCGGAGACCGGGACCGGGTCCCCCAACGTGGGCAGGTAGGGATTGACGTTGAGAGGAAGCGCTGTCGAGCCAGGTTGGTGGTTCTCGTCTTCACCGAGCACGATCCGCGGCTGGACGTGGGAGCGAGTGAGCAGCGCGACCCCGAAGTTCGCGACCGGCCTGCGGATGCGAACGCGAAAGACCTCTTCGGGGCCCGCAAGCACACGTGGCAGACCGACGCCGGTCGGGTCGTCGGGATAGCGGTAGCGAGCGACAAGCGCCTTCCGCCCTCGGGTGTTGCCGCGGTAGATCCCCGGCCGGCGCAGAACGCGCGCCGGCTGGCGGCTGAGTCGCGGTGTCGTAACACGGAGCCAGAAGGGCAGGCGCCTCGTCTTTCCAGCCCGACTGAGCACGACGAACCCGCCGACGTCGCGTTGGGTTGCAGACCGCCGCGCCGACGCCGTGAGCGTCAGAGTCCCCGGAACCGACAGCGTCGGCGGGCTCGAGATCGTGACTGATGGACTGCTCTCCTGCGGCCGAATCGAGACGCTCCAATCGCCTGCCCCGCCGCCGGCATCCGTGACCCTGACCGCGCGGCGCGCTGTTCGGCCGGCGCGCAGGAAGCCCATCGACACGCCAGTCGGCGCCGTGAAGATCAGCGGCTGATCGGCTTCGGCCAGGTCGATGAAGCCTGCGCCCTCCCGCGCGACCGACGCTTCGCCGGAGCCGGTGTCCTGTGCCGGACGAGCGGTCGACGCGAGTGCAGACTTCGTCTGCGCGACGGTCCAGGTCGGATGACGCTGGCCGAGCAACGCCGCGGCTCCGGCCACGTGCGGCGCGGCCATGCTCGTCCCGGAGAAACTGTCCCATGTTCCCGCCCGTGCCGGAACGGAAGAGAAGATGCCCACCCCAGGCGCCGTCACGTCGGGCTTGAGGCGAAGGGTCACCGGGGTCGGCCCAGACGACGAGAAGCTCGCGATCCGGCCGGTGACGGAGGACGCCGCGACCGCGATTGCTCCAGCGGCACTTGCGGGGGACGACACCGTGCCCCCGCCGAACGACTCGAATTCGTTGCCGGCCGAGACGGATGAGACGACGCCGGCTGCAGCGGCACCGTCGAGCGCTCGGGCGACGAGATCGCTGCGCGGGGCGATCTCGGGCTCACCGAGCGAGAGGTTGATCACGTCCATCCCGTCCTGGACGGCCGCCTCGACGCCCGCGGCGATCTCCGGTGAATTGCCGTCGAGCCCAACCGACATCGTCGGCACCGTCATCACGCGGTAGTTGCCGAGATATGCCTTTGGCGCCACCCCGGAGAGCGTCACCTTGCCGCCGCCGACCGACGCCTGCGTCCCTGCGTTTCCGGCCGCAATGCCGGCAACGTGCGTCCCGTGTTCGGAGTTCTCCGGGTCGAAGGGCAGCTCCGAGTAGCGCGCCCTCGGGGCCGGAGCCGGGAACGAGCGGGCGACGATCACTTTCGCCGTCGTGTACGCCGTCTGCCCCTTGGGGTACCCGGGCGGCATCGTGAAACCGGTCGGATCGAAGAACGGATGGCGCTGGTCGATGCCGTCGTCGATGATTGCGATCTTCATGCCCTGGCCGGCCGTGGCCAGGGTCGGGCCCCAGAGCGCCGGCGCGCGGATCGCCGGAACGCTTCGGTCGAGGCTCGGGCGGAACTGGACGCTCGGGTAGATCTCGCGCACGCCGGGAATGCGCTCGAGCCGCGGGACGGCACGCCGCGGAACGATGACGGCGAGGCCGTTGAGCACGACCCGGTAGCGCCAGCTGACCTGCGCCTGGGGCACCGCTTCGCGGATGCGCCGCTCCACGAGTTGCTGCTGCGCTGCGATCCCGGCCAGACGCCGCCGACCCGCGGATGTGTCAAGGCGAGTGCGGACGCCGAGTGTTCTCGCAACGCTGGGGTCCCGGAGCTCGACCACGACTTCGACGAGGGAATCGGAACGGTGTTGCGCCGGGCGCGCAGCGGCCAGCGCCGGCAGCGCCACAAGCATGCAGACCCCGAAGAGAAACAGCCGTCTCAGATACGAAATGGTACGTCCGGCGCCGCCGAAAGTTGGCGCGAAGCCGCGGCTACAATGGCCGATCCACGCGCGGATGTGGCGGAATTGGTAGACGCGCACGGTTCAGGTCCGTGTGGGCGAAAGCCCGTGGAGGTTCAAGTCCTCTCATCCGCATAGTCGTTTTCAACCGCCGGTTTTGGCGAGTAAAGTGGTCCTCCAACCGTGGACGAACGGCAGCGGCGCATCGGGGTCAACGAAGCGGTCTTCCGCGAGGCGAACGAACGGATTCAGGATCTGAATAAGTCGTTCGCGACGCTCACGGACCGGCTCGTGCTCGTGTGCGAGTGCGGCAACGGTGAGTGTGTCGAGAAGATCTCGCTCACTCCGGCGGCCTACGAGGAGCTCCGCGCGGACCCGACCCAGTTCGCCGTCGTCCCCGGCCACGAAATCCCGGACGTGGAAGAGGTCGTCGCGCGGCGGGAGGGCTACGACGTCGTGAGAAAGGTTGCAGGCGTCCCTCGGCACATCGCCGAGGTCACGGATCCCCGCTAGCGAGCGACGGCGCTGACCCCGATCTCCGGTTAGGAACCCGGTCAACCGGGAACGTCGGACTTGCATGGACCAATTGCTGCAGGAGCGGATCGCAAGCAACGACGCGACCTTTCGCCGGGCCAACGAACGGATCGGCGCAGCGGCCGGGGCGTACAACGTTGACACGCCGGTGCCATTCCTCTGCGAGTGCGCCGATCCGAAGTGCTCGGAGGTCGTCCGGCTCAAGCTCGACGAATACGAAGAGGTTCGCGCGGATTCCCGTCACTTCCTGAACATCCCGGGACACCAGGCGGCTGACGGCGCGACGGGCGTCGTCATCGCTGAACGCGACGGGTACGTCATCGTCGAGAAGACGGGCTACGCCGCGGAGACGGCGAAGGCCCTCGACGAGCGAAACCCCCTCGAGAGCTAGGCCGTCGCTAGGGATCAGGCTGCGAGCGCGGCCAGGACTTGCTCGGCGTGGGTGTCCGGCTTGACACGCCGCATGACCTTCGCGATGCGGCCGCCTTCGTCGATCAGAAACGTCGAGCGCTCGACGCCCCAGTAGGTCTTGCCCATGTACTTCCGCTCGCCCCAGACGCCGTACTGGTCCGCCACCTCGTGCTCCGGGTCGGCGAGCAGCGTGAACGGAAGCCCGTACTTCTGCTTGAACTTCACGTGCGAGCTCTCCTCGTCGGGGCTGACGCCGAGAACGACGGCGCCCTGCTGCTCGAAGTCGTCGTAGCTGTCGCGGATCCCGCAGGCCTGGGCAGTACAGCCCGGTGTGTCGTCCTTCGGATAGAAGTAGAGAACGACGGGGCGGCCACGGAACTGGGAAAGCTGCACGCGCTCTCCCGCGTCGCTTGTGAGCTCGAAGTCGGGCGCTTCCTGTCCCTCTTCCACCATGTAGCGAGCCTATCCTTTCGCCGATGCTTGGCGCGCACGAGGTCGTCGGGCTTTGCGTCCTCGTCGCCGCCGCAGCAGCGACGATCTGGGGCGCGACGGCGTTCTTCCGGCACCGCGATCCGGGGCGGCTCCTCGGGCACGGGCTCGCCCTCGTCCAGACGCTCCTGGTTGCGCAGGTCGGGCTCGGCCTGCTGCTCCTGTCCGACGGCCGGCGTGCGCCGGACGACCTCCACTACGCCTACGGGACGCTCGCTCTTGCCGCGGTTCTAGCGCCCTGGATGTATGCGCCCACGGAACCGCGGCGCCGCCTAGCGTGGTTCGTCGGGGCTACCCTCCTGGCAGGCCTGCTCGCCGTGCGGGCGTATCTCACTTCGGGATGAAGCGCTTCTTCGCAGACATGAATCCGACGCTTCGCGGGTTCCTGATCATCGCCGCGATCGTGCTCGTGATCGTGCTGCTCTCGCTGGAGAACACGGTCATCTCGCTCCTGGCTCTCGCCCGGATCGCCTTCTTCATCGCGATCGCGTTCTTCATCTACCTGCTCTGGCGGGAGCGTCGGTCGGACATCGAGACGTGGCCGGGTCGCTCGAGGCTCGCGTTCTACGGCGGTGCGCTGCTGATCGTGCTGGCGCTCGGGCTCTTTTTCTTCACGACGGTGTCGGGACGGAACGCGCTTGCGTTTTTCCTGACGCTCGGTCTGAGCGCGTTCGCGATGTTCCGCGCCTGGCGCGACCAGCACCGGTACGGATAGGCGGCTAGGCCTCGGCTCGAACGTGCGCCCCGTCGAGGGCGTCGAGCGCAGCGCGGATGTCGCAAGCCTCTCCGACGAAGATCGGCGTGTCGCGCTCCGTGTAGCGGCTCGCCTCGGTCTCGCGCAGCGTCAGCATCAGGTGCATGAAGTCGGCCGGCTCGTCGCATTCGAACGCGGTCATGAACTCCTGGTCGTCGATCCCGAAGGAGTACGTGGTGTGGTTGTGGATCGAGGAGAACTCGGCGCCGATCCGCATGTGCTCGTCCATCGCTCGCTGCCGGTCCTCGGGCGGTAACGCGTACCAGGGGCGCGCTTTCACGAACGGGTAGACGACGAGGTACGGCGAGCCCTTGGGGACGATCTTGCGGGGACGCCTGGCAGCCGTGTACTGCGAGGCCTTCGTCGTGGCCAGGTACGAGTACGGCGTCTCGAGGTAGCCCGCGAGCGGCGTGCCGTTCAGATCGGCGCCGAGCTCGCCAAGGTCGGCATAGCGCTCGGTGATCCTCCAGAGGAAGAAGTCGCTGTCCGGCCGGACGCCCGTGGTCGTGTAGGCGCGCAGGGTCGGCATCCGCGCGGCCCACTCGTCCACGACCTCGGCGAACGCGTCCTTTCCGGCCATTCGTTCTTCTACCGGCAGCCGCCGCCAGACCGGATCGACCTTGTAGAAGGTGTACGCGACGTACTGGCCGCTCACGAACAGGATGGTAGTTCGGTCAACGCGTCCCGGCTCGTCTTCGGCGTCTGATCGGCGTAGTAGAGCCCCGACTGCCAGCCGAGCAGATCCGGCTCGTCCCAGATGTGGAAGATGTACAACCCCTCGACGTTCGCCTGGCTACAGGCGAGCTCGAACGCCTCCCGGTAGAAGCGGGCCTGCGTGGATTCCGGGACGGCGTCCTGCGCGGCCGGGGAGTCGAGGTTCGTGTAGGCGAAGCGCTTGCTCGCGGGGATGATCGTCTGCACTCCGAACTCCGTGTAGAGGATCGGCAGGTCGGAGCCCTTCTGCGGAGTGTCGTTGAACGCCTCTCCGAGGAGGTCGACGAGCTTGTCGTAGTCGGCGAGCGAGATCGTCGTCGAACGAGGGTGAGCGAAGTCGGGCGGAAGCTTGGAACGCTCCAGGTACGGATGGTGGGCGAAGGCGTCCATCACCGGTTTCTGTCGACCGCTGTCCCGGTAATACGTGCCGAGGTCGCGGATGAACTGGGTCGGCGAGTGCGTCTGCCGCGGCGAGTCAGGGTCGTCGCCTCCGCGAGGTGCCAGCGCGCCGCCGATCACGCGGATGTCCTCGGAGACGGCTTTCAGCGCGTCATAGGTCTCGGCCAGGAGCGCGAGATAATCCCGCGCGGCCACGTCTTCTCCGCCGTGGCCGAACTGGGGCAGCCAGAAGCGGTTCAGGTTCGGCTCGTTTCCGATGATCACGTCCTCGAACTGCGGGACCTTCCGCAGCAGCGACGCGGCGTAGGCGGCGAACTGGGCACGGAGCGCCGGCGTCGAGGGCGTCGTCTTGCTCCCCGCGTTCTGGATGATGAGAAGCGGCTTGACGTCGGCGTTGTCCGCCGCCTCCGCGGCGTTGCGAAGCTCCGTCACGTCCTGCGCCGAGGGCTCGCGTTGCCCCGGCTCCCAGAACGAGTTCGTGATCACGGCGTCGAAGCCGGCTGTAGTCGCGTCGCCCATCTTGCGTCGGGCGGCGTTCGGATCTGAATCGCGGACGAAGTACTCCCAGACCCCTACCGAGAACGAGCTGTCCCCGCCCTGCTTCAGTGATCCGGAGCAGGCGACGAGCGTCGCCGCGACGACCATGCTCAGCGCCAGCAGACCCCATTTCCGCACGAGGTGCGAGGCTAGCGCCTGGCTAGATTGGACGGTATGGCCACCTCGCTCGAAGCCAAGCTGAAGCGGCTTCCCGCCAAGCCGGGCGTCTACCTCTTCCGTGACGCGGAGGGGAAGATCCTGTACGTCGGCAAGGCGAAGTCGCTGCGCCCTCGTGTGCGTAGCTACTTCCAGCAGGGCGGGGATACGCGTGCCGGCATCGGCGGGATGGTCTCGCGCATCGCCGACGTGGAGGTCGTCGTCACCGGCACGGAGGTCGAGGCCCTCCATCTGGAGCAGAACCTCGTCAAGCGGCACCGGCCGCCGTACAACGTCCGGCTGCGCGACGACAAGTCGTTCCCGTACATCGCCGTGACCGTCGAGGACGAGTACCCGCGGGTCATGTTCACGCGCGAACGCCACCGGCGCGGCGTCGTCTACTTCGGGCCCTACGCCAACGCAAAGAAGGTGCGGGAGACGCTCGACGTCCTCAACCGCGTCTTCCGTTTCCGTCCCTGCGAGGGGCCGAAGCCGGGTCGCCACTCTGGGATTCCCTGCCTCGATTTCCACATCGACCGCTGCTTCGCGCCTTGCGTCGACTACATCTCGCGGGAGGACTACCGGAAGGTAATCGACGGCGTGATCGAGTTTCTCTCGGGCGAGACGCAGCCGATCATCGCCGACCTCGAACGGCGGATGCAGGAGGCGGCGGCGGAGGAGAACTTCGAGGAGGCGGCGCGCTACCGGAATCGCTTGTTCTCCGTCCGGCATCTGGCGGAGCGGCAGGCTGCCGACAAGCGCGCAGTGGGCACGGTGGACGTGATCGGCATTGCGATCGAGGGGAACCGGGCCGCGGTTCAGATCTTCCCGCTGCGTGACGGCAAGATGGTCGACCGCTACGGGTTCCATCTCGAGAACGTCGAAGGCCAGGACGTCGGGACCGTGCTCGAGGCGTTCATGCTCGAGTACTACGGCTCGGCGCCGAGCATTCCGCCGCAGATCATCGTCCCGCGGGACGCGGGGGACACGGCTGCTCTGGCCGAGTTCTTCTCCGAGCGTCGCGGGTCACGCGTCGAGGTACGGACGGCGGAGCGCGGCGAGAAGCGGCGCCTGCAGGAGCTCGCCGACCAGAACGCACGGCTCGCCTTGGAGGCCGACGTCGCGAAGGCGGAGCAGTCGAAGCTGCGGCGCGTCGAGGCGCTGGAGGAGCTGCGCGAGGCCTTGAACCTCGAGAGCCTCCCGCTGCGAATCGAGTGCTTCGACGTCTCCAACATCCAGGAGGAATCGCCTGTCGCGGCGATGGTCGTCTTCCAGGACGGCGTTCCGAAGAAGGCCCACTACCGGAAGTTCGGGATGCGGCGCCTGGACGGACAGGACGATTACGCGGCCCTGGCCGAGGCCGTGTCGCGGCGGTTCGGACATCTCCCGACGGTGACCCACGAGGAGTACGACGAGGGGTTCGCGTCGTCGCCCAATCTGGTCGTGATCGACGGCGGCAAGGGGCAGCTCTCGGCCGCGATCCAGGCGATGCAGGCGTACGACCTGCCACGTGTGGCCGTGATCTCGCTGGCGAAGAAGGACGAGGAGATCTTCGTCCCGGACCAGCCCGACCCGATCCGGCTCGACCGGCACTCACCCGGTTTGCAACTTCTCCAGCGTGTTCGGGACGAGGCACATCGGTTCGCGCTCGGTTTCCACCGCCAACGGCGGGATGCGAAAGCGAAGGAGTCGATCTTCGACACGTTGCCGGGCGTGGGTCCGGCGCGGCGGCGTGCGCTGATCCAGCACTTCGGCTCCGCCGAGCGCTTCCTCGAGGCGACGCAGGAGGAGCTCGAGGGCGTGCCGGGGATGCCTGCGAAGACGGCTCGCTCCATCTACGCCCAGCTCCACAAGGCCGGACGGGCGTGACACTCCGATCGGGGTCTGGCCCCGGTTCGAACTAGCGCACGCGCAGTCGGCCGGGAAGGCGCTTCGCGTCGCTGCCGAAGCGGTAGGTGCCCTTCGCGAGCCGAACGCGCCAGGTCGCGGACCCCGTGAAGCGCATCCCCGTCGCCCGACGGACGCCTCGGCCCGCAAGCCGGAAGTTGTGGCGCGCCGAGCGGTCACGGACGAGGACCCGGAACCTGCCCGCGGTGACCGACCGCGCGCTGAGCGTGGCCACACCCGACGGCGACACAGCCGCACGGAGCGTTCTCACGACCGGGCGCGGCGGCGGAGGAGGAGCCGGCGGGGTGGCGGCCCGCACCAGGAACTCGCCGTTCATGGTCTGCCAGTGCGGCTCGCACGCATACGCGTAGCGGATGCCGTTCTTGAACGTGACCGTGAAGTCCTGCTCGCCGACGAACTCGAGCTCGGTGCGGAAGTCCACGGTCGGGTCGCCGTTGCTCGCGAGGTGGAAGTTGTGCAGACGCGAAAGGTCTCGAACGCGAACGGTGTAGGTCCCGGGGAGAAGTTCCTCGACGAGGCGCCCGTCCTGGTGGCGAAGCGCGATGTCGAAGCCGTCGTTCGTCCCGACCGTGGCGATCAAGAGCTCGCCGTCGGCGCCGGCGCGGCCCACGAAGAGCCCGACGGCGAGGATCGGTGCTCCCACGATCGCGAGAAACCAGCGCACTTGCCGCAGCATTGCGAGCGCGGGATGATCCGGTCAACTCTTTAGCCAGAAAGAAAATCAATGGCGATCCGCTTCCACTTGCCGGCCCACGCGATCGAACGCGTCGCGCACGCGTACTCGCCGCTGCTCGAGGCGGTGCTCAGCCTCCACGTCCTCGTGGAGCCGAAGCACCATCCGCTCCAGCATCCGTGGATCCGGCGGATGCGCGCCCTGCCCGCGCCGCTCAAGCGCCAGATCGCCGCCTTCGCGTTCGTCTATCGCCGCCACATCCCGGACCTCTTCGCGCCGTCGCCCGTCGACGAGCTCCGCTCCTTCGAGGACGAGCTCGCGGCCCTCCGCATGCTGGACGAAGGAACGATCGCGCTGGAGTTCTCCAGGCCGCTGTACGACCACGGAGGCCGGCGCGATCCCGAGCTCGTCCAAGACGAGCAGGTCCGCAAGCGCATAGTCCACTCGGCACGCCTCGCGGGCGGGAGCCCCAAGCTCGCCACGCTGATCTTCGAAGACCCGCCGGCGCTCGCCGAGCGCTTCGCGGACTTCCTCGCCGCCTATTGGGACGCCGCGTTTCGCGAGGAGTGGGAGGCGCTGGAGCCCCGCCTCGCGGAGGCGATCTCCGACGCCGGGCGGCGCATGGCCGGCGAGGGGCTGTACGCCTTTCTCCACACGGTCTCGCCCCAGCTCCGCTTCGACCAGTCCCGCGAGGAGTTCGGGGTCGACCTTCCCCACCAGCACACCGTCGACGTGACGGAGGAGCGGCCGCTCCTGCTCGTCCCCAGCTTCTACGTCTGGCCGCACGTGCAGGTCAACTGCGACGAGCCCTGGCCGCTCAGCGTCATCTACCCGGCGCCGTTCGTCGCCGTCTCATCTCGGCCGCCGCTTCCCTCCAGCGAGCTGGTCGGTGTGCTGCGGGCGCTGGGCGAGCACACGAGGCTCCGTGCGCTGAAGCTGATCGCCGAGCGACCTCGCTCCACGCAGGAGCTCGCGCCGCTTCTGGGGATCTCCGAGGCGGGCCTGTCGAAGCACCTGCGCCAGCTCGCGAGCGCGGGGATTGTGCAATCCCGGCGCGACGGCTACTACGTTCTCTACAGCCTCGTGCCCGAGCGGATCGACGCGCTCTCGGACGCCGTACGGCAGTTCGTCAGCGCAGAGCCGCCGCGAAGAGCGGCTGGTTGAACCGCCCGCCCGGCTTCGAGGCCAGTACGAAGACGGGCACGGCCCGACCGCCGGCGAACGACGTCGAGATGTAGTCCCCGACCATCGCTCCGCCGGCTTTCGCGATCCACGCCAACGGCATGGTCTGCGCGTTGAGGCGCCTCGGTGCGTTCCACCGCCGTCCACCGTTCGTGGACATGGTGAAGCCGACGTCGAGGGCGGGCCCGCGACGATACGCGTAGTACGCGAGCGCCAGACGCCCCGATCGCGTCACGTCGGCGGCGAGGCCCGGGATCACGAAATCGGCGCCGGACCCGAGCGGGATGCGAGTCGGCGCCGACCAGCTGATGCCGTCAGCGGACCGCGACAGGATCAGGCCGTCGCGTCCGCACGGCCGGCCGCAGTCGGGCCAGACCACGTACACCGTTCCGTCTTTGTCCATCTCGGCACTCGGGAGCGGTGGGGCTCGCAGCCCCCGCGTCCCTCTGAACTGCGTCGGAGCGACCATCACGGGCGCCTCGAAGGAACGGCCGCCGTCGGAAGAGCGGAGCGAGGCGACACGATCCTCGTCGTAGAAGGGCACGATCAGATCGCCGTCCGGCTGGACGAGCGGTTGGGGCGCCGGTGCCGCGTTGCCGAGCATCGAGGCGCGGCCCGCGTTCTCCGGGACGCCGACCGGCTCCTCCCAGGTGAGCCCGCCGTCGCGGGAGGTCTGGAACGAGAGCTCGAGCGTGCGGAAGTCGCTGTACGTGGCGTAGCAATTGCCGCGGTGAGGGCTGAGCGGCCCGTTGTCGCAGACGATCCACTCCTTGTCGAGCAGCAAGTTCGGCGCATACGGCGCCTCGGTCACGGTGGAGGGTGCGCTCCACCTGAGCCCGTCCGTTGAACGGCTGACGACGACCGCCGCTGCATCGCCGTCGTTCAACGCCAGCGACGCGATCAGCCAGACGCCGTGAATCGCGTCGTAGGCGACGACCGGATCGCTCGCCCGCGGCCAGGGGCCGGCAGGGCGCGAGGCGGTCGTCAGCGCCGGCAGGCGCCCCGAGCGCCACGTCCGGCCGCCATCGGCGGAGGTCGCCCAGCCAATCGAGACCGCCCCACCGTCCTCGAAACGGCCAACCTGAAACGTGGCCACGACCTTGTTGCCCCAGGAAAGGCTGTCGGGCTCGGCGATCGTCGAGTGTTGTGCGGGCGCGCCGTACGGATCGCGCGCGATCACCCGTGCGACGGTCTCGCAGTCAGGCGCGAGCCGATCGACAGGGTCCGCGTTGACGAGATCCGCGCCGGCGCCGCAGCGCACCGTGTCGCGGCCTCCGCCGTCCACCTTGATCCGGTCGTTGCCGGCTCGTCCGTCGATCCGGTCAGGGCGTGGGCCGCCGCGGAGAAAGTCGGCGCGCTTCGTCCCGTTGATGACCGCAGCGCCCGCCGTTCCGGCCAGAAGGGCTAGGGCCGCCGCGGCGACCAGGATGACACGGCGGCCCATGCCTCAGTTCAGACGCGTCCGCGAGCGTTTGGTTGTTGAACCCGAGTTAACTCGAGGGCCCGGTGCCGTCCGTCTCCGGCGCCATGAACGGGTAGCGGTAGTCGGTGGCCGGAACGAACGTCTCCTTGATCGTCCGGGGACTGACCCAGCGGATCAGGTTCCACATCGAGCCCGCCTTGTCGTTCGTCCCGGAGGCCCGAGAGCCGCCGAACGGTTGCTGGCCGACGACCGCTCCGGTGGGCTTGTCGTTGACGTAGAAGTTGCCGGCCGCGTACCGGAGCTTGTCCTCGGCCTCCTCGATCGCCGAGCGGTCCTCCGAGAAGATCGCGCCGGTCAACCCGTACGAAGCCGTGTTGTCGACGAGCTCGAGCGTCTCGTCCCACTTCTTTTCCGGATAGACGTACGTGGTGACGATCGGGCCGAACAGCTCCTCGCGCATCAGCTCGGAGTGCGGGTCGCTCGTCTCGAGCACCGTCGGCTCGATGAAGTAGCCCTCGCTGTCATCCGTCCCGCCGCCGACGACGACCTCAGCCTTGTTCCGTGCCGCGTTCTCGATGGCCTCTCGGTGGCCGGCAAACGCCTTCGCGTCGATCACTGCGCCCATGTAGTTCGAGAAGTCGGAGACGTCGCCCATCCGGATCTCCGAGACCTCCTTCACGAGCCGTTCACGGAGCTCGGGCCACATGTTGTCGGGCGCATAGACCCGCGAGGCGGCCGAGCACTTCTGGCCCTGGTACTCGAAGGATCCGCGCAGGATCGCGGTGGCGACCGCATCGACATCGGCTGAGGGATGGGCGACGATGAAGTCCTTGCCGCCGGTCTCTCCGACGATCCGCGGGTAGTTGCGGTAGTTGGCGATGTTGTCGCCGATCGTCTTCCACATCGACTGGAAGACCGGGGTCGAGCCGGTGAAGTGGACACCGGCCAGGTGCTCGCTCCTAAGAGCCGCGTTCCCGATCGTCGCGCCGTCGCCGTAGACCAGGTTGATGACGCCCGGCGGCAGGCCCGCTTCCTCGTAGAGCCGCATGAGCCAGTACGCCGAGTAGGCGGCGGTCGAGGCCGGCTTCCAGACGACCGTGTTCCCCATGAGTGCGGCTGACGTCGGCAGGTTCCCGGCGATCGCCGTGAAGTTGAACGGCGTGACCGCGAACACGAACCCCTCGAGCGGCCGGTACTCCATCCGGTTCCATGCTCCCGGAGCCGAGACCGGCTGCTCCGAGTAGATCCGGTACATGAACTCGACGTTGTAGCGCCAGAAGTCGATGAGCTCGACGGCGGAGTCGATCTCGGCCTGATGAGCGGTCTTCGACTGGTTGAGCATCGTCGCGGCGTTGAGCGTGGCCCGCCAGGGGCCCGCGAGTAGCTCGGCCGCGCGGAGAAAGACCGCCGCGCGCTCCTCCCACGGCCGGCGCTGCCAGTCCTCCCACGCCTTGCCGGCAGCCTTGATCGCCTGCTCGACCTCCTTTTCGCCGCCCTTGTGGACGTCCGCCAGGACGTGCTCCTTGTCGTGGGGCATGACCGCCTCGAACGCGTCGCCGGTCCTGACCTCCTCGCCGCCGATCACCGAGGGGATGTCGAGCCGCTCCGCGCGCATCTCGTCGAGACGCTGCTTCAGTGCTTTGCGCTCCGGTGAGCCGGGCGCGTAGTCGCGAATCGGCTCGTTGACGGGCGGAGGGGGTCGAAAGATTCCCGGTCGGCTCATGACCGGATTGTAGATTCGAAGGTCATGTCGCTCTCGGACGAGGTGCGGAGCGAGCTGGCGGGGATCGCGCCGCGGCGCCAGTGCGACCGCCTCGCCGAGCTATCGGCGCTCTTCCATACGGCAGGTCGGATTCACCTGCGCGGGCGCGGCGAGGTCTCGCTCCACCTCGATCTGCCGAGCTCCGCCGTGGCCCGGCGCGCCTTCAGCCTTCTGCGCGGCTTCGACGTCGAGTGCGAGATCCGCAGCTACCGGCGCCGGTCCTTCTCCGGCGAGACGAGGTATCAGCTGCACGTATCGGGTGAGCCGCGAACGATGCAGGTGCTGAACGAGGCGGGCGTCGTCGGCGCGCGGCTGGCGCCGCTGGAGCGCCCGCCCCGGCGCATCGTCGCTCGCTCCTGCTGCCGCCGGGCCTATCTCCGCGGGGCGTTGCTCGGAGGCGGAAGCGTCTCAGTCGGGCATCTCGAGCTCCGGACGGAGAATCGAGCCGGCGCCGAGTTCCTAGCCGACGTCGCAAGAGCCGAAGGGATCGCGCTCTCCGTCCAGGATCGAGGACGACATGCCGTCGCCTACGCCAAGGGCTCGGAGCCGATCGGGGAGTTGCTTGCCGCTGCCGGCGCGGCCGGTGCCGTCCTGACCCTGGCCGAGCACGCCGTCGTCGGCACGGCCAAGGCCCGCGCGAACCGCCTGGCGAACGCCGACCATGCGAATCTCGTGCGCTCCAGCCGAGCTGCCGGAGCGCAACTTAGGGCGCTGCGGCGGCTGGCGCGGCGCGGTGGGCTGGACCATCTACCGGAGGAGCTGCAGGAGCTCGCCGAGCTGCGGCTTGCCCATCCGGCGCTGTCGCTCCGGGAGCTCGGCCTGAAGTGCCGTCCGCCCGCCACGAAGGCGACCGTTCATCGTCGCCTTCAGAAGCTCATCCGGCTTGCAGAGCCGTGATTGTTGAGCGGCTTAGGGCATTTCCGTCATACTCAAACCGGCGGGTCTGCGCTCGTCCGGCGCCGAATTCAGACCCCGTTCGGCGCCACGGTCCGGAGCGCGGTTCAACTGGAGGGGGAGGTCGTCCTCGGAGCTTCCCCTCCGGCCCGCCGATCGCCATGGGCGATCGGCGGGCCGATCGGGACGTAAGACGGCGACGCCGGCAAAGCCGGCATCGCCTCTAAACGGCAGCGCAAGCGCTGCCTCAGCGGCCCGCCGATCGCCGGTAGCGATGGCCCGATGAAAACAGGCGCTAGCGCTTGATTCGGAACGCTGCGGTGAAGGTTCGCTTCCGCGTCGTGTTCATCGCTGCCCGGAACGTGACTCGGAACTGGTAGCGGCCCGGGCGGAAGCGCGCCGAGAAGCGGACGATGCGTGAGCGATAAGCCTTGACCGTGGACTTCCGGCGCAGGATCCGGTGGCTGCCCCGGTAGACGCCTGCCTCGACGAGCGCATCCTCCTGGGCGTTGGCGACGAGGGATAGGCTCAGCCTGCGAGCCGGCAGAACCCGTTTGCGCGGGAACTTGACCTTTGCGCCGATGACCTTCGTCGTGTGGCGCCAGGAGCGGAACCGGCCGGAGCAGCGGCCGCCGGTCTGGGCCATCGTGGCCTTGACCGACTCGAACGACGGCCGTGGCGATCCGTCGGCGCGGACCATCCCTGCCTGCCACCGCTCGAGATTCGGCTCGTCGCGGAGCAGGAAGAAGAGCACCGACGCTACTGCGGGGTCACAGGCGAGGTAGCGGATCGCCTGCGCGTAGATCCTCGCCTGGTTCGACTCGTTGGTGGTCCGCACGCTCTCGGTGCCGAAATAAGACCCGGCCGAGCCGGGCACGATGCCGACCTGCCAGCCGATCTCGCCGAGGCGAAGCGTCATCGCGCCGCGCGAACTACCCTCGCGGAACGTCGGCTGCCTGGTGCCGCGGAACGCATCCCAGAACGCTTGCTTGATGCGGTCGAGGTTCGGCGTCCCGACGTTCGGCCAGCGGTAGCCCTTCATCAGGGCGTCCGTGTCGCGGTCCGGATAGGGATGGAGCGAAAGCGCGTCCATGATCGGCTTTCGCCGGCCGGAGCGCCGGTAGGCCTTCCCGAGCCCGTTGATGAACCGGACGGGTGAGATGGAGACGTTCTCCGGAGCCTTCGGCTGGTCGTTGCCGCGCGGCGATAGCCCCACTCCGATGACGCGGATCGCCGGATCTACGCCCTTGAGCGCGTCGTACGAGCGCGCGAGGAGCCCGTAGTAGGAGGCCGGCGAGACTGGTTGACCCTTCCGGTTGAACTGCGGTTGCCAGAAGCGCGGCTGATTGGGCTCGTTGCCGACGACGAAGTCCTTGACCGTCGGGAAGGTGCGGGCGAGCTGGGCGAGGAAGGCTGCGAATTGGCCGGCGGCGGCCGGGTTCGAGGTGATCGCGTTCGCCTTCGTGGGCGCCACGGCAAAGACGATCCGAACGCCGCGAAGGGTCGCGAGCTGCATGTACTGCTCGAGCGCTTGCTGGTTCTGGATCGTCGTCGGCGCCGCCGGATCCCAGGGGATGGAGAGGCGGTTCTCGTGCATCCCCGCGCTCCCGAGACTGTCGAGGAAGCCCGTCGAGTTGGCCGGCGCGATTCCGAAGTCGTCGACGACGCCGACATCGACGGCGGAGGCGCTGCCAGCCAGGGCTAGAGCAGCGGCGAGCGAGACGGCAAGTGCAGGCAGCATCGGCACAGAGTATGGTTTTCAAGTCGGAATCGCCGGTACCTCCCTCCATCCCCCGAAAGGGTGGGACTACTAGACTCGGGACAGCGAACGGGAGGGAGCTCACGTGGCGAAACGCGTTGCGATCAACGGATTTGGCCGGATCGGCCGCAACTTCTTCCGCGCCTACTTGCGGCGCGAGCCCGACTTCGAGGTCGTGGCGCTGAACGATCTCGCCTCGCCGGATGTGCTTGCGCACATGCTCAAGTACGACTCGACGCACGGCGTCCTCGATGCCGAGATCGGCCATGACGAGGACGAGCTGACCGTCGAGGGCCGACGCGTGCGCGTCCTGTCCGAACGGGACCCGACTGCGCTCCCGTGGGACGAGCTGGACGTGGACGTCGTCGTCGAGTCCACGGGCCTCTTCACGGATCGCGACGGGGCGGGCCAGCACCTGAGCGCGGGCGCGAAGAAGGTCGTGATCTCCGCACCGGCGACGGATCCTGATTTCACGGTCGTTCTCGGCGTCAACGACGACGCCTACGACCCCGACCAGCACCACATCGTCTCGAACGCGTCCTGCACGACGAACTCGGTTGCTCCCATGGCCAAGGTGCTGCTGGACGAATTCGGGATCGAGTCGGGGTTCATGACCACGATCCACGCCTACACGACCGAGCAGCAGCTCCTGGATCAGATCGCGCTGACGCGCAAAGGCAAGCCTGACCTCCGCCGGATGCGGGCTGCGCCCCAGAGCATCATCCCGTCGACGACCGGTGCGGCCAAGGCGACCTCGCTCGTGATCCCCGAGCTCAAGGGCAAGCTCGACGGCATGGCGATGCGCGTTCCCGTGCCGGACGGAAGCGTCACGGATCTCGTCTGCGTGCTCTCACGTGAGGTCACGGTGGAGGAGATCAACGAGGCGTTCCGCAGCGCGGCGGGCCAGGAGCGCTGGGACGGGATCATCCAGTACAGCGAGGATCCGCTCGTCTCGTCCGACATCGTCGGCAACCCGTACTCGCTGATCGTGGACGCCCGCTCGACGATGGCGAACGGGCGCATGGTCAAGGTGATCGGGTGGTACGACAACGAGTGGGGCTACAGCTGCCGGCTCGCCGACGTCGTCGAGCGGGTGGCGGCCTCCGTGGGCGCCCCGGTCAGCGCATAGGTGAGACGACCTCGGTCGGTTCGCGACGCGGACGTCGCGGGTAAGCGCGTGCTCGTCCGGGCCGATCTGAACGTGCCTCTGGAGGACGGGAAGGTCGCGGACGACACGCGCATCCGCGCGGCGCTGCCGACGCTCCAGCTCCTGCTGGAGCGGGAGGCGAAGGAAATCGCGGTCTGCTCGCATCTCGGCCGCCCGAAGGGGCCGGACCCGGCCTTCTCAATGCGGCCCGTCGAGGAGCGCCTGCGGGAGCTCTTGCCGGAGGAGCGGATCACCGTGCTCGAGAACACCCGCTTCGACCCGCGTGAGACGAAGAACGACCCCTCCTTTGCGCGCGAGCTCGCGGACGGGCGCGACCTCTATGTCAACGATGCCTTCGGCTCCGCGCACCGGGCGCATGCATCGACGGTTGCGGTCGCCCAGATCCTGCCCGCATACGCGGGGCTGCTCCTCGAGCGGGAGCTGGAGGAGCTCGGCAAGCTTCTCGGCGACGTCGAGCGGCCCTTCGTGCTCGTCTCCGGAGGTGCCAAGGTCGAGGACAAGCTGGGAGTGCTTCAGAATCTCGGCGGGAGAGCGGACGAGGTGCTGATCGGCGGGAAGATGGCAGAGCAGCTGCGGGAGGAGAACCCGCTGGACTTCGAGGTCGTGTTGCCGAGCGACGTGGTGGCCGCCACGGCCTTCGAGCCGGATGCGGAGACCCGGGTCGTGCCGTATGACGAGCTGCCCGAGGGTTGGCTCGGCCTGGACATCGGGCCCGAGACGCGCGCCGACTTCGGCCGGCGGGTGCGACGCGCCAAGACGGTCTTCTGGAACGGGCCGATGGGCGTCTTCGAGTGGCCGCGGTTCGCCGAGGGGACGAAGGCCGTCGCCGAGGCCGTCGCGGACGTGGACGGGTTCACGGTTGTCGGGGGCGCCGACTCGGTGCGGGCGCTGCACGAGGTGGGGCTCGCCGACCGCGTTTCGTGGGTCTCCACCGGCGGCGGAGCGGCGCTCGAATTCCTGGAGGGCAAGGAGTTGCCCGGCGTGGCGGTAATTCCGGAGGCGTAGATGCTCATTGCCGGCAACTGGAAGATGTACAAGACCGCCCCCGAGACGGCGGAGTTCTGCCGCGAGCTCCGCGAGGCGCTCGGCGACGTGGAGGGCGTCGACGTCGCCGTCTGCCCGCCGTTCACGGGCCTCGCACCGGCGGTTCAGGCGCTCGCGGACACGGAAATCGCAGTCGCCGCCCAGAACGTCCATTGGGAGCGGGAGGGGGCGTTCACCGGCGAGATCTCGGCGCCGATGCTCATCGACCTGGGGGTCTATGGGGCGATCGTCGGGCACTCGGAGCGCCGGCAGTACTTCGGCGAGACCGACGAGACGGTCGGGCGCCGGGCGGCCGCGGCGCTCGATGCGGGGCTATGGGTGATCGCTTGCATCGGCGAGGTCGAGGAGGAGCGGGAGCGCGGGGAGACCGAGGACGTGCTCCGCCGCCAGCTGGTCGCCCTCGAGTCACACGACGACCTCGTGATCGCCTACGAGCCCGTCTGGGCGATCGGGACGGGGAAGACGGCTACGCCCGATCAGGCGCAGGAGGCCCATGCGTTCATCAAGGCGATCCTCGACGTCCCTGTGCTCTACGGCGGCTCCGTGAAGCCCGAGAACGCGGCCGAGCTGTTGGCGCAGCCGGACGTGGACGGTGCCCTCGTCGGCGGTGCGTCCCTCGAGGTCGACTCGTTCGTGGCGATTTGCCGAGCCGCTTCCCGCTAGTCGCGCTCGTGATCCTGGACGGATGGGGGTGCGCGCCCCCGGGCCCGGGAAACGCCGTGGAGTTGGCCGAGACTCCGGTCTTCGACCGGCTGTGGGAGACCTATCCCCATACGACCCTGAAGGCCTCGGGTGAGGCCGTCGGGCTGCCGCCAGGACAGATGGGGAACTCGGAGGTCGGCCACCTGACGATCGGGTCCGGGCGCGTTCTCTTCCAGGACCTGATGCGTGTCAACCGCGCCATCGAAACCGGTGAATTCTTCGAGAACCCTGCGCTCGTCGGCGCGTTCGAGCGGGCGAAGGCTCGCGGCGGGAGCGTCCACCTCATAGGGCTCGTCTCGTACGGCGGCGTTCATTCCCACATCGATCACCTCCGCGCCCTGCTCGAGCTAGCAAAGACGCAGGGGATGGAGGATCGAACCTGGATCCATGCCTTCACGGACGGAAGGGACGTTTCGCCCACATCCGCGGTGTCCGACCTGACCGAGCTTCCCGTGGAGAAAATCGCGACGGTGGTCGGGCGGTACTACGCCATGGACCGCGATCAACGCTGGGAACGAACTGACCGCGCCCTCGCCGCGTTGCTCCGCGGCGAGGGCGCCGTGACGGGGTCAGACCCCGTATCCGAAGTGCAACGCAGCTACGACGAAGGTGTGACGGACGAGTTCATCGAGCCGATCGTGCTCGAGGGGCGCCCGCGGATCGGGGCCGACGACGCCGTGATCTTCTTCAACTTCCGGCCGGATCGCGCGCGGCAGCTGACCGAGCGGCTGCTAGGCCTCGGGTTCGACGTGACGACGATGACGCGTTACCGCGGCGACTTCGACGCTCCCGTCGCGTTCGAGGAGCAGGAGGTGACCGAGGTGCTGGCGGAGGTGCTGGCCGAGCACGGCGTGCGGCAGCTCCATGCGGCCGAGACGGAGAAATACGCGCACGTCACCTATTTCTTCGACGGCGGCCACGAGGAGCCGTACCCCGGGGAGGAGCGGATCCTCGTGCCCTCCCCGCGTGACGTCCCCAGCTACGACCACAAACCGGAGATGTCGGCAGGGGAGCTCGCCGATCGCTTCGTGGAGGCACTCGAATCCGATGAGCTCGGTTTCGCCGTAATCAACTTTGCCAACCCGGACATGGTCGGACACACTGGCTCAATCCCTGCCGCCGTCGCCGCCGTCGAGACGGTTGATCGCTGTCTCGAGCGGGTTATCGACGGCGATCCAGGCCCAACGGGGCGTCGCACTCGTCACCGCAGACCATGGAAATGCCGAGACGATGCTGGACGAGGAAGGAAAGCCGCATACGGCACATACGTCGAATCCCGTACCCTTCGTGCTGACTGAAACGAATGTTTCTCTGAGGGACGATGGGGAACTATCTGATTTGGCACCGACATGCCTTGCACTTCTAGGCCTGGAGGCTCCTTTACAAATGACCGGCAAAAACTTGACCTTTAGCCCGAGATAACCGGGCTATACTCCGGCTCCCCTGTGGCGCTCCCCCAGCCAGATCCAGGCGTACTGCGGAAAGCCCAACGCGGCGACGAACGGGCTTTCAACCTAATCGTTCGCGCGTACGAGACGCCGATCTACAACTACGTTCTGCGGCTCGTCGGCGATCGGGCGCTTGCCGAGGACTTGACGCAGGAAGTGTTCCTCCGCGTCTACCAGGGGCTGCCGAAGTTCTCGCTCAGATGCCGGTTCACGACCTGGCTCTTCCAGGTCACGAAGAACCGCGTCTTTGACGAGCTGCGCGCTAGCGAGCGCCGGCCGCGCTCGGTCGTGGCCATCGATGACGCGCCGCCACTCGAGGTCCTCGACGCGCCTGTCGAGCGGCTCGAGGCGATGGACGCCGTCTGGCGTGCGGTCGACGACCTCACCGTCGACCTGAAGATGGCTCTGCTTCTCCGGGACGTCGTCGGCCTCTCCTACACGGAGATCGCCGATTCGCTCGAGATCACACTCGCCACGGTCAAGTGGCGCATCTACAAGGCGCGGGAAGAGGTTCAGTTCGCGCTCGCCCGTGAGGGCATCACCTTCGGCTCGGCGACCGAGAGCGTCGAGGCGCCCGTTCCCTAGGCCAGCCGACCGCCGCCGGAGCCAGTCCGCAAGCAGCCGCGCCGACTCCGCCGGTGTGTCGCCGCGTTGGAGGACGTCTTGCTGCGCGGGGGCGGGTGGCGGCTTCTGGCCGTCGCCTCGCGAATAGCCGAGGGCTAGCCCGACGGCGATCAGCACGGCGCCAAGGGCGGCGGCCAGTCCGAGCAGCGCGCGGCGCGGGACGTGGATTGTCCGGCGAGCAGGAGCCGGCATCCGCACGGTCGGCGGCTCGGAGGAGGCCTGAGTCAGCTCGCGGGCGACGAGGGCGGCCGACTGAGGCCGATCGCCCGGGTCCCGCGAGAGACAGCGGAGGATGACGATCTCCAGCGCTTCGGGGACACCGGCGAGCGGAGCAGGCGGCTTCCGCTGCTCGATCGCCAGGTCGGCGAGGGACTCGAACTCGTACGGCGTCTGTCCCGACAGGAGCTCGTAGCCGACCGCGCCGAGCGAGTAGATGTCCGCGGCGGCCGTCACCCGTTCACCCGCGGCCTGTTCCGGGGCCAGGTACGCCGCCGTTCCGAGCACGGTTCCGACCTGGGTGAGGCGCGTGGCCTGCAGCGTGCGGGCAATCCCGAAGTCCGCGATCTTGACCACGCCGTCGCTTCTGACGAGGAGATTCTGCGGCTTGATGTCGCGATGGACGAGCCCCGCCGCATGCGCGTGCTCGAGCCCGGCGCAGACCTGCAGCAGGAGGTCGACCGCCCAGTCCGGATCCACCGGGGCGCTCCGCCGCATCAGGTCGGCGAGCGTCTCGCCCTCGACGTATTCCATGACGATGTACGGCAGGCCGTCCTCCTCGCCGACGTCGAAGACGGCCACGAGATTCGGGTGTGAGAGTGCGGCCGCCATCCGTGCCTCCCGGAGGAAGCGCTCGCGGAAGATCTCGTCGCTCACGAGCGACGGGAAGAGCCGCTTGACGGCGACGAGCCGGTCGAGCTCGGTGTCGCGCGCGAGCTCCACCGTCGCCATGCCGCCGCGGCCGATCGTCTTCTCGACGACGTAGCGGCTCACCGGTGGCCCTCCGCGGCCGTGTCCCTTTCCGTGCTTCTTGCCCTTCTTCTTGCCGCCGTCCTCGCTCAGCGGTGGCGGTGGCGGCTCCCGGCGGCAGACGATCTGTCCGCGCATCCCGTTCACGGCCCGAGCCAGGCCAGTGCGATAGCGCTGCGGGATCAGCTGCCGCTCGATCGCTCGAGTCAGCTCGGCTCGCAGCCGGCTCGCCTCGCCGAGAGCGGCGCACCGTATTGCCGGACTCGAGCAGGCGCGCGACCTCGTCACTCCGGTTGGCCAGCTGTCGTGCGACGGCGCGCTGGATCGTCGGCGGGGCGCTCGTTCGCGGGTCTGTGGGATCGCCCCCGCCACAGCCGGCAAGGAGGAACGCGCTACACGCCGTGAGCAAGGCGCTCCGCCAGCGAATCGGGCAACCCCCTTTCCACGATCTCCTCCTGCGTGCGTGCGACAGGGTAGGGCACGCGCCGAAACCGGGCCTGCTTCGCCTCAAGGTCGAGCTCGAGGAACGAGCTGGCGGGGTTGCCGTCACGCGGCTGACCGACCGAGCCGGGGTTGAGCAGCCAGCGACCCTCGCCGAGCTGCGCCTCGAATCCGACGGGGGCGACGCCACCCTCGAGGTGTTCCTCGTAGAGCCGCAACGCAATCGCGACATGGCTGTGCCCGACGAGCACGAGCGGCGCGGTGGTCAGCTCCAGCGCGTCGAGCGCAGCCCCCTCGGAGAGGACGTACTCCCAGACGGGATCGCGTGGGCTTCCGTGGAAGAGCTGGACGCCCTCGGCCTCGGCGCTGGGCGCGAGGCTCTCGAGGAAGCGGCGCGACTCGTCGCTCAGCTGCTCCGCCGTCCAGAGAGAGGCCGCCGCCGCCTCGGGATTGAACTCGTCGACATCGACCTCCGCGGAGCCGAGCGCGACGAGATCGTGGTTCCCGATCAGGACGAGATCGGCCCGCTCGCGGACGAGCGAGCAGCATTCGTTCGGCCGGGGGCCGTAACCCACGGTGTCGCCGAGGCACCAGATCGCATCGGGCGGCTGGCGGTCGATCTCGGCGAGGACTGCCTCGAGCGCGTAAAGGTTCGCATGGACGTCCGAGATGACGGCGATTCGCACGAAGAGATTGTGGGTGATCGTCGCCGCCGGCTTGTGGCTAGTTGCGGCGGCGTTGCTCTGGCGCACCTCGGTTCCGGGCGGGCTGGAGCTTCCGCACCTGAATCCGCACGACTTCTTCAGCACGCGCCAACTTGATCGCAGTGAGAGCTTCCAACGCGGGCTGCGGCTGATCTGGATCGGCGCAACGGTCGTCCAGCTGGCGGTCCTGGCCCTCGCCGTGTGGCTGGCACCGCGCAGCCGCTGGCGGGGGATTCCCGGCGGCGTCGCGCTCGGCGCGCTGACGCTCGTCGCCGTCTGGGCCGCCGGGCTTCCGTTCGTGCTCGTCGCGCACTGGTGGCGGCGTCGCTACGGCGTCTCGCGCTCGGACTACGGGACGATCCTGGTCGACCCATGGCTCGAGTGGCTCGGGTCGCTGGCGGCAGCCTGCGTGGCGATCGCGCTCGTCATGGTGCTCGCCCGGCGGCTGGGCGACCGGTGGTGGATCGTCGGCGGCCCGGCGTTCGCCGCGCTCGCCTCGGCGTTCATCCTCGTGCAGCCGCTGTTGCTCGTACCGCACCTGGAGCCGCTGCGCGACCGGGCGCTCGCGGCCGAGATCCGCCAACTGGCGCGCGAGCAGGGGGTGGGGGAGGTGGACGTCGAGGTCCAGGACGCGAGTCGGCGCACCCGCGCGATCAACGCGGAGTTCTACGGTCTGGGCCCGACCAAGCGCGTGATTCTCTGGGACACGGCGCTGGACGGACGCTTGAGCCGCCCCGAGATCCGGGTGCTCGTCGCGCACGAGTTCGGCCACGTCAAGTCGAACCACGTCTGGAAATCGATCGGGTGGCTCTTCCTCTTCACGCTCCCGGGCGCCTACGTCATCGCTCGAGTGACACGCCGCCGCGGCGGGCTGGGGACGGCGCCGGCCGTGCCTCTGGCTCTCCTCACGCTCACGGTGCTCCAGCTGGCCCTGCTTCCGGTGATCAACCTGATCTCGAGGCGCTACGAGGCCGAGGCGGACTGGCGCGCGCTCGAGGCAACGCACGATCCCCGTGCGTTCGAAGGGCTCATGCGCGAGCTGTCGACCGCCTCGCTGTCACAACCGGACCCGCCGGAGTGGGCGCAGATACTCCTGGACACCCACCCGACTCCGCTCCAGCGAATCGCTATGGCTCGGAGCGTGGAGGCGTCTCGGGCAGGTTCTTGATGCCCTCGCGCGTCGACCACTTCGAGTAGGAGTCCTGCATCGCGTCGAGGAGCTCCTTCATGAACCGCTGCGAGACGTTGATGCGGGAGACGACCACCCCTGGGATGTCGCCCTCCTCGACCTCGTGGTCGATCCGCGCGAACGTCAGCGTGAACTCGTAGTCCGAGAAGCTGATGTTCGCGAAGTTCGCGTAGACCCCGGCCATGTCTTCGGGATCCAGGTGGATGTTGAGGTGGCGCTCGGAGCCGCCGTCTTCCATGTGGCGATACTACCGCCGTGCCTCCTGAAGCGATCCGCCGGCTCGAATCCGAGCTCGAGCGCCTGGCCGGCGCGCCGGTGACGCTGGAGCGTCCGAGCCGGCCGGAGCACGGGGATTACGCGACGAACGTCGCGCTCCAGCAGGCGCCTCGGGACGGCCGGCCGCCGAGGGATCTGGCGGAGAGCCTGGCGCGGGAGGCCGCGGGCCTGCCCGAGGTGGAGCGGGCCGAGGTGGCCGGCCCGGGGTTCGTCAACCTCTTTCTCGCGTCTGGATGGTACGGCGATGCCCTCGCCGAGATGCTCGCCGCGGGAGAGGCCTACGGCGGCGCTTCGGCTGCGGTGCAGGAGCGTGTCCAGGTCGAGCTCGTCTCCGCCAACCCAACCGGGCCGCTGACGGTGGGATCGGCGCGGAATGCGGCCTACGGCGACTCCGTGGCCCGGCTGCTGGAGTTCGCCGGCCACGAGGTCGAACGCGAGTACTACGTCAACGACGTCGGCCGCCAGACCGACCTTTTCCGCGAATCGGTGGAGGCGCGGAGGCGCGGAGAGGAGCCTCCCGTGGAGGGCTACACCGGCGATTACGTCCGGGAGATCGCGGCCGAGGAGGGCGATCCGGTCGAACGGATGCTCAAGGTGATCGAGGAGGAGCTCGTTGAGTTTCGCGTCCCGCTGGACACGTGGGTGCTCCAGGGCGAGGTCGAGCGGGAGATCCCGGAGGCCGTGGCGCAGGTGGACACCTACGAGGCGGAAGGGACGACGTGGGCCCGCACGAGCGCGCACGGCGATGACAAGGATCGCCCGCTCGTTCGTTCATCGGATGGGAGCTATCTCTACTTCGCGGGGGACGTGGCGTATGTCCGCAACAAGTTCGGACGCGGCTTCGATCGGTTGATCTACGTCCTCGGGGCCGATCATCACGGGTACGTCGGGCGGCTCAAGGCAGCGGCCTCGATGCTCGGCTACGACCCCGACAGGCTCGAGGTACTGATCTACCAGCTCGTCCACATCGTCGAGGGCGGCGCGGCGAGGCAGTCCTCCAAGCGGCGCGGCGACGTCGTCTTCCTGCAGGAGCTCGTCGAGAAGATCGGGATCGATGCGTCGCGGTGGTATCTCGTCTCGCGCGGACACGACCAGCCGATCGACATCGACCTCGACCTCGCGAAGGAGCGGAGTGAAAAGAATCCCGTCTACTACGTCCAGTACGCGCACGCGCGGATCGCGGGCATTCTTCGGAACGCGGGCGAGCGGCAGCGGTCAGCCGAGGCGCCGGAGGAGATGGCGGGAGAGGAGCGGGACCTCATCAAGCGGCTGGCCGAGTTTCCGGAGGTCGTCCGAGAAGCGACCGTACGACGCGGACCGCATGCGATTCCGACGTACGCCATCCGCCTGGCGGACGACTTCCACCGCTTCTACCACCACCATCGCGTGCTGGAGAGCGAGCAGGAGGCGTTCCGGCTCGGGCTCGTGGTCGCGACGAAGAACGTCCTCGCGCGCTCGCTCGACCTGATCGGCGTCGAGGCACCCGAGCGGATGTAGGGGTCAGACCCCGTCCCGGAGCGGCGTACAATCGCCCTGTGGGGGAGGCAGTCGAGCGGACGGTTGCGCCTGTGCCGAGCCCGCCGGACAAGGCGCCGGACCGGAACCTCGCGCTCGAGCTCGTCCGTGTGACCGAAGCGGCCGCCATGAACGCCGGCCGCTGGATCGGACGCGGCGACAAGATCGCCGCCGACCAGGCGGCAGTCGACGCGATGCGCATCATGCTCGACACGGCCGAAATGGCCGGCGTCGTGGTGATCGGCGAGGGCGAGAAGGACGAGGCGCCTATGCTCTTCAACGGCGAAGAGGTCGGGAGCGGCCACGGGCCCGAGGTCGACGTCGCCGTCGATCCTCTCGAAGGAACGAGGCTCACCGCGCTCGGGATGCCAAACGCGATCGCCACGATCGCGCTCGCCGAGCGGGGCACGATGTTCTTCCCGGGCGCCGCCGTCTACATGGACAAGATCGCCTGTGGGCCGGAGTCGGCGGACGCAATCGACGTCGAGGCGCCGGTGGCCGAGAACGTCCGCGCCGTTGCGAAGGCGCGCGGCGTCACGCCGACCGAGGTCTCCGTCGTCGTGCTGGACCGACCCCGCCACGAGCAGCTGATCGCCGACCTGCGAGAGGTCGGCGCGAAGGTGCTGCTGATCACCGACGGCGACGTCGCGCCGGCAATCGCGGCCGCTCAGCCCGCCACCGGAGTAGATCTTCTGATGGGCATCGGCGGGACGCCCGAGGGCGTCCTCTCCGCCGCGGCGCTGAAGTGCGTCGGCGGGGCGATTCAAGGGAAGCTTTGGCCTCGCAACGACGAAGAGCGCCAGAGCCTGATCGACGACGGCTACGACCTCGACCGCGTGCTCACGACGGACGATCTCGTCGGCGGCCGCGACGTCTTCTTCGCGGCTACAGGCGTGACGACCGGCGCTCTCCTGCGCGGTGTCCGTTACACCCGCGAGGGCGGGATCACGGACTCGATCGTCATGCGCTCACGGTCCGGCACGGTCCGCCGCATCGAGGCGAGCCACTCCTTCGAGAAGCTCGAGCAGATCTCGAACCTGGCGCTGCGCTAAGTCCTAGGCGGGAACCTCTTCCTTCTCCCACTCCGGCGCGTAGGAGCCGCTCCGCGCCGCGCTGTTGAACTTGGCGCGCCGATAGAACGCCTTCTGGGCCGCCTCGACGTTCGCCGAGTCGCCCATCCAGGCCTTCTGCGCCGGCGCCTGCAGGGCGCGTCCGTACGAGAACGAGAGCTGCCAGGGGTGCGGCCCCAGCGCGTTCATCGCGTTCAGGTGCGCCGTCGCGTCCTCGTCGCTCTGTCCGCCCGAGAGGAAGACGATCCCTGGGACTGCGGGAAGAACCGTGTTCTTGAGGCATTTGATCGTCAGCTCCGCGACGGTCTGCACGCCGGCCCGCTCGGCCGCGTCGTAGCCGGACAAGACCATGTTCGGCTTCAACAGCATCCCCTCGCGGTGGACGCGCTGGTCGAACAGCTCGGTGAAGACGGCGCGCTGGGTTCGCTCGGTGACGTGGTACGACTCCTCGATCGTATGGTCGCCGTCCATCAGCACTTCGGGCTCGACGATCGGGACGAGGCCCGCTTCCTGGCTGAGCGCCGCGAACCGCGCGAGCGCGTGCGCGTTCGTCCAGATCGCGTACTCGCTGGGGCGGCCGTCGCCGATCGAGAGCACCGCGCGCCACTTCGTGAACTTGGCGCCGAGGTCCCGGTACTCGGCAAGACGCTCGCGCAGGCCGTCGAGCCCTTCGGTGATCGTCTCGTCCGGCGCGCCCGCGAGCGGCTTCGCGCCCAGGTCGACCTTGATCCCCGGGACGATGCCCTTGCTCTCGAGCAGCTTCGGAAACGGCGTGCCGTCCGCCGAGCTCTGGCGAATCGTCTCGTCGTAGAGGATCACCCCGCTGATGAACTCCTCCGCGCCCTCGGTCAGGAACAGGAGGTCGCGATATGCACGACGGTTCTCCTCCGTCGACTCGACCCCGATCGAGTCGAAGCGCTTCTTGATCGTCCCCGAGCTCTCGTCCGCGGCGAGGATCCCTTTGCCCTCGGCGACGAGCGCCGTTGCGATCTCGTGCAGGTCAGTCATTCCAGCCCTCCCTGTGGTCTCTGGAGGAATTATCCCCGCTATCGTTCTTCCCGAACGCGGACGTAGCTCAGCTGGTAGAGCATCGGCTTCCCAAGCCGAGGGTCACGGGTTCGAGTCCCGCCGTCCGCTTGGCTCCACCAGTGGGATCGCAGCTTTAGCGCTTCTCACCCGTCGCCATCTCAACGCCTTCTCGTCCGCTTCTTGCGTTCAGCTTCGCCCGAATCGCCTGCTTCGAGTCGCGCGCCAGATGGCCGTAGCGCTCGTCGATCATGGCAACGGACGTGCCCAAAAGGTCGGATCGCGCTCGAGTTGCATCGGGAACCGATTCTTACAGACCGTTTACTCAACTTACCGTCTCGTCGTTACAAGTGGTGACGATACTTACCGCTGCAAATTGAGACATCAAGACGAGATGAACAGCACAACACGGCCGATCCCTTGACAACCGTGCAACGGGCGACAGCGCGTCGCGCCGAGTCCGAGGCGTCCTGGCGTGCCGCGATCCGCCAAGCTCGGGCCGAGGGCGCAAGCCTTCGCCAGATCGCCGCGGCCGCGGGTGTGTCACATGTGCGGATCCTCCAAATCGTCAGGCAGCGATGAGACGGCAAACGCGGCGGGCTGGCTCTCACTGACACGAAAGGACACCGGAATGCAGAAACGACTGACACCGGCGATGGTGCTCGAGCTGCCGATCGCCGCGAACGATCGCTGATGTCGCGGCCCGGGGAACGGAGTGGGGGGATGCCGCGCTTGTTCTACGCCGTCGCTTTCGCTGTCGGCTTCTCGGCGCTCATGGTTCTGAACGGATGGAGCCTGAGCTCGAGCGCAAGCGCAAGCACAGGGCCTGCCACGGTCCGGATCACCAACCGCGAGATCAGCCGCGTGCGCGTCGACGCGGGCAGACCGGGGAGAGGGCCCGGCGACATGGCGATCATCCGCCAGAACCTGTTCAACAAGCGGATCAAGTCCCGGCCGATCGGGCACGCGGACTACATCTGTACGTTCGTCACCAAAGGGACCCGGTACTGCACGGCCACGTTCTTCCTGCCCAAAGGCAGGCTCGTGGCGGGCGGCTCGATCCGATTCTCGGAGTTCTACGAGCTCGCAGTTCTCGGCGGCACGAGGCTCTTCGACAACGCTCGCGGCACGCTGACGGTGATCCGGACGACGCGAAGGCCACGCAGGGACATCCTGGTCTTCCGCCTCACCGGCTAGCGAGGGGGCGAGTCGACGCGGATGCCGCGCGGCTGCTAACCGGCCGCTACCGCCTTCAACCCGGTGCCCCACGTGCCGCGATGCCGTTTGTGCTCATCCAGGGAACACGTCATCTGGCAAACCGGACCTCTCGTAGGTCCGGGGAAGTCCGACACAGAGGCGGGTGCTGCCGAGCTAGCCCGTGAAGGGCGGTCGGGCCGCCAGGGCTCCGCAGATGCGGATCGTGCGCCTGAAGGTGACGGGCGGGCTCCCGGTGCCGCGCTGGAAGGAGACCCGGACCGAAAGCCGATAGCGGCCGGGAGGCAGCAGCACGCGAGGGGTGACACGCGCCTGCAGTGACTGCACCGTGAGCCTGCGTCGCAGCCGGCCGTTCACGTAGACCTGGACCCGAGCGACTCGCGTGCCCTCGAAACTCACGCGAGGCACACGGGTGCGGATGCACCCCGCCGTCGCCTCACGGAAGATGAAGCCGGCGTGGGCAGCATCGCCCGCGTCAGGTGGCTTTGGCCCCGGTGGCACGACGGGCGGGCCGGGCGGCTGTGGCGGCAGAGGTGGCTGCGGCCCGGGCGGCGTCGGGCCAGGGCCGGGACCGGGGCTGGGCGGCTTCTGAGGACAAAGGAGATCGGTCTTGATCGTCACCGTCTCGATCACGGACACTCCACCCGTCTCGCCCGTGACGCTCGCCGTATTCCGGACGACGCCCGCCGTGCAATTTTCCGCGGCGGTGGTCTTGCGCGAGCAGGCATAGGTCCACGTGTCTCCCGGGTCGAGCGTTCCCGGCGTGTCGTCAGCACCTGAACCGTCTGCCTTCCCGGTGAGCTTAGGAGGTGCATCGCAGTTGGGATCGGTGACGCGGATGGAGTCCTCCGGGAAGGGAAGGTCGCCCGGGTTCGTGACGTAGAGGGTGTAGCGGAGCGTGTCGCCCGCCTGCGCCGTGGCCGGGCCGGTCTTGTCGATGGCGATTGCGGGCGAGCCCAGGCGAACGTTGCGGAACGTGCAGACCACTTGTTCACCCGACGACAGCTGGAGGCTTTCGTACACACCTCCGGCCCGAACCCGCTTCCGTTGCGTGCCTCGCTTGCACTCCACGGTCGAGTGATAGTCGGCTGGATTCGTCCCAGCCACGGCAGCCTCTGACACCGTGTACACCCCCGGGGCCACGGCCGCCATGCGGCTTGCTCCGTCTCCCGCCGCTGCCACCACGATGCGGCCGTTCACGAGGAGATCGAAGCGCCCCGGGTCCGCGCTCGGCTCGAGCTCCTTCCGGACCACGAGCTGAGCCGACTCGTAGTTGCCGAAGTTACGGCGCCGCGCGTACGTCGTCGTCGCGGTGGAGATCGGCCCCCAAGCGCAGGGGAACATCCCTCCCGGTGCGGAGGTGGTCGGGTACGAGCACCTCACGAATGCGTCGGCCGCGCGCCGTCGTGCCGCAGAGGTCGGCAGCGCCTCGCGCAGCCAGTACGTGCCGCCTGGGCGGGCGAATGTCGTTGATCACGTACTGACCTTCGCTGTCAGTGATCCCGAACGGCTCGTTGGGATCACGAATCCCGTCGTTGTCGTAGTCGGCCCAGATCGTCCAGCGGGGCAGCCCTGGTTCACCTGCGTCGCGGCGCCCGTTGGCGTTCCGGTCGTGGAACTTCATGCCGGAAGCGGCGCAGGTACGCAAGGTCAGTGCCTGCGGCCCGACGTAATCCTGCATGTTCGAATTCTCCGAGGTCGACGAGCGCGAGTGCATCCAGATCGAGCCGAACGAGACGCAGGGGTCGCCGACCGCCTCCTGCAGGAAGCGATTGAGGTTCAACGCCGCTTCGCCGAAGTGGTAGGTCGGGATCATGCCGGTGTAGGCGCCCGGCAGACGGGCAGTGATCGGGGTTGCGTTGACCGCGCCCTGGACATCGACGTTCGGAGTGAGGCCGGTGAGGCCGTCGAGCCCTCCGCTCGTCGCGCACCCCGTCGTCGCATCGGAAGTCGATGTCACCCATCGCTGGATGACGACGTCGACGGCGTTCCCTTGTGCCTCGTACGAGACAAGAAGGTCTCCGGTGCGCCGGCAGGGAATGGTTGCTCCCCGACTGTTGGTCCAGAGCCGCGAGTCGTGGTTGAGCTCAAAAGTGAGGAAAGTGGTTGCGACCCGCGTGAGCTGCGGGCTTTGGCGCGTGAAGCCCAAATACAGGAACGCTTGCGCGCCACCTGAATCGACTGCAGACCAAGCGTCGCGAATGTTGGCCTTGTCAGGGTTGACGCCCCCGGCTTCGGTTGTGAGGTCCCACAGACCCGGCTCGTCTTCCTTGCTGCCTCCCGTGAAGGCTGTGTCTTCGGCATTCGGATCCGGGTTGTGAGTGACCCGCCCCTCCGCCTGCAGCGCTTGCCAGTCGATGAGACGAGCGGTGGCGTTGTCCTGGTTGCCGTCTGCGCCCTGGAAGTTGCTTCCGGGCAGGGGATTCTGGGTTGGAGGAAGTACTGCCGCTGACGCGGGCGGAGAGAGAAGAACACTCCACGCCAGTGCGCTCGCAAGCAGGACGAGGCCACTCCTGGAGGCCCGCCGCAGCCAGGGCGTTTGCCTCGTGGAGAACGGCACGCGTGGAATGTAGCCGTCGTTCGCGCGGAACACCAGCGGAGTACGCTTAGGCGGTGGAGCGGACCGCGCACAAGAGCCTGCCGGTGATCCTGGCCCGCGAATTCGCGTCCAACCTCGCGACGCCGCTCGCCGTGATCGACGAGGACGGCACCCTCGTCTTCTTCAACGAGCCCGCGGAACGAATCATCGGGCAGACGCACGCCGAGCTCGGCGACCTGTCCGAGGACGAATGGCGCGCCAGATTCCAGGCCGAGCGCCTCGACGGGACCGCAGTCGGCGCAGAGGAGATGCCGACGTCCGTCGCCCGCCGGTTGCGGCGGCCCGCACACGAGACGCTGCACTTCACGATGCTGGACGGACAGCAGCGCACGCTCTCCGTGACCGCGATCCCGATGCTGGGCCGCGAACAGGACGTCGCTGGGGTCGTCGTCGTCTTCTGGGAGGACGACGGGTCGTGAGAGCCGCCGTCTGGGGCTGCCGGGGCTCGCTGGCGGCGCCGGGCGCGGACACGGTCGTCTACGGCGGAAACACGTCGTGCGTCGAGCTCGAGCTCGACGACGGCTCGCCGGTCGTGCTCGACGCCGGCACGGGCATCCGCCTCCTCGGGCTGAGGCTCGCGTCGGAGCCGCGTCGGCCGATCCATCTCTGCCTCACGCATCTCCATATGGACCACCTGGAAGGGCTCGGCTTCTTCGTCCCGCTCTGGGAGCCGGGCCAAGAGCTCCACATCTGGGGGCCCCCGTCGCCGGTGGACACGCTGGAGGAGCGCATTGCCCGGTATCTGTCGCCGCCGCTCTTCCCTGTCGAGCTCTCGGAGGTGCCGTCTTCGATCACGTTCCACGACGTCCCCGACGACCAATTCGAGATCGGCTCGGCACGAGTCCGTGCCGAGCCTGTCACGCACCGCGGGCCAACGATCGGGTACCGGTTCGAGGAGAACGGCTACGTCCTGACCTACATCCCCGACCACGAGCCGTACCTCGGAGTCGAGGCCGACGAGGTCGAGCCCGAATGGCTCTCAGGCTTCTCGCTCGCGGAAGGCACGAACGTGCTCATGCATGACTCCCAATACTTCGAGCACGAGTACCCCGCGCATGTCGGTTGGGGCCACTCGAGCGTGGCGCATGCCGTGGCGTTCGCCCGAACCGCGGAGGTGCGGCATCTGCTCCTGTTTCATCACGATCCAATGCACACCGACGATCAGCTGCGCTCGCTCGAGGCCCGCGCGAGAGAGCTCTGGGGCGACCAGGGAGCTCCGCCGAAGCTCGCGAGAGAAGGGATGACGCTCCCGCTCGACACCCAGCTCGAAGCGGCGTCCTAAGACGCCTCTACGTCGGCCAGGCGTCCGCGAGCTTGCGGCGCGTCTCGAGCAGATGCTCGGGAATCACCTTCACGTCGGCGAGCACGGGCATGAAGTTCGTGTCGCCGAGCCAGCGCGGGACGACATGGAGGTGGACGTGGTCGACGACTCCGGCGCCCGCCACCCGCCCGAGGTTCCAGCCGAGGTTGTAGCCCTGGGGCGAGTACAGCTGGGCCAGCGCACCGATGCCTTGGCTCGCGAGGCGGTGGATCTCCACCGTCTCTCCCTCGGTCAACGCCGAGAAGTCGCCGCTGTGCCGGTACGGAGCGACCATCAGGTGGCCGGACGCGTACGGGAACCTGTTCACAAGGACGAACGCCTCGCGGCCACGGTGGACGATCAGGCCCTCTTCGTCGTCTCCTTGCGCGGCCCGGCAAAACAGGCAGCCATCCTGCTCGTCGGCCCGGCCGACGTACTCGAGCCGCCACGGCGCCCAGAGCTGCTTGACCATCCGGAGAGGTTAGAACGCCACGCTGCCGGACAAGCTGATCGGCAGTAGGGGTCATGACCGCCTCGACGGCGGTCCGGGACGAGACCGCTGCCGTGCCGGAGAAGTGCTGGTCCGCTGTCCCTAGAAAAACCGGCGCCAGCGGAAGAACGCGAGCACGGCTCCGAAGATCACCACCATCGCGGCGATGATCAGCCAGAACGCCTCCGCCGTCCCGAAACCGGGGAAATCCACGTTCATCCCGAAGATGCTCGCGAGGAGCGTCAGCGGCAGAAGGAGCACGCTGAAGACCGTCAGAACCCGCAACACGTCGTTCTGGCGGTGCGAGAGCGCCGCCTCGTTCGTCGCCTCGAGCGCCTCGACGACCTCCTTGTAGTTGTCGAGCAGGTCCCAGATGCGCTCGGAGGCGTCGACGAGGTCGTCGAAGTAGAGCTCGAGGTCCTCGGGCAGGAACCGCTCCACGTGCCGCTCGAGCAGCCGCAGGGTCGGACGCTGCGGCTTGACGATCTTGCGGTAGCTGATGATCTCCTGCTTCACGCGGGAGATGTCGCGGACGATCTCCTCGAAGCGCCCCTCGTCGATGTCGTCCTCGATCGTGTCGAGCTTGTGCCCGATCTTGTCGAGGATCGGGAAGCAGTAGTCGAACAGGTCGTCGAGGACGTGGTAGAGGAGGTAGCCGGAGCCCTTGCCGAAGAGGCTCTCGCGCAGCTCCGGGTCGTCCACGCAGCGCTGGAAGAGCCGGGTGACCGGGAGCAGCTCGACCGTCGGCAGCGTGACGAGGTAGTCCGGGCCGAGGAAGACGTCGAGCTCGCCGGCGTTCAGCCGCTGGACGGCCTTGTCGTAGACCGGGAAGTGGAGAACGACGAAGCGGTAGTCGTCGTACTCGTCGACCTTCGGCCGCTGGCGCTTGGAAAGGACGTCCTCGACGTCGAGCGGGTGCCAGCCGAAGCGCTCGGCAAGGGCCATTGCCTCTTCCGTTGTCGGCGAATCGAGGTGGACCCAGGTGAGGCCGTCGGCGGTGAGCTCAGCCGGCTGGCGCGCAGGAGGCGCGACGACCTCGCGCGTGGCGCGGGAGCGCGAGCGGATGCGGGGAAGGCTGGGCATCGGTACTGAGCGGGTCGTCCGTCCTCATGGCTTCGCCATTCTAGCGGGGACATCCTCTGCCTCCCTGTACGCGCAGCCCATAATCACAGGGCGATGATCGTCGACACGGCGGTATATGAGAACGGGTCTCGTCGGCCCGGGAAGCTCGAGCTCGAGGACGCCTACGAGGCCTGTCGCGACGGGAAGAGCTTCGCGTGGATCGAGCTCCAGGACCCGACCGAAGAGGAGTTCGACTCCGTCGTCCGCGAGTTCAATCTCCACGAGCTCGCCGTCGAGGACGCGATCCAGGCTCACCAGCGGCCGAAGCTCGACGTCTACGACGAGGGGTTGCTCGTGGTCTTGAAGGCCGCCCGCTACATCGAGTCGGAGGAACGGGTCGCGTTCGGCGAGATCCTGGTCTTCGTCGGAGACGGGTTCGTCATCACCGTTCGACACGGGGAGGCGCCGCTCGACGACGTCCGGCTCCGCCTCGAACAGCGCCCGGAGCTTCTGCGGCTCGGCCCGGCCGCCGCGCTCTACGCGATCGTGGATCACGTCGTCGACGACTACGGGCCGGTGATCGTGGCGTTCGAGCAGGACATCGCCGACGTCGAAGCCGACGTGTTCTCGGACGAGCGGGCCACGCCCGCCAAGCGCATCTACGCGGTGAAGCGCGAGGTCTTGAAGCTGTACGCGGCGATCGCGCCGCTCGTCGAGCCGGTCGAGCGGCTCGAGGAGAGCGGCCTGAAGCTCGTTCCCGACGAGCTGCGACCGTACTTCCGCGACGTCGAGGATCATCTGATCCGCTACGTGCGCGAGGTCGAAGGCTTCCGCGAGCTGCTCACGAGCATCCTCGCCGCCAACCTCACGCAGGTCAGCGTCCGGCAGAACGAGGACGTCCGGAAGATCTCGGCCTGGGCGGCGATCATCGCCGTCCCGACGCTGATCACCGGCATCTACGGCATGAACTTCGAGCACATGCCCGAGCTCGGCTGGACGTTCGGCTACCCCCTCGTGCTCGCCGTCATGGCCGTTGCCTGTCTGCTGCTCCATCGCGCCTTCAAGCGCGCCGGGTGGCTCTGATCCGACGAAGCTAGACTGCGGATCCCGGCGCCTGTAGCTCAGGGGATAGAGCGCGCGCCTCCGGAGCGCGAGGTCGTAGGTTCGATTCCTACCAGGCGCATAGCGAGCCGGTTCGGGCCAGCAAAGTTCAAGCGAGTTCAGAACGGGCCAGCATCCCGCATGGTTGCACCGGATTCCCGATGAATCGACCGGGAATCTTGCGTAGCCGTGCGGGGTGCCGAAACAGGCGTCTCCGGGGGCTCTGTGCCACGTATTTGAGTCACGACCGGTCCGTGTCTCACGACTGCCGCACCGGGCCGCCGGCATGCGGTCAACGATGCTTCGCGCGGCGGGGCTACTCCCCCGCTGCCACGGCCCCCGGGCGTCTTGCCGGCGTCGCGGGGGCCAATCTGGTTCGAGAGGGGCGCGGGCCGAAGTCCGCGGTCGTCGGCCTTCCCCGCCGTCTGGCTATTCGACTGCCTTCCGCATCAGCTTGTCGGCGCGTCTATGGAACTTCGATCCGAGTCGCTTCACAGCCCGCAGCGCCGCGAAGATCGCCAAGACCGTGATGGCGATTCGTCCGGACGAACCCGTGCTTGGGCAGCGTGAACTCGGCCACCTTCGCGTTCCACTGCCGGTCGACGAGGATCGCCCCGGCCTGGAAGTCGATCATCGAGTGCTTTGTCGGGTGCTGGCGCACCATCGAGGGGGAGTTTGTGACACGCCGGCGGCGGCTTCCAGGCGATGGCGGGTTCGTGTACGCCATCGGATCCGAGGCATCGCCGCTGGTGAAGCTCGGCCGAACCGCCGAATCGCGCTGACCGACCCGGCACGGGAGCGCCTGCTGGCGCTGCCCCGCGAGTCTGAGTTCGCGTTCACAACGTTGCGCGGCTCGCACTATCGGCCCTCGTCGCGCTCCTATCACTGGAACCGGGTGCGTTGCGCCGCCAGGTTCGGCAACGTCGACCTCTACACCGCCACCCGCCACTACTTCGGCTGGTACGCCTGGAACGTGCTCGAGCTGGACGCGCGCGACATCGCGCTCCATTTCGGCCACCAAGACGGCGGCGAACTCGTCCGCAAGCTGTACGGCCACCCCGACGCCGCGCTCGCCCGCGAGCGGGTGCGGGAAGCGTTCCGGCAGGCGCCGACGGCGCCGATACCCCTCGCTGCGACTGCGAGCTGAAGGAGACGCCGGAGAGGAGGCCCGGTGTCTAGGCTGTCGCCATGGCGGGCGACTTCACGGTCAGGGCGCTCACGCCGGAGACGTGGGACGCGTTTGCGGCGCTGGTGGAGAAGCACAACGGCATCTTCGGGGGCTGCTGGTGCATCTGGTTCCATCCGGACGGACCCGAACGCGGGCAGGGATACGAGGGCAACCGAAGTCTCAAGCGCACGTACGTCGAGCAGGGCCGTGCCCATGCAGCGCTGGTCTTCGACGGCGACCAGGCGGTGGCGTGGTGTGAGTACGGCACGCCGGAGGAGCTGCCGAACATGAAACACCGCAAGGACTACGAGTCCGCCGGCGACCCGCCACCCGACTACCGGCTGACGTGCATCTTCATCGACCGCGACTACCGCAGGAAGGGTTTGACCTGGATCGCCCTCCACGGCGCCCTCGACCTCATCGCGCAGGCCGGCGGCGGGGTGGTCGAGGGCTACCCCCAGGACCTCTCCGACGGCCGCCGGGTCGGCAACTCGTTCCTCTACAACAGCACCCGCGCCCTCTACGAACGTGCCGGCTTCAGCTACGTCCGACCGAAGGGCAAGAACCACACCGTGATGCGTCGGACAGTCGACGCGGGTTGAGGTGGACCTGGCGTCGTAGCCGTGGCGGGCCGACCGTCAGACGAGCGTCGTGCCGACGTACGTCGTGACCGCCGCGGTGATCCCGGTCGTCGCGAGAAGAAGGGCAACCGTCGTGCCCACTCCGAAGGCGCGGCGGAGGCGCGTGCTGAGTCACGGTCCGTGTCACGACCCCCCGATTGGCAGGGATTCGTTCCTATCAGGCGCATTGAGCGGCCAGCGGCCGGGCGGAAACTGCGTGGTTGATAGGAGCAGAACCCGCGGAAGGGCCGGTTTCGGCGACGGCGTGCGGTCCCCGGTGCGGTCCTCGGCGGACACGTCCAGACCGGCGCCGCGCGCCTAGGCTCGGCGCCCGGGGCCGGGGGTCGGGGACAGCGCCCGGGCGTTCGGCTCGCCGCCCGGCCCCACGCTTGAACTACGGATCGACGGATGACAGAATCTTCCTGCCCGGTGGCCGTCCCCAGCGAAGAAGGGGCGGCCTTTTTTTAACCGTTGCGGGGGCAGGAGGTAGCAGAGATGCGGCGACTTCTCTTGGCAACAGCGTTGCTGGCAGCGCTCGTACTTGCCATGTCCGCGCAGGCCGAGCCCGGCCGCGTGTTCAAGGAGACCGTCCACCTGGACGACTTCAACCTGATCGAAGGCTTCTGTGAGACGGACATGGTGGTGCAGAGCCACTTCGTCGCGGACGTGAAGGTCAAGGCCATGCCGCGCGGGCGCGATGGGCTCATCTACTTCGCCAACCGGCTCTCGATCACGGAAACGTTCACGAACGTGGACAACGGCAAGTTCGTCGTGAGCACGACCAACGCGATCGACAAGGATCTGCGCGTGACGGACAACGGCGACGGCACGCTCACGATCCTCACTCTCTCGACCGGCAATGCCGTGGTCTACAACTCGGACG
Source organism: uncultured Actinomycetes bacterium (assembly GCA_963842235.1). Lineage (GTDB taxonomy): Bacteria > Actinomycetota > Thermoleophilia > Gaiellales > Gaiellaceae > JACDAN01. The sequence continues at coordinate 1,074,173 of CAWJFT010000001.1, read as the reverse complement.
GCAAGGCGATCGGCAGGAATCCGGGGCAGGTCCGCTTCGAGTTGGTAGTCGATCACGGCGGCACGCCGAGCGATCCCTCTGACGACACGGAGATCTCCTTCGAGGTCGTCAAGGAATCGACCGGCCGCACGGACGACTTCTGCGAAGTCACGGTGCCTGCGCTGAGCTGAAGCGAAGTCGGGCGGGCGGGCTACTTAGTCCCGCCCGCCCCACAACGGCCAGGGGGAGCCCTCCCCGACAGCGCGCCTGAACCCCGGTGTAGGCTGTCGCGGCGAGAGAGGCTCCGCGCGCGCGTGCGGGCTTACCGGCTTTCCCTGGCAGCGACGCGGTCGAGGCGTAGGCTGCGGGCGTGACCCTCGGCGAGCGACGCTGCGAGCACTGCGACGCCTACCTGGCGCATTAGCGCCCCGGCTGCCATGCGGGAACCGCATGGTTGAGCCAAGCGAGATCTGCGAGAAGGGCCGATTTGGCGGGAACGTCCTGTCATCGAATCTCGCCAGTCCCGGCAACGCCGGCCGTCCATGCCCCGAAGCTCGTCACCGGACAAGATCTCGCAGACCTCGTCGCCTAACTCCGGACGATCCTGCCAGAAGGTTGCACCGGATGTCGCGCGCGACCGAGGCGGCGATCGACGCGTTGCGCGATGGCCTAGTGGAGCGCCTCGATCAGCGCGTCGATGATTTCGTCGGCGTTTAGAGCGCTGCGACGCGCCGAGCGGTAGAGGACGGCAAGGGGCTCATTCCACTCGGCCGGCTGGTCGTTTTCGAGGAGCTGTGACGTCAGCTCCTCCACCTTCACGCCGTTTGTGTTGAAGACAACGAGCTGGTAGGGAGGCTCGCCGTCCTTGTCGCGGCTCTGAACCGAGACCGAGCCCTGCTCGCCTTCCCACAAAAACGTGTCTTCGCCCTCGCCGTGCCATTTCGCCGTGCCTGCGCGCGTCGCGTCGGCGAGTCGTTCGCAAAGGACGACGACCCTTCCGCTGTCTGCCTGCACTGTCATCCGCTTCCTCTCGTCGGGAGATCATCCGGGTTCGCTGCCTCCGTCCTTGGGGCGCGCCGAGCCTGCTGAGGTTCGAGCTCCACCACGAAACGGGGGCGAGCGGTGGGCGGTGCACGCCTGAACATGGACTTCCTAGGACGCAACGCCGATGTCGAGAAAAACAGCGATGTTGAGGAGGAGAAGTGCGAGCATGATCACGACCATCCCGATGAACGCCAGGTCGGAGCCATGCTCGTAGAACAGTTCGGCGATCGTGGATCGGTGCGTGGCGGCCGAGACCCGGCGCGGTGCTTCCGGGGTCGCATCGGCCGCGCGGCCGCCCGGGGGCTCGCGCAGAGTTGTGTCGGGGGCGTCGACATCGACGGACCCTCGAGCCTGATCCTTAGCGGATGCGTCACTGACATCGAGCTTCGGGCTCGGCTTGCCGACGTGAAGGTCGACCTTGCGCTCCGACTTCGGGCCAGGGTCGTGGTCGACGAGCTTCGTCTCGAGCGCAGGACGAACTGTCGTCTCGCGTTTCGCCGCGGCGGCGGCGTCGCCACCGAGCTTCTCCTTCAGCGCGACCTCGTCAGCAGTCTCACGCTCGGCGTTGACGAACGCAGCTTGCTTGGCGAGTTTGGCCTTGAGCGTCTCAAGCTCGTCATGAGGCGTGCTCCCGCTCTTCGCAGGGGAAGACTGCATTTCGAGCTTCGCCTTGAGGGTCTGGAGCTCGTCGGGGGGAGCGCTCTCGCTGTGAGCGGGCTGCACGTCGAGTTTCTGTTTGAGCGTCTCGAGCTCGTCGTGTGCGATGCTCTGTCTCTTCGCAGGAGCAGGGTGCATGTCGAGCTTCGCCTTCAGGCTCTCGATCTCGTCGCTCGCCGTGCTCTCGTTCTTCGCGGATGCGAAGTACATGTCGAGCCTTTCTCTGAGACGTGCGATCCTGTCGTGCGCCGGGCTCTCCGGCTTCTTCGGGGCGGCGTCCACGTCAAGCTTCGCCTTGAGCGCGTCGACCTCCGAGATAATATTCCCGAGCGACTTCGCGGCCGCGGCGCGCTTCACACCTCGATGGGCCCGGCTTGGAATCCGGACCGTGCGCTTGGCGCTCGGCTCCCTGTGCTCCGGCCGTTCTGTCCCCGCGTTCGGCGTTGCCTCGACGAATTCGTGGAAAGACGGCGTCAGGCGACGCCTGCGACGGTAGGCACCGAACTCGAACGAACCGCGAACGGCGTAGGCGAGCGTGGCAGTGGTCAGTATGAGAACGAGCGCCATGGCCACCAGGATCGTGGCGATCTGGACCGTCACGAGCGACTCATCACGCCCTTCCTCCGCCGTGCCGCCGGTCGCGGCGGCCGCCGGCGTCGACTCGCGCTCGGTGGGTGCCTGCCGAGTCGAACGCCGCGTCTCGAGCGGAAACTGCCGCCACAGCTCTTGGGGCTCCGGACGCGGCGGCGTCTGGGCGACGGCTTCCGGCGTCGGGCCGGCGAGAAGCGCGAACGCGACGAGCACCAGCGCTGCGGGCCCTCGCACAATCCCGCTCTGGCACTGACGTTCGTGGCACGGAACCGGACGTTGACGAGTCATTGGTGACGAGGCGCGCAGTCTGTCTCCCGGGCCGGCAGGATTCCCCTCTTCCTCGGAGGTCACCACGGACTACGACACGATCCGGCCGCGCTGTCAAGCCGGATGAAACTCGTTTCTGTGCCGGCACTGTGGCCCCGTGGCGGAACATCCAAGCCGGGAACGCGAGCTCTTCGCGTCCGGCGTCGCTTCTGCTCCGATCGGCAGGCGCTCCTAATGCCGAGGGTGCAGCAGACCGGCTCGCTTGACCAGCGCGTGCGCCACGTGGGCGACGAGACCTCGTTCCGAGACCTCCGCCGTCGCAGCCTCAGGGCGGCGAACAGGCCCACGAAACAAGCCTGGTCAGGTCTCGTCGGTTTTGCTCGCGAGGAGTTCCGAAGCCGCAGTGGCATCGGTCTCGTCGACCAGCACCTGCGCCCCTCCAGAAAGCACGAACGGATAGGCGCCGCCCGCATCGTCAGCTCTGATCGATGAGTCGATCCCTTCCGAAGCGAGCAGACCCTGAACGATCTCCGCCTCGTCCCGCGTCCCAAAGGTCCCTATCGTGATCAGCGGCACTTTCGCCAAGAGGATCGCAGTTTGTGCCTCAGGCGGGCGGAGACATTCGTCAGTCTGACCACCGAAGTCCCCTTTGCACCTGAGGTCCGGCTCGCGCTAGGCGCACCTCTCCCCTCGAAGTCCGGCTCCGCTTGCGCACAGGCGGAAGGGACCTTTAGGCGGGCTCCCGCCGGGGTCCCAGGACGTCGTTGACGATGAAATAGACGATCGTTCCGACGACCGGGAAGATCAAGATCGCGATGAGCCAGGCCACCGACGTGCCGACCGATCTGTCGCTCCAGTGCCGGAAGATGTCGAAGAGCGTCACGGCCCAGACCGCAATGACGAACATCACGAGAAGCCACCAGAGCACGGTCATCCGCTATCTCCCCGTTGAACGCTGGGCGATCTGAGCGTCTGACGGTCGGAGCATCGTGTAGACGAGGAGCCCGATGAACGGGAAGACGAGCATTCCGATCGCCCAGGCGGCCTTACCGCCGCCGAGAGGTCCCCACGCCGGAAGACGTCGACAACGGCGCGCACCCACAGGAAGAGGAACAGCACGATCACAGCACCGAGAAGGATTCGCATGAGCGTGACTCTACGCTGCCGGCTCTACGCTGTCATCGAATGAGGCTCACCGCCCAGAACGTCAAGCTCGAGCTCGCCGAGCCTTTCGTCATCGCGCGCGACACGACCGAGGTCGCCGAGGTCGTCTGGGTCGAGCTCGAGCACGAGGGGACGCGGGGCTACGGCGAGGCGGCGCCGAACGGGCGCTACGACGAGTCCGCCGAGTCGGCCTTGGCCTATGTAGAAAGCGTCGACGGTGAGTTGGGCAATGACCCGCTCGCGCTCGACGAGATCATGGCGCGGCTCCCGAAGCGTGAATATGCGGCACGAGCGGCGATCGACGCGGCACTTCACGATCTCTGCGGGAAGCTCAGGAGCATTCCGGTCTGGAGCATGCTCGGCCTCGAGCGTGCCGGCCCGCCGACGTCGTGGACGATCGGGCTCGGCGATCCCGACGAGATGGCCCGCAAGGCCGAAAGGGCCACGGACTTCCAAGGGCTAAAGCTGAAGCTCGGCGGCCGCGACGGGCAGGACGTCGAGCGGGTGCGGGCGGTCCGCGCGGTGTGGCAGGGCCCGATCCGCGTCGATGTCAACGAAGGCTGGAGCACGGCTGAGGAGGCGCTGGAGGCGCTCACCCAGCTTGCGGAGCTCGGCGTCGAGTACTGCGAGCAGCCGCTGCCGGCCGGAGATCCTGCCGGAACGCCACTGAAGCAAGCGTCCCCGATTCCGATCTACCTCGACGAGGACTGCCACACGCTGGAAGACGTGCACGACTGCGCCCAGCGCAGTCACGGCATCAACATCAAGCTGGCGAAATCGGGCGGGATCCGCGAGGCGCTGCGGATGGTTCCCGCGGCGAGAGAGCTCGGGCTCGGCGTGATGCTCGGCTGCATGGTCGAGTCGGGCCTCGGGATCGCGGCTGGAGCCTCGATCGCGAGCCTCTGCGACCACGTCGATCTCGACGGCAACCTCCTCCTCCGCGAAGATCCGTGGCCTGGTGTCGAGCTCGTCGACGGCGTCCAACTTCCATCCGAATCGCCCGGCCTTGGCGTCCGACAAGAAGTACCTAGTCCTCGCTGAGGGCAAATCGGGCGACGAGCACTACGGGAAGACGATGCGCGGCATCGTCCACTACAGCCCGAATCCCGTCGTCGCGATCCTCGATTCGGCAAGGGCGGGGGAGAGCTATCGCGAGATCCCGATCGTCGGCACGGTGGAGGAAGCGCTTCCGTTCGGCCCGACGACCGCGGTCGTCGGCGTCGCCACCCAGGGCGGGCGCTTTCCACCCGCCTGGCGCGACCTCCTGAAGGACTCGATTCGCGCCGGGCTCGACCTCGAGAGCGGGCTCCACGAGTTCATCAGCGAGGACGAGGAGCTCTCGGCGCTCGCCGAGCAGCACGGCGTCGAGCTGCGAGACCTGCGCAAGCCGCCGCGCGATCTCAACGTCCCGACGGGTGAGAACCTCCGGGTCCCGGCGAAGATCGTCCTCACCGTCGGCTCGGATTGCGCGATCGGGAAGAAGACTGTTGCCGTCGAGCTCGACCTCGCGGCAAGGGGGCGTGGCCTGAAGTCGGTGTTCGTGCCGACCGGCCAAACGGGAATCGCGATCGCAGGCTGGGGGATCGCCGTCGATGCCGTCGTGTCGGACTTCCTGGCAGGCGCGGCCGAGCGGCTCGTCGTGGAGGGAGCCGCGCGCGGCGGGGAGCTTCTCTGGGTCGAGGGGCAGGGATCGCTGGTACATCCGGCGTACTCCGGCGTGACGATGGGGCTCATGCACGGAGCGACACCGCACGCGTTCGTCCTCGTCCACAAGGCGCGGGCGACGCACACGGAGGGCTATCCGGAGCATCCGCTCCCGCCGCTCACCGAGCTGATCGAGCTCCACGAGCGTGCATCGCTCCCGCTCCGGCGCGCGAGGGTCGCGGCCGTCGCGCTGCACACCGGCGGCCTCGACGAGGACGAAGCGCGGGCCGAGATCGCGCTGGCCGCGAAGGAGACCGGCCTCCCCGCGGACGATCCGGTCAGGTTCGGAGCGGACATGCTTCTGGACGAGATCTTGGAGCGCGTGCAATGCTGAATTGCCTCGCCCGTAAGCTCGAGGGGGTCTTGAGATGGCACGACTGACGGTTTTCTTGCTCTGCACGCTCGCCGCTCTCTGCGCGGCGGCGCCGGCCATCGCCGACCTGACCGTCGGTGCCGCCGACGACGGTGGACGGCTTTCAACCGACGGCGGAGCGTGGTTCGTCGACCAGATGCGCGAGGTGGGGCTGCAGGAGAACCGCGTCACGATCGGCTGGGACCCGGAGCAGCCGACCACGATTCGGGAACGTGCCGGCCTCGACCAATACGTCCCGCGCGCCACGGCGGCGGGGATCAAGGTCGTGTTCCTCATCTCACCGACGCGGGCGCGGGCGCTGGCCGGCTCGCGCACCGCGGCGAATCAGTTCGTGAACTTCGTCGTGGAGGTCGCGCGCACCTATCCGCAGGTCACGGAGATCGCCGTCGGAAACGAGCCGAACCAGCCGCGCTTCTGGCAGCCCCAGTTCTCCTTCACCGGCAAGAGCCTCGCCTGCGGCTCCTATGAACGGGTGCTCGCGCAGGCCTACGACGCGCTGAAGGCGGTTAACCGCGACATCACCGTCCTCGGGGTCTCGCTCTCGCCCCGGGGGAACGACAACGCCCTCGCGGCGGTCAACGCCTCGACATCGCCGGTGCGCTGCATCCGCGACCTCGGGCTCGCCTACCGGGCCAGCGGCCGGAAGCGACCGATCATGGACCAGCTCGCCTTCCATCCACACCCGAACTCGTACCGCGACAGCTATCTCGTCGGGTACCGCTGGCCGAACGCCGGGACGTCCAACCTCGGCCGCATCAAGCAGGCGTTCTGGGACGCGTTCCACGGCACGGGGCAGCCGATCTTCGCCGAGCGGGGCCGGCCGGTGTCCAAAGCGGGCCTCCCGCCGCTGACAGTCCGGCTCAACGAGGTCGGCTGGCAGGTCGCGATCCCGCCCGCGTCGCAGGGCGCGTATTACGGCGTCGAATCCGTGCCTCGCCTGGCCGACGAGCGGTTCCAGGCAGACACCTACGCCGCCCTCGTCCCGTACTACGCCTGCGACGCGTCGGTGCACTCGATGCTCTACTACGGCCTCGTCGACGAGCCCGACCTCGACCGGTGGCAGGCCGGGCTGATCCGAGCCGATCGCAGCCGGCGCCCATCGTTCACGACGGTGCGTTCGGCGCTCTCCCGCGGGCTCACGAAGTGCAAGGGCCGTCCGAAGACCTGGAAGCACACGATCAAGGTCGTCGGAGCAACGGCTCGCTTCGGCGAGCGGCGACGGTCCGCGACGGACAAGAACTGGTCGTTCTCCGCGTCGGCCGAGGAGTCGAGCATCGTCACCGGAGTCATGTACCGACTGCCGGGGCGGCGGATGTCGGCGACACTGCGCAAGCGGCTCCTCGCGGCCGTCGGCCGGCGGCGGACGCCCAAGCCGGTGTTCTCACTGCGTGCGAAGGCGCGCGCGCACCTCGGCACATTCGTCCGCTTCCCGCGGAGGCGCGTCGCTGCCGGCTCCTACGTGTTCGCGATCAGGCTGCGTGCGGAGATGAACCCGGCACGCCAGGCCTCGCTCATCAGCAAGCCGTTCCCCGTCGGCGCCCCGAAGAAGTAGGGCGCTGCCGGTGCGCGACCCGAGAGTCGAGAGGCTCGCCGACCTCATCACCGGTTATTCGCTCGGTCTCGGCGAAGGCCAGGCGTTCAGAATCGACGGCGAGGAGTCGGCCATCCCGCTCGTCGCCTCGATGTACCGCTTCGCGCTTCGCCGCGGCGCGCTGCCGTACATCCACGTTCGTCCGGCCGGGGTGGACGGGATCCTCCTCGCCGAGGGCAACGACGAGCAGCTCGCGTACATCTCCGAAAGCGAGCAGCAGCAGAGCGAGCAGCTCGACGCCTGGGCCACGATCTGGTCGACGTCGAACACGAGGGCGATGACCCGGGCCGATCCCGAGCGGCGGAGGCACCAGCTCGCCGCCCACTATCGGATGGTCAACCGGCGCTGGGAGCGGATCAGTGCCGGCGAGCTCGCCTGGTGCGGCACGTTGTTCCCGACCGAGGCGCACGCGCAGGACGCCGAGATGTCCCTGGCCGAGTACGAGGACTTCGTCTACGGAGCCTGCCACGTGCGGCCCGACGACGATCCGATCGCGCACTGGGAGTCGACCTCGGCCGAGTTGGCCGCCAGGGCGCGCCAGCTCGAGACCGTCCGAGAGCTTCGCATGGTCGGCCCTGACACCGACCTTCGTCTCGTCGTCGAGGGACGTCCGTGGCTTCCCTCGGACGGTCGCCACAACATGCCCGACGGCGAGGTCTTCACCAGCCCTGTCGAGTCCGGGACCGAAGGGGACATCTACTTCGCCTTTCCGTCGATCTTCCAGGGCCGGGAGGTCGAGGACGTGCGGCTCCGCTTCAGCGAGGGCCGGGTCGTGCGGGCGGAGGCGAGCTCCGGCGAGGACTACCTCCGCGCCCTGATCGCGACCGACGAGGGGTCGGCCGTGCTGGGAGAGGTCGCGTTCGGCCTCAACTACGAGATCGACCGCTTCACGCGGGACATCCTCTTCGACGAGAAGATCGGTGGGACGATGCATGTCGCCCTTGGCGGCGGGTTCTCCGAGGCCGGCACGCAGAACATCTCCGATCTCCACTGGGATCTGATCTGCGACCTCCGTGAGGAGGGTGAGGTGTACGCCGACGGCGCGCTGGTCTGGAAGGCCGGCGCCTTCGTCACGGGGGCCGCGGTCGAACATGTCTGACCCGCGTCTCGGGCGACTCGCGGACGTCGTGGTCGGGTACTCGACCGGAGTGCAGCCGGGCGACGTCGTGCGGATCGACGGCAACCGTCCCAGCACGCCCCTGATCCGGGAGATCTATCGCGCAGCCGTGCGTGCGGGCGGGCATCCGACTGCCGAGCTCCTGATCGACGAGACCGCCGAGGACCTGCTTCGTGAGGGCAGCGATGCTCAGCTCGACTGGGTGCCGTTCGACGTCCGCTGGAACGCCGAGCACGGAGACGTCTGGATCGCGATCGAAGCGCCGGAGAACACCAAGTACCTGAGCGGGATCGACCCGGCGAGGATGGCGAGGCGCGTGAAGGGGCGTGAGGCGTATCAGGCGCAGGTCCTCGAGCGGTTCGCCCGAGGAGAGTTCCGCTGGGTGTTGTGCGGCTATCCGACGGAAGCGTCCGCGCAGGACGCCGGGATGTCACTGGTCGAGTTCGAGGAGCTCGTGTACCGGGCGGCGTTCCTCGACGCCGAGGATCCTGTCGGGGCGTGGCAGGAGTTCGGCGAGCGGCTGGAGCGCATCGGCTCGCTGCTCGATGCTGCGAGTGAGCTCCGTGTGGTCGGCGAGGACACGGATCTCACGCTCGGGGTCGAGGGCCGCTCGTGGATCCGCTCGAACGGCATCGCGAATCTTCCCGACGGAGAGGTCTTCACCGGGCCGGTCGAGACGAGTGTCGAGGGCACGATTCGCTTCTCGTTCCCCGCGATGGTGCGGGGTCGCAGCGCCGACGGCGTCGTCCTGCGCTTCGAGGCCGGCGAGGTCGTGGAGGCGACCGCGCGGCGCGGGGAGGACTTCCTACACCACATGATCGGGATCGACGACGGTGCACGCCGGGTCGGAGAGTTCGCCTTCGGCCTGAACGACGAGGTTCAGGACTACACCGGCAGCCTTCTGCTCGACGAGAAGATCGGCGGAACGATCCATCTCGCCCTCGGCCGATCGATTCCCCAAACCGGCGGCGAGAACGTTTCGGCGCTGCACTGGGACATGGTTTGCGACCTGCGTCATGGTGGCGAGGTCTACGCGGACGGCGAGCTCGTCTACCGGGACGGCGCGTTTCTGAACGGCGCCGGCTGACGCTCGTCGCGGTCATCGCCGACACGCACATGCCGCGCGGAGCGCGGCGGCTGCCTCGTGAATGCCTGCGCCGGCTGGAGAGCGCCGAGCTGATCCTGCACGCCGGTGACTTCGTTCGCGCTCCGGTGCTCGAGGAGCTCGGGCGGCTGGCGCCGGTCGAGGGAGTGGCCGGGAACATGGACGAGCCGGCGCTCGTGGAGCTCCTGCCGGAACGGCGCGTCGTCGGCGTTGCGGGGGCTCGGATCGGGATGGTGCACGTGCCCGGGCCGGCCGCAGGGCGGGCGGCCCGGCTCGCCGCCGCGTTTCCCGGGTGCGACGCGGTCGTCTACGGCCACACGCACATTCCAGACGCTTCTCGGGTTGGCGATGTCTGGGTGCTGAATCCCGGCAGTCCCACCGAGCGGCGGGGAGCGCCCGCTCACTCGATGCTGATGTTGGACGTGGAGTCCGGGGAGATCCGTCCCGAACTCGTCACACTTTCGGCTTGACACTACGAACAAGTGTTCGATAGTCTCCCGAACACATGTTCGCTCGGTTCCTTCTCGTCGCCTTCCTCGTCACGGTGCTGGCCTGGAGCGTCCTCGCGCGGGTTTCTGAGGGCGCGGGCACCGAGGAGTCGTATCGCGTGCGTCCTGGAGACACCCTGTGGACGATCGCGGTACGGCACTACGGCGGGGATCCGCGGCAAGGGGTTTGGCGGCTCGAGCGCGAGAACGGGCTCAGCGGAGCGGCGTTGAGGCCGGGACAGGTGTTGGTTCTTCCCTGAGAGGAGGCCGTCGGATAGCGAAAAACCACGAAACTAGAATCGCCGTGTGGATCTCGACCTCGTGTTCCTCGGCACCTCCGGCTCGATGCCCACAGCGCAGCGGGCGCCGACCGCCATCCTCCTCCGCCGGGGCGGGGAACGGCTGCTCTTCGACTGTGCGGAAGGAACGCAGCGGCAGCTCCTGCGCTCGAACGTCGGGCTGATCGAGCTCCGCGAGGTCTTTCTGACCCACTACCACGCCGATCATTACCTCGGCCTGCCCGGGATGCTGAAGACGTTCGCCCTCCGCGGTCGGGAGGTGCCGATCACGATCTACGGCCCGCCCGGATTGACCGAGCTGTTCGGGGCGCTGCGGCGAATCTTCGGCAAACTCACATATCCCTACGAGCTGGCGGAGCTCCGGCCGGGGGAGGCGCTCGAGCGCCGTGGGTACCGGCTCGAGACGTTTCCGGTCAATCACGGCGTGTCGGCGATGGGCTACGCACTCGTCGAGGAGGCGCGGCCCGGGCGCTTCGATGCGGAGGCAGCCGGTGCGCTGGGCATTCCGGAGGGGCCAGTGCGGGGGGCGCTCCAGCGCGGCGAAACCGTGACGCTGCCGGACGGTCGTGTGATCACGCCGGACAGCGTGCTCGGAGACGTCCGCCCCGGGAGGAAGGTCGCGATCTCGGCGGATACCGCGTATTCGCAGCGGGTGATCGAGGCCGCGCGTGGCGCAGACGTGCTCGTCCACGAGGCCACTTTCGCCGAGGAGGAGCGGGATCGGGCCCACGAGACGCTCCACTCGACCGCCGCCGAGGCGGCGGAGGTCGCGCGCGCGGCGGAGGTCGGGCTGCTCGCCCTGACCCACCTCTCGAACCGCTACTTCGGCGGCGAGATCGAGCGGGAGGCGCAGGCGATCTTCCCCGACACGGTTGTACCGCGGGATCTGGATATCATCGTCGTCCCCTTCCAGGAACGCGGCTCGCCGGAGCTTGTGAAAGGTGGCGCCACCCACCGGCACGGCCCGCCGCCGCCCGAGAAGGGGGAGGCTGTGGCCGCAACGATTGAGGAGGGCTCGCGATGACTCGGATGGTTCAGGTCGCCGTGGCCGGCGACGTCACCGAAGCCGAGGAGCTGGAGGCGATCCTCCAGGCTGCCGGAATCGACACGCAGCTCGAGTCCGCCGTCGAGCACCATCCGACCGCCACGGACGACGCGCCGCAGAAGGTGCTCGTCCCGGAAACGTCGCTCGAGGCCGCGATCGACGCGATCGAGTCGCTCAGCGAGCCGGACGAGCTCGTCTCGGACGCCTAGGGCGCGGCCGGAAACGGAAGTCCCGCGACATCCGCCGGTCGCGGTAAGCTCTCCCTCGCTCCACGTCCTTTAACTCGGTCCCGTGAGGCCGGAAAGGAGAGCGGTTGCCGCTGCCTGCACAAGCGAGCTCGAAGACGCTCCTGGACGAGGCGGCGATCGCGAAAAGCCTCGCGCGCATCGCCCACGAGATCGTCGAAGGCAACCCAGAGCTCGACCGTGTCGCGCTCGTCGGCATTCATACGCGCGGCGTTCCGCTCGCGCATCGCCTCAGGCGACTGATCCAAGACTTCACCGACCACGAGGTCGCCCTCGGCTCGCTCGACATCACCTTCTACCGCGACGACGTCCAGGTGCGCGGCACCGAGGCCCCGCGGCATCCGCAGCCTCTGGTGCGCGCCACGAGGCTCGACTTCCCGCTCGAAGGGCGAACGGTCGTCCTCGTCGACGACGTGCTCTACACGGGGCGGACAATCCGTGCGGCGATCGACGCGCTCTTCGACTACGGCCGCCCGGCGCGCGTCCAACTCGCCTGCCTCGCCGACCGCGGGCACCGAGAGCTTCCCATCCGTCCCGACTACGTCGGCAAGAACCTGCCGACTTCGCGCGAGGAGCGCATCCAGGTCCAGCTCGTCGAGGTGGACGAGGTCGACCAGGTGCTGCTCGTCCCGACGCCAGAGGAGGAGGTCCATGGGTGACATCCGCGTGATGCGAGACGATCTGCTGCCGCCGGCCCCCACCGAGCGTCGGCACCTGCTGTCGATCGCAGACGTCTCGCGCGACGACATCGAGCGGCTGCTCGCAACCGCCCGAAGCTTCTCTCGTTCGCTCGAGCGCGAGATGAAGAAACTCCCGACGCTGCGCGGCCGAACGGTCGTCAACGTCTTCTACGAATCGTCGACCCGCACGTCGTCGAGCTTCGAGCTCGCGGCCAAGCGGCTCTCGGCGGACACGATGTCGATCAAGGCGTCCGGGTCGGCCGTCGACAAGGGCGAGTCTCTGAAGGACACGGCCCTGACGCTCGGAGCCTACGACCCCGATGTGATCGTCATCCGCCACCCGCAGATCGGCGCAGCGCACTTTGTGGCGCGGGTGACCAAGGCACATGTGGTCAACGCCGGGGACGGGAAGCATCAGCATCCGACCCAGGCGCTGCTCGACCTCTACACGCTCCAGGAAGAGTTCGGGCGGCTCGAGGGCCTGCATGTCGCGATCGTCGGCGACGTGCTCCACTCCCGGGTCGCGCGGTCGTTGATCCAGGCGCTCGCCCTCGTGGATGCGCGGGTGACGCTGGTCGGCCCGCCGACGCTCCTCCCGCGCGGCATCGAGGCGCTCGGCTGCGAAACGTCCACGGAAATCCAAGCCATCCAGGCGGCCGATGTCGTCTACGTCCTGCGGATGCAGCAAGAGCGGATGCTGGAAGGGGCCAACTACGTGCCCAGCCTCCGCGAGTACACGGCCCGCTGGGGCGTGACTCCCGAGCGGCTGCGCGAAGGCCAGAAGATCATGCATCCCGGCCCGATGAACCGCGGCGTCGAGATCGACCCGAGGGTCGCCGACGCCGCCGAGGCGCTGATCGAGACGCAGGTGCGCGCCGGGCTGGTCGTCCGCATGGCGGTTCTCTACGACCTGCTCACGACCGGGCCCGTCGGGGTCAAGGTCGAGGCGCTCCACGAGGTGGCGTGATGGCACTCCTTCACGCACGAAACCGGCCGAAGGACAACCTGATCGTCCGCGGCGCGCGCGTTCTCGATCCGAGCGAGCGCGTGGACGCGATCCTGGACGTGCGAATAGACGACGGCACGATCTCAGAGCTCGGATCCCGCCTGGATCCGAACGCGCACCGAGTGATCGACGCCGCCGGATTGGTGCTCGCGCCGGCCTTCGTCGATCCCCACGTGCACCTCCGCACTCCGGGCCGCGAGGACGAGGAGACGATCGCCTCCGGGACGCAGGCGGCAGCAGTCGGCGGCTACTGCGCGATCCTCGCGATGCCGAACACCGAGCCGGTCGTGGACTCCAGCGCGGTGCTCGGTTCGCTGATCGAGCGCGCGCGCGCCGAGGCGGAGGTTCCCGTCGGCTTCCTCGCGGCCATTACGAAGGGCCAGGAAGGAGCGGAACTGAGCGAGATGGCCGAGCTGGCGGACTCGGGAGCCGCCGGATTCAGCGACGACGGCAGGCCGGTCGAGGCGCCGGGGCTGATGCGCCGGGCGCTCCAGTACGGGGCCGTCACCGGCAGACCGCTGGCGCTGCACTGCGAGGAGCCGACGCTCTCGCGCTCGGGCCAGATGCACGAAGGCACGGTCTCGGCCGAGCTGGGCTTCGCCGGCTACCCGTCGGTCGCCGAGAGCGTGATGGTCGAGCGCGATCTCTCGCTGGCCGCCTTCGAGCGCCGCCCTCTGCACGTCCTGCACGTGTCGGCCCGCGAGTCGGTGGCAGCGCTCCGAACTGCCCAGGCCGCCGGGGTGGCGGCGACCGCCGAGGTGACGCCGCACCACCTTTGCCTGACGGACGAGTCGGTGCGGTCGCTCGACTCGAACCTGAAGATGAACCCGCCGCTTCGCTCGGCCGAGGACCGCGCGTCCCTCGTCGATGCGCTCCGCGACGGGACGATCCAGGCGATCGCGACCGACCACGCGCCGCATGCGCGCCACGAGAAGGAGGTCCCGTTCGAGGCCGCGCCTTTCGGGGTGACCGGGCTGGAGACGGCGTTCTCGGCGCTCTATACGCAGCTCGTCGAGCCCGGCATTCTCCCGCTCGAGACGCTGCTGACCCGAATGTCGGCCGGGCCGGCCGCGATCTACGGCCTCCCGGCGCCCAGAATCGCAGTCGGCGAGACCGCCAACCTCGTGCTCCTCGACCTGGGCGCGAGCTGGCAAGTCGAAGAAGAGGGCTTCCGGTCGCGCTCGGCCAACTCCTGGCTACTCGGCGAGCGGCTCACCGGGAAGGTGAGGGCGACGGTCGCCGCGGGAAGCGTGGTGCACGAGGCATGACCGGCTTCCTCCTGCTCGAGGACGGGTCGCACTTCCGGGGCGAGTCCGTCGGCGCTCCTGGGTTCGCCTTCGGCGAGGCGGTTTTCACCACCGCGATGACCGGCTACCAGGAGGTCGTCACCGACCCGAGTTACGCGGAGCAGCTCGTCGCCTTCACCGCGCCGATGGTCGGGAACTACGGCGTCGCCCGCGAGCGCTCCGAGTCCGCCCGGCCGCAGGCGCGGGGAGTCGTGATGCGCGAGGCCCGTGGCCCGGCCTGGACGGACTGGCTCATGGAACGGAGCGTCCCGGCGCTCCATGGCGTCGACACCCGTTCGCTCGTGCTCAGGCTCCGTCAAGCGGGCGCGCTTCGCGCGGCGCTCGTCACCGGCGACGCGTCGGTGGAGGAGACGCTCAGCGTCGTCCGCAAGCAGCCGCCGATGGCGGGACGCGCACTGGCTGCGCAGGTGTCGACACCGGGCCCGTACGAGTATTCCGAACGGGGCCGGACGCGCGTGGCGGTCATCGACTACGGGTGCAAGCGCTCGATCCTGCGCCGCCTGGTGACCGCGGGAGCCGCGGTCACCGTCTTTCCGCACACGGCCGAGCCGGACGAACTGGCGGGGTTCGACGGCGTTCTCCTCTCCAATGGCCCCGGGGACCCCGAACCGCTGGAGGCGGAGGTCGATACGGTCAGAACGCTGCTCGGCCGCGTCCCGATCCTCGGCATCTGCCTCGGGCATCAGCTGCTCGCGCTGGCGACGGGCCACGAGACCTTCAAGCTCCCGTTCGGCCACCGCGGCGCGAATCACCCGGTGCTCGAGCGGACGACCGATCGCGTGCTCGTGACCTCCCAGAACCACGGCTTCGCGGTTCGGCCGAGCACCGACCGCGAGGCGACGCACGTGTCGCTCTACGACGGCACGGTCGAAGGGCTCGAGTTTCCGGACCTGCGCGCGCGCTCCGTCCAGTTCCACCCCGAGGCAGGCCCGGGGCCGCACGACGCCTGGTCGCTCCTCGAGCGCTGGGTGGAGGAGGTGAGCAGCCTCGCCCAGGCGGCGTGATCTGAGCTCGATCTGCGTGATCGGCTCAGGGCCGATCGTCATCGGCCAGGCCTGCGAGTTCGACTACGCCGGCTGCCAGGCGCTGAAGGTGCTGCGGGAGGAGGGCTTCCGCACGATCGTCGTCAACTCGAACCCGGCGACGATCATGACCGACCCCGGTTTCGCCGACCGGACGTACGTCGAACCGCTCGACGGAGATGCGGTCGCCGGCGTCCTGGCTCGGGAGCGCCCCGACGCTCTGCTGCCGACGCTCGGCGGCCAGACGGCCCTGAATCTCGCGCTGGAATTGGCCGAGGACGGCTTCCTTGCCGACCTCGGGATCGAGCTGATCGGCGCCGGCGTCGACGTGATCCGCCGCGCCGAGGACCGCGAGTACTTCCGCGAGACGGTGCGGCTTGCCGGCTATCGCGTGCCGTCCTCCGAGGTCATTACGGCGGACGACGAGCTCGAGCGCGAGCTCGCGTTTCCAGTGATCGTGCGGCCGGCGTTCACTCTCGGAGGTCACGGCGGAGGCATCGCCTGGACCCCTTCCGAGCTCGAGCGGCAGCTCGAGCTCGGAATGCGAGAGAGCCCCGTTCACCAGGTCCTCGTCGAGGAGTCGCTCATCGGGTGGGACGAGTTCGAGCTCGAGGTCATGCGCGACCGAAACGACAACGTCGTCGTCGTCTGTTCGATCGAGAACCTCGACCCGATGGGCGTTCACACGGGCGATTCCGTCACCGTCGCGCCGCAGATGACGCTCTCCGACGAGGCGTACCAGGAGCTCCGGGACGCCGCATCCGCGGTCATCCGCGAGGTCGGGGTCGAGACCGGCGGCGCCAACATCCAGTTCGCGCGCGAGCGCGAGACCGGCGAGCTGCGGGTGATCGAGATGAATCCGCGCGTCTCGCGGAGCTCCGCGCTGGCGTCGAAGGCAACCGGCTACCCGATCGCCAAGGTCGCCGCGAAGCTGGCGGTCGGTTACACGCTCGACGAGATCCCGAACGACCTCACCGGGACCACCCCGGCGAGCTTCGAGCCCACGCTGGACTACGTCGTCGTCAAGTTCCCGCGGTTCGCCTTCGAGAAGTTCCCCGGCGCCGACCGGACTCTGGGAACGCAGATGAAGTCCGTCGGCGAGGCGATGGGCATCGGCCGGTCGTTCGCCGAGGCGTTCCTCAAGGCGCAGCGCTCGCGCGAGGTCGACGACGCCTGGGAGCCGCAGAACCTGCATCCGTGGTTCCAGACGGAGCTCGAGGGGGCGCGAGCGATCTTGCGCTCGGTCGTCCAGATCGACGAGCTTGTGGCCGACGACTGGCTCCGGCTGAAGCGCGGGGGCTGGTCGGACCGGGCGATCGCCGACCAGTGCTCCACGAACGAGGCGTCGGTGCGGGCGAAGCGCCGGGCGTGGGGCGTCCGACCCGCCTATCGGCGCGTCGACTCCTGCGCCGGCGAGGTGGAGGCCGCTTCGACGTACTACTACTCCACCTGGGGCGAGGCGGACGAGGCGCCGCCGGAGGACGATCGGCCACGGGTCGTCATCATCGGCTCCGGGCCGAACCGGATCGGACAGGGGATCGAGTTCGACTACTGCTGCGTCCACGCGGCCCAGAGCTTCCGGGCACTTGGGTTCGAGACCGTCATGGTCAACTGCAACCCGGAGACGGTCTCGACGGACTACGACACGTCCGATCGCCTCTACTTCGAGCCGCTCGGGCTCGAGGAGGTGCTGGCGGTCTGCGAGCGCGAGCAGCCGGCCGGCGTCGTGATCCAGTTCGGCGGCCAGACGCCGCTCAAGCTCGCCCGCGGGCTGGAGGCCGCTGGCTACCGGATCCTCGGCACGCCGTATGAGGCGGTCGACCTCGCAGAGGATCGTGAGCGCTTTGCCGCGCTCTGCCGCGACCTCGAGCTCGCCGTGCCGCCGTGGGGGATCGCCGGCACCCAGGCGGAAGCGATCGACGTCGCCGAGCGAATCGGCTACCCGGTGCTCGTTCGGCCCTCCTACGTCCTCGGCGGGCGTCACATGGCCATCTGCTATGACGCGGAGACGGTCGCGGAAAGCGCGCCGCCCGGCGCCCGTGTGCTCGTCGACCGCTTCCTCGAAGGTGCTCTGGAGATCGACGTCGACGCGCTCTGCGACGGCCAGGAGACCTGGGTCGCTGCCGTGATGCAGCACGTCGAGGAGGCCGGGATCCACTCGGGGGATTCCAGTTGCGCGCTGCCGCCGCCCGGAATGGACGAGGGCGTGCTGGGCGAGATCGAACGAACCGTCGAGACGCTCGCACGCGGACTGGGCGTCGTGGGCCTCGTGAACGTCCAGCTCGCGATCCAGGACGGCCGGATCTTCGTGCTCGAGGCGAACCCACGCGCCTCCCGGACCGTGCCGTTCGCGAGCAAGGCGATCGGCGTCAATCTCGTCGAGGCCGCGTGCAGGCTGGCCGCCGGCGCCAGCCTGTCCGACGTGGCCGTGGCCAGGGGCCTGGCCCCCGGACAGGTCTCGGTGAAAGCAGCCGTGTTCCCGTTCCAGCGCTTCCCCGGCTCCGATCCCGTCCTCGGGCCCGAGATGCGCTCGACCGGCGAGGTGATGGCCAGCGCCTCGGACTACCCGACCGCCCTCGCCAAGGCCGAACGTGCGGCCGGACGCCCGCTTCCCGAGGGCGGCACGGCGTTCCTCTCCGTCCGCGACGCCGACAAGGACGCAGTCGTGACGGTGGCCGCCGCCCTCGCGGGGCTCGGCTTCCGGCTCGCTGCGACGAGCGGGACGGCTCGGACGCTCGCAGCTGCGGGACTGGCGGTCGACCACGTCCGCAAGGTGACCGAGGGCGGGGAGGGGGCGACGGTCGTCGATCTCCTGCGGCGACAGCGGTGCGACCTGGTCATCAACACGCCGCAGGGCTCGGGCGCGCGGACGGACGGCTACAGAATTCGGGAGGCGGCGCTGACCGCGCGGATCCCCTGCGTCACGACGCTGAGCGGGGCCGCCGCGGCGGTCCTGGCGATCGCGGATGCCCGCGGCGAAGACCCCATGTCCCTCCAGGAGCGAATCGATGCTCAGGCGCGCACGGCGTAGGGTCGTCGGCAGCGAGCCAATCGGCCCGTACACGCTCATGCGGATCGATCGGGGCGGGGTCGATCCCGGGATCCCCGGGCAGTTCTTCATGCTCGAGGCGCCCGGACGCATCCTCCCGCGGCCGATGAGCCTCTGTCTCGCGCCTCGCCGGGAGCTCGGCTTCCTCTTCGAGCCCGTCGGGCCGGGGACCCGCGCCCTCTCCCGGCTCGAACGAGGCGAGGAGCTCGCGATTCTCGGGCCGCTCGGGAACGGCTTCCGCCTCGATGTCGCAAGGCCCGCTCCTCGTCGGCGGCGGGATCGGGATCGCGCCGCTCCCGTATCTCTCCGAAGAGCTGAGGAGGCCGCCGGCGCTTGCTGGGATTCCGTTCAGATCGCCATGCAGAAGCGGCGGCCCTCGTCCCGAACGCGGAGGTCGTCGTCGAGCCGACGCTCGTTACGGACGTGCTCCCAGACGGCTACGACGTCCTCGCGTGCGGGCCCGAACCGATGCTGGAGGCGGTCGGAGCGCTCGCGCCGGGCGCCCAGCTGGCCTGGGAGGCACCCATGGCTTGCGGGTACGGCGCCTGTTACGGGTGCGCCGTCGAGGTGGACGGCCGCTACCAGCGTCTCTGCGTGGAAGGGCCCGTCCTTGCTGCTTAACGCGTCGGGATGCCTCGATGCGTTGGCAGCGCCGGACGTCGCCCGCTCGCTCGACGCCTTCGTCACGAAGACGGTGACGCCGCTCGCCGCGAGAGGGCAACGAGCCTCCGCGCATCGCCGAGACCGACCACGGGATGCTGAACTCGATCGGGCTGCAAAACCCCGGTCGGAAGCGGTTTCTGGCCGACGTCCTGCCGCAGCTTCGCCAACTGGGACTACCGCTGTGGGTCTCCGTCGGCGGATTCTCCGCCGAGGACTATGCGGCAACGTGCGCCGAACTGGCCGAAGCGACGATCGAGTTGAACCTGTCCTGCCCGAACGTCGACGAGGCGCCGGAATCTGCCGCCGAGATCGTGGCCGCCTGCCGCGCCGCGACGAGCCTGCCGCTCTACGCGAAGCTCTCGCCGGCCCTTCCGGACATCGCCGAGGTCGCGCTGGCCGTGGAAGCCGCCGGCGCCGACGGCCTCTCGCTGGTGAACACGATCCGTGGCCTCGCGCTCGACGAGCACATGCTCCGCCCGCGCCTCGCGAGGGGGATCGGCGGCTACTCGGGGCCGGCGCTCAAGCCGATCGCCCTGGCCGCCGTCTATGCCTGTCGGCAGGCGACAAGCCTTCCGATCGTGGGGATGGGAGGAGTCTGGACGGGCCGGGACGCGCTCGAGCTGATCGCCGCGGGAGCGAGCGCCGTCGCGCTCGGCACGGTGCTGTTTTCGGACCCCGATGCGCCGGCCCGGGTCCGCGCCGAGCTCCAATCGGAGGCCGATGCACTCGGCTTCGGCGATCCCTGGGAGGCGGTAGGCGTTGCCCACGACGCCGCGCTGTCACGCCAGACAACGCGGAAAATTCCTGCATTTCAGGCGAATTGATCGCTCTGGACAAGCTGTTAGTATCACGCGCCGTGGCGTCCGTGAAGACTCAGGCCCAGGCGCCGGCCCGGTCTCGCGACCAACGGATGGAGGCGCTGAAGCGCGCGAACGACATCCGGGTCAAGCGTGCTCAGCTCAAGCGAGACCTCAAGGACGGCCAGGCCAGGATCGAGGAGATCCTGCGTAAGCCGCCGGAGTACGTCACAACCGCGAAGGTCTTCGACATTCTGATGGCGGTTCCCAAGTTCGGCCGGGTCAAGGCCGGCCGGTTCCTGACCCAGGCCAGGATCAGCCAGTCGAAGACCGTGGGAGGTCTCTCGGACCGCCAGCGGACCGAGCTGATTGGCCTCTTTCAGCGGTAGGGGCAGGATCGCTCCCCTCGGGCCGGTCATCGTCGTCACCGGCACGTCCGGGGCCGGAAAGGGCACGATCGAGCGGATCCTCCTCGAACACATGCCGGAGCTGGAGCTGGCCGTCTCGGCCACGACGCGGGAGCGGCGCGCGAACGAGAGAGACGGAGAGCACTACTGGTTCCTCTCGGACGAGGAATTCGACCGCCGGCTGGCCGAGAAACAGTTCATCGAGTACGTGACGTTCCCGTGGGGCCAGCGCTCCGGGACGCTGCGCTCCGAGATCGACCGAATCCGTGCGGAAGGGCGCATCCCGCTCCTCGACCTGGAGACCGACGGCGCGCTCTACGTCCAGAAGACCGTTCCGGGCACCCTGACGGTATTCGTGACGGCGCCGACCTTCGAGGAGCTCGAGCGGCGCCTGCGGGCCCGCGCAACCGAGAGCGCGGGTGAGATCGGCGAGCGCCTCGAGCTGGCACGAGCGCAGCTGGAACTCGCCGACCAGTTCGACCACGTGATCGTGAACGACGATCGCCAGCGGGCGGCGCGTCAGGTCGAGTCCCTTGTCCGCAAGGAGATCGCCGCTCAGGCGCAGGTACCATGAGCGCGCTGTGATCTATCCACGAATCGACAAACTGCTCGACAGCGTCCCGGAGCGCTACGGCCTCGTGATCGTGGCGGCGAAGCGGGCGCGCCAGATCAACAACTACCACCACCAGCTCGGCGAGGGCACCTTCGAGGACTTCCCGCCGCCGCTCGTGGAGTCCCGCTCGAAGAACTACCTCACGATCGCCCTCGAAGAAGTCGCCGAGGGCAAGATCAAGCACGAGTACAAACGGTAGGTCGCGCCCGTGGCGCGGATCCTTGTCGGCGTGACCGGCGGGATCGCCGCCTACAAGGCGTGCGAGCTGGTCCGGTTGTTGGTCAAGGCAGGACACGACGTCGTTCCGCTCGTCACCCCGGGCGCAGAGCGCTTCGTCCGAGCGGAGACGTTCGACGCCCTCGCGCGGCGTGATCCTCGCTCCAGCGGTTTGTACCCGCACTTGCAACGGGTCGACCTGCTCGTGATCGCGCCGCTCACGGCCAACACGCTGGCCAAGCTCGCGCATGGACTTGCCGACAACCTCGTGACCGAGGCGGCGCTGGCGCACGAGGGCCCGATGCTCGTCGCGCCGGCGATGAATGCGCGGATGTGGCGTCACCCCGCGACTCAGGCGAACGTCGAGCTTCTGCAGATGCGCGGCGTCGAGCTGATCGGCCCGAAGGAGGGAGAACTCGCCGAGGGCGAGGAGGGTATTGGTCGCATGGCCGAGCCTGACGCGATCGCGGCACGGTGCGAGGAGCTCCTGGAGGTGACATCGAGCGCGCTCAAGGGCAAGATTGTGGTGGTGACGGCGGGGGGAACTAGGGAGCCGATCGACGCGGTTCGGTTCGTGGGCAACCGGTCCTCGGGCCGGATGGGCGTCGCGATCGCGGCCGAGGCCAGGCGCCGCGGCGCCGACGTGACGCTGATCGCGTCGAACCTTGCCGTCGAGGCTCCGGAAGGGATCGAGGTCGTCGACGCACCCACCGCCGAGGATCTCGCGCGCGAAACGCTTCTACGAGCGGGCTCGGACGTGCTCGTCATGGCCGCAGCGGTCTCCGACTACCGGCCGGCCGAGGCGCTCGAGGGCAAGCGGCAGAAGGACGGAGAAACCTGGACGCTCGAGCTGGAGCCGACCGACGATGTGCTGCGGAAGCTCGCAGCGCAGTCCACGAATGGACGCGTCGTCGTTGGGTTCGCGGCGGAGACGGGCGCCGACGGTCTTTCGCGCGCGCGGGAGAAGCGAGCAGTCAAGAGGGCCGATCTGCTCGTCTACAACGATGTGGCCAGGTCCGATATCGGGTTCGAGTCACCTGACAACGAGGTCGTGATCATCTCGGAGGAGGGTGAGCGGCGCATCGAGCGTGCTCCCAAGGCCCGCGTCGCCGCAGAGATCCTCGATGACGTCGAACAACTACTCAGGAGCGGGTCATGAGCGAGCGGCAGGCTCAGCAGGAGCCTCGCTCGGTCTCGGTCTCGGTCTCGGCCTCGGGCGACGTCCTCAGCCGCGTCACAGACAACGTCGCCAAGGTCGTTCACGCGCCCGCCGAGACCCTGCGCCTAGCGGTGATCAGCCTCGTCAGCGAAGGCCACCTGATCATCGAGGACTTCCCGGGCGTGGGGAAGACGATGCTGGCCAAGGCGCTGGCGCGCTCGATCGACTGCTCCTTCTCGCGAATCCAGTTCACGCCCGACCTGCTTCCTTCGGACGTGACGGGCGTGAACGTCTTCGACCAGCGCACGAACGAGTTCGAGTTCCGCCCGGGCCCGGTCTTCGCGAACATCCTCCTCGTGGACGAGGTGAACCGGGCGTCCCCGAAGACCCAGGCCGCGCTCCTCGAGTGCATGCAAGAGAACCAGGTCACGGTCGACGGCGTCACCTATCCGCTCGGGCGCCCGTTCATGGCCCTCGCGACCCAGAACCCGATCGAGTACGAGGGCACCTACCCGCTTCCGGAGGCGCAGCTCGACCGGTTCACGATGCGACTGTCGATCGGCTATCCGCCGCTCCAGGACGAGGCGCGGATGCTCAGCGAGCAGACGAGCGAGCCACCGCTCGAGTCGCTCGAGCCGGTAGCGAGCGCGGCCGAGATCGTCTCCCTGATCGACGACGCCAGGCAGATCTTTGTCGAGGAGAGCGTCAACCGCTACGTCGTCGCGCTCCTCCGGCACACGCGCGCCGACGAGCGTCTCTACCTGGGTGCGAGCCCGCGGGCAGGAATCGCGCTGCTTCGCGTCGCCAAGGCGCTTGCCCTTGCGGAAGAACGGGATTACGTCCTCCCCGACGACGTCAAGGCGGTCGCAGTTCCGGTGCTCGCACACCGGCTCATCCTCGGGCCCGAGGCTCGCGCGGGGGGCATGTCCGCTCCGGACCTCGTCACCGAAGCCGTCGAGCACACCCCCGTCCCGGTCTAAGGATGACCGCGCGCGGTCGGATGACGCTCGCGCTCGGGCTCGGGACCTACGTCACTGCCTGGGCCTTCGGGGCGAACGCCCTCTACGCGCCGGCCGTGGGGCTCGTACTCGTCGCCGCGGTAGCCCTCGCCTGGACGCAGCTGCTGGCTCGGCCGTTCCGCCTTCATCGCTCCGTCGATCGGCAACAGCCGGTCGAGGGGGACAATGTCCTCGTCAGGATCGAGCTCGAGGCCGAGGGCGGAGTGCTGCCCGGCAGTGTTTTGCTCCACGATCCCGCTGGAGGGCTCGGCGAGCGGGATGTGACGGTGGAACGCGACGGCGGCCGGCTCCGGACCGCCTATCGCGTGGAGAACATCCCGCGCGGTCGGTACCGCTTCACCGACGCCGAGGTGTCGGTCCTCGATCCGTTCGGGCTGTCACGCCGCGACCAGAAACTCCCGGATACGGGCGCGCTGCTCGTCTACCCGCGGCTGACGCCGCTCGCTTCACTCTTCTCCGAACGGGGGCTTCGCTCGCACGGTGCCGGGAGAGTGCTGCTGCGCCGTCCCGCAGGATTCGAGCTGCACAGCGTCCGCGAGTACCAGAGCGGGGAGTCGCTGCGCCGCGTGCACTGGCCGTCGACCGCCCGCAGGCAGCAGCTGATGGTGAAGGAGCTGGAGGACGCGCCTCGGGACGAGGTCGCCGTCCTTCTCGACGCGCAGAGCGGCTTCGGCGGCGGCACGCCTCCCGATTCCAGTTTCGACGCGCAGGTGCGCGCCGCCGGGTCGATCCTCTGGGCGCATGCGCGGCGAGGCCGCCACTCGCGCCTGCTCGTGACGAGCGGCGTTGCCCCCGAGACGATCTCGGTGCGTTCGTACGAACGCGACTGGCCGCGCGCGATGGAGGCGATGGCTGCTGCGGAGCAGACCGGCCGCAGGCCGCTGGAGGCCTTCCTCGCCGACGATACGGGCGATGCAGCCCGGGCCAGCGACCTCGTTGTCGTGACGCCGGCGCTGCGCCCGGGGCTCGTCGAGGCGATGCTGGGGCGCGCGGCGGGCCACCAGCACGTCTCGGTCGTCTACGTCGACGTCCCGAGCTTCGGCGGGCGCGAGCGTCGCGCGGTCGGAGTGGAGGCCGCCGTGCTGCGG
Source organism: uncultured Actinomycetes bacterium (assembly GCA_963842235.1). Taxonomy (GTDB): domain Bacteria; phylum Actinomycetota; class Thermoleophilia; order Gaiellales; family Gaiellaceae; genus JACDAN01. Next base: position 1,049,478 of record CAWJFT010000001.1, on the reverse strand, counting down.
TTGGAGGCATCCGGGGTGCCGGTCGCCGTCGTCCACCGGAAGGACGACCTACGCGCCGTCCTCGGCCCGGCTCCGGAGCGGGTGGCCCTTGGCTAGGACAGCGCTCCTCTGTCTCCTACCGGGATTGCTGATCGCGACCGGCTGGAGCCAGCTCGAATCGCCTCCTGAAAGCCGCGAGATCACGCTTGTCGTTGCGCTCGGGATCGGCGTGGCGCTGATCTCCCGCCGGCGGCTCCAACTCCTGGCCGCCGCGGGCGCCTTCCTCGTGGTCACCCGCTTGGCCTTCGGCCTGTCGCCGCTCGACGCGCGACCCTTCGACGGCGACCACAACTTCGTCGGGCCCTTCTTCTCGGGGATCTGGAACGGCTTCCTCGACTACTACGACGTCACGATTCCCTTTGACCCGATCGATCGCCCACGCATGCACGGCGTCCTGCTGCTCGCGGCCTTCGCTTTCACGCTTGGCGCGTCGCTTGCCATCGCCCGCCGACGGCCGGTCCTCGCCAGCGCGCTGACGTTCGCCGGAGCGGCCTGGCCCGTGACCCTGATCCGGGACGCTCCCTCGACCGCTCGCGGCGTGCTCCTGCTCGTCGCGTCGCTCCTCCTGCTCGCCGCGCTTCGGCCGGGAGCGGGACGCGGCAGCGGCCAGACGGCGCTGGTCGGCGCCGGCGTCGTCATCGTGGCGCTGATCGCGGCCGGCTCGCCCGCCGTCGCCAAGGGTGGGTTCCTGAACTGGGAGCGGTGGGAGCCGTACACCCGCCCCGACAAGGGCCGCAGCGTCTCTTACGTCTGGGACGCCAACTACAGCGGAATCAACTTCCCGAAACGTCCGACGACCGTCCTGACGATCAAGGCCTCGCAACGCGCTCCCTACTGGCGCGCGACGACGCTCGACACGTTCATCGACGACCACTGGAAGGACGACGCGCTCTCGATCATCCCGAGTGTGCCGGACGGGGATCGCGACGTTCTCTCCGACGACGCGTTTCTGCCTCCGCGAGCCCTCGACTCGCAGTGGATGGAGCAGGAGGTGACGGTGCGTGCGCTCCGGGACACTCATCTCGTCGGCGCGACGGTGCCGATCGCCTTCCAGTCGGGCGTAGCCGACGACTACTACCCGGGCGTCGCCTACATCTCGCGGCTGCATCGCGATCAGCGCTACAAGGTCTGGAGCTACGTCCGGCAACCCAGCCCGCGCGATCTGGTCAAGTCGAAGCCGATCTATCCGGACGAGGTGTCCGCAGGGAGCTACCTCGGCATCGGCTCAATCCGCGGCACCGCGCCGCCGTTCGGGACACCCGGCCGAGATGCGGCAATGCGCGAGCTGTTCCATGACCGCCAGATCGCCGCCTACGAGCCGCTGTACGACACTGCGCTCCGCGTGGTCGGCCGCCCACGGAACCCCTACGCCGCGGCTGTAGCCCTTGAGGCGTGGTTCCGGACAGGCGGTGGCTTCCGCTACGACGAGCATCCGCCGGCGAACCGAGGCGTGCCGCCACTCGTCGCCTTCGTCGAAAACCACAAGCGCGGCTACTGCCAACACTTCGCCGGCGCCATGGCGTTGATGCTTCGCTACCTCGGCATCCCAGCGCGAGTAGGCGCGGGCTTCACGAGCGGCCGGTACAACGCGAGCGACGGCGAGTGGACCGTGGCCGACACGAACGCCCATACCTGGGTCGAGGTCTGGTTCAACGGCTACGGCTGGCTCCCGTTCGATCCGACACCGGGCCGCGGCAGGCTCCGCGGCTCGTACACGGCGTCGTCGCTCTTCTTCGACGTCTCCGGAGCGAGGAGTGCCTTCGGCGCCGCCACCACGGCTCTCGGCCTAGAGATCCTTCGGACGCAGTTCGGAAACCTCGGCGGGAATCGCAGCACGGGCCCGCGGGGTCTCGACCCAGGAGGCCGTGCGCCGGCCAGAGACCCCGGTGGGTCGACCGGCGGAGGTGATCGCGGGGGCGGCAGCCTCATCGGTCTCCTCGCGGTGATCGGCGCCGTTCTCACAGCTGCCCTCTGGCTCGTGAAGTTCGTCCGGCGGCGCCTGCGCTACCTGACGGACGACCCGCGCCGCTTGGCCGGCGCCGTGCGACTCGAGCTCGTCGACTACCTCGTCGACCAGCGGCTGCCGGTGTCGGAGAGCGCGACACCGGACGAGGTCGGCATGCAGCTCGACCGTTCCCTGGGGATTCGCGGAGACCGCCTCGCCGAGGCGCTGGCAGCCGCCCGCTACGGGCCGGACGAGGGCTCGGCGGACGCGGCTGCCCAGGCGCGCAAAGAGCTCCGGACGGTCCGGAGCGGCCTGCGCCGCAGGCTGGGCGCCAGAGCGAAGCTGCGCGGGCTGCTCTCGCTCCGCTCGCTCGGGTTCGGCTCGTCATAGCAGTGGAAGCCGTCGTGATCGCCGCCGGCGAGGGGCGGCGTCTGCGTCCGCTGACCGAGCGTTGGCCGAAGTCGATCCTGCCGATCGACGGAAAGCCGGTGATCGCGACGCTCCTCCGCGAGCTCGAGCGGGCGGAGCTCGAGCCGGTCACCGTCGTCGTCGGCCACCTCGGCGACCAGATTCGCCTCTTGCTCGACGGGCTGGACGTCCGTTTCGCCGAGCAACCCGAGCCGCTCGGCTCTGCCGACGCGGTGCTGCGAGCGATGGAAGTAGGAGCACGCGCGCCCTTTGTCGTGTCCGTGGCGGACACCGTCTACTCGCCTGGAGACGTTGGTCGCTTCACGCGGGAATGGGAGGAATCCGGCGCGGACAGTGCGATGGCGCCGCCGCTCTGGGGCGTCGGTCCCGGCCTGCTCCCGCAGCTGGAGGAGCTTTCCGGCCCGCCGTTCGAGCTGCTCGAGGCGTTTGAGCGCGCCGGCTCGGCGGTGAAGACGCTCGAGCTCGGGCCATTGCGGCAACTGACCGAGCCGGCCGACGTCGTGATCCACAACTTCGTCTACCTTGAGAGCGAGACCGATGAGTGAGACCTACGACCTCTTCCAACAGGGCCGCGCGCATCTCCGCAAAGGGAGGGCGGCGCAGGCCACCGTGGCCCTGGAGAAGGCGAAGAAGCGAGAGCCGGACAAGGCGTCCATCCGCGAGGCGCTCGGCATCGCCTACTTCCGCATCCAGCGCTGGGAGGAGGCGGAGCGCGAGTTCCGCGCGATGCTCGAGATCTCGCCGACCGACGACTACGCGCACTACGCGCTCGGCCGCTCGCTGGAGAAGCTGGGCCGGGACGCGGAGGCGAACGGCCACTACAAGCTCGCGAGCTCGCTCAAGCCGGGCACCGACCACTACGACGAGCGGATCAAAAACCTCGGCTAGGCGGTGAAGGCCGTCGTCCAGCGCGTCTCGTCGGCGCGGGTCGTGGTCGAAGGCGAGGTCGTGGGTGAGATCGGCGCGGGGCTGTGCGTCCTCCTCGGCGTTGCTCGGGATGACGGAGAGGCGGAGGCCGAGCGCCTGGCGGGCCGCGTCGCGCGTCTTCGGATCTTCGAGAACGAGGACGGCCGCTTCGACCGCTCGCTGGTCGACGTCGACGGACAGGCGCTGGTCGTCAGTCAATTCACCCTGATCGCGGATACCGCCAAGGGCAACCGCCCGAGCTTCAGTGACGCGGCGCCGCCCGAGCAGGCCGAGAATCTGTACGAGCGGTTCTGCCAGGCGCTCCGCGAACTGGACGTGCCTGTTCAGACGGGTGTCTTCGGCGCACGCATGGAGGTCTCGATCGTCAATGACGGGCCTGTGACGATCATCCTCGAGTAAGGGCGTTGGGATCTCGCGCTGACTACAGGCGCGAGACCGCGCGGATCCAGGAGCGCAGCTGCCCGCCGAGCTCCCGGTTCCAGGCGCAGATGACTCGCCCCGGCTCGTTCATCGCGACCATGAGCGTGTTCCGCTGCGCGGGCTCGTCGGTGGCCTCGTCGACCATGCTCACGACCTCGCGCACGCCGCCCGGGCCCTCGAGCCTCCTGAACCGCTGTCGCTCCAGGCTCATCGCCTCCGCCGAGCCTATCGCGCCGAGCGACCTTGCTATCCTGCAAACACCACATTTCACCGGTTCGGAGAAATGGGCGCGTCGCGCCCGTTTTTTTTAGGAGCAGCAGTTGACCAACGTCTATGACAAGGAGAAGACGCTCTTCCGGGAGATCGCACCGCAGGTAGAGAACGCAATCCCCGGAGTGGAGGTGCTTGCACTCGAGCTCTCGGGGCCCGAGCGCTTCACCGTGTTCATCGACCATCCACGGCAGGTCGACCACGCGCTCTGTGCGCGGGTCACGGACGTCCTCCGCCCGTATCTGCGCGACTACACGGTGGATGTGTCCTCGCCGGGCGTCGAGCGGCCGCTGCGCACCCCCGCCCACTTCGAGCGGGCGGTGGGGCGGCGCGTCGCGCTCCGCACGTCGAATGACATCGAGGGACGCAAGCGATTCAAGGGAGAGCTCGTCGGAACGACCCCGGCCGGAGTCCGGGTGGAGACCGACGATGAGGAGTACGTCATTCCGTACGACGCCATCGTGCGGGGCAATCTGATCGAGGAGAGGGTGACATGAGCCGCGAGATCATCGAGGCGGTCCGCGAGCTGGAGCGTGAGCGAGGTCTCGAGAGCGGGATCCTCGTGGACGCGCTTCGCGACGGGCTGCTGGCCGCCTACAAGAAGACGCCGGGCGCGTATCGCCACGCGACGGTCGAGATCGACGACAACGGAGACTTCCGCGTCTTCGCGATCCATATGCCCAAGGACCTCGAGGAGCGCCTGCTCGACGAGGCGCGTGAGCAGGCCATCGACGATCTCGAGCGCATCGAGGACGAGACCGGGGAGAAGCAGCACACGCTGATCACCGACGACGACCTCGAGATCGACTGGTCGCAGGTGCCGGAGGATCAGGTGCGCCGCGAGGACGTCACGCCGGAGAACTTCGGCCGCATCGCCGCGCAGACCGCGAAGCAGGTGATCCAGCAGCGGATCCGCGAAGCGGAGCGCCAAATCATGTACGAGGAGTACGTCGATCGCGTGAGCGAAGTCGTGACGGGCATCGTCCAGCAGGCCGGGGACCGCAACAACATCCTGGTCGACCTCGGCAAGGTCGAGGCGCTTCTGCCGCGCTCCGAGCAGGTCGACGGCGAGCGCTACGAGCAGGGGAGCCGGATCAAGGCCGTGATCACGGAGGTCCGGTCGGGCACGAAGGGCCCGCAGGTGATCCTCTCCCGGCGCGATCCCGAGCTGATCAAGACGCTGTTCGAGCTCGAGGTGCCGGAGATCGCGGACGGCCTGGTGGAGATTCGCGGCGTCGCTCGCGAGCCGGGCTATCGCTCGAAGATCGCCGTCGTCTCGCACACCCAGGGCGTCGACCCGGTCGGCGCCTGCGTCGGCCCGCGCGGCTCGCGGGTGCGCATGGTCGTCTCTGAGCTGCGCGGCGAGAAGATCGACATCATCCCCTGGAACACCGAGCCCGCGCGCTTCCTCGCGAAAGCGCTGTCGCCGGCCCGGGTCCGGGAGGTCTACATCGACGACGAGACCAAGGAGGCGACGGTCATCGTCCCGGAGGACCAGCTCGCTCTCGCAATCGGCAAAGAGGGCCTGAACGCCCGGCTTGCCGCGCGCCTGACGGGGTGGAAGGTCGACATCCAGTCCGAGGCCGAGTTCGCGGCGGCCGAGGCCGAGGCCGCGTTCGCCGGCGGCCAGGCCGGCGAGGACTTCTCGGGTCGCTGCGCGGCGATTCTCTCGAACGGCAAGCGCTGCCCGAACGCGGCGATCCCGGGAACGCGTTTCTGCGGCATCCCGGCGCACGCCGCACTGGCCGAGCGTGAGGCCCGTGGCGAGACGGTCGAGGAGGCCGTCCCGGTCGCCGGCGCCGAGCCGATGGAGGAGCCGGAGGAAGAGCAGGGCCAGGAGCAGGTCGCGGCGCGCGCGAGCGCGGACGAAGGGGAAGACCAGGGCGCGGCCTGAGAGCAACGACCCGATTCGAACGTGCGTCGGGTGCGGCCGGAAGGCTCCGAAGGACGAGTTGCTCCGCTTCGTCGCGCGGGACGGCGAGTTGGCGCTAGGGCCGACCGATCCGGGCCGCGGCGCCTACACCTGCCGTAGGCTTGCCTGCTTCGAACGAGCGCTCGCGAGCAAGGCGTTCAACCGCACGCTCAGGCGCACCGTCCGAATCGATCAAGACCTCCACTCGCTCTACACTGACCGCTGACCATGGCTGATCAAAACCGTCCAAACAGGCCCATCCGGCCGCGCCAGGCGCAGGCCGGCCGCCGCAAGCGCCGCGTCGTCATCGACTCGCAGGCGGCCAGGCCGCGCCCTGATTCGCGCCAGGCCCGCGATCGCACCGACGTCAAGCCGAAGCAGCCTCGCGAGGTCGTTCAGCCGACCGGTCCCGTCACCGTCCAGTCGGGCGTCACCGTCAAGGAGCTCTCGCAGGCGCTCGGGAAGCCGGTCGCGGAGATCATCAAGATCATGATGGGGCTGGGGGAGATGGTCACCATCACCCAGTCGCTGTCGGACGAGGCCGTCCAGCTGATCGCGACCGAGTTCAAGCGCGAGGTGACGATCAAGCACGCGGCCGAGGAAGACGAGGAGCCGGAGTCGTACGACGATGCGGAGGAGACGCTGAAACCGCGCCCGCCGGTCGTCACGATCATGGGCCACGTCGACCACGGCAAGACGACGCTGCTCGACGCCATCCGCGAGACGGCGGTCGTCGAGACCGAGGCAGGCGGCATCACGCAACACATCGGCGCCTACCAGGCTGAGCACGACGGCCGGAAGATCACGTTCCTGGACACCCCCGGTCACGAGGCATTCACTGCGATGCGGGCCCGCGGCGCGAAGGTGACGGACATCGCCGTCCTGGTCGTGGCCGCCGACGACGGCGTCATGCCCCAGACGAGGGAGTCGATCTCGCATGCGAGGGCTGCCGAGGTGCCCATCGTCGTCGCCGTGAACAAGATCGACGTGCCCGACGCCGACCCGAACCGGGTCCGCGGCGACCTGGCCGCCGAAGGGCTCCAGCCCGAGGAATGGGGCGGAACGACCCAGTTCTCCGACGTCTCGGCCAAGCAGAAGCAGAACCTGGACGATCTGCTCGAGAAGGTTCTGCTCGTCGCCGACGCCGAGCTCGTCCTCACCGCCAACCCCGACGCAGAGGCGTCCGGCCCGATCATCGAGTCGCGGCTCGACGTTGGCCGTGGCCCCGCCGCGACGATGCTCGTCCATCGCGGAACGCTCAGTGTGGGCGATGCGATCGTCGCCGGCGACGCCTGGGGTCGCGTACGCGCCCTCTACGACTTCCGCGGCGAGAAGCTGAGAGAGGCCGGCCCGGGCGACCCGGTCGAGATCCTCGGTTTCGACCATCCACCGCCCGCCGGAGAAATGGCCCGCGTCGTCGAGAACGAGCGCAGTGCCCGACACCTCGCCCAGAACCGTGGCGAGCGCCTCCGCCGCGAGCAGCTGGCTGCTGCCGCCGGCGCCGGCGTGTCGCTCGAGAAGCTCTTCGCGCAGATGCAGGAGGGCGGCATCCAGGATCTGAACCTCGTCCTCAAGGGCGACGTCGACGGGTCGGTCGAAGCCGCCGTCTCCGAGCTCCAGAAGATTCAGCATCCGGAGGTTCGCGTGCGGGTCATCCACCGCGGCGTCGGCGGCATCACCGAGGGCGACGTCAACCTCGCCGCGGCATCGAATGCGCTCGTCGTCGGCTTCAACGTGCGCCCGAACGCCGAGGCGCGGGTACTCGCCGAGCGGGAGGGCGTCGAGATCCGCACCTACCGCGTCATCTACCGCCTGACCGAGGACATCGAGCAGGCGCTCGTCGGCATGCTCGCGCCGGTCACGACCGAGCAGACGATCGGCGAAGCCGAGGTCCGGCAGCTCTTCCGCGTCTCACGGCTCGGGACGATCGCCGGCTCGTATGTCACGAGCGGAGTCGTCCGCCGCAATGCCCAGGTGCGTGTCGTCCGCGACGGGACGGTGATCCACGAGACCTCGATCGCCCAGCTCAAGCGCTTCAAGGACGACGTCCGCGAGGTCGAGGAAGGCTTCGAGTGCGGGATCCTCCTCCAGGGCTTCAACGACGTGAAGGAGGGCGACGTGCTCGAGGTCTATGAGACCAGGCAGGTCGAGCGCACCGACCTCAGCGCGCCGGCGCCGGAGCCGGCCGCCACGGCATCCGAGTCCTAGATGGCTGATGCCACGATCTCGCGCGTCCGGATGCACGATCTGACGCGTCTGGGCCGCTCCCGCACCGGCCACCGGCCCGCGAGCGGGCCGCCGCCCGGCGCGTGCGCTTCACGCCGCCGAGTCGTCACCGATGCCTTCGGGCATCGGCAACGCCTCGCCGCCGCGCCCCAGAGCGGCCAGCTCGCGCCCCGAACCTGCGATCTCGTGGCACCAACCATCTAGCCCTCCATGGGCGCCGGCTACGTCGGCATCCTCACGGTCGAGCTGCACTTCCCAGAGGCGGGGTCGCTGAAGGGCAAGCGCAAGCACGTCAAGTCCGCCAAGGCGCAGCTTCAGAACCGCTTCGGCGCGGCCGTAGCCGAGGTCGATCACCACGAGCTCTGGCAGCGCAGCCGCCTGACCGTGGCCTGCGTCGCCCGCGAGCACGGAGAGGCCGCACAGCTGCTCGAGGAGGCGGTTCGCTTCCTCAACGGCCAGGACTACGAGCTCGTCGGGGTCGAGCGCGAGGTGGTGGTGCCCGGTGAGTGATCGCATGCGACGAGTCAACGCGGCGGTGCAGGAAGTCCTGGCCGAGGCCGTCGGAGAGCTCCGCGATCCTCGGATCGGGTTCGTCACCGTGACCGGTGTCAAGACTTCGGCGGACCTTCGTCAGGCACAGGTCTTCGTCAGCGTCCTGGGCTCGCAGAAGAAGCGCGAGCAGACGCTGGAGGGGCTCGAGGCTGCGCACGGCGTGCTCCAGGGACGGATCGCCAGCGAGCTCCGAATGAAACGGACTCCCCAGCTGACGTTCCAATACGATGACTCCGTCGAGCGCGGCGTCCGGATGTCTCACCTGATCGATGAGCTCGCCCCACCGCCGACGAGTGATCTGACAGCCGTCGCCGACGCGCTGCGCACAAACGACCGCTTTCTCCTCATCACACACGAGAATCCCGATGGGGACGCGCTCGGATCGATCCTCGCCGCCAAGCTCGTGCTCGACGAGCTCGGCAAGGACTCCGTCATGTACCTCTCCGGCAAGGCGCCGCTTCCCGCGGAGTACAAATTCATGCCGCTGGACGAGTTGCGGCGCGAGCTCCCCGACGACGCAGGCGAACGCGTGCTCTTCGCGCTGGACTGCGCGAACGAGAGCCGGCTGGGGGAGGGGCAGGCGGCGCTGGAGTCGGCGCCGCTCGTGCTCAATGTCGATCACCACCACGACAACTCGAGATTCGGGCAGGTGAACCTGGTCGTCCCCGACGCCTCGTCGACCGGCGAGATCCTTCGCGACCTGATCCGCGAGCTCGACGTCGCGTTGACGCCCGAGATCGCCGAGGCCATCTACGTCGCGCTCGTGACCGACACCGGCCGCTTCCAGTACGCGAACACGACCCCGAAGGCGCTGCGACTCGCCGCCGAGCTCGTCGAGGCCGGAGCCAACGTGCGTCGCGTCTTTCAGAGCGTCTACGAATCCGTCCAGCTCGCGAAGCTGAAGCTCCTGGCTCGGGCGCTCGAGCGGGCCCAGGTCTACGAGGGCGGGGGTCTCGTCGTCTCCTACCTCCTGAAGACCGACTTCGCCGAGGTCGGGGCGGCTGAGCCGTACTCGGAGGGAATCATCGACTTCCTTCGAGCGGTCGAAGGCGCCGAGATGGCGGCGCTGATCCGGGAGCCGCCCGCGCCGGGCCGCCCGGCGCGACGCGTGAGCCTGCGTTCGAGCTCCGACGAGCTGGATGTCTCCGCCATCGCCAGAGCCTCCGGTGACGGCGGCGGCCACCGCCAGGCGGCCGGATTCTCCTCGGCGCTCGAGATTCCGCAGATCGTCGACTTCCTTCGGCAGCAGTACCTTGACGCCCGTGCCTCCGCGCGGGCTTGATCCGTCCGGTCTCGTGCTGGTGGACAAGCCGGCCGGCCCGTCGTCGTTCGCGCTGGTTCGAGATCTTCGCGAGCGCACCGGTGCCCGCGCCGGACATGCCGGCACGCTGGATCCCTTCGCGACGGGCCTTCTGCTCGTGCTTCTCGGGCGGTCGACCAAGCTCGCCCAGCGCTTCGTGGGGCTCGACAAGCGCTACGTGACCGAAGTCGACCTGTCCGCTCGAACGACGACCGGCGATCCCGAGGGAGAGGTGCTCGAGGAGCGCGAGCCGCCTTCTCCGGAGGAGCTCGAGCGGCAGCTCGCCGCTCTGCGCGGTGAGGTGGAGCTGCGCGTGCCGGCGGCCTCGGCCGTCAAGGTCGGCGGCGAGCGCGCCTATCGCCTGCACCGGCGTGGGGAGGAGGTCGAGATGCCGATCCGGCGCTCGACGATTCACTCGCTCGACCTCGTTTCCTACGACGGGCGTAGCGCCGTGCTCGATCTGCTCGTCGGCTCGGGCACCTACGTCCGATCGATTGCGGACGAGCTCGGTGGTCACTGCCGGACGTTGCGCCGCACCGAAGTGGGGCCTTTTCTCGTCGAGGACGCCGACCAGTCTCGGATCATCCCGCCCGACGATGCTCTTGCCGCCCTTGACTGAGGCGAGGTCTGTCGCAATCGGAACGTTCGACGGCGTCCACCGCGGGCATCGGCGTGTGATCGAGGCGGCCCGGGCCGCGGAGCTGCCGACGACGGTTGTCACGTTCGATCCGCATCCCCGGACTGCGCTCGGGAACCGCGTCGAGCTGCTCACGACGCTCGAGCGGCGGTTGGAGCTGCTTCGGGAGCTGGGCGTGGACGACGTGCTCGTCGTTCCCTTCACGTCCGATCTCGCGCTGAAGACGCCCGAAGAGTTCGCCGAGTCAGTGCTCCGGCCGCTTGGTGCGACGGTGATCGCCGCGGGCGAGAACTTCCGTTTCGGCCGCGGCCGCTCCGGCGATCTGGAGACCCTCGCCGAGCTCGGGTTTGACGTCCGTCCGGTGCCGATCGTCGAGGGCGTCTCGTCCAGCCGGATCCGACAGCTGCTCGCCGCGGGCGAGATCGAGGGGGCCGCTCAGCTGCTCGGGCGCCCGCCGGAGATCGAGGGGACAGTCGTCGCAGGCGAGGCGCGAGGCGGCACGCTCGGCTATCCAACTGCGAATCTGGCAGCTGCGGCCGACCTGCTCGTGCCGGCCTACGGCATCTACGCCGGGAAGGCGGGGGAGAACCGTGCGGCGGTCTCGATCGGCGTCAACCCGCATTACGGCGGCGAAGAGCGCCGCGTCGAGGCGTTCCTCCTGGACTTCGAAGGCGATCTCTACGGCCGGCGGCTCGTGATCGAGCTCTGGCAGCGGCTACGGGACGAGCGTGCGTTTGCGTCGGAGCAGGAGCTCATCGACCAGATTGGCCGCGACGTGGAGGCTGCGAAGGTCGCCCAGCGCCCGGTGTAAGCGCGCCGGGCGCCGGCCGGGATCTCCCGACCGGCGCCCGAGCGCAGACTGTCTTGTCAGCAGTCGTCGATCGTGCCGGAACCGATGGACGCCCCGCCGTAGAACGAGTCTCGCCAGTGGTCTCCGCAGTCGTTGTAGTAGTCGAACTCGTATGAGGTGGTCGGCGGGTCGGCACCAGGATCAAGCCCGAAGAACGCCGTCAGGAAGTCCGGCCATGTCCCCGAGGCCGGCATCTCAGCGTCGGGGTTGTAGTCGAATCCGGCCATGTCGCTTGTGACCTTGCGCGTCCAAACGCCGTTCCAGGTTCCGGTGCTGGCTGATGTCGAACGTGCCTTCGTCCGTGCAGCCCGGTTGCTCCCGGCCCGGGATCGTGGTGAACGTCCCATGCACGTCGTACCGAGTCACGAAGTAACCCGTTCCATCCTGGGCCGGCTCGACGACGAAGAAGCGATCCTCGTCGGTAAGCGCCCAGACGACCTGTCCGTCAGCATCGGCGCAGCCGTTGTCCGGCTGATCCTCGAGGGGAACAGGACCGAACGTGCCGACCGAAGGGCCGGTGTCGCCCTTGTCGCCTTTGTCCCCCTTGTCCCCCTTGTCGCCTTTCGGGCCGAGGGCACCTTGGTCACCCTTGTCCCCCTTGGCGCCTTGCGGCCCACGTGGCCCGGCCGGCCCTCGCCGGCCGCGCTGACCCTTGAGCGCCTTCTTCGCCGACTTGCTGATGTCGACGAGCTGAATCGTGCCGTTCTTGATGTTCGCGCTGGTCACAACCAGCGCCGCTGTCGCGCCTGTCGCCGCGATGAGGGCTGCCGCCACGACGGCTGCAATGACACCCTTCATTGGGTAGCTCCTTCCGTTGTGAACCCCCGCAGACGGACCGCGTTCTTCCCTACACGCGGTCCATCAAACGTCGGCGCAAGGCCGCAAGTTTCCGCTCTTTGCGGGATCTCAGTTCATATGCGAGTTCACGGGCTAGAGCGAGTCCGCTGCCTGAGCTGCGGCAACGCATATGTGAAGCCCGCGACGGGCGGAATGGTCTCTGCCAACCCCGGCTGTCCGGTCTGCGGCTACGTCGGCTGGGTGCCGGACGCTCTGCCGGTCAGTCAGGGTGAGCTGCAGCTCCGCTTCGTCGTGGATCGCCGGCGGCGCCGGTCCGGTTGACGAGGCTAACGCCGCCGAAATAGTGGTGGCGTGCCGACCAGACACGAACCGTGAAGCCGGCTGCCTCCAGCGCCGCCGGCACGTCGTCCGAAAAGCCTGGCTCCAGCTGGACCACGCTGTCGGTGGGGTGGAGACGGGGGCGCTCCACGGCCTCGCCTGGGCTCAAGCCCTCGTCGAGAACGCCGAGCATCACTTGCACGAGCGCGCTCCGGAGCCGCGTCCCTCCGGCGGCTCCGATCGCCAGCGCAAGGCCGTCGCCGTCCAGTCCGATCGACGGCGACATCATGCTCGCCATCCGCTCACCAGCGGTCAGGTCGCGAACGAGCAGATCGGCCTCGCCGAGCATGCTGTTCAGGTGCATGTCGAGGCCTGGGAGCCAGTCACCCGAGCCGAGGCCGAGGCTCGTCGTCAGGACAACCGCGTTGTCGTCCCCGTCCACGACCACGAGGTTGGTCGTGTCCCCGTCGCCCTCGCCGCCGCGCAGAGCCCTGGCGATCGTCACGGGATCGGTCCCGTTCAAGCAGGTGAGCACCGGCAGCGGGCTCAAGAGCGCCGCCCGTGAGCTGAGCCGGAGCCCACGACGGTCGATCGTCACCGGCTCGAGCCATTCAGCCCGATAGGACGAAAGGTCATCCCGAGTGACGAGACCACCGCGCTCCTCCATCAGCCCAAGGAGTGCGTCCTGCAGCGTCGGGCTCGCGGCGCTCTCGTCGGCGACGAGCTCGAGCGCGCGAACGAGCCCCGGCTGCTCGAGCCGCTCGCCCGCCTCGAGCAGGCGCCCCTCCGGCGAGTAGATCCGCGCGCCCTCGCGCATCGTCATCACCGGCGCGAGCATCGCGAGGCAGGAGGCATGCGCCGGCGGCATCTCGACCCCCTCGCGTGCCAGTCGCGACGCCGGCTCGACCAGGCGCGGCCAGGGAAGGCTTCCACGAGCGCGCCAGAGCTCGTGCAGTCCGGGAAGGACGCCTGGAACCGCGCAGGAGCCGATTCCAACGGCGTAGTGAATGAGCTCCGTTCCGAAGGGCACCTCGAGCTGGAGGAGCTCGACCTCGCGCCGTTCCGCCCCAAGGCCGGGCACCGCGCAGAAGAAATCGAGCATCCGCACCTCGCCCTCCCAGAAGATCGCCGCGTGCCCGCCGCCGAGGAGCCCGGTCATGACCGTTTCGGCCACGCAGGAGGCCAGCGACGCGGCCACCGCGGCATCGGCCGCGTTCCCACCGTCCTCGAGGATCTCGATCCCGGCGTCGACGGTCGCCGGGTGTCCGGCAGCGACAGCGGCGCGCATGCGCTGCTACCCTAACCGGGCCCGCAGATCCGGCTGTTCATGCCGCTTCCGCATGACGGCGGGAACTGCGGATTCGTTGTGTGAAGGAGGCTGAATGACCCTCAGCAAGGAAGCGAAACAGGAGATCATCGGCAAGCACGGCCGCGGAGAGGCGGACACCGGCTCCGCGCAGGTGCAGATTGCGCTACTCACAGCGCGCATCAACGAGCTGACCGAGCATCTGCGGACGCACGCGAAGGACCATTACTCGCGGCGCGGGCTGCTCAAGCTGGTCGGGCAACGCCGGCGGCTCCTGAACTACCTCCAGCGCAAGGATCTCGAGGGCTACAGAGCACTGATCAAGGAGCTGGGTCTCCGGAGGTAGTCGAAGACCCGAAGCAGGAGGGTGGAAGTTTGAGCGAGCTCCTCCGTGGAGGCGCTGGTTCAAACCTCCACTCTCCACGAAGAGTGGAGGAACAATGAGCATCGCAGTTGCAGGGCCCACGTCGGTCTCCGTCGAGATCGGTGGGCAAGAGATCACGTTCGAGACCGGCAAGCTGGCCAAGCAGGCCGACGGCGCCGTCGTCGTTCGCTCCGGCGAGACGATGGTCCTCTCGACAGCCCAGGGCCGGATGGAGGCGCGCGAGGGCGCGGACTTCTTCCCGCTAACGGTCGACGTCGAGGAGCGCATGTACGCGGCCGGGAAGATCCCCGGCGGCTTCTTCAAGCGCGAAGGCCGGCCGACGGAGCGGGCGATCCTGACCGCCCGCATGATCGACCGCCCGATCCGGCCGCTCTGGCCGAAGGGCTTCAAGAACGAGGTGCAGGTGATCTGCACCGTCCTCTCCGCGGACATGGTCACCCCGCACGACATCCTCTGCATCAACGGCGCCTCGGCGGCGTTGATGATCTCCCCGCTGCCGTTCATCGGCCCGGTCGGCGCTGTCCGCATCGGCCAGATCGACGGCGAACTGGTCGTCAATCCCACGCTCGAGGAGAGCGAGGAGCAGAGCGCGCTCGATCTCGTCGTCGTCGGCACGAAGGACGGCCTGACGATGGTGGAGGCAGGCGGAGAGGAGATCCCGGAGGACCTGATGCTCGAGGCGCTCGAGCGGGCGCACGCCGAGATCATCCGCATCTGCGAGGTGCAGGAGCAGCTGCGCGAGCAGGCCGGCAAGCCGAAGTGGCTCGACACCGAGCTCACGGAGGAGCTGCAAGAGCGCTACGGAAGCCGGATCCGCGAGCGGATTCTGGCTGACGGCCTCCGCGAAGCGGCCGCGACGGTCGAGGAGATCCTGGGCGAGGAGTCTGCCCCGATCGACATGACCTCGACCGAGGACGACATCGTCAAGCAGGTTCAGTACAAGTCGAGCCTCGAGATGATCCTCGACCGTGAGCGGATGGCCGCCGTCGAGGAGCCGGTCCGGCGCGAGTTCGAGGACGCCCTTCGCGAGCTCACCGACGCCGAGCAGGACTCGAAGGAGCTGCGCTCCGCAAAGCGCCACCTGCTCTTCGATCGGATCGTCGAGACGGTCGAGCTGCCGTTCCCTGTTGGGCCGGCGACGGTCGACGGCGAGCCCCCGGTCGTGAAGGACGCCCTCACGCGCCAGTACGTCAAGCGTCTGGCGGAAGCGATCTACAAGGAGCTCGTCCGGCGCAAGATCGCCGTCGACAAGGTGAGGCCGGACGGCCGCACCGCCGAGGAGATCCGCCCGATCGAGTGCGAGGTGGGGATTGCGCCCAGAACGCACGGGTCGGCGCTCTTCACGCGCGGCCAGACGCAGATCCTCTCGCTGCTCACGCTGGGCACGGCCAAGGAAGGTCAACGGATCGACGACCTGTCACTGGAGCAGGAGCGCCGGTTCATGCACCACTACAACTTCCCGCCCTACTCGGTCGGCGAGACCGGGTTCATGCGGGGGCCGAAGCGCCGCGACATCGGCCATGGTGCGCTGGCGCAGCGGGCGCTCGAGCCGATCATCCCCGGGCCGGAGGACTTCCCGTACACGATCCGCATCGTCTCGGAGACGCTCGAGTCGAACGGCTCGTCTTCGATGGGCTCCGTGTGCGCCTCCGCGCTGGCGCTGATGGACGCCGGCGTGCCGATCAAGGCGCCCGTCGGCGGCATCGCCATGGGTCTCGTCAAGGAAGGCGACGACTACGTGATCCTGACCGACATCCAGGGTGCGGAAGACCACCTCGGCGACATGGACTTCAAGGTGGCCGGGACCCGTGATGGTCTGACCGCGCTCCAGATGGACATCAAGATCACCGGCGTTACCCAGGAGATCATGCGCTCGGCGCTCGAGCAGGCGAAGCGGGCACGCGAGTTCATCCTCGACAAGATGGCGGAGGCCCTGTCGGAGCCGCGCACCGAGCTCCGAGGCCATGCGCCCCGCATCTCCACGATCAAGATCAATCCCGAGTTCATCGGGATGGTCATCGGCAAGGGCGGCGAGACGATCCGCGCGCTCGAGGCCGAGTACGACGTGCAGATCGACATCGAGGAGGACGGCACGATCCTCGTCTACGCGACCGAGGGCGACAAGGCCGAGGCTGCGATGAAGGCGATCGACGAGCTGACGAAGGAGCCGGAGGTGGGGGACACCTACACCGGCAAGGTCGTCAAGACGACGCAGTTCGGCGCGTTCGTCGAGCTCAAGAAGGGCACGGACGGCCTTCTCCACGTCTCGAACGTCGGCCCCGGCCGGGTCGGCCATATCGAGGACGTGATCAACCGCGGGGATGTCCTGGACGTCGTCGTCCAGGAGGTCGACAAGGATCGCGGTCGCATCGGGCTCAAGCTCGTCGCGAAGCACGAGAATGGCTCGCTCGTCCAGCCCGAGGAGCTGATCGAGCGTGCCAAGAACGCGCCGGAGCGCCCGCGGGAGGAACGTCCTCCGCGCCGTGACGGCGGCGATCGCCGGGGCCGCGGAGGCCGCGGCCGCGGCGGCGGACGGGACCGGGCCTAGGTCATGCGAGGGCGGCGCAAGCCGCCCTCGCACTACCATCCCGCCGATGCAGAAGTACGTCCTCTCCGACCTGGACTCGGGCGAGCGCGTCATCACCGAGCGGCTGGCGCATGTCCGCTCCGTTGCAATCGGCTACTGGATCGGCGCCGGCTCCCGCGATGAGCGCGACGAGCGCGCCGGGGTCTCCCACTTCATCGAGCACCTGCTCTTCAAGGGCTCTGAGCGCTACACGGCGCAGGAGATCGCCGAGGTCTTCGACGGGATGGGCGGCGAGCTGAATGCGGCCACCTCGCGGGAGCACACCGTCGTTTTTGCGCGGGTCGCCGACCACCATCTCGAGACAGCGATCGACGTGATGAGCGACATGGTGTTCGCACCCGCATTCGCCGAGGTCGACGCCGAGCGCGAGGTCGTGCTCGAGGAGATCGCGATGTACGAGGACCAGCCGCAGGACTACGTGCACGACCTCATCGCCGAGGCAGTGTTCGGGTCACATCCCCTCGGTCGACCCGTCATCGGCACAGCCGAGGTCATCTCATCGGTCTCCCGGCGCGCGATCTCGGCGTACCACCGCACGATGTACATGCCCGGAAACGTCGTCGTCTCCGCGGCTGGGAATCTCGAGCACAACGAGCTCGTGCGACTCCTCGAGCAGGCGGAGCGGAAAGTGCATGAGCCGCCGGCACGCGGCCGCCGAGTGCGTCCGCCGCTCGTCAAGCCGCCTCCGCCAAGCGTCCGGTTCGTCCGAAAGGACACCGAGCAGTACCACGTGTGTCTTGCTGCACCGGGAATCGCCCGTTCCGACCGCCGCCGCTTTGCGGCCTCGCTGCTCGACGCGATCCTCGGTGGCTCTGCGTCCTCGCGCCTCTTTCAAGAGATCCGCGAGAAGCGGGGCATGGCGTACGCGGTCTACAGCTTCGCCTCGCAATACACCGACACGGGGCAGATCGGCCTCTACGTGGGCACGCGCGAGGAGAACCTGGACGACTGCCTGACGATCGCCGTCGAGCAGATCGAGGACGTCGCCGCTGGAAATCTGAAGCCGGACGAGCTCGAGCGGGCGAAGGAGAACCTGAAGGGTCGGCTTCTCCTCTCGATGGAGTCGACTTCGAACCGGATGAGCCGGCTCGGGAAGTCGTTGATCACCGACACGGAGCTCCTCTCGCTCGACCGGATCATCGCCGAGATCGACGCGGTCGAGGCGGAGAGCCTGGCCGAGCTGGCCGGAGTCCTGCTCGCGCCTGATCGGCTCTCGGCCGCCGGGATCGGCCCTAGCGAGGAGCGCTTTCTCGGCGCCGTCGAGCGGGTGAGCCCCGCACTCACCGCCGCAGCGGCGTGAACATCGTCCTCTTCGGACGCGGCGGAAAGGTCGGATCGGTGCTCGCCCCCGCGCTCGAGGCGGCGGGGCACGAGCTGGTGGAGCTCGGCGAGGCCGAGGCGATGGTCGATTTCACCGCGCCGGAGGCGGTCGAGGGCAACGTCAGGTCGGCGCTCGAGCAGGGGATTCCGGCGGTGGTCGGCACCTCTGGCTGGGAGCCCGAGGCGCTCGGCCAGCTCGCGGAGGAACGCGGCGTCGCGCTCTTCTACGCACCGAACTTCGCGATCGGCGCCGTGCTGATGATGCGGCTGGCCGAAGAAGCCGCGAAGCACCTCCCCAGGGCCGAGATCATCGAGCTCCACTCGGAGCAGAAGAAAGACGCGCCGTCGGGCACTGCGAAGGCGACCGCCGAGCGGCTCGGCGGCGTGCCGATCCACTCCGTGCGACTCCCGGGCCTCGTTGCCCACCAGGCGGTGCTCTTCGGCGGCGAGGGCCAGCTGCTGACGATTCGGCACGACGCGTACTCGCGCGAGGCGTACGTCCCCGGCGTCCTCCTGGCGCTGGAGCGGCTGCCCACGCTCCCTCCGGGCTTGACTGTGGGGCTCGAGGCGCTTCTGTGAACGTCGAGGTCGTCGAGGGCGACATCGCTGCTCTCGAGGTCGACGCGATCGCCAACGCCGCCAACAACCATCTGTGGATGGGAAGCGGCGTCGCGGGAGCGATCAAGCGGGCAGGTGGGGAGGAGATCGAGCGAGAGGCGGTCCAGCTCGGGCCGATCGAGGTGGGAGATGCCGTCGCGACGGGCGCCGGGCAGCTGTCCGCGCGCTGGGTCGTCCACGGGGCCGTCATGGGCCAGGATCTCCGGACGAACGCCGAGCTCGTGCGCCGCACGACCGAGAGCTCTCTGCGCGTCGCCGACGAGCTCGGCGCGGAGTCGCTCGCCTTGCCGGCGTTCGGCACCGGCGTCGGCGGGTTCCCGCTCGACGAGTGCGCGCGGATCATGGTCGCAGCGGTGCGCGGCTATGAGCCGTCGTCGCTGAAGGGCGTCGTCTTCGCGGTCTTCGGCCCGGAGGCCGCGGCCGTCTTCGAGAGGACTCTGGCCGCGTCCGAGTAAGATCGGATCCGTGCTCGGCGAGGTCCTGACCGCGAGCGTCACGCCGTTCGACTCCGACGGCGCCGTCAACCTCACGAAGTTCCGCGAGCTCGCGGCGTTCCTGGTCGAGAACGGCTCCGACGGGCTCGTCGTGACCGCTTCCACGGGCGAGTCGGCCACGCTCACCGATGACGAGCGCATGGAGCTCTACTCGGCAGCGGTGGATGTCGTCGGCGGCCGCGCCACGGTCATCGCCGGCACCGGGACCTACGACACCCGCCACTCCGTCCACCTGACAGAGCAGGCGCACGACCTCGGCGTCGACGGGTTCCTCGTCGTCACCCCCTACTACAACAAGCCGCCGCCGCGCGGGATCCTCGAGCACGTGAAGGCGATCGCCGCCGTGACGGACAAGCCGATCGTCTTCTACAACATCCCCGCCAGGGTCGTCGTCAAGGTCGAGGTCGAGACGCTCGCCGAGTTGGCGCAGATTCCGAACGTCGTCGCAGTCAAGCAGTCCTGGGACGACATGGAAGACGCACGACGGATCGTCGAGGAGACCGGCCTCCAGCTCTACGCGGGCGACGACAACCTGATCCAGCCGTTCCTCGAGCTGGGCGCGGTGGGCGGCATCTGCGTCCACACCCACGTCGTCGGGCCGCAGGTGAAGGAGCAGATCACCGCGTTCCGGGCCGGGGACGTCGAAGGCTCCCGCAGGATCGACGAGGAGCTCGCGCCTGCCTACGAGATCCTCAAGGTCGTTGTCAACCCGATTGCGATCAAGGCCGCGTTGAACCTGCTCGGCCACGACGTCGGCGGCCTCCGGCTGCCGCTCGTCGAGGCGACGGAGGAGGAGCAGAGCCAGATCCGGGCCTGCCTGGAGCGCCTCGGAGCGCTCCAGCCCGTCTCAGCTTAGGCCACCCTCAGGCGCATCCACGCCCGCGTCGCGGCGCCAATCTAAGGCGCCGACTGGGCGGCGCCGACCAGGAAAGGCCGTGCCGGCTTTGCCGGTGCGGCCCGACTAGAGTGCAAGTCGTGGCTTCAGAAACCCTGCGCATCATCCCGCTGGGCGGCGTCGGGGAGGTTGGCAAGAACATGACCGCCTTCGAGCTCGGCGAAGACATCGTCGTTCTCGACGCCGGGCTCGCGTTCCCGCGCGACGAGCACCTCGGCGTCGACCTGATCCTCCCGGACTTCGCCTATCTGGCCGACCGGCGGGACCGCGTCCGCGCCGTGATCCTCACGCACGCCCACGAGGACCACGTTGGTGCGCTGCCGTACCTGCTCCGCGAGGTTCGCATCCCCCAGGTCTGGGGCACTCGTCTGACCCTCGCTCTTGCCCAGTCGCGCCTCGACGAGCACGGGCTGCTGCAGGCGGCCGACCTCATAGAGGCGAGGCCGGAGGCCGGGCCTGTCGACATTGGGCCCTTCCGCGTGGAGTTCGTGCGGGTCGCGCACTCCGTTCCCGACTCCGTGGCCGTCCTGCTCGAGAGCCCCGCCGGACGTGTCCTCGCGACCGGCGACTGGAAGCTCGATCACACGCCCGTGGACGGCGTCCGGACCGACGTCGGACGGTTGGCCGAGCTCGGCAGCCTCGGCGTCGATTTGCTGCTCGGCGACTCCACGAATGCGGAGCGCCCCGGCTTCACCGGCTCGGAGCGACTCGTCGGTGAGGCGTTCCGGCAGATCATCCCCAGCTGCCAGGGACGGGTGCTGGTCGCCTGCTTCGCGTCGAACGTCCACCGGATGCAGCAGGCGATCGACGTGGCCGTTCAGGCCGGGCGCAAGGTGAGCGTCGTCGGCCGTTCCATGCGCAAGAACCTGAACATCGCGCGGAACCTCGGCTACGTCCACATGCCCGAGGACAGCTTGATCCGGCCGAACGAGCTCGGCGAGTACCGCCCCCACGAGGTGCTGATCCTGTGCACCGGGAGCCAGGGCGAGCCGATGTCCGCGCTGACCCGGATCGCCTACCACGACCACCCGGCGGTCGAGGTCGACCGCGGCGACACGGTGATCATCTCCGCGAAGCCGGTTCCTGGGAACGAGCTTCGCGTGCACGACTCGATCAACCAGCTGGCGAAGTCCGGCGCCGAGGTGCTCCATCAGGAGATCGCGCCGGTGCACGTCTCCGGCCATGCCTACGCGGAGGAGCTGCGCACGATGCTCGGGCTCGTCCGCCCGAAGCACGTCATGCCGGTGCACGGCGAGTTTCGCATGCTGGCGGCGCACGGGCGCCTCGCTCAGGAGGGCGGTGTGCCCGCCGACTCGATCGTGCTGGCGGAGAACGGCTCCGTCGTCGAGCTCAGCCGCGACGGCGCCCGCCTCGTCGACCGTGTGGAGACTGGCGTGACGTTCGTGGACGGGCTGGGCGTGGGGGACGTGCAGGCCCTGGCCCTTCGGGACCGTCGCCACCTCTCCGAGGACGGAATCCTCATCATCGTGGCCACGGTCGGCGGCAGAAACGGTGTCCCAGAGAGCCGGTCGGAGCTGATCTCTCGAGGGGTCACCGAGCCCGGTCCGCTGATGGACGAGATGCAGTCGGAGGCCGACCGGGTGCTGCGGGATCTCCTCCGCCAGAACGTGACCGAGATCAAGCTTCTCCAGGAGCATCTCCACGATTCGATCGCGCAGCTGATCTACGACCGCACGGGGAGGCGGCCCATGATCCTCCCCGTCATAGTTGAGGTATGAAGCACGACTGGTCTGCGGCGCTCGTCGAGAACGCGGCAGAGGAGGCGACGGCCCGTCGTTTGATCACGCAGCTCGGGGCCTGTGAGGTAGCCGCACTGGCCTTCTGCCGGCTGCTCGAGCGGTGGGCGCGTGGAGACGCGCAGCCCTGCACTCCTGGACGGCGGCAAGCGGCTCTCCGGCGGGCGGCGGACCGGGCGGAGACCGCTATCACCGGCCTCGAGCGGCCGTTGGGGCGGTACCTGCTCGAGCTGGAGCCGTATCTCGCCGAGGGGCGTTCCTGGTACGGCGAGCCCGGGCCAGCCGAGCTCATGGAGTGGGCGCCGGTGCTCTACCGGGCGGGCGTTGCCGCCGCTCCTCACCGGGTCGCGCACGCCTATCTCGAGCTCGCGGTGCTCGTGCGGGCCCTGGAAGGGCTGACGAGCGCGGTCCGGATCGGCTCCGCGCCTGACCGTTCCTCGCTGTGGGCAGGGCTCTTCGACCTGCGCGAGAACCTGCTCGACGGCGCGCTCGACGATCTTCGCGCGCTTGCAGCCTAGGCTGACCGTCGTCGGGTCGGCGAACCTCGATCTCGTCGCCCGCGTCGAGCGCCTCCCGCGGCCGGGCGAGACGCTGACTGACGCGTCGCTTACGCGAATCCCCGGCGGGAAGGGGGCGAACCAGGCGGTCGCGGCCGCCCGGCTCGGTGCGGAGGTGACGTTCCTCGGCGCCGTCGGGGAGGATCAGTTCGCAGAGGAGGCGCTCGCCGGTCTGCGTGAGGCAAGCGTGGAAGTCGACGTCTCCCGGCGTGGCGACACCGGCGTCGCGCTGATCCTCGTCGCCGCCGACGGCGAGAACCAGATTGTGGTCGTCCCGGGCGCGAACGCCACGGTCGACGCGGTGGCGAGCGGAAACGTCCTCTGCCAGCTCGAGATCCCGGTCGAGACGATGGCGGCGAACGCGGCGTCGGCCGACTGGTTCTGCCTGAACGCCGCGCCTGCGAAGCCCATCGACATCGAGCCGGACCTCCTCGTCGTCAACCGCTACGAGTACGAGGTTAACTCGCGCGGGAAGCTCGTCGCCCTGACGCTCGGCGAGGAGGGCGCGGTCCTACTGGAGAACGGCAGCGAGGTGGCGCGCGCGACGCCTCCGCGGGTCGACGCAGTCGACGCCACGGCGGCGGGCGACGCGTTCACGGCGTGTCTCGTGGTCTCGCACCTCGAAGGCCGGGACTGGGACGAGGCGCTCACGCGCGCGTGCGCCGCAGGCGCGATCGCCACGACACGTCCGGGCGCGCAACCATCGCTCCCGACTGCGACGGAAGTGGACGCGATCCTTGCGCCCCAGGGCTAGTTACAACTTGTCACTTGAGCCGCCGCCCGCCGGAAAGTGCCGCTCTGCAGAGCGCGAACCAGTCCTTGTAACAAGTTGTAACTTGGGTTCTGCGCTCGAGTCACGATGATGCCCGCGCCGATCCTCCTCGACTGCGACCCGGGGCACGACGATGCGATCGCGCTCCTTTTGGCGCTTGCGAGCCCCGAGCTGGAGGTGCGCGGGGTCACGACAGTCGCCGGCAACCAGACGCTGGAGAAGACGACCGCCAATGCGCTCCGCGTGCTCGAGTTCGTCGGCCGAGACGACATCGAGGTCGCGGCAGGCGCCGACCGCCCACTCGTCCGCGAGCCGTTCGTCGCGGCCTACGTCCACGGAGAGACCGGCCTCGACGGGCCGGACCTGCCGCCCGCCCGAGGACGGCCCATCGACCAGCATGCGGTCGACTTCCTTGCGGAGCGAGTAACGGGGACGACGCTCGTCGCAACGGGCCCGCTCACGAACGTCGCCCTCCTGCTCGCACGCCACCCGGACGCCCGGCCGGAGCGGATCGTGCTCATGGGTGGATCGATCGCGGAGGGCAACGTCACGCCTGCGGCCGAGTTCAACATCTGGGCCGATCCGGAGGCCGCAGCCCGCGTCTTCGCCAGCGGCATCGATCTAACGATGATCGGGCTCGACGTCACACACAGGGCCCTGATGCGGGACGAGCACGCCGAGCGCCTGCGCGCGGCAGGCCGCACCGGCCGCATGGTCGCCGAGCTGTACGACTTCTTCTCCCGCTTCCACGCCGAGACCTACGGCTTCGACGGAGCGCCGATCCACGATGCGGTCGCGGTCGCTTACGTCTTCCGCCCGGACCTCGTCGAAACCGCACACCGCCACGTGGCGATCGACTGCCAGTCGGAGCTCTGCCGCGGCCGCACCGTCGTCGACCTCTGGCGACGGACGGGAAACGATCCGAACGCCCACGTCGGCGTCGAGATCGAAGGCGACGCGTTCCTCGAGCTGCTCGTCGACCGACTGAGCTCCCTCGGGTAGGGGTCAGGCTCGGGCCGTCGAAGTTCGCGCGCATGGCGCACAAGCGGAAGAGGCGTGTGCTCCGACCTCGCGCGCCCGCACGCGTGAAGCGTCGAAAGCGCGCGGTGAAGAAGCGAAGCCATCACCATCCCGAGCTGATCGGCCTCGGCCTGACCGCGGTCGGGCTCTTCCTGGCGACGCTCGTCTACCTCGGCTGGGAGGGCGGCCGAGCCGGGGGCTGGATCACGGACGGGCTCTGGGCGCTCGTGGGCGGCGCCGGCTACCTGCTCCCAGCGGCGCTCGTCATCGTCGGGACGCTGATGCTCGGCCGGAGCGCGATCGTGGAGCTCCGACCCTTCCGCACCGGCCTCGTCGTGACCGCGCTCGGACTGATGCTCGTCCTCGGCGGACACGGCGGCTATGTCGGGCAGGCGCTGGACGAAGTGGTCGGGACGCTCGTCGGCCATACCGGGATGCTCCTAGCCGGCATCACAGCCCTGACGGCCGGCGTCCTGCTGCTCTCCGGCGCATCGGTCGGAGCGCTCGTCCGCGGCTCGGGGCCGGCGGTGCGCCGTGCCCGCACGGCCGCCCGTCGCACGTTCGAGCGCAAGCAACGGATGACAGAGCCGCTGCCGCCGCCGATCCCGCTGAGGCCGCGGAAGCTCGAGCCGCCGGTGGACGGCGTCTCCGACTTCCCGGATGTCGTCGGGCAGGCGGAACCGCCGCCGCTCGTTGCGCTTCACGACGAGTCGACGGAGGAGACCCAGCAAGCGCTCTTCGACCCACCGAACCCGACGAAGGAGGACTACGTCCTGCCCGAGCCGTCGATGCTCCGCCGTTCCCCGGCGCGGGCCAACGACAAGGCCCACCCGACGGAGCAGGTCGCGGAGGCGCTCGTCCGTGCGCTCGCGGACTTCGGAATCGAGGCTCGCGTGGTGGGCGAGATCACGGGCCCGCGCGTCACCCGCTACGAGCTCCAGCTCGCGGCCGGCACGAAGATGTCGAAGGTCGCGGCGCTCAAGGACGACCTCTCCTACGCGCTGGCAACAACAGAGATCCGGATCCTGGCGCCCATCCCCGGCAAGCAGGCGGTCGGCGTCGAGGTACCGAACCTGTCGCCGAACCTCGTCACGCTCGGCGACGTCTTCGACGAGCTGCCGACGACGGCGAGCCCGCTCGCCGTCTGGCTGGGGAAGGACATCTCCGGCAGCGCCGTCTGGACCGACCTCGCGCGAATGCCGCATCTCCTGATCGCCGGTACGACCGGATCGGGCAAGTCGGGCTGCATCAACACGATCCTCAGCTCGATTCTCCTCCGCGCCACTCCGGACGACACGCGCCTGATCCTCATCGACCCGAAGCGCATCGAGCTCTCGCTCTACGAGTCGATCCCGCACCTCCTGACCCCAGTCGTCTCCAGCCCGAAGGAAGCGGCCATCGTGCTCGGAAACGTCCTGGCGGAAATGGAGCGTCGCTACGAGCGCCTCAGCAGCGTCCGCGCCCGGAACCTGCCCGAAGCCAACCGTGCTTTCCGCAGCCGCGGGGAGGAGACGCTTCCGTACCTCCTCGTCGTCATCGACGAGCTCGCCGACCTGATGATGATCTCGCCGCAGCAGGTCGAGGACGCCGTCATCCGGCTGGCCCAGAAGTCGCGCGCCGTCGGCGTCCATCTGGTGCTCGCGACGCAGCGGCCGTCGGTCGACGTGATCACCGGGATGATCAAGGCGAACGTCCCGTCCCGGATCGCCTTCGCCGTCTCCAGCCAGACCGATTCGCGGGTGATCCTCGACCAGGCGGGCGCGGAAAGCCTGCTCGGCCAGGGCGACATGCTGTTCAAGCCGCTCGGAACCTCTCGCCTCCAGCGGCTCCAGGGCGCCTATGTCAGCGAGGAGGAAATCGCCCTGCTCGTCGAGCAGTGTCGCGCCCAGCGCGGCCAGGAGCTCGACAAGTCGCTGCTCGAGGCCCCCGAGCCGCCCCCCGAAGAGCTCGGGGACGACGACGATTTCGATCCCGACCAGGACCCGCTGCTCGAGAAAGCGATCGAGATCGTCGTGCAGACCCAGACCGCCTCGGTGTCCCTGCTCCAGCGCCGCCTGCGAGTCGGCTACACGCGCGCCGGCCGCCTGATCGACATGCTCGAGCGGCGCGGGATCATCTCGGGCTACGAAGGCTCGAAACCGAGGCGAGTCTTGCTTGAAAACCGGGATTACGACCGGATTCCCGGCTAACTTTCACAGCCTCTTCACGTCCGAGGGATTGGGGGTTAGCATCACCTTTCGCAGTCCCTCTGTAGCGAGGAAACCTCAAAGAAGGGGAGGAATCAGTGCAGGTAAGGAAACTCTTGCCTTGGGCGTCTGTCGGCCTGGCTGCGTTCGCGGTCATGCTGGCGATGGCGCTCTCGGCAACTGCGGCGCCGTCGAAATCCGGCGCAACGACCACTAGAGCGGCGATCGTCACGGACATCGGCGGCCTCAACGACAAGGGGTTCAACCATCTCTCGTACGTCGGCCTCCAGCGTGCTCAGAAGCAGCTGAGCGTCTCGGGCCGCGCGTACATTACGAGCTCGGCCAACGACCGGCTGCCCAACCTGCGTACTGCCGCGCAGAGCGGCTACCAGCTGGTGATCGGCGTCGGGTTCCTGATGTTCGAGCCGCTCGACAAGATCGCGGGCTCGTTCGCGAACACCAAGTTCGCGGGCGTCGACGTCCCGTACGCACTGCTCTCATCGAAGCCGACGAACGTTCGCGGCCTCGTCTTCAAGGAGCAGGAAGCGGGCTATCTCGTCGGCTACATCGCCGGCCTTGTCGTCAAGGACCAGAAGGGCTCGGACGTCATCTCGGCGGTCGGCGCGAACAAGGTCCCGGCGATCGTGAAGTTCATCGCCGGCTACAAGGCGGGCGCCAAGCGGGCGAACAAGGCCACGCGCGTGCTCGTGAACTACGCCAATGACCCGACCTTCGCCGACCAGGCGAAGTGCAAGGAGACGACCCTCGACCAGATCGACCGTGGCTCGAAGATCGTCTTCGAGGTCGCCGGCCAGTGTGGCCTCGGTGGCCTCACCGCTGCCAAGGAGAAGAAGATCTGGGGCATCGGCGTCGACGCCGACCAGTCGTTCCTCGGCAAGCACATCCTGACCAGCGCGACGAAGAAGGTCGACGTCGCCGTCTTCCAGACGATCAAGGCCTTCAAGGCGAACCCGGCCGGGTTCCGCGGGGGCTTCGACAAGATCTTCAACGTCAAGAGCGGTGGTGTCGGCTACGGCAAGCTCAGCACGAGACTGCCGAAGGCGAAGCGCACCGAATACACGAAGAAGGTCGAGAAGATCAAGAAGCTGATCGCCCAGGGCAAGATCAAGCCGCCCTCCTCGTAACGGCGAAACAGTTGGTTCCAAGGGGGCGGGCTTGTCCCGCCCCCTAGGATCTGGCTTGGCGATGGCCGACCAGGTCCCGATCCTCGAGCTGCGAGGAATCACGAAGCGGTTTCCCGGGGTCGTGGCGAACGATCACGTCGACCTCGACCTCATGCCGGGCGAAGTGCACGCCCTCCTCGGCGAGAACGGAGCCGGGAAGTCGACGCTGATGAACGTCCTCTACGGCCTCTACCACCCGGATGAGGGCGAGATCAGGATCAACGGCAAGCCGGTCTCGATCGGCTCGCCGCGGGAGGCAATCGAGCACGGGATCGGCATGGTGCACCAGCACTTCATGCTCATCCCGGTGATGACGGTGGCCGAGAACATCGTCCTTGCCGCAGAGCCGCGTAAGGCGGGCGTCTTCCTCGACTACGACGCGGCCGTCCGCCGCGTTCGCGACCTTTCAGCGTCCTTCAACTTCGCGATCGACCCCGACGAGCGCGTCGAGAACATCACCGTCGGCCAGCAACAGCGGGTGGAGATCCTGAAAGCCCTCTACCGCGGCGCGGACATCCTCATCCTCGACGAGCCCACGGCGGTGCTGACGCCGCAAGAGGCCGACGAGCTCTTCGGAATCCTGAAGACCCTGCAGCGCGAGGGTATGTCGATCATCTTCATCAGCCACAAGCTCCGCGAGGTGCTCGACATCGCCGATCGCATCACCGTCCTGCGCCGCGGCAAGAAGATCGAGACAGTTCCGCGCGAGGGCGCCACGCAGAACGGGCTGGCGCGGCTGATGGTCGGCCGGGAGGTGCTCCTGCGGGTCGAGAAGCCGTCCGTGGAGGCCGGCGAGGCGCTCTTGATCGTCGAGAACCTAGCGGTTTTTGACGACAGGGGACTCCCGGCCGTCCGAGATGTGTCGTTTGAGGTCTGTGCGCGAGAGATCGTCGGTATCGCCGGCGTCGACGGCAACGGCCAAAGCGAGCTCATCGACGCCCTCACCGGGCTACGGAAGCCGAGCGGAGGCAGTGTCCGTGTCGGCGGCCGGGAGTTGACGACGGAGAGCGCGCGGCACCACTACGACGAAGGGCTCGGTCACATCCCGGAGGACCGTCATCGCCGCGGCCTCGTCCTCGACTTCACGCTCGCCGAGAATCTCGCGCTCCACGACTACGAGAAGGAGCCGTTCGCCAGGCTCGGCTGGCTCCGTCCCGGGCGTATGATCGCCGCGGCGGGCCGGCTCCTGAAGGAATTCGACGTGCGTGGCGGCGGACCGCGGACGCGGGCTGCCGCGCTGTCGGGCGGGAATCAGCAAAAGGTCGTGGTTGCGCGCGAAGTCGCACGCGATCCCCGCGCGCTGATCGCTGCGCAGCCGACGCGCGGTCTCGACGTCGGCGCGATCGAGTTCGTCCACCGCCGACTCGTCGAGGAACGCGACGAGGGCCGCGCCGTGCTCCTCATCTCGCTCGAGATCGACGAGATCCTGTCGCTCTCGGACCGCATCCTCGTCCTCTACGAGGGTCAGATCGTCGCCGAGTTCGGCCCTGACGTCACCGAGGAGGAGCTCGGCATCGCCATGACCGGCGGGCAGGTGGAGCAGAGGGCGGCTTCGTGAGCGAGGCTGCGCCGCCGGTCGAGCCCGAGCCCGCGCCAAGCGCCGCCGCCCGGTTCGCGCTCTACCAGCGGGCGGGCGGGATCATCACGCCGCTGCTGACCGCAGCACTCGCGTTCTTCATCGCCGGCCTCGTCGTCCTCTTGACGACGGGTAAGAACCCCCTCGACACGTACCGGGCGATCTTCGACGGCACGGGGCTGAACTGGCTCTTCCCGTGGGTCCGAGGCGCCGAACGGGATCTCGCCGCGCTCAATCTCCAGCAGACGCTGATCGTGACGACGACGCTGATCCTCTGCGGGCTTGCGGTGGCATTCGCGTTCCGCTGCGGCCTCTTCAACATCGGCGGCCAGGGCCAGTACATCGCCGGGATGATCACGGGGTCCCAGGTCGGCATCTGGATGCCGGACATGCCGCACATCCCGCACATGGTGCTCGCCATGGGCGCCGGTGCATTGGCGGGCGCGCTCTGGGCCGGGATCGCCGGAATCCTCAAGGCCACCGTCGGGGCCCACGAGGTGATCTCGACGATCATGCTGAACTGGACCGCGGTCTACGTCGGCAGTTACCTCGTCGGTTTCGACGGGCCGCTCCAGGACCCGGCGCAGCAGTCGGTGCCCGTCACGAAGGAAGTCGCCGCGTCCGCGAAGCTGAACGTCTTCTGGGGCGATCCGGTCCTCCAGGGTCTCCACATCGGCTTCTTCGTGGCGATCGCGGCGCTGGTGGTCTTCTGGATCGTGCTCAGCCGCACCACGCTCGGCTACGAGGTGCGAGCGGTCGGCTTCAACCCAGAGGCCGCGCGATACGGCGGAATCAGCGTCGGCCGCAGTTACTTCCTGGCCATGGCGATCTCCGGGGCGTTCGCGGGGCTCGCCGGTTCCATCGACGTGCTCGGCTGGCTGTTCCGCGTCGACCTGACGAGCGTCCAGGTCTCCTCGCAGGTCGCATTCATCGGCATCGCCGTGGCGCTGTTGGGCCGAAACACGTCAGTCGGGATCTTCTTCGGCGCGCTCCTCTTCGGAGCCCTCCTAACCGGGACCTCCACCCGAAATCTCGATCCGGCCGTCTTCCAGCCTGAGCTCGCCGGCAACCTGACAACGATCATCCAGGGCCTCGTCGTCCTCTTCGTGGGCGCCGACCTCCTGATCCTCTATCTCTGGCGCGCACGCCTGAAGCTTCGCCGTAAGACCCCGGAGCCAGCCGCGGAGCAATGACCGTCGTCGAGAGCGCTCTCGAGCGGACTGGCCTTGTCGGCCTCGCGTGGCCGAAGCTCTTCGGGATTCTCTCGATCGCCCTCGGGGTCATCGCGTTCTGGGTCGCGCTTCCACCACTAACAGTGCGTTCGGTTGCCGTTCCCGTCGTGATCGGGCTCACAGGCATCGCCGCCGGCGTTCTCTCCTGGCGCGGAGGCCACACGCGGCTCGGCTGGACCGGCGTCTGTATCGCACTGCTCGGCCTGCTCTGCGGCGTCCTCGCCACGCGGGCGAGCGTCGGCCACCTCGAGGTCGTGATCACCTGGTCGGCGGTGACCGCGGCGACGCTGCGTTCCGCGACGCCGCTCACCTTCGCAGCAATCGGCGGCCTCTTCTCCGAGCGCAGCGGGGTCGTGAACATCGGCCTCGAAGGGATGATGCTGATGGGCGCCTTCTTCGGGGTCTACGGTGCCGACCGGACCGGGTCGTGGGTAGCGGGGATCTTCATCGGGATGCTGGCGGGTGCCGCGCTGGCGCTCGTCCACGCCTTCTTCTCGATTCAGTTACGGTCGGACCAGATCGTCAGCGGGACGGCGATCAACTTCCTGGCCCTCGGAATCACGGGCTTCCTCTACATCGACATCTACGGGAACGAGGGCACCCCGGGCGACCTGCCTCAGGTGCCAGACGTAAACCTGAACTTCTTGGGAAGCATTCCGCCGAGCGGCCTGGGCAACTTCCTTGAAAGGGCATTTGGGAGCCTCAACCTGATGGTCTGGCTCGCGCTCGCCACCGTCGTTCTGGCCTGGATCGTCATCTTCAAGACCACGGTCGGCCTCCGGATCCGCTCGGTTGGGGAGCACCCCCGGGCTGCGGACACGGTCGGGATCTCGGTCTACGCCACCAGGTATGCCGCTGTCACCCTCTCCGGCGCGCTGGCCGCGCTCGGCGGCGTCTACCTCTCGCTCGGGTTCGTCCACTCGTTCACCGAGAACATGACCGCGGGCCGCGGCTTCATTGCCCTGGCCGCGTTGATCTTCGGCAAGTGGCGCCCGTTCGGCGCGCTCGGGGCGGCGCTCCTGTTCGGGTTCGCGAGCTCCGTGGCGCCTCGCCTCCAGAACGTGGAGGGCTGGGCAACCTACGGCACGCTCTTCCAGGCCTTGCCCTATGTGCTGACGCTGATCGCCGTCGCAGGCGTGATCGGCCGCTCGACTCCGCCGGCGGCGATAGGCCGCCCCTACGAAAAGCAATAGCTTCGCTTCGCTGAAAATCTCACGATTTTCAGCGACCCTCTCGAGCCGGGCGGCGCTTCGCGCCGCGCGGCCCAGCACGACCGCGTCACTTCCTTCTCGATGAAGCCGCAGCGGCGGAGCGGGCAAAGCCCGCTCCGCGGCGAGGTAACGGCGACAATCGCGCTGTGAGCCGGCCGGACGACGTCGACAGGGCGCCCTCCGGCGAGGATCGTCCGACCAGCCTGACCGGCCGACTTGGCGTCTACCAGCGGGCGGGAGGGGTCGTGACCCCCATCGTCACCACGCTGGTGGCGTTCATCCTGGCGGGGCTCGTCGTCCTCGTCACGACCGGGAAGAACCCGCTCTCGACCTACCGGGCGATCTTCGACGGGACCGGGCTTCCCTGGCTCGTCCACTGGCTCATCGATGTCCGCGAGATCGGGGGCACACAAGGCCTCTACCCGACCGAAGCCGACGCCGTCGCGATCTCGGCGATCAACCTCCAGCAGACGCTGATCCTCACGTCGACGCTGATCCTGACCGCGCTCGCCGTCGCCTTCGCCTTCCGCTGCGGCCTTTTCAACATCGGCGGCCAGGGCCAGTACCTCGTCGGCGTGATCGTGGCGGTGGCGGTCGGCTCGGAGCTGACGGGCGTCCCCCGAGGCATCCACGTTCCCCTCGCGCTCTTCTGCGCGGCGCTGGCGGGAGCAGTCTGGGCCGGGATTGCGGGATTCCTGCGTGCCACCACCGGAGCGCACGAGGTGATAACGACGATCATGCTCAACTGGATCGCCTACTGGGTCGGGAGCTACCTGTTCTCGATCGGCGGGCCCCTGCAGAGCGACACCCAGAAGTCCGTCCCGATCTCGAACGACATCCAGGACTCGGCCAAGCTGCACGTCTTCTGGGGCGGCGTGCAGGGGCTGCACATCGGCTTCTTCATCGCCATCGGCGCCCTCGTCGCCTTCTGGCTGATCATGAACCGGACGACGCTCGGCTACGGCGTTCGCGCGGTGGGCTACAACCCCGAAGCTGCGCGGTACAGCGGCATCAACGTCGCGCGGAACTACTTCCTGGCGATGGCGATCTCCGGCACGTTCGCCGGCCTCGCCGGAGCGATCGACATCCTCGGCTGGCAGTACCGGTACGGGCAGATCGACATCCAGGGGTCGGACATCGGCTTCGTCGGGATCGCGGTCGCCCTCCTGGGCCGCAACACCGCGGTCGGGATCTTCTTCTCGTCGCTCCTCTTCGGCGCCCTTCTGACCGGCACGAGCACGAGGAACCTGAATCCCGACGTCTTCGATCCCGAGCTGGCCGGGAACCTCACGCTGATCATCCAGGGGCTCGTCGTCCTGTTCGTCGGGGCCGACCTCCTTGTCCTCTCCGTCTGGCGTGGCGCGAACGGAAACTGCGTCGACCGAAGGCGGCGCCACCGTGAGCACCGGCCGCGCACTGCTTCCGCAGGCCGCCTGGCTGCGACCGCCCTCGCGGAACCGCCAGATCGGAATCGCGGGCGTCGCGCTCGCCGCGCTCGGCGTGTGGCTGATGCTGCCGCCGCTCGGCGCCGACCTGCGCGCGCACATCGACGCGGTGGAGATCATCCCGGCTTTCCTCGGCGTCCTGGCGGTCGCCGCGGGCATCTGGACGCTCACACGCGGCGAGGTGCGCTGGGGGTGGGGGGCCGTCTTCGCCGGCGTCCTCGGCATCGTCCTCGGCGTCGCAGCGGCGCGGGGAAGCATGACGCACCACGAGGCCGTGTTCGTGTGGTCGAGCCTCATCGCTGCGACGCTGCGCTGGGCGACGCCGCTGATCTTCGC
The DNA here is from genome assembly GCA_963842235.1 of uncultured Actinomycetes bacterium. Classification (GTDB taxonomy): domain Bacteria; phylum Actinomycetota; class Thermoleophilia; order Gaiellales; family Gaiellaceae; genus JACDAN01. Next base: position 1,015,974 of record CAWJFT010000001.1, on the reverse strand, counting down.
CGCGATGGGCGGGTTGTTCTCCGAACGCAGCGGCGTGGTGAATATCGCGCTCGAGGGGATGATGCTGATGGGCGCGTTCTTCGGGATCTGGGGGTCCGTGCGCTTCGGACACTGGGCCTTCGGCTTGCTCACCGCGATGGCCGCCGGAGCCGCGCTCGCGCTCGTCCACGCCTTCTTCTCCATCCACCTCCGCGCCGACCAGATCGTCAGCGGGACGGCGATCAACTTCCTCGCGCTCGGGCTGACGGGGTACCTCTACATCAAGATCTACGGCGAGCAGGGCACCCCGAGCGAGCTCTCGCAGATCCCCGACGTCCACCTCGCCTTCCTCGACGACGTCTACTTCATCGGGCCGATCTTCGGCCGGATGAACCTGATGATCTGGCTGGCGCTGGCCACGGTGCTTCTGACGTGGATCGTCATCTTCAGGACGCCCGTGGGGTTGCGGATTCGGTCGGTGGGAGAGCATCCGGGCGCGGCGGACGCGGCCGGCGTCTCGGTGTACGGGGTGCGCTACGGCGCCGTCACGCTGTCCGGGGTCCTCGCGGCCCTCGGCGGCGCCTACCTCTCGATCGGCTTCGTCGGCTCGTTCGGCGAGAACATGACGGTGGGTCGCGGGTTCATCGCTCTCGCCGCATTGATCTTCGGGATGTGGAAGCCTTTTGGGGCGATGGGGGCCGCCTTGCTCTTCGGGTTCTCGAGCGCGCTCGCGCGTGCGCTTCCGGAGTACTCCGAGCAGGCGGCGCTGCTCTTCGAGACCCTGCCGTATGTCCTGACCTTGATCGCGGTCGCGGGAGTGATCGGCCGCTCGACACCACCCGCCGCGGTTGGCCGGCCTTACGAGAAGCAGTAACGACCGTCCGATCAGCTGGAGCGCGATTTTCTCCGTGCTCCTCGGGCTGGCGGCGCTCGCGGCGATTCCCGCGGCAATCGTCGCGTCCGAGGTCTTCGAGTACGTGACGCTCCTCCAGAGCTCGGTTGCGATCGTGCCGGCCTACGTCCTCGCGTTCGCGGCGATCTTCCTCGGCCGACGCGCCAGACGGACGATCGAGCGGACGCTCGGTCGTGTCCGCGGCTACAAGCTGGCGCTTGTCGGGCGGATCCTCGGCTACCTCGCGCTCTACGTCGCGCTGACGGCCTCCGTCTCCGTGGCGACGTACTACGTCCTCCGTCATTTCACGGAATAGTCTCGGCGTGAGGGCTCTGGGCGAACCTGTCTAGACTGAACCGGCCGCCACATGTTCGAGATCGGCAACAGTCTTCGCGAGGCGCGGTTGCGCCAGGCTCTCGATTTCCCCGAGATCGAGCAGGCGACCAAGATTCGCCCCAAATACCTGCGGGCGCTCGAGGACGAGCAGTTCGACATCCTCCCGGGTCAGACGTACGTCAAGGGCTTCCTCCGAACGTACGCCGAGTATCTCGGTCTCGACGGCCAGCTCTACGTCGACGAGTACAACTCGCGGTACGTCCACGTCGACGAGGAGACGCCGCTCCGGGCGCGGAGCACGTCGTCACTCAGTCGCGCCGGCCCGCGGTTCGAGACGAGCGTCGTCCTGATTGCCGTGGCGGCCATCGGCGTGCTCGCCCTGCTCGTGATCGCCGCCTGGCAGTACGGTGGCAACACGCCTTCGACCGGCATCCCGGACTTCTCGACGGAGCCTCCGGCGGCCGCGCCAAGGGCGCCGGTGCGGCGGACGCGTCCCAGTAAGCCTGCGCGGGCGAGAATGACCGTGACCGGCGCATACGGACGCTCCTGGCTCGAGGTCTATGCGGGCTCAGTTGCCGGGAAGAAGCTCTACGAGGGCACACTCGACGCCGCGCACAGCGTCCGCTTTGGGACCGAGCGCGCTTACCGTCGCTACTTCGTCCTTATGCGACGGCCGGGGAACCTGCGGATGACCGTGAACGGGCGCGTCGTGAACCTCCCCAAGACGAGCTCGCAGAAGGCCGTGTTCGTGACCGCCAAGCGGGTCACGCTCGCCGCCCCTCGGGCGTAGTGCCTCCGAGAGCAGCCGTCCTCGTCACGGGCAGCGAGCTCGTCCGGGGCGGACGAGTCGACGAGAACGGCCCGTTTCTCGCGCGCGAGCTGTCTTCCCGCGGCATCGAGCCCGAGCGCGTGAGCATCATCGGCGACCGGCCCGAGCAGTTGGAGGCTGCGCTCCGCGAGGCGCTCGAGCTCGACCTCGTCGTCACCTCGGGCGGCCTGGGGCCGACGCACGACGACAGAACGATCGAGCTGCTCGCGCGCGCGGCCGGGCGCGAGCTCGTCGTCGACCCTGAGCTCGAACAAGAGATCGAGGCGGTCGTTCGAGGGCTTGCCGAGCGTTTTCGACGGCCCTATGCGGAGCTGGAGGCCGGTGTGCGCAAGCAGGCGACGCTTCCCGAAGGCGGTCAGTCGCTCGGCCTCGCCGGCACCGCCCCGGGAGTGCTGCTGCAGGTGGGCTCAACGCTCGCAATCTCGCTTCCCGGGCCGCCGGGGGAGCTCCAGCGCATCTGGCGGCGCGCGCTCGAACGTCCAGAGCTGCAGGAGCTCTTGAGCCGCGCTCAGAGCCCTCAGCACCGGATCCTGCGCTTCTTCGGCCTGCCCGAATCGGCCGTGGCCGGAGTGATGGAACAGGCCGGGGGCGAGGCGGGCGTCCTCGAGGCGACGATCTGCGCTCACGACCTCGAGGTGCAGGTCGACCTGGTCGTCCCTCCCGGCGGCGAAGAGCAGGCGGAGCGCTTGACCGTGGCGTTGCGCGAGGCGCATCCACGCCAGCTCTTTGCGGAGGACGAACAGGCCGTGGAGGCGATCGTGCTGAAGCTCGCCCGTGAGCGCGGTTTCAAGCTCGGGGCGGCGGAGTCGTGCACCGGCGGGCTCGTCGCCGCGCGGCTGACGTCGGTTCCAGGGGCGAGCGACGTGTTCGTGGGCGGGATCGTGGCCTACGACGACTCCGTGAAGATGGATGGGCTCGGCGTCGAGCCCGAGCTGCTCGAGCGGTACGGGGCGGTCTCGGCCGAGACGGCTGCGGCCATGGCCGCAGGAGCCCGGCGGGCCTTGGGCGCCCACGTCGGAGTCTCCGTGACCGGGGTCGCCGGCCCTGACGGCGGGACGCCCGAGAAGCCGGTCGGCCTGGTCTTTCTCCACGCGGAGACGCCGGAGCTCTCGCACGGCGTCGAGCTGCGTCTGCCCGGCGACCGGGATGCCGTGCGCCGCCGCGCGGCCGCATCCGCCCTGCACCTGCTCCGGCGCGTCTTGACACAAAGTCGCGACGATCACGTGTGACCTCTCCCGGTAGCGTCGGGGGCGATGAGCGCCTACGTCTCTTCTGTGCCCTCCGACTGCCCGAGGACGTCCTCGACGGGCTCCAGGCCTGGCAGGCCGAGCAGCTCTCAGGACGGATCGTTTCCCGCCAGAACCTCCACGCCACGCTCGCGTTCCTCGGCTCGCGCCCGGCCACGGAGCTCCCCGCGATCGCTGCCGCCCTCGCCGACGCCGCTCGCGGGGTCGGCGAGATCGTCTTCGCGCCCCGCCGCTATCGCGAGACGCGAAGCGTCGGCATGCTCGTTTTCGACGACCAGACCGGTGAAGCCGGGCTCCTCGCGGACCGGCTCTTCGCCGGTCTCGAGGGCCTCGGCGTATACGAGCGCGAGCAGCGGCCGTGGCTGCCGCACGTCACCGTCCTACGCTTCCGCACGCGGCCTAAGCTTGAGCCACGGATGCCGGAACTTGGAACCTTCTCGCCGTCCGATGCGGCTGTTTACATCTCACGTCTGCGACGGTCAGGCGCGCAGTACGACGTACTCGAATCGGTACCGCTAGGAGGATGAGCCAATGAGTCGCGAGCAGGCACTCGACACCGCTCTCGGACAGATCGAGCGCCAGTTCGGCAAGGGCGCGGTCATGCGGATGAACGACCACGCCCACGTGGCGATCGGATCGATCTCCACGGGCTCGCTCGCGCTCGACCTCGCGCTCGGGATCGGGGGTCTTCCGCGCGGGCGGATCGTCGAGATCTTCGGCCCGGAGTCCTCCGGCAAGACGACGCTCGTCTACCACGTGATCGCCGAAGCCCAGCGCCGCGGGGGGATCTGCGCCTTCATCGACGCGGAGCACGCGATGGACCCGCAGTACGCGCGCCGGATCGGCGTCAACGTCGACGATCTCCTCGTGTCGCAACCGGACAACGGCGAGCAGGCGCTCGAGATCGCCGAGCTCCTCATCCGCAGCGGCGCCCTTGCCGTCGTCGCCGTCGATTCGGTCGCCGCGCTCACCCCACGCGCCGAGATCGAGGGAGAGATGGGGGACAGCCACGTCGGGCTCCAGGCCAGGCTGATGAGCCAGGCGCTGCGCAAGCTCGCCGGCACGTTGAACCGCACCGACACGATCGCAATCTTCACGAACCAGCTCCGCGAGAAGATCGGCGTCATGTTCGGGAACCCGGAGACGACTCCAGGCGGCCGAGCGCTCAAGTTCTACTCGTCGGTCCGCCTCGACATCCGGCGCATCGAGACCTTGAAGGAAGGCGTCGAGGCGATCGGCAACCGTGTCCGCGTCAAGGTCGTGAAGAACAAGGTCGCTCCGCCGTTCAAGCAGGCCGAGTTCGACATCATCTACGGCTCGGGCATCTCCTGGGAGGGCACGGTGCTCGACGCCGGGCTCGAGCGAAAGGCCGTGCAGAAGTCGGGCTCGTACTTCAGCTTCGACGAGGAGCGGCTGGGGCAGGGACGGCAGAACGCGACAGCGTTCCTCCGCGAGCATCCGGACGTCACGCAGAAGATCCTCGAGCGGATTCAGACCGACATCGGCCCCGACCAGGTCGCCTCCGCGCGGCTGCTGCCGATCGCCCAGGAGGCGGATCTCAAGGTCGAAAAACCGGCGGCCGAGGTCGAGACCGCGGCAAAGTAGTGCCCGACGCGACGGACGTCGCGCTCCGCGCTCTCCGGCACCGGGACCGCTCTCGGCGGGAGCTCGACCAGCGCCTCGCGAAAGCGGGGATCGAGGTCGGTGAGCGGGAGGAGACGCTCGACCGACTCACCGACTCCGGCCTCGTTTCGGACGAGCGCTTCGCAGCGGGCCGGGCACGGTCACTCGCCGCGCGGGGCGCGGGGGACGATCTGATCCGAACCGACCTTCGCCGCCGGGGCGTCGCCGCTGACGCGGTCGAGCAGGCAATCGCCGAGCTCGAGCCCGAGGAGGTGCGCGCCGCCGAGCTCCACGAACGGCGCGGCGGCGATGCGAAGGCCCTGCGCTACCTGGCTGGAAAGGGCTTCAGCCGAGAGACGCTCGAGGGCATCGGTAGTGCCCTTCCGGTAGACTAGAGGCGATTCATTCGACATTTTGCCTGCACAGACGCGTTTTCTGATACGACGAGAGCGAAACTCGAGACGACTCTGACCACCGGACGAGCCCAGACGAAGGAGGACACGGCCCTAGCGGCAGCTCGCTGGTGACGACCACGCGCGGCCACCGGCTGCGCTTTCAGGAACGCTCTGCACGGGCTAGATGGCGGGTGATTCCCGCTCGACGAGCGGTACAACCGACCATCCGGTCGGGCTCCGGCCCGACTCGACCCCAAGGAGCGCTACGTGCTCATCGTCGTCGGCATCGCCATCGGCCTGATTCTCGGAGCGGCGCTCCTCGCGCTCGTCCTCAAGCTCCAGCACCGCTCAGGCCTCGGCGAGGCGGCACGACAACGCGATGAGCTGATCGCGGAGGCACGGCGCGAGGCGGACACTCTCAGGCGTGAGAGCAAGGTTGAGGCGCGCGAGCAGGCGATGCGCTTCCGGGCCGAAGAGGAGCAGACGCTCCAGGAACGCCGCGGCCAGATGGCGAAACTCGAGGAGCGCGTGCTGGCTCGCCAGGACGAGCTCGAGGCCAAGCTCAACGAGCTCCTGCGCCGCGAGCAGGGCCTCTCGGACCGCGAGGTCCACATCAAGGAGCTCCAGCTGCAGCTCAAGGAGGCGAAGGATCAGGAGTTGCAGGAGCTCGAGCGCATCTCGGGACTGACCGTGAACGAGGCCAAGAACGAGCTCCTTGACCGCTCGGAGCAGCTGATCCGCCACGATCTGGCCAAGCGCGTCCGACAACTCGAGGAGGAGGCGCAGGTCGATGCCAAGCGACGTGCCAGAAACCTCGTCGCCGACGCGCTCCAGCGCGTGGCAGCGAGCCACGCTGCCGAGACGACGTCATCGGTGGTCGAGCTGCCCTCGGACGACATGAAGGGCCGGATCATCGGCCGAGAGGGGCGCAACATCCGCACCCTCGAGCACCTGACCGGGGTGGACATCATCATCGACGACACGCCGCAGGCCGTCGTCCTGTCCTCGTTCGACGGCATCCGCCGCGAGATCGCGAAGCTGACACTGACGAAGCTGATCGAGGACGGGCGCATCCAGCCGGCCCGGATCGAGGAGATGTACTACCAGTCCAAGGCCGAGATCGACGACTACATGCGCCTGGCCGGCGAGCAGGCCGTCTTCGAGGCCAACTGCGGCGACTTCCATCCGGAGCTCGTGAAGGTCCTGGGCCGGCTTCACTACCGGACGAGCTACGGTCAGAACGTCCTCAAGCACACGCTCGAGGTCGTCCATCTCGCGGGGATCATGGCCGTCGAGCTGGAGGCGAGCGCGCGGACCGCCAAGCGCGCAGCGCTGCTCCACGACCTCGGCAAGGCGCTCACGCACGAGGTAGAGGGCTCGCACGCGCAGATTTCCGCCGACTACGCGGCCCGGTACGGGGAAGCAGAGGCCGTTGTGCATGCCATCGCCGCTCACCATTACGAGGTCCAGCCGCAGACGGTGGAAGCGGTGCTCCTGGTCGCCGCCGACGCGATCTCAGGCTCACGGCCCGGAGCGCGCGGGGACACGCTCGAGAACTACATCAAGCGGCTCGAGGCGCTCGAGGACATCGCGGCGCGGAGGAACGGTGTCGAGAAGGTCTACGCGCTGCAGGCAGGCCGCGAGATCCGCGTGATCGTCAAGCCTGGCGAGATCGACGACGACGCTGCAGTCTTGCTCTCGCACGAGATCGCCCGGGACATCGAGCACGAGCTCGAGTATCCCGGGCAGATCAAGGTCACCGTGATCCGCGAGTCGCGAGCGACCGAACTCGCAAAATGACGGCGCCGTGACGGTCGCCGCGGAACGGGCTTCGCCCGTTCCGCCGTTTCGGCCCAGAGTGAAGGAAGAGACACCGAGCAGCTAGGCCAAGCGCCGCGAAGCGGCGCCCCGGCTTCATCCCAGTCGCTGAAAGTCGTGAGACTTTCAGCGAAGTTCGTCGCCGAACTTGAGGCGGACGACGGAGGGCTCGTGGTCTGACGCCTGGATCGCGTCGGCGAACTCGGAATTCAAGTGGACGACGTCGTACGCGGGTCGATACGGCAGTCGCAGCAGGCGGTCGCTGATCAGGATCTGGTCGAGCACCTGCGAGTTGCCCTCGAACACGTAGGAGTAACGCTCATTCGGCGGCAGTGTCTTGACGAGTGATGTCAGGACTCCGCCTTCGAGAAGGTCGGTCGTCTCCGAGAACTCGAAGTCGTTGATGTCGCCGAGGACGGCGATCAGCGCCTTGTCGTCCCGGGCCAAGATCGCGTCCACGAAATTGTTCACGGCCTGCGCCTGCCCGTGCCGCGCGATCTCGCTGAACCGTGTCGGCGGCTGGGCGGGCCCGAAGAGCGGCTGGTCGTCGCCCTTCGAGCTGAAGTGGTTGACGATCGCGAACACGGTCTTGTCCCGAACCCGGAATTCGCCGACCAGCGACTTGCGCGTATCGACGAACGCCTCGCTCTGCGTGCCGATCCGTCCGGGGCTAGCGGAGAGCTGGGGCTTGTTCTTCTTACCGGCCACCGTGGTCTCGGTCGTCGGCGAGCCGCCTGGACGGTCGACGAAGGTGACACCGCGATCGGTGCGGAAGAGGAAGCCGACGCGGATGTTCCCGCCGGGAGCCCCGCCGTCTTGGTCGTCGACCGGATCGATCTGGCGGTATTGGTAGAGCGGTCCACCCGCCGCTTGGATCGCGTCGATCAGCCGCGTCCACGCGACGCTCGCGTCGACGACCGGGCTCGCCGTCCCGCCAGCCACGCCGTCGTTGTCCTGCACTTCCTCGATTCCGAGGATGTCCGGCGAGTGCAGGTGGTTCGCGATCAGATCGGCGAGGCCGTCGTACTTCGACTGCGGGTCGGTTCCCGCCAGGTTCTCCACGTTGAACGTTCCGAAAACGACCTGGTTGTCGTTGGGCGCATCCGTCGTCTCACGGGCGTTGCCCGCGGATACGAAGGTAGGCGTCGTCATGGCCTGGATCTTGTAGTTCGAGAAGCTGTAATCAAGCGGCCCGACGATGCTCGAAGTCAGCGTGTCGCCGACATTCATGTCGGGCATCGCCTTCGCCGGCCGCGGCGCCGGTGCGAGGTCGCGGAGGATCTCGTCGTCGACGGTGATCCGCTCCGGGTTCGGATCGACATAGCCGCCGAGCAGGATTCCGCCTCGCGGCGTGCGAAGACCGGTTGTCCAGTCGCCGCCGTCCGGCAGCAGCGTGATCTCGCCGAAGCTTCGCGTGGCGCCGACCACAGAGCCGTCGTCGACCTGCAGGATCATCCCCTCGAGGCTCTCGTAGAAGTCGATCGCGTCGTCCGCCGGGTCGAAGACGCCCCCGGTCTCGACGTTCCCGGCCCCGTCGTCGTCGATCTTCTCGGTAGGAGGAATGCGCCCGCTCGAGCCGAGCACGGTCGGGGCGGGCACAAGATTCCCGGACGAGATCGTCGTGACATTGGCGTTCGAGCTCGTGAGCTGGGTGATCGTGAGGTTGTCGGGGTCGCCGCCGCCGCGGAACTCAGTGACGGCCCCGATGACCCGGACGAGGTCGCCGATTTGCACGATCGGAGCCGCGTTTGTGAACACGAAGACCGCCTCGGAGGTCGCGAGATTTGCGTCCGGCGTCGGATCCTGGATCCAGACGCCGCGACCGCCGGCAGTGCGCCGGGCTGTGACGATTCCCTCGACCTTGACCGCCTGGCCGTCGAGCGGCGAGAGGTGCGCGGCGCCCTGCACCTCGGCAATCTGGGTCACCGGCAGCGTCGTGGTGAAGCTGACGGAGTGACTCGCCGCCATCTGATCCGGGGGATCGTCGGCATCGACGTCCGTGACCTTCGCTGCGTCCACCGTGACCGTGCAGGTCTCCCCGACGCTGAAGTCGGCGTCAGGGTCGAGGGTGTAGCTCTGAGGGCCACCGCTCTGAACCGCCGTGTGCGCGCCGCTTCCCGAGCAGGAGATCGTGTACCAGCCGTCTGCCGCCGTGACCGGCTCGGAGAAGTTGACGGTGATGTTGGAGCTCTCCGGCACCTCCGCGGCGCCGTTCGCGGGCGAGGTCGAGCTGACGAAGGGTGGAGCGTCGCCGCCGGAGACGTGGAAGCCGAGCCCGTCGAACGTGTTGGTCGCAAACCCGTCCCACTCGACCGCCGGATCGAACGGGTCCCCGCCGTTCGTGTCGCCTGCGCTGATCCCGCTCTTGCGCCGAAGCGTGTTGTCGGCCGTGCTCGTGAGGCCCGTGCCCCACTCGGTACCGGGGTCGAAGCCGGCCTGGCCGATGACGTCGACAGGATCTGCTGCGGTGCCACCCTTCGTGAGGGCCACCGCATCGTCGCCGTTGAACCACCCGGCGCCGTTCGTCTGGTCGGCCTGCGCCAGAATCGGCGGATCGGCCGAGCTCTGGGCCAGCACGAAGACGTCGCCCGGCGTCACGGAGCCGACCAGATTGATCGTCAGGCCTGCAGCCGGACTCCCATTGAAGTACATCCGCACCTGGTAGCCGCCGGCAGCGAGGTCCACGGTCGAGCCCGTGCCGTTGAAGATCTCGAGCGCCTTGTTGTTGCTCGAGCCTTCGATGTACTCGGAGAGGAACAGGTCGGCGCTCAATGCCTTCGCGGGCTCGAGCCGGGCTCCGGCGAGCGCGAGCAGGGCAAAGGACGCGGCGACGGCGATGAAGAACGAGCGCATGTGACCTCCAACGGCAGAGAGACCCCGAAACTCGTGCTGGACCAGCCTACAACGGACATGGCGAAATCGAAAGCACTATTCAGGCGCGGCTACGATTTCTCGCCGTGCAGCGCTACCACGTAACGACCTTCGGTTGCCAGATGAACGCGCACGACTCGGAGCGCATCAAGGGCATGCTCGAGGAGCTCGGCCTGGGGGAGACGCCGGCCCAGGAAGAGGCCGACGTGCTCGTCTTCAATACCTGCACGATTCGCGAGAAGCCCGACCAGCGCTTTGCGGCGCACCTGGCGCAGGCACGTGCCTTGAAGGAGCGAGAGCCGGAGAAGGTGATCGCGGTCGGCGGCTGCTATGCCGAGGCACAGCGCGAGCGCCTCTTCTCGCTGTATCCGTTCGTGGACGTCGCGTTCGGGCCCGGATCGATCCCGCACCTCGGGGAATGGCTCGGCGCCGGCGGCGTCGGCGTCCCGCGCGGGCGGTTCGGCCTCGAGGAGCGCTCGTTCGCCGGGCGGCTGCCGATGCACCGAGAGCGCCGGTTCCAGGCCTGGGTACAGGTCTCGATGGGCTGCAACTCGAAGTGCGCGTACTGCATCGTCCCGTCCGTCCGCGGGCGGGAGCAGAGCCGCAGGCCCGGCGAGGTCGTCGCCGAGGTGACGAAGCTCGCGCGGGAGGGCGTGCGCGAGTTCACGCTCCTCGGCCAGAACGTGAACTCCTACGGCCGAGACCTGCTCCCGGAGGTCCGTACGGACTTCGGCGAGCTTCTGCGCGCTGTCGACGCGGTTGACGGGGTCGCCCGGATCCGGTTCACGAGCCCGCATCCGAAGGATTTCCGCGCGCCCGTGATCGCCGCGATGGCCGAGTGCGCGGCGGTCTGCGAGCACACGCACCTGCCGCTCCAGTCCGGGTCGAGCAGGATCCTCAAGGCGATGCGGCGGACGTACAGCCGGGAGCGCTTCGTCCGCCTCGCGAGCGATCTGCGCGCGGCGATTCCGGATCTGGCGCTGAGTACCGACCTGATCGTGGGCTTCCCTGGCGAGACCGAGGAAGACTTCCAGGAGACGCTCGACGCCGTGCATGAGGTCGGCTTCGACAGCGCCTTCACGTTCGTCTTCTCGCCGCGCCGCGGCACCGAGGCGGCGGTGATGTCGGACCAGGTCCCGGAGGACGTGAAGCGCGAGCGCATCGAGCGGCTGATCGACGTGGTGCAGCGCGTCGCCGCCGAGCGCAACGAGCGCCGCATCGGCGGCATCGAGGAGGTGCTCGTCGAAGGGCCGAGTCGCACCGACCCTGACTTGCTCCGCGGCCGGACGAGGCGGAACACCACGGTCAACTTCGCGGGAGCGGCCTCGCCCGGCGAGCTGGTCGACGTCACGATCGAAGGCTCCACCTCTACCACCCTTCGCGGCTCGAAAATCTCGTCTGTTGCTGCGTAGCCGAGACCTCGTCTGGGACGGCGTCCTCAACGTCCGCGACCTCGGCGGACACATGACGGCTGACGGGCAGGAGACGCAGTTCGGCCGGATTGTTCGCGCCGACAACATCCGCCGCCTGACCGACGAGGGCTGGAAGGCGCTCGTCGCCTACGGCGTCCGCACGATCGTCGACCTGCGCACGGATGACGAGCTTGCCGCAGACGCGCCGACCGAGCTGCCCGTCGAGGTCCTGCACGTCCCGTTCATGGTCGACTCCCCGGAAATCTTCGAGGCCGCCGACGCGGCGAGCGCCAAGGCGGAGGACGTCGCCGAGGCGACGCGCGAGGTCTACCTCATCTTCCTCGAAGGCTTTCGGCCGAATGTCGCCAACGTGATCCGCGCGATCGCCGAGGCGCCTGAGGGAGCCGTTCTCGTCCACTGCGCGGGCGGCAAGGACCGAACCGGCCTGACCGTTGCGTTCCTGCTGCGGATCGCCGGCGTCGGGCTCGAGGACATAGGCGCCGACTACGCGCTCAGCGAGGAGCGGCTGCGCCCGCGCCACGAGCGGTGGTTCGCAGAAGCCGAGGACGAGGCCGAGCTCGAACGGCTGCGCCGGATCACCGCCACGCCGGCTGCCGCGATGGTGGGGGTGCTCGAGGAGCTCGAGCGGCGGTACGGGAGCGTCGAGGGGTTCCTCCGAGCTGGCGGTGCGCCGGAGAACATCGGCGAGCGCGTCAGGGCTCGTCTCCTCGACTGAACCTTGCGAGTCATCGCCATCTTCGGCCCTACGGCGTCGGGAAAGACCGCCGTCGCGGAGGCCCTCGCCGACCGGATCCCGGGCCGCCTGATCTCTGCCGACGCGATGCAGGTCTACCGCGGAGTTCCGATGCTCACGAACCAGTCCGAGCGGCCGACGGAGCTCGTGGCGATCTGGGAGCTCGACCACGAGGCCTCCGTCGCGGAGTACGCGAAGCTGGCGCACGACGCGATCGACGAGGCGCTCGCCGAGGGCCTGACCCCGATCGTGGTCGGCGGAACGGGCCTCTACCTGCGTGCCGCGCTCGCCGAGCTCGACCTTCCACCGGCGCCTCCGCCGGGAGCGAGAGAGCGCTGGGAGGGTGCCTACGACGAGCTCGGGCCGGACGCGACGCATGACCTCCTCGCCGAGCGGGATCCCGAGGCTGCCGCGCGAATCCATCCGAATGATCGTCGTCGCGTCGTTCGCGCGCTCGAGCTTGCCGAGGTCGGCTCGTCGCTGGCTCCACGCGGAGACCGGCTTTGGACAGAGGACACGCGCCACCCGACCGTCGTGGTCGGTCTGGATGTGCCCATGGATGTCCTCGAGCGGCGCATCGAAGAGCGCACGCGGGCGATGTTCGAGCGTGGGGCGGAGGAGGAGGCGCGGCGGGCCCTGGCCGCCCCGATCTCGTCGACAGCGCAGGGGATCCACGGTCTCCAGGAGCTCGCGGATCTGCCTCGAAACGATGCAATGGCGGCTCTTACTCGGCGCACGAGACGCTACGCGGCGTACCAGCGCAAGTGGATGCGACGGATTCCCGGCCTTGTTAGCCTGCCCGCCGACCGCCCTCCGGGCGAGGTGGCCGATGCGATTCTCGAAGTGGCACGGGCTGGGCAACGACTATCTGCTGGTCCAGCGCGCGGATCTCGACGCGCCGCTGACAGCTGAGCAGGTTCGCCGTCTCTGCGACTACCACTTCGGCGTCGGCTCCGACGGGGTGCTGGAGATCGTGTCGGCGAACGGCGACCGTGCCGAGGTCGTGATCTGGAATCCCGACGGCTCCACGGCCGAGCTGTCCGGCAACGGCACGCGGATCGCCGCGCGCTGGCTCGCCCGGCGCAGCGGCGCCGATACGGTGCGCCTGCAGGTGGGGCCACGTGAGGTCGTGGCCCGGATGCGCGGCGGCTTGGAGGTGGAGACGGACATGGGCGCGGTCGTAGTAGGCGAGCCGGAGACGCTCGTGGTCGACGGTGGCCGGGTCGAGCTGACGACTGCCTCGGTCGGGAACCCACATGCCGTGGTGCTGATGGAGCCCGACCGGGAGGAGCTTCTACGGCTCGGCCCGCTGATCGAGAATCACGAGCGCTTTCCGGAGCGGACAAATGTCCAGCTTGCGCAGGTCGACGGCCCCAATGACCTGACCGTCGCCGTCTGGGAGCGAGGAGCGGGGGAGACGCTGGCCTCGGGGACGAGCGCGGTCGCCTGCGCGGCGGTCGCCGTTGCGCGCGGCTGGTGCGAGAGCCCGGTGACGGTGCACCTGGCAGGCGGCGATCTGCTGGTCGAGCTCGACGGCGACTGGAACGCGCGGCTCACGGGGCCCGCGCAGGAGATCTTCACCGGCGAGACGGCGGAGGAATTCAGCTGAGGTTCGCGCACAGGCTCGACCAGGTGCCGCCGTACCTCTTCGCGGAGCTCGAGCGTCAGATCTCTGCCAAGACGAAGGCGGGGATCGACGTGATCAGCCTCGGGATCGGCGACCCCGACCTGCCGACCCCGGATGCGATCATCGAGGCTGCCGCTGCCGCTATGCACGACCCTCGGACGCACCGCTATCCGACGAACCACGGGAGCGACGAGTTCCACGAGGCGGCGGCGAGCTTCTATCGGGACCGGTTCGGAGTCGAGCTCGATCCGTCGTCGGAGGTGATTCCCGTGCTGGGCGGGAAGGAGGCTGTCGGCCACATCGCGATGGCCTGCCTCGATCCGGGCGATGTCTGCCTGAGCCCCGAGCCGGGGTATCCGCCGTACACCTCGGGGCCTGTCTTCTCCGGGGCGGAGGTGCACTACCTGCCGCTGACGGAGGAGAACGGATTCTTTCCGGACCTCGCTGTGGTGCCGGACGACGTCGCGGACCGGGCCAACCTGCTCTACCTGGACTACCCGAACAACCCGACCGGCGCGGTCGTCCCGGACGGCGCCTTCGCCGACGCCGTCGACTTCGCGCGTCGGCACGAGCTGATCCTCGTTCACGACAACGCCTACTCGGAGATCTGCTTCGACGGCTACGTCGCGCCCAGCTTCCTCGAGACGCCCGGCGCCAAGGAAGTCGGGGTCGAGATCTTCTCCCTCTCCAAGGGCTGGAACATGACCGGTTGGCGCTGCGGCCTGGTCGCGGGCAACGCGGAGGTGGTCGAGCGCTTCCGGCAGCTGAAGTCCAATCTTGACTCGGGTCTCTTCGGGGCGCTCCAGCAGGCTGCTGTCGTTGCGCTGACGAAGGAGCGAGACTTCCCGCGCCGCATGTCCCGGATCTACGAGCGACGCCGTGATCTCGTCGTCGAGGCCCTGGCTCGAATCGGGCTCGACGTCACCCCTCCTAGGGCGACGCCGTATCTCTGGCTGCGGGTGCCCGACGGCCACACGTCCGAGTCCTTCGCCTCGCTCGTCCTGGAAGAGGCGAACGTGGTCGTCTCCCCGGGCCCGGGCTATGGCCCGAGCGGAGAGGGCTTCGTTCGTCTGTCGCTGACCGTCCCCGACGAGCGGCTCGAGGAGGCGGTTCGCCGAATCGAGACCTCGCTGCGCGCGTCCATAATCCAAGCGTGAGTCACCGCCAACCCGACCCGCATCCCGGCGCGCAGCCGGAGCGAGGCTTCATCGTCGCCGTGCTGCCTTCAGGAGCCGACGCAGAGCGAGAGCTCGGGGAGATGGAGGAGCTCGCGAGAACCGCGGGCGTCGAGGCCGTCGGCAGCCTCGTCCAGCACCGGCAGCGGCCCGACCAGCGCTCGTTCGTGGGCAAGGGCAAGCTGGAGGAGCTGACGCGGGCATTCGCGGACTCCGACTCCGAGTCGCTTCTCGTGGACGGCGAGATCAGCCCCCCGCAGCAGCGCCGGCTCGAGGATGCACTGCAGGCGCGGGTCGTCGACCGCACCCAGCTGATCCTCGACATCTTCGCCCAGCACGCGTTCAGCGCCGAGGGCAAGCTCCAGGTCGAGCTCGCGCAGCTCCAGTACAACCTTCCACGCATGCGCGGCCTGTGGCAGCACCTCGAGCGCCTCGGCGGCGGCGTCGGAACGCGCGGTCCGGGCGAGACTCAGCTCGAGACCGACCGGCGGTTGGCCCGACGCCGGGTCGCACTGCTCCGCCGGCGCCTCGCCGCCCTGCGCACACAGCGAGACACGCGCCGTAAGGAACGGGCGCGCTCGGAGACTCCCACCGTGGCTTTGGCCGGGTACACGAACGCCGGCAAATCGACGCTGCTGAACGCCCTCACGGATGCGCACGTCTCCGTCGACGATCGCCTCTTCGAGACGGTCGACCCGACGACGCGCGCGTTCGTCCACGAGGGGCGGCGCTACCTGCTCACCGACACCGTCGGCTTCATCCGGCGGCTGCCGCACGAGCTCGTCGAGGGCTTCGCGGCCACGCTCGAGGAGACGCTCTCCGCCGATCTCGTGCTCCACGTGCTCGATGCATCGGTCTCCGACGAGGAGCTCGACGAGATGGTCGCCGCGGTCGAGGACGTCCTTCACGAGATCGGAGCGGACGAGCTGCCCGTCGAGATGGTGGTGAACAAGGTCGATGGGGTCGATCCGCTCGGCCGCAGGCGGCTCGCGAATCGCTTCCCCGGGTCGCTGCAGATCTCCGCGCTCACCGGCGAAGGGTTGCCGGAGCTGCGAGCGCGGATCGCCGATCGCTTCTCGGAACGGTTCGAGCTCGTGCGCCTGCTCGTCCCGTACGAGGACGGCGGGAAGCTCGCAGAGCTCTACGAGCTCGGCACGCCGATCGACGAGCGCAACGATACGGAGGAAGGCGTCTTCATCCGGGCGAGGCTGCCGCGGCGGGAGCTGTCGCGCTTCGCGCCGTATCTGATTGCCGAACAGGCGGAGCCACACAGGGCGACGCGGTGATCGAGCTCCCGGTTCGCCGCCTACGGGACGACGCGACCCTGCCGACGCAGGCGTATGTGGGCGACGCGGGGCTCGACCTCGCCGCCTGCGAGCGCTACGAGGTCGGACCGGGGGAGCGGGCGGTGATCCCGACCGGCCTCGCGGTCGAGATCCCTGAGGGCTACGCGGGGTTCGTGCTCCCGCGCTCCGGTCTGGCGGCGAGGGACGGGATCACGCTCCTGAACGCTCCTGGGCTGATCGACTCGGGGTATCGCGGCGAGGTGCAGGTCGTCTTCCACAACACGGACGCGACGGAAACGTTCGTCGTCGAGCCGGGCATGCGGATCGCCCAGCTCGTCGTGTTGGCGTTGCCCGCACTGCGGCTCGTGGAGCAGGCGGAGCTGGCCCACAGTGAGCGCGGCGAGCGCGGCTTCGGCTCCTCGCAGGTGTAGCCGCGTGCCGATCGAGCCTCGCATCCGCGTCTCGGCGATCCTGCGGCGCGAGGACCGAATCCTGCTCTGCCGGCACGAAAAGCACGGGGAGGGGTACTGGCTGCTGCCGGGTGGGGGCGTGAACTCGGGCGAGAGCCTCGTCGACGCGCTCCATCGCGAGCTCGTCGAGGAGGTCGGCCTCGAGGAGGAGATCCCCGTCGAGGGCCCGGTCGCGATCGTCGATTCGATTGCGCCCCAACGCAGCTTCGCCGCGAAGCACGTCGTCCACATCATCTTCGCGGGCGACCTCGGCCGACGCTCGCTCGAGGCGGTGACGTCGAAGGATGCTGCGGTTCGAGGCCATCGCCTGTTCGGGCTCGGCGAGCTCGAGGAGGTCGTGCTCCATCCGCCGATTCAGCGGTTCCTGACGCGCTGGCGGCCGGGCGATCCGGTCGTCTACCTGGGCCCACTCTGGGCGCCGTAACGGCTGTGGGCGCGAAGATCCCGGTGACGACGCCCTAGAAACAGGTCCAACGGGATCGGAGGTTCGGCTTGACCGCGCGCGAGGCCGTCACCTCGGCGGGACACACATTGAGCATCTCGATGCTCAATGCCGGCCGAGCCAGGCCGCAGAAACCGGCGAACGATCGACGGCGTACTCGTCGCGGCAACGGCCGTTCTTGCCGGGCTCGCTGCAGTGGTCGCCCGCTCGGCGCCGGACGTCGACGAGGAGGTCGGGCAGGCGGTAGCCACCGTCTTTGGTTGGGCGGGCGGGCTCTGGCGGGCGACCCTTCTCGCGACGCTCGCGCTCGCGCTCGTCATCGTCGTCGACGCCCTCGTCCGGCGCCGATGGCTGCTCGTCCGCGACCTCCTGCTGTCGCTGGTCCTGGTGAACGTCATCGGGAGCGTCCTTGCTCGCGTCGTCGATTCGGACTGGTTTCAGATCGACTCGCATCCCCTTTCTCGGTGGGGATTTCCCGAGCTCCGCCTCGCTTGCGTCGTGGCGGTCATCGCCGTGGCTCGCCCGGAGCTCGTCCGTCCCGTGCGCGTGCTTGCGATCTGGCTCGTCGGGTTGGCCTCGCTCGGAGCTCTCGCACTCGAGATCGCCTTGCCGTCAGAGGTTCTGGGAGGTCTCGCGCTCGGGCTCGGTGCAGGTGCCCTCGTCCGGCTGGCTTTCGGTTCACCACTGGGAGTGCCGCCGATCGATCGTGTGCGGGCAGCCCTCGCGTCGCTCGGCATCGACGCTGCCGAGCTCCGGATCTCGGAGCGACAACGGGTCGGCGCAGCGGAGTTCTTCGGGCACGACGCGACCGGAGGACAGCTGAAAGTGCGTGTGCTGGGTCGGGACGCCCAAGACACCCAGCGGATAGCCAGACGCTGGCGACTTCTCGCTTACCGCGATCCGCCGCGTAGCGCGCCGGTCGGACGCCTCGAGCAGGTCGAGCACGAAGCCCTGGCGACGCTGATGGCACGGGAAGCAGGCGTTCGTGTCCCCGAGATCGTGACCGTCGGTCTCGGTCCTCAGGCCGATGCGGTGCTAGTCACGCGGCAACCAGACTTGGAGCCGCTCGAGCTGTGGAGCGCCGACCGCGTAAGCGACAAGCTGCTCCAGGAGCTGTGGCGCCAGGTGGCGCGCCTCCACGATGCGGGAATTTCGCACGGCCGGCTCAACTTGAGCAACGTGCTCGTCGTCGACGAAGAGCCGATGCTCGTGGATCTCTCGGCGGCCACACTCGGTGCCCCGCAGTCTGCGCTCGACATCGACGTAGCCGAGCTTCTCGTGTCGTGCTGCGTCCTCGTCGGCCCGGACCGCGACGCTGCGTAAAGCCGTCGATGCAGGGTGGGCCGACTCGGTTTCACGTGTGCTGCCGTATCTGCAACCTGCTGCGCTCACTCCGCATGTTCGCGACCTCGCCCGCGGCCACGAGGTCGGCCTCAAGGAGCTTCGCGCAGCGGCGGCGGCCGCTACGGGCACTGCCCAGCCGGAGCTCGTTCCGCTTCGCCGCGTCCGCCCCAAGGACGTTCTAACCATGGCGGCGCTGATCGTCGCCGCCTATCTGGTCGTCACTCAGCTTGCAGCGATCGGCTTTGGGACGATCGCTGGGGAGTTGGGCGAGGCCAACCCGGTGTGGGTGGTGATCGCACTCATCCTCGCCCAGGCCGCGTTCATCGGGTCTGGAATCTCCGTACGAGGAGCCGTGCCGGCGCCGCTTCCCCTCTTGCCCTGTGTCGTGCTGCAGTCGGCGATCAAGTTCATCAATCTCACGGTGCCCAGCTCAGCCGGTCGAATCGGCATGAACCTGCGGTTCCTGCAGCGCATGGGTGTTCCGCGCGCGCAGGCGCTCGTGGCAGGGGCGATCGACGACGTCTCCGAGACGATGATTCAGATCGCGCTACTGCTGTTGACGCTCCCGTTCGTCGGGGCGAAGGTCGACACGAGCCAGTTTGGCAGCGCCGAGCCCGATACTCGACTCGTCGCAGGGATCGCCGTAGCGCTTCTCGTGAGCCTGCTGCTCGTCGTGTTCGTCCCCAAGGTGCACGACAGGGTGGTGCCGCAGACTGAAAAGCGCACTTTCGGGTCTCTGGGATGTCGCTCGCGATCGGCGGAAGCGAATCGAGCTCTTCGGCGGAAACGTCGGCTCGGAGCTGACCTATGCGCTCGCGCTCGGAGCGACCTGTCTCGCGTACGGCGTCCACCTGAACGTGGCGCAGCTTGTCTTCGTCAACACCTCAGCGGCCGTCCTCTCGGGCCTGATTCCGGTACCTGGAGGGATCGGGGCAGCTGAGGCAGCCATCTCAGCCGGCCTGATCACCATGGGCGTGGACGAGTCGACCGCCTTCGCGGTTGCGCTCACGCAGCGCCTCTCCACGTTCTATCTGCCTCCCATCTGGGGGTACTTCTCGCTGCGGTGGCTCGAGCGCCATGGCTATGTCTGACCTAGGAGTACCTGCCCCCTCTGGCCTTCGCCCGCGAAGCCGAGACGGCGTGAGCCTCGGCCTCCAGCGCGTCGCCCAACGGCTCGAGCTCCGCGACGGCCTCGCCCGTGCGATGCGCGAGCGCCTGCGCCAGCAGCCAGTCGGCCAGCCAGGGGTTCCGGGGCAACAGCGGCCCGTGCAGGTACGTCCCGATGACCCGTCCGACCCGGCAGCCTTCGAACCCGCTCTCGCCGTCGTTCCCGAAGCCGGCGACGACGCGGCCGAGCGGCTCCGCGCCGGCGTCGAGGATGGTTCGGCCCGCATGGTTCTCGAACCCAGCGAGTGTCCGTCGGCGGCCCGGCTCGAGCTCACACTCGAGCAGAACGTCGCCGATCATCCGACGCTCGCCCGCGACGGTATGGAGCGGGAGGAGGCCGATCCCGGGCAGCTCGACCCCGCTGCGCTCGCGGTAGAAACGCCCGAGCAGCTGGTACCCGCCGCAGACGGCGAGCGCGGCAGCCCCGTCGGCAACCGCTTCCTTCAGACCCTCCGCCTTTCCGGCCAGGTCCCGAGCGACGAGCGCCTGCTCCCGATCCTGCCCTCCGCCGACGTAGTAGAGATCGTGAGCGCCCGGCTCGACCCGAGCACCCATGCCGATCGCTTCGACCTCCAGCTCATGCCCCCGCCAGGCCGCCCGCCGCGCGAGCACCGCGATGTTGCCGCGATCGGCGTAGATGTTCAGGTAGTCGGGATAGAGATGGCCGACGCGGATGTTCACGCCGCCTGCTCCCAGTAGGGACGGGCAAAGCCGCGCTCGGTCACGATTCGCCGGAGCTCGAGCATCGCCGTGTAGGTCGGGATCACCACGAGCTCACCGCCCCGCGGCGTGAGCTCCAGGCCGCGGTCGAGCCCACGTCCGAGCTCGGGGATCACCTCAACCGCCTCTTCGGAGACACCCGCGTACTTGCACCGCAGCGCGAGCTCGGCGGCGCGGTCGCCCGTCGCCACGATCCGGTCGAGGCGTTCGAGCAGCGGCTCGAAGTCGACGTCCCAGATCCACGAGACATCGCGCCCGTCGGCGATCCCGTCGTTGAGCGCAATCACCGCGACGCGGGGGGGCCCCCCGCTGACGAGCGTGCGGACGACCTCGTTCGCCCCGGCGGGATTCTTGACGAGGAGGACGAGCGCGTTCTTGTCGCCGAGCTGAAGACGCTCGAAGCGGCCGAAAGCCGCCCGGAAGCTGCGTCAGGCCCTCCCCGATCTCCTCCCTCGTCGCACCGAGCACACGGGCGAGGGCCGCCGCGGCCAGCGCGTTGTAGACGTTGTAGAGCCCCGGCAGCCGGAGCCGGATTCGCATGGGCCCAGCTTCGTCGACGAGGTCGAACGAGACGCCGTCGAGCCCGTGAAGCTCGATCTCGCGGGCCCGCAGGTCGAGCCGCGGCCGAGCGTGCCCGCAAGCCGGGACACCGGTAGTCCCCGAGATGACCGACATACGCGGCCGCGTACTCGTACGGCGTCCCGCAGCGCAGGCACCACTTCGAGTCGGCGGCGTGCTGAAGCTCCGGTGCCGCCTGTCGCGGATCGTCCATGCCGAACACCACGCTCCGGCGCCGCCCGCGCGCGAGGTCGCCGACCTGCGGGTCGTCGCCGTTCACGACGAGCCATGACTCGTCGCCGAGCTCGCCGACGGCGCCGCGCCATCGCTCCGCGACGAGCTCCAGCTCGCCGTAGCGATCGAGCTGGTCACGGAACAGGTTTCCCAGACAGAGCGCCTGCGGCCGCACTCGGCGCGCGATGTCGGGCATTGCCGCCTCATCGACCTCGAAGAGGCCGAGCTCGGCGTCCTCCGCCGCGAGCAGCGTGGATGCCACTCCGGAGAGAAGATTCGCCCCCGCGGCATTGTGAGCGAGGCGAACCTTGCCCTCCAGGACCTTCGCGACCATCGCTGTGGTCGTCGTCTTGCCGTTGGTGGCGGAGACGAGGGCCGTTCCACGCGGCAACCTCGCCGCCAGGCGCTCGACCGCAGTGGGATCGAGGTAGGTCAGGAGCTTTCCGGGGAACGTCGTCCCACCGCCTCGCCGGGCGAGCCGCGAGAGCCGCCCGGCGGCCCGCGCCGCGGCGATCTCAGCGGAGAGTGGAAGCGGCATGCGCACGGGCTGAGCCTACCGCTCGCCCGGTCTTGCATCTGGGACAATTTGCTCTATTCTTATTGCCATGGCGCGAAGGTCTGCGCGGGAGGTCCTGGAGAGCCTCGACCGAGATGCGTTGGCCAGCTTCCAGGCCGGCATCCGCAAGCGCTACACGGACGAGGAGATCGTCGAGCAGTTGCTCGAGTGCGCCCGGCGGCTGGGGCGCTCGCCGTCGATGCGCGAGTTCTCGGCAGACCCGGAGACCTCGGTGCATCCGCAAACGGTGATCGAGCACTTCGGCAGCTGGAACGCTGCGAAACGCGCCGCAGGCCTCGTCCCGCGCCGGTTCGCGACGCGTGAGGAGCTGCTCAGGCTGCTGCGCGAGCTGGGGGAGAACCTAGGGCACACGCCGACCGCCCGGGATCTCGACGAGCACCGCGGCTCGATGCCTTCGAAGTCCCTCTACTGGCACACCTTTGGCTCGCTGACGAATGCGCTGCGTGAGGCCGGCTTCGACGTACCGGTGGGGGAGGAGCGGCTCGAGCGCGCCGTCGATCAGGGCAGCGAGCTGGCGGTCGAGCTCGGCCATCTCCCGAAGTTCCAGGACTGGGCCGACGCTCGCAAGGAGGACGAATCGCTCCTGACCGAGTGGCAGGTGTACCGGATGTTCGACGTCAGGCGCGGCGCCTGGTCGACGTTCCAGTTCCTGATCCGCGAACGCCTGCTCGAGGAGGGCTACCGCGTCGGCCGAGACGGAAGGGTCTCAGCCAAGCGAGGCCAGAGCCGTCAGAAGACGTAGACAGCTCTCGCGCTCGCGCGGAGCTCTCACCGCCGGCAGCTGCCTCTCTTCGAAGTCGCGGTCCGGCGTGAAACGATCGCAGCGGAGCTCGCGGCCTTCGCCGATCTGCAGGAGCGTCCCTTCCTCGAGCTCCCGCTTCTTGAGCGGCATCCGCATGTAGTACTCGAAGACCTCGAGCGCGTGCTTGGTCGAGGCGAAGAAGATCCCCTCCGGCGAGGTGCCCACCCACAGGGGACGGGCGGAGCTGCGGGCGAGGTACACGATCCCGGGCTCGCGGCCGTCGACCCAGGCCGAGGCCATCGACCCGCGCAGCTCCTCGAGCGTCGAGCCCGTCGAGCCGAACTCCTCGACCAGCGCAAAGATCGCCGCCGTGTCCACCGACATCTCAGGAACCTCTCGCTCGAGCCCGTGCCGGGCGAAGATCTCGTCGTCGTTCACGATGATCCCGTTGTGGACGCCGACCACGTCGCCGTGACGGACGGGGTGGTTGTTGGCCTCGATCGTCGGATGGCCCTTCGTGTAGTCCCGGACGTGGATGAGGACGTCGGAGGCGTCCTGCGGGACAAGGAGCTCCCGAAGCAGGGCGCTGGCGCCCGCGCGCCGCTTGTGGATGATCGGGCGGCCGCCGTGGGAGCGATGCGCGTACCCGACCGCGTCAGCGCCGCGCTCGGCGATGCCGGCAAGCAGCGCCTGGGCAGCGAGAGTCCTCCCGACGTTTGCTCCAGGCTGCAGGCTGTATCCGGCGATTCCACACATAGTTTGGATCCTAGGAGCGGCCTCAGATGGCCCCGTATGCCTCCGTCCGCGTACGACGCCCTCCGAGAGACCCCTGTTCCTATGACGCTCCTAAGTTCCTTCGGTTAGCTCCCCGATCCGGTTCTCCCCCAAACGGGGGAAGCACCCTGGCCTTTGTGCGCGCCGATACAGCCTGCGATGGAACCCCTGCGCGTTCCCGACCCTGACGGCCAGCTCCAGGATCCGCTGAAGCTCTACGTCCGGGCGATCGGCGACGGCCGCCTGCTCACCCGCGAGGAAGAGCGCGAGCTCGCTCGCCGGAAGGACGAGGGCGACGAGGCCGCCAAGGCGAAGCTGATCGAGTCGAACCTGCGGCTCGTGATGTCGATCACGCGCAACTACACGAACGCCCGCGTGCCGCTGCTCGACCTGATCCAGGAGGGGAACCTCGGACTGATCCGCGCCGTCGAGAAGTTCGACTGGCGGCTCGGCTTCAAGCTCTCGACCTACGCGACCTGGTGGATCCGCCAGGCCGTGTCGCGCGCTCTCGCCGACCAGGGCCGGACGATCCGCCTTCCGATCCACGTCGCCGAGCAGGCGCGGAAGGTGCTGGGGGCAAGGCGGGTCCTGGCCCACAAGCTCAACTCCGATCCGACCGTCGAACAAATCGCCGAGGAGAGCGGCTTCACGCCGGAGCGCGTCAATCAGCTCCTCGAGTTGGTCGAGGACACCGTCAGTCTGGAGACGCCCGTAGGAGACGGCGAGAGCCTCTACGGCGATCTCATCGAGGACACGAGCTCGGACGAGCCCGAGGCGGCAACGGCCAAGGAGCTTCGGTCGGTCGACCTGGCACAGGCGCTACTCCACCTGAGCCCGCGCCTGCGCCGTGTCCTGACGCTGCGCTTCGGCCTCGCGGGCCAGACCCCGCGAACACTCGAGGACGTGGGGGCGGACCTCGGAGTCACCCGCGAACGCGTCCGCCAGCTCGAGACGAACGCGCTCCGCGAGCTCCGGTCGGTCGCGCCCGGGCTCCAGTTCTACCTGGACAGCTAGGAAACGCTCTCGATCTCGTTCAGACGGGCGAGGCGCTTGAGGGCCTGGCCCTCGATCTGCCGGACCCGCTCGCGCGTGAGGTCGAGGCAACGCCCGATCTCCTCCAGCGTGCGCGGATCCGAGTTGTCCAGGCCGTAGCGCAGGATCAGCACCTGCCGTTCCCGGTCGCTCAGCGCGGTCAGCGCCCGCGCAAGCGCCTGGCTGCGGAGCATGACCTCGACCTGCTCGTCCGGCGACGGCCCATCGCCCGCGACGAAGTCGCCGAAAACGGCGTCCTCCGTGTCGCCGACCGGTTGGTCGAGGCTCGTGGAGGCATGGGCGGCCGCCCTGACCTCCCGCGCCTGCTCGATGGGGAGGCTCGCCTCGTCGGCGATCTCCTCCAGCGTCGGCTCGCGCCCGAGCTGCGTCCAGAGCAGTCGCTCGGCCTTGTTCAGCTTCTGGAGCCGCTCGACGATGTGCACGGGCATGCGAATCGTCCGAGCCTTGTCCGCAAGGGCCCTGGCCACCGCCTGGCGAATCCACCACGTGGCGTAGGTGGAGAACTTGTAGCCCCGCCGCCAGTCGAACTTCTCGACGGCCCGGATCAGGCCCAGCGTCCCTTCCTGGATCAGATCGAGGAACGGAAGCCCCTGATTCCGATAGTTCTTCGCGATCGAAACCACGAGGCGGAGGTTCGACTGGATCATCCGCTGCTTCGCCTGCATGTCGCCGCGCTCGATCAGCTTGGAGAGCTCGACCTCCTGAGCGGCGGTCAGCAGCGGGTGCCGGCCGGCCTCGCGCAGGAAGAGCTGCAGCGCATCGGTAGTGGTCTCGACGAGGACCGGCTGTGGCTGAGGCTGCGGGGGCCGCTCCTGCAGGCGCTCGTCGTCGACGATCTCGATGCCGCGGTGCTCCAGCTCCTGCCGGAGCGCCTCGAGCTCCAACGCGTCCAGCTCGAGGGGCTCGAGCACCTCCTGGAGCTCTTGCTGGCGCACCGTACCGCCGGTCTGCTCGGCCGTTTCGAGCAGCTGCCGAACGTCCTCGCTGCCGAGAACGGTCTCGATCTCAGTGGTCGTCACTGGCGAGTTGGTATTCCCACGTCAAGGGCGATGCCAAACAGCAACCTGCGTGGGCATCGTGCCGAGGCCCGTGCGCGAGCATAGCTCAATGCACGGTAACCGACGTTATGTCAAGTCGGGACGAGTGCGCCCCGTTTCCTAGCGAAGGCGAACTAGACACTTCCCTCCACCATCCCCTCGATGGCGGCTCGGAGGTCCTCGATCGTGGAATGCAGGTAGTTCTGGGTGACGGAGACGTTCCGTGTCGACCAGCGTCCGAAAAAGGAACCCACATCGCGTCCCGCCGGGCACGCGGTTGCCTGCTTCTGGGCTACTTCTGCGACTTTTGGGCGGGCTCCCAGCGGACAGCTTGGTCGTACCACGGATCGCGCGTCACACGCCTTTCCTGGAGACCGTCGGCGTTCATGACATAGATCTCAGCGTTTCCAACCCGCTCGCTGTAGAAGGCAATCTGCGTCCCGTCCGGTGACCAGTCCGGGTTCTCGTCGCGGGCCCGGTGGTTCGTGAGCTGCCTCCGGTCGCTGCCGTCCGCGTTCATCACGTAGATGTCCGGCCTGCCCCGCGTTCCCTCCGCTTCGTAGGCGATCTTCGTTCCGTCCGGAGACCACACCGCGCAGGCGCAATGCCCGGCCTCGTTCCTGATGCGCGTCAGCTTGCGTTTGCCGCTGCCGTCGGGGTTGATGATGTAGAGGTCGATTAGCTTGAAGTGCTCGGTGTCCATTAGCGGGGGCTTGGGGATGCCGACGAACTGCTCGTAGAGGATCGTGCGCCCGTCCGGCGACCAAGCCGGCAGCCACTGGTACGCGCGCCCGCCCGCGAGTCGACGCTCCCCAGTGCCGTCGGCGCGCATGACATAGATATCGGGGAGGAGGACATTGCCGGTGGCAGTCCTGGCGCCATCGAAAGCGATCCACTTCCCGTCGGGCGACCAGCTCGGATTTTGCGACCAGTCCTCCTCCGCGCGCCTCGGTTTGCGCGTCAACCGCTTGACACCGCTACCGTCGACGTTGACGCCGAAGATCACTTCCGCGCGCCTGTGACCACCGGAAAAGGCCAACCGGCGACCATCCGGCGACCACGAAAGTGTGGTGTGTTCATCCACGCCGCGCACGATCAGCTCGCGCGCGCTTCCATCGGTGTTCACAACGTAGATCGCGTCCGTGCCGATGTACGCGAGTCGCGTGGAAGCTCCGAGCGCGCCACTCCCGCTCACTGCAAAAGCGAGAGCCAGCACGGTGACTGAGGAACCGAGAAGCACGTTGAGCCGCCTGGGCATGAAATCTCTCCTTACTCGACCAACCAAGTCTGAGCCTTTCCGCTCACACCGTGGTCACGCGCGGGTCACATGGCGTCCTCGTCGGTCTAAACAGGTTCGACAACTAAGACGGGGTCGGCGTCCGGAGAGCCAGCGGGCCGGACTTCGATCACCAGCCGTTCAAACTTGCATGCTTTCGCTTGCGCCGCGTCGACTTGACTTTCCCGACGTCATGTCAAGTCCGAGAACAGAAACCCCCTGCGGCCCTCTTTCGCCCCTTCCCCACCGTGTGCCGGGGCGTCTGGGGCGTCGCTGGGTCGGGGAGGCGCACTTCCGCGCTCGCGGGACAGTGCTACAGGCACGGCCCGCGAGCGCGGGACGCGCATCGTCGGCCCAGCGGCGTCAGGCGGCGGCGGAGCCGGGCTATCGCCCGGCGGGAGCCGCCGCCGTCCAGGCGTTCCGGCACAAAAAAGTTCTGCCACCGACTGTACCCGTGGGCACCTCCGGTGGCAGAACTTTCGTCGAGCCGATTTCGCTTTCGTCCACCGATCCCATTGACTTTCGCCTTCCGGCTACGGCCTTCACGATCGGCTTCGGTCTACTCGCGTCCCGTACTCGACGCAGGCAGGACACTACGGGTGACCACGAGCAGATTCAAGGGGCTGGAAGGGCCAAAAATCGAGAAGTTCTCGCTCTTTGCAAACTTTTCTTTTTTCCACATTTCCACAGCTATCCGCACAACCTGTGGAAAAGTGCTTTCCGGTTAGGATCTCCCCCGTGCACCTCCGCATGCCGGCATTCGATCGGGGCCTGACGTCCTTCCTCTGGGCGGTCGGCCTCGGCCTCTACCTCTGGCTCGGCATGCTCGCCATCGGCGTCAACGGAGGAACCGCCTTCATCTTCTCCGCGCTCGCGGCGTGCGCGATCTTCCTCTTCGTCCGCTTGAGGGGCGAGGACGAGGTCCGCCCCGCTCGCCGCCGCTCGACCTAGAGGTCTGAGGTGAAATTCGGCCGCAGGCCTCTAGTTCAGTACGAGATCAGCGAGTACAGCGGGTACTTCGCGAGCCGCTCGCGGCCGCCGAGGAAGGTGAGCTCGATGATGAAGTTGACGCCGACGACCTCTCCGCCCAGCTGCTCCACGAGGCCGCCGATCGCCTCGACCGTCCCTCCCGTCGCGAGCACGTCGTCGTGGATCACGACACGCGTGCCGTTTCCGATCGCATTGGCATTGAGCTCGAGCGCGTTCTGCCCGTACTCCAGCGCGTAGGTCGCGCTGACCGTCTCGGGCGGGAGCTTGCCCGGGCGCCTGGCCGGGACGAAGCCGCACGGCACCTCCTTGGCGATGGCCGCGCCGAGGATGAAGCCGCGGGCCTCTGCGCCGAGGACGAGGTCCGGCTGCTTTTCCCGCGTCCAGTCCGCGAGGGCGTCGACCGTCTGCGACAGCGCCTCGGGGTCGCGGAGCAGCGGGCTCACGTCCTTGAAGCCCACGCCGGGCTCGGGCCAGTCGGGAACCTCGCGAACGCGGGTCTTCAGATCGATCGCCATCACGAAGAGACGATGCGCCCGAGCCCGCGCCGGAAGAGCAGCTGGGAGAGCTCCTGAGCGTATTCCGCGAGGAGTTGAAGGTCGTCCGCGCCGCCCTGGCGGCGCTCGGGATTGCGAGAGCCAAGCGCTGGTGCCACGATGGCCGAGAGTAACCCGATCTCGCGCTCCGCTGCCGTGCGAAACGCCCGCAGGTGCCGGGCGTCGATCCCGAAACGAGCGAGCTTGGCGCAGACCGCCGCCACATCCGACTCGTGCTCCGGGTACAGGCGCGCACCACCGTCCATCCGTGACTCGATCAAGCCGTACTCCTCGAGCTCGCGTGCGAACCCCGTCGTCACCCCCGCCCGCTCGCAGAGCTCGCCCAGGTCGATCTCCTCCTCCTCGCCGCCGAGGGTCGTGCGACCCCTGCGGGGGCGATCCTTCCCCACCGGGGACGCCAGCTCCTGCCGGATCACGCGCAACGGCAGGAACTCGTCCCGCTGCAGACGCAGAATCGTGCGCAGCCGATCGACGTCCTCGTCGCCGAACAGCCGGTAGCGGCCCGGCGTCCGCCGCGGCGCCAGCAGTCCCTGATCCTCGAGGTAGCGGATCTTGGAGATCGAGATGTCGGGGAACTCCTCGCGCAGCAGCGTGCACACCGCGCCGATCGTCAGCGGGCGCTTCTCCTGGGGCGTGACGGTTGTCGCGCTCATTTCTGCAGGAAGGTCAGGCGGTACTTGCCGATCTGCAGCTCGTCTCCGTCCGCGAGCTCGGCGCTTTCGATGCGGCGCCGATTCACGAACGTTCCGTTGAGGCTGCCCTGATCTTCGATCGCGAAGGTCTCGTCGCGGCGGATCAGGACCGCGTGGCGGCGCGAGACCGTGACGTCGTCGAGGAAGATGTCGCAGTCGGGAGACCGGCCGATGGACGTCCGGTCGTTGCGCGGAATGAAGTGCTCGCCCGCGCGACCTCCGCCCGAACGTACGACGAGCGCCGGCCCCTCCATCCCGAGATCCTCGAGCGGTGAAGCGTCCTCCACCTCGTCCGGCGTGTACGCCATCGTCGTGTCTTCCCCACCCGTCTCGCGCATGAGCGCCGCTCCGCACTTGGAGCAGTAGTTCGCGGCTTCCGGATTCCGGAAGCCGCACTCGGGGCAGTAGACGTAGCTCACGCTCAGTCCGCCGGGGGCGCAGCCTTCCCGGCAAGGATCTCCGTCAACTTGTCGACGTCGACCTCACTCAGCGGGCTCTCCCCCGCTCCGACCTGGCGCTGTAGGCGCGCGACGAGCTCGGCGCGCAGGATGTCGATCTTGCCGTGCAAGAGCCGCCGGCGATACGAAACCTCTTGCTCTTCGTGTTGGAGGTCGTCGATCAGCTGCTTAAGATCGGCGTCGGAAAGCGTGGCAAGATCGGGCAGCGGTTCCAATTTGGGCCTTTCGGTCGAGAACGAGCAGTTAACCAGGCTAACGCCTAAGGGTCAACCTTACGTTGAGATTCGGGGTCAGGCGGGGATCTCCTCACCCTGTTGGAGGACTTCTTCCACGAGCCCGCGCAGCTCCTCCTCCAGCTGCGCGGAGGTCTCCTCGTCGCTTCCTTCCGCGTAGATGTGCACGATGGGCTCGTCCGGATCGGGAAGAACCTGGGCCCAGCCTCGCTCGTCGAACACCTTGATCCCGTCGCGCAGGTCGACCTTCCGGTCGGAGAGCCGCTCAGTGAGGACGCGCATCACGCGGCCCTTCTGGGCCCACGGGCAAGGGACCCGGCGGTGGACGACGTGGGACTCCGGAAGCTCGGAGACCAGCTCCGAGAGCGGCTGCTCGACCGGCGTCAGAAGCTCGAGGAGCTTGCAGAGGCTGGCCATCGCGTCGTAGGCAGGCAGGAACTCCGGGAAGACGTACCCCCCGCCGACCGCGCCGGCGAACACGACGCCGTTCTCGGCCGCGGCTTTCGTCAGCGCGCTGAGCGAGGCCGGGGTCCGCACGACCTCCAGCGGGCTCCCTTCGACGAGCCGCTCCACCTGGCTCGTCACCGTCACGGGGAGCGCCAGCTTGCCGACCTTCCCGTTGCTTCCGATGAGCCGGAGATAGAGGAGCAACGCCTGCTCGACGGGAATCTCCCGCGCCTGGTCGTCGATCAGGTAGAGCCGCTCTGCCGCGCGGTCGAAGACGACGCCCAGATCGGCGCCGATCGCGGACACCAGCCGTTTCGCCTGGCCGACGAGGCCGCGAAGGGTGACCGCTTCGGCCGTGGGCTGGTCCGGGCTGAAAGCGTGTGACGCGACTGCCTCGACCCCCAGCGGGCCGAGCAGGAGTGGCAGCACGAACGAGGCCGCGGAGTAGCCGTAATCCACGACGATCCTGAAGTTGCGCGCGCGAATCGCCTCCACGTCGAGACTGGCCAGCAGATCGTCCGCGTAGCCCTCGCGCGCCCGGGCGGGATAGGTGATCCCCGCAACGTCCGGCGCGGCCATTCGCCGGAGCTCATGCCTGCTGAAGTGCTTCTCCACCTCCTTCTGCATCGACGGCGTGAGCTCGATGCCCGGCGGCTCGAAGAACTGGATGCGCACCGCTTCGGGGTCGGTCGAGCTGACGCCCACATGGATGCCGCCGTCGTAGCCGTGGCTCTTCAAGAGATGCCGCCCGACCGCCGCCGGGAGCACGCGGAGGTCGGAGACCTCGATCCCGGTCGAGTTGAGGCCCGAGATCATCACGCGCTTGATTAGCCTGCACGGCGCGGTCGCCTCACGGCTTGCGACCACGCGCGCGCCGCGCTTGAGCGCCGTCCCGAAGGCTGCAGCGAGGCGAAGCGCGGTCTCGGGCGTCAGATCGACGTTGACGAGGCCCGAAACTCCTTCGGCGCCGAAGAGCTGGGACGACGCGCGCGATTCGAAGATCAGGCTTTCGTACACCTGCGCGCCCGACTCGACCTCCTTGAAGGGGTAGATCCGCACGCCCGGCATCACGACCGCCTCGGCGCCGATTCGCACGTCGTCGCCGATCGCGACGTCCTCGTGGATGCGGACGTGCGAGCGGATGTCGCAGTTGCGTCCCACGATCGCGCTCTCGATCAGGACGCTTCGTCCGATGTGGGTCGAGGCGTCGATGACCGAGGAGACGGTGCGGGCGCGCTCCCGTAAGGTGACGCTCGCCGAGAGGACCGAGTACGGGCCCACCGTGGCGTCAGTTGCGATCCGGCAGTAGTTGCCGACGTAGGCCGGGCCCTCGATGCGGTCGAGGTCGTCGATCTCGACCCCCTCCCCCACCCAGACGTTCCCGCGCAGGCGCACGCCCGGGAGCTCGAGCTGGACTCGGCCGTCGAGCGCGTCGAAGTTCGCCTGCAGGTACTGCGTCAGGTTGCCGATGTCCTGCCAGTAGCCCTCGGCCACGTAGCCGTACACGGGCCGGCCCATCTCGAGGAGCAGCGGGAAGAGCTCCTTGGAGAAGTCGTACGGGCGGTGGGTGGGCACGTGCTTGAGCACCTCGGGATCCAGGACGTAGACCCCGGTGTTGATCGTGTCGGAGAACACCTGGCTCCACGACGGCTTCTCGAGGAAGCGCTCGACGCGACTGTCTCGGTCGGTGACGACGATTCCGAACTCGAGTGGGTTCGGCACCGACTTGAGCGCAATCGTCGCGGCCGCTCCCTTCTCCCGGTGGAACGCCACGAGCTCCGTGAGGTCGAAGTCACACAACGCATCGCCCGAGATGACGAGGAACGTGTCGTCGAGGCGGTCGCTGGCCAGTCGCACCGAGCCCGCCGTTCCCAGCGGCGACTCCTCCACCGAGTACTCGATGTTCATGCCGAGGGACTCGCCGTCGCCGAAATAGCTCCGGATTGCCTGCGGGAGGAACGCGACGGTGATGATCGCGTCCTCGAACCCGTGGCCCCGCGCCAACTCCAGGATGTGCTCGATGCACGGCTTGCCGACGATGGGCACCATCGGCTTGGGCTGGTTCGAGGTCAGCGGCCGCAGCCGCGTGCCCTCCCCCCCGGCCATGACGACGGCCTTCACGCGGGCCTCCTGAGCGCCGAGACGACGTAGAACGCTCCTGCCACGATCGCGAGCCCGAGCCCGATCCAGAACAGCACGTACGGGAAGTCCGTGCCCGCGCTCGTGACGAGCATCAGGGCGAGCGACGCGTAGAGGATCCACGTCGCGACCTTTCCGAGGAAGTTGACCGAAAGCTCGTACCCCTGCGGGGCGATGAGCTTGTAGCCGCCCACCAGGATCAGGTCTCGCCCGAGAATCAGGACGAGCGCGGGCCAGGGGAGCCGGTCGTGGTACCAGAGGAGAATCACGGCCGCGTCGATCATCAACCGGTCCGCGAGCGGGTCGGCGACGGTCCCGAACCGAGATTCCACGTGCCAGCGCCGGGCCAGCCACCCGTCTAGCTGGTCGGTCACGGCGGCTCCGACGAAGACGATCGCCGCGGGCCAGCTCTTGCCCCCGTCCGCGGGCAGCTCGAGCGCGATGAAGACGGG
The DNA here is from genome assembly GCA_963842235.1 of uncultured Actinomycetes bacterium. Lineage (GTDB taxonomy): Bacteria > Actinomycetota > Thermoleophilia > Gaiellales > Gaiellaceae > JACDAN01. Next base: position 983,371 of record CAWJFT010000001.1, on the reverse strand, counting down.
GATCGCCGCAAACCGTGCGATCGTGAGCGCGTTCGGAATCTGCGCAAGGTGAACAGGGACGACGCGCTCGGCCATCCCTCGCAAGGATAGTGGCCACTCGCTCTAGCATTTGCCGGTGGCCGAGCCGCTGGTCCTTCCCGGATTCGTCAACTCGCACAGCCATACGTTCCAACGAGCGCTGCGCGGACGCCGGACCGGCGGCGACTTCTGGGTGTGGCGGGAGGCGATGATCGCCGAGGCCGAGCGCCAGACGCCGGAGACGGTGCGCCGCGAGTACACCGAGACCTACCGGGAGATGCGAGCCGCGGGGTACACGGCGGTCGGCGAGTTCCACTACCTCGGCCTCGACGAGGCCCGGGCTGCGGACGAGGCGGCTCGCGAGGCCGGTGTGGAGCTGACGCTCCTGCTGACCGCCTATGCGCGAGGAGGCAGCCCCCGGTTCCGGCAGGGTTCGGTCGGCGAGTACCTCGAGCAGCTGGAGGAGCTGCGCGCCTCAGGGCTCCGCGTCGGCTGCGCCCCCCACTCCGTCCGCGCCTGCCCGGCGGATTGGCTCGAGGTGATCGGCCGCTATGCGGCGGAGCAGGGGCTCCCGCTCCATGTGCACGCCGACGAACAACCGCGAGAGATCGAGGAGTGCCTGGCTGAGCACGGCATTCGGCCGATCGAGCTCCTCCACCGCACCGGCTGCCTGAGCCCAAAGGCCACGGTCGTCCACGCTACGCATGCGGACGACGCGGAGCTCGACCTGCTCGGAGAGGCCGGCGCCCGCGTCTGCCTCTGCCTGACGACCGAGGCAAACCTCGGCGACGGCTTCGCCCCGGTCGAGCGCTTAGGAGCTCGGGACATCAGCATCTGCATCGGATCCGACTCGAACGTCCGCATCGACCCGCTCGAGGAGCTGCGGGAGCTCGAGACGACCGCCCGCCGCGCTTCGGGAAGAAGAGAGGTCTTAGACGTTCAGACGCTGCTCCGCTTGGGCACCGAGGAAGGTGCCGCCTCGCTGGGGATCGAGTCCTGGCCGGAGATCGAGATCGACACGGAGCACCCGTCGCTGCGCGGGGTCGACCGCGCCGACCTCCTCGACGCCGTCGTGCTCGGTTCCGGCGCCGACGTGATCGTTTCTCGCTGACTATTCGACCTTGCCGATTACGTGGTGCGCGTTCGACCACCAGGAGTACAGCCGCGCATGGTCGGTGCCGCCTTCCCTCGCAATGCCGAGGATGTCTCGGTGGGTCGGCTGCCCGAGGCGCTCGTGCGTCCAGACGATCACCGCATCGTCGCCGTCGAAGTAGCAGAGCCTTCGACCGCCCGGCTTGTTCGGACCGTGAGACCAGGCTCCTTCTCCAACCCAGCTGACGCGGCTGCACGCGCCCTGGTCGACGGGCAGCCCCTGGCGGCGGCGCTCAGCCTCGAACGCCTCTCGCACCGCGCGGCCGCTTGGATAGATCGAGACCTCCCAACGATCGGGTGAGAAACCGGTTCCTCCGGAGGCCGGAGGGACGCAGACCGCCGTTTCGAACGCGCCGATGTTGGCGACCGGCTGCTTCACGCATGGCTTTCTCAGGCTGGCGGGAATCAAGGTCATGACGCCGGCGTGACTCGCGTCCCTCGACGATCCCAGCGGGCTCGGCGGCGCGGCTGAGCTAGGCTCGCCCTTGTTTCCGCCAGTCAGGTAGACGACCGATGCCGCTGTTGCTGCGGCGATGAGCACGACTGCCAGGCCGAGTCCCCAGCCCAAACGCTTCGGACCGGTGAAGGCTGTGAGGATTCGCGACTGGCTCTGTTCTTCCTCCGGCGCGACGCGGACGACCCGGACCGGATCCGCGATCCCCTTGAGATGAACCCGCCCGCGGTCGATGAAGCGGACGCCCGGAAGGCGCCCGGCGAGATGACTCGTTCCCTCGGTGACGAGCACCTCGCCGCCGTGGGCAAGCGCGCACAATCGCGCGGCGACGTTGAGCGCGGCGCCGCGGAACGAGCCGTCCTCGAGCGCGATTGCCTCGCCCGAGTCGATCCCGATCCCGACGTTGAGCGGAAGATCCGAATCGGCGTCGGTTTCGTGCGCGAACTTCCTCTGAAGATCCATCCCGGCTCGGATCGCCTGGCGGGCCGAGTCGAAGACGGCGAGGGCTTCGTCGCCTCGGACTTCGATCAGCGTCCCGCCCCGAAGGTCACCTCCCTCGCGGACGAGCTCGCTGAACTTCGCCGACAGCCTGGCGGAGGCCTCGTCGCCGTACTCCTCCGTGAACCGGGTGTATCCCCGGATGTCCGCGATGAGGAAAGTGCGAACCGGTGCGTGAGGCGCAAGTCCCACGCTTAACGAGTGTAGGGAAGTGCACCCCCCTCGCTCAACTGCAGATAACGCAGCCTCAACAAACCGCCGCTACGCGCGTCTCGTACTACCAGGAGACCGCGGGGGTAGTCCAAACGGCTAGGACGGCGGCATACCCTGCCGCAGGTGCGGGTTCGATTCCTGCTCCCCGCTTCGTGAGCCCGACGTCGGGAACGTCGCGCCGGGCTCACTTTTCCACTGTTCGGGACTAGTCGGTCATCACGATCGGTGGCGATCGCCGTCAGGTCGACAGGTGTGCCGTTCAGCGTCCCGTGCACCGTGTACCTGAAGACGTACTTCCCGTTGGGCTCCCCGACGGCATGGATCCAGCCTGTGTAAACAGCCGCTGTGTTCTCCCCGGGGAGGATCGCGGGACTGCCGACGAGGCCGCAGGGCGGGAGCCCAGCGCAACTCACTGTTGATGGCCAATGGCCCGACCAGAAAAAGAAATCTCCAGCGTCTGGCGGCGGGGTCAGGGTGGAGTCAAACGTGTCCACGCCGTCGACGAAGATCCTCGAATCGACGCTGCTGACAACGAACGCGTTCGGTACATCAGGCCTCGTCCTCCCCACTCCTATTGATGGATGGGTGAGTCCATTCGCGTTCACGACGTAGACGAAGTGATTGACGCTGTTCGCGAGCGTGCAGCTTCCTGGTGAACAAGCCGGAAGCGGCCCGCGGTTCGTCGGCACGACAAACGCAAACAACCGGTTCTGCGTGTTGCTCTCCGATGCGGCCGGCACGAATGCGAGCGTGAGAACTGCAATCGTGCATGTAAGGGTTGTGGCGCGCACCAATCGGCGCGAATTCCATGGTCCCCTCTCCATGGCTACTCCTTTCCTCGGCGGTGCGCTTTGTCGGACGCGCCGGTCAACCGGTCCCACATCGGTCCGTAGCACGATGAGCAGAGTTGGTGCAGTACCGACAAGCGAGGGCAACTGCGCGAGCTCCTCCACGCCGCGATCCCGCGCGTCGGCCCGCAGCCGCATGACACGTGCGCGACGGCACTCGGGCGGACGCGCGTGCGCTTCTAGCCGCCCGGCTGTGACCGCTTATGCTTGCAGGAAGTCCTCGAAACGGAAGGAGGCGCGACATGCGCTTTCGCCTAGTTGCTCTTGTATCTGCGGCTGCGCTGGTGGCCGTCGGGATTGCGACGGGGACGACGGCGACCACGACGGCCGTACCGAAGCTGCGCGGCACCATCGGCCCCGGCTACACGATCTCGCTCAAGAACGCGAAGGGCAAGAAGGTTACGACGCTGAAGCATGGGAAGTACACCTTCGTCGTCGGCGACAAGTCGAGCATCCACAACTTCACGCTCAACGGCCCTGGGGCCAAGAACAAGACGATCACCGGCACTAGCTTCGTCGGCACGAAGACAGTGACGCTGACGCTCAAGACGGGGAAATACAGGTTTTACTGCACCGTCCATCCCACTGTCACCGGGACGTTCAAAGTCACCTGAAAACGCGCGGATATGGCAGCGTTCCAGTCCGGGCGCCCGGATTTGAGCCGGGGACCTCTAGCGCGCCTGCTGGCACGTGACGCTTATCGCTGGACGACTAGCGAACCAAGCTAGACGGCGGGCGTTGGCTACCGAGCCATGCGTCCGCGGCCAAAGTAGGCAAGGACGACTACGACAACAATGACGATGATGACGATCCAAAGCCAGGTCGGCACGTGATCCTTTCGTTGGGAGCGTGCCGACTCTAGGGCCAGCTGACCCGTATGTGCAAGGTGCTTGGCCTGGCTGCGGATCAGCTAAGCAGGCTTAACCCCTCTCACGCCTCGATAGGCGTAAGATGTCTGGACTGGCCCTGCGCCAGAGGTTCGGCCCAAGCCCGTAACACACCGACGCGCAAATGCGCTCGAGGCGAAGAGCTTTCAGGCGAACGGACTTCGAGTGTGGGGCCAGCCGTCTTCGAGAGCATCCTTAGAGACCTGCGGCCCTCCGTCGAAACTCGGCCGGCTAGCGGGCGCCGCTTACATAGATCGGTCGTTCCGCCGTCACGCGCGCCGGCCGACAAGCAGGATCACGATCACCGCGCCGGCGGTCATCAGCAGACCGACCACGAACATCCCTAGGCCGGCCCAGATCGCCCAGCCCAGCTTGACCCCGACATCCGCCTCGACGTCGATGCTCCGGGCTGCGTCGGCATTCATCACGACCGCGGTCCAGCGACCGGACTCGGCATCCCACGTGAGCGCCTGCTCGCCGGAGCCCTCGGACTCGGCGACCCAGAAGTCCTGATCGCCCGGTGGCGTCGGTGGTGCTCTGCCTTCGTGGGTGTCGAACTCGGGGTCGTCGCCGTCGAAACCGGTCAGCTCGTCGTGAGCGACGTCACCGAGGTAGCGATCGACGTCGTCGTCAGACCCGATGCCGACGAACACAGGTTTCTCGCCGTCGACCTGGACTCGGAGGTTGCCGAGGATCTTGTTCGGGGCCCAGTCGACCTCGTCGACGCCGAGGTCTATGTCGCCCGAGGTGATCGCGTAGGTGGTGCTTTCGAGCCGGTGGCGATTCGAGTTGAAGTAGCCGTCATCGTCGCGGCCGAAGGCGAAGGCGGCCAGCACCGCGATGCCCCCGACCAGCAGTGCCAGGCCGATCAGCCCGCCGATGCTGGCGAAGACGATCCCGATCACGCGACTTACGGTCCAGTTCGATCGCGGCCGAGCTGCGTTCGCGGCCGTGTTCGAGGTCGGACGTTGCTCGCCGCCCTCCGTCATCAGGCCAAGCCTATGTGGTTCGCTCCACGAGCGCGTTCTCGGACGGTTGGGCCAGGAATGGGCCACGCGGTATGCTCGAAACGCCGTTTGGTCGCGCCGAGAGGAGGCAAGGACCGGATGGCGTTTTCAGGCGTGAGGGCAAGGACGGCGTACCCGCCGATCCGCAAACGCCTCTAGCCGCTGAGCCGCCGCAGTACTTCGCGCATCGGGATGAATGTCACGCGGCGGGCGCTGGCGACAAAAAGACCCGGCCGCTCAAGTTCTGCGAGCCCGGTTCTCCCCGCGCCGATTCTGGTCGTCGAGCCGTCGCCGAGACCCCGCAGGGTCACCGCCCCGCCCGAGGCCGTGACGAGGATGTCGCCGTCGAGATCCTCGAGCCTCACGGCCTTGGGAACCGAGAGCCGGTCGAGCCGGTCGCCGTTCTCAGTGTCATAGACCTCGACTGCGCTCGCCGTCCGCACTGCGAGCCGATGTCCCGACAGCGCCGCTGCTTGCGGCTTGACGTCGATGTCGCGGAGCACGCGGCCTGCAGCCGTGAACAACCTCAGCCCCGTCTCCGTCCGCACCGCGATACGCCCGGCGTCGACGGCAAGGACGCTTAGCTCGCTGTCCGCTTGCGCGACGACTGAGCATCTGACCGGACCACTGGACACAGGGCTCGAACAGCGGCCGTTGCCTCCGACACGCCATACAGTCGCCTCGGTGATGTCGCCTGGTTTCCGACTCGGCGGGCAGATAAAGCCCTCGTAGTCGGGATGGCAGCGCACCTCCGAGGTGAAGGCGAGAATCGAACCGTCGCCGGCTGGTCGACCGACCAAGGAGCCCGCGACGCCTTCGTCGGCAGCACCGTATGCCAGCCAGACCGGTTTCGGACGCGCAAGCGTGGCCGAAGAGATGATCGTCTCGAGGGTGTTTCCGCCCGAAATCCAGTGCCAAGCCGCCCGCGTTCCGGCGAGCGCGACGGTTGGCAGGCCACGACGGTTGGGCCTGTCATTGGACTCGCATGCCGCCGCAGATTGCAGTCGGTGGATCCGGCGGCGATTCGGCTGCCAGACCATGACGCTCCAGCATTCCTTGACCCGACCTTCGACGATGAAAGCGGCGCGGTCGCCGTCGGCAGCGAGTGAGAGCACTGGCCCGCTGGTCTTTCGCACGTACTTAGGCGCTGCGCCAGACGCCGCGGCAGCGACGAAATCAATCGACATGATTGCGAGCGCGACGCCTACGCAAGCGAGAAGCACGGCAAAGCAGAAGGCGCGGACCGACGCGGGTCTGCCCAAGCGCCGCAGGAGCTGAATCATGAGGCTCGTCACAAGAAATTCTCCTCCCCGTGTGTCGAGCCTCAAGTGTCTGGGGGGCCAATCACGCGCCGCTCACACCCCGCTCATCTCACCCTGGGCGTCTCGTCCACGCACCCTTCCGCGGTTGCGCCTCGGTCACCGCACTGAGCGGATTAAGTCGGGACGCCCGATTTGAAGCGGGGACCTCTAGTCTCCCAGGCGCGTCGGCGCGCGAGCTTGTGCAAGTCGGTGCCACTGTCCCGTCGAGCCGCCGAGCTCGAAGGTGTCTCATCCAGTCCCTCCTATCCGGGACCGGACGGCCGGACTCAGCCTATCGCGGCTTGGCGAGCGGGCCGGATGCGCCTCCACCGCAATCTAAATACCCCCAGGACCCAGATGGAGTACACCAAGATCGCCGAGTACCGCGACGTTCGTCAAGAGCGAGTCGATCACCACGCCGGCGAAGATGATGATCAGCGCGACCACTAACCCGACACGGACCCTGTGCCAGCGAACGTGGCGGGGCATGAGCCAATATAGATAGACGGCCGATCGGATGACCCTCGTCAGAGGTCATTCCCGAACACTGGCGCATGCGACCGGAGGGAGTTATGTGCTCAGCCACTCGTCGCGAGCATGCGTTGGGCGGCGATGCGCGAGTCCGGCGTATGCCTTCTGTGCATCCGTCGTCTCCTCAGCGACTCCAACGGAGTGCCGGGTCGCGATCTCCTCGACGGGGTAGCCGCCCCAGTCTGCGCCCGCCTGATGTTCACGAGCGCCGATCGCTAGAACAACGCACGGCCCGTTACCTGCGCCGAGGATGATGTGCTTTGTCTGTGGAGGGCAGTGCACGAGATCCCACTTCCGCAGGGGCCGCTCCTGGCCCTCGACCAGCAGTAGGCCCTCGCCAGAGAGCACAAGGAAGTCTTCCTGGTCGGCTTCCCAGTGGTACATGCCCATTGCTTCGCCTTTCGCGAGCACGTACAGGTTCACGCCGACCTGGGGGAACTCCGCTTCATCCCCGAATGGGCAGATTGCTCCACGGCCTTCCGCGTACCGCCAGCGCGCGTCTCGTGCGCTTACGACGAACCAGCCGTGCCCTGCTTGAACCAACCCTGTATCCGTCGATTCGAAGGGTGCTTCGGGAATCACAGACCGGATTTTAGGCGAGGCTCTCGGGGGCCTTCACTGGCCCACTCAAGAGTGCTGTCAGCCGAGTCTCACATGCCTGGAAGCTGCCGAACAAGTACCTAGAGGCGTTGTGTTCCGGCCAGCGGCAGCGCTTCCTGACTGATGCGGGCCGCAATCCATGTGCAGCTAAAAGAGGCCGAGGCGGACGTTTAGGCACCTATTGGGCACCGTCGTCGCCTATGTTCGAGTCGGGGCGCCGAGATTCGAACTCGGGACCTCTCAGTCCCCCAGGGACGCGCACTGTGGCAGCCTTGGGGAAGAAGGGCTCAACCATACGGGTTTACGAGCCGTCGTTTCCCCCTCATACCCCATGAGTTCCGTGTGGCTGCAGCCACCGTGCAGCCACGGAACGGACCCTTGAGCTGCTGTCCTCCTAGCCCGACACAGCGGCTTGAGTGGACTTCTCGTCCGCCACCGCTGCTTCGAGTAGGACTCCGGAGAGGTAATTGGCAGTGTCGGCCAGATCGTCCAACCGTGGTAGATAGTCCTTCGGAAGGGGACTATTTGGGCCCTCGGAGGTTGCTCTCGCCCTTAGCGACGCAGCGTCGTGGTAGATGGCCGCGAGGCTCGACCAGATCGCTGCATCGTCGAGGACACGGGCCAGCACCTGCTTGTGCTCGTGCCACTCGCGCGTGGGCAGGAACTCCGGATCGTCTGCGACGGGAGAAACCGGTGTCCTCTGCAGCTCGGAGAGGGTCCGCGCATCGAGAGTGATCGTGTCGAGCTCCTCCGCAACCAAGCGACAGGCGATTTGAACCTCATCCTTTTCACGCCGCGATTCGGCCTCGCGCTCGCGCTTTGCGCGCCGGCCCTCAACGACGAAGTCCTTCACGATCGAGAGCGCAGCCCCGACGACGACGCCGATGAACCCCCAAGCGGCGGAGCTGAGCTCGACGAGGGCCAAGGGCGGCGCGGTCACCCGGCGGTGATTGTGCTTCCCCGCTCGGATGGAGCGCGTCACCCAGAGCGGAACCCTGCGGCGAGCTTCTCCCCCAGCCTGGCGACTGTCGAATTATCGAGGCCCGCGTAGACGCTGAGCGTGATCGCCGGGTCTGAGTGACGAAGCAGACGAGCGACCTCGACCGGTGTCATCTTGAGTGCGAACGCGAACGCGGCGCAGGAGTGGCGCAAGTCGTGGCATCCGACCGGCTCTCGGCCTTCACCATTTAGTCCGGCCTTGTCGGCGGCGTTCTGGACGGCGCGGAGGACGTTGCGGCGATGTAACGGCTTGCCGTTGACGGTCTGAAAGACGAGCGCGTCGGGCCGGATCCGGGCAAAGCTCTTGCTCGCCTGTCGCTCGCGGTGAGCGCGCAGCTCGGTAGCGAGCGCCGGCAGCAGCGGGATCGTCGCCCACGATGCCTCGTCTTCGTTCCCCGGACGATGAGCGTGGAGGTGTCGAACTCGACGTCGGCCCAGACGATGGCGAGCGCCTCCGAGACGCGAAGCGCACCGTAGAAAAGCGCGGATGCGATCGGCATCATCTCGTTCGTCATCTTCGAGAGCAGCGTGTCGACCTCCATGACGGAGAGGTAGCGCGGTTCGCTCTCGCGCTTGCCCGAGGGCCTGTCGCCTCGGTCGAGGTCACGAACCGGGTTCCTCCTCACGGCGCCCAGGTCGCGCTCACCGTGGCGGAAGGCGGCGCTCAACGCGGTCAGGCAACCTCGCAGCGACGAGCCGGAGTGGCCGGCCGCGGTCAGCTTGTCGATCAGCGAGCGAATGTGCTGCACGGTCAGTTCATCTGCCTTGCGTGTCCCGATCATCGGGAGCACGTGCTTTACCAACCTCGTCTCGTACAGGTCGACGGTGCTCGGCGACTTCGTGGCGAGGATGCCGCGCTCGCGGGCGATGAAGCTGTCGGCGATCGCCTTCACGGTGAGCGTCCGGTCGCCGATCTCGACCTGGCGGAGTCGACGCCGACGACGAGCTTCCGGTGGGCGGCGATCGCCTCCGTCTTCGTGTAGCCGTCCGGGTGGGTCGTGCGGCGCATCCGCCCGGCTTGGCGGAACTGCGAATCGAACTTGATCTTCCCGTCGCGGGTCCGGCGTTCCCAGAGGCCACGGACGCGGTACTTGCCTTCAAAGACGGGGACGCGGGTTGCCGCGCCGTGCGGGGTGATACTTCCTGCAGTCACGGGACTTGCCTCCTGTGGCTCACGCCCCCGGCCGTGAGAGACGGAGCACACGGCCAGCCTAACCCCGACTCGCCGACGAAAAAGAGGGCGCCCCGAAGGGCGCCCCCGAGCAAAAGGTGTGCTCCGTCTGACTCACCCTGAGCCTAGCCGCGTCGGCGGCTAAGCAGCGACCCGCTGCCGCGCCCGCCAAGCGGCCATCCTGCACGACGTCGAGCAGAACCGATGCCCGAGCCTGGTTCCCAGGAACGGCTCCGAGCAGTGCTCACAAATCAGAGGCTGCCGGCCGACGATCCTCGCCTTCCGCTCCCGGCGTTCCTCGACCGCAATCGCCCGCTCTCGGCAGTCCTCGCACAAAACCGGGTTGCCTGGAGGGCGCTCGAAAAGAAACGTCCAGCACTGCACGCAGTGAAAACCCATTCAGCCATGTTGCCTGTTACGCGAACGCTATCGGGGGGAGAAAAGCCTAGAGGGCGCGGGGTGTTGCTGGCGGCCTAGAAAGAAAAGACCCATGCGATGAACGAAAGAGCAGCGAAGAACGCCACCGCGCCCACGACGAGGATGGCCCACATCCACCACCTCACTGGCGAAAGTCCACTGGGAAGCTCGGTAGGGCTCACGGCTCAGTACCCCGCGTCCGCCCAAATGGCGAACACGAGTAGCCCGCCGAGGAAGAGGACGGTCGTGACCACGGCGAACCACTCGAAGAAGCCCCAACCTTCCCCGCGCCCTGCCATCGTCGTAATGTGCGACCGATTACACAGCAAGCCGAAGGGCTCGCGCTCAGGCGATATCTCTGAAGCCCGCACGTTTCACTTTCCCTGACTCCGAGGAAACACCGACCTCCTGCCCGTCCAGGCAGGAGCGATGCCCTTCGGCACGGATAGGGCGGGTTGAGCCCTAAAAGCGTGGACTGATATTCCGATTCCGGCAACGACAATCCCCACGCCGGAATGGAATAGCCGGAATTGGGAAAGGAAAGAGCGCCGGAGCGCCCCTTCCCTACCCCTGATCCTCGACCTAGTAGTAGGCGACGACCTCCATGTTCGAGCTGCCGTCTCCGTTGTCGGTCACCACGAGCGTTGTGTTCGTGGTGAACAGTCCCGCAGAATGGGACGGCGGGCTCGAGTCCGAGAACCAGCCGACACCCGTGTAGGTACCGGCAGGGAACCCGTTGAGGATTGTGCAGGTCTCGGAGTCCTTGTTGAACGCCTTCGGTGCGGTCTTGTAGATGTTCTCGCCCGAACACACCACAGGGCCGAGGACCGGGTCGGTATACGAAACAGGGCCGAAGTGTGTAGTCGTTGCGCCGTTGTCGGCGGTAGCGACCCCCGGCGCGAGGCCGGTCGCGGCTAGAGCGAACACGGCCAAGGCCAGAATCATGACCTTTTTCACTTGCGAACCACCTCTCTATTTTGGGCGCGTGGCGGGCACAAACTTGGCAGCAAAAACCCGCCCCTCACCGGTGTTCAGCGATGTAGAGGTCCGCCAGCGAAGTGGCGGCTGAACCCAGCTAGTGCCATCCGTCTCCTTCCGCTCGTTGTTTCCGACCTAGCGGAAGCCGAACTCGTCGCTGGGGGTCTCCTCCCTCAGCCCGCAGATTGAACTCGTTGGCGGGCTGGCGACCGCTCCGACCAAGGTACGCCTGCCTGGTCGAGAGGTCAAGACTCACTTCAGGCTAAGGGTTGAACGGCGACCCGCGGCGACCCATTCTCAACCGTGCGTGTTTGCGCCGCACGGCCGCGCCTGATCAGACAACGGTCAGTGGCCCTACGACACCAAGCGCCGGTGCAAGAGCCAGCCAAGCAGCGCACCGAGCGCGAGCCCGACCAGAGGAGCAAAGGTCAGTCTGGTGACAAGCCGAGCACAAAGCCCAGCACGGCTCCGAGCGCGATGGCGGCTCCGACGCTCACATGCGCGAGTGTATGACGGCTACTCGCTAGGCAGCGTGGATCAAATACGGCATAACCAGAGTTCTCGCGAGAGGGCACGAGCGCCTAGGCCTCGCGGTCGTCGCTCAGGAAGAACGTGGCGAACGCGCCTGTCACGCCGGCCACGAAGAGCACGCCACAGATCTCGAACAGGATGTTCAGGACGCGGCCGCCGGTGGTCAACGGGTTCTTCAGCGAAGAGGAGACGGTCAGCAGCTGTACCGTCGTGAAGTAGAACGCGTCGAAGACCGTCTTGATCTCGGTTCCCGGAGCATGCCGCTCCAAGAAATAGATCGCGACCGTGCCGACGAGTGCGACCAAGGAGGTTAGAGCGACGAGGAATGTGAAGCGGGCGACGAGCAGGCGATGTCGTTGCTGCCACGAGAAAATGCGCCGCCACTCCTGGGGAAGCGAGAACACATGCTGAGTCTCACGCCGGGTGCGGACGACCGTTTAGGGGCAAAGCGTCTGAGCAGATGCGTTAGGGCCGCTCGTCCTGAGCCATGCACGCATCTTCTTGCGTTCCGCTTCCTTGATGCCCCGCACCTGATCCTGAGAAAGCCCTCAAATGCGGTCTGTCGTCGTCTAATCGTCAGCGACTTTGGCTGCGGGTAGGGGTGGGCCCGGCCCGCCGAGCAGCGCTAAGCCGCGACGAATGCGTTTCGGCGTGTGTCGGAATGCATCTGGTGACCGAGCGCCTCACCCTATTCATGCCTGCGCTCTCCGTGGTCACGGGGAGGGTCGGCGGGGTCAATCCACCAGAGCGCTTGACGCAGGGGTTTATCGGTGCTGCCGTTGCCCGGATAGGCGACGCGAGGTCGCACTGGGGTCGGTACGGGCGTGACCCGCCGCCTGATTTGCAGGCGATTTCTCTCAGCCCGGTCGCGAACGGCCGCGGCCAGAGAGCCGGGACGCTTCTGTTGCTGGCTTCGTGACGGCCGTTTCGCCCGGCTTCCGCCCCGACCGCCGACGCCCCCGCGGCGACGAGCCCGAGGAGGACCGTCGGCACGACCGTCAGAAAGCGGTAGATCATCGTCCCCGCGACCGCCTCGGCGTTGCTCGCACCGAAGGCGACCAGCACACCGGTGAGACCGAGCTCGACGAAGCCCACGCCGCCGGGCGTAATCGGGATTGCGCCGAGGATGCGCGCCAGCGTCCACGCCGCGAAGGCCTCGACAATCGTCACCTCGGTGTGCGTGACGCCGACGGCGCGCAGTGAGACGACCAGGACGACGAAGACCGTCAGGTGCCCGGCGAGCGTCGCGGCGGTGAGAAAGCGCCAGCGCCGGCGGATGAGCTCGATCGACTCATCGCGAAAGTGGACGAAGGACGCGCCGTTCCACTTGACCGGGGCCTTGTGGAGGAGGCGCCCAGCCGCGCTGACAAGACGTGCGGCGCGGTCGCCGACCCGGTTTGCAAGCCGCTCGCTCGAGAGGGCGATAGCGAACCCCGCGACGATCACCGCGAAGACGGCGAGGCCGACGAGCGCCGCGATCTCCAACGTGCGGTTTCGGGCCCCCTGCGCTGCAAGGCCCCCTGCGCTGCAAGGCCCGCGACGGCGAGGATCGGGAAGCCAAGGATCACCGACTGGTTCCAGACGCTCATGACAACGACGGCGGTTTTTCCGTGCCTAACCGAAGGGGTGCGATGATGGACCGTGCCCAACGTGTTGAGGGGGGCAACTGGCGTTGTTCACCACGTGCGTTGGGCCGTTGGACGCGGAGCAGCGCAAGCACCGTGCAGCGATAGGTCCGGCGGGTCGGCAGGTATTCCGTAATCGCGCTCGGCCGCCGAATTGGACTTTCTGTTGGGTTCAAGTCGGCTATCGTCACGTAGGCAGAGTCAGGCCGATCCGACGTCGGACGAAGGAGGCTGCGCAATGCCGGTATCAGATGACTTCACGAAGCTGAAGGAGCAAGTCGAGGCGGCCGACCGCCACATCAAGACGGCAGTCGCACAGGACGATGCCGAGTTGAAGGCCATGGTCGACGATGCGCGCAAGAAGGCCGATGATCGCGCGGCCCAGCTGCGCGCCAAAACGAATGAGGTTTCGGAGCAGGCCGAACGCAACTGGAACCAGGTCCAGAGCGATTGGGACAAGCACGTCCAGCGCATTCGAGAGCGCATCGACGCGAAGAAGGCCGCAGCCGACGCCAGGGCCGCCGAAGGCGACGCCGAGTGGGCCGAGGCCGACGCGTTCGACGCCGTCGGATTCGCGGAGGCCGCAATCGAGGAGGCCGAGTACGCGACACTCGACGCCGTGATGGCGAGAAGGAAAGCGGACGTCATGGCGGCCGCCACCTAGCCGGACGCGCACACCGAGAAGGACCCTCACGGCTCCAGACCCAGGTAAGTCGTGTAGGCCGATCGATTCGGCCTACACGAGCCGACCGTCGCGGACCCAGCCGGCGCTTCTCACGTCGAGACTTCGGAGGGAGCCGCGTGCTGGACCTCGCGCGCGCACGCGGAACGCGAGCAGGATGTTCATGAAGCCGCGGATGATGGCGATGGCCGCAACCCAAGCGACGAGCAGAATGGCGCTGCGCCCGTAGTAGCCGGCCGCCCAGAAGCCGAGCCCGAGCTCGATGATGCCTCCGATCAGCTGCAGCCACCAGACCTCGATCTCATGCCGGACGGAAATCGACTCGATGATGTCGAACGTCCCGGCGAAGATCAGGAAGAAGCTGAACACCGCGGCGAGCGCCGCGAACGTGTCGCCGGGATGAATGAACGCGACGATTCCCGCGACGATGAAGACGAGCGCGAGCACGCCGTGCAGCAGCTTCCACCAGCCGTCGGCGATTAGCGTCACCCCGATCTCGAGCACGCCGGCTGCGATCGCGACGATGCCGAACAGGATCGAGATCGCCGACACCGTCGTGTAGTCGAAGCGGAGCACGATCAGCGCGAGCAGCATCCACCCGATACCCGTGATCAGAAACAGCCACCAGGGCGGCAGCGCCGCGCGCGAAGCGCGTCGAGAGCTTCGTGAGAAGCGCAAGGCAGAGGTCCACGCAAACGTCGACGAGCGCGTTGGAAAGCTGAAGGAGAAGCTCCACGTCTCCTGACGCGTACTGCCTGCCGCTAGCCGAAACCCGCCGACCGGCGGGTTTCGGCGTCATTGGCCCGGCTCTCGACGAAGCCGTCCCGACGGCGACAAGCCCGGATGGTGGCGGGCGATCCTGACCTGGAGCGCACGCGGCGCGATGACGAACTCAAGGGGAGGAGCGAGCTCGACCGCCTCGCCGTCGATTCCGGCGTGCACCGGCGCGGGGGCGCTCACCTCGAGACGCGTCGCGGTCCACGTTCGCCCCGGCCCTTGGCCGGCGTGCAGCCTGTCGAGGACGATGATCCCGAGCTCCCCGCTCTCGAGCGTCGGCCGGCTACCGGCCGCCCCCGCGGGATCGAGCGAGTAGGGGTTGTTCGACACGAGCACGACGGCGGGGTTGCGATGCGCGCGGCCGCGGTCGTCGACGAGCCGCAGATCAACTGTGGCCGCACTCGGCCCGAGGACTTCCGTTGCCGTCTCCAGCAGCGTGCGGGCCTTGGCGTCGCGGTAGGTCGGCTGCCGAACCGCGTCTCCGTAGATCCCGAGCGACACGTTGTTGAGGAAGAGGCGGCCGTTTACCTCCGCTGCGTCGATCCGGCGCTCGACGCCGTCGGTGAACGCGTCGAGCGAGCCGACCAGGTCGCGGCGATCGACGCCGACGTCGAGCGCGAAGTGGTTGCGGGTGCCGGCGGGGACGCAGATCAAAGGAAGCCCGTGTGCAACGGCGGCTGCCGCGACGACGGCCAGCGAGCCGTCGCCGCCGGCGACGCCTAGCGCGTCCGCGCCGCCATCGACCGCCTCCCCAACGAGCGCGACGAAGTTGTCGTCCGGGCGCAGGACGATCACGTCGATCCCGCGGTCGCGCGCCCGCCTGCCGAGGTCGGCCCGCGCCGCCTTGCCGCCGCCCGACTTTGGGTTCATGAAGAGCACGGGCCGCTGCGGCGGGTCGGCGGGTTGCCAGCCGTGACGCATCACCGGGAACTCACTGCAAGAGACGCGTCCGGAGCGTATGGCGAGGTTGCGCGGCGGGCGGTTCGTGTCCGAGCACGAGGACGTCGATGAGCGTCGCGACGGCCGACGTGAACGGCACGGCGAGGACGACCGCGAACCGGCCGAACAGCACGCCCACGACTGTGACAGACACGAGCGTGACGAGCGGCGACAGCCCGACCGTCTGCCCGACATGGGGGTTGACGACCTAGCTCTGGAACTCGCGCACGACGACGAGCCAAAGCGGGGAGAGAGCGGCGAGGTGCAGGGGACTGCGGGACGCCGACGGCAAGGACGAGGATCGAGCCGAAGAGCGGGCCGATCACTTGCACGATCTCGATCAGACCGACTAACGAGCGCAATTTGCCTACTTGCTCACCAGCGGCTTCATCCGGACGAAGTCGCCCTTCGTCGAGGTCGCAAGCATGAAGTCGGCGAGGTCGCCGCGGGAGATGCGGGGACTCGTGTGAGGCGTGATCGGTCCCGCGTGGTACGTGCCCGTGTGTGGGCCGTCGGTGAAGACGACCGGGCCCCGGACGAGCGTCCAGGCGAGGCCGCTCGCGACGCGGTCATCGAGCTCGCCGGGCTTCGGCTGTTCGCGTACGAGCGCGCTGACCTCGTGGCCGGCTGCGAGCGCCTGCGTGACGAGCTCGCGGCCGACGCTGCCGGTCGCGCCGAGGACCGCGAGCTTCACGTCGGCGCCGGCCCTTCGAACGCTGGCACTCCGTCTGCGATCGGCAGCATCGCCGGACCGTAGGCGGCGGTACTGCCACGCTGCTGCCTCGTCTGGCATCGCCGCTGCCACGCAGAGGCAACAGCGGCAACGGTCATCAGGCGCCCGCCGTCACCTTTGACGGCACAACCGTTGTCCTCGTTGTGGGGTGTGATGGGAGCCTCACAAAAATCGGGGTCGTCGCCGCGGCCGCGAGAAGCCACCTACTCGGCGGCGTCCGCGGCGGCGATGCGCGCTCTCCTGGCGGCGGTGAGCTCCTCGACGACGATCTGGATGCCGGCCGCGATCGGCACGCCGATGATCGCCCCGATGAGCCCGAAGAGCGCTCCGAAGGCCAGAACGCTGGCGAGCACGGTGAAGCCGGAGATCCTGGCCGCCTTTCCGATGATCGTCGGCTGCAGGATGTAGTTCTCGATCTGCTGGTAGACGACCATCACGATCAGGAAGACGACGAACGCTGTAGAGCTGACTGAGAGCGCGGCGATCGCGACGATGATGCCGGCGATGGTGGCCCCGATGCTGGGAATCAGGTCGAGGATCCCCGCGATCACCGCCAGAGCGAGCGGGTACGGGACGCCGAGGATCACCGCGGTGACGCCGTACACGGTTCCGCAGATCACCGAGATGGCCAGGTTGCCGAGCATGTATCGCGAGGTGGTCTGGACGATCCGATCGGTGACCTGCAGGAAGCGCTCGCGGTCGCCCCGGTAGAGCAGACCTCCGACCCAGTCCCGCAGGCGCGGTTCGTCGATTAGCCCGAACAGCGTGAGGAACATCACCGAGAAGACGAGGGTCACCACGCCGAAGGCCGAGACGCCGACGTCGGCGACGCCGCCCGACACCTTGGCCACTCCGCCCGTGATCTCGCCCGCGTGCTGCGCCAACGTGTCGAGCGAGTCGCTCCCGCCGTGGATCAGGCTGCCCAGATCGCTCTGCCTGGCCTCGTCGACGATCCGTGGCAGGTCGTCGCTGAAGTCGCGCACTGCGCCGACGATCGCCTGTGTCACCACCAGCACGACCGCCCCGAGGACGATCACGATCGCCAGCACGAGCACCGCGGAGGACAGCCTCCGGCTCCAGCGGAGCCGCCGTTCCATCGCGCTCACCACCGGCGAGAGGACGGCGATGCTGAAGAGGGAGACGAAGATGACGAGAAGGACGCTCGCGATCGACGCCAGCGCCCACGCGACGGCGACGACCCCGGCGATCAGCAGGATCGTCCGGATCGACACCGAGACCTCGAGCTGGGTGCGACGCGTCTCCCCGGCCCGCGACGACGGCTGGCCCGCCGTCATCTACTCGTCATACGAAGCGGGGTGCATGACTTGTCTGCATTATCGAGCAGGTCGAGCCGCTGGAGGAACCTCTCGTTCCAGAATTCCTCGTAGCCGTCGTCCGCCAACGGCGAGACCCACTCTGGTTCGGACACCGCCGCCTCGGCGAGCGACGGGCTCGCGCTGAAGAGCGCAGCATTGAGGATGTCCGGCGCCTCGTTCACCGGCTCGGCAGCCAAGCGATTGGCGTTCGACTGCGCCGGCCCCTTTGAGTTATCTGGCTCGACGTCCATGCGTTCGCGGCCGTTTAGTAGATCGCCGGGCGCCTCGCACGCTCGTAGCGGGCGAGCCGTTCGGCCATCTCCGCGATCTGCTGCTGCTGCTCTTCGACGAGGGCGCGAAGATGCTCGATCGTCCGCCGCGTGTTCTCGGCCGCGACGCGGCTGCCGTCGCCGTAGTTGCAGCGTGAGCAGGCGGCGACGAGGTTCGAGGGCTCCCAGAACAGGTGCGGCGCCTGCGAGCTCGGGATCAGGTGGTGGACGGTCGTCGCGTAGCCGGTGCAGCGCGGGCCTTCGACCTCGCAGACGTAGCCGTAGTGAGCGAGCACGGCACGGCGGAGCTTCTGCCATCGACTTGTCGAGTACCTGCGGTCGCTCACTCGTCAAAGATTGCCGCGCCGTGAACGACTCCGCTCCTGCGGCATACCCTTTTTTTAGCCCGGCCTCGCGCTAGAGGGCGGGGTCACGAACTTTCCGAGACAATTCGCCGGCTCACAGACCGCTGTGGCGTTGAGGGCCCGGGCGGCGAGTCGAGCGCCATGGCGCTTCTCGCGACCCGGCCCCTGTTCGAGCCTATGACGAACCCAAGGTAGGCGTTAGTAGCTGTTTCAGTCAGGAGCCGAGGGCGGACCCCGGCCCTTCGAGCCCGTGGCGGCGCTTCACGGGTAAATGGGGGAGAAGCGGCCACCAGGCCGCTTCTCCCTGAGACGCGTCGTTTTAGGCGAGGAGTGCGCAGAGGTCGACGGACGATGCCGACGTCTGGGTAAAGGACGTCACGTTCCCGTCCGCGTCGATTGTCAACGAAACGGGGCCGTGCGTCAGACGAAGAACGCCCGGAAAGAAGATCAGCGAACTGCCCGACAGAGGGACCGTGGACGGGTCGGCGAGGTCGCTTTTCGCGGGGCCCGAGACGTTTAGGACGCGTGACTTGCTCGGATCATCGAGGTTCGTCACCCGCACGATGAGCCGGCCGGTGACGAGCTGCTTCCCGCTCGTGAAGGTGGTAATGAACTCTTTGTTCACGAGAATGTCGATCCTCACGGCGAAGGAACAGCTGTCGGTAACAAGGAAGAACGGCGGTGCCGGTAGCGGTTCTCGTATTGGCTTGTCTGCGAGCGCGGCCGGCACGAGGAGCGCCGAGGTGAGAATCGCCGCGAGTGGGACAACGAGTCGATGCATGGAAAACTCCTTCTCCCCCCGGGGGCTCTAGCCTAGGACGCGGCCAGAGTCGTGTCTAGCGCAGGGGAGAAGACTTTCGATCTTCGCTAGGTCAACGCGACACGTCCTCGACGATCAGGACGGACGGCTCGTCCTCGGCCGAGACGACAATTCCGACCACGCGCAGCGTCCGGTCGCGGCCGAGCGGGATCGTGTCCCCGGTTCGCCAGTTTGTGACGGTGCTCTCGATCGTCGGCGGGTCGGCCGGCGTCCCGTCGGCCTGCTCGAGCTAGAAGGTGAAGGTCATCCAGTCCTCCTGTCCGGGACCAGACGGCTCACTCAGCATACGCACAGAGCGCGTCAACGCTCAGGCGACGTGGCCAGCGGATCGGCTGCAGCCACGAAGCCTGGTTTTGCAGCCACGGCTCTCGGCAGGGGCTACTTCGGCTTACGCCAAAACATCAGTTTTTCCAGCCACTTCCTCATAATCGGGGCGCCGAGATTTGAACTCGGGACCTCTAGTCCCCCAGACTAGCGCGCTAACCAGGCTGCGCCACGCCCCGCTCGACTGATCGTAGCGAACCGACTCACCGATCAACGCGGCGCTCGTCGAGCAGCTTGAAGACCGGATGGCGCGCCGCTTCGGCGGCGAAGGCCTCGAGCGGCGCATCCGGCGTCGCATCGAAATACGGCTTCACGATCGGCGTCGTGCGCAGGTACTCGCGGAGCACACGCGCCGCCTCCTCCCCACCGACCTCCTCGACCCCATGTCGGGTCGTCTTCCCTGCGCGGCTCAGCTCGACCTCGCCGGCGGCGCGCGCGTTCTTGACCCACTCGCGCTCGCCGTACGGCGCGACGATCCACCGCGTGCCGTCGTCGATGACGAGGTTCACAGGGGTCGAGTAGCGGCGGCCGGTCTTCCGGCCGGGCACGGTAAGGATGTGCGTGCGCTTCCCGGTCAGGCCGAGTCGGACCAGCGGGGTGATGAGGATGTTCAGAAGCCTCCGGAGGGGGCTTCGCAGATACGCGGCGGCCGCGTCTACGGCTCCTCCGGCTCGGGCGCTTCCTTCGTCATCGCTTGCTCGAGCTCGCTCCGCGTCGCGCCGGTCATGATCGCCACCGCCTCCGGCATCGTGTGTGTCTGCGGCGTCACGACGGCGACCCGCTTGCCGAGTCGCATGATCAGGATCCGGTCGGCGAGCTCGAAGACGTGGGGCATGTCGTGGCTGATGATGATCACAGGAAGACCGCGCTCGCGAACCCGGAGGATCAGGTCGAGCACCTGCCGGGTCTCCTTCACGCCGAGCGCGGCGGTCGGCTCGTCCATGATCGCCAGACGCTGCGCCCACTTCGCGGCGCGGGCCACGGCGACGCCCTGACGTTGTCCTCCCGAGAGGTTCTCGACGGGCTGGGTGATGGACTGGACGCCGATCTTGAGCTCCTCGAAGTGGCGTGCGGCCTCGCGGCGCATCCTGCGCTTGTCGAGAAGCCGCAGCCCGAGGCCCAGAGGCCCGCGAAACCGCGCCTCGCGGCCGAGGAAGATGTTCGAGGCGATGTCCAGGGACGGCGCGACGGCGAGATCTTGGTAGACGGTTTCGATCCCCGCGCGGCGAGCATCGCCCGGCGAGCGGAACCGCACTCGCTTGCCGTCTAGGCGGATCTCCCCATCGTCCGGTTGGAGCGCGCCCGAAAGCGCCTTGATCAGCGTCGACTTCCCCGCGCCGTTGTCGCCGATGATGGCCACGATCTCGTTCGGGTAGAGCTCGAAGTCGGCGCCGCTCAAGGCGACCACCTGTCCGTAACGCTTGACGAGGCCGCGCCCCTCGAGGATCGGCTGCTCGTTCATGCCCGGCTCCGGTGGGTGAGCTGATCGACGGACACAGCGAGGATGACCAGGATTCCGGTGACGAAGTACTGCCAGACGACCTCGACGCCGATCAACGTCAGGCCGTTTCGAAACACCCCGACGACGATCGCTCCGATGAGGGTGCCGATGACGCTGCCGCGGCCGCCGAACAGGCTCGTCCCGCCGAGGACGACCGCGGTGATGGCGTCGAGGTTCTCGGTGGTTTGCCCGGCATTCGGATCGCCGAGCTCGGTACGCCCGACCAGCAGCAGCGCGGCGATCCCGTAGGTGAGGCCCGCGAGGACATAGACGCTGAGCAAGACGCGGTTCACCTTGATTCCCATCAGCCGCGAGGCCTCGATGTTGTCGCCGGCGGCATAGACGTGGCGCCCCCACGCCGTCTGCGTCAGCGCGTACCAGGCGATCCCGAAGAGGACGAACATGAAGACGACGCCGTAGGTGATGTCCGTCCCGCGCACGGTGAAGGTCCTGCCGAAGAACAGCAGCTGACTCGGGAGGTCCGAATAGGTCTCGTCGTTCGAGTAGACGTGCGTGAGGGCGAAGGCGATGTTGAGCGTGCCGAGCGTGACGATGAACGCCGGCAGCTTCACCCCCGTGACGAACGCGCCGTTCACGAAGCCGAAGGCGACGCAGGCCAGGATCCCGAGCGCGATTGCCAGCAGCGGGTCGATGCCGTTCGCGACGGCGAGCTTCGTCATCACGATCTGCCCGAAGGCCATCACCGTCCCGCACGAGAGATCGATGCCGGCGGTGAGGATCACGAAGGTCTGGCCGATCGCGAGGACGCCGACCACCATCACCTGCTGGAGGATCAGCGAGAGGTTCTGCCCATGGAGGAAGTTCTCCGACTTGACGGAGAAGAACGCCATCGCGAGGAGCAGGGCCAGGAACGGCCCCACGGTCGGCGCCGTGAGCACACGTCGCGCCACACGAAGCGCGGCGGCGCCGCGAACCGGCTGCTCGGTGGGTGTGACGTCGGTCGTCGTCAACGGCAGTATCGATGGAACCGCGACCGGGGCGTTCAGGCGTTCCTACGCCCCGGTCGCGATGCAGCCTCTAACCCCAGCAGTTCTTGAGGCCGTAGGCGACGGTCTTGGACGGGACGCCCTTGAGCGCCTTCTTGGCGATCAGGTTGACGCCCGTGTCCGTGTACCCGGAGACCTTCTTGCCGGTCTTCGCGTACCTGACGACGGCGCTGACCCCCCTCGACGCCATGAGCAGCGGATACTGCTGCGACGTCGCGTCGATGATGCCGGCCCTGACGTTGCGGACGCCCGCGCAACCGCCGTCGACCGACACGATCGTCGTGGCGGCCTTCGCCTTCCCGGCGTTCTTCAGCGCATTCCAGGCGCCTTTCGCGCTCGGCTCGTTGATCGTGTAGACGACGTTGATGTTCGGGCTCTTCTGCAAGCAGTTCTCCATCGCGGTCTGCGAGGGAGCCGTCTGCCCCTGGCCGTTCCCGACACAGGCGATCTGCTTGTTGTTGCTCTTGATCCCGAAGCCCTTGAGGAAGCCGTTGTGCCGCAGCGCTCCCACCGACGAGCCCGCGTGCTCGTCGAGCATTCCGATCGTGACCGTCTTCCCCTTCGTCGCCGCGCGCGCGTACTTCCCGATCAGCACGCCGGCGTTGAAGTTGTTGGTGGCGAAGAGCGCGTCGACCGCGCTCCTCGGGTCAGTCGGCGAGTCCAACGCGATCACCAGCACGCCGGCATTCCTCGCCTTCTTGATCGCCGCGTTCTCGGCCTTCGCATCGGCGACGGTGATGAGGATCCCCTTGACGCCGGCGGTCGTCATGTTCTCGATCGCCGCGATCTGGCTCGCGTTATCGGAGCTGTTCTTTCCGGCGGCGTACACGAGCTCGGCGCCGAGCTTCTTCGCCTGAGCCCTCGCCCCCAGTTTCATCTTGACGAAGAACGGATTCGTGACGTCCTTCGTGATCAGACCAACCTTGATGGTGGTCGCCGTCTGCTTCGAGGTTCTCGCGCTGGCCACCGCCGCCAGGACGGCGCTGACGGCGAGGACGAGGACGAGCGCGAGCAGCAGCGGCCGTCCTCTGACTCGCGATGGGGCTTGACGCATACCAACCTCCCTCTCTAGTCGCTCTTGCCGAACTTTGTGGTAGCGATAACACACTTCACAGGCAGGAGTCAAGCCTGACGTTGTTGCGCTGAGGCGGTTTCCGTGTTACTGATCTCACTGGACACCTATGACCACCTCTACTCCGACCAACGTAACCATCAAGGACGTCGCCAGCCGTTCGGGCGTCTCCTCGATGACGGTCTCGCGCGTGATCAACGGCGGCGAGCGGGTCAGTCCCGAGACGCGCCGGCGGGTCGAGCAGGCGATCGCCGAGCTCGGCTATGTCCCGAGCCGGCTCGCCCGCGGCCTGATCCGACAGAAGACCGCAACGCTCGCCCTGATCGTCCCGGACGTCGCAAATCCGTTCTTCACCCTGATCGTCCGCGGTGCCGAAGACGTGGCCCGCCGCGCCGGCTACCGCATGCTCCTCTGCGACACGCGGTCCGATCTGACGATCGAGGGCGAGGTGATCGAGGAGATGATCGCGCATCGCGTGGAGGGGATCGCGATCGCGCCGGTGAGCGACCGCTCCCGAAGCCACTTGCAACGCTTGCCGAAATTCGGCGTGCAGTTCGTGCTGATCGATCGAACCGTGCGCGGTATCGACTCCGACGTCGTTCTCGGGGACAATGCGGGCGGCGCCCGGCGCCTGGTCGAGCACCTCATCTCGCTCGGGCACACCCGGATCGGTTTCATCGTGGAGTCGGATGAGGTCTCGACCGCCCGCGATCGGCATCGCGGGTATGTCGAGGCCCTCGACGGCGCCGGGCTCGCCGTCGACCCGGACCTCATTGTCCGCTCGACGGTCGACCCCGAAGGCGGGCGCGACGGGATGCGGCGGCTCCTGGAGCTGAGCGATCCGCCGACGGCGGTCTTCACAGTCAACAACCTCGTCGCGCTCGGCGCCATCGAGGCGGTGCGGACCGCGGGCCTGGAAGTGCCGGACGACATCGCGCTCGTGTGCTTCGACGACATCGAGTACGCCTCGCGGCTGTACCCGTTCCTGACCGTCATGGCTCAGCCAGCGGAGACGCTCGGCAGCCTCGGCACGCAGCTCCTGCTGGATCGAATCGCGGGACGGGCTCCCGAGCAGCCCCGCGTCGTCGTCCTTCCGCCGCAGTTCACCGTCCGGCGCTCCTGCGGCGCCGTTCCTGTGTGAGCGTGTACGGCGGCATCGAGACCGGCGGCTCGAAGTGGGAGTGCGCCGTCGGAACCGGGCCGGACGACCTGCGCGCGACGGAGACGATCCCGACGACGACGCCCGAGGAGACGATCGGCCGCACGATCGCCTTCTTCGAACGCGAGGGGCCGGTCGTGGCGATCGGAATCGGATCCTTCGGCCCGATCGACCAGAACCCCAACTCGGCGACCTGGGGGCACATCACATCGACGCCCAAGCCCGGATGGGCCCACACGGACGTGGGACCGGAGATTCGGCGGCGCCTCTCGGTGCCGGTCGCCTTCGACACCGACGTCAACGCGGCCGCCTTCGGGGAGCACCGCTGGGGCGCAGCCCGAGGGCTCGACACGTTCTGCTACGTGACGATCGGGACGGGAATCGGCGGCGGCGGCATGGCGAGCGGGCGGCTGCTCCACGGCCTCGTCCACCCCGAGTTCGGGCACATGCGGGTTCCCCACGATCGCGAGCGCGATCCTTTCGAGGGCGTCTGCCCGTTCCACGGCGACTGCTGGGAGGGGCTCGCGTCGGGCCGGGCGCTCGAGGCGCGCTGGGGCGAGCCGGCGCACGAGCTTCCGGACGACGACGAGATCTGGGCGCTCCAGGGCCACTACCTGGCGCTCGGGCTCGTGTCCGTGATCTGCGTGCTCTCCCCCGAGCGGATCCTGCTCGGGGGAGGCGTCATGAACCGGCCGGCAGTCCTCCCCCACGTCCGCCGCGAGGTGAACGAGCTGCTCAACGGCTACATCGAATCCGCCGCCGTCGGCGACGGGATCGCCGGGTACGTGGTGCGCCCCGCGCTCTCCCCTAGATCGGGCGTTCTGGGCGCGCTCGCGCTCGCCGAAACTGCGTAATTCGAGCAAAGAGCGGAACTTTTGCCAGCCGTCAACGCAAGGCGCGCGTACCGTCGTCGTCTAGGAGATCGAGAGCCGCACACAGCCTTTCGGTTGTCCACATCTCCGCAGTTGCCGCAGCGGAGAGTCCGCCAGGTCAGCCACGTTGCCAGCGCCGAAGATATCCACACGCCTGTGGAAAACTCCGAAAACGATTCTCCAGAGCCGCAGACATCGGGCAAGCCTGAGGAAAAGCCGCCCGGTCAATTCGTCACGGACGAGCTCGAGGAGCAAACTGCGCGGTTTCTGGAGCAGGTGAAAGGGCTCGCCCGCCGCCGGAGAGAGACCGAGGCGGAGGAGCAGGCGAAGGGCGGGCCACCGCCGCCCGACCCGGATCAGCGCTCGAGACGCCTGTAGAGCCGGTCGATGAGCTCGGGCATCTGCTCGAGCTTTTGCGTGATCACGCGGAGTCGGTACTCGCGAAAGTGCTCGGGCTCGACCTTGAGCGCCTTCGCCAGCCGCACGACGATGTCGTCGGAGGGGACCGGCCGGTTTCCGTGCACGAGGTGATTGAGGTACCCGGCCGACAGCTTCGTGCGGTCGGCCAAAGCCCGGTACGTCACCCCGGACTCCTGCATGAGACGCTCGAGCGTCGGGCCAAACGGCTCCGTGCTGAAGCGTCGTCGACGGGCCACAGCGTAGTCCTACCTGATCTGCGCGATTTCTGCGAGGGCAACGCGTCGTTCGTCGCCCGTGGCGCGTTCCCGGACGTCGACGGCGCCGTCCTCGAGCGTCTTCGTGCCGACCGTGATGCGCGTGGGGATGCCGATCAGGTCGGCGTCCGCGAACTTCTCACCCGCGCGGAGATCGCGGTCGTCGAGGAGCACCGAGCGCCCGGCCTCCTCGAGCCTCGAGGCGAGTTCCTCGGCTTGCTGCTCGAGGCCGGGCAGGACGACAACGTGGACGTCGTACGGCGTGACCGAGGCCGGCCATTGGATCCCATGCTCGTCATGGTGCTGCTCCACGATCGCGGCCATCGTCCGTGCCGGCCCGATCCCGTAGCTGCCCATGATCAACGGCTTCTCGGTCCCGTCCTCGTCGAGGAAGCTCGCGGAGAGCGGGATCGAGTAGTCCGTTCCGAGCTTGAAGACGTGCCCGACCTCGATCGCCGTCTGCAGTCTGAGCGCCCCGCCGCACTTCGGGCAGCGGTCGCCCTCGCGCGTCACGCGAATGTCGGCGAAGCTCGGCTCGTAGTCGCGACCCGCCTCGACACCGCGCAGGTGCCGCCCGCTCTCGTTCGCGCCGGCCACGAACTGGCCTTCGCGCAGGGTCTCGTCGGCCACGACGTCGACGGCAACGCCGACAGGGCCGATCGAGCCCGGGTCGGCTCCGAAGGTGTCCCTGATCTCCTCCTCGGTGGCCGGACGGACGGCGCCGCCGAGCACGGCGGCCAGCTTCGCCTCGTCGAGGCGGTCGTCTCCGCGGACGAGGCTCAACACGACGCGGCCGTCGAAGACGACCGGCATCGCCTTCGACGTGGCCGCGGCGTCCAGTCTCGAGCAGCTCCGCCAGCGCGTCGATCGTCGCAGTCCCCGGCGTGTCGACCGGCTCGGGGGCGCCGAGCGGCGACGGGAACTCGGGCGCGCGGGGAATCCCGCGTGCGATCTCGAGATCGGCGGCATAGTCGCCGTTCTCGCAGGTGACGAGGACGTTCTCTCCGGTCTCGGCAGGTGCGAGGAAGTCCCGGCTCTCGCTGCCGCCCATCATCCCCGACTCGGCTTCGACCTCATAGAACTCCAGGCCACAGCGCTCGAAGATGCGGTGGTAGGCCTGCGAGTGCAGATCGAAGCTCCGGTCGAGCCCCTCTTCGTCGCGATCGAAGCTGTAGGAGTCCTTCATGATGAACTCACGAGAGCGGATCAGGCCGGCGCGTGGGCGCGGCTCGTCCCGATCCTTCGTCTGGAAGTGGTAGAGCATCTGCGGCAGGTCGCGATACGACCGGATCTCACGCCCATGGAACGTGATCGTCTCCTCGTGCGTCAGCGGCAATACGAGCGGGCGCCCGTTGCGGTCGGTCAGCTTGAAGAGTTCGGGAATGCCGTAGCGTCCGGTGGCCTGCCAGAGCTCGGCCGGCGTCAACACCGGCATGAGGAGCTCCTGGGCGCCGATCGCGTCCATCTCTTCGCGGATGATCTGGACGACGTTCTCGTGCACCCGCCAGCCGAGTGGGAGAAAGGTCCAGATCCCCGCGCCGACCTGGCGGATGAACCCGCCGCGCACGAGCAGCTTGTGGCTGACCGCGTCGGCGTCCGCGGGGTCCTCCCGCAGGGTCGGGATGAACAACTGAGACGCTCGCACTACTCCAGGGGGACGAGAGAGGCTTCGGCCATGGCCAATGCAGCTGGCTTGGCCATCTTCAAGCGCTTCGGGCGGGCCATGCCTTCGGCGATCCAGCGGTCGATCTCGTGGAAGAGCTCGTCGACGAGAATGTCCGAGGAGACCTTCTTCAGCACCCGGCCGTGGGCGTAGATGAAGCCGACGTCGCGCCCACCGGCGATCCCGAAGTCGGCGTCACCGGCCTCCCCCGGCCCGTTGACCGCGCAGCCCATGACCGCGACCTCGAACGCCTGCGTGTAGTCGAGGAGCCGATCTTCGACGACCCCCGCAAGCTTCTCGACGCCGACGTTGTCCCGGCCACACGAGGGGCAGGCGATCATCACCGGCCCCCGCTCCCTGAGACCGAGCGCCTTGAGGATCTCCCAGGCCGTCTCGACCTCCTTCACCGGGTCGGCCGTCAACGAGACCCGGATCGTGTCGCCGATCCCGTCGGCGAGCAGCGACCCGATGCCGACGGCGCTCTTGATGGAGCCCGAGAACGGCATACCCGCTTCGGTCACGCCCAGGTGCAGCGGATACGGCACCTTGGCGGCGAGCATCCGGTAGGCGCGAATCATCGTCGGAACGTGTGTCGCCTTGACCGAGATCTTGAAGTCGCGAAAGTCGAGGCGCTCGAGTAGCTCCACCTCTTCCAGCGCCGCTGCGACGAGGGCCTCTGCCTGATCGCGCTGCGCCAGCGGCAGCAGATGCTTCGGCAGCGAGCCCGAGTTGGCGCCGATCCGCATGGGGACCCCGGCGCGCTTCGCGGCGTCGACGACCTGCGTGACCTTCTCGGGCCCGCCGATGTTGCCGGGATTGATCCGCACGGCCTGCACGCCTGCGTCGATCGCGCGCAGCGCGAGGCTCGCGTTGAAGTGGATGTCGGCGATCACCGGAAGGGGCGAGAGCCGAACGATCTGCCGCAAGGCCTCGGCGTCCTCGATCTTCGGCACGGCGCAGCGCACGACCTCGCACCCGGCTGAGGCGAGCGCTGCGATCTGCGCCGTCGTCGCCTTGACGTCGCGCGTCGGTGTCAGCGTCATCGACTGCACGACGACGGGCGCCCCTCCGCCGATCTGGACGTTGCCTACCTTGACGCTACGTTCGCTGGACACGACTTCAGGTTAGTCGCGGGCGACCTCGAACGTGGAGTCCACGATGGGATCAGCGAGTGCCCCGGAGATCACAGGACGCACGATCCAGTGGTATCGGCCCGGGGTGAATCGGATCCGAGGCGGGAGCTCCAGCCGCGGAGGCCCGATCCGCGTGCGGTAGAACAGCTTGCCGTTGCGGAGGAAGGTCACCTGGTAGAAGGCGGCGGCCGTCTGCCGCGGCCAAGAGAAGGTTCGAGCCGGCTTGAACCTCGGCGCTTCGCGCCGCTTTGCCGGCGGCGAGCGACGCGTGCTCGTCGTCTTCGTCTTCGTCTTGGTCTTGGGAGGCGCCGCCGGCTTGCGTCTCGAGCGCGGACCGTGCTGCGGCGGCACGCTCTTCTTCCCGGTCGTTCTTTGCGCCTGTGTCTTGAGCGGCGCCACAGGCTGAGGCGCCGGCGTCGTTGCGGGCGGCGCCGGGGTCGCCGGGACAGGCTCGCCCTCAGCAGCGAAGGTCGGGCGGTCGCTCGTGCGAAGCGCCATGAGCCCGAGGATCACGAGAGCGACGGCGAACAGCGCCGGCCCGACGAAGGGACGGACGGGAAGTCGCCGAGCGCGACCGCGTTTCGGCGCCGGCTCGACCCGGACTGGGGCAGGCCAGGGATGGTCGGGCAGCGCGGCGCGGGCCGCCGCGCCGAGGTCGGGGTCAATGAGGACGAGCTCCGGGCTGATCGGCCCGGTGGTGGGCTCCGCCTGCTCCACGCCGCACGAGGGTAGCGCCCCGCGAGGCTGTTAGCCGCCGGCTCCGCCTCCGAGGTCGTTCGAGAGCCCGATGAAGAAGAGCGTCAGCACGAGCGCGATGCCAACTACCGACACACGCTCGTAGACCTCACGGCCGACGGAGCGGCCGCGGATTCCCTCGATGATCGAGAAAGCGATATGACCCCCGTCCAGCGGGAGGAGCGGCAGCAGGTTGAGCAATGCAAGCGACAGGCTGATCAGGCCCAGCACCCAGAAGAACGTCTCGAACCCGCGTGACAGCGCGCTGGAGGAGCCGCGGACGATGCCGATCGGGCTCGAGATCTGGTCGCGGCCGGAGCCCTGGACCAAGCGCACGAGGACGCCGCCGATCTCCTTCGTGATCTCGCCGGTGAGCCGCAGCGAATCCCAGACGGCAACGTGCGGGGGCACCGATTCGAAGCGCGGCCGGAAGCCAAGCCGGTAGCGCCCGTCAGTGTCCTTGAAGGGCGTGACGCGGGGCAGCGTGACCGGGCGGCCTCCACGCTCGACAGTCACTCGGATCGGCTTGCCTTCAGAGCCGTTGATCTGCTCGAACATGCCGACGTAGTCGACGCGCTTGCCGTTGATCGCGATGACCTCGTCGCCGGGCTGGAGCCCTGCCTGGGCAGCCGGGCGCCCGGGCTCGATCTCCGCCACGGTGGTCGTTCCGCGCCCCGGCCCGAAGGTGAGGAGGATCGTGAAGCAGACGATTGCGAACAGCAGGTTCGTCCCCGGGCCGGCAGCGATAACGAGCACGCGTTTCCACGTTCGTTGCCGCCAGTACGCGTCCATCCCGAGACCGTCGCCGAGCTCGTCTAGGCCCCGCTCGACCGCTTTGCGTGCGCCCGGTGAGAGCTCGGCCTCCGCAGTGGCGCGCTTGATGTCGGCGAGGACGCCTGCAGCCGCCTCGAAGTCGCCCTCGTCGAGCAGCCGCTTGAGCCGTTCGCACGGCCCGTGGAGCTGCGGCGCCTCCTGGACGGCCCGGCCGAAATGCGCGTCGACGTCCGACGGCGCCGGCCGATGCATCCCCGGGATCTTCACGTAGCCGCCCAGCGGGACGGCGCCGATTCCGTACTCGATGTTCTTGCGGCGCATCTTGACCAGGGCCGGCGGGAACCCGACGTAGAACTTCCGCGGCGTCATTCCGACGAGGCGGGCCGTGTAGAAGTGCCCGGCCTCGTGCAGCAGCACCAGGAAGGCGAGGCCGAGGATCGCGATCAGCGAGTTCATGCGACGGCCATTCCCCGCTCGGCCAGCTTTCGTGCCTCGGCATCGACCTCGATGAGCTCCTCGAGATTCCTTACGGGCGCTCCGGAGCTCGCTTCGAGCGTCTCCCCGACGACTTCGGCGACGGCCAGGAACGGAAGACGCCCCTCCAGGAACCCGGCGACGGCCACCTCGTTCGCCGCGTTGAACACGCAGGGGTACGTGCCACCCCGCTCTCCGGCCCGCCGGGCCAATCCGAGGAGCGGAAAGGCCTCAGGATCGACAGGCTCGAACTGGAGCGTCAGCCCCGAGGCGAGATCCAGCGGCGGGAGCTCGGTGGCTGCACGCTCGGGATAGGTCAGCGCGAACGAGATCGGCACGCGCATGTCCGGATAGCCGAGGTGCGCCAACGCGGCGCCGTCGCGGAAGCGCACGAGCGCGTGGACGACCGACGTCGGCTGAATCACCACGTCGACGCGCTCATATCGGGAGGCCGAAGAGGAAGTGGGCTTCGATCACCTCGAGCCCTTTGTTCGCAAGCGTCGCGGAGTCGATCGTGATCTTCGGGCCCATCTGCCAGGTCGGATGCGCGAGTGCATCGTCAGGTGTTACGTCCTCGAGCTCGTTCCGGTTGCGCCCGCGGAACGGGCCGCCCGATGCGGTGAGCACGATCGAGTGCACGGTGTCCAGGGTTCGGCCTTCGAGGCACTGGAAGACGGCTGAGTGCTCGCTGTCGACCGGCAGGAGCCGCCCTCCCCCACGCTCGCGGGCCGCAACGGCGAGGTCACCTGCGGCGACCAGGCTCTCCTTGTTCGCAAGCGCGAGATCGACACCGCGTTCCAACGCCCACAACGTGGCCGTGACGCCGGCGAATCCGACGATCGCGTTCAGCACGACATCCGGCTCCGCGCGCTCGAGCAGCTCCGTCGGCTCGCCGCCGACCTGCGTGAGGGGCGCGAGGCCGTCGATGGGCTGAGATCCAGACGACGCGGCGACGAGCTCGAGCTCCGGATGGGCGTCGATCACATCGAGCGCCTGGCGTCCGATCGAGCCTGTGGCCCCAAGGAGAGCGACGCGTTTCATCGGCGAATTGTAGGAATCAACTACGTGGCTCCGAAGGCGACGAGCACGTAGTACGACACGACGGCGGCGAAGAGCAGCGCGTCGATCCGGTCGAGCATTCCGCCGTGACCGAGCAGGAGCGAGCCGCTGTCCTTGATTCCCGCGTCGCGCTTGAGCGCGGACTCGAAGAGGTCGCCGATCGGCGCAGCCACGGCGATCGCGGCCCCCAGGATCAGCGACTGAGGGATGTCGAGCAGACCCTGTTCGTAGAAGGCGAAGAACGGGACGAGCACGGCGACGATCGTCCCGACCACCAGCCCTTCCCAGGTCTTTCCGGGCGACGTTTGCGGGGCGAGCTTGTGCCGGCCGAACAGCCGGCCCGCGACATAGGCGGCAGTGTCCGATGCGAACACGGCCAGCAGCACCGTCAGGGACGCGAGAACGCCGTGCTCGGGGATCTCGCGGATGAAGATCATGTGGGCGAGCCCCAGTCCGATCCAGGCCGCGCCCAGGATCGTGGCGGCAATGGAGACAGTCGTCGGCCGTGTCCCCGCAAGACCCTTGAATACGAACGTGAAGCCGAACGTGCTCAGAAATCCCGCCAGGGCCCATTCCGGCCCCCATTCGGCGCCGACGAGCGCGGCCAGCGTGCCTGCGTAGCCGGCGAGCAGGACCGGGCGAAGCCCTCTCGTCATCTCGTAGAACTCGTGCAGCGCGAGCACGGCGGCCACGGCGGCGAGGGCCACGACCCACCAGCCGCCGCCCCAGATCAACAGGAAGACCGGCGGCAGTGCGAGCACCGCGACGAGCACGCGGGAAACGAACATGCTCATCGCGTGCCGAAGCGCCGCTTACGACCCGCGTACTCCTGCACGGCTTCCCGCAGATCCTTTTCGCCGAACTCGGGCCACCAACGGTCGGTGAAGACGAGCTCGGAGTACGCGAGCTGCCAGAGGAGGAAGTTCGAGATGCGGAGCTCGCCCGAGGTGCGGATCAGCAGATCCGGCTCGGGCATATCGGGCGCGTACAGGTGTGCCGCGAGCACGTCCTCGTCGATCTCGTCCGCCGTGAGGCCGGCCTCGACGAGGCGCTTCGCCGCGGCCGCCAGCTCCGCACGCCCGCCGTAGTCGAAGGCGATCCAGAGCTCGAGCCGGTCGCGGGTCGCAGTCTCCAGCTCGAGATCCTCCATCTGCTGCCGGAGGTCCTCCGAGACGCGGTCCCGTCGGCCGATGAAGCGCGTCCGCACACCCTGCTCGGCAAGGTCGGGGAGCTCGCGACGAATCGTCTCCCCGAAGATCTCCATCAGCGCATCCACCTCTTCGGGCGGACGGAGCCAGTTCTCGGTCGAGAACGCGTAGACGGCCAGCGAGCGAATATTGAGGTCGATCGCCGCCTCGACCGTCCGCCGCAGCGCGCGCGTGCCTTCGCGGTGTCCGGCCTCGACAGGCAGCCCCTTGCTCGCCGCCCAGCGGCTGTTGCCGTCCATGATGATCGCGACGGAGCGCGGCCCTTCGCCGAGCTCGACAGGCGGTTCGCGGCGGCCGAGGATGCGGGCCAGCAGCCCGCTGAACGCCATTTAGACCTCCGTGATCTCGGCTTCTTTGCGCTTCAGGAGATCGTCGATCTTCTTGACGTGCTCGTCCGTGAGCTTCTGGACGCGTTCCTCGGCGCGGTGCTCGTCGTCGGCGCCGACGCTCGCTTCTTCCTTCAGGTGGTGGATCACGTCACGACGGACATTCCGCACGGCGACCCTTCCCTCCTCCGCGATCTGGCGCGCGACCTTGACGAGCTCCTGGCGCCGCTCCTCGGTCAGCTGCGGGATCGGGAGGCGGATGAGCTTCCCGTCATTGGACGGATTGAGACCGAGGTCCGACTCCTGGATCGCACGCTCGATCTCCTTGATCGTGTTGGGGTCGAACGGCTGGACCGTCAGCATCCGGGGCTCGGGCACGTTGATCGTCGCCAGCTGCTTCAGCGGTGTCTTCTGGCCGTAGTAGTCGACTTGCACGCGGTCGAGCAGCGCGGCGGACGCCCGGCCCGTGCGGATGGAGTTCAGCTCGCCGTGCATGGACTCCACCGACCTGTCCATCCGGCGGGTGGCGTCCTGAATCAGCTCGTCGATCATGCGCTTCCTCCCGGGGTCGAGATGATCGTGCCAACGCGCTCCCCGTGGACGACCCGCCTGATGTTGCCCTCGGCGAGCGCGAAGACGTAGATCGGGAGCCCATTTTCCATGCAGAGCGAGAGTGCCGTCGTGTCCATCACACGCAATCCGCGCTCGATTGCCTGGAGATGGGTCAGCTCGGGGACGAGCTCTGCGTCCGGGTCGATTCGCGGATCGCCTTCGAGCACGCCCTCGACGGCGTGCTTGGCCATGAGGATCGCGTCGGCGCCGATCTCGAGCGCGCGCAGGGCGGCCGCCGTGTCCGTCGTGAAGAACGGGTTGCCGGTTCCTGCCGCGAAGATGACGACACGGCCCTTCTCGAGGTGACGGATCGCCCGGCGGCGAATGTACGGCTCCGCCACCTCGGACACCTGGATCGCAGAGAGGACGCGAGTGTGCAGGCCCCGCCGCTCGAGGACGTCCTGGAGCGCCAGCGAGTTGAGCACCGTCGCGAGCATGCCGGCGTAGTCCGCCGTGGCCCGGTCCATGCCCTCTGCTGCGGCGCTCATGCCCCGGTAGATGTTTCCGGCCCCGACCACGATGGCGATCTCCACGCCGCTCTCGTGCAGCTCGAAGATCTCCTCGGCGATCTGCTCGAGCTCGTGGAGGTCGATGCCGTAGTCCCGCTCGCCCATCAGGGCTTCGCCGGAGAGCTTCAGCAGCACCCGGCGGAACGCCGGTCTGCCGTCGACGTCAGTCGGCAAGGGCGTAGCGCTGGTACTCGAGGACGTCGAGCTCGTGCTCTTCGAGCGCCTTGGCGACGGTCTTGCCCGTATCGTGGATCCACTCCTGATCGGGCAGCACGTTCTGGCCGAAGAACCGCTTGGAGAGCATGCCCTCCACGATCTTTTCGCGGTGCTCCTCGGGCCGGGACTGGACTTCCGGCAGCTTCGCGAAGATCTCGCGCTCCGTGGCCAGATCCTCTTCGGGGATCTCGCCGCGCGTGGCGTAGAGCGGTGCCGCGAACGCGATGTGCATCGCCAGGAGCCTGGCGATCTCGGCCGTTCCTCTGGCCCGCACCAGCACGCCGATCTTCTTCGCGGGCGGGTGGACGTACGCCGACAGGACCTCGTCCTCGCCCTGCTTCTCGAACCGGGTCGCCCCTCGGACGACGATGTTCTCGCCGATCTTGCCGACGAGCTCGGCACGCTCGGTCTCGAGCGAGTCCGCCGCTTCTGGGCCACCCTGCTCGACGGCGTCCAGGACCTTCTCCGCGTAGGCCAGGAACTCGTCGTTCTTCGAGACCGGCTCGGTCTCGCAGCCGATCGCGACCAGCGTCCCGTACCTGTCGGTCACCCGCGCGAGCACGATGCCCTCGGTCGTCTCGCGGCCGGCGCGTTTGCCGGCTTCGGCCATGCCGCGCTCGCGCAAGAGCTTCTTCGCGCTCTCGAGATCGCCTTCGGTCTCCTGCAGTGCGCGCTTGGCGTCCATCATCCCCGCGCCTGTCTCGTCGCGGAGCTCTTTCACGAGCGTCGCGGGAATCTCAGCCATCGGTCCTCTCCTCGGCCGTCTCGGTCGCTGGTTCGGGCTCGCCGGCCGCTTCAGGCTCCGGCTGGGCCTCGGGCTCAGGCTCGGGCGCAGCCTCGGGTTGGGCCGCGGCTTCTGGCTCGGGCGCGGCCTCGGGCTGGGCCTCGGGCTCAGGCTCGGGCGCTGCCTCGGGCTCGGGCTCCGGCTGGGCCGCGGCCTCTGGCTCGGCCTGGGGCGCCTCCGCCGCCTCCTCCTCCTCGGGCTGGCCGTTCGTAACGGCCGCCGCCTCGAACTCCTCTGGCCTCGCCTGTTGCTTTCCGGCCTCGATCGCGTCGGCGATCGCGCGGATCACGAGTGTGCAGGAGCGGATCGCGTCGTCGTTGCCGGGAATGACGTAGTCGGCCTCGTCGGGATCGCAGTTCGTGTCGACGAGGGCGACGATCGGGAGGCCCAGGCGCCGCGCCTCGCGGACGGCAATCTGCTCCTTGCGCAGGTCGACGACGAACACGGCGTCCGGCTGGCGCTTCAGATCCGCGACCCCTCCGAGGTTTGCCTCTAGCTTCTCCAGCTCGCTGAGCATGGTCAGGCGCTCCTTGGCGGGAAGCAGGTCGAGCTGACCCTCCTCCTTCAGGCGACGCAGCTCGTGCATGCGGTCGATCCGGGCGGACATCGTCCGCCAGTTCGTGAGCAGCCCGCCGAGCCAGCGGTGATTTACGTACGGCATTCCGACCCGCGTCGCCTCCCCGGCGATCGCGTCCATGGCCTGCTTCTTCGTGCCGACGAAGAGGATCGTCCCGCCTCGGCTCGCCACCTCGCGGGCGAACTCGTAGGCCTTGTCGATCAGCTCGGCCGTCTGCTGCAGGTCGATGATGTAGATGCCGCCACGCTCCGTGAAGATGAAGCGCCGCATCTTCGGATTCCAGCGGCGGGTCTGGTGGCCGAAATGAACCCCGGCCTCCAGGAGGTCTCTCATCGAGACGACTGACATTCGTGGGTTTCCCCCTTCTTCTGGTTGCTGCTCTACTCCGGTGGGACGACGTGGACCCGCTCAGGGCGGGCACCGCCACGACGCCGGT
The DNA here is from genome assembly GCA_963842235.1 of uncultured Actinomycetes bacterium. Classification (GTDB taxonomy): domain Bacteria; phylum Actinomycetota; class Thermoleophilia; order Gaiellales; family Gaiellaceae; genus JACDAN01. The sequence goes on along the minus strand of CAWJFT010000001.1, from coordinate 947,125 downwards.
CCACCGGGTCGGTTTTCCGGAGCGCCGATTCTAGCGAAGCTCCTGCAGATACCCGGCCAGCTCAGCGGGAAGCGGCGACTCGGCTTCCACCGGCTCGCCGGTCATCGGATGCGTGAAGGCGAGGCGGGTCGCGTGCAGGAATTGCCTGCCCAGGGCCGGCTCGGGCACGCCGTACACGGGATCCCCGACCACCGGAAGCCCGATCGCGGCCAGATGGACGCGGATCTGATGCGTGCGGCCCGTCTCGAGCCGGACGCGCAGGAGCGCGTATTCGTCGAGCTGTTCGACCAGCTCGAAGTGCGTGACGGCGTCCCGAGGCCGGTCCGTGTCGAGGGACTGCCGCGTCGGATCACGGCGATCCCGTCCGATCGGCGCCTCGATCCGCCCCGCACGCGACCGCGGCCGGCCGCGGACGAGCGCAAGGTAGGTCCGTTCGAGCTCGCGCCGCTGGACGAGCCGCTTCAGCCGCGCGTGGGCTTCCTCCGAACGCGCGACGACGAGCAGCCCTGAAGTGTCCCGGTCGAGCCGGTGCACGATCCCGGGCCGCTCCGCTTCGCCACCGGCGGCTCCGTGCGCGAGGACACCGTGGACGAGCGTGCCTGTTCCATGCCCCGCGGAGGGATGGACGACGACACCGGCAGGCTTGTCGACGACGAGTAGATGCTCGTCCTCGTAGACGACGCGTAGTCCGACGTCTTCCGCCTCGAGTGGAGCCGGAGCCTCGGGCCGGTCGAGCTCGACCTCTTCCCCACCGGTGAGACGCACGCTCTTGCGTGCCGCGGCACCGTCCACGAGCACGGAGCTCCCCTCCAGCAGCCGCTCGGCCGCCGCTCGAGAGCCGACCTCGGGAAGACCCGCGAGAAAGCGGTCGAGCCGGAGCCCGGCCGCCTCGCTAGGAACCTTGACTCGGAACCTTGACGGTTCGGGCACGGCGAGGCTCGCGATCGGCGAGCAGAAGCGCGCCGATCAGCACCGCGACGCCGCCGACGATGAAGGCGTCCGCGAGATTGAAGGCCGGCCAGAAGCGGAAGTCGAGGAAGTCGGTGACATGGCCGAGGCGTACCCGGTCGATCAGGTTCGAGAGGCTGCCGCCGAGGAGGAGCCCGAGCGCGACCGGCAGGATCGGATGCCGCGCTCCGGAGCGGGCGAAGAAGACGAGCATCCACGCGACGGCCACGCCGGTCAGGAAGATGACGAACGCCGTCGCCGTCGGGAACAACCCGAAGGCGATCCCGGAGTTCTGCACGTGGTGAATCGAAAGCGGCCCGATGACGTCAACCGACTCGCCGAGTGAGAGCTCGGCTGCGACGACGGCCTTCGTCACCTGGTCCGCGACCACTGCCGCCACCGCGACGGCCATGAGCCCGACCCATTGTCGCCAGCCGGCCGCGGGCGAGCGACCGGCGGCCCACTGGGGCACGACCCCGTTCGTCGCCGATCCGACCCGCATCTCGGTGCCGGACCCGCGCGGTTGCTCTAGCCCCGTTCCTCTTCCCGTTTGCAATCGATACACAGGGTCGCCCAAGGCATCGCCTCGAGCCGCTCCGGGGCGATAGCTCGCCCACAGTTGACACAGGTGCCGTACGTGCCCGCGTCGATCCGAGCGAGCGCGGCGTCGATGGACTCGAGCAGACGCTCGTCGTGCTCCTCCAGCGTGTAGTCGATCTCCCGGTCGACCGTCTCTGTCGCCGTATCGGCCATGTGCTGGTCCGCGCTGCCGGAGACCAGCTCTCCGGTTTCCTCGACGAGCGTGCCCCGATTCTCCTTGTGGAGGTACTCGATGGCCTCGAGGACCCCACGGCGCTTGTCGAGCAGAAGCTCGCGGAACTGTTCGGTCTCGACAGTGCTCATGGTGAGAGCGCCAGCCTCCGCTCGGCCTCCTCGGCGGTCAGGCCCGAGATCTCCACGGTCTTGTCCCGTGCTCCACGGCCGGTCACGAGGCGAACACTCCCGGGCGCGACATCGAGGGTTCGGGCGAGGAGGTCGAGTGCTGCCTCGTTCGCCTTGCCGCGCTCGGGAGGGGCAGCGACGCGGAGCTTCCACGCCTCGCCGTACCGGCCGACGACACCGGACGTCCCCGAGCTGGGAACGACGCGCAGACGCAGTCGAGTCGAAGGCCCTCCCACGCTCGGATTCTAGGCGGCGGCGGCCGGCTCAGCGTCCGGCACCTCGTTGACCGCTGCCAGAGCGCCCTGTAGGAGCTCTCGCAGGCGCCGGACGTCTCCCATGAGGCGTTCCCGCTCGGCGGTCGCCGCGAAGGTGATCCGCCGTGCCTCGGCATACGCTTCCTCCACGATCCGCTCCGCGTCGCGGCGCGCGCCTTCGCGCTGCTCCTGGGCGGCAGCTTCGGCGGAGACGAGCGTCTTGCGCAGGAGCGACTCGAGCTCGCGGTGCCGCTGGAGATCCTCCTCCAGGCCCTCGACGCGGTCGGCAAGATCGGCGCGCTCCCGCCACACCTCCTCGTAGCTCTCCGCGACCTGGTCGAGCAGACGCTCGACCGCTTCGCGGCGATAGCCCCAGACGCCGCGGCCGATGGGCACATGGCGAATCTCAACAGGCGTCAATCCCATGCTTCACCTCCCTCACTGGAGTCGATCGAGCAGCTCGATCGCGACGCGCCCGGCGATGAACAGGACGATCACGGCGACCATCGGGGAGAGGTCCAGCGGTCCGAGCGGCGGAAGGATGCGGCGGAAGAGCCGCAGGTAGGGCTCGCAGACGTCGTAGAGAAAGCGCTGGATCCGGCTCAGCCAGATCGAGTACGGCAAGCGGATCCACGACATCAGGACGTAGGCGAAGATCAGGAGCACGTAGACCCAGACGAAGACCTGCACGAAGTTCTGGACCGACGAGACCCAGTCCGCGAGCAGGATCGAAGCTGCGCCTACCGCACCCACTGCTGCATTTTCTGCTTTCCAGGCGGTTCCCCTGCGGTTGAACCCTCTTAGACTCGGTCTGGCCCGCCGATGACACTCGCCGAGCTCGCCGTGACGATCGCCCTGCTCGGAGGTCTCGGGCTCGTGGCGAGCCGTTTCGGGCTCTCTGCGATCCCTGCCTACCTCCTTGCCGGCCTGTTGCTGGGCCCGAACGAGCCGACGCAGCTCGCTCTGGTCGAGCCGTCCGACGTCACCCACTTCGTGGCCGAGCTTGGCATCGTCTTCCTGCTCTTCTTCCTCGGCCTCGAGTTCACGATCGGCCGAGTAGTCCGGACGCGCAGGCACGCGCTGCTAGGGGGCGCGATCGACTTCGCTGTGAACGCCGGCCTCGGCCTCGTGGTCGGAGTGGCGGCGTTCGGATTCGATTTCGCCGCGCTAATTCTGGCCGCGGCGATCTACGTCTCGTCGAGCGCGATCACCGTGAAGGGGCTGATCGACTTCCGACGGCTTGCGGACGACGAGACCGACCTCATCCTGGCCATTCTCGTCGCCGAGGACCTCGTGATCGCGCTCGTCCTTGGGTTCGCATCGGGCGGCGGCGGCGAGCTCGGCGAGACGCTTGCGATCGTCGCGAAAGCGGTCGGCTTCATCGCCGTCGCGCTGGCCGCGTCGAACTGGCTCACGAGCGCGATCGACCGTTTCCTCGACTGGCTCCCGCGCGAGTTCTTCCTGCTGGCCGTCGTCGCGTTCCTCGTGGGGATGAGCGCGACCGCCCAGGAGCTCGGTCTCTCGGAGGCGATCGGCGCCCTGATGGCCGGGGTGGTGCTCTCCGAGACCTCCGTTCGAGAGGAGATCGAGGAGCGTTTCTTCAGCTTCAGAGATGTCTTCGCCGCGCTCTTCTTCTTCGTCTTCGGCCTCTCGATCGACGTCGCTGCGATCGACGACGTCGGTTGGATCCTCGCCGCAGCCGTCGTCGTCACGGTGATCGGCAAGATCGGCAGCACGATGCTCGCCGGCCGAGCCGGCGGCTTCACCCGGCGGCAGAGCTTCAACGCCGGCGTCGCGCTGATCGCCCACGGCGAGTTCACCGTCATCCTCGCCCAGCTCGCGACGGAGAACGCCGCCATCTCCGCGGCGAGGCAGGCCGAGCTCGTGGCCTTCGCCGGTCTGTATGTCCTGATCACGGCGACGCTGGGGCTCGTGCTCATGAAGGAATCCAAGCTGCTCGGCCGTCGCTTGTTCGCAGCACCTACACTCGCCGAAGGGAGGTAGAGGAACGAATGCCGATCGATGTCCGAGAAGCCCGTCTCCCCGGTGTAGGCGTCAAGTACGGCTTCCGCCTCGACGCTGGCGGCCGGATCTCGCTCATCCTTCACAACGACGGAAAGCGCGAGCTGTACTGGTTCCGGCGCGCCGACGACGAGGAGCCGAGCGCCGTGATCACCCTCGACGACGACGAGGCTCGCCAGCTCGGAGCCCTGCTCGGAGGCGCCTATCAGCGGCCCAAGATCGTGGAGGACCTCGAGATGGCCCTCGGGGAGCTGTCGATCGAGTGGGTCAAGGTCCCGGACTCCAGCCCGCTGATCGGGAAGACCCTCGCCGAGGCTGCGCTGCGCGCGAAGACGGGGATCACGATCATCGCCATCCTCCGCGAGCCCGAGCCGGTGTCAGGCGCCCAACCGAACGACGTCATCCAGCAGGGCGACACGCTCGTCACGGTCGGAAAAGCCGGCCAGTACGCAGCGTTCCATCGCCTCCTGGAACAGGGAGACAGCGGGGAATAGGCCTATGCCGCGAAACGGGCTGCGCCCGTTTCGCCGGGTTGGCCGAGAGTGAAGGAAGAGACACCCGGCAGCTAGGCCGCGCGAGCGATGCGGCGCCCGGCTTCATATCAGTCGCTGAAAGTCGTGAGACTTTCAGCGAAATCAGTCAGGCTTGGTTGAAGAAGCCGCCGCGCTCGAGGAGCTGAGCGCGCTGCTCGGCCGAGACCTCGACGTTCGCGGGCGTCAGGAGGAACACCTTGTCCGCGATCCGCTGCATGCCGCCGTCGAGTGCGTACGTGAGGCCGCTCGCGAAGTCGATCAGGCGCTTGGAGAGCTCCGAGTCGATGCCCTGGAGGTTGAGGATCACCGGCGTGTAGTCCTTGAAGCGGTCGGCGATCGTCTGCGCGTCGTTGAAGCTGCGCGGAACGACGAGATGGACGCGAACCGACGCGTTCGTCTGCGAAGGCACCGGCTGGAGCTCGGGGCGCCGCTGACGTGACGCCGCCGCCGCACGGCTCGGCGCCGGCTCCGGATCGGTCCAGTCGTCGAACTCGCGGCTCTGCCGGCGGCGGGTGGAGAGACGACGGACGTTGGGGCGCTCGGCGTACGTGCGCTCGAGCTCCTCGTTCGTGACGTAGCCGTCCTCGTCCCACTCTTCCTCGTCCTCCTCGGCGATCCCGAAGTAGACGAGGGTGCGGTTCCAAACGTCTGAAAATCCCATTGAGCAGGGATGTTAACCAGGATCGCGGCCGTACAAGGTGCTGCCGACGCGGACGAGGGTCGCGCCTTCCTCGGCGGCCACGCGGTAATCCTGGCTCGTGCCCATCGAGAGCTCCTCGAGCCCGAGGCGTTCCGCCAGCTCGCGCAGCCGCCGGAAATAGGGTCTCGACTCCTCGGGATCGGAGGCGAGCGGCGGCATCGTCGAGAGGCCTCGAATCTCGACCGGTGCCCGTTCCAGGAAGGCCTCCAGCTCATCCGGGGCGATCCCGGATTTCGACGCCTCGCCGGCCAGATTGACCTGGACGAGCGCCGGAACCTCTAGCCGCCGGGCCGCCGACTCGGAGTCCAGCGAGTGCACGAGCTCGCAGATCGCGTTCACCGCCTTCGCCTTGCGGCTCTGCAGATGGCCGATGAAGTGCCAGCGGAATGCGTCCCCGTGCGCGGCATGCTTCGCCTCGAGATCCTGGGCCCGGTTCTCGCCCACGACCTCGATCCCGGCCTCGGCCAGAACCGACATCTCCTCCGGAGACACGTACTTCGTGGCCGCTACCACGGTCACGTCTGGCCCGACCTCGGCGCGCACGCGCTCGTAACGCTCGCGGACTTCCTCAGGCGACAGCTGCGATCACGCCCTGGCGGCCGGTCGTCCCGCGATCACGGCGGTGCGAGAAGAAGAGCTCCGGGTGGCAGAACGAGCACAGGTCGGTGCGCTCGACATCGCTCACTCCCGAACGGTTGAGCGCGAGCTCGGTCGCCCGCCAGAGATCGAGCCGGCCGTCGATGAGCACCTCGGCCCCGAATGCGGCTTCGAACGGCTCTGCCACGTCGCTGCCGACCTCGAAGCAGCAGGGCCCGATCCCGGGGCCGATGGCTGCCGCCAGCCGGCGCTCCCCGAGCGCCTCGACGCCGTTCTGCACGATCCCCGCGAGGAGGCCGCGCCAGCCGACATGCAGGATCGCCAGGGCAGGGCGCTCGCCGTTCATCCTGGCGATCGCGACGGGCAGGCAATCGGCGGTGACGAGCATCATCCCCTGGCCGGGCTCGTCACTCCACCACCCGTCACAGGGATCATGCTGCGTCCCTGGAGTCAGGATTCCCTCCGGCGACGCACGCCTGACCACGGGGCCGTGGCGCTGCCACGCCATCCGCGTCCGCACGGGGTCGATGCCGGCATTGCCCGCCAGACGCCGCCGGTTCTCGACCACGCAGTCGGGGTCGTCGCCGGTGAAGATGCCGAGGTTCAGCGACTCGTACGGCCCTTCGCTGACGCCGCCGACCCGTGTCGAGAAGGCGACCGTGTACGGCCCTCGGGGTCTCCCAGCGAATCACGAGATCAGCTCGCGAGCGGCCTGCGAGCTCCGACTCCCGGCCGTCCAGCTGGCCGTTCAGCTTCCGGCGGCGGAGCTCGGCAAGGATCTCCCCGACGCGCGGAGACTCCCCCACGCCGAGCTCGGCGAGATCGGCGCCGCTCACCTCGAGCCGCACGTCACGGAGCTCCTCGAAGTACCGGTGGAGCGGCGCCGGATCCGCCAGAGCAAGCGCGAAGAGCGGCGCGTCGGGCGCGTACGGCTCGGCGAGCGCGACGATCTCCGCCGGCTCGGGAACATCGCCGCGCAGGCGCTCGACGAGCCGCGGCCCGACCGTGACCGCCCAGGCGATCCGCTCGGCGTCGCGGCGCTGCACCTTCAGCCGGCGGAGCCAGTCGTAGATCTCGTCCGGCGGCAGGCGGCGCGCCAGGGCGGCGAGCGCGAGCCGCCAGGCCGGGATCCCCGCCTCGTAGCGCTCGTTCAGCTCCATGAGCCGCTCGAGCAGCTCGACAGCCTCGTCGTCCGCCGCCAGATGCGGGTGAATCGCGGCGCCGGCGCCGAGCTCGGACAGCCGGAGGATCGAGGCACCTGCGTCACCCTCCTCCAGGAGTGCGATGAGCTCGTCGCGGAGCCGGGCGGAGGAAAGGTCCCCGACGAGGCCCATCTCGATCGTCCCGCGGGCGAGCCGCTGCGTGTGCTCGTCCATCCGGAAGCCGTAGCGGCTCTCGTAGCGGATCGCGCGAAAGATGCGGGTGGGGTCGTCGATGAACGACAGGTTGTGAAGGACGCGGATCGTCTTCGCCTCGAGATCGCGGCGCCCCTGGAAGGGATCGACGAGGCGGCCGAAGTCGTCTCCTTTCAGGGACACGGCCATAGCGTTGATCGTGAAGTCGCGCCGGAAGAGGTCCTCCCGGATCGTCGCGTGCTCGACGCTCGGCAGAGCGGCCGGAGCGTCGTAGAACTCCGTCCGCGCCGTGACGACATCGATCCGCTGGTCGTCGCCGTAGAGCACGACGGCGGTGCCGAACTTCTGGTGCGCCCGCACCCGGCCGCCGAGCGCGTCCGCCACGCTGCGCGCCAGCGCGATCGCGTCACCTTCGACCGCGATGTCGACGTCGAAGTTGGGCTCGCCGAGGAGGATGTCGCGAACGGTCCCGCCGACGAGGTAGACGCCGTCGAACGGCTCGCTTGCGGCCGCGATCGCCTCGAAGGCGGGCCGAAGCTCCTCGAGCCGCGAGAGCTCGCCGGCGAGACTGGCCTCTGCCTCGGGCTCCGCCTTGGGGCGCTGGCCCAGGGCCCGCAGGAGGTCGCTGCGGGTGACGACGCCGACCAGGTCTCCGTCGTCGAGCACCGCGACCCGGCCGTCCGGGGAGCCGGCGAGCGCCTCCTGGACCTCGGCAAGCGGGGCGGCGGCCTCAACGGTGGCCACGCGCGAACTCATGATTCCCTTCACCGGCGCATGCGACAGCCCGTGGGCGATCGCCTTGTCGAGATCCTCCCGGGAGACGGCCCCAACGAGGCGGCCTTCCTCGACGACGAGGATCCCGCTCTGCGCGTAGCGCTGGCATGCGACCATCGCGCGGCTGACCGACTCTTCGGGCGGAACCCAGCGGGCAGGACGCGACATGACCTGCTCCGCCCGGATCGGCTCCTCGGCCGCCGAGGCGAGCGCCTCGCTGAGCGTCGCGCGGGCCCCCTCGAGCGTTCCTCGGAACATCGCCGACGCGGCCTCACGGTGACCGCCGCCGCCCAGGCCTCGCGCGATCGCCGCCGCGTCGATCTCCGGCGTCCTGCTTCGGGCCACGCAGAACACGCGGTCGTCCATCTCGACCAGCAGGACGAGCGCCTTCGCGTCGGTCAGGTCGACGATCTTGTGGGCGAGGTTGGAGACGCCGTCGACGTGACGGGGCCAGGAGGCGGCGGTGATGAGCACCTCGACTCCTGCGACGCGCTCGGTTTCAATCGAGCCCATGAGCGCGCCGAGCAGCTCACGCTCCTCGTCGGTGAGCGGCGTGTGCAGGAACCCGGCGATGAGCTCCTGTCTCGCCCCGTGGCGCATGCACCAGGCCAGGGCGTCGGCGTCACGCTGGGTCGCCGTCGGGTAGGTCAGCGAGCCGGTGTCCTCGTGGATCGCGAGCGCAAAGGCGGTTGCCTCGAGGGCTGTGACCGAGAGCTCTCGCTCGGCGATGATGCCGACGAGCGTCGTCGTCAGCGCGCCGTCCTGCGAGACGACCGCGTTTTCCTGCTTGACCCACTCGGGCAGGTCGCCGCCGTGATGGTGGTCGAAGATGACCTTCTCAACATCCGGATCGAGCGCGACCTGCTCCAGCTCCCCGAGGCGCGACGCACTCATGGTCTCGACGACGATCAGGCGCCTGATCGCCTCGGGCTCGATTCGGGAGACCTCGACCGCGTCGAGCTCGTCCGCGTGCAGGCGGTAGAACTCGCGCACGTTCCGGTTGAGCGCGGCGGACACGCAGACGACCGCATCCGGGTAGAGCCGGCGCGCGGCGAACATCGCCGCGAACGCGTCGAAGTCGGTGTTCGTGTGAGTCGCAATGACCTCGGGTGCCTTCACACCCGAGATTGTGTCTTAGACTCGCGGCATGCCCGAGGCGCGGCTCGATGACTCCGGCTCAGGCCTCACGCCCGGCAGCGACGGCTGGTTCGTCGTGAACGTGCGGGATGCCGAGTGGGTGACGTCGGAGACGTTCGGCTCAGGGTGCGGGTTCGAGAGCCAGCAGTCCGAGTTCCAGCAGCTCGGCATCAACCTCAGCGTCCTGGAGCCTGGCGAGCCGAACTGCCTCTACCACTCCGAGTCGCAGCAGGAGGGGTTCCTCGTGCTCTCCGGGGAATGCAGGCTGCTCGTCGACGGTGAGGAGCGGCCCCTCCGTCCGTGGGATTTCTTCCACTGCCCCGCCGGAACCGAGCATGTCTTCGTCGGCGCCGGAGACGGGCCCTGCTCGATCCTGATGGTCGGTGCGCGATCCGAGGACGAGCAACTGTTCTACCCGCTGTCGGAGCTCGCGGCGCGCTACGGCGCGAGCGCGGAGGAAGAGACGTCCGACCCGAGGCAGGCGTACGCGCGATTCGAGCGGGCAAAGCCGGGGCGGCCGTCGTACTGGGACCGCCTCCCCTGGGCATAGCTGACGCGCCGATTTGGATGCATGAGCGAGCCGACTCGTAGGGACGAAAACAACCAGGCGGCGTGGCCCGGAGGGATCGCTGCGATCACGTTATTCGTGGAGGACTTGGCGGTCGCGAAGCGTTTCTACAGCGACGTCTTTCAGCTCCCGGTCTTCTTCGAAGACGACAACTCGACCGTCTTCAAGTTCGGTGACACTCTCGTCAACCTGCTGGAGGCGAGCGAAGCGCCCGGGCTCATCGCGCCTGCGAAGGTCGCGACTCCCGACGCGGGTGTCAGGTTCCAATTCACGCTCGGTGTAGACGACGTGGATGCGATGGTCGACGAACTGAAGCGCCGCGGAGTCGAACTGCTGAACGGGCCGATGGATCGTCCCTGGGGGATCCGCACTGCCAGCTTCCGCGATCCGGGAGGTCACATCTGGGAGATCGGCCATTAGTACCAGCCCGTGAGCGAACGCTCTCAAGCGAGCGCTATCGCCTCGATCTCGATCTTGGCGCCGGAGGGAAGGTTCGAGATCTCGACCGTCGCGCGGGCCGGCGGAGGCTCCCCGACGCGGCGCGCATAGACCTCGTTCATGCCCGGGAAGTCGTTCAGATCGAGCAGAAAGACCGTCGTCTTGACGATGCGATCGAGCCCCGAGCCGGCCTCCTCGAGGATCGCCTGGAGATTGTCGAAGATCTTCTCCGTCTGCTCCTGGATCGACTCCCCGACGATCTCCGCGTGATCCGGGTCGAGCGCCAGTTGGCCGGAAACGAAGACAAATCCGTTTGCGCGGATGGCCTGCGAGTACGGCGCGCCCTGGAACGGCGCCGGCGCTCGCTCGGTGCGCACGACCTCCTTTTCTCCCATCGTCACTCCTTTCGCTGAGCTCCGGCCGCAGCCAGCGCTCCTCCGAGGGCCTTGAAGATCGCCTCGAGCACGTGCCGCGCGTCCTCTCCGTGAAGGAGCCGCACATGGAGCGTCAGCCCCGCGGCTTCGGAAAGTTCGCTCAGGAACCCCGAGACGAGATCGCGGTCGAGACCCGCGACGTGTGCGTCGGACAGATCGACGTTCGAGACCAGCAGCGGCCGGTTCGACGCCTCGAGCGCGACGTTCGCCAGTGCCTCGTCTGCGGGGGCGATCGCCGAGCCATAGCCTTTGGCTTCTCCGGCGAACAGGAGCTCGCGGAGCGCCTCTCCGAGGGCACGCCCGGCGGCGGCCGTAGCCGCGTCGGGCCCTCCAGGGGCCACTTCCAGCTGCAGATCCAGTCCGGCGCGCTCCGCCAACAGCTCCAGCAGATGGTCGAGCACCGGCAGGCCCGTGGAGACCTCGGTGCGCCCGTTCCCGCCGAGCGACACGCGTGCCTGAAGCGTCGTGGCCTCCTCCCCCGCCGGCATCGCGAAACGCGGCGCTAGTGCCCCTTCCAGTAATGCCGCCGGAATTCTGGGTCGCGAGCACCAAGCCAGAGTTCGCACTCCGACGAGCCAAGGTCTGTAGACCTTGGTGAGGAGGAGGGTGGGCTCTGGCGCCGCGTGATCGCGGGCCAGAAGCCGGCATGTATTACTGGATGGGGCACTAGGCGTTCTCCACGCGTTCGATACGCGCACCGAGCGCGCGCAGCCGTTCGTCGATTCGCTCGTAGCCGCGGTCGATCTCGCCCACGTTTCCGATCGTCGAGACCCCCTCGGCGCAGAGACCGGCGATCAACATCGCCATCCCGGCGCGGATGTCCGGACTGGCCATGCGCTGTCCGTACAGCTTCGCGGGGCCGGTGACGACGGCGCGGTGCGGGTCGCAGAGGATGATCCTCGCGCCCATGCTGACCAGCTTGTCCACGAAGAACAGCCGGTTCTCGAACATCTTCTCGAAGATCAGCACCGTGCCCTCCGCTTGCGTTGCCACGGCGAGAGCGATCGAGGTCAGGTCGGCGGGGAACGCCGGCCACGGGCCGTCCTCGATCTTCGGGATCTGGTCGCCGAGGTCGTCCTCGATCTTCAGCTCCTGGCCGGGCGGGACGCGCACGCTCGACTCTCCGAGCTCGACGTGCACGCCGAGCCGGGCGAAGACGGGGAGGATCGATACCAGGTCGTCGATGTCGACGTTCTCGACGGTCACGTCGCCGCCCGTGACCGCCGCGAGCCCGATGAAGCTCGCGACCTCGATGTGCTCCGGAGCGATCCGCCACTCGCCGCCCGAGAGCTGTTGAACGCCGCGGATCCGCAAGACGTTCGAGCCAATCCCCTCGATGCTCGCCCCAAGCGAACAGAGGAACCGGCAGAGATCCTGGACGTGCGGCTCGCAGGCGGCGTTCCCGATCACCGTCTCGCCGCGCGCCACCGCAGCGGCCATGATCGCGTTCTCGGTCGCCATGACACTCGCCTCGTCGAGGAAGATCCGCCGCCCCTGAAGGCCCGACGTTTGCATGTCGAAGCGGCCGTTGAGCTCGATCTCGACGCCGAGCTCGGCGAGTGCATGGATGTGCGGGTCGAGCCGGCGCCTTCCGATCACGTCGCCGCCCGGCGGCGGCACGCTCGCCCGCCCGAAACGGGCAAGCAGTGGGCCGGCCAGGAGAAAGGATGCGCGGATGCGGCTGCAGAGCTCGGGGTCGAGCTCGAACTTGCTCGCATTGGCGGAGTCGATCCGGACCTCGTTCCGCCCGAGCCAGTCGACGTCGGCTCCGACATCGGCGAGCAGAGCGAGCATCGTCTCGACGTCCCGGATCCGCGGGACGTTGCTCAGCACCACAGGCTCGGTCGCGAGCAGCGTCGCGGCCAGGATCGGCAGCGCGCCGTTCTTGTTTCCGGCAGCGGAGACGCGGCCGCCGAGGGGGATGCCCCCCTCGATGACGAAGCTCTCCATCAGTGCGTCTGCGACGAGAGTCGTGGACACGAGCGGACTATCGTACTCAGTGTTATGGAGGTCACTAGGGACCTGGCTTGGGAGACCCTCAATCGTTATACGAAGAGCCAGGCACTCCTGCGTCATGCGCTGGCGGTGGAGGCCGCCACCCGCGCCTATGCGCGGAAATTCGGCGGCGACGAGGAGTTCTGGGCCGCCACGGCGCTGCTGCACGACTTTGACTACGAGATCCATCCGACGCTCGACCAACACCCCCAGGACGGCGCGGCGATCCTGCGCGAGGAGGGCTATCCGGAGGAGCTGATCGAGTCAGTGCTCTCGCACGCGGAGCATCTGGAGATGCCGCGGGATACCGATCTGAAGCGTGCGCTCTTCGCGTGCGACGAGCTGGCCGGGTTCATTCACGCCTGCGGGCTCGTACGGCCCGACGGCATCGAGACGCTGACTCCGAAGTCCGTGAAGAAGAAGCTCAAGCAGCCGTCATTCGCTGCAGGCGTCCACCGGGACGAGGTCTACGCCGGCGCGGAGCTCCTCGGCGTCGAGCTGGACGAGCACATTCAGACCGTCACGGACGCGATGAAGCCGATCGCCGGCGAGCTCGGACTGAGGACCGCCGCAGACGCCGCCTGAAGCTCGCCGTTCGAGGCGCTCGGGGTGCTTCGCCGACTGGGCAAGTAACAAGTTGTAACTTGCCGGCCGAAACGCCTGTGGCATGCGCTGATTCGCGGCGGTCCAACCCAAGTAACAAGTTGTAACTAGCGGGCTACGTTTCGATTGGACCTCGTCGCGGATCTGTAGTGCGAGAGCGCAAGGACCAAGCGGAGCGTCACGCGCTTCCCTGTTCGAGCTGGAACTCCACCTCGACGACCCCCGTGACGATCTGCTCGCCGACCTCCACTGGGAGGGCTTCCACAGCGCCTGCGTCCATCGCCGCCATCCGCATCGGGCGCGGAGGCGGCGGCACGGGGCCCGTTCCTGGGTCGCGAACGGCGACGAGCGCGCCTACACGGGCGCCGAGCGCATCGGCGTAGGCCTCGGCACGCCGCCGGGCGTCGAGTGCCGCCTCCCGGCAGGCCACAGCGTGGGCTGGATTGTCCGGGGCGATGTTCCAGGCTGGGCCGTTGACCTGAGCGCCTCGGTCCACGGCGCCGGCGATCAGCTCGCCGACGACCGGGGCCTCGCCAACCCGCACGACGACCTGGTTCCACGCGCGATACCCGCGGTGCTGCCATCTTCCATCCCGGTCGTGCTCGCCGTGCTCGGCCACGCTGGCTCCTGTCGTCACGCGGGCTGCGGGCTTGATTCCGAGCGAGTCGCAAAGCTCGATCGCTGCCTGCGTCTGCTCGGCGACCTTGGCGAGGGCGGCGGCAGCCGTCTGCTCGAAGGCTTCGATCACGAGCGTGACGGACGCCTCGTCCGGACTCGTGCTCGCGTTCCCGATGCCGCGGACCGTGACCGTCGCCATCAAATGCCCGGCGCTACAGAGTCGGAGTCCCTCATGCCGGAAGTATGCGGATCAGCCGGTCGATGTCCTCTTCGCTCGTCCAGTAGCCGCAGGACGCGCGGAGGAGGCCGGTCCCAGGCAGATCGCGGACGACGACACCCTCCTCGTAGAGCCGCTTCACGACCTCCTTCGTGTCACCTTCCCAGCGCCAGGAGACCAGCGTCGAGTGTCCCGGCTCGGTGACGACGTCGTGGCCTGCGTCGACGAGCCGCTCGCGGCAGCGTTCGGTGATCTCGCGGGAACGCTCGAAGCGCCACTCTGGCGCTGCCGCAATTGCGGCCTCGAGCCCGGCGATGTAGGCCGCGGGGATCCAGTTCTGGTCGAAGCGACGAGCGCCCTCGCTGGGGACGAACGAGCCGTCCGGCTCATAAGAGCGCTGCGAGAAGTAGCTCGGCGCCGCCACATGCAGGCGCTCGGGATCACGGACGTAGAGCCCGCCGGTCGGCGACGGCCCGCACAGCCACTTCTGCCCCGAGACGGTGTAGAAGTCGAACGGTTCGGCGTTCACGGGGATCGCGCCGACCGACTGCGCGCCGTCGACGAGCAGCGGTGCGGAGACGGCCTCCTTCAGCGCCCCGATCGGGACAACGTGACCGGTGATCCATAGGACGTGCGAGAGTGCGACGAGGCGCGTCCGGGGGCCGACCTCGCCGATGATGGCGTCAAGCGCTTCGTCGGCTGGGCGGTCCCGCACCTTCGCAACCCGGACCCGCGCGCCCGAAGCGTGAACCGGGCCGAGGAGGCCAAAGTGCTCCGCGTCGGTCGTGACGATCTCGTCGTCCGGGCGCAGGTCGAGGCCCCCGAGCACGACGCGGCACCCTTCGGACGTGGACGTCGTCAGCGACATGCGCTCCGCATCGACCCCGATCTCAGCCGCAACGACTCCGCGAAGCCGCTCCCGCTCCTCGATGATCCGCTCGAAGGCCGGGTGGCTTCCACGCGGGCCCAACTCGTCCCGTTCCGCTTCTACGACGGCGTCGTACGTCGACTGCGCCATCGGCCCGACCGAGCCGGCGTTCAGGTATGCGTACCGCGCCAGGACCGGAAACGCGGCCCGCGCTTCCTCGAAGGTCACTCGATCTCCACCTCGACCGCGGCATGATCGGACAGGACGAGGTCGCCGAGAGTGCGTCGGTCGATGCCCCACCGGTCGTACTCGCTCACCTTCGCGCCTCGCACGAGCACGTGGTCGACGCCTGGGCCCGCGGCCGAGAAGCCGTCGAGCCGCCCGAAGACCTCCGAGCGGTGGGTGTCGACGTTGAGATCGCCGGCCAGGACGCAGAGATCGTCGCCTGCCAGCAGGCCGGCCCAGTGCACGGTGCGCTCCACCTCCGCCTCGGGGATCCGCACGTCGCGCGCGTGGGTCGCGTGGAGGTTGACGAGCAGCGTGCCGTCGTCGAGGCGGACCGCGATCGCCTGACGGCGCTCCTTCGCCCACGCGAGCTGCCGGATCAGCGGCAGGCCGAGGCGGCGAGCAACCTCGAGGCGAAAACGGAACGGGTTCAGCGTGAGCGCATGGCGGGCGACGATGGGACGACGCACGAGGATCGCATTCGCCTGCCCTTCGAAGCCGGAGCGAAAAAAGCCGGGGTTGAGATCCGTGAGGTGCCGACCGATCTCCGAGCTCGACGGCAGCGGCCCGATGGACGGACGGGCGGCCACCTTTCCGAAGACATGCATCCCGCTCCACTCGCCGAGCCGGTCTAGCGACCACGGCGGCACCTCCTGCAGGCACACCGCGTCAGGATCTCCTTCGGTCACCATCCGCACCATCTCCTCCACATAGCGCCTGCGTCCCGGCGGAAACGTGTTGCCGTGGAAGATGTTCCAGGTCCGGACGACCACGGAACTACTCTAGGGCGCGTGCCGGGCCGGTTCGCGGAGCTGATCGACCGCCAGCTCGACCTCTTCGAGCAGGAGGATGCCGAGTTCCTGGCCCGCGTGGACGAGGCCGAGCGAGCCTATGACCGTGCGGACCGCGAGGAGGCCGAGGAGGTCTTCGGCCGCTTTCAGGAGCTCGTCGAGTTCGGAACGGAGACGCTCGCCGAGATGCGCGACCGCTACGCGGCCACGCTCGATGCCGACGCAGTCGAGGAGTACGCCGCCGCGTTCAACGAGGCGGTACACGAGCGACTGCCCCGCTTCGCGCTCGAGATCGACGAGCTCTAGCTCTTTCGCTAGCGGTGGCCGAAGTGATGGGCCGGCGGGAGCGAGGAGGCAAGCTCCGGCACGTCGGCGACCTGTCGTGCGAGCGGGCCCAGCGTCTCCAGCTCTCGCACGAGCACGTTCTGGTTCCGGCCCTGCCGTTCGAAGCGCCCTCGCGCGAGGATCAGCGGCTCGCCGCGGACGATCGCGCGATGGCGGTCGTACACCGTCGGCGGAACGATCAGGTTCATCTGCCCGAACTCGTCCTCGAGCAGCATGAAGACGACACCGTTCGCGGTCGCCGGCCGCTGGCGCGCGATCGCCATTCCCGCCACGGCCACTTGCGCCCGGTCTAGGGATTGTCCCAGGTCGTGGCTCGAAAGGACCTGCTCGGGTAGATGCGGCCGGAGCAGCTTCAACGGATGGACGCCGACGGTGAGGCTCGTCGTCCGGTAGTCCGTCAGCATGCGCTCCCAGTCGGTCGGCTCCGGGAGCTCCGGCGTCTCGACCGTGGGATCCAGAGACAGGGCCAGCTGGCGCTCCTCTCCTCCCGACCCCGGAACCGACGTCGACCGCGGCGCAAGCCCGGCCTCCCAGAGCAGCGGCCGCGGCTCGTCGCCGAACTCGGCGCACGCGCCGCTCGAGATCAGCGCCTCGAGCCCCTCGCGGCGGAGCGGCGCCCGCTGCGCCAGGTCACGCACCGACCGGAACGGCCCGCCGCGCCCGCGCTCGTCGACCAGCGCCTTCGCATCGTCCTCACCGATCGACGTCACGTACTCGATCCCGATCCGCACCTTCCCGTCCTGGACGGTGCACTTCGCCTCGCTGAGGTTGACGTCCGGAGGGAGCACCTCCACCCCGCGCCGCTGTGCGTCCCGCACGAGCGTCGCCGGCGGATAGAAGCCCATCGGCTGCGCGTTCAACAGCGCGGCCAGGAACTCAGCCGGATAGTGGCAGCGCAGCCACTGCGACTGGTAGGCCAGCAGCCCGAAGGCCGCCGCATGAGACTTCGGGAACCCGAAGCCGGAGAAGCCGACGAGCTTGTCGTAGATCTCGTTCGCCAGCCGCTCCTCGACCCCGTTCGCCGCCGCTCCCTCCACGAACCGCTTCCGGTACGCCTCGAGCGCCGCCTCGCTCCGTTTGCGGCTCATTGCGCGGCGCAGCCCTTCCGCCTCGCCGACGCTGAACCCCGACAGCGCCATCGCGACCTCCAGCACCTGGTCCTGGAAGACGACGACGCCGAGCGTCTCCTTCAGCGGCTCGGCGAGGAGCGGGTGATCGACGGGCGGGACGAAGCTCGGATCCTCCCGCAGCCGCTGGCGGTGCGCGATGTACGGATGCACGGCCTTGCCCTGGATCGGCCCGGGGCGGACGAGCGCGACCTGCACCATGATGTCCTCGAGCGTCTCCGGCCGGGTGCGGAGGATGCTCTGCATCTGCGCGCGACTCTCGATCTGGAAGGCGCCGACGGTGTCCGCCGCCTGGATCTGCACGTAGACCTCCTTGTCGTCGAACGGGATGCGCGAGAGGTCGATCGGCTCACCGCGGAGCCGTGCGATCTGATCGACGCACTCCTCGACGGCGGAGAGCATCCCCAGCCCGAGGAGGTCGATCTTGAGGAAGCCGGCGTCGTCGCAGGAGTCCTTGTCCCACTGGCAAAGCTGGCGGCCGACCATGGCCGCCGGCTGCACCGGGACGAGCTCGACGAGCGGCCGCGACGAGATCACCATCCCGCCCGGGTGCTGCGAGATGTGGCGCGGGAGGCCCGCGATCTCGTGGGTGAGCTCGGCGAAGGCACGCCAGCGCGGCGAGTCCGCCTTGTCCTCGAAGCCGGGGACGAGGCGGAGCTCCTCGGCGACGCGCTTCGCGTTCCAGCCGTCCGAGACCCGCGCGAGCCGCTCGAGCTCGCCGAACGGGAGCCCCAGCGCCTTGCCAACGTCGCGGATCGCTCCTCGCGAGCGGTAGGTCGAGAAGCTGGCGACGAGCGCCGCATGCTCGCGGCCGTAGCGCTCGGTGACCGCGACGATCAGCTTCTCGCGAATGTCGCGCGGAAAGTCGAGGTCGATGTCGGGGACGGCGTCGAGCTCACGGTTGATGAAGCGCCCGAGAGACAGGTCGGCCTGAACGGGATCGACATGCGAGAGCCCGGTCAGGTAGCAGACGATCGAGCCGACGGAGCTGCCGCGGCCCCGGCCGGGTGGGAGTGAATTGCGCGGGGAGTCGCGGCCCCGGACCTCGTTCGCGACGTCGCGGGCGAGCTCGAGCACCTCGTGGTGCAGCAGGAAGAAGCCGGCGAGCCCGAGCTCGTCGATCAGCTTCAGCTCCTCTTCGAGGCGGGCGCGAGCCCGAGCTAGTAACAAGTTGTAACTAGCTCCGTAGCGCGCCTCGAAGGCGTGGTTGCAGACGCCGGCGAGCTGCCCGATGGCCGGCTCGGCCTGGTCCGAAAAGTCCGGATAGCGGTAGCCGAGCTCCTGGGTCAGGTCGAACTCGCAGCGCTCGGCGATGCGTGCGCTCCGCTCGACTGCCTCATGGTCGAGTGGAAAGCGGTCGGCGATCTCCCCGGGCGCGCGCAGGATCGCCTCGTGGTTCCCGCGGCGCTCCGGCTCCGAGCCCTCGAGCGAGGTGCGGTGGCGAATCGCGACGAGCGTGTCCTGGAGCCGCACGCGAGCCGCATCGTGGGCGTGAACGTCGCCGGTGACGACGGCCTCCACCCGGAGCGCCTCGGCGAGGTCACGGAGCCGCGCGTTCCGCCGCTCGTCTCCGCGTTCGAACGGCCGTTGGAGCTCGACGAAGAAGCGCTCGGCGCCGAACGCTCGGGCCAGTCGCGCAGCGGCGTTCGGGTTTCGGACGGCGAGCCCCGAGCGCGAGCAGCCGGAGAGGCAGACGAGGCCGTCGTTCAGCTCCTCGAGCAGCGCCTGATCGAGCGCCGGGTCGACTGCACGCTCGCCCTCCTTCGGACGGGTGTGTGCGTGCGCCGCCGTCAAGAGGCGACAGAGGTTCGCGTAACCGCGCTGGCCCTCGACCAGCAGCGTGACGTGCGAGCCGTCGGCGAGCGCGACCTCGGCGCCCGTGATCGGCCGGACGCCGAACGCCTTCGCCGCGTGTGCGAACTCGAGCGAGCCGTAGACGCCCTCGTGGTCGGTGAGCGCAAGCGCCTCGTAGCCGAGCTCTGCTGCCCGCACCGCCAGCTCCTCGGGCAGCGAGGCGCCGTCGAGGAACGAATAGGCTGAGTGCGCATGGAGCTCGATGTAGCCCAAGGCGTCTTCCTAGGCCCCGGCGAGGGCGAGCGGCTGAACGAGCGGATCGTCGTGAAGATCGAGCGGCCCGAGATCTCGGTCAATGAGGTCACCGTGGGGCCGGACTTCGAGGGCCCCGGCCCGCATTTCCACAAGGAGCACGTCGACGCGTTCTACGTCCTCGAAGGACAGCTCGAGTTCACGAACGGGACCGAGACCCTCCTGGCCGGTGCCGGCACGTCGGTTGCGATCCCGCCGAACATCGTCCACGGCTTCACGAACCCCGGGCCAGGCGGAGCGCACTACCTCAACATCCATGCCCCCGACGGCGGCTTCATCGAGTACATCCGCCGGCTGACCCGTGACGGCGTCAGGGTCGACTGGGACAGCTACGACGTCGACGAGCCGTACGGCCCGGCCGAGGCGATCGTGGCTGGCCCCGACGGCGGAGAGCCGCTGAAGCGCCGGCTGCTCGAGAACACGATCAGGGCCGAGACGCCGCAGCTCTCGCTCCATGAGATGGTCTTCGACGAGCGTTGGGAAGGTGTCGACCCCCACCACCACGACGACCACGTCGATTCCTTCTTCGTCCTCGACGGCGAGGTCGACTTTCTCCTCGGAGACGAGACGGTCCGAGCCGGTTCCGGGACATACGTGGCCGCCCCGCCCCACTTCACGCACGGTTTCCGCCCGATCGCGCCTGCCCGCGTCTTCAACCTCCACGCGCCCGACGGCGGCTTCGCCGCGCGCGCCCGCGGCCGATAGAGACGCCGATCGCCTCAGCGGCGAGCGTGGACGCCGCCGAGGTCGATCGCAATCGCGAGGATCAGCGAGCCCGCCCAGAAGTTCACGGGATCCGTGGTCAGCGGCTCCCTGTCGCCGACGAGGTCCCAGATCAGCCAGACGACGAACCAGATCAGCGTCACGGGGCAACTCTATGCCCCGCGCTGACTGAACCAGCGGCCATGCTCGTCGTCATGGAAGACGACAACGTTCTGGCCGCTCTCCAGCACGACGTCGAAGTAGCGGCGGTTGACCGGTTCCTCCGTCCACCAGCGGTCGACGACACGCCATTCCTCCCGGATCACCTCGACCGCCAGACGATTGACGAGACGCGGCGCCCCGTCTGCTCGTGGCTCGACGAGGGCGGCTCGCGGTTCAAGAAGAGGCTTCAGCATGGTGAGCTTCGCGGCCCGGCGGCACAAGGCTCATCGTGCTGGAGCCTCTCCTAGTCGTCCCGCGGCACGAACAGCGCTCGTGCTTCCGGAATTCGCGACCACGGCGCGACTTCGACCACACTGGCGACGGCTCCACCGCCTGTACTGGCCTTCACCTGACGCAACCCCTCCTTCAGCTTCGTCTGGAGCTCGGCGCCTTCCGGCTTCACGAGCTCGAGTTGCTGTCCGCGCGACTCCGTGAGCTCCGTGAGCTCGAGCCGGAGCGCCAGCACCGGCGCGGGCAGATCGTTCAGCTTCGGCCCGAGCGCGATGCGGAGGCGGTCGGGCTCTCCAGCCGGTTCCCGGAACGTCAACGTTCGGCGCCAGGACGCTCCGCCGACGAGTCGTGCCGAAAGTGCAACTTTTCGGACGAAACGATCGGCGCGTTCCTGGCGGCTGAGCGCCCGGTCGACGAGGGTGGCGAGCGCCCGGCGCAGCGTGAGCTCGTTGCCGACCGCCTCGGGGAACTCGAGCACCTCGAAGATCTCGGCCGGCGGGCGTCGTCCCCAGATGCGACCGCGCTTCCCCCCTCTCGCCTGGCCCCAGGCGCTGCGACCGTCCGGTCCCAGTCGTTCGGCCACAGCAGCGCCCGGGAGCCCGGCAAGCTGTCCAACACGTTTCACGCCCAGCGCTTCCAACTCCTCACGGCGGCGCTCGTCCAGTCCGAGCAGGCGGAGCGGGAGCGGTGCGAGGAAATCCTTCGTGTGCTCGTCCGAGACGATCAGCGCCTGGCCTGGGCGCGCGACGTTGGCAGCCGCGAGTGCGGCAAAGCGGCGGGTGGCCGCACCAACGCGCGCGTCCCAGTGTGAGCCGACCGCGGCGAGGGCGCGCTTGAGCGCCGCTTCGAGGCCGCCGTAGAGGCGCTCCACCCCGCGCGTGTCGAAATAGGCGGTGCCGAGCGCGATCGACTCGACGGCGAAACCGGAATCCTCCAGGCTGCGGACGATCTCCTCCCAGTCACGCTCGGCCGAGGCAGGGTCGGGCTCGACGAGAACAAGCTTCGGACAGGTCGCGAGCGCCTCCCCCATGCGCATGCCGGGCCTGACGCCGGCCTGGTCGGCCGCGGCGGTGATGGGCCCGATCAGCGGCTCGGCACCCTCGGGAGGCGCGAGCGCGGCGGGCTGAAGCACGAGGCTAGGCCGCTTGCGAAGCGCGGCGCGAAGCTCGAATCCGGGGATGGCAAGGCAGGCAATCATGACCGAACACGTGTTCTATCACGAACATATGTTCGGTGTCAAGGACGAGACGCTGTGGAACAGTGCCGACGTGACCGTTCAGCGGGTGACTGCCGTCGTGTACGCGCTTCTGGCCGTCGTCTTCGTCTTCACCTACAAGAACACGGCACTCGACGACGAAGCACTCGGTTGGACCTACTTCGGCGTCGGCATGCTGATCCAGCCGCTCACTGGATTTCTCGTCCCGCGGCTCTGGGCATTCGCACTGCCGTTCGTCTCCTTCGTCGTCTCGCTCCCGATTTCGAAACCGATCGAGCCTGAGATCTCGCCCTTGACTGACGCGGGACTGATGCTCATCGGCGGCGTCATCGCAATGATCCTGATGTCGTTCGGAATGGCGTGCCGGCTCACGATCGAGGCGTTCCGCGACCCGCCCGAGCCGGTCCTTCCCGGTCGCCTGCGCTAGAGCGTGACCTCGGCGGCCGAGTCGACCATGCGGCTCAGCCGCGGCACGACGTCGAGCACGCTTTCCTGGGCGCAGAACCGGATGTCGTCCTCGAGCCCGGGCGGGCCGTAGGTTCGGGCCATCAGGCCGTCCCACGCGGTCGGATACGACCGCGCCAAGACCACCGACGCCTTCGCCGCATCCGTCACCTCCGCGCCGAGCAGCTCCACGATTCGTCCCGCGCAGTACGCGTCGTCCAACGCGAAGTGCCCCTGGAAGCCGGCGCAGACGACGACGCAGTCGTCCCGAACCGCCCCGACCACGGCCTCGAGGTTCAAGAGACTCCCGAGCAGCACCTCCCGGCACCTCGACGCTGCTGCCAGCACCGCACGGGTCCCGTTCGTCGTCGAGTAGATCAGCGTCTCGCCTTGGGGCTCGAGCACCTCACGCGGTGAAGCGCCGATGTCGAAGCCGTCGATCTTGACGGCGTTCCGCTCGCCGCCCAGAAGCCCCTTCCCCAGCCGCTCGCGCAGGGCGAGGGCATCCTCCACCTCGCGGCAGCAATAGACACGCTTGTAGCCGCTGGCAAGCGCCTGGGCGATCGTCGACGTCGCACGCAGCACGTCGACGACGACCGCGACCCGCGCTTCCAGCACCTGGTCCGGCGTGAACGCCACATGGGCCCGCATCGCAGAACTACGCTACCCAGGCCCGTGACCGAGCCGATGTATTGCTACCGCCATCCCGACCGGGAGACGATGGTCTCCTGCTCGGAATGCGGGCGCCCGATCTGCCCGGACTGCATGGTGTTCGCACCTGTCGGGATCCGCTGCCCGGAGCACGCGGGCAAGCCGCAGGGAAGCGCACGCGTCACCCGCGGGATCCGCCGCGCCGGCTACGAGGGAACCGGAGCCGTCGTCACCAAGATCCTCATCGCGGTCAACGTCGGCGTCTACCTGCTCGAGCTCGCGGCCGGTGGAGACATCAACGGCACCGGAAATCGGATCTTCACCGAAGGGGCTCTGTTCGGCCCCGCAGTCGCCGCCGGTGACTGGTGGCGGCTGTTCACGGCGCCGTTCCTCCACTACGGCCCGCTTCACCTCGGCTTGAACATGCTCGCGCTGTGGTGGTTCGGCTCGGCCGTGGAGACGGTGCTCGGGCGCGGCCGCTACCTCCTGCTCTACCTCGTCTCCGGGCTCGCAGGCTCCGCCGGCGCGCTCCTTTTCTCTCCCGACAGCGTCACCGTCGGAGCCTCAGGCGCGCTGTTCGGCATCCTCGGAGCCGCCCTCGTCCTGGAGCAACAGGGGACGCACGTGTTCGGCGGCGGCGCGCTCGGGATCATCGCGCTGAACCTGGTGTTCACGTTCGCCGTGCCGGGAATCTCGATCGGCGGACACCTCGGCGGCCTCGCGGGCGGCGCGCTCGGGATGCTCGCGCTCTCACGCTTCGGGCGCACCCACGCCGTCTATGGCCGTCCCGGCTTCGTCGGCGTCGTCGGCGTGCTGGCGATCGGCGCGCTCAGCATCGCGATCTCCTACTGGCGCGTCCAGGGATACGCCGTCTAGCAGGGCTAGCCGCCGACGGAGACGGCCTCGATGCCGGCCTCGCTGAGGACCGCCTGCGCCGCCGCCAGCCTCGCCAGCGGGACGCGGTACGGCGAGCACGACACGTAGTCCAGCCCGAGCCGGTGGCAGAACGCGACCGAGTCGGCCTCGCCGCCATGCTCCCCGCAGATCCCGAGCTTGAGCTCCGGCTTCACAGCTCGCCCGCGCTCGACAGCGATCCGCATCAGGTCGCCGACCCCGCTCTGGTCGAGCGTCTCGAACGGATTCCGCTCGAGCACGCCCTCCTGCAGGTAGTACGTCAGGAACTTCCCCTCGGCATCGTCACGGGAGAACCCGAGCGCCGTCTGCGTCAAGTCGTTCGTCCCGAAGGAGAAGAAGTCAGCCTCCTCTGCGATCTCATCTGCGCGAACACAGGCCCGCGGGAGCTCGATCATCGTCCCCACGAGGTACTCGACCTCTCCCTCAGCCGAAGCCGTGTCGATCGTGAGCTCGCGTAGCCGGCGGAGCTCCTCCTGGAAGCCGACGAGCGGATGCATGATCTCGACGAGCGGCGCATCTCCTGTCCGCTCACGCACCGCGATCGCTGCGCGGATGATCGCCCGCACCTGCATCTCGTAAATCTCCGGAAACTGAAGCCCGAGCCGGCAACCGCGCGTCCCGAGCATGGGATTCGCCTCCTGGAGCGCGCGGATCCGTGACCGCATGCGGTCGTCGCGCGCCTCCTCGAGCGGCGGCAGGAACTCGTGCAGCGGAGGATCGAGAAGGCGGATCGTCACGGGCAGGCCGGCCATGGCCTCGAAGATCCCCTCGAAGTCGTCCTGCTGGTGCGGCAGCAGCTTGTCGAGCGCCGCGCGTCGCTCGTCCTCGTCCGCCGCCATGATCATCTCGCGGACGACCGGCAGCCGGTCCTCGGCCATGAACATATGCTCGGTCCGGCAGAGGCCGATGCCCTGTGCGCCGAATTCGCGCGCCTTGACAGCGTCCTCGGGCGTGTCGGCGTTCGCCCGCACCTTCAGTCGGCGCACGTCGTCCGCCCAGCCGAGGACGGTCTCGAAGTCCTCGTTGATCTCCGGCGGGATCAGCGTGACTTCCCCGACGATCACCTCGCCGGTGCCGCCGTCGATCGTGATCACGTCGCCCTCGCCGAACTTGTGGCCGTTCAGCGACGCCCGCTTGGCCTGCGCGTCGACCGACAGCGCCTCGCAGCCGGCCACACACGGCTTGCCCATCCCGCGGGCGACAACGGCCGCGTGGGATGTCATGCCCCCGTGGGCGGTGAGGATCCCTTGCGCGGCGATCATGCCGTGGATGTCGTCCGGGGTCGTCTCCCAGCGGACGAGGATCACCGCGTCCCCGTTTTTCCCGCGCTCCTCCGCGGTGTCGGCATCGAAGACGATCCCGCCGGAGGCGGCGCCGGGCGACGCGTTGAGGCCGCGCGCGACGACGTCATACGTCGCGTCAGGGTCGATTCGCGGGTGCAGGAGCTGGTCCAGCTGGCCGGAGTCGATCCGCGACACCGCTTCCTCGCGCGTGATCAGGCCCTCGTCGACCATTTCCACAGCAGCCTTCAGGGCCGCGGCGGCAGTCCGCTTCGCGCTCCGCGTCTGGAGGAGGTAGAGCTTGCCGTCCTCGACGGTGAACTCGATGTCCTGCATGTCTTTGTAGTGCCCCTCGAGGCGTCGCATCGTCTCGACGAGCTCGTCGAAGGCCCCGGGTAGCTGCCCCTTCATCTCCGCGATGGGCTGCGGCGTCCGGATCCCGGCGACGACGTCCTCCCCCTGGGCGTCGGCGAGGAACTCGCCGTAGAGGCCCTGCTCGCCCGTGGACGGGTCGCGCGTAAAGGCGACGCCGGTGCCCGACTCATCGCCCTTGTTGCCGAAGACCATCTGGACGACGTTGACCGCCGTCCCGAGGTCGTCCGGGATGTGGTGATGGCGGCGGTAGGCCTTCGCGCGCGGTGTGTCCCAGGACTCGAAGACCGCTCGGACGGCGCGACCTAGCTGCTCCTTGGCGTCCTGCGGGAAGGGCTGCCCG
This sequence comes from uncultured Actinomycetes bacterium, assembly GCA_963842235.1. GTDB lineage: Bacteria > Actinomycetota > Thermoleophilia > Gaiellales > Gaiellaceae > JACDAN01. The sequence continues at coordinate 921,152 of CAWJFT010000001.1, read as the reverse complement.
GTCTCGTCCTCGTAGATCCCTTTGAAGGTCTCGATCAGGCCCGGAAGGTCGTCCTCCTGCCTCGCGAGCGCGTCGGAGAAGCGATGCGGATCGATGTGGTCGACGATCTCGCCGTACATCTGGATCAGCCGCCGGTAGGAGTCGTGCGCGAAGCGCTCGTTGCCGGTGCGGCGCGCAAGCCCGTCCACGGCTGCGTCGTTCAGCCCGACGTTGAGGATCGTGTCCATCATCCCCGGCATCGAGGCCGCGGCGCCCGATCTCACGGAGACGAGGAGCGGGTCTTCGGGGTCGCCGACGCGCTTTCCCGAGGTCTGCTCCAGGCGCGCGAGGTGTTCGTCGATCTCCACCTCGAGGCCCTCAGGGAGCTGGCCGCCGGAGGCCATGTACGCGCGGCAGGCATCCGTCGTGATCGTGAACCCGGCCGGGACCGGAACGCCGAGCTGCGTCATCTCGGCGAGGCCGATTCCCTTGCCTCCGAGCAGGTCCCGGCCGCCGTCGGCGGGCTCGTCGAAGTCGTAGACGTAGCGAGGCATGGGAAGGGGATTTTCCCACAGCGGTGGAAATCTCCCTACGGCGCGGCGTGGCGCCGTCGTTAGCCTTGGCGGGTGTCCAGGACGATCGTCCCCATCGGCGGAGGGAAGCTCTGCGCCGGAATGGCGAGGTTCCTCGTGGAGCTGACCGGCCGTGAGCGACCTAGGGTCCTTTACATCGGGACGGCCTCGGCGGAGGATTCGAGTGCGGCGCTCCGCGTGTACGACCAGTTCGGCGGGATGGCGGAGGTCTCGCGGCTCGAGTTCTTTCCGTGGCCACCGGAAGATTTGCGGTCGGTCGTGCTCGACGCCGACCTGATCGTTGTCGGCGGCGGGAACAGCGGCAACATGCTCGCGATCTGGCGCCTGCACGGCGTGGACGAGCTGCTGCGGGAGGCGCTCGATTCCAGTGTGCTGCTTGCCGGCTCGAGCGCTGGCGGCATCTGCTGGTTCGAAGCCGGCGTAACCGACTCGTTCGGGCCGCAGCTCGAGCAGATGGACTGCCTCGGGTTCCTTCCGGGGAGCTTCTGTCCCCACTACGACGACGAGGAGCTACGGCGGCCGCGCTATCACGAGCTGGTGCGCGCAGGGCTGGCGCCCGGATATGCCGCCGACGCGGGCGTTGGCCTCCACTTCGTCGACGGCGAGCTTCGCGAGGTCGTCGCGTGCGAGGAGGGCTCGAAGGCCTACCGGGTAGAGCTCCAGGACGGCGAGGTGGTCGAGACTCCGATCGAGGCTCGCCCAGTGGCGTGATCGAGCTCCGCCCGATGACGGTCGCGTTTGTCGAGGCCATCCTGGACGGACGGCGGGATGCGGCTGCCACCGCGCTCGCGATCGAGCTCCCCGACGAGTTTCCTTCCGAGGGCGAGAAGGCGTTCCTTGCCTTGCGGCTGCGGCAGATGCGCGAGGACATTCGGTTTCGGACCTGGTGCCCGCATGCCGTGGTGCTCGACGGCCGGATGATCGGGCACGCGGGCTACCACGGCCCGCCTGGGATCAACGCGAAGCAGCACCCAGACGCCGTGGAGTTCGGCTACCGGATCTTCCCCGCCTATCGGGGCCACGGGTACGCGACCCAGGCGGCAAGCATGCTCATGGACATGGCGGAGAAGCGGGCGGCGATCCGTCACTTCGTCCTTTCGGTCGGGCCGCACAACGAGCCCTCGCTGGCGATCGTCCGGAAGCTCGGCTTCGTCAGGACGGGCGAGCAGATGGACGAGGTCGACGGTCTCGAGTACGTGTTCGAGTTGTCTAGGAACGCCTCCGACGGGCCCTGAACTCGGCGATCCAGGCTGCTGCCCGGAGCCCGAGCCAGATCGGGGCCAGCAGGAAGTAGAAAAGCAGCCCGGCGACGAGCAGCAGCACCCACCAGATCGCCCAGCGCCACAGCGGCACCGGCTTGGCGCGAGCCTCCGCAGCGGCGCGGTCTCCGACGGCCGCTGTGGTGGGGTCAGACCCCGTCACGGGACCCGAGCAAACGCGCGCGGAACTTGTCACGCATTGGCGACGGGGTCTGACCCCCGCTCGCGCCGTCGCTCGACCATGGCGATGACCCGCGCCGCCGTCTCTTCGATCGAGAGCTCGGAGATCTCGATCACCGGGCAGCCGAGACGGCGGTGGAGCGCTTCCGCCTCCTCCAACTCGTCGTAGATCTCGACCAGCTCCGCGTAGCGCCGGTTGTTGCCCCCGAGACGCTTGGCGCGGTCGGCTCGAACCTCGGCGAGCCGCTCGGCACGGATCGTCAGCCCGATGATCTTCGACTGCTCGATCTCGAACAGCTTCTCGGGCGGTTCGATCCCTTTCACGACCGGGACGTTCGCCGTCTTGTACCCGAGGTAGCCGAGATAGATCGAAAGCGGCGTCTTCGACGTCCGCGACACGCCAACGAGGACGATGTCCGCGTCGTCCAGCCCTCCCCCGACGCCGTCGTCGTACTTGACCGCGAACTCGATGGCCGCCATCCGCCGGAAGTAGTTGGAATCGAGCGGCGGCCGCGCGCCCGGGGCCATCTTCGCCGCCTGCCCCGAGACCTTCACAACCGAATCGATCGGCTGTCGCAGGATGTCGCAGTAGTGGACCTTTGCGCGCCGGCAGAGCTCGTGCATCGCATCGCGGAGCTCCGGGTGCACGATCGTGTAGACGATCACCGCCGGGCGTCCCTTCGCGCGGTCGACGGCGAGCCGCAGGTCGTCCACCGTCTCGACCATCGGATGCACGATGTCCTCGAACTCCTGCTCCGGAAACTGCGCCTCCAGCGCCTGAACGAGGCGTTTCGCCGTCGCGCCGGTGGCGTCCGAGATCATGTGCAGCTCGACGACGGTCACGGCGCCGAGCGTAGCGCCCAAACCCGAGCAGAGCCATGTCCGGCGTCTCGCACCGGACATGGTTCTGCCTGAGGAGGGGACTATTGAGCGGTGGCCGGGCGCTGGCCGAGCGTTACCTGCACGGTGCGCTCGTTGCCGTTCCGCTTGATCGTGAGGGTGATCTTGTCTCCGGGCTTCTTGGCGTCGATCGCCTCGCGCAGGGCGTCGCCCGATTCAATCGTCTTGCCGTCGACGGCGGTGACCTCATCTCCAGCCTGGATGCCCGCGCTGTCGGCGGGGCCGTTGTTCACGACCTGCTCGATCGTCGCGGCGCCCGAATTGGGGAGGCTGACTCCGAGGTACGCGTGCTCGACGCTGCCGTCACTGATCAGCTGGCGGGCCACGCGCTGGGCGGTATCGCCGGGAACCGCGTAGCCGATGCCGACGTTGCCGCCGGAGTCGCTGCGAATCTGGGCGGCGACACCGACCACGCGCCCTTGCATGTCGAGCAAGGGGCCGCCGGAGTTGCCGTGGTTCAGCGCCGCATCGGTCTGGACAGCGTTCTCGATCGTGAAGCCGTTCGGCGCCTCGATCTCACGGCCGAGGCCGCTGACGACGCCGGTCGTCAATGTGCCTTCGAGACCGAACGGGCTGCCGATCGCAACGACCGGATCGCCGACCTCGAGGGAGCCCGCCGCCGCGAAGCTCAAGGGCGTGAGCCGGGAAGCCGGGCGGTCGACCTTCAGCACGGCGATGTCGGTGGAGGGATCGGTGCCGACGATCGTCGCCTGGGCCTCGCTCTGATCGGCGAACTGGACGGCGACCTTCGTTGCTCCCTCGACGACGTGCTCGTTCGTGACGATGTGACCTTGCTTGTCGATCACGAAGCCGCTGCCGGTCGCCGAGCCCTGGTCGGTCGTCGTTTGGATCTCGACGACCGCATCCTTCGCGCGCTTGTAGATCGCGGCGGCGAAGGACTCGCTCTGGGAGACCGACTCACCGGGTGTAGCACTCGCCGTCTGCGCCGCCGGCTGGTCGTCGGTCGAGAGGGCGACCGCCGCACCGACCGCGCCTCCGACACCCGCCGCCAGCAACAGCGCGAGGACGATGGTTGCCACTTGCTTGCTCATCGAGTTCCGTTTCCTTTCATTGGAGTGGCCACATGCAACACCACCCACCTAAGAGCCGTCTGAGAACGACGTTGAGCCTTCGTTAATGCCCGTTAACGGGGGATCTGGCCGAGATCGCCGAGCGCACGAAGGGTATCCCGGACGTCGAGCAGCAGCCGCAGCCGGTTTTCGCGAATCGCCGGGTCCTCCGCCATCACGAGCACCTCCTCGAAGAACCCGTGCAGCACCGGCCCGAGCCGGGCGCCGGCTTCGACGGCCGCCTCGAAGTCGCCGGTCTCGAGCGCGGAAGCGATCTCTGGCTCGACCCGCTCCAGGGCGCTGGCGACCTCCTGTTCGGCAGGCTCGCGCAAGAGCTTCCGATCCAGCGTCTCGGCCGCCTTCTCCTTCTCCCCCAGCCTGCTCGCCCGGATGTACGCGGTGTGGATCGGCTCGAGCCGCTCGTCGGGGAGCGCCGCCAGCGCCTGCGCCAGACGAGCGACCGACCCCAGGTCGCGCACCGTTGCAGCCCGGGCGGCGCGGACGAACTCGACCGGAACGTCCAGGAGACCCTCGAAGCGCTCCTCGACGAACTCGCCGACGTCGTCCCGAAGCAGCTCGCGGGGAATGCTCAAGCCGCCCTCCGTCGCGAGCCGGCACAGCCCGATCGCCGCGCGCCGCAGCCCGTATGGATCCCGAGAGCCGGTCGGTTTGTGCCCCAACTCGAACGAGACTTCGAGGACATCGACCTTGTCCGCAGCGGCGAGGACACGGCCCGGTTCGGTATCGGGAAGCGGTCCCCGCGCCGAATCGGGCAGGTACTGCTCGGCGATCGCGGCACAGACCGCCTCCGGATAGCCGGCAAGCCGCGCGTACTCGGCCCCGATGTAGCCCTCGAGCTCGGGGAACTCACGGACGAGCTCCGCCGCCTGATCGGCCTTGGCGAGCCGAGCGGCCTCGAGCGACGCCTCGCCGCCGCCCAGCCGCTCGACGAGCTTCCGGAGCCGCTCCGTCTTGTCGGCGAAGGTCCCTGCACCCGCGAAGTAGACAATCGACCCGAGGCGGTCCGCGAGCTCCTCGATCCCCGCGGAGACGTCACGCTCGAAGGTGAACGTCGCGTCGTCGAGCCGGCCCTCGAGCACCGTCTCGTTGCCCGCCCGCACGGTTTCCGGATCCCCTCCGTTCGCCACGAACCCGAAGCGGTTCGCCGTCAACGGGAAGTACCGCTGGTGCGACTGCATCGCCGTTTCGATCACGCGTCTCGGCAGGGAGAGGAAGCGCTCGTCGAACGAGCCCTCGAGCACGATCACCTTCTCGACGAGGTGGACGACCTCGCGGAGCTTGCCGAGCGGGTCGCTCCACTCGCCGAGCGCGTCGAGCCCCTCACGGATCAGCCGCTCACGCTCGGCGGCCTCGGGCTCGACGTCGGCGGCGCGCAAGGTCTCCGCATAGGCGGCGGCGGACGGCAGCTCGAGCTCGCCGTGGGTGAAGCGGTGGCCCCACGTCGTCGTGCCGTGGCCGCTCACGGGCGAGGAGTCCAGCCGGGCGCAGGTCCAGCGAACGGGGCGCGGAAAGCGCAGGCCCGAGCCGTTCCAGCGCATCGTCTTGGCGAAGCGAAGGTCGCGAACGATCGCATCCAGCTGTCCCGGCAAGGCACTGTCCAGGGACGGTGCCTGGACGGTGATCCCGAGAAAGCCGTCGCGTTCCACGAGGTCTTCGACGGACACCCCGTGCCGCTTCGCGAATCCCGCGGCCGCCTTGTCGCGCAGGGCGACCGGCGGGCCCTTCACCCACTGCTCTCCGGTCTGCTCCTCGAGCCCGTCCACGAGGATGGCAAGGCGGCGTGGCCCCACGAACACCCGCTCCGGGGACGCGCCAAGTTGGCGTTCGGCGAGCGCCGGCAGCTGTGCCTCGGCCTCGTAGACGGAGCCGGCCGGGAGCTCCTCGCACCCGATCTCAAACAGCAGCTTCAGCCGGCTCCTCCTCGTTCGCGCGCGCAAGCTCGAGGTACTCCTCGGCCACGCGCCGCGCCAGGTCCCGAACCCGGCCGATGTAGGAGGCCCGCTCGGTCGCAGAGATCGCCCCGCGGGCATCGAGCAGGTTGAAGGTATGCGAGGCCTTGAGCACCTGGTCGTACGCCGGAAGCGGCAGGTTCTTCGCCAGCAGGTGCGCACACTCGGCCTCGTGCTCCTCGAACCGGCGCATGAGGATGTCGACCGGCGCCTCCTCGAAGTTGTAGATCGACCACTGCCGCTCGCTCTCCCGGAAGATGTCGCCCCAGGTGATGCCCGTCGCCCACTCGATGTCGAGAGCGCTCTGCTTGCCCTGCAGGAACATCGCGAGCCGCTCGAGCCCGTAGGTGATCTCGCCAGAGACGACCTCGACGTCGAGGCCGCCGAGCTGCTGGAAGTAGGTGAACTGCGTGACCTCCATCCCGTCGACCCACACCTCCCAGCCGAGCCCCCAGGCGCCGAGCGTCGGCCCTTCCCAGTCGTCCTCGACGAGACGGACGTCGTGCTTTCGCGTGTCGATGCCGACGGCCTCGAGCGACCCGAAGTACTGATCGAGGATGTCCTCCGGCGCCGGCTTGAGGATGACCTGCAGCTGGTAGTAGTGCTGGAAGCGGTAGGGGTTCTCGCCGTAACGCCCGTCGCTCGGTCGGATCGACGGCTCGACGTAGACGGTGCGCCATGGATTCGGCCCCAGGCAGCGCAGGAAGGTCGCCGGATTGAACGTGCCCGCCCCGAGCTCGGTGTGGTACGGCTGCATGACGATGCAGTCGCGCTCGGCCCAGTAGGCCTGCAGCGCGCCGATCATGTCCTGGTAGTTCAGCGCCACAGGAGCCGAGCTTACGCCGAAAGCGTCTTGAGTCGGAATCCGCCGTGGTACTCGTACGATGAGCTGATCACTGCGAGTGCGTCCCGCGAGGCGCGCCCGCCGAGGCCGAGACCGGCCGCTTCCGCGAGCGGGCTCCGCAGCAGCGCCTCGATCCCCGCGAGGCCCGCGGGTGAGAGCGAGATTGCGTCGGCTCGACAGTTCACACAAACCGCGCCACCGGCGTTCGGCGAGTAGCCGACGAGGCCTGCCTCGGCACCGCACTCGGCGCAGCTCGTCAGATGCGGGAGGTACCCGGAGAGCCAGAGAAGCTTCAGCTGGAAGCTCAGGACGAGCGGGTCGGTCCCCGCGCGGTCACCGGCTCGCGGCTCGGCCTCGTCGAGCAGGTCGAGGAAGCGGGTCAGCGCCTCGAAGGCGCGCGAGTTCGCCTCCTGCTCGGGGAAGAGCCGGAGCATTGCCTCGAGCCCGACAAACCCGACGCTCAAACGATACGGCTCCTCGCGCGCCGCCCGGTGTGGGCGGATCAGCTCGACCCCCGTGACCGTCTGCAGCTCGCCGCTTCCCTGGTGGAGAACGAGCTCCACGTGGCTCAATGGCTCGAGGCGGCCGCCGAAGCGGGATGTCGTCCGGCGGATGCCCTTGGCCAGCGCCCCGACGCGACCGCGATCCAGCGTGTAGAGGTGAAGCACCCGGTCGGCCTCGCCGAACCGAAGCGAGCGTAGGACGACCGCCTCCGTCTTGTAGGTGCGGCCAGCCACGGTTGAAGTGTAGAAAGGCCGCCCGCTGATCAGGAGACCGTGAGCGGCGTCCCGACCGGCATCAGCCTCGCGAGGCGGAGGATGTCGGCGTTCCGCAGCCGGATGCATCCATGCGAGACGCGCCCGGGAAGGATCTCCGGCTGGTTCGTCCCGTGAACGCCTATGAAGCCACCGCCCGGCCAGTCGGTGAGCACCGCCGAGCGCGCGTTCGTGCCGAACGCCAGCGAGCCGTAGATCGGATCGGTGAAGCCCGTGAGCCGCTCGCGGACGTAGAAGCGGCCCGGCGGCGTCGGCCACTGCGGCTGTCCGACACCGACGATCGCGCGGAAGACCAGTCTCCCGCGGCGATAGAGGCTCGCGCGCAGGCTGCCGCGGTCGATGACGAGATGTGTGTCGACTTCGCGGAAGGTCGTTACCGCGTCGCGAGGGATCCAGCCGGTGGTGCCGTTCGGGAGCAGGGGAAGCCGCACCCGAAGCCAGTACCGGTCGCGGCGGTCGATCGCTCCGCCGACGAGGTAGACGACATGTGGGACGTGCTCCGGCGTCACAGCGCGAAGCCGCACGAGGATGCGCGAGCCCGGGACGGGGCGCGCCAGCGCGTTGACGGAGTGCCGCAGCGTCGCGCTCCGGGAGATCCAGCGGCTCGACGAGAGGCGAAACGTCCGCGCCGCGCGTCGGCCGACGTGGACGCGGAGCTTGAGCGGCCGGGCGGTGGCCGCGCCGTCGCGCGCGGTAAAGACGAGCCGCCACTCGCCCAGCTGCTTCACCGAGGGCCGCCAGCGGAAGACAGCCCTCGCTTGCGAATCCAGGGGGTAGACGAGCCTGGCCCCGCGCGGCAATCTCCTGACCCGGATCCGGACCGACCCGGTGAGGGCCCCTGACGCTTCGAGCCGGATCCGCAGCTCCCGGCCGATGCCGGCGACGAAGGCGGATCCCTGCTCCGGCGTCCGTCCGTGCCAGGACACGCCTTCACTCGCCGGCGCTGCCCCGGGCACCACGGCGGCACAGCCGAGGAATGCGAACGCTATGGCCCACCGGTTCAGCAGCATCAGCCGTGCTCCTCGGCGTACCAGTGGAAGGTCTCGGCAATTCCGTTCTCAGGATCGATCTGCGGCCGCCACTCGAGGTTCTCGGCGATCGCGCGCGAGTCGAGCGCGCTCCGTTGGAGCTCTCCAGGGCGAAGCGGTTCCAGCCGCGGCTCGACGTCGGTTTCCGCGGCGCGCTGGAGGATCTCCAGGAGCTCGAGGACGGAGACTTCCTTCCCGCGGCCGACGTTGTAGGTCCCAGCGAGCTCTCGGTCCGCGGCCTGCGTGAACGCACGGACGACGTCCGCCACGTGCACGTAGTCACGGGTCGGCTTGCCGTCGCCGTAGACGACCGGTGGTTGGTCGTCGAGCAGGCGCTGGCTGAAGATCGCGACGACGCCCGCCTCCCCGTGGGGGTTCTGCCGCGGCCCGTAGACGTTGCCGAGGCGCAGGACGACGTGCAGCAGGTCCCGAAACCGCGCCTCGGTCGCGACGAACGCCTCCCCGGCGAGCTTGGAGGCGCCGTACGGCGAGAGCGGTTGCGCGACGAAGGTTTCCGGCGTCGGGAGCGGCGCCTCGTTGCCGTACAGGGCGCCGCCCGTGGAGGCAAAGACGACCCGGGCGCCGAGTCCGGCAGCCGTTTGGCAGACGTTGAACGTCCCTCGCACGTTGGAGGCAAAGTCCAGGTCCGGTTTGTCGACGGAGACGGTGACACTGGACTGGGCGGCGAGGTGGCAGATCAACTCCGCAGCGAAGTCGTCGAGCCGGCTGCGCAGATGCCCGTCGTCGGCGACGTCCAGTTCGGCGAAGTCGGCTCCTTCCGGGACCCGGTCGCGCCTCCCGGACGACAGGTCGTCGACCACGAGCACCTCGTCGCCGCGCTCGATGAAAGCGTCTGCGACGTGTGAGCCGATGAAGCCGGCGCCGCCTGTGACCACGACCCGCACCTAGATCGGGCTCCGCTGGCAGCTCGGGCAGTACCAGGTGCCGCGCCCGCCCGCCCTCGTCTTGGCAATCGCCGTGCCGCACCGAGGACACGGTTCTCCCTCACGCCCGTAGACGCGGAGCTCGTCCTGCATCGACCCGCTCGCGCCGTCGGGCGTCCGGTAGTCGCGTAGCGTCGTCCCCTGCCGGGCGATCCCCGCGCGGATTGCGTCGTTGATCCCACGATGGAGCCGGCGGATCTCGGCCGGGCTCAGATCGCCGGCAGGCCGCAACGGGTGGATCTTTGCGCGCCAGAGCGCCTCGTCCGCGTAGATGTTTCCCATCCCCGCCGCCGCCCGCTGGTCGAGCAGAGCCGCCTTGACGGGAGCTCTTCGGCCGTGGAGGCGCGCGGCGAGTGTCGCGGCCTTGAAGCTCGTCGTCAGCGGCTCCTCGCCGAGGCGCGTCGCGAGGTACGGGGCTTCCTCACCCGGCTCGAGCAGGACCCATGTACCGAAGCGCCGGACGTCTCGATAGCTGATGTCCGACCCGTCGTCTAACCTGACAACAGCACGGCGGTACGGATCGTCGTCCGTTCCGTTTCGCCCGCGCCGAAACGAGCCCGTCATCCGGAGGTGAACCAGGAGTACTCGACCGCTTCGAAACCGAAAAACCAAATACTTGCCGCGCCGCTCCAGCGCCTCGACGACCTCGCCTTGTAGCTCGGCGGCGACCTCATCGGGATCGAGCGGCCGCGTAAGCCTCGCGTCGCGGATCTCCACTCGCTCGAACCTCCGCCCGACGAGCGCCGGCTCGAGGCTTGCGCGAACCGTCTCGACCTCGGGCAGCTCCGGCACGTGGCTAGCGTAGCCGTGAGGCGGGCCTGGACATCGGCCGCCCGCTAGCTGAGCGTCTCGAGAACGACGCCGCGGTCTGGGGGCGCCGTGTCGACGAGCTCGTACGCTCCGCGAACCTCATCGACGACCGCCTCGGCGGCTGACTCGTCACGGGCATGGATCTCGGCCAGCGCTTCGCCGGCCTCGGCGCGGTCGCCTCGCTTGCGGAGGCAGACGATGCCGACGGCATGGTCGATCGTCTCGTCCTTCGTGGTTCGGCCCGCGCCGAGCCGCATCGCGGCCGTCCCGATCGCGAGCGCGCCCAGGCGGCCGACGTAGCCGTCGCCGTCAGCCGTGACCGACTTCGTCACCGAGGCTCGCGGCAGGGCGTCCTCCGCCGGGTCGCCGCCCTGCGCGCGGATCCAGCGCTCGTAGGCGTCGAGGGCCGTCCCGTCGTGGAGGACCGATTCGACTCGAGACCGTGCTTCGGTGGCATCTAGGCCATCACAGAGCTCGACGAGGTGGGCGCTTGCATCGATCGCGAGCTCCGTCAGATCCGGCGGCCCGTCGCCGCTGAGGGTTGCGAGCGCCTCGCGGATCTCGAGCGCGTTGCCGACCGCTCGCCCCAACGGCTGATCCATGTCGGTCAGCTCGCAGACGACCCTACGGTCGGCGCGCCGGCCTAGCTCGAGCATGGCCCCCGCGAGTGCCCGTGCGTCGTCGAGCGACTTCATGAACGCCCCGTCGCCGACCTTGACGTCCAGGACGATCGCGTTCGCCCCCGCTGCGATCTTCTTCGACATGATGCTGGCCGCGATCAGAGAGACGTTCTCGACAGTGGCGGTCACGTCTCGAAGCCCATAGAGCTGCTTGTCGGCGGGGACGAGCTCGGCCGTCTGGCCGATGACGGCGAGGCCGACGTCGCGCACCTGGAGTACGAATTCATCCCGCGAAAGCTCGACGCGGTAGCCGGGAATCGATTCGAGCTTGTCGAGCGTCCCGCCGGTGTGGCCGAGGCCGCGGCCGCTCATCTTTCCGAAGGGGACCCCGCAGGCGGCGACCAGCGGCCCGACCACGAGCGATGCCTTGTCCCCGACGCCGCCAGTCGAGTGCTTGTCTGCCACGGGGCGTCCGATCTCGGCCTGCAGGTCGATCGTCTCCCCGCTCCGCACCATGGCGTCGGTAAGCGCGTATGTCTCCCGTGCTGATAGCCCGCGGAAGTAGACGGCCATGCAGAACGCCGCCAGCTGGTAGTCAGGGATCTCGCCGCGGGTGTAGCCGAGGATGAGCTCGGAGAGCTCCTCGTCGGAGAGCTCCCCGCCGTCGCGCTTGCGCTGGATCAGCTCGGCGGGACGGATCACGCCTTCTCCGCAACGAAGACCGTCGGCGTCCGGCGGGCCCGGATCGGACCGTCGACGTCCGGCACCAGGTAGCGCGAGAGCCGGATCAGCGAGTCGAGGAAGTCCTGCGCGGCGTCCCGGTCCGGAAAGACGAGCCAGCCCTGGGCGTCAATTCGCTCGACCGATGCGAAGTGCTGCTGGAGAAGACCGGCGCCGTTGGCGGAGCCGAAGCGCGACTCCAACGGAGCCGCACCGACGAGCTCGTAGAGCTCGGAGAGATGGTCCGGCCCGTTCGTCGCTGCGACGAGGCGCCCACCCGGCCGAAGGACGCGCGCCAGCTCGGAGAGCGCACGATCGACGTCCTGGACATGGAAGAGCATCCACGCTGCGACCGTGCAGTCGAAGGTCTCGTCCTCGAACTCGAGCGCCTGCGCATCGCCGACACGTGCATCGACTCCCCGCACCCGCGCGAGCTCGACCATGCGGTCCGACTGATCGACGGCCACGACCGCCGCGTCGAGCTCCCGCGACATGCGCTCGGCCAGCTCGCCTTCGCCGCAGCCGACCTCGAGGATGCGGCCCGGCCGGGCGTCCCTGATCGCCGAGAACACAATCTCACGCGCGTCGGGGCCCTCACCGAGCTCGTGAGCGCGCTTGCGTGTCGCCAAGCAGGTCTCGTCGACGTACTGCTCGCGGACCAAGCTCGGATCGTGAAGCGTCAAGACTCGACGATCGGCTGGCCGGGGATCCCGCGCCTCGGAGCCTTTCCGCCGAGCCAGGCGTTCACCGTCGATCCGACGTCGGCGAACTCACCCTGGTGAACGTGGCCGCTTGCGTTGCGCCCCTCCACGTACGCAAGCAGCAGCGCATGCTCGCGGGAGTGGTCGGTCGAAGGTGTCGTGGGGTCGCACCCGTGGTCGGACGTCAGGATGAGGATGTCGCCATCGCGCAGCGCAGCAAGCAGGTCGGGCAACCGCCGGTCGAAGTCCTGAAGGCACCGGTGGAAGTTGACCGGATCGTTGCGATGGCCCCAGAGCATGTCGGTCTCGACCAGGTTTACGAAGACGAGGCCGTCGTCGAGCTCCCGGAGCAGCCGTTCGGTCTGCGTGATCCCCTCCACGTTCGAGCGTGTCGTGTTCGATTCGTCGATGTCGACGCCGGCGAAGATGTCCCGAATCTTCCCGACCGCATGCACCTTGTGGCCCGCCTCTCGCACGAGGGTCAGGTAGTTGGGTTGTCTGGGTTTCAGGGACCAATCGTGCCGGTCGGGCGTCCGGACGTAGTTGCCGGGCTCGCCTTCGAAAGGCCGTGCGATGACTCGTCCGACGGCGTGCTTGCCGGTGAGGATCTCCCGGGCGACCTCGGAAGCCTGGTAGAGCTCATCCAGCGGGATCGTGTCGACGTGGGCGGCGATCTGGAAGACCGAGTCGGCGGACGTGTAGACGATCCACTTGCCCGTGCGCTGATGCTCCTCGCCGAGCTCCTCGATGATCTCCGTCCCCGAGGCGGCCTTGTTCCCCAGGACGCCGCGTCCCGTCCGGTGCATGAATGGATCGAGGACCTCGAACGGAAAGCCGTGCGGATACGTCGGGAAGGGCTGCTCCGTGACGACCCCCATGAGCTCCCAGTGGCCTGTGGTCGTGTCCTTGCCCTTCGAGCGCTCGAGCAGCCGCCCGGCGATGGCGGGAGCGCCCGGCTGGGGTGGGCAGCCCTCGAGCGGCTCGACGTTGCCGAGCCCGAGCGCCTCGAGGTTGGGAAGGTCGAGCCCGCCGACCGCCTTCGCGACGTTCCCGAGCGTGTCCGAGCCCTCGTCGCCGTATTCCGCCGCATCCGGTAGCTCTCCCGCCCCCACGGCGTCGAGCACGATGACGCACGCGCGCGGCACGTATGCCTCCTAGGTTGCGGCCAAGGACGACGTCAGGCGCCGTGCTCTCGAGCACGAGGCGCCACCGCAGGAAGCTCGGAGGTTCACGGGGGCTATTCTACGGCGGTCATGGAGACCGTCCTGGGACTCATCGGCATGGTCATCTTCATCGCCGCGGTGATCAGCCTCGCTGCGGGCGTCACCTGGCTGGTCGTCAAGATCACGCCTAGCGCGCCCAGGAAGAAGCGGAAAGAGCCCGAGCCGGCAGAGGGTTAGTGCCCCGTCCGGTAATGCCGCCGGAATTCTGGGTCGCGAGCCCAAGGCGCCGACTCGTCGGCGCCGACCAGCAGAGGTCGTGCCGGCTTCGCCGGTACGACCGTCCGAATCCAGAGTTCGCACTCCGACGAGCCAAGGTCTGTAGACCTTGGTGAGGAGGAGGGTGGGCTCTGGCGCCGCGTGATCGCGGGCCAGAAGCCGGCATGTATTGCTGGATGGGGCACTAGACCGGGGAGAACCTGAGGACCTCGTCCAGCGGGGTGAAGTCGAGGCCGTGTGCTTCGGCCACAGCTTCGTACGTCACCTTCCCTTCGAGCACGTTCACACCCCGCGCGAGCGCGCGATCACGGGCGATCGCCTCGCGGAGACCCTCGTTCGCGATCCCCTCGACATACGGCAGCGTGGCGTTCGTCAACGCCTTCGTAGAGGTGATCGGAACGGCACCGGGCATGTTCGCGACGCAGTAGTGGATGACGCCGTCGACGACGAAGACCGGCTCAGAGTGCGTCGTCGGTCGTGACGTCTCCACACAGCCGCCCTGGTCGATCGCAACGTCGGCGATCACTGAGCCGTCTTTCATGCCGGCGACCATCTCGCGGGTGATCAGCTTCGGCGCCAGCGCGCCGGGGATGAGCACCGCGCCGATGACGACATCGGCATGCGCGACCGACTCCTGGATCTGGAGGCCGGACGACATCAGGAGCGTGACGCGCGACCCGAGCACCTCTTCCAGATGCCGCATCCGATCGATGGAGCGCTCGAGGATCGTGACCTGCGCGCCGAGCCCCAGCGCGATCACGGCCGCGTTGTAGCCGACCATCCCTCCACCGATCACCACCGCTTCGCCCGGCGCCACGCCCGGGACGCCTCCGAGGAGGAGCCCTTGGCCACCGACCGGCTTCTCCAGGAACGCCGCACCGGCCTGCGCCGCAAGGCGGCCGGCGATCTCGCTCATCGGCGCGAGGAGCGGAAGCGCGCGGTCGTCCGTCTCCACGGTCTCGTATGCGACGCACGCCGCGCCGCTCTCCATCAGCGCCCGGGTCAGATCCTCGCTCGCGGCGAGATGGAGGTAGGTGAAGAGCACCTGACCCTCGCGCAGCCTCGTGTACTCCTCGGGCAGCGGCTCCTTGACCTTGAGGATGAGCTCGGCCTCCCAAACGTCCGCGACGGAGCCGATTCGCGCTCCGACGCTGCTGTAGTCGGAGTCCCTGAAGGCACTGCCCTCCCCCGCTCCCTGCTCGACCACGACCGAGTGGCCGTCGCGGGTGAGCTCGAGCGCACCTGCCGGCGTGAGCGCGACGCGGTACTCGTCCGGCTTGATCTCCTTGGGGACGCCGACGTTCATCGGGCGGCGGAACGATATCCGTCTATGCGCGCGCCAGCCGCTCGACCAGCCGGCGCTCCTCAGGGCCGAACCAGGGCGGCGAGCCTGCGAATGCGTTCTCTGCGGCGTGAAGCGGGTTGCGTGTCGCCGGGATCACGACGTCTACGCGCTGATCGGAGAGCGCCCACTTGAGGAGCGCCTGCGCCCAGGTCTCGACCCCGAATTCCCTGAGTGGCTCGAGCTCCTCCGGCTCCGGCACCCGGTCGAGCAGCTCCCCCTCGGCAAGCGGACGCATGACAATGACGGCGACGCCGAGCTCTGCCGCGAGCGGCAGGATCCGACGCTCACTTTCACGCTCGTACGGGTTGTAGGGCACCTGCACCGTCTGGAAGGACCGGGTCTCGAGCGCCTGGCCAAGCTCGCCGAACGCGCTCGGCGCGTAGTGCGTGACCCCGAGCAGCCCGGCGCGACCGGCGGTGCGCTCCTCCTCGAGCCAGCCCAGGTGCTCGCGCCAGCTGACGAGGTTGTGCACCTGCTCGATCTCAACGCGCCCGAAGAGGTCGAGTTGCTCCGCGAATTGGTGCATCCCCTGCTCAACGGTGGGCGCCCAGATCTTCGTCGCTACCGCCGCCTCTTCGCGCCGTCCCTCGAGCGCCGCGGCCAGCGAGCGCTCGGCGCGCCCATACATCGGAGAGGAGTCGAAGACCCGCGTGCCCGCGCCCCAGGCCGCTTGCACCACGTCGCCCGCGAGCTCGTCGTCACCGCCGAACGTGTTCCATGTGCCGAGCCCTACGACGGGCCCGAGGCGCCGCTCCTCCACGGCCAGGCTAAGACGCGTCGCGCGCCACGTCGACCAGGGCGAGCGTGACGTCGACCATCCGCTCGAGATCCGCGACGGCGATGTGCTCGTCGGGCGTGTGGATCGCGCTCATCCCGTTCGCGAGGTTGACACACGGCCGGCCGCGCTCGTTGAAGATGTTCGCGTCCGCGCCGCCCCCGCCCAAAGCGAGCCGCGGCTGAAACCCCTCCCGCTCGAGCGCGGCGCAAGCCAGCCGAACAGGAAGATCACCGCGGCCTAAGCGGTAGCCGCGATAGCTCTCGTCCACCGTCGTCTCCGCCTCGCACTGCTCGAGGGCCGCGGCGAACGTGATCGTCTCGAGCATCTCCTGGACGAGGTCGGCGAGCTTTCGCTCGTCGTGCGAACGGACGTCGATGTTGAAGGTGCAACGCTCGGGAACGATGTTCTTGGCCGTCCCACCCTCGATCAGCCCGACGTTCGCCGTGGTCTCGTCGTCCAGGCGACCGAGGCGGAAATCGGTAATCGCGCGGGCCGCGGCGGCGATTGCCGAGCGGCCCTCCTCGGGCGCAATGCCTGCGTGGGCCGCGCGCCCTCGCATCGTCGCGTCGAGCGCTCGTGCGTGAGGAGCCCCCAACATGACCTCCCCGATCGGAGCGGCGTGGTCGAAGACGAAACCCACTCCGGCCTCCAGCCGCTCTGCGTCGAACGCCTTGGCGCCCTGGAGCCCGACTTCCTCCTTCGGCGTGAACAGGAGCTCGATGCCGGCGTGCGGACGGTTCTCGGACAGGATCAGGCGGACGGCCTCGAGCATCGCGGCCACCGCGGCCTTGTTGTCGGCGCCGAGGATCGTTCCGCCCGCGTTCCGGACGATCCCGTCTTCGACCACTGGCTCGAGCGGCCCAGTCGGCTGAACCGTGTCGAGGTGAGCGCAGAGGAAGATCGGCGTGCCGCCGTTCGCGCTCGAAGGCTCGAGCCGGGCAAGCAGATTTCCCGCACTCGCTCCGATTCGGGCGCCCGCGTCGTCCTCGGACACCGCGAGGCCCAGATCCTGGAGGTAGGCGGCGACGCGGTCCGCGACCGCACGCTCCGAGCCAGGTGGGCTCGGGATGGCGGCCAGCTCGGTGAAGAGCGCAACGACGTCCGGCGCCCAGCTTGGCGACATGCGCAGAATCCTAAGCCTCTAACTGAATGACGCTTCGTCGTCCGGGTGCGATGGGTGGTGCGAGGGAACGACGCAGCGTCTCGTTCGTATAGGGATACGGGCGAGACCGAGGACGCAGCCTCGCGCCGCCCAGCGCAGCAGGGCGGCACAAGGCTTCGTTCTGTTAGAGGCGGTTGATAGGCGCCGACGATCCGAGCCACTCAGCCTGCCTGCAAGAAAACGACGGACGGGACTAGCCCATCGTCACCATGTACGAGAGATAGATCATCACGCCGAAGACGACTACCGCTCCGATGAGGATCCACTTGACGGTGTTCATGCCAGACCCTGAGTGAAGTTTTGCGTGTTGTTGTCGAAGAACGTAATCGTCACCCACGGCTGGCGTCCGACGGTGCAACCGCTGCCCTGGATGCAAGCCTTGATGCGGTAGTGAAACTCGACGTACTTCGCGGCACGGTAGTGCCACGGGTATCCCTCAGCGATTCCGTTGCACTGCCACGGCACCTGCGGGGCGTAACAGTCGGCCGCTCGCCCCTTCACCGTGACGATGCCGTCGTTGTAGCGGTAGCAGACGCTGTAGAAGCCCTTGAACGTCAGCGCCCGGTAGCTCGGGCCCCACGGGGTCAGCTTCTGGATCATCTCGGTCTCCCAGACCTGCTTCTTGCACCGCGACGTGGACAGCGGGCAGAAAGTATCTACCGCTGTTCCCGTGAGGCCGTCGCCGGGCGGGATGCTGTCCGCCAAGACTCCCGGGGCGTACCACTGGTTCGCATCCGCACCGGCCGTCCCGCAGGCATACGACGTTTCGCCCCAGGTGAACGTCCCCACTTCTGCCAGCGAGGCCCAGTCGTTCCACTCGTCGTTGTCCGAAGCAGATGAGCAGCCCGGATCGCTCGGGTAGTTGTTGAACCCGTCGCCGTCATTGTCTGCCCCATCGGAGCAGGCTGGAGGCGGTGGAGGAGGAGGCGGTGGCGGAGGAGGCGGAGGTGGTGGCGGCGGTGGATTCCACTCGTCGCCGTCCGAAGAGCTTGTGCAGCCCGGATCGGCTGGGTAGTCAACCCTCCCGTCGTCGTCATTGTCGTACCTGTCGCCGCAGTCGGCGGGGACGATGTTCACCTTGCCCGGGCCGCCGGCAGCAGTCGAAGCGGGCACCGCCAGCAGGGCCATCAACGCCGCTCCCAGAACTATGAGGTTTGATTTCTTCATGCCGTTTACCATATGGACAACGGCCGCACGAAGGAGAAACCGCTTCGTGCCTACTTCGTAAACGCGACGTCAGGCCGGAACGCCGGCCCGCTCGGCGGGTGTGCTTCGCGCCCGCGAGCGCTCCAGCGCCGCGCCGACGAACTCACGGAAGAGCGGCGCGGGCCGCGTCGGGCGGGACTTGAACTCAGGATGGAACTGGCTGGCGACGAACCACGGATGATCCGGGATCTCGACGATCTCGACGAGACGGCCCTCCTGGTAGGTCCCGGAGACCACGAGCCCTGCTTCCTCAAGCCGCGGACGGAAGTGGTTGTTCACCTCGTAGCGATGCCGGTGCCGCTCGTTCACGACCGGCTCGCGGTAGGCCTCCCGCGTCCGCGTCCCCTCGACGAGCTCGACCGCCTGTGCGCCCAGCCGCATCGTCCCGCCGAGATCCTCGACCTCCTTCTGTTCGGGGAGCAGGTCGATGACGGGATAGGGCGTCTCGGGATCCATCTCGGTCGAGTTCGCGCCGGACAACCCCACCACGTGCCGCGCGAACTCGGACACGGCCACGTGCATGCCGAGGCAGATTCCGAGGTACGGAATCCCCTGCTCGCGCGCGACCCGGCAGGCCATGATCTTGCCCTCCCAGCCCCGAGAGCCGAAGCCGCCGGGGACGAGCACGCCGTCGACCTGCTCGAGCTCTGCTTGGAGCTCTTCCAGGGAGGCACCCTCGGCGTCGACCCAGCGCACGCGGACGCCGCACCCGTGGTGAATCCCCGCGTGCTTGAGCGCCTCATGGACGGAAAGGTAGGCGTCGTGGAGCTTCACGTACTTGCCGACGAGACCGATCTCCACGGGCTCGCCCAGCTGCTCAATTCGAGCCGTGAGGTCGTTCCACTCGCCGAGATCCGCGTCGACCTCGGGCAGGTTCAGCTTCTCCGCCACGAGCTTGTCGAGCCCTTCCGCCTGGAGCGCCGAGGGCACGAGGTAGACGTCGTGAACGTCGCGGTTCACGATCACGGCGCGCGGCTCGATGTCGGCGAACATCGCGATCTTGTCGCGGAGGTCGGGGCTCAGGCCTTCGGTGGAGCGGGCGACGACGATGTCCGGGTGGATACCGATGCGGCGCAGCTCGTTGACCGAATGCTGCGTCGGCTTCGTCTTCAGCTCGCCGGCCGAATCGACGAACGGGACGTACGTGACGTGGACGTAGATGACGTTCTCCTGACCGGCTTCGCGCCGGAACTGCCGAATAGCCTCGAGGAACGGGAGCGACTCGATGTCGCCGACGGTCCCCCCGACCTCGCTGATGACGACGTCCGTGTCGGTCGCCTCGGCGACGCGGCGGATCCGCTCCTTGATCTCGTTCGTGATGTGGGGGATCACCTGGACCGTCGAGCCCAGGTACTCGCCCTTCCGCTCCTTCCGCAGGACCGAGTACCAGATCGATCCCGACGTGTGGTTCGCGTTCCGTGAGAGGTTCTCGTCGACGAAGCGCTCGTAGTGGCCGATGTCGAGATCGGTCTCGGCGCCGTCCTCGGTGACGAACACCTCGCCGTGCTGGAACGGGCTCATCGTGCCCGGATCCACATTGAGATACGGGTCGAACTTCTGGACCTGGACCTTCAGGCCGCGGGCTTTGAGCAGCCGGCCGAGCGAGGCGGCCGTGATTCCCTTCCCGAGCGACGAGACGACCCCGCCCGTCACGAACACGTACTTCGGCGGCTGTGGCCTCATGCGCACTGCCCTCGGAGGGCCGCGAGCCCTGCCGGCGCTCCATTCGCCGGCCGGAGGCCTCGACCCCGGAAACGACTCACGGGCTCCAAGGCTAGCAGCGCCCCATGACGCGTCAGCTGACGGTGGCGAGGAACTCACGGCCGCCGAGCATCCGCTCGAGCTCCTCGCGCCGGTCGAGCTCGTCGAGCACCGCGATGCGAGTGTGCGTCGGATCGCCGGGAACCTTCTCGACGCTGAAGTGGCGGTCTGCGAGGCTCGCGATCTGCGGGAGGTGCGTGATCGTCACGACCTGCGAGCGCTCGCCGAGGCGCCGCAGCGTCTGGGCGACCGCGTGGGCCGTCTGGCCGCCGATCCCGGCGTCGATCTCGTCGAAGACGAGCGTCATCTTCCCGCCGGCGGCGGCAGCGATCGCGAGGGCAATCCGAGAGAGCTCCCCGCCGGAGGCCGTCTCGGCGACGGGCGCGAACGGGAGCCCGGCGTTGGGCCGGATCAGGAACGAGGCGATGTCCGTGCCCGTCTGCGACGGGTCTTTCTCGCCGAGCTCGACGACGAACTCGCCTTCGCCGAGACCGATCCCGTTGAGCTCTGCGGCGACGGTGTCGGCGAAGGGCTTCACGGCGGCGCGGCGGGCCTTGCCCAATGCAGCACCGAGTTCGTCGACGGAGGCCCGCGCCTGTTCGACGGCCGCCTCGGCCTCGGCCGTAGGGTCGGCTCCCGCGTCCCTCGCCTCCAGCTCTTCCCGAGCTTCCACTGCGCGCGCCAGCAGCTCCTCGTAGGAATCGCAGCCGAAGCGCCGCCTGGCGACGGCGACCCGGTCGAGCTGGCCCTCGACGTGCTCCAGGCGTTCCGGCTGGGCCTCGAGGCTCGACAGGAACGAACGTAGCTCGACCGCCGTTTCGCGGAGCCGGACGGCCGACTCGCGCAGCTCCCCGCCCGCCTGCTGGAGCTCCGGCGCCAGCCGCTCGAGCGGAGCAATCGCACGCTCGGCCTGGGCGACGAGCCCGGCCGCGCCGTCACCGTCTTCCGGTGCGAGCGCCTCGGCGGCGGTGCTCGCGCCGGCCGCGAGCTCGGTGACGTGACGGAGACGCTCTCGTTCGACGAGGAGCGACGCTTCGGTCTCCGCGTCGAAGCCGGCGGTGGCCTCCACCAACGCCTCCAGCTCGGCGATGCGTTGTTCGGCGGCTGCGGCGTCCCGCGTGATCTCGTCGTAGCGGCGCCGCGCTGCCGCGAGCTCGAGCCACGCTTTCCGAAGGGCTCCACGGCGGCGCAGCTGCTCATCGCCGACGAAGGCGTCGAGAACGTCCAGCTGGTAGGCCGGGCGGGCGAGACGTCGCTGCTCGAACTGGCCGGACATCCCGACGAGGAGCTCTCCGGCAGCCGCAACATCCTCTCGCGCCGCCGCTCGGCCCCACGCGTAGGCGCGCGTACGACCGTCGCCGAAGATCCGGCGGGCGATGACCAGGCCGGGCTCGTCCTCCGGCCGCAGCTCCGCGAGCGGTTCGAGCCCTTCCTCCTCGAAGAAGCCCGCCGGGACGTCGAATTCGGCCTCCACGTAGGCCTCTTCCGCGCCCGGCCCGATCGCCTTGGCGTCGCCCTTCGCGCCGAGCAGCAGGCCCACGGCCTGCGCGAGAATCGTCTTCCCGGCCCCCGTCTCGCCGGTGATCGCGTTGAGGCCGCTCGAGAGCTCGAGCTCGGCCTCCCGGATCAGGACCAGGTTCTCGATGCGCAGGCGGCGCAGCACACGGCCGATGCTACGCAGCGCCTAGGACGCGAACGTGTCGCGGTAGCGACGGAAGAAGGTCGATTCCGGCAACCGCGCCAGCAGGCTTCGGGCCTCGGCGAGCGTCACCGAGACGCTGTCCCCGCGGCCGAGCTCGCCGATGTGGTGTCCGTCCGCGAGGACGGCCACGTTCACGTCGGGAGTGAGGTTCGTGACCTCGAGGTCGTGGCTGCGGGGAACGACCAGCGGCCGGGCGTGGAGCGAGTGCGGCGCGACGAATGTGACCGCCATCGCGTCGAGGCCCCAGACGAGGACGGGCCCGCCGTTCGACAGGTTGTACGCAGTCGAGCCCGACGGCGTCGAGCAGATCACCCCGTCGCACGGCACCGAGCCGAGGTCCTCGCCGCCGATCGTCCAGCGGAGCTCGACCATCCGCCCGATGGAGGCGCTGGAGGCGACGACGTCGTTCACCGCGGGCTCCCGTTTCCCCCCGAGCTCGGCCTCGACCGTAGGCAGCTCCACGGTCATGAACTCGCCCCTGAAGGCACGTTCGAGCCCGATCTCGAGCTCCTCCTGCGGCACGCCGGCCAGGAAGCCGACCCGTCCGAAGTTGACGCCGAGAACCGGCACGCCGGTGCCGAGGAAGCGCTTGAGCGCCCGGAGCATCGTCCCGTCTCCGCCGAGGACGACAGCGAGATCGGCGTCATCGCCGTCGACCAGCTCGACGCCGGCTTCCTCGGCCACCCGCTTGACCCGCTCGACTGCCTCGGCGACGAGCTCGGGCTTGCCGTGGCTGACGACGGTGGCCCGCTCAACCGACGGCATCGCGGATCCAATCGTCGAGCTCCGCCGGCAGCTCCGCCTCGGGCCGGTGCACGAGGTGGAGGAAGAACTCGCGGTTGCCCTTCGGGCCGGGAAGTCCGGAGTCCGTGACGCCGACGGTCGCCGCGTCCCAGTCGAGCGCCGCCTCGGCCACTTCGCGGAGCACGCGCTCGTGCACCGCCGGATCCTTGACGACGCCGCCCTTCACCTGCTCGCGTCCCGCTTCGAACTGGGGCTTGACGAGGACGACCGCCTCCCAGCCGGGCTCGGCGAGCGGGAGCACCGCGGGCAGCACCTGCCGGACGCTGATGAACGAGACGTCGCAGGTGACGAGCTCCGGCCTGAACGGGAGCTCGGCGAGGTGCCGCGCGTTGACGCCGTCCATGACGATCACCCGTGGATCCTCGCGCAACCGCTCGTGCAGCTGCGCCCGCCCGACGTCGAGTGCGATCACCCGCGCCGCGCCGCGCTGGAGCAGGACGTCGGTGAACCCTCCGGTCGACGCGCCCACGTCGAGAGCGTCGCGGCCGGCGGGATCGACCCCGAAGACCTCGAGAGCGTGGTCGAGCTTCTCGCCGCCGCGGGAGACGAACCGCGGCCGCTCGGTCAGCTCGAGCGCAGCGGCTTCGTCGACCTGCTGGCCGGCCTTTTCGAAGCCCGGGACGCGGCCGGCCATCACCAGTGCCTGCGCCTGGGCGCGGGACTCCGCGAGACCGCGCTCGACGAGCAGCACGTCGAGGCGCTTCTTCATGGCACGTAGGCTAAAGGCGATGGCTCGGGGTCTCGCCGTCATGCTGGCTGCGCTTGTTCTCGCGCTCGGCGCACTCGACGCGCGTGCGGCGACTGCTCCCACGACCCTGAGGATCGTCTTCCCCGAGGGCTTCAGCGTTCGGCAGATGGCCGATCGGGTGTCCGAGGTCCGGAAGATCGCGATCCACAAGCGACACGTCACGCCGAGGCTCACCGGCGTCGCCTACAAGGCCGCGGCCGCCCGCGCAAGGGCGCCGAGCGCCTTCAGGCCGTACCTGAAGCGGCGCAGCGTCGAGGGCTTCCTCTTTCCCTCACTCTACGAGTTCACGCGGGAAACGCGTGCGCCGGAGCTGATCGTGCAGCAGCTTGCCGCGTTCGAGCAGGTGTGGAGCGGGATCGACCTTCGCCGCGCCCGGGCCGGGAACCTGACGCCGTACGACGTCCTCATCATCGCCTCGATGATCGAGCGTGAGACGGTCGCGCCAGACGAGCGCCGGCTCGTCTCCGCGGTCATCTACAACCGACTCCAGAAGGACATGCCGCTCGCGATCGACGCGACGATCCGCTACGGCCTCGGGATCCCGGGCACGCGGCCGCTGACCAAGCGGCAGCTCCGGAGCAACTCGCCGTACAACACGCGGCGGTTCAAGGGACTGCCGCCGACGCCGATCGGGAATCCGGGCGTGCCGTCGATGCGGGCAGCCGCACGGCCGGCGCCGCGGAACTACCTCTACTACCTGCGGAAGCCGGGCAGCGTCCGCCACTTCTTCACGGCCAGCGAGCAGGAGTTCTGCGAGAAGGTCCGCGAATACGGCTACGGCACGTGCTAGATGCGCGCCGTGAGCTCGTCGACGAGCTCACCGAGCACTGAGGTGTCCCGGTCGATCTCGGCCAGGTGGGCCCGAGCCGATCGTTCGGTCTCCGCGGCCAGCGTCCTGGTCTCCTCCGCCCCGCGCTCCTGGACGAGGCCGTCGTCGTCCAGGAGGTCGTCCACGACCTGATAGAGGAAGCCGTAGTCGGCCGCGAAGGCGCGCCACGGATCCTGCTCCTCAGGTGGGACACCTGCGATCCAGAGCCCGCAGCCGACGGAGGCCTCGAACAGCCGGCCCGTCTTCAGCCGGTTCAGCTCGGCCCGGTCACGACGGGCTCCGTTCACGTCGAGGTACTGGCCCGCGATCATCCCGGAGGTGGCGTGGACGAGCTCGCGCGCGACGTCGGCGGTCGGGCAGCGGAGCGCCAAGGCGAAGGCTTCGGTGAGGAGGGCGTCGCCGGCAAGGATCGCCTCGGCCTCGCCGAAGCGGACATGCGCCGACGGCCGGCCCCGTCGTTGCTCGTCGTCGTCCAGGGCGGGGAGGTCGTCATGGACGAGCGAGAAGGAGTGAACGAGCTCCAGCGCCGCGGCCGCGTCCAGCGCCTCGTCGGGCTCACTACCCGCCGCCTCGGTCGTCGCCAGACAAAGCACCGGCCGGATCCGCTTGCCCCCGCCCGCGAGCGCGTAGCGCACGGCTTCCTGGAGCCCGCCGAGCTCGGAGGGAAGCTGCAGCGCCTCGAGGTACTCCTCGAACGCCTCGCGGTGCGCGTCAGGCGTCCGCATCGACCTCGCGCTTGGCCTTCGAGAGCTCGGCCTCGACCTCCTTGGCGATGTTGGAGAGCTCGGTCAGGATCTCGATCGCCGCTTCTGGGTCGGTCGTCGCCTCGAGCCGGCTCCGCGTGGCCTCGAGCCGCTCCATCAGCTCTTCCGCCCGCCTGAGGGATTCCTCCGCGCTCACGGCTTCGCCGTCTCCCGCGCGATCCGTCCCAGGATCCCGTTCACGAGCT
The DNA here is from genome assembly GCA_963842235.1 of uncultured Actinomycetes bacterium. Taxonomy (GTDB): domain Bacteria; phylum Actinomycetota; class Thermoleophilia; order Gaiellales; family Gaiellaceae; genus JACDAN01. The sequence continues at coordinate 896,035 of CAWJFT010000001.1, read as the reverse complement.
TGCCGGCTTCATCAGAGGCGTAGCGCTTCGCGAGGCGCACCGCTTCGTCGATCGCCACCTCCGGCGGAACCTCGCCCTTGTCGAGCTCGTAGATGCCGACGCGGAGCACGTTCCGCTCGAGCGCGCCGAGCCGGTTCGCCGGCCAGTCGACGGTCGCTTCGTCGATTCGACGGTCGAGCTCCTCCGCACGCTCGGCGACGCCCTCCGCCGTCTCGTGCGCGAACTCGTCCACCTCGCCCTCGTAGGTCGACCCCAGCGGCTTGCCGGTCACGTCCCACTGGAAGAGCATGAAGAGCGCTGCGCGCCGTGCTTCTCGGCGACTGATAGCGGTCACGACTTCGCCTCGGCGAGCGCCGGCAACGCGTCTGCGGCGTCTTCGAGGTAGCTCGTCGAGTAGTCGCCGCGCGCGAAGCCCTCGGAGCGGATCACCTGCGCCGCTGCGCCGATCGTGGTGGGCAGTCCCGTGACTTCGAACTCGTTGAGCGCGCGCAGAGACCGGGCGAGCGCGCGTTCGCGGTCGGGCGCCCAGACGACGAGCTTCGCGAGCAGCGAGTCGTAGTGCGGCGGGACGACCGATCCCTCCTCGATGTGCGTGTCGACGCGGACTCCGGGGCCCGACGGCGGCCGAAAGCGCTCCACGCGCCCCGGCATCGGGAGGAAGTCGCGCGCGGGATCCTCGGCATTCACCCGCACCTCGATCGCATGGCCGCGGCGCGGCGCCCTTCCCGTTTGCTCGAGCGGCTCGCCGGCGGCAATGCGCAGCTGCTCGTGGACGAGGTCGATGCCTGTGACGAGCTCACTCACCGGATGCTCGACCTGGAGCCGCGCGTTCAGCTCGATGAAGTAGAAGGAGCCTTCGGGGCCGAGGAGGAACTCGAACGTGCCGGCGTTCTGGTAGCCAATCGTCCTCGCGGCCCGCTCGGCGGTTGCCTCCATCTCCTCACGGCGTTCCGCGGTGAGCGCGGGTGAAGGCGACTCTTCGATCAGCTTCTGATGGCGGCGCTGGATCGAGCACTCGCGTTCGCCCAGCGTGAGGACGTTGCCGTGCCCGTCGCCGAGTACCTGGATCTCCACGTGCCGCGCCGGCACGATCACCTTCTCCAGGTAGAGCCTCCCGTCGCCGAACGCGGCTTCCGCCTCGGACGCCGCCGTCGTGAATGCCCCCTCGAGCTGCTCGGGCGCCGCGACCAGTCGCATGCCTTTCCCCCCGCCGCCCGCCGTCGCCTTCAGGAGCACCGGGAACCCGAGCTCGCGCGCGGTCTCGGCGGCTTCGGCGGCGGTCACCGACGACGTCCCCGGCACAAGCGGGATGCCGGCGGCTCCCATTTCCTCTCGGGCGGAGGCCTTGTCGCCCATCCGGGCCATGACCTCCGGGGATGGGCCGACGAAGATCAGGTCGTTCTCGGCGCAGGCCTGGGCGAAGGCCGGGCTCTCGGCCAGGAAGCCCCAGCCGGGGTGGACCGCCTGGCAGCCGGTGGTCACACCGGCGGCGATGATGGAAGGGATCCGCAAGTAGCTCTCGGAAGCCGGTGCGGGCCCGATGCAGACGGCGCGGTCGGCCAAGCGCACGTGGAGCGAGTCTCGGTCGACGGTCGAGTAGACCGCAACCGCCTCGATGTCCAGCTCGTGCAGGGCTCGGATCACGCGCACCGCGACCTCGCCGCGGTTCGCGATCAGGACTTTGTTAAACGGCATCGAGTGGCCGGCCGAGCGCCGGCTCGATCTCGAACAGGAGCTGGCCGAACTCGACGGCGTCGCCGTTGGCGACGTGGATGTGCCGCACGATGCCGTCGAGCTCCGCCTTGATCTCGTTCATCAGCTTCATCGCCTCGAGGATGCAGAGCGTCTGGCCGGCGGCGACCGGCGCGCCCTCTTCCACGAAGGCCGGCGCGCCGGGAGAGGACGCGCGGTAAAAGGTCCCGACCATCGGCGCCTCGACCCGGACGAGCCCGTCGGTCGACACCTCCTCCGCCGGCTGCAGCGGAGCGACATCCGTCGGCGTCGGCGCGGCTGGCGCAGGTGCGGGTGGGGTCCCTGCCTCAGGCTCCTCGCGCCGGCGGATCGAGACTCGCATCCCGGCTTCTTCGACTGCGATCTCGGCGACACCGCTCTCCTGGACGATCCGAACCAGCTCGCGGATCCGCTCCGCGCGGCTCTGGTCGACTCCTCCGCCGACGAGGTCTTCCTCGCCGCTCGCTCGGCCGCGCACGGCGTGAAGCAGCGCCTCGGCCTCATCGCCGAAGAGCGCGAGCAGGAGAAGCTCCTCGTCGCTCGAGGCCAGCCCGCGGGCCTCGTCCCTGATCTCGTCGAGGTCGGCCGCAGGCTGCTGCTCCACCTCGCCGTCCGAGATCAGCTCGATAGCGCGCTGAGCCGTCGGGTCGAGCTCCGCGGGCGGGGAGCCGAAGTCTCCGCGATAGAGCTCCCGGAGCTCGTCGACGACGACCTGGTAGCGACTGGCCGAGAGGACGTGGATCAGCGCCTGACTGCCGAGGATCTGGCCGATGGGCGCGGCGAGCGGCGGCCAGCCGGCTTCGGCCCTGATGCGCTCGAGCTCGCCGAGCACCTCGTCGAGCCGGTCTCCTGCGCTCTGCGCCCGCAGGTGCCCGTCCAGCGCAGCGACGAGCCCGGCCGGCAGGTTGTGGGCCGCAGCCCTGACGGCGACGCGGGTCGCAAGCGGCGTGACCGGCTCGTCGCCGATGTGCTCGTCGACAAGCTGCGCTGCTCGCCAGACGGCCGAGACGTCGATCCCCGGATCGAGCCCCTGGCCACGCAGTGCGTCGGCCAGTCCTTCGCCGGCGACCCGGTGGAGGATCAGAGCGACGGGATAGGTGGTGCAGGCGATCCGGTCGGCGCCTGCGCGGGCGGCTTCGAGCGCTGTCGCGAGAGCGCTTCCGCCCGAGCCCTGGCAGTAGATCCCCACGGGGAGCCCGCTGGTCTCCGCGAGCGCGGCCACCAGCTCGTGCGAGTGATGCGGCTGGAGCGACCCGGAGGGGTCGTGGAGGAGGATGCGCGCGGCGCCGAGGTCGGGAAGCTTCTTCGCCTGCTCGACGAGCGTGTCGGTCTCGCCGGTGGGGCCCGGGCTGTAGATGAGGCCCGCGTCGAACTCGCGGTTGGCCGAGGTGATCGCCTCGCCGGCCTCGCGGAGGTTCGACACGTCGTTCAGCGGGTCGTGGAGGCGGAAGACGTCGATCCCGTTCTCGGCGGCCGTCATCACGAACCGGCGGACGAAGTCGCCTCCAACCGGCCGGGACCCGACGAGGAAGCGCCCGCGGAGGGCCATCCCCAGTGGGGTCGACGTGCGGGCACGGATCGCGCGGATGCGTTCCCACGGCGACTCGACTCCGCGACGGACGGCGCTGTCGAAGACACCTCCGCCGGAGACCTCGAGCGCCGCGAATCCGGCTCCGTCGAGCACCTCGGCGAGCTCGAGGATCGCCGCCGTCGAGAGCCGACCGGCGAGCGGTTCCTGGCTCAGCAGGCGGACGGTAGTGTCGACCAGGGCGGGCACGAAGCGAGCCTAACGGCGCGAGGTGTCGAACCGCTCGGCGGCGCCGAGCTGGGCGAAGGCGTAAAGCGTCAGGTATCCGGTCGAAAGGACGGCCGTGAGTGCGAGGGTCATTCCCACGCCGCGGGGGTACGCGAGCGGGTCGGCCAACCTCGCCCAGATGTCCTCGAGCAGCGCGCCCGGCTGGACGACGACGTCCCAGCTGTTCCAGCCCAGTGAGCGTCCGAGGTAGATCCCGAAGGAGCTCGCCGCGAGGCTCGTCACGACGAGCAGCCAGCTCCAGAGCGACCCGGCCGCGCGGCGCACGACTCCCTGCATGACGAAGATCGAGAGGAAGCCGAGGAGCGTCCCCGTCCAGGCGAACGAGCCGAAGAGGACGATGTCGAACCAGAGGGGCGCGTCGTCGCGGGATCCCAGGTGGACGAAGTCGGTCAGCAGGTACGGCGCGTTTGGCAGGAAGACGAGCCAAACCGCGGCGAGCGGCAGGAGTGTCCAGGGACCGGCACGGCGCCGCTGGGCGTCATAGACGGCCACGGCGGCGATGAGCGGAATCCAGGCGAGAAAGAGGTTCCACGACATGAAGCCGTAGGCGGCCGAGTCGGTGTACAGCCAGCGCGCGACCAGCGCTCCGAGGCAGAGCGCGGACGCCAGAGCGAGCGAAAAGAGCGCAAATGCGCGGCGGTCGCTCATCGGAAAAAGCGTAGCCCGGTCAGCTCTCAACGGCGCGTCCGCTCCGGAGGGCAAGTCCGCTCGAGCCGGGCCGCTGAACCCCGAGACCGTCCGCTCGGGCCGGGTCCCGGTGCCAGGCACAAGGACAACGGGTGGAAGGGTCAGGCCCGAGAGATGTAGCGGCCTTCGCGGGGATCGACCTTGATCCGGTCGCCCTGGTTGACGAAGAGCGGCACCTGGACGACGGCTCCCGTCGCGAGCTTCGCCGGCTTCGTCACGTTCGAGACCGTGTCACCTCGGACGCCGGGCTCCGTCTCGGCCACCGTCAGCTCGACCGACGCCGGCATCTGGACTCCGGCCGGCCGGCCGTCGACGTTCAGCATCTGCACGGTGCTCGACGGCTCCAGATAGTCGAGCGCGTCGGAAACGGAGTCACGGGACAGGCTGAACTGCTCGTAGCTCTGCTCGTCCATGAAGACGACCTCGTCGCCCGAGTCGTAGAGGTACTGAGCGTTCTTCGTCTCCGTGTGCACGCGGGGGAACTTCTCCCCGGCCCGGAACGTCTTGTCGACCACGGCGCCAGAGTCGAGGTTCTTGAGCTTCGTCCGGACGAAGGCGCCGCCCTTTCCGGGCTTGACGTGCTGGAACTCCACGATGCGCCAGACCGAGCTATCGAGCTCGATGTGCATCCCGTTCTTGAACTGGTTGGTACTGACGGTCTCGGCCACGGCGGCGCCAATCTAGCGAACGGAGATCAGGTCTTTCGGAAACGATGTCAGTACGTCGCAACCGTCGTCCGTGACCACCACGAGGTCCTCGATCCGGACCCCCGCGACGCCGCTCAGGTAGATCCCCGGCTCGACCGTGACGACGTTGCCCGCGGCCAAGACGTCCTCGGACTCCGGCCGCAGCACCGGCGCTTCGTGGACGAGCAGGCCGACCCCATGCCCCAGGCCGTGCCCGAAGTTCTCTCCGTAGCCGGCGTCCGCGATCACGGCGCGCGCCTCAGTGTCGGCGTCCCGGCCGGACACTCCGGCGCGGACAGCGTCGAGCCCCGCCTGCTGGCCCAGCAGGACGACCTCGTACGTCTCCCGAAGTGAGTCCGAGACCTCGCCGACGGCAAACGTGCGCGTGCAGTCCGAGCAGTAGCCGTCGACCACGGCGCCCGCGTCCACGATCACCAGATCGCCCTCTTGCACCACGCGATCGCCTGACACCGCATGCGGACTCGCCGCGTTCGGCCCCGACGCGATGTCGATCGGAAACGCAAGCCCGTCGGCTCCCTCCTCGTGGAAGAGCTGCTCCATCCGCCAGGCGAGGTCCTTCTCCGTCCGCCCGGCGAACGGCTCTTCGGCCAGCCGCTCGTACGTCCGATTCGTGACCTCAGTCGCGCGCCGGATCGAGTCCAGCTCCTCCCCATCCTTGACCGCTCGAAGGGACTCGATGAGACCCCGCCGCGGCACGAGATCGACGCCGCCAGCGCGAAGGAGCTCCCAGTTCGCGTAGGTGAGCGCATCGGCTTCGAACGCGATCGGCTCCGGGAGTCGCTCGGCCAGATCCGAGTAGATGTAGCGCTTCGTCTCCTCGAACTCGACACCCTCGAGCTCCCGGGCCCGCTCCGCATAGCGGAAGTCGGTGAAGACCCGCACGCGCCCGGGCTCGACCAGAACGACGGCATTTGTGCTCTCGAACCCGGTCAGGTACCGGACGTTCACCGGAGCGCTGACGAGCAGCGGCTCCTCGAGGAGCTCACGAAGCCGTTCTATCCGCGAGCCAGGAATTCCAGTGCCTCCTTGTAACCCTCCGGCCCCTTGCCGATCACGCGGTGCGCGGCGAGGTCGGCGATCACCGAGTTCCGCCGCCACTGCTCCCGCGACTCGATGTCGGAGAGATGCACCTCGACGATCGGCCCGCGCGCGACCTCCAGAGCGTCGTGGATCGCATAGCTGTAGTGCGTCCAGGCGCCCGGGTTCACCACGAGCCCGTCCGACGACTGGCCGAGCTCCTGGCACCAGTCCACGTACTCTCCCTCGCTGTTCGTCTGCCGGCACACGACGTCGCAGCCCAGCTCCTGGCCCCAGGCGCGGATCTGCTCCTCGAGCTGCGGAAGCGAAAGACCGCCGTACAGGGCCGGATCGCGCTGCTCCAGCAGGTTGAGGTTCACGCCGTTGAGCACGCCGACGAGCATCAGGCCACGATCAGCTCGTCGAGGGCGGCGCGAACCTCGCCGGGCTCGGCCTCGCGAACAACCGGCTTGCCGAGCCCCTCGAGCAGCACGAGCCGGATTCTGCCCTCGCGCGCCTTCTTGTCGCGCTGGAGCGCGGCCCACGCGCGCTCGCGGTCGACGCGGACCGGCTGCACTTCGAGGACCTCGGGGATCTCCAGGCCCGAGAGCCGCAGAGCAGCGGTCAAGCCCAACGCGACCGCCTCGCCGTGCGCGAGGCGGTAGTCCGAGGCGGCCTCGAGCGCGTGCCCGAAGGTGTGGCCGAGGTTGAGGATCTCGCGACGGCCCTTCTGCTCGAAGGGATCCATCAGGCAGACGCCCGCCTTGAAGGCGGCGCACGCCCGGATCATCTCCTCGTCGGGCAGCTCCCAGAGCGGTCGGCCGACGAGCAGGCCGGTCTTGATCACCTCGGCCATCCCGTTTCGGCGCTCGGCCTCGGGAAGCGTCACGAGCAGCGACGGGTCGATCAGCACCCGATCCGGATAGTGGAACGCACCGACGAGGTTCTTGCCCTCCGGCAGGTCGACCGCCGTCTTGCCCCCGATCGCGGCGTCGACCTGGCCGACGAGGGTCGTCGGCAGCGCGATCCAACGGACGCCGCGCATGTAGGTCGCAGCCACGAAGCCGACGACGTCGGTGGTCGTCCCACCGCCGTAGGCGGCGATCGTCGCGTCGCGGCCGACCCTGAGCTCCCGCCAGAGCCGCGCGGCCTCCGCGAGGGTCTTCCCCTCGGCGGTGTAGGTGTCGCCGAGCTGGATGGGATGGAGCTCCAGTGCCCGGGGATCGGCGATTAGCGCATCGGCTTCAGGGCGCCCGGCGAACTCGATCCCGAGCGCGGCGAGCAAGACGCCCTCCGCATCCTCGGCGACCGCATCCGCAACGGCTCGATAGTCGCGCTGGGCATAGAGCGCGCGGAAGCTCGGTTCGTCCTGGGCCAGCGGTCGGTCGCTCTCCCGGCTTCGCTCCCACGCCGTCTCGACGTCGACGTCGAGCAGGACGGTCAGCGCGCGATCGGATCGCGCCGCCTCGAACGCTCCGCCGCCGAGCGCGATCACCGACGGCGAGCGAGCAAGCATCTCGGCGGCGACGACCGTCTCCAGCCGCCGGAACTCCTCCTCGCCCCGCTCGAACAGCTTCGGGATCGGCCCGTGGCGGCGCTCGATCTCCGCGTCGAGGTCGATGAACGGCCGGCCGGTGAGCACGGCGACCTGCTTCCCGACGGTCGACTTCCCCGCGCCCATGAACCCGATGAGCGCGATGTGACGGTCTACCGCGGTTGCCACGGGATGCGCTCGAGATAGGCGCGGTGGGCGGCGACGAAATCGTCGACGGAATCGCCGCCGAACTTCTCCCGGGCGGCGCGGGCAAGCTCGAAGGCAACTGACGCCTCGGCGACGACGGAAAGCGCCTCGACCGCGGCGGTGTCGCTGCGCTCGACCAGCGCCTCCCCGGGCTCGCCGCTCTCGATGTCGACCGAGCGAAGGGGCCGCATGAGCGTCGGAAGGGGCTTCATCGCCGCGCGGGCGACGATCTCCTCCCCGTTCGAGACGCCGCCCTCGATCCCGCCGGCACGGTTCGTCTCGCGTCGGAGCCCCGGAAGGATCTCGTCGTGCGCCTGCGAGCCGCGAAGGTTCGCGAGCGAGAAGCCCTCGCCGATCTCAACCCCCTTGACGGCCTGGATCCCCATCAGCGCCGCAGCGAGCCGAGCGTCGAGCCGCTGCTCCTTCGTCGCATACGAACCGAGCCCGGGCGGGACTCCACGTGTCCGCACCTCGACGACGCCGCCCACGGTGTCCCGCTCGGCGCGGGCCTCGTCGACGTCGCCCATCTCGACGACGGATCCCGCCACTTCGACGCCGATCTCGGCCAGGAGCGCCTTGGCGACGGCGCCGGCCGCAACCGTGATGGCCGTCTGGCGGGCGCTTGCCCGTTCCAGCGTGTCCCTGACATCGGCGTGGCCGTACTTCAGCGTGCCGGCGAGGTCGGCATGGCCCGGCCGCGGCAGTGTGACCGGCTTCGTGCCCTTGCCTTCGGGCTCGCCCTCGGGCGGCCACGGGTCCATCCCCCACGTCCAGTTCTTGTGATCCCGGTTCTGGACAACGAAGGCAAGCGGCGTGCCGAGCGTGCGTCCATGCCGGAGCCCGGCCAGGACGTCCACCCGGTCCTGCTCGATCTGCTGGCGAGGGCTGCGCCCATAGCCCTGCTGACGGCGAGCGAGGTCGGCGTCGATCGCGTCGCGATCGAGGACAAGGCCGGCGGGCAGCCCCGTCAGGATCCCCACGAGCGCCGGGCCGTGAGATTCGCCTGCGGTCGTCAGCTTCACGCGGGCAAGCCTACGGCGCGCCGCATGACCTCGACCGGAGCGGGCACGCCGGTCCAGAGCTCGAACGAGGCAGCACCCTGGGCAACGAGCACCTCGAGCCCGTCGAGGACACGCGCGCCGCCCGCCCGCGCGGCGTCCGCCGTGGCCGAGCCCGGATAGGGCAGGTCGACGAGCGTCTGGCCTGCACCAAGCTCGACGAGCACCTGGTCCCGCACCGGCGTTGCGTTGATCACGAGGTCACATTCCGCCACGTCGGGAGGCCACTCACCCCGCCGCGAGAAGACGCGCGCGCCGGGGAGCGCCTGCCTGAAGGCGGCCGCTGCCCCACCGTCGCCGATGATCGCGGGCCGCTCGAGCTCGAGCCCTTCCACGATCGCCGCATCGGTGGAGTAGGCCTCGACCTCGCCGTGGCGCACGACGAGCGTGTTCACCGACGGATGCTCCGAGCCGAGCAACCGGGCGACCTCGAGCTTGTAGGGCGCCGTGATATTCGCGCCCGTCTCGAGCCCGCGAACGACGCCTTCAAGGTCCTCCGGCGCCACATCGAGCGCCTCGTAGGTCCAGTCCAGCCCGCGCGCCGCGAATGCCGCGTTCTGCATCTGCGGCGAGAGCGAGTGAGCGACCGGCGAGCCGATCAGCACGACTCGCGGCATCAGTACCCGTGGGCGTTCTTGTAGTTGTCGAACTCGCGCTGGGACGCCGTAAAGAAGTGGTGCTTCTTGTCCGGCTTGCGGACGAAGAAGAGGTAGTCGACCTTGGCCGGATGCGCAGCGGCCTGGATCGACGCCAGGCCAGGGTTGGCGATCGGCGTCGGCGGCAGCCCCGCATGGATCCGAGTGTTGTACGGCGTCGGGTCATTGAGCTGCGACTCGCGCAGCGACTCCGTCGCCGGGACGCCGAGCCCGTACCGGATCGTCGCGTCGATCCCAAGCGTCATGCCCGCCTTCAGCCGGTTGTAGATGACCCCGGCGACGAGCGGCCGCTCCCGGGCCACCGCCACCTCCTTCTCGATCAACGACGCGATGGTCAGCACGTCGTACGGCGTCAGGTTCTTGCTTCGGGCGTAGCGCATGTTCACGCGCGCCCAGTTCTTCTTGAACGCCGCCAGCTGGTCATTGACGAGCTGCCGCGTCGTCGTGCGCTTCGTGAACTCGTATGTCGCGGGAAACAAGAACCCCTCGAGGTTCGTCGGTCGCCCCTGCCGCAGGAAGGCGGGCGGCACCTTCGAGGAGGCCTCCGTGAGCGCCAGGTAGCGCTGCGGGGAGAGCCGAGGACGGACATTGCGCTTCTCCCGAGCGATCTGGTTCACCTCGCCGATCCTCTTCGCCATGTCCGTGCGCGTAAAGCCTTCCGGGAAGATGATGCGCAACGGTTTCGGAGGTGGAGGCGCCGCAGTGGGCTGCGGGGCAGCCTCTTCGCCGCGGCCCCAGAGCGCCCACGCGGATCCGGCGAGCAGGCCCACCAGAGCGAGGAGGAAGCCCAGCGCAACCAGGCGCCGGACGAACAGCCGCCGACGCGAGGGCTTCGCCCGGTATCGGCGCCGGGGCCGGGTCAGTGTCGTCGGCTCTTCGACCATTCCAGGTAGCTCGTCAGCAGGTGTGCCGCCGCCCGGGCATCCTCTCCGGCGCCCGGCCCGGCAAGGGTCGTAGTAAAGCGTTCGTCGAAGCGGTCGACCGGCACCTCGAGTGCCGCCGCGAGCGCCTCGGCGAACCGCTCCGTCTCTTCGGCCTGCTCGCCTCGTTCCCCGCGGAGCGTGAGCGGCAAACCGACGACCACGCGGTCGACAGCCTCCGATCGCACGAGCTCGGCAAGCTCGCGGAGGCCGTCCTCGCTGCCGGCACGCTCGATGACGCCCAGCGGGCGGGCGAGCGTCCCGGTCGGGTCCGAGACGGCGACGCCGGTTCGAGCGGCCCCGTAGTCGAGCGCCAGCACCTTCACCGCAGAGCCGATGCGATCTCGCTCTTCGCCACCTCGAAGGCTTCGCTCAAACCCTCCGGATTCTTGCCTCCGGCCTCGGCGAGGTCCGGGCGTCCGCCCCCGCCGCCCGCAATCTTCTTCGCCGCCTCCCGTGCAACTGACACAGCATCGACGCCGCGCTCGACGAGGCTTGGGTCTACGTTCACGACGAGGTACGCACGACCGTCGTCCACAGACCCGAGCAGCACAACCGACGCCTTCTTCGACTGGCGGATCTGGTCGGACAGGTCCTTGAGCGCCGAGCCCTTCACCGCCGTGACCTCGGCGACGACGATCCCATTGGACTCGTCCCTGTAGATGACCTCGGTCTCGGCGGCGCGCGCCGTGGGCTTGGCCGCGCCGCGCCGCAGCTCCAACACCTCTCCGCGGAGCTCCTCCGCTTCTTCGGCCCGAGCGTGCAGCAATGCCCAGGCCTCGCCGGCGGTGACCGCCTCGATGCGCCGCGCGCCGGAGCCGACGGAGCTCTCGGAGAGGATCACCAACGGCCCGATCTCCGCCGTCCACCGGACATGCGTGCCCCCGCAGAGCTCGCGCGAGTAGTCGTCGATCTCGACGACCCGGACTTCGTCGCCGTACTTCTCGCCGAAGAGCATCATCGCCCCGAGCCGCCGCGCCTCCTCGATCGGCGTGACGAAGGCCCGCACCGGGTGGTTCTGGAACACCTTCTCGTTCACGGCGTGCTCGACCCGCTCACGCTCCTCCTCGGTCAGCGCCTTCGGATGCGTGAAGTCGAAGCGCAGCTTGTCCGGGCGGACCGCCGAGCCGGCCTGCTTGACGTGGTCGCCGAGGATGTCCCTCAACGCCTGGTGGAGGAGATGCGTGGCGGTGTGGTTCGCCATCGTCGGGAAACGCACGGACCACGGAACGACGGCGCGGACGCGATCGCCCTCGCGGAACCCCTCGCCGTTGAAGTGCAGGACCTGGTCGTCGCCGACGCGGATCGCGCGGAGCACTTCGGCCCGCGCGCCTGTCTCCTCATGCTCGATGAACCCGACGTCCGAGACCTGGCCGCCGCCTTCTGGATAGAACGGAGAGCGCTCGAGCTTGGCCTGGAACGTGCCGTCGCCGAGCTCCGCGTAGGCGACGATCGCCGTCAGGACCTCCGTCTGCTCGTAGCCGACGAACTCCGTGGGCCGCGTCTCGTCGACCCGGATCGCAATCGTCTCCGCGGCCACGCCGCGTCGGGACCGGGCGCGCTGCTCGGCCATCAAGCGCGTGAACTCCTCCTCGTCGACGGCGAGGCTGCGCTCCTCCGCCAGCTCGCGGGTCAGCTCGAGCGGGAAGCCGTAGGTGTCGTGGAGACGGAACGCGTCGTCGCCGGAGATGCGGTCGCCCGCCGCGATCTCCTCGAAGAGGCGCATTCCCCGCTCGAGCGTCTCGGAGAACCGCTCCTCCTCCTCTTTCAGCGTCTCCCGAACCCGTTCACGGTTCTCGTCGAGCTCCGGGTACCACCGGGACATCTGGTCGGCGACGACGTCGGAGCTCCGCCACAGGTCGGCGAGCCCGATGACTCGTGCCTGCTGGACGGCTCGCCGGATCACCCGGCGCAGGACGTAGCCGCGTCCCTCGTTCGACGGCAGGACGCCGTCGGCGACGAGGAAGGTCATCCCCCGGCCGTGGTCGGCGATGATCCGGTGCGCCTTCGTCGCCTTCTCGGAGCTCTGCCAGCCGACACCGCTCTCGGCCTCGATCCAGTCCATGATCGCCTGGTAGCCGTCGGTCTCGTAGACGGAGATCACGTCCTGCTGGATCGCCGCAGTACGTTCGAGCCCCAGCCCGGTGTCGATGACCGGCTTCGGGAGCGGCGTGAGGGTGCCGTCGGCCCCCAGGTCGAACTCCATGAACACGAGGTTCCAGAACTCGAGGTAGCGCTCGCAGGGGCAACCCGGCCCACACGTCGGCCGGCCGCACGACAGCGCCTCGCCGCGGTCGAAGTACATCTCCGAGCACGGCCCGCACGGCCCTGTCTCCCCCGCCTGCCAGAAGTTCTCCGTCCGCGGCAGGCCGACGATCCGCTCGCGTTCGAGGCCGACCTTCTCCCAGGCGGCAATCGCGACCTCGTCCTCTCCCGAGGCCGAGCTCGGGATCCCCGGCGAAGACGCTCACCCAGAGGCGGTCGCGATCGATCTTCAGGTGCTCGAACATGAACTCCCAGGCGAGCTCGACCGCGCCGTCCTTGAAGTACTCGCCGATCGAGAAGTTGCCCATCATCTCGAAGAAGGAGAGGTGGTAGCCGTCGAGGCCGACCTCGTCGATGTCGGTCGTGCGGAAGCACTTCTGGTGGGTGGTGAGGAGCGTCGCGGGCGGCTCCTTCTGGCCGAGGAAATAGGGCTTCAGCGGCTGCATGCCCGCGCTGATCAGCAGCGTCGAAGTGTCCTCGGGCGGCGGAATCAGCGGTGCCGAGGGCAGCCGGGTATGGCCCTTCGACTCGAAGAACTGGAGGAAGCCTTCGCGAAGCTCGGCGGTGGCGCGCATATCGCTTCGATTCTAGGCTTAGTCTCTCGGGATGCTTCGCGGCCTCGCGAGCGCGGCGCTTGTCGCCGTCGGCGCGTTGAGCCTCCCCGCCGTTGTGCACGCGCAGTCCGAGGAGGAGCTCGCCCAGCGCTATGCACCTGTCGTTCGCCTGGTCGAGCAGAAGGAGGAGTGCGGGCCCGGCGAGCCGTACGAGCCGATCGACATCGACGCGATCTTCGGCCAGGACACCGTCTCCTTGCGTGGGCCTTGGACGGAGAACGACCTCGTCAAGATCGCGCCGACCGCGGCCGACCTCGGGAAAGGCCTCTTCGAGTACAACCTCGACTTTCCGGGCGACGCGCTCAACCCAGGTTGCGACTACGAACGGTGGGCGCGACGGATCACCCAGGGCAAGCAGCCGGCGGTCTATGCCCACGTGGCAACGGAGCCGGCGTATCCGGACCGGCTCGCCCTGCAGTACTGGATCTTCTATCCGTTCAACGACTGGAACAACAACCACGAGGGCGACTGGGAGATGGTCCAGCTCGTCTTCGCCGCCTCGAGCCCCGACGAGGCGCTCGGCCAGCAGCCGCTCGAGATCGGATACAGCCAGCACGAGGGCGCCGAGAAGGCCGCCTGGGACGACGACAAGCTCGAGCGCGTCGACGGCACCCATCCGGTGGTGTATCCGGCCGCCGGCTCGCACGCCAACTTCTATGACGACGCGCTCTACATCGGCCGCTCCGCGGACGAGGGAGTCGGATGCGACGACACCACGGGCCCGAGCCGCGAGCTGCGCCCCGTCGTCCACACGATTCCGAGCGATCCGGCGGCGGCCAGGAACGCGTTCCCGTGGATCGCCTACGAAGGACGCTGGGGTGAGCGGCGACGCGCGTTCCTGAACGGCCCCACCGGGCCGAACCTGAAGTCGCAATGGACCGAGCCCGTCACCTGGGCGGAGGACTGGCGCGATCGCAGCGTCGCGATTCCCGCGGGCGGCGCATTGGGGACAAGCGCGACGGATTTCTTCTGCGACGCCGTCGCCTCTGGCTCCAACGTTGTCCTCAGGCTCGAGGAGAACCCTGGCTGGGTGATCGCGGCGCTCGCCGCGTTCGTGGTGCTCCTCATCGCAGCGGTCAGGCGCACGACGTGGCGCCCGACGACGCCGCTCGCCGTCGCACGCCGGCGCTCGTGGGGGCAGACGCTCACGGCTGCCGCGCGGATGTACGCATCGCGGCCGCTCCTCTTCCTGGGCATCGGGCTCGTGACGATCCCGATTGCCCTCGCCGTCACGCTACTGCAGGCGCTCCTCTTCAGTGCGACGGCGATCGCCGGCATTTCGCCCGACGCACAAAGCGGCGGCTTCCGGGTCGGGCTCGCGGTCGCCATCGGGACCGTCCTGACGCTCCTGGGCCTGGCACTCGTGCAGGCGGCAACCTCCCGCGCGGTCGCCGAAATCGACGGCGGACGAGAGATCGGCTTCGTGAGCTCCTACCGGCTCTCGCTGGACAGCATCCGCCCACTGCTCGGCGGCCTCGCCGTCGCCGTTGCCGTCGTGACGCTCCTCAGCCTCTCGATCTTCCTGATCCCGATCGCCGTGTGGCTGGTCGTCCGGTGGGCCCTGATCGTCCCCGTGGCAGAGCTCGAGGACCGTCACTCCTGGAGCAGCGTGCTCCGCCGCAGCGGTTCCCTCGTCCGACACCAGTGGTTCAAGGTGGGCACGCTCGTGGTGGCCGCCGCCGCGCTCGCGATCATCGCCGGACCGCTGCTGGGCGCGCTGCTCCTCTTCATCCCGGGCACGCCGGTCGCGCTCGTCAACATCATCGCCGGGCTCATCTACGCCGTCGCGATGCCCTTCGTCGGACTGACGACGACGTACGTCTACTACGACACGCTCGTTCGCGAGCGTTTGGCTCCGGCCGCCGAGGCGCCCGCCCGGCTTCCAGCCGAGGTTTAGCTAGGCAACCTCGGGCTCCTCGGCGATCTCCTGGCGGATCTTCTCCAGCGAGCGCCGGATGAGCCGCGAGACGTGCATCTGCGAAATGCCGACCTGCTCGGCGATTTGCGACTGGGTCAGTCCGCGGAAGAAGCGCAGGTGCAAGATCTGCCGCTCCCGCTCGTCGAGCACCTTGAAGCCCGGCGCCAGAACCGCGCGATCCTCCGAGATCTCGTACTCGTGCTCCTCGGTGCCGAGAGACTCGAGCGGGTCGAGCTCGCCGTCCTCGTCCGAGCCGCCGCCGGGCGACAGCGACACGGAGCTGTAGGCGCGGCCGCTCTCGAGCGCCTCCAGGACTGCTTCCTCCTCGACGCCGGCGGCCTCGGCCAGCTCGGGGATCGTGGGCGAGCGTCCGAATTGGACCGTCAGCTGCTCCACGAGCTTGGAGATCTGCACGTTCAGCTCCTGGAGCCCGCGCGGCACGCGCACCGACCAGCCCTTGTCGCGGAAATGCCGCTTGATCTCGCCGATGATGTTCGGCGTGGCGTAGGTCGTGAGCTCGACGCCGCGCTCGAGGTCGAAGCGGTCGATCGCCTTGATCAGTCCGATCGCCCCGATCTGGACGAGGTCGTCCAGCTGCTCGCCGCGATACGCGTAGCGCCTCGCGAGCGAGCGCACAAGCGACATGTAGCGCTCGATCAGCTGCTCGCGGGCCTGGAGGTCGCCCTCCTGGTGGTACCGGCGCAGGAGCTGCTTGTCCTCGGTCTGCGTCATCACTGGACGAAGCGCTTGCTGAGGTCGACCCACGCTCCGCCGTCGCGGTCGACGACCTCGTAGTGGTCGACGACGGCATCGAGGAGACGTCGAAGTGAAAGCGCCTCCGCCGGCTCACCCTGCAGCTCGTCGCGCAGCCCACCGTCGGTGAACGGCCCCACCGAAGCCTGGAGCTCGTCGCCCTGGACGCCGAGGGTGACGGTGACCTCCGGCGGGCCGCCGCGGCGCTCGAGGAGCGCGTCTAGGGCGAGCTCGAGATCTTCGAGGTGGTCGACGGTGACATCGAGCCGCGTCGCGAGGCCAGCGAGCACGAGCCTGGCAACGCCGAAGAACGCGCGCTCCCGCGGCATCGTGAGGGTGATCTGGTCGGTCATGGCGGCGGCTCCCATCCTGTTCAACTGCCGGACGACGCTAACCGGTGCGCGCCGAGACCACCCGGCCGGCTCCGACGACGACATCCCGTTCGTACAGCACCGCCGCCTGTCCGGTCGCCACGCCGAACGCCGGCTCGTCGAGGCGGACACGGAAACCCCGGGAGACGGGCTCCACGGATCCCTTCACGGCCGGCGAGCGGTAGCGGAGCTTCACGTCGGCGCGCTCGACGTCCACGAAGAGCCTGCCCGCGGCGCGAACCGTCCCGCGCGCGAGCGCCTCGCGCGGGCCGACGACGACCGCATTCCGCTGCGGAAGCGTCTTGAGGGCGTACACGGGCGTTCCTGTGGCGACGCCGAGCCCCTTGCGCTGCCCGGGCGTGAATGCCCAGAAGCCGTCGTGGTGGCCGAGCACGCGGCCCGCTTCGTCGAGGATCTCCCCCGGGCTCGACTCGACCCCGCGGCGGCGGAGAAACGCGCGGTAGTCGTCGCCGCCCAGGAAGCACGCCTCCTGGCTCTCCGCCCGGCCTGCGACCTCGAGGCCCGCGCGGGCGGCCTCGGCGCGCGTCTCGTCCTTGCCCTGGTCGCCGAGCGGGAAGGAGATGCGGTCGAGGACGCGCGGATCCAGGCGCGCGAGCATGTACGACTGATCCTTCTCCGGATCGGCGCCTCGCGCCAGGAGCAGCCGGCCGCGGTGGCGGACGATCCGCGCGTAGTGGCCGGTCACGAGCCGCGCGGCGCCGGCCTCCTTGGCGAACGCAAGGAGGCGACCGAAGCGGAAGAAGCCGTTGCAGCTGATACACGGGTTCGGCGTCTCGCCGCGCTCGTAGCCGCGGACGAAGGGCTCGACGATGGCACGGAGGAAATCTTCGCGGGCATCGAGCGTCACATGGGGGATCCCAAGTGAATGGCAGGTGCGCCGGGCGGCCAGAACCGACTCGGGCGAGCAGCACGCGCGCTCCGTGTCGGGGCCTTCGGGATCGAGCCAGAGCCGAAGCGTCACTCCCACCGCCTTCGGCCCGGCACGGAGCAGCGCCACCGCGCTGTCCACTCCTCCGCTCATCGCCACGGCCACCCGCTCGGGGTCGGGCGGGGCGCGGAAGATCGGGCCGATGGCATTGGCCAGAGCATCGACCCCGAGCTCGTCGCCGCCGACCGACGCGGCCTCGAGGAGCGTCAGACCCTCCAGCGGACCCTCGAGCCCCTCGGCGTCCGCGCTGACGATTCGGCCCCGGTCCACCGTCAGGCGGACCAGGCGCCATTCACCGCCGCGCGAAGAATCTCCAACGACCTCGATCACGAGATCACGGTAGCCCAAAGAAATCGCAACCCCGGCGGAAGCCGGGGCTGCGAGTAATCCACCCTGCCGATGAAGCCCCACGCATTGCGAACCTGGCGTTGCCAGGTGGGTGCCGAGCCGTCCCGGCCTAGGGCCGTTCCGGACCCGTGCTCCCTTTACGTGTGTGTTGGTTCACGTTAGTACGCAAGGCCACGCACAGGGTCGAGCGCTCAGAGCTTACTGCTCAGCGAAGCGCCAGCGGACGGTCGTCGGCCCGTGGACGCCGAGCTTGCGGGCAAGCGACTCCGTCAGGCCGAACTGCACCGAGGCGCTCGTCGGGCCGCGGGAGACGACCTGGGTCAGGACGACCGTGTTTCCGCGGCCGATGTAGATCTTCGCGCCGCACACGAGCACCGGATGCGACACGCCGAGCGTTTCGCGCTCGAGGACGTGGCCGCACGCCGTCGGCTGGCCGTACGCGCTCGGCGACTCGAGCCCGGCTCGAGCTTCGAACCACCCGCCGCCGGGCGCGGGCACGGCCTTCGGGAGGTCGGACGAGGCTCCGGCGTCGTCCAGGCGTGCCGAGACGGCGAGCGACACGACGACGGCCGTCAGTGCGGCCGCGCTGAGGAGAATCAGCCGCTGGGCGAGCGCCGCGCTCACAAGCCTTAGCCGCTCACCGCGCGGCGGCGGCGCCAGAACCGGCCGCGGCGCTTGGGCTCGGCCTCGCGGATCTCCGTGACCTCGGCCGGCTTCTCCGCCGGCGGCTCCTCGATCTGCGCTTGCCGGTGGACGATCGGAAAGCGCGGGCCTTCCGCCCAGACAGCCAGCTCGAACAGGCACACGAGCAGCCACCCGAGCGCCATCACGAGCACGATCGTCGTCGCGCTGAGGTCGGCGACGGCCACGCCGATCGCCAGGGCGACCAGAAACGCGACCTCGAGAACGAATCTGCGGCCGATTCCTCCCTGCACCGGGAAGACACGTTAACTGCCAGTCGGGTCGGCAGATCTCAGCTGGAGGCCGAGCTCGGCCAACTGCTCGTCCGGCACCTCCGTCGGCGCGCCGCTCATCGGGTCCACCCCGGCCTGATTCTTCGGGAACGCGAGCGTGTCCCGGATCACAGGCTCGTCGAGAAGAGCCATCGTCAGCCGGTCGATCCCCGAGGCGATTCCGCCGTGCGGCGGCGCTCCCATGGCAAGCGCATCCAGCAGGAAGCCGAACTTCGCGCGCTGCTCCTCGGGAGAGATCCCCAGGAAATCGAACATGCGGGCCTGAAGGTCCGGTTCGTGGATCCTGATCGAGCCGCCCGCCAGCTCGATCCCGTTGCCGACGAGGTCGTACGCGACGGCGCTCGCGGCCCCGGGATCGCTGTCGAGGAGGGGCAGACTGTCGTCGGCCGGGCGCGTGAAAGGATGGTGCTGCGCCGTCCAGCGCCCCTCCTCCTCGCTCCAGTCGAGGAGCGGCATCGGTGTGACCCAGAGGAATTCCCACGCGTCCCGGTCGATCAGGTCGAGCTCGCGGCCGAGATGGAGTCGGAGCAGCCCGAGCACCTTGCTCACGAGCTTCGGTGTATCGGCGACGAAGAGCGCCGTCGTGCCGGGCTCACGGAAGGCCTCGAGCTCGGGCTCGCTCAGGAACTTCGCGATCGGCGAGGAGACCTCGCCGTCCTGTCGGAAGACGATGTAGGCGAGCCCTTTCGCGCCCCACGGCTTGGCCATGTCCTCGAGCTTCTGGATCTCGGCGCGCGAAAGCTCGCGCGGAACGCTCAGGTGGCGAACCGCCTCGGCGTTCGCGAACACGCCGAACTCGGAGCCGCGCGTCAGCTCGGTGGCGTCCTGGATCTCGAGGCCGAAGCGCAGGTCCGGCTTGTCGGACCCGTAGCGAAGCTCGGTTTCCTGCCACGACATCCGCCGGAACGGCGTCTGGAGCTCGATCCCGATCGTCTCCCGCCAGATCCGCTGGACGATCCGCTCCGCCAGCTCGAAGATGTACTCCTGGTCGGGAAACGCCGTCTCGACGTCAAGCTGCGTGAGCTCCTGCAGGCGGTCGGCGCGGAGATCCTCGTCCCGGAAGCAGCGGGCGATCTGGTAGTAGCGCTCGAAGCCGGAGATGACGAGCAGCTGCTTGTAGATCTGCGGTGACTGAGGCAGCGCGAAGAACTTCCCCGGCTGGAGCCGCGTCGGGACGAGGAAGTCGCGGGCGCCCTCGGGCGTCGGTTTGGCCATGATCGGGGTCTCGATGTCGACGAAGCCGGCGCGCTCCATCTCCTCGCGGATGATCGAGACCAGCTGGGCTCGAATGCGGATGTTCCGCTGGAGGCGTTCGCGCCTGAGGTCGAGCCAGCGGTACCGGTAGCGCAGCGTTTCGTCGACGTTCTCCTCGTCCAGCTGGAAGGGAAGCGGCGTCGAGCGGGAGATGACCTCCAGCTCGTCGACCTGGACCTCCACCTCCCCGGTCGGCAGCCTGGGATTTACGGCCTCCGGCGCGCGCGCGGCGACTTCACCCTTTGCCTGGATGACGAACTCGTTGCGGATGTCGTGGGCCGTCTCGGCCGCCTCCGGCGATCGCTCTGGGTTGATGACGAGCTGTCCGATCCCGGTCTGGTCGCGCAGGTCGACGAAGATCAGGCCTCCGTGGTCCCGGCGGCGAGCGACCCAGCCGGCGAGGGTGACAGTCTCTCCGACGTGCTCCGTTCGTAGCTCGCCGGCTCCCCGGTCGCGCCAGCTCATGTCTGGAGCTCCTGGGCGATTTGCTCAGCGTCGGGCGCCTGGCCTGGCTCGACGACCTCGACGCGGCGGGCGCCGAGCCTGCTCGCCTGCGTGTGCTGGCCCTTGACCGAGCGGCCCGCGTAGTCCATGTCGGCGCTGATGTCGCGGCGTCGGAGCTCGGACAGGGCTTTGGCGATCGCGCGGCGGTCGGCTCCCTCGGCGGCGACGAAGAAGACGTCGATTCCCTCCGGCTCGACCTCGATATCGCCGAGCGAGACCAGGAGCCGCTCGATGCCCGCGCCGAAGCCGATCCCCGGGGTCGGTGGACCGCCGATCGCTTCGATCAAGCCGTCATAGCGGCCTCCGCCGCAGATGGAATCCTGCGCGCCGATCGTCTCGTCCTTGAACTCGAAGGTCGTGCGCGTGTAGTAGTCGAGCCCGCGGACGAGTGTCGGGCGCAGCTCGTAGCGAACGCCGAGCGCGTCCAGGAAGCCGCGAACCTGCTCGAAGTGCTCGCGACAGGCGTCGCAGAGCGCTTCGCCGATCTTTGGCGCCTCGGCGAGAGCGGCCTGCACCCGCTCGCTCTTGACGTCGAAGACGCGGAGCGGCGTCGTCTGGCGCTTCGCGCGAGCCTCGTCGTCGAGCTCGGCGTCGTGCTCGTCGAGCCAGGCCTGGAGGCGCTCGATGTAGGCGGGCCGGCAGTTCTCGTCCCCAATCGAGTTCAGCTCGAGGAAGTAGTCGCCGATGCCGAGGCGGCGGAGCAGCTCGTCGTAGAACTGGATCAGCTCGGCGTCGACGGCCGGGTCGTCGGAACCGATCGCCTCGACCGAGAGCTGCCAGTGCTCCCGGTAGCGGCCGCGCTGGGGGCGGTCGTAGCGCCACATCGGGCCGAGGGTGTAGAGCTTGACCGGCTGCGGATCCCGGTGCATGCCGTGCTGGAGGTAGGCGCGGCAGATCGGGGCGGTCGCCTCCGGCCGGAGCGTCAGCGAGCGGCCGCCGCGGTCCTCGAACGTGTACATCTCCTTCTGGACGACGTCCGAGCCGCCGCCCGAGGTGCGGATGAAGAGCTCCGTGTCCTCGAACCCGGGCGTCACGATCTTCCGGTAGCCGTAGAGCGCGCACAGGCGCTCCGCCTCTCCGGTCACCCGCTGCCAGAGCGGCTGCTCGGAGGGAAGGATGTCGTGCGTCCCCCGCGGAGCTTCGAACTTCACAGGGGTGCGCGCAGGTCAGCGAGGAAGGGGTTGCGTTCGAGCTCGGCGCCGAGCGTCGTCGGCGGGCCATGGCCCGGAAAGACCACCGTCTCCGGCGGAAAGCGGTCGATGAGCGTGCGAATCGACTCGACGAGCGTGTCCCAGTCACCGAACGGAAGGTCGGTCCGCCCGACGCTCCCGGCGAAGAGGACGTCGCCCGAGAAGAGCGCGTCGTCCGTCGAGTACGCGACGTGACCCGGGGAGTGGCCCGGGACGGAGACCGTCTCGAACGTCAGGTTTCCGGCCCGGAACGTCTCGTCGCCCTGGAGACGGACATCCGGCTTGTACGGTCGGATTGCTTGGCCCGGATAGAAGGCTTCCGGGTTCTCGAGCACGTCCGCTTCGCGTTCCGGCATGTAAACGGGCGCGCCGGTTGCTTCCGCGAGCGCGGCGATCCCGCCGAGGTGATCCCAGTGGCAGTGCGTGACCAGGATCGCGGCGACGTCGAAGGCCGGCTGCACCCCTTCGTAGCCCGGATCGACCACGACAGCCTCCTGCGCGGCGGCGTCCGCGCGCACGACGTAGCAGTTCGTCTGCGTGGGACCGAGCGCGTAGGTCTCGACGACGGGAGCCATCTGGCGGCGAGTCTAACCGCGCCCGGATGCGTGTCCGGTCCGGGATAGGATCGCTCCGTGCAGAGCTGGAACCTGCTCGAGATCGAGACGGCCGGCGGCACGCGGAGCCCGATCGTCCTCCACTCGACAGACGAAGCGCGCGCCGTTCTCATCGGCATCGACCCCGGGCAGGAGCTCGGCCAGCACCAGGTGCACGAGCACGCCTATCTGCTTGTGCTCGACGGCCGCGCACGCATCGAGGCCGGGAACGATTCTCTGGACGCGGAGCGCGGGACGCTCGTGCGCTTGGAGGAGAACGAGCGGCGCCGCGTGTCTTCAGACGAAGGCGCTCGGTTGCTGCTGCTCCTCGCCCCCTGGCCGGGGCCGGGGCACTACCGAGGCGGCCCGGCTCCCTAGCGGCCGCTTTGGCCGCTGCGGCGCATGTACATGCGGTACATGAGCGCGTCCATGCCGTAGCTGAACGGCAGGAAGAAAGCGAGTAGGAAGAGCGTGTTCAGCGCTCGCTGGGTGATCGTGAGCTCGCTGCTCAGGAAGCTCACGGTCAGGAACATGAGCGGCGCGAATATGAGGGCGCGTTTTCCGGCTCGGGTCCAGGACGGCGGTTGGACGACGCGCCGTCCGGCGGGCTGCTTCTTTGCGGGAGCGCTTGTCGTCCGCTTTCCGTTGCGGCTCTGGAGGTCGGCTTCGGGCGGAGGCTCGACCTCGTTCCCCTCGTCGTCGACCCAGACCTCTTCCCACTCGTGGCGCCGCTCCTTCTCCCGGCGCCGGCGCTGCTTGCGGCTCGGCATGCGGCTAGCCTAGCGCCGCCAGACCTCCGCGCCGTCGCGGATGACGACGGCCACGACCGGCCCCGCGAGGTGGTACGCGAGGTGGCGCCAGTCGGGAGCGTCGAGCAGGACGATGTCCGCGTCGTACCCACCGGCGAGGCGGCCCTTTCGGTCGGCGCGGCCGAGGACATGCGCCGCGTTCACCGTGCACGCGGTGAGCGCTTCGGCGGGCGAGAGCCCTAGCTGCGTGCAGGCAAGCGAGCAGACCACCGGCAGGCTCTCGCAGAAGGAGCTTCCTGGATTGAAGTCGGTCGCGAGGGCGACGGCAGCGCCCGCATCGACGAGGCTCCTCGCCGGCGGCATTGGGCGATTGAGGAACAGCGCGCTTGCGGGAAGGAGGACCGCCGTGACATCGGCCTTCCCGAGGGCCCGAACGCCCTGCTCGCCGGTGGCCTCGAGGTGGTCGACGGAACGCGCGCCGAGCTCGATCGCCAGCTCGACTCCTCCGGCCTCGGTGAACTGGTCGGCGTGCAGCCGCACTGCGAGCCCGCGCCGCTTCGCCTCCGTGAGATAGCGCCGCGCCTGCTCCACGCCGAAGGCGCCCCGTTCGACGAAGACGTCCACCGCGTCGGCGAGCTTCGCGGCCTCCGACAGGACTTCGTCGAGGAGGAAGTCCAGGTACTCGTCAGCTGACTCGAACTCCGGCGGGACAGCATGAGCCCCGAGGAAGGTTGGCACGCCGCCCGCTTCTCGGATCGCTCGGAGCGACGCGAGCTCGGTATCGCGGTCCAACCCGTAGCCGGACTTCCCCTCGAAGGTCGTCGTGCCTGCCTGCAGCATCCAGCCGCGGTGCTGCTGGACCGCCGCGCGGAGCCCGTCCTCGCCCGCCGCCCGGGTCGCGCGAACCGTGCCGAGGATGCCGCCGCCCGCCGCGTGCAGCTCCTCGTAGCTAGCGCCTGCCGCTCGCAGCGAGAATTCCTCGACGCGGTCACCCGCGAAGCACGTGTGGGTATGGCAGTCCACGAGGCCGGGGATCGCGCACATACCGCGGCCGTCGAGCTCCTCGACCTCGCCGGCGAGGTCGAGCTCCCGCATGGTGCCAACCGACTCGATACGGCCTTCCGTGGAAAGCACGTAGGCGTGCTCGATCACCTCGACAGCGCCGAGCTCCTGCTCGCGGAGAGGCGCTCCGGCGGCAGCCGGCGTGGCGAGCTGGTCGAGGTCGCGGATCAACAGCCGACGCCCGTCGGCGATCGATGGCGTCACTCGTCGCTGCGCCGCGTCGGCAGGTCGAGCCCTGCGCGCTCGGCTGTCTCCAGCGCCTCGGGGTAGCCCGCGTCGGCGTGGCGGAGCACCCCCGTGCCCGGATCGGTCGTCAGCACCCGCTCGAGCCGCTCGGAGGCCTCGTCCGTCCCGTCGGCGACGACCACCATCCCGGCATGGATGGAATTGCCGATGCCAACGCCGCCGCCGTGATGGACGCTGACCCAGGTCGCGCCCGCGGCCGTGTTCACGAGCGCATTGAGGATCGGCCAGTCGGCGATCGCGTCGGAGCCGTCGCGCATCGCCTCCGTCTCGCGGTACGGAGACGCGACCGAGCCTGAGTCGAGGTGGTCGCGTCCGATCACGACCGGCGCGGTCACCTCTCCAGCCCGGACGAGCTCATTGATCGCAAGCCCCGCCTTCGCGCGGTCGCCGAAACCGAGCCAGCAGATCCTCGCGGGCAGCCCCTGGAATGCCACCCGCTCTGAAGCCAGCTCGAGCCAGCGCTGGAGGAGAGCGTCCTCCGGAAAGAGCTCACGGAGCTTCGAGTCGATCCGCGCGATGTCGCTGCTCTCCCCGGAGAGCGCCGCCCAGCGAAACGGCCCGATCCCGCGGCTGAAGAGCGGCCTGATATACGCCGGGACAAAGCCCGGATATGTGAACGCGTCGTCTACGCCAGCTTCACGCGCTTCACCTCGGAGATTGTTGCCATAATCGAAAACATAGCTTCCGGCTCGGACGTACTCGAGCAGGCCGCGCACATGCGTTGCAATCGAGTCACGCGCTCGTGACATGTACGCGTCCGGGTCGCGCCGCCGAAGCTCAGCCGCCTCCTGGACGTCCAGCCCCTGGGGCACGTAGCCGTTGAGCGGATCGTGCGCCGCCGTCTGGTCGGTGACCAGATCGAAATGCTCTCCGCGAGCAGCGAGCTCAGGGACGATGTCGGCCGCGTTGCCGACGACGCCGACCGACAACCCGCGACCCTCCCGCGCCGCCGCCCGCAGGCGCGCAAGCCCGTCGTCCAGCGAGTCGGCAGCCTCGTCCAGGTAGCGCGTCTCGAGCCGGCGATGAATCCTGTCCGGGTCGACCTCGATGCAGAGGATCGCAGCGCCTGCCATAGCGCCCGCCAGCGGTTGCGCTCCGCCCATCCCGCCCAGACCTGCAGTGAGGATCGTCCGGCCCGCGAGATCGGCGGAGCCGAAGTGCTTCTCCCCGGCCGCGGCGAACGTCTGGTACGTCCCCTGGAGGATCCCCTGCGTGCCGATGTAGATCCAGCTCCCGGCGGTCATCTGGCCGAACATCGTCAAGCCGAGAGCCTCCAGGCGCCGGAACTCGTCCCACGTGGCCCAGCGCGGCACGAGGAGTGAATTCGCGATCAGCACCCGCGGCGCCCCGGGATGCGTGCGGAAGACGCCGACCGGCTTGCCGCTCTGCACGAGCAGCGTCTCGTCGTCGCCGAGCCGCAGGAGCGACCGGACGAGCGCCCGCAGCGAGTCGTGATCCCTCGCCGCCTTGCCGGATCCGCCGTAGACGACCAGCTCCTCGGGCCGCTCGGCAACCTCCGCGTCCAGGTTGTTCAGCAGCATCCGGAGCGGAGCCTCGGTCGCCCACGACCGTGCGTTGAGCGTCGTGCCCCGTGGCGCGCGGATCTTGCTGAGGTCGCCGCAGAGCGCCTCGACCGCAGCGTCGAGCGTTTGCACGGCGCTCATGCGAGCTCTCCGACCTCGGACTCCACCGACTCGACGAGCGAGCCGTCGCGGATCGCGCCCGCAACGGCCTCGATGTCTGCTGAGAGCGGCCGGTCCTCCAAGAGGCGCGACGAAACGCCCCGGACGAAGCGCCGCGCCGCCTCGGACCCTGCACCCGCCGAGAGCGGCGCCAGGAACTCCACGGCCTGTGCGCCGGCCAGCAGCTCGATCGCGACCACCGTCTCGGCGTTCCGAAGCACCTGCCAGGCCTTGAGACCGGACGCGTTCCCCATCGACACGTGATCTTCCTGGCCGGCGCTCGTCGGGATCGAGTCGACACCGGCGGGGTGGCACAGAGCCTTGTTCTCGCTGACGAGTGACGCGGCCACGTACTGGGGAATCATGAACCCCGAGTTGAGCCCGCCGTCGGAAGCGAGGAAGGCGGGCAGGCCCTCCGAGAGGCTCGGGTTGACGAGGCGTTCGGTCCGCCGCTCGGAAATGCTCGACAGCTCGGAGACGGCCATCGCAAGCGCATCGAGCCCGAATGCAAGCGGCTGCCCGTGGAAATTGCCGTTCGAGACGATCTCACGCTGCTCGACGAGGACGAGCGGATTGTCAGTCGCGGCGTTGAGCTCGACGGCGACGGTCTCCTCGACGTAGCGGAGGAGATCCCGGGAAGCGCCGTGCACCTGCGGCGCGCAGCGAAGCGAGTAGGCGTCCTGCACGCGATCGCACCAGCGGTGTGACCGCATGACGGCCGACCCCTCGAGGAGCCGGAGCAGGTTCGCGGCCGACTCCGACTGACCGCGGAGCGGCCTGAGCTCCTGGATTTCGGGCCGAAAGCTCTGACGCGAGCCCTCGAGCGCCTCGACCGTCAACGCACAAGCGATGTCGGCGGCCGTCGCGAGGCGCCGCGCGCGGACGATTCCGAGCGCGCCGAAAGCTGCCATGAACTGCGTGCCGTTGATCAGCGAGAGCCCCTCCTTCGCGCGGAGCCTCAGAGGCTCGAGGCCGACTCGGCGCAGCGCCTCCTCCCCCGGCAGCAGCTCCTCGTCGACCAACGCCTCGCCCTCGCCGACGAGCGGCAACGCGAGATGCGCGAGTGGGGCGAGATCGCCGCTCGCGCCGACCGATCCTCGACTCGGCACCCGCGGAAGCACTCCCCGGTTCAGGCACTCGAGGAGAAGCTCCGCGACCTCGACCCGGGTTCCCGAGCCGCCGGTGGCGAGCGCGTTCGCCCGAAGGAGCAGCGCCGCGCGAACGACCTCGTCGGGATACGGCTCGCCCACCCCGCATGCATGGCTTCGGAGAAGCCGAACCTGGAGCTCGTCCGCCAGCTCCGCCGGAATCGTCTTGCTTACGAGCCGGCCGAAGCCCGTGTTGACCCCGTAGGTGCGGGCCGGGTCTCGCGCGGCGGCCTCGACGACCTCGCGGGCGGCGCGCATCCGACCTTTCGCTTCCTCCGAGAGGGAGGCCGGTGCCTCGTCCAGGGCGACGGCCCAAACGTCATCGACGGTGAGGTCGTTCCCCGTCAGCGCGATCGTGCTCGTTCGCGCCATCGGGGCCAGTCTAGCTCCGGACGCCGGGCAGACTGCCTGCGTGGTCGTTGCGCCGGAGCCCGAGCGAGCAGCCGCGCTTCTACGACGACGCGACTTTCGGCGCGTCTATCTCGCCGTCGCGGTCAGCGAGCTCGGGGACGCGTTCCAGTACATCGCCTTGATGTGGTTCGCGCTCGAGGCCGGCGGCCCACTGGGAGTGATCGCCGTGCGGCTCGCCGACAGCGTGCCGGCACTCGTCTTCGGCCTCCACGGCGGCGTGGTCGCGGACCGCTTCGATCGCAGACGGACGATGATCGCCGCCGACCTCGTTCGGGCCGCGCTCCTCGTCCCGATCGCGATCGCCGGCCTCGCAGGCGAGCTCCCGCTCGCCGTGCTCGTCGCAGCTGCGTTCGTCCTCACCGCGGCGGAGAGCTACTTCGCGCCAGCGTACGGCGCGATTCTCCCGGCCCTCGTCGACCGCTCGAACGTCCAGCGGGCGAACGGTCTCGTGCGGGCGACCGCCGACGCCTTGTCCGTGCTGGGCTGGGCCTTCGCAGCGCTCCTGCTCGCCGTCATCCCACTGTCGGCGTTCTTCGCCCTGAACGCCGCCTCATTCTTCGTCTCGGCTGCGCTTCTGACGGGAGTGCGGGTGAAGCGCGCTGCGGCAACACCGAGCGCGCCTCGCATCGGCGAAGGCCTCGCGGCGCTCCGCCCTCTTCCGGCACTGGCCGCGGCAGTCGGAGTGCTCGCAGTCGCGGTCACGATCTCGTCGGGAACTTGGATCGTCGGGGTCCCGGAGCTCGTGCGGAGCGGCCTGGGACGGGGCGCTGCAGCGTTCTCCCTCGTCGCGATGGCATATGCGGTCGGATCGATCTCCGCGGGTGCGGTGCTCACGCGCTTCAACGTGCGACGGAAGGCCTTCGGTTCGATGGTTGCCTGGTCGGCGTATCTTCCCGGCTACGCGCTCTTCGCCGTCGCCGACTCGGTCGGGATGGCGCTCGCTGCCGGAGCCGTGGTCGGCTTCGGACAGGGCGCCGCGTGGATCCTCGTCAACTCGGCCGCGCAGGAGGACGTGCCCGACCGGGTTCTCGGCCGCGTCATGGGCCTCATTGCACTCGTCCACCGCGGAGCGCACGCGACCGGGCTCATCGTTGTCGCACCGCTCTTTGCGATCGCCGACCCGAGCGTCGTCTTCGCTGCCGCGGCGGTCGCCATTCCGCTTGCCGCGGCGGCGGGTCTCAGTCTCGCTACTCGCCGAGCAGTCGAAGCTCGAGCAGTCGCGTAGCGTCAAAGCCTTCGATCTTGAGCAGCGCTCCTGCTGCAGCGGCCGCCGCCCCAGCAGGCATGAGCCCGACCAGCTCCGAGCCGGCGACCTCGACACCCCGAGCCGCCGCCTCCGCCTGGATCCGAGCGACGATCTCGTGCAATGCCGCCGCCTCCCAGTCCTCGACGTTCATGCTCACCTGGACGCGGCCGGCCTCGGGCAGGTCGAGACCGAGCGCTCGCACACCGGGAAAACCGCCGTCGCGCTCCCGGATGACCGACGCGATCTCGCGCGCATCTTCCACCGACGCGCCGCGGAGGTCCACGTTGAACGCGATCAGAGGCCTCCGTGCGCCGACGATGACACCCCCGGCGCTGGGATGCAGCTCGGGCGGGCCGAAGTCCGGGCCTAGCTCGCCCTCGGCGAGCCGGCGAGCGAGCTCCGACGTGCCCCCGTGACGGAAGAACGCGGGCCCTCGCCCGAGAGCGAGCTCGCCGTAGAGGAAGACTGGCAGCGCGAGCTCCTCGCCGATCCGGCGAGCCACTTCCGACGCGGCCGCCCGCGCGCGCTCCATGTCCTCCGGGACGAGCGGGACGACCGGCACCACGTCCGCGGCGCCGATCCGGGGATGCGCCCCTTCGTGGCGTCGCAGGTCGATTCGATCCCGCGCGCAGTCAACCGCCGCGACCAGCGCGTCCACCAGCGGGGCGTCCTCGGCGACGAGGGTGAAGACCGAACGGTTGTGGTCCGGGTCGCTATGAACGTCGAGCAGTCGTGCGTGCCGCCCCAACGCCTCCGCGATGGCGTCGATCGTCGCCGGGTCCCGCCCCTCCGAGAAGTTCGGCACGGCCTCGAGCGGGAGCACGGCCGTACTCTAGGAGCGTGAAGGCCTACTACGAAGCCCGGGCGGGCGAGTACGACGACTGGTGGCTCGGACGAGGCCTCTACGCCAATAACCGGCCCGACGACTGGCACGAGGAACGCGAGCGGCTCATTCGCTGGATCTCCGAGCTCCAACCTGCCCGCACGCTGGACGTCGCCTGTGGCACGGGCTTCCTGACTCGGCACCTGCGCGGCGAGGTTGTCGGGCTCGACCAGAGCGCGTCGATGCTGGAGGTCGCGAGCGCACAGGTGCCCCACGTCGAGTTCGTGCAGGGCGACGCGCTCGCCCTCCCGTTCGCTGACGGCTCCTTCGACCGCGTCTTCGCGAGCTACTTCTACTGCCACCTGGAGGACGAGGACCGCCGTCGTTTCCTGACGGAGGTCAGGCGGGTCGCGCGAGAGCTCGTCCTCGTCGGGACCGTCTTGCGCGAAGGGGAGGAACCGACGCGCTGGGACGAACGCTTGCTGAAAGACGGCTCCCGCTGGAAGGTCTTCAAGCGCGTCTTCGTCCCTGAGGAGCTCGCGAGCTGAGCTCGGCGGCCGCGTCCTGCACGCGAGCCGCCTGTTCCTCATGGTCGCCTCGCCGTGAGAGGCACCTTCGCTCTCGCCGCATTGGCAACGCTTGCGGCGTGCGGCGGGGAAGCGGCGAGGCCCGCTGAAAAGGACTCCAACCCGCCGGCTGTCGCCGAGCTTTCCTGTCCCGGCCCCGTCCTGCGCACGCCGGTCGTCCGGGGGCAGGCCGACGGCGTCCACGTCCGCGTCCTGAACGACACGATTCGAGAGGTCGAGCTCGACTACGAAATCACGCGCGGGGGAACGGGCGGCGGCGGTTCGACGGCCCCGCCGGGCGAGTCCGAGCAGGTGATCCCTTTCGCCGCCGACGAGATCAGCATCGGGTGCTCTGCGGAGGCCGTCGACCGCGTCGAGCTCCGCGTGGTCGACCCTGGGGACGTGCTGAAGTCGGCGGAACTGGAGTGCAGGGTCTACGCACGGAACCCGCCGGTCCCGCCCAAGACGATGAAGGGTGGCGACCCGGTCGCGGTCACCCGGCGATTCCTGCGCGGCCGAGGGCTCCGCCCCACCGACCGCGTGGAGCGTGCGGTTCCGGTCGCCGGCGAGTTCCCGGCGGTGCGCGTCGTGCGAGGCGGCCGTGTCGTCGCGGCCGTCTGGTTCGACGGCCCCTCGCCCGACCAAATCGGGACGGTCGAGGCCTGCACCGACTTCCGCAAGTGACGCGACGGCGTTCCGCGTACCGGTCGATCGCATCTCTCCAGCGCGACAACCGAGTCTGCCGGGCGTGCGTCGACGCGGGATTCCTCCTCGAGTCGCTCCCCGTCGTGCAGCCCTACACCGGCCAGCGGGCCTACATTCACGGCCAGGCGCCCGGAGCGCTGGAAGGCCAGGAGCGCCTGCCCTGGCGAGGCCGCGCCGGGCGAACGCTGCGCCGCTGGCTCCAGATGGACGAAGAGGAGTTCTACGCGACCTTCTACTGCGCGTCGGTGACGCGCTGCTATCCGGGGAAGGCGCCCTCCGGCCAGGGCGACCGGACTCCGACGCCGCGTGAACAGGAGCTCTGCTCGTTCTGGCGCGAGTGGGAGCTCGAGCTGATCCGCCCTGAGCTGATCCTCGTCGTCGGCGGGCTCAGCGCCCGGCGGCTGCTCGGCCTCAAGAACCTCGGCGCCCACATCGGGGAACGGTTCCGCCTCGAGAGCGCCGTCGCGATTCCGCTGCCTCACCCATCCGGGACGAGCCGGTGGCTCAACGACCCGGCCAACCGCGAGCAGCTGGCCGGGGCGCTAGAGGTGGTCAGGCAGGAGCTTGCTCGCTTTGGAACTGCGCCTCTTCGGTCGAGCCCTTGAGCGCCAGGGTCGACGAGCGTCCACCCGAAATCGCCTGAGCAACGGCGTCGAAGTAGCCGGCGCCGACCTCGCGCTGGTGCCGCGTGGCGGTGTAACCGTGCTCCTCCAGCTCGAACTCGTGCTCCTGGACGCGAACGTAGGCGGGCATCCCCTCCTCCACGTAGCCGCGCGCGAGCTCGAACATCGCCGCGTTCAGCGAGTGGAACCCCGCGAGCGTGATGAACTGGAACTTGTAGCCAAGCTCCCCGAGCTCACGCTGGAAGCCCGCGATCTGCTCGTCGTCCAGATGCTGGCGCCAGTTGAACGAGGGCGAGCAGTTGTAGGCCATGAGCTTCCCCGGGAAGCGCTCGTGGATCGCGGCGGCGAACTCCCGCGCCTCGCCCATGTCGGGCGTCGAGGTCTCGAACCAGACGATGTCGGCGTACGGCGCGTAGGCGAGTGACCGTGCGATCGACGGCTCGAGCCCCGGCCGGACGTGGAAGTAGCCCTCGGGACTGCGCTCCCCGGTCAGGAACTCCCCATCAGCCGGATCGACGTCGCTCGTAAGCAATGTTGCGGCGTCGGCGTCGGTCCGCGCGATCAGGACAGTCGGCACGCCCAGCACGTCCGCCGCCAGACGCGCAGCCTTCAACGTGCCGATGAACTGCGAGGTCGGCACGAGCACCTTCCCGCCTAGATGTCCGCACTTCTTCTCGGAGGCGAGCTGGTCCTCGAAGTGCACCCCGGCCGCGCCCGCCTCGATCATCCCCTTCATCAGCTCGAAGGCGTTGAGATTCCCGCCGAAACCGGCCTCGGCATCGGCGACGATCGGCGCAAACCACTCGGTCCGCCCGCCGTTCCCTTCGAGCCACTCGATCTGGTCGGCCCGCTTGAGCGCATTGTTCAGTCGCCGGACGAGGGCCGGGACGCTGTTCGCGGGATAGAGGCTCTGGTCGGGGTAGGTCTCACCGGCGAGGTTGTTGTCGCCGGCGACCTGCCAGCCGCTGACGTAGATGCCCTTCGCTCCGGCCCTGACCATCTGGACGGCCTGAGCGCCGGTGATGGCGCCGAGGGTCGGGAGATAGTCCTCGGCATGCAGCAGCTCCCAGAGACGCTCTGCGCCGCGCCGCGCCAGCGTGTACTCGATCTGGAGGGAGCCGCGCAGCCGGGCAACCTCCTCCGCCGTGTAGTCGCGCCGGATTCCCTCCCAGCGCCCGTTGAGCGTCCCATTGTTGGTCATCTCTCTCCTCAGTCGATGTAGTCGTAGGCCGGCAGGGTCAGGAACTCGACGAAGTCGTCGGCGAGGGACACGCGCTCGAAGAGCTCACGGGCGTCCGCGAAACGGCCGCCTTCGGGCAGCTCCTCCTCCATGATCCGGCGCACGTCCTCCGGCGGAGCGGCGCCGTGCTGGATCCATTGCCAGATCTGGGAGCGCGAGATCTCCGCTGTGGCTGCGTCCTCCATCAGATTGTCGATTGCAGCAGCGCCGACGCCACGCAGCCAGGACTCGAGGTAGCGAATCCCGACGCTGACGTTGGCGCGGATGCCTTGCTCGGTGACCTCGCCGCCCTCGACGCGGAGGTCGAGCAGGTCGGATGCGGCGACGTCGACGTCCTCGCGCTTGCGCCCGAGCTGGTTCGGCGCCTCGCCGAGCACGCCGTCGAAGACCTCCGTCGCGACGGGAACGAGGTCCGGGTGGGCGACCCACGTGCCGTCGAAGCCGTCGCCTGCCTCGCGAACCTTGTCCTCACGGACCTTTGCCAGCGCCGTCTCGTTGACCTCCGGATCGCGGCGGCTAGGGATGAACGCGGCCATGCCGCCCATGGCATGGGCTCCGCGCCGATGGCACGTCTTGACCAGAAGCTCCGTGTAGGCGCGCATGAACGGCGTCGTCATCGTCAGCTGCGCGCGATCCGGGAGCACGAGCTCGGGCCGGCTCCGGAACTTCTTGATCAGGCTGAAGAGGTAGTCCCAGCGCCCGGCGTTCAGCCCGACGACGTGGTCGCGGAGCTCGTACAGGATCTCGTCCATCTCGAAGGCCGCGAGCACGGTCTCGATCAGGACCGTCGCCTTGATGCTCCCGGCCGGCAGGGCGAGCTCCCGCTCGGCGAAGTCGAAGACGCGGTTCCAGAGCCTGGCCTCGCGATGATTCTCGAGCTTCGCGAGATAGAAGTACGGCCCCGAGCCGCGCTCGAGCAGCCTCGCGCCGTTGTGGAAGACGTAGAGGCCGAAGTCGAAGAGGCTTCCCGACACCGGCTCCCCGTCCACGAGCGCATGCTTTTCGGGGAGGTGCCAGCCGCGTGGGCGCACGACCAGCACGGCGGGGTCGTCGGCGAGCTTGTAGGTCTTGCCGTTCGAGTCGAGCTCGATTGTGTGTTCGACCGCGTCGATCAGGTTGACCTGCCCGTCGACGACGTTCTGCCAGGTCGGCGAGTTTGCGTCCTCGAAGTCGGCCATGAAAACGCGCGCGCCCGAGTTGAGCGCGTTGATGATCATCTTCCGGTCGACGGGGCCGGTGATCTCCACACGCCGGTCCTGAAGATCGGCCGGCGCAGGCGCTACGCGCCAGTCACCCTCGCGCGCCTCCCGTGTCTCCGGGAGGAAGTCCGGCAGCGCGCCTGCGTCGAGCTCCGCCTGGCGCTCGGCGCGCGCCGCGAGGAGCCGCTCGCGCTCGTCGCCGAATTCGCGCTGCAGCGCCGCGACGAAGGCGAGCGCCTCGGGCGTGAGGACCTCGGCGGCCCTCCCCTCGACGGGGCCGCGCAGCTCGGCCGCGCTACTCGTTCCCGTGATCGCGCTCACAGAACTCCGGGCACGTGCACTCCGCGACCTCGGCCGTGCTGAGGACGGGCTTGGGGGTTTCGACGAGTCGGATCTGAAGGGGCTCGGCCGGCGTGGGCCGCCGCTCCAATCGAAGTGCGCTCAACAGGTTCATCGGCCCTCCCTTTCTGGCTGGCCGCGCCTGTGCGGAGGGCGCGGAAGTGGTGAAGGAGACTGACGTTACGCTGCTTTCAGCCATAGCTCCAACTGATTGTTTTGATCCATGTAATAGATTCTGTCAATATCTAGACGTGCGTCTAGGGCAACTCCAGGCTTTCGTCGAGGTTGCCCGCCTCGGAAGCGTCACCCGCGCCGCGGAAGCGCTCTTCATCACCCAGCCGACGCTCACCGCGCGCCTCAAGAGCCTCGAGCAGGAGCTCGATGCGGTGCTCTTCGTCCGCTCGAAACGCGGCATGCGACTGTCGGATGCGGGCAAGGCGTTCCTGCCGTACGCGGAGCGCGCGCTAGATACGGTCTCGGCCGGGCGGCGGATGCTCGACGAGCTCGCCCGCGGCGAGACCGGGTATCTCGCGCTTGGCGCGGCGCCGGCGGTCAGCACCTACGTCCTTCCGCGCATCCTCACGCGCTTCCGGCGGACGCATCCGCGAGTGTCGGTCGCCGTGCGCACGGGCCACTCGGAGGAGGTGCTGGAGCTCGTCCTCCGGGAGCAGGTCCAGGTCGGCCTCGGCCGCGTGCTTCGGCATCCCCAGGTCGACGCGATCCCCCTCTACGACGACGCCCTCGTGCTCGTCGTGGATCCCGACCACCCGTTCGCGGCGCAAGAGACGATCCACGCGGATCAGTTGAGCGACGTCCAGCTGATCCTCTTCGACCGGACCTCGAGCTACCACCGGCTGACGAGCGACCTCTTCCAGCAGGTGGGCGCGGTCCCTCGGGGGATCATGGAGCTCGACAACATCGACGCCGCCAAGAAGATGGTCGAGCAGGGACTCGGGGTAGCGCTGCTTCCCCACACCGCCGTGTCCGGAGAGCTGGACGGCGGGACGCTGAGAGCCGTGACGCTCGCCGACGCCCCGTCGCTCACGCGCAGGATCGCAGTCTTCCGCCGCCGAGATTCCGGGCCCGCTTCTGGCGCGCTCGAGGCGTTCCTGAACTGTCTCTCAGACCTGCGACCCGCCCTCCAGGAGGCCGCTCGGCGCCAGCGGTGAAGCGGAGCTCGGCGGCTAGATTGCCTCGATGCTCGAGACGCCGTCGTACCGTCGCACGTTCATTCGGCTACTCGGCTTCCTGAAGCCGTACAAGTGGTCGCTGATCGTCTCGGTGCTGCTCGCCGTCGGTTCGCAGGCGGCCGCCGTCGGGATGGCGTTCCTGACCGGCGATGGGCTGCAGCGGGCCGTGCTGTCGTCCGACCGGCGGCAGATCTGGATCGTCGCCCTGGGCGTGCTCGCGCTCGGCCTGGTACGCGCCCTGCTGATGTTGGGACGGCGGCTGATCTCGGGCCGACAGGCGCTCGGCGTCGAGTTCGACTTGCGCAACCGCATGTACGCGAAGCTGCAGAGGCTCTCGTTCGGCTTCTACGACCAGCACCAGACCGGCCAGCTGATGTCCCGCGCGACGGTCGACCTCCAGGCCGTCCGCTTCTTCCTCGGCTACGGCCTCATCTTCTTCTCGCAGCACATTTTGACGGTCGTCGGAGTCACGGCGGTCATGTTCCTGCTCGACTGGCGTCTGGCGCTGGCCGCCACGGCGATCACGCCGCTGATCGTCGTTGTCGCGTATCGCTACTCGACCGTTTCGCATCCCGTGCTG
The DNA here is from genome assembly GCA_963842235.1 of uncultured Actinomycetes bacterium. Taxonomy (GTDB): domain Bacteria; phylum Actinomycetota; class Thermoleophilia; order Gaiellales; family Gaiellaceae; genus JACDAN01. Next base: position 860,160 of record CAWJFT010000001.1, on the reverse strand, counting down.
CGCGACGTCCAGCAGAAGATGGCCGACGTCGCCACCGTCGCCGAGGAGAACATCGTTGGCGTCCATGTCGTGAAGTCATTCGCCCAGGAGCAGAGCGAGAGCGGCAAGTTCGCGAACCGCTCCGAGGCGGTCTTCGGACGCAGCGTCGACGCGAACAGGCAGCGGGCGCTTTACGTGCCGATGCTCTCGTTTCTCCCGTTGTTCGCGCAGGCGATCGTCCTGCTGCTCGGCGGCCGGATGGTCGTGAGCGGCAGTCTTTCGCTCGGCTCGTTCATCACGTTCAACGTCCTCGTCGCCATGCTCGTCATGCCGCTGCGGATGCTCGGGATGTGGATCGGCCAGTCGCAGCGGGCGACGGCCTCCGGCGAGCGGATCTTCGAGGTGATGGACGAGCCGGAAGACGTCGGCGACCGGCCCGGCGCGGTCGAGCTTCCCGCGGGCGAGGGACGCGTCCGGTTCGAGCGGGTCTCGTTCGGCTACGACGAGCGTCGTCCGGTCGTCCAGAACGTCGACCTCGAGCTGGAGCCCGGCAGGACGGTGGCGCTGATCGGGCACACGGGGTCCGGGAAGACCACGCTCGCGATGCTCGTGCCCCGCTTCTACGACGTGACGGCAGGCCGGATCACGATCGACGGGGTCGACGTTCGCGATGCGACTTTGGCCTCGCTCCGTCGCCAGATCGGAATCGTCGCCCAGGACCCATTCCTCTTCTCGGCGACGGTGCGGGAGAACATCGCTTTCGGCCGTCCCGACGCCACGGATGAGGAAGTCGCAGCGGCGGCGCGCCTCGCGCAGGCGGACGAGTTCATCGAGGAGCTGCCCCAGGGCTACGAGACCGTGATCGGCGAGCGCGGAATCACGCTGTCGGGCGGGCAGCGGCAGCGGATCGCAATCTCGCGCGCGCTGCTCGTCGACCCGCGCATCCTGATCCTCGACGACGCGACGGCGTCGGTGGACGCGACCACGGAGGCCCGGATCCGGCTCGGCCTTCGGCAGGCCATGAAGGGGCGGACGACGATCATCATCGCCCACCGCCTGTCGACCCTGGCGCTCGCGGACGAGCTCGTCGTGCTCGATCGCGGGCGCATCGTCGCGCGCGGAACGCACGACGAGCTGGTCGGCAGCAGCCCGGTCTACCGTGAGATCCACGAGCACGGCCTGTTGGAGCGCGAGTTCGCGGAGCGGGTCGAGGCGCGGGCGGAGGCCGGCGAGTCGGCCGAGGCGGAGACGGAGGCGGCGGAGGCGACGGCGTGACCGGCCTCCTGCTCTCGAGCCGCCGGAGCGGCCGGCACACATCCGGCGCAGTCACGTCACCCATGCGCGCGATCTCGGGAGCTAGGCTCGCGCCGTGGGCCGGGGAGGTGGGGCCTCCCACTGCACCCGCGCGTGTACTTACAAGAGATCGCCGCGCGGAGAGGCGCGCCGCCCAATGAGAGTCTGGCAGCCCGGCTCTCACCTCTCCGCGCAGCGCGATGCGAGCGTGGAGGACTGGACGTGGCAGCGAACGGCGCGCCGCATCTCGACGCTCGCTCGCCTCACGGCGCCCTACAAGCTGCGCACGGTGCTGGCCGCCGTGTCCCTGCTCGCGGCAACGCTCACGGCGCTCGCCCCGCCCTACCTCGCCAAGCTGGCGGTCGACGACGGCATCCGCAAGCAGGATCTCAGCGCCCTCTCCTTCATCGTCGCGCTCTTCCTCGTCGCCGGCATCGCGAACCTCGCCACCTCCGCCGCGCAGACCTACTTCACGGGCTGGACCGGCGAGCGGATCCTCGCCGACCTCCGCACCAAGCTCTTCCGACACCTGCAGCGCCTGTCGCTCGGCTTCTACGAGCGCAACCGCGCCGGGGTGATCATCAGCCGCCTGACGAACGACGTCGACGCCCTCGACCAGCTCGTCACGGACGGCGTCACGACGCTCGTCCAGAACACGCTCATCCTCATCGGCTCGGCGGCGGTTCTCTTCTACCTGGATTGGCGCCTCGCGCTCGCCACGCTTTCGGTCATTCCCGCGATGGCGGTGGCGACAGCGATCTTCCGCATTCGCAGCTCGCATGCGTACCGGGCAGTCCGCGAGCGGCTCGGCCACGTCACGGCCACGCTCGCCGAGGACATCGCCGGCATGCGGGTCGTCCAGTCGTTCACCCGCGAGTCGTCGCGGCGCCGCAACTTCGAGGAGGTCAACGCCCACTACCGCGCAGCGAACCAGGAGACCGTCGTGAACAGCGGTGTCTACTTCCCCTTCGTCGACTTCCTCTCGTCAGTCGCCACCGCCGTCGTCCTTGGCTACGGCGGCTACCTGGTCGCCGGCGGTGACCTCTCGGTCGGCACGCTCTTCGCCTTCATCCTCTACGTCTCCAACTTCTTCGACCCCGTCCAGCAGCTCTCGCAGCTCTACAACACGTTCCTGGCCGCAGTCGCCGCGCTGGACAAGATCATGGACGTCATGGACGAGGAACCGGAGGTGCGAGACCGTCCGGGAGCCCGCGAGCTCGGCCGCATCGAGGGCCACGTGAGGCTGGAAGACCTCCGCTTCGGCTACGGAGACGGCCCCGAGGTGCTGCACGGGATCGATCTCGACGTCCCCGCCGGGACCACAGTCGCTTTCGTCGGCCACACCGGGGCGGGCAAGTCCACGATCGCCAAGCTACTCGCCCGCTTCTATGACCCGCGCGAGGGCTCGATCACGATCGACGGCACCGACCTCCGTGACGTGACGCAGGAGTCACTCCGCCGCCAGCTCGGGATCGTCCCGCAGGAAGGGTTCCTCTTCGCGGGCTCCGTGCGAGACAACATCGCCTTCGGGCGTTCCGACGCCACGAACGAGCAGATCCGCGCGGCGGCGGCCGCAGTCGGCGCCCACGAGTTCATCATGCGGCTCGAGGACGGCTACGAGACGGACGTCCAGGAACGCGGCACGCGGCTGTCGCTCGGCCAGCGCCAGCTCGTCGCCTTCGCACGAGCGCTGCTCGCCGATCCGCGAATCCTGATCCTCGATGAGGCCACGTCCTCGGTGGACATCGGAACCGAGCGCAAGATCGAGTCCGCGCTCCGAACGCTTCTGGCCGGGCGCACGGCGTTTGTGATCGCGCACCGGCTCTCGACGATCCGCGGCGCCGACCTCATTGTCGTCCTCGAGCACGGGAAGGTCGTCGAGCAGGGATCGCACGACGAGCTCATGGAGCGCCAGGGCCTGTACACGGCCCTGTACGGCGACTGGGCCGCCGACGTCGCCTAGGACCCCGCGGACATGGTGACGGAGGTCGTGCGCGAGAGCTGGCGCCTGTTCCTCGCGCGTTTCTGGCGCACGCTGATCGTCGTCGCGCTGCTCCTCGCCCCACTCGAGCTCGCGCTCGCGCTGCTCGACCCCGGGATCTCGCGCGGCTCCGGCGGCTGGTGGCTGTGGATCCTCATCTCGTCGGCGATCACGCTGATCGCCTTCCCCTGGATCATCGGAGCGATCGTCCACGACGTCGCCACCGGCGACCGCACGCCGACCGAGCCGTACGCGCAGACCCGCGAACGCCTTCCGGACCTCGTCGTCTCCGCGGTCGTGACGTCCTTCGGAATCGGACTGGGGCTGATCGCCTTCGTCGTCCCCGGCCTCATCCTCCTGGCCCGGTGGGCGCTGATCGTTCCGCTGATCGTGCTCGAACGCGCCCCGTGGCGGGTCGCGCTCGCCCGTTCGAACGCGCTCGTCCGCGGCCGAACCGCTGCCGTGCTGGCGATCTTCCTCCTGCTGACGCTGATCGGACTAGCGCTCGTCGCGATTCCCGTCGCCGTCGGTTATTTCCTGCTCGGCGGCGTCATCGGAGCGTGGCTCGCGACGATGGCGATCAACACCGTTTTCATCGCTTTCTACGCGTTTGCGCCCTTCGTCCTCTACCGGAAATTGACGGGAGAACGGCTACAATCCGAGCCCCATTGCGGGGTCGTCTAATGGTAGGACGCTCGGCTCTGGACCGAGTAGTCTAGGTTCGAATCCTAGCCCCGCAGCCTCGATCGTAAGCCGCTCAGGCCGAGGCGCCGAGCAGGGCGACGGCGACCACGCAGAACACGATGAAGCTCGCCGCGAGGAACAGTCTCGCGGTGATGAGTCCGGCTCTATGCATCGAGCCGGACGATGACAACGCAGGGTCTTCCGCTCAACGGGCCAAATGGCCAGTCTTCGCCGTCCGACGCCCTCATTAGCCTCTCGCCCGTGCTGAGGGATGCCTTCTGGCGCGGCGCGGCGGAATTCGTCGGCACGTTCGCGCTTGTCTTCATCGGAGCCGGCGCGGTGCTTGCGGCTGGACCGCTACCGGAGTCGGGGATCGTCGCGATCGCATTCGCCAGCGGCCTCGCAATGGCGGTCATGGTCTCAGCGGTGGGGCACATCTCCGGCGGCCACTTCAATCCGGCCGTGACGCTCGGCTTCCTCGTCACGGGGCGGCTCGCGCCCGTCCTGGCCGTCATCTACTGGATCTTTCAGTTGGCGGCCGCCGTCGCAGCGGCGGCGCTCCTGCGCTGGATCTTCCCGAGCGACAGCGAGGGCAGCCTCGGCGCCCCCGCACTCGGGCCGAGCATCCAACCGGAGGCCGGGCTCGTGATCGAGGCGATCCTGACGTTCTTCCTCGTGTGGGTCTTTTTCGCGTCAACGGCCGACCCACGTGGAACGTTCAAGTCGATCGCCGGGCTCGCCATCGGGTTCACCGTCACCATGGGCATCCTCATGGGCGGCGTCCTCACGGGCGCGGCGATGAACCCGGCGAGGGCATTCGGTCCGGAGCTGATCGCGAACCAGTGGGACGATTTCTGGATCTGGTACGTCGGCCCGCTGGCCGGCGGCGTCATCGCGGCCGTCGTGTACGAAATGCTCTACCTCCGCCCACTTGGGCCTGGGGTCGTCGGCCCGCCCGAGACGGGCGTGGAGGAGCCGCGTCCGGGCGATACGGCGCTCTCTTAGCCCTCCTCAGGACACCCAATTGTGGACGTGACGGTCGCTACACTTATGCGTCCCGGCGCATTCGTCTAGTGGCCTAGGACGCCGCCCTCTCACGGCGGTAGCACGGGTTCGAATCCCGTATGCGCCTTCCGACAGCCTCGCGCCTCGCGGGGCTTTCCTCTTTTTTGGCTTAGCCAGGTCGATTCGGCGGGTCGGTCGTGCTCGTCTCCCCACGGCTGCGCTCATGCGGTGGTGTGTTCGGTGGTGTGTCGTACAGAAACCCTGGCGGATTCGAACCTCCGATTCCGGCAGTACAATCGCCGACCGTGGCGAGTGCGTACATCGTGCAGAACCGTGCTCGCTGGGAGGTGCGCTACCGGCTCGGCGGCCGCGAGTCGCGTGTCGGCTATGGCGGCAGGTTTCGCACGCTCCGCGACGCTCGGGCTCGGCGCGACTGGATCATCGGCGAGCTCGCCGCGTTGCGCGTGCCGGACCTCGGCGTACTCGCCGTGGCCGATCGTGCTCCGGTCGCGGAGACGGTTCGGACGGCCGCGGAGGCATGGCGTTCCTCGCGGCTCGACGTCGCCGCCGGCACCGACGCAACCTACGCCGTCTCGATCGGGCGCATCCTCCCCGCGCTCGGCTCGCTCGAGCTCGGCCAGCTCGATACGCGCCGCGTCGCTCGCTTCGTCGCCGAGCTGAACGAGGCAGGGCTCGCACGTGAGTCGATCCGCAAGACCCTCGGCGTGCTGGCGATGATCCTCGACCACGGCGGCGTCTCCCCGAATCCGGCCCGCGATCGCGTCACGGTCCGGCTGCCGCGGCGCAAGCTCGCCGAGCTCGCCCCGCCCACGGCCGACGCCCTCGCGGCTGTGGTCGCGCTCCTGCCCTCAAGCTACCGGCTGCCGGTCGTCGTGCTCGACGCCACCGGGATGCGGGTCGGCGAGCTCGAGGCGCTGACCTGGGGCGACGTCGACGAGCCACGCAGACGCTGGCGCGTCTCCGCGGAGACGAGCAAGACGAGTCGGCCGCGATGGGTGACGCCGCCAGCGGACGTGTTCGCCGCCGTGGTCGAGCTCGTGCCGCGCGACGACCGCATCCTCGAGGCACCCGTGTTCGCAGGCTTCGCGGCGAGCCGGCTGCGCACCGCGATCGCCCGCGCCTGCCGCGCCGCCGCCGTGCCGCTCTTCTCACCGCACGACCTCCGCCACCGCCGCATCTCGCTCTTGCATCTCAGCGGGATTCCGTGGGCGCGCATCGGCGAGGCGATGGGGCAGCGGTCGCTCGCCGCCACCGCCGACACGTACACGCACGTGCTTGCCGACGAGCACGAGCTCGACTACTCCGAACTCCTCAACCGGTGAGCCCGTCTAAGCCCGAGTCCGACCGTCGCGCACTTGGCCGGCCGTGGCGCGACCACGTCGCGCGGCTGATGCCCGAGCTGCGCTCGCGCTCGGATGATTGCTGCGAGCTGTGCGGCGCGCCTATCGACTTCGATGCGCCGCCGCGCACGAGGCGCGCGCCGTCCGTCGACGCGGTCTTCGTCGCTCTCCCGGTCGTGAGACTTCCGGGCTACGCACGACCGCTGATCCGCGAGGGCGATTACCTCCGGCTCCTTGAGGAGAGCTCTTATGCCGACGACCGGGTCCGTCCGTGAGCGGTCGCGACCAGCTCGGCAGTGGAAATGACCGCCTGCGCGACGGATCGAGCCAGCAGAAGTGGAGCTGGGCTTGTCCTGCTTCCATGTGTTGCAAGAGAGCCGGGGCGCAAAAGACGACGAGTCGGCGGCGTAAGCTCACACCCCATGGCCACCTCCAGCACTCCGAACGGCGGGGGCGAGACAGCAGGTGAGCCAGCCGCTGCCTCAGCCCACCCCAAGCTGGGGTCAGCCTCGGAGACGGTCGTGGTCGCCACCTTCGCCAACCGCCACGCCGCCGAGCACATGCTGGCCTCACTCGGCCGCGACTTTCGGAAGAAGGCTCGAAAGGGCGGGGTGGCCGCGTTCCTGATCACCGGCAACGCCGACGGCTCGTTTTCGCTCGTTCAGTCCCGGGTGCTGACCGCCAGCGGCCTGGTCGCCGCAGGGATCGGGGTGGGCGTCGCCAGCATGGCCGGGCTGCTGGGAATCATGTCGGCGCTCAGAGGCGGCAAGACCGTGGTCCACGCCGCCCGCGAGCGTGGGACGCACGTTGATCCCGATGCCGAGGGCCTCCGGGACATCCTCGCTGAGGCTGGTCCGCATGCGTCCGTGGTTGTGGTCCGCTGCGCTGACCCGGGCGAGGCGGCCGCCGTCGTCACCCTGGCGGCCGAACGGGCTCGCGACAGCTGGCATGGCTCACGCGCCGAGTTCGTCACGGGTCTCGACCAGGCCGCCGGAAACTTCGAGTGGCTGCTTGCCGCGTTTGACCAGCCCTCCAAGGCCAGCGGCTGAGTCAGCATGGACTCTTGTGGGCGTACCACCACATCGAGCAACGTGCTCGCGTGTGCCCGGACGGGCTCGATTGGTGGTGTCCCCGGTGGTGTCCCGCCGGGATTTACCTGCCGATTTGCAGGGGTGTTCAAACCCCGTATGCGCCTTCTGCCGCGCTTGGCGACACGGATGCCGCATGGTTATGCGGGTCAGGCGTGCGATGGCGACTGCCGATACTCAACCTTAAGCCAGTAGAAACGGCCGTCGACGGCGCCTACGGTCAGCACGATCCCGCTGAAGAGGAGGCTGGGCCTTGCTGTCCCGACTGGGCGTTACGTTCGTTGTATCGGTTGTTGTCGCCGTGCTCATCGCGCCAGGCGCGGGAGCGCACGACGGCGTCATGACTGCCGCCGGCCACGCGTCCGAGGACGCGGTCACGCACACGGCTGCGCAGGAGCGAGCGCTCGACGCTCACACGAGCGCTGTCAGTGCGCGCGACGCAAGGGCAGCCGCTGCCGCCGTCGAGGGCGCCCCTCAGGACGTGGGCGAATGGGGTCCGGTCGTCGACTGGCCCGTCATCGGCGTGCACGTCGCGCTGCTGCCGAACGGCAAGGTCCTCGCCTACGACTCAATCGGCGACAATGCGACCGAGACGTACCCCGTGCAGGACCACACGCGCGCGACCGTGTGGGATCCGGCAACGGGCACCCAGACGCCGGTCACCGTCGACACCGGCTTCAATATCTTCTGCAGCGGCCTCGCGCATCTCGCCGACGGCCGGATGTTCATGGCCGGTGGGAACAAGGACCAGCAGCTCAACGGCATCGTCCAAACCCACCTCTTCGATCCCGCGACGAACCTGTGGAGCCTGGGCCCGAACATGCTGGGCGGGCGCTGGTATCCGACCGTCACAGCGCTGAACAACGGCGAAATGCTCATTACCTCAGGTCGCGTGAATACGCCCGAGGTCCGGACGGTGGCCGGCAGCCTGCGCGCGCTCAGCACCGCCTCGCTCAGCTTGCCGCTGTATCCGTGGATGGACGTCGCCCCGAACGGCACTACCTTTTACTCCGGTCCCGACCAGACTCTGCGCGCGCTCAATACGGCCGGTACCGGCGCGTGGCAGACGCTGGGCCAGCGGGACACGATCAACCGCGACTACGGCGGTCACGCGCTGTTCGACATAGGGAAGATGCTCGTCGCCGGCGGCGGCTCCTCGACGAAGGACGCGCGGGTCGTCGACCTCAACGGGGCCACGCCGCAAGTCTCGGCGACGGCGCCGATGGCCTACGGGCGCCGGCAACACAACCTGACCGTGCTTGCCGACGGGACGGTCCTCGCAACGGGCGGCAATTCTTCGGGCGCCGGGCTCGTCGATCTGAACGCCGGCGTCTACGCGGCCGAACAATGGAACCCAGCGACGGGCCAGTGGCGGACTCTGGCCGCGATGCAGATCACTCGCCAGTACCACTCGACGGCGCTGCTGCTGCCCGACGGGCGCGTCCTCTCCTCAGGCGGCGGGATCTGCGGCACGTGCGACCAGGTCGGCTATCTCGCCAAGAACGCCGAGATCTTCTGGCCGCCCTATCTCTTCCAAGCCGACGGCACGCTCGCGCCGCGCCCAGTCATCGACGCCGCGCCTGCGTCCACGACCTACGGCGCGGCAATGGAGATCGCCACCGGCAGTCCGGCGTCGATCCGCAAGGTCGCCCTCGTCCGGCTCGGCGCCGTCACGCACTCGAACAACATGGAGCAGCGCTACATCCCACTGTCCTTCACCGCCGGCGCGACGAACATCACCGCCACCGCCCCGGCCAACGCGAACGTTGCGCCGCCGGGCCCCTACATGCTCTTCATCATCAACGCGAACGGCGTACCTTCCGTTGCCCGGATGGTCAGCGTCCAGGTTGACTCGCCGCCGGTCGTCACGCTCACGCAGCCGACGGACGGCGCGACCTTCAACCAGCCCGCCACTGTAAATCTGACGGCGACGGCGTCCGACGCCGACGGGACCGTGACGAAGGTCGAGTTCTTCAACGGCGGAGCGAAGCTCGGCGAGGATACGACCGCGCCATACAGCTTCAGCTGGAGCGGCGTGGTGGCCGGGACCTACACGCTCACCGCCCGCGCCACAGACGATCTCGGCGCGACCACCACGAGCGCGGCGGCCACGATCAGGGTCAGCGCCAACACCAACACCGCGCCGACCGCGAACATCACCTCACCCGCCGACGGCGCGGTCTTCGCCTGGAAGCCGACGATCACGGTCACCGCCAGCGCGATCGATTCCGACGGCACCGTCACGAAGGTCGAGTTCCGCGACGGCACCAGCGTGCTCGGGCAGGACACGAACGCGCCCTACTCCTTCACGTGGAGGAACGTCCCGCAAGGAAGCCATGTGTTGACCGTGCGCGCGACCGACAACGCAGGCGGCGTTACCACGAGCAGCCCGGTCGGCATCACTGTGCGCCCCAAGCGCTGAGCGGGGCACCCGGGCGCGGCCTACGTCACATGAGGGGTCAGATAGCTCTCAGCACAGCAGCCGTCACTGCCCCGAGGGCGATCGCGGCCAGCATCGGGAGGCGCGCGAGGAACGCCGCGCCCGCAACTGCGACTCCGGCCGTCTGCGCGTCGACGCTCAGGTTGCCGTCCTCACTGAACGTGCCCACGACGACGAGTGCTGTGAGGATCGCGGACGCCAGGAGCGCGATCACGTCCACCACGAGCCGCGGTAGCTGACGGCCGCCGAGAAGCACAGGCCCCGCCGCTTTGATCGCAAAATTCGCCACTGCGACGACCGCGATCGACGTCCAGACCGCGGTCACCGTGCCCTGGCTCCTCGCAGGCCGATGAGCGCGCCGACGCAGGCGGCGATGATCGGAATTCCAGGCGGCGTGAACGGGATCAGCACCAACGCGATACCTGCGGCGATCCCGGCAGCTGCGATGTGCTCCGCGCCGTTGCGCAGCTCGTCGATCAAGAGGCCCAGGAAAAACGCCGGGAAGAGGACGTCGAGACCGAGGGCCTCCGCATCGATCGTGTCGCCGGCGACCACCCCAAGAACCGTCCCGCCGACCCAGGCGACGTACTGAGGCAGGGTCGCGCCGATGAGCATCTCGCGGTTGAATCTCCCGCCACCGCGGTTGGCGAGCGCCCACGACGCGTCCACCGTCGCCTGCGCCTCGAACGCCCGACGGAGCGGCCCGCCTTCCAGCGTGGAGGCGACCGCGACGCCCATGACTGCGAACCGTGCGTTGACGAGAACCGCTGCGACGATCGCCGCCAGGGCGCTGCCACCGGCGCCCAGCACGTCCGCGACGGCGAATTGACCCGAGCCCGAGAAGACGACAGCGGAGGCGACGATCGGAGCGACCACGCCCCAGTCGAGCGAGCGGGCCAGCACGCCGAAGGAGATCGCCAGAACGAAGGTGGGCAACGCAAACGCCACGCCCGCCCTGAATCCGCTACGAAAGTGCGCTCGCCGCTCGGCTTGCGTAACGACCGCCGGCACCGGCTCGTCCACGGATCCATTCTGGACAAGGGGCTAGGGTCTGAGCAGGGATGAGCGCGGACGAGAGAATCCTGCGCGCCGCCCAGGTGATTCCTGAGGGCTACTGGACTGCCTACGGGGAGATCGGGCTCGCCGTCACAGGCACACGAAGGGCGGCCCGCATCGTCGCCCGCGTCGCATCTCGCACCCACGCGTTTCCCAACGCCTGGCGCGTCATCCACGCCGACGGATCGATCCCTGACGGCTGGGGACGCGGCGACGGCGGACCGCGAACAATGCAGACAGCTGCTCGAGGCGGAAGGCGTGAGGTTCATCGACGGCCGCGCCGACCCCGAGAAGAAGATCCTGGCCGACGAGCTCGAGTTGCTCCTCGCGGGCGGAATTACTCCAGCGTCAGCTCGCGCCTGAGTGTGCCGGCGCGCTGGTGGCGCGCCGCGATGCCGACCGACGAGCCCTGCGGCGCCTCCACCACCCACTCCGCCTTCGCGCGGTCGCTCGTTGCGTCGTTCGAGGCCCACCACAGGAGCGATCGACGGTGCACGCGCCCGTCGAGCTGGCCCAGCTCGACCTTCCGGTCGCCGCCGACGACCTTTCCGCCCTCGGGCAGGGTGATCTCCGCCTCCAGCGGGCGCACGGCCTTCCGCTCGACCGCCTTCTCGGACACGCTCGTCGGCAGCCAGCCGGTGTTCTCGAGGACAAGCCGCACGAGCCAGCGATCCTCGCCGAGCGGCTCTACATCCAAAGACCGAATCTCGAGCCGAGGCGACACGAGCAGGTGATAGATCGCGAGCTCGGTATGCGGCGCGATCTCACGCTCCATGAACTGGGGCGGGATGTTCCCCCAGCAGTACATGAGGTCCCACCCACCGAGCTCGACCTCCCCGAGCTGGTCGTGCTCGAACGGATACCAGTCGACGTAGCCCTTGCCCTCGAGCTGCTCGTCGCTCCAGCGGAGCAGCTTGAGGTCGTCCTCCACGGGATGGTCGCGGAGCCAGTCGATGTACTGGTAGTCCTCGATCCCGGCCTCGCGCTGCGGGCTCCAGAACTCCGTCGTCCACGAGAAGAGGCCCAGGTGGTCGTAGAGCCAGTCGTTGGCGCCGCCCTTCACCGTCTGCTTCGGGTCGTACTTGAAGTCGTGGAAGATCGAGATCGCCGGATATCCGGTGAAGCCGGTCGCCGCCTCGCCGAGCAGCTGGTAGGTCCGGAGATCGTTGGTGGGGAAGTGCTCGTCCGGGTAGCTCGCGTAGGGCCGCAGGTGGACGGCGGAAAACGTGTGGTACGCGATGTGGCCCGTGATGTTCGGGCGGTCGACGATCGCCTGGACCATCGCCCTGCTCTCCGGCTCGGAGGCGGGATACGGCCCGGCGCCGTACTGCTCCCCCTCGACCGCCCACTCCATCGGGAAGTTGCGGTTCAGGTCGAGGCCCTCGAGCGGCGGCGCGATCTTGATCGTCACGCCGTCGTAATTGCGAATGCGGCCCTCGGAGAACACCCGGTAGAACTCGCCGTCCTCTTCGTCCGGCTCGCGGCGGACAAGCATCCGCGGCTCCTCGGGATGCGGCTTCCACGTGCCATTCGGATCACGTAGCCGCATCATCAGGATCCGGCCGTCGCCGTCGACATCCTCCTCGAAGAGGCCATCGACTTCCTCGGCCAGTGGCCAGGGACGAGTGCTGGAGCGGATGAAGCGGGGACGATCAGCGAGCGCGAGCTCGGCCCCGTCGGGATTCAGCCGCGGAACGACGTAGAACACGCGCGTGTCGAGCACTCGGGTGACCCGCTCGTCCGTCCCGTACCCAGACACCAGCCGCTGGATCAGATGCAGCGCCGCCGTCGCGCCGGTCACCTCGATGGCGTGGATGTTCGCCTCGATCAGGAACCCCGGCTTCTCGAGATCCGGGCCCGTCTCGACGTTGGTGATCGTCGCAAGCCAGATGTCGCGGCCCTCGTAGGAGCGGCCGATCGACTCCACTCGAAAGAGCTCGGGCCGTTCCTTGGCCCAGCTCTGGAGGATTTCTGTCAGCTTGTCGTACCGGTAGAACCGGTCGAACGCGACGTCAGGCACCTAACTCGGCAAGGAGCGGCGTCGTGTCGTGCGGATCGAAGCCGAGCCGGCCGGCGATCTCCTCGCTCGACGGCCGGGTGCCCTCGGCGAAGAGCGAGCGCAGGTGGTCTCCGGTTCTGCGGTCGCGCCACCAGTCCTCGCCGACCTCTCGCTTGAGCCACTCCCGCAACTGGGCGGAGCGGATCCACGCGCGCAGGTAGTCCGCGGAGTAGAAGCCCGCGTCCATGTCGGCGAGGTAGGCATCCGGGCGGTACGCGATCCCCGTCGCGTCGGTGAGCCGCTTCCGGTAACGCTCCGGCAAGCCGCCGTTCTGCCCGAAGTTGCTCCAGAACTCGAGCTCGTACTGGAGCTTGGCCGTGTAGCGGCGGTAGAGGAGCGCCTCGAGGAAGGTCGTCGCCTCCGCGTTCTCCGCCGCCTGCTCGTCCGAGAGGGAGAAGTACTGCTGGTGCCAACCGGGCTCGCGGGTGATCGCCTCGAAGATGTACGAGTAGATCTCCGTCAGCGCGTGGTCGCGCGAGAGGTTGCGGAACGTGTACGGAAGGTTGGGGTCACAGCCGCCGTAGTGGAGCGCGTGCCCGGCCTCGTGGAGGAACGCCTGGTAGTCGTGCAACCCGCCCTGCGCGCGGGTGATCAGGTGGACGACCTTCGGCGGGTCGGCGGCGATGACGCACGCTCTGGGCGACTTCTGTGGGCGATCGTCCAGGTCGAGCTTGATGTTCGGCTCCTCGTCGAGATCGAAGCCGAGCGCGCGCAGTGTCTCTAGGCAGACCTCCGTCGCCCGCTCCTTCGTGTACGTCGCCTCGAGCGGCGAGAGACGGCGCAGCCAGCCGACGTGGTAGGAGGTCGGAATCTCGGCCCGCTCGTCCCCGAGCAGCTTGTCGAACCAGCGGGACGAGAGCCTCCCGTAGGCGTCGTTGGCGGCGCTGCTCGCCGCAGCCAGGACCTCCGAGAGCTCTCGCAGGGAGATCCCCTTCTCCTCGTCGTTGCGCGCAACGGGGTCCGGTTCTCCGGACAGCTCCGCGTCGAGCTCCTCGCGGGCGCGCAGGAGATCGAGACGGTCGTCGTTGAACTCCGCCGAGGCGTCGCCGTGGAGGCTCCCCAGCTCCTCGCGGTCGCGATACCCGGGCGTGACCGCAAGCTGTGCCTGGGCCGAGCGCAGCGGCAGCTCTTCGCCTCGGAACTCGATCCGCCGCGCGAGCACCGCGTTCTCGAAGGCGTCCTCGCGCTCGCTGAGCTCGATGTCGACGAGCCCGGCCTCGCAGGTCTTGCGCAAGCGGTAGACCCGCTCACGCTCGATGCCCTCGAGGCCCGCCTCGGCGTCCTTGAGCGCATCGAGCTGCTCCCGCGTGAAGAGGTCGCGATACCTCGCGACGATCTCTGCGCGCTCCGAGATCTCCTTCTCTCCGACACGGACAGCACGACCCTCCTCCGCGCGCTCGAAGAGGTAGCGCTGGAGCTCGGCCTCGTACTCGGCAGGCGTGCGAACCGCAGTAATGCTCATTGGCGGATGGGGAGCCTACCGAAGGAGGTTGCCTCTAGGAAGCAGCGAGCCGCCGGACCGTGCCGGTGAGGTCGTCGATGCGGAACGGCTTCGGGATCACGGTCGCATCCGGCGGAAGCTCCTTCCCCGGACTTCCTGTCAGCAGCGCCGTGGACGAGGTCAGGCCCCGCTCCTCGATCTTCGAGAAGAGCGTCAGCCCCTCTTCGTTGCCGAGGTGGACGTCGAGAAGGACGACGTCGACCAGGCCGTCGTCCAGCGCTCGCTCGGCGTCGTCCAGCGTCCCCGCCTCGATGACGGCATAGCCCTCGAGCTCCAGGTTCACGCGGCAGAGGAGCCGAAGCGAAGGGTCGTCGTCGACGACCAGCACCGTCCTGGTGTCCCCCCACACCCGGCCGAGTCTAGCGATGGGCTCGAAAGCCGCTGTTTGCGGACATTTCCGAGGCCGGGTGGTACCCGTTCTCCGGGCTCATACGTTTACTGCTTTGAAAGTGGGACTTGCCTCCCGTACACAGCAGCTTGACGCGATCCAGCAACGGTTCGGCGCCCGGCTGCCAAAGCCGACTGCCAGCTTCCGCCGCCGCGCCTGGCTCCAGTTCCAGCACGCGCTGGATCCGCTCGGCCCGCCTAGGCCGCTACGGCGCGGGCGGACCTGATCCGCTCGAGCGCCTTCTCCCGCCCCAGCAGCTCGATGCTCTCGAAGAGGCCTGGAGAAATCTTCGAGCCCGTCACGGCGATGCGGATCGGCTGGAACGCCTCGCGCGGCTTGAGCTCGAGACGTTCGGCGAGCGCGCGGAGCTCCCGCTCGATCGTCTCGTGGTCGAACGGCTCCGCACGAGCGAGCACGTCTTCGGCCGCCTCGAGCACGTCGGCCCTCCCGTCGAGCAGCGCCGAGTCGGGTGGAACGTCCTCGAAGAGGAAGCGGGTGTAGCCGGGAAACTCGGCGAGCGTCGCGATCTTTTCCTGGACGAGCGGCGCCGCCTTTCGGACGAGCTCCTCGTCCCACTCGATTCCTTGCTCGCGCAGATAGGTGACGACGCGGTCCGCGTACTCCTCCGGCGAGAGCATCCGCAGGTGGACGCCGTTCAGCCACTCGAGCTTCTGGTAGTCGAAGATCGCCGGGCTCGATGAGACGCGGTCGAGGCTGAACAGCCGTACAAGCTCGTCGCGGGAGAAGACCTCCGTCTTGTCGTCGTAGGCCCAGCCGAGCCGCGCGAGGAAGTTCACGAGCGCCTCCGGGATGTAGCCCTGCTCGCGGAAGTCCTCGACCGATTGCGCGCCGTGCCGCTTCGAGAGCTTTCTGCCGTCGGTGCCGAGGACGTCGGGGACGTGGGCGTAGACCGGCGGCTCGGCGCCGAGCGCGCTCAGGATCTGGAGTTGCTTCGGCGTGTTCGAGACGTGGTCGGCGCCGCGGATCACGTGCGTGATGCCGTCGAGCATGTCGTCGACCGGGTTCGCGAAGTTGTAGGTCGGCCGGCCGTCGGAGCGGACGAGGACGAGATCCTCGAGCCGCTCGTTCGGGAACTCGATCCGTCCGCGAATGACATCGTCCCAGCCCGTCGTCCCCTCGTCGGGCATGCGGAAGCGGATCGCGCCCTCGTCCTCGTAGGCCTTGCCCTCCTCGACGAGCTGCTGCGCGCGGCGCCGCGCATCCTCCATTCGGTCGAGCTGGAATCGGACGTCCCCGTCCCAGTCGATGCCGAGCCAGCTGAGAGACCGCTGAATCTGCTCGGTCGACTCGGCGACCTCGCGGCTCGTGTCGGTGTTCTCGATCCGCAGCAGGACCTCGCCGCCCTGGCCCCGCGCGAAGAGCCAGTTGAAGAGGAACGTGCGGACGCCCCCGATATGGAGAAAGCCCGTCGGGCTGGGCGCCATGCGGACGCGAACGCTCACGTCACTATCGTAGGGCCGTGCTCTTCGGCGGCCACTTTTCGGGCGGGATCAAGGCCGCTCCCGAGCGTGCAGGGGCAGTCGGCGCCAACGCAGTTCAGCTGTTCGTCCAGAGCCCGCGGGCCTGGCGGTTCCCCGAGCACGACCCTGCGATCCTCGCCGGTTTCCCAGAGCGGGCGCAGGAGGCCGGCATGGAGGCCGTCCTCGTCCACACGATCTACCTCTGCAACTTCGCCAGCCCGAACGACGAGCTCTACGAGAAGTCGGTGACGACGCTGAGCAAGACCGTCGACACCGCGTGCGCCATCGGGGCTGACGGCGTCGTCTTCCACGTCGGCTCCCACCTTGGAAGCGGCTTCGAGGCGGGACTCGAGCGCGCCGCGCCGGCCGTCCAGCAGGTGCTCGGGCGCTGCTCGGACAAGACCTGGCTCCTGATGGAGAACTCGGCCGGGACCGGCGGGACGATCGGCCGGTCGCTGGAGGAGCTGGCGGCGCTCGTCGACCGCATCGGATCTCATCCGCGCCTCGGCATCTGCCTCGACTCCTGCCACCTCTGGGCCTCCGGCTGCGACGTCACCGACGAGCATGTGCTCGACACGCTGCTGGACGACTTCGACCGCGTGATCGGGCTCGACCGGCTCCGCGCGCTCCACGTCAACGACTCGCAGACGCCGCTTGGATCGAATCGCGACCGGCACGCAAACCTGCTCGAGGGGGAGATGGGCAAGAAGCTGTCGGTCTTCCTCGGCAACCCGCGGCTTCAGGGACTGCCGGCGGTGGTCGAGACCGAGGGTCAGGAAGGGCACGGCCCCGACGTCGAGGAGATGCGGCGGCTGCGCTCGCTCTGGAAAGCCGGGACTAGGCGGACCCGCGCACCTGCGCGAAGACGCGGAAGCTCGGCGCGCCGACCGGCAGCTCGTGGAACTCCGGGTTCACGCAGCCGAGGTCGTCGGTCCGGCTGAGGTACGTGCTCTCGACCTCCGCGCGGCACATCGGCAGCGGCTTGCGATTGGCCCGAACAGCACCGAAGCCCGGGGCTCGGGCTTCGGCTTCGTGGAGCAGATCGAGGTCGATCTCGACCCCGAACACCTTCTGCATGCAGCCGATGTACGTGCGCCCCGCCTCCTCGAACGCGTAGAGGAACGGGCAGGAGCGCTCGACGCAGGCGCCGGGATAGACGACTTTGTCGCAGTGGATCCCGCAGCGACGGCACTCGACCTCGTCCTGTGGCCGGAGCGGAAGCTCCCGGGACGGGCGAGTGACCTCGCTTGACGCCATACCCGGATTTTGGGCCATCGGTTCCGGCCCGCGCAAGACTTGACACGCCGACTCGTACGCGCTAGTCGAGCGCGCTGCGCTGTCCGCGAAGCGGACGGGGGAAGGGGTCTGGGGAAACCGGGCGGAGGTTTCCCCAGCTACCCGGCGAGGCGATCAACAACATTAAGCACGTCCATTTGCGTGAACGCCTGGTAGTCGGGCTCGACCGGAGAAGCGCCGTCGTCGGCTCGGAACCAGAGCGCCTGCACCGTCTTCATGCCGACGCGGGACGCGCCGTAGATGTCGGCGTCGAGGCGGTCGCCGACGAAGAGCGCCTCGCCAGGCGCAACCCCGAGCTCGCTGAGCGCCCGCTGGAAGATCGCCGGATGTGGCTTGCGCTTGCCGACCTCCGAGGAGAGCACGATTGCGTCCACACGCTCGCTCAATCCCTGCCGCTCGAGGACCGGACGGAGGAGCCAATCGGGGCTCGCCGTGTTCGACACGAGCGCCAGCTTCAGGCCGCGTGCGCGCAGGGCCTCGAGAAGCGCATGCGTGGACGCGCCGAGCGCCCAATGCGACGACCAGACGTCGTGCGTCGTCTGGAGAAAGAGCCGGACGTCGTCGTCGGTCAGGTCGACGCCCTGGCGTTGGAAGGACGCGGCCATGACTCGGACGACGTCGACCTCGTCCTCCCCGCCGTACCCGAAGAGCTCGGATTCGTGCTCAACCACGAAGCGGGTGAATGCCTCCGCGTCGGGCAAGCCTTCCCGCTCGAGCGCCGCGAGGCCGGCGGTGTGCCCTTCGAGCGCGATCGCGTCGTCCCACTCGTCGTCCATCAGCGTCCCGCCCCAATCGAAGAGAACCGCGCGCAGCACGGCGGGTTAGGGTAGTCCCCGTGGCCAGGACGATCCTGTGGGGCTCGCTTGCCCTTGCCCCGGCCACGATCTTCCTCCACTACACGCTGCACCCGAGCGAGGTCGTCGAGTTCGTCCTCGCCGCCCTCGCGTTGGTTCCGCTCGCCTGGCTGATCGGCGAGGCGACAGAGCAGGCCGCCCACCATACGGGCGCCGGGATCGGTGGCTTCCTGAACGCCACTTTCGGGAACGCGCCCGAGTTGATCATCGCCCTGCTCGCGGTCAACAAGGGCCTGACAGAGGTCGTACGGGGCTCGCTCACCGGGAGCGTGATCGGCAACCTCCTGCTTGTTCTCGGCTTCTCGCTCCTCTTCGGGGGAGAGGGCAGGCTCGACCGCGAGTCGAGCCTCGTCTCACTGGGCCTCGTCGCCCTGGCAGTGGTGTTGCTGGCTGTTCCATCAGTCGCGGGCTGGCACGGCGATCCCGAGCGGCACTCGATCGCGGTGCTCTCGATCCCGATCTCGATCGCGCTTCTGATCGTCTACCTCGGCGTCACGTGGTTGAACTTGCGCCGGCACCACCGCCTGCATGTCGCCGACGAGTCGCCGGACATGGCCGGTTGGACCTTTCGTACGGCGCTCCTCGTCCTCGGCCTCGCCACGGTGGTCACGGCCTTCGTCGCCGAGATCCTGGTCGGCTCGCTCGAGGTGTTCGGCGAGAAGGCTCACCTCTCGGACTTCTTCGTCGCCGCCGTGATCGTGGCGATCGTCGGGAACGCGGCCGAGCACGGCGGAGCCGTCGTCGTCGCGTACCGCGGGCGGATCAAGCTCGCCGCCGAGATCGCGCTCGCCTCGAGCGCTCAGGTCGCCGTCTTCCTGATTCCGCTCGTCGCGCTCCTCTCGTGGCTGATCGAGCCCCTGGCGCTGTCGTTTCGCGAGGTCGAGATCGCCGCGCTCGCCGGGTCGACGATCTTCACGTTCCTGCTGGTTTTCCAGGGGCGCTCGAGCCGGGGACGGGGCGTGGCGTTGATCGTGGCCTACGTGGTCGTCGCGGCCGCCTTCTTCGCCGCCGGGGACAGGTAAGGGTCAGGCCCGGGCCAGGGCGCCGGTGAGCGCCTGCGGGGTGAGCTCGATCGCCCGCTCGATGTGGTCGTCGGTGACGTCGAGATGCGTCACGGCCCGGAGAATCGTCGGATGGACGGTGCCGGACAGCCCCACCCCGGCGTCGCGCAGGCGTGCAAGCGCTTCCGCGGTCGTGAGGCCGAGCGGGGCGACGTCGAGGTGGACAAAGTTGGTCTCGACGTCGTCGGGATCGGAGGGCAGGCCCGCTGCCGCGAAGCCCTCGGCCAGGCGCCTGGCGCGCGTGTGATCCTCCGCCAGCCGCTCGACGTGGTGATCGAGCGCATAGACGCCGGCCGCGGCGACGATCCCGGCCTGCCGCATCGCACCGCCGAAGAAGTGCTTGTACCGGCGGGCGCGGCGCATGAGCTCGGCGGAGCCGGCGACGAGCGCGCCGAGCGGACATCCCAATCCCTTCGAGAGGCAGATGGTGACCGTGTCCGCAGGAGCTGCGATCTCCGCAGGCGGGACGTCGAGCGCGACGGCCGCGTTGAACAGCCGCGCGCCGTCCAGGTGCAGGCGGAGACCCAGCTCGCGACAGGTGTCCACGACGGCGCGGATCTCCTCCAGCGGCCAGACCCGCCCGCCGGAGCTGTTGTGCGTGTTCTCGATCGAGACGATCCGCGTCCGCGGCGTATGCAGGTCCTCGAACGTATTGGCCTTCGAACGGATCTGATCGGGCGTCAGCCGGCCATGGTCTCCCGGGAGCGGACGCGTGAGGAACCCGCTGTGCGCCGCGGGGCCGCCGAGCTCGGCGACGAGGATGTGGGAGTGCTCTTCCGCGAGCACCTCGTCCCCCGGCTCTCCGTGGAGGCGTAGCGCGATCTCGTTCGCCATCGTCGCCGTCGGAACGTAGACGGCCTCCTCGTGGCCGAGCAGCTCCGCGACGCGGCGCTCGAGCAGGTTGACCGTCGGGTCCTCGCGCTTCTGCTCGTCGCCGACCTCGGCCGAGGCGATCGCCTCGCGCATCGCCGGCGTCGGCCGGGTCGCGGTGTCGGAGCGAAGGTCGATCACGCCTGATTCCTAGCAGCGTCGGCCGGCTCGGCGCCCCGCTCGAGCAGGAGCCCGCGGAGCTCCTCGTTGTCGTTCTGGACCGCGGCGTCGATAGGCCTGAACCCACCCTGTTGCCGCGCATTCGGGTCGGCACCGGCGTCGAGGAGCAGTCGCGCCGTCTCGTTCGCGTCGACCGCCGCAGCGCTGTGCAGCGGCTGGACCTGCATCTCGTTCTCGGCGACGGCGCTTGGGTCTGCGCCGTGCTCGAGCAGGGCCGCGGCGGCATCGGCCGTGCCGAAGAACGCGGCGTAGTGGAGGGCGGTAAACCCATCCTGAGAACGCGTCGAGACGAGCGTCGGATCGTCGGCGAGCAGCGCTCGAACCCGCGCCGCGTCGCCGAGCGCGGCCGCATCGAGGATGTCGAGGTCCCGGCCCTTCGCCTCCTCCTCGGCGGCAGTCCGGTCTCCCCGGTACAGCGCTTCGAGAATCGTGCTCATCCGCCCCTACACGCCTTTCGGCGCCTCGGCTTCTGCTGCGGCGGGCTCGGCCGGCTCCTCGGTCAGGTTGGGATGCTCGTCGAAGCGGTACCGGACGATCGCGCGCTTCGCGGCCTTGACCTCGTCGAGCCGCTTGACGGGGCGATTGTGCGGCGCGGTCTTGAGGAGGTCGGGATCCTCCGCCGCCTCACGGGCGATCGCGAGCATCGCGTCCGCGAACGCGTCGAGCGTCTCCTTCACCTCTGTCTCCGTCGGCTCGATCATCAGCGCCTCCGGCACGATCAGCGGAAAGTAGATCGTCGGCGGGTGGAAGCCGTAGTCCATGAGCCGCTTCGCCACGTCCAGCGCGGTGATTCCGTGCTCCCGCTTCAGCCGGCGCGCCGACAGCACGAACTCGTGCATGCACAGACGGTCGAAGGGGACCTCGTAGGCGTCGCGGAGCCGCGCGAGGAGGTAGTTCGCGTTCAGGACGGCGATCTCGGACATCGTCCTGAGCTCCCGCCCCCACGCGAGGATGAACGCGTAGGAGCGGACGAAGACTCCGAAGGGCCCCGTGAAGCCCCTCACCTTCCCGATCGACTTCGGCCGGTCGTAGTCGAGCCGGAAGCGCTTTCCAGCGCGGACGACGGCAGGAACGGGGAGATACGGCTCCAGCCGGCTGCGCACCGCGATCGGCCCGCCGCCCGGTCCGCCGCCGCCGTGCGGCTGCGAGAACGTCTTGTGCAGATTGATGTGGACGATGTCGAAGCCCATGTCGCCGGGTCGGGAGATCCCGCACACGGCGTTCAGATTCGCCCCGTCGTAGTAGAGGAGCCCGCCGACCTCGTGGAAGATCCGAGCGATCTCCTCGATGTGCTCGTCGAAGAGCCCGAGCGTCGAGGGGTTCGTGAGCATCAGCCCGGCGGTCTCCTCGTCGACCTTGGCGCGGAGATCGTCGAGGTCGATGTTGCCGCGGGCGTCGGTATCGACCTTTACGAGCTCGTAGCCGGCCATGGTGACGCTGGCCGGGTTCGTCCCGTGCGCCGTGTCGGCCACGACGACCTTCCGGCGCCTGTCGCCCTCGCCATGGTCGGCGAAGTAGGCGCGCATGAGCATCAGGCCGGTCAGCTCGCCCTGGGAACCGGCGGCCGGCTGGAGCGAGACCGCGTCGAGCCCCGTGATCTCCGCAAGGATCTCCTGGAGCTCGTGCATCAGCTCGAGCGCTCCCTGGGTCAAATCCTCGTCCTGCAGCGGATGGAGGTCGTTGAACCCGGGCAGCGCCGCGACCCGCTCGTTGACGCGCGGGTTGTACTTCATCGTGCAGGAGCCGAGCGGGTAGAAGCCGGTGTCGATGCCGAAGTTCCGCGTCGTGAGCTCGGTGAAGTGGCGGACGATCTCGGACTCGGGCAGCTCGGGTAGCCGCGGCGGGCGCTTGCGGCGCAGCTCCTCCGGAATCTCCGGCCGAGCCATGTCCTTCGGGCGCGGGAGAACGGCGGCGCGGCGGCCCGGACGGGACTTCTCGAAGACGAGCTTCACGGCGTCAGCACCTCCGCGAGCTCCTCGATGTCGTCGAGGCTGCGGCGCTCCGTGACGGCGACGAGGAGGACGTCGTCCATCCCCTCGTAGTCGCGGCCGAGCGGATAGCCGGGGTTGACGCCACGTCGGCGGGCGTCTCGGATCGCCTCGGCGGCGGGCCGTCCGACGCGAATGGCAAACTCCTTGAATGTTGTCTTCTCAGGAAACGCAGACGGGAGGCCGATGCGGTCTTTCGCGTGCTCGGCGAGGGCCATGCAGGTCTCCCCCAGCTCCCGGAGACCTTCTGGTCCCAACCAGCACAACTGAATGAGGCCGCCCAGCGCCAAGAGCGTCTGATTGGTCGTGATGTTCGAGGTCGCCTTCTCGCGGCGGATGTGCTGCTCCCGCGTCTGCAGCGTCAGGACGTAGCCGCGCTCCCCGTCCACGTCCGTCGTCTCGCCGACGATCCGCCCGGGCATCCGTCGCGTGAACTCCTCGCGCGCGGCGATGAAGCCGTAGTGCGGGCCGCCGAAGGAGAGGGGATTCCCGGCCCCCTGGCCCTCTCCGATCGCGATCGCACAGCCGTACGCCGCCGGCGCCTCGAGCACCCCCAGTGACAGCGGGTCCACGTGGGCGACCGCGAGCGCGCCGGCGTCGTTCGCCGCGGCGGCAAGCTCCGGGGCTGGCTCCAGGCAGCCGAAGAAGTTCGGCTGCTGGAAGATCACGCAGGCAGCGTCCTCCGCTGCGGCTCGAAGCTCGTCGGCGTCCGTCACGCCGTCGCGGTGCGGGACGTCCACGACCTGCAAGCCGAAGCCCGGCGCGTAGGTCCGCACGACCTGGCGCACCTGCGGGCTCAGCGACTCCGCCACGACGACCTTCGTCCGCCCGGTCGCGTGCTTGGCGATGTAGCAGGCGTCCGCCGCCACGGTCGTCCCGTCGTATCCGGACGCGTTCGAGACGTCCATGCCCGTGAGCTCGCAGATCACGGTCTGGTACTCGAAGAGCGCCTGGAGGATGCCCTGGCTCAGCTCGGGCTGGTACGGCGTGTAGGAGGTCAGGAACTCGCCCCGCTGCAGGATCGCGTCGACGATCGCCGTGACGTAGTGGTCGTAGATCCCCGCGCCGAGAAACGAGATCTCCCGCCCGGTGTCGGTATTGCGGTCGGCGAGCTCCTTCAGGCGGGCGACGATCTCGTGCTCGGAAAGCGGATCGCCGAGGTCGAGCTCACGACCGAGGCGGACTCCCTCCGGGATGTCCTGGAACAGCTCCTCGACGGAGGCAACGCCGACGGTCTCCAGCATCGCCTCCCGATCGGCGTCGGTCAGCTGGGCATACGTCACTGATCGGTGAGGAGCTCGCGGTAGGCCCCGACGTCGAGCAGCCCCTCCGCCTCGCTCGGATCCATCAGGCGGATCCGGATCAGCCAGCCCTGGCCGTACGGATCCTCGTTGACCGTCTCGGGCGCATCGACCACCGCCTGGTTGACCTCCAGCACCTCGCCGGAGAGCGGCGCGATGATGTCTGAGACGGCCTTGACGGACTCGACTTCGCCGTAGCTCGAATCCTTCGTCACCGTCGAGCCTTCCTCAGGCGGCTCGTAGTGGACGAGCTCCCCGAGCGCGTCCTGCGCATACCACGTGATGCCGAGAACGGCCTCGTCGCCGTCGATTCGCGCCCAGTCGTGTTCCCGGTGGTAGCGGAGCTCCTCGGGGTAGCTCTCCGGCGCCGCCATCAGCCCTCCCGCTTGTAGATGGGTTTCTTCACGATCTGCGCGCGCCGGTCGCGGCCGCGCACGTCGATCGTGAGCTCCGTGCCGGTCTCGCTCTGGCCGGCGGGGACATAGCCCATGCCGATCCCGCGGTCGAGCATCGGCGAATGGCTGCCCGACGTGACGCGACCTCCGCCCGCGATCGGCATACCGGCTCGCGGGATGCCTGCGTCTTCCATCACGAACGCGACGAGCTTTTCCGTTGGGCCCTCGGCCTTGATGCGCCGGAGCTCATCGGCGCCCGTGAAGTCCTTGTCGAGCGCGCAGACCCAGCCGAGGCCCGCCGAGACGGCGTCCGTGTCCGGGCCGATGTCGTTGCCGTGCAACGGGAAACAGACCTCGAGCCTGAGCGTGTCGCGGGCGCCGAGCCCGCACGGAACCACACCTCGCGCGAGCACGCGATCCCAGAGGGAGACGGCGTCCTCGGCGGGGACGAGCAGCTCGACGCCGAGCTCACCTGTGTAACCGGTGCGGTTGACCATGCACTCGACGCCGTCGAGCTCCTGCATGGCGAACGTGAACGGCGGTGCGGCGCCGAGACCGAGCCTTTCGAGCGAGCGTGGGCCCTGGACGGCGAGCAACGCAAACTGGTCGGAGACGTCGCGGACGTCCGAGCCGGGAATCTCCTGTTCCTTGAGCCACTGGAAGTCGCTCTCGCGATTCGCCGCGTTGACGATCAGCAGGTAGCGGCCCGGCTCCAGCCGGTACGCGATCAGGTCGTCGAGAATCCCGCCCTGCTCGTTCGTGAGCAGCGTGTATTGGGCGCCGCCGGGCTCGACCTTGTCGAGATCGTTCGAGAGCAGCGATTGCAGGAGCTCGTGTGCCCTGGGGCCCTCGACCTCGAGCTCGCCCATGTGCGAGACGTCGAAAACTCCGGCGTCGCCACGGACCGCTCGGTGCTCGGGGATGACGCCCTCGTACTGGACGGGCATCTCCCAACCGGCGAACGGAACCATCCGCGCGCCAAGAGCCCGATGTCGCTCATAGAGCGGGGTCCGCTGCAGCGTCTGCACGACGCTCGGATGCTACAGAGCAGGAGTCGCGCTCAGTCCCGCAGGAACGAGGGAACCTCGAGCACATCCGACGGGAGGTCGAACCGCTCGTCGCCCTCCTCACGCCTCCGCGCCGGAGCCTCTTCCTCGGTCACGGCTCGGCGGCGGCGCCGGTGCGCTCCCGGGCCGAACCCGGTCGCGATCACGGTCACCCGCACCTCGTCCTTGAGCGACTCGTCGATGACCGCTCCGAAGATCACGTTCGCGTTCTGATCGGCGGCGCTCGTCACGACCTCGGCCGCCTCGTTGACCTCGAAGAGCCCCATGTCCGGCGGCCCGCTGATGTTGAGAAGGATCCCGGTGGCGCCCTCGATCGAGGACTCGAGCAGCGGTGACGAGACGGCAGTGTGCGCGGCTTCCGCGGCGCGATTCTCGCCCGACGCGGTCCCGATCCCCATGAGCGCCGATCCCGCTTCGGTCATGATCGCGCGCACATCGGCGAAGTCCAGGTTCACGATCCCGGGAACGGTGATCAGATCGGTAATGCCCTGGACGCCCTGCCGCAGGATGTCGTCGGCCATCTTGAAGGCGTCGACGATGGACGTCTTCTTCTCGACGACCTGCAGGAGCCGATCGTTCTCGATCACGATCAGCGTGTCGACCTGCTCACGGAGCTCCTCGATCCCGATGTGCGCCTGCTCTGCCCGCCGACGACCCTCGAACCCGAAAGGTCGCGTGACGACGCCGACGGTCAGCGCGCCGAGCTCGCCCTTGGCGATCTGTCCGACGATCGGCGCTCCACCCGTGCCCGTGCCGCCGCCCTCGCCGGCCGTGATGAAGACCATGTCCGAACCTTTGAGGACGTCCTTCACCTCGTCCCGGCTCTCCTCTGCGGCGCTCTTTCCGACTTCCGGGTTCGCCCCGGCCCCGAGGCCCCTGGTCGAGTCCGCGCCCATCTGAACCTTGACGTCGGAGTCGACGACGAGCAGCGCCTGCGCGTCGGTATTCGCCGCGATGAACTCGACGCCGCTCAAGCCCGCGTCCACCATCCGGTTGACCGCGTTCGATCCGCCGCCTCCGACACCGACGACCTTGATTACTGCCAGGTAGTTGCCAGTTTGGTCACGCACTCTCAACGTCCCTCCACCTCAAGCTCGACTCTAGCTCCCACGTTTGCCGGGCTCCGGCACCGACCAGCCTAGGGCCGCTTGCGGCCGGTGTCAACGCCGACTGGTCGCTGGGAGTCTAAGGTTCGACTTGAGAGTTGAGAGTTGTGCCGACGACCGGCCGATCCGGGACGGCGACATCCGCGTACGCCGCGTCGGTTTCGGAGAGCCGGACCGACTCGAGCACGCGGCGAGCGACGGCGATTTTCAGCGGCAGCTCGGAGGCGCTGCCGAGCCGAAGCTCGAATCGATCGCGGAGCACGAGCGTGAGCCCCTCCTCGTCGGAGACGTACCAGATGCGCCGCGCAAACTTGGGATCAGACTTGCGGATCGCGGCAAGCGCGGCGATTGCGTGCGCTGCGCTCGGCGTGCGAATGATCGCCCCCGTCTCCGGCTGAACGCTCCCCGGGATCCAGACGACGGGAAGCGGTCGCCGGAGGCGACGCTCGAGCTTCCGGAGAACGCGCCCCTCCTCCGAGACGAGCCAGTTCTCGTCAGCTCGGCGTACCACCGCAACGGGCCGTTCGACGGTGACGCGCACCCGCAGCTCGGACGGGAACGCGCGGTCGTAACCGACCAGATGAACGTAAGGAAGCGACTCGAGCCGCGCTGCGATGGCGGCCTCGTCGATCTTCATCAGGCTCGTCCCTTCCAGCGGAGCAAGAGCCGCGCGAACCGGCCGCACATGCCCCGCCGGCTCCGTACCGACGTCGATCGAACGCACGGAGAAGACCGTGGTTTCCCGGGCGCCCAGGTACAGCGCAAAAGCCGCCGCCAGCAGCGCGAAGCCGATCGCCAGCGACCGGCCCGACGGAAGGACGTTCAGTGCCGGAGCGGGCGTCGCCGTCCGCACACGGGCAACCGCAGTCTGTCGTCCCCTCGGCACACGGCGGATTTCGCCGTGGTCGAGGCCGCTCCTACGGGAGGCTCAGATCGCCGAGGAACTGCACCTCGTGCTCGAGCTCGACGCCGAAGTCCTCGCGCGCCCGCCGCCGCGCCTCGGCCATCAACGCGATCGCGTCAGCCGAACGGGCGCCGTCGGCGTTCTCGATGAAGTTCGCATGCCTCGGAGAGATCTGTGCGCCGCCGCTTCGGTAACCACGCAGGCCGCACGCCTCGAGCAACCGTCCTGCCGTCAACTCGTGCTCGGGATTCTTGAAGACGCTGCCGAAGGTCCGCTTGTTCGTCGGCTGCGCGGCCTTTCGTTGTACCTGCATGGCGGCGACCGTCGACCGGATCTCGCTCTCCGGGGTTGGCACGAGGCGAAACTCCGCGCGCGCGACGACTTGGCCTGGCACGAGCCCCGACCGGCGGTACTCGAACCCAAGCTCGGTCGGCGTCCTCCAGCCGGCGCCCTCGGCGGAAACGACGAGCGCACGCTCGAGGACGCCGGCGATGTCGCCGCCGTAGGCGCCCGCGTTCATCCAGACGCCGCCGCCCACCGTCCCGGGAATGGCGCAGGCGAACTCGAGCCCGCCCAGCGACGCCGACCGGGCTCGGTGGAGACAAACGGCCAGGGTCGCGCCGCCTCCGGCGACAAGACGCTCCCCTTCGGCGACCGCAGACGCGAGCTCGCCCGTGAGCTTGAGAACGAGCCCCTCGAAGCCGGCGTCCGCGACGAGCAGGTTCGAGCCCAGGCCGACGACGGCGACGGGCAGGTCGCGCTCGGCGGCCCAACGGAGCACCTCGGTCAACTCGTCTTCGCTCGCCGGACGAGAGAACCAGCGCGCCGGACCGCCGGTCCCGAGCGTCGTGAAGCGCGACAGCGGGACGTGCTCTTCGAGGCGCTCGCTCATCCCAGCTGCTCGAGCACCAGTCCGGCGGCTCGGTCGACGTCTCCGGCGCCGATCGTGAGGACGACGTCACCGTCGTGCGCTCGACGGGCGATGAACCGCGCGCCGTCCTCGATCCTCGGCGTCCACGCGACCGCCATCCCCGGGCGCCGCTCGACGAGCGCGTCGACAACGAGCTTGCCCGTGACGCCCTCAACCGGCTGCTCGCGCGCGGGGTAGACGTCGGCGACCGCGACGACGTCTGCATCCGCCAGCGCCGCCGCAAGCTCTCGGGACAGATACCGCGTCCGGGAGAAGAGGTGCGGCTGGAAGAGCGCGAGCACTCGCCCGTCTGCCTGCTCGCGCACCGCGGCAAGCGTCGCCGCGATCTCGGCGGGATGGTGCGCGTAGTCGTCGACGACGCGGACTCCACCCGCCACGCCGTGCTCCTCGAGCCTCCGGCCCGCGCCGCGAAACTCCCGCAGGACGGGCCACGCGCGATCGTTGGAGACGCCTACGAGCTCCAGCGCGGCAAGCGCAGCGGCCGCATTCCGCCGATTGTGCTCCCCGGGGAGGCGAAGCTCGCCCTGAAACGGGTCCAGGTCGTCCGCCCGCACGACCTGCGGCACCTTGGCCAGCCAGCCCTCGAACAGTTCCTGTACCTCGGCCAGCGACCCGAACTCGCTGTGGTGGTCGAGGTCGACGTTCGTCACAACTGCGATCTTCGGACGCAGCCGCTCGATCGTCCGATCGGACTCGTCGCCCTCGACGACGAGCCAGCCGGCCCCCGCCCGGGCGTTTCCGCCGAGCTGCGGAAGCTCGGCTCCGATCAGGAACGACGGATCCTCGCCGAGGCGGTCGAGGACGAAGGCGATCATCCCCGCCGTCGTCGTCTTCCCGTGCGCCCCCGCTACGACGATCGCGTATTGCAGCGACACGAGCTCGGCGAGGAGCTCCGCACGGCTCGTCCCCTCCGCCTGCCCCGCGAAGGCCGTGGAGACGACCTGCTCGGCGCCCGAAGGCGCCGGGGTGATCTCGTCGGCGATCTCCACCGGGATCCCGGCGGCCCGCACATGCGCCAGATACGGCGTGTCGTAACGGTCCCAACCGGAGACCTCCGCCCCCCACGCATGCGCGAGCAGCGCGTAACCGCTGAGGCCGGCCCCGCCGATCCCGACGAAGTGGAGCTTCCTACCGGCCAGCGGCCGCAATGGCGATCAGCTCCTCGGCGATATCGTCGGCGGCATCCGGGCGGGCGACACGGCTCATCGCCGCCCCCATCTCGGCCAGGCGCTCAGGGTCGTCGAGCAGCGAACGCGCAAGCTCGGGCACCTGTCCGAGCTCCGTCTCCGGGAGGACAATCGCTCCTCCGGCCCGCTCGAAGTAGCGGGCGTTCTTCGTCTGGTGGTCGGCGGTGGCGAACGGGTAGGGAACGAGGATCGCCGGCCGCGCCGCAGCGGCGATCTCCCAGACGGAGCCCCCCGCCCGGGCAAGCACGAGGTCGGCCGCTGCCAGCGCGGTGCCGAAGTCCTCGACGTAGGCGAAGAGCCGATAATCCGCCCTGGAGACCCGCTCCTTGAGCTCGGCGTGGTCCCGCTCGCCGGAGAGATGCAAGACCGCGGGCCCCGCGGCGCCGAAGCTCTCGACGGCGAGCTCGTTCAGGCTCCGGGCGCCCTGACTGCCGCCGAAGACCAGAAGCGTCGGCTCCTGGGCGAGGCCGAAGCGGCTCTTCGCCTCCGGCTTCGAGACCCTGGCCACGGACACCGAAGGGATCGGACGACCGGTCACGCGGTACTTGTCGCCCTCGCGGCCCGGGATCGGAAACGAGAGGAAGATGCGGCGCGCGAACGGCGCAGCGAGGCGGTTCGCGAGGCCGAGGTGCGCGTCGGCTTCCATGAGCGCGGCCGGGATCCGCTGCGACGCGGCCGCCACCACCATCGGCCCGGCGACGTAGCCACCTCCGCCCAGGACGACGTCCGGTCGCCGCCGCCGCAGGATCTTCCGCGACGCCCGCACGGCGCCCGCTGCCCGCCACGCCGCCCGCACCTGGGCGATTCCCGGAGTCCGTGGAAGTCCCGAGACCTCGAACGAATCGAACTCGAAGCCCGCCTCCGGGACGAGCTTGGCCTCAAACCGCCCTGGGGACCCGGCGAACGTCACGCTCGCGCCGCGGGCGCGAAGCGCCTCGGCCACGGCGAGCGACGGGAGTACGTGCCCTGCGGTTCCTCCGGTCGCGATCAGACACACGGGTCCTGTCTCGGCCGTCATCTGCGGCGATGTTAAGGAGGATCCCGACTCCGGCGAGTCCGACGATCAGGCTCGAGCCCCCGTAGGAGACGAAGGGCAGCGTAATTCCCGTCAGCGGCGCGGCGCCCATCACGGCCGCGATGTTGACGAGCGCCTGGCCGCAGACGAGCGTCGTCAGCCCCGCGGCGAGACGCTTGCCGAACGGGTCGCGGCAGGAGAGCGCGACGCGGAACCCCGCGTAGCCGAAGGCCGCATACGCCGCGATCACCGCGGTTGCACCGACGAGCCCCAGCTCCTCGCCGATGATCGCGAAGATCATGTCCGTGTGCGCCTCCGGGAGGTAGAAGTTCTTCTGGACGCCCTGGCCGAGGCCGGCGCCGAAGATGCCCCCTGATCCCAGCCCGATCATCGCCTGGACGGACTGGAAGCCTGCGCCCTGGGCGTCCTGCCACGGGTTGAGGAAGCTGAGCAGCCGCGCCCGACGGTAGGGCTCGAACCACGCCGCGGCGAGGATGAGGGTGACGCCCAGCGCTCCCGAAGTCGCGAGCAGGCGGCCGGGGGCGCCCGAGACGACCAGGACGCCGGCCAGCATGATTGCGATCGTGATCGCCGTCCCGAGGTCGGGCTCGGCGAGCAGGAGCGCGCACACGACGCCCGTGAGGATCCCCAGCGGCTTGAGGAGCTCGCCGAGCGTCCGGGGAGCGGGACGGCGGGCGAGGTACGCCGCGGCGAAGATCAGGAGCGAGAGCTTCGCGAGCTCGGAAGGCTGGAAGACGATCGGGCCGAAGTGCAGCCAGCGCCGCGCGCCGTTGATCGTGTCCCCGACGACGAGCACGGCGAGGAGCAGGACGATGCTGGCGAGGACGAGCCCCGGCGCGAGGTGGCGGAGCGACCGGTAGCTCCAGCGCCTGAAGACGAGCAGTAGGGCAAGGCCGACGAGCGCATAGAGCCCCTGCTTGCGGAGGAAGTAGGAAGGGTCGCTGTTCCCGAGCGCCGCCGGCGCCGAGGTCGCGCTGTAGACCATGACGAGCCCGAAGGCGACCAGCGCGAGCGTCACGAGGAGCAACAGCTGCGCCTCGAACTGCCCCTTTCTCATCGCAGCTCCTCGACCAGGCGGCGGAACTCGTCGCCGCGTTCCTCGAAGTTCTCGAACTGGTCATAGCTGGCCGCCGCCGGCGAAAGCAGGACAACATCGCCGGGCCGGGCCGCCGCGGTTGCCGAGCGAACAGCCGTCGCGAGGTCGCCGGACCGCTCGAACGGGCTCTCCAGCGCGCGCGCGAGCTCGTCCGCAGCCGCGCCGATCAGATACGCCCGCGCGCCGCGCTCGCGCAGGTCGGCCGCAAGCTCCGCGTAGCTCTCGTTCTTCCCGAGCCCGCCGAGGATCACGTGAAGCGGCGCGTCGTAAGCGGCGATCGCACGGCGTGCCGCCGCCGCATTGGTCGCCTTCGAGTCGTTGACGAAGCGGACGCCGCCGATCTCGGCGACCTCCTCGAGCCGGTGCGGAACGCCCGGAAAGCTGCGCAGCGCCTCCGCGATGCGCCCCTCCGCGACCCCGGCCGCGCGCGCGGCAGCAGTCGCCGCCGCGGCGTTCTCGCGGTTGTGCGCGCCGGGGATCCGCGGCTCGGCCGGGAGCGGGTCGCCGCCCGCGAACTCCACACGCTGCGCCTTCCCCACAGAAGCAAAGCCACGCGGCACGACCGCGGTGTCCTCTGCGGTCTGGTTCTCGAAGATCCGGAGCTTCGCGTCCCGGTAGGCCTCGAACGAGCCGTGGCGGTCGAGGTGGTCAGGCTCCAGGTTCAGGAGCACGGCGATCCGGGGCCGGAACTCCTCGATGTCCTCGAGTTGGAAGCTCGAGAGCTCGCAGACGATCCACTCGCCGCGCTCGACCTCGCCGTCGAGGTCGCACAGCGCCCGGCCGACGTTGCCCGCCACGGAAGCGCCGAGCATGGCCCCGAGGAGCTCGCTCGTCGTGGTCTTCCCGTTCGTGCCGGTGACGCCGAGGATCGGGTTGTCGAGCAGCCGCGCGCCCAGCTCGACCTCGCTCCAGACGGGAACGCCACGCTTTCGCGCGGCCGCGACGAGCGGCGCGTCGGCCGGTACCCCTGGGCTCTTGATCAGGACGTCCATTCCCTCCAGCAACGAGTCCTCGTCTGTCCCCAACCGAACTTCGACGCCGGCCGCCGCGAGCCTCCCCACATCCACGTCCTCGGCCTGGTCGACGGCGAGGACGCGCTCGCCGCGCCGCGCAAGGGCCAGCGCTGCCGCCTGCCCCGAGCGTGCGAGCCCGAGGACGAGGGCGTTCACGTCTGGAAGAGGTCGGGGCGGAAGCCGCGGAGGTACTGGTAGTAGAGCGCGAACGCGCCCGCGCAGAGGATCGCCGCCATGATCCAGAAGCGCACCATGATCTTGGTTTCCGACCACGCCTTCATCTCGAAGTGGTGGTGGATCGGCGTCATCAGGAAGATCCGCCGGCCCCAGTAGCGGAACGAGACGACCTGCAGGATCACAGAGAGCGCCTCGATCACGAAGATCCCACCGATCAGGAGCAGCAGCAGTTCGCTCTGGCTCATGATCGCGAAGCCGCCGAGGGCGCCGCCGATCGCCATCGAGCCGGTGTCGCCCATGAACACCTCGGCGGGAAAGGCGTTGTACCAAAGGAATCCGATCGCGCCTCCGATCAGGGACGCGCCCAGGATCGCCTGGTCGAGCGCGGCCAGGTCCTGCTCGGTCGCGACCTGGCTCGAGCGGATATACGTGAAGACGTTGATCGCCGTGAACGTCAGGAGCGCGATGATCCCGACACCGACCGCGAGCCCGTCGATCCCGTCCGTGAGGTTGGCGCCGTTGGCGGCGCCGGCCAGGATCAGGAACAGGAGCAGGTAGAAGGCGAACGCGAGCTGGACGCGCCAGTCGAGGACCGGCACGTAGACAGCGGTGTCGAAGTTGAGATCGTGGACGACGAGGCCGACCGCCAGGCTGATCCCGGCTAGCAGCAGGAGCTTGTAGCGCCCCGACAGGCCGAGCGAGCGCCGGTGATGGACCTTGATGTAGTCGTCGACGAAGCCGATCGCGGCGCAGGCCATCGTGACGCCGTACACGGTCAGCCCTTCGGCCGTCCAATGGCTCAGGGCCAGGAACGGCACGGTCATCGATACGACGATCATCAGTCCGCCGGCCGTCGGCGTTCCCTGCTTGACGGCATGGCCCGCCGGCCCTTCCTCGCGGATCATCTGGCCGAACTCGTGCCGGCGCAGGAACTCGATGAACTTCGGTCCCGCGAGTATCGAGATGATCATGGCGAGAAGGCCCGCCGCCAGGACTCGTTCCATTAGGTGTCTAGGTTCTGCGCGACACGTTCGAGGCCTACGGCACGGGACCCTTTGACGAGCACGACGTCGCCCGGCTCCAGCAGTCCGTCCAGGAGCTTCGCCGCCTCCTCGGCATCGGGCACCCAGTGCGTCGGCTCGTAGTCGCGCGCGAGCTCCCCGACGCCGACGACCGCGTCGAGGTCGGCCGTCAGTCCGCCGATTTCACGGTGGTAGCGCGGCCCTTCTCGGCCCAGCTCCGCCATCCCGCCCAGCACGGCTATCCGGCGGCCGCCGTTCCGCCGCGCCGCGAGCTCTCGGAGCGCCGCGGCCATCGACGTGGGGTTCGCGTTCCAGCAGTCGTTGATGAGCACGCCTCCTCCGGGCAGCGGAAGCTCCTCGCCGCGAAGACTCGATAGACGAATTGCTTGCGCCCCCTCCTGCACCCGCTCGAGCGGGAGCCCGAGCGCCGTGTAGGCGGCCAGCGCCGTCACGGTGTTCTCCGCCTGGTGGCGGGCGTGGAAGGGCACGTCGAGCTCGACCTTCTCACCGCCGATGTCGGCTGCGAGCCGGCGGCCCTCGAAGGAGAGCAGGCGGACGTCCTCGCCGACGCGCAGGAGCTCCAGGTCCGCTCGTAGGTACGGCTCGAGCTCGGGCACGCCGGCCGGAACGACGGCCTTCGACCCGCGCGGCAGCGCTTCGAGCAGCTCGGCCTTCGCACGGGCAACTCCCTCGACGGATTCCACGAACTCGAGGTGGACGGGGCCGATCGCTGTGATCACGCCGAGCGTTGGCCGTGCGATGGCGCACAGCGCCGCGATCTGGCCGAAGCCTCGCATCGCCAGCTCCGCGATGACGAGCTCCGTGTCAGGCTCGAGCCGGCACAGCGTCAAGGGGACGCCAAGCTCGGCGTTGTAGCTCGCCTCGGCCGCGATCGTCCGACGCTGGGGGGACGCGAGCGCGGCGAGGATGTCCTTCGTCGACGTCTTGCCGGTCGACCCGGTGATTCCGACGATCTCCGCCTGGGTCTGATCGCGAACGGCGCGCCCGAGCGACGCCATCGCGGCGAAGTCGTCGTCTGGGACGAGCGTCGCGGCGGCTCCGGCCGCCCGCGCCTCGTCGACATAGTCGATTCCACCGCGGATCGCGACGAAGAGATCGCCTGGCTCGACCCGTCGCGAGTCGATCTTGACGCCGGTGACCTCGTCGACCGAGGCCTCGACGCGGCCGAGCGGCCTGACCTGCTCGATCGAGAGCGCGATCACGCGGGCGCCTTCAGCCGCTGCAGCGCCTCGCGCGCGACCTGGCGGTCGTCGAAGGGAAGTTTCTGGTCGCCTACGTCCTGGTACTGCTCGGCGCCTCTGCCGGCAATCACGACGACGTCGCCTGCTTGCGCCTCGCTCAGGGCCTTCGCAATCGCCGCGCGCCGGTCTGGCTCGACTTCGGCCGAGCCGACCACGCCGGCGAGGATCTCTTCGATGATGGCGAGGGGATCTTCGGTGCGTGGGTTGTCGGAGGTGACGACCGCGACGTCCGCGAGCTCGCTGGCCACACGGCCCATCATCGGGCGCTTGCCGCGGTCCCGATCTCCACCGGCGCCGAAGACGCAGATCAGGCGGCCGGCGGTGAGCTCTCGGGCGGTCCGCAGAACGGCTTCGAGTGCTCCCGGCTTGTGGGAGTAGTCGACGATCACGGTGAACGCCTGTCCCTCATCAAGGGCCTCGAAGCGGCCAGGCACGCCGCTCAAGGACGACACACCCTCGACCACCGCCTCATCCGGCACGCCCAGGAGCCGGGAGAGCGCTGCTGCAGCAAGCACGTTCTCGACATTGAAGTTTCCGACGAGCCGTGAGCGCTCGAGCGCAGGATGCGTCTTCAGCTCGGCGTCCGGAGTGACGCCGTAGGTCAGGACCGGCGCACGATCGACGCGCCGTAGGTCCTCCGCGAGCCGTCGTCCCCACTCGTCCCCGACGTTGACCGCAGCAGCCGGCGCCGGCTCGTGGTCGGTGAATAGCCGTCGCTTGGCCTCGAAGTACCGCTCCATCGTCTCGTGGAAGTCGAGGTGGTCCTGGGAGAGGTTCGTGAAGGCGAGCGCCTTGAAGCGCACCCGGTCGAGCCGCCCGAGCTCGGAGCCGTGCGAAGTCGCCTCCATGGCGCAGCTTCTGTCTCCGGCGTCGAGCATCGCCCGAAAGGTTCGCTGGAGATCGATCGCCTCCGGCGTCGTCCGGACCGCGGGCCGAGCCTCGCCGCCGACGCGCGACTCGATCGTCCCGATCAGGCCAGGCCTCATTCCCGCCGCCGCGAAGATCGAGTGGAGCAGGAACGTCGTCGTCGTCTTGCCGTTCGTGCCCGTGACGCCGGCGAGAAGGAGCTCCTCCGTCGGTCGCTCGAAGAACTCGTCGGCTGCGGCGGCCATGGCCGCACGGCTCGACTCGACGATGAGCTGCGGCACCTGCTGCTCCAGCGGACGCTCGACGACCAGCGCGGCTGCCCCGCGCTCTACCGCGGCCTGCGCAAAGTCGTGGCCGTCGGCCCGTGCCCCCGGAACGCAGAAGAAGAGCGCTCCAGGCTGGACCGACCCCGTGTCGTAGGCGAGGTCAGTGACGTCGGTTGGAGCGCCTCCGCGGACCTCCAGAGGCCCGAGCGCGGTGATGAGCCGCTCGAGATCCATCGGTCGCCACGAGATTAGCGAGGGAGGGCGTCCGGAGGTATCTCCAAGTACTGGAGCGCGAACTTCGCGATCTCCTGGAAGGCCGGCGCAGCGACGACGCCGCCCCAGATCGCGCCGTGCGGCTCGTCCACCGTCACGAGGATGACGAGCCGCGGATTGCTGGCCGGAACGACCCCGACGAACGACGCCACGTACCGGCTGGTCGAATAGCCGCCGCGCGGGTCCGGCTTGGCCGCCGTTCCGGTCTTCCCCGCGACCTGGTAGCCGTCGACCTCGGCCTCGATCCCGGTGCCCTCGATGACCACGTCCCGCAGCATCGCCATCAGCTGATCCGCGACGTGCCGCGAGATGATCCGGTGGCGGTGCGGCCCCTTGCCCATGGGGCCGCCCATGACGAGCCGCGGACGAACCCAGACACCGCCGTTCGCCACAGCTGCGTAAGCCGCCGCCATTTGCACCGGAGTGATCGCGATCCCGTGCCCGATCGGGAGTGTTCCGATCGTCGAGCCCGACCAGTAGCTCGGAAGGATCCCCGGCGTCTCGCCCGGGAAATCGATTCCGGTCTTGCGCCCGAATCCGAAGCGCGAGATCCAGGATTCGAGGCCCTCTCGGCCGAGCATCTCGGCGAGCGTGACCGTCCCGACGTTGGACGAGTTCGAGAGGATCTGCGCAACGGTCATGCGCTCTGTGTCCGTCCGGTGCGCCTCGTGGATCACGCGGTCTGCGACCTGGATGTTCGGAGCGAGCGTGAACTCGCTGGACGGGGTGACGAGGCCTTGGGAAAGCGCGCCTGCGACTGTGACGACCTTGAGCGTCGAGCCGGGCTCGTACGTGTCGGTGACGGCCCGGTTGCGCTGGGTATCGCGATCCGTTTGCGGAAACCGGTTCGCGTCGAAGCTCGGCTCGACCGCCATTGCGAGCACCTGCCCGTTCCTCGGATTCATCACGACGGCCGTCGCGGCCTTCGCGCCCCAGCGGCGCATTGCCTTCCCCAGCACCGACTGCGCGTTCGCCTGCAGCGTGTTGTCGATGGTGAGCCTGATGTCCCTGCCCTCGACCGGGGACTGCGACCTGATCACGTCCAGCGTCCGACCGAACGGGTCTCGGACAACCGTCTGCCGCCCGTCACGGCCTGCGAGCGTGTGGTCGCGGGCGAGCTCGAGGCCCGCGAGGCCGTGGTTGTCCACACCCGCGAAGCCGAGGACGTGCGCCGCGACCGATCCCTGGGGATATGCCCGCCGCTCCTCCGGGTAGAAGCCGAGGCCGATCAGGTTCTGGGCCTGCAATGCGGCCGCCCGCTTCGGGTCAGCCTTGCGCGCGAGGTAGACGAAGCCGCGCGAGCGGTCGGCGAGCTTTCCGTAGAGGCGATCGGCGTCGAGGTGGAGCGCCCTGCCAACGGCAATCGCGGTCGGCCGCGGGTTCGTGACGTGGCGTGGGTTCGCGTAGACCGTGATCGCCTGCCGCCCGATCGCGAGGTTCACGCCGTTGCGATCGAGGATCGAGCCGCGGGCCGCCGGCACGTCGATCGTCACGTGATGCTGGCCTTGCGCGAGCCGGTCGAGCGGCTGGGCCTGCACGGCCTGGAGCCAGACGGCGCGGCCGAACGTGCCGAGGAAGGCGACCGTGAAGAAGACGAGGAGAAGGCGGATCCGTCGGTTCGCGAGCCGCGGGCTCACCGCTTCGAGAGCTGGAGGTACGTGGTCATGGTCGGATCTGTCAGCCCCAGCTCGCGCTTCGCCTGGCTGTTCGTGCGCGCCGACGCCGCGCGCGCTGCCAGGTCGGAGGCGAGCTCGGCGTTGTCCGCGCGAAGCTGCGCTTGCTCACGGCCGAGCTGATCGGACTGCAGGTTGAGCCGCAGAACGGCCACGTTGAGCGCGACGACGCCGGCGAGCAGAACGGCCATGATCACGATCCAGACCGCCCCACCGGCAACCCGACGCTGCGCGACGGCCTTGCGAGAGCGGGGCCGCCGCCGAGCCTCGCGGCGCGGTCTTGCCGCATGAGCAACTGCGGTCGCCATCAGGTTTTCTGCGCGGCCCGTAGGCGGGCCGATCCGGCCCGTGGGTTGATCGCGACCTCTTGGGCTGTCGGCCTGATCGCCTTCTTCGTCAGCACCCGCACTGTGGGCTCCCGCCCGCAGACGCAGATCGGGAACTCCGGCGGGCAGGTACACCCGTGCTCCTCGCGCCGGAAGAAGCGCTTGACGATGCGGTCCTCGAGCGAGTGGAAGCTGATCACGGCGATTCGTCCCCGCGGGCGGAGCGTCTCGAGCGCTGCCGGAAGCGCGGTCTCGAGCGCATCCAGCTCGTCGTTGACCGCAATCCGGAGCGCCTGGAAGACGCGGCGTGCGGGATGACCTTCGCCGAAGCGGGCCGGAGTGGGGATCGCCGCCTTGATCGTCTCCACGAGCTCACCTGTGCGCTCGAAGGGCCGCTCCCGCCTCTGGCGGACGATCGCCTTCGCGATCGGGCGGGCGTACCGCTCCTCGCCGTAGCCGCGGAAGATGTCGGTCAGCTCGCGTTCGCTCGCCTCGTTGACGAGGTCGCGCGCAGAGTGCTCGGCTGAGGGATCCATGCGCATGTCGAGCGGAGCGTCCGACGCGTACGAGAAGCCGCGTTCGGGCCGGTCGAGCTGCATGCTCGAGACGCCCAGGTCGAACAAGATCGCGTCGGCGCGAACCCCGTTGTCGGCCAGGCGCTCGAAGACGTCGGCGAAGTCGCCGCTGAGGAACCTCGTCGGGACGCCCGCGCGGCGCCGGAACGACTCGAAATAGGGCTTGACGCTCGGATCGCGATCGATGCCGATGAACTTGCCTTCGCCCTTCAGGTCCGGGGCG
Organism: uncultured Actinomycetes bacterium; assembly: GCA_963842235.1. Lineage (GTDB taxonomy): Bacteria > Actinomycetota > Thermoleophilia > Gaiellales > Gaiellaceae > JACDAN01. Next base: position 820,895 of record CAWJFT010000001.1, on the reverse strand, counting down.
AGAAGCGACGCGTGTCCGCCGGCGCCGAAGGTCGCGTCGATGACGGTTTCCCCCGGTTGAACGTCGAGGAGCCGCCGCACCTCCTCGGCGAGGACTGGAACATGATCAGTCGCGCTGGGTTGCAAGACGCTCGGCAACATGCTCCGCACTCCCTTCCACCTCGTTGAGCTCCCGCCGCCAGGTCTCGCGATCCCAGATCTCGAGGTGGTCGTGCACTCCGGCTACGACGACGTCCCGCTGGAGGCCGGCATAGCGAAGGAGCGGCGCGGGGATCATGATCCTTCCCTGCTTGTCCACCTCGGCCTCGGCCGCGCCCGAGAAGAAATGACGCTGGAGCTTGCGGCCCTCGCGGCTGAGCGGATCGAGCCCACCGACACGGGACTGGAAACGCTCCATCCAGTCGCCTCGCGGGTAGGCATAGAGGCAGCCGTCCATGCCTCGGGTGACGACGACGCCTTCGGCCAGCTCCTCCCGGAACTTGGCCGGAAGCGTGAGCCGGTTCTTGTCGTCGATTGTGTGCTCGAATTCGCCGAGGAGCATGGACCAGTCATCAGACTTCTCCCACTTCGCCCCACTTTAGACCACGATTCCCCACTCTGCAAGAGAAACGTGGCCGGTCAGCTCAGCGTGAAGCGGCCGTCGAAGGCGCCTCGAACCGTCAAGGCGTAGGCGGCGCAGCGCGCTGCGAAGGCAAGGGCATCGTCCGTCGTCCGGCCCTCGCCGAGAGCGAACGCGAGCGCCGCCGCGAAGCTGTCACCAGCTCCGTAGGCGTCGACGGGCGGGCCGGGAAGCGGCGCAGCTTCCCACCGGCCTTCGTGGTCGCCGGCTACGAACTGACCTCCTCCCCGGCCTTCGGTGGTTACAACCATCCTCGGCGGCGGATCAAGGTCGCCGGGCTGGTAGCGCTCTCCCGCGTCGCTGCCGCTCTGGATGAGCACATCGAGCTCGACGGCGGCCTCTATGAGCGTCGCAAGCTCACGTGCAGACGCGACGAGCACGCGGGCGCGGCGGGCCTGCCGGAGCGCTGCCGGATCGCCGCCCGTGAAGTAGACCCCGCCGGTGTCATCGAGCTCGTTCCAGGGCAGCGGATCGTCTCCGTGAGGCGCGAGCTTTCGCCCGATCACGCTGATCGTCCGCTCGCCGTCGTCGTCCAGGAACGTGAAACCGCGTCGCTGCGGCTCGTCACGGTAGACGCACTCGATCCGCATGTCAGCCTCTCGCAGCTTCGCTTCGGCGCGGTGCCCAAGCTCGTCGTCCCCGAAGGCGGTGAAGAAGATGGCCTCGTCCGTCAGCTCTGAGATCCGAACCGCCGCGACCGCCCCGCCGCCGGCAGGCTCCCTCCAGCTCTCGCGGACATGGATGATCTCCCCCGGCCGCGGCACGTGCTCGACCCGCGCGAACTCCACGACCTCGAGGTGGCCAACGACCGCAGTCTTCATCTCACAGCCTCCCCGACCTGCACGTTGAAGAGAATGATGGAAGTCGTGAGTATTCCGCCATTCGAGCGGTTCTACGAGGAGCAGCGCGCAGCCGTCTTCGCGCACCTCGTCCGCCTCCTCGGGGGCCAGCGCGCCGAGGATGCGTTCCAGGAGACCTTCCTCCGCGCGTTGCGCGGCTATCCGAGCCTGCGGCACGGCCGGCACCTGAAGGCGTGGGTGTTCACGATCGCCACGCGGGTCGCCGTCGACGAGAGCCGCCGACGCCGTCCCGAGGCAGCGATGGCCGACGAGCCTGCCGGCGAATCCGAGCGGCCCGCCTATGCGCAGCTCGAGCACCTCGCCGACGAGCTTCCGGACAAGGAGCGCGCCGCCGTCGTGCTTCGGTACGGCTACGACCTTCCCTACGACCAGATCGCCGACGCGCTCGATTCCAGCGAGGACGCCGCCCGACAGGCGGCCTCCTCGGGAGTGCGCCGGCTCCGAAGGAGGCTGACATGAACGCCGTCCCCGAGGCGCTCGACCAGCGGTTCCGCGACGCTGCCGCCGCGGCCGGACTGGTCGACGTCTCCTACGACATCGCCGACACGCCGGTCGGGCCGCTGCTCGTTGCCGTAACCGAGCTCGGCCTCTGCCGGATCTCCTACGACCCCGAGCCGGAGCGCCAGATCGAGGAGCTCGCCCGCTCGTTCGGCTCGCGGGTGCTGCGCACACCGCGTCCGCTCGACCCGGTCAAGCGGGAGCTGGACGAGTACTTCGAGGGCCGGCGCCACGACTTCGACCTGCCGGTCGACCTACGCGGCCGCTCGGAGTTCTCACGGGTCGTCCTCGAGCACCTCGCCCGTGTGCCCTACGGCGAGGTCACGACCTACGGCTCGCTCGCGGTTCGCAGCGGCCGGCCAAAGGCCGCCCGCGCCGTCGGGACGATCATGAACCGCAACCCGGTCCCGATCGTGCTCCCGTGCCACCGGGTGGTCGGGTCGACCGGAAGCCTCGTGGGCTACGGCGGCGGCTTGGAACGTAAGCGCCTCCTGCTCGACCTCGAGCATGCGCCTATTTAGTTAATCCGTCAGCGAATAGCCCACCCCCCAGACGTTGCGAACGAGGTCGCCGCCCGCCGCAGCGAGCTTCCGCCGCAGCCTCGAAGCGTGCGAGTCCAACGTGCGCGTTCGGCCGAGCGAGCGGAAGCCCCAGACGTCCCTCAAGAGCTGCTCCTTTGTGAAGACCCGCTTCGGCTCGCGGGCAAGCTTGAGGAGCAGCTCGTACTCCTTGGCCGCGAGAGGAACCGCCTGACCGGCCACGGTCACACGCCGCGCGGCCCGATCGATCACCAGCGTGCCGACCTGGATGCAGTCGCTCTCCGGCGGCGAGGCTCGGCGCAGCACCGCCCGGATCCGAGCCAGCAGCTCCTCGTAGTGGAAGGGCCGTCCCACGTAGTCGTCGCACCCGCCGTCGAATGCGCGCACCCTGTCGACGGCGTCGGCGTCCGGTCGTCCCAGCACGATCACGGGGACGTCGGCCGCACGCCGGCACAGGTCGGCGGCGAGCGCCTCCGAGGTGAGCACGAGATCCGGCCGCGCAGTATCGAGCAGCGCCAGCGCGTCTCCGTCGTTGGCTTCGACGACCTCGAAGCCGTCCTGCTTCAGGTGGCGCTCGAGAAATCCGCGAGTCGCGGGCTCAGGCTCGGCGAGTAGCAGGGCATTCGACATGCCGGCGAAGCTACCAACGCCCTCAGCGCGGAACCAGATGTCCTTTCGCGCAAATCTGTGCCGAGAAATCGACAGGCGTTCGAACTAGAGCCGTCCGCTTCTGATAACGCCCCAGAGAAGCCAAAGGCCCAGGACCCCGGAGACGATGAAGCCGACGACCGACAAGACGTGCAGCCCAAGCAGCTGAGGCCCGTTCTCAGCGAAGATCCCGATCAGGCTCGAGCCGATGAGGCCCGAGGCGACGACGAGGGCGATGACGAGCCGGTTAAAGGCGACATCGAGCTTGCCCATGAACTCGTCGAGGCCCTTGTGGACGAAGCCGACCTCGATCTGGCCGTCGCGAACCTCCTCGAGGATGTCGTGCACCTGGTACGGCAACTCACTGGCGATCCGCGCCATGTTGATCGACTCACGGCGAGCCCGCGAGGCGATCCGCCCGGGCGAGTAGCGCCCGAGCAGCAGGCTGCGCGCATACGGCTTCGCGACCTCGAACACGTTGAACTCGGGCGAAAGCTCCATGGTGACCGCAGCCAGCGTCGCGATCGCCTTGTCGAGCAGCACGAACCGCGTCGGGAGACGCAGGTTCATCCGGTAGATCATCGCGAAGACCTCACGGATCACCTGCTGTGGGTCGATCTCCGCCAGGCTCGCGCCGTAGTAGCGGTAGAACAGTTCGCGGAGCTCCGCGGTGAACTCCTCCTCACGCTCCTTCGGGTAGCGGACGCCGAGCTCGGCGAGGCGCTTCGGCAGCGCCTCGATGTTCTCGTGGGCGATGTCGATGAAGAGGCCCGTGGCCTTGGAGATGTCCTCGTCGGTCAGCCGACCGGCGAGGCCGAAGTCGACGAGCCCGATGCGATCAGGGGCGAAGACGAGGACGTTCGCCGGATGCGGGTCGCCGTGGACAAACCCGTGGCGAAAGATCATCGTCATCCACGCTTCGGTGAGCACCTCGGCCAGCCGGTGCCGCTGCTCGGGCGTCCAGCCGAGCACCTCGACGTCAGCGAGCTGCGTGCCCTCCATGTACTCGAGGGTCAGGACGCGCGGGCGCGTGTAGCTCCAGTAGACCCGCGGAACGCGGACATGCGGATGGCCCGCGAAGTTCTTTCGGAAGGTCTCGGCGTTCCGGGCCTCCCCGCGGTAGTCGAGCTCCTGGCGGATCGATCGCGCGAACTCGTCCACCAGCGCCTGGGCGTCGATGAAGTCGAGGGCCCGGACGCGCTCCTTGGCAAGACGCGCGGCCTGGTACATGAGGTTCAAATCGGCTTCGATCTGCCGCGGCGCTCCCGGACGCTGGACCTTGACCGCCACCTCCCGTCCGTTGGGAAGCGTCGCCCGATGGACCTGCCCGATCGACGCCGCTGCCATCGGGACGGGATCGAAGTCACGGAACAGCCGCTCGACCGGCTGACCGAGCTCGGCGATCATGACCTCCTCGACCTCCTCGTACGGGAACGGCGAGACGTCGTCCTGGAGCCCGCGCAGCTCGGCGATGATGTCCGGCGGCAGCACGTCCGGCCGCATCGAGAGCAGCTGCCCGAACTTGACGAAGGTCGGCCCGAGCTCGTCCAGGAGCTCGCGGAGGTGGCGGCCCCGCTCGGAGGGAAGGTCCTCGGCCGCCGGCTGCCCGTCGCCCGGAACGAGGTCGCTCAGGCGGTTGCGGTGGAAGAAGTAGCCGAAGCCGTGCCGGACCGCGACCTGCGCGATCTCGGAGATGCGCCCTAGGCTTCGCGGAGGCGCCTGCGCCACGAAATCAGTGTTGCACGGGGGGCGGAGAGTCCTTCATAGGGGGCTCTTCCAGGAGCCGCAGCCGGTGCTCCAGCTGGGCGACGCGAAGCTCGAGCTCCTCGAGTTCGTCCTTCGTCACGAGGCCGAGCTCGCGGAACATTATCTCGAGCGTCGCCCCCGCCTTCTCACCGATCCTCGTGGCGTCGCCGCGCCAGCGCGCGGAAAGGTCGTCGATCAGCGCCCTCGCTTCGTCGCGGCGGGCGAGACCCCGGTCGGCGAGCTCCTCGGCGAGGGCATCCGCGCGCTCGGCTGTCAGTGCAACGGCGCCGACGCTGGAGAAGAAGATCCGTTCCGCCAGCTCCCGCCAGGCGGCGTTACTACCGGGCTCGGCCATGTGGGCGCGCGCGTCTGCGCTGTCGCCGCTGCTCGCGCTTCGACTGCCCGTTGACGGCCTTCGGCTCGGTCGCCGCGATGGGCGGCGGGAGCTCCGGCGCCGGCTCGGCCGCTGCGATCGACTCCGCGGCCTCGAGCGCCACCTCGGCGCCCGCGCCGTCCTCCGGGACACCCTCGTCGAGGTGCTTCTTCCGAGCCCACTCCGGCTCGCGCTCCTTCCACATCGTCAGCAGCGGGGCGGCAATGAAGATCGACGAGTACGCGCCCGACCCGATTCCGACAAGCAGCGCGAACGCGAAGTCCTTCAGCGTGTCGCCGCCGAAGATGAACAGCGAGGCGACTGGGAGCAGCGTGATGAACGTCGTCGCCAACGAGCGGCGGATCGTCTCCCACAGCGAGACGTTCGCGATCGTCGCGAAGGACGAGCGGCGCATGAGCGGGACGTTCTCCCGGATGCGGTCGAAGATGATGATCGTGTCGTAGATCGAGTAACCGAGGACGGTTAAGACCGCGGCAACGGTCGCCGTCGTCACCTCCCGCCCGGTCAGCGAGTAGACGCCGACCGTGATGATCACGTCGTGGACCAGCGCGGCGATGATCGGGATCGCGTACTTGTAGTCGAACCTGAACGTCGTGTAGAGGACGATCAGAAGCAGCGAGACGATGATCGCGATGATCGCGCCCTCCGCGATCTGGCGTCCGAAGCTCGAGGAGACATTGTCGACGCCGCGGATCGTCGCGTCGAACCGGCTCGTCAGCTGGCGTGAGAGCTGATCCTGCTCGGTGCGCGAGAGCTCCTCCGTCCGAATCTGGAAGCGCGAGTACTTCCCGTCCGTCGCCTGGCCGCGGCCCTGGATGACCGCGTTCGCCTGTCCGAGCTCGCCCGCGGCGGAGCGAACCTGGTCGAGCGCCTGAGGCTGCGCCGTCTGGAAGTTGATCTGCGTGCCGCCCCTGAAGTCGATCCCGAGGTTGAGCCCGTTGACAGCGAGCGAGCTGACCGCGATCGCGACCACCGCGCCCGAGATCGCGAGCCAGATGTAGCGCTTGCGCATGAAGTCGATCTGCAGCCACTTCCCGTGCTGCTGCCCCGCCGCGCCCATGAAGCGCGGGTTGTCGAACCAGCTGAAGCCGGCGAGCAGGCCGAGCATCGCTCGTGTCGCGGCGATCGCGGTGACCATCGAGATCGCCGTACCGATCAGGAGCATCAGGGCGAAGCCCTTCACGCTCGCCGTCGCCACCGTGAACAGCACCAGGGCGGTGATCGCGGTGACGACGTTCGCGTCGACGATCGTGTGGAAGCCCTTGCTGTACCCGGCGGAGATTGCGGCCCGCACCGATTTTCCGGCGCGGACCTCTTCTTTGATGCGTTCGAAGATGACCACGTTCGCATCTGCCGCGACTCCAATCGTGAGGATCAGTCCCGCGAAGCCGGGCAGCGTCATCGTGACGTTGAGGAGCATCACGGCGGCGTAGAGGAAAGCGGCGTAGATCGCGAGCCCCGCGACCGCGACGACACCGAGGAACCGGTAGAAGATCAGAAGGAAGAGCGCGACGACGAGGAGGCCGGCGATGGCGGCCCGCTTGGCCTCGTTCAGCGAGTCCTTTCCGAGCGTCGCGGAGACGTCTGTGCGGTCGATCTGCTCGAACTCCACGGGCAGCGCACCGGTCTGGAGGACGAGCGCGAGGTCCTTTGCCTCGCCGACGTCGCCGATGCCGGTGATCTGCGCGCTGCCGCCGGCGATTCCGTCCGGGTTCTGCTTCCAATCGATGGTCGGCGCCGACTTGATCTCGCGGTCGAGCACGATCGCAAAGCTCTGCAGCGCCGCTGCGTCGTTCCCGGTCTGGTTCGCGGCGGTCTGTCCGCGCGCTGCCAGGTCACGCGTGATCTCGTGGAACTTGTCGCCGCCCTTGTCCGTGAACTGCATGAGGACGATCGGGCCCTCGGTCTGCGAGAAGTCCTGTCGCGTGCCGTCCAGCTTCAGATCGGCGCCGGTCATCTCCGGAATCGGGTGCGTCTTCGAGTCGGGGTCGAACTTGAAGAGGTAGTAGTAGTTCCGCGTCGGCGGCGCCTCGTTCACGCCCGGGCAGTAGCGCTCTCCGATTCCGCAGTTGAGGACGATCCGGTGCTGGGGCACTGCGAAGAACTTGAAGCGCTTCGGGAAAGGCTTGGCCGCGTTTCCGGGTAGCGCCTTCCAGGCCTGGATGAGCCGTTCCTGCGTGTCCTGGGGCTGCCGGCCGAGGAGCACCTGCTTGCCCTTCGGCGCAGTCGGGTCGACGAGGTAGTACTCCTCGGGCGTGCCCTGTTTCGCCTGGCCCTGAATCGACTTCAGCAGCTGGTAGAGATCGTCCGAGGGCTGAAGCACGGTCACGAAGCCCTGGGTCGTGGCCGTCGGCTCGGCGGCATCCGCCTGCGTGTCGAAGAGCCAGAGCTGCGCAGTCTTGCCGATCAGCCTGAGCGCGTCGCCCGGGTTCGTCACGCCGGGGAGCTGGATCACGATCTGGTCGTTGCCCTGCTTGCGGATCTCGGGCTCGGAGACGCCGAGCTTGTCCACGCGGTTGCGCATGATCTCGACCGACCTGTCCATGTCCGAAGTGGTCAGGGTGTGACCCTTGGGCGGAACTGCGCGAAGGACGACCTCGAGGCCGCCCTGGAGGTCGAGGCCGAGGTTCACCTTCCTGTGTATGGGCGACTGCGGGAGCGCCATCGCGACGACGGCAAGCAGCGCCGCAAGGATGAAGCCGGTCAGGATGAGGTGAGAACGACGGTCAGACACGTATGAAGGGCTAGGTTAGCCGGGGTTTTCCGCCTCAGCGGGCAATTGCTCGTCCTTCTGGATGACCCCCGTGACCGCTTCCTTGGCGAGACGGACCTCGGTCCCCGGCGCGATCTCCAGCAGCACGTGGTCGTCGGCGACCGAGCGCACCCGACCGAACATGCCGCCGACGGTCACGACCTCGTCGTCAACGGTCAGTTGGCTGACCAAATCCCGCTGCACCGCCTGGCGCCGCCGCTGTGGCCGAATCAGGACGAACCACAGCAGCGCGATCATCGCGACGAGGAAGATCAGGGGTCCCGCGTTCATACCTAGCCTTCGGCTCCTGTGTTCCTTAGTTGGGGGGTTCCAAGCGCTCGAGGGCTTGGCGCTTGAAGGATGCCAGTTCTCCTGCCTCAATCGCTGCCCTCGCCTGGGCTGTGACGCCAAAAACGAAGTAAAGGTTGTGCAAACTCAGCAGCCGAAGGCCGAGCAGCTCCTCCTGATTCACCAAGTGGCGGATATACGCACGGGAGAACCGGGTGCAGGCGGGGCAGCCGCAGCCCTCCTCCAGCGGGCGGGGATCACGTGCGAAGCGGGCATTGCGGAGGTTGAGGCGGCCCTCCCAGGTCAGCGCCGAGCCCGTGCGCGCGGTGCGCGTCGGAAGCACGCAGTCGAACATGTCGACGCCGCGCTCGATCACCTCGATGATCCCCACAGCGTCGCCGATGCCCATGAAGTAGCGGGGTCGGTCCTCCGGGAGGAGCGGGGCGGCCCATGCCGTGGCGTCGAGCGTGAGCTCGCGCGGCTCGCCGACGGAGAGGCCACCGAGTGCGTAGCCGTCGAAGTCGAGCTCCGTGATCTCTTCGATCGAGCGGCGGCGGAGCTCGGCGTCGGAGGCTCCTTGCGTGATCCCGAAGAGGACTTGGGTGTCTGGACGCGCGGCTTTGCGCTGACGGTGGGCCCAGCGGGTGGTCCTGTGCACCGCTTGCGCGAGCTCATCGCGCGGGACGCCGGCCGGCGGGCAGACGTCGAGGCACATGGCGATGTCGGAGCCGAGATTGGACTGGATCCGTGCGACCGATTCCGGCGTGAGCCGGGCGGGCGAGCCGTCGTAGACCGAGCGGAAGGTGACGCCATCGTCGTCGACCGAGAGCAGGGTGTCGCGGAGGGAGAAGACCTGGAAGCCGCCCGAGTCGGTGAGGATGGGCCCGTCCCAGCCCATGAAGGCGTGGAGGCCGCCCAGCTCCGCGATCAGCTCGTCGCCCGGACGGAAGTGCAGGTGGTACGTGTTACCGAGGAGGATGTGCGCCCCGAGGTCGCGCAGCTCGTCCGGGTGCAGGGTCTTCACCGTCCCCTTGGTCCCCACGGGCATGAACGCCGGCGTCGGCACCTCGCCGTGCGGGGTTTCGAGGACGCCGGCGCGCGCAGCGCCATCGATCGCGATGGCTTGGAAGCTCACGGCGTGACGATGTCGGCCCGGACACCAGGTGCTCGCGCGAGCCTTCGGTCGGTCGTGACCAACGTTGCGCCAAGCGCCTCGGCGAGGGCGGCGAACACTGCGTCGTATGCCGGTAAGTGCACCCGCAGCTCCCACATCCGCTCGATGAACGGGAGATGCGGATAGCGGGTCAAATCCAGATCCACGAGATCGGCGAGCGCCTGCTCGGCCCGCGCCTGCGCCACCGAACGGATCCGCACGAGGCGGCGGAGCGTATTCAGCACTTCGAGGTCGAGAAGGTGGGGAACGTGAAGATCGGGGTCTGCGACAAGGCGTGCCTCAACCCATTCTCCCGAGGTCGAGCCGAGTAGGTATTCGACTGCAGCCGAGCTGTCGAGGACGATCACTCGGCGGCGTCACGCATGCGGCGGATGATCTCTTCCGGTGATTCCTTCAACTGCACCCGTCCGCGGCGGCGGATTCGGGCGCTGAGCTCTTCAATCGTCGGACGTCCAGCCTCTCGTTCCGCCATCCGCAAGAGGTAGTCGGACAGGGTCAGTCCTTCTCTTGCGGCGCGTGCCTTTAGCTCCCGGTGCAGGTGATCGGGGACGTTGCGAATTTGAATCATCGCCATGGTTCCGCACGGTATCACATGTGCTAGACATGTCTTCATCGGATCAGCATGGCATCGCCGAACGAGTAGAAGCGGTAGCGCTCGGCGATCGCGAGCTCGTACAGGCGCCGCGTCTCCTCCACGCCCGCGAAGGCCATCACGAGTGCCAGGAGCGTCGACCGGGGCAGGTGGAAGTTCGTGAGCATCGAGTCGACTCGCTTGAACTCGTATCCCGGCGTGATGAACAGCCCGGTCCGCCCTTGTAACAACTTGTTACTTGCACGGCTCGAAGCGTCTCGGCCCGCCCGGGACAGCGGCTGCGAGGGGTCCGAAGAAGCTTGTAACAAGTTGTAACTTGCCAGCGTCTCGAGCACCCGGACCGTCGTGGTCCCGACGGCGAGCACTCGCTCCGCCGCCCGGATCCGATTCCACTCGCCCGGCTCGACGGAGTAGCGCTCCGTGTGGATCTCGTGCTCTTCGATCGCCTCCACCTCGATCGGGCGGAACGTGTCGAGCCCGACGTGCAGCGTGACGCGCGCGACATCGAGCCGGTCGAGGAGCTCCGGCGTGAAGTGCAACCCGGCAGTCGGCGCCGCCGCCGAGCCTTCCTCTCGCGCGAACACCGTCTGATAGCGGTCGGGATCGTCGAGCGGCTCGGTGATGTACGGCGGAAGCGGCGTCTCCCCCGCCGGCGCGCCCTCGAGCCGCAGCCGCCACCGCCCGTCGCCGAGCGGCTCGAGCAGCTCGACCGGTCCGAGCCGCTGGCCGGCTCGCAGCCTCCGGGACGGACGCGCCAGACCCTCCCACACACCGTCAGGGCCGACCGGCTCGAGGAGCAGCACCTCCGCCTCCCCGCCGCCGGGCCGCTCCAGACGCAACCGCGCCGGGATCACCCGCGTCTCGTTGACGACCACGAGCTCGCCGTGCAGCTCCTCGGGCAGCTCCGAGAACCGCCGGTGGCGAACCTCTCCGGTCGCTCGGTCGTAGACCAGCAGCCGGGAATCGTCTCGCCGTTCCGGCGGCCGCTGCGCGATCAGCTCGGACGGGAGCTCGTACTCGAGCTCGGCGGTATCCATCCGAGGAGCACGGTACCCTGGTCGCATGGACTACAGCGCCGTCGAGCGCGCCAGGGAGCGGCTGGAGGCGGCCGCCAAGTCGCGGACACAGCCGGGAGACATCGACGCGGCGCTCGAGCGGGCCCGGGCCCAGATCGAAGAGCTCGCTGAGCTGGCGGCGCAGCTCGAGGCCTCGCTGCCGGGCAAGATCGGCGACGCGGTCCAGGAAGGCCTCAAAGCCGAGGCGCTGCCCGTCGCGCGCCAGCTCGCGGAGGTTCGCGGCCTCGCCAACCAGACGATCCGCCGGCTCGAGCGGATAGAGGGAGACAGCCTGGCCGAGCGCCATGCGCGAGTCGACGACCTCGCGCTGCTCGTCGATCTGATCACCTCCGGATGGCAAGGCGTCGACGAACGCCTGGCACGGCTGGAGCGGAGTCTCACGGAGAAGGGCGGCGCCAGCGTCCACCGCATCGAGGACGCGCAGGACCGCCGCTCCTCGAACGGCTGATCCTCAGACGCGCGGGCTGAGCGGCAGGACGAGCTCGAAGCGCGTGCCGCGGCCGGGCTCGGTCTGCAACTCAATGCGGCCGCCGTGCGCCGTCGCGAGCTCTCGGGCGATTGCGAGGCCGAGACCCGTACCGCCGCCGTCGCGCGACCAGAAGGGGCGGAAGATCCGGTCGACCTCGTCTGCGGCAATGCCAGGGCCGGTGTCCTGGACGGCGACGGAGACGAGCCCGTTCTGCTGGTCGAGCGCGAGCTCGACGCGACCGCCGTCCGGCGTCCAGCGGAAGGCGTTCGAGAGCAGGTTGGAGATGATCTGCAAGACGCGGTCCCCGTCCGCCACGATGACCGGGCGAGCGCTGATCTCACTCTCGTAGTCGATTCCGCGTCGTCGAGCCTCCTCCGAGAACGCTCCATACGCACGTTCCAGCAGCCGGGCCATGTCGACCTCTTCCTGGCGCAGCGTGAAGCGGCGCGTGTCCAGCTTGGCCAGGTCGAGCACGTCGCCGACCAGCCGCTCCAGCCGCCCCGCCTCGGCCGCGATGACCTCGAGTGACTCGCTGCGAGAGGCCTCGTCCTGCGCGACGCCTTCGCGGAGCGCCTCGACGTGCCCGCGAATCGCGGTCAGAGGCGTGCGCAGCTCGTGCGAGACGGTCATCAGGAAGTTGCGCTCGAGCTCCTCGGCCTCCTGGAGCCGCTCGGCCATCTGGCCGAAGCGCGCGGACAAGAGGCCGATCTCGTCGTGACCGCGCACCGGCGGGAGCTTGACGTCGTAGTGGCCCTCGGCGATCTCATCGGCCGCCTCGGTCAGAGCGAGAACGGGCTCGGTGATGCGGCGTGACAGGTACCAGGCGAGAGCACCGGCGACGAGGATCCCGACGATGCCGGCGAGGGCCAGCCGCTCGACCAGCGTCACCCACCGGTCCCGCAGCTCGGCCTTGGGCTTGGCCACGATCAGCGCACCGAAGTACGGCTCGCCACGACCGAGCTGCAGCGGCGAGGAGACCGCGAGATACTCGTGGCCGGCGTCGGGCGGCGTGAACTCGAACGTTCTGATCCGTCCGTCCCTGTACGGAACCGGGTTTTTCGGCAGCAGGCGGAGACCTGAGGACTGCCCGTAGAAGACCCGTCCCCCAGCCCAGTAGAGCGAGCTGCCGCTCGCATCCTCGAGCCGGCGTGTTGCCAGCGGGATGACCTTCGACCCCTCCGGCGCCTCGACGACCTTCCGCGCCTGTTCCGCGTAGAGGCTGGTCAGCCCCTGCGCCTCACGGCGCAGCTCGGCCAGCAGCCGATCCTGGGTGTAGTCCTGGAAGAGGCCGACCGAGATGATCGTCGAGACGAGCCCGGCCAGTGCGGCGCCCGCGAGGAAGAGGGCCGGCAGCCGAAAGCGCAGCGACCTGAACATGCGGGGTCCTTAGGCGCTGACCGTGTTCTTGGAGGCGTCCTTGGCGGGAGAGGCCTTGTAGCCGACGCCCCACACGGTCACGATCGGGGACGCGTCGCCGAGCTTGCGCCGGAGCTGGCGGATGTGGACGTCCACCGTGCGCGTGTCGCCGGCGAACGTGTAGCCCCAAACGCGCTCGAGGAGCTGGTCGCGCGTGAGGACGAGCCCGTTGTGATCGAGCAGCTCCCAAAGGAGGTCGAACTCCTTCGGCGCGAGCTGGATGTCTTCTTCGTTGACGTGAACCTCCCGCCGGCCGGCGTCGACGAGCAGGTCTCCGTGGCGGATCTGCGTCGTCTTCTGCTCGCGCCGCTCGGGCGTGGCCCGGCGGAGGATGGACTTCACACGCGCGACGAGCTCGCGTGGGTTGAACGGCTTCGTGAGGTAATCGTCAGCGCCGACCTCGAGCCCGACGATCTTGTCGATGTCCTCGTCGCGCGCCGTGAGCATGAGGATCGGCACGTCTGATTTCTGGCGAATCCGACGGCACACCTCGATCCCGTCGATGTCCGGGAGCATCAGGTCGAGGACGACCAGAGCGGGAGCGCCGTTCTCCGCCTTCGTCAGCGCGTCGCGGCCGTTCGGCGCGACCTGAACCTCGAAGCCGGCGTTCCGAAGGTACATGGCCACGAACGAGGCGATCGAGGCCTCGTCTTCGACCACAAGAACCGTTTGCGCGTCAGCAGCTGCCATCGCGCCTTCCAGGATGCCAGACTCCGCGGACTACCCGCTCGCGCCCGAGCCGGGCGGCTTCGGAGACGCCAGCAAGAACTGCGCCTTATCGTCCGGGATCGAGTGGTACGGCTCGGCGTTCAGCGAGTACGAGCCGTCGAAGAAGATCCCCTTCGTGGGATCGCCGAGCCCGTCCAACCAGCCGTCCCCGCGTCCCACGACCGTGTAGTTCAGACCCCGGCCGTTGAGCCTGACTGTGACCTTGCGATCGGCCGCGATGCGGAAGCGAATGCCCTTGCCGCTGTATACGGTCGTCCGGCCGGGAAGCGGAACCTTGGTCTCCCAGCCCCGAACGATGATCGTGGCCGGCGTCGCGGAGTCGGTCACCGTCAGCTTGCCCTTCGCCAGGCGGCCGATGATGCTGCCCTTGACGCGCACGAGCATCGTCGCTCGGCCGTCGCGGACCGAGAGCGTTCCGTCCTCCATGGCCGGGGGGCCGGCGGCGGCTGCAGCAGCAACCAGCGAGGCTCCGATCGAGGAGACGGCAAGGATGACCGTTGCGCGGCGCATCGCGTCAGTATCGCCACGCGCGGTTTGACTTCGTTCAGTGATTTGTAAGGAAAGGGTTTAGAGGTTGGAGGAACTCGCTGGTTTCGGGGCAATCGTGCTCGTCGTCGCGGGCGGTTTGCTCCTCGCCCTGCTCGCGACGAAGCTGAACGAGCGCTTCCCCGTGCCGGAGCCCGGCGTCTTCCTCCTGCTCGCCGCGATCGCCTCGGATCTCTTCCCGGAGCTCGGCGAACGCCTCTCGATCAAGGAGGTCGAGCGGATCGGCGTCGTCGCCGTGATCGTCATCCTCTTCAACGGCGGGACGTTGGTCGGGTGGCGCCGCTTCCGAGTCGCCGCGGTGCCGATCTTCACGCTGGGGGTGCTCGGCACGTTTGCAACCGCCGGCGTGCTCGCGGTCGCAGCCCACTACTTGTTCGACTTCTCGTGGACGACGGCCGGCATCCTCGGCGCAGCGCTTGCACCGACCGATCCTGCCGTCATGTTCTCCGTGCTCGGCGACACGGAGATCCGCGGCCGGGCGGGGACGATCCTCGAGGGCGAGTCGGGCGTGAACGACCCCGTCGGGATCGCACTCATGATCGGGATGATCGAGCTGGCCCAGAACGCGGACGCGTCGTTCTGGGTCGTCGTCCAGGAGTTCTCCGTCGAGATGAGCGTCGGGCTCGCGTTCGGGCTCGTCGGCGCGGCGGCAATGCGACCGCTGCTCCGGTTCTCCCTCCCGAACCCCGGCCTCTATCCGCTTCGGACGCTCGCCGCAGCAGGCGTCATCTACGGCGCCGCCGCCACGGCACACGGCTCCGGCTTCCTCGCGGTGTTCGTGGCGGGCGTGCTGCTCGGCGACGCAGACGTGCCTCTGCGAGACGAGATCGAGCGCTTCCACACCTCGCTGGCGAGCCTCGCGGAGGTCGTCGTCTTCGTCGCACTCGGGCTCACCGTCGACGTGACCGACTTGCTCACCAGTTCGCGACTGCTGGAAGGACTGGCGCTCGCGGTGATCCTCGCGCTCGTCGCGCGCCCGCTGGCGGTCGGGCCGCTGTTGCTGCCGGTGCACATGCGAACGAACGAACGCCTCTTCGTGATCTGGAGCGGCTTGCGTGGCGCCGTCCCGATCCTCCTCGCGGCCTTCGCCGTGCTCGCCGCCGTCGAGGACGCCGACCGCATCTACGACATCGTCTACGTCGTCGTCGCGTTCTCCGTCATCGTCCAGGGCTCGAGCATCGCGTTCGTCGCGCGGAGGCTGGGGATCCGGATGCGGCCCGCTTAGGAGAGCCTAGGAGTACGTGAAGAAGCCCTCGCCGGTCTTCCGGCCCAGCTTCCCCTGGCGCTGCATGTCGAGCAGGCGCTCAGGCGGCGCCATCCGCTCCTCGCCGAGCGCCTGGTGCAGCGCCTCCGACGCGTGCACGTGGATGTCGATCCCCACGAGGTCGACGAGCGCGCACGGGCCCATCGGCCAACCGGCGCCGTTCGTCATCGCCTTGTCGAGATCCTCAGGGCTCACGCCCGCCTCGTCGAGGACACGCACACAGTCGTTCAGGAGCGGAATGAGGATGCGGTTGACGATGAAGCCTGGCGTGTCGTTGCAGCGAACCGGCTGCTTGCCCGCTCGCTCCGCCCACCCGTAGGCGGCATCGACCGCCCCGTCGGAGCTCTTCTCGGCCCGGACGATCTCGACGAGCGGCAGAACCGGCGCGGGGTTGAAGAAGTGCATGCCGATCACCCGCTCCGGACGCTGCGTCGCTTCGGCGATCTTGGACACGGACAGCGCAGAGGTGTTCGTGGCCAGGATCGCGTCCGGCCGGCAGATCCGCTCGAGCTCGGCGAAGAGCTCGCGCTTCGGCTCGAGCTCCTCGACGATCGCTTCGATGACGAGGTCGCAGTCGGCGAGCTCTTCGAGCGAGGTCGTCAGCGTGAGCCGCTCGAGCGCCGCGTCCTTCTCGGCCTCGGTCATCCGCCCTTTCTCGACCGCCCGGCCCAGGTAGCGATCGATCGTCGAGCGGGCGCGCTCGTTCAGTTCCTGCGAGATCTCCCGGCCGACGGTGTCATGACCGGACTGGACGCTGACCTGCGCGATCCCCGCCCCCATCGTCCCTAGCCCTACGACGCCAACACGACGAATCTCCATCGGCGCGCAAGCCTATGGGAAGAAAGTGCGCGGCCCGGGCGTCTAGGAACGAATGAGGCGCAGAAGGCTCATCCTCGGACTGGCTCTCGCGGGCCTATTGGTGGTCGCTCTCACCGGTGCGGCGCTGCAGCTCCTCCGCGGCGAGCGGCCGGTACTACTCTCGCGGCCTGACCCGGCCTCGATCAGCTCGCGCGCTGCGGCGAACTGCACGTCCGTGAGACGGATGTGCGAATGGCGCCAGAGGCTCTGCGGAAAGATCCCTGCCGCCTCCACCGGCGGCGCGTCGTGGAGATCGCGGACGGCGACGAGCGGCCGGATCGGGAATCGCCACGACCAGCGCGTCTTCGTCGGATCGTTCTCCGGCGGGCCGGCGACCTCGACGACCCCGAAGATCGCCTGCCAGACGGCCGCGTAGAGGATCGCGAGCTCGCCGGGCTGGACGGAGGGCCGCTTCGACGACGAGTGAGCCTGGATCGCCGCCGGCTCGACATGGGCGTCCAGCGGACGCTCGCCGCGCCCGCGAACCAGCAACCAATGCGTCAAACGCGCTCGATGACCGCGGCGATCGCCTGGCCGAAGCCGATGCACATGCAGGCGACGCCGTAATGCTCGTTCCGCCGCTCGAGCTCACCGAGCAGCGTCGCCGTCACCCGGGCACCGGTCGCCCCGAGCGGATGTCCCAGTGAGATTCCGCCGCCGTTCGGGTTGACGTCCTCACGCCGCTCCTCGAGGCCCGTGTCCTTCAGGAACTGGAGCACGACCGACGCGAAGGCCTCGTTGACCTCGATGACCGCGATGTCGTCCCAGGTGAGCCCGGCGCGCTCGAGGGCGTTCGCGCACGCCTGCGGGTTGCCGTGCAGCATGCGGTAGGGATCGACGCCGAAGAGCCCGAAGGAGACGAAGCGCGCGCGTGGCTCCAGGCTCAGGCGGGACGCGGCAGCCTCCGAGGTCACGAGCACCGCGGCGGCGCCGTCGCAGATCTGGCTCGAGCTGCCGGCCGTGACCTTCCCGTCGGGGATGAAGGCCGGAGCAAGCGCCGCAAGCTTTTCCGCCGACGTGTCCCGACGGGGCGTCTCGTCGACGGCGAAGAGCACCCCGACGTGCGGGTTCTCGAGCTCCACGGGCACGATCTCGCGCTCGAAGCGGCCCTCGTCGATCGCCCGAATAGCGCGCAGGTGCGACTCCAGCGAGTAGGCGTCGAGCTCCTCCCGCGAGAGCCCCCACTCCTCGGCGATCACCTCGGCGGAGATCCCCTGCGGCACGATCTGCCACCGGTCTGTGAGCTTCTCCGAGAGGTCGCCTCCGTTCGAGCCCATCGGGACGCGCGACATCATCTCCACGCCCGCCGAGACGACGACGTCGAGCTGGCCGGACCAGATCGCCGCGGCCGCGTTGAAGTTCGTCTGCATCGAGGAGCCGCACTGGCGATCGACCGTCGTGCCGCACACCGTCTCCGGCCAGCCGGCGACGAGAGGCGCCATGCGGCCGATGTTCCAGCCCTGCTCGCCGATCTGCGTCACGCAGCCCATCTGGACGTCCTCGACCTCGGCGGGATCGAGGTCATTGCGCTCCACGAGGCCGTTGAGGATCTGGGCGGAGAGCTCGTCGCCTCGGATCTTGGAAAGGGTTCCGTCGCGCCTGCCGATCGGGCTTCGGACAGCGTCGATAATCAGCGCATCAGGCATTCGAAACAGCGTACAAGCGCCACTCGCCAGGGACGCCCTTCAGCTCGTGCGAGCCGCGGTCTTCGAACTCGATCCCCGAGCCGGCGACGAGGTCTTTGACGGTGCCGGAGACGAGCACCTCGCCGGGGCCCGCCGCCGCGGACACGCGGGCACCAACGTTCAAGGCGATGCCCGCGAGCTTGTCTTGCACCCGTTGACACTCGCCGGTGTGGATCCCTGCCCGAAGCTCGAGGCCGAGTGACCGCACCTGGCCGACGATGGCGCGGGCGCAGAAAATCGCCCGCACCGGGCCATCGAAGCGAGCCAGGAAGCCGTCGCCGGCGGTGTCGAGCTCAACGCCGCGGAAGCGTTCGAGCTCTCGCCGGACAACGGCGTTGTGACGCTCGAGCTGCTCGCGCCAGGCCCTGTCTCCGAGCGCCGCAGCCCGCTGCGTCGAGCCGACGAGATCCGTGAACAGCACGGTCGCCAGCACCGTGTCGGGGATCTGCTGCGGCCGCGCTCCCGCGAGGAACGCCTCGATCGCCTCGGCGGGATAGTCGTTCTCCTGGATCGCTCCTCCCTCGCCGGGGACGAGAACGAGCTCAGAGTCCGGGATCGACTCGGCGATGAGCTCACCCTCCTGTCGGATGAACTCCTTCGAGATCAGGAGCGTGGGAACGCGAACCGCCGGAAGGACGTCGCCGACGTCGAGGTCGATCTGCATGCGGCGAAACTCGGCCCACGCCGCCGGGCTTGCGGTGAGCCGGTGGTGCCAGACGAACCAGTCGAGGTATTCGCGGTCGTCGCTCCACTGCGGATTGATTCGGCGCGCCATGGCCTCGAGGTCGTCGCGGCTGCCCCATCGTTCTCGAGCTTCACGTAGCCCGAGAAGCTCGCGTTCCCGCTCCCCGCGTGCAGGCACGTGGCGGCCCCAGGCGTTGTAGAGGATGAGCTGGGAGACGCGATCAGGGTACGAGGCCGCGAAGAGCACGCACGTGGCCGCCGACTCCGCCCAGCCGAGAAGCGCCGCACGCTCGCTCCCGAGGTCGTCCAGCACGGCCCGGATGTCGTCCATCCGGGACTCGACGGTGAACCCGCGAGGACGATCCGAGAGGCCGACGCCGCGCGGATTGACGACGATGAGCCGTCGCTCGCCGGCAAGGCGGCGGGCGAACGCCGCAAAACCGGGCGCGTGCCACAGCGTGTAGATGTTGGCCAGGAACGGGAGAAAGACGACGTCCTGCGAGCCCTCGCCGACGACCTGGTAGGCGATGGCGACGTCGCCGCTCCAGGCATAGCTGACGTCGGGGACCTCGACGGTCAGCGCATCAGGCATTCGCAACGGCGTACAAGCGCCACTCGCCCGGAACCCCTTTCAGCTCGTGGGAACCACGGTCCTCGAACTCGAGCCCGGAGCCCGCAACGAGATCCTTGACCGTGCTCGAGGCCAAGACTTCGCCCGATCCGGCCATGGCCGCCACCCGGGCGCCGGTGTGCACCGCGATGCCGCGGACATCGGACCCATGCCGCTCCAGCTCGCCCGTGTGGAGCCCGAAGCGAATCTGGAGGCCGAGCGACCGTGAGCCGTCGCGGATCGCGCACGCGCACGCGATCGCCCGGGCCGGTCCGTCGAACGTCGCCAGAAAGCCGTCGCCTGCGGTATTCACCTCCCGGCCGCGGAAGCGGGCGAGCTCGCGACGGACGAGCGCGTTGTGCTGCTCGAGGAGCGCCTGCCAGCGGTGGTCGCCGAGGTCTGCGGCCAGCTGGGTCGAGCCGACGATGTCCGTGAACAGCACCGTGGCGAGGACGCGGTCGAGCGCCGGGTGCGGCCGGGCGCCGGTGAGGAACTCCTCGACCTCGTCGAGGACAGCGTCCTGGTCGCCCAGCCACGGCATGTGATCGACGCCGGGGAGCTCGACGACCTTGGCGCTCGGGATCCGCTCGCCGACGTCTCGACTTTCCTCCGCGAGAGCCTCGTCGGCACGGTGCATGACCAGGGTCGGGACTCGGATGGCGGGCAACACCTCTCGAATGTCGATCTGGGCGCTCATCCGCATCAGCGCGGTGGCCGCCGTGGGACTGGCCCCGCGCGCCGCCGCGCGCGTGTACACCTGAACCTGTTCTTCGTCGTCGGCGATCGAGGGCGCCAGCTGCCGGAGAACGCGGCGCACCGCTTCGCTGCCCCAGCTCTCCGTGATCGCCCGCTTCTTCCTGACCAGTGCTTCGTCGCTCATCCCCAGCGGGTAGTCCGGCGCCTCCCTGAACCTCGCAAAGCCGCCGACCATCACCAGCGCCGTCGTTCGTTCGGGATACGTGGCCGCATGGAGCGCGGCCATGGCGGCGCCCTCCGAATGGCCGAGCACCGCGGCGCGCTCCGAGCCGACGGCATCCATCACGGCCCGCATGTCGTCCATGCGGGTCTCGAGCGTGGGCAGGTCGTCGAGCATCACGCGGTCTGACAGCCCGACGCCGCGTTTGTCGAACAGGATCAACCGCGAGAAGGACGCGAGCCGCTCGTAGAACCGCCTCAGCTCTTCGATCTCCCAGCTCGGATCGAAGCTCTGCACCCACCCGTGGACGAGGATGAGGTCGAGCGGCCCGTCGCCCACGGTCTGGTAGGCGATGTTGAGGTCACCGCTGCGCGCGTAGCGCGTCTCGGGAGGCATAGGCTTCAGGATATGGCTGTCACGGCGACCGAGCGAAGGCTTCTCGTCGCCGGCGAGTGGATCGAGACCGGCGAGTGGCAGGAGGTGCGCTCGCCCTACTCCGGCGAGGTCGTCAGCCGGGTGGCGAAAGCAGGCGCGGAGGAGACGCGCCGCGCAATCGACGCCGCCGAAGCCGCGATGGAGGAGCCGCTGCCCGCGCACAAGCGCGCCGAGATCCTCGTCCGCGTCGCCGGAGCGCTCGGCCGCCGCCACGACGAGGTCGCCCGCCTGATCTCCGACGAGGCGGGCAAGCCGCTGAAGTCCGCGAAGATCGAGGCGTCGCGGGCGATGTCGACCTACACGTTCGCTGCCGTCGAGGCGCGAAAGCTCGCCGGCGAGATCGTCCCGATGGACGCGTCACAGGCCGGCGAGGGGAAGTTCGCGTACACGCTCCGGAGGCCCATCGGCGTCGTCGGGGCGATCAGCCCCTTCAACTTCCCGCTCAACCTCGTCGCGCACAAAATTGCGCCCGCGCTTGCTGCAGGTTGCGCCGTCGTGCTGAAGCCGGCCGGCCAGACGCCCCTGTCGGCGCTGCTCCTGGCCGAGCTCGAGACCGAGGCGGGGCTGCCGCCCGGCTGGCTCAACGTCGTGGTCGGCCCGTCGTCGGACATCGGCGACGTGCTCGTGGAGGACGAGCGCGTGAAGGCGCTGACCTTCACGGGCTCGAGCGCCGTTGGCTGGAAGCTGCGGGAGCGCGCGCCGCGCAAGCGCGTCAACCTCGAGCTCGGCAACTCGACGCCGATGATCGTCGAGGCCGACGCCGACATCGAGGCGGCTGCCGGCGCGACCGCACAACATGGTTTCTCCTTCGCGGGTCAGAGCTGTATCTCGATTCAGCGCGTCTACGTGCAGCGCACCGCCTACGACGACTTCGTCCAGCGGCTCGTTCCCAAGGTCGAGCAGCTCGTGGTCGGCGACCCGGCCGACGAGGACACGGACGTGGGCCCCGTGATCGACGAGGATGCCCGCGAGCGGATCCTCGAGTGGATCGACGAGGCGCGGCAGGCCGGCGCCGAGATCCTCACGGGCGGGGAGCTCGAGGGAGAGCTGATCCGGCCGACCGTGATCGCGAACGCGGGCCCGGAGCTGAAGGTGTCCTGCGAAGAGGTCTTCGGCCCGGTCGTGACGATCAATCCCTACGAGACGCTCGACGAGGCGTTGGCACTCGCGAACGGGACGAAGTACGGCCTCCAGGCCGGCATCTTCACGACGAGCCTCGACAACGCGCTTCGTGCTGCCGAGGAGCTCGAGTTCGGCGGCGTCACGGTCAACGAGGCGCCGACGTTCCGCGCGGATCAGATGCCGTACGGCGGCGTCAAGGACTCAGGCAACACGCGGGAGGGCCCCGCGTATGCCGTGCGGGAGTTGACCGAGCAGCACGTGGTCATCGTCAACCGCTCGTAGTTTCAACTCCCGGCGGTCGTGGCCCGCAGGGCTGTCAGCTAGATTCGGTCCTCGATGGCAGGCTGGGGGCCATTTCGCCGGGCTGAATCGGCCGGAGCTGCGCCGCGGCGCACGACGGGCCCGAAGGCGCTCAAGCGCGAGCGCCGCCTACTGCTGCGCGAGCGCGAAGAACGCATTCGCGATCTGGGCGGGCTCGTCTTCGAGATGTTCCGCCGCGATCGCTTTCGCGTCGAGCTCGTGACCGAGCGCTGTGCCGAGCTTGTGGCGCTCGAGGAGCGGCTCGACGAGCTGGCCGCGCTGCTCTCGAGCGCCGGCGGCCATTCCGCTGCACGGTGTGAGTGCGGCGCGCCCATCTCGTGGGGCACCCACTTCTGCGC
Source organism: uncultured Actinomycetes bacterium (assembly GCA_963842235.1). Classification (GTDB taxonomy): domain Bacteria; phylum Actinomycetota; class Thermoleophilia; order Gaiellales; family Gaiellaceae; genus JACDAN01. The sequence goes on along the minus strand of CAWJFT010000001.1, from coordinate 798,317 downwards.
CAACTGCGGGCGACCGGTCGGGCCGCGGCCCGTGGTCTCCTGCGCGCGGTGCGGGTCTCCGCTTCCTGCGAACGTGCAGTTCTGCGGGCACTGCGGAAGCGCCGTCGACGCCGGCCCGCCCGAGCTGCCTGCCGACACGCAGCCCGAGCCGGCCCCCAAAGAGCCCGCGGAGGCCTAGGAGTGGCCGAGCCGGAAGCGCGCTGCCCCCGCTGCGGGAGCCCCGTCGATCGCATGCAGGAGTACTGCGTCGAGTGCGGACTTCGTCTCCACCCGCCCGGGGTGGTTCCCGCGCTGGCCCAAGGCTGGCGCCGCCGGCTTCGCTGGTATCCGGGCGACTGGATCTGGCCCTCGCTCCTCGCGCTCCTCATCGCAGCAATCGCGGCTGCAGGCGCGATCATCTGGACGCGAGACGCCCAGAGCGCCTCCAGCGAGACGCTCGTCGGCGACACATCGCCGCTTCCGACCACGGTGGTGACGACTCCGCCGACGACCGCGGCCGGACCGACGGTCCCGACGGAGACGACCAAGACGGGAGCGACGACAACGACGAGGCGCGGCCCACGAAAGCTCATTGAGTGGCCGCGGAACCGGAGCGCCTGGACGCTCGTCCTGGCCTCACTGCCGATCTCCAGCGGCCGCCAAGCTGCTGTTGCGAAAGCGAAGCAGGGCCTCGAGGCGGACCTTTCCGAGGTCGGCGTCCTCGATTCCGCGCGCTACTCGAGCCTGCATCCCGGCTACTACGTCGTCTTCAGCGGCGTCTACAACTCGCTCGGCGAGGCGCAGGACGCGATCTCCGAAGCGGCGGACGCGGGCTACGAAAACGCCTACGCGCGCCGCATAACTCCCGCGCGTTAGACCGCTCTAAGCAGCTGCGGCTGTCTCTAGATGTTGGTGGGAGGGGCAGTAGTCGCGGTCGGGGAGCGGCGTGCGCTGGCACGGCTTGCCCTTCCGCGTCGTCGCCCGGCAACGCGGCGCACCGCCGTCGAACGCTCCGGCCTCGATCTGCTCTGAGATGAACGCGACCGCAGCGCCCACGCCTTCCTCGACGACCCAAGCGACCTGCGCCTGGGCTGTGATCGGGAAGTAGCGGCGGATGTCCTGGAACAGCGCTCGATCCGGCCGCGAGAAGTACATGGGGTCTCTCGCGAGGCGCTCCATCGTGTCCTCACACGCCGCGAGCACGGCACGCCGGTGCTCAGCCTGCAGGTCGGCCGGGACGTATGGGTCGACGAGATCCTTGATCGAGCGGTAAATCGCCCGTGAGTACTGATACATACGGTTCTGAATTACAAGCTTTTGCGCGTCCATTTGTAAGTAGCAGCTCCTCGATTAAGCGCTGGCAAAGCTGTGTTAAGCGCGCATTAACAGCTTTTCCACACCCCGTTGGGGAGGGAGCATAACGCTTCCGGGCTTCTGTCACAAAGTCCCTTTTGAAGTTGCCGGAGACGGCAACGATTCGCGATTCGACAGAATAGGCCGGCCGTGTCACACGACACCGACAAGCTCATCCGGCAGCTTTCGCTCGTCGCTTTCCTGATGGCGGAGCGGCGTGCGCTGACCGCCCGCGACGTGAAGGGAAACGTCGAGGGCTACTCGGAGATGTCGGACGAGGCCTTCGCTCGGCGCTTCTACTCCGACCGCTCGGAGCTGATCACGCTCGGCGTCCCGCTCGATTCCCAACGTGACGAGTTCACGGGCGAGGAGCTCTACACGCTCCGCTCGGAGCGCTACTTCCTGCCGCCGCTCGAGCTCTCCGACGAGGAGCTCGCGGCGCTCCAGACCTGCCTCTACCTGCTCGAGGGCAACTTCGCCTACGCCGAGCCGCTGCGGCTCGCGCTGCAGAACCTCGCGCTAGGCCGTCCCGGCTTCGAGGAGTCGCCGAGCGGGACTGCTGATCGGGTCGAGATCCACGACATCGACTACTCCCCGGAGACGCCGGGTCGGCTGGCCAAGCTTGAGAGCGCAATCTCCAAGCAGCGGACGGTCAAGTTCCGGTACCGGTCGATGTCACGCAACGAAGAGCGCGAGCGGACGATCGACCCGTACGCGCTGCTCCTCGACCGCGGCCGCTGGTATGTGATCGGACGAGACCACGATCGGGCTGCCGAGCGCACCTTCCGGGTCTCGCGCATCCAGGGCGACCTCCGCCTGGCCACGCGACGCGAACGCGATTTCCGCCTTCCCCCGGAGTTCGACATCGAGGCGTTCCGCGGTCGCCCGGACTGGCAGTTCGGCGAGTCCGTCGGCGAGGCGCGGATGGAGGTGGCCGGCGACGTGGCCTGGTGGGTCGAGCGTGTCTACGGCCGCGCCGGCCGTCTCGAGGACGGCGTCTTCGTGACCGACTACGCGAGCCTCGAGGCCCTCGCCCGCTGGATCCTCCGCCAGGAGGGACGGGCCGTGCCCCAGTCGCCGCCAGAGCTCCGCAGAATCGTGAAGGGCGCGCTTCAGCTCACTCGCGAGCGGCATGAGGGCGATCCACCCAAGCTCGCGCGCGAGGTCGCGCGTGAAGACCTCGAGAGAACGGAGCGACCGGGGTCACCCGTCGCGCCCGAGCGCTTCGGCGTCCTGCAGGCATTGCTTGCCTATCTCCTCGACCGCTGCGGCGAGAACCCCTCGGCGGAGATCCCTGCCGACGAGCTCGTCGAGCGCTTCCACATCCCCAAAGAGTCGCTGGAGGAGCACCTGTCCCTCCTCAACCTCGTCAACTTCGGCGGCGGCTGCTACGCGGTCTACGCGGAGCTGCGCGGTGACAACGTTCACGTCGACAAGGAGCTGTTCGGCGACACCTTCCGCGCCTCGCCCAGGCTGACCCCGCTGGAGGCGCGCGCGATCCGGCTCGCCCTGGAGTTCGTGGGGCCGATGATCGCCGCCGATGCGCACACGCCGCTCGAGCGGGTGCGCCGCAAGCTCGAGGAAACGTTCGGCGAGTTCGAGCTCGCCCAGACACCTCAGCCCGACGTCCCGCGTGTCGAAGAGGATCTCGTCTCGACCTTCAGCGACGCGATCCGCAACCGGAAGCTCGTGGAGATCGAGTACCTCAAAGAGGGCGAGAAGCAGCCGACGACACGGGTCGTCGAGCCGTACCAACTGGAGCGGGAGCTGCCGTACTGGTACCTCCACGCCTTCGACCGCGGGAACGACGCGTCACGGAGCTTCCGGCTCGACAGGATTCGAAGCGCCAAGAAGCTCCGCGAGCGCTTCGAGCGGCGGCCCGAGTTCGATCCCCAGCGGTTCGGCGGGACGCAGACGGCGCGCATCTGGTACTCGCCGGCGATCGCGCGGTGGGAGGTCGAGCGGGGCGCGACGCCGCTCGCCGACGGTTCCGCCGTGCGTGAGCTCCCTGCAGGCGAGGAGTGGCTCGTCGGCGAGATCCTCTCCTACCGCGGAGAGGCCGTCGTGCTCGAGCCGGCCGCGATGCGCAAGCGGATCGCAACGCGCGCGAAGGAGCTCGCCCGCGAGCTCAACGTCTCGCGAGTCACCGCTCCCGCAGGTTAGAGCGGCAGCGACAGCGTGAAGGTCGCGCCCGCCTGCTCCGGGTGCGAGCTCAGCGCGAGCGAGCCTCCGTGCGCCTCGGCGATCGAGCGTGCGATGAAGAGCCCGAGACCGGTCCCGGGCTTGGCGGCGTCGCCAATCTGAACGCGGCCGAACTTCTCGAAGATCACACCCTGGTGCTCGTGCGGGATCCCGGGCCCGCGATCGCGCACGTGGATCTGGAGGCGCCCGTTCGTGCTGACGGCCTCGACCTCCACTTCCTCGCCGGGCCGCGAGTACTTGACGGCGTTGTCGATCAGGTTGACGAGGACCTGGCGGAGCCGGTCCCGGTCTCCGCGGACACGCGGAAGCGGCTCGCGGAGGACGGGGCGCACGGCGACCTCGTCCTGGCTCCGCTCGGCCGCCGCAGCCGAGTCGCGGATCAGCTCGGCGAGGTCGATGTCCTCGAACGAGTAGTTGAAGGTGCCCGCCTCGATGCGGGAGGTGTCCAGCACATCGCCGATCAGCTCGGCCAGCCGCGAGGTCTCGTGCGAGATCAAGCTCAGGAACGATTCGCGTTGATCTGGAGTCAGCTCGCGCCAGCGCAGCTCCAGCGTGCGAGCCGACCCGATGACCGACGCCATCGGACTCCGCAGTTCGTGCGAGACGAGCGACACGAAGTCGGCGCGAAGCGCCGAGAGCCGACGGAGCTCCTCGGCGGTCGTCCGCTCCGCCTCGTAGGCGCGGATGTTCTGCACGGCGCTTCCAGCGAGACGACCGAGGAGGCTGAGGAGCTCGATCTCGGCCGCGGTAAAGGCGGACGGCTCGCGCCGCACGAGCGAGATCGCGCCGATCACTCCTGGCCCGCTCAGGAGCGGGGCGAGCACGCGCGAGCGAAGGCCGAGCGCGACGAACTCGTCCTCCTCGTAGAACCTCCGCTCCAGCATGTCCTCGCGGTACACGACCTGACCAGACTCCATCTCCGTCATCGCCGACCCGGCGACCGACACCACCGTGCCAGGCGGAAAGACCGTGTCCGCGCCCGCTCCGGCGGTTGCAAAGACGCGAAGGTGCGAATCCTCCAGGAGCAGGATCGCTGTCCTGTCGAAGGGCAGCAGCCCGCGCAGCTCCCGGATGAAGGCGGCGAACGACAGCTCGATCTGCAGCGACGACGAGAGCGCTCGCGCGCACCGGTTCGTTGCGTCGAGGATGTCCGCGCGCCGTCCGAGCTCGTCCCGCAGTTCCTCGGCCTCGTGGGCGCGCCGCTCGGCCAGATCGGTCTGGCCGCGAAGGCGCTCGACGAGCCAGCCGATGAAGAGGCCGGCGATCAGGCCCACCCCGACCGAGAACGTGACGTGGTCGATGTCGTACGACGTATCGAACCGGCGGGAGCGCTGCAGCTCGAAGACGGTGTAGACCGGCGCGAGCGCGAGCGGCAGCGCAATGCCGCCGCGGAGCCCATAGCGCAGCGCGGCCTCGGCGAGCGGGATGATGAGCGCCTGGCTCACCGGCGTCCCCAGCTCGAACGAATAGGTGAGGACGAACGCGCTCACGATTGCCGTGTCGAACACGAGGGCGGCGAACCCGACCCACCGGAGCGTTCGTTCGGACAGCGGGCGGCGGCTCAGCCAGAAGAAGACCGCGGCGCCGACCGCGAGGACCACGAGCGTGATCCACGCGGCGGCCTCGTAGCGCCGGTCCGGATACTCGTCCCGTAGCACGACGACCTGCAGGAACGCGAAGACGACGGCTCCTGCCCGGATCCACGCAGTCCAGCGCTCGATCGCCCTCCGTTCGTCCACCGTCAGCTCCTCGTCTCGAGGCGCCCGCGCGCCCACTCTGCGTGCTCGCTGAGAAGCGGGTCCTCCGAAGCCGCGTAGCGATCGAGGAGCTCGCGGTGTGCGTCCGTGCCGTTGTTCCCGATCGCGATCAGCGCGTTTCGGCGCAGAAAGCGCGGGTCGTTTCGCGGCACGAACAGGCGCCTATAGCGGACGCGCAGGTCCGCGTCCTCGGCCTCCAGCCAGTCCACGAGCGAGACGGTCGGTTCCGCGTCGATGGGCAGAGGATCGCCGCCGCGCCGCTTCTCGATCCCTCGGTTCCATGGACAGACGTCCTGGCAGATGTCACAGCCGTACACCCGGTCGCCCAGCTCCTCCCGATACGGCTCGGGGATCGAGTGCTTCGACTGCGTCCAGTACGAGAGGCAGCGGTTCGCGTCGACCGTGCCGGGCTCGTCGAGGGCGCCCGTGGGGCAGGCGTCGATGCACAGGCGGCAGGAGCCGCAGTCGAGGTCGAGTGGCCTGGTGTGGTCGAGCTCAGCGGTCGTGACGAGCGTTCCGAGCACGACCCATGAGCCATGGCGGCGGGTGATCAGCATCGTGTTCTTTCCGTAGAAGCCCACGCCCGAGCGAGCCGCGGCCTCGCGGTCGACGTGCTGGTTGGCATCGACGAGCACCCGGTACTCACCACCGAGCCGCCGACCCAGTCCGTCGAGCTTCTCACGGAGCTCGGCGTAGGCGTCCCGCCACGTGTAACGCGGCATCCGTCCTTCGCCGGGGACCGGCTCCGGGGCCGACGCGTAGTAGCAGAGCGCCGCGGAGACGACGGTTCGCGCCCCCGCAAGGAGCGTCTCCGGGTGGCACGAGACCTCCGGCTGGGCCATCGTGAAGCGAAGGTCGGCGAAGAGGCCCTGCGCGCGGCGTTCGCGGATGTATTCCTCCGTGTCCGCGTAGGGCTCGGCCGGCGTCGCGCCGATCGCGTCGATGTGGAGCTCCTCGGCCAACCGCTCCAGTTCGGCAGCCGTCATGCCCGGGATTCTGCCTGGGAGGGCCTGGCGGAACGCCGCTCGTCGCAGGAGTGCGATGGTCGTTCCGAGGCAAGGACGCAGGGAGCCCCCGTATCAGCCAGATACGGGGGCGACTGAGGACGCGGCCTCGGGGCGAGCAGCGTGCTCCTGCGGCACAGACTGCGTTTCGCCAGGCCCTCCCATAAAGTCGGGCGGAATGAAGGCAATTCGGATTCACGAGGACGGCGGGCCGGAGGTGCTTCGCTACGAGGATGCGCCCGATCCGAAGCCGGGCCCGGACGACGTCCTGATCTACCTGCGGGCGGCTTCCCTGAACCATCTCGACCTCTGGGTGCGCAGCGGACGGCCGTCGGTGCCCAAGCCGCGCATCCTCGGGGCGGACGGCGCCGGAGTGGACGAGTCCGGCCGCCGGGTCGTGATCAACCCGGGCCTGGAGCACGGCGACCGGATCACGGTGATCGGAGAACACATGGACGGCACCCACGCGGAGCAGATCGCGGTGCCGTCGTCGAACGTGTACCCGATCCCCGACGGGATCTCGTTCGAGGAAGCGGCGGCGTTCCCGCTCGTCTTCGAGACCGTCTACCGGATGCTCGTCACCCGCGCGGGCCTCGAGGAGGGAGAGTGGGTGCTGACCTGGGGCGTCGGGAGCGGGATCGGCTCGGCCACGCTCGTGATCGCGAAGGCGCTCGGCGCGCGAGTGATCGCGACGTCCTCGAGCGACGAGAAGCTCGAGCGCGCGCGCGAGCTCGGCGCCGACGCGGTCGTCAACCACCGAAAGGGCGACGTCGTCGAGGCCGTCAAGGAGGCGACCGGCGGCCCTGGGGCCGACATCGTCGTCGAGCACGTCGGCGAGGCGACCTGGCGGAACTCGCTTCAGGCGGTGCGTCCGCACGGCCGAATCGCGGTCTGCGGCGCGACAACCGGGCCGAACCCGAAGGCCGAGCTCCATCGCATCTGGTGGAAGCAGCTCACGATCCTCGGCTCGACGATGGGAACGAAGACGGACTTCGAGGGCGCCTACGAGCTCGTCGCATCCGGCCGGGCGCGGCCCGTCGTCGACAGCGTCTTCCCCCTTGCCGAGGCGCGCGCGGCGCACGAGCGCATGGAGTCCGGCGAGCAGTTCGGGAAGATCGTCCTCCGGATCCCCGCCTAGGCCGCGCGGTAACGCCGCGCCTCGTCCACGAGTGCCTGGAACAGGGCCAGGTCTTCGCCCTCCTCCGGATGCCAGAGGACGCCGAGCGCGAAGCGGCGTGACGGATCCTCGATCGCCTCCACCGTGCCGTCGTCGGCCCAGGCCGCCTCCCGCAACCCGGTACCGAGCTGGCCGAGCCCCTGGTGGTGGTGGGACTTCACCGGCGCTCGGTCGCCGAGGATCCCGCCGATCCGTGTGCTCGCCTCGAGCCGCACGTCGTGGTCGGCAAATTCCCCCGGAGTGTGGAGATGCCGATCGTGGCCGACGATCTCCGGCAGGTGCTGGACGAGGTCGCCGCCGAGCGCCACGTTCAGCACCTGACTGCCGCGACACACGGCCAGAAACGGCATGTCGCGGGCGAGTGCGGCCTGTAGCAGCGCGAGCTCGGCCTGGTCGCGGCGCGCGTCGACTCCTCGCGTCGCTTCGTGTGTCTCGGCGCCGTAGGCGTCGGGATCGATGTCGCCGCCGCCGGAGAAGATGATGCCGTCGAGCGCATCGAGCGTTTCGTCCGGTTCGGCCTCGCTCGGAGGGATGACGAGTGCCAGGCCTCCGGCCCGCTCGACAGCCTGAACGTACGCCGACGGGAGGACGACGGCCTGGACGTTCCAGGCGCCCCAGGCGACCGGCTCGTCGTAGGACGTGATCCCGATCAGCGGCTTCGAGCCGCTTCTGCCTCTAGCCAAAGCCGAGGATGAATTTCGCGTCGTCGGACATCTTCTCCGGCGACCAGGGCGGATCCCAGGTCAGCTCGGCCTCGACCTCCTCGACGCCGGGCAGCGCGTACGTGACCTCCTGGATCTGCTGCTCGATCATCGGCCCGACCGGGCACCCCATCGACGTGAGCGTGAAGAGGACGTGCACCTTCGGGCCGTCGACCTTCACGTCGTACATGAGCCCGAGATCGACGATGTCCATCCCGAGCTCGGGATCCTCGACCTGGCGCAGCGCTTCGACAACGGCCTCACGTGACGGCGCGGACATAGAGTCACCCTAGCTTGGACGGCCGCACCGGCGAAGCCGGTACGGCTTTTCCTGGTCGGCGCCGCCAAGTCGGCGCCTCAGAACCCGGGTAGCCGAACCTCCTCCCGACGCTCCCGCTGGAAGAAGTAGATGCCCTCCACGAAGCGCACCCAGTTGCAGCGCATGCACATGACGAGGGTGTGCGTCCACGCGCTGTCGGCACGGAAGCGGACACCTCGGAGCAGGTCGCTGTTCGAGACTCCGGTGGCGGCGACGATCGCCTGCTTCGGTGCGAGGTCGTCCGTCGTGAAGATCCGTTCGACGTCCTCGATCCCCTGTTCCTGCGCCTCGTCGATCTCCCGCCGCGAGACCGGCCAGAGCTGGGCCTGGAGGTCGCCGCCCAGGCAGCGCAGCGCCGCGGCCGCCAGGACGGCCTGCCGCGTGCCGCCGATGCCGATCGCGAGGTGGTCGTTCGTCCCGCGAATCGCCGCGGAGACCGAGGCCGTCACGTCGCCGTCCTGAATCAGCTTGATCCGTGCTCCAGCGGCACGGATCTCCTCGATGAGGTCGTGATGGCGGGGGCGGTCGAGGACGATCGTCGTGATGTCCCCCACTCTCCGGCCGAAGGCCTCCGCGATCGCCTGGATGTTCTCGGCGACCGGACGGAGGAGATCGATCTTTCCCCGCGCCACAGGCCCGACGGCCATCTTCCGCATGTACATGTCCGGAAGGGTCTGGAGCGACCCAGGCTCGCCGGCGGCGATCATCGACATCGCGCCGCTTCCGCCGCGCGCGACGATGCCGCTGCCCTCGAGCGGATCGAGTGCGAGATCGACCGTCTCTCCGCCGCTCCCGATCTTGTCGCCCATCTGCAACGTCTCGAGCTCGCCCGCTGCGCCGATCACGATCCGGCCGTCGATCGGTAGCAGCTCGAGCTCCTCGTGCATGCCCGACGCCGCCGCTTCCTGGGCGGCCATCTCGTCGGCCCGGCCGAGCCAGCGGGCGCTTGACAGGGCCGCGCGCTCGGTGGTCCGCGCGTAGCTCTCGCAGATGCAGCTGCGCGCCACGCCGCGCTCGGCCTCGATGCCCTCGGCCCCCGGCACCACCTCGGTCATGCCCGCACCTCACGCATGGTGTCGGCGGCGGTGAGGACGAGCTCCATCACGGCTGCGATCGCCTTTTCCCGGTCGCTGTTCTCGATCACGGGCACGTGCTCCACCTCGGCGCGCTCGACGATGAAGTCCTGGAGGTAGCGGATGTCGCCGATGCGGTCGAGGTACTTGTCCAGGGGTCGCATGCCGTTCGAGGACATGTCCCGGATCCAGAAGTGGCCAGCATGCGCCTCCTCGTTCTCGATCGCGACGATGCACTCGACCACGAGCGCACCCTCGATCGAGCGCGGAAGCATGCCGGGAACGAGGTGAACGCCCTCGAGCACCATCGACCAGCCCTCCTCCAGCGAGCGGTCGATGGCGGCCTGGACTCCGACGAGCACGTGCTTCGTCTGCTCGAGGAACCCGTGGAGCAGCGGATCCGCCTCCTCCTCCTGCGCCTTCGGCAACGTCTTGCCGGCGTCGAAGCTGGACATATGGATCGCGGGCAGGAACTCGGGCGTGAACAGGGCGCGCATCGTCTGCCGGACGAAGTCCGTGGAGGTGACGCGGGTGATTCCGAGCCGGTAGGCGACCTCGGTCGCAACCGTCGACTTTCCGGTTCCCGTTGCGCCCCCGACCAGGATGATCAGCGGGATGTCGAGCTCCTGCAGGCCCTGGTAGCGGCGCAGATGGCCGACCGCGCGCTCGCCTTCGTCCTCCCCGAGGACCTCGACCGCGAGCTCCTGGAGTCGCTCGAGGTCGACGATGTGCTTCTCCTGTTGGGACAGGTCCTGTTCGATCCGCCGGGCGAGCTCGACCGATCGCTCGGCAGGGACACCGGCCCGGATCAGCGCGCGCGCCATCAGGCCTTTCGAGTACGGCTGCTCGTCGCTTCCGAGGGGGAGCGGATCGGCGTAGCGGCGCTCGGGCATCAGGCGACGGCCTCCGCTGTCGGGGTCATGGCCGTCTCGGCCAGCGCGCGGATGAGCGAATCGGGCTCAGGCTGACCCGGCAGCGCCACGACGTCGTTGTCGGCGAACACGACCTCCATGCCCCGGTCGGCTGCAGCCTCGCAGACCACGTCGATCGCGGCAGCCTTGATCTCGACGAGGAACAGGTCGGCGTCGGCCCGCTCGACGTCGTCGCGCAGCTTGTCGCGGTCGGCCAGGTTGGACGAGATGGTGACGGCGCTCGCGCCGTGCTCCTCGACGAGATGGCGCTCCAGGAGCTCGGCGGCAGCCGGCGGAGCGGTCGTGAAGAAGGCGACCCGCTTTCCCGCGATCGGCTCGACCGGCCGTGGCCTCAGCACGGTGGCGACGACCGGAATCTCCTTGACCTCCTGGATCGCGGCGGCGATTGCTCGATGATCCGTGCCCTCCTCGGCCATCGTCAGCACGACGAGGTCCGAGATCAGGATCCGGTACGCGTTGAGGTAGCCGGTCACGAGCTCGGGCTCCTGCTTCGCACTCGCGACGAGGATGCGCGCTCGGGCCGCGACCGGGGGAATCGCCGCGCCGCTTCCGTCGAAGACAGTGAGCTCGGCGTCCCGCTCGAGCGCCATGCGCATGCCCTCCGCGAGGTTCGTCGTCCACGGCGTGCCCGCGAGGCCACCGCCGCAACGCCGACAACCGATCGTCGGTACTCCGGCCAGGGCCGCCGTCTCGAGGTAGTCGGATGCCGCGTGAGCGCCCGAGCGCGAGAGGGCGAGCAGGTCCTCCACGGTCGGCCGAACGGACGCGACCTGAGGCTCGGGCGGCCCGCCACGGCCCATCGAGACCACGACAACGTCGTGCTCGTCCGCGAGGAGCCGTGCGGCGTAGCCGGTGACCGCCGTCTTCCCCAGGCGCTTGCCGGTTCCGATCACGGCGAGCGAGGGAAGCTCGAACGGCTCGAACGAGGGCGGCCGCAGCGAGAAGTCGGCGCCCTCGTACGCGATCCCACGCTCCAGCACGCGGCTCGCGAGGCGGAAGCGCTCGCGCGGCCCGAGCACCGGCTCGTCGGAGAGGTCGACGACGACGTCCGGCTCGAATCGTCCGAGGGCCTCCTCCAGATCGCGGACGACGGGAACGCCGTACTCGTCGTCTCCACGGAGCTTCTCGGTCCCTCCCACGAGCAGGGCACCGACCACCTCGTACGGCACCTCGCGCAGCGCCTCACACACGACGGGCGCGTAGTGCTCCCCGTCGATGAGCGCCAGCGCCCGACTCATCGCGTCGTCACCTCGGTCTCGATCTTCCCGGTGTACTTCTCGAACGCCCGGGTCTCCAGCGAGAACTGGATGATCCGTTCCTGCCCGTGGAACGGGTACTTGCGCCAGACGTCGACGTGGCGCCCGGTGACCTCGATGACGTTGTAACAGGGTCTCGTGTTGCCGCGCAGCCGCAGCGACGACACCGTCCCCGTGTTGACCACGAACATCTCCTCGAGCTTCCACGCATAGGGGACGTGCTTGTGGCCGGAAAGGACGAGATCGACGCCCGAGCGCTGGAGGCACTCGATCACGTCGCCGGCGTCGTAGACGATGTTGCGCTCGCGGCCCGTGCCCGGAACCGGAAGCAGATGGTGGTGCAGGACGAAGATCCGGAAGTCGGCGGGCGCCGAAAACTGCTCCTCGATCCACGAGTATCGGCCCCGTCCGATCTGCCCGTGATCGAGGTCGGGCTCGCTGGAGTCAACCGCGACCACGGTGACACCGTCGACGTGCAAGACCCGATGCCGCTCGCCGAAAAGCGCCTCGAAGTGGATGTAGCCGACGTTGCGCGAGTCGTGGTTGCCCGGGATCACGACCAGCCGATCGCAGACGAGCATGTCGAGGTACTCGCGCGCCTGGAGGAACTCCTGCTTGAAGCCGAAGGTCGTGAGGTCGCCGGAGCAGATGACGAGATCCGGCTCCAGATCGTTGATCTCGGAGATCGCGCGCTGCATCAGGCTCGGCACGAACCCAGGATCGCCGCAGTGGATGTCCGAGATGTGCGCGATCGTGAACGCGCCGTTCTCGCTCGCCATGGACGAAGTGTAGGGGTGACCGAGCAGCGCCTCGCCCGCTCGGGCGCGTCCGAGCCCGTTGCTACCCTCTCTCTCGTTGGCGGAAAAAGTCCACGATTTCCAGGCATATCAGGGCGAGGGCGAGCCGCGCTTCGTGAACGACGTCGAGCTCGAGTGCGCGAAGCTCTTCGACTACTACGGCATCCCGTGGGCCTACGAGCCGCGGACGTTCGTGTTGGAAGAGGACGCCGACGGCAGGATCGTCGAGGCCTTCACGCCGGACTTCTACCTGCCTGAGCAGGACCTCTACCTCGAGCTGACGGTGATGAAGCAGTCGCTCGTGACCCGCAAGAACCGCAAGCTCCGAAAGCTGCGCGAGCGCTATCCGGACGTCAACGTCAAGCTCTTCTACCGGCGCGACATCGAGCGCCTGGCCCAGCGATACAGACTCGACCTGGCGTCCTAGCCGATCCGCGGATCGGCGAGATCTATCTCTCCGCCGAGGAGATTCAGGCCCGTGTCGAGGAGCTGGGCGCGGAGATCGCCGCCGACTACGAGGGCCTGGAGCCGGTTCTCATCGCGTCGCTGAAGACGGCGCTCGTCTTCGTCGCCGATCTCTCGCGGGCCCTGCCCATCGTCCACAACCTCGACTTCATCGCGCTTGCGGGCTACGAGGGGAACGGCGGCAGCGGACGGCAAGTGCGGCTGCTCAAGGATCTGAGCATGAGCATCAACGGGCGCCATGTCCTCCTCGTCGAGGACATCATCGACACCGGCCTGACCCTCAACTACCTCGCGAAGACGCTGCTTCTACGGGAGCCCGCGTCGCTCGCAGCGGTGACCCTCCTCGACCGCCCGTACCGCCGCCTTGTCGACGACCTGCCGGTGCGCTACGTCGGCTTCACGGTCCCGGACGAGTTCTTCGTCGGCTACGGCTTCGACATGGACGAGCGCTACCGCAACTTGCCCGGACCTGAGGATCCTCAACGCTCCCTAGGGCATCGCCCTAAACGACCGGCCGTCCCTCGAGGGACGGCCGGCGCCGTCGGGAGACGACATGCCGCAAGCGAAGCGCGCTCGAGCTTGCGGCGCTGAAAACTATAAAGGGATTGCTTGAAACGAGGGTCGACTAGAGGTAGCCCAAGGGATCGACGGGCGAGCCGTTGACCCTGACCTCGAAGTGCAGGTGCGGCCCGAAGCAGTGGCCGGTGCAGCCGACGTAGCCGATCGTCTGTCCCTGCGAGACCGGGCCGCCGCCGACGGCAAAGCTGGACTGGTGGCCGTACGCGGTCGCGATACCGCCGCCGTGGTCGATGATGATCAGGTTCCCGTAGCCGCCCATCCAGCCGGCGAAGATCACGGTTCCCGAAGCGGCGGCGGCGATCGGCGTTCCGTATCCAGCGCCGATGTCGATCCCCTCGTGCATCCGCCCCCAGCGCATGCCGAACGGGCTGACGACGGGGCCGCCGACAGGCCAGATGAACCCGCTCGCCGACGGCGTCGCGTCGCTGGAGCCGCTGGACGAATACGTCACGGTCGCCGCCTGGGCCGAGCGGATCTGAGCGGCGAGATTCGCGCTCTCCGCCTGGAGGGCGGCCGCCTCGCTCGCGTACTGGCTTGCGCTCTCGCGAACGTCGACCAGGCTCGCCCGCCGCGACCTGCGCGCCGACGAGAGTCCTTGCTTCTGCGCGATGAGCTGCGTGCGCAGCGCCCGCGCCTGCTCGGTGCGGATCTTGATCACACGTGTAACCGCCGCGACGCGGGCCTTCGTCTTCCCTGTCCGCGCTCGGAGCTCGCGCATGTGATCGCGCGCACCTGCGACGTGCTTGACGATCGTGCGGTCTTGATCGGCGATCGAGTCCAGGAACTCCAGCTGCTCGAGGATGTCGCGGAAGTTCTTGGCCTCGACGAGCACGTCGAGCGTCGAAGGATCATCGCCCTCGTAGATCGCGACCATGCGAGCGCTCAACCGCGCGACCGACAGCTCGTACTGGCTGCGCAGGAACGCGAGTCGATCGCTCTGCAGCTCGTACAGCGCGGTCAGCGCGTCGAGCTTGCGCTGGTGGAGCGCGAGATCGTCCTCGAGCACCGCCAGCCGGCTGGAGACGTCGCCGACCTCCGCCTCCAGCGACCTGATCCGCTGGGAGACGGACGCGATCTCGGCGGTCAGCGAGGCCTCGCGCTCTTGCGACTGTGCGAGCTTCGACTGGAGGCCGGCGATGCGGTTGTCCACGTCCTGCTTGCGGTCGTAGAGGCCGCCCGAGGCAGGCGCCGCAACGAGCAGGACGAGAGCGAGGAAGCAGACGAATAGACGAGTCATGCGGGACGGTTTTCGTGAGCCGCAGAGACCTCCCTCGCGGACTCGCGGCGGAATGCTAACGCTTTGATCGGCTAGACGGCGGTGAACTCGCCGAAAAGTGCTGCTCGGAGGGGAGTTCTGCAGTCTCCTTGGACAACGCCGTTCCGTTGGCCAGCCGCCTCGCCGCCACGCGCCGGAGCGGCTGGACGAGCGCCCGGTAGTCCTCGTCGGTGATCTTGCCGGTCCTGTGGTCGAACTCGAGCTCCTTGAGCTCGGCGAGGGCGCGGTCTCGCTCCTCGGCCGCGACGAGAACGTCCTGATCGAGCTCCACGGCGCGTGGGCCCTCTCCGGCCCGCAGAAACGGCACGGCCACGAAGAGCACGACTGCGGCGGCCAGGAGCGCGCCGAGCGCCAGCTCGATGCTCATGCCCTCGCGAGCACTTCTTGCCGGCCGTACCGAAGCGCCAGCCGGCGCTGCTCGCGGGCGTCCGGCCAGAGCGCAATCAGCGCACCGCCCAGGAAGACGAGCCCCGCGATCCAGATCAGGTTGACGAGCGGCTTGACGAGCACCTTCAGGAAGACCCGGTCAGAGCGGATCTGCTCGGCGATCAGGAAGAGATCCTCGCCGTTCAGCCGGTCGGAGCGGATCGCCGCCTCGTTCGAGACCTGCTGCTCGGCGAAGTAGCTGTTCTTGCCGGGCTGCAACGTTCCGAGCCGCTCGCCGCCACGCTTGACGTCAACGAGAGCCCGGACCTCCATCGCGTTCGCGCCGCGCCGCTGCACTGCGCCGCGGTAGGTCAGCGTGTACCCGCCGACGGCCATCGTCTCGCCACGCGCGAGTCGCTGTTCCCGCGTCGTGTCGTACGCCGACGAGCCGATCACGCCGATCGCCAGAAGCACGATCGACGCATGGACCACGTAGCCGCCGTAGCGCCTGCGGTTCCGCCCGACGAGCTCGGCGAGTGCGCTCGCCCACGACCCGCCGGAGAGCGCACGCCGCGCCCTCGTTCCACGCGCGAACTCGAGCACGATCGAAGCGAGCACGAAGGCGCAAAACGTGTAGCCGACGAGGCCCGGGAGCGACGAGCCGGCGCCGAGGGCGAGGAGCAGGAGCCCGGTGGCGACCGCGACCCCGATCGGCCACGCGAAGATCCTCCCCAGTCCGCGCAGAGACGCACGCCGCCACGCGATCAGCGGTCCGATGCCCATGAGGAGGAGGAGCGGCAGGCCGAAGGTCTTGAGGAAGAAGTTGTAGTAGGGAGGCCCGACCGTGATCGGCTCGCCCCGGACGGCTTCGGTGAGGATCGGATACGCGACGCCCCAGAGGATCGTCAGGCAGAACGCGACGAGCAGCAGGTTGTTGTAGAGGAACGTCGCCTCGCGCGAGATCGGCGACTCCAGCCGCGTCTTCGAGCGCAGCATTGGAAGCCGCGAGACGATCAGCAGGGTCGAGGCGACGACGGTGAATCCGATGAACCCCAGGAACCACGGGCCGATCGAGCTCTCGGTGAACGAGTGGATCGAGCTCAGGATCCCGGAGCGCGTGAGGAACGTCCCGAACAAGGCGAGCGCGAAGGCGCCGACGACCAGCAGGACGTTCCAGATCTTCAGCATCCCGCGCTTCTCCTGGATCATCACCGAGTGGAGGAAGGCGGTCGCGGCCAGCCAGGGCATCAGGGCGGCGTTCTCGACCGGATCCCAGGCGAAGTACCCGCCCCAACCGACCTCGACGTAGGCCCAGTGGGCGCCGAGGAGCTGGCCGAAGCCGAGAAACGTCCAGGCGACGAGCGTCCAACGGCGCGTGACGACGATCCACAGCTCGTCTCCACGGCGCGCCAGTAGCGCCCCCATCGCGAACGCGAACGGGATCGTCAGCCCGACGAAGCCGAGATAGAGCATGGGCGGGTGCGCAAGCATGTACGGGTTCTGGAGGCTCGGATTGAGGCCCAGCCCGTCGGCCGGCGCAGCCTGGGTGTCGAAGGGGCTCGAGACGGCGACGAGCAGGAAGGAGAAGAACCCGGCCACCACGCCGAGCACCGGGACCGTCCAGGGCAGCAGGCTTCGCGCCGAACGCCGCCCGAGCACCACGGCGAGCGCGGAAAACCCGGTGAGGATGAGCAGCCAGAGGAGCAGCGATCCCTCCTGTCCGCCCCAGAAGGCAGACAGCGTGTAGGAACGCGGCAGCTCGAGGCTCGTGTGCTCGTAGACGTAGACGAAGCTGAAGTCTTTCTGGAGGAGCGCGGCGACGAGGACGCCGGAGGCGACGAGCGCGGCGAGAAACGAGCCGATGACCGCGTTCTCGGCCGACTCCGACAAGCGCCGCCGTCTCGTGTGAGCGCCCAGAGCACCGCCGACGACGGCGTAGGCCGCCAGGCCCAGGCAGACGATGAGCGCAACCCGGCCCAGTTCGGGCATTACGTGGACTTTTTATCCGTGTACTTCGACGGGCACTTCGTCACGAGCGTGCCGGGGATAGCGACGAACGTGTCGCCACGGAGCTTGCCTCTCAGCGACACGTCGCGGCCGGTCCGGAACATGTCCGGCACGGAGCCCCAGTACACGACTGGAATCGTGCTCAGACCTTGAACGTCGCGCATCCGGAAGCGAAGGCCCGCGCCTCTGGCGTCGCCCGTGACCGAGCCGATCACCTTGCCGACGAGCACGACCTCACCCTGGTCCGCCCGGAGCTGGCTCGGGCGCAGCTGCGGCGTTCCACCGGCGATCGCCGTGTAGATCAGGAAGATCCCGAGCAACGAGGCCACACCAAGCGCAATGACGAGGCGGGCTGGGCTGGCACGGCGGCGCGCCACGCCGAAAGTGTAGACGCGCTAGTTAGGAGGCTTCTCTTGTCGGC
This sequence comes from uncultured Actinomycetes bacterium, assembly GCA_963842235.1. GTDB lineage: Bacteria > Actinomycetota > Thermoleophilia > Gaiellales > Gaiellaceae > JACDAN01. Next base: position 780,653 of record CAWJFT010000001.1, on the reverse strand, counting down.
GCCGGGCGGCGGCCCGGGATGCGGTAGCCGTGCTCGTGGCAGAGCGAGCCCGGCTCGTCCTCGGTCAGGGCGTCGCAATACCCCTTGCCGTAGGCAGCGCGCATGAACGCGGCCACGATCTCGAGGTTCCATTCGCCGACATCGGCCGCCTCGCGCCAGAGGTCCATGAGGCGAAGGTCGATGTCCAGCTCGAGCAGGTCGATACGAGATGGGCGCTTGGCCATGCGATCAGGGTAGGAAGGGCGTCGGACGGCATTCGTGGGCTACGGTCCGCGGCGTGGGCGAGCTCAGATTTGGACCGGCGCGCGTTCCCTCGCGCGAGTCGCCGGAAGCGGCGATCGAGATCCTGCTCGACCGCGGTTACACGGCCTGCGAGATCGACTTCGAGGGCAAGTTCTGGATGGACTACGACTGGGCGGAGCGCTTCGGCACTCTCGCGCGGGAAAACGACATCGTGCTGTCCGTCCACGCGCCCATCGCCGGCTTCATGGGCCACGTCGAGCGGGACAAGAAGCAGCGCATGGCGGTCGGCATGCTCGACCACTCGGCTGGGATCGCCGTCGCAGCCGGCGCCGAGGTCGTCGTCTTTCACCCGGGCTTCCTGCTCGGGCGGGAGCGCGCGGACGCGATCGACTCCGTCGTCGAACAGCTCGCCGAGCTGCGCGAACGGTTGGAAGGCAAGGAACGAGCGGTCCCGTTCGGCGTCGAGGTGATGGGCCGCGTCCGTGAGTTGGGCACGATCGACGACGTTCTGGAGATCTCGCGCCGCCTCGGCTGGGTTCGCCCGGTGCTGGACTTCGCACACATGCACGCCGTGACCGACGGCGCGTTCACGGAGACGGCTGCATTCGCTGACGTTCTTGCCCGCGCCGACGAAGTGATCGAGCCGGGAGCTCCGTTCCACGTCCACTTCTCCGACATCGCGTTCGCGAACCGGAACGAGACCAAGCATCTCGCGTACGGCGAGGGAACGCTCCGAGCCGAGCCGCTCGGCGAAGCGCTTCAAGGCTTTGACCGCCCGGCGACGGTGATCAGCGAGTCGCCGGACGAAGAGTCACATCAGGCGATCCGGTCCGAGCTACTGGGATCAGCCAGTCGGCGCTAAGCGATTCGCCGGAGAATCAGGCGATTCGGGCGGCGGTCTCTTCGGGGACAGCACCCGCGCGGAGCTCGGCAAGACGCTCCTCGAAGGCGAGAACGTCCTCCATGCGCCCGCGCTCCTCGAGGAACTGGATGATCGCCTTCAACGGCTCGGAGAGGAAGCGCGTGTACTCGCTGCGCTCGAGGATGTCGATCGCCTCGCGGAAGAGCGCCTCAGCCTCGTCGTCGCGGCCCTGCGCGGCCCGCACCATCGCGAGCGTCTTGCGAGTGGTCGACTGCGAGCTGACGTCCTGCGGCCCAACTGTTTCCACCGCCTTTAGCGCGTAGACCTCGGCCGCATCGGTCTTCCCCTGCTCGAGCAGGATCTCGGCCAGGCTTCGCTGCACCTCGCAGAGCGTGCCGCGGTCCTCGGTCGGCTGGAGGATCCGGATCGACTCGCGTAGGAGCTTCTCGGCCTCCGCGGTGTCACCGCGCCTCCCCACGAGCCTCCCGATCCGCAGGATGGAGTGCGCCAGTTTCGTCGCTGCCCCGACCTCGGCAAAGAGATCGCGGGCGCGTCCGTACTCGGCCAGCGCCTCTTCGTGACGACCGCGGAAGGCGTAAAGCTCACCTGCTTGTGTGAAAGCTCGCGCTTTGGCGGTCAGCGAGCCGCTCTCCTCGGCAAGTTCCATCGCGCGCGCAATCAGCGGCTCTGCGCGATCGCCCTCCCGCCGGGCGACGTAGATGCCCGCGAGATCGAGCAGCGCGTCGCTCTCGAGATCCTGCCGCCCCAAGCGCCGCGCGATCTCGAGCTCCTCCTCTGCATATCCCTCCGACTCGCCCAACCGACCACGCCACCAAGCAGCGGTCTCGAGGAGACTTACCGCGTCGATCCGGCTTTCGTCGGTCTCCGAGACTTCGAGCGCCTTCTCGGCGAGCTGCTCGGCCCGGCCGACGTCGGCCTCGCGTAGGAGCGTGACCTCGGCGAGAGCAGTAAGCGCCCGGGCTTCCAGATCCTTGTCGCCTGCCTCCCGGGCGCCGAGGAGCACGTCCTCCATCTCGTTCGACACGACCGGGAAGTCGCTCATCCGCCAGGCGGCTCGCGCGGCCTCGTAACGGCGCTTGAGCGTCGGCTCCAGCTCCACAGAGCGATGGAGCAGCCGGCGGGCCGTTGCGTTCGCCTCACGGGCGAGCGCTCGCTTTCCGGCCTTCTCGAGCGCCTCCGCAGCCTCCGTCGCGAGCTCCTCCGGCGGTGCGCCGTCGAGCTCGGCAAGCAGGGCCGCCGCCTGGTCGAGGTGGTACGCGCGAACCTCGAGGAGCTCTTCCCGCGCGCGGTCGCCCAGCCATTCGGCGAACCGTCGGTGGTGGGAGGCCCGTGCCGTCTTCGAGAGCCCTGAGTAGGCGACCTCCCGAATGAGGACGTGCTTGAAGCGATATGCGTCCTCGCCGCTGATCGTCGATCGAGGCTCGGTCAGGACGAACTCCCGCAGGAGCAGGTCGTCGAGGAGCGGCTCGAGCTCGTCGTCCTCGTCGCCGCCGAGGTAAGCGACGGCTCCGGCCCAGAAGCTTCGGCCGATCACCGCGGCTCGCTGGAGGACCGACTTTTCGCCGGGCGGCAGATGGTCGATCCGAGCCGCGATCAGCGCCTGCAGCGTGTCCGGGATGCGGTCGACTCTCGAGCCGTTCGCCTCGGCGAGCATGCGGACCGTCTCTTCGACGAAGAGCGGGTTGCCCTCGGTCTTCTCGAACAGCGCAGCCCGCGCCAAGTCCGGCAGCTCTTCGTCGTCGAGGAGCGCCGCGATCAGCGCCTCGCTGTCGGCTGCCCCTAGCGGCTCAAGCTCGATCGCCGTCGCGCGAACCCTGCCTCCACCCCACCCGGGACGGATGTCGAGCAGCTCCGGCCGCGCGAGACAGAGCAGCAGCAAGGGGACGCTGCGCACCCACGTTCCGAGGTGCTCGATCAGCTCGAGCATCGGCTCCTCGCCCCAGTGGATGTCCTCGAAGACGAGCACGAGCGGCTGCGGCTCCGCCAGCTTGTCGGCCCAGGCCCGCGCAGCCCAGGCGATCTCCTGCTGGTTGTGCTCGGCCTGCACCGCCTGAAGAACGCCTGTGGCGAGCCCCATCAGGTCGGCGACTGCTTCGTCGGGACAGCACTCGCGGAGCTTCTCGATCGCGTCGTCGAGCGGGTCGTCATCCGCTATGCCTGCTGCGACCTTGACCATGTCGGCCAGGGCGGAATAGGTCACGCCCTCTCCGTAGGGCAGCGCTCGGCCGATGAGGATGGTCGCGGACTCCAGCCCGTCGATGAATTCCCTTGCCAGCCGGCTCTTTCCGACGCCGGGATCTCCGAAGATCGTGAACAAGTGGGCGCGCCGGTCGCGAACGGCGCGGGAATACGTGTTTTCGAGCAGCTCGAGCTCGGCGTCCCGGCCGACGATGGGAGCCGAGAAGCGCCGCGTCGTCGCTTGGGTTCGCGTGGCGCCGAGCACGCGCCACGTCCACACCGGCTCGGCCAAGCCTCTCGCCTCGATCGGGCCCTCGTCTTCGACCTCGAAGCAGCCGAGCGTCAGCCGATGCGTGGCCGGCCCGATCAGGATCTCGTTCGGCGGCGCGGCCTGCTGGAGTCGCGCGGCCACGTTGACGGCCTCTCCCGTGGCGAACGTCGACTCGACGGAGTCGACTACGACCTCGCCCGACGCGACGCCGATCCTGGCCTCGAGCCCGAGCTCTTGGACGGACTCCATGATCGCGAGCGCGGAACGGATCGCGCGCTCGGCGTCGTCCTCGTGCGACTGCGGAATGCCGAAGGCCGCCATGACGGCGTCGCCGGCGAACTTCTCAACGATCCCACCGTGCGTGACGACGCAGTGCTGCACGCGGTCGAAGTACTGCTGCACGCGGCGGCGCGCCACCTCGGGATCGGTGCCGGATACAAGCTCCGTGGACCCCACCAGGTCCACGAACACGACGGTCGCCAGCTTTCGCTCCACCCCCACAAGTGTAGAAACGAACGGGGACGACCAAAACGTCCCGGAATTCGCGCTTTTTAGCCTTTGACCAGACCGAGAAATCCGAGTCCAGCAGCCGCGGCAACCGAGGTCGCGTCCCCAAAACCTTGCCTGACGGCACGTCGATCACGTTGACCGTCGCGCTTCTCGCACTGAATGGCCAACACGGTGCCAGCCGTCCTGGTAGGCGTGGCGCTGTCCCCGGGAGAAGCGACGGGCGCGACCAGCGCGAGCACCCCAAGCAGTAGGGCGGGTATCTCACCGTTCTTCAGGTGGGTTTTAGACGTAGCATCCTGCCGTGCTCGATCCCAAGGTCTTCAAGGCGTACGACGTCCGCGGGATCTACCCGGCCGAGCTGGACGAGGAAGGCGCTTACGCAATAGCTCGGGCCTACGTCGAGCACTTCGAGCCCAAGCACATCGCCGTCGGGCGCGATACGCGCGTGTCCTCGCCGACGATGGCCGCCGCGGCCATACGGGGAGCCGTCGACGGCGGCGCCGACGTGTCCGATCTCGGGCTGGTCGCGACCGAAATGCTGTATTTCGGGGTCGGCCACCTCGACGTCGACGGCGGGATCGCCGTCACCGCGTCGCATAATCCGAAGGAGTACAACGGGATGAAGATCGTCCGGCGCGGCGCACTCCCCGTTGGCGGCGAGTCGGGCCTCTTCGAGATCCGGGACCGCGCCCTGGAGCCGTTCGGCGAGCCGAAGGACGGGGGCAGCGTTCAGGAAGTCGACATCTGGCCCGCGTATGTCGATCGAGTCCTCTCATTCGTCGACGTCGACGCCATCCGCCCACTGCGCGTCGTGATCGACGCGGCGAACGGGATGGGCGGCGTGATGTTGCCGCCGGTACTCGAGCGGCTGCCGCAGGTCGAAGCGGTCCGGTACTTCTTCGAACCGGACGGGACGTTCCCGAACCACGAGCCCAACCCGCTCCTGCCGGAGAACCGTCAGTTCATCATGGAGCGGACGACGGCCGAGGCGGCCGACTTCGGAGTCGCGTTCGACGGAGACGCCGATCGCTGCTTCTTCGTCGACGACACGGGCGAGTTCGTCCCCGGCGACTTCGTCACCGCACTGCTCGCCGAGTCGATCCTCGCGAAAGAGCCCGGCGCGAAGATCATCTACGACGTTCGCGCGAGCTGGGCTGTGCCCGAGACGATCGAGCGAGCCGGCGGCATCCCGCTCGTCAATCGCGTCGGCCACGCGTTCATCAAGCTCCGCATGCGCGAGGAAGGCGCGGCCTTCGGTGGCGAGGTCTCGGGCCACTACTACTTCCGCGACTTCTACCAGGCGGATTCGGGCGTCATCCCGTTCCTGCTCATGCTCGAGCTCGTCTCGCGGAGGGGGCAGAAGCTGTCGGAGATCCTGCGCCCCTTCCGGGAGCGCTACTTCATCACGGGCGAGCTGAACACGCCCGTCTCGGACGTCGCGGTCAAGCTTCAGGAGCTGAAGGAGCGGTTCGCTACCGAAGGCAAGATCTCGCACCTGGACGGGATCTCGGTCGACGCCGAGGACTGGCACTTCAACGTCCGGCCCTCCAACACCGAGCCGCTGCTCCGGCTCAATCTGGAAGCCCGGTCGAAGGAGCTGATGGAGCGAAAACGCGACGAGGTGCTCGACGTCATCCGCGGGTAGCGCATCGCTCGAGCTGGGGCGTCTGACCGACCGGAAGCCGCCGTTCAAGTACTCCGCGCTTTCCCGGGTCGGCTTCTCCGACACGGACGCCCAGGGAATCGTCTACTACGGCCGGTACATGCCCTACTTCGACACGGCCAGGGTCGAGTACCACCGACATCTCGAGATGCTCCCCAGCGGGCCGCCGGGAGACCACGAGTTCGTGATGCGGGCGAACACGATCGACTACCTCGCGCCCGCTCGGTTCGACGATCTGATCGAAGTGTTCATCCGAGTTTCCCGGATCGGCAAGACCAGCGCGACGTACGAGTGCGCCGCGTACCGCGTCGATGACGACATGCTGCTGGCGACCGCGCACCAGACGCTCGTGCTCGTCGACCTTGACGAGCGCCAGGCGCAACGCATCCCCGACTGGTTCAGAGAGCGTGTCGGGGCCTTCGAGGGTGACTCGTGCGAGATGTGATCCAGCCGATCCTCGACCGGCGCGGCGAGGCCGACGAGTCGCTGCGACAGATCGTGGACGTGCTGGCCGAGCGGCTCGGCTGGGCCGCGATCTACCTCGTGGAGGGCGAGGAGCTCGCTCCCGGCCCGTCGAGCGGGCTCCAGCCGGACGAGCCCGCGACCGTCACGCCGATCCGATACGAAGGCCGCGTGATCGGCGAGCTCCGGGTGGGCCGTGAAGCGCAAGACCTGAACGCCGTCGCCGAGGCGATCGCCCCGCTCTGCCTGGTCGCCTGGGACACGGGCGGCGTGCCCTGGTCTGAGCTCTCGTAAAGCGATCGAGTACGCTCCCGCGCACCTCAGGACCTAGGACAAGGGGGGATACCTTGCACCTGCTTCGTTCGCGGTCGCGCCGCATCCTCGCAGCGACCGCCATCTCCGTTCTCGCCGCGGCTGCCGCCGGTGCGCTCGTCTCGCCGGCCTCAGCGGGCGGCGTCCAGCTCTCGACCGCGGTCTCGAGCGCGGTCTGTTCCACCGACTATGGCGTGTTCAACGGGCTTAGTGGCCTGACGGCCGGTTCCACGGCCCGATCCGGGAAGACGACCGTCCGGGATCGGAATACCCGAGGCATCGTCGCCGACAGCGAGTTCGGCGGTCGGAAGCCGTCGACCGCAGCGTTCTCGGCCACGATCCCCGTGTACTTCCACGTCATCACCGACGGCTCCACGGGCGATCTTTCGGAGTCGACGGTAGAGGATCAGATCAACGTGCTGAACCTCACGTTCGGCGGCTTCTACGGCGGCGTCGACACGGGTTTCCAGTTCACGCTGGCGGGCCTGGACTACACGGACAACGCCGAGTGGTTCGCGCAGGAGACCTTCGCGGCAGAGGTCGCGATGAAGTCGGCGCTCAAGCAAGGGGACGCAACGGCGCTCAACATCTACTCGACGAGCGGCGGCGGCTTCCTCGGCTGGGCGTACTACCCCAAGATCGTGACCTCGAACAAGAACCAGGTGCTCGACGGTGTCGTCATCCACTACGGCTCCGTGCCGGGCGGGCCGATCGAGGGCTTCAACCTCGGGTACACCGCGACGCACGAGGCCGGCCATTGGCTCGGGCTGGCACACACGTTCGAGCAAGGCTGTAAGGGACACGGCGACTACGTGGACGACACTCCCGCGGAGGCCACGCCGACAAGCGGCTGTCCCGTCGGCAAGGACACCTGCACCGCGCCGGGGGCCGATCCGATCCACAACTACATGGATTACTCGGACGACCCCTGCTACAACCAGTTCACAGCGGGGCAGGAGACGCGGATGCAGGAGCAGTTCCTGCACTGGCGCGTCGAGCACGGCTACTAGAAACGCACTTCGAGATTCGTTGCGACGGGCCGGCAACCGCCGGCCCGTCGTGCGCTCGCGCGGATATAACGTCGAGGTGAGTCGCGTCCTCTTCGTCTGCGTCCAGAACGCCGGCCGCTCTCAGATGGCCGAGGCGCTCTTCTCGCGCGCCGCTGCCGGGCAGCACGAGGCTCGTTCCGCCGGAACCGCGCCGGCCGAGCACGTCCATCCCGAGGTGGTCGAGGTGATGCGCGAGGTCGGCGTGGAGCTCGGTGACCGGATCCCGCGGAGGCTCGAGCAAGCCGACGCCGAGTGGGCCGACATCGTTGTGACGATGGGGTGCGGCGATGCGTGCCCGTACATCCCGGGCAAGCGCTACGTCGACTGGGATCTCCCAGACCCGTCGGGAAGGCCGCCCGACGAGGTGCGGCGCATCCGCGACGAGATCGCGGAGCGGGTCGAGGCGTTGGTCTCGGAGCTGAGCTCGAGCCCTACGAGGGCGTGACGCGGTACGCGTCGAAAACGGCTTCGACGTTCCTGAGCGACGAGAGCAGGGTCCGCAGCGACTTCACGTCGCCGATCTCGGCCGTGTACCAGTTCTTCGCCAGCTGATCCTCGACCGTCCCGCCGTAGGAGACGATGTTCGCCCCGTGCTCCGCGAACGTCCGGGCGACGTCCTCCAGGAGGCGCGGCCGGTCCCAGGCGTCGACGGCGATCTGGACGCGGAAGCTGTGCGTCGTACCGCCGTCCCAGCTGACCGGCGTGAAGCGCTCGGGATTGCGGAGGAGCGCCTTGACATTGGGGCAGTCGTTGCGGTGGATCGTGATGCCCTTCCCGAGCGAGATGTAGCCCACGATCTCGTCGCTCGGCACCGGCGTACAGCACTTCGCGAGCCGGACGAGGACGTCGTCGACGCCTTCGACCATGATTCCGACTGCTCCGCTCGACGTCGTCTTCGCACGCGTCGGCTTGAGCGGGACGATCTCTTCCTCGGGAACCTCCGTCGTCTTCAGGCGCTGGATCACCTTGTTGACGATCTGGCTCGGCTGGACCTTTCCCGAGCCGAGCGCGAGGTAGAAGTCCTCGGCCTTCTTGAACCCGGCCTCGCGCGTCACCTGCGCGAGAACCGCCGAGCCGGCGATCTTCCGGTACGGGAGCTTCTGCGCCTTCAGCGCCTGCTCGAGCGCCTCACGGCCCTTCTGCTCGGTGTCCTCGCGGGTCTCGCGCGAGAACCACTGACGGATCTTGTTCCGCGCCCGCGACGACTTCGCAAGCTTGAGCCAGTCGCGCGACGGGCCACGGCCGCCCGTCTTCGTCGTCTGGATCTCGACGAAGTCGCCGCTCTGGAGCTCGTAGTGGAGCGGGACGATCCTCCCGTTGACACGAGCGCCGACCGTTCGGTGGCCGACGTCCGTATGGACGGCATACGCGAAGTCGATCGGCGTCGACCCCGCGGGCAGCATCTTGACCTCGCCCTTCGGCGTGAAGACGTAGACCTCGTCCGTGAACAGGTCGCCCAGCATCTGCCGCTTGTACTCGCGCGGATCGGACTCGTCCTGCCACTCCATCATCTGACGGACGCGCGCAACCCACTGCTCGTCCGGCGCGCGACCCTTGCCGCGTCCCTTGTAGAGCCAGTGGGCCGCAACCCCGAGCTCGGCCATCTCGTGCATGTCGCTCGTGCGGACCTGGATCTCGAGCGGCCGTCCCTGCGGTCCGATGACCGTCGTGTGGAGTGCGCGGTAGCCGTTCCGCTTCGGCATCGCGATGTAGTCCTTGAAGCGACCGGGCATCGGCTTCCAGAGCGAGTGGATCAGCCCCAGGGCGCCGTAGCAGTCGCGCGTCCCTTCCTCGGCGGAGCGCTCGACGATGACGCGCATCGCCGTCAGGTCGTAGATCTCGTTGAACTCCTTGCCCTTCTTGGCCATCTTGTCGTAGATGGAGTAGAAGTGCTTCGCCCGGCCCGAGATGTCGGCCGGCACGTCGACCTTGTCGAGCTCGCGCTGGAGCACATACGCCGCTTCGCGGACGTGCTCCTCGCGGTCTCCCCGGCGCTCGCTGACCATCGCCTTGATCTCGGTGTACTTGCGCGGGTGCAGCGTCTCGAAGGCGAGGTCCTCGAGCTGCCACTTCATCGTGTGGATCCCGAGACGGTGCGCGAGGGGCGCGTAGACCTCGAGCGCTTCCCGCGCCTTCTGCACCTGCTTCTGCTTGCCGAGATACTCGATCGTGCGGAGGTTGTGGAGCCGATCCGCGAGCTTGATGAGGATGACGCCCGGGTCCTGCGCCATCGCCAGGATCATCTTCCGGTAGTTCTCCGCCTCCGCCTGCTCGCGGCTCTGGAACTGGACTCGGGTCAGCTTCGTGACGCCGTCGACGAGCTGCGCGACGTCCTCGCCGAACTCGGCCTTGACCTCGTCGAGCGTGACCTCGGTGTCCTCGACCACGTCGTGGAGAAGGGCGGCCGCGATCGTCTCGTCCGGCTGGCGCAGTTCGGCACAGATGCGCGCCACCGCGTACGGGTGATGGATGAATTCCTCGCCGGAGCGGCGCTGTTGCCCCTCGTGCGCCTTGGCGGCGAAGCGGAATGCGCGCGCGAGTAGCTCTCGATCGACCTCCGGGTTGTACTCCGCAACCTCGGCGATCAGCTCGTCGATCAGGTCTTGATGTCGTTCAGGAGCCTCGAGAACCGCCATGACGATCAGTGTACTTCGGTGGAAGGAGGTGACCTCCTGAGGCCGAAGACGGCCGGTCCATGCACTTCCGCCGTCGAAACAAGCGCAAGGCACTCGTTCTGGCCCGCCTGCTTGCCGCTCTCGACGCAGAGGCTCGCCGTGAGCGGCCATGGGCGCCGCGCAGGGCGTTCAGGATCTCTCCGGGGCGCGTCTAGTGCCTCGTCCAGTAATGCCGCCGGAATTCTGGGTCGCGAGTCCAAGGCGCCGACTCGTCGGCGCCGACCAGCAGAGGTCGTGCCGGCTTCGCCGGTACGACCGTCCGAATCCAGAGTTCGCACTCCGACGAGCCAAGGTCTGTAGACCTTGGTGAGGAGGAGGGTGGGCTCTGGCGCCGCGTGATCGCGGGCCAGAAGCCGGCATGTATTGCTGGATGAGGCACTAAGCCGCTTCGGCGAGAGCCTCGTCGTCGAGCAGGGCGCGAAAGGCCCGTGATTCCAGGAGCTGCCGGCGTGGGCCGCCGGTCTCGGCGCCGAGCTCCGCGAAGATCGCCTCGGCCTCGGCTGTTCGTTCCGTCTCGGGCTTTCGGAACTCGGCCATGAGCCATTCTCGGAGGCTGTCGTAGCGCTCGGGGGTCTCGAAGAGGTCCCGGACGACGAGCTGCGGCGCGACGGTGCCGTTCCACTGGTTTGCCTCCAGGCGGAAGAGAACGTCGTAGCGCGCCGGACGACGGGCCCGTTCCGCATGGCGGGCGAGGCCGAATCCGATCGCGCTTCCCGCTGGACGGTTCCGGTGGCTGACCCGGAACCGCAGGTGTTTGCCGTCTGCGGTGGTCGCAACCTCGGAGAGCTCGCTCGAGGGAAGGAGCAGCGTCACCCCGGGGTTGCCGAGGCCAAAGGGGGCAAGCCGCCCGAGCTCGGCGCAGAGGTCGAGCGTCAGCTGCTCGCCGCCGACGACGGCGTCGACGGTCGTCGGCGGGTCGAGGTCGTCCTCTTCGAGGGTTGCGTCGGCATGGGCCCCGAAGGCCTCGGCGAAGGCTCCGACCCTTTCGGGAACGATCGACAGGCCGGCCGCTGCTCGGTGGCCGCCGAAGCGGACGAGGTGCTCGGCGCAGGCCGAGAGCGCGCCGTGGAGGTCGAAGGTGGAGAGTGAACGTCCTGAGCCCTTCCACTCGCGGTCGGTTCCCGCGATGAGGACGACCGGCCGGTGGAAGCGCTCCACCAGCCGCGAGGCGACGATGCCGATCACACCTTCGTGCCAGGTCTCGTCGGCCAGGACGTAGCCGCGGCGCCGTTGTCTGGGTTCCGGCCACGCCTCGACCTGCGCGACGGCTTCGCGGAGGATCCGGTCTTCGACGGCCTGGCGTTCCCGGTTCAGCTCCTCCAGCCGGTTTGCGAGCTCGCTGGCGGCTTGCGGGCTGTCCGTCAGCAGGAGCTCGAGTGCCGTTTCGGGGTGCGAGAGGCGGCCGGCGGCGTTGATTCGGGGCGCAAGCCGGAAGCCGACGGCCCCCTCGTCGACGGCGGCCGGATCGACGCGGGCGGAGCGCATGAGCGCCTGGAGGCCTGGCTTCTGCGTCCGGGCCAGCGCCTTGAGGCCCTGGAGGGCCAGGTAGCGGTTCTCGTCGACCAGTGGGACGACATCCGAGATCGTCGCGAGGGCAACGAGGTCGAGGTGGCGCCGCAGAGCGTCTGAGTCAGAGCCGAGCAGGGCCTGCGCCAGCTTCCAGACGACGCCGGTTCCGCAGAGCTCCGGGAACGGGTAGTCAGATGGGCGGGTGGCGACTACGGGGCAGGCTGGGAGCTCGTCCGCCGGCCGATGGTGATCGGTGATGAGGATGTCGAGGCCGAGCTCCTTGGCGCGCGCAACTTCCTCGGCTGCGGTGATTCCGCAGTCCACCGTGATGACGAGGCGGCAACCGTCGTCGGCAAGCCGCGTGAGCGTGTCGCCGGAGACGCCGTAGCCCTCCTCGAAGCGGCTCGGGAGATGCCAGGCGACCTCGGCGCCGAGCTCACGGAGGACGAGCACGGCGAGCGCCGTCGCGCAGATGCCGTCGGCGTCGTAGTCGCCGTGGACGCAGATTTGCTCTTTTGTTGCGATTGCGGCACGGATTCGTTCGCAGGCGGCGGCCATGTCGCCGAGCAGGAACGGGTCGTGCTCGGGGTCGCCGCCGCCGAGGAAGCGCTCGGCGGTCTCGGGGTCTGCATAGCCGCGGCGCACGAGCACGCGCGCGGTTGTCTCGCTGATTTCCAGCCGCTCGGCGAGCGCGAGCGCATCGGCCTGCGAGTACGGTGTGATGTTCCAGCGTCCGGTCACGGACAGCTGACGGTACGGAGGGGCGCGGACGGCAGACCCGGGGCGTATGCTCAGAAAACGTGATGAGCGACGTGAACTACGAGTCCGGAGATGACTATGTCGTGGAGTTCCTCGGCTACCGGTTTGCCTTCAATGCGGAGGACTTCGAGGAGCGAGTCATCGCTGCGGCGGTCAAGCTCGGTTTGGTTGAGAGCAACGACCTCGACGAGGACGAGGCTGCCGATCTCGTCGAGCTGACCGCCGACCAACGCATCGAGGAGCCGCGCAGCACGCTTGGGCGATATCTCGTCCGCCACTGGGAGGCGCTGGCCGCGATCGACGGCGAGTCTCTCGTCTACTGGCTGCGGAAGTTGGTGTTCCGCGGCGCCTGGCTCGACCAGCGCGTCAAGCTCGGTTTGCTCGACGTGGACTGGGACGAGGAGGCGGCCGAGTTCGGCTATCGCGATCCCCGTGGCGACCGGGCGCTGCTCGAGCTCGCACCCGTGCCGAGCTGGCACGAGCTCCAGTTCAGGCGCTGACGCCTCGGGGCTCGCCGCAATCGACACGGCCGTTGCGCCGAAGGGCTCCTAGAACAGGCTCGACGTTCGGCCGGCAGGCTCGGCGACCACGCCGATGTGGTTTCGGCCACGCTCGGTGACGATCCGGCCACGCGGCGTGCGCTGGATGAAGCCCAGCTGAAGGAGATAGGGCTCGTAGACGTCCTCGACGGTGTCCGGCGCTTCGCCCAACGCGACGGCGAGTGTCGACAGGCCTACGGGACCGCCGTCGAAGCGTTCCACCACAGCACGCAGCAGCTCGCGATCGGTGCGCTCCAACCCGCGCTCGTCGACCTCGAGCAGCTCGAGCGCCTCCGCGGCGACCTCCTCCGTGACGACGCCCTCGTGCCGAACCTCGGCCACGTCCCGGACGCGCCGAAGAATCCGGTTCGCGACACGCGGCGTCCCCCGCGCCCGGCGCGCGATCTCCTCGGCGGCATCGTCTCGGATCTCGACCCCGAGGATCCCGGCCGACCGCCGCACGATCGTCGTCAGCTCGTCGGGCTCGTAGTAGTCCAGGCGAAAGGTCATGCCGAAGCGGTCCCGAAGCGGTGTCGTCAGAAGCCCGGTCCGGGTCGTCGCGCCCACCAGCGTGAACGGAGGCACGTCGAGCGTGAGTGTCCGCGCGGCAACTCCTTGCCCGACGACGATGTCGAGCCGGAAATCCTCGAGCGCCGGATACAGCACCTCCTCGACGGCTGCACTCAGCCGGTGGATCTCGTCGACGAAGAGGACGTCGCGCTCCTCCAGAGCGGTCAGGATCGCGGCGAGGTCGCCCTTGCGCTCGAGCGCCGGCCCGGCCACCGTTCGAATCCCCACCCCGAGCTCCTCGCGAAGGATGAAGGCAAGGCTGGTCTTCCCGAGGCCGGGCGGCCCGACCAGGAGGACATGGTCGAGCGCCTCGCCGCGCGAACGCGCAGCCTCGAGTGCGATCGCCAACTGCTCCTTGACCCGCGCCTGACCGACGAAGTCGTCAAAACGCCGCGGTCGCAGCGAACGCTCGACCTCGTCGTCTTCGGGACGCATGACCGGCGCAAGGAACTGCTCCGCCATCAGGCCGCCCTCAACGCCTGCCGGACCCGCTCCTCGGGAGGCAGCCCAGGATCGGTCGCCGCCAGGGCCCGCTCCGCCTCGTTCACCGAGTAGCCGAGCTCGACGAGCGCGTCGCGCGCCACGAGGTCCTGGCCGGGCGCCGCACCGGGGCCGTCAGCGGGCCCGAGCTTCTCCTTCAGCTCCAGAAGGATGCGCTGCGCCGTCTTCTTGCCGATCCCCGGAATCGCCACGAACCTGGTCTCGTCCTCGAGCGCGATCGCCCGGCGCAAGTCGGACGGCGTCGAGTTCGAGACGATCCCCAGAGCCACCTTCGGCCCCACACCGGACACCGAGAGCAGCAGCTCGAAGAGCTCGCGCTCGGCGGGCTCGGCGAAGCCGTAGAGCTGGAGCACGTCCTCCCGCACATGGAGATACGTGTCGAGCGTTACCTCACCTCGTCCCTGCGCCGTGCGGAGCGCGCGCGCCGTGGTCTGAACCAGGTAGCCGACCCCATTGACGTCGAGGACGACGCCGTCGAGCCTCCGCGCGACGACTTGGCCCCGAAGGGAAGCGATCATCCCGCGGCCTGCAGGAGCGGCGGCGCCAACGCGTGGCAGATCGCAACAGCGAGCGCATCGGCTGCGTGGCTCGACGACGGCGGACCGTCGAGTCGGAGCATGACCTGGACCATCCGCTGCATCTGCGCCTTCTCAGCGCGGCCGTACCCGCACACCGCCTGCTTGACGTGGGCCGGCGCGTACTCGGCGCACGCGACTCCGGCGCACGCGGCTGCGACGAGCACGGCGCCGCGCGCCTGCCCCACCGACAATGCGGTGCGGGCGTCGGCGCCGACAAAGGACTCCTCGATGGCGACCGCGTCCGGCTCGTGCCGGTCGATGAGCTCGGCGACGGTGTCGTGGATCGTCTTCAACCGGAGCTCCGGGCGCATGGACGCCCGCGTATGCCACTGGCCGAGGTCGACCGCCTCGAGGCGGCCTCCGGTTTGCGAGACGACGCCGTATCCGCACGCAGCAGTTCCTGGGTCGATTCCGAGAACCCTCACGTCCCGAGGTTAGGCACGCGATCGGACGTTCCTGCCGGGAAAACCGCATACGGCACCAGGGGCGTAATACCGCGTGTGAGGGCCGTTCTGATCGGCCTGGCGAGCCTGATGCTTGCCCTTCCCGGCGGTGTTCACGCCGTCGGCGAGCCGGTCCTCGTAGGCACCGTCGGACCCGATAACACGATCAAGCTCGAGGACTCCGGCGGAAATCCAGTGACGACCCTCCCGGCGGGAACGTACGACGTCGTCGTTCACGACCTCTCGACCGCACACAATTTCCACCTCAGCGGGCCGGGCGTGGACAAAGCCACCGAGGTGCTGACCATCGGCGACACCACCTGGGAGGACGTCGTTCTCGCGTCCGCGAGCACCTACAGCTATGTCTGCGACCCGCACGCGTACTTCATGAGCGGCAGTTTCAGCACCACCGGAGGCGCACCACCACCACCGCCGCCGGGCCCGCCGCCACCCGGCCCACCGCCGCCAGTCCCGCCACCTCCGCCGCCGCCACCGCATGTCCATCCCCTGCAGGTCACGGGGGTGAAGGTCGTCGTGGAGCGGCGCGGCAAGCAACGAGTGCTCGTCGCCCGCGCGCGCATCACTCGCCCGGCGATCGCGAAGCTTGCACTCCAACGGAGTCGGCGTACACAGGCGTCCGCTCGCAAGCGCTGGATCGCCGGATCGAACACGATCCGGGCGCCACTCCCGCGCTCGCTCGCGCCCGGACGCGGACAGGCTGTCCTACAGATCGGCCCGCGCGTGTTCAAACGAGTCATCCGCATCGGCTAGCGTTTAGCGCCGTGCGGTGGGCCGCGCCGGTAGCCCTTGCGGCCGGGGTCGTTGCAGCGCTCTCGGTTGCTCAGCTTGCGCCTGGCCAGGCGATCGAACGTGTGCGCATCGACCGCCCGACGGCCGGCCTTCCGGAGAGCCTCTACGTCGTCGTCGGCTCCCCCGACGAGTATTCACGGCAGTCGGTCCGCGGCAACGCGGGCAGCTGGATCGGCCCTGAGTACTGGCTGCCGGAGAACCCTGCGGTGCGGAACAACGCCGGCATGGACTGGGAGGTCGGGTTCGACGATCGCCCGCTGAACACCGAGCGCATCGCCCTCTCCAATCTCACCCGCGACTGGGCCGAAGACCAGCGCGCGGGCGTCTCCGTCGACCACGTAGTCGGTCGACGCGTGGTCGGAACGATCCCGGGCGTCTTCATCCTCCAGGTGGAGCGCAAATCAGCTCCGGCCGAGCTCGTCCTGGCCTTCCCCGTGGCGCCGAAGCTTCACGCGTTCGTCCGCTTCCTGCTGCTGCGGCCGGAGAGCGACGCCTTCAACGTCAAGGGCACGATCCTGGCCTCGAGCTGGAATCGCGGCCAGGCGCTCCTGGCCATGTCCCGCGTACGGCTCGAAGGGAACCTTCCGCCCTCGATTGCCACGATCCGGATTCGGCGCAAGGGCGTGCTGGCCGGCTCGGTCGTCGACTTCCAGCACCACGCAGTCCTCGGCGTCCCGGTCGTGCTCCAACGGCGAATCGGAGGACGCTGGTTGCGGATCTCCCAGGCGAGGACGAACCAACTCGGCGGCTACACCTTCCGAACGGCCAAGCCCGGGAGCTACCGGGCGGTCGCCACGCTCGCCGGCCGCTTCTCGGCGACGAGCAGGCCGCTGCGCGTCAATCGCTAGGAGGCGACTGCTTCGAGCACCCGTTCCGGGATGTCGAAGTTCGCGTAGACGTCCTGGACGTCGTCGTTCTCCTCGAGCGCATCGATGAGACGGAGAACCTTCTTCGCCGTCGCCTCGTCCTCCAGCTCGATCGTCGTCTTCGGGACCATCGTCAGCTCGGCAGACTGCACCTCGATGCCCGCCGCCTCGATCGCCTCGCGAACCGAGCTGAGACTCTCGGGCGGCGCGATCACCTGGTAGGTCGAGCCGTCGAGCGACACGTCGTCGGCCCCTCCCTCCGCCGCGGCCAGCGTGAGCTCGTCTTCGTCGACGTCGCCGTCCGCGACCACGATCCCACGACGCTCGAACAGCCAGCCCACGGCGCCGGCCTCCCCCAGGCTGCCGTCGCTCTTGGCAAACAGGTGGCGCACATCGGCCGCGGTCCGGTTCCGGTTGTCGGTCAGCGCCTCGACGAGAATCGCCACCCCGCCTGGCCCGTAGCCCTCGTAGATCACTGTCTCGAACGCCTGCGCGTCGGTGTCGGCGCCCGAGCCGCGCGCGATCGCGCGCTCGATGTTGTCCTTCGGCATCGAGTACGACCGCGCTTTCTCGATCGCGTTCTGGAGCGCCAGGTTGGCGGCGGGGTCCGGCCCGCCGTCGCGCGCCGCGACAATGAGCGCCCGTGCCAGCTTGGAGAAGAGCTTGCCGCGGCGAGCGTCGGCCGCGCCCTTCTTGTGCTTGATCGAGCTCCACTTACTGTGCCCCGACACGTTGCTCCTCTCGGACGAGATCCAGGAAGAGCTCGTGGACGCGCGTGTCGTCCGTGAGCTCGGGATGGAATGATGCGACGAGGAAGCGCCCGTCGCGCAGGAGAACCGGCTCCCCGTCGAGCTCCGCCAGCACCTTGACGGCCGGACCGACGTCCTCGACCCGTGGGGCACGGATGAACACGCCTCGCACGCTGCCTTCCTCGCCAACGAGGTCGAGGTCGGCCTCGAAGCTCGCCACCTGCCGTCCGTAGGCGTTCCGCCGCACCGTCAGGTCGACGAGACCAAGGTGCTCGCGGTCGAGGAGGATCATTCCCGCGCAGGTCCCGAAGACCGGCCGCGCGAAGCGGCGCAGCGCCTCTTCGAGGCCGTAGATCCGCGCGAGACGCATGATCGCCGTCGACTCGCCCCCGGGGATGACGAGGCCGTCGAGGCCGTCGAGCTGCTCCGGTTTGCGCACCTCGACCGGCTCCGCGCCCAGCCGCCGCAGCACCGCCGCGTGCTCGCGGAAGTCGCCCTGGACCGCGAGGATGCCGATCTTCATGAGAGGCAGGCTACCCCGAGCGGCGGGCCCGAAAATCCGGATAGACGTTTCTCGATCGCGCTTGTACCCTGACGCGTTCGAATCGTCTCACAAGGGGAGGGTCATCTTGCGACGAATGCTTTTGACCGCCGGTCTCGCGCTGGTCGCGTCGGCGGTTGTTGTGACCGTGGCCGTTGCCGCCAAGCCTGGCAACGGGCTGTCGACCGGCACGGCGACGGTCTTTCTGCCGAATCCGGTCGCAGACCTGCAGAACCAGGCGCTCACCGATCAAAAGGACGCCGACTACGCGGCGCTCGCGCCTGCGTATCACGGCGTCACGCTTACGAACCTGGATGGCAGCGGCTTCCTTCGCGGCGACTGGGCCAACATCAGGAGCGAGACAGGCAACCCGGCATACTCGCCGACGAACGACTTCAACTACCACCGGAACGACGACCGGTTCGAGCAGGTCATGGCGTACTACTGGGTCACGGAGGCTCAGAAGTACATCCAGAGCCTCGGCTTCGGCAGCAGCCGGCGGCCGGTGAACATGGAGTCCCAGGACCTCCGCATCAACCAGTGGGGCCAGGACAACTCGTTTTCCTGGGACAAGAAGGACATGATCAAGCTCGGCAAGGGCGGTGTCGATGACGCCGAGGACGCGGAGGTGATCCTCCACGAGCTTGGCCATGCGATCCAGGACTCGCAGCAGACGCCGTTCGGGTTCGGACTCTCAGTCGAGGCTGGCTCGATCGGCGAAGGCTTCGCCGACTACTGGGCCGCTACGGTCTCGAACCTGAAGGCACCCACGCCGGATCCGGCCTGCATCGCCGACTGGGACTCCGTCTCATACGACCCGACCGCTCCGCACTGCCTGCGGCGGGTCGACGGGAACCTCCACTATCCGGAAGATCTCAACGGCGAGGTGCACCACGACGGGCAGATCTGGTCGCGCGCGCTCTGGGACATCCACAACGCGCTGGGCAACGTCCAGGCGGACACGTTGATCCTCGAAGGTCAGTTCGGCCAGCGCGACCCGACGATGCCGCAGCTCGCGGAGAGGACCGTCGCAGCCGCGCAGAGCCTCTACGGAAACGCAGCTGCGAACACTGTTCGCGCCGCGTTCGAAGCACGCGGAATCCTCTAGTCGGTACTCGGAGAGGGGCGCCTTCGGGCGCCCTTCTCTACCACCCGCGGGTCTCTAGGAGCTCTTCCGGGGCGAGTGACGCGGTCGAGAGGCCCGACATCGCGTCGCCGAGCCCGCGCGAGACCTGGGCCAGGACCTTCGCGTCGTTGTAGTGCGTGGTGGCCTCGACGACCGCCTTGGCGACGGCCGGCGGATCGGCCGACTTGAAGATCCCGGAGCCGACGAAGACCCCGTCGGCGCCGAGCTGCATGCAGAGCGCTGCGTCGGCGGGCGTTGCGATTCCTCCGGCGGTGAACGTGACGACCGGGAGCCGGCCATGCTCCGCGACCCACTTGACGAGCTCGACGGGCGCCTGCAGCTCCTTCGCCTCGCCGAACAGCTCGTCCGGATCGGTCGCGGCCAATCGCCGGATGCCGCCGTAGACCTCGCGCATGTGCCGGACGGCGTTCACGATGTCGCCGGTGCCGGCCTCGCCCTTCGTGCGGATCATGGCCGCGCCCTCAGCGATCCGGCGCAGCGCCTCGCCCAGGTTCCGGCACCCGCAGACGAACGGGACGGTGAAGCTCCACTTGTCGATGTGGTGCTTCTCGTCGGCGGGCGTCAGCACCTCGCTCTCGTCGATGTAGTCGACCTCGAGCGCCTCGAGGATCTGCGCCTCGACGAAATGCCCGATCCGCGCCTTCGCCATGACCGGGATCGTCACCGCCTCCTGGATCTCGGCGATCTTGTCCGGGTCGGCCATGCGCGCGACGCCGCCCTGGGCGCGGATGTCCGCCGGAACGCGCTCCAGCGCCATCACCGCAACTGCCCCCGCCTCCTCGGCGATTCGCGCCTGGTCGGCGGTGGTCACGTCCATGATCACCCCGCCTTTGAGCATCTCCGCGAGGCCGCTCTTCACGCGCATCGTGCCGAGGTCGGTCATGGCTCAATCCTAGCCAGCGAGAGTGAAGTGATCGGTACGCCGCCCGCCCGGCCTGACCGCCCAGCCGTCGAGCCGGTTCGCGCGGACGACGAGGTAGAGGAAGCCATTCTCGACGCGGCCGCGAACGCGCCGCGGGTAGCCCTTCGGGCAGCCTCTGAGCCCGTAGAGCTTGGTCGGGCTCCCGCCGCCGTGGACGACGTACCGAACGCCGTGGAGTGGCGCGAACCGCTGGTAGTTGTGGTCGTGACCGCTGAGGACGAGGCGGACGTGGTAGCGCTCGAAGAGCGGCACCCAGCGGGCGACGACCGCAGGGTTCGCGGAGTAGGTGCCGCACGTGAACGCCGGATGGTGGAAGGCGGCGAGCTTCCATTTGGCCCTCGACCCGCGCAGCGCCCGAGCCAGCCAAGCCGTCTGAGCGGCGTCTACGGAGTTGGAGTCGAGGAGGTAGAGCTCGACCGGCCCGAGGACGCGCCGGTAGTAGCGCCGCGGCATTCCGAGCTCGTCGAACTCGTAGCGTCCTCCGTTCACCCGCACGTCGTGGTTGCCGAGGACTCCCGCGACGGAGACATCTGCGCCCCGCGTCCATCCGAAGCTCGCCTCCCAATTGGCGTGGAACGCGGAAGGGCTCTCCGTGTAGTCGTTGTCTCCGAGCGCAAGGATCAGGTCGGCCGGGTTCCGAGCCTCGAAGCGGCGGATCGCCCCACCGAAGTTGCGCTCCGTCTGGCCGCCGACGCCGAAGTCGCCGAATGCGATGATCCGGACCGGCGGGGCGGGACCGGCGTAGCTCGCGCCGCTCAGCATCAGGCCGGCGAGGGCCAGGAGGATTAGTTGTCGACCGGCCCGCAAACGGTCTTGACGGGTTTCCCGTCCTTGTCGACGTCCACGAGGCACAGGATGTTCTTCCCCGTCGTCGGCGTGACGGTGCACCGCCAGCCGTTCTTCCGGTTTGCATCCTTCTCGCAGCGCACGAGCTTCGGTGGGTCTCCGAGATCGACGACGCCGCCGCTGTCGCCGGCGGCGAGCTCGGTCTTGAGCGACTGCTCGACGTCCCTCGCCGAGGAAGTCGTCTCGTCGTCGTCCGAGCCGCAGCCGGCAGCGAGCACCAGAGCGGCGAACAGGGGTAGTGCGACCGCCCGCATCAGAGGGCGAGCTTGCCAGTTCTTGTGTCAGACGTGTCAAGAACTCCTGGTTTGAAGCGCGTAAAGCCTTGGTAAGCATCGAAGCTTGGTGACGAAACCACGGCTACCTTGGAACCGACCGATGACGCGAATCGCTATCAGCCTCGTTGCGCTGCTCGCCGCTGCCGGAGTCGCAGTGGCGGCGGCCGCGACGGCCCAATCTGCTCCGAGCTCCGGTTCGGCCGCATCCCGGACTTCGGGATCGGGCATGCTCGTCGGCTTCTACGACGACGAGCAGGTCTTCGGCCGCACCGTTTGGGCGTTCAGCCAGCTGAAGACCCTGCGCGCCGGCATCGTGCGAATCACCATCCCGTGGTCGACGGTCGCCCCACGCAGGCCGAGGAGGCCGGCCGATCCCGCCGACAAGGCCTACAACTGGACCGCGGTCGACAGTGTCGTGAGAAAGGCTGCGCAGAACAAGGTTCGCGTCCTCGCGACGATCTTCGGCACGCCGCGCTGGGCGGGCCCCGCGAAGAACCGGCTTCCCCGGCGGGTCACCGACCTTCGCCTGTTCTCCTACGCAGCGGCAAGGCGGTACAGCGGCAAGTACCTCGTGAGGGAAACCGAGGACGAGCCAGCGCGCGCCCTTCCGGCCGTGCGCCATTGGCTGGCCTGGAATGAGCCGAACAATCCGGTCTTCCTGAAGCCGCAGTGGAAGATGGTCAAGCGCCAGTGGCGGCCCCAGAGCGCCTACGACTACGCCAAGATCTGCTCGGCCGTCTGGACGGGCGTGCACTCCACCCGCCTGAAGGGCGAGCAGGTTGCCTGTGGCGTCACCGGTCCGCGAGGGAACGACGCACCGCGTAGCTCCCGGCCGTCGACCTCGCCGCTCGTCTTCCTCACGTGGCTCCGCCGCGCCGGTTTGAAGCACTTCGACGCCTACGCGCACCATCCGTACTACAACAACCGCTTCGAGCGGCCGATGACGGTGCCGCGCTCGAAGAAGGCGGTCACGCTCGGGAACATCGGGGTGCTGATCAAGAAGCTCGACCAGGTCTATGGCCGGAGGAAGCGTCTCTGGATCACCGAGTACGGCTACCAGACGAGCCCGCCCGATCGCCATTTCGGCGTCCCGTACAAGCTTCAGGCGAAGTACATGCACGAGGCCGTCGCGCTCGCCCGCAAGACGCGGCGGGTCGAGATGTTCGTCTGGTTCCTCATTCGCGACGAGCGGCGACTGTCCGGGTGGCAGTCCGGGGTCGTCTCGATTGGCGGGAAGCGCAAGCCCTCGTTCTACGCGTTCCGCACGCTGCGGCGATAACGGCTCCGTCCGGCGCTGGATAAGACCCCGGCGTCTCAGCGCTAGTAACAACTTGTCACTTGAGAGGACATGGGCGGAAGTGGCCACCGTGCAGGGAAGAGCCGAATCCTTGTAACAACTTGTTACTTGGGTGTTGCGCCCTGGGCCACGGTGACGAGCTCGTTGTCCCTGTCGAGCTAGCCGCCCGGGCCTTGATCACCGCGTAGGTCGCACTCGCTTCGCGGCGACCGGTATTCGCCGACGAGCTAGCCAATGCCCGACCACGCGAATGACCTAGAGTGTCGTACGCGGCGCAACGCTGATCGTTGGCCCAGCAACCGAGACGGCGTCCAGTGGGCCCGCCTGGACTCGAACCAGGGACCAACCGATTATGAGTCGGCTGCTCTAACCAGCTGAGCTACGGGCCCGCTCTCAACAGCGTAACCATCGACTCAACGGTTCAGAAGAACGTCGCTAGGATGGCCATCGTGAAGGTGTTCCAGGGCGAACAGCGCCTGCGCACCGAGGGCGGCCTCTCCGTCCGGGACATCACCGACGAGGTTGCCGACGCGGTTCGTGAGAGCGGTGTCCGGAACGGCATCGTCTGCGTCTACTCGCCGCACACGACCTGCTGCGTGCGCGTGAACGAGTTCGAGCACGGGTTCCTCGCGGACTTCGCGACGCTGCTCCGCCGGCTCGTCCCCAGCGAGGGCTACTACGCGCACGACGACTGGGACCGGCGCACCGAGAACATCTGCGAAGAGGACATGGAGCTCGGCAACGGCCATGCCCACTGCATGTCGATGCTGCTCGGGAGTGCCGGCGAGGCGATTCCCGTCCGCGACGGCGAGCTCTGCCTCGGAACGTGGCAGCGGGTGCTCTTCCTCGAGCTCGACCGGGAACGAGACCGCCGCTGGCTCGTCCAGGTCGTCGGCTCCTAGGCCCGCAAAGCCTCCTCCGGCTCCGTCACGAGACCCGTCTCGGGGTCGAACTCGAAGATCCAGAACGGGCGTCCGGTCACCGGCACGCCCACGTTGAAGACCGGAACGCCGTCGATCGACCCGGCGAAGGTGCCTGCGTGGCCGTGTCCGTGGAAGACGGCGTCTGGCCGATGCTCGGCGATCGGGCGCGCCATGCGGTCGCTGCCGAGGAACGCCCAGATCGTCTGTCGCTCGCCCTCGAGGGTCGTCGTCGTCGGTGAGTAGTGCAGGAGGACGATTCGGATCGCGCAGTCCGCGACCGCTCGCAGCCCGCGGTCGATCGCATCGACCTCGGCGCTCGTCTCCGCGTAGACCCGGCGTAGGAGCGGCTCTCCGAAGTCTGGGAGCTGGGCGTCGGGAAAGCCGCCGATGAACCCTTTCGTGCCGACGATGCCCACGCTCGTCCCGCCGACTTCGACGCGCGCGGAATCCCGCTCGAGCACGCGGATCCCGCCCCCGCGGAGCCTGGCAACGATCTCGTCGCGCCGGTCGGCATGCCAGTCGTGATTTCCGAGGACGGCGAACACCGGGACTCCGATTCCGCCGGTGATGTCAGCGAGCACCGCCGCCTGCTCCGGCTCGCCGTAGGTCGTGAGATCGCCCGCGAGCAGGATGAGATCCGCCTGCTGCTCAGCCTCGACGAAGGCGGCCTCGAGCCTCGATCGCTCCTCCTCGGAGCAGTGGATGTCACCAGCCGCCGCGACCCGAACCAGCACCTCCGCTTGATTGCCCAAAGCGGCGGAAGGGTAACGAGACAACCGTGGCGGAGGAGCAGCCGTTCCAGGAGCTCAGGGAGAGCCTCAAGCGCGCCGCCGGGGCGCTTCGCGAGGCCGACGTTCCGTTTCTCCTCGGCGGCGGCATGGCCATCTGGGCCCGCGGCGGACCGGCGACGAGCCATGATCTCGACTTCATGGTCCGGCCCCGAGACGCCGAACGCGCGCTCGCGGCGCTCGGACGGGCGGGAATGCGCACGGAGAAGCCACCGGAAGGGTGGCTCTACAAGGCCTGGGACGGCGATGTGCTCGTCGACCTCATCTTCGAGCCCGTCGGCGAGCACGTCGATGACGCGATGTTCGCCCGCGCCGAGGAGCTCGAGGTCAACGCGGTGCCCATGCTCGTGATGTCGATCGAGGACGTGATGGTCCTGAAGCTCAAGGCCCTGGACGAGCACGACCTCGACTACGAGCGGCCGCTCGAGTTCGCGCGCTCGCTGCGCGAGCGCATCGACTGGAAGAACGTCCGGGACCGGACGAACGGCTCGCCCTTCGCGAGCGCGTTCTTCGCGCTCGTCGAGGAGCTCGGGATCGTTTCCGGTTAGCGACTAACGGAATATGTTGAGAAGCGCCGCGAAGACGTTCGTCGTCGGCGGCACCAGGCTCGGCTGCCGCTGGATGTCATTGAGCTGGCAAGAGTTGAGCGGATCCGCGATCGGTGTCTGCGGCGGGAACTGATCCGGACCGTGCGCGTTGACCGCGGCGTGTCGATCGATCGCTTCCCAGGTTCCCTGGAACGCATCCGAAGTCGCGGCTGTACTGCAGGCGGCGAATTGGAGTGCGCCGATTGCCAGTGTCCCAACGTTCGAGCGCCGCTGCAGGCTCATCTGCGCCTGGAGCACCTTGACCTGCGTCTGCAGCGCCTTCACCTGCCTCTGGAGGACCTTTGTCTGCTTCACCAGCCGGCGCTCGGTCGGCGTCGCCGCTGAAGCCGGCGCTGCCACGGCGACCACGGCCACCAGGACGGCGATTGCGGACACGACTGCGGTCTTCACGAAAACCTCCCTGTCGGAAAAGAAACCAGGGACAGGGTTCAGCCTGTCCCTGGGGTAACTACGCGAGAGTGTACGCCGCTGGATGCGGGCAAGTGCCTCGATTTCTATAGCGTTCGACGTAGGTGGAAGCGGCCGCAGTCGTCC
Source organism: uncultured Actinomycetes bacterium (assembly GCA_963842235.1). Taxonomy (GTDB): domain Bacteria; phylum Actinomycetota; class Thermoleophilia; order Gaiellales; family Gaiellaceae; genus JACDAN01. The sequence continues at coordinate 755,202 of CAWJFT010000001.1, read as the reverse complement.
CGGATCCACGTCGCTGGCGCGCGCTCGCGCTCGTGTGCGTCGCGTTCTTCATGGTCGTCCTCGACGTGTCGATCGTGACCGTCGCGCTGCCTTCGATCCAGGAAGACCTCGGCATCTCCCGGAGCACGTTGCAGTGGATCGTTACGGCGTACTCGCTCGCCTTCGGCGGCTTCCTCTTGCTCGGCGGCCGTGCGGCCGACATCTTCGGACGCCGGCGGGTCTTCATGACCGGCATGGTCATCTTCACGACGGGCTCACTCGCCTGTGCACTCTCCAACAGCGGAACGGCGCTGATCCTCTTCCGCGCCTACCAGGGCATTGGCGCGGCCATCGTCTCTCCCGCCACGCTCGCGATCATCAGCGCCGCTTTCAGGCACGGCGGGGCCGAACGGAACAAAGCTTTCGGGATCTGGGGCGGCGTCGCAGGCGGCGGTGCCGCAGCGGGGGTGCTCCTCGGCGGGATCCTGGTCGAGTACTTCGGCTGGCCCTGGATCTTCGCCGTAAATGTCCCGGTCGGCGTGGCGATCTTCATCCTCGCTCCCTGGCTCATCTCTGAGGGCCGCATGGAGGGTATCGACCGCCGGACCGACCCACTGGCCGCGGTCCTCGTGACAACCGGGTTGGTCTCGTTCGTCTACGCGATGTCGAAAGCGCCGGACAACGGCTGGACCTCGGCGCGGACGATCGGCTTCACGGCGCTCGCGGTTGTGCTCGTAGCGGCCTTCCTCCTGCGTGAGCTCCGTACCGACGCGCCGCTCGTCCCATTGTGGATCTTCCGGCTCCGGCCGGTGACCGTCGCAAACGCCGTCGGAGCGCTGCTGGGCGCCGCGATTTTCGGCGGCTTCTTCCTGCTCACCCTCTACATGCAGCAGGTGCTGGGCTACTCGCCGCTGCAGGCGGGCGTCGCGTTCCTCGCCACCGCAGGGACGACGATTCCGGCCGCGGCGATCTCCCAAGCTCTCGTCACGAGGATCGGCGTCAAGCCGGTGATGACGACGGGCCTCATCCTCATGGCCTTCTCCTATCTTTGGTACACGCAGCTCCCCACAGAAGGCCACTTCTGGACGAACCTCTTCATACCGTTCGTGGCGAGCGGGTTCGGGCTGTCCTTCGTCTTCATCCCGCTCTCCTTGGCCGCCCTCTCCGTCGTCGAGGACCAGATCGCAGGCGTCTCGTCGGGTTTGTTGAACACCTCCCAGCAGATCGGGGGCGCGCTCGGCGTCGCGATCATGTCCACGATCGCGACGACTCACACGACGACGCTGCTGAAGGAAGGCAAGTCCCAGCCGGAGGCGTTGACCGGCGGCTACACATTGCCCTTCTGGGTCGCCGCGGGCTTCATGGTGCTCGGCGCACTGATCACGATCATCGTGCTGCGGAACCGCGACGTCCCGGTGTCCGAGGCCGCCGCGGAACCCGTCTAGACCAACCGGCGCTCGAGGTACGCCGCGAGCCGCGTCAGCGGGAACGAGATCAGGAAGAAGATCACCATCACGGCGCCGTAGATCTGGAGTGCGTGCGGGTCGCCGCCCTCGACGGACAGCGTGGTCGGATCCACCGTCGGGAAGGACAATCGCTCGGTGGAGCGCTCGGCAGTCTCGAGCAGCTCGGGGACGCCGAGGATTTGCGCCAGCGTGCTGTTCTGGATGACGTTGACGCTCAGGCCGACGAGCGGCGGAAGCAACCGGCGGAGCGCCTGCGGAAGGATCACGTACACGTGCCGGCCGATCCACCGGAAGCCCAGCGCCGCGGCGGCCTCATGTTGCTCGCGCGGGATCGACTGCACGGCCCCGCGCGTCGCCTCTGCGATCTGTGCGCTGCCCCAGAGAGAGAGGCCGAGGATCGCCGCCTTGATCTCGCTGAGCCTGAGCGCTTCGACGTTGAGCTCGTCGGCGAGCGTCGGGAGGCCGAAGAAGAGGATGAAGATCGTGACAATGATCGGCAGGCCCCGCCAGATCTCGATGTAGAGCCGGATCGCGCCCTGAAGCGGCAGGAATCGGATCGTCAGCAGCGTCCCCAACACCACTCCGATCAGGACGGCGAGCACGACCGAGGACGCGGCGATGATCAGAGTGTTCTTGAGCCCCGTGTGGAGCATGTACTCGGCGACGGGCTCGGCCCAGTCCGGGAGGCGGTTGAACACTTAGCTGGTCTCCGGTAGTGCGAGGCGCCGCTCCAGCAGCCGGATCAGGAACGAGAGCCCCCAGACCAGCGTGAGATAGGTCACCGCGAGGACGGCGAGCATCTCCCACGTGCGGAAGTCCGTCGCAAGCAAGTCGAGGGCGGTGTTCGTGAGCTCGGGGATCGCCACGGCGGTGAGCAGCGCCGTGTTCTTCAGCACCGAGATGTAGGTGTTGATCGAGGACGGCAGCGAGATCCGGAATCCGATCGGCAGCGTGATGTTCAGGAACGTCCGGAAGGGGCTAAACCCGAGCGCGAGCGCAGCCTCGCGATAGCGCTTCGGCACCGCTTCGAAGCCGGCGCGGAAGTTCTCGGTGTTGAACGCGCCGCCCCAGATCACGACCGCCAGCCAGGCATAGGTGAAGGGCTCGAACTTCAGATGCTCCGACAGGCGCGGCAACCCGAAGAAGAGGAGGAAGATCTGGACGAGGATCGGGGTGTTGCGGATGATCTCCACGTAGACGGCCGCGATCTGGCTGATCACGGGAATGCGGTGCGCGCGGGCGGCGCCAAGGGTGAGTCCGACGACGAACGCGCCGAAGATCCCGATCGCCGAGATCTCCAGCGTCAGGCGCAGCCCGTGCAGGAGCTCGTCCCTGTGCTCCCAGATGTACGACCACTCGAAGTCGGCGAGAACAGTCATGTGGGCGGACGAGGGGCAGCCGTAGCCGCCCCTCGTCGATCAGCGGCCTAGCTCGGGCAGTTCTTCTCCGGCTCCTTGCCGCGTGGATAGGCCTCTTTGGTCTTCGGCCTCGGGACGTTCGTGCGGAATGCCGTCCAGAAGTTCCGAGGCGAGTTGCGCTTGAGGATCGCCCAGAACTCGTCCCTGCGCTTCATCTGCAGGACGGCGGCGTTGACCCAGCGCTTCATCTCCGGCTCGTCCTTGCGGATTCCGATGCCGTACGGGACCGCGAGGAACTTGTGTGCCGTCATCTTGAGGCTTCGGTCGTTGGCGGCGACACCCAGCAGGAACGTGTCGTCGAACATGAACGTGTCGACCCGCCCCTGTCGGAGGAACTCCAGCGCCGCCACCGGGGAGTCGGTCACGGTCAGGGTCGCCGACCCGAAGCAGTTCCGCACGTACCGGTCGTAGATCGAGGACCGCGTGGTGACGATCCGCTTCCCGTTCAGGTCGCGGAGCCGCCGGATGCTCGTCGAGTTCGGGACGAGCAGCCTGCCGGTCGCATTGAAGTACGGGTAGGAGTAGTCGATGATCTCCTCCCGCGCGGCGGTCCAGGTCAGGGTCGAGATGATGATGTCGACCCGCTTCTGCTGGAGCACCGGAATCCGGCTCGGCGTCGTCACGCAGGTCAGGCTCACCCGGTTCCGCCGACCGAACGCGAGCTCGGCGAAGCGGCGTGCGACGTCCACGTCGTAGCCGGCGTTCTTGTTCTGCCGGTTGATGTAGCCGAACGGCGGGAAGTCGCACTTGACGCCGATCACCCACCGCTTGCGCTGCGCCACTTCGGCCGGCAGCGGCGGGAGCTTGCTGGCCGCCCCTGCTCTGTCGGTTCGGGTTTCTCCCGTGCCGCTCCAAGGCGCGGCCACCGCGAGCGCCGCTGTGACGGCTCCCGCGACGGTGATGGCGCCGAGTGCGATCAGGAACTTCCTCATTCAGTCCCTCCTTCGTCGATGGTCAATTCCTCCAACGAATCCGAGAGCTGCAGCGTCCGCCGCAGAAAACGGCGCGTTCGCTCCTCCTGCGGATGATCCAGCACCTCATTCGGCTTTCCCTGCTCGACGGTTCGGCCGTCGTCCATGAAGATCAGCTTGTCGCCCACGTCTCTCGCGAACTGCATCTCGTGCGTGACGACGAGCATCGTCATGCCGGATTTTGCGAGGTCGCGCATGACAACGAGCACCTCGCCCACGAGCTCGGGGTCGAGCGCCGACGTGACCTCGTCGAAGAGCATCACGTGCGGGTTCATCATCAGCGCCCGCGCGATCGCGACGCGCTGCTGCTGCCCGCCCGAGAGCTGGTGCGGGTACTGCTTGGCCTTCTCCGCCAGGCCGACCCGCGCGAGCAGCTCGTGTGCCCGCGCCTCCGCCTGCCGCCGCTGGATGTGCTTGACCCGTCGAGCGGCGAGCGTGACGTTGTCGATCGCGCGGAGGTGCGGGAAGAGATTGAACTGCTGGAAGACGATCCCGATGCGTTGACGCACCGCGGAGACGTCCACGCGCTTGGCGGTGATCTCCTCGCCTTCCAGGAAGATCCGCCCGGAATCGATCGGCTCCAGCAGGTTGATACACCGCAGCAGCGTGCTCTTGCCGCTCCCGCTCGGACCGATGACCACGAGCACCTCTCCTTGGTGCACCTCGAGGTCGATGCCGTCCAAGACGACGAGCTCACCGAAGCTCTTCGTTACCCCCTCGAGGCGAACCATCGACGCATCGGCCGTCGCGCGCGACGCGTCTTGGACGCTCGGTTGTCGCTGAACCACTTGGGCCCGGTCCCCCCTCGTCGGAATGCCCTAGGAGGTTAAAGCGCGAGCCGCAGGTGGTTCAAGCCAGGCGAGCCGGCGCTCGCTCGCGCTCGGCATAGAAGACCGCGAACCGTCCCGCCGGTGACACCAGCCAGTCCCTCAGCTCGTCGTCGAAGCGTTCGATCTCCAGCCGGATCTGGAAATGCTCGTAGCGCGTGCGCTGCCCCTCGTCGCAGACGTGGTCCTCCTGCTCGTCACAGGTGACCGAGGCGCCGCATTCGGGGCAAGCCCGCGGAAGGAGGTCGAACACAGTGTGGGAACGGCTTTCCGAGCTGGACGGATACGCGATGGACCTCCGGGCGGCGGCGCTCCGTATCAGAGAGCGATGAGACCTGGGATCTGGATTGCGGCCCTCTTCGCAGCGTTCGCTGCACCTGTGGCCGCATGGGCCGACGGTTTGCCCGTTCTGAACGTCGATGTCGGCTCGACGGGCGTGACTGCGCCGGAGGCGAACGTCCGCTACGTCACGCTCCCGGCCGGCCGGAACACGCTCGTCGCCATGGTCGCTGCGGACGGAGGCAAGGTTGTCCGCTCTCGGCTCCTCCGTGGGAACTTCACCGTGCCCGCCGTCGCCTACGACGGATCCGCGGGCGGACTATCCGCCGACGGATCGAGCCTTGTCCTGATCACGCCGCGGCAGGGCTTTCCGCGTGCGACGACGACGTTCAGACTGATCGACGCGACCCCCCTGAGGCCGAAGAAGACGCTTAAGCTCCGAGGCGACTTCAGCTTCGACGCGCTCTCACCCGACGGACGCTGGCTCTACCTGATCGAGTACTACTCGCCGGTCGACCCGCTGAAGTACCGGGTTCGCGTGCTCGACACGGCGACCGGAAAGCTTCTACCGGAGCCGATCGTCGACCCTCGCGATCCGGGAGAGCAGATGAACGGCGATCCGCTCACGCGCGCAACCAGCGTGGACGGGCGGTGGGCCTACACGCTTTACGCGGGAACCGAGCACCCGTTCGTCCACGCGCTCGACACCGTCGGGCGGGACGCGCGCTGCGTCGACCTGGACTGGCTGACGGGCCGCAGGGATCTCCCGAGCTTGAGGCTCTCGGTCGCCTCCGGCGGACGAGACCTGAGCGTGCAGGCCCCAGGTGGCAAGGCGCTCGCCGTCGTGGACACGCGCACCTTCGAGGCCGCACCTCCTGTCTCGGAGGGACGCCGCTGGCCGCCGGGCATGATCGTCTTCGCCGTGCTCATGACAGGGGTCGTGCTCGTCTACGGCGCCGTGCGGATTCGCAGTCGAGCGCCGTCCACCGTCTGACTACGCTCCCGGGCGGTGAAGTTCGCCCTATTCGCACTTGCGGCGCTGTCGCTCGGGGTCGCGTCGCCGGCGCCGCGCTTCCAGAGCGCCGTCTCGCCGGTCACCAGAGCCGACCTTCGCTACTCCTACCGGCCCGGCTGCCCGGTCGGCCCAGCCCAGCTGAGGCTCGTGCGTGTGAGCTACTGGGGATTCGACGGGCGCACGCATCTCGGGTCGATCGTCGTGCGCTCGACCGCCGCACGGGATCTCGTCTCCGTGTTCCGGACGCTCTACGCCGCCCGCTTCCCGATCCGCCGGCTACGGCCGATCGACGCCTACCGGGCGAGTGACGCGAGATCGATGGCGGCGGACAACACCTCGGCCTTCAACTGCCGCTACGCGATCGCGCCCGGCCCGCGCCGGTGGTCGTCACACGCCTACGGCCTGGCGATCGACGTGAACCCCGTGGAGAACCCCTACCTCGACCGCGGCGTCGTTCGGCCTCCCGCCGGCCGGCGGTATCTCGATCGATCCCGACGGCGACCGGGCATGGCCGTTTCGGGCGGCGTGCTGGTGCGCGCCTTCGCCGCCGTCGGCTGGTCCTGGGGCGGCACCTGGAGCTCACCCGACTACCAGCACTTCTCCGCCACCGGCGGCTAGGCGGGTCGGCGGGAACGCGTCATTTCCAGGTGACCTCAGGGAATCCATAGGCTTCGAGCGATGGTCAAGGAAGCACACCTCGAAGCGGTCGACTCCGGCCTCGCGCCGGTCAGCGACGGCTGGTTCGTGGTCAACGCCCGGGACGCTGCGTGGCTGACGAACGATGCGTTCGGCGCCGAATGTGTCTTCGAGGGCGACAAGCCGGTGCTGCGCCGGCGTCCCGATCTGCCTGTGCACAAGTTCGACCAGATTGGCTTTTCCCTGACGGTGCTCGAGCCCGGACAGCCGAGTGGCCTCTACCACGCCGAGTCGAACCAGGAGGACTTCCTCGTCCTCGCCGGTGAATGTCTGCTGCTCGTCGAAGGCGAAGAACGCCCACTCCGAGCCTGGGACTTCTTCCACAGCCCGCCGGGTACCGAGCACACCTTCGTCGGGGCCGGAGACGGGCCCTGCGTGATCTTCATGGCCGGCAGGCGAAGCGAGGACCGGAGCATCGTCTACCCGAGCTCGGAGGTCGCCCGCCGCCATGGCGCAGGCGTCGAGACGGAGACGCCCTCAGCCCGCGACGCCTACGCACCGTTCCCGCACTGGCAACCGGAGCGGCCGACGAACTGGGATCGACTGCCCTGGGTCAGAGGTCGGATGTGAAATTCCGCCGCAGCCGGGGCGCTCCAGACCAAGCCGGGCAGTGCGGTCGTTCGCGGCGCGTAGCAGCGCTACGTGTCGCGGGCGAACGTGCTGATCCGGCGCCGTGTCTGGGGCGTCATCCGGCCCGGCGGAATTTCGCATCAGGCCTCTAACCCTTCCGGTTGAGTCGGGCGAGCGCCGCACGGGCGACGCGGCCGGCGAGCAGGTCTGACGCAGCCCCCACTCCGCGCTCGTTCCAGGTCAGGACGACGGCGACGAAGGTTCCGCCGGGCCAGTAGACGAGGCCGCCGTCGTGGCGGGCGCGCGTGATCCAGCCTGCCTTCTGCAGCACCGTGGCCTCTCGGGCAGAGAGGAAACGGTCGAGCCAGCTCGTGGTCGTGTGGGCGAGGAGGTAGAGCAGATGACGCGCCTCGGTGGGGACGAAGCTGCCGCGGAAGCGCCGGGCCAGCTCCCCTTTGCCCTCGGCGGCGAAATGGATGTCGCGGAGCAGTCGCGCGTAATCCCACGCCGTCGTGCGCTTCCCGACGAAGCTCGGCTCGACCGCTTGGACCAGGTAGCCGCCGTACATGTCTGTGTCATGGAGGCCGAGCGCCTGCAGGGTGGCGTTCACCCGCGCCGCGCCGCCGCTGGTCGAGCCGCCGAGCCACACAAGAAGCTCGTTCGCCGCCTTGTCGTCGGACGGGACGAGCATCTTGCGCAGAAGCCGGTCGACGCGGCTGCCGTGCCACGGCTTGCCGTGTAGGACCTTGAGGACTTCGACGGCGATCGCCACCTTCAAGGTCGAGGCGGCCGGAAAGTGAGCGCGCACGTTCCAGGCCGCGAGTGCTCCATCCCGAAGGTCCTGCACGAGGATCCCGCAAATGCCCGGAAACGCGCGTCCGAGCGCGCGAACCTCGCCCGCCAGCCGCGCGTCTTCGAAGCTGCGGCGCGGTGGCCCGCGGGGTTCGGAAGCGCGGGGCAGTCCGAACACCGGCTCGACCGCGGTTGCCGCACGCCGGCCGCGCTTGTCGACCGCGGTCACCGTCAGCCGGACATCTCTCGGCGGGAGCGCGACCCAGAAGTCGAACCTGGCGCGGCCGATCGTCTTCTCCACCGCGACGCGTCCATCGATGGACACGACGATTCGCGTCGTCCCCGGGCCGGCGCGGCCTGCGATCCGGCCGAACGAGACCTCGTACGGGGCCGGCGTGACGAGCTCGGGCGCGATGAAGGGCATCCGCCACGAGAATGACACGCGTGCAAAGGATCAGCGAGCACGTCTACTGGCTCCCGCCCGGACCGCCGGACCGGCCCTCGCTCTGCGCCGTCGTCGGCACCCGCCGGTCGCTGATGCTCGACGCCGGCTCTTCGGCGGAGCATGCCCGGCTCTTCCTCGAGGGGCTCGTGGCCCAGCATGTCGCTTCGCCGAGCCTCGTCGTCCTCACACACTCGCACTGGGACCACGTCTTCGGCGCGGCCGAGCTGGATGTCCCTGTGATCGCCCATGCGCTGACCGCGCAGGCGCTCAAGGAGCTGGCCGCGACCGACTGGAGCGACGAAGCGCTCGACCAGCGCGTCGCCGCCGGTGAGGTCTCACCCGAGCACGCGGCGAACGTCAAGGAGGAGCTGCCGTCACCGCGCGAGGTCGGCGTCGTGCCCGCGGACATCGTGTTCCAGGACGGGCTCGACTTCGACCTCGGCGAGGTCACTGTCCGGATAGAGCACGTGGGCGGCGACCACGCCGCGGACTCGTGCGTGATGTACGTGGAGCAGGATCGCGTGCTTTTCCTCGGCGACAGCCTCTACGAGGCTCCGTCGGGCGGGTACACCTCCGAGCAGATCTCCCGGCTCGGCGAGCAGGTTCTCGCCTTCGGCGCGGAGCACTACGTCGAGGGCCACAGCGAGACGGTTCTCGCACGCGCCGAGATCGAGGAGATCTTGAGCGACGCTAGCCGGACAGCGGCACGATGAAACGCCGGTAGGCCGCACGGCTCTTCGGTTTCGTGCCGAGGTCGTAACGCCCGCCGGCCGGGCCGTTGAAGAAGCTGATGAAGCGCACCCGGCGGTGCGTCCGGACGAACCCCGCGAACGCCTTGATGAACGACGGATCGTCGATCGTCAGGCCCCACTCCGGGAACATGAACGGCTTGGTGCGATACGCCTTGTACAGCTCCTCTGTGCGGTGGAACGCGTACACGCCGCTCGTGTCGTAGTAATTGTTCCCGTAGGCGTCGAAGTACTTGAGGCCGGGGAAGTAGTCCCGGAAGTGGTTCCCGTGCACGTCCGGCACGCCGACGGCGAGCGGGTTCCAGATCACCGTCAAGTTCGGATGGCGGTTGACGGGCACGTCGGTCTTCACGCCGGGCATCCCGAGGGCGCGTAGGCGAGCGCTCATCGCCTTCGCCGTGCCGCCGTGCATGAGGATGTAGATCCGCTGGAACGCTTTCCGGTACCAGGCGGCCGTCCTCCCGCCGCCCTTTGGGCGGCCGTTGGCGTAGAACGCGCAATAGGGGTTCCGCTCGTTGTTCATCTCGGCAAGCGGACGGATGTAGACGGGCTTCGCCGCCTCGGCGATCGCGAGCGCCAGGCCGATCAGGTGCGCGTCGCCCTTGCCGCGGGCGATGCCCTGCGGCGTGATCCCGCCACCCTTCGCCGTCTTCAGCGTTATGTGCGGCCGCTCACGGAGGCTGCCGAGGAAGTAGCTGTAGGGCGAGCCCCAGGTGCGGCCCTGATCCCAGGCGAGATACGTCTCGCCGGAGTCGGTCTGCTGGCCGGTGAGGCGGTCGAAGCGATCCGTGTTTCCGTAGACCCCGAGCGGGATCGCCTGCGCCGCCGCGACGACGGTAAGGCCGACGACGATGGCAACGCAGACCGCGAGACGGCGTGCCCACACGCGGCCCACAGTACAACGGAGCCCGCTTGACTCAAAGCCTGCGAGGGCGGATTCTCAGGGCGGTGCACCGACGCCGCCTGATCATGGTGCTGACCATTCTCGTGGGGGCAAGCGCCTTGCTCGCCGCCGCCGGCCAAGCCGCCGCCCCCGTCAAGAAGATCGCCGGCTATTGCACGCCGAAACGGGACATCTGCTACGGGATCGTGCTCAAGCGCGGGGTCGCCGTGTACTTCGACGTGACGACGGAACGGCACTACTTCGGCTGGTATCGACTGTGTGTCAGCGGCGGCGCCGGCCTCTGGCGCTGCAACGTGTATCGGCTGCGGCGGATCGGCTGGCTCGCGACGTCGTCTGTGAGCTTCAGTCGCCAGTACCGCGACGTCGGGCCCGGCCCCTATCGCGTGAGGTGGAGCCTAGGACGGCGCCCACTCGGGCCCATCCTTCGCTTTCAGCTCAACTGAACGTGACGAGCGCGTCGTTCATGTGGCTCGCGCCGGCCTCGCAGTCACGGCGCGGCCCAGCAGCTAGCCGCGGACAGCCGACCCGAGCGAAGTCGCCGTCGGTCACGACGGCGAGGGTCTTCCCGAGCCAGCGATAGCACGCCGAGCGGGTTCCTCCGGCGAAGAGCCCGCAGCGGCGGATCAGGCGGACAAGAGTGGCCGGGGAAGAGCCGAGCAGATTCTGGACCTTCGTCCCGCGGATGCAGCTCGCCGCGTCGGCTGGATCGCGAAGGCCCGCGCAGATCCGGAGCTGGAGCTCCGGATCGGGCGGCCCGATCACCGAGCCCGCCGTGATGCACGCCTCACGCTGCAAGCCCTCCAGCCCCTGGCAGAGTGCGTCCAGGTCCGCGGCCGATCCGGCCGTGAAGCCCCTCGGGCGGTTGTCGATGAACGCTCGGTACCAGCACGGTCGTACGAAGACGGGCCGCTGTGAGGCACAAAGCGTGCGAGGGTCGGTCACGGCGTCCTCCGAGACCTGCGCATCGTCGGCGCCGATGACCGCGAACCAGTAGTCGTGGAAGGCGCCCTGCGCGCAGTCGGGCGCCGCGCGAGCGCCGAGCGCCCGACAGAGCCTGAGCGCCGGCTCGAGGCGGTCGGCGTAGATGCGCATGAACGCGTGCCCGAAGCCGTGCACGCAGCTGTAGCGCTGGTAGCGGGTCGTCGCAGCCGCGCACACGGAAGCCGCCGCCCGCGGCTGCCTGGGGTCGATGTCCGGAGCGACTCCGGTGACAAGCCCATGCGCGAAACCGGCGGTGCAGCCGGGATCGTTGCCGCGCGGCAGGTAGTCCATGAGCGTCGCGAGGGTGACGCCGGCGTCGCGGGCGTAGGTGCGCCCGACGGTGTGCATGAGGCCGTGGCAGTTCGACAGCAAGAAGCCGCCCGCCTTCCACGCAGAGTCGGCGATCGCCTCCACCGTCGGCCGCGGATCATCCTTGCCCGCGACCATCAACGTGAACTCGCGCGTGTAGCAGGCTCGCGCCTGGGCGTCGGAGAGGCCTCGGCACAGGCGGCCGGCATTCCCCGGAGAAGCAGCCGCGGGCTCCTTGCCACGCGCCCCGATGACGAGCACGGCCGCGACGAGGCCAACCGCGAGCACGCCCGAGCCCACGACGACGAGCAGGCGACGGGCGGCCCGCCGTTGCGGGCCGCCCGTCATCGGATTCCTAGTGCTTTGGCGCAATCACGAAGACCTTCTGGCCCTTCGAGACGTTGCCCTTCATGTCCGTAGCAATCCACCTGAACTTCGTCTTCTCGGTGATGTGGAACACCTGTCCGGGCTCGCGCGGTCCCGTCGAGTCCCAGAGCGGAGACGACTCCGTCGGCTTCGATCCGTCCATCGTGTAGCGGATCACCGACGGCTCGTTGACGTAGACGAACGTCGTTTCGATGGGAGTCTTCGAGTGCGTCGGCCCCGGCATGTCGACGTCGGGCGGCGTCGTGTCGAACGCATAGTCGTACGCCGACTCGAGGAGCCCGTAGTTGCCGGCGGCGAACTCGAGCGCCTCTTGCTTGCCCTCCGTCGCATAGTCGGGCTGGAAGCCGACACCCGACTGGAGCGTTCCGCCCCCGAGCACCGCACCTGCTGGATGGGCCAACGTGAGCGGTTGCGTCAGCACGACGTTCGGATTCGGGCTCGGAGGATTCGGATTCACGACGGAGGCGACGACGCGGATCTCCTCGTTCGCCGTGCCCGCGTCGACCGTGATCCTGTCGCCCTCGGCGAACCCGGTCCGGTTCGCAGCTCTGATCGCCGTCGCTCCGGCCGCGGACGCGACCGACAGCGTCGTGTTCACGAACCGGTCGGCCCCCGTCTCGAAGCTGTAGGCGATGACGTCGCGGTTGTACCAGTGCTCGTCGGCGCTGTTCCCGGCCGCCGAGTACAGGACGTCGGCGATCGGCCCGGTTCGCTCCGGAAGGATCGCCGTGTTCCTGACCTCCTTGATCCGGTTGAGGATCTTGTCGCCGGCGACGAAGAAGTACTTCTCCACGCCGATGTTGGGATGAACCGCGTCCCCCTCACCCCGGTCGGGCAAGTAGGCGCCAGGTGACCACATGAAGTAGCCCCCGAAGCTGTGGATGTTGTTCGAGAACTTGATGTTCGAGAACGTGTCCGCGACCCAGAGCTCGTTCTTGATCTCCGGCTCGGACGCCTCACTCGGGCCGGCAAACACGTCGCTGGTGCACGAGTACGACGCGCCGATGTAGCCGTCGAAGAGGGTCCCGAACGTGTTGTTGCGGTTCAGGTCGACGCCCCACGCGTTGCGGGAAGCCGGGTCGCTGTTGGTGTACGGCAGTCCGGTTCCCGGATTGATCCGCGGCGACCAGAAGTTCATCGCGAACGGATCGTCGGTCGACTTGCCGCCCTCGACGCAGTGGTTCGTCATGTTGCGCCGCTGCTGCGAGAAGTTGTGGATCGAGTAGTGCGCGCCGTCCGGGTTGGACGACGGGAGGATGAAGATGTCGAGGTTGTCGACGAGCTTGCGCGTCTCCTCGTCGATCGCGTAGTTCCGCAGCAGCTCCTCGGCGGTCTCGAGGCAGGTCAGCGGTGTCGCCCACTCCCGTGCGTGCTGCTGGCAGTAGAGGAAGACGCCGACCTTCGAGCCGTTGCGCTCCTTCCCGATCCGCATGACGGAGTACTGGAACGGCCCGCGCGGGACGTGGGCGTTCGTCGCCGTGGTCAGGAAGTCGGACAGGTTGACCTTCACGCGGGGCTGGACGATCCCGGCTCCCGCGTTTCCGCGATAGGTCAGCGCGACTGCGAGCATGCTCGCGGCTGGTGAGCCGTTGATCGCCGAGACCACCTGCGCGGCGGTGCTCACGAGCGCGCCGGTGGTGTCCGTTCCCAGGTTGACGACGATGTCTTTCCCGGTGACCTGCACGCTCAGCGGCGAGTTCGGGACGCCCGGGTTGAGGAACTCGGCCGTGATGTCGTTGCCGCCCTCGTGCCCCCACGCGCGGGAGGTGAGAACCACGGCCTGGCTCTGCGTCGTGGCGCCGGGAGGAGAGTTCCCCGGCGGCGTCGTGCCCGCCATCGTCGCCTGCGCCCGTCGCTGGTAGCCGTTCGTCTTGTACGGCAGGGCGATCAGCTCGGAGATGTTCGGGAACTCGGCTTGAAGCTCCGCGAAGCGCGCATAGACCTCGGTCGGATCCATGTAACGCGTCGTGAAGTCCCGGATGAAGCCGGAGCCCATGGGCGGGAGCCCGCCGCCCAGCCACGTCTCGACCGGAGCCTCCTTCGTCATGCCGGTGCTCGAGCCGATACGGATCATCGTCGGCCGGGCGGGATCCGTGGTGCCGGCGTCGCCGATCCGGACCAGCTCGCGATGCTCGATGTAGGTGTCCGGCGTCGTGTCCGGATCGATGTTGACGCTCATCGTTCTCGGGATCGAGTCGATCGGGGTCCCCGGCCCGCTGTTCCAGGACAGGGACAGCGTCGGCCCGGTGTAGACCGAGCCCGTCGGCTCAACGGTGGCAAGGCGGTCCTTCGCCTCGACCGACAGGAACCGGCCCGCGTAGTTCTCGAAGTAGTCGACCCGCAGGACGACGATCTCGTCCGTCGTGGGTCTGGACCGAGACGGGATTGTCCAGGGCGGCTGCGGCGGCTCGGTTCTCAACCCGTGCCTCCGCTTGCCGCGTCGCGGTTCGCGCCCGCCAGGTCGCGGGGCCCTCGATCGTCGTGCCGACGTCGTAGCCGGCCGCCTCGAGCGCCTGAAGCTCCTCCTCCGTGCCGAAGACGGTCACAGTGACCGTGCCGTCCCGGTTTCGACGGAGGTAGTGGTCGTTGAAGTCCACGCCATACGACTCCGCCTCGAACTGCAGTCGCACGGCGGCCGCTTTGCTCGGCAGATCGACCTCCACCAGGTTCTCGCCCTGGTTCGGATCGATGCCGCGTTCTTCGCCGGCCGCCGCCGCGCCGCCGGCGACTGCCAGCGAGCACAGCGTGAGCGCGGCCAGCGTTCTCCACATGGCCCTGAAGCTCATATGAGTCCCCCTCTCATGAACTGCGGCTAGGGATCAGGCCATTGATCCCGGCGGGAACCATGCCAAATCAGGGCTGAGGGTGCGGTTCAGGCTCCTGGTAGAGGCCGACGACGTTTCCGGTCGGATCGCGGAAGCGCGCCGTGATCTCCGGCGCATCGACTCCGATCGGCTGCACGATCTCGCCTCCGTGAGCGATAACGGCGTCGACCGCGGCAGCCGCGTCGTCGACCCAGATGTAGAGCAGGAGCCCGGGCTCGGCCGCCGGCGACCGGCCGGTCACCCATGCACCGCTGACTTCACCGGTGGTGTCGTCGAACGCTGTGTTTCCGTCTCCGCGCTGGCGGATCTGCCAGCCGAAGACGTCTCGGTAGAAGGCGGCCGAGAGCTCGACGTCGATCGCCGGGATCTCGACGTAGCAGACCTTGCCGTTCGCCAACGTGGGTGACATCAGGTTCCTCCTCCGATGTGGGGACGCACCATCAAGCCTGAACCTCCGAGCCTGCCGCGTGCCTGGCCGCACCTAACAGCGGCGCATCGTCGATGTTGAGAGCACGGGCGACCGAGAGCCGGCGGTAGGCGGCCAGCCCGCGCACGAGGACCGGTTCGAGCAGGTCCCACGCGCGTGCGATCGAGCCGCCCACGACGAGACAGGTCGGGCCGAACGCCTCGAGTGGCCGGACGAGAAACTCCGCCAGGTCTGCTGCCAGCCCTTCGAAGACGTGCCGCGCACGCTCCTCTCCTGCCCGGGCTCGATCTGCGATCTGCTCGACGTCGAGTCGTCCGTCCACGTCCGCGTCGTAGCGGGCCAGCAGGGCTCCCCGCGAGATCGTCTGCTCCACCGGCCGACCGTGAAACGCGAGGGTGTACAGGGCGCCGTCCGCCGGCACCCGCGGCCCCGCCCGCACGAACCGCCCGTCCTCGAGAAACGCGGAACCAAGGCCCGTGCCAAGGGTGACCCCGAGTGCCCTTGCGTGTCCGCGCGCAGCGCCGGCCCACCACTCGCCGAGCAGGAAAGCCTCCGGCGTCGTTGAGGAACGACACGGCGTGATCGGTCAACCCGGCCGCCTGCGCGAGCTCACGGCGCAGATTGATCCCGTAGAGGCCGCGGAGCTTGTGAGCGACCAGACAAATGCCCTCGTCGTAATCGAAGGGCCCTGGAACTGCGACGCCCAAGCGGCGCGTCTCTGCGGTGGCGATCGAGCGGGCTAGGTCGAGGATGCGCTCCAGAAGCTTCGTGTCGGCGGTGAACTCGAGGCGCAGTCGCGCATCGGGCTCGACCGTCGCCGAGGCGAGCCGTACCCGCCCGGCTGCGACGTGTGTCCCGCCGATGTCGAGTGCTCCGACGACGCCGGTCGCCGTCATCGCACGAACGCCTTGACGACCTTGCACGGCCCGCCGCGCGTCGGTCGCAGTCGATACTCGCCCACGGCGGCCGGTATCACGATCGTCTCAGCATACGAGAGCGGATGGACGGCCCCGGAGGCCGTCTCCACTTCGATCTCGTCGCCGGCGGACAGGTTGAGCGCATGGAACCGCCCGTCCGTGTCGTCGGCGATCTCATCGTCGAAGTCGAGCCGATGGACCGCAAAGAAGAGCTCGGGTGAGCGGCCAAGCGCGAGCTCACTCCACCGGGGCCCGCGGCGGACGACGGACGGCTCGGGCATCAGCTCACGCACCGACTCACCGCGTCGGCGCGGATCCAGGTTCGAGAACGCGTGACGCAGGTGCACCGGCCGCAGCGCCCCATCGAGGTCTCGGCGGAGCCAGTCGTAGAAACGGAGCGTGTACAGGTACGGCGTAGCGCTGATCTCCAGCACGACGTTGCCCGCCCCGCTCGCGTGCGGCGTCCCGGCCGGGATCAGGTACAGGCGATGCTGCTCCGCAGGTTGCGTCTGTAGATAGCGCTCGGGCTCGAAGGCCTCGCCCGGTTGCTCGGCCAGCTCGGCGTCGGCTTCGAACGCGTGAAGATCTGCGTCCTCGCGGAGGCCGAGGAAGATCTTTGCGCCCGGCGTGGTGACCATCACGTAGTAGGTCTCGTGCTGGGTGTACGGCAGCCCGAACGTCTCACGCATGTAGGTCTCCGACGGGTGACACTGGATGGAGAGGTGGCCGCCCTCGAGCGTGTCGAGATAGTCGAAGCGGATCGGGAAGGACTGTCCGAAGCGCTCAGCGACCTCTCTACCGAGCACGCGCTGCGCGTGGTCCGCCATGAGCAGCTCGAAGCCGACTTCCGCAGGCTCGGAATCGCCGAGCATTAGTCCGCTTTCGGGCGTGATGAGCTCGTACGACCACGCCAGATTCGGAGCGTCCGTCTCAACCCCGAGCACACGACGCAGCCACTGACCTCCCCAGGGACCGGGTAGGAAGGTCGGTCTCGTCCGAAAAGGTTGGACGGCGAGCGCGGCGAGCGAGCGACGCAACGCCTTCCCCTCGATGGAACGAGGAGCATCTGGATCGCTCAGGTCGATGTAGCGGTCGAGGTGACCGGCGAGCTGCTGTTTGTGCCGGTCGAGCATCGGCCAGTCGACGAAGAGCAGACGCCGCTCAGAGCCGGGCTCGCCTGGCGGCTGCCCGACGTTTCCGGCTTGGCCACGCTGCACGGCATCGAGCGCCAGCCGCTTCGGAAGGTCCGCGTACCACAGCACGTCGTGGTCGACCAGCGCGCTTCCCGGCCCATAGACGAGCGTCGGGTCCTCTCCCGGTGCACTCGTCGACGGCAGCTCGTCGTAGAGCTCCGAGAGCGAGCCTTCGAAGCTGCGTGCGAACACCGGGTCTCCAGATAGCTCAGCGTCGGCCGTACGTCGGCGGACCTCGTTCCAGGACGCCATCGAGCTTCGCACGTCCAGCGCCCGGTGCTGCACCCCGGACGCCCGCAATGCGTTGCCCAGCGATGCTTCGAACCTCTCCCAGGGAAGCGCCGCGGGCCCGTCGATGGCCAACACGCGGGGACGTCGACGCGCCACCTCGGCGGCCAGCAGCCCCCAGCCGGCTTGTACGTCTCCGTCGACGAGGGGGTATCGAGGCTCAGAGTTGTAGGTCATCGATCAGGTCCAGCGTGAGAGCTGCACTCCATGAGAACTCCCGACTGCCCAGCGGCGCGCCGGTCGAGGGGTGGTAGTACTCGCTGAACCCCGAGGCCGTGACGAGCTGGAGCGTCATGGCCCGCAGCAACTCCGCCTCGGCCGCGAGCCCAAGCCGTTCCAGGCCACGGACGAGGAACCAGTTGATGTTGATCCAGACGGGCCCGCGCCAGTAGCGGTGCGCGTCGAAGTCCGGGCTCGATTTGGAGACCGTCGTGACCGCCCAGGGCGCCTTGCGCGAGGGCCCATAGCGTGTGGGCATCCAGAGCGCCTCGTAGAACAATCGTCGCGCCTGCCGCTCGTCAGGGACGCCTGCGTACACGGGCAAGAGCTCGCCGACGGTCCCGGCAACCTCCTGCTCCCCACTGTGCAGATCGAGCTCCCGGTAGGCGACGGCATCCTCGTCCCAGCGCGCGGCTAGCGCCCGTCGTATCCGGTGTGCAGCAGCCGTCGCGCGTGCGCCGCGGTCACCAAGCTCGTTCCAGAGCCACGCCAGATCCGTCTCGGCGGCAGCCAGTACCGCATTGAAGGTCAGATCGACGTACGCGAAGGGCGCTTCAGCGAGCGACCGCGGCCGGTAGTCGCTGCGCCGCAGCGATTCGACAATGGCCAGGTAGCGCGCATAGTCGCGATCCGTCGGCCGCTCGGCGGCTGCCAGATGGCGGCGATCGCTGCGGGCCGGCGCCGGCGTGTGATCCGGCTCGACGCGGGCGAGCGCGCGGTCGAAGCGCGGCGCGTTGTCCGCCGATTCCCAGGGATGCAGGATGGCGACCAAGCCGGACCCGTCGAACGAACGCTCCCGCTGGAGCCAGGAGTGCCAGGCTTCGACGGCCGGCACGACTTCTTCGAGGAAAGCCGGGTCGGGCGCGGCCTCGTGCAACGCACGCACAGCCGTCGCCAGCACCGGTGGCTGGGTCAGACCGCTCGTCGCGATCCGGGGAGCGCCGGGGCAGGCGGCCGAGTCCCAGAGCTCCGGCCCCGGCGAGTACTCGACGCTGGTGGGATGGAACACGATGTGCGGCACCATTCCGTCTGCCCATTGCCCCCGGAGAAGGGCGCGAACCTCCTGGCGTCCTCGAGCCGCGTCGACCCGGGCGAGGCCGATCGCAACGAGCGCCGAGTCCCAGTTCCACTGGAACGGATAGACGGCCGGCGCAGGCTTGACGAAGTGGCCCGTGTCGTTTCGGCGCAGCACGGAGACGGCGCTGTCGGCGAGCGCGGCGAGCTCAGCCCGTTCCACGTGGCTCAGAATTGTCACGCTTCAATAGCAAACCACCTCGTGGGCGGCGCGCAACGGGAGTAGAGTGGCCTGTTGCCGGGCTCGGCGCCGAGATGTCGATCGATCCCAAGCAACCGATCCCTCTCTACTACCAACTGAAGACGCTCCTCCTGGAGGAGATCCTCGGCGGCCGCTACGGATCGGACGACCGTCTGCCCACGGAACACGAGCTTTGTGAGCAGTACCGGATCAGCAGAACGCCGGTGAGCCGCGCGCTGACGGAGCTCGCCGATGAGGGCGTGATCCTCCGGCACAGGCGCCGGGGCACGTTCGTCAACCCGCACTGGCTGCGGCGCCGCCCAGATCAACCCGAGGTGCGGGTCATCGTCTCCGAGGGGCCGTGGGGACAGCTGATCAGTGACGCCGCCCCGGACGACATCCAGGTCAACCTGGTCACAGTGCCGCTGCCCTCGCTGCATCAGGCGCTGACACATGCGGTAGCGGACGGGCAGGCACCCGATCTAGCGATCCTCGACTCCGTTTGGATCCCCGAGTTCGCGATGGACGGCTTCCTTCACAGCCTCGAGGACCTCGACGAAGAGTGGGTGCGCGGCGAGTGGATGCGGGACTTCCTGGAGCCGCTCGTGGCAACGAACCACTACGAGGGACGTACGTACGGCGTCTCGCCGCTCGCCAACGTCGCCGGCCTTTGGTACCGCCGCCGCGAGCTCGAGACACTCGGTGTCGAACCGCCGACGACCTGGCGAGAGCTGCGGTCCGTGGCGAAGGCGGCAGCCCGAAACGGCATCGCGCATCCCATCGTGATGACGGGTGGCTCGAAAGGAGGCGAGACGACCGCCTACTGCCTGATTGCGTTCCTCGCGTCCAATGGGGCACAGGTGCTCGCGAACGGCAGCGTCACACTCGACTCCCGCGCAACGGCCGGAGCACTGCGTTTCCTGCGCAGCCTGGTCGACGACGGGCTGATGTCACCCGAGGTGCTGGGCTACGAATGGACGCGGCCGATCCGTCTCCTCGCGGAGGGGAAGGCCGCGATCAGCTTCGGCGGCAGCTACGAGGCTCGCACGGTCTCCGAGGCGCTCGGCGTGCCGCTCGATGAGCTGTGGGATCACGTCGGCTTCATGCCGGTGCCGGCCGGTCCCGGGGGCGCTCCTGCAAGCGTGGCCGGCACGATGAGCTACGGGATCTTCCGTCAGGCCGCCCAGCCCGCGCTCGCGATGCGGCTCCTCGAGCACGCGCTTGCGCCCGAATCACTGGCAGCTATTGCGCGGACGACCGGCCGGATTCCTGCTCGCCGCTCGGCGATCGCCCTCGCCGCGCCAGACCTTGGCTTCCTCGAGCAGACGGCCGACCTGCTCGAGCGGGCGGTGATCCGGCCCGCAACGCCGCTCTACCCGCGGGTCTCCGCCCAGCTACAGGCAATGCTCGAGGCGGTGCTGACCGGCCGCCTAGGCCCCGCCGCGGCGGCGCGGCGCACCGCCGAGCTGATCGGTGCGATTACGGGCCTCCCCGTCGTGGACGGCGCTCGCTCCATGCAGACCTAAGCACCCCTGTTGACTCCCCTCCGGGGATTTGATATTCGGGCATGGCAAATGGTCCGAGGGGCGAACGCTTCGCAGCAAACGCAGGCTGAGCAGCGCGTCACGACATCGGACGACGACCTTGCCCGTCAGGCCAAGGCAGTGCTCGAGGCCAACTGGATGGGTCACGCCACACGCGCCTCCGCCCGCCTCTACCCGCATCAATGGAGCTGGGATTCGGCGTGCATCGCGATCGGCTACGCCGGTTCCAACCAGGAACGGGCGCAGACAGAGCTTCGCTGGCTGTTCGCGGGCCAGTGGACGAATGGGCTCCTGCCCCACATTCGCTTTGCGGACGACGCTCGGTACTTTCCGGGCCCGGAGTTCTGGCAAACGGACCGCTCACCGAACGCACCGCGGCACCCACGGACCTCCGGCATCGTCCAGCCGCCGATCCATGCCACGGCCGTTCGGCACGTATTCCACCGAGCCAGGGACGGTGAACAGGCCAAGGCGTTCTTGCGGGAGCTCATGCCCGGCCTCGTGCTCTGGCACGAGTACCTCTATCGGGAGCGAACGCGCGGTGATGGTCTCGTCGAGATCTGGCACCCGTGGGAGTCCGGCATGGACAACTCACCCCTTTGGGACGTTGCCCTCGCGCGGATTTCCCCGGCGCGCGAAGCGATGCCGGACTATGAGCGGGTCGATCTGGACTTCGTCGACGCCGCGCAGCGGCCGACCAACGCGGAGTACGACCGCTACGCATACCTCGTCAAGCTCTATCGCGACTGGCGGTACGACTCGACGCGCATTCGCGAGGAGAGCCCATTCGTCGTTTACGACGTGCTCTTCAACTCGTTGCTCGTGCAGGCGAATCGGGATCTGGCCGAGATCGCTCGTGTCCTCGAGCTCGATCCGGAGCCGTTCGACGCCTGGGCCGAGGAAACCGCGGCGGGCCTCGAAGCCAGGCTGTGGGACGACGCGGAAGGTCGCTATATCGACTACGACGTGCGCGGAGGGGAGCGGATACGCGCCCAGACCTGGGCCGCATACGCTCCGCTCTTCGCGGGGATCCCGACGCCGCAGCGGGCCGGGCACATGCTGGAGCGTCTGATGGCGTCCACCGTTGCGATCGACGGAGTTGGGAGAGTCGTGACGAGCGTCGCTCCGGGTGATCCCAATTTCGATCCCGCGCTGTACTGGCGCGGGCCGGCGTGGCCGATGAGCAACTGGGTCGTCCACGCGGGATTGCGGCGTTATGGCTTCGATAACGAAGCCGCCGAGATCCGAAACGCGCTCCTCGAGCTCGTGCGGCGCGAAGGCTTCTGGGAGCACTACAACGCGGCGACCGGCCGCGGACAGGGCACCGAGCAGGTGTCCTGGACTGCCGCGCTCGTGCTCGACCTCCTAGAAGGCGAGCCCGGCGAGGAAGGAGGGTCATGAGGAAGCGGAAAGGGCCAGGCGGTGTGCACGGTCCGACCCGGCGTGGGGCGCCGACCACCGCTCGGCGCGATAAACGAAAGGGAGGAACCATGCGCAGATTCGCGGCATTAGGCGGGGCAATAGTCTGCCTCGCCGCGGCGTTCGCTGTCGCAAGCACCGTCGGAGAAACGGCGGCGGCCAGCCCGCAGGACGCCGGGAAGGTCATCTTCTTCTCCAACCAGCTCGCTACGGTGAACGAGACCAGCCAGGTCCGCAATACGCTGCTCAAGGGGTTCGACGGCGACGTGGACTTCATCACGCCGCCGGTGGGCCAACCGCAGATCTTCTTCAACCGCGTGGAGGCCGAGGCCAAGGCCGGAAAGGGGACGATCAGTCTTCTCGGCGCGCTTCACGGCGACTATCTCGTGATCCAGAAGTACCTCAGGGACCTGACCCCGGTCGCCAATCAGCTGAAGAAAGCCGGCATCGCGAAGGACCTGATGACGCTCGGCAAGCTGGGGACGCGCCGGCAGCTGTACATCCCCTGGATGCAGGCGACGTACATCATGGTCGCGAACCGCAAGGCGTTGCCGTACCTGCCGAAGGGCGCGAACGTCAACACCCTCACGTACGGCCAGTTCCATCAATGGGCGAAGAACATCGCCCAGAAGACAGGGCAGAAGCGGGTTGCCTTCCCAGCCGGCACCAACGGGCTGATACCGCGCTTCTTCCAGGGCTACCTGCTGCCGTCGTTCAGCGGCGGCGTCGTGACGACGTTCAAGAGCAAGGGTGCGGTGTCGGGCTGGACGTACATGCGCTCGATCTGGCGCTACGTTCACCCGCAGTCGCTCACGTACAACTTCATGCAGGACCCGCTGCAGAACGGCGAGGTATGGGTGGCATGGGACCACGTCGCACGCTTGGTCAACGCGCTCAAGTCGAAGCCCGGCGACTTCGTGGCGTTCCCGGCTCCCAAGGGACCGAAGGGTCGTGGCTACATGCCGGTGTTGGCCGGCCTGGCAGTTCCGAAGACGGCCCCGAACGCCTCGGGCGGGCAAGCGCTGATCCGCTGGATGACCGGTAAGGCCACGCAGGCGAGGACGCTCGGCTCGGTCGGGTTCTTCCCCGTCGTCGGTGCTCGGTACTCCAAGCAGCTCGGACCGGGCCTGCTGAAGATGAATGCCGCCGTGAGCAAAGCACAGCGCTCGAAGGACGCGCTCAAGTCGTTGCTTCCGATCGGGCTGGGCGCCGAAGGCGGCAACTTCAACCGCGTCTACACCGACACGTTCGTGCGAATCGTCGTCAGGGGCGAGAACATCCAGAAGGTCCTGAACGACGAGGCAACCCAGCTGCAGGCGCTCATCGACAAGACAGGCGCTCCCTGTTGGGCACCAGACCCGTCGAGCCACGGGAAACCGTGCAAGGTCCGGTGACCGACTAGCGAGGCGAACCAGGTCCGATGGCGACAGTCGCACAGCCGGTGACGCTCGGTCGCCGGCTGAGACGGTGGGAGGGTCTTCCGTATGCGTTGATCCTCCCCACCGTTGCCTACCTCGGCCTCTTCTTCGCGTGGCCGATGGTGCAGGCGTTCGAGCTCGCGTTCCGGGTCGGCGACGTCTGGACCCTCGCGCCGTTCCGGACGATGGTCGACGACACGAACTTCAGGCCGGCCCTGACATTCACGCTGCTCCTCGTCGGGGTCATCGTCCCGATCCAGTTCGTGCTTGCGCTCGTGATGGCGCTGATCGCGAATTCCAAGTTGCACGGCCGCGGCCTCTTCCTCGCGATCTTCATCCTGCCGCTCGCGATTTCCGATCTCGCGGCCGGGCTCGTCTGGCAGGCGATCCTGACCGAGCGGGGTTACCTGAACACGATTCTGACCAAGGTCGGGATCCTCGATCACGAGTACATCTGGCTCGACCCCACCAAGCCGAGGAACCTGGTGATCGCCGTGGTCATCGCTGAGCTCTGGCGGTCCACGGCATTCGTGATGGTCATCTTCCTCGCCGGCCTGCAAGGAATCCCGCACGAGTACACGGAGGCGGCCGAGGTGTTCGGAGCCGGCTTCTTCCAGCGGGTTCGGCAAGTGATCCTGCCCATGCTCAAGCCGGCGATCCAGGTGGCCCTGCTCTTCCGCATCATCTTCGCCTTCGAGGCTTTCGCCGTCGTAATCGCGATCACCGGACGGGCGAAAACGACGCTCGCGACAGAGGCCTGGCGCTGGCAGGCCGAGTACTTCGACAGCCATGTTGCCGCGGCGTACTCGGCGCTGATTCTCGTGCTGTCGCTCGTCTCGGCGGGCATCGTCATCTTCCTGCTGCGCACGCCGAGAGCGCAGATGATGCGATGAGCGGCCGTCTCGTCTCCTGGCTCGTGAAGCTGCTCGTCTACCTCGTCGGGATCGTGCTCTCTCTCTGGATCCTGGCCCCGCTCTACATCACCACGCTCGCCGCCTTCTCGAGTGAGGAGGATGTCTACAAGTATCCGAAGGAGCTGCTCCCTAGGGATCTGTCCACGGAGACGCTGAGCTTCTTCCTCAACTTCGCGGGGATGACCGATGCCCTGTGGCGCAGTGTGTTCGTGGCTGCCATCACCCTCGCTCTTTCGCTCGCGATCGGAACCCCTGCCGGCTACGCGATCGCCCGCTTCTCGTTCCGCGGCTCGGACACGGTGCGGCTCTCGGTCGTGGCAACGCGTGCCTTTCCGATCGTGATCCTCTCGATTCCGCTGGCTGTGATCTTCATCCGTTGGGGGATCGACGACACGATCCAAGGGGTCGCCATCGCCCACACGGCGCTTGCGCTGCCGTTCGTCGTGCTCACCACGTCGAGTGTGTTCGCGAACGTGCCCGCCGAGCTCGAGGAGGCGGCACAGACGCTCGGATGCAGTCGCGCCTCGGCGTTCGTCCGCGTCGCGCTGCCCCTCGCCCTGCCCGGGCTCGCAGCGAGCGCGATCTTCGTCTTCATCATCTCGTGGAATGAGGTGTTCGCCGCTTCGCTCCTCACACTTCAGAACCGCACGCTCCCGGCGGAGGTACTTTCGCTCCTCGAGGGTGCGCCCCTCAACTTCCGCTTCGCCGGGGGCTTCCTCCTCCTGGCCCCGTCAGTGATCGTGATCCTCCTGATCCGCCGGTATCTCTTCACGATGTGGGGACGGGTGGTGAGATAGATGGCCGACGTCCGCTTTGAGGGCGTGCGCAAGACGTTCGGCAAGGTGGTCGCCGTCGACGACGTCGATCTCGAGGTTGCCGACGGGGATTTCGTCGTCCTCCTCGGGCCCTCCGGGTGCGGCAAGACGACGCTGCTGCGCTGCCTCGCCGGGCTCGAGAAGGTCGACAGCGGACGCGTCTTGATCGGCGGCCGTGACGCGACGGATCTGCCGCCGCGCCGCAGGCGCATCGCGATGGTGTTTCAGAGTTACGCGGTTTTCCCGCACCTCAACGTCTTCAAGAACATCGCCTTCGGCCTGCGAATGCAGAAGGAGCGCAAGGCCGTGATCCGGGAACGCGTCGAGTCGGCCGCGAAGCTCCTCCACATCGAGGATCTGCTCGACCGCTACCCGTCGCAGATCTCGGGCGGGCAGCGCCAGCGTGTCGCCGTGGCCCGGGCGATCGCGACGAAGGCGGACGTGCTGCTCATGGACGAGCCACTTTCGAATCTGGACGCGCTGCTCAGGATGGAGATGCGCGCGGAGCTCAAGGCGCTCCTCCTCGAGCTCGGCAGCACGACGATCTACGTCACGCACGACCAGGTCGAGGCGCTCAGCATGGGCGACCGCATCGCCGTCATGAACGCCGGCCGCATCGTGCAGCTGGACGGCCCACTCGCGGTCTATGACCACCCTGCCGACACGTTCGTGGGGGGTTTCGTGGGCTCGCCTCCGATGAACTTTCTCACCGCCGAGATCGTCGGAGCGGACGGCGCCGGCCCGGTCGTCAACCTGAGCGGCGGTTCGTTTCCCGCCGAAGCAGCGGCCGCTGCGCTCACGGGCCGCAAGCTCGTTCTGGGGATCAGAGCCGAATCGATCGTCGTCGAGCAGGCGCCCGGGAACGGGCTCATCGAGGCCAAGGTCATCGTCGTCGAGCCGCTCGGCTCCCACAACCTGCTGACCGTCCAGAGCGGCGAAGACACCCTCAAGGTCTCTACCTCGCCGCGCCTCTTTCCCGAGCCGGGGAGCTCTGTCTGGCTGCGGCTGGAGCCGAGCCGCATCCGCTGGATGGATCCGGAGACGGGCGCCGCGATCGATTCTGCAGCCGTCGCGCCGCAGAACGTAGTCGTGCAGTGACCTCGGTCGCAGCCGAGCGCCGCCTGGATTACCGCCCGACCTTCCCGCCTGGCTACCGGCCGGGTCTCGGCCTGATCGGCTGCGGCGACATCGCGAGGAGCTGGCATCTGCCGGCGTACGCCGAATACGGCGTCCACGTAGTCGGCGTCTACGACCCGGCGCCGGAGGCGACCGACGGTATCCGCGACCGGTTTCCGTTCGTCCGGCGCGTGTTCCCGAGCCTGGATGAGCTTTTGGCCGACGAGGAGATCGAGATTGTGGACGTGGTGACCCGCCCGGACGTCCGTCCTGAGCTGATCCGTCGGGCGATTGACGCGGGCAAGCACGTCCTCGCGCAGAAGCCGCTCGCGCTGGACCTTCACGCCGCCCGGCAGCTCGCCGACGAGGCGGAGGGTCGCGGCGTCAGGGTCGCGGTAAACCAGAACGGCCGCTGGTCGCCTCCGTGGCGCATCGCCACGTTGCTGATCGAGCAGGGCGCTATCGGAGACGTCCTCGCCGTCACCCATCTCCACGACCGACCTCTTCCTCCTCTCGTCGGAACGCACTTCGACGAGCTCGAGCACTTCGTGATCTACGACTACTTCCTGCACTGGATCGACATCTGCCGCTGCTGGTTCGACGGCAGCACCGTGCAGGCGGTTCGCGCGCTCGATTACCGAACGCCCGACCAGCCGCGCGAGGCGAAGAGCCCGTGGGCGGCCTGGGTGGAGATCCAGTACACGGATGGAGCCAGCGCGCTGATTCGCAACGTCGGCGAGGCGCGCACCAAACGCCCTTCATGCCCGTTCTGGGTGCACGGAACGGAGGGCACGATCCGCGGCAGCGTGCTTCTCGGCTCCGACTTCGTCGAGCTCGAACGCGACGGCGTAACCTCCCGCTACACCCTGGAAGGCGCGTGGTACCCGGACGGGTTTGCCGGGGCGCTCGGAGAGCTCGTCAGCGCGATCGCCGAGGATCGGGAGCCGTTCAACTCCGCGCGGCACAACCTGCTCTCGCTGCAGATGACCCTCGCGGCTTGCAAGTCTGCCGAGGAAGGCGCGAGAGCGGTGCCACTCGACGAGATCCCCGGGTGAAGGCGGGGGTCATGGACGCCGTCGTCCGGGCTGCGGACGACGAGGCAACCTTCGCGCGGGCGAAGCGCCTCGGCTTCGCCGGCGTCGAGGTCGATCTATCCCGGGACGAGCTTCATGCCGGCGACAGGAGAGAAAGCTTGCGGCGCGCGAGCGCGGCAAGTCAGCTGGAAGTGCCAAGCATCGTGCTCGGCGAGCACAGCGACCGAGGCGGCATCGCCGACACCGACCCACTCGTCGCCGAGCACGCGCGTGACGATGTCGCGCGGGCGATCGACTTGGCGGCCGAGCTCGGGTCCGGACTGATTCTGGTTCCGTTCTTCGGGCGCGCCGAGCTGGTCGACGATGCCGACGTCGACCGCGCAGCCGAGGCCTCCCGGCCGCTGTGCGAGCTGGCCGGCGATCGCGGCCTCACGCTCTGCTACGAGGGGACGCTTCCGGCGAAGCGGATTCGCGTGCTTGCCGAGCGGGTCGGATCGCGTGCGTTCGGCTGCTACTTCGATCTGGCCAACCCGGTTCCGCGAGGGATGGACACGGCGACGGAGATCCGCGGGCTCGGCGAGCTCATCCGGCGAGTGCACTTCAAGGACGCGCGGGTTCAGCCGGGCGATTGTCGTCCTGGATTGGGTCTAGTCGACTTCGCCGCGAGCTGTGCGGCGTTAAACGAGGTCGGGTACGACGACTGGCTCGTGCTCGAGACGCCGCCCGGTCCGCTCGAGCTCGTCGGTCGCGACCTCGCGTTCGCGCGCTCCATGTTTCGCTCGCTACCCGAGGCGGAGCGCTGGCCGCTTCTCGGCATCTTCACGTACGACTTTGGGCCCGGCGAATGGGAGCGTCTCATCGAGTTCTGCCGGCTCGCGGGGCTTCACACGCTCCAGCTCGGCAGCCCGCTGCTCGAGGACTGCCTCGACCATCCCGACCAGATCGGCTCGGTCGTCGAGCGACTGGAGGCAGAGGACATCTCCATCGCGGCCCTGGCGGGCTACCGCAATCTCGCCGCGCGGGAACCCGGGAAGCGCCGTGCGAACATCGACTTCATCGCACGGTGTCTGGACCTCGTGCCGCGCTTCGGCACCTCCGTCGTCGCGACCGAGACGGGGACGAGGCATCCGGATGGCGACTGGACGGATTCGCCCGATAACTGGCGGGCGGAGACGTGGGAGCTGCTCGACGACGCGATCGGGGAGCTCCTCCCGGTCGCCGAGCGCTCGGGCGCGATCCTCGCGCTCGAAGCGTCCGTCAAGAACGTCCTCAGAACGGCGGGTCAACTCGTCGGCCTGCTCGAGCGGTTCCCGTCGGAGCACCTGCAGGTCGTGTGCGATCCCTACAACTACCTCTCGAGCCACTTGCTCCCGGCGCGTGAGCGCGTGACGGCCGACTTCCTCGATCGCTTCGAGCATCGCTTCGTGCTCGCGCATCTGAAGGACGTCGACCCGGGTGGGGCCGAGGTGGCGACCGGAGAATTCGGCACCGGCATCTTCCCACAGGACGTGTATTTGGAGTTTCTCGCGGCCAGGCGACCCGATCTACCGCTCATCCTCGAGCACCTGCCGCTCGAGCACGTCCCAGGGGCGGCGGGGCGAGTGCGTGAGCTCGCCGTCAGTACGTGAGAACCACCCTGAGCGTGTCCTCCGGGCGCCGATCGATGAGCTCGTAAGCCTCCGCGGCCCGGTCGAACGGAATCCGGTGCGTGATGAGGGCGGCGACGTCGAGGCGTTCGTGGGCGAACAGGTCGAGTGCTGTCGCACGGAGCCGGGGCCGGTCCCACCCTGGCTCCCGATGCGGAGCCCCCCAGCCGCTCATGCTTCCGACGAGCGTCAAGCGGTTGTGGTGGAACTCCTCGCCGAGCCGCAAATCGGAGCCTCCACCGCCCACATAGAAGCCAGCCGCTACAACGGTGCCCGCCAGCCGGACACAGCGCAGCGCCTCGTGGAGCGCCTCGTAGCGTCCCGAGAACTCGATGGCCGTGTCTGGACCTCCCGCGCCCGAGGCCAGCTTGATCTCCCGCGCCGCATCGTCGGTCTCCGGATCGATCGTGCAATCGGCGCCGAAGCTACGAGCCAGCTCTCGCCGGCCCGCGATGGGGTCGACGGCTGCGACCCACCCGGCACCGCTCAGCCGAGCGAGCTGGACGGCCAAGAGCCCGAAGGCCCCAAGGCCGAAGATTGCGACTCGGTCGCCGACCTCGAGTCGTGCGTCGTGGACAGCCTGGAGCGCGATCGTCGCGGACTGCAGCAGCGCCGCATGCTCAGAAGCGAGCGTCTTCGGCAGGACGAGCCAGTCGCCCGGGGCGACCGTATGCGTCTCGCGATGCGGCAGGGTCAGGTGAACCCGATCGCCAACCTCGACTCCGCGTACGCCGTCGCCGACTGCGCTCACGGCTCCCACCCACTCGTACCCGGGGCGCATCGGGTATGGCTGCGTCTGCGAGTCTTCGACGAAGAGGCGCAGATCGAGGTCGAAGCGCTTGCCGCCGAACGGGGAGTCGCCGCGGTAGAGCGCAAGCTCCGTACCGTGGCTGATCCCGCTGACGATCGCATCCGCCCGCACCTCATGGGGCCCAAGCTCCGGATCGTCGTACGGCGCGATCCGGATCGAGCGCGGCCCCGCGAGTAGGAGCTCCTTCGGCAATACCTCTGTTACGGCGGCAGCGTGATGCTTCCGTCGTCCGCGATCGTCCAGTGCGGGTTGTGGGCGACCTCCCAGGGATGACCGTCAGGGTCGACGAAGACGCCCGAGTAGCCGCCCCAGAATGTTTCCGCCCCCTCGCGTGCGATCCGGGCCCCCGCGCGGCGAGCCTCGTCGATCACGGCGTCCACCTCGGGCGGGCGAGTTGACGTTGTGCGCCAGCGTGACGCCGCCCCAGCCGCCGCTATCCTCGACTCCGGAGTCCTCCGCGAGCTGGTCCCGGCCCCAGAGCGCGACGATCATTCCGCCCGACTGGAAGAACACGACGTCGTCCTCCGGCTCGGCCCGCGTCTTCCAGCCGAGCGCTTCGTAGAAAGCGCGGGCCCGCGCCAGGTCGCTGACGCCGAGGGTGATGAGGCTGAGCCGTTGCTCCATCGCCGCATCCTCGCATAGCGTCTCAGCCGTGACGCCGCACCTCGGCCTGATCCTCCCCAACTACGGCGACGCGCTCGAGGCCGAGCGGCTGGCGAGCGTGGCGATCGCCGCGGAGGTGGCCGGGTTCGACTCGGGGTGGGTCACGGATCACGTGATCGTCCCGCCCGAGCATGTCCCGATCTACGGACGGATCGCCGAGGCGGTCGTGTCGCTCGGCTTTCTCGCCGGGCGCACGAGCCGGCTGCAGATCGGCGTTTCCGCGCTCGTCGTCCCGCAGCGCAACCCGCTAATCGCGCTCAAGCAACTCGCCACGCTCGACTTCCTTTCCGGCGGCCGGCTGGTGACCGCCGTCGCCGCAGGGTGGATGGAGGGCGAGTTCCGCCTCCTCGGCGCGGACTTCGAGCGCCGCGGACGAGTGTTGAACGAGTGGCTGGAGCTGGCGCAGTCGGCCTTCGACGGCGGTGAGGGCTGGCTGGATCCGGCGTTCGTACGGCCCGGTGGGCCGGAGCTCTGGGCCGCCGGCGTTTCCCGGGCGACGCTGCGGCGGGCGGCCAGGACGGGTGTCTGGCACCCCGTTGCGCTGCCTCCGGCCGAGCTGCGCCCGATGGCCGAGGAGCTCCGCCAAGAGCGGCCCGACGGCCGGGTGATCCTCCGGATCGGTGTCTACCTGCAGGACGAGCCAGGGCAGGGGACGGACGAACGCGGCCGCCACGCGATCGCCGGGCCGCCGGAGTGGATCGCCGAAGGCCTCGCCGACTATCTGGAGGCGGGCTGCAACGGCTTCGTTGTCAACCTCGACCACGAGGCGCCGGACCTCGAGGATCGGGTTCACCGCTTCGCCGCCGACGTCTGGCCGCTGATCGCATTGCAATGATCCCGGGTAGAGGGATCGGATGAGACCCGAGCTGCCCGAGGCGGTCGGCCGCCTGCGAGACGAGCTTTCCGCCGTGCGCCTGGAGCTCGAGGTTCCCGGCGCGGCGGACGCGCGCCGCACCCGCGACGAACTGGTCGCGCAGGCCGACGACTACCTCCTCCCGCGCCTCCGCCAGATGGACGCGCCCGTGCTGATGGTGGTCGGAGGCTCGACCGGCGCCGGGAAGTCGACGCTCGTGAACAGTCTCGTGGGCACGATCGTGAGCCCGGCCGGCGTCCTCCGCCCGACGACTCGTGCGCCGGTCCTGGCCTGCAACCCGGACGACCTGCGCTGGTTCGAGGACGATCGGATCCTTGCGCACGTCGCGCGCTCGACCGGAGGCCAGGCGGCGCCCGGAACGCTCCAGCTCGTGACGCAGCCCGCCCTTCCTCCGGGGCTCGCGTTGCTCGACTCGCCCGACATCGACTCGGTGCTCGCGGAGAACCGAGCGCTCGCGAACCAGCTCCTGACAGCTGCCGACGGCTGGCTGTTCGTGACGACGGCGCTGCGCTATGCCGACGCTGTGCCGTGGGAGTTCCTGCGCGCCGCGCGCGACCGCGGGACGGCGATGTCCGTCGTCCTCAACCGGGTTCCCGAGGACGCCGCGCGCGAGGTGACGAGCCACATGAGCGAGATGATGCGGACGCAGAACCTCGATGCCGATCTGCTGGTCGTCCCGGAGGTGGAGCTCGAGGACGGGCTGATCCCACGCCAGGCGCTCGCGCCGGTGCGACGCTGGCTGGACGGGCTGGCCGCCGATGCGCAGGCCAGAGCCGAGCTGATCCGACGGACGTTGACCGGCGCGCTTGCGAGCCTTCCCCCTCGCGCGGGGACGGTCGAGCGCGCCGTCGCCGACCAGCTCGCGGCGGCCGCAGAGCTTCGAGCCGAGACCGATCTGGCCTACGCAGCCGCGCGGCGCGAGATCGAGGACGCGTTGCGGAGCGGCTCCCTCCTTCGCGGCGAGGTGCTGGCGCGCTGGCACGAGGTCGTCGGAACCGGCGACGTGATGCGGGCGCTCCAAACGCGGATCGGATCGGCCCGGGACCGCCTGAAGAGCATCATGACCGGCAAGCCGGGCGCCGACGAAGAGCTTCGCGTCGCCGTGGAGCACCGCGTCGAGGCGGTGATCGTGGCGGCCGGGGAGCGGGCGGCGGAGCGCGTCTCGAAGGCGTGGCGCGAGCGTGTGCCGGGCCGGGCGCTGCTCGAAGCGACGCCCGAGCTCGCCCGCGCAGCGGATCGCCTCAGAGCCGACGCGGAGGAGCAAGTCCGCGAGTGGCAGGGCTTCGTCATGGACCTCGTGCGCCGCGAAGGCGAGTCCAAGCGGATGTCGGCGCGCCTGGCATCGCTCGGCATCAACGGCGCTGGTCTGACGGTGATGCTCGGGGTCTTCGCCCAGACCGGCGGGCTCACGGGGCTCGAGGTGGTCGTGGCCGGCGGGACGTCCGCCCTTGGTCAGAAGGTTCTAGAGGCGATCTTCGGCGACCAGGCCGTGCGCGAGCTCGCCGCCGAGGCGCGCCAGGATCTGGTCGAGCGAGCGGACGGAATCCTGCGGGCCGACTCGGCGCGCTTCGACGCCCTAGTCGAGGGCGCGGCGACCGAGGCAGAAGGCCTCGCTCGGCTCCACGCGGCGATCGACGCGGTCAGACGCGCTTCGTGAGCAGCGACTTCGACCGCAGGCTGACCGCCCTCGCCGAAGCGGTTCAGCTCGCGGACGGCCGGCTCGAGCCGGGAGCGGTCGAGAGAGCTCGCGCCGTGACTGAGAAGGCAGGAGCGCGGCTCGGTCTCGACATGGAGACCACCGTCGTCGCGCTTGCCGGGCCGACCGGCGTCGGCAAGTCCCTGCTCTTCAACGTGCTCTCCGGAACGGATCTCGCAACGGTTGGCCGCCGCCGGCCGACGACGTCGGAGGGTCAGGCGGCGGTGTGGGGCGACGGCGGCGACTCGCTGCTCGAGTGGCTCGACATCGGAAGGCGCCACCGCCTCGACGACGGCGCCCTCAAGGGGCTCTTGCTGTTGGACCTGCCGGACTTCGACTCGGTCGAGACGGCGCATCGGCTCGAGGTCGACCGGATTGTCGAGCTCGCCGACCTGGTCGTCTGGGTCGTCGAGCCGCAGAAGTACGCCGACGCGTCACTGCACGAGCGCTACCTTCGGCCGCTGCGAACCCACAGCGCGGCGATGGCCGTCGTGCTGAACCAGGCAGATCTTCTCTCGCCGGACGAGATCGCCGTCTGGCGGGACGACGTCTCCAAGCTCCTGCAAGGCGACGGCCTGGCCGCGATGCCGATGCTGATCGTCTCCGCGAGGACCGGCGAGGGGCTCGACTCGCTCCGCCGTCTCCTTACCGAGCGGGTCGCGGCTCGCACCGCCGCTGTCGCGCGACTCGACGCGGATGTCAGGTCAGCGGCGCGGGCCCTGCGCGAGCTGTCCGGCGACGGGCGGCCGGCCGGCATCCAGCGCGCCGACCGCACGAGGCTCGTCGCCGCGCTCGAGGAGGCGGGCGGCGTTCCGCGGGTCGTCCGCGCAGTCGACGCCGCGCACCGGCACCGAGGCACGCTCGCGACTGGTTGGCCGTTCGTGCGCTGGGTGCGCCGCCTGAGGCCCGATCCCCTCCGACGGTTCCGACTACGGGACCGCGCCGACGAGGGAGCGCCGGAGCCGGGTCGCACCTCCCTCCCACCCCCGACCGAGGTTCAGCACGCCCAGGTCGCGACAGCGACGCGTGCCCTCGCGGACGGCGCAGCCGGCGACCTTCCGGCGCCGTGGCCGACACTCGTCCGCACCCGCGCCACGGAGAACGAGGGACGAATCGCCGACCGGCTCGACCGAGCAGTCAGCAGTGCAGATCTCCGCGTCACCCGGCCGCACTGGTGGACCGCGGCGTCCCTGCTCCAGCGGCTCCTCGCCGCAGCGGTCGTCGTCGGAGCGCTGTGGCTCATCGTCCTCGGCGTCCTCGGGTGGCTCCGGGTCGACGACGTGATTCCGACTCCCGAGTTGAATGGGGTTCCGGTTCCGACTCTGCTTCTGGTCGGAGGAATCGTGGCCGGGATCTTCTTCGCGTTCCTCGCCCGGATCGCAAACGGCGTCGGCGCGCAGCGACGCTCGCGCAGGGCCGCTCGCACGCTACGACGACAGGTGGAGGAGGCCGCGCAGGAGCTCGTGATCGGTCCGGTGGAACAAGAGCTCGAAGCGCACGAGCGGCTGCGCAAGCTGCTCGCGGACGCGGCCTAGCTGCAGTGCGAGCGTGGGCGCGCGATGTCGACGAGTAGCCGGGCTGAGCACCGCCGGGGCGCTCGGCAGCGCGAAGTGGTCCACGCCGGGGTTGTCCGTCAGGCTGAAGTGGAAGCACGGCATCGCCGACCACACGCCGACGGCGTCGTTGGTGATGTCCTCCTGGTTGATGTCCCCGTCGCGGGTGAAGAGAGGGTTCGAACCGTCGAGCACCTGGCCAACGGACAGGTCGTCGAGCCCGATGCCGACGACGGTGTCGATGCCGGAGCCTTTCTCCGCATAGACGTCCACGTTCGGGAACGCCGAGGGATCCGCGAAATCGACGAAGCCGATGTAGTGGTCAGCGATCTCCTCTCGCCCAGGACAGGCCGGCATCGTCGAAGAGCTCCCGGTAGTCCTCCGGGGTGTACGACTTGCCGGTGGAGGCATCGGTCACGACGGTCTCCAGCCTGTCGAAGATGCGCGGGTCGGACGCGCTCATGTAGCTCGAGGGGTTCCTCAGCATCATCTCGGCCCCGGCCCGGGCGGTCTCTGGCGTCGTCGGAAATGTGAAATCGGTGACGTCGAGGCCCGTGAAGAAGAGCGGGTAGAGGATCCCCTGGCCGGGGAAGTTCCCGGCGAACGGGGTGAAGCCGTGGATGTACGTGTCCTTCCACCGCTGCGAGGTGTGGGTCAGCAGGTACTGGATGTAGAGCGGCCCGTTCGAGTGGCCAACCAGGTGCACGGGCTGCCTGCCGTTGTCCCGGTATGTGTCCTCGATCAGCCGCTTCGTCCGGTTGAGGAAGTTGCGCATGTCGGGAGTGAGCCGCGAGTCGTAGCCCGCCACGCGAATGTCGCGATCGCGGACATAGCCGGCGCCCTCCAGAGCCTCGTACATCGGCTCGTAGAACGGTGCGCTCTCGGTCTTGCCGTAGTTCTCGATCCGCACGTCGACGCCTCGCTGGTCTGAGAACCGCCGGCTGATCGGCTTCCCCCGCTTCGCGTCGTAGCGAAGCGTGAGGAGCTTCATCTGGCAGACCGTCGAGAAGTCGGTCGGCTCGTCGTTCAGGAAGAAGACCCGGAACGTGCCGGACCTGGGGCATTCCGGCGCCACGGTCTGGTGATGCACCGTGACCTTCAGCGTCGTGAAGAAGTACGCCGGGAACATGACGACCGGCGTGCGGGCGCTCTTCCGGTGGGCACTCGTCGAGCCGTTCGCGGTCGCCGTGAGGAACAGCGCCGCAGCGACCGCGAGGATGCGCACCATGGCCTGGCTTTGCTTCATTCGCCTTCCTGACCGGACCCGGTAGACCCTACTGCGAACGAGTGAAACCTGCGTGCAACGCCTGCACGTCCACGACGCCGCGGCCGAGCAATCGCACCTTCTCATCCGCCTGCTTCAACACTGTCTCGCTTGGCCGGCCGTAGATGTGCGTCGAGGTCAGCGTGACGAGCTCCACGAACCGGCGAAAGAACGGTCCCGCCACCTCCAGGTGGTATTCCACGGATTCGGCGTCGGGGTGCACATGCATGACGGTCATCCTGGTGCCTTCCTCGTTGAAGTAGACGTTGTAGGAGATGATCCGCGGTTCGTTCGCCTCGACGAACTCGACCAGCTCTTTCATGCCCGCCTGCAGCTCTTCGAGCGCTCCCTCGCGAACATCCGAAGTGTCGACGTACACGATCGCGTCGGACATATCCGCCCCCGCCAACGAGTATGGTCGAGGGCAGCGCTAGTGCCAAGACGCGATTCGCGCGCAGTCGTGCTCGTTGAAGGTGTGAGCGACCGCGCCGCACTCGAAGCGCTTGCGGAGCGTCGTGGCCGAGACCTCGACGCTGAGGGCGTCGCCGTCATTGCGACAGGCGGTGCGCAGGCCTTTGGACGGTTTCTGGCCGAGTTCGGCCCACACGGGCTCGATCTCAGGCTTGCGGGTCTCTATGACGCCGCTGAGGAACGAGACATTCGGCGTGGCCTCGAACAGGCCGGCCTCGGCTCGAACCTCACTCGCGCCGGGATCGAACGGCTTGGTTTCTACGTCTGCGACGCAGACCTCGAGGACGAGCTGATCCGCGCTCTCGGTGCAGCCAAGGTCGAGCAGCTGATCGATGCTCAGGGAGACCTCGGACGCTTCCGCACCCTCCAAAAGCAGCCTGAATGGCGAGGGCGGCCGGCGAAGGAGCAGCTTCGGCGCTTCATGGGCAGCGGCGGGAGGCGGAAGATCCGCTACGCGCGTCTGATCGTCGATGCGCTTGACCTCACTCAGATCCCTCGGCCGCTCGACGGGGTGCTTACTCGAGTGTGAGACTCCGGCCGGCGGCGAATGAGTCCGCCGCCGGCCGGGAGCTCGGTCAGCGCACACGCATGCCGAGCACGGGATCCCAGTGCAGGACGCTGTCGTAGCGCTGCAAGGGCGCTTCCGGCAGCTCGCCGACGCGCACGCCGTAGCGCCAGCTGCTCGGGCAGATCCCGATGAAGCGCGCGTAGCCGCCGAGGCCACCCCCGAACTTGGGATAGCCGATCTCGATCAGGCAGCCGGTCGGCGGCACCTGGTCGAGGTTGGCCACGCCTTCGGCCTGCGCGAAACCGTTGTGCATCAGCCAGCTCTCACCCTCGAGCGTGGGCGTCGAGTCGGTGTCGAGCGGCTCATGCCCGTGGAACAGGATGTGGCGCTGCAGCTGCAGGAACTGGAGCGCGGCGAGCGAGACGCCCGGGAACTTCGTCAGCTTCGCCAGCTCCGGATCGGGCCAGCGCTTCGACCAGTCCGAACGAACCATGACCACGCTGCCCTCGGGGATCCGGCCGTAGCGCCTTTCCCACCGCCGGATGTCCGAGACCTGCAGGTGGTAGTTGAAGTCGCGGCTGACCTGGTCGACGATCGAGATCACCACCAGCGGCCGAACCGCAAAGGTCGGCGGCAGCTCGTCGATCGCCGCGTACTCCGGCGCCCAGTGCGCCGGCGGATCGAGCTGCGTCCCGAGCTGGTCGGTCTGCAGCTGGTACGCGGTCGCCTCGAAGCCGTCGCTCGCGTAGGTGTACGGCTGGTCCGTCGCCGGGTTCTTCGTCGGCGCAAACGTCGACGGCCCGAAGCCCGCCCAGACTGGAATCGACGGCGTGATGGTGTGCGTCAGGTCGACGTATTTCGCTTTGCGCAAGGTGTCGTTGTAGATGCCCCACAACGACTGCTCGCGGTCGCCGTGGCCGTGGTGGCCGCGCCACGCACCTGCGGCGGCGGCGCCCGCGAGCGCGATCCCAATCGCGAGCACGACCGCCAGCACCAGGCGGCCGGATCGGTGCGCGTGGTGACTCATGAGACCCTCCCTTCCTCGAGCGATGTGAGAGCGGAGCCTTACAAACGAAGGTCCGATATGAGTTGGAACTGCGGCTGACACAACTTAGGATCGCGCCATGATCCGTCATGCGCTCGTCACCGTTGCCGCGGTCGCAGCCCTCGGGCTGACTGCCGCGGCCCCTGCGCTCGCCGCGCAGCCGTATCCGATCAACTTCAAGAACTTCTCGCTCAGCGCCGCCGACTCGTCACAAAGCGGCACCGTCCTTTCCGGCGGCTCCCTCGTCCTTGCGCCGACCGGGCTAAGCGGGCCGCTCGACTACGCCGATCCGTTCGCAAACTACTTCGGCGACGGCGCCGACGGTTCCGGGGCCTACGACTACGGCACGTGGACATCCGGAGTCACGAATCTCTCCTTCCCGTTCAACGAGCTCGTGTCGTCATGGAACGCGAACACTCCCGCGGGAACGTGGGTGCAGGTCGAGATGCGGCCGCAGTTGCAAGACGGCCACTGGGCGAAGTGGTACATCCTCGGGCGCTGGGCCTACGGCGACTCGGACTTTCATCGGACGTCGGTCGGCGGCCAGGGCGATGCGGACGGATTCGTCGCGATCGACACCTTCTTCACGAAGGATCACCCGGCCGTCGCGCACCAGCTGCGCCTGACCCTCTTCCGCCGCGCCGGCACCACTGCGACCCCCAGCGTGAGCAGGCTGAGCGCGGTCGCGTCGAACCTCACGAACCAGAAGGGAAGCTTCCCGAGCACGACGACGATGAGCGGGACGACGGTCGAGCTCGATGTGCCGAAGTACTCCCAGGAGATCCACCATGGCGAGTACCCGCAGTTCGACAACGGGGGCGAAGCGTGGTGCAGCCCGACCTCGACGTCGATGGTCGTGGGTTACTGGGATCAGATGTTCCCCGGGGCCGGCTACGCCCCGAGCGAAGACGAGACGTCGTGGGTCGGCTTCCCGGATCCGTGGGTGGACTACACCGCGCGGTATGTCTACGACTACCGTTACAACGGCGCCGGCAACTGGCCGTTCAACACGGCCTACGCGGCGGCGCGTGGGCTCGTCAGCGACGTCACGCAGCTCCACAGCCTGAGCGAGGCGGAGCCGTTCATCGAGGCGGGGATCCCGCTCGTCGCCTCAGTGGCCTGGTCGTCGAACAAGCTGACCGGAGGGATCAAGAGCACGAATGGACACCTCTCGGTGATCGTGGGCTTCACCGGCGACGGGAACAAGGTGATCGTCAACGACCCAGCCTCGGACACGAACGCCGAGGTCAAGCACTTCTACGACCGCGAGGAGTTCGAGCGGGCGTGGATCCCGGCCTCAGGCGGCATCGTGTACGTGATCCGCCCGCCGGGGTGGCCGACGCCCTCGCTGACGGCAGGCAACTCGTAGTCGCTCGTCTGGTGGCTTCCTACGCCGTGAATGAGGCTGCCGTGGCACATGCGCGGCGCCTCATCCGTGGGCGGCAGTACGTCTTGAACAGCGACTGGGGAGACGTCCAGCCCAAAGCCGAAGACGAGAACAGGTTTCTCGCCTCACACTCGTGGGACGAGTACGCCGGCTGGCATCTGGGCCTCACCGAGGGCGCTGCGGAGGAAACGAAGGCGCGCTACGCGTTCGTCTACGGAGACTTCCGCCGCCTGCATCGCACCGGCCTGATCGCCTGCCACTACCGCGCGGCCGAGTGGCGGCACAAAGAGATCGAACTGGCAGCTCACGAGCTACTCCAGCTCCTGGACAGAACCAGCGCCTGATCAGCCCTACTGCGACCGCCACCGCGTCGGTGCGATGCAGCAACGACGGGACGTCAAGGCTGGCAGGTCAGTGACCCGATGCTGCCGCGGGTGCGGTCATCGATCGCGTTTCGCTCCAGTCGAGGATGAGATCCCGAGCGGCGAAGTACCAGCGCCCGTCAATCTTCGCGAACGTATCGAGGTACCGGAGCGCGGCGATCATGATCTTGGGGGTGCCGTCTTCGGTGTAGAGGTGGTGGGCGATCGTGTAGCTCTCGCCCGTGGCGCGGTTCCCGTCGAGGGTCACCGTGCTTTGGCCGTTGAAGTGGGTCGTTGCCTCGTAGCGATTGAGGTCTTCGAAGACGGGCGTGAGCGCTTCTCGTCCTTGTAGGACGTAGGTTGGCTCGCTGCCTTCGCCGTCCATGTACACGGCGAAGCGGGTGTTTCGGTGAAGAGTGCCTTCTGGCCCTTCGGCGTCGCGTCGGTCGGCGCAGTGAGCGTACGCGTCGAACAGTTCACGCAACGCGAGCCGGTCGGCGGCTTCAGCCGGAGTGAGTTCGGTATGGATGGTCATCGATGGAAGCTCCTCAGAGTCGGATGAGGTTGACGCTGGCGAGCGGGTGGTGGATCTGCTGCATTGCGCCGCCTGTGGCCAGATCGCCGAGGTCGATCGCGGCGAAGCCCGCGTCCTGGAACAGCGCGACGACGTCGGCCTTCGCGTCGGCGTCGTCCCCGGAGATGAAGACCACGCGCCGGCCGCCGGCCTCCTGCGGATCCGAGCCGAGCACGTCGGCGCCGAGTGTGTTCGCGGCCTTCACGACGCGGGCGCCGGCGACGAGATCGGCGACGAGCTCGCTCGACGTTCTCCCGTTCAGGTCGTCGGCAGCCCAGTCGTTCGTCGCGTCGATGACGACCTGACTGTTCCAGTCGAGGCCTTGCACGGCTTCGGGCACGCGGTCCCAGGGCACCGCAATGACGACGATGCCGGCCGCTGCCGCCTCGTCCACCGTCACTGCCGAGACTCCCTCGCCAAGGGTCGAGACCACCGACCCGAGCGACTCCGGGCCGCGGCTGTTGGCGATCACGACGGACCGGCCGGCCCGGCGAGCGGTCCGCGCCATCGCTTGCCCGAGCCGCCCAGCGCCGATGATTCCCACTGAGTCGGTCACGGTCGTCCGTCGTATTCGGACGCGAACAGGTAGCTCACCGCCAGGCTCCGATACGGCCGCCAGCGATCCGACACCTGAGTGACTTCCTCTTCGCTCGGAAGTTGGTCGAAGCCGTACGCTCGTTGGATCGCACGCCGGAGCGCGAGGTCGCCCGAGAGGAAGACGTCAGGCCGATCGAGAGCCACGAGCAGGAACCCGCGAGCGGTCCACGGCCCGATTCCGGGCACCTCGGTCAGGGTCGCCTCGACCTCGTCATCGGTCATGCGCGAGAGCGCCGCCTTGCTCAGGCGTCCGTCGACGAACCTCTCCGCGAGCGCGCGCAAGGTCTCGCCTTTCCGAGCCGAGAAGCCGCTGTCGCGCAGCACCTGCGGATCGGCGGCGAGTAACTCGGCCGCAGACGGCATGTGGCCTCCGAATCGCTCCTGCAGATGTCGGATGATCGCTCGCGTCGAGCTGACGGAGAGCTGTTGGCCCGCGACCTGGAAGACGAGCGTCCCGAAGGCATCGAGCGGAGGAAGCTCGGCCATCCAGGCCCGCGGACGGAATTCCGGCCGCGCGTCGATTAGCCGCGCGAGCACCGGGTCCGCCTTCCGAAGGAACTCGCGCGCCTCGGGATCGGCAAGCGCGGCTCGCTTGGGTGAT
This sequence comes from uncultured Actinomycetes bacterium, assembly GCA_963842235.1. Taxonomy (GTDB): domain Bacteria; phylum Actinomycetota; class Thermoleophilia; order Gaiellales; family Gaiellaceae; genus JACDAN01. The sequence continues at coordinate 713,978 of CAWJFT010000001.1, read as the reverse complement.
GGAGCCTCCACGCTCATGTTTGTAGCACTGCCATCAGGGATGCACCTGGGAGCCGTAGCCGAGGTCGAGGCGGATCGATTCCATGACCCAGAACGTCGTGCTCTCCGTGAACACGTCCGCGGCCGCGAGTACGCCGGTGTACTTCTCGATCACTGGCGCTGCGGCGACGGCCGTGACCTCGTCGAGGTAGCCCTTCACCGCCGCCCAGGAGTTTTCGCCGTACTTCACGAAGTACCGCGTGGGATCGACGGTGTCGATCGCCTTCCTCGAGCTCTCGTCGATGTCCGCCATGTACTGCTGGTGCAGCGTCACGTCGTCGCGCGTGCCGAGCCGGCCGTTGTGACCGCCGATGAAGTGCTTCCACGAGTAGGCAAGCGCGTTCGCCGGCGCCTCGACGTAGCCGGGGATGTCCTCGGTCAGGTTGGCGATGTAGATCGGCGCCCAGCCCGGATTGACGATGTCGATCAACATGAGCGTGTCGTGGGCGGGCAGGTGGATGACGATGTTGTCGGGCGAGTGGTTGGGGCCGTGCCAGGCCAGGTCGATGCGCTCGCCGCCGATCTCGAGGGTGCGGCGATCCTGGAACGTCTCCTCGTTCGGCGGTCTGGCCGGATCGCTGTCGCGGAGCAGTAGGCGTCGCGTCTCCTCGTGGCCGATGCGGGTGACGTTCTTGTCGAACAGCGAGGACGCGCCGGCGTGGTCGGCGTGGTGGTGCGAGTAGATGAGGTGGGTCACCTTGTTGCTCACGCCGTTCGCGGCAGCGATCTCGTCGACCGCCCGCTGGATGTTGTTTCCGATGGTGGGCGGCGCGTCGAGGAGGACGACGCCGTCAGCGGTCGCAAGGAACGCCGACTGATAGGTGCCGTCAGTCACCCAGTAGAGATTCCGCTCCACGCGCCCGACGTAGTAGCCCTGCTCGTTGAGGGCGGGTCCGAGGGCAGAGGGCGGAACCGGTGCGTAATCCGGCAGCGCTTCGGCGCTGGGAGCGCCAGAGGTCGGCGACGTCTCGGTGGGCATGTGCGACAAGGTCATGGCTTCCTCCGCGTTTTCAGAAATTGGCGTCGTTCACAACCTAGTGGTCGTGACGCGGCCGACATCCAGGCATCGGCCGATCCACTGATCGTCTACGGCCTCGTACGATGATCGTCTCGCTCGAGGGGCGCGGCGAGCGTAGGAGAGCGGCGACTGGCTGGCAGCTCGCGATCCGTTGCAGCTCCTGGACAGGACCAGCGCATGACCAGCCGTCACTGAAGCCGCCGATGCCGGCTTTGCCGGCGTCGGCCGCTGCGGCTCTGCGCTAGCGATGAATCCCCTCGAAGTCGTCATGGCTCCGCGCAAGCGGAGCCGGACTTCGAGGGGAGAGTGGAGGCGGCGGGAATCGAACCCGCGTCCGCGGAAGCTCCGCCCAGAGCGTCTACAAGCTTAGGCTGCCATTGGCTTTCGCCCGCCGGCCGGTAGGCAGCCGACCAACCGCCGGGCTAGTCATCCTTTCGATGTCGCACCTCGGGCGATGACATTCCGTCGGTGCCGAGCCCGTTTGTTGACGCCGCTGACCGAACCACGGGCCGAGCTCGGAGCGACGCGCTTCGCTACTGGTTAGGCAGCGACAGCGAGTGCGTGATCGTTATCCGCACTTGCGTTTCGTCCCGGTTGTTTTACGAGGCCGACCGGGGACCTCGGCTTGCAACTCTGCCGGAGAACCGACCACGTCGAAACCTGGTCGCCCCCGTATGTGTGTGCACAAATTGTAGCCGTGAAGGGCCTAGACTCCTGCTGTCGTGCGCAGGTTCTGGGACCGGCCGCTCGGCTCGAAGCTGATCCTCCTGCTGAGCATCGTGCTCCTCGTCGAGATGGCGGCGCCGTGGCAGCGGATCTGCGCGACGACGAGCGGCGACGAGAACCGCATCTGCGGCTGGAAGACGGCGTACCAAGGCAGCAACTCAGGCCGTTTTGCGGCCTTTCTCACCGCCGTCCTGATCGTCTGGGAGCTCCTCCCGATCTGGCTGCCCAGCTTCTCGATGCGCGGCTGGCCAACGGCCGTCATTAGCGGGGTGCTGGGCGTCGCCGTGGCGCTCTTTACGCTCCTGAAGCTCATCAAGGACAACGAGTTCCAGACCGGCTGGGCCTGGGTCGGCCTGGGCCTCGCCTTAGCCATCGCGGTCACCGCCTTACTCCGCGTCCGCTTCCGCTGGAGAACTCGAGACGTTCGGCCCGCCGCCGAGCCTGGTCCTGACTGAACGTCAGGTGGCGAGCGCGATCCCGACGAGGATCGGCACGAAGATCCAGGAGCCGAGCGTCAGAGCGACGGAGACGACCACGAACGTTCGGCTCTGATCCTTCGGCGGCTTGCCACACCAGCCGATCGTGTTCCAGAGAGCGTCCGCCGGCCCACGCGTTGCGAGCCGGATGCGCCTCGACGCGAGCGCCGCGCCGCGCAGGATGAACCACGATGCGATGAGAGCAAGGACCATCCCCGTGACGGCAAGCGCGGTTGCCCACACCGTCGATCCGAGCACCCCGGTAACCCGGCCGAAGGCCGCGAAGAGGGGCAGCAGCGCACCGCCGATGAGGAACGTCGGCAAGGCGAGCTCACGAGTCTTCAGCGCATCGACCATCCGCGTGGCGTCGAGACGCGCCCGATGCAGCTCCCAACGTTCGTCCGTGCCCGGAAGCGCCTGGATCTCACGCAGCACGTAGAGGTTCTTCAGCCGGTTGGACAGGTTCCTGATGTGGGAGACGACGACATAGCGCGCGACGAACTTGACTCCCCAACGGACGATGGCCCGGAGCGGCCCCAGACGCCGGCCCGCCTGCGTTCCGTGGTAGCCGTGCCGGGCGAGCGACTCGAGGGCCTCGACCATGTTCCGGTGCGCCTGCGGGAACAGCTCGGGATGAGCGAGCGGACGGGTCCGCGAGATCTCGTGGAGCATCTCGCGCTCACGAGGGCTCGTGACCTCCATCGCGTCGAGGTACTTCGCGATCTCGTCCTCGTTCTCCCCGAGCAGCTTCAGGCGCTCGATCGGATTGTCGATCTCCTCGAGCGTTTCCGCCTGCGAAGTCTGCGGCGCCTCGGCCATGGGCTCGCCCGCAGAGATCCTACGCCTAGCGCGAGCGCTGCTTCAGCGCACGCTCGATCTGGCGGTCCGAGTCACGCTTCGAGATCTCGCGACGCCGATCGCGGACGTCCTTCCCCTTGGCGAGCGCGAGCTCGACCTTGGCGCGCCCGTTCTTGAAGTAGAGCTTCGTCGGGACGAGCGTGAAGCCGCGCTCCTGCACCTTTCCGGTCAGGTTCTCGATCTCCCGGCGATGCAGGAGGAGCTTGCGGTCGCGGTCCGGATCGTGATTCTGGACGCCGGCCTGGTCGTAGGTGGAAATGTGGGCGCCCACGAGCCAAACCTCGCCGTCGCGGATGTCGCCGTACGCTCGCTGGAGCTGGGCGCGGCCGTCACGGAGCGATTTCACCTCGGACCCGGTCAGGGCCAGGCCCGCCTCGAAACGCTCGAGCAGGTGGTACTCGTGCCGCGCCTTTCTGTTCTCCGCGATCAGTTTCTCGCCGGCCATCACGCCACCGGAAGCGTTTGCCCGAGCCACGGGCGCAGCTCCATGAGGAACTGCGGGTCGATCGCATGTGGAAGCGGGTACTCGCGGTAGAGCACCGACGCACCGGCCTCTTCGAGGATCTTCCTCGCCTGGCGCCCGAACTCGACGGGGATGATCGGGTCATAGGTCCCGTGGCCGATCGCAACCGGCGGAATCTCGCTCAGGTCGAGCTCGAATCCCTCGACTGTCGGGATGAAGCCGGAGAGCGCGATCAACGCCGCCGGCCGCGGACGGCCGGCGCCGAGGCCGAACGAGTACGCCATCACAGCGCCCTGCGAGAAGCCGCCGAGCACGGCTGCGCCGTGCGAGATCCCGCGCTCCTCGAGGAAGCCGTCGAGCCACGCGCCCACCTCCGCGTAGGTCGCGAGGAACGTGTCGCGATCGGGGTAGCCCACCTGCTGGAGCGCGTACCAGTGCGCGCCCCCTGGCGGCAGAGACAGGGGGCCGCGCGGCGTCACCCCGAGAAGCCGCCGCTCCGGGTCGAGGAACTCCAAAAGCGGAAACAGGTCGTGCTCGTCCGCGCCGCGCCCGTGGAAGAGGACGAGCGCGCCGCCCGGCTCGCCTGCCGGCTCTCTTACTTGGTGGTCCACGCAGCCCGCGGATCGGGCAGCGGCGTGAGGACTTCTTCGAGCCGGTCACGCAGCGGCTCGTAGTCCGGCGGCAGCGACAGCCGCTCGCCCAGCGACTCCAACGGCTCGTCGGCGGTGAACCCCGGCCCGAGCGTCGCGATCTCGAAGAGGACGCCGCTCGGCTCGCGGAAGTAGATCGAGCGGAAGTAGAAGCGGTCGATGACGGGCGTCGGGTTTGCACCGGTCCGCGCGACGCGTTCCCGCCAGGCGACGTGGTCGTCCGTGGGGCTAGCCCAGGCAACGTGGTGAACGGTGCCGGCGCCGGGAATGCCCGGCTCGGCGGCCGGCTCGTCGTAGCCGTACAGCCCGCCTCGCTGGTCGCCGCGGACCTCCCAGTCGTTCTGGCCGCGCGGCTCGAACGCGAGCGTTTCCTCGAGGAAGCCCCTGCTCGCCTCGGGGGCCCGGGAATACGCCCGGACGGAGTCGAAGCCCCGGAGCGCGAGCTCGGACGGGATCTCGGGATGCTCGGCGATCAACGGCTCGTCCTCGGTCTCGCTGACCACGAGCTCGAGCCCGAGCCCTTCCGGATCCTCGAAGCGCAGGCGGCCGTTCTCCCGGACCGGCTCGACCCCCTTCGCGCGCAGGCGCTCCTCCCAGAAGTCGAGCGCTTCCTCCGACGCGACGCGCCACGTGATCGTGTGGATCATCCCGGCGCCCGCACGCCCACGGCGCGCTCCCGGATATTCGAAGAACGTGATGTCCGAGCCGGCGCTTCCCTGCTCATCCGCGTAGAAGAGGTGGTAGACGGTCGGGTCGTCCTGGTTCACGGACTTCTTGACGAGCCGAAGCCCGAGGACGTCCGCGTAGAACTCGACGTTGCCCGGCGCGTCGGCCGTGATGCAGGTGATGTGGTGGATGCCTTCGAGCTTCATGGGAGCGCGAGCTCTATTTTGCCTGCCGGGCGGTCGATGTCGGTGACGCGGACCTCGATCGGGTCACCAAGCCGATACCTGCGGCCGCCTCGCCGCGCGACGAGCGCCGTCCCGACCCCGTTGAGCTCGAAGTAGCCCGGCAGCTTGCGGACGGGCAGATAGCCCTCGAAGACCTCGCCGAAGCGGGCGAAGATGCCCGAGTCGATCAATCCGGTGATCTCACCCGCGAAGCTCTCCTCCCAGCCGCGGTCGTACAGGACGGCCTCGAGGAGCCACGCGAGGCAGATGTCGTCCGCGCGATGCTCGACCGCGGCGATCGCGCGCTCCTTGGCCGAGGTGTGTTCGGCGAGCTCGGGGAGCTCATCCGGCAGTGGCTCGTCGGCCGCACCGAGCTCACGGAGGAGCGTGCGATGCACGACGAGGTCGGGATAACGGCGGATCGGCGAAGTGAAGTGACAGTAGGCCGGACTGGCGAGCCCCGAGTGGCCGAGGTTCTTCGGGTCGTAGCGCGCCTGCTTCAGCGCGCGGAGCACGAGGGCGGGGAACGCCTCCACGCCTCGCCCCGACGACTCGACGTACTCGCTTACCCGTTCGCTGATCCGGCCGGCGAGCTTCGCCGCCTCCGCAGGAGTGAGGCGCTCCTCGTCCGGCGCCGGCGGCGTCGGGACCTCGAGGTCGGCCAGCTTCGCGAGCAGGAGCGAGATCGCCTGCGGATCGGGGCGCTCGTGGACGCGGTAGAGGCTCTCCCGCCGGCGGCCGGCCAGCAGACCGGCGACGGCCTCGTTCGCGAGGATCATCAGCTCCTCGACGAGCATGTGGGCGTGCGGCTCCGACTCGAGCCACGCACGCTCGACCGCGCCCTCGCCGTCGAAGGCGAAGGCGATCTCGCGCGTCGTGATCCGGAGCGCCCCGCGGTCGAAGCGTCGCCGTCGGAGCTCGAGCGCCAGACGTTCCGAGAGACGAAGCGCCTCGACGAGGTCTTCGGAGACGCGTTCCTCGCCGGCCAGGATGCGCTCAGCTCGGCCGTAGGTCAGGCGCTCGCGGCTGCGGATCACCGACCGGTAGAACGAGGCTTCTCCAGCCTCGAGATCGGCGCCGAACGGAACCTCGACCGTGACGCAGAGGCGATCCTCGTTCGGGCGGAGGCTGCAAAGGTCGTCCGAGAGCCGCGGCGGCAGCATCGGCGTCACCCGGCCGGGCACGTACGCCGAGAACGAGCGCCTTGCCGCGCCGAGGTCGAGCGGAGAGCCGGCAGGGACGAAGTGCGAGACGTCGGCGATGTGCACCCACGCGCGCAGCCCGTCTCCCTCACGCTGGACCGAGATCGCGTCGTCGAAGTCCTTTGCCGTCTCGGGATCGATCGTGAACGCAAGCTGCTCACGGAGATCGACTCGGCCCTCGAGCGTCGCCGGAGGCGGGTCGTGCGGCTCGTGTTCCTCGACGAGGCCTTCCTCCTCGAGCAGCGCCTCGAGCACGCTCTCGACGGAGTCGGCGGGGCCGAGCGCCTTCTCGAGGCGCGCCCGCCCTCGACGCGGCGCGACGACCGCAAGCTGGCCCGGACGAACCGCGTCGAGACCGCGGCGGTCGAGGACGAGCGGAACTCCGGGCCTGAAGAACGGCTCGCCGACGAAGAGGCGGCCGCGTCGGCCGACCTCGACGACGAGGCGGTCAGAGGACGCTAGACGCGCAGGAATCTACGCAGCGTAAGGCCTGAGCCCGCAGCCCCGAGCAGGAGCCCGAAGGTCAGCAGGATCAACGCGATCGCCCAGAAACCCATCGCGTTCACGTCCGGCCCGCTGTCAAGACGCGGAAGGATCGACGGCAACGCCGCCTCCTTGCCCACGAAGAGCAGGACGACGGCCAGGAGCGAGCCTCCGAGCCCGCAGATCAGCCCTTCGAGCATGAACGGCCCGCGCACGAACCAGTTCGTCGCACCGACGAGCTTCATCACCTCGATCTCCCGGCGTCGGGCGAAGATCGAGAGGCGGATCGTGTTCGCGATCAGAATCGTGGACGCCGCCAGCAGCACGATCACGGCGATGAGGAAGATCGACTCGATCACCTTCGCGACGCTGAGGATCTTCTCCGCCGTCTTCTTCCCGTACGTGACGCGGTGCACTCCAGTCGGCAGGGGTTTGAGGCTGTTGGCGATCGTCTCGGTGTACTCGGCCTTGATCGGCGTGATCGTGTAGGCGGGGCCGAGGGGGTTGAACGGGAGGCCGTCGGACCCGAAGAGCTCCGGGCGCTGCTTCCTGATCTTCTCGAGCCCTTGCTCGGCGGTGACGAGCTCGAACTTGCGCACCTGGTTGTTCGAGTCGAGCTGCACGCGCACGGCCTCGACCTGCGCCGGCTTGACGTCGCGGTCGAAGAAGACCTTGACCACGAGCTCGCTCTTCACGTGGTCGCTCCAGGAGAGGACGTAGGTGCCGAGCGCGATGAAGAGCCCGAGCAGGAACATCCCGATCAGCACGGTCATCGTGGCGGCGACGGTCGTTGAGATGTTCGCCCCGATCGAGCGGACCGCCTCCGCCAGCATCATCTTCAGCCTCATTCGGAGGCGTACCCCCCACGGCGCTCGTCACGAGCAATGCGCCCGTCCTCGAGCGCGATCACGCGGCGGCGCATCTTGTCGACCATCTCGCGGTCGTGCGTCGCCATGACGACGGTCGTGCCGGACCGGTTGATCCGATAGAGCAGCTGCATGATCCCCACAGAAGTGTCCGGGTCGAGGTTCCCGGTGGGCTCGTCGCAGACGAGCAACGGCGGGTGGTTGACGAAGGCGCGCGCGATCGAGACGCGCTGCTGCTCTCCGCCCGAGAGCTCGTCAGGGTAGGAGTTCACCTTGTGCGTCAGTCCGACGAGGCCGAGCACCTCAGGCACCTTGTGCCGGATCGAGTTCGCGCCCTCTCCCTGCACCTTCAGGGCATACGCCACGTTCTCGCCCGTCGTGCGGTTGGGCAGGAGCTTGAAGTCCTGGAACACGCAGCCGATGTTCCGGCGCAACTGCGGAACCTTCGAGCGACGGAGCCGCGCGAGGTCGCGTCCGCCCACGACGATTCGCCCCGAAGTCGGCTCGAGCTCCTTCAGGAGCAGCCGCACCATGGTGGACTTCCCCGACCCCGATGGGCCGACGAGGAACACGAACTCGCCCTTCTCGATCACGAACGAGGCGTCCTCGAGGGCGACGACGTTGGGCTCGTAGACCTTGAGGACGTTGTCGAAGACGATCATCGCCCGTGCCGCGGCAGCCTGAAGGTCCTGAGCTTCAGGCTCGGCAATAACCGGCGTTTCTGTCGCGAGTGTTGTGTCTTGCACCACAGTCATCGCAGGGAGCACGCTCCGACGGCGCGCGGTAGCTCAGGCGATGGTCGGCGAGTCTAGCGAAAAGACCTGCTAGACAACCCTTCCAGCGGCTTTCGCTAACAAATACTCGTGGATGAAGCCGTCCAGGTCGCCGTCCAGGACGCCTTCGGTGTTTCCGACTTCGAAGTCGGTCCGGTGGTCTTTGACCATCTGGTAGGGGTGAAGGACGTACGAGCGGATCTGGCTTCCGAAGCCGGTGTCCTGAGCAACACCGCGCTCTCGCGCCAACTCTTGTTCCCGGCGCTCCTGCTCGAGCTCGGCGAGGCGTGATTTGAGGATGCGAAGCGCCGTCTGCTTGTTCGAGGACTGCGAGCGCTCGTTCTGGATCTGGACGACGATCCCGGTCGGAATGTGCGTGATGCGAACGGCTGAGTCGGTCTTGTTCACGTGCTGCCCGCCGGCACCGCTCGCGCGGTAGGTATCGATCCGCAGGTCGCCCTCGTCGATCTCCACGTCCTCCTCCTCCGGTAGGAGCGGGGACACGATCACCTGCGCAAACGAGGTGTGGCGCCGGTGTGCCGAGTCGAACGGCGACAGACGGACGAGCCGGTGGACTCCTCGCTCGGCCTTGAGGATCCCGTACGCGTTCTCGCCCGAAACGGAGAACGTCGCCGACTTGAGGCCGGCCTCCTCGCCCGGGCTCGCCTCGAGCAGCTCCGCCTTCAGTCCGCGATGCTGGGCCCAGCGGAGGTACATCCGAAGCAGCATCTCCGTCCAGTCCTGCGCGTCAGTGCCGCCCGTGCCCGCATGGATCGTGACCACCGCGTCGCCGGCGTCGTACTCGCCCATGAAGAGAGCGTCCTCGCGAAGGCGGTCCAGCTCGCGCTCGAGAGGCCGCAGGTACGTATCCAGCTCCTCGGCGAGGTCGCCGTCGAGCTGGTACAGCTCGCGCGCCTCCTCGTAGTCGCGGGTGAGCGACTCGTAGCGCTCGAGCCGCTTCGCAAGCCGGGCTTGTTCCGCAGAGATGTCGGCGGCTTGGCGCTGGTCGTCCCAGAAGCCGGGCTCGCCCATGGCGGCCTCGAGCTCGCCGACGCGCGCCCTCAGGACGTCGGGGTCAAAGGTAATCACGGACCCAGGCGAGCTGGGTCCCGATCTCCTCCAGGCGTTCGTCGACGGTCTGCGTGGTCTCGGCCATCTGCGTTGATCCTAGTCTCGGCGGCGGGGGGCCTCAGGCCCCGTGGCACTTCTTGTACTTCTTGCCGGAGCCGCAGGGGCATGGGTCGTTGCGGCCGACCTTGTCCCACTCGGAGGCGACGCGCTGCTGCGGTGTTGCGACGGCAGTTGCGCCGCCGCCGATTGCACCGGCAGTGACGGCCGAGCCTGCTCCAGCGGCGGCGATTGCATCAGCGCCCGCGAGCGACTCGTGCTGATACGCGAAGTCGCCGTCTCCGTCCCAGCCGGTCTCCTGCATCTCCTGCAGCGCCCGCGCGTCTTCCTGCTGCACCTCGGCGTGGAAGAGCAGCGAGACGACCTCCTCGCGGATTTGGCCGCCCAGCTGCTCGAACATCAGGTGGCCCTCGTGGCGGTACTCGACGAGCGGGTCCTTCTGTGCCATCGCGCGGAGGTGGACGCCCTCGCGGAGGTAGTCCATGTTCTCCAGGTGCTCGCGCCAGCGAGCGTCGACGACCTGGAGGATCACGTAGCGCTCGACCTGGCGCGCAATCTCCTCGCCCCATGCCTCCTCCCGCTCTCTGTACTCCTCCTGGGCAGTCTCGCGGAAGTCGTCCACGAGCGCCTCGCGGGTCATTTCGGGCATGTCCTCGCGCAGCTCCTCGACGGTGATGTCCGTGCCGAAGGCGTCGTTGACGGCCTGGACGAGTCCGCCAATGTCCCACTCCTCCGGGAACTCCTCCGCGGTGTACTCCTGGACGATTGTCTCGACGACCTCGTCGATCCACTCACGGACGTCGTCCGAGAGGTCATCGCCTTCGAGGACGCGGCGGCGCTGCTCGTAGATCACCTGCCGCTGGGTGTTCATGACGTCGTCGTACTTGAGGACGTTCTTGCGCATGACGAAGTTCTGCTCCTCGACCTTCTTCTGCGCGTTCTCGATCTGCTTGGAGAGGATCGAGGCCTCCATGGGCTGGTCGTCGGGGAGCTTGAAGCGCTCCATGATGTTGTAGATCCGGTCGCCGGCGAACAGGCGCACGACCTGGTCCTGTCCGGACAGGTAGTAGCGCGACTCGCCGGGGTCGCCCTGGCGGCCCGAACGGCCTCGGAGCTGGTTGTCGATGCGGCGCGCCTCGTGGCGTTCGGTGCCGAGCACGTAGAGCCCGCCGAGGTCGACCACACCCTCGCCGAGCTTGATGTCGACGCCGCGGCCGGCCATGTTGGTCGCGATCGTCACCGCCTGCTTCTCGCCCGCATCCTTGATGATCTCCGCCTCGCGCTCGTGCTGCTTCGCGTTCAGCACGTTGTGCTCGATGCCGCGCCGCTGAAGGATTTGCGAGAGGTACTCGGAGGTCTCGACGTCGATGGTTCCGACGAGCACCGGTTGCCCGGCCTCGTGCCGCTCGACGATGTCTTCGACAACGGCGTCGAACTTGGCTTCCTTCGTCTTGAAGATCAGGTCGTTCCGGTCGTCGCGCGCGACGGAGACGTTCGTCGGGATCTCTACGACGCTCAGCCCATAGATCTCCACGAACTCCTTCTCCTCGGTCTTCGCGGTGCCGGTCATGCCGGCGAGCTTGTCGTAGAGCCGGAAGTAGTTCTGCAGCGTGATCGTCGCGAGCGTGACGTTCTCCTCCTGGATTCCGACGCCCTCCTTGGCTTCGATCGCCTGGTGCAGGCCCTCCGACCAGCGGCGCCCTTCCATGATTCGGCCCGTGAACTCGTCGACGATCTTGACCTCTCCCTCCTGAACGACGTACTCGACGTCACGGTGATAGAGCGACTCCGCCTTGAGCGCCTGGTTCAGGTGGTTGACGAGCTGGATGTTCTGCGGGTCGTAGAGGTTCTCGATCCCGAGCGCGTGCTCGACCTTGTCGATCGCGGCCTGCCCCGGTGAGATCGTCTTGTGCTTCTCGTCGTAGGTGAAGTCGGCGCCGGACGCCTCCGTCTCGTCGATGCCCTTGCCCGCGGTGTTCTTGCTCTGAACGCCCTCGAGGGTCCGCACGACGCGGGCGAAGTCGTAGTAGGTCTGGGCGGCCGTCTCGGGCTCGCCGGAGATGATCAGCGGCGTGCGCGCCTCGTCGATCAGGATCGAGTCGACCTCGTCCACGATCGCGTAGGTATGGCCCCGCTGGACGATGCCGTCGAGCGAGACCGCCATGTTGTCGCGCAGGTAGTCGAAGCCGAACTCGGAGTTCGTCCCGTAGGTGACGTCCGCGTCGTACGCGACCTTGCGCTCCGAGAACGGCATCATGTTCTGGATGAAGCCGACGCGCATTCCCAGCGCATCCCACACGGGCTTCGTCCACTCGGGGTCGCGCTTCGCGAGGTAGTCGTTCACGGTTACGAGGTGCACGTTCTGGCCCGTGAGGGCGTTCAGGTACAGCGGCTGGACCGCGACGAACGTCTTTCCTTCACCGGTCTTCATCTCAGCGATGTCGCCCTCGTGGAGGACGATCCCGCCCATCAGCTGAACGTCGAAGAGCCGGACGCCCATTGACCGCTTGAACGCTTCGCGGACGGCAGCGTAGGCCTCGAAGAGGATCTCCTCGAGCGGCTCGCCGTTCTCGATCCGCTGGCGGAACTCGGGGGTCTTCGCGGCGAGCTCCGCGTCCGAGAGCTTCTCGAGCTCGGGCTCCAGCGTCCCGATGTACTGGGCCTGTTTCTTGAGTTGCTTGAGACGCCGGCCTTCGCCGACGCGGAGGACTTTCTCGAAGCTGCCAAGCTGCGACGCCACGAACCTAGGGTATCGGAGCTTTACGGCGAGACCGTGAGCCCCGACGGCCGCTCACAGAGGATTTACCTGGACCGCCCAGAGGTTGCCGTCGAGCCGCTCGGCGTGTAGGACGAAGTCTCGGTGGCGCTCCCTGGCGAAAGCCTCCAGCGTGGGCACGTCTCCCCAGCCCGGGCGTTCGTCAACGAGCAACGTACGCTCGCCGCCCTGGACGGCGAGACTCACGGTGTCTCCCTCGATCTCCTCCGGAGCCTGGACGACTTCGATTCGATTCCCGGCGACGGCCCAGACGTCGCCCTCTTGGCGCATGGCTCGGGCTCGGTAAGGGGTTTCGAGCTCCTGGCCGAGCGCCTGGGCCAGGGGCTCGAGAGCGCCTTCCGGCAGGTCATCGTCGACGAGCAGCGTTCCGTCGCCCAGGGCGACGAACCCGAGCTCGTTGCCGGGGAGCCCCGGCGCGTCGGCGGTGGCCACGGCATCCCAGGTTCGCTGCCGATGGATCCCGTGGATCCCGACCTCACGAAAAGCGGCGAGAAACGGGATCCGCTCGTGCGGCTCCAGCGGGGCCCCGGGATCGAGCGGCGGCTGCGTTTCCGCATCGAGGTCGATCCCGGCCTCCCGGGCCAGCCGCTCGTGCGCGGGTTCGTCGGCGCGCCGCCAGAAGGGCATGCGCCAGAGCCTAGATCTGCGGCTCGATGAGGCCGTAAGCGCCGTCCCGCCTGCGGTAGACCACGTTGACGTCCAGCGTCTCCGCGTTCTGGAAGACGAAGAAGTCATGGCCGAGCAACTCGAGCTGGAGCACGGCCTCCTCCGGGCTCATCGGCTTGACCGGGAACCGCTTCGACTTGACGATCCGAAGCTCGGCGTCGACCGGGATCGCGTCTTCGGGCATCCGAGGCTCGACGCCGGATCCGCGGTGGTTCCGCCGCTTGGCGCGGTACTTCTTGACCTGCCGCTCGAGCTTGTCCACCAGCTGGTCGATCGACGCTTTCATGTCGACGTTCGCCTCGCGGGCACGCAGGATCGGCCCCTTCGTCCAGATGGTGGCCTCCGCGACGTGGTTCGCTGAGATCGACGGGTTCCGCTCGACCGCGAGCTCGAGCTCGACGCGCGTCGGATCCGCGAGCTGGCGATCCAGCTTGCCGAGCTTCTCTTGAGCGTACTGCCGGATCGAGTCGGTGACCTCGACGTTCTTACCCTTTACCTGGAGTCGCACCAGACCTCCCGAAGGTTGACGGCCGGTCAGCTTCGCTGGCTTGATTCTATTGACCGTACCGCTCTTGCGAAGGTCACGACCTCGACACGCCGGGCACCCGCTCGGCGAAGCGCCGAAGCGGCCGCCGATGCCGTCGAGCCGGTCGTATAGACGTCGTCGACCAACACGAGGCTTCTGGGAACGCTTCCGTTCGCGGTGAACGAGCCGGCGACGTTCCGACGCCGCTCGGCGAGGCTCAGCCCACGCTGGCGCTTGGGCGCACGGGTCCTTCCGAGCGGACCGATCAGCGGCAGGTCCCAGCATCGGCTCAGCTCGCGCGCGAGTTGCTCGGCGGGGTGGTAGCCGCGCTTCACGCTCCGGTCTCCGTCGCGCGGGACGAAGGCGAGAGCCGCCACGGAGGGACTCTCGAGCGTATTCGCGATGACGGCTGCCGCCTCGTGCGCGAGGGCGCGTTGGCCGCGTTCCTTCCAGGCAGAAACGAGCGGTCGCACGGGTCCGTCGTAGGCGACGGCGGCACGCGCGGAGGCGAACGCGAGCCGCCGCCCCGAGCACTCGAGGCAGCGGGTGACCGGCCAGGCGGTGGGCGCGCCACAGCGCGCGCACGCGGGCCCGTGAAGCCGCGGGAGGGCGGCACGGCACCGGTCGCAGAGCAGAAGGCCGAGCCGGCCGCACGCGGCGCAGCGGCGAGGAAGCAGCAGATCGAGCAGCACATTCCGTCGACCGTAGGCGCAAAAAACGCGCGTGTGGGTGACGAATGTGTGCCGAAAGTGGAACTAGGGCTCGGGCGAGTACTCGTCCCGAGTGGGAAGCCCGAGCCGAGCGCGCATGCGGTTGTCTGCCGCCAGCAGCTGGTCGCGGTCGCCGATGTCGAACCACTCGCCAGAAATGCGGTAGCCGTAGACGGGCGCCCTCGTGTGGAGCCAGACAACGAAGTTGCCGGGTGCGTCGGGCGGATTGCCCGCTTCGAGGTACTGCGAGATCAGAGCGTCGTACCCCGCCGGGTAGAGGTACGTCGCCGTGGCGGCGAGGTCGCTCTTGGGCTTAGCAGGCTTCTCTTCGATCGAGATCACGCGGTCGTTCTCGTCCAGCTCAATGACCCCGTACTGCTTGATCAGCTCCCGATCGGGGACGCGGTGCACGGCGATCGCCGCCCCCTCGCCCTTGCCGCGCCAGAAGCCGACGAAATCCTCCAGCGCGTACTCGATCAGGTTGTCGCCGGCGAGCACCATGAGGTCCTCTCCCTCGAGCCCGGCCCGCTCGATCGTGAAGCGGATGTCGCCGACTGCGCCCAGGCGATCCTCGTTGCTCCAGGTCCCGTCGTTCCAGACCGAGATCGGCTTCCGCCCGACGCCCTTCGAAGCGGCCCAGCGTTCGAAGTCCTCGGCAAACCGCGCGTTCGTGACGACGTGGATCTCGTCGATCTCGTCGACCGGCTCGATTCGCTCGACCAGGTAGTCGAGCATCGGCCGCCCGCGCGAGCGGCAGCAGGGGCTTCGGAATCGTGTCGGTGAGTGGCCGCAGCCGCGTCGCGTAGCCGGCTGCGAGAACGATCGCCTTCAGGGCCCTACGTGCCTTCGTCCCAGGAGGCCAGGTACTTGGCCTGGTCCTCGGTCAGCCGGTCGATCGAGATCCCCATCGTCTCGAGCTTGAGCCGAGCGATCTCCTGGTCGATCTCCTCCGGCACCGGGTAGACCTTGCGCTCGAGCTCGGCGGCGTTTTCCACGGCGTACTCGGCCGAAAGCGCTTGGTTCGCGAACGACATGTCCATGACGAGCGCAGGGTGGCCCTCGGCCGCGGCCAGGTTGATCAGCCGCCCGTCGCCGAGCAGATAGAGCCGCGTTCCGCCCTCGAGCGTGAACTCCTCGACGAACTCTCGCGACTCACGGGTCTCGGTCGCCAGCTGCCGGAGCGCCGGGATCTCGATCTCGACGTTGAAGTGGCCCGTGTTCGCGAGGATGGCGCCGTCCTTCATGCGCACCATGTGCTCACGCGTGATGACGGACTTGTCGCCGGTGGCCGTGCAGAAGATGTCGCCGACTTCGGCGGCCTCGGTCATGGACATCACCTCGAACCCATCCATCGCCGCCTCGAGAGCGCGGACTGGGTCGACCTCGGTGACGATCACGTGGGAGCCCATCCCCTTTGCCCGCATCGCGACCCCCCGGCCGACCCAGCCGTAGCCGGCAACGACGAACCGCTTGCCGGCGAGGAGGACGTTGGTCGCCCTGACGATGCCGTCGATCGTCGACTGGCCCGTGCCGTAGCGGTTGTCGAAGAGGTGCTTGGTCTTCGCTTCGTTGACCGCGATGATGGGGAAGCCGAGAGCGCCGTCGGCCTCGAGCGCCTTCAGGCGGATGACGCCGGTGGTCGTTTCCTCGGTCCCCGCGATGATGTCGCCGAGTTGCTCCCGCCGGTGCGAGTGGAGGACGCCGATCACGTCGGCGCCGTCGTCCATCGTCAGCTGGGGCTTGTGGTCGACCGCCGCCTCGATGTGCTGGTAGTAGGTGTCGTTGTCCTCGCCCTTGATCGCGAAGACGGAGACGTCGAACTCCTCCACCAGCGCTGCGGCGACATCGTCCTGCGTCGAGAGCGGATTGGAAGCGCAGAGCACGACGTCGGCCCCGCCGGCCTGGAGCGTGCGCGCCAGGTTGGCCGTCTCCGTCGTGACGTGAAGGCAGGCGGAGATGCGATAGCCGGCCAGCGGTTGCTCGCTCTGGAAGCGTTCTCGAATCGCGGCGAGGACCGGCATCTGCCGGTCGGCCCAGGCGATGCGGCGGACACCCTCGGGGGCGAGCGAGAGATCCTTGACGTCGTAGCGCTTTGTGGTTGCCATCTGCTCTTTCCTCTCGAAGTCGGGAGTCTAGGTTGGTCTACGCGGCGAGGAGCCGCTCGTGCTTCCGCTGCTCCCAATCGACCCAGTCGGCGGCACCGACGTCCGCGCCGGCCAGCCAACTGTCGACGACACCCCGCAGCACGGGCTCGCTGCGCAGCCGCGCTGCGAATGCGATGTCGGTGAGCTCGACCCCGTACCGGCTACGCAACCGGCGGAGCGAGCGAAGCTGGTTCAGCTCCCGCAGTCCGTAGACGCGGTAGCCCGACGAGGATCGCTTGGGGACGACGAGACGTGCCTGCTCGAGGTACCGAAGCATGCGAGCCGACCATCCGGTGGATTGGGCAGCCGCTCCGACTGTCAGACCGTCCATCGCCGAAACCTTAACACAATCGTGTCAAGGTTGCTCGGTGTCGGCGCGGCCGTAGTGATCCTCGAGCCGGACGACGTCGTCGAGGTGCGGGGTCGAGACCTCGAGCATGACCGAGTCTTCGAGCGCCCGAATGCGGTGCACGGTTCCAGGTCGGATCCGGAACGCCGCGCCTGGAACGATCACCTCCGAGATCGTCACGCCCTCCCCCGGTCCGGCGAACTCCACCTCCGCGCGACCTTCCAGGAGGTAC
The DNA here is from genome assembly GCA_963842235.1 of uncultured Actinomycetes bacterium. GTDB lineage: Bacteria > Actinomycetota > Thermoleophilia > Gaiellales > Gaiellaceae > JACDAN01. The sequence continues at coordinate 697,004 of CAWJFT010000001.1, read as the reverse complement.
CACGACTCGTCCTTCTGTCGGTGGAACTGAAGCGAGAGCTTATGGCCGGCCTTGACCGAGAGAAGCTTGCCTGCGTACTCCTCGGAGAGCGCCCAGATCAGCTCGTGGCCCCACGGTTTCTCGACCCTCTGCGGCTCGAAGGCGAAGCGGTCGAGGCTCTTCACATTGGGCGACGAAAGCGGTCCGTTCGACATACGCGCATCATCCCATTACGAAGGCAGGAGACGGTCCGGATCGGCCCTCACGAACTCCTGGGCGATGCGCAGGTCCTTCGGTGTGTTGACCGTCAGCCAGAGGCCTTCGTGTCGGAACGCGCGTAGACGGCCCTCCTCCGCCAGCTCGGGGAACGTCGTCGTCTCGTGGTCGCCGCGCTCGGGCAACCGGGCGATCGCTTCCTCCTCGAGCACGTAAAGACCCGTGTTGACCCAGAAGGGCAGCGTCGGCGCTTCGCGGAAGCCGCGGACGACATCGTCCTCGTCGACGTCGACGATGCCGAGATTGCTCCGCAGCGGCGCGACCGTGATCGTCGCCGCCCCATCCTTCGTCCGATGTGCCTCGTGGAGCTCGCGGAGGTCGAGCTCGAAGAGCTCGTCGCCGTTCAGGGCGTAGATCGGTCCGTCGCTCTCGCGCGACGCGGCAGCGAGCCGTAGGCCGCCTCCTCGCCCGAGCGGCTCGGGCTCGCCGACGACCACGACCTCGACGCCGAGCCCCTCGAGCTCCCATTCGAAGGGATCCTCCTGCCCCGCCGCGACGCTGAAGATCACCCGCTCGACGCCTGCCCGTCTTAGGAGCGCGATCTGGTACGCGGCGAGCGGGCGACCATCGATCGGGACAAGCGCCTTCGGCCGTCCCTCGGCAGCCTCGCCGAGCCGCTCGGCCTTGCCGCCGGCCAGGATGATCGCCTCGGTCGGCGTCATCTATGCGCGCTCGTGCTCCGGTTCCGCCGTCTCCGGCAGGCCCGAGAACGACGAGCTCACTCGCCCGATGCCCTCGTACGTGAAGCCGGCCTGCTCCGCGGCCCGCGGATCCAGCAGGTTGCGGCCGTCCACGATCAGCGGATTTCGCATCGTCTCCCGGACCTCCGCCGAAGCCAGGTCCCGGAGCTCCTCCCACGCGGTGACGATGACGGCGGCATCCGCATCCCGCACGGCGTCGAGCACCGTGTCGCGCAGCGTCGACGCCCTTCATCAGCTCGCCGGGTCGCGCAACCGGATCCCAGCCGCGCACTTCGGCGCCTTCTGCGAGGAGACGCGAGGCGAGGACGATGCTGGGCGATTCGCGCATGTCGTCGGTGTTCGGCTTGAAGGAGAGGCCGAGCAGAGCGACCCGCTTGCCGCGCAGCTTGCCCAGATGCTTCTGCAGCTTGGCGATCACGCGGCGCTTCTGGAGCTCGTTGACCTCGATCACCGCCGAGAGCAGCTGGAAGTGGTAGCCGGAGTTGGAAGCGAGCTGCTTCAGCGCGGACGCATCCTTCGGAAAACATGAACCTCCGTAGCCAATGCCCGCCTGCAGGAAGTGCGGGCCGAGGCGGTGGTCGAGCCCGATCCCGCGCGCGACCTCTTCGACGTCCGCGCCGACCAGCTCGCAGACGTTCGCGATCTCGTTGATGAAGCTGATCCGCGTCATCAGAAAGGCGTTCGCGGCCAGCTTGATCATCTCCGCCGACGCGACGTCCGAGCGCACCACCACCGCGTCGAGCTTCTCGTGGAGCTCCTCGATGCGGTCACCGTCGTCGGCATCGAACGCGCCGATCACGATCCGGTCGGCGTTCATGAAGTCCCGAACCGCAGTTCCCTCCGAGAGGAACTCGGGGTTGGAGACGTAGCCGACATGCTCGAGGCCGCGGGCGTCGAGGGCGACGCGGACCGTCTCGCCCGTCCCGACGGGAACCGTGCTCTTCATCACCAGCACGGGACGCCCGGAGAGCGTCGGCAGGTCGTCGAGCACGCTCCAGACGGCGGAGAGATCGGCGTCGCCGGCATACGTGGAGGGCGTCCCAACGCAGACGTAGAGGAACTCGGCGCCTTCGGCGGCCTCGGCGGGGTCGGTCGTAAAGTGCAACCGCTCTCGATTGGCCTGGACGAGCTCGGGAAGGCCCGGCTCGTGGATCGGAATGTGGCCATCCCGAAGCGCCTCGATCTTCTCGGGCAGCACATCGCGAACGACGATGTCGTGTCCCAGCTCCGCGAAGCAGGCGCCCGTGACGAGACCGACCCAACCGGCCCCGAAGATCCCGACCTTGCTCACTGCCGCTTCTTCTTCCTCTTCTTCGTGCCGTCGAGCGGCCGCAGTCCGCGGGCGATCGAGAGCATGGTCTCGTTTGAGAGCGAGTCCCGCAGCGTGTTCACGACCCAGTAGGTCGCGTCATCGGTCTTGAGCACGACCATGTGCAGGTCGGACCCGTCGAAGTAGAGGTCGAACTCCCTCCCGCGGATGCGTCTCGTGACGTTCTTACTGTCGAGGATCGGCGCGTCGTCCCAGGTCGTCTCCTGGACCCCCCAATACTCGTCCGCGCCGGTTCGGAACGTCAGCCGCACGGCCTTGTCGTCGTTCGTAATCGGATAGATGCGCACCGGCTTCTCGCGGTCGATCGAGGAGCTGCGGTCGATCAGGCTCGGAACCATCAGCGGGAAGCCCGCCCGCCGCTTGATCAAGCGTAGGTAGCTGAGGCTCGCGCCCGGGTTGCGGTAGACGTTCGGCGGCCGGCGCTTCGGCGTCCGGTCGACGGGCGCCGGAGCCAAGTTGCCGTGGAAGGTCTGCCCGACGACGACGACAAGCGTCGCGGTGTTCGCAAACGGAGCGATCTGCGGCGGCATCGCGCCCTTGACATCGGCCGAGCCGAAGAGGTTGCGGACGGCTTTGGCCGCGGCTCGCGAGCCTTTCTGCGCAGGATCGAAGTAGACCGTCGTCCGGAACGGCCAAAGGCCGCGCGGGGCATTCGCGAGCACGCCCTCCGGCGGAGGCAGCGTCTTGTAGCCACGGCGGCTGAGGAGGTAGGTGGCGTTCGCGGCCGAACCGGTGATCCCGTTTCCGTTGAGGACGACAATCGACGTCCGCCTAGGCGGCGGCGCGTTGCCGGCCTTGAGCTTGGGCCGCTGGCCGAGTGCCGCCGCGGTCGCCTTTTCGCCGGCCTCGACGTCGGGCGTCTGAAACTCCTCGACGGCAGACTGGATGTTCGATGGATCCGTCGTCAGCTGGTTGTAGCCGACGAGGCCCTCGATCCGGGATTGAAAGATCCGTCCGGCCGGGAGCTTCTCCGCGAACAGGGCCCAGCCGAGGACGGTGTCCGGCGTGAGCGACTTGCCGCCGCCGCGCCCGACCTGGACGTTCTGGCGGACGACTTTCATCAGGCGAGGCAGCGTGCGGAGGTTGAACGAGTCCGACAGCCGTTCCTTCAGCGCCCGCATGAAGAGGCGCTGGCGCTCGATGCGGTAGAGGTCGGAGTCCGTATGGCGGAAGCGCACGTACGAGAGCGCCTCCCGACCCGTCAGGCGCTGGTATCCCGGCTTGAGGTCGATTGGCGGGAACGTCGGCCCGCCGCCCGAGTTGTCGTTGAAGTAGCGGCGGTCGATGTCGAGCCACACGCCGTCGAGCTTGTCCACCAGCTGGATGAAGCCGCGGAAGTCGACCGTGACGAGGTAGTGGACCGGGAGCCCGGTCAGATGCTTGACTGTCTGGAGCGTTCCCTCCACGCCGCATTGACCGAAGGCCGAGTTGATGGGGCCGCGGCTGGGCGCGCGTCCTGGGCAGTAGATGTCGACGAGGAGGTCGCGCGGCATCGACAGCATCGAGAGCGTCCCCTGCTCCGGGTCGGCGCGCAGGAGCATGACGGTGTCCGAGCGCATCCCGCCGCGCTCGTCGCCCTTGGCGAAGCGGCGCAAATCCGTCCCGATCACGAGCGCGATTGCCGGTCGCCCGGGGAGCTGGAGGTCGAGCTTCTTCGCCGCCTTGACGAGCTGCGGGTTCCGCTTCGAGCTCTGGTCGATGTCGACCACGGTCTGCTCGAAGTCGAGGTAGTGACCGCCGGCGATCCCGAGCAAGAGCGATGTCGCCACCGCGAACACGAGAAAGAGGATCCGCCCGATCGTCGCGAGAACGCCTCGGCGTTTCCCGGGCTGCTCGTAGCGGGTGATCGGCGTGAGTGCGCTGGGCGGTCGTCGACCTCGCCCGTTGCCGTCGACCTCCGCGGCGCGCCCGATTCCTCTTTTCAGGGTTGTTCTCATCGTGAAGACATGCAAAACGCCCTCGCGGGCGCCACGCGGGGAGGATAGCTCAGGCGACGGCGGGAGCTGTCACCGGTTCGTAAGCCAGATTGGGGCGTAGCCAACGCTCGGCCTCGGCCACGGTCATTCCCTTCCTCGCGGCGTAGTCCTCCACCTGGTCGCGCGCGATCCGCCCGACGGAGAAGTAGCGCGCCTCCGGATGCGCGAGGTAGATCCCGCTGACACTCGCCGCCGGGTAGGTGGCGAACGTCTCCGTCAGCTCGAGCCCGACTGCCTCCGCGCTCAGGAGCTCGAACAGCTTCTGCTTCTCGCTGTGGTCGGGGCAAGCGGGGTAGCCGTAGGCCGGCCGGATGCCGCGGAAGCGCTCGGCGATCAGCTCCTCGCTCGGGAGCCTCGCGCCTTCCTCGTACCAGTCGCGCCGGGCCCTCTCGTGAAGGAGCTCCGCGAACGCCTCGGCAAGGCGGTCGGCAAGCGCCTTGACCATGATCGCGCTGTAGTCGTCGTGCTCGGCCTCGTAGCGCGCGGCGAGCTCGTCGGCGCCGTGGATCCCCACCGCGAAGCCGCCGATGTGGTCAGCTGCCGGCGCGACGTAGTCGGCGAGACTGCGATTCGGCCGCGAGTCGCCGTAGGCGGACTGCTGCCGGAGCATCGGCAGCCGCGTCCCGTGCTCGAGGACGATGTCGTCCCCTTCGGCCCTGGCTGGCCAGAAGCCATAGGTCCCTCGCGCGTGTAATAGCTCACTGCCCGTGATCTCGCCGAGGAGCTCCTGCGCGTCGTCGTAGAGCTCGCGCGCGGCGGGCTGCTCGAGGATCGCCGGGAAGCGCCCCTTGAGCTCCCAGGCGTGGAAGAAGAACTGCCAGTCGATGTACGGGACGAGCTCGGCGAGCGCCGGCTCGACGACTCGAACGCCGGTGAACGCGGGAACGGGGAGCTCGCCGAAGTCGACCTGCTCCCGGTTCGCACGGGCGTCCTCGATCGGCAGAAGCGGCTTTCGCTCCTTCTCCGCGTGTTGTGCCCGCAGCCGCTCCTGGAGCTCCGCGTTCTCCTCTTCGAGCGTTACGCGACGCCCGGCGTCGAGCAGGTCGGAGACGACGCCCACGACGCGGGATGCGTCCAGGACGTGCACGGTCGGCTGGCCGTAAGCCGGGGCGATCCGCACCGCCGTGTGCTGCTTGGAAGTCGTCGCGCCGCCGATGAGGAGCGGCAGGTCGAGCCCGCGCCGCTCCATCTCCTTTGCCACGTTGACCATCTCGTCGAGCGACGGAGTAATCAGGCCCGAGAGGCCGACGATGTTGCACCCCTCGTCGTTCGCCGTGTCGAGGATCTTGTCCCCGGGAACCATCACGCCGAGGTCGATGACTTCGTAGTTGTTGCAGCCCAGGACCACGCCGACGATGTTCTTGCCGATGTCGTGGACGTCGCCCTTGACGGTCGCAAGCACGACCTTGCCCTGAGCCTGGCGGGGAGCGCCGCCCGCGGCTTCCTCCATGTAGGGCTCGAGGTACGCAACTGCGCGCTTCATCGCCCGTGCGCTCTTGACCACCTGCGGCAGGAACATCTGCCCCGAGCCGAAGAGATCGCCTACGACCTGCATGCCCTGCATCAGCGGCCCCTCGATCACGTCCAGCGGCCGGTCATAGGCTTGCCTGGCCTCCTCGGTGTCGTCCTCGATGTGGTCGACGATTCCGTGGACGAGCGCGTGCTCGATCCGCTTCTCGACCGGCGCGTCGCGCCAGCCCACGTCGAGCTCGCGCCGCGTCCCTTCGCCCCGGTAGCTGTCCGCAAGCGTCACGAGCCGTTCGGTCGCGTCAGGCCGTCTGTTGAAGATCACGTCCTCGACGTGCTCGAGGAGGTCTGGCGGGATGTCCTGGTAGACGGCCAGCTGGCCGGCGTTCACGATCCCCATGTCCAGCCCGGCCTGGATCGCGTGGTAGAGGAACGCGGCGTGCATCGCCTCCCGAACGACGTCGTTGCCGCGGAACGAGAACGACAGGTTGGAGATGCCGCCGCTCGTGCGCGCTCCGGGGCAGCGCTCCTTGATCAACGGCAGCGCCTCGATGAAGTTCTTCGCGAAGTCGTTGTGCTCCTCGATCCCCGTTGCGACGGCGAGCACGTTCGAGTCGAAGATGATGTCCTCGGGCATGAACCCCGCCTGCTCGACGAGGAGCCGGTAGGCCCGCTCGCAGATCGCGACCTTGCGCTCGGCTGTCTCCGCTTGGCCCTGCTCGTCGAAGGCCATGACGATCACGCCGGCGCCGTAGCGCCGAATCGTCCGCGCCTGTTCCAGGAACGGCTCCTCGCCTTCCTTGAGGCTGATCGAGTTGACCACGCCTTTGCCCTGGAGACACTTGAGCCCCGCTTCGAGCACCGGCCAGCGCGAACTGTCGACCATGATCGGCAGGCGAGCCGCCTCCGGCTCGGTCGCGATGACGTTCAGGAACGTGGTCATCGCCCGCTCGGAGTCGAGCAGGTCGGCATCCATGTTCACGTCCAGGAGGTTCGCGCCGCCTCGCACCTGCTCGAGCGCCACGTCGACCGTGCCCTGGAAGTCGTCGGCCTCGATCAAGCTCCGGAAGCGCGCCGAGCCAGTCACGTTCGTGCGCTCGCCGATCATGACGAAGCCGGTGTCGGGGCCGATCTCGAACGGCTCGAGCCCGCTGAACCGTGTCCTCCCCTGTCTCGCCGGGACGCGTCTAGGGGCCAGGCCCCTGGACACGTCCGCAATGGCCCGGACGTGCTCGGGGGTTGTGCCGCAGCAGCCGCCGACGACGTTGACGAGGCCCTCGCGCGCGAACTCGCCGAGGAAGCGGCTCGTGTCGCTCGCCTGCTCGTCGTGCTCGCCGAACTCGTTCGGGAGCCCGGCGTTCGGGTGGCAGGCGACGTAGGTCGTCGCCGCGCGCGCGAGATCCTCGACGAAGGGACGCATCTCGGTCGCGCCGAGCGAGCAGTTGACGCCCACGATGAGCGGGTCGGCGTGCTCGACCGAGATCCAGAAAGCCTCGACCGTCTGCCCCGAGAGGTTTCGGCCGCTGCGATCGACCGCCGTGAACGAGATCCAGAGCGGAAGCTCGGGAGCAACCTCCTGCGCCGCCACCAGAGCGGCCTTGGCGTTGAGCGTGTCGAAGATGGTCTCGATAAGGAGCAGATCCACGCCGCCCTCCGCGAGCCCGCGGATCTGCTCGGCGTACGCCTCGCGCACCTGATCGAACGTGGCGCTCCGGTAGGTCGCGTCGTCCACCTTCGGCGAGAGCGACAAGGAGACGTTCAGCGGGCCGACGGAGCCCGCGACCCACGCAGGTCGGTCGACGGAGTCCGCCGCCTCGCGCGCGAGCCGTGCGCCGACGACGTTCATCTCGTGGGCATAGGGCTCCAGCGCGTAGTCGGCCTGGCCGATCGTCGTCGCCGTGAACGTGTTCGTCGTGACGACGTCCGCCCCCGAGTCGAGATAGGAGCTGTGGATGTCGCGAACGACTTCGGGTCGGGTCAGGTTGAGGAGATCGGGGTCGCCGGCGACGTCGCGGGCGTGATCGCGGAACCGCTCGCCCCGGTACGACTCCTCGCCGCGCACCGTCCGCTGGATGAGGACGCCGTACGAGCCGTCGAGCACGACGATCCGCCGATCCAGAAGCTCCCTCAGTTGTTCGATCGTCGCCTTCATGTCAAACGCTCCCGCCCAAAGAGGTCGGGAGCGGAAGGCTCCGGCTCTTTAGGCGATTGTTTTCCCGGTCGCCAAGCTGCCGTTCAAAGTTCCGGGTGGTCTGAGGGTAGCGCTTAGCCCCCGGGTGGGGCAATGGGGCGGATCCTGAGGGAGCCGCCGCCCGCATAGACGTCGAGCTGGTTCTGCGCATGCCTGATCCGCTGTTCGAGCTGCCAGCGATCCGCGTCTGTCCCCTCGCCTCCATCTAGCCGCTCGAGCTCCGCTTGTGCCTCCTCGAGCTGCTCCCGGGCGCGCTCCGGATCGATCTCGTGGGCGTCGACGGCGTCGTCGACGAGCGCGAGCGCCCGATCCTGCTCGACCTTGAAGAACCCGGCCCCGGTCGCGAACTCACGGATTTCCTCGTCGCGGCGGATGTGGACCCGCATGCCGCCCGCCTGCAGCGTGGCGACGAGCGGCGCGTGCCGCGCCAGGATGCCGATCTCGCCGGCCGCGCCGGGGACGATGAGCATCTCGACCTCGCCTTCGAACGCCGGTCCCTCGGGTGTGACGAGGGAGAGGGCGAACGTCCGCCGATCCTGAGCCATACGCGCCTAGGCCGGGACGGGCTCGGCCTCGCGCGCCTCTTCCTCGGCGGCGGGCTCTTCCGGCTCTGGCTCCTCCTCGCCCGCGAGCGACCGACCCTTCTCGACGGCCTTGTCGATCGTCCCCACCATGTAGAACGCCTGCTCGGGCAGGTCGTCGTGCTTGCCGCCGAGGATCTCCTGGAAGCCCTTGATCGTGTCCTCGAGCTTCACGTACTCGCCCGGCGTCCCCGTGAACTGCTCGGCGACGAAGTTGGGCTGCGAGAGGAAGCGCTGGATCTTCCGCGCGCGCTGGACGACGAGCTTGTCCTCGTCGGAGAGCTCGTCCATGCCGAGGATGGCGATGATGTCCTGCAGGTCGCGGTAGCGCTGGAGTACCTCCTGCACGCGCGTGGCCGTCTCGTAGTGCTCGTCGGAGACGATGCCGGGCTGCAGCGCGCGCGAGAACGAGTCGAGCGGATCGACGGCGGGGTAAATCCCCTGCTCGACGATCGCGCGCGAGAGCACGGTCGTCGCGTCGAGGTGGGCGAAGGTGTTCGCCGGCGCCGGGTCGGTGAGGTCGTCGGCCGGGACGTAGATCGCTTGTACCGACGTGACCGAGCCGGCGCGTGTCGAGGTGATCCGCTCCTGCAGCTGGCCCATCTCGGTCGCGAGGGTCGGCTGGTAGCCGACCGCGCTCGGCATGCGGCCGAGGAGCGCCGAGACCTCGGAGCCGGCCTGGACGAACCGGAAGATGTTGTCGATGAAGAGCAGCGTGTCCTGACCCTGGTCGCGGAAGTACTCCGCCATCGTCAGTCCGGAGAGGCCGACGCGGAGACGCGCACCCGGCGGCTCGTTCATCTGTCCGTAGACCAGCGCAACCTTGTCAAGCACGCCGGACTCGCTCATCTCGAGCCAAAGGTCGTTGCCCTCGCGCGTGCGCTCGCCCACGCCGGAGAACACCGAGACGCCACCGTGCTCCCGGGCGACGTTATGGATCAGCTCCTGGATCAGGACGGTCTTGCCGACGCCCGCGCCGCCGAAGAGGCCGACCTTGCCACCCTTCACGTAGGGGGCGATCAGGTCGATGACCTTGATCCCGGTCTCGAAGATCTCGATCTCCGGAGAGAGGTCGCGGAAGCTCGGCGGATCGCGGTGGATCGGCCAGCGTTCGACGTCGGCCGGGGCCGGGTCGCCCTTGTCGATCGGGTCCCCGATCACGTTCCAGAGGCGGCCGAGCGTGGGCTGCCCGACGGGAACGGTGATCGGCTGTCCGGTGTCCTCGATCTCGATCCCCCGGGCGAGGCCGTCCGTGGAGTCCATGGCAACTGCACGGACGCGGTCGTCCCCGAGATGCTGCTGCACCTCGGCGATCAGCTCGCGGCCGTCGGCTGAAATGCGCAGCGCGGTGTTGATCTCCGGCAGCTCGTCGGGAAAGACGGCGTCGAGCACGACGCCCTTGATCTCGATGATCTTCCCGATATTGCGGCTTTCCTGGCTCGAAGTAGACATTCGGCTCCCGGAGACGTTGACGTGGACTTGCTCCCGATACTAACTACGGCGCGTGCTCGGTCGTCTAACGGTTGGATGCGAATGCGCCCGATCTTGCCGGCCGATTGTGCGCGGGCCTGCCAGCAGCTTTCGTTGCGGCTGGACTCCGAGCTCTCGGAGTTCGAACACGTGCTTCTCGAGGCACACCTTTCGCGCTGCGCCGACTGTCGGGCGTTCGAACAGAGCATCACCGGCCTGACCGAGGGGCTTCGTGCAGTTCCGCTCGAACGGCCGTCGATCTCGTTCAGCGCTCAGCGCACTCGCACCCGGATGGATGCTCTTCTCGCGGGCGCTTTTCGCGCCGGCTCAGTAGCCGCGGCTCTCGCCGTCGTCGCACTCAGCGGGCTCGTCGCTCTCCACGGCTCCGATGGTGGAGGCACGGGCGTCAACCTGAACAGGACCCGAGTGCTGCTCGAGTTCCACGAGCGTCAGCTCCAGCAACTCAACAGCACGGGTCAGTCGACGCAGTCGGTTCCTCGCGGCCTTGCTGCAGCCGAGACTGTCGCGATGCCCGGCGCCGCCCAGGTTGGCGGCGTGACTCTGCGGGCCCAGCCCGCGCCAGGTACCCGCCGTCTTCAGGGAAGGAGGTAGGTAGAGAGGACTGGATTACTGGTGAGCTCGCCGGACTCGCAGCGACGGGCCGGCGCAGGCCACCGATACGACTACCATCCAGCCCCTTTCCCAGCCCCGAGGTCTCAGCCTCGCAGGCGCCGTTAGGGGAGAAGTACGACGTTCACGAAATAAGGAGGATCAAATAAGGATGCTAAAACGCTTCCTTTGGGCAGGACTGGCGGCGGCCTTTGCGGTCACCGTTGTGGCGGGTGCGTCCGTCGCAGGGAGCCAGTCCAGCCAAGCCAAGACGACCCTCCGGGTTGCGATCGGCGCAGAGCCGCCGTCGCTCGACCCGGGGCTCGCCACCGACACGACGTCGGCGAACCTGCTGTTCAACCTGATGGATCCGCTCATCAGGCTCGGCAACCCGCCGGCCCTGAAGGCGACGCCCGGCGCCGCCTCGAGCTGGTCGGTCAAGGGCGCGAACGTCACGCTGAACCTGCGCCGCAACGTGAAGTGGACGAACGGCAAGCCCGTTACGGCTGCCGATTACGTCTGGTCGTGGTTGCGGACGATCTCGCCTGAGCTCGGTGCGGACTACGCGTACCAGTTCTACGGGATCAAGGGTGCCGAGGCGTACAACAGCTGTAAGTCGAACTGCGGGGCCCTTCGGGCCAAGGTCGGCGTCAAGGCGCAGGGCCCGTACAAGCTGCGGATCCAGCTCACCTCGCCGCAGCCGTGGTTCATCCAGCAGCTGGCGCACACCTCGTTCCTGCCGGTGAACAAGGCCTCCGTCACGAAGTACGGCAAGAAGTGGACGGAGCCCGGCAACATCGTCACGAACGGTCCGTTCAAGCTCGCTTCGTGGAAGCACGACGCTTCGATCACGCTGGTCAAGAACAACGCCTGGCGTGGCGCGAAGTCGGTCAAGCTGACGAAGATCGAGCAGCCGATCATCGTCGACGGCACGACCGCCGAGAACGCCTTCAGCGCGGGGAACGTTGATGTCAACACGAACAGCCTTCCGCCCGTCGACATCCCCAAGTGGAAGAAGACGAAGTTCTTCAAGCTCTACAAGGCGCTCGGCACGTACTACTACGGGTTCAACGTGAAGAACATCTCTGACGTGAACCAGCGTCGGGCGATGGCCTTCGCAATCGACCGGAGCCAGATCGTGAAGTACATCACCCAGGCGGGCCAGGTGCCTGCTCGGGGCTTCACTCCCGCCGGAATCGCTGGCGGGCCGGTGATCACGAAGCACAGCTCCATGCCGGCGACGGCTCAGCTGAACAAGGCCAAGGCGTTCATGGCCAAGGTCAAGAACCCGAAGAAGAACATCAAGCTGTACATGAACAACGCGCCTGGCCACACCAAGATCGCGACCGCCGTACAGGCCTTCTGGACGAAGCTCGGCCTGGACGTCACGCTCAAGGTCCTGGAGTGGAAGCAGTACCTCGAGTTCCTCGGACCTCCGCCGAACTCAGACGTCGACGTGTACCGCCTGGGTTGGATCTATGACTTCCCGGATGCGTACAACGGTCTGGTTCTCTGGGAGTGCGCTTCCGGGAACAACAACACGAACTGGTGCAACAAGAAGTACGACGGACTCATCGACAAGGCAACGAAGACGCCGAACAACGCGAAGCGTGCGGTGGTTTACCAGCAGGCTGAGGACATCCTCACCGGCCCGAAGGGCGCACTGCCCGTCATGCCGATCTACTGGTACACGTTCACCGCGTTGGTGAAGAGCAACGTCAAGGGCTTCTTCATCAACCCGTCGGACAACTGGGACTACACCAAGGTCTCGGTCAGCTAGACGAACGAAAAGGGCAGGGCGCAACGCGCGCCCTGCCCTTTTTTCTACCGAAAACCAGATAATCTCCGTTTTCCCGAATGCTCAAGTTCATCGTCAGGCGAGTCGCATGGACGATCCCGGTGCTCCTCCTGGTCATCCTGATGACGTTCGTGATGATGAAGCTGATCAAGGGCAACCCGTTCCAGGTCACCGAGCGCCCGGTCCCACCGGCGATCCAGGCGAACCTCGACCGGCAGTTCCACCTCGACAAGCCCTGGTACATCCAGTACGCCTACTACGTCAAGGGCGTCTTCACCGCGAACCTCGGCCCGTCGCTCCAACAGCGGGACCGTGACGTCAACGACATCATCAGGACGCACTTCCCCGTCTCGCTCAAGCTCGGCGGGCTGGCCATGCTGTTCGCGATCGTCGTCGGGATCCCATTAGGGATCATCGCGGCGCTCAAACAGAACACCCCGATCGACTACTTTGTGATGGCGATCGTCAACGCGGGCTACGCGTTACCGAACTTCCTGATTGCGACGCTGCTGATCTACTTCTTTGCGGTCAAATGGGGGGCCCATACCCCGTTCCCGACGAACGGCTGGGGCGGCTGGGAATCGTGGATCCTCCCCATGATCGCGCTCGGCCACGCGCCGATGACGGTCCTCGCGCGCATCGTGCGCGGCTCGATGCTGGAGACGCTCCAGGCGGACTACATCCGAACGGCGAAGGCCAAGGGCCTACGCTGGCGCCGCGTGGTCGGGCTGCATGTGCTGCGGAACTCGCTGATTCCCGCGGTCACCGCCGCAGGCCCGCTCCTGGGCTATCTGATCGCCGGCTCGTTCATCGTCGAGACGATCTTCGGCATCCCCGGCATCGGCCGCTACTTCATCATCTCCGTCGCCTCACGTGACTACTCCGTCACGATGGGGATTACGGTCCTGCTCTCAATCATCATCATCGTGGCCAACCTCGTCGTCGACATCCTCTACGGCTACCTCGATCCGCGAACGCGAGACGTGAGGACCTGATGGCAATCACCGATCGTCGGACCGAGTTCGAAGCCACCCTCACTCGCACAGCCGAGGCTCGGGGGCGCGAGGCAGGCGCCGCCCTCGAGCGCGCCTCGCTCTTGCGCGACGCTCTCCATCGGTTCACGAGAAACCGTGCGGCCGTCGTCGCGGCCATCGCGTTCCTGTTCATGCTCGCGTTCGTCATCTTCGTGCCGATCTTCAGCAATCGAGGACCCCTACGCGGTCGACTTCTCGCAGTCGTTCCTGAAGCCGAGTTGGGCGCATCCGTTCGGCACGGACGAGTTCGGCCGCGACCTGTTCGTCCGGACCGCGCTCGGCGGCCGCATCTCGATCGGGATCGGGTTCGCGGCGACGTTCGCGATCATGTTCGTCGGGATTCTCTACGGCGCGATCTCGGGGTTCGCCGGCGGCTGGGTGGACAACGGGCTGATGCGCTTCCTCGACGCGCTCTACGGCCTGCCGTACCTGCCCTTCGCGATCATCACGCTGGCCATCTTCGGCACGACCAACTTCTGGACGATGACCGTGGCGCTGACAGTCGCCTCGTGGTTCACGACCGCCCGGGTGATGCGAGGGCAGATCATCACGCTGAAGGAGAACGACTACGTTCGCGCCGCGAACGCACTGGGCGCCCGTTGGTACCGGATCCTCTTCCGCCACCTGCTCCCGAACACGCTCGGGGTGATTCTGATCTTCGTCTTCCTCGAGCTGCCCGGCGTCGTCCTCGGCGAAGCGTTCCTCTCGTTCCTCGGCATGGGCATCGAACCGCCGAAGGCTTCCTGGGGCACGTTGGCGCAGGACGGCTACACGTCCTACCTCGCGCACCCATACATCATCGTCATCCCGAGCCTCTGCATCAGCTGGCTGATCCTGAGCGCGTTCTTCATCGCGGACGGCCTGCGCGACGCGCTCGACCCGCGAACGAGACAAAACTTCTAGAGGTTCTATTACGGCACCAATGGCACTTCTCGAGGTAAGGGACCTCCACACCTTCTTCAAGACCCGCGTCGGCGAAGTGCGCGCCGTCGACGGCGTCTCGTTCGACGTCGAGGCCGGGAAGATGCTCGGAATCGTCGGCGAGTCTGGCTGCGGCAAGTCGGTCACGATGCTCTCGCTCATGGGGCTCGTCCAGCCGCCGGGCCGCGTCGTCGAGGGCACGGCGCACTTCGACGGTCGCGACCTTCTGAAGCTGGGCAACAGGCAACTCGAGGACGTTCGGGGCCACCTGATCGGGATGATCTTCCAGGACCCGATGACCTCGCTGAACCCGACGCTGACGATCGGGACGCAGATCACGGAGACGCTCCGCCGGCATCTCGGAATGAACCGCAAGGACGCGAAGAAGCGTGCGGTCGAGCTGCTCGAGGAGGTGCACATCCCGAATGCGGCGCGACGGCTCGACGACTATCCGCACCGGTACTCGGGCGGCATGCGCCAGCGGGTGATGATCGCGATCGCGATCTCCTGCAACCCGAAGCTCTTGATCGCCGACGAGCCGACGACGGCGCTCGACGTCACTGTGCAGGCGGGCGTGCTCGACCTGCTGCACGAGCTGCGCAGCCTCCACGACATGGGCGTGATCATCATCACGCACGACATGGGCGTCGTCGCCGAGACTGCGAACGACATCATCGTCATGTACGCGGGACAGATCGTCGAGCAAGCGCCGGCGCTCGATCTCTTCGACAATCCGGAGCACCCCTACACGGAGGCTCTGCTGGCCGCGCTTCCGCAGGTCGAGGACGAGAACGTCCGTGACGGCCGGCTCCTGTCCATCCCCGGCCGCCCGCCGGATCTGATCGCTCCGCCCCCGGCATGCCGCTTCGCACCTCGGTGCATGTATGCGGGGCACGACGATTGCGCGACGGTTGCCCCCGAGCTCCGCGAGGTCCGGCCTGGCCACTGGGTGCGTTCCGCGCATCCGGCCTCCGAACGCGCGGCTGAACCAGTAGGTGCACGATGATCGAGCCCCGGCGAGGAGCGGACATCGGAGGCGCGCGGGGCGAGCTCCTGCTCTCGGTGAAGAACCTGAAGAAGTACTTCCCGATCAAAGAGGGCGTCCTGATCGACAGGACCGTGGACTACGTGAAGGCGGTCGACGACGTCTCGTTCGACATTCGCACAGGAGAGACACTCGGTCTCGTCGGTGAGTCGGGGTCCGGCAAGTCGACAACCGGGTTCTGTGTGCTCCAGCTCCTGAAGCCGACCTCTGGCTCGGTCCTGTTCGACGGCAAGGAGCTGACGACGATGAGCAAGAGGGATATGCGTGCGATCCGCCGCGAGATCCAGATCGTCTTCCAGGACCCGTACGCGTCGCTGAACCCGCGCATGACCGTGGGGGACATCGTCTCCGAGCCGCTCCTCATCCACAGCGTCGGCAGCCGCCGCTCCCGCCGGCGCAGCGCCGAGCAGCTGCTCGAGGTCGTCGGCTTCAACCCCGATTTCATCAACCGCTACCCGCACGAGTTCTCCGGCGGTCAGAGGCAGCGCATCGGGATCGCCCGCGCGCTCGCGCTCAACCCGCGGCTGATCGTCTGCGACGAGCCGGTCTCGGCGCTGGACGTCTCGATCCAGGCGCAGATCCTCAACCTGCTCAAGGACCTCCAGATCGAGTTCGGCCTCACCTACCTGTTCATCGCCCACGACCTCGCCGTGGTCAGAGCGATGAGCGATCAGATCGCCGTCATGAACCGTGGGAAGATCGTCGAGTACGGCCCCGCGGAGAAGGTGTACACGGATCCGCAGGACAAGTACTCGCAGGCCTTGCTCGCCGCCGTTCCGGTTCCTGACCCGCGCAGGATGCGCGAGCGCCGGGCCGAGCGGCAGAAGCACAAGGATGTCCTCGCAGAGCCTGTCTGAGGCGCTCCGCAGACATCGACTGAAACTCGGTGCGGCGCTCCTCCTGTCCGCCCTGATCGCTGGCTGCGGAGGCGGCGGGGACGAAACCACGTCGCCGGAGTGGTCGTTCGGCCCGCAGATGCCGCACCGGCGCAGCTACCCCGCCTCTGCCCAGCTCGGCGGGAAGATCTACGTCGCGACGGGCATGGTCGGCGAGACCGGCAAGCCGCTCGACTTCTTCGAGCGCTTCGATCCGGAGCGCAACGAGTGGGCATCCCTCCCCGCCACCCCCAAGGCCTTCAGCGCCGCCGCCGGTGCGACCTTCGACGGGCGCTTCTGGGTCATCGGTGGGAACTCGCCTGAGGCGAATGGCAAACAGGTCTACTCGTACGGCGTCCAGCAAGGCCGGTGGCGGTCCGAGGCGCCCCTCCCGGTTCCCCGCACGAATCTCGCTGCCGTCACCTTCCGCGGGAAGCTGTACGCAATCGGCGGCCTCGATCCGCTCAATCCCACGAGGACCGTCTTCGTCTACGACTCGGCGCAGCGCCGCTGGAGGAAGGGCACGCCGCTGCCTGTGGCCCTCCAGGCGCACTCGGCGGTCGTCTTCCGCGACGAGATCTGGGTGATCGGAGGTCGCGTCCGCTCGCTTGCACGACAGCGCCGCGTGTGGATCTACAGCCCGAAGTCCGATCGCTGGCGTGCGGGGCCCCCGTTGCCGAAGCCGATGGACACGCTTGCGACCTCGGCGACCGGCAACGAGATCCACGCGATCGTCGACGACATCAACGTGATCTACGACGCCGACACCGGTCGCTGGCGGCAAGGGCCGAGGCTGGAGATGCCGCGCCACGCGCTCGCCGTCTACACGATCGGCGACACCCTCTACGCCGTCGGCGGGTGCCTCTACCCGCAGCTCCGCGACAGTTCAGTGGTCGAGAAGATTCCGGTTCGCTGAAACCGCCGCGAACCGGCGCGAACGCTGGAGAGCGCCCCGAAGGACGCTCTCCACTGGCTCGATCCTGACCGGCCCTAGGCCGGGCAGGGGTTCGTGCTCAAGACGTTTCGGAAGTTGTTTGCCCTGAGTCGGATGGCGGGATTCGGGTTCGGGTAGAAGCTGAAGAGCAGCGGCCCGTACTCCGCCGCCGAGTTCCCGCCGAACGTGTTGGTCGTGCCTTTGATGAACGGCCCGCCGAACTGCCACACGCAGTGCCCGCGCGAGCTCGGGTTCAGCGTCGAGGTGCCGGTCGAGTAGATCGGATAGAAGTTCGCTCCCGGCGGCGGGTTGACGCAGTTCGCGCCCGTGAACCGATTGCAGATGCCGCCGAAGTCAGCCGCCTCGATCCGGGGCAGATCAGCCTCGAACGCGACCCGGTCGTAGTTCTGAGATCCGTTGAAGACCGGGCTCGTCAGCGTGATCGGGGTCGGATGGTACTTCCTGTCCTGCCCGCGGTTCGGATTCGTTCCGGGCCAGACCGGTTGGTACGAGGTGCCGTCGAAGTCATTGTCAGTTGCGATGCAGCCCCCGATCTGGACGAAGAGGGAGAAGGCCGCGCTGAAGCAGCCCGTGTCGTCGCCATCGAGCTCGTCCTCGCCGTTGCTGAGGCAGTCGCCGCCCTCCTCGGCCACCGTGTCGCAGTACTCGAAGTGCCCGATCTCGTCGGACGCAGCCACGTTGTAGCTGTGCGCCGCCCACGGCACGCGCGTGTGCTCGCTCGACGTCGCGTACATCGGGCGGAACGTGTAGGGCTCCTGGTGGCAGGTGGACGGATTCGGCTCGAACAGGACATGGGCGAACCCGTTGGCGGCGCTGGCCGTCATCGAGCCGGTTCCGCCGGTGGTGAGGTCGTGGACGATCACCGTCAGCCCCGCCGCTCCGTCGTGAATGTCGAGGGTGAGCCGGTCGCCCGAGTTCATGAACAGGTCGGTCGCGGGATTCGGCGTGAACGAGTCGTTGGTCAGGTCGAGCGGCCCCGGCGGAGCATGCGGTACGCCGCTCATCGTGAGGAAAGCGAAGTTCGCCGGCTCGACTCCGACTGTGTTGAGACAGTCATCGTTGTTCAGCACGCCCGTGTTCTGATTCTGATTCAGGCTGAAGATCGCCATTGCTGCGCACCACTTGCTGGCGTCGCAGCTGACGCCGGGTGGCCACGGGGCCCAGCCCGGCGGGTAGAACTGCACCTCCAGGAAGGCGGTGCCGGGGTGCCGGCCGATGTAGTCGGGCGCCGTCTCGTCCGTGCCGTCGAAGATGTTGCTGTCGCTGTCGGGCACGCACGGAGCATGAGTGAACTCCGGCCCAGACTCGTTGTCGCACAGCGCCATACCGAACCAGTACGCAGGGTGAAGCTGGAAGTTCCAGGTGCCCGCCGTGCCGGCCTGGTTCGGCAGCACCTTCGGATCGGTCGGCAACTGCACGTGGTACAAGCTCGAGTTCCCCGAGCCCGGCGTGTCCGAATAGAACAGCAACGAGGGCTCGTCGTGACCCGTGTACCCGCCCTCGTACCCGATCGAATCAACGGGTTCGGTACACAGGGCCGTCGGCTCGTCACAGTCCGGCACCGCAGCGCGCGCAGAGCCCGTAAGAACGCCAAGCGCGAGCGCGGCGGCCAGAATGAAGGAGCCTCCTAGAAGTCGTTTCATCCTCCGCTCCTGACTGACCCCTCTTTGGCTCCCTCCGTCGGTTCGGTGCTAGATATTCCTTCGTACGCTTTGTTTCAAACCGGTTTGGACGGGCTGCCCGTGGTGAAGAAACTCAACGTGCTGACGCCGCTGAAGGGTCCGGCCCTGGTCGGCCGCACCTTCGCCGCGACCTGCGCCTCGGTGGTTGTTGCGACAGGTGCCTCCGCGGCTACTCCGCAACCCTTCCTGCGTTCCGTGGGAGCGTCCCGCGGCCATGTGGTCGCGGTGTTCACGCGCGGCGATCTCGCTCCGGGCAAGATCGTCGTCGCGGTTCGGCCGGGAACCGGCCGCGACGGGTCGTTCCTACGTCAGAACGTCCGCTTGAAGGAGCCGATTGCGCGCGAGACGCCACTCCGCGGCGGCTACCGCGTTCGGACTCGCCACACGCTCCGGCCCGGGCGCTACTACGTGCAGGTTTCGGGCGCGGTTATCGGCCTCGACTGCACGCCCGTCAAACCGTGCCCCGTGCGCTGGTCGAACATCCGTCGGGTCGCCGTCCGACGCGGTGCGTTAGGCCGTTAGCGCGTCCGCGCCGGCCACGACTTCCAGGATCTCCTGGGTGATCTCGGCCTGGCGGGCCCGGTTCATCGCGAGTGTAAGGCTGTCGGTCAGCTCGGCGGCGTTCTTGGAGGCGTTGCGCATCGCCGTCATGCGGGCGCCCTGCTCGGAGGCCGCTGACTCGAGCAGCGCTCGGAAGAGCTCGGTCTCGACGTAGACGGGCAGAAGGCGCGCGAGGATCTCCTCGGCTTCGGGCTCGTAGATGAAGTCGCCGGTGAGCGCCGCGTCGCGGTCCTCGTCGGCCTCGAAGAGGCTCTCGGGGATCGGAAGGATCTCCTGCTCCACGACCCGCTGCACGAGCGGCGAGACGAAGTGGTTGTAGACGAGGATGACGCTGTCGACCTCACCTTCCGCGTAGAGCTCGCAGACCTTGTGCGCAATTGCCGCCGCGTCTGTGTAGGCGGGGCGGTCGCTGAAACCGATCCACGCCTGGTCCACGTCGTACCGCCGGAAGCGCAGGCTCGACGCGCCTTTGCGGCCGGAGACGAGCCAGCGGCCCTGGACGCCCTCTGACCGCAGCCGCCGTTCGATCGTGAAGACCTGCCGCAGGATCTGCGAGTTGAAGGCGCCCGCGAGGCCACGGTCCCCGCTCAGGGCCAGCACGGCCGCGGTTCGGACCTCCCGCCGCTGGAGGAGCGGCAACCCGCGAACGGACGTGCTCGCGCGCGCCGTCTCGACCATCAGCTCCATCATCCGGTCGGCGTAGGGCCGCATCGCCTCGATCCTGGCCTGCGCCCGGCGCAAGCGGGCGGCGGCGACGAGCTCGAACGCCTTGGTGATCTTCCGCGTGTTCTGGACCGAGCGGATCCGGCGCTTGATGTCCTGAACGGCGGCCATGGCTTTAGACGGGCGATTCCTCCGTCACGACGAAGCTCTTCTCGAACTTCTCGATCTCGGCCTTCAGTCGCTCCTCGAGCTCATCGGGAAGGTCGCCCGACTCCCGAATCTCCTTGTAGATCGTCCCCTCCGTGCGCAGGTACTCCCGCAGCTCCTCCTGGAAGCGCGGGACCTGGGGAGCGGGGATCTCGTCGAGATAGCCGTGGATGCCGACCCAGATCGCGACGACCTGCTCTTCCATCGGCCACGGCTGGTACTGCGGCTGGTTGAGCGTCGCAACCATGCGCTCGCCGCGGGCGAGGGTGCGCTGGGTCGCCGGGTCGAGCTCGGAGCCGAATTGCGAGAAGGCCTCGAGCTCGCGGTACTGCGAGAGCTCGAGCCGCAGGCGGCCGGCGACCTTCTTCATCGCCTTCGTCTGTGCGCTCGCACCGACGCGCGAGACGGAGATGCCGACGTTGACCGCCGGCCGTACGCCCGAGAAGAAGAGGTCCGACTCGAGGAAGATCTGGCCGTCGGTGATCGAGATCACGTTCGTCGGGATGTACGCCGAGATGTCGCCGGCCTGGGTCTCGATCACAGGCAGCGCGGTCAGCGAGCCGCCCCCGAGCTCGTCCGAGAGCTTGCAGGCCCGCTCGAGCAGCCGCGAGTGCAGGTAGAAGACGTCGCCGGGGAATGCCTCGCGCCCGGGCGGGCGACGGAGGAGCAGGGACAGCTGCCGGTACGCGTCCGCGTGCTTCGAGAGGTCGTCGTACATGCAGAGCGCGTGCCCGCCGTTGAACATGATGTGCTCGCCCATGGCCGCGCCCGCGAACGGCGCCATCCACTTGAGCGGCGCCGCCTCGTTGGCGGCGGCGTTGACGATGATCGTGTAGTCCATCGCCCCGCGGTCACGCAGGAGCTCGTAGACCTGCGCCACAGTCGAGGCCTTCTGGCCGATCGCCACGTAGATGCAGATCACGTCGGTGTCCTTCTGGTTCAGGATCGTGTCGATCAGGATCGCCGTCTTTCCCGTCGAACGGTCGCCGATGATGAGCTCGCGCTGGCCGCGGCCGACGTTCGTCATCGCGTCGATCGCCTTGATGCCGGTCATGAGCGGCTCCTTGACCGGCTGCCGCTCGACCACGCCGGGGGCCTTGAACTCGAGTGGCCGCTGCGTTTCGGCTTCGATCGGGGGCCCACCGTCGAGCGGGTTGCCGAGGGAATCCACGATCCGCCCGATCAGCGCGTCGCCGACGGGGACACTCGCGACGAGGCCGGTGCGCTTGACGGGCTGGCCCTCCTTGATGTGCTCCCACTCGCCGAAGAGGGCGGCGCCGACGTTGTCCTCCTCGAGGTTGAACGCGATCCCGGTCACCCCGTGTTCGAACTCGAGCATCTCCGTCGAGACGGCATTCTCGAGCCCGTAGACCCGGGCGATCCCGTCGCCGACCTGGAGCACGCCGCCGACCTCCGCGAGGTCGGTCTCGACGTCGTACTGCTCGATCCGCTCCTTGAGGATCGACGTGATCTCTTCCGGCCTGAGCTTCACTTGGGTCTAACTCCTTCCGCTGCCTGTCAGCTGTCGTCGTAGTCGATCGAGGCGGCCGCGCACGCTGGCGTCGGCGCGGTACGAGCCGGCCTGGAGCACGAAACCGCCGAGCAACGCGGGCTCGACTCGGCGGGAGGCGCGAAGCCTCCGCCCGGAGACCTGCTCGATCTGCCGGAGAATCTTGTTCGTCTCGTCGTCCGAGAGCTCGACCGCGGTCGTCAGCTCGACGTCGAGGATCCCTTCCTCGGCGGCGACGAGCGCATCGAACTCCGCGAGCATCTCGTCGAGCTCGTGGATCCGCCCTTTCTCGACCACGAGGAGTAGGAAGTTCCGGACGAGCTCATCTGCGTCGGCGAGGATCGCGCGCAGCGCGTCCGTCTTCTCGCGTGTATCGACCTCCGGATTCTCGAGGAGGGCGCGCAACTCGGGGACCTGCTCGACCGCTTCGGCGAAGGTATGCAGGTCGCCGGTGACCGGTCGGAGCCGGTCCTGCTCCTTCGCAGCTTCGAAGAGCGCGTTCGCGTAGATGCGTTGCGCGACGGGCATCTAGGAGCGGCCGTCGCCTCGTTCGAGCACGGAGAAGTCGAGCTCGCCTACGGCTTCTTCGATCAGACGCCGGTGATCCTCGTCCGTCAGCACCTTGCCCGTCACCTTCCCTGTCGCCACGAGCGCGAGATCGGCGACCTCCGCTCGGATCTGCTCGAGTGCGCGGCGGGTCTCAGCCTGAATTTGTTTGCTCGTCTCCTCCAGGCGCCGCTGCCGGTCCGCCTCCAGCTCGTCGCGAAGGCGCTCTCGCTGCGCATCCGCGATGCGCCGGGCCTCGACCAGGATGTCCTCGGCTTCCCCACGCGCCTGCTGCATCATCGCGCGGTGCTCCTCGAGCAGGCTGCGGGCCTCGGCCCGAGCGTTGTCCGCCTCCTCGAGCGCCTGCCGGATCCGCTGCCGCCGCTCGTCGATGATCCGCTGCACAGGCCCGAACGCGTACTTCCTGAGCACGAAGAACGTGATCGCGAAGCAGACCAGCGTCCAGACCATGAGGCCCCAGCGGACCTCGATCAGCGGGTTGGCGGCGAGAACGGCGAGCGTGGAAGGCATCTGGGCTAGACGAGAACGTAGGCCAGGAGGCTGCCGAGCAGGCCGTAGAAGACGACGGCCTCGGTCAACGCGAACCCGAGCCACTGGATGCCCGTGAGCTCACCACGGAGCTCAGGCTGCCGGGCGACCGACTGGATCATCGCACTGAAGATGCTCCCGATGCCGATACCGGCGCCAAGCGAGCCCAGACCGACTCCGAGCGCGAGCGCAACGGCCTTTCCGGCGTCGGCACCGTCCGAGGCGGCGGCGAAGAGCGTTGCAACGACGTTCATGACGGTGTGCCTCCTTAGTGTTGCGGCTCGATGGCCGAGCCGATGTAGATGGCGGACAGGGCGGCGAAGATGTACGCCTGGATCGAGACGACGATGACGACCTCGAAGAGGTAGAAGAGCGTCCCCACCAGTACGGAGATCGGCGCGAGGGCGATGTTGCCGATCACGAAGATCAGGCCGATGAAGGTGAGGATCAGGATGTGGCCGGCGAGCATGTTGGCGAAGAGTCGGACGGAGAGCGAGATCAGTCGCATGAACTGCCCAAGCACCTCGAGCACCGCGATGAAGGGCACCATCGCCTTCGGCACGTCGGGGACCCAGCTCTTGAAGTAGTTGATGACCCCGTTGGCCCGGATTCCCTCGATGTGCGTGAAGACGAACGTCATCAGCGCCAACGCGAGCGTGACGGAGATCGACGAGGTGGCGGCGTAGATCCCGAGCGTCGGCAGCTCGAGGCCGAAGATCGTCACCGTCTCGTCGGAGAGCGGCAAGGGGATGAAGCCAAGGATGTTCAACGTCCAGATGAAGAGGAAGAGCGAGGCCACATAGGGGAACCACCGGCCGATCGCCTTGGTCGGCAGGCCCTGCTCGGCGATCTGCGTCTGGGCGATGTCGTAGACCAGCTCGCCGACGGTCTGGCGCCTGTCGGGCTCGACCTTTAGGCGCCAGCGCATCAAGCCCAGCCCGAGGAGGATCGTCAGCAGGGTGCCGAGAAACAGGTACGCCACTGCCTTGGTGATCGAGAGGTCGAGCGGGCCGAGGTGGATCGGGATCCAGGGGTGTTGCTCGAACTCGACCGCCGGATCGAAGTCTCCCTTGGCGGCGAACGCCTGACTCGGAAAGAGCAGGAGAAGCGTGGCCAGGCCGAAGAAGAGCCGCTTCATCGGGCCGGCTCGCTCGAGAAGTAGGTGGTCAGCGAGAGGGCAAGCTCGAGCGTATACGCGATCGCGTAGAGGACGCCGGCGGCCACGCCGACCTCGACGTTCGATGCAGCGACGACGATCACGATCACCATGACGGCGACCGATCGAAACATCATTCCGACTCCCCTCACGCCGGCTGCAGCGAGATTATCCGTGCCGAGGCTCAAGCGTGAGAGCAGGAGCGCGATGGCCTCGGCGCCGACCCACAGGACGGCCGCAAGCACCCAGCCCCGTAGCGGAAGCTCGGCGGCGAGGAAGACGGGCAGCGCAAGCGCGATGACGGCGGCCCCCGCGATCCTCGGCAGCCGGGCGGCCGGCATTGGCCGCGGGGTTGCCCAGACCTCTCTCATGAAAAGACCCCTCGGTAACGGCGATAGACGGCGAAGATCCCGGCGGGGATCCCGACCAGGGCCCCGACGAGGGCGCCGACCGGCCAGGAACCCACGGCCCAGCCGAGAAGCGCGCCGATTCCGACACCTCCGACGGTCGTTCCGACCAGTACCGCGCCCGCACCGGCCGGGTCGAGCGACTGGCGAGAACTGGGCTCCATCCAGCGCGAGCATACCAGACTTTGTGACAGCCGAAACCCGCATGGTTTGGCGAAAAGTGCCCGAGCTTGTAGCCCTCTAGAGCCGAGGGCGCCGCGCCGATCCGCACGGGGTCTGAGCCGGTCGCTAAGCGCTGCGGCGCTCGGCGCCTTCGCGCCTCGCCTGCTCTTCGCGCCGGCGGATGCGCGGGTTCGCGAGCTTCACGATCTCGAGCAGGTAGGCGATGTAGATCGACGCCATCAGAGCGGCCAGTCCGATCGCCCCGGCGATCAGCGTGTTCGAGACGTCCCAGTCACCTCGCGGCCGAGGCGGCAGGAACCTCGTCGCCAGCGCCGCGGCCGCCAGGAGCCCGCACCAGAGGTACATGTAGACGACGGCACGCGGCTGCGAGAAGCCGATGTTCATGAACCGGTGGTGGAGGTGCTTCCGGTCCGCTTCGTAGAGCGGCTGCCCGTACTTCATCCGCTTGGCGACGACGAACGAGGTGTCGATGATCGGGATCGCCAGCACGAGGAGCGGCAACACGAGCGTTGCCAAGGCCGCGGTCTTCACGAGCCCCTGGACGGAGACTGTCGCGAGCAGGAACCCGAGCAGGAGCGCTCCCGAGTCGCCCATGAAGATCCGCGCCGGATAGAAGTTGTGGTGGAGGAAGCCGAAGCAGGCGCCCGCGACGATCGCCGAGAGCAACGCAGCGTCGGGCTCGCCGAGCGAGAGGCCGATGAGGGCGAATGTCGAGCCGGCGATGGCGCAGATGCCCGCCGCCAGGCCGTCCATCCCATCGAGGAAGTTGACCATGTTCATGATCGCGACGATCCAGAGGAGGGTCGCGGGGCCTCCCACCCACTCCGGCAGCTCCTGGCTCCCGAAGCCGGGGAACGTGAACCGGTCGACGGTGACGCCGAAGCCGATTGCGACACCGGCAGCGGCGAGCTGGCCGGCGAGCTTCCCCCACCAGGGCAGCCCACGGAAATCGTCGATCGCCCCGACAGTGGTCGCCACGGCCGCTCCGAGCAGGATGCCCCGATACGGGCCGTCGAGCGGGAGAAACGCCAAGGCCGGAACGAAGATCCCGAGCAGCAACGCGATCCCGCCCAGCCGCGGCACAGGTCGCACGTGGACACGGCGCGTCTCCCCTGGTTCGTCGACGACGCCGAGGATCCGCGCAAAGCGCCCCACGCCCGGCGTCAGCAGCAACACGACGACGAGCGCAAGCAGAAAGCCCCACAGAACCTCGGGGTTGTCGCGAAGGGTGTCTACCACTGCCGGCGCAGGCTACTTCGTCCCGTACAGGCGATCGCCTGCGTCGCCCAGGCCTGGGACGATGAAGCCGCGCTCGTCGAGGCCGCGGTCGATCGAGGCGGTCACGATCCGGACATCGGGATGCTCGGCTTGGACGCGCTCGATCCCCTGCGGAGCCGAGACGAGACAGACCAGCGTGACCGAACGCGCGCCGGCCTCCTTGACCTTGTCGATCGCCGCCACGCTCGAGTTGCCGGTGGCGAGCATCGGATCGAGCACGATCGCGTCGCGTTCGGTCAAGTCGGCCGGAAGCTTCACGTAGTACTCGACCGGCTCGAGCGTCTCCTCGTCGCGGTAGAGGCCGATGAACCCGACGCGAGCGCCGGAGACGAGCGACAGCACGCCGTCGAGCATCCCCATACCGGCACGGAGCACCGGGCAGACGGCCACCTTCTTGCCCTGGATCCGCCGCACGGTCGTGGTTTCGAGCGGCGTCTCGATCTCCACTTCCTCCGTCGGGAAGTCCTTCGTCGCCTCATAGGTGAGAAGCAACGTGACCTCGTTCGCGATCTTGCGGAAATGCACCGTCGGCGTGTCCTTGTCGCGGAGGTAGGAGAGCTTGTGCTGCACGAGTGGGTGCAGGACCTCGATCACGACGCCCGTTTCCACCGCGGCGCTCATGCGACGTACGTGGTGAAGCCGCGAAAGCCCGGGTAGAGCGGCCGCTTCGCGCAGAGCTCGGCTGTCCGCGCGCCCAGCGCATCCAGGTCCGGACGTGCGCCGAGCGCGTCCACGATGACCCTGCCGACCTCGCGGAAGTCCTCCTCGTCGAAGCCGCGCATCGTTGCGGCCGGCGTCCCGATCCGCACGCCTGAGGCGACCGTCGGGGGCCGCTCGTCGAAGGGGACGGTGTTGCGATTCACGGTCAGCCCGACCTCGGCCAGCCGCTCCTCGGCGTCCTTTCCGGTCCAGTCCATGCGGCGCAGGTCGAGCTGGAGCAAGTGCGTGTCCGTCCCGCCGGTGAGGACGTCGAGCCCGCCCTCGATCAGCGTCTCGGACAGGGCGTCGGCGTTCGCGCGAATCTGACCCTGGTAGTCGCGGAACGCCTCGGTGCCGGCGATCCGGAAGCAGGTCGCCTTGGCCGCGATCGTGTGCTCGAGCGGCCCGCCCTGGATTCCGGGGAAAACGGCACGGTCAACGGCCTGGGCCTGTTCTTCACGGCAGAGGATGAAGCCCGCCCGGGGCCCCGCCAGCGTCTTGTGCGTCGTGGAGGTGACGAAGTCGCAGTGGGGGACCGGGTTCGGATGCAGTCCAGCGGCGACGAGCCCCGCGAAGTGCGCCATGTCGCAGAGGAGCAGCGCGCCCACTTCGTCTGCGATCTCGCGGAAGCGGTCGGCCTCGACCGTCCGCGGATAGGCGGAGCCGCCGCAGATGATCAGCTTGGGCCGGTGCTCCTTGGCGAGCGCGAGCACCTCTTCGTAGTCGACCATGTCCGTCTCGCGGCTGACCCCGTAGTGGACGATCGTGTACAGGCGGCCCGAGAAGTTCACCTTCAGGCCGTGCGTCAGATGGCCGCCGTGCGAGAGCTCGAGCGAGAGGATCGTCTCGCCCGGGCTGAGGGCTGCCATGTACACGGCCATGTTGGTCTGGGCGCCGGCGTGCGGCTGGACGTTCGCGTGCTCGGCGCCAAACAGCTCCTTCGCCCGGTCGATCGCGGTCTGCTCGATCTCGTCCACAACCTCGCAGCCGCCGTAGTACCGCTTGCCCGGATAGCCCTCGGCGTACTTGTTCGTCGGAGTGCTCCCCACCGCCTCGAAGATGCTCGGCCAGGTGAAGTTCTCCGAGGCGATCAGCTCGATCTGCCCGCGCTGCCGCTCGAGCTCGCGCTCGAGCAGCGCGGCGATCTCAGGATCGATCTCGGCGAGGCCCGCGGTGCGGAGCCGTTCGAGGGTCTCCTGTGCGACGGCCATGGGGCCATCGTAACCCTCCGGCCCGGCCGTTTAAATCTCGCTCAGGCGCTCGAGCGCTTCGGCGGCGGGCACGGCGCCCTCTCGCACGACGACGGGCTCCGGCCCGGTGAGGTCGAGAACGGTCGAGGGTGTGCCCGGAAGTTCACCCGCGTCCAGCACCGCCGAGCATCCGGCTCGAAGCTCATCGGGCACGTCGTCGACTCGGCGCGGATCGGGCCCACCCGGCAGGTTGGCGCTCGTCGCGGCGACTGCTCCGACGCGCCCGAGCACGGCCGCCGTCTCCTCCGGCGGAATCGGGACACGGACGCCGATCGTGGCCGGACGGCTGCCCGTGAGCCAGCGGAACCGCCGCGCTGGATTCGGGAGGATCAGCGTGTACGGGCCCGGGAGCAGCGCACGCGCGATCACGCCCGCCCGGCCGCGCAGCTCAGGGACGGCGTCCAGGAGCACGTCCACGTCGGCGGCAACGAGCGCGGTCGGCTGCAGCTCCTCGCGTCCTTTCAGCCGGTAGAGCCTGCGGACCGGCGCCTCGCGGTACGCGTCGGCGCAGAGCCCGTAGACGGTGTCCGTCGGGAGGACAACCGGCCGGCCCTCCTTGATCGCCGCGACGACCTGGTCGGTCACAGGGCTTTTCCCTCGACGACCCGCTCGCGGCCGGCGAGGTCAGATGTCGTGCGAATCTCCTCATAGCCGAGCGCTTCGAGCGCCGCAGTGACCTCCGGCGCCTGTCCGTCGCCCACCTCCAGCACGACGATTCCGCCCGGCGGAAGCAGGGCGCGAGCTGCATCGGCCACTTGGGCCTGCCGGCCGGAGCCGACGAGGGCCCCGAGCGGCTCGTGGAGGACCTCCGGCGGCAGCCGTTCCACGTCCTCGGGGGCAACATACGGCGGATTCGAGACGACGAGGTCGAACGGTCCGCTCGCCCCGGCGGCAAGATCCCCGTGCCGGAGCTCCACGCGCCCGTTCAGCGCCAGCCGAGCCTTGTTCGCCTCGGCGACGGAAAGCGCATCTGCCGATGAATCGGTTGCCACGACGCTCGCATCGCTCCGCTCGTCCGCGATCGCCAGGGCGATCGCTCCGGAACCGACGCCGATGTCGAGCACCCGAGGCTGCTCGATCGGGCGCAGGAGCTCGAGGCAGCGCTCGACGACGGTCTCCGTCTCGGGCCGCGGGATCAACACTCGTGGATCGACGGCCAGGGTCAGTCGCCGGAACCCCCACTCGCCGAGCACGTACGCCAGAGGCTCCCGCGTGCGCCGCCGCGCGACGAGGGCGCGGAAGCGTCGAAGCTCCCCCTCTTCGAGGGGACGCTCCATCACATACAGACCGGTCCTGGTCGTTCCGAGGACGTCCGCGAGCAACCATTCGGCGTCGACGCGCGGCGACGGGCAGCCGGCTTGTTCGAGCTCGGCCGCCGCCTCGCGAAGTGCGTCCGCGACCTTCACGCTCAGACGGCGGCGGCCTCGAGCGCCCGGCGGCGCTCCTCGGCCGAGAGGGCCTCGGTCAGGTCGTCCATGTCGCCGTCCAGCACGGAGTCGAGGCGATGGAGCGTGACCTTCACCCGGTGGTCGGTGACGCGGTTCTCGGGGAAGTTGTAGGTGCGGATCTTCTCGGCGCGTTCTCCGGAGCCAATCTGCGAACGGCGCGCGCTCTCCAGCTCGGCGCGCTGCTTCGCACGCTCCAACTCGTAGAGCCGTGCGCGCAGCACCCGTAGCGCCTTCGCGCGGTTCTGGATCTGGGACTTCTCGTCCTGCATCGCGACGACGAGCCCGGTCGGAAGATGCGTGATCCGCACGGCCGAGTCGGTCGTGTTCACGCTCTGCCCACCGGGCCCCGTCGAGCGGTAGACGTCGACCTTCAGATCGCCCGGGTCGAGCTCGACCTCGACCTCCTCCGCCTCGGGCATGACCGCGACCGTGGCGGTCGAGGTGTGGATCCGGCCCTGGGATTCCGTGACCGGCACGCGCTGGACGCGGTGCGTGCCTCCTTCCCACTTGAAGACGGAGTAGGCGCCTTCGCCCTTGACCGCGAAGACGATCTCCTTGAACCCCCCGCCGTCGCTCGGGCTCGCGGACAGCTGCTCCGTCGTGAAGCCACGTCGCTCGGCGTAGCGCGTGAGCATCCGGTAGAGGTCGCCGGCCCACAGGGCCGCCTCGTCGCCGCCGACGCCCTGGCGGATCTCCACGAGGACGTCCTTCCGGTCGGCGGGATCCGCCTCGACGAGCGCCAGTTTCAGCTCTTCCTCGAGCCGGGCGACCTCGTCAGGATCGGGAGCGAGCGCCGCCAGCTCGGGGTCGTCTCGGGTGGCCTGAAGATCCTCCTGGGCGCGCCGCCACTCCTGCGCGAGCCGGTAGGGGCCTTCGAGCTCCTTCAGGCGACGCCCGGCATCGGCAGCCTGCCGGTGGTCGTTGTAGACGGCAGGGTCGGACATGCGCTCCTGCGCGTCCGTGTAAGAGCGCTCCAGCTCGTCGACCAGTTGTTCGATCCCCGCCATAAAAAGAAAGGTTAGTGCCAGCCGCAGGCCAAGCGGGCCCGGCTTCGCCGGGCCCGCTGACATTCAGAAGAACCTCTAAAGAAGGGGGTTCATGGGGGAAACATGGTTTCCCCCATGCCCTCTAGGCCATCACCTCGACCTTGCGCTCGGCAGGGTCGAGGCGGCCTTCGCGCTGCAAGACGTCCTTCAGCGCCCGGATGGAGACCTCGAGCTGGTCGAGCGTCGGTTCGCGCGTCGTCAGCCGCTGAAGCCAGAGGCCGGGGGCGAGAAGCGTCATCAGGATCCGGTTGCCGGTGTGTTTCCCGGCGAAGCGGATGAGCTCGTAGGCGATTCCGGCGATCACCGGGAGGAGCAGGATCCGGGACGCGATCAGCCAGTACCAGACCGGTTGACCGAAGAACGCGAAGACGAAGATCGCGATCACCATGACCCAGAGCAGAAACGCCGTCCCGCAGCGGGGGTGGATGAGGCTGTGCTGCTGGACGCGCTCGGGCTCGAGCTCGTCGCCTGCCTCGTAGGCGTTGATCGCCTTGTGCTCAGCAGCGTGGTACTGGAAGACGCGCCTGAGATCGGGCAGGAGCGAGATCAAGACGAGGTACGCGATGAAGAGCCCGACGCGGATCAGACCTTCGACGACGACGAAGAGGCCGGTGGTCTCGATCGGCAGCCAGCTGGTGAGGAGCGCCGGTGTGACCTTGAAGAGCAGGAGCGCGAAACCGATCGCGATGACGAACGCGAAGATGAGCGCGCCGCGACCGATCTCGGTGGAGACCTCCTCGTCGTCGCCCTCCTCCTGGGCCGCGTAGTTGGCCGAGATCGCAAGGGCGCGGAATCCGATCGCGAGCGACTCGCCCAGCGCGATGATCCCGCGGATGATCGGCAACCGGAAGACCCGGTGCCTGGCCATCACCGAGTTGATCTCGTTGTTGACCTGGGCGATCTCGCCGTCGGGCTTGCGAACGGCGAGCGACCAGTTCGAGGGGCCGCGCATCATCACGCCCTCGAGGACGGCCTGACCCCCGATCGGAGCGCTCATGCTCTTAACCTACGACTAGCCTCGAAGGGCCACTAGCCGCGACGCGCGCCGCCGGCGCGCTCGAGGCGGCGCTGGAAGCGCTCCACGCGGCCACCCGTGTCCATCAGCTTCTGCTTGCCCGTGTAAAACGGGTGGCAGTTCGAGCAGACCTCGACATGGAGCTCGGACTTCGTCGAGCGCGTCATGAACTCGTTGCCACATGAGCAGCGAACGGTTGCGGTCACGTATTCGGGATGAATGTCAGGCTTCACAGCTGGGCCAGGATAGCAGCAGCGGTCTCTCCCGAAACGTTGCCTCCCGAGACGACGGCGACCACGGTCTCTCCCTCACGCAGAGACACTTTGCCGGCCAGCAAGGCGGCTATACCGGCGGCGCCGGCAGGCTCGCAGGCCAGCTTCGCGCGCTCGTAGACGAAGCGCATTCCCGCCTCGATTTCCTCCTCTTCTACGAGCGCGATCTCGATCCCGCGGGCGGCGGCGATCTGCACCGGCAGCTCGCCGGCGAAGGGCGCGTTCAGGCCGTCCGCGATCGACCGGGGCTCGACCGGAACCGAGTGCCCGGCCTCGAGGGCCGCTGAGAGCGCATTCGAGCCCTGCGGCTCGACGCCGACGATGCGCGCGTCCGGCAGTGCCGTCGCGATCCCCGCGATGAGCCCGCCGCCGCCGACCGGGACGACGACCACGTCCGCGTCCGGCACGTCCTCGCCGATCTCGAGCCCGACCGTTCCCTGACCTGCGATGACGAAGGGGTCGTCGAACGGATGGACGAAGGTACGACCCGTCTGTTCGTGAAGCTGCTCCAGGCGGTCGAAAACCGTCTCCGGGCCGGCGGCCTCGAGATCCACCTCGGCGCCGTACCCGCGGGTTGCTTCGATCTTCGCCGGACTGGCGGTCTTCCACATGACGAGCAGCGCGTCAAGCCCTTCCAGCCGGGCGCAGTAGGCGAGCGCCTGCGCGTGATTTCCAGCGGAGACGCCGATCACCCCACGGGCACGCTCTTCCTCCCCGAGCGAACGCAGCTTGTTCAGCACGCCGCGCGGCTTGAAGGAACCGGTCCGCTGGAAGAGCTCGGCCTTCAGGAAGACCCGCGGGCCGAGCGTCGCGGAGCTGAAAACAGGCGTGCGGTGGAGATCGGTCCCGATCGTCTCGCGCGCAGCGCGGATGTCGTCGAGGGAGAGGGTCTCAGGCACCGCTGCGAATGTCGCCGAGCCGGCCGGGCGTGAAAGAGATCTCCTCGAAGCGCACCGAACAGCCCTCTCCGCGCGGGGATTGTGCGAGGAAGCCCACGCGCGGTTCGGCGGCCGGCTCGAGCGCGAAGTACCGCACGAGCCGCCAGGTCCGGTCGTCGGTCGAAGCGTGGAAGGCGAACGCCTGACCGAGCCGAGCGACCCTCAGCCCGACAGTGTTTCCCTCCACGATGAAGGAGTTGCAGTCGTCCGAGACCCCGCGCGTCACGACCGAGACGACCATCGGCTCGCGCTGCGGAGAAAGCTCGAAGCAGAGCTTCGCCCAGGAACGTTCGTTGACCCAGAGCAGCAGCACGCCCGCGTCGTAGTCCGACCCGAACCCGACCGTCACGCGGGCCGACAGCGAGTAGTCGCCCTCCACGTCGCCGAGCAGCCGCGGGGCGTTCAGGACCTCCGCGCCGCCGCCTGGATCGATGAACACGTCGGACTTCGACCCGGCCTCGACGCTCAGTGCGTTGTCAGTCGCGCTCCAGCCGACCGGAGCAGGGTCCCAGGCGAGCGGCGCAGGCAACCCCGCGATGTCGACGGTGATCACGTCAAGGTGTACTCGGGGCCTGAGCCGCCCTCCGGCGGGGTGAGCCGTCCACCCTTCGCCGTGATCGCGCCGCACTGGACGCAGTTGGACGGCGTGACCTCGACAGTGCTCTCCCCGCCGTCCTCGGCGACCTCGTAGACCTGCGCGGGACACATGCGCTCCCAGAGCCGGCCGATCTCTTCGGCGACGTCGGTTCGCACGCGGAGGTGGTTCGGGGCGTCGTCCCGGGTCTTGTTCCCCGAGAGATAGACCGACGAGAGCTTGTCGAAGGTCAGCTTTCCGTCCGGCGCCGGATAACGAGCCGAGCGCTTCGTCCGAATCAGGTCCTGCGCCGCGTCCGGCTCGGTGTGCATGTTCGTCGGCGGGAACTTGCCGAAGGTGACGGTCATGGCGCCTGCCATCGCGCCGCCCATCAGGAAGCCGTGGGCGAAGGCCTGGCGCATGTTCCTGACCTGCTCGAGGTCCTTGTGGATGAACGAGCTGCGCACCGATTCGTCGTAGGAGGCGAGCGCGCCGGGCGTCCAGGGCGTCCGCCCCGGCTGCAGGGCCGCGAACGCAGCCTCGGCGGCGAGCCGGCCGGACTCGATCGCGTAGTGGATTCCCTTCAGCGCGGGCACGTTGACGAAGCCGGCGGCGTCGCCCGTGAGGAGCAGCCCCGGCGCGTTCAGGCGCCGCGGTAGAGCGACGAAACCGCCCTCGGGGATCGTCTTCGCGCCCCACCCGATGCGCTCACCGTCCTTGAGCAAGCGCCTGACGAACCGGTGCGTCTTGAGCTCCTGGAGCAGGTCGTGCACGGACACCTCGACGTCGCGGTAGTCGAGCCCAACCACCATCCCGATCGTGAGCATGTCGTCCCCCATCGGGTAGATGAACGAGCCGCCGAACTCGCGGTACTTGCGCCCTCCCCGCAGCGGCCAGCCCATCGTGTGGATGACGCGGTCGAGCGGCTTTGCGACCTTCCAGACTTCCTTCACACCCAACGCCCAGACCTGCGGGTTCTCGCCGGCGAGCCCGAACTGGTCGAGCGCGACTCCGGTCAGATGCCCCTGCGTTCCCTCGGCGAGCACCGTCACCTTCGCGGTGACGTCCGAGCCAGGCTCGAAGTTCGCGAGGGGCTCGCCGTCCTTGCCAAGGCCCTTGTCGCCGGTGCGGACGCCGACCGTCCGCGCGCCCGTGACGAGGAGCTTCTGGGCCGCCGTCTCGGGAAGGATCGCGGCGCCGCCCGCCTCCGCCTGCTCGGCGAGCCAGCGCGAGAGCTGGGAGAGAGAGGCGACGAAGTTGCCGTCGTTGCGCATCGTCGGCGGCGTCGGGATCCGCAGTGCGGAACTCGGGGTCAGGTAGTAGACGCCCTCGTGGTCGACCGCGCCGTACGAGGGGATGTCCTCGATCCGCAGCCCCTGACCGCGAAAGAGGCGTCGGAGCCCACGCGGATTGACGACCGCACCAGACACGAGATGCGCGCCGACGCCCTTGCCCTTCTCGAGCACCGCGACGGGCACCTCGCCGAGACGTTCGGCCATCTCGGGCGACTCTTCGAGCAGCTGACCTAGCCTGATCGCGCAGGCGAGCCCCGCGGGCCCGGCCCCGACGATCAGCACGCCGACGTCGATTCGCTCCTCCAGCGGGTCACTCGGCGCCGCGACGAACTCGCTCGGATCGAAGGGCGGAGGGAAGTCAGCGGGTCTC
Source organism: uncultured Actinomycetes bacterium (assembly GCA_963842235.1). Taxonomy (GTDB): domain Bacteria; phylum Actinomycetota; class Thermoleophilia; order Gaiellales; family Gaiellaceae; genus JACDAN01. The sequence continues at coordinate 662,147 of CAWJFT010000001.1, read as the reverse complement.
ACGCGGCGAGGCCGTTCTCACTCCCGGGACGCATGCTGCGTGATCCTAGGACGCGTAGCGTGTCAGGATTTCCTCTGGCGGACCAGCTCGGTCAGCTTCGGCACGATCTCGTGCAGGTCGCCGACGACTCCGAGATCGCAGAAGTCGAAGATCGGTGCGTTCGGGTCCTTGTTGATCGCCACGATCACGCCCGAGCTCTGCATCCCGACCTTGTGCTGGATCGCGCCGGAGATCCCGCAGGCGACGTAGAGCTTCGGGGAAACGGTCCTGCCGGTCTGGCCGACCTGCGTCGAGTACGGGTACCAGCCCGCGTCGACCACCGCCCGAGTCGCGGCCACGGCGCCGCCGAGGGCCTGCGCGAGCTCCTCCACGAGCTTGAAGTTGTCCGGGGAGCCCAGGCCGCGTCCGCCGGCGACGATCACGTCTGCGTCTTCGATCGAGGGTCCCTCGCTCTCGGCATGGGCCTGTTCGACCATGTTCGCGCCGAGCGAGAAGTCCTCGAAGTCCACCTGGAAGTCCTCGACCTCCGCTTCGCCGCCCGACTCGCGCGGGTCGAACGTCCCAGCGCGGATCAGCGCCAGCCGTGGCTCCCCGTTCCACGCCACGTCGACGTAGACCGTGTCGCCGAGCGCGGGCCGCTTGCCGACCAACGTGCCGTTCTCCTGGACGAGGTCGGTGAGATCCCAGTTGAGCCCGGCGCCGAGCCGCGCCGACAGGCCGGCGGCGACGTCCGCCGACAGCACCGACGCCGCGAAGAGAACCGTGTCGAACCCCTGGTCGCGGATGAGCTTCGCCAGCGCGTCGACGCGCGGCTGCGGCAGCGGCTTCTCCAGCTCGGGCTGGTCGGCGACGTAGACCTTCGAGGCCCCGAAGGCGCCGGCCGACGCGGCCAGGTCGCGGACGCCGGAGCCGAGCACGACGCCCGAGACGTCTCCCCCCAGCTCGGCGGCCTTCGACAGGACGCCGAGGGAGGGCTTGAGCAGCTCGCCCTCGTGATGCTCGAGGAAGACGAGGGTGGCCACTACAGCACCTTCTTCTCGGCCAGGTACTCGACGATCTTCTCGGCGGCGCTCCCGTCGTCCTCGATCTTGACCGTGTCTCCGCGAGGCGGCGGATCGTTGAGCGCTTGGACGACCGTCTTTGAGCCCGCTTCACCGACCCCTCCCGCATCGACTCCGAGCTCGGAGACCGAGACGGCGCGCTGCGGCTTCGAGCGGGCGCCCATGATCCCCTTGAGCGACGGGTAGCGCGGCTCGTTGATCGCATCGGAGACGGCGACGACAGCGGGGAGCGGCGCTTCGATCGTGTCGTAGCCGAACTCCGTCTGGCGCTTCCCGGTCACCTTTCCGTCCGCGACCGTGAGCTCGGCAACCTGCGAGATCACCGGCCGACGGAGCCGATCGGCGACAGCCGCCCAGAGCACCGCGCCGTCGGAGTCGCCGGCCTGCTGTCCGAAGATGATGAGGTCGGCGCCCTCGGGCTCCAACGCCGCCGCGAGCACGTTGGTCGTCCCGACGAGGTCCGAGCCCGCCGCTGCGTCGTCGGTGACGAGGAGCGCGGCGTCGGCACCCATCGCGAGCGCCTTCCGGACCGAGTCCTGGGCGCTCTGCGGCCCCATCGACACGACGAGAACCTCGCCGCCCTGCGCGTCTTTGATTCGCAGCGCCTCCTCGACCGCGTGCGTGTCGAAGGGGTTGATCGCCCCCTCCCCGGAGCGGTCGAGCCGCTTCGTCGCGGGGTCGATTCGCGCGTGAGTAGTGCCCTCGGGCACGTGTTTGACGCAGACGGCGATCTTCACGGGGAGAGAACTCTAATGCGGGACCCGAGGCTGATTTTCGCCGATCGCTCTGCTAGGGTCTTGCGCTTCGAGCGCGAACCGGAGCGCTGGGTCCCAGCATTGAGCGGCCACCGGACGACAGCCCGAGCAATTCTCCTTGTCGCCATCCTCGGCATCATGGCCGGCCAGGCTTCCGCGATTCCGGATCCCGGCATCGTCCCCAAGCGCAAGCCGGCAGCCAAGAAGAGCCCTGTGGACGGCAAGCGCATCATCTTCCCGGTGCTCGGAAAGTTCCGCTACAGCGACGACTTCGGCGACCCGAGGCCGCAGGGGCGCCACGAAGGTAACGACATCGTCGCGCCGCGGAAGGCGCTGGCCGTCGCCGCCGAACCCGGCCGCGTCAAGTTCCACATCACGTCCTGGGCAGCCGGCTGCATGCTCTACCTCTACGGGGACAGCGGCACGACGTACCTCTACATCCATCTCAACAACGACCTCGGGATGACGAACGACAACAAGGGCCGCTGCGCGCCGGGGATCGCGTTCGCGCCGGGCCTGAAGAGCGGCGCGCGGGTCGCGGCGGGCGAGCCGGTCGGGTTCGTGGGTGACTCCGGAGATGCGAACGGAATCGAGCCGCACCTCCACTTCGAGGTGCATCCGAAGAACGGCGGCGCGGTCAATCCATTCCCGTACCTGAACCGTGCCTGGCGGCTGCTCTTCGCGGCGCCACGCAAGGGTCAGACGTCGCTGTGGCTCAAGGGCAGCGTGCTCGACCGCCAAGTTGACGCGCTCAAGGTGCAGGTGAACAGCCTGGGCGTCCGCACGACGGGGTTGAAGCTGAACGGCATCAGCCGCCCCGTCTCCCTTGCCGTCGAGCCCTACACGGAGATCGAGCGGGCCGTCGGAGCCATCCTGGGCCAGGAACGGGCGACGGTGTGGACGGAGATCATGCCGGTGACGCTCGACGCACAGCTCGGCAAGCCAGGCGCCATCACCGCCGAGCGAATTCTGCTCAGCGGCCCCTAGGCGCCGACTCGTCGGCGCCGACCAGAAGAGGCCGCGCGTGCTTTGCCGCGCGGCCGCTGAGGGCCGCTTTAGCGGCTCGTAAACCTGGGTTCGCGCTTCTCGGTGAAGGCCGTGAGGCCTTCCTTCGCGTCCTCGCTCGCGAAGAGCTCGCCGAAGCGGTCGGCTTCGCGTGCGAGGTTCTCGTCGTGATCGCCATGGAGCGCCTGGTTCACGGCTTGCTTCGCCGCCTCGAGCGCCAGCGGGCTCTTCGCCGCGAGCTGTAGGGCCGTCTCCAGTACACGCGGGAGGAGCTCCTCCGGCTCCGTGACGGCGTTGACGAGCCCGCGCTCGAGCGCCTCCTCCGCATCCACGGTGCGACCGGTGAGGATCAGTTCCTTCGCGAAGCCGAGCGTCGTCGTCCGCGCAAGACGCTGCGTACCGCCCCAGCCGGGGATGATCCCGAGGTTGATCTCGGGCTGGCCGAGCTTCGCGCGGGAGGAGGCAAACCGGAGATCGCAGGCGAGCGCGAGCTCGCAGCCGCCGCCGAGGGCAAATCCGTTGATCGCCGCGATCGTCGGCTGCGGCATCGTCTCGAGCAGCCGGGCGACCTCGTGGCCGAGCTCGCCCCAAGCCCTCGCCTCGTCGACGTCGAGCCCCTTCATGTACATGATGTCGGCGCCGGCGATGAACGCGCGGTCACCGGCGCCGGTGAGGACGACCACGCGGGTGTCGACGTCCTTTGCCAGCTCGCCGAGCCGGTCACGCAGCGCCGTCAGGGTCTCAAGATCGAGTGCATTGAGCGCGTCGGGCCGGTCGACCCTGACGACCGCAACTGGGCCCTCGCGCCTGACCTCGATCAGCTGACGGGAACCTTCTCGCGCAGGAACTCGACAACGTCGCCCATCGGGGCGCCGGGCGTGAAGATCTCGGCGACGCCCAGCCGTTTGAGCTCGTCCGAATCGTGCTTCGGGATCGTGCCCCCGACGACGACGAGGACGTCCTCGGCCCCGTTCTCCTTCAGTCCCTCGACGATCTTCGGGACGAGCGTCATGTGTGCGCCGGAGAGGATCGAGATCCCGACGGCGTCGGCATCCTCCTGGATCGCGGTCTCGACGATCTGCTCGGGGGTCTGGTGCAGGCCGGTGTAGATGACCTCCATGCCGGCGTCGCGGAGCGCTCGGGCGATGATCTTCGCACCACGGTCGTGCCCGTCGAGGCCGGGCTTCGCGATCACCACCCTGATCTTCGCTGCCACGACGTGAGTATAGGAATGGGCTAGTTCGGGAAGAACCGCTACCGGCTTTTCGCCGAATCGGACACACTATGGCCCACATGAAGCTCACCGTGATCGGCTGCTCGCCGGCTTGGCCCAACCCCGGCGGCGCCCAATCCGGCTACCTCGTCCAAGGGCCTCCGGGCCGCGTCTTGCTCGACTGCGGTGCAGGTGTCCTCGCCAAGCTTCGCGAGCACGAGGACTGGCCGCAGGTCGACGCGATCTGCATCACGCACTTCCATCTCGACCACTGGGGCGATCTCGTCCCTTGGGTGTGGGCCCAGTCCTTCGGGCCGGCGTCCGAGCTGCCGGAGCCCGAGCTGTGGCTCCCACCCGGCGGCCGCAAGGTGCTCAGCGAGATCGGCGGGCGACTCGGCTTCCCCGACATGTTCGAAAACGCCTTCCGGGCCTCCGAGTACGCCGACGGCGAGGCGTTCGAGACCGCAGGCATGCGGGTCACGCCGCGGAGGGTGCTCCACTACGACCTCTTGGCGTTCGGCTTCCGCGTCTCCGCCAACGGAAGGTCGCTGGCCTATTCAGGCGACAGCGGGCCGAACGGCGGCCTCGCCGAGCTCGCCCGCGACGCGGATCTCTTCCTCTGCGAGGCGACGCTGGACCAGCCGTATCCCGAGGGTGGAACGCGTGGGCACCTTGCCGCGGTAGAGGCGGATGCCGCCTTCCAGGCCTCAGGCGCGAAGCGGCTGCTGCTAACCCATCGGCCGAAGGAGCGCGAGCTCGACCCGAGCTACGAGCAGGTCTACGACGGCTACGAGGTGGACGTCTAGAAGACGGGCGTTTCGCGCCAGACGCCCCAGATTTCCCGAAGCACGTCGCACATCTCCCCCATCGTGACCCCGGCGTGCGCGCACTCGATGAAGAGCGGCATGAGGTTGGCGTCTCCTGCTGCTCCTTCCTTCAGCCGGGCGAGCGCCGCGTCCGCCGCCACTGAGTCTCGCCGCTCGCGCAGCGACCGGACCCGCGCGATCTGCTTGCCCTCGAGCGCCGGATCGATGCGCAGAATCTCAAGCTCCGGGTCCCCCGCTGCCTGATAACGGTTGACGCCGACGATCACCCGCTGCTTGGCCTCGAGCTCGGACTGGTAGCGGAACGACGCGTCGGCGATCTCACGCTGGAAGAAGTTCTCCTTGATCGCGGGGATGACTCCGCCGAGCGCGCGGATCCGGTCGAAGTAGTCGTAGGCCTCGCCCTCGAGCCGGTTCGTCAGGTCCTCGACGAAGTACGAGCCCCCGAGCGGGTCGATCGTGTTGACCACGCCGGTCTCGTGCGCGATGACCTGCTGGGTGCGCAGCGCCAGGCGAACCGCGTTTTCGGTCGGCAACGCGAGCGCCTCGTCGAACGAGTTCGTGTGTAGCGACTGCGTCCCGCCCAGGACGGCCGAGAGCGCCTCGAGCGCCGTTCGCACGATGTTCACCTCGGGCTGCTGCGCCGTCAGCGACACACCCGCCGTCTGCGTGTGGAAGCGCATCAGCCAGGAGCGCGGATTCTTCGCCCCATAGCGCTCGCGAAGCTCGCGGGCCCAGATCCTTCGCGCTGCGCGGTACTTCGCGATCTCCTCGAAGAAGTCGATGTGAGCGTTGAAGAAGAAGGACAGCCGCGGTGCGAAATCGTCGACGTCGAGGCCGCGCTCGATGCCGGCCTCCACGTACGTGAAGCCGTTCATGAGCGTGAAGGCGAGCTCCTGGACGGCGTTCGAGCCGGCCTCGCGGATGTGGTAGCCGGAGATCGAGATCGGATGCCACTTGGGCATCTCTTCCGCGCAGAACTCGATCATGTCCGTCACGAGCCGCATGGACGGCTCAGGTGGATAGATCCACTCCTTCTGCGCGATGTACTCCTTGAGGATGTCCGTCTGAATCGTCCCGCGCAGCTCGGAGCGCGGAACACCATGGTTCTCGGCGACTCCGACGTAGAACGCCAGCGCGATCGGCGCCGTGCAGTTGATCGTCATCGAGGTGGAGACCTCGCCGAGCGGGATGCCGGAGAACAGCGTCTCCATGTCTTCCAGCGAGTCGATCGCGACTCCCTCCCGGCCCACTTCGCCGAGCGATCGCGGATGGTCGGAGTCGTAGCCCATCAGCGAGGGCATGTCGAACGCGGTTGAGAGCCCCGTCTGACCGTGCTCGAGCAGATAGCGGAAGCGCTCGTTCGTCTCCTCGGCGGTGCCGAAGCCGGCGAACTGCCGCATCGTCCAGAGCTTCCCGCGGTACATAGACGGATAGACCCCGCGCGTGAACGGATAGACACCCGGGAAGCCCAGATCTCGCTCCTCGTCGATGTCGACGGACGCCGCCGCATAGAGCGGATCGATCTCGAGCCCCGATATGGTCGAGAACAGCTCGCCCTGGCGCTCCGGCTCGGCCTCGTAGAGCGCGCGGCGCCATTCGGCGATGCCACTCAGGGCGTCGCGGCGGTCTTCAGTGGTCGCCATTGGGACGAATTGTAGGTTGGGCTAACTGTTTCGGCCGTGTCGCCGGTAAGCGGTCACATGATGTGAGCTAGCCGACCAGGACCTCGACGAGAAAGGCGAAGGCGATCGCGATCAGCGCGACGCCGATCGCACGCCGCAACGTCTCCTCGGAGAGCCGCGCCGTGAGACTGGCCCCGAGCCAGCCACCCGGAAGAGCGCCTGCGATCCCGGCGGCGAGGAGACCCCACTCGATCTGTCCGAGCAGCGCATGCGTCGCGAACGCAAAGAGGCCGAGCGCGAAACCGATCACGAGGTTCGTTCCGACGGCGCGATGAGCGGTCAGGCCCACGCCGCGGAGCAGGGCCGGCATCCGCAGTGTTCCGAGAATCACCCCGACAGCGCCGCCGAGCAGGCCGATCACGAAGCCGAAAGCGACGGCGGGCGTCAGTCGCGGCCTTTCCGAGGGTCGGCCTCGAATCGGCCGGGCGAGCAGATCGATTCCGTTCCAGGCCAGGATCGCCGCGATCACGGCGAGGAGCAGTCGAGTCGGAAGCTCATCGGTGAGCAGCGCGCCGATCACGGCGCCGACCACGGACGGGGGCCCCATCCAGGCGACGACCCGCCAGTCGACCCGTCCGGCACGGCCGTGTCGGTACCCGCCGGCCGCCGCGGACGCCGCGCTGATGCCGACATTCGTGCCGGCTCCGGCGGCCGCGTCGCCGGAGAGCAAAAGGATCGCCGGGAGCCGAAGCGTGCCGAGGACGAGACCGACCGCCGAGCCGAGATACCCGGCCGCGAACGAGGCGAGGAACGCTAGGAGGAGCTGCCAGGCGTCCAGAGCGGCTCGTCCCCGCCCGCGTTGGCGGTGCGGGCGAGGATGAAGAGGAGATCGGAGAGGCGGTTGAGGTAGACCGCCACGAGCGGGTTGAGCTCGACCTGCTCGGCCGCGTCGAGGACCACGCGCTCGGCGCGCCGGCAGACCGCCCGCGCGACGTGGAGACGGGCGGCGGCTTCGGTGCCACCCGGGAGCACGAAGCTCTTGAGCTCGGACAGGTCGGCGTTGAAGCGATCGCAGTCGGCCTCGAGCCGGTCGATCTGCTCCTGCGAAACGCGCAGCCGCCCGTCCTCGGGGTCGAAGGGCACGCTGACATCGGCGCCGAGGTCGAAGAGCTCGTTCTGGACGCGTTCGAGCACCGGGGTGATCTCCTCGGAAACGTCTCCCGCCAGCACGACGCCGACGAGGGAGTTGAGCTCGTCGACGGTCCCGAACGCCGCGATGCGGCAGTCGAGCTTCGACACCCGGCTTCCATCGCCGAGGCTCGTCTCGCCGCGGTCGCCACCGCGCGTGTAGATCCGCGTCAGACGAACGGGCTCGTCGGCCTTGCGCGGCATGGAGAAAGCTTAGGCGCCGACTCGGCGGCGCCGACGATAAGAGGCCATGCCGGCTTGGCCGGCGTGGCCGTTTACACGCCGAGCCGGAACGTCTCGCGGAGGCGCATGCGGTCGGGCGCTTCCTCTTCCATGAGGGCGACTTCCTCGATGTGGAAGTGTGCCGGCAACAGTCCCTCGAGGCGCCGCTCAACCCGCGAGCGCGTCGCCTCGCGATCTTCTCCGCCCGATAGCGTCAGCGACGCGTGCGGCGGAGGATCGGCGCCGACGTCGCCGTAGGGCGGGAACTGCGGGAAGAGGCGCCAAAGTGAGCGCATCAGGTCGCGCAACGGCTGCTCTGGCTCCGGGAACGCATAGACCGCGCCGCTTTCCGCCCATTGAGCTAGCCCGGCGAGCTCGAGGTCGAACGGTGGATGCGAGGCGAAGAACGAGCGCAGCGTCTCGCGGTGCTGATCGACCTCCGAGGGAGGCGCGAACGGATAGAGCAGCGTGATCGATAGCGGGATCCGCTCGGGCACGCGCTCCGGGTAGAGCTCATCGTGAGCCGCCGCCAACGCCGGGTTCTGGTCGGCGAGAAGCAGCGCGAGGTACGTCTCGAGCTCGCGGTCCGGCATTAGCCGGCGGCCAGCTCGCGTCGCTTCAGATCGAGCACCGAGCGGGCGATCACGAGCCTCTGGATCTCGCTCGTCCCCTCGTAGATCTCGGTGATCTTCGCATCGCGGTAGTAGCGCTCGACCGGGAACTCCTTCGTGTAGCCGTAGCCGCCGAGGATCTGGATCGCCTCAGCCGTTTGTCGGCGCGCAGTCTCGGAGGCGAAGAGCTTGGCCTTGGCGCCCTCCTCCGTGTGGGGACGTCCCTGGTCTTTCAGCCACGCGGCGCGGTAGACGAGCAAGCGTGACGCGTCGATCTCCGTCGCCATGTCGGCGAGCTTCCACTGGATCGCCTGGTGCTCGGCGATCCGCTTGCCGAACGTCCGCCGCTCCTTGGCGTACTCGCGTGCGACGTCGTACGCGGCCTGGGCGATGCCGAGCGCCTGTGCGGCGATTCCGATCCGCCCGCCGTCGAGCGTCTCCATCGCGACGGTGAAGCCCTTGCCTTCGTCGAGCAGGAGCCGGTCGCGCCCGACCTCGACGCCCTCGACCGCGATGTCGTTCGTCACCGACGAGTTCAGGCCGAGCTTCTCCTCCTCGCGGGTGATCGTGACGTGGTCCGCGTCGAGGATGAACGCGGAGACGCCCTTCGGCCCCGGCGTGTCCTGATCGGTACGAGCGAAGAACAGGAACGTCGACGCGTGCGCCCCGTTCGTGATCCACTGCTTGGAGCCGGTGATCGTCCAACCGCCGTTCGTCGGCTCGGCGCGCGTCCGCAGCGAGCCGGCATCAGAGCCGGCCTCCGACTCGGTGAGCGCGAAGGCGCCGATCCCTTCGCCGCGCGCGAGCGGCGGAACGAACCGGGCACGCTGCTCCTCCGTGCCGAAGTTGAGGATCGGGAGGGTGCAGGCGCTCGTGTGTACCGCGACGGTGACGCCGACGCCGGCATCGCCGCGCGAGAGCTCCTCGAGGACGAGGATGTACGAGAGGAAGTCGGCTCCGGCGCCGCCGTACTCCTCCGGCACACAGGCGCCCATGAGCCCCAGCTCGGCGAGCTTGCCGAAGAGCTCGCGCGGGAAGTGGTGGTCGCGGTCCCAGTCCGACGCATTCGGCTCGATCTCGGCCTGTGCGAAGTCGCGCGTGAGCGCCTGAATCTCTCGCTGATCGTCAGTGAGGGCGAAATCCATGGGCCGTGAGGGTATACCCGCGCCCCCGTTTTCACGGCGCGTCGTCAGTCGTAGCGGTAGAAGCCTTCGCCGCTCTTTCGGCCCAGGCGGCCCGCTTCGACGTGCTCCCGAAGGAGCGGGCACGGCGCGTACTTGTCGTCGCCGAGACCCTCCTGCAGGACCTCCATGATCGCGACGCACGTGTCCAGCCCGATCAGGTCGGCGAGCGCCAAGGGACCCATCGGATGCGCGAAACCGAGCTTCGCGATCGTGTCGATCGCCTCGGCCTCCGCGACCCCGTCGTGAAGCGCCCAGACCGCTTCGTTGACGAACGGCATGAGGATCCGGTTTGACACAAATCCGGGGGAATCGTTCGCGAGCGCCGGAACCTTCCCCAGCTCCTCGGCGAACGCGACGATCGCCTCGACGGTCTCGTCGGACGTCTCCCGTCCGCGGACGACCTCGACGAGCTTCAGGACCGGCACCGGGTTGAAGAAATGCATGCCGATCACCCGGTCGGGCCGGATCGTCTCTGCGGCCAGCGAGGTGATGGGGATCGACGACGTGTTGGAGGCGAGGACGGCCTCTCCGGGGAGCACCTCGTCCGCTTGGGAGAACACCCGGGCCTTCACCTCCGGGTCCTCGACGACGGCCTCGATCATCAGCTCGGCCGGGACGAGGTCGTCCACGGCTTCGACCCGCGCCAGCACATCGTCGGGATCGGCTCCGCCCTTCTCGGCGAGCTTCTGGAGGCTCCGCCGCATCGTCTCCAGTGCGCGGTCCGTCGCCCCCGGAACCGCGTCGTGCAGGAAGACCCCGCACCCTGCGGTGGCCGCAACCTGGGCGATCCCGCCGCCCATCTGGCCGGCGCCGACGACGAGGACGTGCTCGAACCTCACGGCCCGAGAGGCTAACGTCACACCGCAATGACCGACCTCTGGTACGACGAGACCGGCGAGGGCCCGCCCATCCTCCTCATCCATGAGGGGGTCGTCGATTCCCGCCTCTGGGACCCAGTTGTTCCGCTGCTCGCCGCGCGGCACCGCGTCATCCGCTACGACCAGCGCGGCTTCGGGCGCTCTCCGGCCCAGGACGGGCCGTACTCGCTCGTAGAGGATCTGACGTCGGTGCTCGACGCGGCCGGCGTCGAGCAGGCCGCCCTCGTTGGAGCCTCACGTGGAGGCGGCATCGCACTCGGGACCGCCCTCGAGCAGCCCGAACGGGTCTCCGCGCTCGTCGTCGTCGCCTCGGCGCTGCCGGGTCAGCCGCTGAACGTCGAGTGGACGCCGGAACAGATCGCCCGCTGGGAGCTGGCCGAGGAGAGCGAGGACTACGACGAGATGGCCGCGCTGGACATGGAGGTGTGGGCTCCGCTCGGCGTCGACGACGCCCTCCGCACGATGTTCGTCGAGAACGCCAAGGGCTCGAACTCGGAGCACGAGACGACCGATGGCCCCGTGGCAGACCGCTTGGCCGAGATCGCCGCGCCGACGCTCGTCGTCTCCGGCGCCCGCGACCAGGACGCCATCAACGAGAATTGCGAGCGGATCGCGCGGGAGATTCCCGGCGCCCAACGAGCTGTTATCGAGGAGGCCGATCACATGCTCCCCTGGCGGGCGCCAGAGGAGCTCTCGGACCTAATCCTCCGCTTTTTGGCCTAAACCTCGAGCAGCAGCGCATCGCCCTGGCCGCCGCCGGAGCAGATCGCCGCCAGACCGAGCCCGCCGCCGTTCCGACGGAGCTCGTAGATCATCGTCCCCAGGATGCGGGCGCCCGACGCGCCGATCGGGTGGCCGAGCGCGACTGCGCCGCCGTTCACGTTCACCTTCTCGGGATCGGCGCCGAGCATCTTCGTCGAGTTGAGGACGACCGACGAGAAAGCCTCGTTCAGCTCCACGCGCTCGACGTCGTCGATCGTCTTGCCGGCCTTCTCCAGCGCCTGCTGCCCCGCCTTCGCCGGAGTGCGGGCCAGATACGCGAAGTCGTCCGCAACGTAGCCCTGCGACACGATCGTCGCCAGCGGCTCGAGGCCGCGCTTCTTCGCGTATTCCTCGCTGACGACGACCAGCGCCCCCGCCCCGTCGTTGACACCAGGCGCGTTCCCAGCCGTCGTCGTCCCTTCGGGGTCGAAGACCGGCTTCAGCTTCGCGAGCGCCTCGAGCGAGGTGTCTCGCCGCGGGCCCTCGTCCGTGTCGAAGTCGCCGACGGGGACGATCTCGTCGCGGAAGCGGCCCTCGTCGATCGCCTCGACGGCGCGCTGATGCGAACGCAGAGCCCACCTGTCCTGATCCTCCCGTGGGATGCCCAGCTCCCGCGCGACGAAGGACGCCTGCTCGACCATATGGCGCTTGTCGAACGTCGAGGTCAGGCCGTCGTGCGTCATGAGGTCGATCAGCGTCCCGTCGCCGAGCCGGTAGCCGAATCGCGCCTTCTTGAGGATGTATGGCGCGTTGGACATCGACTCCATGCCACCGGCGACGATCACGTCGTGGTCGCCGGCGCGGATCATCTGGTCCGCCATCTCGACAGCCCGGATCGAGGATGCGCAGACCTTGTTGATCGTGTCCGCCGGGACCTCGATCGGCAGACCGGCGCCGATCGCTGCCTGTCGCGCCGGGGCCTGGCCGGCGCCGCCCTGCAGCACCTGCCCCATGATCACGTACTCGACCTCGTGGTTCTCGAGCCCGACGTGGTCGAGCGCGTTGCGGATGACGAGCGAGCCGAGCTCGGTCGCCTCGTAGTCCTTGAGCGCTCCGCCGAGCTTCGCGAACGGCGTCCGGACGGCGGAGACGATGACGGAACGGGTCACTGAATCAGCGTAACAACGTGCCCTCGGCTCACCGATACCGCTGTCTGCGGAAGACGTCGTCGCGAAGCGATTCAACGCGATCGAGGAACAGGACGCCGTCGAGATGATCGAGCTCGTGCTGGAGGCAGCGCGCTTCGAAGCCGGTCGACTCGACCCGGACGTCTGCTCCATCTGGAGACACCGCGACCACGCTGACCGAGATCGCGCGGCGCACGTTCGCCGTGAGGTCGGGGATGCTCAGGCAACCCTCCCGGCCGACCTCCGAGCCCTCGGCGCCGACGATCTCCGGGTTGACGAGGAGAAGCTCCCCGTTCGAGCTCGCCGCCCTCGGGTGGCCGGTGACATCCACGACGACCATGCGGACGAGCTCGCCGAGCTGCGTAGCGGCGAGCCCGACGCAACCGGGATGGGCGTGCATCGTGTCGACGAGATCGCCCGCGAGACGGGCCGCCAGCGCAGCGTCGTCAGGACCAAGCGGCGCTGCGACCTGCTTCAGCCGGGCGTCGGGGAAGCGGAGGATCTCCCGGACGGCCACCCAGGGGCTCTAGAGCGTGTCGCGCTCGATGGGCCGCACCGAGACCTCGACACGCTCCTGCTCCGCAGTCTCTCGAAGACGTGCCTCGAGCACGTCCGAGGTCGCCTCGTCCGGAACGAGCACTTCGAACGAGGCGACGTAGATGGCATCGTCGCCCTCCCCCGCCAGCCGCGTGGTCAGGTCGACGATGTTGACGCCGAGACCGGCAAGCGTCGACGAGACCGCGTGCAGGATGCCGGGATGGTCCGCACCATAGACGGTGATCAGGTGCGTCGCGTCCGGGCGTCTGGCCTCATCGAACTCGACCTCGTTGATCGTCACCGCCTCCAGCTCGAGCTCATCGGCGGTCCGCCCGAGATCGGCGCGCAGCTGCTCCGCCTCGAGCTCGTCCGCGGCCGCCAGCAGCAGCATCATGGAGAAGTGCCCGCGGAGGATCGACATCTGCGAGTCCTCGACGTTCACTCCGTGCCGGAGGAGCGTCTCCGTGACCGCCGCGACGATGCCGGGTCGATCGCGCCCGATCGCTGACAGGGCGAAATGACGCATGCGCGAAAGATAAGCCCAGTGTGGAGGGCGAAGGTGTCCCGCTACGTCAACGCCGTCGGGCTCGAACTGCTCGGCGGCCTCGTCGTCCTGACGGCGAGCGCATGGGTCTTCGGAGCGGTCGCCGACGAGGTCGTCGAGGGCGACACCCATATCGACACCCGGCTCGCCAACTGGCTCCACGACCACGCGAGCCCCGGTTGGACGGAGTTTTTCGAGCGCGTGACCTGGCTCGGGAACGTCCCGGTTCTCGTCGCCGTCACGGCTGCGGCCGCCGCTGTACTGGCCTGGAAGCGCCAGAGAATGGAGCTCCTTCTCCTTCTGCTGGCCGTCGTCGGCACGGAGATCCTGACCGTCGGCCTGAAGGTCGGCTTCCATCGCCGGCGGCCCTTCTTTCCCGACCCGCTGGCCACGGAGAGCAGCTACTCGTTTCCGAGCGGCCACGCGTCGGTCTCGCTCGCCGTCTACGGGACGATCGGGTTCATCGCCGCACGGCATCTCCGGGATGTGCGCGCGCGGATTGCGGTGCTCTCAGCCTCGGCGATCCTCGTCCTGCTCATCGGCATCAGCCGTCTTTACCTCGGCGTCCATTTCCTGACGGACGTGATCGCCGGCTTCAGCCTCGGGCTCGCCTGGGTGACGCTCTGCGTGCTGCTTCTCGACCTCGGCGTCCGGCTCCGAAAGCGTGATCAGACTTCGCGGTACCAGGCCTCCACGAAGCAGTAGACCCCGTACGCGATCAGGCCGGCGGCGACGAGCGCAAGGAGCGTGTCGCCGTAATCCTGCTGGAGCACCTTCGCCAGCGCTCCGTCCAGGCCGACGGCCTCCTGCGGGTCGTACTGGTACGCGGCCCGCACCAGGAAGAAGCCGATCAAGCCGAAGACGATGCCGCGGGCGACGTGTCCGACGCCGCCGATGATCGTGAATGCCCGGTCCTCGAGCCGGCTCATCTTCCGGACCTTCATGTTCTTCCGAAAGCTGCCCGTTACGCCGCGCCAGAGATTGAAGACGCCCGTGCCGAGGATCCCGATCCCAACTGCACCGACGATCCACCGGCCTGCCGGCCACTTCAGCACACGGGCGGTGATCCGGTCCTCGTCTTGCGATCCGCTCGACTGATGCGCTCCCGCCAGTACGGCGACGGCCAACCCGCAGAGCCCGAGATACCAGGCGCCGCGGGCTGCGAGCCCCACCCTGCGAGGGAAGCTGTCCCGCTCGCCGCCCTCTAGCGGGTGCCCCAGGATCGCCTCGGCGAAGCGCCAGAACGCGTAGCCGGCGAGCCCGACCGCGAGCCCGGCGACGAGCAGTTTTCCGTACCACTCGTCGGCGAGCGTGGCGAGCGCTCCACCGCGGTCCTCCAGTCGTCCTTGATCCAAGGCTGAAACCTGGAAGGCGATCGCTCCGACCAGCACGTAGAGACCGCCCTTCGCGACCAAACCCCAGCGAGCAAGGCCCCGCGCGGCAGGACTTTGCGCGGCCTCGCGCGCTTGCTGTTTCGCTTCTCCCACGAGCGGCGACAATATGGGAGAGATGCCAGACGAACGCGTCAACGCGTTGATCGAGCTCGGCGAGCGCGAGGGCTGTCTCGAGCTCTCGGAGGTGGCCGCCGTGATCAACGATGCCGAGCTCGACGAGGACGAGGTCGAACGCCTCTACGACGAGATCGGGAGGCGGGAGATCGAGCTCGCCGACGACTGCGGCCGCGAGCAGCCCGACTCCACGTACGTGAACGGCGACCTGGCCGAGGCCACGACCGACGCGCTCCAGCTCTTCCTGAACGAGATGGGGAAGTACAAGCTGTTGACGGCCGAGGAGGAGGTCGAGCTCGCCAAGCGCATCGAGCGTGGCGACAAGGCGGCGAAGGACCTCATGATCAACTCGAACCTCCGCCTCGTCGTCTCGATCGCGAAGCGGTACCAGGGCCACGGGCTCAGCCTGCTCGACCTGATCCAGGAGGGGATCATCGGCCTCATCCGCGCGGTCGAGAAGTTCGACTGGCGGAAGGGATTCAAGTTCTCGACCTACGCGACGTGGTGGATCCGGCAGGCCGTTCAGCGCGGCGTCGCCAACAAGGCGCGCGACATCCGCATCCCGGTCCACATCGTCGACCGGGAGCGCAAGATCGCCCGCGCCGAGCGCGAGCTGACCGCAAAGCTCGCTCGTCCGCCGACCGACCAGGAGGTCGCAAAGGCGGCGAAACTGCCCCTGAAGCAGATTCGTGAGGTTCGAAACGTCGCGCGGGCCGTCACGAGCCTCGACCGGCCGGTCGGCGAGGAAGGCGACGCCTCGTTCGGCGACCTGGTCGCCGGGCACGAGGCAGGCCCGGAAGAGACGCTCCACGTGAGCCTCGAGGAGGACACGCTGCGACGCGCGATCGCCGCGCTTCCCGAGCGCGAGCAGGCGGTCGTCAAGCTGCGCTACGGCCTGAACGGCGACAGCGATCCCAAGTCGCTGGAGGAGATCGGGCGGCGCCTCGGGCTCACTCGCGAGCGGGTCCGGCAGCTCGAGGCCCAAGCACTCCAGCGGCTCGCCGTGAACCGCGAGATCGAGGCACTGCGGGCTGCCTGAGAGGCCGATCGTCCTCGTCGACGCGGAGAACGTGCGCCGCTCGACGTGGCCCAACATTCCCCCGGACGAGCTCGTCGAGCTCGTCGAAGCATGGGGCGAGCGCCAGGGCGTCACCCCGAAGATCGTCTTCGAGGGCGAAGAGACGGCCGACGACCGTATCGCCCGAGAAGCCGCGCAGCTCGAGGGCCCCTACTGGCTTGTCACGTCTGATCGAGAGCTGCGTGAGCGGGCCGGCGGGCGCGCCGAGCGCGTGATCGGCGGCGGGTCGTTCGTGCGCGGGCTGCGGCACTAGTGGTACTGCCCACTAGGGCTACTTGACACGAGTCCGCCTCCGTGAAAGGCTCGCTTTTCCAACAGTGGTCTTGACCACTGTGCGCCGTCACTCGGAGGAGGAAGACGATGAAGGGATTCAGACGCATCGGGGTCGCCCTGGCGCTTATCGGTGTGGTCGCCGCGACCGCGACAGTTCCGCTCGCCGCAGCCGACCGCGGCCGGGGTCACCACCGGTCGAAAGCGGAGGTGGTCGGCTACTTCATCGAATGGGGCATCTACGGCCGCCAGTACTTCGTCAAGAACGTCGAGACGAGCGGCTCCGCGAACAAGCTGACCGTCATCAACTACGCCTTCGGGAACGTTGCGCCCGCAAGCGCTGATGACCCGGGCGTCGTCTGCAAGCTCGCCGACGAGTGGGCCGACTACCAGCGGCCGTGGACGGCCGAGGAGTCCGTCGACGGGCAGGAGGTCACCTGGCCGCGGCCGATCCTCGGCAACTTCCAGCAGCTCCAGGCGCTGAAGGCGCTCCATCCGAAGCTCAAGGTCTCGATCTCCCTCGGCGGATGGACGTTCTCAAAGTACTTCTCGGACGCCGCCCTGACGAAGGCCTCTCGGGAGCGCTTCGTCTCGTCCTGTATCGACCTGTTCATCAAGGGCAACATCCCGGATCCGGGCTGGGGCGGCATGGGCGGTCCGGGGGCTGCCGCCGGTGTCTTCGACGGCATCGACCTCGACTGGGAGTGGCCCGGTTCCGAGGGGAACGTCGGCAACATCATCCGCCCCGAGGACAAGCAGAACTTCACGAAGCTGGCACGGGAGTTCCGGAAGCAGCTCGACGAGTACGGTGAAACGACGGGCAAGGACTACCTGCTGACGGCGTTCCTGCCCGCCGACTCGGGGAAGATCGACGCCGGCTTCGAGCCCGACGAGATCTTCGACTCCATGGACTTCGGGACGGTCCAGGGCTACGACCTCCACGGCACGTGGGAGCCGACGACGAACCACCAGTCGAACCTCTTCACGTCGAACCGGGATCCCGCCGAGCCGCGCTACTCGGTGGACAAGACCGTCAAGGCGTACCTGAAGCGCGGCGCTCCGAGCCGGGACCTCGTGGTCGGCGTGCCGTTCTACTCCCGCGGCTGGACGGGGGTGGGCTCGGCCTCGAACGGCCTGTACCAATCCTCGACCGGCGCGGCCCCGGGTGTCTGGGAGGCCGGCGTCAACGACTACAAGGTCGTGAAAGCGCTGACCGGCTTCACGCGCTACTGGGACCGGCGAGCCGGCGCTGCCTGGCTGTATGACGGGTCGACGTTCTGGACGTACGACGACCCGCCGGTCATGGAGCTGAAGGCGCATTACGTGCGCAAGCACAAGCTCGGCGGGCTCATGTTCTGGGAGCTGAGCGGCGACACGGCGGACGGCGAGCTGATCGACGCGATCGCCGGCGGCCTCTCCGGCCGAGACTGAGCGAACTGAGGTGGGCCGCCCCTCGGGCGGCCCACCTCGAGCTTAGGAAGTCGCGGTGATCGTGATTCCGCCGCGCGCCTTCTGCGTCAGCCGCACGAGCACGCGATCCAGCGGAAGCTCGAGCGCGGCGGCGACGTCGTCGCGGATCTTGACAGCGAGCGCCTCGCAGAAGTGTCCCTGGTCTCGGTAGCCGCTCAGGTAGAGCTTCAGCGACTTCGATTCGAGACAGAGCTCGGCGGGCTGGTACTCGATCGTCGCCGTGTAGAGGTCTGGCTGCCCGGTGACCGGACACAGCGCGGTGAGCTCGTCGCTCGTCATCTCGACCTGGGAGACGCCCGGGTTCGGAAAGGTCTCGAGGCCGACGTAGTGCTCGGAGCCGGCATGGCCGAGGGCGACGAACTCGTTCGAACGGCGCTCGGTCTCCATGTACGTACTGTAGGCGCGATGCGCGTGTACCTCGCCGGGCCGCCCAGCGCCGACGACTACCGCAGACGAGCCGAGGCGCTCCTTCGAGACGCCGGCTTCGAGCCCGTCGATCCGTTCCGCCGCGATTTCCGCGGAAGGACGAAAGGGCACGAGGCCGAGATCGTCGAAGGCGACCTCGAGGACATTCGCTCCTGCGACGCCGTGCTCGCCGACTTCAGCGTCCCGGACGAGGGCACAGCGATGGAGGCGTGGTACGCCCACGGATTGGGAAAGCACGTAGTGGCCTACACGGGCGGAAGGGAGCCCCATCCCTGGACCGTCTACGTGGCCGACGAGGTCTGCGCAGACCTCGACGCGGCCGTTCGGGCGCTGATCACCTCCTGAGCAAGCGCCGGTCGAAGAAGCCGACGACGCGCCGCTCGTACTCCCGCGGCTGCTCCTCGATCGCGGCCGTGTGTTTGCCCTCGGGCAGCTCCCACAGCTGCACGCGATCGCCCGCACGCCTAGCCCAGATCGGGTTGAGCTCCTCCTCAGCGCCCAGGCCGTGGCCGGCGGCGATGAGCATGATGCGGCCCGGCTCGGCGTCCCCGACGAAGTCGCCGACCGACCGAATCTGGGACTCGCCTGAGAGCACCTGCGTCGCGGCGAACATCGTCCAGGTGTACGGCAGCTGCAACCACTTCGCGACGCTTCCCGGTACGTCGAGCGGCAGCCTCGATCAGCGCCTCGGCGCCCGCCGAGAGACCGACTCCGCCGACCCTGCCGTCACGGACGTCGGGCCGCAGACCCGCGCACAAACGCGGATAGGCGAGAAGCGCGCCAACGAGGATTCCTACGAGGACGACGCCGGCGAAGAGCTCGTCGCCGAGCGACGTGCCGGCCTGTCGCCCGACGAACGTGTCGTCGAGGACGTGAAGGATCGCGAGCCCGACGCCGACAGCGAACAGCGGGTACTCGCGACCCTCCACGACTCGCTCCTTATGTCGTCGGCGTCACCGCCGGTGCCTTGGGAGCCTTCTCCTCGTATCCGATCTTCGGGAGCCACCCGAGCCAGCTCGGCAGGTACCAGTTCCAGTCGCCGAGCAGCTTCATCGACGCGGGCAGCAGGACGCCCCGGATGATCGTCGCGTCGATCAGGATCGCCGCCGCGAGCCCGACCCCGAACTCCTTCAGGAAGAGGATCTTGAGCGTTCCGAAGACCGCGAAGACGCACACCATCACGAGCGCGGCGCTCGTGACGACGCCCGCGGTGGCCTTGATCCCGTGCGCCACGGCATCCTCCGTCTTCATCCCGCTGTCATAGCTTTCGCGGACGCGGCTGAGGATGAACACGTGGTAGTCCATCGAGAGCCCGAAGAGGATCACGAACAGGAAGATCGGCAGGAATGCGACCACGCCGTCCTCATACGTGAACCCGAGGATGTCCTTGCCGACGCCGCCCTGGAAGACCAGCACGAGGATCCCGTAGGCCGCCGCCACCGAGAGCAGGTTCAGGATGATCGCCTTGATCGGGATGACGATCGACCTGAACGTCAGGAGCAGCAGGATGAAGGCGAAGATCAGCACGAACCCGAAGACGAGCGGCGCCTTCGACCTCATCAGCTGGTTGAAGTCCACGGACTGGGCGGTCCACCCCGTGACGCCGTAGTCGTCGACTTCGTCGCCGAGGAGGCCGATCGACGTCGGCAGCACCTCGTCGCGGAGCGAGGCCACCGCGGCCTTCGCCTTGTCATCCGTCGCCTTGTCGGGAACCGGGATCGAGACGACCGCGATCGTGTGCTTGTCGTTGATGTCCGTCGTGATCGGCTCCCGCATGCCCGCGTAGACGAGGGCGCGCCACTTCATCTGGCCGATCGCCTCCTGGATCGCCGGCGTCGTCACGTCCTCCGCCTTGACCACGACCTCAGCCGGGACCTCGCCACCGGGGAATGCTTGCTGGAGCTTCTTGTACGTCTGCACAGCGGGCAAGCTGTCCGGGAACGTCTCCGGGCCAGGCTGCGCGAGCTTCATGGTCGAGGCGACGAGCCCGAGCGCCACGAGCGGCGTCGCCGCGATGATGATCGCCAGGATCGGGTGACGCAGCACGGGCGTGAGGATCGCGCTCCAGATCCGTCCCTCGCCGTCCTGCCGCCGGGACCGTCCGACGAACGGGACGTGCACCTTCTCGACGCGGTCGCCGAGCCAGGACAGCAGGGCGGGGAGGACGGTCAGGGACCCGATTACGGCGACCGCGACGACCGTCATCGTCGCCAGGCCAAAGCCCGTGAACGTCGGATCGCCGGTGAGGAACATGCCTGCCATCGCGATCATCACCGTGAGCCCGGAGATCAGCACCGAGCGGCCGGATGTCGCCGCCGCCACCTCGAGCGAGCCTTGCTCCGTGCGACCTCGGGCACGCTCCTCCCGCTCGCGCTTCAAGTAGAACATCGAGTAGTCCACGCCCACGGCGAGGCCGATCAGGAGGACGAGCGCCCCGATCGACTCGTCGAACGGCAACGCGTGGCTGAAGAGCGCAAGCAGACCCATCGTTCCCAGCACGGCGCTCAGCGCCAGGAGCAGCGGAATGCCGGCCGCGACCAGGCTCCCGAAGGCGATGAGCAGGATGATCAGCGTGACCGGGATCGAGAGCAGCCCGGCCTTCGCGAGATCGTCGGCGAACGCCTGGTCCACCTGCTCCTCGGCGGTGACGCCGAAGCTCTCGATGTCGAAGCCTGCGTTGGCCGCCGCGGCGGCCTTCACCTCGTCGGCGATCGGGCCGATCTTGTCGACCGCATTATCGGGGTCACCGGCGATCTTCAGGTCGACGAGCGCCGTGTGCCCGTCGGCCGAGATCAGGTTCGCGTTGAGGGGCTGCAGAGGCGACTCGATGCTCGCGACGTCCTTCTGCGCGTCCATGCGCGAGACGACGTCCGTGATCACCGCTTTGAAGGCCGGAGAGCTCGCCTTCTGCGCCTCCGACTGGATCATGACCCGCTCGACCGCGGGCGTCTCGAACTCGTCGCCGAGGAGCCGGTCCATCCGGCCCGACTCGCCGACGCCGGTGTCCTCGGGCTTGAGCGACTGCAATCCCGCTACCTGGCCGATCGCAAAGGCCAGGAGGACGAAGCCGAGCCAGCCCCAGATCGCCCTCTTGTGATGTGTCGCGCTCCAGTGGCCCATCCGGGCCGCCACGTTGCGCTTCTCTGGTGAACTCATCGATCGCTCCTCTCTCCCCACCCTGTGAGGGCCGGTTGCGATTGAGTTGCGGGGACGCCGTCCAGGAGTCGTTCGGCGTCAGCCGGCCAGAGGCCGCAGGCGAGCCTGAAAATGATTGTCCGCCGCATGGTCGTGTGCTCGACGTTCAGAAGAGAACCCCTCCTCGGCTGGCGGATCAGGACAGAGACGGCCTCCGGTGTCGGGCGACGCAGGTGCTCAAAGCATGTAGACCCTCGTTGAAACTGACCACGATCGCATCGTTAGCACTTTGGGTAGGTAGTGCCAAGTGCTGGAGCGAGACAGCGAAGGAGGACTCGAATGAAAGTCACGATCATCGGAGCAGGGAACATGGGACGCGGCATCGGGACCCGCGCGGTCGCAGGCGGGCACGAGGTCGAGATCATCGACAACGACCCCGCGGATGCGCAGTCGCTCGCGGGCGACCTCGGCGACTCCGCAACGGCCGTCGACAAGAGCTCGATCGGCGGTGAGATCGTCGTGCTCGCCCTCTACTACCCGAGCATCGCTCCGGCGATCGAGGAGTACGGCGACCAGCTCGCCGGCAAGGTCGTGGTCGACATCGCGAATCCGATCGACTTCGAGACCATGGACGGTCTCGCGATCCCGCCCGATACCTCTTCGGCCGAGGAGACGGCCAAGCTCGTGCCGTCCGGAACGCCGGTCGTGAAGGCGTTCAACACGGTGTTCGCGAGGGTGCTCGCGAAGGGCGAGGTGGCCGGACAGCAAGTCGACGTGTTCATCGCCGGGGACGACGACACCGCGAAGCAGAAGGTCGCGTCGCTCGTCGAGAGCGGAGGGCTGCGACCGATCGACGTCGGCCCGTTGCGGCGGGCGCGCCAGCTCGAGCAGCTCGAGTTTCTCCACATCGCCATCCAGGAGCCGCTCGGCCTCGGCGGTGCCAGCGCGATCAAGCTGCTGCCCTAGCGGGTTGGGCGAACCTCCGAGCTTTACCGTTCCCGCATCGTTTCCTAGCAAAACTGCACTTTTCTGTTGCTAGCTTGGACGACATGGTGTCGCGGTTTCTGCTGGTCGGTGTGCTCGGGTCGTTGGCGTTCGCTGTTTTCGCCGCGGGGGCGACTTCGAGCGGAAACGCGGTTCCGCGCCGGAACGGCGAGCTCGTCTTCTCGAGCCTGCAGGTTCGGAACGGCGACTACGAGCTCCACCTCATGCGCGCGGACGGGACTCGGAAGCGGCGTATCACCCACCGGCGCGCCTTCGAGCGGTATCCGCGGTGGTCTCCCGACGGAAAGTGGCTCGCGTACATCAGCAATCGTTCGCAGCCCAGCACCGAGCGCGCGTACGAGATCTATGTCATGCGCCCGAACGGCACCGGCTTTCGGCGGGTGACGCACGACCGGTGGATCGACGACCAGCTGGCGTGGTCGCCGGACGGTCGGCGCATCGCGTTCGAGAGCAATCGCCAGTCGGGCAAGTTCGGGCTCTGGGTCATGAACGTCAACGGGACCGGCGCCCACAGGCTGACCACCGACGGAGGCATCCCCGCATGGTCGCCGGACGGCGAGACGATCGCCTTCGTTCGTTCCAACCCCAAGGGAGGGCCCTACGGGACCGACGAGATCTGGGTGATGGACCAGGATGGAACGAACGAGCGGCGCCTGACCGTCCCACCGGTCGGGGACACCTCCTCCGGCCATGACTCAATGCCCGAGTGGTCTCCTGATGGAAACCAGATCGCCTTCGCGCGGAGCTTCCGAGGACGACAGGACATCTACACGATCCGCGCCGACGGCACGGGGCTTCGACGGCTCACAAAGGATTCGGGCCGGTATTCCTGGCCGGCCTGGTCTCCCGACGGCAGGCGAATCGCCTACGTCAGACACCATTCCAAGAAGGTGGACGTCAACGTCATGAACGCCGACGGCACGCAGCCGAAGCGGCTCACGGTCGGCGGGCTCGACTACGCCTACTTGGACTGGCAGCCCCTGCGCTAACGCCGCCGGCTCACGCTACTGACGCGCGCGGTGGATCACGACCGGGCACGAAGCATGCTGAGCCACCTGGTGGCTGACCGAGCCCAGCAAGAGCGACGTGAAACCGCCGTGGCCGCGGGAGCCGACGACGACGAGGTCTGCGTTGCGCGTTGCGTCGATCAGCGCCTCGGCCGGCGAGCCCTCGACCGCGACCGGCTCCACGGTGACCGACGTGTCGCCGCCGACGACTTCCTCGACCATGTCGGCCACCCGCTTCTCGGCGGCGCCGCGAAACTCTCCGACGAAGTCGACGAGGTCGATCGCCGGCATGGGCCCAACCTCCGGCACGGGCGCCGGCGGCTCCCACGCGTACAGCGCGGTCACTCGTGCGCCGTGGACGCGCGCCTCCTCGATCGCCCAGCGGAGGGCCTGCTTCGAGGCATCCGAACCGTCGATCCCGACGACGATGGTTTCCACGGTGGTGTTCTACCCTCAGGCGGATTCCAAGGGAAGGCCGCGCTCCTTCTCCCCCGCCTCAGGAGGCCGTAGCATGTGGGCCATGAAGGGCCGGTTGTCCCTGGTATTGACGGCGCCTTTGCTCGTCCTGAGCCTCCTCGCGGGCCATTCGCTCGGCTATCGCTGGGCCGTGGCCGACCCAGACGCCCGCGCGCATCTCCTCGAGGACAGCGGACACGGGTACTTCGCCTACGCCCCGCTCCTGCTGGCCATCGGCCTCACGCTGATTGCAGCCTCGCTGATCGGACGCATCCGAGCTGCTCTCAAGGGCGACTGCAAGGCCGCATCGCCGCCGTGGCTCTTCGCGCTTCTTCCGCCCGTCGCGTTCGTCGTCCAGGAGCTCACGGAGCGGCTTCTCCACTCGGGTCACGTTCATGCGGGGACGCTGACCGAGCCGGCGGTTCTGATCGGGCTTGCGCTCCAGCTTCCACTCGCAGTCATCGCGCTCGGCCTGGCCTGGCTCCTCGCCCAGGCGGCCGACGAGCTCGGCCGTGCCCTCGCCGAACAGCCTCGCGATCGCCTCGCCGCGGTCGCACTCTGCCGTCCGGCTGAGGACCTCCTCCCCGCGCTCGCAGTCTCGTCGCAGGGGTGGAGCGAGCGCGGGCCCCCCGTCCCCTCCTTCTGAGCAGTGAGGGGCCGCATCCAACCATGCGGTCCGATTCGAAGAAGAAGGAGCGAATGAAAGTCCGGGCGAGCTATCTCGCTGCAGTGCTGTTCACGGCGCTCGCCGTCGTGCCGATCGCGTCTGCGCACGCCATCCTGGTGTCGTCCACGCCTGCGAACGACGCGATCGTCGACAAGGCACCGAAGTCGGTTGTCCTGCGCTTCAACGAACCGGTCGAGAGCGCGTTCGGGTCGGTGCGCGTCTACGACTCGCGGGCAAAGCGGGTCGACAACGACCGAGTGGCGCGCCCGGACGAGAAGACGGTCAAGGTCGGAATCGGTCGCCGGCTTGCCGACGGGACGTACACGGCCACCTGGCGAGTCGTCTCGGCCGACTCGCACCCGGTTTCCGGCGCGTTCGTCTTCCACGTCGGCGCTCCTGGAGCGAACTCGGGCGGCGTCGCAGCCGAGGTGCTCGGAGGCGGGACGCCGCGGAGCGTCGACGTCCTCTTCACGATCGTCCGCTTCTTCGACTTCGCGCTGCTTCTGCTCGTGATCGGCGGGGCCGTCGCGCTCGCCTATCCGCTCCGGTCGGCTGCCTCTCCGCTCAGGGCGCGACTCCTGACCGTTCTCGGCGTGTGGGCAGGTTTGCTTGCCGTGATCGCGCTTGCCGGAATCGTTCTCCAGGGAGCGAAGGGCGGCGGGTTCGGGCTCTCCGAGGCTGCCACCTGGACGAGCTTCAGAAGCGTGCTCGACACGCGGTTCGGCAAGGTCTGGCTCCTTCAGGCGGCGCTCGCGACGGCCGTCGGAGCCATTGCATTCGTCGCGACGAGACGGCCCGGCGGTCGGGTGGCCACGCTGCTCGTTGCCCCGGCGCTCGCGCTTGCAGTGACTCCGTCGCTGTCGGGCCACGCAAGCGTGAGAGGCGGGCTCACCCTGGTCGCCGACCTCGCCCATGTTGCCGCAGGCGCCGTCTGGACCGGAGGGCTCGCCTTCGTCGTCATCGCGCTCCTCGCAGCCGGCACCGACCGCTGGCCGCTTGCCTCGCGGGCAGTGCCCTTGTTCTCTCGGCTCGCGGTTTTATCCGTGGCCGTCCTGCTCGTCGCCGGAACGTTCAACGCGTACGAGGAGGTCGGCAGCTGGCGCGGGCTGTGGGACACGACCTACGGGCTGCTACTGCTGGCCAAGATCGCGCTCGTCCTGCCGGTGCTCGCGCTGGGCGCCTACAACAACCGGTTCGCGGTTCCGCGGTTGCGAAACGCCGTTGCGTCCGTCGCCGAACGGCGTCGCTTCCTCCAGATGGCCGGCGCCGAGCTTGCGATCGTCGTCGCGATCGTCGGCGTCACCTCGGTGCTCGTGACCGAACCGCCGGCGCGCGCCAGCGTCGCGCCGAGCGGTCCCTACGCGACCACCGCGGCGCTCGGCGGGCTGGAGGCGAACGTCGTCGCCGACCCTGCGACGACCGGCCTGAACATCATCCATGTCTACCTGACCGACCGCTCCGGACGGCCGGCTGACGTCGACGAGCTGAATCTCGCAGCGTCGCTGCCGAGCCAGAACCTCGGTCCGCTTCGGTTCCCGGCGCATCCACTGGCGCCCGGTCACTACGCGGTCCATGGGGCGCAGCTCGCGCTCGCCGGCGACTGGCAGCTTCGCGTCGAGGCGCGCCGGGGCGAGTTCGAGGCGCTGACCACGACCGTCTCCATCCCGATCAGAAAGGGCCCCTGATGCTACGACGCACTCTCGTTCCTCTCCTCGGCGCTGCGCTCGTCTTCGCGCCGGCCGCGGCCGCTCACGTCACGGTCAACCCGGACGCGGTCCAGGCGGACAGCTTCGCCCGCTTCGACGTTCGCGTTCCCAACGAACGAGAGAACGCCTCCACCACGAAGCTCGTCGTCAAGCTGCCGAAAGGGCTCGTCGAGGTCAGTTTCCAGCCGAAGCCGGGATGGAAGCGTTCCGTGACGATGGAGAAGCTCGCCACGCCGGTCACGCTCGAAGGCGAGACCATCACCGAGCAGGTCGGGACCGTCACCTGGCAGGGCGGGACGATCGCACCGGGCGAGTTCGACGAGTTCGGCCTGAGCGCCAAGGTTCCGAACGATCCCGGCGCGAAGCTGACCTTCCCGGCCGTACAGACGTACTCGAACGGCGAGGTCGTCCGCTGGATCGGCGCGCCGGACGCCGACGAGCCGGCACCGCAGGTCACCCTCGAGGCGGCACCCGCTGCTGCAGAGACGACGAGTGACGGGAGCGACTTGAGGCGCGCCAACCTCGCGCTCGGTTTCGGCATCGCCGGCCTGGCCGCAGCGCTCGTAGCGCTCGCAGTGGCGCTCTTGCGCAGGCGCGCGTGACCCGAGCCGTCGTCGTTGCGGCGCTCATCGCGCTGCTCGTGTCCCCCGCCGCCGCCGCACACGGCGGCGGTGGGGCGCGCGGCTACAGGTCGACAGTCACCGCCGTCCTGCCGCCGGCTCGCGGCCTCCAGGCGACGGTGCTGGAAAGTGACGACCGGATCGGGCTCCGCAACGAAACGGGCAAGACGATCGTCGTCTTCGGCTACTCGCGCGAGCCGTACCTCCGCCTGACCCCGGACGCCGTCTACCGCAATGCCCGCTCGCCCGCGACATATCTGAACGACGACCGCTACGGCCGCGTGGCCCTCCCGGACCAGGCGGACCCAAAGGCGTCGCCGGACTGGACGAAGGTCGGCGACGAGTCGTACTACGAGTGGCACGACCACCGGATCCACTGGATGAGCCCGATCGATCCACCGCAGGTCCGCCGGGCGAGGCGCGTGCCTCACCACATCTTCGACTGGTCGGTGCCCATGCTGATCGGCGGGCAGCGCTCGGCGCTGAAGGGAAGCCTCGACTACAAGCCGCTACCCACGAGCCGCTTCCACGCAGTGCTGATCTTCCCGCTGGCCGCCCTTGCGCTGGGCGGCGCGGCGGCCTGGTGGTGGAGACGATCTAGACCGGCTTGAGGGCCTTGACGATTGCGCCGTGCATCCCGTCGGCCACATCGTGCGTGAACTCGACCGAAATGTCGGCGAAGCCCGCCGCCTCGAGACCATCCACGTACTCGCTGCGCGACAGCGCGCCCGCGATGCAGCCGACATAGCTCCCGCGCTCGGCGCGCTCGTCGACGCCCAGGCGATCCTCCGCGACGACATCGCTGATCCCGAGCCGGCCGCCGGGCTTGACCACCCGCCCCAGCTCAGCAAGAACGGACGGCTTGTCCACGGACAGGTTGATGACGCAGTTCGAAATCACGACGTCGATCGAGTCGGCGGGAAGCGGAATCTGCTCGATCACGCCCTTCAGGAAGTGAACGTTGGTCACGCTCGCCTCCTGCGCGTTGCGCCGTGCGAGCGCGAGCATCTCGTCGGTCATGTCGAGCCCGTACGCCACTCCGGTCGGGCCGACCCGCTTGGCCGACAGGATCACGTCGATGCCGCCGCCCGAGCCGAGGTCCAGCACCACCTCGCCCTCGCGCAACTCCGCCACCGCGGTCGGGTTCCCACAGCCGAGCGAGGCCAGCAACGCCGCGTCAGGAAGCTCGCCGCGTTGCTCGGCGTCGTAGAGGCCTTCGCCGAACGCATCCTCCGTCCCGTCGCAGGCGACGTTGCCGCAGCAGCCGCCGTCCTCGTTGCAGCCGCAGCCGCCGGTCGAGGCGGCGTTCGCTGCCTGCGCGTAGCGCTCCCGCACCTGCTCGCGAAGCGTTTCCTCGGTGGTGTTCATGCAACGACCTCCGGAATTCGAACGAGTCCCTCGAGGCGCGAGACCGCCTCGGGGTTGAGGGAGAAGTAGGCCCACTTGCCGCGCTGTTCGCGCTCGAGCAGCCCTGCGTCGGTGAGCTTCTTCAGGTGGTGACTCACCGTCGCCTGCGTCAGGCCGAGGCTAGGGATGAACTCGCAGGCGCATACCGGCTCGTCGCTCCGAGCCAGCATGCTTACGACCTTCACTCGGGCTGGATCAGCGAGGGCCTTGAACAGTGCCGCCGCCGCGTCGGCCTGGTCGTCATCGAGGCGTTCAACGCCGAGCGGAAGACAGCAGTCGATCACGTCGAGCGACTTCATATCGACGTTTATCGTAACGACGTTCGTCGATATGTCAAACCGTTACGGCTGAAAGCGATAGCCCATACCGGCTTCGGTGAGGAAGTAGCGGGGCCTCGCGGGATCCGGCTCGAGCTTCTTCCGAATCTGCGCGAGGTACACGCGGAGGTAATTCGTCTCCTTCTCGTAATGCGGGCCCCAGACCTCCTGCAGGAGCTGTCGCTGGGTGACGAGCCTCCCCGCGTTTCGCACGAGCATCTCGACGACGTGCCACTCGGTCGGCGTCAGCCGGACCTCCCCCCGGACCTCGTGACTCGCTTCGCCGTGAGGTCGACGCTGAAGTCCTCGGTCTCCACGACGGCCTCCTCCTCGGCCGGCGCCGCCCGGCGCAACGCCGCACGCAGCCGGGCCAGGAGCTCGTCCATGCCGAAGGGCTTCGTGACGTAGTCGTCCGCACCCGCGTCGAGAGCGGCCACCTTGTCGCCTTCCGTCTCCCGAACGGTGAGGACGATGATCGGGACGGCGGTCCAGCCGCGGAGACCGCGGATCACCTCGGTGCCGTCGATTCCCGGCAGGCCAAGGTCGAGGATGACGAGGTCCGGATGCTTGCGGGCCGCGATCGTGAGCGCCGCCTCGCCGTTGGGCGCAAGCTCGACGTCGTACCCGCGTGCACGGAGATTCGTGCCGAGCGCACGGAGGATCTGCGGCTCGTCGTCGACGACGAGGATTCGGGTCATTCCGCGACCCGGAGGCGTGCGACCACGGTGAGCCCGCCGCCGGGCGTCTCCTCGACCTCGATCTCGCCGCCCATCGCCTCGACGAAGCCTTTCGCCACGGCCAGGCCTAGCCCGACACCCTCGTCCTGACCGGAGTCTCCCAGGCGCTGGAAGGGCATGAACAGCCGCTCGCGCTGCTCGCGCGGGACACCTTGCCCACGGTCGACAATCCGCACGTGAACTTCGCTGTCGATTGCTCCGGCCGTCACGCGAGGCGGCTGACCAGGCGGAGAGAAGCGGACGGCGTTCTGGATCACATTGGCGAGGGCGCGTTCGAGCAGGCCGGGGTCGGCGAGGACCCGCGGCAGTGTCTCGGGCACATCGAGGTCGACGGCTCCGTCGGCGAGGCCGAGGCTGTGAAGCGCAGCGGGGAGCACCTCGTCGAGGCCGACCTGAGAGGGCATGATCTCGAGCGCATCGGTCTGCAGGCGGCTCATGTCGAGCAGGTTCCCGACGAGCGCGTTCAGGCGATCGGTTTCCTCGTCGATGGTGTCGAGGAATTCGCGGCGCGCCTCCGGCGTCCATGGGACATCCTGTTGAAGCAGACTCGTGACGGACGCCTTGATCGCGGAGATCGGCGTCCGCAGGTCGTGGGAGACGGCCGACAGAATCGCCGCACGCAGGTCGTTCGCGGCTGAGAGCACCCCGGCTGCCTCGACCTCGGCCTCGAGGTCGCCGAGCTCGACAGAAGCGGCGAGCTCCTTGGCGAACGCTTCCAGCACCCGCTCGTCCTGGCTGCGCACCGGCCCGCCGGCGAGCGCGAGCACGTGCTCGGCGTCGAGGTCGATCGTCGAGGAGGCCGCCGCGAGCGTTTCAGGCGCACGCTCGCCACTCGATGCCTCGATCCGCCAGCCGCGTTCCTCGCGGTGCAGCACGGCAGCGCCGTCCAACCCGAGCACGCGGACCAAGCTCTCGAGCACTGCCGGGGCAGGAGACGAGCCGGCCAGGCGGGAGAGGGCCTCGGCCTCGGCGCGGGCGCGTCTGCCCTCGGCGGCGCGCCGCGCAGCGAGGTCGACCAACACGCTGACGGTGACGGCGACAGCGAGGAAAACGACGAGGGCGAGGATGTTCTCTCCCTCGCTGATGGTGAGCGTGTAGAGCGGCGGCGTGAAGTACCAGTTGACCAGCAGGAAGCCGCTGACCGCGGCGACGAGCGCCGGCAGGAGCCCGCCGACGGCGGAAACCCCGACGACCAGCAATAGGAAGAGGAGCAGCACGCTCGGCAACCCGATCTGCTCCCGGAGCTGGGTGAGCACCACAGCGAGAGCCGGCGGCCCAACCGCTGCGAGTGCGAGCCCGATCGCGACCCGTCTTCGTGGCAGTGTTGCCGGCCGACGGGTCCGCGGCAGCGCGAAGGCCTCTTCAGCCGCACCCGGATGGCTGACAACGTGGATGTCGATTCGCGTCCCGGACCCGCGGATCACCTTGCCGATCACCGATCCTCGCGTCAGCCGCTGCCATCTCGAGCGACGGCTAGCTCCCATCACGATCTGCGTAACGTTCAGCGACCGCGCAGCGTCGAGGAGTGCGTCTCCGATGTCCTCGCCGACGACTTCGTGGTAGCTGCCGCCTAGCTCGGCGACGAGCTCGCGCTGACGCTCGAGCAGCTTCGCCGCAGGCGCGGCGAGGCCGTCTTGCGGGATCACGTGCACGGCGACGAGCTCACCTTTCGTGCGCTGCGCGATTCGCGCAGCTCGGCGGATGAGCCGCTCACCGTCCGGGGAACCCGTCAGCGCAACGAGTACGCGCTCGCGCGTCTCCCACGGCTCCTCGATCCCGTGCCGCCGCCTGTAGTCGTCCAGTCCCTCGTCGACTCGGTCTGCCAGCCAGGCAAGCGCGAGCTCGCGCAGCGCGGAGAGGTTGCCCGGCCGGAAGTAGTTGGCAAGGGCGGTGTCGATCCGTTCGGGCGGGTAGACGTCGCCACGTGCGAGCCGGTTGCGCAGCGCGACCGGCGTCAAGTCGACGAGCTGAAGCTCGTCGGCGCGGCGGACCACCTCGTCGGGAATGGTCTCGCGCTGCCTGACGCCGGTGATCTCTTCGACGACGTCGTTCAGCGACTCGAGGTGCTGGATGTTGAGCGACGAGATCACGTTGATCCCTGCCTCGAGCAGCTCCTCGACGTCCTGCCAGCGCTTCTCGTTGCGCGACCCCGGGACGTTCGTGTGCGCGAGCTCGTCCACGAGCGCAACCTGCGGCCGACGCGCGAGGATGGCATCGACGTCCATCTCCTCGAGCGTTGCCCCGCGGTACTCCATCTGCTTGCGTGGGATGACCTCGAGATCGCCGACCTGCGCGGCCGTCTTCGCCCGCTTGTGTGGCTCGACGAAGCCGACGACGACGTCCTCGCCGTACTCGCGCCGGCGGTGTCCTTCGTTCAGCATCGCGTAGGTCTTGCCGACGCCGGCTGCCGCGCCGAGATAGACACGGAGCTCGCCTCTGGCCATACCGAAAGGCTACGCCGAGTCGAGCGCTAAGTTGAGCTCGAGGACGTTGACACCCGGGTCGCCGAGGAAGCCGAGCGAGCGGCCTTCGGTGTGCTCGTCGATGAGCTCGAGCACGTCGTCGACCGCCATCCCGCGCACCCGTGCGACACGCGGCGCCTGGGCACGGGCGTTGGCGCGTGAGATGTGCGGATCGAGGCCGGAGCCCGACGCCGTAACCGCATCGCCCGGCACCTCGCCGGTCTGATCGTTTTCCCGACGATAAGCGTCAGTGCGCTTGCGCACCTCGGAAAGCAGTTCCTCGTTCGTCGGGCCAAGGTTCGACGCCGAGCTCGACATCGCGTCATACCCGTCCCCGGCCGCCGACGGGCGCGGGTGGAAGTAGCGCGGCGCCGCGAAGGCCTGCCCGATCAGGCGGGAACCGACCACCCTCCCGTCCCGCTTCACGAGAAACCCGTCCGAGCGGTTCGGAAACGCGACCTGGGCGACGCCGGTGATGACGAGCGGATAAGCGAGACCCGTGAGCACCGTGAAGCTGAGGAAGACGAGGATGGCGGGGACGATCTGGCGGCGCATCAGAGACCGAGCCCGTTTCCGATGATGAGGTCGATCAGCTTGATCCCGATGAACGGCAGGATGATCCCTCCGAGCCCGTACAGGAGCAGGTTCCGGCGCAGGACGGACGCCGCCGACTGCGCTCGGAAGCGCACGCCGCGCAGGGCGAGCGGGATCAGCGCGACGATGATCAGGGCGTTGAAGATCACCGCCGACGTGATCGCCGAATGGGGGCTTTGGAGCTGCATGATGTTCAACCGGTCCATCTCGGGGAACGTCCCCGCGAACATCGCCGGGATGATCGCGAAGTACTTCGCAACGTCGTTCGCGATCGAGAACGTCGTCAACGATCCCCGCGTGATCAGCAGCTGCTTGCCGATCTCGACGATGTCGATCAGCTTCGTCGGGTTCGAGTCGAGGTCGACCATGTTCCCGGCCTCGCGCGCCGCCTGAGTGCCCGTGTTCATGGCCACGCCGACATCCGCGGCCGCCAGCGCCGGCGCGTCGTTCGTGCCGTCGCCGGTCATCGCGACGAGATTGCCACCCTCCTGCTCGCGCCGGATCAGCGCCATCTTGTCCTCGGGCGTTGCCTCGGCGAGGAAATCGTCGACGCCGGATTCCTCTGCGATCGCCCGGGCGGTGAGCGGGTTGTCGCCCGTGATCATGATCGTCCGGATCCCCATCGCGCGCAGCTCGGCGAAGCGCTCGCGCAGCCCCTCCTTGACGACGTCCTTGAGGTGGACGACGCCGAGCGGCTTCGCCTTCGTCGCAACGACGAGCGGCGTTCCGCCCGAGCGGGCGATGCGTTCCACGATCGGCTCGAGCTCGGCGGGAACTGTGCCGCCACCCTCCTCGACCCAGCGCCGAATCGCGTCGGCGGCACCCTTGCGAACGGAGCTCCCGTTGAGGTCGACGCCGCTCATTCGCGTCTCCGCGGTGAAGGGGACGAGCGTGCCGACGTGGACCTCGCGCTCACGCAGCCCGTAGCGCTCCTTGGCGAGGACGACGATCGAGCGCCCCTCCGGGGTCTCGTCGGCGAGGCTCGAGAGCTGCGCGGCATCGGCCAGCTCGCGCTCGTCGACGCCCGGCAGCGGCAGGAACTCAGCGGCCTGACGGTTGCCGAGCGTGATCGTCCCGGTCTTGTCCAAGAGCAGCGTGGAGCAGTCGCCCGCCGCCTCGACCGCTCGCCCGCTGAGCGCCAGGACGTTTCGCCGGACGAGGCGGTCCATGCCGGCGATGCCAATGGCTGAGAGCAATCCGCCGATCGTCGTCGGGATCAGGCAGACGAGCAGGGCCACGAGCACGATGACGTCCTGCTCGGAGCCGGAGTAGATGGCGAAGGGCTGGAGCGTCACGACCGCGAGCATGAAGATGATCGTCAGCCCGGCCAGCAGGATGTTGAGGGCGATCTCGTTCGGAGTCTTCTGCCGCTCCGCGCCCTCGACGAGGGCGATCATGCGGTCGAGGAAGCTCTCGCCGGGCTGGGCGGTGATGAGAACCACGATCTGGTCCGAGAGCACTCGTGTACCGCCGGTCACGGCAGACCGGTCGCCGCCCGACTCTCGGATAACCGGGGCCGACTCGCCCGTGATCGCCGACTCGTCCACGCTCGCGATGCCTTCGATGACCGTTCCGTCTCCCGGGATCACCTCACCGGCGGAGACGACGATCTCGTCCCCCGGGCGAAGCGCCGATCCGGGAACGTCTTCGAGCGAGCCGTCGCGCCGCCTGTGCGCGATCGTCTCCGCCCGCATCCTGCGGAGCTCGTCCGCCTGCGCCTTGCCACGCCCTTCGGCGACGGCCTCGGCGAAGTTCGCGAAGAGGACGGTGAACCAGAGCCAGATCGCGACGAGCCAGGCGAAGACGCTCGGGTCGATGATCGCGAGCACCGTGACGAGGACGCTCCCGATCTCGACCACGAACATGACCGGGTTGCCCATCATCCGGCGCGGGTCGAGCTTGACAACGCTTTCGCCCGCCGCCCGCACCAGGATCTCGCGGTCGAAGAGTGACCGAGGCTCGTTCCGGAGAGTCATGAGGCGCCGCTTGCGGTGCCGACCATGAGGACGTGCGGGCATTGCCCGCTCGTCCGTCGGAAATGACCGGTCGACTCAATCGAAGGTTTAACCGGATCCGTCATAAGCTCAGATGCTCCAGGATCGGCCCGAGCGCGAGCACCGGGAAGTAGGTGAGCGCGACGACGATGAGGATGACGCCGACCAGAAGCCCGGCAAAGAGCGGCGTCCCTGTCGGGAACGTGCCGGCGGAGGGAGGCACTGGCTGCTTGCGGGCGAGCGAGCCGGCGATCGCGAGAACGAGCACGATGGGCAAGAAGCGGCCGGACAGGACGGAGATGCCGAGCGTCGTGTTGAACCAATCCGTGTTCCCGGTCAGCCCGCCGAAGGCAGAGCCGTTGTTGTTTGCGGTCGAAGTGAAGGCGTAGACGACCTCGGAGAGGCCATGCGGCCCTGGGTTCAGGATCGACGACTTCGCCTGGTCCAGCAGCACCGAGATCCCCGAGAAGACGAGGATCAGCGTCGGGACGATGAGGATGTACACGGTGATGAGCTTCATCTCCGTCGCCTGGATCTTCTTGCCGAGGTACTCGGGCGTTCTCCCCACCATCAGGCCGGCGATGAAAACGGAGAGCAGGGCGAAGATCAGCATGCCGTAGAGCCCGGCGCCGACTCCACCCGGCGAGACCTCCCCGAGCATCATGTTCACGAGTGGCACCGCTCCACCCAGCGGAGTGAAGCTGTCGTGGGCGCCGATGACGGCTCCGGTCGACGTGCCCGTAGTGGACGCGGCAAAGAGGCCGGTAGCGGCGGAGCCGAACCGCACCTCCTTCCCTTCCATGTTCCCTGCGTCCTGGTTCGCGCCGACCGCCTCCAGCTTGGAATTGCCGTTGGTCTCGAAGTACGTCGCGATGCCGGCAGACCCGATCCAGAGGACGAACATCGCTGCGAAGAGCGCCCAGCCCTGCCGCTGGTTGCCGACGAGCCTGCCGAAGGTGTACGTCAGGGCGAACGGGATCGCCAGGAGCGCGAGCATCTCGAGCAGGTTTGTGAAGGCCGAGTCGGGTTCTCGAAGGGGTGTGCGGAGTTCGCGTTCGCCGGACCGCCTCCGTTCGTGCCGAGCTCCTTGATCGCTTCCTGGCTCCCGACTGGGCCGCGCCAGATCGTTTGGGTCGCGCCTTCGACCGTCGCGGCCTCGGCGCTTCCGCGCAGCGATTGGACGGCGCCTTGGCTGACGAGGACGAGCGCAAGGACGATCGAAAGCGGCAGGAGGACACGCGTCGTCGACCGTGTCAGGTCGGCCCAGAAGTTCCCGATCGTGTCCGACCGGCGGCGGACGAGGCCACGCACGAGGGCGACGGCGACGGCGATTCCGACAGCGGCGGAGACGAAGTTCTGCACGGTGAGCCCCGCCATCTGGGTCAGATGGCTCATCGTCGACTCGCCCCCGTAGTTCTGCCAGTTCGTGTTCGTGACGAAGCTGGCAGCCGTGTTGAAGGCCAGGGCCGGAGGCACCCCTGGGACGTCGGTCGGGTTCAGGGGCAACGAGCCCTGCAGACGCTGGAGCAGGTAGAGGCCGACGACCGAGACGAAGCTGAAGGCGAGTAGCGAAAGCGCATAGACGTTCCAAGCCTGCTCGCGGCTCGGGTCGACTCCGGTGACCCGATAGATGACCCGCTCGAGCGGTAAGAAGACCCGGTCACCAGGCGCAGGGCCACCGTCGAGCACGCGGGCCAGGTACATGCCGAGCAGCGGAGTCGTCACGAACAGGGCGCCGACGAGCACGGCGAGCTGGAGCCAGTTCGCTCCGCTCATCCGAGGCGCTCGGGCGCGATGAGGGCGTAGACGAGGTAGCCGAGCACGACGACCGAGACGATCAGCCCGAGCGCGTTCTCCCAGCTCATTGCCGGCCCTCGCCGAGCATGAGCCGGCAGGCGTAGACGAAGAGGACAGCGATCGCGAAGAAGCCGAGGACGACGCCGACGAAGACGATGTCGCGCACGTCAGCGGTATACCGTGCCTTGGGCTACAAAGACAGGCTTTAACGGAACTTCTACGTCGAACCGGGCGTTCTTGACGCTCTGCTAACGCCGCGGGCTAAGCAACCGCGCTATGAAAGACACGTGCTCCTGCTCGCCTACGACGGATCCCCGGCCGCGAAACGCGCGCTGCAGCACGCGGCGGATCTCCTCGGCCCTGGCGGCGAGCTCGCGGTCATCAACGTGATTCAAGCCCAGTCGGTCAGCTCCCGACTGGTGACGGTCACTGACGAAGAGCGCGGCAGGCAAGCGAGAATCCTCCGCGAGGCAAGGATCGCCCTCGACAGTCGCGGCATCGAAGCGCAGCTCATCGAGGCAGTTGGCGATCCGGCGACCGAGATCCTTGCCGCGGCTGAGGAGAAGAACGCTGAAACGATCGTCGTCGGCCGGAGTGAGAGCCGCCATCGCGCCCGGGGACCGCTCGACTCGAGGCTCATGCGAAGCGCCCGGGCCGACGTTCTAGTCGTCCCGTAAGGAGCGCGAATCGACGACCCGGGCGACGAGGCGGCTCGCAGCGAGTGTTGCTGCGGTTCCGGCGCCGAGGATCAAGCTCACGACGTTCGTCGTCGTGCAGGTTCGGCAGGCGTTGCAACAGACAGGCACGGCGGGGCCGTACTCGGCCGCCCTCGACGTGATCGGCGCCAGCCGCACCGACAGCCGTTGCAACATGCTTCAAGTGTACGCGCGCGCTAGGCCGCTTCGACCGCGGGCTCTTCCTCGACCTCGCCGTGCGCAGTCGCCGGCGTCGCCCGGATGAGCGCGGCCGCAACGGCCGCCGCTACCCCGGCGAACAGCGCACCGACGAGGAACGCGGCGTGGTAGCCCGAGGTGAGCGCGGCGAGATGATCGTCGCCCGAGGCAGCCGAGCTGTCGGTCCGAGAGGCCGCGATGCTCGCGAGGACGGCGAGACCGAGCGCCCCGCCCATCATGAACGAGGTATTGACGAGCCCGGAGGCAAGCCCGGATTCGCTCGGCTTGACGTCGCTCATGGCGGCGAGCAGCACCGGGTTCATCGCCATGCCGACACCGAGCCCGAGCACGAGCATGCTCGGGAGCACGTCGACGACGAAGTTCCCGTCTACCGGCGCCCGCGCGAAGAGCCCGAGCCCGATGGCGACCAGCAGCATTCCAGTCGCAATGGGAGCCCTGATGCCGAAGCGCATGACGAGCGTGGCGGAGAGGCCGAGCGAGAACGAGGCCATGATCAACGTGGCCGGCAGGAACGCGAGCCCGACTTCGAGTGAGCTGTACCCGAGGACGAGCTGCAGATAGAGCGCCGAGAGGAAGAACCACGCGAACATCGCCGCCGACCACAGGACGCCGACCACGTTGGCGGTCGCGACGTTGCGCAGGCGGAAGAGCCGAAGCGGCACGAGCGGCTCGCGCACGCGCGACTCGATCGCCAGGAAGAGCGCCATCAGTGCGACGGCGACGGCGAGCAGCCCGAGCGTGCGGCCGGAGGTCCACCCCACCTTGTTCCCGTTGACGATCGCGTAGACGGCGATCATGAGCGAGGCGGTGACAGTGACCGCGCCGCCGACGTCGAGCCGCGCCGCGGTGGCCAGGCCGCGTCCCGGCGGCAGCAGGACGAGGCAGAGCGCGAAGACCGTCACGCCGATCGGCAGGTTGACCAGGAAGATCCAGTGCCAGTTGAGCACGTCGGTCAGGACGCCTCCGAGCAGCACGCCCACGCTTCCCCCGCCGGCGGCGACGAAGCCGATGACGCCCATCGCCTTCGCCCGGTCGGCCGGCTCGGTAAAGAGGGTCATGATCAGCGAAAGGGCGACGGCCGCGACGATCGCGCCGCCGATCCCCTGCACCGCGCGCGCGCCGACGAGGAACCCCTGCGACGTCGCGATCCCGCAGGCCAGCGAGGCGGCGGTGAACAGCGTGATGCCGATGAGGAACAGCCGACGGTGGCCGAAGAGGTCGCCCAGGCGCCCGCCGAGCAGCAGAAAACCGCCGAAGGTCAGCACATAGGCGTTCACGACCCAGGCCAGCGACGCCTCGGAGAAGCCGAGGTCGGTCCTGATCGACGGCAGAGCGACGTTCACGATCGTCGTGTCGAGAACGATCATCAGGTCGCCGAGGCAGAGGACATACAGCGCGAGCCAGCGCCGGCTGCAGTCAACGATCATCAGTCGCGTCCTTTCGCGGATCTCATCGGTCTGAAGGGTTAAGACGGAGCCCCGCCGTAGAAGTCATCGGTCGCGCACCGATGAATTTCGGGCCGCCGGCCGGTCTGTCTTCCGATGGGCGCCCCAGCGCCGAACCTGGTCGCCTTTGCCATCCGCGGCCCGATCTCCCGTGCCGATCTGCCCGGGCTGCGCAAGCGTTTCCACGCGGCCTTGAGCGAATGCGGCGCGGGAGTCGCTCTGTGCGACGTGCACGGCGTCGAGCCCGACGCGGTGACGGTGGATGCCCTCTGCCGGCTCCAGCTCGCGGCCCGGCGTCATCGCTGCGAGGTTCGCCTGCGCCATGCCTCGGACGAGCTGCTCGAGCTCGTCGCCTTCATGGGGCTGACCCAGGTCTTGCCGGATTAGTCCAGGCTGAGCGGCAGCCCGAAGAGCGGGAAGAGCGTCTCCGTGTCGAGGAAGAACGTGAGCTCGACGATCCGGCCGTCCTCGACCTCGAGCACCTGGAGCGCCCAGGGCTCGTGTCCACCGTCGGGACTCGGCTTGTACTGGCCGAACGCCGGCGATCCGTTTGCCGACTCCACGGGGATCATGCGCGAGTCGCGGCAGCCGATTCCTGGGCCGAGCCACCACGCGAAGATGTCGTCGCGTCCCTTCAGCCACATGTCGAACGGAGGCATCGACTGCTTCGCGTCCTCCTTGATCAGCGAGGTGAGCGCGTCGATGTCGTAGGCCTCGAAGGCCGCCACGTAGCGGGCGAGGAGCTCGGAATCGGCCTCGTGCACCGACGGCGACGTTTCCGAGGCGCTGACGTCGCTCGCCTCGAGCGTCGCACGCGCCCGCTGCAGCGCGCTGTTCACCGACGCGACGCTGGTTTCGAGGAGCTCCGCCACCTCGCTCGCCTTCCAGCGGAGGACCTCAGAGAGGATCAGCACCGCACGCTGGCGCGGAGGCAAATGCTGAAGGGCCGCCACGAAGGCGAGCCGGATCGTCTCCCGCGAGACGGCGACCTCCGCGGGGTCACCTTCCGCGACAAGGCTGTCAGGCACCGGCTGGATCCACGTGGTCTCCGGCAACGTGTGCAAGTTGGACTCGATGGGCTCCTGAGCGGGGCCGAGATCCATCGGCCGGGCGCGCCGCTCTCGGCCGGCGAGCATGTCGAGGCAGACATTCGTCGCTATCCGGTAGAGCCACGAGCGGAGCGATGCGCGGCCCTCGAAGCGGTCCATGCTCCGCCAGGCGCGCAGCATCGTCTCCTGGACGGCGTCCTCGGCCTCGAAGGGTGAGGCCAGCATCCGGTAGCAGTACGCCGTCAGCTCGGCGCGGTACTGCTCCAGCTGCGACTCGGTGGTAGTTGCTGCTTCGGGTCTCGACATTCGCGTCGCCGGTCATCGTAGGCGTTCGGGCTCGTCTGACCTTCGGGATGCGTGGCACTCTGGTCTGCTTGTGATCCCCGAAACGAGATACGCGAAGAAAGGTGACGCCCACATCGCCTACCAGGTCGTCGGCGAAGAGCATCCTCTCGACGTCGTGCTCGTCTCGACTTGGTTCAGTCATGTCGAGGCCCGGTGGGAGATACCCGGCTATGTGCGCTACCTTCGCCGCCTCTCCTCGTTCAGCCGGCTGATCTCGTTCGACAAGTACGGGATGGGCCTCTCGGATCCGATCCCGTCGAAGGAGCTACCACCGCTCGAGGACTGGATGGACGACGTGTCCGCCGTGATGGACGACATTGGCCTCGAGCGGGCCGCGATCATGGGTGTCGCCGAGGCGTCGCCGATGGCGGAGCTCTTCGCCGCGACGTATCCGGAGCGGACGATCGCACTTGTCCTCGTAAACGCGACCGCACGCATCTCGGCGGCGCCGGGATACGAGATCGGCGCACCGCCGGACGTGCGGGAGCGCCTCGTCTCGATGGCCGAGCAAACGTGGGGTCGCGACGACCTGATTGCCGCGATCAATCCGACCCTCCTTGGCGATTCCGCTGCGTTGGAGGCATGGGGGCGTTTCTTTCGCCTCTCCGCAAGCCCGTCCACGGCAGCGGCTGTCATGCGCATGCTCTTCGAGCTCGACGTTCGGGACGTCCTGCCGGCGATCAAGGTGCCGACGCTTGGTCGTTCACCGGGTGGACAACCCCATCGTCACGGCCGACCAGGGCCGGTATGTCGCGGACCACATCGAGGGCTCGAGCTTCGTGGCCGTACCCGGCGCCGACTACGGGCTCGCCGTCGGCGACATCGACGTCGTCATCGACGAGGTCGAGGAGTTCCTCACCGGCGCCCGAGCGGCGCACACAACCGACCGAGTTCTCGCCACGGTGCTGTTCACGGACATCGTCGACTCGACCCCACGGGCGGTCGAGTTGGGCGATGCCCGATGGCGTGAATTGCTCGAGCGGCATGACGAGCTCGCACGGACGGAGGTCGTGCGCTTCGGTGGAGCGATCGCCGACTTCACGGGCGACGGGCTGCTCGCGAGCTTCGACGGCCCGGCACGCGCCGTTCGTTGCGCGTTCGCCCTCCGCGATCGCCTGCGGACGCTCGGCCTGGAGATCCGTGTAGGGCTCCACACGGGCGAGGTCGAGCGACGCAGCGAAGGGCTGGCCGGCATCGGCGTTCACATCGCGGCCCGCGTGCTCGCGCTGGCCGGGGCCGGCGAGGTGCTTGTGTCGCGGACAGTGAGGGACCTCGTCACCGGCTCTGGCCTGAGCTTCGTCGATCGCGGAACCCACGCCCTGAAGGGCGTCCCGGACGAGTGGGAGATCCTGGAAGCGGTCGAGTGACAGCGCGCCCCCCGCTTGATGCCTAAGCGCTGAGGCTCGACCTCAACTCGATCCGTGGGATTTGGCCGAGGCCAAACGGTGCTGAACCTCGGCAAACCGTACGAACCCTCCGAAAGGGGTCTGACCCCGTTAGGAGAGTTGAGAGTTGCCGTCGCCCGCCTAAAAGGGGTTCCAGGCTCCCGGAAGTGATCGTCCTCGAACGCAGCTAGCCGGCGACCGGCTGCTCTGTCACCTGCGCGATGTATCCACGGACGTCCGCTGCCGGCTCGCTGTACGCATCCCCGAGCGCCGACTCGACTCGCTGCATGTAGTCCTTCGCCCAGTCCGGGAGCTCGGTGTCCATGACCGCGAGGAACTCCAGCGTGCTCGCGAGCCGGATGTCGGCGATCGTCGGGCTCTCGCCGCCGCCGATGAAGCCTTTATCGACCCCGTAGAACTTGCGATACGTGTCGAGGATGCGAGGGAGCGCCTTTTCCGCGGTCTTGCGCGCGGCTTCCTTGTCTTCCTCCGAGGCTTCCGACGTGGAGACCTCCCCTGGATAGCCCGGGAAGCCCAAGCGCGGGTAGGTCGCGCGCGTCAGGAGCGGATAGAGGATGCTCATCGTGTAGAAGTTCGCGGCGTCGACCATCGCGCGCCGGCCGAGATCGGTCGGATAGAGGTCGTCGCGGCCCTCGCGGCTCGCGAGGTACATCATCACCGCGCAGCTCTCGCCGAGGACGCCCTGGGGGAGCTCCTCGGTCTCGACCGTCGGTGTGAGCCCCGCCGGATACTTCGACAGATACTCGTCCTCCTGCGTCTTTCCCCAGACGTTCTCCTCCTCGACCGGGAGCCCGACGGCGCGTACGAAGACGCGGACGGACATGTTGTTCACGCTCGGCGGCAGCATGTTCAGCTTCATTGCCATGACGGAACCTCTCCTTTGTCGCTTCGATACTCAGATGGAATCTTCTCCGACGAGGCGCGCACCGGCAACCATCGCCTGAAGCTTGCGAAACGCTCGCGCGCGCGGGAGGTACTTCATGCCGCAGTCCGGGGCGACGACGAGCCGCTCCCGCGGGACGATCGTCAGCGCCTTGCGGATCCGTTCTGCCACGAGCTCCGGCGTCTCGACCTCGCTGGAGCCGAGGTCGAGAACTCCGAGGAGGATCGTCTTGTCCGCGACGTCGCGGAGCACCTTTGGGTCGAGGTTCGGCTGCGCAGCCTCGAGCGAGAGGTGCGTCGCGGCGCATTCGCTGAGCTCGCGCAGGAACGGGTACCCGCTCGGCCGATCGTGGACGATGTGCGCGTAGCCGAAGCAGGTGTGGAGGACGGTCTCGCCCTCGATCCCGTCGAGCGCACGGTTGATCGCCTCGATCGCGTACTCCCGCGCCTGCTCGGGACGGGCCTGGAGGTACGGCTCGTCGATCTGGACGACATCAGCGCCGGCCGCCCTCAGATCCCGTAGCTCCTCGTTGACGGCCTCCGCGTAGGCGAGCGCGAGGCTCCGCTCGTCGCCGTAGTGGTCGTCCTGCGCCTGCTGGGTCATCGTGAACGGCCCCGGAACGGTGATCTTGATCCGGCGGTCGGTAATCGAGCGGAGAAACTCGACGTCGCGGACCTCGACCGGCTCTCGGCGGCGGATCGGCCCGACGACTCGCGGCACGGGATTCTCGTGGCCGGTGCGGTCGAGTGCGACGCCGGGATGCTCCAGGTCGACGCCGTCGAGAGCGGTCGCGAAGCGGTTCGAGTAGCTCTCCCGCCGCATCTCGCCGTCGGTGATGACGTCGACGCCCGCCCGCTCCATGTCCTGAACGGCGAGCCGCGTCGCGTCGTCCTGGGCCTCCTCCAGGAACGGCTCCGGCACGCGCCAGAGCTCGCGCGCACGCACGCGCGGAGGAAGCCGCTCGCCGAGCCGCTCGCGGTCGATCAGCCAGCCGGGCTGGGGATAGCTCCCGACGACCGTCGTGACAAGAGCATCGGCACCCAGGACCGGCCGGAGTGTATGACTCGCGGGAGATCGGCGCTACGGTCGCCGCTCAACGCAAACAAGGAGAAGAACCATGTGCCGCTGGCTCGCATACTCGGGAACGCCGGTCTTGCTGGAGGACCTGCTCTACAAGCCCGCCCACTCCCTCATCGACCAGAGCCTCCACTCTCGGCTCGGCGTCGAGACAACGAACGGGGACGGGTTCGGCGTCGGCTGGTTCGGCGAGACCGAGACGCCGGCCCTCTTCAAGAGCGTCGAGCCCGCGTGGAACGACAGGAACCTCCGCGAGCTGGCCGGGCATGTTCGGTCCGGTCTCGTCTTCGCGCACATTCGGGCTTCGACCGGTACGGCCGTCCAGCAGACGAACTGCCACCCGTTCCGTCACGGACGCTGGCTCTGGATGCACAACGGCTCGATCACGCGGTTCCAGGACGTCAAGAGGGAGCTGATGCTGGCCGTCGATCCATCGCTCTATCCCTACGTCGACGGCTCAACCGACTCCGAGGCCTTCTTCTTCCTCGCGCTCACGCTTGGCCTCGAGGACGACCCGCCCGCGGCCGTCGCGCGCGCCGTCGGCGTTATCGAGCGCGTCGGCCACGACAACGGCATCGACCATCCGATACAGATGACGGTGGCGACGAGTGACGGCCATCGGCTCTGGGGCTTTCGCTACTCCAGCGAAGGCAAGTCGCGGTCGCTCTTCTATTCCACGGCGGTCGACACGCTGCGAGAGCAATACCCGGACAATCCGATGT
Organism: uncultured Actinomycetes bacterium; assembly: GCA_963842235.1. Taxonomy (GTDB): domain Bacteria; phylum Actinomycetota; class Thermoleophilia; order Gaiellales; family Gaiellaceae; genus JACDAN01. The sequence continues at coordinate 618,114 of CAWJFT010000001.1, read as the reverse complement.
TCCACGAGCTCTCCGACGAGACCAGGATCGTGGTGTCAGAGCCGCTCGGCGACCTCGCAGGGGCCTGGAACGAGGTCCCAGAGTCCAGTTACGGCGTCATCCAGGAGGGAGAAGACAAGCTGCAGCCGTTCACGCCGCGGGCCTGAGGAGTAAAGTCGCGCCGGTGATCTGGGTCATCGTGATCCTGGTCGTGCTGGCCATCGTGGCCATCGCCCTCGTCACGCTCTACAACCGGTTCGTCCGGCTGCGGAACCGCGTCGACAACGCGTGGGCCCAGATCGAGGTCCAGCTGAAGCGGCGGTGGGACCTGATCCCCAACCTCGTCGAGACGGTGAAGGGCTACGCGGCGCACGAGCGGGAGACGTTCCAGAACGTCACCGAGGCGCGCGCCGCCGCACAGGGCGCGCAGACTCCCGCCGAGTCCGCGCAGGCGGAAGGGCTCCTCAGCCAGGCCCTCGGACGTCTCTTTGCCGTGGCCGAGGCATACCCGGAGCTGCAGGCCGACGAGAACTTTCGGCAGCTGCAGACCGAGCTCGCCGAGACGGAGAATCGCATCGCCGTTTCGCGCCAGGTCTACAACGACACGGTGCTGACCTACAACAACTCGATCCAGACCGCCCCCGGCGTCTTTCTCGCGGGCCCGTTCGGCTTCACGAAGCGCGAGTTCTTTGACGTGGAGGACGAGGCGCAGCGCGAACCCCCGCAGGTCAGCTTCACGCCCGGGGCGCCCGCCGGCTGAGCAACATGCCGCGCAAGTTGGCGGTGGTCGCGGCCGGCCTCACCGCGACGCTCGCATTCGCCGGCACCGCCTACGCGCGCTCGTACGACCTCGTCCAGAGCGACGTCCGCGTCCAGGCCGGGACGCCCGACGTCAAGGTCGAGGAAAACATCACGGTTGCGTTCTCGGGCGCGTACACGTTCGGCTTTCGCGACATCCCGCTCCGGGACGGAGAGACGATCGACGGGATCTCGGTAGCCGAGGGCGCTCGCGAGTACGGGCCCGGCGCCCCGACCGCGCTCGAGCCGGGCGGACCGCCGAACACCTTCGGCACCGAACGCCTGGGGAACAAGGTGCGCATCGTCTGGCGGTTCCAGGCCGCCGACGAGTCCCGGACGTTCACCCTGCGCTACGGCATCCGCGGGCTCGCCGTCGCCTATGACGATGTCGTCGACGTCAACCTGAAGGTCTGGGGCGACGAATGGGAGCAGTCGCTCGGCCGGCTCACCGCGACGATGACCGGCCCCGGGAACGTCGTCCGGGCCTGGGGACATCCCGTATGGGTCCGTGGCGACGTCACGATCGAGGGCGACCGGGCGCTGCTCAGGGCGCTCGACGTCGCGGCAGGACAGTTCGTGGAGCTGCGCGCCCTGTACCCACGCAACGCCTTCCCATCGACCGCGGGGATGCGCGTCGTGGAAGGCAACGGGCTCGGGAAGATCTCCGACGAGGAGCAGGCCGACGCGGCCGCCTACGAGCGCGACCACGATCGGATCGAGGATGCGATTCGACATCCCTGGCGGCCCGGCCTCGTCCTGCTGGCGCTCGGAACGATCCCCGCGTTCCTTCTGGCCGGCCTCGTCTTCTGGCGCTTCGGGCGGGAGCAGCGCACCGGCTACGACCGGGAGTACGAGCAGGAGCCGCCGACGGAGACCCAGCCGGCGCTCGTGCCCGTATTGCTCCGGCAGGGCGGCGGCGCGGGCTCGTTCGAGTTCACCGCGACGCTGTTCGACCTCATCCGGCGCGGGTTCTACCGATCCGCCCCGACGACGACGGAGCGCTCGCTCTGGGGTGGGCTGCGGAGCGAGCTCGTCAGCGACCTGGAGCTGACCGCCGGCGACCAGAAACAGGAGCTCACGCCGTGGGAGCGCAACGTCGCGGACGTCGTCGACTCGGTGCTCGACGGCGAATCGGAACGGCTCTCCAGGTTCCGCGAGGAGATCGAGGACGAGCGCGAAGAGATGTCCGAGCGCTTCACGGCCTTCAGGGAGAGCGTGGACACGGAGGTGGGCAACCGGCGCTGGTTCGTCTCTCTTGGCTTGGTCCCGCTCGTGGTCGGCCTGCTTGCGTTTGCGGGGCTCGGACTGCTGCTCGCGTACCTCGCCATCGACGGCTGGCGTTCCGTCTACCCCCGCTGGAGCGACGTCGTGCTCCTTGCCCTCAGCGTCTGCTCCTTCCTCAACGCCGCGATGCTCGCGGGCGCCCTCACCCGGCGAAAGCTGTGGCGGCGCCGCACGCGCGCGGCGGAGGTCGAGGCGGAGCGCTGGGACGCATTCCGCCGCTACCTGACGGATTTCCCGCGGCTCGACGAGGCGCCGCCCGCCTCGCTCGCGCTCTGGGAGCGCTTCCTCGTCTACGGGATCGCGTTCGGGATCGCCGACCGCGTGCTCCAGGCGGCGCACCTGCACATGCCGGAGGAGCTCGCGAAGGCCAGCACCGATCTACTGGATCTCGCCGAACGGCGATCTCGGCTCCGGCGCGAGCTCGATGTCGATCGGCGATCTCTCCTCGGGGTTCGGGTCGGCGCTCGCACCGCCGTCCTCGGGCTCGGGCGGCTTCGGAGGCGGCTTCTCGGGCGGCGGAGGCGGTGGTGGCGGCGGAGGAGGCGGCGGCTTCGGCTAAGCCCGCTCGACGAGCTGGGACTTGTACTCGCTGCGCCGCAGGCTTCCCCAGGGGACGAGCTCCACTCGCGTTCGCACGACGAGCACCTCGCGCAGCCGCTCGCCGATCGCGTCCGCGAGCGCGCCGTCGTCCGTGACCCCTCGCGCGAGCTCGACGCTCACGGGAAGCGGCGGCTCCTGCTTCACCCCGGGCGTCTCGGGCTTGACGAGGATGTGACCGCTGACGTCCGGCGCAAACGCGCTCACGACCTCCCGGATCGCCGAGGGGAAGACGTTCACTCCCCGGACGATGAGCATGTCGTCCGTTCGCCCGATGCAACGCACCCGTGGTGCGGTCCGGCCGCACGAGCAGGGGCTCGTCCGCACCTGCACGTGATCGCGGGTGCGAAACCGCAGGAGCGGCGCAGCGCGATGCTGGAGATGCGTCAAGACGAGCTCGCCGGAGGCGCCGTCCTCCATCGGGAGCGCGTCCCCGGTCTCGGGATCGATCAGCTCGGCGTGGACGAAGCCGCGCGCGCCGAGATGCATTCCGTCCTGCTCCTCGCACTCCCCGAAGAGCGAGACGCCGATGTCGCCGATGCCCATCGCCTCGAAGACCCTCGCGCCCCAGCCCTCCTCGAGCTTGGCGCGAAACGCCGGCTCGCCGCCCCCGGGCTCGCCCGCCACGAGGACGCGCTCGACACTGGACTCGCGCAGGTCGAAGTTCTCGGCCAGGTACGCGGCATATGACGGCGTCAGCACCACAGCCTCGGGCCGGAGGAGCTCCACCGCCTTCACTAGCCGCTCGGTGTTCCCGGTGCCGACCGGGATGTGGACGAGCCCGATCCGTTCGAACGCCGCGAGCGCCGCGCCGGCGACGAACGGCCCAGCGTTGTAGGTCGAGACGATGCGCTGGCCCCGGACGACGCCGGAGGCCGCGTAGCTGCGCGCCGAGCCGGTGACCCAGTTGTCGAGGTCGCTCGCACGTCAGCGGGACGTAGCTCGGCGTGCCGGTCGTCCCGCTCGTCGAGTAGATCCGGACGATCTCGGCGCGGCTCGGCGCAGAGATGCGCGCCGATCGGGTTGACGGGCGTGACGGTCGCCCGGAGCTCGCTCTTGTCTGTGAGCGGCAGCTGCGCGATGTCGGCGAGCCGGTCGCTCGAACCTTTCGGGAGCTTCTCTCGGTAGAACGCCGAGCGCTCGAGGAGGTAGGCGAGCTGGGCGCGGTAGCTCTTGTCGTCGCGGGCAAGCTGCTCCTCCCAGGGCAGGGTCTCGACGTCAGGGCTCGTAGTCGACTGCCTCCTCCGCCGCCTTCGCCAGCTGGAACCCGAGGGGATGCTCCTGCTCCTCGGCCAGATGCGCGAGCAGGCCGGCGGTACGCGCGAGAATCGGAACCGCCTTTACGGCCGAAGAGGGGAAGCCAAGGTCGAGCATCACTGCCGCAATCGGCATGGAGACGTTCATCGTCAGCGGCTTACCCCAGGTCTCGGCGACAGCATCGCGGAGCTGCCGGGCGACCTGCACGTGGGGGCCGCTGACGCCGCGGGCATCCGCGAGCTCGAGAATTCGCTCCGCGCGCGGGTCGAGCGGCTTGTGCACCGGGTGGCCGAAACCAGGCACCTTCCCTCCGGTGTCATGGATCTCCCGGGCGATCTCCAGCGGCTCTCTACCCGAAGCAAGGAGCCGGGCGCATTCCTCGGAGGTGCCGAGGACGACCGGACCCGCGCCGAGGATCCCTGCAGCGACGGCGCCCTGGAGCGATCCGGGGTCGGCGGCGAGCGTCATGCGCGCGGCGACGTTGGTCGGCATCATCCCGTGCTCCGCGATCGCAACGAGCAACAGGTCGAGGAAGTAGCGCTGCTCCTCGGTCGGCTCTTCGCCGGTGAGCAGGAGATGGAAGTACTCGGTGAAGCTCAGCCGGCCCATCAGGTCGCCGGTGAGGTCGCGTCCACGCACCTCGACCCGGTCCGGGTAGGCCTGCGCGATCTGGGTGATACCGGTCCTCGGGTTCATCGCTGCAAAGTCTGCAATGGTTCGGCCATGCCGACCGATCAGTATCACGAGCCGCCGGAAGAGCTCGGGGAGGACGCCCGAACATTTGCCCGACTCATCGCATCGCTTCAGGAGGAAGCCGAGGCAATCGGGTGGTACGAGCAGCGCCTTGCGATCGAGACGGACGACCAGGCGCGCCGGATCATGGAACACGCGCAACGCGAGGAGTTCCTGCACTTCTCGATGGATCTCGAGTTCCTCGCACGGCGAAAGGAGAAGTGGCAGGTCGCCCTACGGAAGATCCTGTTCAAAGAGGGCGACATCGTCGAGCTCGCCGAGCAAGCCGAAGACGAGGTCGAGGACTAACGCTGTCTCAGAGGTCGCGCGTTTGCCGGCGCGACCAGTGCCGCGGCTGTGCCGAGGCTGCTGTAGGTGACGGTGTAGGTCCACGCGGCGCCGCGCCCCCAGGTCAGCGCAATCTCACGAACCGCCCCGTCGACGCCGACCGTTACCGCCGTGTCGAGGGGCGCCGACGGGTCGGCCGCCTCGTCGTGGGCGACGTAGCCGAACGGAAACACGCGGATCGTCTGTCCTTCCTTGAAGCCCGACTCGCCTCGTGGCCGAGCGTCTCCTCTGGATCGGACGACCTCGGAACCGGCGCCTCGTGCGCCAGCCGCTCCTCCAGCGCCTTGCGGCGTCGCGTCGAGCGGCGTTGGTTCGCGATCACCCTCCGAGCCGTCGCGTACAACCAGACCCGCGCGGCATCTCCGCGTGGCAGCTCGTCGAGACGACGCCAGGCGGTCAAAAAAACCTCTGCGACCGCATCCTGCGCGTCGCTCGCAGAAGCCGCCCGCCAGGAGCAATACGCGACGATGTCCGAGCGGTACGACGCGAAGAGCGCATCGAAACGCCGCCTACGCTCACCGTCGTTCATGACCAGTCCGTGTCCGGCACGGGCTCAATCGTTCGAGTCAGCTTCGGACGCCCCCTCGTTGATGAGCTCGATCCACTCGGCAAAGAGCGGGTCGACGACGACGTGCTTCCCGTCGACCGACTCGATCTCTGCCGTGGCACTCAGTCGCGGGAGGGCCTTCCGGACCATGTCCTTGGTGAGCTCCAGCCGCCGGCGGACGTCCGCCTTGTACGGCGATCCCTCCCCCGCGATCACTGCGCGCATCGTTTTCTGCTGCGAAGTATCGAAGCCGCGCCAGAGCGCGTCGAACTCGGGGTTCAGGTCGGCCAGCGCGGCCGCGTGCGCCGCGCGCCAGTGATCGAGCGTCGCCGTCTCGCCTTTCGGGACCTCCCGCCAGAGCCGGTGCGCAAGCAGCATCGTCCGCTGTGGATGCCCTTTCGCCGAGTCGAGCAGCGGGTTGAGCGCGTCGCCAACGCTTCGGCCGGTCTGGCTGAACCGCTCGGCGACATAGGCGGCGATGTCCTCGTTCGCCAGCCGCTGCAGGCGCATCGGCACGGCTGATCCGTAGAGGGGCCGATCCTTGTTTTCGAAGAGCTGCTTCATCAGGGCCGGCTCGGAGCCCGCGAACACATACGAGGCGACTTCCCCCTGGTACTGGATGTGGCTGCGAATGAGGCCGTCGAGGTCGGGGACCTTGTCGATGTCCTGGAACTCGTCGAGCGCGACGAACGCCCGGTAGCCGCCGCTCTCCTCGAGCCGAATCGGGAGATCGAGCAGCGCATGCAGCGCCGGCAGCGGATCGACCTTCGGGTCGAACCGAAGCTTCGCGCTGATCCCGAACGCACCCAGCGAGAGACCGATGCCGGTCTTCTGGAGGAAGTCCTCGACCTTCGCGCGCAGCGGGCCCTTTAGATGCTTCGCGTACGCACGCTCGAAACGGATGGTGACGTCGGCGATCGAGGAGACGCGGTACAGGTCGACGAGCACCGGAATCAGGCCCTCTTGCTCCTGTCCGTCGCGGAGCGCGCGCTGCAAGAGACTCGTCTTGCCGTACTTGCGCGGCGCGAAGAGGCGGACGAAGTGGCCGCCGACGACGTTGCGCAGGAGCTCCTGCGTCTCTTCGTCCCGGTTGATGATGTCCTCGGGAGGGAGCGGGTGTGAGTAGATGAACGGATTGACGTCAGTGATCATTGGGTGTCTTCAAGACTACCAAGAAGTAGTCCCCCAGACTACTATCGGTGCCAGGGCCACCGCCGGTCGTCCGAGGGACTACCGGAAAGGCGTCTCTCAGACGGCTGAAGAGCCGGCCGTGAGCCTCGAGGCGAGCTGCCCGAGGTGCTCTCGAAGCTCGTCCGGGCGGACGACGCGGAAGTCCGCTCCGAGCCCCGCGATTACCCCCGCGGCCCAGTCGAGGGAATCGGCGCCCATCCTGAGTCGGGTCCCGCCGCCGTCCGCCTCGAGCTCCGCAAGCGTCGCCGGCACACGAGCCGCGATCTGGCTCACCGGCGCGTCGAGGCGCACCTCGATCTCCCACGCCGAGGGGAGGCGCGCGAGCATCTCGACGACGTATGTCGCCGGGTCGAAACCGGGCTCCGGCGGCTCGGCCGGTCCGCCGATCGTGGCGCTCGTGATGCGGTCGGCCCGGAACGTGCGCAGCTCGCCCCGCCCGCGATCGCGCGCGGGGACATACCACCGTCCTCGGCGAGCGACAAGGCCGAGCGGGTCGATCTCTCGGGTGCTTCCTGTGCCGTCGCGGCGTTCGTAGCCGATTTCGAGCGAGCGCCGGCGCCGCAGGGCCTCCGCGATGAGGAGCAACGTCTCCGTCGAGGCGGGCGCCGGATCCGGCTCGCCGGAGAGACTGAGCTCGGTGCGGAGCCGCTCGACCCGCCGCGTGAGGCGCTCCGGAAAGACGCGGGCGATCTTGGTGACTGCGCCCTCGGTGCCCTCGAGACCACGGTGTTCGGCGAGCACGAGGCCGAAGACGACCGCGGCCGCCTCCTCGTCGGACAGCATCAGCGGCGGCAGTCGCACGCCCGGACGGAGTCGATACCCACCGCCCATCCCGGGCTGACCGTCCACCGCGATGCCCAGGTCATCGAGGGCGACGGCGTAGCGGCGGATCGTCCGCTCGCTCACGCCCAGCTCGGTCGCGGCGGCGCGTCCGTCGACGACGCGCTGGTTCTGGAGCAGCTCGAGAAACCCGAGCAGCCGGGATGCCGGACGCGACACGCCCTAGATTCAAGCACTCATGCGGACAAAAAGTGACCGCAAGGGAGGGGCAGGGTTGCTAGACGAACATACGTTCGCTTTCATCTGTTTGTGCAACTCGCGCTCGATTCGCTCGACCGGTTGGTGGACATCCTCGAGGAGCGCGGACCGCTCACGGCCGTCGAGGCGGCCCGCTCGCTCTTCGCCACGTCCTCGATCTCCGAAGGCCTCGCCTGCTCCCTCCTCGCGGAAGTCACCGCCGGCGACAGTCGAGTCGCCTGCATTGGCGCCACTGTTTCCCTCGGCGGCAGACGAGTCGATCCGCTGCTGGAAGAGGCCGAGCTCGTCGTCTTCGATCTGGAGACCACCGGGCTCTCCGCTGAACGCAACCGCATCTGCGAGATCGGCGCGGTTCGGGTTCGAGCGCTCGAGCCCGTCGACTCCTTTCAGTCGCTCGTGAATCCGGGAGTCGCGCTGCCGGAGCCCATCGCGCGCCTCACGGGTTTGCGGGAGCGGGAGCTGCGCTCGGCACCCTCCGTCGCCAGCGTCCTCAGGCGATTTCTGGCCTTCGCGGGCGACGATCTGCTCGTCGCGCACAACGCGCGCTTCGATCAGCGGTTCCTCGAACGGCAGCTCCTGCTCGTGCACGGCCGCCGCTTGTCCGAGCCGCCGCTCTGCACGGCCGCGCTTGCCCGTCGCCTGCTCGAGGGCCGCGTGCGCCGCGTAGGCCTCGCCTCGCTCGCGCACTTCTTTGGCGTGCCGACCAGGCCCTGCCACCGCGCCCTTCCAGACGCAGAGGCGACGGCAGAGGTGCTCGTCCGCCTCATCGGCCTGGCCCAGGAGCTCGGAGCGAGGCGGCTCTCCGACCTGCGCGCACTCGCCGCCCCCCGAAAGCGTCGGGTCTACGACAAGCGCGCGCTTGCCAAGGGCGCCCCGACCCGACCCGGCGTCTACCTCTTTCGCGACCGCCACGCGCACGTGCTCTACGTCGGGCGGGCCCGCGACCTGCGCGCCCGTCTTCGTTCCTACTTCCGAAGCGAGCGGCAGCGGCCGTCCGTCGAGGCTGCCCTGCTCGCGCTCGACCGCATCGAGTGGCGCGTTCTGGGCTCCGAGCTCGAGGCCGCGCTCGAGGAGCTCCGGCTGATCCGCAAGCTCGATCCCCCCGCCAATTCCCGCAGCCGCAGGAAAGAGCACGGCGTCTACCTGAAGCGCCGAGGGGAGGACTTCGTCGTCACGAAGACCCCGACCCAGCTAGGGCCGATTGGAAGCCGCCGCCAAGCGTCCCTCGCGGCCCGCGCACTCGCCCTCAGCACGACCGAGGAGCTCGATGCGCTTCTCCAGGATGGCCCGCTGCCGCGCCTCCGCGCCCGGCTCTCGCACTTGGCCGAGAGCCTGCGCTACGAGGAGGCAGCGCGGCTGCGGGATCGCATCGAGGCGCTCGAGCACCTCATCGACCGCCTGCGCCGGCTGGAGCGGCTGCGCAGCCTGGAGGTGTGCCTGATCGCTCCGGCGCTCGAGCCCGGCTGGCGGAAGGCGTTCTTCGTCTGCGGCGGCGCGGTTTGTGCCGTCCGCCCACTTCCGCCCGGAAGCGGAGCGAGGCTAGAGATCAACGCCGGCCTTGCGCTGTGCCGTCAGGCTCGCCGGCGGGCTGAGGACACGCTGACTGCCGAGCAGGCCGAAGACCTCCTGCTCCTCGACGGCTTCATCCGGCGTCCGCCGCCCGAGCTGGCAGTGCTGCCGCTCGACGCAGGTGAACGGCTTCGCAGTGCGGCGTAAGGGAGACTTGCGCCATGGCGCAGAGCCCCTCGCAGTACGACGCCATCGTCATCGGCGCCGGCCACAACGGACTGGTGACCGCGTGCTACCTGGCGCACGCCGGCCTGCGAGTGCTGGTCCTCGAGCGCCGCCACGTCGTCGGCGGGGCCTGCGTTACGGAAGAGACCTTTCCCGGCTACAAGGTCTCCACCGCCGCCTACGTCAATAGCCTCTTCCACACCCCGATCGTCCGCGACCTGAACCTGGCCGGCTACGGCTACGAGGTCCTCGCCCGAGACCCGTCCTCGTTCACGCCCTTCCCCGACGGCCGGTCACTGATGCTGGGCCCGGACGCCGAGCTGACCCGCAGGGAGATCACCAAGTTCAGCGCGCGGGATGCCGAGCGCTACCCGCAGTACGAGGCGATGCTCGAGCGCGTGGCGGCGGTGGTCGAGCCAACGCTCACCATGACGCCGCCCGATCTCCTGCAGCCGCACGCCGGCGATCTCCGGACGCTGCTCTCGCTGACCCGCTCGTTTCGGCGCCTGGGTGACCGAGCGGGCGAGGCCGTGGAGATCCTCACCGGCGCCGCCCGCCCGATCCTCGACCGCTGGTTCGAGTCCGAGGAGCTGAAGGGGACGCTGGCGACCGACGCGGTCATCGGTGCAATGGCGAGCCCTTCGATGCCGGGCACGGCGTATGTGCTCTTCCACCACGTCATGGGCGAGGCCGGCGGCAAGCGGGGGGTCTGGGGCTACGTCCGCGGGGGGATGGGCGGTCTCACCCAGGCCTTGGCGGCGGCCGCACGCGACCTCGGTGCCGACATCCGCTGCGACGCCGAGGTCAAGCGCATCCTCCTGCGCGACGGCCGGGCCGTTGGTGTGGCGCTGACCACAGGCGACGAGTACCAAGCGCCGATCGTGGCCAGCAACGCCGATGCCCGCGTGACGTTTCTGCGCCTGCTCGACCGGGGCGCGCTGCCCGAGGCGTTCGTGGCCGACGTCGAGCGGATCAGTTACGCCAGCGCCTCGCTGAAGATCAACGTGGCCCTGGCGGAGCTGCCGAGCTTCCGGGCGCTGCCGGGTGTCGAGCCAGGGCCCCAGCATCGCGGCACGATCCACATCTGTCCGGACCAGGACTACATCGAGCGCGCGTTCGACGACGCCAAGTACGGCCGCCCTTCGGAGCAGCCGGTGCTGGAGTGCACGATTCCCTCGGTCGTGGACCCGACGGTGGCGCCGCCAGGCCGGCATCTGATGTCCATGTTCGTTCAGTACGCGCCGTACGAGCTTCGCGACGGCTCCTGGGACGACCAACGTGAGGCGTTCGCCGATCGCTGCTTCGACGTGCTCGACGAGTACGCGCCCAACTTCAAGAGCTCGGTCCTGGACCGCCAGGTGCTCACGCCCCTCGACCTCGAACGCGTCTTCAACCTGACCGGCGGCAACATCTTCCAGGGCGCCATGACTCCGGGACAGCTCTTCGCCTTCCGTCCGGTGCCCGGCTACGCGCGCTACCGGACGCCGATCGACGGCCTGTACCTCTGCGGAGCCGCAACCCATCCCGGCGGAGGCGTGATGGGCACGCCCGGCCTCAACGCGGCCCGCGAGATCCTCGGTCAGCGCCCCCTTCGCGCACGAATGGCATCAAGGCGCTCGAGGCTCGCCGCCGGCCACAACTTCCTCGAGTCGTAGTAGACCTCGAACGCAGGCACAGAGTCCGGGAGCGCGACCCAGGGCAGCTTCGACCTGGTGAAGATATGAACGTCGGGCGCCACTCGTGACGGGTCATCGAGCGTGCCGCCGCGCAGGAACCACATCTCGGGCCATCCGTACTCGCTGAAGACCGCCACCTGGCAGGTCGGACAGCGGTAGATCCGCTGCTTACTGCCGTCGTCGCGAGCCACGTCGACCGGCTGCGGGTCGCCCGAGAGCACCTCCACATGATCCGCCTCGATCAGCAGGTTGATGACGAACGCGCTTCCGGTCTGCCGCTGGCAATTCAGGCAGTGGCAGCAGTGCGTGAAGAGCGGCTCGGTCGTCAGCCGATAGCGAACCTCGCCACAGGCGCAACCACCCTCACGTGGGACGCTCATGAACCGTTCAACGCCCGCCCGCTCCCACCATTCCGAGGAAGGCCAGCAACCTGGGCCACAGCCGCGCCTGCGCGCGCGGGTTTGCGTCCGGCGTCAGGCCTTCCGTCACGGCGAAGCGACCGGGGAGGTATGGAACTGGGAAGCCGACCGCGTGACCGGCGTCCGGGAACGCCGCCAGCACCGAGCGGTGCCGCGCCGCGATCGCTCGTGAGTACGCACAGGAGACCCAAACCGTGTCCGCTCCCCCGCAGGCGAGGAAGATCGGGCCCTGAATCCGCTCCACCGGGATCACGGCGCGCGGATCGTCGGTGGGGTGCGGTTCGTTGAACTGTCTCGTGTACGGCAACGGCGCTCCATGGAGCATCCACGCTGAATGAGCGCAATCCGGGAAGGAACAGATGGCCACGTTACTCGGGACGAGCGCGATGACGGCGTGCACGAGCTCCGGGTAGTGGACGCCGAGGAGCAGCGCGGCCTCGCTCCCGCGTGAGGTGCCTTGGACGACCAGGTGAGCCGGGTCGACGCCGGGCTGGTCGCGCAGGAAGCGGAGCGCGGCCGCGAAGTAGTCGAGTGGGATCTCCGAAAGCAACCGCGGCAACCCTGGTGCACGGAAATAGGCGAGCGCGAGCGAGGGGTATCCGCGCGACGCGAGGAGCGCCGCCTCCTGCGTCGTGGTCAAGCCGCCTTCCGAGCCGCCGAACAAGAGTACGCCGGGCCGTCTCCGGTCGGTACGAGCCGGCAGGAACAGCTCGCCGTAGAAGCCGACAGCGCCGGGTCGCTGATCGCGCACGAGGACGCCGGGAGCAATCAGCTGACGCACGACGCGGCGGCGCGCCACGACTCTGCCTTTCACCTGCACCGACAGGGTCACCACCTCGACAGCCGCCGGCGGGAACGGCTCGGTCAAACCCGCCTTTCGCGGCAGCATCGACCAGAACAGCCCCATCGCCGCGGTGCCGCGGTAGCTCCCCGCCAAAGCCCGCGCTCGACCCAGGTCGATACGGCCGTGCCGGTCAGCGCGGAATGTCGCCGACGAGCTCCACACGCGACCGATCCCGTCCGTGGTCCTCGCGGCGACCCTCACGCGCCGGTGCGGCCGAAGGCCGAGCACGCGGAGGCGAAGTGGGGTGTCGACGAGCGCGACGGGCCGATCGACCGAGATCGACACAGCGTTCGCCCGCGCGTTCGCCCAGCTGCCGCCGAGGCCGGCGACCGACGAGGCGAGCACGACGGCAAGAATCAGCTGGAACCGCATTCGGATCGAACGGTACGACCGCGCGCGGCCGCCGTCCACGCCAAATGGCAGAGCTCAAGCGCGAAGCAACGCAGCAAGCCGATGACGCACGCGCCACCCCGGCTTCCGGCGCTTCGCTTCCACTCGCTCGCGTGCAGCCCCGCGGTCGGCTCGAATGGCCGCCGCAAGACCACGGTTCCGGGCTTCGCGCTCGAGGTCGCGTTCGTGCTCGCGGCCCAGCATGCGGTATGTCTCGTACACGGCCTCTCCTTCGGTGCGAGTCACATTCGAAGGTAGGAGGCCAACGCCCGGAGGGCATCGGGAGAGTTGCCCAATTTCGCGGCGGGAGCTACCGATCTTGGCGGATCATCGCTAGCCGCCCGGCTGTACGAGACCAGTTTCATAGGCGAGGACGACCGCCTGGACGCGGTCGCGGAGGCCGAGCTTCGCGAGGATGTGCGTGACGTGGGTGCGGACCGTCGCCTCGCTGACATAGAGCCGGGCCGCGATCTCGGCGTTCGCGAGTCCATCCGCGATCAGCGTGAGCACCTCGAGCTCACGCTCGGTTAGCTCATCGAGCTCGGGGGGCGAACGGGCGCCGGGCGCAGGTCGACGGACGAAGTCCTCGATGAGACGCCGCACGACCGCAGGCGCGAGGAGCGCGTCGCCAGCAGCAACCGTGCGCACAGCGCCGACCAGCTGATCGCGCGGCGCGTCTTTGAGCAGGAATCCGCTGGCTCCGGCCTTCATGGCCTGGTAGACGTACTCGTCGAGGTCGAAGGTCGTCAGGATCAAGACGCGCGGGGCATCGCCGTCGCGTAGTAAGCGCCGCGTCGCCTCGATTCCGTCGGTGCCCGGCATGCGGACGTCCATCAGGACCACGTCCGGCCGCACCTCCCGCGCGATCGTCACGGCCTCACCGCCGTCAGCTGCCTCGCCGACCACCTCGAGATCCTTCTGCGCCTCGAGGATCGCGCGGAAGCCCGCGCGGACGAGCGCCTGGTCGTCAGCGACGAGGACGCGAATCACGCGGTCCCGGCGGGGAGTCTCGCGCGCACGGAGAAGCCTCCCTCTGCGCGTCCCCCGGTCTCGAGCGAGCCGCCATACAACCGCACCCGCTCGCGCATGCCGGCGATTCCATGGCCGCCATGCGACCCGTTCAGGCTTCTTCTGCCGTCGTCGAGAATCTCGAGCTCGACGTCATCGGCGCGATAGCGAACGGTCACGCGCGCCCGGGCAGGTCTTGCGTGCTTGAGCGTGTTCGTCAACGCCTCCTGCACGATCCGGTAGGCGGAGAGGTCGACGCCGAGAGGGAGCTGCCTCGGGTCGCCCTCGATCGAGAGCTCGACGGGAAGCCCGACCCCGCGCATCTGCTCGACGAGCGCGTGGATTTGCGCCTTGGGCCCTCGACGAGGATATCCCGTCGTCGGGACCGAATCCGCTCGGCATTTCCGGGGCCGGCGGCGTAGCGGACGCGCTCGAGCTCGCCGCGCTTCTTCTCTTCTTCCTCGCAGCAGTCGGGTCGATCGCGTCCGTGGTCGTGCGCACCCGCCGTTCGCGCGGCGAGGAGCGCAGGCAATTGAAGATCTTCTTTGTCGCCGTGGCCGTCGTCTTCGCGGTGTTTTTCGTCCCCGAGGAGCCACTCGGCCTTGGCGGCGAGGTTGCGCAGATCGCCCTCGCGGTCGTTGGGATCCTCGCGCTCCCGATCGCGGTCGCAATCGCGCTCCTCCGCCCCGGCAAGACCCCGGTGCGCCTGCCAACACTCGAGGCCCAAGACCTTGTGCTTCGATGACAACGCAGCCGCATGAAAGAAGCGCTCGAGACACATCCCAGCGTCACCGTCTACACGCCGGCGCGGCTCGCTCTCTACGACGTGTTCATCCTCGGGCTCTCATGCAGCCTCGTCTGGAGGTGTCCCAGGCAGCACTTCCTCGACCTCTACAACCGACACGTCGGGAGCCCTCATCTCGACATCGGGGTCGGCACCGGCTACTTCCTGGACCGCTGCCGCTTCCCGGTCGAACGGCCGCAGATCACGCTTCTCGACCCCAACGACGCCTGTCTACGCAAAGCGGCGAAGCGCCTGGAGCGGTACTCGCCGCGAGTCGTCAAGGCGAGCGTACTCGAGCCACTCGATCTCGGAACCGGCCGTTTCGCGTCGGTCGCGCTGAACGGCGTCCTCCACTGCCTCCCTGCCGCACCGGAAACAAAGGCCGCAGTCTTGGCAGATCTGAAACCGCTTCTCGAGGACGGCGGCGTCGTCTTCGGGAGCACGATTCTCGGGGGCGGAGTGGAGCATGGGTGGCTCGCTCGAAAGGCGCTTGCCCGTTACAACCAGGAGGGGTTCTTCACAAACCTCGAGGATGACCTCGGCGGCCTCGAGCACGCATTGGCACGTACGTTCGTCGATCACCACATCGAAGTTCGCGGATCCTTCGCGCTTTTCGCCGCCCATGCCTGATGCAAGCTCGCGAGGCCGTCGCCGGTGAGTTAGCCGCCCGGCCGTATAAGACCGGCCTCATAGGCGAGGACGACGGCTTGCACCCGGTCGCAGGTTCAGCTTCTAAGTGCGGCAGCTCTGGTCGCGCCTCCGCCTGAGCAAGCGCCGGATCAGCATGCGAGGGCGTATAGTCGCCATTCGCCGGGAATGCCTTTGAGCTCGTGCGAGCCGCGGTCTTCGAAGGTCAGCCCCGATCCGGCGACTAAGTCTCTGACGGTCGAGGATACGAGCACCTCGCCCGGCTGCGCGTTGGCGGCGACTCTGGCCCCCGTGTGCACGGCGATGCCGGCCACCTTGCCGTCAACGAGCTCGCACTCGCCCGTGTGCAAACCGACCCGCACCTCGAGGCCCAGCTCCGGCATGGTCTCGGCGATGGCACACCCGCAGCGGATGGCCCTGGCCGGGCCGTCGAAGGAGGCGAAGAAGCCGTCGCCAGCCGTGTCCACCTCCTGGCCGCGAAAGCGAACGAGCTGACCGCGGACCAGTTCGTGGTGGCGCAGTAGAAGTTTTCGCCAGGCCCTGTCGCCGAGAGTTGCCGCCCTCTCGCTGGAGCCGACGATGTCCGAAAAGAGGACCGTGGCCAGCACCCTGTCGGGTTCAATCTCGGGACCCGTGCCTGCGACGACGTCGGCGAGGAAGCTCTCCAGCTCGGCGAACACCGGCTCCTGCTCGCCAAGTGAGGGCAAAAAGTCCGCGCCGGGCAACTCCACGAAACGGGCGCCTGGAATCTGGTCGGCCGTGTAGCGCCCACTGCGGATGTCCCATCCTCCCCCGTCCTTCCGGTGCATGACCAGCGTCGGAACGCGAATCAGGGGAAGTACGCCGCACACGTCCACGTCGATGTTCATCCGGATGTACGCCGCGGCCGCACCGGGGCTGACACTGAGCCGAAAGACACGGGCAATGCTTTCGAGCTCCTTCTCAGGCGCGCTCGGGTTGCGCAAGCCGATGACCTCGTAGGCGAAGGTGGGATCCCCCCAGCGACGCTCAAAGTCGTCTGCCTGTCGAAGCGTCTCCTCTCGGGTCGGAAGCCAAGGCAGGCTAGGGCTCTTTACGAAACGCGGCGACGCATTCATCAAGATCAGCCCAGCGGTCCGCTCGGGATACGTGGCCGCGAACAAGACGGAAAGCGGGGAGGCGTCGCCGAGACCGAAGAGCACTGCCCGCTCCGACCCGACCGCGTCAAGGACGGCGCGGATGTCGTCCATGCGCGTCTCCAGCGTCGGCACGCCCACGTCCCGGTCTGACATGCCGGTCCCACGCTGGTTGACCCTGAACAAGCGACAGATGAAAGCGAGTCGGCTGAAGAATCGAGCTTTGGAAGGAATCTCCCAATCCAGGTCAATGTGTGAGATCACATCGACTGCGACGAGATCGGGGGGACCGTCACCGACTACCTGGTAGGCGATATTGACGTTGCCACTCTTGGCGTAGCGCGTTTCGGGTTGCACCGGCGTAGTGTTGCGCAGTTCAGCGGGTAACGACGTACCATGGCCTGGCACTACCGCGCTGTGCCGCAACGCCACCGACTTGCGAATAAGAAGGCCCTGTTACCAGGGCCTTTGTAGTAGCGGGGGCAGGATTTGAACCTGCGACCTCCGGGTTATGAGCCCGGCGAGCTACCTGACTGCTCCACCCCGCGTCGCAAGCGCATTGTAGCGCGGTTAGGGCTGTGCAGTCACGAGCCCGACGGGGCAACTGACGCCCGTCCCGCCCAGACCGCAGTAGCCGTTCGGGTTCTTCGCCAGGTACTGCTGGTGGTACGGCTCGGCGTAGTAGAAGGGGCCGGCCTGCGCGATCTCGGTCGTGATCTCCCGATAGCCGGCGTCGCTCAGCTCACGCTGGTACGTCTCGCGCGAGCGCTCCGCGGCGGCGCGCTGCGCCTCGTCCTGCCAGTAGATCGCGGAGCGGTACTGGGTCCCGACGTCGTTCCCCTGGCGCATGCCCTGGGTCGGGTCGTGGTCCTCCCAGAAGAGGCGGAGCAGCTCCTCGTAGGTCGTCTTCGCCGGGTCGTAGACGACGAGGACGGCCTCCGCGTGGCCGGTTCGGCCGCTGCACGCCTCCTCGTAGGTCGGGTTCGGCGTGTAGCCGCCCGCGTAGCCGACGGCGGTCGTGTAGACGCCCGGCGCCTGCCAGAAGACCCGCTCGGCGCCCCAGAAGCAGCCCAGTGCGAAGACGGCCTGCTGGAATCCCTCGGGGAACGGCGGCGTTATCGGCGTGCCGAGCACGTCATGGCGGTCGGGCACGACCATCGGCTCACCTCGGCCGGCCAGCGCTTCGCGCGGCTCGACCATCTCTGTCTTGTCTCGGAATAAGAACATGGGACTAGGGTAGCCAGCGAGATGCGCGTCGCAGCCATCGACCAGGGCACGAACACAACCCGTCTGCTCGTCGCAGACATCGAAGACGGCGAAGTCGAGGAGGTCTCGAAGCGGGTCGAGATCACCCGGCTAGGCGAAGACGTCGACAGACGCCGCCGCCTTCTCCCCGTGGCCATCGCCCGAGTGCGGAACGTCCTCTCGGACTACCGCCGTGAAGCAGAGCGCCTGGGCGCCGAACGGGTCCTGCTCGTCGCCACGAGCGCCGTGCGCGACGCCGAGAACGGCGAGGCCTTCCTCGGCGAGGTCGAGTGGAGCTACGGCTTCGTGACTCGGCTCCTCTCCGGGGAGGAAGAGGCGGAGCTGACCTTCCGCGGCGCGGCGGAAGGTCGACTCGGCTCGGCGCTCGTGATCGACCCCGGCGGCGGTTCGACGGAGTTCGTCGTCGGCGAGGAAGGCCACATCCGGTCGCGGACGAGTGTCGACGTCGGCTCGGTCCGGCTGACCGAGCGCTTCATCCACTCCGACCCCCCGAGCCAGGACGAGCTCGAGGCGACCGCGCAATACGTCCGCTCGGAGCTCCCACCTCGCCCGAACGTGGACAGCGCGATCGGCGTCGCAGGAACGATCACGACGCTCGCGGCGCTCGACATGGGCCTCGACGAGCCCGAAGGCCTTGGCACACACGGCCACCGGCTCACCGGTGACGCTGTACGCACGCAGCGGGAGCGGCTCGCCGCGCTCCCTCTGGTCGAGCGCCGCCGGCTGCCGGGGCTCCATCCGGAGCGCGCGCCGGTGATCGTCGCCGGCGCCGTACTCATGGAACAGATCTTCGCCGAGTTCGAATTGGACGAGCTGGAGGTCAGCGAGCGCGACATCCTCCACGGAGTCGCGCTCGAAGCCGCGAACCTGCCGGCTCCCGCAGAAGGCGCCGCCCCGCCGGGCGCCTACACGTGCTGCTAGTCCGTTTGCGGCGGCTCGTCTTCGGCGAGGCGGCGCTGGAGGACCACCCGCGCCAGCACGCCGACGAGCTTCCCGTCCTCGACGACGGGCACACGCTCCGCGTCTTTTGCCTCCATGAACCGGAAGGCCTCCTCGGCCGGGGTCTCGGCATCGATCGTGTAGTGCGCCTTCTCGGCGATGTCGCCGAGCGGCGTCGAGCGCGGATCGCGGCCGGGCGCCACCACCTCGCGCACGAGCGTCTTCCGGGTGACGACGCCGACGAGCCGATCGCCCTCACAGACGAACACGGCCCGGACGTCCGGCTTTGCAAGCAGACGGCCGGCTTCCTGCGCGCTGGCCTCCGCGTCCAGCGTCCGCGGCTCGATGACCATCGCCTCGCGGACGAGGGTCACGGATAGATGCCGCGAGCGGTCAGGGCTCCGGAGACCTCGCGAATCGCGGCGACGAGCGCCGCGCGGCGCGGGGTGACCTGCAGCTGCTCGGAGAGCAGCCAGACGCGGTCGAACGCGTCCCCCATCTTCTCCGCGAGCTTGTGGCGGATCTCGTCGCGTGTCCAGAAGAGCCGGCCGAGATCCTGCACCCACTCGAAGTAGGACACGGTGACGCCACCGGCGTTCGTGAGGATGTCCGGGAGCACGTGGATCCCACGCTCGGCGAGGATCGCGTCGGCCTCGATGGAGGTCGGACCGTTGGCGCCCTCGGCGATCATCCGCGCCTCGATCCGGCCAGCGTTCTCGCCGGTGACCTGATCCTCGAGCGCGGCCAGCACGAGGATGTCGCACGGGAGCTCGAGCACTTCCGCGTTCGACACGTGCTGGGCCAGTGGGTAGCCCTCCAGCGAGCCGTGGTTCTTGATCCAGGTGGCCACGTCCTCGAGGTGGAGGCCGCGCTCGTTGAAGGCTCCGCCTGAGATGTCCGAGACCGCCATCACGGTCGCCCCGCGCTCGACCAGCTCGCGCGCTGCGACGCCGCCGACGTTCCCGAACCCCTGGACGACGCAGCGCTGGTCGGCCAGCTGCCAGCCGAAGCGCTCGCAGGCGCGCTCGATGACCATCACGACGCCGGCCCCGGTCGCCTCGCGGCGGAAGACGGAGCCGCCGATTGTCACCGGCTTCCCGGTGACGATCTCGGGCACGGCGTAGCCGATCTGCATCGAGTAGGTGTCCATGATCCAGGCCATCGTCTGCTCGTTCGTCGCCATGTCCGGTGCGGGGATGTCCTCCTCGGGGCCGATCACCGGAAGCAGCTCGATCGTCAGCCGGCGCGTCAGTCGCTGGAGCTCGTCCGGCGAGAGCTGCCGCGGTTCACAGCGCACCCCGCCTTTCGCGCCGCCGTAGGGCAGCTGGAGCAGCGCGCACTTCCAGGTCATCCACATCGCGAGCGCGGCGCACTCGCCGAGGTCGACGTGCATGTCGTACCGGATTCCGCCCTTCGTCGGGCCGAGCACGGTCGAGTGCTGGACGCGGTAGCCGGGGAACGTCTCGAACGTGCCGTCGTCGCGGCGCACGGGCACTCCGACGATCGTCGAGCGCTCCGGGAAGCGGAGCCGCTCGCAGACGAACTCGGGCACGTCGGCGTGTTCGAGCGCCTGCTCGAAC
Source organism: uncultured Actinomycetes bacterium (assembly GCA_963842235.1). Taxonomy (GTDB): domain Bacteria; phylum Actinomycetota; class Thermoleophilia; order Gaiellales; family Gaiellaceae; genus JACDAN01. The sequence goes on along the minus strand of CAWJFT010000001.1, from coordinate 597,940 downwards.
TGTGCGAGCGCCATGCGGAAGAGCGGTGTGTCCCACTCGAGCGCAGACGGCTCGACGGATGTCTCGTCGAGCTTGGCCACGGCTTGAGTCTAGGCCGAATCCCTGTGCACAAAGAGCGTCAGCTCGGGCCCGAGCGACTCGACGACGACGGCCTCTCCGGGGTCGGCGCCTTCCTCGCAGCGAGCCCGCCAGAGCTCACCGCGGACGCGGATCTGGCCGATCGGCCGGCAGGCCTGGACGACGACGCCCTTCGCACCGGCGAACGCGTCCGCGCCGGTCGTCGCTTGGCGGCGCTTCGAGTACCAGACGAAGAACGCGAGCTCCGCCGACTCCCACACGGCGGCGGCGATCACCACGACGTAGCTCCACGGCGACGGGAGCAGGAAGATCGCGGCGAGGATCGCGAGGACGAGGAGCACAGGCGCGTGGGACGGAGATGCCGGGGGCGGGACTCGAACCCGCACGCCCCCGAAGGGGGCAGCTGATTTTAAGTCAGCCGCGTATCACCGATTTCGCCACCCCGGCCCGGCCAAGGATAGCTCCGGCCCTCCGGATCAGCCGCTCCCCGGCTTCATGTTCTCCTTGCGGAAGCAGCCCTGCTCGATGTCGCTCTTGCACGACTCCGGGCCCTTGAAGGCGAACTCGTCGATGAACTTCCGGGCCAGGTCCTCCTCGAATTTGGGGCAGCGCGCCACGTGCGCCCACGAGACGAAGGCCACGTCGCCGCCCAGCTTGGGGTGCTTGGAGACGATCAGCCCGTCCGGGTCTTCGTTGTAAAACCCGACCATGCTGTCGACCGTGCTCGTGGGCACGCGCGGCCCGTAGTAGAGGATCACGGCGCCGTGCTCGAGGTTGTGGACCGCGTTGAGCTCCGGAACCTCGTCCGTATACGCGCCGTAGATGATCGTCTGCGGCGAGTGAGGCCCGCTCGAGCGCGGAACGGAGTTGGCCTTGAAGCCCGCCGGCAGCGCGGAGACGTGCGTTCGGCCCTGCGGCGGCGGGTTGCTGTAGGTGCAGCCGGCTTCCCGAAGCGCTGTGATTGCGTCCTGCGCGCCGCTTCCGTTGCCGCCCCCAGAGAAGGCGAAGGCCGCGGCGACGATGCCCAGGATCCCGAGCCCGGACGCGATCAGCGCGTAGATGATCATCCGGCTCCTGCGGGGGTCTCGCTGCGCTGTTCGAACCTTGGGCGCCTGAACCGGCCGCTTGGGCGGCGGTGGCGTACGTGACTTCTTGGGCAAGGCGCGGGCATGGTAGCTGCGCCCCGCTCGCTCATCACCCATACTGACGGGGCCGCATACCCCAAGGAGGAGCGAAATGGCCGGTTGGCTCGACAGACTGCTGGGACGAGGCAAGAAGGAAGTCGGCGAATCGACCGACGACCTCGAGATGCGCCGCGAAGGCATGGCCCAGGAGACCGAGGGCAAGGCCGAGGACATGGCCGACCGCGCGGGAGACATGGCGCAAGACGCCCGCGAGGAAGCCTCGGAGCACCGCCCCGACGTCCCCTAGCGCTTCGCGAGCAGAGGGGCCGTGAGTACGGCCCCTCTGCCGTCCGATCCCCTCTCTACCGTTTGTTGGTCCATGATCGTGACGACTGTTTTCCTGGTCCTGATCGCTGCCGGCCTCGCGGTGGGCGGTCTGCGCGTGCTTCGCATGGTTCGTGCCGAGCTCGACTCACTGCGGTCCGAGTCGGCGCGTCAGCTGACCGATCGAAACGCCGACGTCGACCGCCGGCTGGAGGCGATGACGGCCACGATGGACCGCCGGCTCGAGACGGCCACCAAGACCTCGAGCGCAATCCATCAGCAGCTCGGCCAGCTGGGCCAGGCCAACGCCGAGATCCTCGCGCGCGCGAACGACCTCAAGAAGCTCGAGCAGGCCCTGCGGCCGCCGAAAGCCCGTGGTGGCTTCGGCGAGCTCCTGCTCGGCAACCTGCTGCGCGACCGCCTGCCTGCAGACGCCTTCGAGCTCCAGTACGGGTTCAAGACCGGCGAGCGCGTCGACGCGGTCATCAAGGTCGAGCGGCTCGTCCCGATCGACGCCAAGTTCCCGCTCGACAACTTCGAGCGGCTCGCCGACGCGGAGACCGACGACGAGCGTGCGCTCTACGAGAAGGCGTTCTCGCGCGACCTGAGGAACCACGTCGACGCGATCGCGAGCAAGTACATCCGCCCGGACGAGGGCACCTACGACTTCGCCCTCATGTATCTGCCTTCCGAGGGCGTCTACTACGAGCTCGTCTGCGGCAAGACCGGCGCCCTCCTCCAGTACGCGCACGACAAGCGCGTGTTCCCCGTCTCGCCCACGACCTTCACGTCACAGCTGCAGGTCATCGTGCTCGGGCTCAAGGGGATGCAGATCGAGCAGCGGGCGCACGAGGTGATGGCGTACGTCGCGCAGCTCCAGGGCGACTTCGATCGCTTCCGCGACGACTTCCAGGTCGTCGGCAAGCACATCGGGAACGCGCAGTCGAAGTTCGCCGAGGCCGAGAAGCGCCTCGACCGCTTCGACGCGAAGCTCGAGCGCGCCGTCGAGACCGATCAGGCCGAGGTCGCGGTCGCGCAAGAGCTGCCGCGCGCGCTCGACGCCGCCTAGTTCAGCCAGGTCTTCTCGCGTTCGTTGCCGTGTTCCGGCGCGTGCTTTCGAGCCACGTCCCGGTGCCAGGCACCAGGACGTGGCTCGTTGCGCCTAGGCCCGAGCCCCGACCGCCGCCCATACAATCGACACCATGGCCGACGCGTTCGGAGCGCGCTCCACGCTGGAAGTCGGCGACGAGCGCTACGAGATCTTCCGGTTGGCGCCGCTGCAGGAGCGGTACGACATCGAGCGCCTCCCCTACACGCTGAAGATCCTGCTCGAGAACGTTCTGCGCACCTCGACGCCCGAGAACGTTGAGGCGATCGCCGAGTGGGCCGCCAAGGAGGAGCCGTCGCGCGAGATCGCGTTCACCCCCGCGCGTGTCATCCACCAGGACTTCACGGGCGTCCCGGCGATCGTCGACCTCGCCGCGATGCGGCACGCGATGCACGATCTCGGCGGCGACGCGGCGCGCACCAATCCGCAACTGCCCTCGGAGCTCGTCATCGACCACTCCGTGCAGGTCGATGCCTTCGCGAACCGGATGGCGATGGAGGTCAACACCGAGCGCGAGTACGAACGGAACCACGAGCGCTACGCGTTTCTGCGCTGGGGCCAGCAGGCGTTCGACAACTTCAAGGTCGTCCCGCCCAACACGGGGATCGTCCACCAGGTCAACCTCGAGTACCTCGGGCGTGTCGTCGAGTCGCGCGAGGGCCAGGCGTTCCCGGACACGCTGCTCGGCACGGACTCGCACACGACGATGATCAACGGGCTCGGCGTGCTCGGCTGGGGCGTCGGCGGGATCGAAGCCGAGGCCGCGATGCTCGGCGAGTCGGTCTCGATGCTCGTCCCGCAAGTGGTCGGGTTCCGGCTGACCGGCGCGCTCCGCGAGGGCGCGACGGCGACGGATCTCGTCCTCACCATCACGCAGATCCTGCGGCGAACCGGCGTAGTCGGGAAGTTCGTCGAGTACTTCGGCGCCGGCGTCTCGAACCTCCCGCTCGCCGACCGCGCGACGATCGGGAACATGTCGCCCGAGTACGGGGCGACGTGCGGGTTCTTCCCCGTCGACGACGTCACGCTCCAGTACCTGCGGCTGACCGGGCGCGACGAGCAGAGGATCGCGCTCGTCGAGGCCTACTGCAAGGAGAACCTGCTCTGGCACGACTCCGAGCACCAGCCGACCTACTCCGACGTGATCGAGCTCGACCTCGCCGACGTCGAGCCCAGCCTGGCCGGCCCGCGGCGGCCGCAGGATCGCGTCCCGCTCACGGAGGCAAAGCGATCGTTCCTCTCAGCGCTCGAGACCTTCGGCGTCGCGTACGGCAATGCGCACGACGAGGCCGTGGCCGAGTCCTTCCCGGCCAGCGATCCATTGGCCGACATCGCGCCCGGGCATGGGCCGATCGCTGTTCCCGAGCCCGCATCAGTCCCCGACGTCGTCGTCGCCGAGCGGGCGCAGGCCGTCCCCGTCGAGCTCGACGGCGAACGCTTCGAGCTCGAGCACGGCGCGGTCGTGATCGCCGCGATCACGAGCTGCACGAACACGTCGAATCCGAGCGTGATGGTCGCTGCCGGGCTCGTTGCCAAGAAGGCGGCTGAGCGGGGGCTCCAGCGGAAGCCCTGGGTCAAGTCCAGCCTTGCCCCGGGCTCGAAGGTCGTGACCGAGTACTACGAGCGCGCCGGCCTCACCTCGTATCTAGAGGAGCTCGGCTTCTACACAGTCGGCTATGGCTGCACCACCTGCATCGGCAACTCCGGCCCGCTGCCGGAGCCGATCTCCAAGGCTGTCCTGGAGGGAGATCTCGTCGTTTGCTCCGTGCTCTCGGGGAACCGCAACTTCGAGGCGCGCATCCATCCCGAGGTGAAGGCCAACTACCTCGCCTCTCCCCCGCTCGTTGTCGCCTACGCGCTGGCGGGGCAGATGGACATCGACCTCACGACGGAGCCGCTCGGACAGGGAAGCGACGGCGAGGACGTCTACCTCCGCGACATCTGGCCGACCACCGAGGAGATCGACGCCACCGTCAAGTCGGCCGTCGAGGGCGACATGTTCCGGCGCACGTACGCGGACGTCTTCACCGGCGACGAGCGCTGGCGAGCGCTCGAGATCCCCGAGGGCGACCTGTACGACTGGCGCGAGGAATCGACCTATGTACGGCGGCCGCCCTACTTCGACGGAATGGCGCCCGAGCCCCGAACGGTCGAGGACATCCACGGCGCCCGCTGCCTCGTCCAGGTGGGCGACTCGGTCACGACCGACCACATCTCCCCGGCCGGCGCGATCAAGCCCGACAGCCCGGCCGGCAAGTACCTGATCGAGCGCGGTGTCGAGCGGAAGGACTTCAACTCCTACGGCTCGCGGCGTGGAAACCACGAGGTGATGGTCCGAGGCACATTCGCCAACGTCCGGCTCAAGAACCTGCTCGTGCCGGGCAGCGAGGGCACCTGGACCGTCCACCTGCCGGACGGCGAGGAGATGACGATCTACGACGCCTCGGTGCGGTACCAGCAGGAAGGGACGCCGCTGATCGTGATCGCGGGCAAGGAGTACGGCTCTGGCTCGTCACGCGACTGGGCGGCGAAGGGGCCGAAGCTGCTCGGCGTTCGCGCGGTGATCGCCGAGAGCTACGAGCGCATCCACCGCTCGAACCTGCTGATGATGGGGATCCTCCCCCTGCAGTTCCGCGACGGCGAGACCCCGGCGACGCTGGGCCTGACCGGCCGGGAGGTCTTCTCCGTCGAAGGCGTCGAGAACGGCGAGGCCCGTGAGGTGACTGTGCGAGCCGACGACAAGGAGTTCACGGCGCGGCTGCGGCTCGACACACCGCGCGAGCGCGAGTACCTGCGCCACGACGGGATCCTCCCCTACGTGCTCCGCAAGCTGCTCCGGGATTAGCGCGCTCCGAAGCCGAGCAGCTCGGGTAGATCGCGCATGTCGTTGAAGACGGCATCGGCTGACTCCAGTCGCTCCGCCGGCATGATCCCGCCCGAGTACGCGTAGGCCTTCATCCCTGCGGCATGGGCGGCCTCGACCCCGAACGGGCTGTCCTCGACGACCGCGCAGGCCGACGGCTCGGCGCCCATCCTCTCCGCCGCGTGCAGGAAGAGGTCCGGTGCCGGTTTCCCGTGCTCGACGTCGGCGGCGCTGAAGATCCGCCCCGCGAAGCGCTCCCACAGCCCGGTCAGCCTCAGATTCTTCTCGATCTTCTCCAGCCGGCCGCTCGAGGCGACGCACGTCGGCACCGGGATCTGCTCCAGCGCCTCCCCGATTGCGTCGACGGGCTCGAGCTCCGCGTCGAACGCCTCGCGGTACAGGTGTCCGTACTCCTCGTCCCACGCGCCCGGCAGCTTCCGCCCCAGGTGTTCCTCGATCTCGCGCGTCATCGCCTCGTCGGTCTTGCCGACGAAGCGCTCGATCACCTCCTCCTCGGTGATCGGCCAGCCCAGCTGCGCGAGCACCTGGACGTCGAGGCGCACCGCGATGCGTTCGCTGTCGACGAGCACACCGTCGCAGTCGAAGATGACGAGGTCGAAACTCAGAAGCGCAGCAGTGCGCCGATGCCGCCGATCGGCTCGAGATCCTGACGATGGCGAAGAGCCAGCACCTGGCCGCCGTGTGCGAGCACCTGGTGGACCGCGAGGTCGAGCCCTTCGTCGCGCTGCTCCATCTCCGTGCCGTCCAGCGGACAGCGGCCGCCGGTGAGACTCACGCGGCCACAGGCAGGGCACACGAACGCCGGGTGCTCGACGCCCTCCTCGAAGAGGAGGCACTCGACCCGCGCGTCCGACGCAGCCTCGAGCGTCTCTTCCCAGCCGGACGCGGCGCGCGCGTTCCGTCCGACCTCCTCCTTCCAGCGCTCCACGCTCTGCGACTCCTGGCGCTCGCGCCACTCCTCGAGCACGGGCATGGCGACGCTCAGGAGCTCCACCGGGGTGGCTTGCGCCTTCGCCGTCGTCCAGCCGATGATCGCGTTCCGCGCGTCGCCCGCAAGCACCTCTCCGAGCTCGCGCTTCATTTCCTCCGGGCAGATGACGACGACGCGGGGATAGCGGAGCCGCCGCAGCTCCCTCTCCAGTTCCTCGCCGACCGCCTTCAGATGATCCTTCGTGAGCTCGTCCGCGTGGCGCTGAATCCGCGCCTGCGACCAGCCACCCTTATCGTGGCGGCGCGGCTGTTCCTCGAACAGGTCGGCGACCTCGTCCAGCCGGCCGGCGTGAAGTCGATAGAGCCGGCCCTGCTCGCGCGAGACGACCGCGACGACTGCGCCCTCGCCACGGCCGACGAGCGGGACGAGCGGCGCCAGGTACAGCTCGCGCCCGACCTTGACCTCGTCGGGCACCGACTCGCTCAGCGGGAGCGTCTCCCAGACGTTGTCGAGGCCCGCGCAGAACACGGCGAGGCCGTGCGCGCCGTTGCGCTCGAACTCCTCGTCGAAGAAGGCGCGGATTCGACCGAAATCCGACTTCAATCCCAGGCGCTGTTCATGCGTCTGGTTTGCGCTGTGGTTCTTCTTCTCACCCTCGTCGAGAAGCGAGTGGACTCTCGTCTTCGCGTCGCCCGGCGTCGGAGAAACGCTGGGATCGAGGTCGAGGTACAGGCTGATGGCACAGCCCTTCTCGGCGCGGAAACCAGCGAGTTGCCGGAGCGCATCCCAGGTCACACTGCTGGCCACTGCGCGCGATTCTATGTCCGTGAAGGCCTATACCGTCGGTCATGGCACGAGGAGCGCCGAAGACCTTCTGGAGATGCTTCGGAAGGCGAAGGTTCAGACGCTCGTCGATGTCCGGCGCTACCCCGGCTCCAGGCGAAATCCGCAGTTCAACCAGGCCGCCCTCGCCGAGAGCCTGGCCGCCGCGGGCATCGCGTACCACCATGCGGAAGCACTCGGCGGCCGTCGCAGCGGCGAGCCCGGTGAGGAGCGCTTCAGCTGTATCCGAACGGCCGGCTTCCGCAGTTACGCGGCGAGAATGGGAACGCCCGAGTGGCAAGAGGCGCTCGACAGCGCACTGCGTGAGCCGGCGCCGTGCTTCATGTGCGCCGAGACCCTGTGGTGGCGCTGCCATCGAAAGCTCATCGCGGAACTGCTCGTCGCGCGCGGGCACGAGGTGCTGCATCTGCTGCCGGACGGCGTCCAGCGCCATACGCTTTCGGAGGACGCCGAGGCCCGCGACGGACGGCTCTATCTCTGCGGCGAGCTCGTTGCGTAACGTTCAGGTCAGCCGTTACAAGCCCAGGGTTAAGGAGGGAAGTTTCAACCCGTCCGCTTCGTTGAATACTGTTGACAGGCCCTATACCGGGCCTGTCGTACGGAGGGCGAAATGAACGAGAACACTCGCGAGTTGATCATCATCGGTGGCGGTCCGGCCGGCTACACGGCGGCGCTTTACGCTGCGCGTGCAAATCTCCAGCCCCTCGTCATCGAAGGCTTCCAGTGGGGCGGCCAGTTGATGATCACGAGCGACGTCGAGAACTATCCGGGCTATGCCGAGGGCGTGCTCGGGCCGGAGATGATGAAGGACTTCCGGCGTCAGGCGGAGCGGTTCGGCGCCGAGTTCATCTCCGACGACGTCACGCGCGTCGACTTCTCGGAGCGCCCGTTCAAGGTCTACGTCGGCGACGAGGAATACCGGTCGCAGGCCGTGATCGTCGCGACGGGCGCCAATGCCCGCCAGCTCGGGCTCGAGTCGGAACGTGGCCTCCAGGGCCGCGGCGTCTCCTACTGCGCCGTCTGTGACGCAGCGTTCTTCCGGGAGAAGAACATCGTGGTCGTCGGCGGCGGCGACTCGGCCATGGAGGAGGCAACGTTCCTCACCAAGTTCGCCGACAAGGTCACGGTCGTCCACAGGCGAGACGACTTCCGCGCGTCGCAGATCATGCTCGACCGGGCCCGCGCCAACGAGAAGATCGAGTGGGTCACGAACGCGGTCGTGGACAAGGTCGTCGGCGAGACCGGCGTCACCGGCGTGGACGTTCGGGACGTCAACACGAACGAGATCACGGAGATCCCGGCGCAGGGGCTCTTCGTCGCGATTGGCCACGATCCGAACACGAAGCTCTTCGTCGGGCAGCTCGAAATGGACGAGCACGGCTACCTGCTCACGCACGACGGGACAGCGACAAACGTCGAGGGCGTGTTCGCGGCGGGCGACGTCGTCGACCACACGTATCGGCAGGCGATCACCGCGGCCGGGATGGGCAGCATGGCCGCCCTCGACGCCGAACGCTGGCTCACGGCGCAACATGGCCATCCGTACGACGCGTTGACGGCTCCGCGGGCTGAGGCGGAGGACGTCGAACCGGAGCCCGTCGCTGAGCCGGTGGCTGCCAAGCAGCCGGCCTAGAACAGCTCTACACGCGGCTCGAGGGGCAGAGGTCGTTGACGACGCACCGCTCGCATTGCGGGTTGCGCGCGATACAGACTCGCCGGCCGTGCCAGATCAGCAGGTGCGGGAAGATCCCCCAGTACTCGCGCGGAACGAGTTTCTGAAGATCGCGTTCGATCTTCACCGGATCCTCTTCCCTGGTGAGACCCAATCGCTGCGCCAGGCGGCGGACGTGCGTGTCGACCACGATCCCCTGCGGCTCGCCGAGCTCGGCCGCGACCACGTTTGCCGTTTTTCGCGCAACGCCAGGTAGGCGCAGCAGGTCCTCCATTTTGCTCGGCACTTCACCGTCGTAGTCCTCGAGTAGCAGCGCCATCGTCCCGCGGATCGCCTTCGCCTTCTGGCGGTAGAAGCCCGTCGGGAAGATGTCGCGCTCCAGCTCCTCGACCGGGACGGCGAGGTAGTCCGCGGGCGTCTTGTACTTCTCGAAGAGCCGCTCGGTCACGCGGTTGACGTTCACGTCCGTCGTCTGAGCGGAGAGCATCACGCTGACGAGGAGCTCGAGGTCCGAGCGGAACCGGAGCGCGATCGCCGCGTCGGCGTGCTCGTGAAGGAGCCGCTCGATGATCGGCCGAATCCGTGCGCGCTTCGGCCCAACGCGCTTCCGCGCCTCCCGAACGTAGCTACGAGGCACGAAACCGTCCGCGGAAGGCCCTCGGGGGCCAGGCCCCTGGCCATGGCCCGAAGGGGCGACGAGGCCGCATGCCAAGCAGTCTTGCGCTCATCCGCCACCATGGCCGGTCGTTCGCCATCGACCGGAATGGCCTTGTCTCGGGGCCAGGCCCCTAGCCACGGCTCCGAGGGACAGGGGTCCGCACCACTACATCGCGGCCAGCGCGGGCGACGTCGCCGGCGCCGAGCGCGGCAGCCGCGGACCCGCACACACGACGTCCAGCGCGGGACAGCCCGCGCACACCTGCTCGCTCGGCGTCGGCCGGAAGTCGCCGACCCGGACACGGGCGATCGCCTCGGAGAGCTCGGCCTCGAGCGCCGGGAGCTCAGCGCGCCGGAAGGTCGTCGACACCACGGCGTCGGGCCGCTCGAGGAACTGGTAGACGACCTCGACCTCCTCCGCGCCCGCCCGGAAGCAGGCGAGCGCGTAGACCAGGCGCTGGATGCGGTACTCGTGCTCGACGATCTCCTCCGGGGTCAGCTCCTCGAGAGCGTTCGTCTTGTAGTCGAGCACCAGAGCACGGCCGTCTAGCCGGTGCAGGACGTCGAGCCGGCCGTGCAGGAGCACTCCGTCGTGCTCGAACGCGAAAGCTCGCTCGATGGTCGTGCCTGGGAGCGTCGCGATGCGTCCCGCGACCTCTGACTCGCAGTACGTGTTCAGGAACCCCGCGATGCGCTCCAGCTCCTCGTCGCTGACCCCGGGGTACCAGCCGCGCACCTGCTCGACATCCGGCGTCGTCGGAGCACGAAGATCGATCTGCTCCAACAGCCGGTGAACGGCGTCGCCGACTTCCGTCGCCGCCAGCCCGGTCTGCCCGGGAACACGGCCGCTCGAATCGGCCGGCCGGAGCCCGACCACCCGCTCTGCGTAGTAGCGGTACGAGCAGCGCTCGAAGAGCGAGAGCGACGTATACGAGAGCGACTTGAGCGTGTGGAGCGGCGGCGCCGGCACGGGCGCAAGCTCGGGGAGCCTCGGCGCGGGCGGCGGGAGCTCGCCGCCGCCGTTCGCCGCGAAAAGCTCGAGCTGGCCGTCCTCTGCCGCTTCGACCGGCTCCGGCACGACCGCAGGCTCCTCCGGTTGGAAGCGATCGACCCGGATCAGCAGGCGCGCGTCGTCGCGCTCTAGCTCGACCGGATCCCGCCCCGCTCCCGCGATCTCCTCGTCCGCGTCGAGCCGGCCGAGCACCCACCCGAGCGGCGTCGCCGCGTCGGCGGTGCTCTCGGGGTCGATGGCGCCGGACACGATCAGCCGGTCGATCGCCCGTGTCATGGCGACGTAGTAGAGGCGGAGCCGCTCGGCGCGGTCCTCGGCCTCCCGGGCCTTGCGCACCTGCTCGTAGTCGAACGCGCCGCGCCGCTTGGTCGTGATCGGGTCGACGACCCGGAAACCGAACCGTCCGTCAGAGAGGGCGAGCAGCTCGTCCGCCGACGCAGCAGGCCGATCCCGGCCGGCATCGGCGACGATCACGACCTTGAACTCGAGCCCCTTGGCGGCGTGGATCGTCAGGAGCCTGACAGCGTCGGCGCCCTCCTCCTCGGCCACCGCCTCGAGCTGCTTGGCGCCGACTGCCTCCTGGTCGCGCATGAACCGGAGGAACCCCTCGAGGTCGCGGCCCCGCAGCTCCTCATAGGCGCGCGCCAGGCGCGCCAGCTTGCGGATGTTGGCGTAGCGCCGCCGCCCGTCCCACTGGGCGAGAACGGCCAGGTCGTAGTCGTGCTCGACGAGGATCAGCTCGCACAGCCGCTCGAGCGACATGCGGGCCGACGCTTCCACGAGACGCCCGTACCGCTGCTTGAACGCGAGCAGCAACCGTTCGTCCTGCTCGCCGAGACCCTCGGGAAGCGAGCGTTCCAGCCCGGCGTAGAGCGGGCGCCGACCGGCCGCTCGCCGCAGCAGCGCGAGCGCGTCGTTGGAGACGCCGACGAAGGGCGAAGCGAGGACGCTCAGGAGCGCCTGGTCGTCGTAACGGTTCTGGAGCAGGCGCAGGTACGCCAGCAGGTCGACGACCTGCTGCTGGCCGAAATAGCCACGTCCTGTTGCTCGGTAGGTCGGGATGTCCTGGCGCCGGAGCTCCTGCTCGTACCACTCGGCATCCGTGCCGGCCGCGAACAGCAGGACGATGTCGCCCGCCGTCGCGTCGCCTGCGTCGATGAGCTCCCGCACCCGCCGCGCGATGCTCCGCGCCTCGGCTCGGCGCCAGTGCGTCCCCGTGTCGGCGTAGCTGGACTTGTCGGTGACGAGCAGTTCCACGGGATGACCGAAAACGGGATCGGGGAAGTCGCCGGAGGCCGTCAGCGGCTGGAAGTCGTCTCCGAAGTCGCCCCGGAAGAGATGGTTGACAGCGGCGAGCACCTCGGGGCGCGAGCGGTAATTGCGCACGAGCGCCCGCCCGCCGCCTTCTGCCTCGCGACGCTCCCGGAAGACCTGCACGTCCGCATGCCGGAAGCCGTAGATCGACTGGAACTCGTCCCCGACGAAGAACAGATCCCGCTCGCCGGGCGCGTCGGCGAGGAGGTCGATCAGCCCCGATTGCAGGCGGTTCGTGTCCTGGAACTCGTCCACCATGATCGCCCGAAGGCGGAGCGCCTCGCGGTCGCGAATCTCCGGATGGTCACGGAGCAGCGTCCGGGCGACGAGCTGCAAGTCCTCGAAATCGAGCGCCGACTCGCGGCGCTTCGCCGCCGCATAGGCCTCGGCGAACCCGTCGAGCAGCTGCTGCACGAGGTCGCGGTCGCGCATCGCGAGCTCGTCGAGCGCGGCCCGCTCGACGACCAGCCGCGCCTCCTCGACGCTGGCCGCGCGCTCCCCCTTCGCCCGGTGCGCGCTGAGGTCGAGCAGATCGTCGGGACGCGGGTCGCCCGCGACGGCATCCAGGAGCGCTCCGGCGCTCGCACGCTGGAGGTCGGTCGCCGACGCATCCTCCAAGACACAACGGGCTGCTTCCCGCAGCTCCGCGAGACGCTCGCCCAGCGCGGGCCGCTCTCCGAGCTCGAGGACCAGGTCGCGCCCGGCCGATCGAAGCGTCTCGTAGATCCCCGTGATCATCCGGCGTAGTCCACGGGCCCCGTAGGTGGTCAGGAGCCGGACGCGGTCCGGATCCTCGTCGGCGCAGAACGAACCCAGCGCCTCGTCGAAAGCCTCACCGGAGAGAACGGCAGCCTGTGACTCGTCCAGCTCCCGGAAACGCGGATCCAGCCCCGCTTGGAACGGATACGCCTTCAGCAGCCGGTTGCAGAAGCCGTGGATGGTCGAGATCCAGGCGCCGTCGAGCTCGCGCGCGAGGTCGTGCCGCCCCCGACGGCGGAGCTCGCTGCGGATCCGCGTCCGCAGCTCGCCGGCCGCCCGCTTCGTGTACGTGATGACCAGGATCGAGTCGACGTCGACTCCGTGATCGCAGACCGCGCGCGCGAAGCGCTCGACCAGCACCGCCGTCTTCCCGGTCCCCGCGCCGGCGGAGACGAACACGCGCCCAGTTGCCTCGATCGCTTCCTGCTGCTCGGGGTTTGGGGTCCAGGTCATAGCCAGATCTCCAGAGTCCCAGCGCGTCGACCGGTCATTTCAGACGGCCGCACGGCCAAAGCCCGCACGGCCTGATGGAGACATCGCAAGCGATGTCTCGTCATGCCCGCTCCACGCGGCAGATCGGCCAGAGGTCGCACCAGGTCGGGCACTCGCCGCCCTTCGGGTTGTGCCGGACGTTTCCGGCGCGGATGTGGCCCGCAAGCTCGCGGGCCGTCTTCCGAGCATTCTCGACCTGTGCCCAGAAGGACTCGTCGTCCAGGTAGTCGTTCCGCGAGTAGCCGCCGACGTCCTCCTTGGCGTCCGCGCGCAGGAGGCCGCGCGGCCTGCGCCCGCCGGCCAGCGGCCGGTAGAGGCCGCCCAGGGGCTCGATCCCGACGAGGTCACGGAGCACGAGCATGTAGAGCGGGATCTGGAGGCGGAGCTCCTTCTCCATCTCGCGCGCCGACGGAGCGTGCTTGCCGGCTTTGTAGTCCTGGACGATCCCGCGCGCGCTGAGCGGCTCGATGTCGATCCGGTCGATCTTCCCTGAGAGGACGAGGTCCTCGCCGAGCTCGAGGCCGCGCTGGAGCTCCGGCGCAGACCGCTCGCTCCCGAACGCGACCTCGAACTGACGCGGCTCGAGCGGCGAGTCGGCGGCCGCCTCGGCGCGAACCAGACGCTCAAGGTCGCGCGACAGCGTCTGCTCCAACTCCCGTCGCTGCAGCTCCGTCATCTCCAGGCGAATGCCGCTCAACGCCTGCTCGAGGCACTCGCGCATGAAACGGACGGCGTCCTCGACCTGCTCGGCCTGGATCCGGTCGCTGCCGAGCACCTTCGGGAAGCCCGTGAAGAACTTGAAGAGCGCGCTGTGGGCGATCGAGCCGCGGAGCCTTGGGTCGACCTCCGGATCGATCGTCTTCGGGTCCAGCACCCGGTCGATGAACCACGCAGAGGAGCAATCGGCGAAGCGCTCGAGCTCGGTGACGTTGAAGACCTTCCGAGCCTCGAGTTGCTCCAGGACAGCGGGATGGGTCAGCCGTGTCGGCCGCTGCAGCGCGCCGTGTGCGCGATCCAGCTTCCGCTTCCAGCCGTTCGCCCGCGCCAAGGCGTCGGCCTCGTCACGACGGTTCGGATCGGCCGAGAGAATCGCGAGCGCGCGCAGCCGCTCCCGCTCGCTCGGAGCCGACTCCAGGCGCCAGGTCAGCGAGGAGAGCGGGCGGCGGGTCGTCCAGCGAGCCGACTTCCTCGGCCGGAAAGAGGCCCACGACCTCTTCCCAGAACGGGCTGGCCTCACGTGGACTGCCCTCGTCGGACGCGGCCTCCCTGACGAGGTAGAGGCGCTGCGTGGGGCGCGTGCAGGCCGTGTAGAAGAGGTAGCGGTCGCGGGTGAGCGCATCCGCACGGCGCAGCCGGGGACCGAGACGCCGGCGCTCGTCGTCGTCCAGAAACGGCGTCGCGGGTGAGCGGCGCGGGAGATCGCCTTCCTCCAGGCCCAGGATGAACACGTGCTCGAACCGGCGGGTCCGAGCGCGCATGAGGTCGAGGACGGGAACGCGGCCCGCGTCGGTCGTGGACGGTTGGCGCACCGTCGCCCGCTCGAGCGCCGCGATGACGTCCTCGCGCGAGACCGGTTCGGCGATCTGCTCCCAGCCTTCGAGATCCTTCAGGAGACGGCGGCAGCTCTCGTAAGCGCGGAGATCGTCACGTGAAGGCTCGTCCGCCGGAGGCTGCTCGACCCCGTGGGCGCCGCGAAGCATCGATACCGACAGCTCGCGAACGGCCTCGAGCGGCGAGCTTGCCGACCTGACGGCGTCGAGCGCGGGCAGGCGCGCCTCCCGGAGCGCCTCGAGCTCCTCTTCGACGCGGCCTGACGCAGAGATCGCTCGGCCGCGGAGCCGCCCCTCGACGAAGTCGACGCTGTGGCGCCTGAGGCCCGAGTACGGCGAACGGAGGTAGCGGAAGAGCTCGCCGCGCTCGGCGCCGGCCCAGGCAAAGCGCAGGAGCGCGAGGAGGGCCTGCCCGTACGCCGTCTGGCCGAGCCGGAGCGGCGCGTCGACCGCATACGGGATCCCGAGCGTTCCGAACGCGGTCTCCACGGGGCCCCGCCAGCGCTCGAGCGACGGGACGACGACGCCGATCTCGGCAGCTTCAGTTCCCCCGCGGAGCAGCTCCAGGACCGCCTCGCCGACGAGCTCCAGAGTGCCGCGCGAACCGGCGCCCTCGAAGAAGCGGATCGCTCCCTCGAGTGCGGGCGCCTGCTCCGTCCGGCCGCCGAAGAGCGCCCGTTCCAGGTGCGCAAGCGCAGGGTGCGCGACCTCGTCGTAGCGTGGCGCCAGCTCCTCAACCGATCCTGCCAGCTTCTGCAGCCCCTGCGAGGTATCACCGAGCCACTCGAACGCCGGGCGGCCCGGCTCGTAGGGAAGCGAGACGGTGACCTGGGTGCGCCCGGCGAGCGTCTCGAGCAGCACCCATTCTGCCGCGGTGAGATCCTCGAAGCCGTACGCAAAGACGGGCTGTCTTTCCCAGGAGCCCAGGTCGCGCGCAAGCCGCTCGGCAGCTGCCGCGCGCAGCAGCTGCAGGTCCCAGAGCCGCAGGTTGTCGAGCTCCTTGCGGTAAGACGTGTAGAGGCCACCGAGCGGCCCTTGAAGATCGTCCGCTGAGATCAGTCCGGCTTCCACCTCGGCGATCGCGTCGCGAAGCGCGTCGGTGAACCCGGACGAGCGGGCCGAGCTCCCGAGCCCGTTGAGCGGGGTGCGCGCAACGGCCCTGCGGAGGACGAGCGCCTGCTGGGCCTCGGTCGTGACCGGCCGCCGGTCGGGATGTCCTTCGGCGAGGTACTGGAACAGGTCCGGAAAGGTCCCGATCCAGCCCCCGAGGAGCGCATGCCTTCGCTCCAGCAGCTCGCGTTCGGCCCATTCGACGTCCGGCCGGTTCGGCACGATGAGAATCGGGTCCTGGTCGAGTGCGGCCAGGTACCGGTCGAGCAAACGCTCGATTTTGCCGGCGTTCGCCGGCCCGACCAGCAATGTCAGGGCCATCGGCCTATCGTAGACCTGGCCTCTGACGGTTCCGGATCAGGCCTTGCGCTGCGCGCTACGGAAGGCCTGAGCCGTTCTTACGCTGCTGCGGCCCGCGGCCGGCGCCCTCTGCGGGCCACTGCGCGTCCTGGCGTGGTGCCAGCACAGTCGTCGCAGAGATCAGCCTGCTTGGCGCCCCGGCGGGCATCCGTATAGGTCAGGCGCATCGTCGCGCCCTTTCCTTCCCCGACTTCCTTTCCGCAGCTGTCGCAAACGAGAACAGTCTTTCGAGCCAAGTTCGACACTCCTTTTCCGCGAAGATTACGGCGAGCTTACCGAAAATCCTAAGAGAAAACTACGCCGCTGCGAGCCCTTGACGAATCCGCCAGGAGCGAAGCAAGGACAGCAATGCGTGTTCTTCACGGTCGAGACCGGTGTCCCGAGCGCCGACGACGCGCAAATGCCGAGGCCGAAAGTCGTCGATCGTACGGCCGTCGACATACTGCTCGATGACCGCAGGGCTGACGTATGACGATCTTGCTACGGCTGCGGTGTTTCCGAGCTTCTCGCCGACTGTCCGCATCGTCGCAGCCACAACGCGTTTGGCTTCGGTTTCCGTTCTGGGAATCCCATGCTCCGCAAAACTGATTGCCGCGGTCAGCGTCCCGCCCCACGTGCGGAAGTCCTTCGCGGTGAATTCCTCTCCCATGTGCTCGTCGATGTATTCGTTGAGCTTTCGGGCATTGAGGTCGAAGGTCTCGCCGTCTGTGACGTAACGGAAGAGTCGTCGCCCGCCCGGTAGCTCCAGCAGCGCACGAATCGCCGTTGCGAGCCCCTCGTCGACGACGGCGGTATGCACCAGGAGGCGGCGCTTGCCGCGATAGCGAAACGCCACGCGGTTTCCGCGCACCGTCACGTGGTTCTTGTTCAGCGTCGTAACGCCGAACGTGCGGTATTTCTTCACGTACCGCTCGGAGCCGACGCGAAACCAGCCGAGATTGATCAGGCGCACTGCGACGGCGCTCGTCCACTCCCAGCTGTATTCCTCGCCGTCCAGGTGCTTGGACATCGCTTTGCGGAGGTCCGGAAGGTTCTCGGCGAAGCGGATCAGCCTGTCGTATTTCGCCTGCTCTTGCTGGGCGCGAAAGGCCGGGTGGTAGAGGTATTGCCGGCGACCGGCGGCATCCACCCCGGTCGCCTGAAGCTTCGTGCCCGGGCGGGGCGAGATCCAGACGTCCTTCCACGCCGGGGGAATCGCCAGAGACTCGATCCGCTCGAGCTGCTCCGGGTCGGTGATGCGGTTCCCTCGCGCGTCCTCGTAGCGGAAGTGCCGCCGAGAGCCCACGCGTGTCCATCCACGTCGCCTTGGCATCGTCCGCGTGTTCTCTCCATCTCAGCCCATTTCAATCCCCACCTAGAATCGCTCCCCGTGGACGCGAACACGATCGTCGTGCTCGAGGGAGACGAAACCGGGCAGGAGCTGCTCGAGGAGGCGCTGCGCGTTCTCGCGCCCGATGTGACCGGCCTCGCGCTCGAGCTTCCGCGTTTCGACCTCTCGCTCGAGTCGCGGCGGGAGACCAAACAACGCCGTCGTGTACGAGGCCGCGGCTGCGATCAAGGAGCACGGGCTCGGCCTGAAGGCCGCGACGGTCACGCCGGAGGGCGCCGGTGACGTCGGCTCGCCGAACCGCATCCTCCGCGAGGAGATCGGCGGACGGGTCATCGTCCGTACCGGACGCCGGATCCCCGGCGTCGTCCCACTCGGCGGCGTCCATGCGCCGATCTCGGTCGTGCGGATGGCGGTCGGAGACGCCTACGGCGCGAAGGAATGGCGCGAGGGCGAGGGCGAGGACGAGGTCGCGTTCCGCACAGAGCGGATCGAGCGCCGGATCTGCCGCGCCGTCGCCGAGTTCTCGTTCCGGCTGGCAGAGCGCACCGGCGCCAAGGTGTTCGGCGGTCCCAAATACACCGTCAGTCCGGTGTACGAAGGGCTGTTGAAGGAGGAGATGGACGCGGCGGCCGAGCGCCATCCCGACGTGCCGTACGAACCGCAGCTGATCGACGCGACCTTCGCCTACCTCGTCACTTCGAGCGGCGCGCCGCTCGTGATTCCGGCGCTGAACCGGGACGGCGACGTCCTGTCCGACCTCGTCCTGCCGCTCTTCGGCTCGATCGCCGGAGCCGAATCGCTGCTCGTCGCGTTCGACGACGACTACGTGCCTGATGCGGTCATGGCCGAGGCGGCGCACGGGACCGCGCCCGCGCTCCAGGGCAAGAACATCGCGAACCCGATGGCGATGATCCTGGCCGCAGCCGCGCTCCTCGGCTACGGGGACGAGGACGCCCAGCAGGCGGGACGGGCGATCCGCGAGGCCTGCCTCGAAGCCGTTGCCGACGGGGTGCGCACGGCGGATCTCGGCGGCCATGCGGCGACGGACGAGTTCACCGACGAGGTCATCCGGCGCACGAAGCAGAAGCTGGACGTCTGGGCCGCGCTCTGATGACTAGGCGCTGAGGCGCTCCTCCGGCACGAACCGGCCGAGCTCGCCGTCGTTCCACGCGCCGAAGAAAGCGCGAACGACGGTGGGATCGAACTGCGTACCGGCGCCGCGGTTGAGCTCGGCGAAGGCGCTTTGCAGCGGCAGCGGGGCGCGATACGGGCGGTTGGACGTCATGGCATCGAAGGCGTCCACGACGGCGACGATCCTGGCGCCGAGCGGGATCTGCTCACAGAAGCGCCCGGTCGGGTAGCCGCTGCCGTCCCAGCGCTCGTGATGGAAGAGGATGTACGGCAGTGCCGGCCGCAAGGCCTCGAAGCTCCGGATCAAGCGAGCGCCTGCGAGCGGGTGACGTCGGATCTCGTCGTACTCACGAGCGTCGAGCGGGCCGGGCTTGAGCAGGAGGGCCTCGTCGAGGTTGAGCTTGCCGACGTCGTGCAGAAGGCCTCCCATGTGGAGGGCGCTCAGGCGTTTCCTCGTCCATCCGAGTCGGCGAGCGATCACCGCGCCCAGCGAGCTCACACGGGCCGAATGACCCCGCGTGAACGGGTCGTGCGACTCGATCGCCTGTGCAAGGGCAGCGAGAACCACGGCGGGGTCTTCGCTCCCTCGCTCACCTTTCCCTCTTTAGGATTCGCCCGCCGTGCGGGTGGCAGTGCTCAAGGAGATCAGGCCGGGCGAGCGTCGAGTGGCGCTCGTCCCCGAGATCGTCGCGAAACTCGTCGACGCCGGCTTCGAGATCGAGGTGGAAGCAGGCGCCGGGGCCGCGGCCTCGTTCTCCGACCGGCGCTTCGAGGAAGCGGGAGCGGCCATCGTCTCGTCGCGCGCAGACCTGTTGAGCCGGGCCGAGGCGGTCGTCAAAGTGCAGAAGCCGACCGCCGAGGAGGTCGAGCTCCTGCCCGAAGGCTCGATCCTGATCGCGTTCCTGCAGCCGTTAGACGACCGTGAAGGGATCGAGCGTCTCGCGCGGAAGGGCGTGCTCGGGTTCGCGCTCGAGTCCATTCCCCGGATCACGCGCGCGCAGCCCATGGACGCGCTCTCGTCCCAGGCCACGGTCTCCGGCTACAAGGCCGTGCTCATCGCCGCCGACCGGTTGCCGCGGTTCTTTCCGATGCTGATGACGGCGGCCGGAACCGTTCCGCCGGCGATGGTTCTCGTTCTCGGGGCGGGGGTCGCCGGGCTGCAGGCGATCGCCACGGCGCGGAGGCTCGGCGCGGTCGTCTGGGGCTTCGACGTGCGTCCGGTCGTGAAGGAGCAGGTCGAGAGCCTGGGCGCCTCGTTCCTCGATCTCGGCGTGGTCGGCGAGGAGACGGCCGGTGGATATGCGACGGAGCTCACGGAGGAGGAGGGCCGGCGCCAGCAGGAGGAGCTCGAGCGGCGGCTGCCCGAATACGACGTGGTGATCACGACCGCGCTGATCCCGGGCCGCCCGGCGCCGAAGTTGATTCCCGCCGGCGCGGTCGAGGCCATGCGGCAGGGCTCGATCATCGTCGACCTCGCCGCCGAAGCCGGCGGGAACTGCGAGCTGACCGTGCCCGGCGAGGACGTCGTCCGTGAGGGGGTCACGATTGTCGGCTCGACGAACCTGCCGAGCCTCGTTCCCGTCCACGCGAGCCAGCTCTACGCGCGCAACGTGCAGGCGCTGCTGACGCATCTCGCGCCCGAAGGCGAGCTTGCCTTGGACTGGGACGACGAGATCACAAGAGACACCTGCGTGACGCGAGAGGTCGTTCCCGCGTGAGCGCGCAGCTGGTCGCGGAGCTCACGATCTTCGCGCTCGCCGTCTTCCTCGGCTTCGAGTTGATCTCGAAGGTGCCGACGATGCTCCACACGCCGCTCATGTCCGGCACGAACGCCATCCACGGGATCGTGCTCATCGGGGCGATGTTGATCGTGGGCACCGCCGACTCGACGCTCGAGAAGGCGCTCGGCTTCGTGGCCGTCGTCTTCGGGACGATCAACATCGTCGGTGGCTTCCTCGTCACCGATCGGATGCTCGAGATGTTCAAGCAGCGCCGGCAGCACGAGGACGAGTAACCCGCCGTGAGCCGCACCTGGATCGACCTGGCCTATCTGGTCGCGGCGATTTGCCTGATCCTCGGCATCCGTGGCCTCTCCCACCCGAGGACCGCCCGGATGGGGAACTGGATCGCCGCCTTCGGCATGGCGATCGCCGTCGGCTTCACCTTCGCGATCGAGGAGATCGACACCTACTGGCTCATGCTGGCGGGCATCGCGCTCGGGTCGGTGATCGGCGTCGCGGCGGCCCGCATGGTGCGGATGACCGCCATACCGCAGATGGTGGCGCTCTTCAACGGGGTTGGTGGCGGCGCCGCGGCCCTGATCGCAGCGGCGGAGTTCCATCGCCTCGCGCCCGAGAGCGGGCGACTCAGCGGCGAGCACATCGTCGGAATCCTGTTTTCCGCCCTCGTCGGATCGGTGAGCTTTTGGGGGAGCCTCGTCGCCTACGGGAAGCTGCAGGAGCTCATCCCGGGCCGTCCGATCGTCTTTCCGGCGCAGAACGCGATCAATGCGGTGCTCGGCGCCGCGCTCGTCGTGCTGATCGTCCTGACGGCGACGACCGAGCAGGGCATTTGGCTCGTGCTCGTGATGGTGGCCGCGTTGGTCCTCGGCCTGCTCTTCGTCCTGCCGATCGGCGGGGCCGACATGCCGGTCGTGATCTCGTTGCTGAACGCGTTCACCGGCCTGTCCGCCGCCTCAACCGGCTTCGTCCTCGACAACTCCGCGCTGATCATCGGCGGGACGCTCGTCGGCGCCTCAGGAACGCTGCTCACCCTCAAGATGGGCCAGGCGATGGGCCGGCCACTGCGCCAGACCCTGTTCGGAGCGTTCGGTGCAGCGCCGGCGGCTGCCGCGGCAGGTGCGGTTGCCGGAGGTGACGGGAACGTCCGGACCGCGTCCGCGGACGACATCGCGTACATGCTGGCGTATGCGCGCCGCGTGATCTTCGTCCCCGGCTACGGGCTCGCAGTCGCTCAGGCGCAGCACGACGTCCGCAACCTCGGCGACCTGCTGCTCGAGAAGGGCATCGACGTGCGCTACGCGATCCATCCCGTCGCCGGCCGGATGCCGGGACACATGAACGTCCTGCTCGCAGAGGCGAATGTCCCCTATGACGAGCTGTTCGAGATGGAGCAGATCAACCCCGAATTCCCGCAGACGGACGTCGTCGTCGTCGTCGGCGCGAACGACGTCGTCAATCCTGCAGCTCGGAACCAGCCCGGAAACCCGATCTACGGCATGCCGATCCTCGACGTCGACAAGGCGCACAACGTCGTCGTCATCAAGCGCAGCCTCTCACCCGGGTTCGCTGGGGTCGACAATCCGCTGTTCTACGACCCAAAGACCGTGATGCTGTTCGACGACGCCAAGGCGGCGCTCGAGAAGCTCGTGGTGTCCGTCAAGGCCGTTTGAGCTCGGTCCCGGTCTTCAGCGCGCGGGACGTCGAGGCGGCTGTCTCGCCCGAGCGGGCGGTGGATGTTGTCCGCGACGCGTTCGTGGCGTATGCCCGCGGCGAGTGGTCGATGCCATCGAAGGTCTACGTCCCGGCGTATCCAGCGGGCGACTTCCGGGCCATGCCGGCTCTCGGCGGCGGATTTGCGCTGCTGAAGTGGGTGACGTCGTTTCCGGGGAACCCGGCGCTGGGGCTGCCGACGGTGGCGGGTCTCGTCCTCCTGTCGGATGCGTCCAACGGCATGCCCGTCGCCGTGCTCGACGCCGGGGCGGTCACGGCGCTGCGAACCGGCGCCGCGGCCGTGTTGGCGGCGGAGGTTCTCGGCCGGGAGGACGCGGCGACCGCCTCGGTCATCGGCGCCGGGGTCAACGGCCGCGCCGCCGCGCGGACGTTCCTGGCCCGCGGCCGACAGGTGTCGATCTGGGACGTCGATCTCGACCGCGCCGAGGCCGCTGCGGTCGAGCTCGGCGCGGAGGTCGCTGAGAGCCGGGAGGCCGCGTTGGGCGCGGATCTCGTCGTCACCGTCACGCCGGGCCATGAGCTCGTGTTCCCAGAAGGAAGCCTGGCTCCGGGCCAGCACGCGAGCCTGATGGGTGCAGACGGGCCCGGAAAGGCGGAGATCGCGGTCGAGGAGCTCGCCCGCGTCCGTGTCTTTTGCGACGACTGGGAGCAGGCGAGCCACAACGGCGACCTGGTGCACGCGGTCGAGGCGGGAGCGTTCGGACGCGAGCGCGTCACCGAGCTCGGAGCCGTGCTGTCAGGGGAGGCCGAGGGACGAGCAGGCCCCGACGAGATCACCGTCTTCGACTCCACTGGGCTCGCGATCCAAGACCTCGCCATCGGCATCGAGGTGGTGAAGCGCTACGAAGCAGATGCGACCGAAGGTAGCTTCACGGCCGTCCAGCGAATCGAACTCTAGGAGGCGGAAATGGCAGGAGGAATCGTCCACTTCGAGATACCCGCTGAGGACACGGCGCGAGCCAAGAACTTCTGGGGCACGCTCTTCGGCTACCAGTTCCGGTCGATGGACGGGCCGATGGAGTACCACATGTTCCAGACCGGTGAGAACGAGGGCGGGGCCGTCTATCCGCAACAGGAGGGTGAGACGGGCCTGATCACCTACTTCCTCGTCGAGGACATCGACGCTGCTCGCGGGCAGATCGAGGAGCTCGGCGGCTCCGCCGAGGAAAAGGGGCCCGTCCAGGGCATGGGCTGGTACGCCCGTGCCAAGGACACCGAGGGCAACGCGTTCTCGCTCTGGCAGAGCGACGAGAAGGCGCCGGCGCCCGAAGAGTCCTCCTAGCGCAGACGCGCCGGATCGAAGAGCTCCAGCTCGGGCTCGCAGCGACCGAGGATCGCCTTCGCGACGAGATCCCCGCACGCGAGCCCGAGCACGTTTCCGTGGCCCGAGTAGCCGCGTGAGATCCACGTCCCGTCGCGGCCGGGGACGGCCCCGACGAGCGGGAGTGAGTCCGGCGTCATGCCGAAGATCCCGGCCCAGCGGTGCGTGATCCCCAGCCTGCGGCCAACGAGCTCCTCGACGAAGGTGTCCAGCGCCGCCTGGATCTCCGGGCTCGTCGCCTCCTCGGCGGTGAACTCGCGGTCGAGGGCCGTGTCTCGGCGCCCACCGACGACCAGCCGACCGTCGGGCAGCTGCTGCCAGTAATCGAACCCCTGCCGGGCGTAGTGCGGCCGCTCGTACAACCGCTCTTCCAGGGGCTCGGTGACGACCACTTGCCCGCGGGTCGGCTGAACCACCTCATCCAGGTCGCTCAGGAGGCCGCTCGGGTACCCGTCGCTGGCCACCACCACGCCGTCCGCCTCCAGGCCCTCGAGCGACCTGACGCGGTCGTGCTCCCGAACCTCGACGCCGGCGTTGGCGGCAAGCGCGGCGAGCCGCCGGACCCAACGAGCCGGCTGCAGCGCTGCGTCGCGTGGATGCAGGATCGCAGCCTCGTACCGGCCCGCGAGCGGGCCCCCGGGCTCGTCGATCCACTCCACCGCGAACCCGTCGCTCCCGAGCGCCTCGTACTCCGCACGGAGCTCCTCTCTCTCTTTTTCGTCTGCGGCCAGCTGGAGGCTTCCGACCCGACGCAGCGCGCCGCCCGCGAGCTCCTCCATCCGCTCCAGGGTCCGCTCGGTCAGCCGCCAGAGCTCCGCTGCGCGCTCCGCTCCGAACTTGGCCCTGGCAGCGGTGTACGGCACCGCGCCGCCCCTGAGCGCAAAGCCTCCATTCCGCCCACTTGCCCCGGAGGCGATCGAGCGCGCCTCGTGAAGGCGCACGCGGAGGCCGCCTTCCGCGAGAGTGAGCGCGCAGGAACAGCCGGTAACGCCTCCTCCGACAACGGCGACATCGACGTGGCCCTCGTGACGCGGCGATCGCAGCGGCTCGGCCGGCTCCTCGAGCCAGAACGAATCTCCCACGGGACGATCGTAGTCAGCGTTATGGCGCCGCCCGATAGACGCCGTCCGCCGCGGCAACGAGGCCCGCGAGCTCGAGCTCAGTGAGCGCGACGCTGACTGCTCCGGGCTCGAGCACTCCGCGGGCCGTGAGCTCGTCAGCGCCGGCCGGGGCGTCGCGGACGAGCTCGAGCAGCTGCGCCGCCTCTGTCGAGACCTGGACGACTTCCCCGGCCGCCGGCCGTTCCACCCCGAGAACGTCGAGGACGTCGCCTGCATTGGTCAGTGGGGCGGCGCCGAGCTTGAGGAGGGCGTTCGTCCCCGCGGAGAGCGAGGACGTAATCTCGCCCGGGACCGCGAAGACGTCGCGGCCTTCGTCGAGTGCGAAGTCGGCCGTGATCAGCGCGCCGCTCCGTTCTCGCGCCTCCACGACGACAACGGCCTCGGTGAGCCCGGCGATGATTCGGTTCCGTGCGGGGAAGCGCCATGGCGCCGGTTCTACGCCGGGGTCGTACTCGGACACAACCAGCCCGTTTTCCTCGATCCGCCGCGAGAGCGCCGCATTCGACGCCGGGTAGTCGCGGTCGATCCCACAGCCGAGCACGGCGACAGTCAGCCCCGCGGCTTCCAGCGCTCCACGGTGAGCTTCGCCGTCGATGCCGCGCGCGAGGCCGCTCACGACGACGAGCCCGGCCGAAGCGAGCTCGCGGCCCAGCATCCGGGCAACCTGCGCGCCATACGGCGAGCATGAGCGCGCTCCGACCACGGCAACCGCCCGTAGCCCGAGCACCTCCGGCTCCCCGGCACCGCGCGCGTAGAGCGCCTTCGGTGGGTCGAAGATCGCACGAAGCCGCTCCGGGAAGAGCCGGTCCGAACGTGTCAGCCTGATCACGGCGCGAGCTCCTTGGGAGCTCGGTACGCCAGCGCTTCGGCGATGTGCTGCTCCTCGACCGACTCGCTCTCCGCGAGAGTCGCGATCGTTCCCGCCACGCGGGCGACACGCATCCGTCCTCGGCCGGACAGCGGCAGACGCTCGACCGCGCGATCGAGAAGCGCATTGGCCCCAGTCGTTCGCCGTACCGGTCCTGCTCGGATCCGTTCCTGCGCCTGGACGACGCGCGACCGAACGACCTCCGACAGCTCCCCACCCCGGCCGCTCAACTCGGCCGCCCGTGGTCTCGGAACCGCGACCACGAGATCGAAGCGGTCGAGCAGGGCACGGGAGAGCTTTTGACGGAAGGCCGCGAGTTTCTGAACCGAGCAGACGCAACCCGCGGCAGGGTCGCCCCGGGCCCCGCACGGGCACATGTTCATTGCCGCTACCAGCTGAAACCGCGCTGGGAAGACCGCGCGGCCTTCCGCGCGCGCGATGCTGACGAGACCGTCCTCCAAGGGCTGCCGCAGTGCCTCGAGCGCCGGTCGCTGGAACTCCGGAAGCTCATCGAGAAAGAGCACGCCGTGGTGAGCGAGGGTCGCCTCCCCCGGCCTCGGCCCGGAGCCGCCTCCGACGATCGCCGCGACCGAGGAGCTCTGATGCGGCATCCGGAACGGCCGGCACCGGACAAGCGGTTCGCCGGGCGGCAGCAGCCCTGCGACGGAGTAGATCCGCGTGACCTCGAGCGCCTCCTCCGCGAGAAGCGGCGGCAGGATGCCCGGCAGACGGCGTGCGAGCATCGACTTTCCGGTTCCGGGCGGACCGGCGAGCAAGAGGTTGTGCCCGCCCGCCGCGGCGAGCTCGAGCGCTCGGCGAGCGCGCTCCTGTCCCCGAACTTCCGCCAGGTCGAGCTCGTCTCCCTGCGGCGGTGCGCCGTTCGTGGTCGCCGGCGTGAACGGCGCGGGCTCGGACTCGCCCCGAAGGTAAGCGACTACCTCCGCTAGGTGCCGCGCGGGCACCGGCTCCAGGCCGGCGAGTGCGGCCTCTGATGCCGACTCGGCCGCGCACACCAGCCGGTCGAAACCGCCGCGGCGGGCTCCTTCGGCCGCAGCGAGAACGCCGCGGACCGGCCGGATCCGTCCGTCGAGCGCAAGCTCGCCGATCGCGGCGTGGCCCTCGAGGCGATGGAGCGGAAGCTGGTGGGAGGCCGCGAGGATCGCCAGCGCGATCGGGAGGTCGAAGCCCGAGCCCTCTTTCCGAAGCCCGGCCGGCGCCAAATTGACAGTGATCCGCCGCGAAGGCCATGTGAGCTGAGCGGCGGAGATCCCACTGCGGACGCGATGCTTGGCCTCCTGGCACGCCCGGTCGGCGAGGCCGACGATCGCCAGTCCCGGGAGGCCGTTTTGGAGGTGGGCCTCGACTTCGACGGTTCTGGCGTCGAGCCCCACGAGAGCATGAGTGACGGTGCGCGCGAGCACGTTGTCATTGAAGACAATCTCGACGCACGCGACTGTGCCGACTCTGTGCCGAGTGTGTGTCTTCTTACCGGGCTACGAGCACGTCTTCGTAGAATTCCCCAGCCCGACGCCCGGTTCGGCGGTTGACATGCCGCCGCAGTCGTTCCTGCAACCGAAGACCGGCCCGCTCCAGGATCTCCGGATAGAGGTCACGGCGGTCGTTGACCACGATCAGCACCGGCGCCCGCGTGCGAAGCACCCTCCGCATCTGCGCGAAGACCTCCGCGACGCCTTCCATGTAGGCGGCGAGAGCCGCGGAACCGGAGCCCTGCTCCGCCGCGCCGAGCTCGAGACCGCGAAGGTCCTCGAGGCCGAGCAGCTCATACGCGTAGCGATGTTGCTCGTGGTAGTCGATCAGGCCCGGGTACGGCGGCGAGGTAATGAGAGCGTCGAAGCGGCCCTCCAGTGCCACCTCACGCGCGTCGCCGTGCACAACCACCGCGGCCCGCCCGCGAGCGCGCGCCCGCGAGAAGTCCTTGATCCGCTGCAGCGTGTCCAGCGCATACCGCCGCAGGAAGTGCTCCGCGCGCTCGACGGGCCGGCACATCCGCTTGTGCTTGTGGCACCAGTACGGCTCCGTCTGCGGCGCCCGCGGGAACTCGAGGTCGAAATGTGTCGTGCGCCGCGCGGACCGCGCCGCTCGAGCAAGCACGACGCGCAGGAGATCGGCGTGCTCGTACTCGCCGATCAGGTCACGAAAGGCCAGCAGCTCGCCGGCCGCCCGCGGCGCGAACCACTCGGCGAGATAACCACTCGCACCCGCCCCGCTGCCAAGCCCGTCCAACCGCCGCACAACCTCCCGAATCTCGCTTTCGAGCGCGAACAGGTCGTACCGCCGCGTCTTCACCTCCATCAACAGGCAGTTGAACGCCGCGACGTCGATACCGACCGAGTCGTGGCCGCTTTCGAGCCCCTGCACGAGCGTCGTGCCGGAACCGGCAAACGGATCCACCACCCGCCCTCCGACGGCGACATGCCGCCGCAAAAGCACTTCCACGAGCTGCGGAATGAACTTCCCGAGGTACGGATGGAGGCGGTGGACGTGCTTCGTGCGCTCGCGCTCGGGCAGATCCCGCTCGGACCAGGAGAGGTCTAGGTCGATCTCGGCGTAGAGCGCGTCCTGCGTCGGGGCCACAGCCTCCTTGCTTCGCCGCCGGCGCAGCGGCTCCTAGAAGGCGTCGACCACCCGCTTCAGGCCGCCCGGCGTCACCGTCACCACGTCGAAGCGCACCTCGAGCCCCGCGAGCTCCGGATGGCGGGCGAGCCAGGTTTCGGCTGCGCGGCAGAGCCGCCGCTGTTTCTCGGGCCCGACCATCTCGGCCGGCTCCCCGTACCCCTCGCCGAGCTTCGCCTTGACCTCGCAGAAGACCAGCTGCCGGCCGCGACGGGCCACGACATCGAGCTCGTGGCCGCCCGCCCAGGCGTTCGTCTCCAGGATCCGGTAGCCGCGCAGCCGGTAGTGGAGGCGCGCCCGCCGCTCGGCCCGCGCTCCGGCCGGGTTCATTCCAACTCGAGCTCGGCCAGCTCCTCCGGTGACAGGTAGCAAAGTGCCTGGAAGGAGCGTCGATGGACATCCGACGGGCCTCGTTCGCGGACGACAGCCGAGTGCTTCGGCGTGATGTAGCCGACGTGCGACGAGAACCCATAGTGCGGGAACAACGCGTCCATCCGCCGCATCGCGCGATCCCTCACGACCTTCGCCACGATGGATGCGGCGGCGATCGCAGCGCTGCGCTCGTCCCCGTCGACGACGGCCAGGTGCTCCGGCGCCGACGGTCCGAGCCGGAAGCCGTCGACGAGGCAAGCCTCGGCAGGCGGCGCCAATGCGCGCAGGCAGGAACGCATCGCCTCCAGGTTCGACCTGTGGAGACCCGTTCGGTCGATCTCCGAGGACGAGATGACCCGCACCGTGAACGACGCGGCGCAGCTCACGACCCCGCGGAAAATCTCCTCCCGCTCGCGCGCCGTCAGCTGCTTAGAGTCGTTGAGCCCCGCAAGCGGGCGAACGCGATGATCGCGAAGGCACTCGTAGTCGAAGAGCACTCCGGCGACGACGAGCGGCCCGGCCAGACAGCCGCGTCCGGCCTCGTCCACACCCGCGACGAAGCGGAGCCCGAACTGCCGGTCGAACTGAAGGAGGCGCCTAGTCCGAGTCCGAGGGCTCGGCCGTTGCCGGCTCTGCCTCCGGCGCGTCCTCAGGAGCCCGCTCGGCCTCGACGTCTGCGTCGGTGGGCTGCTCGGCGGCGGTGGGGCGGGCACCGGCCGAGGATAGCGTCCGGCCATCACGGCGCTCGCGTACGCGCGCCTTCTTCCCCACTTTCCCGCGCAAGTAGTACAACTTCGCGCGGTTCACGTCGCCGATCGCAACGACCTCGATCCTCTCGATCTTCGGCGAGTGCACCGGGAACGTCCGCTCGACCCCGACGCCGAACGACTGCTTGCGCACGGTAAAGGTCTCACGGATGCCCGAGCCCTGGCGCTTGATGACGATGCCCTCGAAGACCTGGACACGACGGCGCTGGCCCTCGATCACCTGGAAGTGAACGCGGACCGTGTCCCCGGCCTTGAACTCGGGGATGTTCGGGCGCAGCTGACGCCGCTCGAGTGTCTCGATCGGGTTGGCCATGGGAAAGGGTCGGCCGCCAGGCCGACGCAGCATGCTAGCGAAAGGAAATTCGCCTCGGCGGCCAGTAGACCGCGAAAACCTTGCCGATCAGGTTGTCACGGGGCAGCGGGCCCCACACCCGGGAGTCGCAGGATTGGGCGCGATTGTCGCCCATCACGAAGTACTCATCCTTGGGAATCTTTTCCGGCGGCCTCGTGTCGACGTCCCGCCGGTCCGGCTTCACGTACGGCTCGTTCAGGCGCCTGCCGTTGATGTAGACGAAGCCGCTCCGCATCTCCCACGTCTCGCCCGGGAGGCCGATGATCCGCTTGACGAAAGTTCCTCCTGCACCGCAGTTCTTCCGCGCCTCCTCCGGCGTCTCGAAGACGACGATGTCGCCGCGCTTCGGATCGGTGAAGTGGTAGATGAACCGGTTGGCGAGCACGCGGTCCGAGAACTGCGCCGTGCACCCGAGCCCGGCGCCCGCGCAGTGCAGCGTCGGCTCCATCGACGAGGACGGAATGCGGTACGGGTTGACGACCCATTGCTTGATCGCAAGGACGATTGCGACGGCGCCGACGATCGTCACGATCCAGTCGATCGCGATGCGCCAGGGCTTCGGGAGCCCCTGAGTCAGGCGGTCCACGGGGTTCCTCAGCAAGGTGTCCGATCCCGGCTCTGGTCGCGGCGCCACTCGGCGATGCGCGCATGGTCGCCCGAAACGAGCACGTCGGGGACGGTCCAGCCGCGGAACTCGGCCGGACGGGTGTAGTGGGGATACTCGAGCCCGCCCTCGAGCTCGGCGGAGAAGCTTTCCTCGTCGGCCGATCCCTCGCTGAGCGCGCCCGGCAGGCGCCGGGCGACGGCGTCGAGCACGACCATGGCCGGGAGCTCGCCGCCGGATAGGACATAGGGGCCGATCGAGATCGCATCGTTCCCGAGATGCATGAGGATCCGCTCGTCGAAACCCTCGAAGCGGGCGGAGAGAAGCGTCAGGTGCTCCTCTTCGGCGAGCTCCTCGACGACGCTCTGATCGAGCTGGCGACCCTGGGGCGTGAGTGCGATCACCCGGTGGTCAGGCACACCGCCGTAGACCCCTTCCAGCGCCGCCGCAACGACATCGACGCGAAGCACCATGCCCGAGCCGCCGCCGTACGGCTCGTCGTCCACCTGGCCGCCGGCGAGGGGCGTCCAGTCCCGGTAGTTGAAGAGGCGGAGGTCGAGCTCGCTGCCGAGAACGGCCGCGAGCGGCCGCTGCTCTGAGACCGTGGAGAAGACATGGGGAACCAGAGTGAAGACGTCGATGCGCAAAAGTCCGGGCAGGTTAGTTGTCCGGTGTGAACCCTCGCGCGACAAGGATTCGGCGCCGGTCGAGATCGACCTCTTGGACGCAGGCGCCGACCATGGGGAGCGAAACCCCGGAGTCGAGCTCGAGCACGTCGTTGGCCACCCCCGGCGCGACCTCGGTCACCGTGCCCAGCCGCCGGCCGCCCTCTTCCTCCACGTCGAGGCCGACGAGCTGGAAGACGTAGTAGGCGCCTGCTCCCGGCTCGGGAAGCTCGTCGCGTGAAACCCGGAGCGCGGCTCCACGGGGGACGGAACGGTCGAGGCGCACGACGAGACGATTGCCCGCCCGCTTACGCTCGACGACCTCTGCAGGCTCGCCGTCGACGAGCAGCGTCGCTCCCGGCGCGAAGCGCTCGGGATCCTCACTTGCATCCTCGACGACGAATGCGCCTTCGAGCCCGTGCGGGCGCCCAACTCGACCCACGGTGATCAGATGGTCCTCAGCCAGCGATCTCGAGAATGACCCGGCGCCGCTGCCTGGCGCCGCCGGCCCGCACGATCGCGCGCAGGGCGCGGGCGAGTCGTCCCTGACGGCCGATCACCTTGCCGACGTCCTCCTGCGCGACATGCAGGCGGAGGACGACGGCGTCGTCTCGCTCTTCCTCCTCGACGCGGACGGCGTCGGGGTCGTCGACCAGCTGCCGCGCCAGATACGCGACCAGATCAGCCAATGTTCTTGACCTTGAGCAGGCGCGCGACCGTCTGCGACGGCTGCGCCCCCTTGTCGAGCCACTCCTTGACCTTCTCCTCGTCGAACTCGATCGTCGACGGGTCGGTCTGCGGGTTGTAGCGGCCGACGATCTCGATGAATCGTCCGTCTCGCGGCGAGCGCGAGTCGGTGACGACGACGCGGTAAATCGGGTTCTTCTTGGAGCCGATCCGCGTCAGCCTCATCTTTACTGCCATGTCACCTCCGTGGTGCGTTTGTGAGTTCCGGTGGGAGCCCGGGCATCTTGCCCTTCCCCATCTGCTTCATCATCTTCTGCATCTGCTTTCGGGCCGAGAGCAGCTTGTTGACCTGCTGGATCGTCGTCCCGCTGCCCGCGGCGATCCTTTTGCGGCGCGAGCCGTCGATCAGGTGCGGCAGCTGCCGCTCGCGGGGCGTCATGGAGAGGACGATCGCCTCGACCCGCTTGAGCTCGGCCTCGTTCACGTTTACGCCCTGGAGCTGCTTGCCGACGCCGGGAATCATCCCCAGCACACCCTTGAGCGGGCCCATCTTCCGCAGCATTCGGTAGCTCGACAGGAAGTCGTCGAACGTAAATTCGCCCGCCCGCATCCTCGCCTCGAGCTCCGCCTGATCCTCTTCGGACGCCGCCTCTTCGGCCTTCTCGATCAGGGTCAGCACGTCGCCCATCCCGAGGATCCGCGAGGCCATGCGGTCGGGATGGAAGTACTCGAGCTGGTCGAGCTTCTCGCCGACCGAGGCCAGCTTGATCGGCTTGCCGGTCACGGCCTTGACGGACAGCGCCGCGCCGCCACGCGCATCTCCGTCGAGCTTCGTCATGACGACCCCGTCGAAGGCGACTTGCTCCTGGAAGGCCTCGGCGACCGAGACCGCCTCCTGGCCGGTCATCGCGTCGAGGACGAGCAGGACGTCTGTCGGCTTGGCGGCGTCGCGGACTCGCACAAGCTCGTCCATCAACTCTTCGTCGACGTGCAGGCGGCCGGCCGTGTCGAGGATGACGACGTCGGCGCCCTGCTCGGTCGCGCGCTGGATCCCCGTTTTGACCGCGGCGACGGGATCGGGCCCCGTGAAGACCGGAATCTGGGTCTGGCGGCCGAGCTGCTCGAGCTGCTCGACGGCGGCCGGGCGCTGGAGATCGGCGGCGACGAGCGCCGGAGAGTGCTTCTCCTTCCGGAGCAGGACGGCGAGCTTGGCGGCGGCGGTCGTCTTGCCGGAGCCCTGGAGGCCCGCGAGCAGGATCACGGTCGGCGGCTTCCCTGCGAAGACGAGCTTCGAGCTCCCCGAGCCCATGAGCTCCGTCAGCTCCTCGTGGACGATCTTCACGACCTGCTGACCCGGCGTG
This sequence comes from uncultured Actinomycetes bacterium, assembly GCA_963842235.1. Taxonomy (GTDB): domain Bacteria; phylum Actinomycetota; class Thermoleophilia; order Gaiellales; family Gaiellaceae; genus JACDAN01. The sequence continues at coordinate 565,036 of CAWJFT010000001.1, read as the reverse complement.
AGGCTGCGCATGACGTCCTGGCCGAGCGCGCGCTCCTTCACGCGGGCGACGAAGTCCCTGACGACCTTGAAGTTGACGTCGGCCTCGAGCAGCGCGAGTCGGACCTCGCGCATCGCGCGCGAGATGATCTCTTCGTCCAGCTTTCCACGGCCCCTGAGAGGCCCCAGAGCGGCGTTCAGCTTGTCGCCGAGTGTGTCGAACATGACCGCGGAAGTGTAGTGGCGGTTACTGAAGCTCCAGGCGGCAGGGTCGTACACTCGGGGGATGCCGGCTTGCGCGCATTGCGGCGAGCAGAACCCGGAGCGGGCTCGATTCTGCCTTGCCTGCGGCACGCCGTTCCCGGACGCCGCCCGCGATGTCGAGACGCGACGGACGGTCACCGTCGTCTTCGCAGACCTCGTGGGCTCGACGTCGATCGGGGAAGGTCTCGACCCGGAGGCGCACCGGCGGGTGCAGACGCGCTACTTCGACGAGCTCCGAGCGGTACTCGAGCGCCACGGCGGCACGGTCGAGAAGTACATCGGCGACGCGGTCATGGCCGTCTTCGGCACGCCCGTCGTGCACGAGGACGACGCGCTCCGCGCGATCCGCGCGGCCACGGAGATGCGCGAGGTGCTCACATCCCTGAACGACGAGCTTCGGCAGGGCCTGAACGTCGCCCTCAGCGTGCGAACCGGCATCAACACCGGCGAGGTGGCGGCAGGGGATCCGACCACCGGGCAACGGCTCGTCACCGGCGATGCGGTCAACGTCGCGTCCCGGCTGGAGACCGCGGCGACTGCCGGCGAGATCCTGATCGGCGACGACACCTACCGCCTCGTCCGAAACGCGGTGCTCGTCGAGCCGGTCGACGACCTCGACCTCAAAGGGAAGGCCGAGCCGATGAAGGCGTGGCGGGTGCTCGGCGTGCTCACGGGCGCACCGTCGGTAGCCCGCCGGTTCGACTCGCCACTCGTAGGTCGTGAACGCGAACTTACGCTGCTCCAGCAGACATTCGATCGCGCGGCGAACGACCACGCCTCTCATCTCTTGACGATTCTCGGTCCGGCCGGCGCCGGAAAATCGAGGCTCGCTCGCGAGCTGCTCGACAGCGTGGACGGGCAGGCGACCCTGCTCGTGGGGCGCTGCCTGCCCTACGGCGAGGGGATCACCTTCTGGCCGGTGATGGAGATCGTCAAGCGCGCCGCCGGCGTCGGACCGACGTTGGCCCTCGAGGAGAGCAAGCATCGGATCGCCTCTATCGTTGCTCCCGATCCAGACGCTGAGCTGGTTGCCGAGCGGCTGAGCGCCGTCCTCGGCCTCGACTCGAACGGAGCGGGCACGGATGAGATCTTCTGGTCGGTCCGCAAGCTGCTCGAGGCGCTGGCGCGCGAGCGTCCAGTGGTCGTGCTGTTCGACGACGTGCACTGGGGTGAGCAGACCTTCCTCGATCTCATCGAGCACCTCGCCGACTGCTCCCGCGACGCACCGGTGCTGATCGTCTGCCTCGCCCGTCCCGAGCTGCTGGAGGAGCGTCCGATGTGGTCGGGCGGGAAGATGAACTCGACGTCGCTCCTGCTCGAGCCGCTCGACGAAGCGGCCTGTGGGACGCTGATCGAGAACCTGCTCGATAGCGCCGAGGTCGACGACGTCGTGACGCAGCGGATCGCCCAGGCGGCGGAGGGGAATCCGCTCTTCGTCGAGGAGATGCTGGCTGTGCTCGTCGAGGAAGGAGCGCTCAGGCGGGAAAACGGGCGCTGGGTCTCCACGCAAGACCTGTCCACCGTCGCGATCCCGCCGACGATCCAGGCCTTACTCGGCGCACGAATCGGCCGGCTCGGCCGGGAAGAGCGAAACGTGCTCGAGCGTGCGGCCGTCGCAGGCCGCATCTTCTCGCGTGGGGCCGTTCGCGCTCTCTCTCCGGTGACCGAGCGATCGGCGCTGGAGCCACGCCTCGCGGGCCTCGTCCAGAAGCAGCTGATCCGTCCTCATCGCACGGAGTTCAGCGCGGAGCACACGTATCGGTTCCGCCACAACCTGATCCGCGACGCCGTCTACCAGCACATGTCGAAGGCGAGCCGGGCCGAACTGCACGAGCAGTTCGCCGGCTGGCTGGAAGGCGCGGGCGAAGGCAAGAGCGCGGAGCGGGACGAGATCCTGGGCTACCACCTCGAGCAGGCGGTTCGCTACCGGCAGGAGCTGGGGCGGCCGGACGAGCAGCTCGCCGTCCGGGCGGGCGAGCGGCTCGCCAGGGCCGGGCGACGCGCGGTCGACCGCGGCGATCTCCCGGCGGCGGTGAGCCTCCTGTCGAGGGCGACGGCACTCCTTCCCGGACGCGCACGGCGAGCGGCGCGAGATCCTGCCGATGCTCGGAAGCGCGTTGATGCGGACTGGCGACTTTCCCCGCGCCGAGCGCGTGCTCACCGAGGCGCTGGAGGCCGCGCAGGCGGCGGGTGACCGCCGGCTCGAGCTCCGGACGATCGATCGAGCGCGAGTTCTTCCGCGCGTTCACCGACCCTGAGGGATCGGTCGAGGAGATCGTCGCCGTTGCCGACGAGGTGATCCCGCTGCTGGAAGAGCTCGGCGACGACCTCGGCCTCGCGAAGGCGTGGTGGCTGAAGAGCGAGGTGCACGTCAACGCGTGCCGCTGGGGCGAACGGGCCGACGAACCTCGAGCGCGCGCTCGAGCATGCGCGCAGAGCGGGAGACGCGAGCGAACAATCCACGCTCGCCTCGTTCCTGATGCAGGCGCTGTACTACGGGCCGACGCCGGTGGACGAGGCAATCGCGCGGGGCGAGAGCCTGCTCGCGGAGCGGCCGGACGATCGCTCACTCAAGGCGTCGATCACCGGCGCGATCGCAGGGCTCAACGCGATGCGTGGAGACTTCGACGAAGCCCGCCGGCTCCAGGCCGATGCCCGTGCTCTCTACGAGGAGTTGGGGCAGCGCTTCCGCATCGCGTTGTGGTCGCTGGTTGCGGCCGAGATCGAAGCGCTCGCAGGTGACCGGATGCAGCTACCGCCATCCTGCGCTGGGCCTTTCAGGAGCTCGAGGACATGGGCTGGACAAGCGTCATGTCGACGATGGCGGCGTTCCTCGCCGACGCTGCTGGTGGCTGAAACTGATGAGGCGCTGCATTACTCGCGCCTGAGCGAGGAGCTCGCCGCGGACGAGGACGTTGTCACCCAGGTGATGTGGCGTATCGCTCGCGCCCGGGCATCGGGCGACGAGGAGCTCGCAAGGCAAGCGGTCCGCTCGCCGAGCCCACCGACTATCCCGACCTGAAGGCCCGGGCGTTCTTGGCTTTGGCAGAGGTCGCCCGCGACCCTGCGGCTCGGCGACGAGCCGTTGCCGAATACGAGCGGAAAGGCAACGTCGCCGCAATCGCACGTCATAGGATCACCGGGACACGCGGTAACGACGGAAGGGAGTACGGATGGCTAAGCGTTTCCGAGGCGTCTCACATGTGACCGACAATCCCGATGCCGGCTTCAGGGCAGCAACGCAGCAGGCCGTCGACAAGTACAAGGAAGAGCGAGGCGCGCCAGACCCCGGTTCGCCGGTGCGGCTTAGGGTCGCGGACATGTACGTCGACGTCCGGAACCCGATTCACGGGTACATCGTCGACCTGGAGACCGACGACTAAGAGCAGGTTGTCGCGGCGTCTGCGCCCTCGTAGGATCGGCGAGACCCGCTAGGCGAGGAGGCCCATGTCACCTATTTCTGACGATCCGTACCAGGGAGAGGGGAAGACGATCGAGGAGGCGGCCGAAGATGCCGCCAAGAAGGTTCCGAAGGAGATCCAGCAGGCGACGTTCGAACTCACGATCTCCGCCCAACTTTCGGGTGAGCACAACCCGATCCACGGCTACATCGTCCAGCTGACTCCCGGAAGTCTAAACGAGCAAGGAGAGCGCATGGCAGCTGTTGCGAAAATCATCACGATCATCGGCTCGTCGCCGGAGAGCTTCGCGAAAGCGGCCGATGCGGCCGTTCAGGAGGCCTCGAAGACGGTGCGCGGCATCTCGGGCGCCCACGTAACGTCGATGAGCGCTGTCGTCGAAGGTGACCACATCAGCGAGTACCGCACGACTGTGGACATCGCTTTCGGAGTCGAGTCCGGCAGCTCCGCGGGCTAGCGGGCCAGGAGCGCCCGCGCGTAATCATCTGGATCGAACGGCCTCAGGTCTTCGATCCCTTCTCCGACGCCCACGAGCTTGACCGGCAGTCCGAGCTCGTGGGCGATCGCTAGGGCGACGCCGCCCTTCGCCGAGCCGTCTAGTTTCGTCAAGGCCACGCCGGACACGTCCACGGACTCGCCGAAGAGGCGGGCCTGCTGGAGGCCGTTCTGGCCGGTGGTCGCGTCGATGATCAGGAGCGTCTCGTGCGGCGCGCCGGCGAGGCGGCGCTCGATCACGCGCCGGACCTTCGCCAGCTCCTCCATCAGGTTCGTCTGCGTGTGCAGCCGGCCGGCGGTGTCGACGATGACGACGTCTCGGCCGCGCGCCGTTGCGGCCTCGATCGCGTCGTAGGCGACCGCCGCTGGATCTCCACCGCGTTCCGAGCCGACGAAGTCGGCGCCGGCCCGTTTGGCCCAGATCTCGAGCTGTTCCTCGGCCGCCGCGCGGAAGGTGTCGGCTGCGGCGAGGATCACGGCGTGGCCGTGCTCGCGTAGGCGGCTCGCGAGCTTCCCGATCGTCGTCGTCTTTCCGGTGCCGTTGACGCCGACGACGAGGATCACACTCGGTCGGCCGTCGAGGCCGAGCCGCGCGGGCTCTCCGAGGAGCGCCGCGGCCTCCTCGGCGAGTGCCTCGCTCAGCTCGCCGAGCTCCGTGCGCGCCTCCAGCCGGCGGACGAGCTCGGCGGTCGTCGGGACGCCGACGTCGGCGGCGATGAGCGCTTCCTCCAGCCGCTCCCAGGCCTCGTCGTCCGCTGGGTCGAACGCTGCGGCCGCGAGCTGCTCGGTCATTGCGCGGCGGGTCTTGCCGAGCGAGTCGCGCAGGCGCGAGAAGAAGCCCTCCCGCTGCTCCTCGGTCTCGTCCGGCCTCTCGGTGTCGCCGAGAAACTCCCCCCAGCTTCTGGTCACCGCGGGAGGCTAGCTCCGTTTGGGGCCAGACCCCGTCACCGAAGTGGAACTTCGGCGGGCGGAGTTGTCAGGCGGCGGCTTCCGCTGACTCGCCGCGGGGTAGGCGGCGGGAGACGATCTGGGAGACTCCTTCCGCGCCCATCGTGACGCCGTACAGGACGTCCGCCGCCTCCATCGTCCGCTTCTGGTGCGTGACGACGATGAACTGCGCCCGGCCGGCGTAGCGCCGAAGCAGCTGGACGAAGCGCCCGATGTTCGTATCGTCGAGCGCCGCCTCGACCTCGTCGAGGAGGTAGAACGGACAGGGCCGCGCGAGAAAGAGGGCAAACAGGAACGAGATCGCTCCGAGTGCCTTCTCACCGCCAGATAGGAGCGACAGGCGCGTCACCCGCTTGCCGGCCGGCTGCAATTCGACCTCGATCCCCGGCGCGCTCTCCTCCTCCTCGCGCTCCTCGTCGGTCAAAAGGAGGCTGCCCTTGCCGCCGGGGAACAGCGTCTGCGCGACCTCCTCGAAGTTGGCACTCACCGCGGCGAACGTCTCGGCGAATCGCCGCTCGACCGTCTCGTCGAGCTCGTCCCGCAGCTTCGCAAGCTCGTCCAGGCTCCGCTCCAGATCCTCACGCTGCGCCGTCAGGTCGGCCAGGTTCTCCTTCTCGCGCGCGTACTCCTCGGCGGCGAGCGGATTGACCCGGCCCAGCTCCTCGCGCCGCCGTCGCAATCGCTCTGCCCGCTCGAGGAGCGCGTCGCGGTCGTCGCCCTCCGCGGGCTCGACGCCCGCCGCCTCCAGCCGCCGCTCAGCTTCTCTGCGCTCTGCCTGGAGCCGAGCCAGCTCTACCTCGACCGCACTCGTTCGAGCCGACACCTCGGCGGACTCGCGGCGAATCTCGGCCTCGGCAGCCCCGAGCTTTCGTAGCTCCTCCGCCAGCTCTCCCGTCCGCGTGGCGCCGGCGTCGACCCTCGCACGGAGTGCCGGCTCCGACCGTGCGACGACCCCGCCCGTCGCGGCCAGTGCCGCGTCGAGCCGCTCGGCCATCGCGATCAGCGGCCGGTGCCGCGCCTCGTCCGCGACGGCCGTCTGCGCGAGATCGTCTGGGACAGCCTCGACCTGACGCTCGAGCTCTCTGACCTCCTCCGCCAGCGCCTTGCGCCGTGCTTCCAGCTCGAGCAGGACCGCCTCGGCGGCCTCACCGGCAAACCAGAGCTCCCGTCGCTCCGGATCGAAGCCGATGCCGTCCCGAGTCACGGCCAGCCTGTCGGCGGACAGAAGCTCGTCCTCCTCGACGATCACGAACTCATCGAGCGCCGGCTTCGCCGACGACGACCGTCACGCTGCCGAGCCCGCGCCGCCGAGCCTCACGAACAAGCGCCAGCGCAGAGTGCTCGTCACGAGCGACCACCGCGGCTCCGCGGCCGCGGAGCGCGGCGGCGACGGCGCGCTCGTCACCAAAGGGCACGTCCAGATCGGCCAACACGAGCCGATGGCCGGCCTCCGCGAGCGCCCGCGCCGCCGGCGGAACGCCCTCGCGCTCGGAAAGCGTGTGCTCCAGCGCGCCCAGCCGCTCACGCACAAGCGCTGCCTCCTCGCGGAGCTTCCGCCGCCGCAGCTCGGCTGGGGACGGCCCCGTCGGCAGCCGAGGCCGGCGCGCGGCCTCCCGCAGCGACGCAAGCAGCGCCGCCGCGCTCTCCCGCCGAAGCGCGACGCGTTCCGCTGCGCTGCGCAGCCGGTAGAGCGCCGCAGTCGCCGCCTCGCGGCGCCCCGCAGCGTCCGCGAGCTCCTCCTCTGCGCGACGGCGCTCGTGCAGGAGATCATCCAGCTTGGCGTCGCTTCGGCGCCTCGCATGGTCGGCGGCGGTACGCCGTTCTTCCGCCTCCGCGATCTGACCGTCAACGGCGCCGAGATCCAGAGCCGCAATGGCTGCCTCGAGCCCGGCGATCTCACGGCCGAGCTTCTCCGCCCGCTCCGCCGCCGTCGCCTGGAGCGCGAGCGGCCGAAGCCGTTTACGCACCTCTGCTCTCGACGTCCCGTGCGCGCGCGACATCCTGAGCCACCCGCGCGAGCTTCAGCTCAGCGCGATGACGACGGCGCTTGAAGCGGCCCAGCCCGGCTGCGTCCTCGACGAGCGCTCGGCGCTCCTCCGGCTTCGAGGCGAGGATCTCCTCGACCTTCCCCTGCGAGATCACGGAGCCCGCGGCACCGCCCAGCCCCACATCGGCGAGCAGCTCGACGAGATCCGTGCGCCGAACAGCCGCGCCGTTGATCAGGTACTGCCCCTCGCCGCCGCGGTGCAGCCGCCGCATGATCGAGACCTCGGCGAACGGAAGGTGGGAGAGCGCGCCGTCCTCGTTGTCGAGCACGAGCTCCACCTGGCAATGGGCGGCGGCCGGGCGGTCTCCCGAGCCGGCGAACAGGACGTCGTCAGGCTTCTCTGCCCGCAGCTCGCTCGGGCTCAGGCTCCCCGAGGCCCACAGCAGCGCGTCGGCGACGTTCGACTTGCCCGAGCCGTTCGGCCCCACGACCACGGCGACGCCCGGCTCGAGGCGAACCTCGACCGGATCAGGGAAGGACTTGAAGCCGCGGATGCGGATCGCGCGAAGGTGCACGCCGCCGGAACGCTAGTGCGAACGGCGGATGGCGCTTACTGCTAGGCCGCGCGAATCTTCTCGAGCGCCTGCTTGGCCGCTTCCTGCTCGGCCGCCTTCTTGGACGGCCCCACGCCGACACCGGCCTGGTCGCCGTCTATCACTGCGGCCGAGGTGAATTTCCGGTCGTGAGGCGGTCCCTCCACCTCGAGAACGGCGTAGCTCACCTGCTGTCCGATCGCCGCGAGCTGCTCCTGCAGCTCCGTCTTGAAGTCCACGTGCGTCGTGGCCGCGTACTCGATCCGGCCCGAGAACGCGTCCACGATCGCGCTCTCGATCTTCTCGAACCCGTGCTCGAGGAACAGCGCCGCCAGCGCGGCTTCGAGCAGCGCCGCCAGCACGTTGCGGTTGCGAGCGAGCCGTTCGAGCTCCTCCTCGGGGACGACACCGGCGCCCTTCTCGAGCAGTCGCTGCCCGAGGTCCAGCTCCTTCGCCACGACGGCGCAGCTCGCCCGCGAGACGACATGCGAGCGGATCTTTGCGAGCCGGCCCTCGGCCAGATCCGGATACCAGTCGTACAGCGCCCGTGCGACGGCGAGCTCGAGCACGCTGTCGCCCAGGAACTCGAGCCGTTCGTACGAGGAGCCGCGGTCCGGGGCCCACGACGGATGGGTGAAGGCTTTCTCGACCCGCTCCGCCGGGAGCTCGTCGATCAGAGCCGCAAGTCGAGCGGGTTTCCCCGCCGGAGCGCCGCTGCTACTGGTGCGACGTGACGTAGTCGACAGCTTGCCCGACCGTCTGGATCGATTGGGCATCCTCGTCCGGGATCTTGAGTCCGAACTGGTCTTCGAGCTCCATGATCATCTCGACGAGATCGAGCGAGTCGGCGTCGAGATCCTCCTGGAAGTTCGCCTCCTCGGTGATGTCCGCTTCTTCGACGCTCAGGCGTTCGACCAGAACTTCCTTGACGCGCTCGAAGACTTCGTCGCGGGACGCTGCCATGTCACCTCGCTTGATTAGTGGATTACGGGCGCGCCGATTCTACGGAACCGGAGCGCGCAAGGGCTCGACCTCGCGTCCGCGATAGGTCTTGCAGTTGGGGCAGACGTGATGGGGCCGCTTCGGCCGATGGCAGACCGGACACTCATTCAGGCGCGGAGCCTCGAGCTTGTGCTGCGCACGGCGCTTGTCACGCCGCGACTTCGATGTTTTTCGCTTGGGGACTGCCATAGCGGCTCGGCACTATAGCTAGGATTGACAACGAGCCTCGGCTCGCCCTATGCGCGTTCGCTGATCGATATTCGAGCTCCCTTCCGTCGCGATCAGGAGGACCGCATGCGCACGAACGGCGGCACGCTTGCCGCATCGAACGTCACGAAGAGCTACGGCGCCGACGTCGTTCTCGACGGCGCGTCGGTCGTCGTGCCGCCCGGGGCACGAATCGGAATCGTCGGGCCGAACGGGAGCGGCAAGACGACGCTGCTGCGCGTGCTCGCGGGTCTGGAGGCCCCTGATTCCGGCCTTGTCCAGCGGCGTCCGGCTTCGCTCACCGTCGGATACCTCCCCCAGGAAGCGCGAATCCCCTCGGTTGACGCGCCCGAATGGGAGCTTCGAAAGGCGGCGGCCCGCGTCGGGCTCGACGTCGACCCCGAGCGGCCACCGGAACAGCTCTCGGGCGGCCAGCTGGCGCGGGCGAAGCTCGCGGCGCTGCTCGCCGCCGATGACGATGTCCTGCTGCTGGACGAGCCGACGAATGACCTCGACTTCGACGGCCTGACGCTGCTCGAGCGCTTCGTGGCCGAGACGCCGAGCGCGCTCGTCATCGTCTCGCACGACCGCGCCTTCCTCGAGCATGCGGTCGAGCGAGTGATCGAGTTCGAGGCCGAGACGCGGCGGATCCAGGAGTTCGTCGGGTCCTGGCGGGAGTTCGAACGCCTTCGCGCGGCGACCCGCGACAAGCACGAGGCCGCGTACGCGCACTACGTCGAGGAGCGCGATCGGTTCACCGCGCTGTTCCACGACCGCCGCACCCAGGCCCGCGCTGCCGGCAAGATGGCCGACCGCCGCGGCACCCATGCGTTGAAGTCCAAGGTGCGCTCGGCCGAGAAGCGCCTCGAGCGCCTCGAAACGGTCGAGAAGCCCTGGGAGCCGTGGCGACTTCAGCTGGACCTTTCGTCCGACCGGGCAGGTCAACTGGTCGCGCGGCTCGACGCCGCGATCGTCGAGCGCGGTGATTTCCGGCTCGGCCCGGTTGATCTGGAGCTTCGGCACGGAGACCGGCTCGCCGTGGTCGGACCGAACGGGAGCGGGAAAACGACGCTCATCGGCGCTCTGCTCGGCGATCTGCCTCTCGAAGCCGGGCGGCGCTACATCGGCCCGGGCGTCCAGCTCGGCCAGCTGGAGCAGCGGCGCTCCCAGTTCGCCGGCTCGGCGCCGCTGCTCGAGACGTTCTGCGACGCGACTGGTCTGCCGCCGATCGATGCCCGCACGCTCCTAGCGAAGTTCGCGCTCGGGGCGGACGCCGTCCTCAGACGGGCCTGCTCGCTCTCACCCGGAGAGCGGACGCGCGCGGGCCTCGCTCTGCTCTCGGCCCAGGGCGTGAACGCGCTCGTTCTCGACGAGCCGACGAACCACCTCGACCTCGAGGCGATCGAGGAGCTCGAGTCTGCTCTGGAGGGCTATGAAGGGACGATCGTCCTCGTCACCCACGACCGTCGCCTGCTCGAGCGCTTCGAGCCGACGCAGACGCTAGAGCTTCTCGCGTAGCCCCTCGAGCGCGGCCCAGCGCGGGTCGGACTGCTCCTCCTCGTGCTCGTGCGGGTTCTCGTTCAGATTCTCGCCGCAGATCGGGCAGAGGCCGGCGCAATCCTCGCGGCAGAGGATCTGCTCGGGAAGCTCGACCGCGATCGCGTCGCGGGCCCAGTCCGAGAGCCGGAGCTGATTGTCCGCGACGTAGGGCGTGCGCAGCTCGTCCGACTCACCCGGGCTCGTGGCCTGGTACTCCCGAGCGTGGATCGAGAGATCGAGGACGGCGTCCTCCAGACAGCGATAACACGGCCCGTGGAGGCGAACCGGAAAGCTCAGCCCGAACGTCGTGCCGCTCGTGCCGCGGTTGATGACGAGCTCGGCCCTCACGTTCTCGGGCACGGGCAGATAGCGCTGCCCGCCGAGCTCGAACGGCGAGAGCGCGATCTCCTGCTCGTCGCGGTACTCCTCGCCGGGACGAAGCTTGGCCTGTCTGAGGTCGAACGTGGTCACGGCGAGTCAGGGTAGCGCTGAGACCATTGCTCGGCGGCCACGCCCTCGAAGAACTCGAGCGACTCCTCCTCCGACGGAAACGAGCGGATGTTCTCCTCCGCGAACCGCTCGGCGAGCGGCCAGTCCAGGGTCTTCACCCGGTCGGCGAACGACTCGTTGTCGTACAGCGTTCTCATGTGCTCGACGACGGGCCCGAGCCGTAACCAGTGCGCGCCCGGGGCGCCGTACGCGAGGCCCACGCTGCCCGCGTTGACGACCCTTTGACCGTCGACGGAACGATCGAACTGCATGTGCGTGTGGCCACAGACGACGAGGTTGGCCTCGACGCCGGCCAGCATCTCGCGGAGCCAATCGTCGGGAGTCGTCTTGAGGATCATCTCCTCGTCGCTGCGCGGGGAGCCGTGGCAGAAGAGGACGCGGCCCACTCCCTCGACGTCGAGCCCGACCTGCTCGGGCAGTCCCGCGATGAACTCCCGGTGCCGGTCCTCGAGCTGGCCGACGACCCACTCGTCGATCAGGCCGCCGGAGGGCCCGCTCAGCAGCTCACGGTCGGCGTTGCCTCGGATCCAGATTGCATCCATGCCCATGATCCGGTCGAGCGTCTCGGCCGGGAGGGGCCCCGCCGCCATGTCGCCGCCGAAGACGAGCTGCGCGTCACCCGCCTGCGCGACCACGGCTTCGAGCGCGGGGAGATTCCCGTGCACGTCGTAGAGCGCGGCTACGCGACCGAGCGCGGTCAATGGATGAGGGTAGCGTCGCGGCCAGCCTCGATCAGCGCCTCGAACTCGGCGATGGCCTGCTCTTCGCTCGGTGGCGACTCGATCACGGAGATGATCTCAGAGGCGCGAGGCCACTTCGAGGTGCCAAGCGGCGACGGGTCGTAGTCGACGCGACGGTGGCGAACGTCGGGGCCCAGCTCGACCCAGTGCGCGCCGGTCGCTCCATAGGGGAGCCCGACGCTGCCGGCATTGACCACGCGCTTGTCGCCGACCCAGCGGTCGAACTGCATGTGCGTGTGCCCGCAGACGACGACGGTGGCCTGGACGCCGCCCAGGATCTCCGCGAGCCGCTCCTCCGACGCCGTCCGAACCAGCATTTCCTCGTCGCTCCGAGGCGAGCCGTGGCAGAAGAGCACCCGGCCGAGCCCCTCGACCTCAAGCTCGATCTGCTCCGGGAGCGTCCTGAGCCACTCGAGGCGGTCGGTGCCGAGCTGTGCCTCGAGCCACTCGTCGCCGAGGTCGCGGTCGACGTTGCCCCTAAGCGCAAGGGCGTCCAACGACCTGATCCGGTCGAGCGTCTCGACGGGAAGCGGTCCCCACGCGATGTCGCCGCCGAAGACGAGCTGCGCGTCGCCCGCCTGCGCGAGCACGGCTTCGAGCGCGGGAAGATTCCCGTGCACGTCGTACAGCGCCGCGACGCGCGACGCGTTACTCGTACGGCTGGTCGTCGTTGGAGCCCGCCGCCGCGACTCCCGCGACGACAGTTTCCTGCGAGCGCTCGTGCAGCCGCTCTCGTCCGCGCTTGACCGCCCCGAGGAACTTGTCGAGATTGACCTCGAGCGTCGAGAGGATGCTGTCGGCCCAGTCCTCCATCTCGAGCCGCGTCTCGCGGGCCTGCCGCCGCGACTCGTCGATGATCTCCTGCGCCTGCCGCTCGGCGAGCTTGACGATCTCCGTCTGCGACGCCTCCCGGGCAGCCTGCTCACGAGCCTCCCCGAGGATCCGGTCGCATTCTCGCTTGGCTTCGGCGAGCATCTCCTGCCGCTCCTTGACGATCCAGCGAGCCTGCTTGATCTCCTCGGGAATCGTCGCGCGCATCTGGTCGAGGATCTCGTAGATCTCCTCACGGTCGATCCGCACCTGGTCGGTGAGCGGAACGGCCTTCGCGTTGTGGACGAGGTCGTCGAGCTTGTCGATGAGAACGAGGACATCCATGGCCCGGGAGTTTACTCAGAGGGGCTGACGGGAGCGCCTGGCCGACCGTCGGGGAAGAGCTCACGCATCCTCGCCGCCACCAGGTCGGGGACGAGTCCGCTGATGTCGCCGCCGTAGACCGCGATCTCCTTGACGCCGCTCGAGGAGACGAAGCTGACTTCCGGGCTCGCCATCACGTAGACGGTTTCGATGTCCGGGGCGAGTGTCCGGTTGAGCTGGTTCATCTGGAATTCCCACTCGAAGTCCGAGATCACGCGCAGCCCTTTGACGATCACCTTCGCGTCCCATTTGCGCGCGAACTCGACCACGAGCTCCTTGAAGACGTCCACCTCGACGTTGTCCAGCCCGGTCAGGGCGTCTCGGAGGAACTCGACCCGCTCGTCGACCGAGAACATCGGCTGCTTGTGCGACGGCGTGCCGACGACGCCGACGACGACGCGGTCGAAGATCCCGGCGGCGCGCCGGATCACGTCGACATGGCCGTTCGTGACGGGGTCGTAGGTGCCCGGGGAGATCGCGGTGATCATTCGTGCTCGAAGAGCGTGAGGCGGCCAGAGCCGTAGCGGCGGCTCGTCCGAACGGCGAGCGGCAACTCCGGCTCCTCCTTCGCGTGGGTCTCGACGACGGCGAGGCCGTCAGCGGCGAGGACTTGCGGCAGGTAGGTGGCCAGGCCGGTTTGCACCGAGGAAAACATCCGGTAGGGCGGGTCGACGAGGAGGAGATCGTAGCGCCTGCCTGCGCCGGCCTCTTGGGAGAGAACCTGGATCGCATCGCGGCAGAGCACCGTCGCTCCGATCAGGCGCAGCTTCTCGAGGTTCTGGCGGATTGCCCGGCAGGCGGCGGGATCGTCTTCGGCGAAGACGGCCGATGCGGCACCTCTGGACAGCGCTTCGAGCCCGTAGGCGCCGGAGCCGGCGAAGAGGTCGAGCACGGTGGCGCCGTCTACGGGCCCGATCAGGTTGAAGGCGGCTTCGCGGACCCGGTCGGCGGTCGGCCGCGTGTCGTGCCCTTTGGGAGCCACGATCCTGGCGCCGCGCTTCTCGCCGGCGATGATCCTCATGCGGGCAGATCATGTTCGGCGAAGAGGCGCTCGACCTCCTCGTTCAGCGGGCCCTCGTAGTCGACGAGCTGCTCGGCGACCTCCCGCGCCTGCTCCAGCAGGTCGCGATCTGCGCGCAGCTTCGTGAAGCGGAAGTCGGAGAGGCCCGACTGCCTTGTCCCAAGGAGCTGGCCTTCGCCGCGGAGCTCCAGATCCACCTCCGCGAGCTCGAAGCCGTCGGTGGTCGAGACGAGCGCCTCCAACCGCGCCTGCGCCGACTCCGTCAGCTCCTCTCGGCGCCGCGAGACGAGCAGGCAGTAGGACTGCTCCGCGCCACGCCCGACGCGGCCGCGGAGCTGGTGGAGCTGCGCGAGGCCGAATCGGTCGGCCTCCTGGACGATCATCACCGTCGCATTCGGAACGTCGACACCGACCTCGATCACCGTCGTCGCGACGAGGACGTCCAGCTGTCGCGCCTTGAACCGCGCCATCAGGTCACGGCGGTCGTCCGGCTTGATCTTTCCGTGCAGGCAACCCACCCGGAAGCTGCGCAGCTCGGCGCGCTGGAGCCGGTCGGCCTCTTGTTCCGCAGCACGAGCCCGACTCGTTTCCGACGCTTCGATGAGCGGGCACACGACATACGCCTGGCGGCCTTCCTTCAGCAGCCGCGTGAGCCGCCGGTAGGCCTCGGACGCGCGCTCCTCCGGAATCCACCGCGTGACGATCGGCTTACGGTTCGCCGGCGGCTTCGTGATCTCGGTGACCGAGAGGTCGCCGTAGACGGTCAGGGCGAGCGTCCGCGGGATCGGCGTCGCGGTCATGTGCAGTGTGTGTGGTCTCCGTCCCGCCCGAATCGCCGCCCGTTGCTCGACGCCGAACCGGTGCTGTTCGTCCACGATGGCCACAGCCAGGTCGGAGAGCTCGACCCCTTCCTGGATGAGCGCATGCGTTCCCACGACGATCTGCGCGCTCGGCGCAGCCCGCCTCGCGCGCGCGCCTACGGAGCTCGTCAAGAGCGCACACGAGACGCCTAGCTCGGCACAGATCGGCTCGACGGTGAGGAAATGCTGCTCCGCGAGCGTCTCGGTGGGGGCCATCAGCGCGCCCCGGTGGCCGGCCTCGACGGCGCGGAGGAGCGCATAGAGCGCGACTACCGTCTTCCCGGAGCCGACGTCGCCCTGCAGTAGCCGTTCCATCGGCCGCTCGCCGCGGAGGTCGGCGTCGATCTCGGCGATCGCCTGCTCCTGGTCGGGCGTCAACTCGAACGGAAGCACCGTGCGATATCGCTCGACGAGCTCGCCCGGCTGGCCCAGCGCCGTCGCCCGCTCCTCCTCTCTGCCCAGCCGTCGGCGAGCAAGCCCCAGTTGCAGCACCAACAGCTCGTCGAACGCGAGGCGGCGCCGCGCACGCTCGCCGTCCGCGTCCTCCCGGGGGCGGTGCAGGGCAACCAGCGCGTCCGCCTTCCCCGGAAGCCCGGTCGCTCCTTTGAGCTCCGCCGGCAGTGGATCGACGACGTCCCGCGCGTACTCGAGCGCCGCGCCGGCGACGTCGCGGAGCTTCTTGACCGTGACCTCCTCGGTCGCCGGATAGACGGGCGCGAAGTCGGCCGTGGCCGAGACACCGTCCAGGTCGTACGAACGAACCGCGAAATCCCGACCGCGCAGGTTCCCGCGCAGGCGGACCTGCATTCCGGGCCGGAGCCGGTCGGCGAGCCAGGCCTGGTTGAACCAGACAGCGGTGATCTCGCCTGACTCGTCGGCGACGCGAGCCTTGACAAGCTTTAGGCGCCGTGCCCGCTGGAGCCTCGTGCTCCGCACCTCGCCGGAGATCACCGCCTCGTCCTCGCCGAAGAGCTCCGCGATCCGCCGCTCGGGAACCGCGGGCTCGTAGCGCCGGGGCCGATACTCGAGGACGTCGCCGACGGTTCGCAGCCCGAGCTTCGCGAGCCGCTTCTTCACGGTCGGCCCGACCCCTGGAAGCACATCGACAGAGCGGCCGAGCCGGTCTGGCCGCGGTGTCCCGGGTAACACCGGCCACGACGAAGGCGCCTCGGCCCCGGCGAAGCCGCGGTGACGACTCAGGCGCTCTCCACGGCGGCGGGCTCCGCCTCGTGCTCGCCGAGGAACTCGACCTCCAGCTTCTCGATCCGTGCGCCGTCGATGTCGACGACGGTGAACCTGAGCCCGTCCCAGACGACCTCGTCGCGCTCTTCGGGGGCGCGGCCGAGCTGGCCGAAGACGAAGCCCGCGAGCGTGTGGAAGTCCTCCTGAGGCATGTCTTTCTCGAACTGCTCGTTGAAGTCGTCGATCGGGAAAGTGCCGTGGACCCGAATCGTCCGCTCGTCGAGGCGCTCCACGGTCTCGTCGGGCAGGTCGAACTCGTCCTCGATCTCGCCGACGATCTCCTCGAGCAGGTCCTCGAGCGTGACGATCCCCTCGGTCGCGCCGTACTCGTCGACGACGATCGCCATGTGCTGATTCGTGCGGCGGAACTCCCTGAGCATGGCGGCGAGATCCTTCGTCTCCGGCACCATCGGCGCCGGCCGGACGAGCTCTTCGACCCTGATGGTCGCGAGGCCGCCGTTGCTGACCGCAGAGAACAGGTCACGGACGTGCAGGACCCCGACGATCTCGTCGAGCGAGCCGCGATAGACGGGATAACGGGTGTACGGAGACTCGATCACCGCGGCGAGGCAGTCCTCGGGCGGGAGGTCGACCGAGAGCGCAACGACCTCGGGACGCGGAACCATGACGTCGGCGACCTCCTTGTCCGCGAAGTCGAAGACCTTGTAGAGCATCTCCTGCTCGTCCTCCGCAAGCTCGCCGTGCTCCGTCGAGCGCGAGAGGAGCATCTTCAGCTCCGCCTCCGAGTACACGGCGCCGTCCGCGCCGGGCGGCTCGAGGCCGAGCAGACGCAGGGCGAGATCGGAGGAGCGCTGCAGCAGCCAGATCAGCGGCTTGAAGACCCAGAAGAACGCTCGAACCGGTCCTGAGACGGCAAGAGCGACGGTCTCGGAGTGCCCAAGGGCGATCCCCTTTGGGACGAGCTCGCCGACAACGACGTGCAGATAGGTGATGAGCAGGAACGCGAGCCCGAATGCGAGCACCCCGGCCAGCACCGGATCGAAAACACGGGCGAGCACCGGCTCGCCGATGGCGCCGATTGCCAGGCTCGTCGCCGTCACCCCGAGCTGCATCGCCGCGATGAAGCGCGGCGGGTCCGCGGTGATGGCAAGGGCTGCCCGCGCCCGGCGGTTACCGGACTGCTCGAGCTCGCGGAGCCGGGTCCTCCGAGCGGTGACGAGCCCGTACTCGCCCGCCACGAAGAACGCGTTCAGCAGCAGGAGCGCTGCAACGGCGAGAAGCTCGAGGACAAGCATCATGCCCCGCTTTCCGGGGCGCGGGGACTAGGCGGTCGGTCGTCGTCCAAGGAAGTCCTCGGAGTATAGGGACGGCCTCGGCGGTCCCCGCGCAAAACGAACGTGTGTTCTACACTACGGGGATGCGGGTCGACTACCGCGAAGAGCCCTGCCGGAGCGCCCTGAACCGCGTCAAGGGCATGGCCTTCGAGTGGTCGCTGAACCCGTACATGGGCTGCGTCCACCGCTGCACGTTCTGTTACGTGCGGGCCTTCGAGCAGCGTGCTGACCGGCCGTCGGATGAGCGCTACGGGACCTCGATCCGTGTCAAGGTCAACATCGCCGAGGTCCTGCGGCGGGAGCTCGGGCGTGCGTCTTGGGAAGGCGACACCGTCGCCGTCGGAGCCGCGACTGATCCGTATCAGCCGGCGGAGGGCAAGTACCGCCTCACGCGCGGCTGCATCGAGGCGTTCGCCGAGTTCTCGAACCCCTTCAGCCTGATCACGCGAGGCCCGATGATCGTGCGCGACCTCGACGTTCTCGCGGAGGCCGCGCGGCGCGCCAAGGTCAGCATCACCTTCTCGGTCCCTACGGTCGACGACGACGTCTGGCGAAAGACCGAGCCGAGCACCGCGCATCCCCGCCAGCGGCTCCGCGCCGTCAAGGAGCTCGTCGACGCCGGGATCAAGGTCGGAGTCGGCATGGCGCCGATCCTGCCCGGCATCTCCGACAGGCCGGAGCAGCTGCGTGAGGTGGTTAAGGCCGCGCGAGAGGCGGGCGCCACCGGCGTCTGGACGAATCTGCTCTTCCTCCGCCCGGGCACGCGCGAGCACTTCCTCGAGCACCTCGCGGAGGACTGGCCTGAGCAGCTCGACCACTATCTCGAGCTCTATGAGGGACGCGCCTATCTGCGGAGTGGAGAGGCGAAGCCGCTCCGGGAGCAGGTCTCCGCTCTTGCCCGGGAGTATGGGATCAAGGACCGGCGCAAGCAGCCGCTAGACGGCACGCAGCACGACCAGCAGCTCGCCCTCGCCGTATAAGCGCGGGGCAGGCCTAGAATTGCCATGGCCGTGGCTCAGGACCCAAGCGCCGACGGGAAGACCGAAATCACCTGCCTGATCGTCGATGACCACGAGGTCGTCCGCGAAGGCCTGCGCCTGTCGCTGTCACGGGCGCCGCACATCCGTGTGATCGGGGAGGCGTCCGACGGCGCCTCCGCGGTTTCCCTCGCCGAGCGCCGGAGGCCGAACGTCGTGATCATGGACGTCCGGATGCCCGGCATGGACGGGCTCGAGGCGACCAAGCAGCTGACGTCGAAGGTCCCCGACGCCTCCGTGCTGATCTTCACCGCCTACAGCGAGCGGAGCCTGCTCAGTCGCGGGCTCGAGTCAGGCGCGAAGGGCTACATCTTGAAGGAAGCTCCGCACCAGACGCTCGTGAGGGCGATCGAGAAGGTCGCGGCCGGCGACGGCTATGTCGATCCCGCGCTCATGCCCGCCTTCCTCCCTGGGGATCGCGACGACATGCTGACCGCGCGGGAGCGGGAGATCCTGCAGCTGCTCGCAGACGGCATGTCGAACGCCGACGTGGCTGCGCGCCTGTACATCAGCCAGGAGACGGTGAAGAGCCACGTCCGCCACATCCTCACCAAGCTCGAGGCGGACACCCGGACCCATGCGGTTGCGATCGCGCTTCGCGAAGCGATCATCGACTAGTGCCCCATCCAGCAATACATGCCGGCGGCGGCATTACTGGACGGAGCACTAGGGCGTCGACGTGATCGCTGCCTTGGCGGCGCTCGCCGTCGCGCTCGCGCTTGCGGCGCTGCTCGGTCTTTACCTGCTCCGCAGTGAGCGCCGGCGCCACGCGCTAATGGACGCCGAGCGCGCGCGGCTCTCCGACAAGCTGATTACCGCGGAGCAGGAAGAGCGGCGCCGGCTCGCCCTCCATCTGCACGACGTTCCCGTTCAGTCGATGTCGGGGATCGCGCTGATGCTCGACGGGGTCTCCGACGCCATCGACCGAGGAGCCTATGAGGACGCCAAGCGGATCCTGGCGATGGCGCTCGCGAGGCAGCGCGACACGATCCGGGAGCTACGCGACCTGTCGTTCGCACTCGAGCCGGTCGTGCTCCGTGACCAGGGCTTCGGGCCGGCCGTCGCCGCGCTCGCCGAGCAGGTCGGTCTCTCGCACCGGATCCAGGTCGACCTGGACGTCGAGGCCGGCGAGGCGCTCGCCGAACAGGCGCAGGCCACGCTGTACCAGATCATCCGGGAGGCGATCGACCAGGCCATGCGCCGCGGACCGCCGACGCGGATCAGCGTGCGCATCGCCTCGCTCAACGGGGGCGGCGTCGAGACGGTGATCCTGGACGACAGCCCCGGCGAGCGGAGGCGGCGCAGCTTCGACGAGCTCGAGGAGCGGGCGCGGACGCTGCAGGGCCGTGTGTCGGTCGAGACGAGCCCGGAGGGCGCGGGCACCGCGGTGCGTGTGACGCTTCCGCCCTACACCGCGCGAAGTTAAGGTGCCCGCTGCGATGGCGTACCTCCTCTTCGTCTCGAAGCCGACGGGCTACGAGCTTCGCGAGCGCGACGGCGAGCTGCCCCAGGTGGGCAGCGTCCTCGAGGAGGAAGAGGGCCGGATGATGGTCACGCGGATCGGGCCTTCGCCGCTCCCCGGCGACGATCGCCGCTGCGCCTATCTCCAGGACGTCTAGGCAGCGACCGACTCGGCCGCGATCCGGCCGAAGACGAGCGCTGCGGACAGGCCGCTCGCGTAGCCGCCCGTTGACCAGCCGCCCGCGTCGACGCCCGCTGCGAACAGGCCTTCGAGCGGCTTGTCGTCGGCGTCGAGGACTCGCGCCTGCTCGTCGATCCGGAGGCCGCCGATTGTGTGCGTCACCGCCGCACGGACGAGAACGGAGATACGGCCGTGCTCTTCGCGGACCGGTGCGCCTGCGTCGCGAGCGGCTTCGATCATCTCGCGCACGGTTCGATCGCGGACGCGCTCGTCGAGCGCTGAGGACTCGATTGTGTACCAGGCGACGCTGCCCGGCCAGCGGGCGATTTCCTGGACGAGGTCGGTTTCGGACCACGCCGGTTGTCCGAAGAACCGCTCGGCGCCGTCCTTCGACGTGACCGTCGCGTAGCGGCCGTACAGCTGCGTCAATCGGACGAAATCCTCTTCGGGGATTCGGTCAGCCGCCGGCATCGCCCGGCCGTAGAACTCGCCCATGTCCCCGGAGGTCGCCGCTCCTCGCTCGACGGCGAGCTCGAGGCCGTCGCCCTCGCTCCAGGGGCTCGCGCGAAGGAGGAGGCCGCGCTCGCGGGCCAGCCGCACGGCGAAGCCGCCGGTCGCGAGGATCGTCGGCTCGGTCGTCGTTTCGCCGAGACGCACGTCGCGCGCCAGTGCGCCGACGAGCTGCGTCGGGTCGAAGCGGGCGCCGATCGTCAGCGGATTTCCGGTCTCGCGTGTCAGCAGCTCGACGCCGAGCGACTCCAGCCAGTCGAGGGCGTCGTCGAACTGCTCGACGATCGTCGCGGCGAGTCGTCTGTCTGCCCCCGGGGATTGCTCCAGATGGATGTCGAGCGAGCGATACCGCCACGCGAAGCCGCTGGAGAGGAGCATCGAGCCGCCGGCCCGCGAGCCCTTCTCGTAGACGACCGGCGCGGCGCCGAGCTCGCGCAAGCGCGCGGCCGCGACCAGGCCGGCCATGCCGGCCCCGGCGATGGCTACTTGAGTGCGAACGAGGGTTTGTGCTCGACGTACTCGAGCCGGACCCGCTCCGGCAGCCACACGAAGACGGCGAGCGTGTTGGGCGCGTCGACGAAGTTCTGAACCTCGATGTCCCGCTTCTCGGCCTCGGCCTGGTGCTCCTCAGCGGAATCGACGAGGACGGCGAGGTGGTTGAGAAGCGGCTTCTCGGGTTCGCCCGGGTCGCCCTCGTGAAACTCGACGAAAGCGCCTGAGACCTCGACCCGAGGCGCGCCGCTCGGCCCGGGATCGGCCTCGTCGAACCCGTAGTCGCGATAACGCTCCGCCGTCGCCTGCGGGTCGCGAGAGAAGAGCGCGACGTGATCGAGGTCGTACTCCGTCTCTGTCTCGGCCTCCACGAGCCCGAGTCGGATCCCGCTGCCGAGGTCGAAGAGCGCGGTTCCGTTCTGGCGCTCGACGGTGAGATCCTCGGGGAGCTCGGCGAGCGCCGCGTCGAGGTCGTTTACTCGCAGGGCGACGTGCTCGAGGGCGCCGCGCTCGCGCGGCCCCTCGGCCGCGAAGAGAGTCAGCTTGCCCTTGCGGGCGTCGGATCCGACGAGGGTAAAGGCGTCGGTGCGTTCGATCACGTGCATGCCGAGGTGGTTGGTGAGGAAGTCCGCGACGCGATCGCGGTCATCCAGCCAATAAGCGACGTGATCGAGGGTCTTGGGGCGCACGGAGCCGGGAAGGATAGTCACCCGGCTCCGTGTCGCGAAACGAGGATTACTTACGTCTGTCGACGGCGCGCTGGAGCTGCTGCTTGTTCATCTTCGAGCGCCCGGAGATGCCCATGCGCTTGGCCTCGTTGTACAGCTGCTCCTTCGTGCGGCCCTTCGGCCGGTTCGTGCCCGAGCGCTGACCGCCGCGCCGGCTCGACGGCATGTCTCGTCTCGAGGAGCGAGACGAGCTCCGGGCTTCACCCGAGCGAGCCCGCTCCTTGTTGACCGTGCGGGCCGCGATTTCCTTGGCGCGCTTCGTCGACGTGCCGCGCTTCTTCGCGCCTTGCTTGACGTGCTCGTACTGTCGTTCGCGCTTCTTGCTCCACGATTGCTGTGGCATGTGAACCCTCCTTTTTTCGGTAGGAGGCTCGTACCCACTTCGCGTGAAGCTATTCCAGGGGTGGGTTCTGGACGTTGTGCTCTTCGGCGTACTCGTCCGTGAGCTTGTTGACGACCTCTGCGCCCTCGCCGTAGGCGTAGTTGATCTTGACGAATGGCTCCCACTTCTCGGGAAGCGCGTCCTCGGGAAAGATCGCCTCGACTGGGCACTCCGGTTCGCATGCGCCGCAATTCCTCGTCATGACCCCGCCGGCCAGCGTGAACTCATGCTTTCCGGGAACGATCGCGCAGAACGTGTCCGCTTCGTCAGCGGCCTGCTGGTCGACGCTCATGACTCGCCAAAACGTCTCGCGCGTCGCCAGGTACAGCCAGCGAATCGGTCGGCTGCGAACGCCGAAGTTCGTCTCCACGTTGCTTTCCTCCCCCGAGCCGATCGCGATATAGCCCGCGATCACTGCGGCCTGCTCGAGCCAGGAGAGAGCCTCGTGATCCGTCGAGCGAATGCGCCAAGACCCCGCCTTCACTGGATCGCCGTCGGCGGCAAGCCAACCGTCGACAAAGCCGGTGATGTACTCCACATCCGCCGTCTCTGGAAGCAGGCGCTTGAGGTTGGCGCTCGAGCGAACGACTCCAGTTCCGACGTACCCCGGATGCACGTCGAGACACGGCGAGAAGTTCACCTGATCGAAGAAGTCCTTGAACCTCCCGACGCGCGTTCCGTACAGCTGGACGTAGTGGAGATGCTCTCCGGACCGCACCTCCTGCTTGTTCCAGCTCCCGTCACCGAAGACGAGACCGTGGAGGACGCCCAGGCGATACGTCTCGCCCTCCCGCTTTGGCGCGGCCTTCACTGCGGGAACGAACTGGCCGACTGCGAGCGAATCCGTCGTGTCGCCGTCGGCGAGGCGCCAGCGGTGCGTGGGCGTCGCCCAGATCGTCCGCCTGAACGTCGAGATGTTCCGCGTCGTAAGCCGCGTGCCGCCGTAGCGATCGCGCTCCTCGAATGCCGGCGCCATTTCGATCTTGACGAGCGGCTTCCGGCGGAAGCGCTTTACGACGGCGGGCTTGAACCCGTCGTCGGTGAGCACGCGACAAGCCTGGTTCTCGAGCTCCGCGAACGTCCGCAAGCCCCACGAGGTGACGAACTGCTCGTTTGGCGCGAAGCAGTCGATGCACTCCTCCGGATCGATGATCAGAATCCGTTCGAACTCGTGGATGCAATCGACCGGGCAGACGTCAACGCAGGAGCGATCTTTGATGTCGATACACGGCTCGGCGATGATGTACGTCACGCTCTGAGCCTACCTAGGCGATCAGCTCGTCCACTAGCTGCGGGGCGCGCTCGACAAGCGCCGACTTTGCGACCACTTGATCGAAACCCGCTTCGTGCGCCTGCCGCAGCCCCGTGGTGTCCGAGTGGTTCGTGAAGCCGAGGATTGGGGTTTCCGGAAAGGCGTCTGCGACCTCTACCGGATCCACTCGCGCGATGTCCGCGATCACGAGATCAGGGGGGTCGACGCTGTCCGACGTCACGAAATGATGGCCCGGCAAAGATGCTTCGAGCTTTCCGCGGAAGAAGAGATCGACCCCAGTCAGCAGGATCGTCGCCACGCCGCTTTCGAGCGTAACACTCCAGCCATGGACGATGGGTTGCTGCGTGGTATCGACCAAATGCGCCGCGGCGAGTTCTTCGAGGCGCATGAGTCGTTCGAGGACGTCTGGCGGGCATCCGACCCCGCGGAGAAGGACTTCTTCCAGGGCCTCGTCCACTTCACCGTCGCCTGGTATCAGGCCGGGCGCGGGAATCGCACCGGGTGCGAGCGGCAGATCGAGAAGGCGCAGCGGCGGCTCGCAGCGTTCGCGCCGGAGCATCGCGGCGTCGACGTGACGGCCGCGCTCGAGTCTCTGCAGGACGCGGCCGATCGGGTCGCCGCCGGCTCGCTCGCGCTTCCTCCGCCGAGGATCTAGAAGGCGCCACCTGGCTAGCCGGGCCACGTCATCGTGCCTGGCACGGGGCCACGGCTCTTAGAGCGGTGCCAGCGGTCTTAGCGGAACGCGCCAATCGAGGCTTGTCCGGATGGCCCGCGCCGCGGGCCTCGGCTCAGAACGTTCCGAGCCCGACGAGCTCCAGTGCCCGGTTGATGCCGACGCGCAGCCACGCGTCCCGGTGGAAGAAGAGGAGTAGGCCGAGGACGACGAGCGCCGCGCCGCTCGCCATGCGGATGAGCTGATAGTGGTCGCGGAGCCAGCGAAAGGCGCTCATCGCGCGAACGAAGGCGACGGCCGCCAGGACGAAGGCGATCCCGAGGCCCGCCGAGTAGGCGGCAAGGAGAATCGAGCCCTTCACCGCCGTCTCCGTGTTCCCCGCCAGCACGAGCACCGAGGCGAGGACCGTTCCGATGCAGGGCGCCGCGCACACCGCGAACGCGGCGCCGAGGAGCGCGCCTGATCCACGGCGGTGAGCGCTCGTCAGCAGCCCCGGTGCGAAGATCCGCTCCGGCCAGGGCAGGAGCCCGAGGAACGCGAGCCCCAACACGACGAGGACGAAGCCGGCGAGCTCGGCGCGGCGGTTCAGGTCGAGCAAGCCGCCGAGCGCCGCCGCTCCCGCCCCGAGCGCGACGAACACGGCGGTAAAGCCGAGGACGAACGGGATGCTTGCTTTGGCGACGCGAAGCCCGACTCCAGCCTCGCCGAGCCTGTCGGCCTCGACCGCCGACACCGCCGAGAGGTACCCGGGAACGAGAGGCAGGACGCAGGGCGTGATGATCGAGAACAGGCCCGCGAGAAACGCGACCGGGATGTCAGCCATCGAAGCGCGCAAGCTCCTGGTCGAGCCGGCGCTCGAGCTCCGGATCGAGCGGCGCGCGTCCGTTCGAGTCCGCTGGGGTGTCGGGCGGCTTCTTCCGGCTCCAGCGCCAGACGAGCACCGAGATCACGACGCCGGCACCGAGCAAGCCGGCGATGGGAAGCAGCCAGGCGAGCCAGTGGAATCCTTTCCGCGGCGGCGCCGCGAGCACGGCCGGCCCGAACTGAGCCACCAGCTCGTCCTTGATCTGGTGCTCGGGCACGCAGGCGGCCACCCTCCTCGCCAGCAGCGCCTTGATTCGTCGAGCCACCGGCGAATCGGACTGGTCCAGTGTCGTCTTGCACGTCGGGCACATGAGCTTGCCCTCGAGGTCAGGAACCGTCGGGCAAGCAGCGGCTGGGCCGGCAAGCGCAAGCGCCGCAACTGCCGCGACGAGCACCTTCACGCCGCGAGCACCTCCTGGACACACTCGTCGAAGCGATCCCGGTTGACCTTCAGATGCACGCCGGCCTGGAGCCGCTCGCAGACGAGCTTGCCGTTCCGCGCGACGAAGAACGTCTCCGGAACGCCGGTCAGGCCGTAGTCGGTCGAGAGCTCTCCCTGTCCGTCAAAGGCCAGCGGGTAGCTCATCTTGTTCTTGTGCGCGAAGCGCCGGGCTTCTCCCCGCAGATCGTTGATGTCCACGCCGAGCACGACGAGCCCCTGGCGGCGATAGCGGCTCCAGACCTGCTCGAGCACGGGCGCCTCCTCCTCGCAGGGGATACACCACGAGGCCCAGAAGTTGACGATCACCGGACGGCCACGATACGCCGCGAGCGACAGCTTGCCCGGTTGATCGAGCCGGTCGAGCCGGAAGCCCGGCGCGTTCACGTTCTCCCCGCGCCCGAGCTTCTCCGCGGCCCCCTCGTCCTGCGTCGCCACCTTCCAGACGAACAGCGCGAAGAGGCCGGTGACCAGCGCCAGCGCCAAGACCTGGGTCGCGAGCTTCAGCCGACCCGCCATGACCTAAATGCTAGGCCGAGACGATGTAAACCGGCGTGCCGAGCGTGACGTGGCTGAACAGCCATTCCGCCTCGGGGATGCGCATCCTGATGCACCCGTGCGATGCCGAGTAGCCGATCGAGGCCGGGTCGGGAGTCCCGTGGATGCCCACACCGGGCGCGCTCAGCCCCATCCAGCGTGTCCCCAACGGGTTCCCGGGGCCGGGCGGGATCGGTTTCTCCCCCTTCGCCCAGTCCGAGTTGGGCGGATACCACCAAGGGTGGCGCGACATCTGAACGATCGAGAAGTTGCCCACTGGCGTGGGATACGAGCTCTGGCCGGTGGCGACCCCGAAGACCTTCCAGAAGCGCATGCCGCGATAGAGGTGGAGACGCTTGGAGTCCCGGCGGATGACGATGATCGGGCCCCACGCGGCGCGCGTCGTCGCAGGCTCGATGCGACCCGCCCGAATGCGAACGGGCGAGCGCTGATGCGTCCTCAGCGCGGTGACGATCGTCCGCACCGCGGCACGCTGGCGGAGCGCCCGACCTGGCTGCTCCTTCGTGATCCACGGCCGCTGGGCTCTCAGGCCAACGAGCTCCGCGTCCTTCGCGGGGCGATCGAAACGGTGGCCGAGCGCCTTCACGTAACGACTGACGCCCCCCGGCCGGAAGTTGACGAAGAGCGGCAAGTGGGTGTCGGGGAAGGCCCGGCGCGCCTGCTCGACCGCCAGGCGAATCCGCGACGTGGCGCCCAGGCGGTCTGGCGTGACCAGGATCGTCTGGTGTCCGAACCGGATCTTGACCGGCTCGTCGAAGGTGGCTTTCACGAGCCCCGTCGCGTCTACGGGCGTGAGCCCGCCGACCTCGGTCTTGCCGATCACGACGCCGAGCGGAAGGACCTCCGGTTCCGGAGCCGTCGTCGTCGGCGCCGTGGTCGTGATCGCGAGCGGGCCGTTCGCGGCCAAGACGGTAGCGCTGAACACGCCTGCCGCCAGGCAGGCGAAGGACGCGGCGACGATCATGACCCCACGTTTCACGGGCGAGAAGTGTAGTGACCGCTACGGCGCCGTCGGGAGCGGGGCTTCCTCGAAACGGCCGCCTTCGGCGGCGAACTCGACGATCATCCGGTCGGTGATCCATTCGACCGGCGCACGGTCGTCGGTCCAGGGATCGTCAGAGCGCTCCACGGTGCGATGCCGCCTCTCCAGGTCGTCGACGAGCGGCTTGATCGCGGTCGGGCCTGATCCGCTCCAGTCGGTGGACGAGCCGTTTCGCCCGATGACGATCTGGTTGAAGCGCAGCGGCTGCCACGCGATGACCTCTGGGAGCTCGGCCGCCAGCGTCCCGCCGATTGCCTCGGCCAGACGGTGGTCGTCCGGCGTCGTCGCCACGTTCAGCGCCACGATTCCGCCGGGATTCAGATGCTTCCGCACGAGGTCGAAGAACTCGCGCGTCGCGAGATAGAATGGAACGTAGGGCGGGCGGTAGGCGTCGACGACGATGAGGTCGTATCGGCGGTCTGTCTGCCGAAGGTACGTCCGCGCATCCATGTCGTGCACCTCGAGCCTCGGGATCTGGCCCATCCCGAAGTACCGTCGTCCCGCCTTGCTCACAGCCGGGTCGAGCTCGACGCCGTCCATCCGCACCCCCGGATAGAAGTGGGCGAACGCCCGAGCAGCCGTCCCCGCGGCGTTCCCGAGCATCGCGACCCGTTCGAGCCGCGGCAGGAGCGCTGCGACGGCGAGGTAGGTATCCCAGACGCCGCCCGTGAGGACATCGTTCCGCCGCCACACGGAGTGCGTCGCGAGCCCCTCGTCGAGATAGAGCCGGCGGGCACCGTCTCGCTCCACGACCTGGATGAACTGGTAGCGGGACTCGTCCTCGAAGAGCAGGCCCTTCTGAGCCTTGACGACCCCGGGCGGGATCAGAAGCAGCCCGGCCAGCACAGCGCCGAGGACGAGCCAGCGCCGGCCGAGCAGCGCTGCGCCGCCGAATCCGATCACGGCGGCGCTGGCGAGCAGCGTTCGCTGGGTCCCCACCGCCGGGATCAGCACGAGGGCCGACAGGAACGTGCCGAGCAGGCTGCCGACCGTCGAGACGGCGTAGAGCCGCCCGGCGACGGTGCCGGCGGATTCCAGGTCGGTGATGGCAAGCCTGATCGCGAAGGGCGCGACCATCCCGAGAAGGACGACCGGCGGGACGAAGAGCACGAGGACGCCGAAGAACGAGCCGATTGCCGCGCCGGCGGAGACCCGATCGAGCCCCTCCACCGAGAGATCCAGCAGCGGCCTCGCGACGAACGGGATCACCGCGATGAGGCACGCGGCGGCGAGAACGACCGCGCCGAGCGTCCGCGGCGTCGGCCGTCGATCGGCCAGGCGCCCTCCGAGCCAGTACCCGAGCGCGAGCGACGCGAGGATCAGGCCGATGACGTTGGCCCAGACGATCGTCGAGTTGCCGAAGTAGGGCGCGAGCAGCCGGGAGGCCGAGATCTCCGTCGCGAGCGACCCCACCCCGGCCGCGAACACGACCGCGGTGAGCGTTGCCTGGAAGTGGGTCTTCAACTCGTCGTGCGCTTGACGACGACGACGGCCGAATCGTCGCCGAGGTCACCTCCTGAAAAGGCCCGCGCACCCTCGACGACGGCCCGGGCAAGGTCGCTCGCCGGCTCGTCGCGCCGCTCGGCCAGGAGCCGGCCGAGCCGCCGCTCGCCGTAGAGCTCGCCGTCGCTTCGCGCTTCGAGCACCCCGTCAGTCAAGAGAACGACCACGCTCCCCGGCTCGAGGATCTCGCTGGCCTCGGCGTACTCCTGATCCGGCTCGATCCCGAGAGCGAGCCCGTGCGGGGACAGCTCGACCACCGTTCCGTCGGCCCTGATCAGCCGCGGATTGGGATGACCGGCGCTGGCGCAGGCGAGCTCCCAGGTCGAGAGATCCAGCGTCAGGTAGAGCATCGTCACGAACTTGCCCTCGTGCACCTCGTCGACGACGACCTCGTTCGCTGCGCGGAGGAAGTCGCCCGGGTCGGGATGCTCGCGCGTCAGCGATCTGAAGACGAACTTCGTCATCGCCATGTCCGCTGCAGCGTCGATCCCCTTCCCCGTCACGTCGCCGACGACCACAGCGAGACGGCCGTCCGGGAGCGTGGTGAAGTCGAACACGTCGCCGCCGACATCGAGCTGAGCCGACGACTCGTAGACGCTCCCAACCTCGATCCCCGGGAGGACCGGAGGCGCCGACGGGAGCAGCGAGCGCTGCATCGCGTCCGCAAAACCGGCCTGCTGCTGGTAGAGCCGCGCATTGTCGATCGCGAGAGCCGCCTGTGAGGCCAGCGAGCGCGCCGTCTCCACGGTCTCACCGTCGACCGGCCGGGCCGGGTCGAGGACGAGCAGCGTGAGAGTGGCGATCACCTCGCCGGACGCCATGATCGGGACCACGACGGCACTCGAGCCCCGCCGCAGGAAGGGCGCCAGCAACTCGTGCCCGCCCCCGAGATGCTCGGCCGTCACGGGATCGAGAACGAGCGCGTTGCGCGCTCGCCCGAGACCGAGCGCTCGCAAACGCGCGCTCGGCTGCGGTCGCTTGAGGATCGGCTCCAGTGCGGCCGCCAGACGAGGATCCGGGACGTAGAGCGAGTGGACGACGAAATCCTCTCCGCGGCCATCCGGGAGGCGCAGCACCGCTGCATCGAGGTCGAGCAGCTCGACGGCCGTCCTCGTGACCGCATCGATCGTGTCCTTGAGCTTGAGGCTCTCGGAGAAGGAGCGCGAGATCTCATAGAAGGCCTCGAGGCGTCTCGCCGCGCGCCGCTCGGACTCGAGCGCCCGCTCGCGGGCCTCGGCGAGGTGCATCGTCTGTTCATGAAGCCGGGCGTTCTGGACGGCGACGGCGAGCTGGCCCGCGAGCGCTGCCAGGAGCTCCGACTCGTTGGCCTGGAGGCGGCGACCACGGGGCGGATAGGCGACCAGGAGCCCGATGAGCTCGCTTCCGGCCCGCAACGGCACCGAGACGGTGGCCTCGACCCCGGCCTCGGAGACTGCTTTGGACACGCCGGCCAGGCCGGGATCGGTGCGCGCGTCGAGGATCTCGAAGACGGCGCGGGGGCGAAGACGGCCCAGCGCCAGTGAGAGAAGCGCCTCCGCGACGCGTACGTGCGGGCCGGCCAGGCCGCGAGCGGCCGCGGTCTCGAGCTCCCGCCCGCTGCCGAGGTACACGGCAGCCCGGTCGGTCTCCAGCAGCTCGGCGACTCGGTCGAGGGCCGTGTCGACGGTGTGAGAGAGCGAGAGCTCTTCGATTGCCTTTCCGACGACGGCAAGGAGCGCACGGCTTCGGTCGAGCTCCTGTGCGAGCCTGTTGGTACGTTCGCCGGCGCGGAGCGCACGTGCAGCCCGCGATGCGAACGCGCGGAGGCGCTCGAGCTCCGCTTCCGCTGGCGCCTCGTCCGCAAACGACAGACGGAGGCCTCCCAGAGGCGGCTCGCCGAGGCGCACGAGTGCAATCCGCTCGTCGCCGTCGTCGTTGACGGCAAGCGTGCCTCCTCCGAGATCCTGCTCCGCCGCCAAGGCCAGCTTGTCCTCTTCGTCGAGGTCGCCTACTGCGGCGATCGCCTCCACCTCTCCGTTCTCCGTGCGCCAGATCAGGCATGACTCCGCCTGCGTCAGTTCGGCGGCGAGCCGCGCGATGCGCTCCGCGCTCGTCGACTCGTCGGCCCCCGCCGCCAGCGCACGGCCGGCCAGCTCGAGCGCCGACTCAACGATTCCCGCGCCGTTCGCCGAACCATTGGGCGGCGGGAAGGCGCGCACGACGAGCCCGGCCTGCTGGGCCGCGATGTGCGCAAGGGAACGCTCAATGTCCGTGAACGGCTCGCCTGGACGCATGAGCTCGAGGGTCGCCAGGACCTCGTCGTCGGCCATTGACGGAACGACGAGGACGCCGACAGCCCCGGTTCGCTGAGCGAGGCGACGGACGGCCCCTGGAAGCTCGTCCGCCTCGCTCAACTCCTCCGTGGGCAGCTCCTCGAGCAGCAGGCGTGAACCTTCGAGCTCCGCGCCCAGCGCCACCGAGTCGGACCAGACGCCGCGCGCCGGCAGGCCTCCCGAGCCGTCCGGGACGCGAACGACGGCAAGCGCGGCTCTGGTGGCCGCAGCAGTGGCCCGTGCGAGCGCTTGGAGCGCTTCATCGAGGCTCTCTGACTGCGCCAGCTCCCTCCCCGCGGCTGCGAGGCTTTCGAGACCCGGCATTGCCGACATCTGAGGTTTATATAGTGCCCGCATGGCCGAGCCGGCTCGGCGCCCTAACGCCGTCGAGGACCCGCCGCCTGTCGATCCCAGAGCGGTCGATCGCGCGTACCGGTTTCATCGAGCCCGTCGTCGCGCCCGCGAGGATCGGATGCGCGAGCGCGGCCTCGCGAGGTTGCGGTTCTGGGTGATTCTGCTCTCGCTGCTGATCCTGACCGCCTACCTCTCGCTCGTCGCGTGGCGGGAGATCCAGCGGCTCTTCGGGCTCTAGTCCTACTGATGACCGATACTTCGCCCCGTGCAGACGCCCGAGCCGCACCCGACTGAGGAGCCCTACGACGAGCCCGGCGAGCGCTTCGCGCCGGACGTGGCCTGGATCTGGGGCGCCGGCGAGCGGCTGACCTGGCTCTCGGGCCTCGTCCTCGCCCTCTCGACCTTGATGGGCTGGTACGTCAGCGTCGGAGAGGAGCCGACCTTCGCCGTTATCGGCTGGCACACGGGGGCCCTGGCGAAGATCGTTCTCGTCATCGGGCTGCTCGTAGTCGCGCTGCACCTCCTGCACCAGGCCGGTGTGGAGCTACCCGCCACGGTGCCGGAGAGCCTGATCGTGATCGTCCTCGGCTCTCTGGCGACGATTCTCGTGCTCATCCGCCTGATCTCGATCCCTGAGGAGTTCCAACCGGCGAGCCGCGGGATCGGCATCTGGATCAGCCTCGTAGCCGCGGTCCTCGTGATCGTTGCCGGACTACTGCGCGCCTCCGAAGACCTCTAGTTTTCGCTGAAAGTCTCACGACTTTCAGCGACCCTTTAGGGCGGTCGGCACTGCCGCCTCCGCGACCCACGATCCGTGGCGGCATTCCTCCTCCTTGAGCCTATGCGGCGGAACGGGCAGAGCCCGTTCCGCGGCGATCAACTTCCGAGAAGGTCTTTCGTGCGGGCGACGAGCTCCTGCGGGTTGAACGGCTTGCCGAGGAACGCCTGCGCGCCGCCTGCCTCGGCCTGGCTCCTGGCGTCCGAGTCGACCTTGCCGCTGAACATGATCACCTGGATCGAGTCGACTCCATGGCGTTCGCGGACCGCCTGGAGCATCTGCCAGCCGTCCACGTGCGGCATCATCACGTCGAGGAGGATCAGGTCCGGCGGCTCTGCCTCGAGCGCAGCCAGTCCCTCTTCGGCGCTTCCGGCCTCGCGGACCGAGTAGCCGTCCATCTCCAGGTTCACGCGCACGAATTCGCGGATGCGCGGGTCGTCATCGACGATGAGGACGAGCGGGGCGGGCCGAGACCGTGATCCACTCGGCCCACTCGCGGAGCCGGCGACGAAGGCGTCGAGGTCGTTCTGCCGGTAGCGCCGATGCCCGCCCGGGGTGTAGAACGCGGGGAGCCGCCCCTGGTCGGACCACTTTCGGATCGTGCTCTGGGCGACGCCGAGATAGCGGGCCGCCTGGCCCAACGTGAGCCAATCCGAGCCGCCGTTATTCGGCGGCTGGCGCCGCGCTCTGCCCCCGACCTCCGCCACGAGAAACCGAAATCTAAACAAAGCTGCGTTTTCTTCGTCGCGGAGGTGAGCACTACGACCCGGTCTGCGTCACCGTGACCGTGACCTGACCTGTCTGCGTCCACGGTTGGATCGTGGAGACGTCGGTCACGGGCTTGCCCGGCTGGGGCTGATCCTCGAGCGCCTGTCCGAAAGCGACACCAACGGCGAAGACGACCGCCGCCGCCGCGATTCCGAGGGCCCAGCGAAGGATCGTTCGTCCGCGTCGCTTTCGCCGCGTTGGTCGTGAGGCCCGGAGGGTCGTCACGGCAGGTAGTCCGTCGCCCCGCGAGCGTAGAGGTGGAAGGCGGCGTCCTGGACGACCGAGGCCTGGGTTGTGGAGCGCGCGCGTCTCAGCCTCGAGCGCCTCTCGCATCCAGTGGTCAGAGGTGGCGTACACGTCGGCGAGCTGCTGGAGCGTGAACGTCTCGCCGACGCGCTTCCGGAGCTCCTTGGTCGCGACGTCGAGCTCGTCGAGCAGCCGCTCGTAGAGATCCGGTTCGGATGATTGCGCTTCGAGGCGGCGGTTGCCGTCCTCCCACTGCTGACGCGCAGCATCGAGCGAGCTCAGCATGCCCTCTACCCGGGCGTCTCGAGCGTGCAGCAGCGTTGTGGCCAGAGCGGTTCGAGCTCGGCGACGATTCGTTCCCCGAGCTCGTAGCCGGGACGAGCGAGGGCGAAGGCAGCGTGCGCGTGGAGGCACTTGAGGTTCTCCGGCCGAGCGGATCCGGCGATTCCGAGCTCGAGCGAGGCGCCGCCCTCCTGGCCGACGCGGCCAGCGGCGAGCTCATGCCGGACGGCCCGTTGCTCTTCCGTCGCTCTGGCGAGGCTGTCGGCGAGCTCGGGACTCTGCGCGATCACGGTGCTCCAGCGCTCGATTCCACCCGCGGCCTCCAGCCGGGAGACGGCGGCCACGAGGTGGCGGCAGGTCAGGTAGTACGTGGTCGGGAACGGCTCGCCGGCGGTGTCGTACGGCGCCTGCTCGGTGACTGCGGGAGCTCCGAAGGGGCAGCGGAGGACGACGCGTCGAAACGCCCGTGGCGCGCGGCCCAGTTGTCGCTCGACGACCGCTCGGTCATCCATCGCCTCCTAGCCTAGCCCTGGCCTTCCTCCGCCACTCATCGATTCCCTTGACGATGAAGAGCTGCTCGCCGGGCTTGACGAGGCCGAGCTTCCGCGCTCGCTGCTCGAGGGCTTCGGGCGTCTCCGCCTCCTCGAGCCGTTTCGCCAGCCGGTTCCGCTTGGCGCGCAACTGGCGAACCTCCTCCTGACGCTGGTGGACCGACGTTCGCGTCTCGACGTAGCTCTTCAGGGGCCGGTAGTAGAGGAGCGCCACGACGGCGAGGGTCGCGAGAGCGGCCCAGCGCAGGGCCGAGACGCGTCGGCGAGGTTGCGAACGGCGCCGCTTCGGAGTCGGCATGCGCGTCCCTTCGGGACGCGGAAGGAACGTCCTGCCGCACGTGGGGTCTGACCCACGCCGAAGGGGCTCACGCGTACGCGAGTTTGATCATGTCCGTGGTGCCAGGGATGTTGACCGCCGTGCCTGCGGTGAGAACGACGAGATCGCCCTCGTCGAGAAGCCCCGTCTTCCGCCCCGCCTCGAGCGAGGAGCTCCACAGCTCCTCGACGTCGGCCGCTTCCGCCACCCACGCCGGGGTCACGCCCCACTCGATGGCCATGTGCTGCAGCGCATAGTCGTGATGTGAGAGCCCGATGATGGGCCGCCGCGGGCGAAGCCGCGCGACCACCGACGCCGTCCGCCCCGAGTACGTCGGCACCAGGATCGCCTTCGCGCCCAGCGTCTCCGCCAGGTCGCACGCAGCGTTCGACATCGCGTGCCCGACGGTCGGCTGGTCGCCCGGCTGCGGAAACTGATGCCGATACTCGATGCTCGGCTCGATCACGAGCGCGATCCGGTTCATCGTCCGGACGGACTCGAGCGGGTACTCGCCGATCGCCGTCTCCTCCGAGAGCATCAAGGCGGAGGAGCCATCGAGAACCGCATTCGCGATGTCGCTCGCCTCGGCGCGGGTCGGCTCGGGCTGATGCACCATCGACTCGAGCATCTGGGTCGCAGTGATCACCGGCTTCCCCCGATCGAGCGCCGCGAGGATAATCCGTTTCTGGAGCAGCGGCACGATCTCCGGGCCCATCTCCACGCCGAGATCGCCGCGGGCGACCATGACCGCGTCGGACTCGTCCAGGATCGGGATCAGGGCATCGACCGCCTCCGACTTTTCGATCTTGGCGATCACATGGGCCTCCGAGCCGGCCTGTGCGATCAGCGCCTTGAGGTCGCGCACATCGGCGGCGGAGCGGACGAACGACAGCGCGACGAAATCCACACCGAGCTCGAGCGCGAACTCGAGGTCGTCCGCGTCCTTGCGCGTAAGCGACGGGATCGGCACGGGAACCCCGGGCAGGTTCACGCCCTTGTTCGCCGCGACGAGACCGCCGACGACGACCTCACACCTCGCCCGGCCAGCCTCGACCGCCTCGACGCGGAGCCGCACGAGACCGTCGTCGATGAGGACGTCGTGTCCCGGCTGGAGCACCTGGCCCACGATCGAGGGGCGAACAGGCAGCTCGCCGTCCCGAGCGCCGTCGCCCGTGACAAAGATCTCGTCTCCCTTGTCGAGCCGCATCGGCGCCTGTAGCTCTCCGACGCGGAGCTTCGGGCCCTGGAGGTCGGCGATCAGCGCGATCGGCCTGCCGAGCTCCTCCTGCGCCGCACGCACCATTCGCGCGTACTGGGCGTGCTGCTCCTGGGTCCCGTGCGAAAAGTTGAGGCGCGCGCCGTCCATGCCGCCCCGGGCCAGGCCGGTGACAAGCTCCTGCGTCGCAGTTGCCGGCCCGAGGGTTGCCACGATCTTCGTGCGGCGAGGCAGCGCTGACGCCACGCCCCTCAGCGTACCCCTAGATGCCGCCGCTACTGGAGCCGGAGAGGAATCTCCGACTCGTTGATTCGCGAGCCATCCTCCGCAGAGAGCTCGAAGACGACGAGACGGCCCTCCTGCGGCTTGTCCACCGTGTACGGCACCCGGAAGGCGAATGTCCCACGCGTCCCGCTGCCCGACGTCGCGGTGACGAAGTTCTTCCGCAGCACCTTGCCCGAAGCATCCTTCAGCTCGTAGTTGAACGTCGCCTCGAAGGTGTTCGCCGTGCCCCTCACGGCGAAGCCCGACTCGACCGACTCGCCCGGCAGCGGTGACTCGACGAGAACCGCCGGCGTCTCGCTCTCGAACGCCCGGCGACCGACGGGGCGATCGGCTCCGAGGTCCACGCGCTTCACCGTCGGGAACTGCGTCAGCGTGTAGACGAGCTGCGCGCGCGCCGCATCGTCGCTTGGCTGCTCCGAGAGCTGCACCGTCGCGACTCCGCTCGAGATGGACAGCGACTCGAGCTCCGTGCCGGCCGACACGGCTGAGTCCACGCCCTGATCGTCGGACGTCGGGCCCTCCAGGAGCTCGCGCACGGCGGCCGACCCGACAGCCGGGCCGGTCACGTCACGCTGAACCGGAGCAACCTTCCCGTCGCGCAGGAAGTAGACCCTGACCCCGACCTGCTGCGGCTGGGTCGGCGTGGACGACGTCGTCCCGGGCTCGGTGACCGTCTCCTGCGTGGTCGTCTGCGCAGACTCCTTGTCGTCACCGCCGCACCCCGCGAGCAGCGCGAGGAGGACGATCAGGCTAAGCGCGCCGCGGAAACGCATCCCAACCGGGGTATTCGGCCTCCGCACCAAGCTCCTCTTCGATTCGCAGCAGCTGGTTGTACTTCGCGACGCGGTCGCTGCGACTCGGGGCGCCGGCCTTGATCTGACCCGCGTTCGTCGCGACCGCGAGGTCGGCGATCGTCGTGTCCTCGGTCTCGCCGGACCGGTGTGAGATCACCGTCCCGTAGCCGGCTGACCGTGCCAGCTCGATCGCCTCGAGCGTCTCGGTCAGCGTCCCGATCTGGTTGATCTTGAGGAGGATCGCGTTCGCCACGCCTTCCTCGATGCCGCGCCGAAGCCGCTCGACGTTCGTGACGAAGAGGTCGTCGCCGACGAGCTGGACACGGTCGCCGAGCTTTTCCGTGAGCGCTTTCCACGCAGCCCAG
Source organism: uncultured Actinomycetes bacterium (assembly GCA_963842235.1). Classification (GTDB taxonomy): domain Bacteria; phylum Actinomycetota; class Thermoleophilia; order Gaiellales; family Gaiellaceae; genus JACDAN01. Next base: position 528,332 of record CAWJFT010000001.1, on the reverse strand, counting down.
TCGTCCTCGGCCGCCCCGTCCTCGATCGACACGATCGGATACCGATCGACCAGGCCGGCCCAGTAGTCCGTGAGGTCCTCGGCGGACGCCTCCCGGCCCTCGAACCGGTAGACGCCGTCTTCGAAAAGCTCGGACATCGCCGGATCAAGGGCGACGGCGACGCGCTCGCGATGGCCGGCACGCTCGGCCGCCTCGACGATCACCTCGATCGCTTCCTCGCTCGACCCGAGGTCGGGGGCGAAGCCGCCCTCGTCGCCGACGGCAGTCGCAAGGCCGCGCTCGTCGAGCAGCTTCTTCAGCGTGTGGAAGACCTCGACCGCGATCCTGAACGCCTCGGAGAAGCTCTCCGCGCCGCCGGGGACGACCATGAACTCCTGCAGGTCGAGCGAATTCCGCGCGTGGGCTCCGCCGTTGATGACGTTCAGCATCGGCACCGGGAGCACATGTGCCCGCTCGCCGCCGATCCAGCGATAGAGCGGCACGCCCGCCTCCGCCGCCGCCGCCTTCGCCACCGCAAGCGAGACGCCGAGGAGCGCGTTCGCCCCGAGACGGCCCTTGTTCTCCGTGCCGTCCAGCTTCACGAGCGCCGCGTCGATCCCCGCCTGGTCCGTCGGATCCATGCCGCTGATCGCCCCGGCGATCTCGGTCCGCACGTTTTCCACCGCGCGCAGCACACCCTTGCCGAGGTAGGCGCCGGGATCCCCGTCTCGCAGCTCCACTGCCTCGAACCGGCCGGTGGACGCGCCCGACGGAACCGCGGCTCGCCCGCGGGCCCCGGACTCGAGCTCGACCTCGACCTCGACCGTCGGGTTGCCGCGCGAATCGAAGACCTGGCGGGCGCGGACATCCGTGATCGAGCTCATCGACCCTCCTCCTTGGCCGCGTCGAAGTATCGATCCTTCTCGGCGAGCGTGAGCTCGCGAAAGGCCCGGCCGTCCGCGCCGGCGAGCTCCTCCGCGCGGTCGACCCGCTCGGCGAAGCGCTTGGACATGGCCCGCAGCGCGAGCTCCGGATCGACGTTGAGCCGCCGAGCGACGTTCACGGCAGCGAACAGGACGTCGCCGAGCTCCTCGAAGACGTGGGGATCCGGCTCGCGCTCGGGCGCCTGCTCTCCCGCGGCGGCAACCGCTTCCTTCAGCTCTCGAAGCTCGTCCTCCAGATCGGCCAGAGCGCCGGCCGTGTCCGGGTACTCGAACTCGATCGCCGCGGCGCGGCGCTGCAGCTTCCGGGCATACAACAACGAGGGGAGGTTTTCTGGTACGTGGTGGAAGATCTCCTCCCGGCCGCTTTCCTGTTCTCTTTTCAGCTGCTCCCAACGATGTTTCACCTCGCCGGGAGAGCGCAGCTCTCCCGGCGAAATAAAGACGTGGGGATGCCGCAGGACGAGCTTGTCGTGCACTCGACGAGCCACCGACTCGAGGTTTCCCGCGCCCTCCTCCTCGAGCAGCAGCGCCAAGAAGTACGTCTGGAATAGGAGATCGCCGAGCTCGTCCTCGAGCTTCGCGGGATCGCCCACAATCGCGGCGTCGGCGACCTCGTAGGCCTCCTCGACGGTGTGCGGCACGATCGTCCGCGCCGTCTGCTCGCGATCCCACGGGCAGTCGCGGCGGAGCCGCTCGGTCAGTCGCTGAAGTTCGAGAAGAGCCTCGGAGAGGTGTTCGGGCTCAGCCAGTGCTGGAGCTGTTCGAATTGGTCGGCTTGTAGCCGACCTGGTACGCCGTGTCGTCCTTCAGGTCCTTGCGCATGTCGGCGACCCACTTCTCCATTTCCTTGTTCTTCTTGTCCTGAGCCAGCTGCTGCCGGATCGCTTCCTTGACCTGGTTGAAGGGCGTCGACGTGCCCTTCTTCGTCTTCGAAAGCGCCTGGATGATGTGCCAGCCGTACTGCGTCTTGATCGGGATCGAGATCTGGTTCTTCGCGAGGCTGAACGCGACCTCCTCGAACTCGGGAACGAGCTGGCCGCGGGTCGCCGTCATCTTCCCGCCCTGGTTCTTCGAGGCAGGATCCTGTGAGTATTTCTTGGCGATCGCATTCCAGTCGCCGCCGGCCTTGAGCTGGTTGTAGAGCCGCTTGGCGAGCGCCCGGTCCTTGACGAGAACGTGGCGCACGACCCGTGTCTCGGGCGTCCCGTACTGCGCCTTGTTCTTCGCGTAGTAGTCGTTGACGGCCTTGTCGTCGACCTTCACGTCGGAGGTGACCTTCTTGTAGATCCCCTCCTGGATGAGATTCGCGCGGATGATGTCGCGAGCCTGCGCGTCGGTCAGTCCCTGCCCCTTGAGCTCGGCCTCGAACTTCTTGCGATCGCCGCCGTGGCGCTCCTTGATGTACTCGTCGATCCGCTTGTCGACCGCCTGGTCGCTGACGTCGATGCCGAGCTGCTTCGCCTTGACCTCGAACTGGGCTCGCTGGACGAGGAGCGCGATCGCCTGGTCGCGGATCTGGATGTACTCGGGCGTGCCGACCTTCGGGAACGGCCGCTTCTGCGAGTCGAAGCTGCGCTTGGCGTACTTGACGAGGTCGTCGAACTCCGACTTCGTGATCGACTGGTCGCCGACGACGGCGACCGAGTCGGGCGGCACGCTCGCTGAGTCGTTCGAGGTGCCGCATGCAGCCGCCAAGACGGCGAGGCCGAGGGCAAAAAGTCCTGCAAAAGCACGTCGTCGCATAGAAAAAGCGCCGTCTAAGCTGCCTGGCGCGTCTCCAGGATAGCATCGACCAAACGGAGTGCTCCCGGCAGGTCTTCCTCCCGGAGCGAGATCTCTTTTCGGGCCGTGGTGTAGACGGCCGTGTCGACCTTGCGCCGTAGCTCCCTCAACTCCCCGGAGCCGAGCACGAGCGGTCCGACGGTTGCCTTTCCCTGGCGGAAGACGAGGTAGTCGGCGCCGAGCCGCGACAGCTTGATCCTGGCCTCCTGGATCCCGAAGAGGTTCTCGACGGGCGCCGGCAGCGGGCCGAAGCGGTCGATCGTCGCCGCCTCGAGCTCGCGTAGCTCGTCCTCGGTCTCGACGAGCGCAAGGCGGCGGTGGAGATCGATTCGAAGCGCTTCCGAGTCGACGTAGGCGTTCGGGACGTACGCATCGACGCGCACGTCGATGCGGACCGGACGCGCGGCCGGCCGCCGCTCGCCGGAGAGCTCGGCGACCGCCTCCGCGAGCAGCTCGACATAGAGCTCGAAACCGAGTGCGGCCACATGTCCCGACTGCTCGGCGCCGAGAAGGTCGCCCGCGCCGCGGATCTCGAGATCGCGCATCGCGATCGCGAAGCCCGCGCCCAGCTCGGTGTGGTCTGCGAGCGTGGCCAGCCGGGCCCGGGCCTCCTGGGTGAGCTCGGAGGTGTCGGGATAGAAGAGATACGAGTGCGCGAGGAGGTCGGATCGGCCCACCCGCCCTCGGATCTGGTAGAGCTGCGCGAGGCCGAGCGCATCGGCTCGCTCGACGATCAGCGTGTTCGCCTGCGGGATGTCGAGGCCCGACTCGATGATCGTGGTCGAGACGAGGACGTCCGCGTCGCCGCGCATGAACGCGAGCATCCGATCCTCGAGGTCCCGTTCGCGCATCTGCCCGTGGGCGACGAGGATCCGGAGGTCAGGGGATAGCGCTTGTAGCCAGGCAGCACGCTCGTCGATCGTTTCGACCCTGTTATGCAGGTAGAAGGATTGACCACCTCTATCCGTCTCGCGCGACAGCGCGAGACGGATGATTTCTTCGTCGAACTCGCCGACGTAGGTGCGAATCGGCCGTCTGCCCTCCGGCGGCGTCTCGATCACCGAGATGTCACGCAAGCCCGAAAGCGACATGTGCAGGGTGCGCGGAATCGGCGTCGCCGTCAGCGCCAGTACGTCGACCTCGAGTCGCAGCTGCCTGAGGAGCTCCTTCTGCGCGACGCCGAAGCGCTGCTCCTCGTCGACGATCACGAGCCCGAGGTTCTTCGGGATCACGTCCCGCGAGAGCACCCTGTGCGTCCCGATCAGGACGTCGACCTTCCCCGCCGCGAAGTCCGCGAGCACTTCCTTGGTCTCCTTCGGCGTGCGGAAGCGCGAGAGCATCTCGACGCGGAGCGGGAAGTCGCGGTAGCGCTCGCGGAACGTGTTCCAGTGTTGCTGCGCGAGCACGGTGGTGGGTACGAGCATGAGCGTCTGACGGCCGTTCAGGGCGACGGCGAACGCCGCGCGAACGGCAACCTCCGTCTTTCCGAAGCCGACATCGCCGCAGACGAGGCGGTCCATCGGGCGCGGCGCCTCGAGATCCTCCTTCACCGCTTCGATGGCCGCCCGTTGATCGTCGGTCTCGCGGTAGGGGAAGCTCGTCTCCAGCTGGTCGAGGTACTCGTGGCGGAGGTCGTAGGCCACTCCCTGCGCCTGCTGGCGCTGCGCGTACAGGCGCAGGAGCTCGCCGGCGAGCTCGCGGATTCCCTCGCGCGCGCGGCTTTTGAGCAGCTGCCAGGCCTTGCCGCCGAGCTTCGAGAGCGCCGGCGCACCGTTCATTCCGACGTAACGCGAGACCTTCCCCAGCTGCTCGTGCGGGACGTAGAGGCGGTCGTCGCCGCGAAACGCCAGCAGCAGATAGTCGCGCGTGACGCCTGCCACCTCCCGTGTCTCGAAGCCCAGGAGCTTCCCGACCCCGTGATCCTCGTGGACGACGTGGTCGCCGGTGCGCAGATCGGCGAACGACTGGAGCGCACGCCCGACGCGATGATCGGTCCGGCGCGGTTTGCGGCGGAAGACCTGCGTGTCCGGGAGCAGGGCGATGCCGAGGTCGCGCCAGACGAAGCCACGGCGTGCGGGCGACACGGCGTAGAGCAGCTCCGCGTCCCTCGGGAGCTTGTCGTCTTCGAACAACCGCGCCTCGACGCGGCGCAGCAGGTTCTGGTTGCGGAGCGCTTCCCCCTGGTGTGCGAAGGCCACGACGACGCGCAGCCCGGCACGGACCAGGGCGCCGAGCTCGTTCTCAGCCTCGGCGAGCCCGCGGGCGGCGATCGCGGGGCGTTGCGCCTCGAACGAGAACGGTTGGCCGCTCGGGAACGGATCGAGCTCGGCAGCGCCGTCGAGCGGCTGCGGGTCGAGTTCCTCGTCCGCCCAGAGCTCGCGGACGGCGTCTGGCTGCCAGACGAAGTCGGGGGCGCGGTCGAGCGCCGGCACGAGATCGTCCGGGATCGACGCCTCGCCCTCTTCCTGCAGTGTCGGCTCGAGGAGGTCCGGACGCCGCTCCGTGGCCGGGTAGATCACGGCGTCCTCCACGAGATGGAGCGTGCGCTGCGTGAAAGGCGAGAACACGCGGATCGACTCGATCTCGTCGCCGAAGAGCTCGATGCGGAGCGGCTCGCGGCCGGTGGTCGGGAAGACGTCCACGATCCCGCCGCGCACCGCGAACTGCCCCCGCTCTTCGGCCCGCTCGACCCGCTCGTAGCCGGCGAGCGCAAGCCGCTCGGTCAGATCGTCGGCGTTGTCGGGGAGTCGGATGGGGTCCGGGCGCTCAGTCGGCGGCGGCATGCCTTCGGCCAGAGCCGCGGCGGAGGCGGCGGCGAGCCCGCCCGCTGCGAGAACGTCGAGCGCCCGCGCCCGCTCGCCGACGAGGTGCGGCGCTGGCTCGAGCCCCGAGCCCCACCGAACCCCGCGGCTCGGGAACAGCGCGACCCGTTCGGGGCCGAGGAACCAGGCCGCGGCTTCGGCGATGTCCCGCGCGTCGGCGTCGTCGGGCAGGAGCACGACCAGTCCCCGCTCGAGCTCGTCGTGCAACGCGGCGAGGACGAGCGGCAGCGCCGGCTCGGAGACGCGCGCCCGCGGTCCACGGCGCTCCGCGGCCTCAACGGCGAGGCCCTGATGCGTCTCGCGGAGCTCCTCCAGGAACCCCTGAAAGCGGTCGCTCCCGGCGAGCTCGCGGACGAGTGTGTGCAAAACCGGTCGGTCCATGACGAAAGCCGGAACGGTCAAGTTCCGGGGCCGTTCATGGTACGTGCACGACCCCATTCGAAGGTGTGTGCGCGGCCACGTTCCAACGCACGCGCGCGGCCCCATCCCAAGCCCCCACCCACCCAGGGGTGTCCCGAGGCTATCGGGCGAAACCGCGCGTCTTCGAGCCAAATGCGTGCCGAATCATGTCGCCCCGCGAGACGGGAAAGCCTGCTCGGGCCGCGGCGTCAGAGCCCGCTTAGTTGAAACGGCGCTGGGCTTCCTCGAGACCCTCCGCGGCGATCGTCTCGACCGCGTCCGCCGACCGCGCCACCAGTGCGTCGACGTCTGTCTCCGGATCGAACTTCGAGAGCACGTAGTCGGAGATGCTGCGCTGGTCGCCGCGGCCGGGGCGGCCGACGCCGATTCGCAGGCGCAGGAAGTCGTTCGTCCCCAGCGCCTGTGCAATCGAGCGCAGGCCGTTGTGGCCGGCCAGCCCGCCGCCCAGCCGCGCCTGCAAACGCCCCGGCTCCAGGTCGACGTCGTCGTGGACGACGAGGAGGGCGCCCGGCTCGACCTTGAAGAAGCGCGCCGCGGCCCCGATCGAGCGGCCGGACTCGTTCATGTACGTCTCCGGCCTCAGCAGCGCGAGCTTCTCGTCCCTCAGCCGCATCTCCGCGAGTTGGCCCGAGAACTTCGAGCGGAACGAGCCGTCGTGCCGGCGCGCAAGCTCGTCGAGGACCATCCAGCCCGCGTTGTGCCGAGTTCGCTCGTACTCCCGCCCCGGGTTCCCAAGACCGGCGACGAGCAGGTCGAGCGTCGAGGCCCGTTCGCCTCGACGGAAGAGGCGCATCAGTGCCCCGCCCGGTGGCGTGACCGGGTCGATGACGTGCGAAAAGCCCGGCACGCTGCGGACTCGTGGCGCGTCCATATCGAGGAGATATGGGCGCGACGCGCTCCAGCGTGACGACGGCTTGCAGCCGCCAGCGGCTCGGAACACGCCGCCGGGCGGGGCACTTACTCCTCGGAAGTTTCTTCGGCCGAGGCTTCGGCCTCGCCCTCGGCGGGTGCCTCGCCCTCGGCACCCTCCGGCGCTTCCTCGCCCTCGGCGAGCTCTTCGCCCTCCTCGAGCTCCTCCTCCTCTTCGGGCTCGGGCTCGACGATCTGCGTCGGGACGGTCACCGTGGCGATGACCGTCTCCTCGGGGTCATCGAGGTAGGTGACCCCTTCCTGGAGTGCGACATCGGTCAGCCGGAGCGTGTCGCCCATCTGCAACGGGCTGACATCGACCTCGATCCGCTCCGGAACCTCGAGCGGCAGGGCCTCGACGTTGATCTCACGCGTGACCTGTGAAAGCACGCCGCCCTCGATGGAGCCGGCCGCTTCGCCGACGAGCTCGATCACGACCTGCGCCTGGATCGGCTGGTCGAGCCGCACTTCCTGGAGATCGATGTGGGCGAGGCGTCCGGTGATGACGTCTTGCTGGTAGTCCTTCAGGATCGAGGGATGCGACGTCTTCTGACCTTCGATGACGACGTCGAGGATGGCGTGCAGGCCCGCGGCGCCCGTGAGCGCCTTGCGCAAGTCACGCTCGGCGATGCAGAAGGCATGGGGGTTCTTCCCGCGTCCGTAGAGGACGCCGGGGATCAGCCCGTTGCGACGCAGGCGCCGCGTATCGGCAGAGCCGCGCGACTCGCGTTCCCGAACCTCGATCTTGACTCGTTCGCCTGCCACGGCGCGGCAGTTTAGCTACGGACAGGGCCGGCTGAGCTCACGCAGAGCCTCGCAGAGCCCGCGCTCGATCCGTTCGAACCACCAGTCGAGGGAGGCCGGGTGCCGCGATCCGGTGATGGCGTCGGCCGCCGCCGACAGGGCTCCCGGCTTGTCGAACGGGCCCTGGAGGCGGACAACCGTCGCCGGGCTCGTCGGAATCGCGATGACGACGGCCCCGATCGGCTCGTCGGCATGTTCGAGCGTGCGGAGAATCTCGTTGCCCGGCGCGTGCGGCAGCGCGAGGGCCTGCCGCACATCCGGAAGCGCCGCGAGAAAGACGGGCTCGTACGGAAGGAGCAGGTCTTGTCGGCCCGCGTGGATCGACCTCGACTCGCCCACCGGGCTCGTTCCCAGCTCGAAGTCACGCGGGTCGCGAAGCGCACTTGCCGGGGCGACGACGGCAATCGCAGCCACGAGCACGAGACAGGCCACGGCAAGTGGGGCAGACAGCCTCCGAGTCAGCGTCGTCGCGCCGACGCCGATCGCCGCAGCCCACAGAGGAAGCCCGTAGAAGAGATGTCTCGGCGAGAGGTCCGGGGCGCTCTCCGTTCGAACGAGGGCGAAGAGCAGCGGAGGAATCGCGGTCGAGACCGCCAGCGCCGCGACCGCCGGCGATCGCCGGAGAAGAACCGCGAGACCCACGAGCGCGAGCGCCGTGAAGAACACGAGCGCAGCGCCGTCGCCGCCGGCAAACGCCGAGACGGCGCCCACCAGCTGGTCCCACGCCTCGCCGGGCGAGGCCAACGACTGCTCACCGCCGGCCCCGACGGACGCCCGATCGGCCAGCCGGAGATCGCCGTACAGGAGCGGCAGGGCAGCGGCGACGGCGACCACCACCGGCACGGCCGAGGACAGCGGCCGTCCGCGCCAGATCACCGCCGCGGCGATGAGAGCGACGAGCGCTGGGATCGCTCCGTACGGATGAACGGCGGGGAGCAACCACCCCGCGGCGGCCGCCAGCGCCACCGCACTCGTCGTTCGCACCTTCAGAGCCCGAACGAAGAGGTCGGCGAACAGGGCGGCGACGAACACAAAGAGCGCGTACATCCGGCCGAAACTCCCGTAGACGGCCAGGGCAGTCGATGAAGCGACCACGACCGCCGCTACGACCCCGGCGCCGAGACCACCGAGCCGCCGACCGAGGTCGAAGCAGAGCGGTACGGCCGCGAGCGCGAACACGACTGAGAGCCACCGAAGCGCGCTCGAGCTCGCATCCACGGAAAACACGAAGTGCGTGAGCACGAAGTGGAGCGGAGCGCCGCCCCGGGCGAGAACGACGGTGTCTAGGGCCTCGGTCAGCGGGCGCATCGAGATCAGCGCCGTGATCGCCTCGTCCTCGTAGAGCGCCTTGCCCTTGACGTCGGGCGCGAGCTGATAGAGCAGGAATCCGGTCGCTGCAGCAACCGAGGCGGCCGCAACAAGCCGCGTCCTCGCCCGCAGCAGCACGGCTTCGGACCGCCGATCATCCCGTTGGCGGACGGGTTGCACCGAGGTCGGCGCCGACGCTGACTTCATGCACCACGGAGTCTTGCGATTCCTCCGGGTGGCGCGGCCAGAGACGCGCGCTTCCAGGTAATTCAGGGAGAAGCGGCCCGGCCGCTTCTCCCTTGAAGCATCGTTTAGGGGTCTGCGAGCACCGCGCAGAGGTCAATCGACGATTGCGACGTCTGCGTGAAGGACGTCACGTTCCCGTTCTCATCGAATCTGCCGGGCGCGAAGAAGAAGTGACCCGCCTCCGTTGCTGCTCGGGCTGCATGAAACACATCCCGGCGGATGCACGGGAGGGTAAGTGCGACGAGTGCCGGCGACGTGCCCAGCGTGTGAAGGACCAGCGTCGTGGTACGACAACGCAGCGTGGCTACGGCCATGAGTGGCGCAGGCTCCCGCGCTGAGGTGATTGCTGCTCATCCCTACTGCTCGAGCTGCCGTCATCGGGGCAGCAAGGACAACCCACTCAGTGTCGACCACATCGTCCAGCGCCAGCACGGCGGAAGCGACGACCCCTCGAACCTGCGCGTCCTCTGTCTGGACTGCAACAAGCGTCGGCCTCAACACAACCCGCCTGAGCGACCGCGATTCTCACGGAACACGCTGACCACGAGCCCTCGAGCTCATAGCAATCGCGATGACGATCCTGGTTGGTCGATCGCGTGACTCGCGTAGGAATGTCGCCCGAGGCAGCCGGTCAGATTGATTCTCGGAGCGCGTTCGCGGCCGCCTGCAGACGAGTGCTGACCTCGGCTAGTTCCTTTGCGGCGAGATCAATGCGCTCCTGCTGTGTGTCCGCGCGTTCCCGAACCGCGCTGAGCTGGTTTGCCATTCGTTCGACAGCCCGCGTGAGATCCGCCAATTGGCCAGCGATCACCGCAGTGTCCTCTTGCTTCCCCATTTCGGGTCACCAGATCTTACGCCGGGCAGCGAACACAGGGAGACGGGGGCAGGGGTAGCCTCGAAGACGTTGGCCCGGAGGACACCCGCGCCAGGTTTTCGCGGGAAAAAGTGACTCGTGCGACAACAGGGACGTCCAGCGAAGAATCCAGTCTTCCGCTTGACATCTGAGAGCCAGGCGCCACCCCACCTTGAAGGGCAGCTCACGTGTACAGATCCGCTCGTCGGCCGGGTCGATTACGTCCGTTCGCGCAGCCAGTGGAGCGTGTCCGGCATCGCTCTTGGATCGGTGGGCGGTACATCAAATAGACCGTGGTTGGCCTTCGGATAGACGCGGATCGAGTAGTCCTTCCCGGCTACCTCCAGCTGCCTCAGGATTGCCAGAGTCGCAGTGAGTGGGATCTCCTGATCGCGGCCGCCGAGCAACCACAGCGCCGGGACGTTCATGCGACGGAGATACGGAACTACGTCGAACCCGGACGGGCCGGTCTTCTGCAACCGGTCGGCGATCTCCGCTTCCGTGGGGAACGGCTTGTCGCTCCCGTACCCGCCTGTGAGCTCTTCGTACGCGTGCTCTTGGCCGAACGTCACGACGCCGGGCGCGGCGAGCACGACGAACGCCACGTGGCCTGAGTCGACGGCCGCTCGCGGAGCTATCCAGCCCGCTTGGCTAGCCCCGAACAGGCCTACTCGGTCGGGGTCGATCTCCGGTCGCCTTCGCACGGCGGCGACTGCGCCGACCACATCGGCGGTCGCGAGGTTGAAGTGACCGTGGTCACCCGGACAGCACTCGCCTTGGGACTCGCCCACCCCACGTTTGTCGAAGGAGAAGACCGCGAAGCCCAGTTGCACGAAGGGGCGCAAGAAAGCTCCGTCCCCCCACGGCAACCGTGCGGCCTCCCCCGCACCGTGCACCCAAACCAATGCGGGATGCATGCCCTCACCGTTAGGGAGATACAAGGTTCCGGCGATCGCTGCGTCGTTGCAGGTGAGGCTGACGGGCACCTCGGCATGGTCCGAAAGTTCGGAACGCGCTCCGAACTTCGTCGTTGGCATCGGGCAAGCCGCGGTCTCTGGATCGGACACCCCACCGCCGCAGCCGCCGAGCAGAAGCAGAGCAGCGGTGGCGAGTGGTGCTCGCCAGAGCGTCACGCGCTCCATGATAAGACCAGCCGAGGGAGCCCCCAACGTTCGGACTGGGATCCATCTCAATCGCACTTCCGAGGAGAGCCACTGCGAGAGCCTGGCGTATGCGCGATTTCCGCCGGAGCAGGAGACGCGTAACCCCGGCGGATTGCTTCCCGGCGACTAGCTGCGGCAGTAGGGTCAGGGCCGTAACTCGAGCCTCGACAACTAGCGGGCGCGTCTTTGCCACCGCTGGCTGGCCGGACTCGGCTCAAGAAGGAGGGTACTTGCCTTCTATCGGCAGGCTGGCTCGGAGCTTTAGTCACTTCCGCCGACCCGGCCCCCTCTTCGAGCCTATGACGAACCGAAGCTAGGCGCTAGCGGCCCTTTCGGCCATGTGCGCCAGAACGGGTAACGATCGTCACTTTCTTACCTGCTCGAGTCGAAGATCGCCGCACCGCCGCGCCCGTGGACGATGCTCCGACAAAGCAATAGAGCTCTACCATGGGTTGAGCGCTGGCCGAGGATAGAGCCCAGTTCGACCCGTTCCAGATGAAGTGCGGGACTGCCGCGGGGGGGCCAAAGACAATCTGGCTCCAACCGCCTCCGGTGACGGCGTTACAGACGGCAGTCGCCGCCGCGAAGCCTTGGAAACCGATGTCCAATCCGTTCAGCTTCATCCCTTGACAGCCAGGGTCGGGCCCGATCGCGTTCGTGCTTCCGCACGTGAGGATCGCACCCTTTACGATTTGCGTCGCCGTGAAGCGGCCCACCGGAGGTAGGCCGCTCAGTCCGGGAGGCCCCTGAGGTCCTGTTGGCCCTTGCGGCCCCGGATCGCCCTTGTCGCCCTTCGGCCCTTGCGTCCCAGTCTGGCCCCACGAGATCGGCGTCTCGCTCGGATTACAGCTGTCGGTCGCCGGATCGATGAGCCGCAGCTGGCCGTTCTGTGACTTGTAACAGCCGTTGATCACCCCGCCGCCGCCGATGTCGGCAACGGCATAGGTGACTCCTCCCGCGATCGCCACCACGACAACTGCGCTCACTGCCAGAGCAACGCGACGAAAACGCCTGCGCATGGCTCGCCCTCCTCGTTCGGTTCCAGGAGCCCGCGACGCCGCAGGATTCGAGGGCCTATCGGCTTGAGCCTAGGACGCGTCCGGAGTCGTGTCTAGCCGCCGGGAGAGGCGAGAGCCGCAGCGCTCGCAACAGCCGAGGACGGCGCTCCGTCTTCGGCCTTGATCACGTCTGTCGGCAGGCGCAGCAACTGATACTCAACTCGTCCCGCCTCGATCGCGTCACGGCATCGGCGCTCGCGAGACAGGAGGCTGGCTCTGCCCGTCTTGACCTCGACGAAGACAACCCTCCGAACCTCACCCTCGTCCAGACCGTCGAAGACGATGAAGTCGAGCGGCGTCCCGAGAAATCGAGCGTCCTTCGGATTGAACTGGCTCAGGAACGCCGGGAAGAGCGGAGCGAGATGCTCTTGCACCTTCCCACTCACGACGGAGCGGCTCCTGTCGACGCTATCGCGCCGCGCCTTGACGAGGTCGTCCTTCGTGTGGGGGTGGCGCAACTTGTAGGCGTACAGCCACGCTACGGCAAGCAGCGAGGCAAGCAGCGCGACAACGAGGACGACCTGGCTCACGTCGCCAGCACGCGGAAGGACTTGTCGGCCTTCACGTAGCTCATGGATTTCCGTGCGCTCGACAGCACCAGCACGACGCCCCACATTCCGTTGTCGGCCCGCCGCGCATACGCCGGACAAGCGATGCCGCGATGGCCGTGTGACTCGAGGAGTTCGAGCACGGGCTGGAACCTCTTTGCGTTGTTGCGCTCGAGATAGCCGATGACGCCGTGGCTGCTCGCCGCGGAGACGGCGTTCGCGTCGTACTTGTTGTCTGGTTCGCGCCTTAGGTACACGGGAAACCAAAGCTTCTGATCCCCCTCGAACGGCTCGTACTCAAGCTCGAAAGGAGGCTCGGCGGTCGCGCTCCGCACGGTCGTGTCGAGGCATCGCTGATAGTTCGACTCGCCCACGACGGAGGTGATCGACTCCCCGCAGAGCGTGAACCACTCCGAGGCGTCGCTCGTCGGAGCAGCGAGCCGCGCTTTAACTCGGTCGAGAAATCCCACTACTGTCGCCCCCCCGCTGCGAGGGGTTCGGCCGTGACGGTGAAGGCACCTTCGCTGCGGAAGCCCGACGTGAGACGACTGAGGAAGCCCATAGATGACGTCTATCGGCAGCGCGGCCCCCAGGTCATTAGAGCGCTCACCCCCAAAAGCAGCAGTTGCGCCAGCCGGGCCGCTCGAGGCGAGCATCGGCCCTGATAACGAGGCCGGGCGGCGGTCGAACGCCACGCGCTTCCTCCACCCGGCCCATCCCGAACCTACGAAACGTCAGCGCTCGGCGCTCTTTAGGCCACGTCCTCAACGACCAGGACGGACGGCGGCGCTGGCCGGTGAGAGGATCAAGCCCGATGGCCAAAAGAGGCCGACGCAGGAGGAGGCGCGATTGGGTCCCGCTGGTGATTCTTGCCCTCGGGGTCGGGCTGCTGCTGGCTAGTGCGGCGACGTTCGTACACACCAACCGATTCATGGCGGGAGCCGAGCACGCCACCGGTACGGTCATCGACTTATCCGAGGATTCCACCTCTGACGGAACCGTCTACTACCCCGTCGTTCGCTTCACAACCGCGGAGGGTCGAACCGTCGAGTTCCGCTCCTCAACCGGCTCCTCCTCGCCGCCTGATGTCGGCGATCGCGTCGAGGTGCTCTACGATTCTGACGATCCGCAGGACGCCAAGCTGTCTAGCTTCTTCGACATCTGGCTCTGGACTATCGCTCTCGGCGCGCTCGGAATCATGTTCAGCGCGTTTGCCTTGCTCGCTCCACGCTTCGGCCTCTTTGGCCAATCGCGATTGGCAAGGTATCTGGGGCGTCTCGCCACTCGCGCCAAGGAGGGTGAGACGTAGGGGCGTGGCGTAGTTCGCGTCCCGGTTCGACCACACGCAGCGTCCGATCCGGCCCGATCGGGATCGTGTCGCCCGGCCGCCAGTCCGGCACCACTGCTTTGAGCGTAGGCGGGTCGGCGGGTGCGCCGTCCTCATCCTCCAGCCTGAAAGAAAACGCCATCCGGTCCTTGCCTCCTCTCGGCGGGACCGAACGGCTTTTCCGAGCATACCGACGCCGCGTCGGTAGAAAGTTCCGGTAGAAAGAACGGCTCAGCCGCCTGGTTGAGCCGTTCTCGCTAGAAGAGCTGATTCTCGCCCTGGAAGATCGCCGACACTGATTCGTCGGAGAACACGTTCATGATCGTCTCGGCCAGCAGGCCGGAGACGGTCAGCACCGTGAGATTCGGCGGCCGGCGCGTGGGATCCAGCGGGATCGTGTCCGTGACGATCAGCTCGTCGATCTCCTTCGCCTCGCGGAAGCGCTCGAGCGAGTCCTTGGCGAAGATCCCGTGCGTCGCGCACACGTAGACCTTCGTGGCGCCCGCCTCGCGCAGCGCCCGCGCTCCGGCCAGCAGCGTGCCGCCGGTCATGATCACGTCGTCCCCGACGATGGCCACCTTGCCGTCGACGTGGCCGGTCACCTCGGTCACTGCGGCCTCGTCGTGGGCGGGCCGCGTCTTGTGCGTGATCGCGAAGTCCGCTCCGAGGATCTCTGCGAACTTGACGGCCATCTTCGCGCGACCGGCGTCGGGTGCGACCGAAACGACACCGTCGCCGTAGAGACCCTGGTCGCGGAGGTGCTGAGCGAAGATCGGGAGCGCGACCATGTGGTCGACAGGAATCGAGAAGAAGCCCTGGATCTGACCGGCATGGAGATCCATCGTCAGGACGCGGTCGACGCCGGCCGTCTGAAGCGTGTCGGCGACGAGCCTCGCGGTGATCGGCTCCCGCGGGCGCGCTTTGCGGTCCTGGCGCGCGTACGGGTACCACGGGATGACGGCCGTGATCCGCTTCGCCGAGGCGAGCTTCGCCGCCTGGATCATGATCAGCAGCTCCATCAGGTTCCGGTCGACGGGCTCGCAGCCGGTCTGGACGAGGAAGACGTCGGCGCCGCGAATCGACTCCTCGAAGCGGCAGTAGGTCTCGCCGTTTGCGAACGAACCGAGCGTGATCTCGCCGAGCTCGACCCCGAGCCGCTCGCCGATCTTTTGCGCCAGCTCGGGATGTGAGCGGCCCGCGAAGAGCATCAGCCGTTTCTGCGGCCCACGCTCGATCCAGTGCTCGGGCTTGGCTCGAACCTCGGGCTTCACGCCCGGCACGGTCTCGAGGCCCGGCAGCGATGCGACGTCAGTCGCCGTCGTCGTCTCCACTGTCTCCACGGGCGGTGTAGCCCTCCTTGTTCTCCTGTTTGGCCCTGGCGACGGCGAGCGCGCCCGGTGGGACGTCCTTCGTAATGACCGACCCGGCCGCAATCCAAGCGCCCTCGCCAATCTCGACCGGAGCAACGAACGCATTCTGGACACCGGTCCTGACGTTCTCGCCGATCGTCGTCCGGCTCTTGGGCTTTCCCGGCTCATGGGGATAGTTCACGGTGATGTTGCCTGCGGCGATGTTGGTCCGCGCGCCGATCTCGGCGTCGCCGATGTACGAGAGGTGGGGAATCTTCGTCCCCTCTCCCACGCGCGAGTTCTTGATCTCCACGAACGTGCCCGCCTTCGCGCCCGCCTCGAGAACCGTTCCGGGGCGAAGGTAACAGAAGGGCCCGACGAGCACACGGGGGCCGATTTCGGTATCCACGGCGACCGCGTGCGGGCCCACCTCGGCCCCTGCACCGACTCGGGTAGTCCCGCGGAGAACGGTGAACGGATGAATGGTCGAGTCGGGCTCGAGCTCAACGGACGGCTCGATCCAGGTCGACGAGGGATCGACGATCGTCACGCCGGCCAGCATGTGTTCCTCGTTGATGCGGTCTCGGAGCGCTGCGGCCGCCTCCGCCATCTCTACACGTGTGTTCACTCCCTCAGCCTCCTCGGAATCGCCTTCATGCGCCGCCACCAGCTCGCCCTGATCGACGAGCAGTCGCACGGCATCGGTCAGAT
The DNA here is from genome assembly GCA_963842235.1 of uncultured Actinomycetes bacterium. Classification (GTDB taxonomy): domain Bacteria; phylum Actinomycetota; class Thermoleophilia; order Gaiellales; family Gaiellaceae; genus JACDAN01. The sequence continues at coordinate 512,109 of CAWJFT010000001.1, read as the reverse complement.
AGAGCTCGCCCTGAGCGTTCGCCGGAACGATCCGCTCCAGCGCGGGCCAGAGCTTGGAGGCGGCGAAAACGTAGATCGACGAGTTGACCTCGTCGATCGCCCGCTGCTCCGGCGTCGCATCGGTCGCCTCCACGATCGCCCGGAGCGAGCCATCCGCGCCGCGGACGATGCGCCCGTAGCTCGCCGGATCGGCGCGCCTGAAGGTCAGGACCGTCGCGGCCGCGCCGGACTCGCGGTGGACGGCGAGAAGCCGCTCGAGCGACTCCGGGCGAAGCAGCGGGGAGTCGCCGGAGAGGACGAGCAGATCGCCCTCCCGTCCGTCGAGTGACCCCCGCGCCGCCGCGAGCGCGTCACCGGTTCCGCGCGGCTCCGCTTGCACCGCCACCTCGACGCCGTCGAACGCGTCGGCGTAATCGGGCCCGGTGACGACGACGAGAGGATCCGGATCGAGTGAACGCGCGGCGTCCACCACCCAGTCCACGAGCCGCCGGCCGAGCAGCGGGTGGAGATGCTTCGGCGTCTCGGAGCGCATGCGGGTTCCGAGTCCGCCAGCGAGGACGACGGCTGCGAGTCCGGATCTCTTCACGGGCTTCTAGATGGCTGGGGCGCCAGGATTCGAACCTGGGATCACGGGACCAAAACCCGTTGCCTTACCACTTGGCTACGCCCCAAAGCTGGAAAGGTGCCGACCACACCAAAGTCTATCGCCGGTCGCCGAAGAGAACCACGAGCGCCACGACGGCCAGGAAGCCGACGGCGATCAGCGCCAGCGTGCCGACGAGCACGACGAGGATCGGAACCAGCGCAACGAGCGCCTGCGAGACCGCGGCGATCCAGACCGCGTCGCGCGAGAACTGCGAGCGGAGCCTTGGCTCGAGCACGAAGTAGCCGACGATCACGAGGACGGCCACGAGCAGCGCGCCCCAGCGGTTGACCACGCCGAAGACGAGCAGGATCGCTTCGACGATCGCGATCCACACCGCGATTCGGGTCCGATACCGGCGCAGCCAGCGATCAGACCGTGTCGTCCCGTGTTCGAGGACTGGATGCTCGAGCATCGGCGATTGAAGCTACCAGGCAGGTGCCGTGATCCAGCTCGGTCCCCGCCCGGCCAGCGCCGCGTGGGCGGCCACTGCCTCGTCCTGCTCCGCGAACAGGCCGTATACGGCGGGGCCCGCACCCGACACGTCGGCTCTGAAGGCGCCGTGGGCGCGGAGCTCGTCGGCGAGCAGCGACGAGGCGAGATCGTTGGGCGGCAGCGCGCCGAGGTCGCCCAGCGCGAGCGCGCGGAGGACCGCGGCCCGGCGTTCGGCGAAACCTTTCTCGCCCGTGAAGGCGTCATACACGGCCTCGGTGGATTGCTTGCGCTCGTCGTGCGGGAGGAGCAGCAGGATCCAGTAGTCCTCGAGCAGCCGTAACGGTTGCAGCTCGGTTCCGTCGCCCTCGGCGAGCTGCGGGCCGGAGGTGAGGAAGAACGGAATGTCCGCGCCAAGCGGGGCTGCCAGGTCTTGGAGGGCGCCGTCGTTCAGCGGACGGCGGAGCGTCCAGTTCGCAAGCCGCAACGCCGCGGCGGCGTCGGAGCTCCCGCCGCCGAGACCGGCGGCGACGGGGATCTGCTTGTCGATCGTGACCCGCCAGTTCGGGGCGGTGTCGGCTGTTTGGGCCAGTTGTTCGAGCGCCCGACGGACGATCGTGTCCTCGGCGAAACCCTCGACCTGGAGCTCGTCCGCAGGTTCGAGCGCGATGCGGTCCGCGAGCGAGATGCGCTGCAGGACCGTGACGACCTCGTGACGGCCGTCGGGCCGCTTGGGCCCCACGACGAGCGCGAGGTTGATCTTCGCGGGTGCGAGAAGCTCGGTCATGCGAGCGCGGCGGCGAGCTGGACGAAATCCTCCGGATCGAGCTCCTCCGCGCGGGCCCGCTCAGTCCGGCCGATGCCGGCAAGCGCCGCCTCTGCTTGCTCACGACCGGCGACGCCGGCCAGCTCCAGCGAATTGGGAAGCCGCTTTCGCCGGTGGGCGAATGCCGCTTCGACGATGCGCTTGAGCTCGAGCCAGGGCACGGCGGGCGGCTGTGTGCGCCGCCGGAACGCGACCAGGGCCGAGTCCACGTTCGGCTGCGGGCGGAAGACGGTTCGGGAGACCGGATGGAACCCGGTTCGTTCGGTCGCAAGCTGAATAAGGACGGAGACGGCGCCGTAGGACTTCGTGCGCGGCTCCGCGAAGAAGCGGTCAGCAACCTCGCGCTGCACCATCACGCTCCAGAGCTCGATGGTCGGGAAGCGCTCGAGGCTCTCGACGACGATCGGCGTGGCGACGTTGTAGGGCAGGTTGGAGACGAGCTTGGTCGGCGGCGGATCGAGCTCCGAGGGATCGAGCGACAGCGCGTCCATGAAGCGAAGGTGGACGTTGGAGCGCTCGCCGAATCGCTCGGTCAGGTAGGGCTCGAGCCGTCGGTCGAGCTCGATCGCATGGACGTCGGCGACCCGGTCGGCGAGGTAGGCAGTCAGAGCCCCTGGCCCGGGGCCGACCTCGAGCGCCACGTCGTCCGGGCCGAGCTCCGCCAGCCGGCCGATGACTCCCAGGATGTTCTCGTCGACGAGGAAGTGCTGGCCGAGGTCTCGCTTCGGTGTGGGAAGCGTCATTCCAGGCCGAACGCGCGGGAGGCGTTCTCGTCGATCCGAGCCGCCAGCTCGTCCGCGTCCTCCCCACGTGTTTCGGCGAGCGAGGCGATCGTGTAGACGACGTTCGCCGGCTCGTTCGGACGCCCCCGGCGGGCCTGCGGCGACAGATACGGCGAGTCGGTCTCGGCCAGGATCCGGTCGGCCGGGATTGCCCGTGCGGCGGCGCGGAGGTCGTAGGCGTTCGGATAGGTCACATTCCCGGCAAACGAGACGTAGTAGCCGCGATCGAGGGCCGGCTGGAGGAGGCCGGGCGAGGAGAAGCAGTGCAGGACGACCGTGCCCGCGAAGTCGGCGAGTGCGCGCGCCACGTCGGCATCGGCCGCGCGGCAGTGAATGACCACCGGCTTGCCGAGCTCCTCCGCAGCCGCCAGGTGTGCCTGGAAGAGCTGGCGCTGCGCGTCGTGCGGTGCGTAATCGCGGTAGTAGTCCAGCCCCGTCTCCCCGATCGCAACGGGCGCGAGGTCGCTCAGGCGGTCGAGCTGGGCGGCGTCGGCATCGCCGGCCTCGTGCGGGTGGATCCCGAGGATGGGGTCGACGCCCGGGGTGTTCGCGCAGAACTCGGCGACCTCCGTCCACGACTGCGGCCAGGCGCCGACTTCGAGGATGCGGTCGACGCCCGCAGCGCGCGCTCGTTCCACCAGCTCGGTCGGAGAATCGGCGCACGTGTGCAGGTGCGCGTGGGTGTCGATCACGCAGATGCGGCTTCGGCGGCCTGCTCGAGCCGCGCGAGCTCGTCCTCGACGACCTGCTCGGCGTCGAGCTTCTTGAACAGCGGCTTCGGCTCCTGGAGCTTGCGGCCGGGAGGAAGCTCGCTCGGCGCCCACGACCCGACCCAGGACTCGTAATCGCCGGTCAGCACGATGTGCGTCTCGCCGTCCTCGTCGACCTCGCGAAACTCGAGCGGGCCGGCGAGGAAGCCCTCGTATCCGAGCAGCTCGTGGAGACGCTGCGACGAGAAGGGAAGGAACGGCGTGAACAGCGTCTTCAGGCTGTCCACCACGCGGAGTGCGACGTAGAGGATCGTGGCCGCTCGAGACCGATCGCTTTCGATCAGTGCCCAGGGCGCCGCGTCGTTCAGGTACCTGTTGGCTTCGCGCGCGACCCGAAGCGCCTCGGTCAAGGCGGCCCGAAAACGCGCAGCCTCGATCTCGGCACCGACCGTGTCGAAGGCCCGCTCGACCAAGTCGAGGAGCGTGCGATCTTCGGGCGTGAGCTCACCCGGCTCGGGAACCTTTTCGAAGTTCCGGTGGGCGTTGACGAGCGTTCTGTTGACCAGGTTCCCCCAGGTCGCCACGAGCTCGTCGTTGTTCCTCCGGACGAACTCCGCCCAGGTGAAGTCCGTGTCCTGCGTCTCGGGCCCCGCGATCGTGAGGACGAACCGCAGCGCATCGGGGTCGTAGCGGCTCAGCACGTCGCGGACGTAGATGACGACATTGCGGCTCGTGCTGAACTGCTTTCCCTCCATGGTGAGGTACTCGCTCGAGACGACGTCGTACGGAAGGACGAGCTTGCCGCGGCCCGCGCCGTACTCACCTCCTTCGCCGTAGCCCAGGAGGATGCTCGGCCAGATCACCGTGTGGAACGCGACGTTGTCCTTCCCCATGAAGTAGTAGTGACGTGACTCCGGGTTCTGCCACCACTGCCGCCATGCATCGGGGTCGCCTGTCGTCGTCGCCCACTCGATGCTCGCGGAGAGGTAGCCGATCACGGCGTCGAACCAGACGTAGATCCGCTTGCGCTCCTCCTCCTCGTACCCCGGAACCGGGATGCGGACGCCCCAGTCCAGATCGCGGGTGACCGGCCGCGGCTTCAGGTCGTCGAGCAGGTTCTCCGAGAAGTTGCGGACGTTAGGACGCCAGTGCTTCTGCCCCGAGATCCACTCGCGGAGCTGGTCCGCGAACGCCGGCAGATCGAGGAACAGGTGATTCGTGTCGCGAAAGATCGGCGGCTGGCCGTCCAGGCGCGAGCGGGGGTTGATCAGGTCGATTGGATCGAGTTGACGCCCGCAATTGTCGCACTGGTCGCCGCGCGCGCTCTCGAACCCGCAGTAGGGGCACGTGCCCTCGATGTACCGATCGGGCAGCGTGTTGCCGGTCGATTGCGAGAACGCCACCTGCATCGAGCCCTCGAAGATGTAGCCCTTCTCGTACAGCGTCCGAAAGAGGTCCTGGACCACGCGATGGTGATTTCGTGTTGTCGTGCGAGTAAACAGGTCGTACGTGAGCCCGAGATCCCGGAGGTCCTCGCGGATGACGCCGCTATAGAGGTCGGCGGTCTCACGGTACGAGCGTCCCTCCTGGTCGGCGGCGACCATGATCGGCGTGCCGTGCTCGTCGGTCCCGCTCACCATGAGGACCTGGTTGCCGCGTAGACGGTGGTAGCGGGCGAAGACGTCCGCCGGCACTCCGAACCCCGCCAGGTGCCCAATGTGTCGCGGACCGTTCGCATACGGCCATGCCGGCGCGATGAGGATCCGTTGTTGTTGCAACTGCGGCTGCTCCATCTGAGGAAGGTGAATCCATCTTACGAGCGCCCTCCGGCTCGCCCGGGGCCATTCGCCGGAGGAGCGCCGCGCCGAGGAGCGCGAGCACGGCGGCAACGGCCAGCGCCCACGGCGGCTTCGTTCCCGGGACGCTGACAGGAGTGGTCACGTCCTCCTCCGGGACCGCGGGCTGAGGCGCAGGCGTCGAGACGGGCGCGACTCGGACCGCGGCCTTCGGACGTGTAGCACGCTCCCGCACGGGCCGGGCCGCCGGCCTCGCTGCTCGTTGCAGCCGCTTGCCTCTGGCGTGCCCCGCAGGCCGCTCGGCCGGCCTCGGCGTCCTGGCCTCCGCGTGACCTGCTCGCGCGCGAGGTGACCTCCCGGAGGCTGAGTGCTTCCGGGTCGTCACTCGAACCTCGGGCTTGGCACGAGCCGTCCGAGGGGCGGCCACCCGCCCAACCGGCGCAGAACGAGCCGTTGGCGCCGGGCGAGGGTCGTCGACGCCGGCGACGGCGACCGGGGTCGGGCTCGCCGCGGGAGCGACCGGAGCAGGCGCAACAGGCGCGGGCGGTGCCGACGGGACGACTACCTCCGTGGCCGGCCGTGGCGGCAGCAGTGTCAGCGGGTCGAGATATCCCTTCGGGTCGTCCGCGCGCCGTACCCCGAGGTGGACATACGGCCCGTCCACCTCGGCGTCGCCGCTCGGTCCGATCGTCCCGACCGTCTCGCCCTCGGCGACCCCATCGTCGGCGCTGACCACGATCGAGCCGAGATGGAGCAGCGTTACCGCGTAGTCGTTCGACGTCCTGATCGTCACCGCGCGGCCGTGCCCAGGCAGCCAGCCGGCAAACGAGACCCGTCCGCCCGCGGGCGCGTGCACGGGTAACCCCGACTCGGCGCCGATGTCGATGCCCGTATGACCGTGCTCGCGGTACTCCGGCCCTCCGAACTCGAAGCCGCGCAGCACCGACCCGTTCGCGGGCCAAGTCCAGGCCCAGGCCGCCGCGGGGAAGAGGAACGCCAGCAAGGCGACCAGCCCCGCGAGTCCTGTTGTCTTTCTCGTCAACATGGAGTTCGACCGTAGCAAGCCGGTCGGCTGTTGTCAAATGTGGCTACAGAGAGCCGCGGTAGAGGCGGTTCCGCGACACGCCCGTCAGCCGGGACACGACGTCTGCCGCCGACCGCCGCGAGAGACCGCCCCCGACAAGCTCCGACACCGCCTCTACTGCCAAGGCCTCGTCCCCAGCCTCGACCTCGGCCGGGCCGATCACGACCGTGATCTCGCCCTTCGTTCCGGCGAAAAACCGCTCCGCCACCTCGCTCGCCGAGCCGCGAACGACCTCTTCGTAGCGCTTCGTGAGCTCACGACAGACGGCGACCGACCGCTCGGGGAGCACCTCCGCGAGGCTCGCCAGCGAGGACGCCAGGCGCTGCGGCGATTCGAAGGCCACGAGCGCCCAGGGCCGTCGGGCGACGTCCTCCCACAGCGCACGCCGCTCGCCGGCTCCCCGGGGCAAATAGCCAAGAAACTGAAACCGATCCGTGCCAAAACCGCTCGCGACGAGCGCCGTCTCCACCGCGCTCGGACCAGGAAGCACGGTCACGGGCACGCCGGCCTCCCGTGCAGCGGCGATCAACCTCGCACCGGGATCGCTGATCGCCGGCAAGCCCGCATCGCTCACGAGAGCCACGCGCTCGCCCGCCTCGAGGCGCGGCAGCACTTCGGCGGTCCGCTGCGCCTCGTTGTGCTCGTGATAGCTCAGGAGCTTGGCGTCGATCCCGTGCCGCTCCAGCAGCCGACGGGTGTGGCGGGTGTCCTCGCAGAGGACGACATCGGCCTCCTCCAGCTCCCGCAGGACCCGCAGCGTCACGTCCTCGAGATTCCCGATCGGCGTCGCGCAGACGGCGAGGGGCACGCAGCTACCCCGGCGACACGTGGCCGCCTCTGTCGAGGCCCTCGAACCCGACCAGGGCGGCCCCGATCATCCCGGCCTCGGGGCCGAGCTGTGCCCACTCGATCCGGACGAGATCTCGCGCCGGCTTCAACGCCTCACGCGCGAGCGTCTCGCGCGCGGGCTCGAGCAGCAGTTCGCCCGCCTCCGAGAAGCCGCCGCCGAGGACGACAACCTCCGGATTGAAGATGTTCACGAGCGAGGCGATCCCCGCCCCCAGGAAATGTCCGATTTGGGCGATGTCGTCCGTCGCACCCTGGTCGCCGTTCTTGGCGGCCTCGACCAACGTGTGCGCGGTTCCCTCCCCGAAACGCTGCCGGGCCGCGACGTCGGCCGAGCGCCCCGAGGCGAGCACCTCGAAATGCCCAAAGCCGTTGCAGCCGCCGCCACAGGCCATCCCGCCGTAGTCCAGGACCATGTGGCCGAGCTCCGCCGCGGCGCCGACCGACCCGCGATACGGACGGCCGTCGAGAATGAGCCCGCCTCCGATCCCTGTTCCGAGCGTGAGCAGGACGACGTTGGACGCGCCCCGGCCCGCGCCCAGCTGCCACTCGGCGATCGCGGCGGCGTTGCCGTCGTTGTCGATCGCGACGGGAAGACGAAAGTGCTCGGCCATCCGGTCGCGGAAATCGACGTCGGCGAGCGGGATGTGCACAGACGAGACCGCGCGACCGGCGAGCTGATCGATCGTCGACGGAAGCCCGAAGCCGAGCGCGACGATGTCGTCGTCGAGAAGCGTCTCGACCACGTCGTCCAGCTGGGCGAGGAGCTCCTCCTGGGACGAGACCTCTGTCCGCCGTTCCTCGCGTCTCACGACGGCGCCCTCCCGGTCGACGGCCCCCGCGAGGATCTTCGTCCCCCCGACGTCGACCCCGATAGCGCGTTGGGCGGTCACAGGCGGCGGCTACGATACCCCGCCGGATGGCCCGGGAAGACAAGCCGTATCGCGTCTACAAAGGTGGCCGGGCCAAGGGCGGCGTCCCGACGCTGACCCGGCAGCCGCGGCCGAAGCCGCCGCCGCGGACCGCTGACGGCCGCCCTCCTGAGCGCTACCGCGGCCCTGGGCCGGTCAAGCGCGAACGCCGCTTCGGCCCCGGCCGCATCGCCGCGCTCACCGTCGGCGTGCTCATCCTGCTCCTGATCGGCTGGACAGTCGCCGGCTACCTCGCCGTCCGCAGCGGGGTGCAGAAGGCCAACGACCGCCTTTCGGACTCCGCAAAGGCCCAGCTTGTAGCCCAGGACGGACTGATGCTCTCGAACCCGAGCACGATCCTCGTCCTCGGCAGCGATCACTCGCGCCACCCGACGCGGCGTGGAAACAGGCTCGCGGACTCGATCATGGTGATCCGTTCCGACCCGGAGCACCACACGCTGTCGTACCTCTCGATCCCGCGCGACCTCGAGGTCGACATTCCCGGGCACGGGCACGACAAGATCAACGCGGCGCTGCCGCTGGGCGGGCCGTCGCTTGCGATCCGAACTGTTCGCGAGTCGCTGGGCTTCGAGGTCAACCACGTGATCCTCATGGACTTCCCGGCGTTTCGCGACGTGATCGACGCCCTCGGGGGAATCGAGGTGGACGTCCGTTCGCCGGCCGTCACGAAGCACGAGTGCCCCTACCTGAGCGCCCAGAAATGCGCGCGGTGGCAAGGCTGGCGCTTCGGGCGCGGCCGGCAGAAGATGGATGGAAAGCGCGCGCTGATCTACTCGCGGATCCGCAAGAACGACCTCAATCCTGCGGAGAACGACCTCAACCGCACCGGCCGTCAGCAGCAGGTCCTGCAGGCAACCCTCGGGAAGATGGTCGGCGTGGGCACGTTTCTCAAGCTTCCCTTCATCGGAGACGAGCTCGTGAGCCCGCTGGCGACCGACCTGTCCACCGCGCAGATCTTCCAGCTCGGCTGGCTCCGCTTCCGGGCCTCGACGGATCGGACGATCTACTGCCGGCTCGGATTTACGGGCGACAGCGACCGGAACGCCGAGGTCCTGCTGATGTTCAGCGGCAAATCAGCACTCCAGCCGCCCAGCGCCGTGACGGGCGGGGCGGGCTGCCTCAAGGGGACGCCGCTCTCCTAGGAGGAATCGCCGGCCGGCGTCTTCGTCTCTTCCTTCTTCTTCTCGCCGCCCGAGTCCGGCTTCTCGCCGTCGCGAGAGGGCTTGCGGCCGCCGCGTCCGTAGTCCGTCGAGTAGAAGCCCGAGCCCTTGAAGTGCACGGCGACGGGATGGAGGACCCGCGTCACCGGTCCCTTGCCGCAGACCGGACAGACCTCTGGAGGCGGCTCGGAGATGCCGTGGAACAGCTCGAAGACATGGCCGTCCGGACACTTGTACTCATAGATCGGCATCCCTCAGTGCCTCTTCCAGTAATGCCGCCGCATCTCTGGGTCGCGAGCACCAAGCCAGAGTTCGCACGCCGACGAGCCAAGGTCTGATGACCTTGGTGAGGAGGAGGGTGGGCTCTGGCGCCGCGTGATCGCGGGCCAGAGGTCGGCATGCATTGCTGGAGGAGGCACGAACGAAGGATAGCCGGGCGAGTTGTCGGCTCAGACGCGGCGCTCGCGCCGTTCGAGCGTCTCGCGATAGCAGGGAGCGCCCTCGAAGGCGGCCAGGCCGGCCGGGGGACGCTTCCGCCGACGACGGCGGCGGCGGGCGACCGAGAGCGCGGCGGAGGCGCCGACGACTCCGCCGATGAGGAACGAGCGCAAGCGCCGAGCGCGGGCCTCACCGTCCATGGAAGCATTGAAGCATGGTCGTCTGCACGCTCGGAGATCTCCTGCTCGACGTGGTCGTGAAGCTGGCGCGGCCGATCGCCGACGGCGACGACACGAACGGAGAGACGCGCGTCGGCGCCGGTGGACAGGCCGCGAACGTCGCTGCCTGGGCCGCGGCGCTCGGCGGGATGGCACGTTTTATCGGGAAACGTGGTGCGGATGCCTCCGGGGAGCTCGTCGAAGCGGACTTGCTTCGACGCGCCGTGGACGTCTTCGGCCCTCCGCCGATGGGCCGGAACGGCGTCGTCGTCTCCCTTGTCGACCTGGACGGGAGCCGGACGATGGTCTCCGACCGCGGCGTCGCCCCTGAACTGGCGGCCGATGAGCTGCGGGAGGAGTGGTTCGAGCGCTGCGATTGGCTGCACCTCTCCGGCTACTCGTTGATGCGCGAGCCGATCGGCTCGGCGGCTGAGCGGGCCGCCGACCTGGCCCGGGACGCGGGCGGCCGCGTGAGCGTCGACCTCTCCTCGGTCAACGTGATCCGGGATTTCGGCGCCGACCGGCTGGCTGCGCGCTTCGTACGAATTCGGCCAGACGTCGTCTTCGGAAACGAAGCCGAGCATGCCGAGCTGTCCGTTCCGAGTGACGCCCGGGTCGTGAAGCGCGGCGCGAGTGGGGCGACGATCGACGGCCAGGACTACCTTCCGGTGCCGGGCGATGTCGTCGACACGACCGGGGCCGGGGACGCCCTCGCTGCGGGATATCTCGTCGGCGGCCCGGAGCTCGCCATGGAGGCAGCCGCCCGCTGTGTCGCGAAGATCGGAACGATGCCGTGATCCGTGTCTCGGACGAGGTGCGGGCTGCGACGGCGGTCGTCGCGTTGGAGACGACGCTCGTCGCGCACGGGTTTCCGCCCGGGGAAGGCATCGAGGTGGCACTGGAGAGCGAGCGGCGAGTGCGCGAGGCGGGTGCGGTGCCGGCCACGATCGGCGTCCTCGAGGGCGAGATCCGCGTCGGCCTCTCCGAAGAGGAGCTCGACCGCTTCACGGCCGAGGCGCGGAAGGTGGGTCCGCGCGACCTCGCCGGCTGCGTCGTCTCCGGAGAGACCGGCGCGACGACGGTCGGCGGCACGCTGGCCGTGTGCCGGCAGGCCGGCATCCGGTTCATGGGAACCGGCGGAATCGGCGGCGTCCACCGTGGAAACCGCCTCGACGTCTCCGCGGACCTCCTCGAGCTCTCGAGAACGCAGGCGGTCGTCGTCTCCTCCGGCGCGAAGTCGCTGCTGGACGTGGAGGCGACCGCCGAGGTGCTCGAGACGCTCGGGGTGCCGACGCTCGGCTACCGCACCGACACGCTGCCGCGCTTCTACGACGCCGAGGGCGGTCCCGCGGTCTCGCAGCGGGTCGAATCCGTGGACGAAGCCGCGGCGATCGCGCGCGCCCACTGGGAGCTCGGCGGGGCAGGCGTCCTGCTCGCGAACGCACCGCCCAGGAGCGTCGACGTCGACGAGCTGATCGAGAGCGCCCTGAACGAGTCGGTGGAGCTGGGGACGACAGGCCAGGGCCTCACGCCCTTCATCCTCGGCCGGCTGCACGAGGAGAGCGGCGGCGAGACGCTGGAGGTCAACCGGGCGCTGATCGCCGCGAACGCCCAGCTTGCCGCCGAGCTCGCGGTAGCAGTTCAATGAGCCGCGAGCTCCGGTTCGACTTCCCCGGTCTTCGGATCGGGATCGCCGAGTACGAGGAGGGGCCGACGGGATGCACGGTTTTCCACCTCCCGCCCGGCGGCGCGGCGTGCTCGGTCGACATCCGCGGCGGGTCGCCCGGGACGATCGGAAACTACGAATGGGCCCACGCCGTCTGCTTCGCGGGCGGCTCGCTCTACGGGCTGGAAGCGGCCTGCGGCGTCGCCGCCGAGCTGATGGCGATGCGCGGCTACACCGTCGGCTGGACGGACGTCGAGCTGGTGCAGGGCGCGATCGTCTACGACTTCGGACGTCGGGACAACGCGATCTACCCGGACGACGCCCTCGGCCGGAAGGCGCTTCGCGTCGCCCAGGAGGGCCTGTTCCCCCTCGGTCGACGCGGAGCCGGCCGATCCGTCACGGTCGGGAAGACATTCGGGCTCGAGCAGGGGGAGTTCTCCGGTCAGGGCGGCGCGTTCCGCCAGATCGGCCCGACGAAGCTTGCGGTCTTCACGGTCGTGAACGCGTTCGGCGCGATCGTCGATCGAGAAGGAACGGTCGTCCGGGGACACTTCGACGCCGAGCGGGGGACGCGGACGCCGCTCGTCGAAGGGCTGGAGTCTCAGCTCCCGCGCACGGCTCCGGGGAACACGACGCTCACGCTCGTCATCACGAACCAACAGCTGGGCCGCAGGGAGCTCAAGCAGCTCGGCGTCCAGGTACACGCCTCGCTGGGACGGGCGATCCAGCCCTTCCACGCGCTGGTCGACGGCGACGTGCTCTACACCGTCTCGACCGGCGACGTGGAGAACGAGGAGCTGACGAGCTTGAGCCTCGGCGTGCTCGCCTCGGAGCTCGCCTGGGACGCCGTGCTCAGCTGCTTCGACGCCTAGCCCGGAGCCAGTAGCGGATGACGTAGATCAAGCTCGCGCCCGGCGCCAGGAAGGTCACGACTCCCCACGCCGTCGCATGCTTGCTGCCATGACGGTCGGCATGCGCGAACACGGCCATCGAAAGGCCGGCCGAGACCACCAGCAGCAGCAGGAACTGGCCGAAGCTGAGCTCGAACAACCGAGCTACGTGTTACGTCAACGCGGCGAGGAACTCGTCGATCCCGAGCGCGGTCAGGGTCTGGAACTTCGCGCTCCCGCGCGCTCCCAGCGTCACGGAGATCCTCGCGATCGTCGCGGCATCCGGCGCTTCGACGACGTTGACGAAGTCGAAGGGTCCGAGGGTCGCCCACTGGTGAAGCACCTTCGCACCGAGCTCCTCGATGTCGCTGTTGACCTCCCGTATCCGGTCGGGATTCGATCTCAGGGTCTGGACCCCCTGGGCCGTGAGGTTCGAGAGCAGGATGTAGGTCGGCATCCGGTCCGTCCTTTCAGGTAGATCGCGCGTGTGACTCTACGGCGCGAGTTAGCCGCGTGTGCTCGGTTGCCCGCGGCGCTGCGTCTACGGCGCGAGTTAGCCGCGCGTGCTCGGTTGCCCGCGGCGCTGCGGGGCCGTCAAGCCCGCCCGCGGAGCATTCTCCGGCAACCGCGCGAACTGGTCGAAGTAGAGCTGCGCCGCTCCGAGGAAGAGCAGCGGCGTGACGACGAAGAGCGGCAGTAGCGCGGCCACCGGCCGCGCCTGGTCGCCGAACTGGATCAGCAGAGGCGACATCGCGAGCGCGCTGACGAACCCGACGATGCCGAGCGCGGCGAGCGACCCGAGCGCGTGCACGAAGTCGGCCCGCGCGAGCGCGACGGCGCGGCCGAGCGACTCGCCGAGACCGCGGCCCTCGTACAGGACGGCGGGAACGGCCAAGCCGAAGAGCGCGAGCCAGACTGCCCCCGGGAAGATCAGGATCCTCGTCAAGAAGGGCACGGGAACGAACACGAGCGTGCCGACGAGGAGTGCGGTCGCCACGGAGCGCCGCGTGAGCCGCACGTCCGAGGCGAGTGCGCAAGCGGCGACGTAACAGGCGCTCACGATGACGGCTCCCGCCGTCGCTGCGAAGATCAGGTTGGTGGGGCCCGGGAGCGCAGTGATCCCGATGGCGACGAGGACAGGGCCGAAACCGAGCGCAAGGCTCTTCCAGAAGCGGCGGCCGTACAGCCGAATCGACTCGGCGACGAGCTGCGCCGCCGTCCGGCTCTGCGGCGGGGCGGGCGGCGGGAGGCTCCCGCCTCGCTCCCTCTCCTTCTGCACGGCGCAACGGTATCCGGACTGCGTTCCCTAGACTCGGGCCATGGGCTACACCGTCGTCGGCCCCGACGAGCTGGACTGGGAGATGCGTCCCTCGGAGCCGGGCGATCCCGAGCGGCACCGGGCGGCTCTGACCGAGCGCGCGGGCCTTCAGCACACGCGCGCGAACCTCTGGAGCTACGAGCCGGGCGCCAAGGGGCGCCGGCACCGCGACATGGTCCAGGAGGAGACGTTCATCGTCATCGGCGGGACGCTCACGATGTACCTCGGCGATCCGCCGGAGCGCCGTGAGGTGCCACGAGGTGGCCTCATCCACGTCGAGTCGGGGACGCCGCTCCAGATCGTCAACGAAGGCAGTGAGGAGCTGCTCCTTCTGGCGTACGGCGCCCCGCCCGAGCAGGCCGGCGCCGAGTTCCTCGACTCCGCCGTCTAGTGCCCCATCCAGTAATGCCGCCGAGCGTCTGGGTCGCGAGCACCAAGCCAGAGGCCGCACTCGGACGAGCCAAGGTCTGATGACCTTGGTGAGGAGGAGGGTGGGCTCTGGCGCCGCGTGATCGCGGGCCAGACGCCGGCATGTATTGCTGGATGGGGCACTAGTGGGTTACCGGGTCGTCCGCCCGGAAGAGCTCGAATGGGAGAGGCGGCCGGCCGAGCCCGGCGAGCCTCGCCGGCATACGAGCGAATTGAGCGAACGTGTTGGGTACGCGAACGCCCGCGCGAACTTCTGGAGCTACGAGCCCGGCGCCAAGGGCCGCCGCCACCGGCACGCCCAACAGGATGAGACGTTCGTCGTCGTCCGCGGGACGCTGACGATGTACCTCGGCGACCCGCCTGAGCGGCAGGAGGTCGGTCAGGGCGGCCTGATCCACGTCGAGGCGGGAACGCCGCTCCAGACCGTCAACGAGACGGACGAAGACTTGCTCCTCTACGTCCACGGCTGGCCGCCGGAGGACGAGCGCGCCGAGATCCTCGACTCGGCCGTCTAAACGGCTGCGGGCTCGGCGGCCGCGGCCTTCTCGAAGCGGAGCTCGCCGTCCTCGACGTCCACGCGGACCGTGTCGCCCTCGCCGAACTCGCCTTCGAGGAGCCTAAGCGCAAGCGGGTTCTCCACCAGCCGCTGGATCGCCCGCTTCAGCGGCCGAGCGCCGTAGGTCGGATCCCAGCCGGCCTCCACGAGCTGCTCCTTCGCGGCATCGCTGAGCTCGAGGTCGAGACCGCGCAGCGCGAGTCGCTCGCGCAGGCGCTGGAGCTGCAGCTCGACGACCTCCGCGAGCTGTTCCTTCGAGAGCGCATGGAACTCGACGACCTCGTCGATGCGGTTCAGGAACTCGGGCCGGAACACGTCGCGCAGCGCCTCCGCCGAGCGGACGTTCGAGGTCATGATGATCACGGTGTTGCGGAAGTCGACCGTGCGACCCTGGCCGTCAGTCAGCCGGCCGTCGTCGAGGATCTGCAGAAGGACGTCGAAGACCTCCATGTGCGCCTTCTCGATCTCGTCGAGAAGGACGACGGAGTACGGGCGCCGCCGCACCGCTTCGGTCAGCTGGCCGCCTTCCTCGAAGCCGACGTAGCCCGGCGGGGCGCCGACGAGCCGCGCGACCGTGTGCCGCTCCTGGTACTCGGACATGTCCAGGCGGACCATCGCCCGCTCATCGTCGAACATGAACTCGGCGAGCGCGCGGGCGAGCTCGGTCTTCCCGACCCCGGTCGGGCCGAGGAAGATGAAGGAGCCGATCGGGCGGTTCGGGTCCTGGAGACCTGAGCGCGCACGCCTGAGCGCATTCGCCACGGCCGAGACTGCCTCGTCCTGGCCGACGACGCGCTCGTGCAGCCGCTCCTCCATGTGGATCAGCTTCTCGGTCTCGCCCTCGAGCAGCTTGTCGACCGGAATGCCGGTCCAGCGGGCGACGACGGCGGCGACGTCGTCCTCGTCGACCTCCTCCTTGACCATGGGGTTCTCGATCTGGACGCCGTCGCGTGCGGCGAGCTCCTTCTCCAGCTGCGGCAGCTCGCCATAGCGGATCTCGGCGACGCGCTGGAGATCGCCGGTGCGCTCGGCGAGCTCGGCCTCGTGCCGGAGCTCTTCGATCCGCGCCATGACCTCCTTGACCCGCTCGAGCGCCTCCTTCTCGGTCGCCCAGCGCGCGGCGAGCTCGTTCCGGCGCTCCTTCGCCTCGGCGAGCTCCCGCTCGACCGGCTCGCGCACATCCTTCGACTCCTTGCCCATCGCGGCCAACTCGATCTCGAGTTGCCGCACTCGGCGCTCGGCCTCGTCGAGCTCGATCGGAGACGAGTCGATCTCCATCCGCAGCCGCGACGCGGCCTCGTCGACGAGGTCGATCGCCTTGTCCGGCAGCTGGCGGTCCGAGATGTAGCGGTCAGAAAGGACGGCCGCCGCGACCAGCGCGGCGTCGCGGATCCGGACCCCGTGGTGCGCCTCGTAGCGCTCCTTCAGCCCGCGGAGGATCGCGATCGTGTCCGAAACGGACGGCTCGCCGACGAAGATCGGCTGGAACCGGCGCTCGAGCGCCGCGTCCTTCTCGATGTGCTTGCGGTACTCGTCCAGCGTCGTCGCGCCGATCGCACGCAACTCCCCGCGCGACAGCATCGGCTTCAGCATGTTCGCCGCGTCGACGGCGCCCTCCGCCGCGCCGGCGCCGACGATCGTGTGCAGCTCGTCGATGAAGAGGACGATCTGGCCCTCGGAGCGCTGGATCTCGGTCAGGACTGCTTTCAGCCGCTCCTCGAACTCGCCGCGGTACTTGGAGCCGGCGAGCAGCGCGCCGATGTCGAGCGCCCAGACTCGCTTGCCCTTCAGCCCCTCGGGGACGTCGCCGGCGACGATCCGCTGCGCAAGTCCTTCGGCGATCGCCGTCTTGCCCACGCCCGGGTCGCCGATCAGCACCGGGTTGTTCTTCGTCCGCCGCGAGAGCACCTGGATCACGCGCCGGATCTCCTCGTCGCGCCCGATGACCGGATCGAGCTTGCCCTGCTCCGCCAGCTCCGTCAGGTCGCGCCCGAACTTCTCGAGCGCCTGGTATGTCTCTTCGGGATCCTGGCTCGTGACGCGCTGGCCCCCGCGGACCTGCTGGAGCTTCGCCAGCAGCTGATCGCGCGGCACGACGTCGAGCGCGAGCAGCAGATGCTCGGTGGAGACGTACTCGTCTTCCAGCTGACGGGCCTCCTCGAAGGCGCGGTCGAGCACCTCCGCGAATGCGCGCGAGACGGTGGGCTGCTGCTGGGAGCCCTGGATCGCCGGCTTTCCGCGCAGCGTCGTCTCTGCTTCGGCGCGGAGCGCCGGAGCCGACTCGACCAGCTGCTGCGGCAGCTCCTGGTCGAGCAGCGCGAGCAGAAGGTGCTCCGGATAGACCTCCGGGTTGCCGATCCGCCGCGCCAGCTCCTGGGCTGCGCCGACGGCCTCCTGCGATTTCAACGTCAGCTTGTTGAAGTCCATCAGCGCATCCTCCGGGCCGGGAGCGTCGGCTCCTGCCAGAGGACGAGCTCGCGCTTGTATTGGCGCTCGACGTCCCGCATCCGCTCGCGCAGCTCGCGCTCGATCCGGTCCATGCGACGCTGCATCCGCCGCATTTGATCCTCGAGACCGAGCACCATCTCGACGCCGGCCAGGTTGAGCCCGTAATCCGTCGTCAGCCGCTGGATCAGCCGAAGCCGCTCGAGGTCCGTCTCCGAGTAGAGACGTGTATTCCCCGAGGTGCGCTTCGGCCGCACGAGACCCTTGGATTCGTAGATCCGGAGCGTCTGGGGGTGCATGCCGACGAGCTCGGCTGCGACGGAGATCATGTAGCGCCCTTTGTCGTCCATTACGAGACCCTTTGCAGCTCTTCGTAGAGCTGGCGCTGCTTCTTGTTCAGCTTCTTCGGCACCTCGAGGCGCAGACGGGCGAGGACGTCGCCCTTTCCGCCCTTGAGCTTCGGCGCGCCGCGGCCCTTGATCCGCATCAGCTTCCCGTGCTCTGAGCCGGCCGGCACCTTCAGCGACACCAGGCCGTCCGGCGTCGGAACGTCGACCTTCGTCCCCAGGGCCGCATCGGCGAGGGAGACGGGCACGTCCACGATGAGGTCGGCTCCCCGCCGCTCGTAGATCGGCGAGCCGGCCACGCGCGTGACCACGAAGAGGTCACCGGGAGGGCCGCCGGCGATGCCGGCCTCGCCCTTCCCCTTCAGCCGGATCCGCGTCCCGTCCTTGACGCCCGCCGGGATCTTCACCGAGTAGCGCTTCGTGAGGCGCTCGCGGCCCGTGCCGCGGCAGTTTGGGCACGGATCCTCGATCACCGTGCCGTTCCCGCGGCAGCGCGGGCAGGGCTGCGAGAGCGCGAAGAGCCCCTGGCTCTCCGAGATCACGCCGCGGCCGCGGCATTCGGGGCAGACCTTCGGCGAGGTCCCCGGCTTGGCGCCCGACCCGCCGCACTCCCGACAGGCGGTCTCGACCTCGACCGGGATCCGCGTCTCGATGCCCCCTAGCGAGTCCTCGAATGAGAGGTTGACCTGGACCTCGAGGTCGGCGCCGCGCGCGGCCCGCGGCTGCTGAGCCCTCCCGGGGCCGCGCCCGAAGATCCCGCCGAAGATGTCGCCCAGGTCCCCGAGGTCGCCGACGTCGAAGTTGAAGTCACCGCCGGGCTGGAAGCCGCGACGGCCGTCCTCGCCCCCGAACGCGTCGTACTGCTTGCGCTTCTCGGCGTCCGACAGCACGTCGTAGGCGTGCTGGATCTCCTTGAACCGCTCCTCGGCGGACGCGTCGCCCGGGTTCCGGTCCGGGTGGTACTCGCGGGCGAGCTTCCGGTACGCCTTCTTGATCTCGTCGGCGGAAGCGCCCTTCGGGACGCCGAGGGCGCCGTAGAGATCCTTAGTCGCTGCCACGCGAGATCACCACCCGCGCCGGGCGGATCACCCGGTCGCCGAGCCGGTAGCCCTTCTGGAGCACCTCGATGACGGCGCCCTCTTCCGCCTCCGACGGCTGCGAGAGCAGCGCCTCATGGACGTGCGGGTCGAACTTGCCCTCGGTGGGGATCTCCTCGAGACCCTCCTTCCGGAGCACGTCGGCCAAGGAGCGAGTCACGAGCGCGACGCCCTCCTCGAGCTTCGCCTCCTCATGCGCCTCGGCGGCCTCGAGCGCCCGCTCCAGGTCGTCGAGCACGGGCAGGAGCTCCTTCACCAGCCGCTCGTGGGCGCGCGTGACCAGGCTCTGCTGGTCGCGCGCGGCCCGCTTGCGGTAGTTGTCGAACTCGGCCTGGACGCGCTGAAGCGTGTCCAGGAGCTCGTCGCGCTCCTTCTGCAACGCCTCCAGCTCGCTCGTCTCTTCTGTGCGGACTTCCTCCTCGGCCATTACGAGGTCTTCGCCTCCTCCTCGTCGATGACCTCGTAGTCGGCCTCCTCGACGACCTCGTCATCGGAGCCGCCCTCGGCGCCGTCACTGGGCGTCGACGCAGCCTGCTGAGCTGTCGCCTGCGCGTAAACGGCCTCGGCGAGCTTCTGCGAGGCCTCCTGGAGTGCCTCGGTCTTCGAGCGGATCTCGTTGACGTCGTCTGACTCGAGGACGCCCTTGAGCTCCATCACGCGACCCTCGATCGTCGAGGCGTCGGCCTCGTCGAGCTTGTCGCGATGCTCCTTGAGCGTGCGCTCGGTCTGGTAGGCGAGCGACTCAGCCGCGTTCCGCGCGTCGGCGAGCTCGCGCAGCCTGCGCGCCTCGTCGGCGTGCGACTCCGCGTCACGGATCATCTGCTGGACCTCGTCCTCCTTGAGGCCCGAGCCGCCCTCGATGCGGATCTGCTGCTCGTTGCCGGTGCCGTGGTCCTTCGCCGAGACGTTGATGATCCCGTTCGCGTCGATGTCGAACGCGACCTCGATCTGCGGCATGCCCCGCGGCGCCGGCGGGATGCCGACGAGCTGGAACTTGCCGAGCGTCTTGTTGTAGAGCGCCATCTCCGACTCGCCCTGGAGCACGTGCACCTCGACCGAGGGCTGGTTGTCCTCGGCGGTGGTGAACGTCTCCGACTTCTTCGTCGGGATCGTCGTGTTGCGCTCGATCAGCCTCGTGAAGACGCCGCCCTTGGTCTCGATGCCGAGCGACAGGGGCGTCACGTCGAGCAGGAGGATGTCCTTGACCTCGCCCTTGAGGACGCCTGCCTGGATGGCCGCGCCGACGGCGACGACCTCGTCCGGGTTCACGCCCTTGTGCGGATCCTTGCCGACGATCTCCTTCACGCGCTCGACGACGGCCGGCATACGCGTCATGCCGCCGACGAGGACGACGTGGTCGATGTCCTTCGGCTCCAAACCGGCGTCGGCGAGGCACTGCTTCGTCGGCTCGACAGTGCGGGCGAGCAGACCGGAGACGAGCTCCTCGAGCTTTGCACGTGTGAGTTGGAGGTCGAGGTGCTTCGGGCCCTCGGGCGTCGCCGTGACGAACGGCAGGTTGATCTGCGTCGTCATCGTCGAGGAGAGCTCGATCTTCGCTTTCTCGGCGGCCTCGTAGAGGCGCTGGAGCGCCATCTTGTCGGCGGCCAGGTCGATGCCCTGATCCTTCTTGAACTCCGCGACCATCCAGTCGACGATCGCCTTGTCGAAGTTGTCGCCGCCGAGGTGGTTGTCGCCGTTCGTGGCCTTCACCTCGAAGACGCCCTCGCCGAGCTCGAGGATCGAGACGTCGAAGGTGCCGCCGCCGAGATCCCACACGAGGATCGTCTGGTCGGCCTCCTTCTCGAGCCCGTAGGCGAGCGATGCAGCGGTCGGCTCGTTGATGATCCGGAGGACGTTGAGCCCGGCGATCTTGCCGGCGTCCTTCGTCGCCTCACGCTGCGCGTTGTTGAAGTAGGCCGGGACGGTGACGACTGCGTCGGTCACCGGCTCGCCGAGGTAGGCCTCGGCGTCGGCCTTCAGCTTCTGGAGGATCATCGCCGAGATCTCCGGCGGCGCGTACTCCTTGCCGCCAGCCTTGACCCGGACGTCGCCGTTCGGGCCCTCGACGACCTCGTACGGAACGATCTTCATCTCCTCGGAGACCTCCGAGTACTTGCGCCCCATGAAGCGCTTGATCGAGAAGATCGTGCTCAACGGGTTCGTCACCTGCTGGCGCTTGGCCGGCGGGCCGACGAGCCGCTCCCCGTCGCCCGTGAACGCCACGACGGACGGCGTCGTGCGGCCGCCCTCGGCGTTCGGGATGACGGTCGGCTCACCACCCTCCAGCACCGCCATGCAGGAGTTGGTCGTGCCGAGATCGATGCCGATGGTCTTCGCCATGTGTCCTCCGAGATATTTAGGTGTTGCTTACGGACAAAATCTAAGCGGGATCATAGCAAGTCTCGCTGCTTGCCCATTCCTGCTTGAATCCGCCGACCATGGCCGACCCGCGCGTCCAGGAGTATGCCCGGCTGCTCGTCGAGCGCTCGATCGACGTCCAGCCGGGGTGGCAGGTGCTCGTGATCTCGCAGCCCCCGGCTCGGCCGCTGCTCGAGGAGGTCGTGCGGCTGATCGCACGGCGCGGCGCCTACCCCCTCGTCCGCTTCAGCTACGAGATGGAGCAGCTCCCGTTCGTGACGCTCTTCAGCGAAGAGGCGCCGCTCGAGCTCCTCGACAAGCCGGCGCCGGCCGACCAGCACGTGTGGGACACGATCGACGCGTGGATGCTGCTCGGAGCGCCCGAGAACACGCGCGCCGGCGCAGACATCCCCACCGAGCGGCGCGATCTGCTGGCGAAGGGCCATGCCGGGTTCCTCGCCCGGCGCCTGCGGCTGGAGATCCCCTGGGTGACCTGTCGCTTCCCGTGCCCCGCACTCGCGCAGGACGCGGGGATGGGCCTGAAGGCGTTCG
The DNA here is from genome assembly GCA_963842235.1 of uncultured Actinomycetes bacterium. Classification (GTDB taxonomy): domain Bacteria; phylum Actinomycetota; class Thermoleophilia; order Gaiellales; family Gaiellaceae; genus JACDAN01. The sequence goes on along the minus strand of CAWJFT010000001.1, from coordinate 490,584 downwards.
AGGACTTCATCTACGGCGCCGTGCTCCTCGACTGGGACGCGGAGGGCGAGAAGATGAAGCGGATCGCCGTCCGCTTCGATCAGGCGAGCGAGGTGCGCATCGTCGGCGCCGAGACCGACCTCCGATTCAGCCTCGAAGGCCGTCAGGGCGAGGTCGACGACGGGCACGCGAACATGCCCGGCGGCGAGGTCTACTACAGCCCCGTCGAGGAATCCACGGAGGGTGTCGTCAGCTTCCTGGAGTACCCGGCCTTCCAGGAGCCCGACCTCGTCGAAGGCGTGCGGATGGTCTACCGGGAGGGCAAGGTCGTGGAGGCCTCGGCCGAGGCCAACGAGGAGGCGCTCATTGCCAAGCTCGACCGCGACGAGGGGGCGCGCGTGCTCGGCGAGTTCGGCATCGGCTGCAATCCGGGAATCCAGCGGTACATGCGAAACACGCTCTTCGACGAGAAGATGTACGGAACGATCCACCTGGCCGTCGGCGCGGGAATCCCGACGATCGGCGGCAAGAACCTCTCGAGCGTGCACTGGGACATGGTCAAGGACCTCCGGAACGGCGGCCGGATCGAGTGCGACGGCGAGGTCGTCCAGCAAGACGGTGAGTGGACCTTCTGATCGCGTAGAGATCTCGGAGTACGACCCGACCTGGGCGGAGCTCTTCGAGCAGGAGCGCGAGCGCCTGAGCGGCGTGTTCGACGGCCGGGCCGTCGCGATCGAGCACATCGGCAGCACCGCCGTCCCGAGCTTGTGCGCGAAGCCCATCGTCGACATCGCCGTCGGCCTCGAGCGACTCGAGCTTACGGACGAGCAGATTGCGGAGATGGAGGAGCTCGACTACGAGTACCTGGGCGAGTTCGGTCTCCCCGGCCGCCTCTACTTCCGGACCTCGCCGAGCAAGTACAACGTGCACGTCGTCGAGCACGGCGGGGAGCACTGGAAGCGCCAGCTCGTCTTCCGCGACGCCTTGCGCACCGACCCGGAAGAGCGGCGGCGGTACGACGAGCTCAAGCGCCGCCTCGCGGCCGAGGGCCATCCGCGCAACGCCTATACGGAGCTGAAAACGCCGTTCATCCGAGAGGTCGAGGCTCGGGCTCGGGCGCGCGGCGTCGTACCAGCAGAAGCAGACGACCGCACCGGCTAAGCCGGCACGGTCTTTTTGCGGCGTTGCCGAGTCAACGCCTTGAGTGTCGCGGCCGCAGCAGGCTCCGCGATCACGATCCCTGCGAAGATCGCGGCGCAGCCGGCGAAGCCCAGAAGGCCGATCCGCTCGTCCGCGAGCAGGTAGCCCGCGATCCCGGCGAAGACCGTCTCCAGCGAGAAGATGACCGCGATGCGTGTGGCGCTCACCTGCCGTTGCGCCCAGATCTGCACGAGCATCGCGAAGGCGACGGCGAAGAGGCCGGTGACGATCAGCGCGGCCCAGACCGTGGAACCGCGCGGCACGGAGAGGTCGCCGAGCGCGACGGCGATCGCGCCGAAGACGGCGCAGGCCGCAGCCACTTCGACGAACGTGAGCGCGAAGACGTCGAACCGGTTCGCGTAACGCTCCACCATCACGATCTGGAGCGCCTGCGCCACGGTGCTCAGGAGGACGAGCAGGTCGCCCGTTCCCGAGCCTTGCGGCACGCCGGAGAGCAGTGCGAGGCCGAGCAGCGCGAGCGCGACGGCCGCCCACAGCTCCCGCGGAATCGGCGTCCGGAAGAGCGCCAGTCCGAGCAGCGGGGTGAAGAGGACGTAAAGGCCGGTGATGAAGCCTGTGTTGGTGACCGTCGTGCGCTCGAGGCCCGCGGTCTGGAGCCCGATGCCGATCGCAATGAGCACGCCCAGCACCGACCCGGCGACGAGGCCGTCGCGGCCGAGCCCCCGGAGGCGCCGCGCGGCCGGCGGAGCGAGCGCGGCCGTGGCGATCAGGTAGCGGACGGCCAGGAACGCGAAGAGTGGATAAATCGCCACCGCGTCCTGCACCTGGACGAAGGTGACGCCCCAGACCGCGGTGACCAGGATCAGCGCGGCCGTCGCCACGCGGACGAGTCTAGAAGGGCTTGGCGGAAGGCCGCTCGCCGCAGGAGTGCGATGGTCGTTCCGAGGCAAGGACGCAGGGAGCCCCCGTATCAGTAGATACGGGGGCGACTGAGGACGCGGCCTCGGGGCGAGCAGCGTGCTCCTGCGGCACAGACTGCGTTTCGTCAAGCCCTTCTATAGCGACGTCAGGAGCTCAGCCGCTCGCCCGATGCCGGATCGAAGAAGTGCGCCTCCTCGCCTTTCGGACGGAGCGTGACGCGCTCGCCCCTGTCCGGGGCGAGCTGGGCCGCGGTGCGCGCGACGAGCTTCGTCGTCTCGCCGCCCACTTCCGCGACGCAGAAGACGTATGCATCGGCGCCGACCTCCTCGACCACCTCGACGAGGGCGCTCAACCCGTTGGCTGCGAGCTCGAGCGACTCCGGACGCAAGCCGAGGACGAGCGCTGGGCGCGCATCCTGCCCCGCGGGCACCTGCACCTTGGCTCCGCCGAACGACACCGCGCCGTTTACGCCGAGCGGGACCGTGCAGAGGTTCATCGCGGGCGAGCCGATGAACCCGGCGACGAAAGTGTTGACGGGCCGTTCGTAAAGCTCCCGCGGAGCGCCGACCTGCTGCAGCCGGCCTTCGTGCAGCACGGCCACCCGGTGCCCAAGCGTCATCGCTTCCGCCTGGTCGTGTGTGACGTACACCGTCGTGATCGCGAACTCCGACTGGAGCGCGGCGACGTCGGCTCGCATCTGCACGCGCAGCTTCGCGTCGAGGTTCGACAGCGGCTCGTCCATGAGGAAAACCTTCGGGAGTCGGATGATCGCCCTCCCCATGGCCACCCGCTGGCGCTCGCCGCCCGAGAGCTGACCGGGTTTCTGGTCGAGGAGGTGAGAGAGGCCGAGCTTGTCGGCGACCTCGCGCGCCCGCTTGAGCCGCTCGGTCTTCCTGACCTTGGCGATCCTGAGCGGGAACGCGATGTTGGCCTCAACGGTCAGGTACGGATACAGCGCGTAGTTCTGGAAGACCATCGAGACGTCGCGCTTCTTCGGCGGCAGGTCGGTGACGTCGCGGCCTCCGATCAGTACGGCGCCGTCGTCGACCTCCTCGAGGCCGGCGAGCATGCGCAGCGCGGTCGTCTTCCCCGAGCCCGACGGGCCCACGAGCACCATGAACTCGCCGTCTCCGATGTGGAGATCGAACGCGTCGACCGCGGGGACATCCCGGCCCGGATAGCGCTTCGTTGCCTCCTCGAAGCGGACGTCAGCCACGTGAACCTCCGATCTCGGCGACGGCCGCGCCCAGCTCGCGCTGAGCCCGGTCGTATGCGTCATGGTCGGAGCCGAGCTGGTCGAGCCCGAGCAGCACTGCGCCGACGATCGGCGGCGACGAGGTGCGGCGGGCCGTGATCTGCGGCCCAACCTCGCGGAGGCCCGCCTCGATCGCTCCCAGCAGACGTCCGTCCCCGGACTGGAGCAGCCCGCCGCCGAGCAGCACCTCGACTGGCTCGTCGGTCAGCTCGAGTCGCTCGAGCGCGACCCGCGCGAAGGCGACGACCTCCACGGCCAGGCGATCGACGATCGCGGCCGCCTCCGCGTCGCGTTCCGCCTCGGCGAGGACGAGCCGCGGGAGCTCTTCGAGCCGCCGGACTGGGATCTGGCCGCGGTGGATCGCCTCGGCCAGCTCCGCGGGCGTTTGGAGGCCGAAGTGGGCCGGCACCACCTGCTCGAGCGTGGTCTTCGCGCCACGGCCGTCCTCACTGCGGGCGGCGGCGAAGAGCGCGGCGAGGCCGAGGTCGTAGCCTCCGCCCCAGTCCCCGGTCGTCGCGCCGAGCGCCGGGAAGCGCGCGTGCCGCCCGTCGGGGCCGACCCCGACGCAGTTCATGCCTGTCCCGCAGACGACGGCGACGCCCCAGCCAGTCTCGGTCCCGGCGCGGAGGATCGCGAAGGTGTCGTTGACGACGGAGGTCGCAGCCGCCCAGCCGCGCCGCTCGACCGCGTCCCGAAGCGCTTCCTCCTCCGACGGGAAGTCGACCCCGGCCATCAGCAGCTCGGCGACGTCGGCGACCTGCCCGCCCCCGTCGATCCCGGCCTCGCCGAGTGCGGTGCGAAGGAGCTGCTCCAGCACCCCGAGCGAGCCGTCAAGGCCCACGTGATGCGGCGAGCTCTTCGGCCCGCGCACGAGCGAGAGCAGCGCGCCGTCGGCGCGGACGAGGGCGAGATCCGTCTTCGAGCCTCCCCCGTCGACGGCCAGCACCACCGGCGGCCGGCTCACGTCGTCACCTTCTGCGCCCCGAAGAGCCGTTCGAGCAGCTCGTCCGCGATCCGGTCCTGCCCGATCAGCGGGTGCGCGAGGAGCGCTTTGCGGACCAGCGTTGGGTCGTCCGCGATCGCCGCCTCGGCGGCGAGCCGCTCGTACGCCGCCACGTGCTGGACGAGCCCGAGGAGCTCCGGCGCCAGCGGGCTCTGCGGCAGCGGCGAGGGCCCACTGCGATCGACTCGCGCCGGCACCTCGACCACGTCGTCGTCGGCGAGGCCGGAGAGGGTCCGTTCGTTTCGGACATCGACGACGTGGACAGCGCCGTCTCCTTCCGCAAGGGACGCGAGCAGGCCGAGCGCCGCGTCGCTGTAGAAGGCGCCGCCGCGCCGCTCGAGCAGCGCCGGCTTCTCCGTGACCGAGGGATCGCGATACGTCTCCAGTAGCTCGCGCTCGATGGCGGCCACCTTGGCCGCCCGCGGCTCGGAGTCGAGCTGCTCGGCCAGCACGTCGTCGTGCGCGTAGAAGTAGCGGAGGTAGTACGACGGGACGGCGCCGAGCTCCTCCAGCAGGCGTCTCGGCTGCTCGACCTGCGCCGCGATCTCGTCTCCGTGCTCGGCGAGGAGCTCCGGGAGCACATCACGGCCGTCGAGCAGGACGGCGCGCACCCACGTCAGATGGTTGAGGCCCACCTGGTCGACGAGCAGGCGCTCGGGCTCGACGCCGAGCAGCCGCGCGAACGAGCGCTGGAACCCGATCGCCACGTTGCAGAGGCCGACCGCCCGGTGTCCCGCGTCGAGGAGCGCGCGCGTGACGATGCCGACCGGGTTCGTGAAGTCGAGGATCCACGCGTCTTCGCCCACGCGGTCGGCGATCTCCAGCGCCACCGGAACGGTCCGGAGCGCCTTCGCCAGGCCTCCGGCGCCGGTCGTCTCCTGCCCGATGCAGCCGCAGGCGAGCGGGACGGTCTCGTCGCGGAGCCGCGCCTCCTGGCCGCCGACGCGGATCTGGATGATCACGAAGTCGGCGCGTTCGAGGGCGGCATCGAGCTCGCGCGTCAGCAGCAGCTCGCCGCCGAAACCCTGACGCTCGAGCATCCGCCGCGCCATGCCACCGACGACCTCCAGCCGCTCGGGGTCGATGTCATGCAGCGCGAGCCGCTCGACCTCGAGCCGGTCGAGACCGGAAACGAGCTCGGGCGTGTACGTCGACCCGGCACCGACGACCGCCAGCCTCATCCCTTCACCCCGGTGAGCGTCACGCCCTCGACGAAGGCGCGCTGGGCGAGGAAGAACAGCACGATCACGGGCGCCATGAAGAGCAGCGTCGCCGCCATGGTCAGGTTCCACTGCACCTGGTAGATCGTCCGGAACTGCGCCAGGCCGAGCGACAGGGTCCAGTTCGACGGGTCCTCGCTCGTGTATAGGAGCGGGCCGAAGAAGTCGTTGAAGCAGAACAGGAACTCGAAGAGTGCGACCGCGGCGATGGCCGGTTTCGCCAGGCGCAGGAACACCGACACGAGGATCCGCAACTCCCCGCAGCCGTCGACGCGTGCCGCGTCGGCGTACTCCTCCGGGATCGTCATGAAGAACTGCCGCAGAAGGAAGATCGAGAAGGCGTCGCCGAGGAAGTTCGGGATGATCAGCGGCCAGAGCGAGCCGACGAGGTGCAGCTTGGAGAAGAGGACGTAGACCGGGACGACCGTGACCTGGAAGGGCAGCATCATGGCCACGAGCACGAGGACGAAGGCGACGTCTCGGCCTCGCCACCGCAGACGAGAGAGCGCGTAGGCGACGGGGATGCTCGAAACGAGCACGCCGATCGTCGCCAGCACCGCGTAGATCGTCGTGTTGAACGCATAGCGCCAGATCGGCGCGGTGTGGAAGACCTCGGTGAAGTTCCCCCACTGGAAGGGGTCGGGCCAGAGGCGCGACGAGAGCGCCTGGTCGTTCGTCATCAGCGAGGTCAGGACGATGAAGACGAACGGCGCGAGGAACATGACCGCGGCCACGATCAGGAGGCTGTGGTCGGCGACCGCGATCAGAAACTTCTTCCGCCGCGGGCTCATCGCCGCCCCGCCCCCTGGTAGAAGACCCAGAGGCGAGAGCTGCGGAGGATAAGCAGCGTGATCGTGAGCGCCACGGCCAGTAGGAGCATGGCCATCGCTGACGCGTAGCCCATGTTGAAGTACCGGAACCCCTGCGTGTACAGCAGCACCGGGTAGAAGAGCGTCGAGTTCTCCGGGTAGCCGAGGTTCACGGCGCTCTCGGACGCCGCCTGTCCCGTCGCGATCGAAGCGGCGACGTAGGCCTGCGTGAAGTACTGCAGGCTCTCGATCACCCCGATGACGACGGCGAAGAGGATCACCGGGCTGATCGTCGGCAGCGTCACCCAGCGGAGGCGCTGGAACGGCCCGGCCCCGTCGATCAGCGCGGACTCGTACAGGTGCCGCGGGACGTCGATCAGCGCGGCGAGGAAGATGATCATCAGGTTCCCGACGCCCCACATGCCGAGCAAGGCGAGCGACGGCTTCGACCAGGTCGGCGAGTTGAACCACAGCGGCCCCTCGATCCCGAGATGGCCGAGGATCACGTTCACCGGGCCCGTCGCCGGGTTGAGGAGGTAGACGAACCCGAGCGTGGCCGCCACAGGCGGCGCGAGGGCAGGCAGGTAGAAGACGGTGCGGAAGAAGCCGACGCCGCGCCGGGCGCGAGTGAGCATCAGCGCGACGCCGAACGCGAACAGCACCTGCAACGGCACCGCGAACGCCATGAGCCACAGCGTGTTCCTGACCGCCGGCCACACCTGCTGGTCCTGCTCGAACAGGAACCGGTAGTTGGCGAGCCCGACCCAGCGCGGCGACGACAGCAGGTCGTAGTGCGTCAGCGAGAGGTAGGCGCTCGAAACGAGCGGGTAGCCGAAGAAGACCGTGAAGCCGACGATCCACGGGCTCATGAGGCCGAGGACGAGCCCCCGGCGCCGCCAGGCGGCCTTGCGTCGCGCTCTCCGTCGGTCTCGCACCGGACCGGCGAGGGCGCGGGGACCCTCGACGACCGGTGTCGAGCTCACGGCACCTCGCCTCCGGCCTGTTCGAGCGCTGCGTCGATCTGCTTGTCCACGTTCACGAGCCCAGCGTGCAGATCTTCGTCCTTCACACGGCCTGCCTGCCACTTCTCGATGAAGCTGGAGAAGAGGGTCTGGTTCTGTGAGCCGATCTTGAGCACCGGCTGGGTGCTCGACTTCTCGTTCGAGAAGATGTCGAGGAACGTCGCGAAGAGCGGATCCTTCGTGAGCTTCGGCGAGTTCTGGGAGTCGATCGTCGACGGGACGTTGTGCAGCCCGTTCGACATCTCCGCAAGCGTGTCCGTGTCGGTGGCCAGGAACTTCAGCAGCTGCCAGCCGGCGTCAGCATGCTTCGCGCCTTTCGGGATGCCCATGATCGTCCCGATCACGAAGCCGGAGCCGTACAGGTCGGGCTTGGAGACCGGGTGCGGCGCCGTTCCGTACTTGACCTCCGGATGCTCGGCCTTGAGGAACGCGGTCCGGTACTCGCCGTCGACGATCATCGCGACCTTGCCAGTCTCGAAGGCGTTCGAGGGCGAGAACTCGTCACCAGCGCCGGCCTGCCAGCGCACGAGCTTCTCATAGCCGAACCAGTCGACGAGCTTCTTCTGCCAGCGCAGCATCTCCTCCCAGGCTGGATCCTTCGAGAGCCCGGACTTCCCGTCCTTCATCCACGTCGCGCCCCACATCGGGCCCCAGTGGACGGGCACGTTCTCGTACCAGGTGAGCAGTGGGTCGAAGCCGACGATCTTGAGCGAGCCATCCGGGTTCCTCTGGGTCAGCCGCTTCGCGTAGTCCGCGAGCTCGTCGACCGTCTTCGGCGAATTCGTGATGCCGGCCTTCTGCAGCAGCGCCTTGTTGTAGTAAAAGCCGTAGGCGTCAGCTAGCAGCGGCATGGCGCAGCGCTTGTCGCCGTAGGCCGTGTAGTCGCGGATCGTCTTCGGGAACTGCTCCATGTCCATGTTGTCGGCGTCGATCCGGTCGTTCAGATCTGTCCAGGCGCCTGAGTTGCAGAAGGCGCCGAGGTTGTCCGTCTCGAACATGGCCGCGACGTCGGGCGCGTTGCCGGCGTGGATGGCCGCCGTGATCTTGTCGGCCGTGATCGCGCCCACGCTCTTGACCGTGATCCACGGATAGGCCTTCTCGAACGCGGCGATTCCCTTGTTGATCACGCCCTGTTCGCGGTCGGTGAACGGGCTCCAGAAGGTGATCGTGACCGGCGTCTTGTCGGTCGTCGTGGTGTTGGCCGCGGAGTTGTCCGAGCTGTCGTCGCCCATGCAGCCCGCCGAGACGAGCAAGGCGACGGCGACGAGGAGTACGGCGAGCGCGCGCTGCATTCTGGCCCCTCCAGATCTCGTTAGAGAACCTTACGAGGTGTTCGTATATCGCACTCCGACCGGCGAGTCAACCTGGTAGTCGCCAGCGTCGATGGTTAGTGTTCTTGACAACATGACTGCCACGCCCCGAGCCGTCCCGCCGCTCCTGAAGCGCCTGAACGAGCGGACCGTGCTGGACGCGGTTCGCGAGCTCGCGCCGATCTCCCGGGCCGAGATCTCGCGCCGCGCGGGCATCTCCAAGCCGACGGTCTCCCTCGCGCTGCGCTCGCTCCTCGACGCCGGCCTCGTCCGTGAGGCGGAGAACGGCCCGGGCGGTCCGAGCTACGGCGCGGTCTATTTCGAGCCCGTCCCCGACGCGGCGCTCGTCCTCGGGCTCGACCTGGGCGCGCGCTTCCTGCGTGGGGCGATCTGCGACCTCAGCGGCGAGATTCGGGTCCGCCAGGACGTCGAGCTGCCAGAGGCCGACGCCGAGCAGGCCCTGGCCTCGGCGACGGCGCTCCACGACTCGCTCGTCGAGGCGACAGGTCTCTCGGCCGAGCTGATCGACGGCGTCGTCGTCGGTGTCCCTGCGGTGGTCGACCGCCAAAGCGGCACGCTCCAGCTGGCAGACAACGTTCCCGGGCTCGGCGGGCGCCGGTTCGGCGCGGAACTGGGCGCGCGTCTGGGCCTCGAGGTCGTGATCGAGAACGACATCAACCTTGCCGCGCTCGGGGAGCAATGGCGGGGCGTGGCGCGCGGTGTCGACGACTTCGCGTTCCTGTCGGTCGGCACGGGCATGGGCTCCGGCCTCGTGCTCGGAGGCGAGCTCCATCGCGGGAGGAACGGCGCGGCCGGCGAGGTCGACTACGCGCTCGCGGGCATCCCGGGCGACCTCGACCCGAGCGCCGAGGCCCTGCCGGCGCTTGCCGCGGGGCTCGGGGCGGGAAAGCAGCCCGAGGCGCGCACGATCTTTGCCGCCGCACGCCAGAACGACGAACGAGCGCGCGCCATTGTCGCGGAGCTTGCCCGGCGCATTTCCCTCCACATCTCGGCGATTGCCGCCGTCGCAGATGTCGGGCTCGTCGTCCTCGGCGGCGGGATCGGATCCAACGGCGATCTCCTGCTCGAGCCCGTGCGCAAGCACCTCGCCGACTGGCTGCCCTACCCGCCGCAGGTCGAGGTCTCGAGCCTCGGCGAGGCGGCGGTGCTCACCGGCGCACTGGCAGTCGGCCTGCGCTCGGCGCTGGACAACGTGTTCGTGGCGACGCGCGGCTAGAGCTTCAGGGCGTGAAGGGAGGCCCCACTGGTGGGTCCGCCGGCCGCTCCTCGGGCGCGTGCTCCTCCCAGGGCTCCTCGACCTCGGGGGGCACGCGTTCCTCTTCCGGCAGCTCCTCTTCGCGGCGTTCCTCTGGGTCACTCATACGTTCTGTGTTTCGCGCGACGTGAGTCGCCAAACCTCGGGGTAGGCTTGCGTCGTGGAGCCGCTCGTCGACAGCTGGGGTCGCGAGATCAAGAGCCTGCGCGTGTCCGTCACGGACAAGTGCAACTTCCGCTGCCGCTACTGCATGCCGGCCGAAGGGCTCGAGTGGCTCGGGCGTGACGAAATCCTCAGCTTCGAGGAGCTCACGCGCGTCGTCCGTGTCCTCGCGGCGATGGGCGTCGAGGAGGTGCGCCTCACGGGCGGCGAGCCGCTCGTGCGTCGCGAACTGCCGACGCTCGTCTCGATGCTCTCGGAGCTCCCCGGCGTCACCGACCTCTCGCTGACGACGAACGGTGTGCTCCTCGATCGCTACGCCGGGCCGCTCGTCGACGCCGGCCTCCGGAGGCTGAACGTCTCGCTGGACTCGCTCTCCCACGTTCGCTTCGCGGAGATCACCCGGCGCGATGCGCTGGACCGGGTCCTGGCCGGCCTCGCCGAGGCAGAGCGGCATCCCGAGCTGCGGCCGATCAAGGTCAACTGCGTTGCGATCCGGGGCTTCACGGAGGAGGAGGTGCCGGCGCTCGCGGAGCTCGCCCGGCGTAAGCCCTACGTCGTCCGGTTCATCGAGTTCATGCCCCTCGACGCCGACGAGCGCTGGGTCGAGGACGACGTCCTCACCGGAGGGGAGATCCGGGCCCTGATCGAAGAGCGCTGGCCGCTCGTGGAGATCCCGGCCAAGGCGTCGTCGACTGCACGCCGCTTCCGCTTCGCCGACGGCGCCGGCGAGATCGGTTTCGTCAACCCGGTCTCGGAGCCGTTCTGCTCGAGCTGCGACCGGATCCGCCTCACGGCCGACGGACAGCTCCGTACCTGTCTCTTCTCGCGGCGTGAATGGGACCTGAAGACGCCGCTGCGGGAGGGAGCGAGCGACGAGGACCTCGTCGACCTGCTCCGCTGGGCGGTACGGCACAAGGAGCTCAAGCACAAGATCAACGATCCCGGCTTTGTCCGCGCGTCGCGATCGATGAGCCAAATTGGCGGATAAGTCGCAACTGCTACAAGCTCCGCCTCGGTAACTCGGCGGTTCCGACTCGCTGCGTAGAATCGAACGGTGACTTCGGTTGCCGCAGCCGAACGCCGCGTTCTCCCCCGCGGTTGGCTCGACCTTTTTCGCCAGGTCCTGATCTGGTTCGGGTTCGTCCTGGCCTACCAGGTCGCGCGTGGCATCGCCGACCGCAGCCCGTCCGTCGCGTTCAAGAACGGTCGCGACGTGATCGACATCGAGCGCCGGGTGACCGGGCTCTGGGAGCTCTCGCTCCAGAGCTGGACCGAGTCGTACGTGGTCCTCGGCCGGCTCACTTCGTGGACCTACTGGCTGTCGCAGTTCGCAGTCGTCGGGCTGGCCCTCCTGTGGGTCTACTTCCGCCGCTACGAGCACTTCATCAAGTTCCGCAACGTGCTCATGCTGGCGAACGTGATCGGGCTCTTTGGCTACGTGCTGCTTCCGACCGCGCCGCCGCGGATGTTCCCCGAGGTCGGATTCGTGGACACGCTGGCGGGGATGGGCACGCCCAACCACGGCTCGACGCTCGTTCAGTTGGCCTCGAATCCCTACGCGGCGATGCCGAGCCTGCACGCGGCCGACGCGCTGATCGTCGGGATCACGCTCGCAATCCTCGTCCGGCCGATCTGGCTGAAAGTGCTCTGGCTGCTCTGGCCGATGTGGGTCTGGTTCTCGGTGATGGCGACCGCGAACCACTTCTGGCTGGACATCGCGGCGGGCATCGCCGTCGCCCTCGTCGCCGCGCTCCTGATTCACCGGCGCGTGGTCGTGCGAGCCTTGGCATCCCCCATCTAGTGGCCCGCGAGAGCGCGGCGACCCGCGTCAAGGACGGCTACACGACGGGGGTTCGCCGAATGGCGAGCCGTGCGATCGTCGGCCTCGCCCGCACCCGGATCACGCCTGACGCCCTCACGGCGCTCGGCCTCTCGATCTGTGCTGTCGCCGCGGTCGCCGTCTACTTCGAATATCGAAACGAGATCCTCTGGTACTGGATCGGCGCAATCCTCTTCTGGGCCGGCTCGCTGCTCGATGTCCTCGACGGCGCGCTCGCACGGCAGAGCGGCAAGGGCACGCCGTTCGGCGCCTTCCTCGACTCGACCACCGACCGACTCGGCGAAGCCGTCATGCTCGGTGCGATCGGCCTCGTCTTCTCCCGCCATGGGAACGAAGTCGCGCTGGCCGCGGTCTTCGCAGCGATGGCCGGTTCCTTCCTGGTCAGCTACACGCGCGCCCGGGCCGAGGCGCTTTCCCTGAAGGGTGACGTCGGCATCGGGAGCCGGGCGGAGCGCGTCTTCGTGATCGTGAGCGGGCTCTTTCTTGCGCCATGGGGTCTCTTGCCCTGGGCCGTGTACCTGCTGAACGTGACGGCATGGCTGACGGTCGTCCAGCGCATCGTTTACGTACGTCGCCAACTGCGGAACCACTGACAGGTATAGTTGCTAGCACTTGAGTGCTAGCAGTGCAAGCGTGCTCGTTCGCATGCCGGGCGAGCTGAAGGAACGGCTGGCCGCCGAAGTCTCCAGGACAGGCCGCGGTCTCAACGACATCGCCGTCGGGATCCTCGCCGATCGCTTCGCCGTCCCGTTCGAGCCCAGCGGCCGCAAGGGGACGCCTCCGAAGGGAAGCGGCGACGTGCTCTTGCGCATGCCCTCGGCGCTCAAGGACAAGCTCCAGACGCGGGCCGCCGAGCGCGGCCGGCGCACCAATGACCTGATCGTCGAGATCCTGGCCGAGCGGCTCGGTGTTGCCGAGCCCGGCCCGAGAAAGGAACGCATGCCATCTACAAACGGAAGCCCGCCTCGCAGCGAGGACCGCGTCCGAGTCGCAATCATCGGCGTCGGCAACTGCGCGAACTCGCTGGTTCAGGGCGTCGAGTACTACAAGGACGCGCCGACCGACGAGTTCGTTCCCGGGTTGATGCACGTCGACCTCGGTGGCTATCACGTGAGTGATATCGAGTTCACCGCCGCCTTCGATGTCACCACCGACAAGGTGGGCAAGGACCTCGCCGAAGCGATCTGGGCGAGGCCGAACGACACCTACAAGTTCGCCGACGTCCCCAAGACGGGCGTGAAGGTCGCACGCGGCATGACGCACGACGGCATCGGGAAGTACCTCTCCGAGGTCGTCGAGAAGGCCCCGGGAGACACGGACGACGTGGTCCGGATCCTCCAGGAAACGGGGACCGACGTGGTCGTCAACTTCCTCCCCGTCGGCTCGGAGGAAGCGACGAAGTGGTACGCCGAGCAGGTCCTGAACGCCGGCTGCGCGATGGTCAACTGCATGCCGGTCTTCATCGCCAAGGGCGGCTACTTCCAGAAGCAGTTCGAGGAGCGGGGCCTGCCGATCATCGGCGACGACATCAAGTCACAGGTCGGCGCCACGATCACGCACCGCGCGCTGACGCAGATCTTCCGCGACCGCGGCGTCCGGCTCGACCGCACGATGCAGCTCAACGTCGGGGGCAACTCCGACTTCCTGAACATGCTCGAGCGGGACCGGCTGGAGTCGAAGAAGATCTCGAAGACGACCGCGGTCACCTCCGTGCTCGACTACGACCTCGGCGCGGACAACGTTCACGTCGGGCCTTCGGATTACGTGCCCTGGCTGACCGACCGCAAGTGGGCCTACATCCGGATGGAGGGGACGACCTTCGGGAACGTTCCGCTCAACCTGGAGCTCAAGCTCGAGGTGTGGGACTCGCCGAACTCGGCCGGGATCGTCATCGACGCGGTCCGGCTCGCGAAGCTGGCGCTCAACAATGGGATCTCCGGCGCGCTGGAGGCGCCGAGCGCCTACCTGATGAAGTCGCCGCCGAAGCAGATCCCGGATGCCGAGGCCCGGGACGCGGTCGAGCGCTTCATCGCGCAGAACGCGCGGAGGAAGTCGCGCGGCAAGGCCAAGGCGTAACGCCCCTCAACGAGGGCCGGCCACGTGCCGGCCCTCGGGCGATTCGACGTACACTCGAACCCCGTGGGTCTCCGGATCTGCCTCGTTACGCCCTTTTCCTGGTCGCAGCCGCATGACGTGAACGAGCACGTCGCGGGGGCGGCGGGAGCGCTGCGCGACCTCGGCCACGAGGTCACCGTCCTCGCTCCCTCCAACCGGGCCGCGGACCTGCTCGCGGGCCGGCGGGCGCTGCAGGACGGTGCGCGGCCGGACGTGATTGCGGTCGGACCCGCCGTGCCGATCTCGCGGCGGAGCCGGATCGGATTGCCGGTCGGCGTCCGGGCGAATCTCGCGCTCGCGCTCGCGCGCGGCGATTTCGAGGTCGTCCACGGCTTCGAGCCCGGCCTGCCGAGCCTCTCCTACCTGGCGCTGCGCGACACGCGCTCGCTCGCAGTCGCGACGTTCTTCTCGCCCGATCGACTCGGCTACCCGCCGGGCCGGACGCAGCGAAAGCGCCTTCTCGCGCGCGTCGACGCGCTTCTGGCCACCTCTCCCGAGACTGCCGCGGCGGCGGATGCCCGCTTCCCCGGCGAGTACGACGTCGTTCCGCTCGGGGTCGACACGAGCCTCTTTGCCCCTGGCGACAAGCGCAAGCTCGCCGTCTGCGAATGGCGGGTGGGCGAGCGCCCGCTGACGCGCGCAGTGATCTCCGTCTTCAAGGAGCTGCCGGACTGGGAGCTCGTCCTGCTGCGAACGAAACCGTTGTCGGGAAGGCCTTCGATTCCGCCTTCGCTCCGGGGTCGTGTCCGCGTCCGAACGGCCGTCTCCGGCGCGGCGCGGGCGCCGCTCCTCAACGAGTCCCAGATCTTCGTGCCCGGCATGGACGGGCTCGCGCGTCTCGAGCTGGAGGCCCGCGCGGCCGGCAACGCAGTCGCAGCGCCGCCTGGAGTCGCGGAACAGCCGGCCCTGGCCGCCGCCCAGCTTGCCCGCCTGGCCGAGAACGACGAGCTGCGCTCGAGCGCACAGGAGGAATCGCGTCGACTTGCCGAGGCCCAGAGCTTCGCCGAGCTCGGTAGCCGGCTGGACGAGCTCTACGGAGGACTGTCGGGCCGGCGACGCGCGAGGTCGAAGGCCCACGATCCGCTGTCGAACCGGCCGTGGATCGTCTGTGACCTCCATATGCACACGTTGTGGTCCCACGATTGCCTCGTCGAGCCTGCGGAGCTGCTCGACCGCGCCGAGGAGGAAGGGCTCGGCGCGATCGCGGTCACCGACCACAACGCCTTCGGGGGCGCCCTCGAGGCGGTCGAGCTCGGCCGCGATCGGCCGTTGACCGTGATCCCCGGCGAGGAGATCAAGACAGCGGGCCAGGGCGAGGTCATCGGCCTCTACCTGCAACAGGAGATTCCGCGTGGGCTCTCGTTCGGGGACACGATCGCGGCGATCCGCGAGCAGGGTGGCCTCGTCTACCTCCCTCACCCCTTCGACCGCATGCACTCGATTCCGGACGCCGCGACCCTGCACAAGCACCTGGCCGACATCGACGTCTTCGAGGTGTACAACGCGCGGCTCCTCTTCGAGCAGTACAACGACGAGGCGCTGCGCTTTGCCCGCAAGTACAACCTGACCATGGGCGCGGGGTCGGACGCGCACGTGTTGCAGGGGCTGGGGACGGGCGGCCTGCGCATGCGGGCGTTCCGCGATCCGGAAGAGTTCCTCGTCAGTCTGCGCTCTGCGGAGATCCTCCGGCGCCCGCGCTCGCTCGCGTACCTGCAGGCGCTGAAGTGGAAGGCCCAGGTCAAGGAAAGGGTCCGCTAGAGGAGAACCCTGTCCATGCCGCCTGTGCCAGTGCCCACCGACGAGATCCACGAGCGCTACCTCAAGAAGGCGATCACGGAGATCAACGATCTCGGTGACGAGATCAGGCGTTCGGACGAGGGCCGGGTGCCGGCGCTCGGATCCGGGCACCCGCTTGCCGACGTCCTGCTGCTCAAGTTCCGGCCGCAGCACTCGGAGATCCAGGAGGGCGTGGCCTTCTACGGACGCGCCGGACAGGCAATCCTCAAGTCCCTCCAGCGCCTCCACGTCGACCCGATGGCCGTGTACGGCACGAACTGCTTCAAGTTCGACGGCGGCGACGAGGAGCAGGCCGCCTCGTGGCTGACACGTGAGCTCCACATCGTCCAGCCCAAGCTGGTGGTCGTCATGGGCGCCGAGGCGCTCGTCTTTCTCAACTCGCTCGACTTCCCGCTCTCCAGCGAGCTCGAGGACCGCACCGGCGAGCTCCAGCAGTGGACCCCGACGATCGAAGCGCTCTTTGTTCCCGACATCGACGCCGCGCTCGACGAGCAGGCGGCGAAGACACGCTTTTGGCAGGCGCTGAAGGCGCTCGGCCCATGGTGGGCCGAGCTTCCGCCCTACTAAGCCCCCGCGCCGGCGCCTTCGCGCTGCTGGCCGTCGCGCTCGGCGCGTACTACGCGTTCACCGACGACCTCGCCGACCTCTCGAAGTGGTGGGAGCTGGCGTTCATCGCCCTCTGCCTGATCCCGGCCGTGTTCGGGCTCGTCTACCTGGTTTTGCCGTACCGCCGCGCAGACGGCCTGTTCCTGCTCGCCGCCGCGTTTCTCGTCGTCACCGTGATCTTCGAGGCGGCCGGCCTGGACGCGCTCGCGAACTTCTCGAAGCTCGCGCTGATGACCAGCTTCGGGTTCTGGTTCCTCGGCTACTTCGAGACCGTTCTCTGGGTTGCGCTCGTCGCGCTCATCATCCCCTGGGTCGACGCGGTCTCGGTCTGGCGAGGGCCCACGCGGCACATCGTCGAGGAGCAGCCGCAGATCTTCGACACACTCTCGTTCGCCTTCCCGGCGCCGGGCGGGCTGACTTCCGCCAACCTCGGCCTTCCGGATCTTCTGTTCTTCGCGTTGTTCCTGGCGGCAGCCGACCGCTGGAACCTGCGCGTCGGCTGGACGTGGGTGGCACTCACCCTTTCGCTCGGCCTGACGATGCTCATAGCCGTGGTGTGGGACGTGGGCGGGCTGCCGGCGCTGCCGGGACTTGCGTTCGGCTTTCTGATCCCCAATGTCGATTTGCTCTGGCGGGAGTTCCAGCAGTGGCGCAAGCGGCCCAGATAGTCGGCGCGCTGCTGATCCTCGCCGCCTACGCGCTGGCGCAGTTCGGCCTGCTCAACCAGCGTTCGTACTGGTACATCGGCTTGAACCTCGTCGGGGCGACGGCGCTGGCGATCCTCGCGTGGCACGAGGAGCAGTGGGGCTTCCTGCTGCTGGAGGGCGTGTGGGCGATCGTGTCGGCGGTGGCGCTCGTCGCCCGGCTGCGACCGCGGACTCGACCGGTTTAGACAGGTCCCGGGGCCTGGCCCCCAGACATGGCCTCAGACGTCATCCGGCCCGCTCGAGCAGCGCCACGGCCTCGACGTGCGGCGTGTGCGGGAACATGTCCACCGGGCGCGCGCGGCGGAGCTCATAGCCCCAGTCCGCCGCTAGCTGCTTGACGTTCCCCGCGAGCGTGGTCGGATTGCAGGAGACGTAGACGATCCTCGGCGCGCCGATGCGCCCGAGCCGCCGCACGGCCTTGCCGGACAACCCGGCCCGCGGTGGATCGACGACGACGATATCGGGCGCACCGGATCGGTCCTTGAGCTCCTCCACCGACTGGCCGACGTCGCCTGCAAAGAAGGCAGCGTTCATGATCCCGTTCAAGTCGGCGTTCTCGAGCGCGCAGGCAATCGACTCCTCGGAGAGGTCGACGCCCCAGACGGTCAGCGAATCCCGCGCCATCGCGAGGCCGATAGACCCGATCCCGCAGTAGAGATCCCACACCGTCTCCTTTCCCGTGAGCGACGCGAACTCGATCGCGACTTCGTAGAGGCGCTCGGCCATGGCCGTATTCGTCTGGAGGAAGGCGCCCGGGCGGATACGGAAGCGCAACCCATGGAGCTCCTCTTCGATCGCATCCTCGCCCCAGAGCAGCGTCGTCGGCAGATTCGTCACCTCCGCCGGTGTCTCGTTGACCGAGTGGTGAATCGACCGCACCTCCGGAAAGCGGCGCAGCGCAGCCACGAGCCCGTCGGCGTCATGGAGCTCGCCGGGCGCCGTCACGAGCTGGACGAGCACCTGCCCGGTGTTCCGTCCTTCGCGATAGACGAGGTGGCGCAGATACCCGGTGCCCTCGGCCTGGTCGTACGCGCGAAGACCGGCCTCTCGGGCCCACTCCCGAACAGCCAGGCGGACGGCATTCCCGAGGTCGGTCGTCAGCCAGCAGCGTTCGATGCTCAGGACCTCGTCCCAGCGACCGGCCCGGTGGAAGCCGAGCGTCGGGCCCTCCAGCGTTTCCGTGAACGAGTACTCGAGCTTGTTCCTGTAGTGGAAGATCGACTCGGCCGGGACGATCGGCTCGAGCGGCGGTTCCGGGATCCCCGCGATGCGGACGAGCGCGTCGCGTACCTGACCGGCCTTCGCCTCGAGCTGCGCCTCGTACGCCAGATCCTGGAACCGGCAGCCGCCGCAGGCGGGGTAATGCTCACACGGCGCCTCCACCCGCAGCGGGCTCGGCTCGAGCACCTCGACGGCGAGCGCCTCCGCGTGCCGCCGCTGCACCTTCGTCACGCGGGCCCTCACCTTGTCTCCCGGAAGACCGCGGCGGACGAAGACGACGAACCCGTTCAGCCGCGCAACACCGTTGCCGCCGAAAGCGAGCGACTCGACCGAGAGCTCGAGCTCCTGGTCACGCGTTACGGGGGCGGCCACGAAGCCAGCCTAGCCCGGGGATAGAGTGGCCGGCCGGTGCGCATTTGCTCCCTCCTCCCCAGCGCCACCGAGATCATCGGCCGTCTCGGGCTCATCGACTCGCTCGTCGGCGTCTCGGAGGAGTGCGACTGGCCCCCGGAAGCGCGCGGTCTCCCGGTCGTCACAGCCTCGCGTGTCGACTCCTCGACGCTGACGAGTCCCGAGATCGACTCCGCGGTGAGGGACGCCGTGGCCGACGGCCGCTCCCTCTACGCCGTCGACGAGGAAGTGCTCGCGACGCTCGCGCCGGACGTGATCGTGACGCAGGATCTCTGCACCGTCTGCGCCGTTTCGGCTGACGATGTCTCGAGCCTCTGCCCGGTCGGCGCTGAGGTGATTTCGCTCAACCCGGCCACGCTGGACGACATCGCGCGTTCGGTCGAGACGCTCGCTCAGCGGCTTGGCGTTCCCGAGCGAGGACGCCACGTTGTCGAAGAGATGCGCTCGGCGATCGACGCAGTCAGATGGGCAGTCGCGGGCCGTCCCACCCGCCGGGTCTTCGTCGCCGAGTGGATCGACCCGCCGTTTGCCGCGGGGCACTGGCTTCCCGAGATGGTGGCCGCAGCAGGCGGGCAGGACGTGCTGGGACGGGCCGGACAGCCCTCATTCCCAGTCAGTTGGAGTGCGGTGCGTGCCGAGCGACCGGAGGTCGTGATCGTCGCCGCGTGCGGCTTCGATGCCAATCGCGGAGCCGAGGAGGCTCGCGGTGCCGACTTGCCCGCGCCGAGCGTCGCGGTTGACGCAAACGCCTACTACTCGCGCCCGTCGCCGAGGGTCGCCGACGGCGTTCGCCAACTCGGGCACCTCCTGCATCCAGACGCCTGTCCCGATCCGGGTCTCCCGGCGGTTCAGCTGACGTCGCGCCACAGCGCGGAGGCGGCGCCGAGGACGGCGACGCCCACCGCATAGCCCACGGCGATGAGCGCCGCACCCCAGAGGCCGAACGAGGCGCCGCTCGGACCTTCCTGGATTCCTTCGACCGAACCGCGGGCTGTGAGCCGATCGAGCGCGCCACCGGGCAAATAGTCTGCGAAGTGGTCGAAGCGCACTCCGATCAGCGGCTCGGCGACGAGAAACCAGACGAAGGCCGTCACGATCGCGCCCACCTGGGACTGGAGCAGCGCCCCGAGACCGGCGCCCATGATGCCCCAGAGCGCCGCGGCGAAGACGATTCTCCCGATCAGCTGCCACTGCCCCGAGGTGAGGTCGAACGAGACCCAGAAGAGCATGGTCACGACCACGACGAGGACCGAGAGCCCTCCAAGGACGGCGCCGGTCGCGCCCGAGATCGCGTACTTGGCGGTCATGACGCGTTCACGCTGCGGCGTGGCGAGGAATGTCTGGGTGATCGTGCCGTGGCGGTACTCCCAGGTCACGATCAAGATCCCGAGGACCAACGTGAAGATCACCGCCGTCGTCGCAACGGTGATCACGTCCCAGACCGTGTCCTCCTCACCGAGCGGCGACCGGTGGACGCCGCTCGCGGTCGAACCGGCTCCGAGGGCAACGAGCGCGAAGAGGCCGAGCACGAGCCCGATCAGCGTTCGAGGCGCAGTCCGCACCTTCAGCGCCTCGGCGTGGAGCAGCCTCATGTCGTCGTCTCACCGCCCGTGAGCTCGAGGAACGCCTCTTCGAGCGTGGCCTTCTCCGCCGCGAGCTCGTGGAGGACGATGCCGTTGGCGGCCGCGAGCTCGCCGACGCGCTCGGGCGTCCCGTCCGACACGGCGAGCGCACCGCCGTCCATCTCGGCCACGCTCATCCCCGCGCCAATGAGCACGTCGCGGAGCCGCTCAGCCTGTGGGCTCCGCACTCGTACGCCGGCCGCAGCCCGCGCCGCGAGCTCCGCGGTGGACGACTGGGTCACGAAGCGCCCGCGGTGGATGATCACGACCTCGTCGGCGATCTGCTCCACCTCCGCGAGGACATGGCTCGAGACGAGGATCGTGCGACCCTCTCGAGGAGAGCGAACGCAGAAGGTCGCGCAGCCAGCGGATCCCGGCCGGATCGAGCCCGTTCGCCGGCTCGTCGAGGATCAGGAGCTCCGGATCGCCGAGCAGCGCTGCGGCCAACCCCAGCCGTTGCCGCATGCCGAGCGAGTACCCACCGACTCGGCGCTTCCCGTCCCGGCTCATGGCCACGAGCTCGAGCACCTCCTCGACACGGGCACGAGGGATTCCCGCCTGCGCCGCCACGACACGGAGGTGGTTCCGCCCCGATCGGCCGGGGTGGTAGCGCGAGGTCTCGAGGACGGCCCCGACTTTGCGAATCGGCTCATCGAGGTCGCGGTAGTGCTTGCCCAGTACGCGGGTGGTTCCGGACGTAGGGCGAACGAGGGCGAGGATCGCCTTCAGCGTGGTTGTCTTCCCCGCGCCGTTGGGGCCGAGAAATCCCGTGATCCGTCCGGGGGTCACCCGGAAGGAGAGGTCGTCGACGGCGACCGTCTTGCCGTAGCGCTTCGTGAGGTGCTCGACCTCGATCACTGCAACGCGGTGACGAGCACCTTGCGGGTTCGCGGCCCGTCGAACTCGCAGAAGAAGATCCCTTGCCAGGTCCCGAGCGCGAGGCGGCCGTTCACCACCGGAACGACGACCTGCGGGCTCATCAGCGCGGAGCGGATGTGCGAGGGGGCGTTCTCCTCGCCCGCTTCGACGTGCTCCCAGCCCCAGTCGTCGCGGACCAATCGTTCCAGCGCGCGCTCGAAGTCGCGCGCCACGGCCGGGTCTGCGTGCTCGTTGATCGTCACGCCGGCGGTCGTGTGCGGCACGAAGACGAGGACGGCCGATCCTCCGGAGCCCTCCAGCGCGAGCTCGACGTCGCGCGTGATCTCGATCAGCTGGGTGCGCCGCTCACTCCGGAGGCTGATCTCACGCATCAGGCGCTAACTATCCTACGAGGCCGTGCCGGAAGCGCCGCCCACCACCCGCGAGCTCGACACCTACCGGGAGCGGATCGACCGGTTCGTCGCCGAGCTCGACGAGGAGTACTACCTCCACTACGCCGGTCACAAGGACACGCTCGACCTCGAGCCGATCTACCAGCGCTATCCGGAACTCTCGACGCTGGAGCAAGCACAGGCGCTCGGCCAGGCGGTCGACGGCGATCACGGGGTGGACGAGCTGTGGCGCTTCGCCTGCGAGAACTACCTCGCCGAGCTGACCCGGGAGCACAGCGAAAAGACCGCCGCCCTCGAGGCCGAGCTCGAGGCAACCGTCGACGGCGAGACGGTGGGCTACCGAATGATCCGTCCGACGATGGCCAACGAGGACGACCGTGATCGGCGACAGCGGCTCGAGAAGGCCAGAAACCGCCTGACCGAGGAGCACATCAACCCGATTCTCGCGGACGCCGCCGAGACGGTCGACGACGCGATTCCCAGCCTGGGGTCAGAGACCTATGCCGACCTCTACCGCCGGTTCGGTTTCCGGCTCGAGGCGCTTGCCGACCAGTGTCGCGAGGTGCTGGAGTCGACGGAGCGGCTGTACGAGGAAACGGCCGATCGGCTCTTCCGGCTGCGAGCCGGCGTCGGCCTCGACGACGCGGAGCGGTGGGACGTGACGCGCGTCTTCCGCGCCGTCGGCTGGGACCAGGCGTTCCCGGCCCAGAAGATGATGCCGGCGCTCGAGGTCACGCTCGCCGACCTCGGCATCGATCTCCGCTCGCAGGAGAATGTGGAGCTCGACATCGAGCAGCGGCCGAAGAAGAGCCCACGGGCCTTCTGCGCGCCGATCGAGGTGCCCGGCCGTGTCGTCCTCGTCATCCAGCCGATGGGCGGCGCCGACGACTGGCGCGCGCTCTTCCACGAAGCCGGCCACACGGAGCACTACGCCCATGTGGACGAGGATCTCCCCGTCGAGGCGAAGCGCCTCGGCGACGTCGCCGTCACCGAGGCCTGGGCGACGCTGATGGAGCACCTGCTGATGGAACCGGGCTGGCTCTCGCGTCGGCTCGACTTCCCGAAGCCGGAGGAGTGGACGGCAGAGGCCGCAACCGGCTCGCTCTACCTCCTGCGCCGCTACTGCGCGAAGCTGCTCTACGAGCTCGAGTTCCATGGCCGGCGCGGCCTCGATCAGGAGGCCCTGTCGTCGCGTTACATCGAGCTGCTCGGCGACGCGCTGAAGATCGAGCCCAGCCCGACCGACTTCCTGGGCGACATCGACTCGAGCTTCTACGTCACTGGCTATCTCCGCTCGTGGGCACTGCAGGCGCAGCTGCGCGAGCACTTCCGCGAGCGCTTCGGGTCAGGCTGGTTCGCCGACCGGAAGGCAGGCGGGATGCTCCGCGAGCTCTGGTCCGAAGGCCACCGCCTGAACGGGGACGAGCTCCTTGGCGAGGTCACCGGCGAGGAGCTCGAGCTTGAGGCCTTCGCCCAGACCCTCCGCGAGCAGCTGAGCTAGAGCGCGCCGCCTGCCGCAGGAGGCGCGCCTGCCTCGAGCGGGCTCGCTTCGCCGCTCGTGCGCGCGAGGTACTCCTCGACGAGGAGCACGTTGTCGCCGGCACGCTCGACGATCCGGAGCAAGTCAGCCATCGAGGCGACCTCCTCGCGCTGCTCCTGCAGGAACCAGTGGAGGAACTGCTCGCCGACCAGGTTGCCCTCTTCGCGCGCGAGCGCGACGAGCGCCGTGATCTGATCGGTCACGCGCTTCTCCTGCTCGAGGGCGAGCTCGACGGGCTCCGTGGAACTCCCGAAGTCGGTGCGGGGTGCCTCGACGCCCGGAATCTTGACGGGCAGGTCTGCATCCAGGAGGAACTGGACGATCATCATCGCGTGGTTTCGCTCCTCGACCGCCTGACGGTAGAAGGTGGTCGCAAGCTGCGGGAGCGTCTCCGCGTCGTAATGGGCGGCGATCGCGACGTACTGCTGCGACGCCGCGAACTCGTACGCGACCTGCTCGTTCAGCGCCTCTGGAAACCGGGCCATGGTGCGAATCTAACCGAACGGCGGGGCTGGTCCGGACCGCGACGTCCTGGAAACTGAATACTCTTTATTCATGCGCAGACGAGTCCTGATCGTGGGCGCCGCGGGTCGGGACTTCCACAACTTCAACCTCGCCTACCGGGGGCGGCCCGAGTACGAGGTCGTCGCGTTCACTGCGACGCAGATCCCCAACATCGACGGCCGGGTCTATCCAGCCGAGCTCGCCGGGAATCTGTACCCGGACGGCATCCGCATCCACCGGGAAGCAGAGCTCGAGGAGTTGATTCGCGACCATCGTGTCGACGACGTCGTCTTCTCCTACTCCGACGTGACGCACGAGCACGTGATGCATGTCGGCTCCCGCGTGCTCGCCGCCGGCGCCGAGTTCACGCTCCTGCCGCCGGACGAGACGATGCTGACGTCGTCCAAGCCGGTCGTCGCCGTGTGCGCGGTCCGGACCGGCTCGGGCAAGAGCCAGACGACGCGGCACGTCGCGGCGCTGCTCCGCAACGACGGGAAGCGGGTTGCCGTGCTCCGCCATCCCATGCCCTATGGCGACCTGACCAAGCAGGCCGTCCAGCGCTTCGCCGACTACGCCGATCTCGACGCGGCCGACTGCACGATCGAGGAGCGGGAGGAGTACGAGCCGCACCTTGCCGAAGGCAACCTCGTCTTCGCCGGGATCGACTACGCGGCGATCCTCGACCGGGCCGAGCAGGAGGCGGACGTGATCGTGTGGGACGGCGGCAACAACGACACGCCGTTCATCAAGCCCAATCTTCACATCGTCGTCGTCGATCCGCATCGCCCCGGTCACGAGCTTCGGTACCACCCGGGCGAGACGAACCTCCGCATGGCCGATGTGTGCGTCGTCAACAAGGTCGACTCGGCGCCGCCGGAAGGCGTCGAGGCCGTGCTCGATTCGATCCGAACGCACAATCCGGCCGCAAGAATCGTCCTTGCCGCCTCACCGATCCACATCGAGGAGAACGGCCTCCAGATCAAGGGCCGCCGCGTGCTCGCGATCGAGGACGGCCCCACGCTGACGCACGGCGAGATGGCCTACGGCGCAGCCGTGCTCGCGGCGAAAGCCAACGGCGCCGCGGAGCTCGTCGACCCCAGGCCCTTCGCGGTCGGCTCGATCGCCAAGACGCTGGAGGAGTGGCCGCACATCACGGACCTCCTGCCGGCGATGGGGTACGGGCGCGAGCAGATGCAGGAGCTCCGCGAGACGATCGAGCGCTCGGACGCCGACGTCGTCCTGATCGGGACGCCGATCGACCTGCGCCGTGTGATCGACTTCGACAAGCCGGCGCTCCGCGTCACCTACCGGCTGCAGGAGCTGGGCGAGCCGACGCTTGCCGACCTGCTCGCCGAGCACGGCCTCATCACCGGAACGGCCACCGCCGTCGTCGCTTGACGATCGTCGTTGCCCTCGGGGGCAATGCGCTGATCCGGCCCGGTGACCGTGGGACGACGGCCGAGCAGTCTGCCCGGCTCCGCGAGGCGGCAGCGTCGTTGGCGCCGATCCTCGAGGAACCGCGCCTCGTGATCACCCACGGAAACGGCCCGCAGGTCGGGAACGAGCTGCTGCGACAGGAGCGCGCGGCCGACGAGGTTCCTCCGTTGCCGCTCTACCTCGCCGTCGCCCAGACGCAGGCCGAGATCGGCGCGCTGATCGCGGCCGAGCTCGGGCCACTGACGGGCCGACCCGTCGCGTGCCTGCTCACGCACGTCGTCGTCGCCGAGGACGACCCGGCCTTCGAGCACCCGACGAAGCCCATCGGCCCCTTCTACTCCCGCGAGCAGGCTCGGCAGCTCGAACGCGAGCGTGGTTGGTCGCTGGCCGAGCAGCAGGGCCGCGGCTGGCGTCGCACCGTCCCCTCCCCCATTCCGCTCGAGGTCGTCGAGCTGGTACAGATTCGGACGCTCCTCGACGCAGGCATGGTCCCGATCGCCTGCGGCGGCGGCGGCATCCCCGTCGTCGCGCGGAACGGGCGGTTCCACGGCGTCGATGCCGTCATCGACAAGGACCGGGCCTCCGCGCTCCTGGCGGTCGGCCTCGGCGCCGAGCGGCTGCTGATCCTCACCGACGTAGCGTCAGTCAGGCGCCGCTTCGGCCGACCGGGCGAAGAGGAGCTGCGAGAGCTCTCGGTCGACGAGGCCGAAGCGCTGCTCCCCGAGCTCGCCGAGGGCTCCATCCGCCCCAAGCTCGAAGCGGCGATCGCCGTCGCCCGCGCGGGAGGCGAGGCGACGATCACTGCGCTCGACCGGGTCGAGGACGCACTCGCCGGCAACGCCGGCACCCGAGTCACCGCGTAGACGGGGGCGCCGCCGAACCGGTCTGCGGGGTCGGCCGAATGTGGCTCTGACCACTCCGAGTGAAAGGAGCCACACCCTCCATGCGCACTCTCGTACTAGCCGTGCTCGGCATCGTCGTCGCAGCATCGGTGCTCCTCGTGGGCAAGCTCGCACCCGCCGCGAGCCAGGCCTCGAGTCACCGCGAAGCGCCGCTGATCGCCGAGGACCC
Organism: uncultured Actinomycetes bacterium; assembly: GCA_963842235.1. GTDB lineage: Bacteria > Actinomycetota > Thermoleophilia > Gaiellales > Gaiellaceae > JACDAN01. The sequence goes on along the minus strand of CAWJFT010000001.1, from coordinate 464,324 downwards.
GTCGGCTGACAACACCGACCTCTACGCGTACAGAAGCACGGACGCACCCAACTCCCTCACCGTGATCGCAAACTGGATCCCGGCCGAGGATCCGGCCGCAGGGCCGAACTGGTACCGCTTCTCGGAGCGGGCCAGGTACGCGGTCAACATCGACCGGAACGGCGACGCCAAGGCTGACGTCACGTACCGGTTCCGGTTCAAGAACCGCGATGCCTCGCTGTTCCTCGGCAACACCGTGCAGGACTACACCGTCACGCGCGTGAAGAACGGCCAGGAGCTCGTCGTCGCCCGCGGCGTCACTCCGCCGAACAACATCGGCCCGCGGACGACCCCGAACTACGCCCAGACGGCCGCGAACGCGGTCACGAGCCTCGCCGGCGGCGGGAAGGTCTTCGCCGGCCAGCGTGAGGACGCGTTCTACGCCGACATCGGCGCGATCTTCGACCTGGTAGCGATCCGCAAGGGCACCGGCAACATGGGCGGCGGCAAGGACTTCTTCGCCAACTACGCCGTCCACGGGATCGCACTGCAGGTCCCGATCTCCCAGCTCGACGACTCCGACCACACGGTCGGCGTCTGGGCGACCACTGAGCGGCCGCAGATGAAGATCCGCAGCTACCGCCAGAAGGGCGTCCGCCGCTACCAGCAGGAGCGGCAGTGGGTCCAGGTCTCGCGCCTGGGCAACCCGCTCATCAACGAAGTGATCATCCCGACCAAGCTCAAGGATCGTTGGAACCGCTTGAGCCCGGCTACGGATGCGCAGTTCGTCCAGTACTACCGGCAGCCGATCCTGGCCGCCGTGATCAACCAGCTGTACGGCCTCGGCGTCCCGGAACAGAACCGTGACGACCTCGTCGCCGTGCTCCTGACCGGCGTGCCCGGGCTGAACAACACCGGCTCGAAGCTCGCCGACATGCTCCGGATCAACCTCTCGATCCCGCCGACGACGATGCCGAACAGGCTCGGCGTCTTCGGCGGCGACCTGGCCGGCTTCCCGAACGGGCGCCGGCTCGGAGACGATGTCATCGACATCGCGGAGCGCGCAGTCGCCGGGAAGCTCAAGGGCCACCCGGCCGGCGACCTCCTCGGTGACGGTGTCGACGGGAACGACGTTCCGAACCTGAACGTCTTTCCGTACGAGAACATCCCGCCGAGCGGGTTCGACAACGCGAAGGGCCAGCAGAAGCCGTGAAGCGGCTGCTGCTTGCAGGAGCGGTGGCGGCACTTGCCGCCACCGCTCTCCTCGCCGGCGGGACGCTTCGCCACGAGGACGGCGCCGCGGCGCCGAGCACCCGCCAGCTCGTTCGTCTTGGCGTGCGGGAGCTCGACGCCGCCCGCCGCACCGGCGAGCCCGCCCACTACACGCGCGCCGAGCGGGCGCTGAACCAGGCGCGCGCCGCCGAGCCGAACGACGTCGAGACCCTGATCGGCTTGGCGTCGCTGGCAAACACTCGGCACCGCTTCCGGGAGGGCCTAGCGCTCGCGAGGCGCGTCCAGGGACTGTCCCCGGACACGGCCCTCGTGTACGGCGTCATCGGAGACTCGCTCATCGAGCTCGGCCGCTACGACGAGGCGTTTCGCAACTTCGACCGCCTCGGAGAGCTGAAGCCCGGCCTGACCGCCTACTCACGGATTTCCTACGCGCGCGAGCTCCTCGGTTACACCGACGGGGCCATCGCTGCGATGCAGCTCGCCGTCGATTCGGCCGGCGACGCCGGAGAGCCCTCGGCCTGGGCGCGCACGCAGCTGGGCAAGCTCTACTTCTCGCAGGGCCGAACGACCGAGGCGACGCGGCAATACCGCCGCGCCCTCGCCGCCTACCCCGGTTACGTCCACGCGCTCGACGCGCTTGCGCATGTCGAGGCCGCTCGAGGGCGGTTCGCGAAGGCGATCCGTCTCGAGCGCCGGGCCGTGCAGCAAACGCCGCTGCCGCAGTTCGTGGGCGCGCTGGGCGATCTCCATCGCGCGAGTGGCCAGCCGGTCGCGGCGCGTGCTCAGTATCGGCTCGTCGGCGTGCTCGACCGCCTGTTCGTTGCGAACGGCGTCGCCACGGATCTCGAGCTCGCACTCTTCAATGTCGACCACGGCGTCCGCCTCCGGGAATCGCTCGACCGCGCCCGCCGCGCCCAGCGCGAGCGCCCGAGCATCGAGGCGGACGGCGTCCTGGCTTGGGCGCTGGCGCGTAACGGCCGATGCGGCCAAGCGCTGCGCTTCTCGAAGCGCGCGCTTCGGTTGGGTACGCGCGACGCGCCCAAGTTCTTCCACCGCGGGATGATCGAGCGCTGCCTCGGGCACCAGCTCGAGGCCAAGCGCTGGTTCCGCCGCGCACTCCGGACGAACCCGAACTTCTCGCTCGTCTGGGCACCGGTTGCCCGGGAGGCGCTCTCGTGAGGCGGCTTGCCGTCGTCCTCGCAGGCCTTGCGCTCCTGGCGCCAGCCGGCGCGCTGGCACACCCGCTCGGCAACTTCACGATCAACCGCTACGCCGGTGTCGAGCTCTCCGGCAACCGTGTCTACCTGCACTACGCCGTCGACCTCGCGGAGATCCCCACCTACCAGGAGGGGGCTCGCTTCCGCCGGCCGGGAATCGCCCGTGAGCTCGCTGCAAGTCTCCACCTGACCGTCGACGGAGACCGGGTGCCGCTCCGGGTGCTCTCCAAGCAGGTCCAGCGGCGACCCGGCGCCGGCGGCCTCCCGACGCTGCGCCTCGATGCGGTCTACGACGCGGGGCCGAGCGGACGATCCGTTGCCTTCCGCGACGCGAACTTCGCCGGGCGGCTTGGTTGGAAGGAAGTCGTCGTCCGCGCCGACCGGGGTGCCCAGCTCCTCACCTCGACGGCGCCGGAGCGAAGCGCGAGCGACGAGCTCCGGTCGTATCCCAAGGATCTCCTCCAGGAGCCCGCCGACTCGACCTCCGCGAAGGCGACGCTCAGGCCCGGGACGCTCCCCGGTGTTCCCCCCGCGCTGGGGAGCAACCCGGCCGCCGCGCACCAGGGCGGCGGTTTCGAGTCGCTCATCGCCCGCGAGGACCTGGGCCCGGGGCTGATCCTGCTCTCCCTGGCCCTCGCGCTCTTCTGGGGCGCGGCGCACGCGCTCACCCCGGGGCACGGCAAGGCGATTGTCGCCGCCTACCTCGTCGGATCGCGGGGCAAGGCGCGCCATGCCCTGGCCCTCGGCGGGATCGTGACCGTCACGCACACGATCGGCGTGTTCGCGCTGGGCGTCGTGACGCTCGCGCTCTCCGAATTCGTCGTTCCGGAGGATCTCTATCCCTGGCTCAACCTCGTCTCGGCGCTCCTCGTCGTCGGCGTCGGCCTCGGCGTCCTGCGCCGACGGCTACGGCGCTCCAGGCACCACCACCACCACGACGACCACCACCACGACCACCACGACCACAGTCCGCGCGGGCTGATCGCGGTCGGAATCTCCGGCGGGATCCTCCCCTGCCCCACCGCGCTCGTCGTCCTGCTCGCGGCGATCTCCCTTCACCGCGTCGGCTTCGGGCTGCTCCTGATCGTCGCGTTCAGCCTCGGGCTGGCGTCGGTGATCACCGGCATCGGCCTGCTTGCGATTTCCGCGAAGCAGCTCTTCTCCCGCATGAGCTTCGAGGGCGCGGTCGTGCGGGCGCTGCCGGCCGTCAGCGCTGCGGCGATCGTCGCCCTCGGCCTCGTCATGACCTTCCGGTCACTCCCTACTCTCACCTGAAAGGAGCTTCGAATGTTCGGACTCGACGACTTCATCGCCTCGTACTCGGACGGCGCCTCCGTCTGGCTGGTCGTGGTCGTCGCCATCCTGCTCGGCCTGCGGCACGCGACCGACCCGGATCACGTTGCCGCCGTCACGACGCTCGTCGCCGGCGCTCGAGAGAACGCTACCCGGGCTGCGGCCGGCCTCGGCGCTGCGTGGGGCCTCGGCCACGCGTGCACGCTCTTCGTGTTCGGCGTCCCGGTCCTGCTGCTCGACCAGTACCTGCCGGAGCGCGTGCAGCAGGCCGCCGAGACCGCGATTGCGTTCGTCATCGCCGCGCTCGCGATCCGGCTGATCGTCCGCTGGCGGAAAGGGCTTTTCCGCCTGAGCGAAGAGCACTCCCATCCGCACCGCGGCCGCACGAAGCTCAGTGCGTTCGCGATCGGCCTCGTCCACGGCATGGGCGGAAGCGCCGGAGTCGGCATCCTGCTCGTCGCGTCGATCGAGTCTCAGGCACTCGGGATTCTCGCCCTTGCGCTGCTGGCGATCTTCACCGCCGTCTCGATGACGATCCTCTCCACCGGCTTCGGTGCCGCACTCGCGAGTCGCCCGCTGCGGGCCTCGTTCGCGGCCATCGCCCCGGGGTTCGGTCTCGCGAGCCTGGGGTTCGCTGTCTGGTACGGAGCAGCTGCGTGGGCGCTCGCGCCGTATCCGTTCTGAACCACTTGGCTGGGCCGTGCGAATAAGAATGATGCGCATGGCCCAGCCCGAGCTCCACGACCTGGCGGCGGCATACGCCCTCAACGCCCTCGATCCGGAGGACCGGTGGACGTACGAGCGGCACCTCGACACCTGCGACGACTGCCGCGAGGAGGTCGCTTCCCTGCGCGAGGGCGCGGCGCAGCTCGCGTACGCGCAGGAGGGACCGGCTCCCCGCCCCGAGCTTCGCGAGCGAATTCTCCGCGCGGCACGCGAGGAACGTCCCCCGGAGGTCGTTCCCTTTCGGCGGTGGCTTTTTCCCGTGACTGCCGTGGCTGCCGTGGCCGCATCGTTCGCCGCGATCGGGCTCGGACTGTGGGCGAACTCTCTGCGAGACAACCAGGGCGGTGGACAGCGGGTCGTCGCCGTGAACGGCGCACCCGGGCAGCTGATCGTCTCCGGTGCCGAAGCGCAGCTGGTCGTGTGCTTCGACGAGGCTCCCGCGAACAAGACGTACGAGGCGTGGGTGATCGACGGCAAGACGCCGCGCCCGGCTGGCCTCTTCGCCGGCGGCTGTCGCACGGTGACCCTCACGCACCCGGTGCAGGACGGCAGCACCGTGGCCGTCACGCTCGAAAACGAGGGCGGCGCAGAGACGCCCCACGGCGACATCCTCGCCAGCGCCAGTGTCTGAATACGCGTTAGCGTTGGCGCCGCTGATCGGGCGGAGGCGATTGACACAGAGGTCTGACGAGGAGCTCTTGGAAGCGATCGCCTCAGGCGACCACGACGCACTCGGCGCCCTCTACGACCGCTTCGGACGCGTCGCGTACGGGCTCGCCTTTCGCGTGCTTCGCGACCAGGAGCTCGCCGAGGACGCGGTGCAAGAGGCGTTCCTCGCCGTCTGGCGCTCCGCTGAGGGCTACCGGCGCGAGCGAGCAAAGGCGGCGACCTGGGTCCTGACACTCGTCCACCGCCGCGCGGTCGACCTCGTCCGCCGCGAGGACCGACGGCGGGGCGATCCGCTCGACGAAGCGCCGGAGGCCGGCGGGCCGACCGTCGACGAGGAGGCCGACCTGCGCGACAAGAGGACGGCCGTCCAGGCCGCCCTCGCCCAGCTTCCCCCCGACCAGCGCCAAGCGCTCGAGCTTGCCTACTACGGCGGCTTCACGCAGTCGGAGCTCGCCGAACGGCTCGGCGTCCCCCTCGGCACGGTCAAGAGCCGGATGTTCGCCGGCCTGGCCCGGCTCCGAGAGCTCGTCCCCGATACCTGACTCCTCGAGTCCGAGCGCACTAGCATCCACGCGGATGCTGGACGTCCCGGAGACGCTGAAAGGCCGCAGCTTCACGCGTGTCGCCGACTTCTCCTCCGGAGAGCTCGAGCTCGTGCTCGACCTCGCCGAACGGCTCAAGTCCACCACTCGCGATGAGCAACAGGTCCTCCCGGGCCGCTCGCTGGGCATGATCTTCCAGAAGCCCTCGACGCGCACCCGGGTCTCCTTCGAGGTCGGAATCGCACAGCTCGGCGGCTACGGCCTCTACCTCCGCGCAGACGACCTCCAGCTCGGCCGCGGCGAGACGATCCGGGACACGGCCACGGTGCTCTCGCGCTACCTCGACGGCATCGTCATCCGAACGTTCGCCCAGTCGGACGTCGATGAGCTCGCCGAGCACGCCGGCATCCCGGTCATCAACGGCCTCACGGACGAGACCCATCCGTGCCAGGCGCTCGCCGACATGCTCACGATTCGCGAGCGGCTCGGCCGCCTCGAGGGCGTGCGTGTGACGTACCTCGGCGACGGGAACAACGTCTGCTCCTCGCTGATGGTCGCCGCGGCCCGCCTCGGTTCCAGCTTCGTCGCCGCCACGCCGCACGGCTACGAACCGGACGAGCGTGCGATCGCCGTCGCCCGGGCCTCAGGCGGCGAGGTCGCGGTCGTCGACGACCCGGCCGAGGCCGTCCGCGGCGCCGACGTCCTGTATACGGACGTCTGGACGAGCATGGGCCAGGAGGAAGAACGGGAGCGGCGCCTCCGCGACCTCGCCGGCTTTGGAATCACCGACGAGCTCCTCGGACAAGCCGGGAATGGGGCGATCGTCCTCCACTGCCTCCCCGCCCACTACGGCGAGGAGATCACCGAGGAGATCCTCTACGGGCCGCAGTCAGCCGTCTGGGACCAGGCCGAGAACCGCCTTCACGCGCAGAAGGCGCTGATGGCGCTCGTCATCCGGTAGCGCCGCCGCGTGATCCCGATCAAGGACAACGTCCCGACGCGGTCGTTTCCGATCGTGACGGTGGCGTTGATCGCCATCAACGTCGCCGTCTACTTCCTCTACGAGCTGCCCGACCAGCAGCACGCCGTCAACGAGCTCGCGTTCCACCCCTGCGAGGTGGAGCGCTCGTGCGCGGTCGTGGGCCAGGACTGGCCGCTGACTGCGGTCACGTCGATGTTTATGCACGCGAACTTGCTGCACCTGGGCGGGAACATGCTCTTCCTGTGGATCTTCGGAAACAACGTCGAAGACGTCTACGGCAAGGTGCGCTACCTCGTCTTCTATTTCCTCGGAGGCTTCGCGGCGACGGCGCTGCAGACTGCGATCACGCTGGCCTTCGCCGATCAGGCGTCCGCCGAGATCCCGAACCTCGGAGCAAGCGGCGCCATCTCGGCGGTGCTCGGCGCCTACCTCGTGCTGCTGCCGAACGCGAGCGTCGTCACTGCGATCTTCTTCTTCTTCATCATCATCCGCGAGTTCCCGGCCTGGTTGTTCCTCGGCTTCTGGTTTCTGTTGCAACTCTGGTCGGGCGGGTTCTCGCTCCTGAGCCCCGAGGCCGGCGGCGGCGTCGCATTCTTCGCCCACATCGGCGGCTTCGCCTTCGGGGTCGCGACCGCCAGGCTCTTCCTCAAGCGCAGTCCGTTACGCCCTGCGTACTAGGTCGCTCGACCATGGACTTCGAGGACCATGTCCGCGCCGCGCTCGAAGGCCTGCCTCCCGAGCTCGCTACGGCGCTCGAGAACGTCGCCGTCGTCGTCGAGGACGAGAGCCCGGACGAGCCCGACCTCTTCGGCTGGTACGACGGGCTCGGGCCGGGGCTCGATCACGCCGGCGCGCTTCCCGACCGCATCGTCATCTACCGCCGTCCGCTCGAGCGTGCGTTCCCGGATCACGACGAGCTGGAGCGCGAGATCCGCATCACCGTGCTCCACGAAGTCGGTCATTTCTTCGGGCTGGACGAGGACCAGATTGACGATCTCGGCTACGGCTAAGCCAGGGAATGGCGCTCGCGGCGCCCTCGTTTACATAGGCGTGAGCACATTGCAAGACATCCGTACGGAGATCGAGCGCGCCAGCGAGGAGCGCGCCGAGCTCTTGCACCGTCTGTCGGAAGGACACGACGTCGTCCTCGCCGCCGAGCTCCGTGAGCTCGACGATCGCATTGCCGCGCTCTGGGACGAGCACCGCGAGGCACGGGCACGCGCCCGCTTTGGCGACCGGGACGAGATCATCCGGCGCGCACGCCTCGAGGAACGCATCGACCGGGCTGCATAGACACACGGGCACGCGAAGGAGCGCACAGAGCGCTCCTTCGCTGAGCGGGCGACGAGAGCGCCTCTACACTGTTTCTCGACTCGGGGCGTTAGCTCAGCTGGGAGAGCGCCGGCTTTGCAAGCCGGAGGTCACCGGTTCGATCCCGGTACGCTCCACTACCGAAACTGCCCGCAATTCGGGTCGTTTCGGATTCTCCGCTAAGGGTCCGAAGGCGGCTGCGGAACGGTGGATGGAACGCCGCCGCACCGGCGATGTGGCGTGCGAGGTGCGATTCGGCGACCTCATTCGGATGACGCCGACGCCGACGCCGAGGCGCTCAGACCGCTGCCGAGGCTCGCTAGCCGTCCCTCTCACCTCGCCAAGCGAGAGGCCGATGCGCCTTCGACGTGCGGGGCACGCAAAACCGGAGTGGGACCTCGTGGCCGGTTGACGGCCCGGTACATCGCCTCGTTTCGCGCGGCGCGCTCCTGTCGTGCGTCCACGCGCAAAGTCTATGACGATCCTTCCGGCCCAACGTGTTCCTCCAGCCCTATGTCTCTTTCCCGGCGACCCCGAGACGGACTGCCGTTGCGCTCGCCTGGGCGCGCGTGCGGACGCCCAACTTGCGGAGGATCGCGCTGACATGGTGGTCGACGGTGCGCTCGGAGAGCACCAGACGTGCAGCGATGTCGGCGTTGCGCAGGCCGCCGGCAACCAGTGCGAGCACTTCAAGCTCGCGCCGCGTCAGACCCGCGGGATTTTGCCGCGTGGCAGGACGCGGTCCGCGGGGCAGCCCGCGCGCGCCGCGTTCGCGGAGCCGGCGGGCAACGATCGCCGCGGCCGGTTGCGCGCCGAGCGCCTGGAATTCCTCGAGCGCTTGTCGAAGCGCTCCCTCCTCGTCCGCGTCGGCGAGCGCAAGTGCCGCCTCGTATGGGCAGCCCGCCTTCCTCCATGCTTCGGAGGCGCGAGCCCAATGGCCGGTGAGCTGAAGCGCGAACGGCTCTGCGAGGCGTTCAGGCACTTCCTCCTCGATTCCCGCACGCCGCCGCCAACTGGCCAACTCCCCGATCGGCCACGGCGAGCGGTATCGGAGGGCGAGTGCAAAGGCGTCCTCTGTTGCCGACCCGACCTCCTCCGGCCGGCCCTCGAGCCAAGCCGCCTCAGCTTTCGCCGCCGCGACCTGCGCCGTCCACCAGAGCTGCGCCATCCCTTGCGCGACGCGGTCGGCCTCGGCGAGCGGTGTCCATGGGTTCGGGTCGCCTCGGCGTGCGCGCAGCAGCCCCAGCACGATCCGGGCCTGCAGCGTCGAGAGCGTGCACCGCTGGGAGAGGACGAGCGACGTCGTCTCTGCCGCCTGATCCCAAGCTCCTCGCTCGAGCTCGAGCCAGCTCTTCGTCGCGAGCAACATGCGTGCCCAGACGAGGAGGTCGCGCTCTTCGCAGAAGGCGAGACCTGGCAAGACATGGCCCGCCATCCTGTCCAGCGATCGCTCACGGCAGGCCGCCATACTGAGAAAGACGTAGGCGCGGCCGATCTGATCGTCCAAACCGCGCTCGGTGGCAAGCGCAAACATCCGCTCGAGCTTCCGCCGGCCCTCGGCCGAGCCACGAAGTGCCTCCGACGCGCCCAAGCTGCCGAGAGCGCTGACGTGAACCTCGCCGTCGTCGAGGCGCTTCGCCACCTCGATCGCCCTTGCCGCCCAGCCAACCGTCTGCTCCGGGTCCTCCGAGAACAGCGTGATGCCTGCGAGCGCGGAGTACGCCATGCCAAGCTCGTGCCCGGGCGGAAGCTGCTTCAGCAGTGACACGGCCTCTTCGGCGATGCGAACCGCCTCCGGCGCACGCCCCATGTTGAGCTGTACGCGGGCGAGCCAGCGGAGCGCGTCGGCCTCCTTTCTCCGGTCACCGAGCTCCCGATACTTGGCGATCGCCTGCTCGGACGCGATACTCGCCTGCTCGTCCTGCGTCGTGAGAAAGCACTCGTACGAGCGGCGCTCCCACAGACGTGCGCAGTGCTCCGGCGGAATCGCGGTCGCGAAGCGGAGCGCCCGCTCGTACTGAGCGGCAGCTTCGCGATGGGCGCCGACCGATGCCGCGCGGGCAGCTGCGGCAGGCGCGTATCGCAGCACAGCGTCCATATCAGCCGCAGCCTCGGCATGGTGCGCGAGTCGTGCTGCATTGCCGGCAGCGATCGGGCTGGCCTCGAGAGCGCGCAGAGCGGCCCGATGCAGGACGACGACGCGATCAGGAGCGCTCGCCTCTTCTATGGCCAACCGCGCGAGTTCGTGGCGGAACCGGACTGCGCCACGGTCAGCCGTGAGCATCCCTGCCTCGAGGCACTCCTCGAGACTCGCGAGCTCGTGCGGGACGATCGCCTCGAGCAGCCACAACTCTGCTTGCGCAGGCGACACGGCGACTGCCTCCAACAGCGTCCAGGCCGTCTCCGTCAACAGGGCTGCGTGCGCAAGGACGGCGTCGCGGACTGTGGTCGGGATCTCTTCGCCGGCGGCGACTGCCTCTGTGACGAAGAACGGGTTGCCTCCCGTCTTGCGGTAGAGGTCTTCGACGTCGACAAAGGTCGACGCTGCCAGCGCATGCACAGCCTCGAGCGAGAGCGGCGCAAGGTGGAGCCGCTGAATCGACTCGCTCGATCCAAGCTCGCCGAGCGCACGCCGGAGCGGATGGAACCGCCCGAGCTCGGTGTCGCGATAGCTCGCTACGACGAGTACTGGCACGGTGCTGTGGCGCCGGCCGAGCAACCGAAGCACGTCTAGCGTTGCGTCGTCGGCCCAGTGCACGTCCTCGAGGACGAGGATCGACGGCGCTTTTCGGCGCAAGTCCCGCATCAGGGCCAGCGTGACCTCATGCGGAGTCGTGCCACGTTCGAGAAGTTCCTGGAGCTCTCGGCCGCACGACGGGGCGAATTGGACGAACGGCTCGAGGGGGCTTGCCGTAAGCAGTGGCTCGCACGCGCCCCAGAGAACACGGGCGTCCTTCCCGTAGTCATCACAATGTCGCCGAATCAGCGCGGTCTTGCCGATGCCCGCCTCGCCGGAGACGAGCACAACCCGGCCCCCGGAGCCTTCCCTCACACGGGCGAGTGCCTCGGCCAGGGAGGCAAGTTCGCGCTCCCGCTCGACGAGTCCACTACCTACTGCGACCAGCGAGTCCACCACTGCCTCCTCGACATCCTGGATCGTTCTACGGCAATCGTGCACGGGGTGGGGCGCAGAGACAAGTTTTGCTCTGAGCCTGACCAGGCAGCACCCCTCTTCGAAGACCTCGCAGATCGGGGATCGCTGTCAGGCGTGCGTCGGCTGCTGGACGTGGCGGGTGGCCGGGTCGACGCCGGCGAAGATGAGGAAATCGGTCATCGTGAACGTCCCCGCCGAGCCGAACGTCGGCCGCCAGGTGGGCTGGGCGACGAGGTAGCTGTTCGGGTCCGCCTGAAGGAGCCCGATCAGGACCTCGGCAACTATCCGACCGGCGACGGGCCCGAGGTGCAGACCGTCTACGAGCAACTGGGCCTCCTTGAGCGCGTAGTACCAGAGCGGGGTGCGCTTGTCGAAGCCGTACGGCTTGAGCTCACGCAGGTCTTGCTTGCGGATCGGGTCGATGCCCATCGCGGCCGCGATCGACTGGCCCGAGGGGAGGCTCCAGGTCAGGTGGCGGAGCAAAGTGCGCTGCGGCAGCACGGTCGGCTGGTCGTGGCTGGCGATCGCGCCGAGCGGCAGCGTGAACAACGGCGTGGAGATGCGCGTGTCGATCCGCTTGTTCCGTTTCACTTGCCCGTCGCCGAAGTCGAAGAAGGTCTGCCAGCCGATGAAGCGGCGCGGCGCGCGGAAGCCACCTCGTAGATCCGTCGGATCGTGGGACGCACCGTTCTGCCCTGGATCGAAAATGAAGCCGAAGAACGGGTCGCCGTGGTCGCCCTTGAGATTCGCGCGATAGGAGGGGCGAATCATGCTGTGGCCGAAGCGGTAGCAGGCCCCGGCGAACTCCACCGGCATAAACGCTTCGCCCACCCCGACCGTGTAGAAGCGGCGGCCATGCGTCATCACGTCGTCGACCATCGCCTGGCCGGCCACGAGCGGCAGGAACTCGTGAAGCACGAGCCACTGGTAGTGCCAGGTCGTTAACCGCCGCGCCTGCGCGAACGCGTGCTGCCAGGTATCGGCGCCCTTCTCACGCACGTAGTCGACCGCCTTGTTGTGGAAGAGGATGAACGCGCACTGCAGCCCCGCGATGACCATGTGCTCGTCGTTGCGTGGGTCGCCGATGATCGCCGTGCCGTCGACCAGCCGCGGAAGGTCCTCGAAAATACCGCCGGTATCGATCAACAGCTTCGCTGGATCGTTGCTCGTGTCATAAAGGGCCGGGCTCCCGGCCGGACCGCCGCCGTAGACCGAATCGAGATCAAGTGAGGGTGTCCGACCGTTCGGCGACGTCAAAGGCTCGGTCGGAATGCCGAGCGTCGAGCTCGTGTCGAAGGTGATGTCGTGATCGACGAACTGTCCGAAGAAGGTCGTGCCCGCGGTGTGGGTCGGGTTGTCGGGGTTGTTCACGCTCAGCCTCGGGTCGGTGATCAGCAGCACCGGCCCCGCGCTGAGCTGGTCCGCCGCGTCGAGCGGCCCACCGAGGGCCCCCAGCGCCAGGAGCGACCTGGTGACGCCTCTGCTGGCCGGCGCAAACGGCTCCAACCTCCGGAAGATCCGCCCGAAGTGCTGCGAGCCGGTCAAGGCGAAGCGGCTCTGTGCCGGCGCGGCGGTCATCGGCCCGGCGAGCGACCCCGAGATACCGCCGCCCACGGCGACCGCGCCGGCCCCCAGTCCCAGGCGCTTCAGAAAGCCGCGCCGGCCATAACGCCAGCTCGTCGTCTGGTCACCCGTTGGGCTCATGATCTCGTTCCTGCGTCCTCTTGCTCGGGTCCAGCGCCGCCGTAGAAGTACGGGTCGAGGACGCGGACCTGTGTGATCCGGTCGACCGGAAGAGCGTTGTACTTCGCCGTCTTCCGAATTGCCTCTGGGCTCGGAGCGTCGTAGACGCAGAACGTCCTTTGACCGTCGTCGCTGACATACGAGTGAACCCACGTGACGCCGTCGTACGCGTTCCGCTCGACGATCGCCAGGCAGTGGGCCGAGCCCTCCGCTCCGGCCGGGACCCGCAACCCGTCCGGAAAGGTTCGTTCTACGACGTAACGCGCCATCTGCGTCCTCCCTTCGTCGGCGACTTGCCCGCGGGAGAGACGGTAGGTCCGGGCTGGCCGGAGCGCATCGGCACCGGCGCCCAGTTTGTCGCGCGGCGCTACCTATCTTGGCCGGCGAGCTCCAGACGAACCGCCTTGACGCTCGCCTCCGCCGTAGGCGGCACTTGGGCCAACGCAGTTCCTCTCAGCGAAACAACGAAACGAGCCGATCAGGCACGTGCCACGTCCACCTTCGTCGCTTCGCCCGCTTTCGCCGCTGCGGTTCGAGACCAGCTGTGGTAGCACGATGGTCCGCTTGCACGGCGGCCGCGAGAGCGCGCCTGTGGGCTTCACGCTCGAGGTCGAGCTCGTCCTCTCGGCCCAGCATGCGGAACGTCTCGTCCACGGCCTCCTCCATGGGTGGGCGGTCACGTTGCAAGGTAGGACGACCGCGCTGAACGGCATCGGCAGAGACCCCAATTTGCCGCGGGCCTACCGATCTTGGCCGGCGAGCCTCAGCCTGGCGTGTGGGGGGTGCACCACAACACCACTCGCGACCCTTACAACACGGTCACGCGAGGGTCTTGAGGGTTTGCGACAGGGTCACAAGACGGCCCGCGACGGCGCCAAAGCGACTACCGAACCGCAACTACCGCAACCTAGGTCACCAAATTGACACGCTAGAAAGGGCGTAGTAGCGTCGAATCGCGTTAGACGCGACGAGGGACGGAAGGGGGCGTCGATGCGGCGAATTCCGATCCCGGAGTTGCCGCGGTACGGGGGAAGGGCCGGGTTCAAACGAGGTTTCGCCGGAGCGCGGACGTTCGTCGGCCGCCGCGTCGTCGTGGCTGCCGCCGCGGTCGCAATGCTGGCGCTCGCACCGGGCGCGACGGGCGACGCGCCGCTCGTCAACCTGAGCGTGTACGGGACGCTCGGCCAGAACGGCTGGTATGTCAGCAACGTCACGCTCAACTGGTCGTTCAGCGGGCCCCTCTATTCGTCGACCGGCTGCTCGAACACGACGCTCACCGCGGATACGCCTGGAACGACGTTTACATGCACGGCGACGAGCCTCGATCGGTCGACGACGATGTCCCTCAGCAAGACGATCAAGCTCGACAAGACGCCGCCGACGCTGTCGAAGCTCGCTGTCCGGGCGGGCTCCCGCCGGCTCGATCTCAGCTGGGTCGCCTCGTCGGATACGCAGCTCGTTCAGGTCATGCGGACGTCGAACGCCGGCGGCGGCAAGTCCGGGCTCGTCTACAGCGGGACCAGGGCGAGCTTCCGCGACACCCGGGTCAAGGTCCACACGCGCTACCGCTACACCGTCACGGCGATCGACCAAGCAGGCAACCGCGCCGCTAAGACGCTCACTGTCGCCGCGCCGGGGACGCTCTTCGCGCCGATGCCGGGCGAACGCGTCTCGCGTGCGCCGGTCCTCAGGTGGACGCCGGTCAAGCGCGCCCAGTACTACAACGTCCAGCTCGTGCGCGGCAAGAAGATCTTCAGCGCGTGGCCTGCGACGACCCACTTCCAAGTGCCGCGCTCGTGGGTCTACCACGGACACCGCTACCGGCTGCATCGTGGCGTTTACCGGTGGTACGTCTGGCCCGGCCTCGGCACCTTCTCCGCGAACAGATACGGAGGCTTGCTCGGCGGCAGCTCGTTCGTGTTCTCGCCCGCCTAGTGGTCTGCTTTCCGCTTGGAATTGTGGCGCGAGATGCCGGGCGACCCGGGTACGGCCGTCGAGTCTTCTCAGTGACGCCCGCCTCCCGCATCAGCCGACGGTGGTGCTCGGCGCAGCGGCGGTCGTGGTCGGGACGTCATCCTGGAACGTTCGTGGAACGCACGGGCGGCAAGCGGTGGCAACCGCCGGCGAGGCCAAGTCGGCGTGAACCCGCAATCAGCCACGAACCGAGACCAACGGGGACCGACGGCGAGTCCCCGCACAGAATTTGCAAGCCGGAGGTCACCGGTTCGATCCCGGTACGCTCCACCTACGAAGGCCCCGCACAGGCGGGGTTTTCGTTTGCCCAGAGGAAAACGCTCTCCTCGGCGTGGCCGCAAAATGGCCGCACCGGGCGCGGATCTTGACCGCGGCGCGGGTCGAAGTCCGCGGCCCTTCCCACGCCCCGCGCTCGAGCGTAGGACGCTGACGCCGGCGCGCCTAGATGGCCGGTGCGGCCGTGTCCAGAATCGAGCTTTTAGCCCGATTGGGGCATCACGCTGGAGCGGCTCCGCTGCCGATAGATCGCCGGTGAGGATCTTCTTCGCGTTCGTCGCGCTCGCGACCACACTCGTCGCGCTCGTCTCGGTTCAGGCGGCTCCTGCCGCGGTGTCACCGAGAATCGGAAAGTGCCTCGAGACGTCGATGGTCAATCGAACGGCGCTGAGCGTCGACAGGGTCATCGCTGACCTCGGGCTGACGGCCGACCAGAAGAGGGCGCTCCGTGCTCGCCTCGCTTCGTACGACAGCGTCCGAGGATTCGAGGGGTTCGGCGGGTTGGGTCTAACGTCGGCCCAGATCGTCGAGATGAAGCGTCGGATCGCCGTTCAGGAGGCAGCGATGCGCAGGAAGTATCCGCTGGGGTGGCCCTGTGCACCGTTCAAGAACAAGCCTCGGGTCATCAGGTACATCAGGGCCAAGCTGCTCTATAACGGCTACCGCCCCGCGATGACGTTTACGAACCCGAACCCTAGGCAGATTCGGTTCCACGGGATTCAGGACGGCGACGAGCAGAGGGGGACGCTGGTCAAGTCGGGCCCGCGGCAGATCGTGTTCCGACTCCGCTCCACTCATGGCGAGGTGTGCTACGGCTACATCACCGGCCGCGCCCCGACCGAGCGCATCTGCTACTGGAGCGACACGTACACCTTCAACCTCGGCTTCGTGGCGTAGGCAAGGCTCGCCGGATCCCACTGATGCGGAGAACGAGGAAAGCAGTCACAGCGGTCGCGATCGTCGCCTGTGTCGCGGCCGCCGCGCTCTCGTCGGCGGAGGCAGCCGCGCCGGCAACGGGGTGGCAGCTAGTCGCGAAGGCGAGCGACAGGAACTCGCGGACGCCGGATGCGACGATCCTCTCCGAGGATGTGTCCTATGGCTACCGACACAAGCTCGTGACTCAGACCACACGGGGAGGCAACAAGCTCGAATGGAAGGTCACCTGCTACTCGCACGGCTACCTCCCGGCAAGTGTTTCCGCGACCAAGACCGCCCGCGGACGCTTCTGGCCGGGACGTGGCAGGAGGGAGTACCTGCTCCCGTCGTTCGAGAACCTCGTGCCCAGCTGGGCCAAGGGCCGCCTCGTCAAGTACCCGAACGGGTGGGTCGAATGGGTGCCGCCCGACGCGACCGTCGACTGTTACGCCTCCGTCTACTTCGACGCACCGTGGGGGCGGGCCCGCACTTTGGGCGTTTGGCTGCTGGAGAGGGACGAGTCGTGACATTGGCGCGAATCGCCCGCGCCATAGGGGCTTAGGCGACACTGACTAGGCGCGCCTCGCCGCCGCGGGCCCCGAGCGCGCGATAGGCTCAGTTCGCCGTCCGGTTCCCAGTCGACGACGGAAGGAGAACCGGAATGGGCGCCTTTGCCTTCAACCTCGAGCTCGAGGACGGGACACCCGCCGACCCGCCGACGCTCAAGGCCGCCGTGCCCGAACTGGAGCCGGCGACACGGTCCCGCTCGGGCGGGACAAGATGCTCCGCGTGGTCGACGTCCGACCGGCCGCGAGCGACGACGATGACCCGGTGCTGGTCGTTGAGGACGTGGCCTGAAGAGCGTCTAGCGGCGAGCGCTGACGTTTCGTAGGTTCGAGTGGGGGCCGGCTCGGGAGTCGGCGCCATGGCGTTCGGATCTGCCCCGGTCCCGCTACTTCCCGCCCAATCGCAAATCGTCGAAATACGCAGGCACATGCTCAACGCTCTTAGCCCAGGCGACGAGCGCCGCATGCTTCGCCCGCGGCGACGTGTACGCGACCTTCAGTACCTCGTGCGCGAGATCGAGCGCCCATGTCGCCTTCTCGACCGTGTAGAAGCTGCTCTCTCCCTCGAGACGTGTGACTTGCCCGTCGGATGGGGCTGCGGCGGGTGATCCCTGCCCCGGCTGCGGCGGTGAGCGTGAGGGCGGTCAGCGCCGCCGGCGGTCAGGCAGATCTTCGATCGTGCGGAGCTTCGTCGAGACTCAGGAGGTCGAGGAGCTCCCCGATCTCGTGGTCGTACTGAGCGGGATGACGCATCGCCGCTGATCTGTTGACCAAGTAGCGGTTTCGGCGACCGACCCGTTGCCGTTCGACGAAGCCGGCTTCGATGAGGTCGGACACGATCCGCTGCGCCGCGCGCTCCGTGATGCCCACCATCAGGGAGATGTCTCGAAGGCGGGCGTCGGCGTCACGCGCAATGCAGAGCAGGACCTGCGTGTGGTTCGTGACGAAGCGCCACGGTTTCTTGTCCCTGGAGCTTGACTTAGACGACATCTTTTGCGTATATTCAGTTTCGTTCAATGGATTTCGTCTCTAAAAAGACGTGTATGAGCCTACCAGACCGAAATCCTCTCAACCCAGCGGGAGGTGAGATGCCGCTCTACGAAGTGATGCTCCTCGGCGAGGGAGCGCCGGAGGTGAGGCTGACCGACCGCGCGCTCGCTGCCGGCGATCTGGTGGAGATCGCGCAAAGACTCTGGCGAGTGGAGCGCTCGATGGCGGCGAGCCGCGAAGATGCCGAGCGTCGCTTCCTCCTCGTCCTCGACGAGGCCGACGCACTTCCTGTCTAGGCCGCCCTCTCAGAGTTCCCGCTCGTAGTAGAGCATGGTCGGCCCGTCCGGCCCGCCCTCTTTCCGTTGGCTGCTGAGACCCGCGCCATGCCGAGGTCGTTGCGCGTGAAGTCAGGCCGGCGAGACGTTGAAGAGGCAACGCTGTACGGGTTCGATGTAGCAGGCATTGGGGAAAGTGAGTAGACCCCACGACGTGCCATGAGCAATGAGTTTGCTGACGCCGATCCTGACCACGCCTCTCTGGCGGCCTTGAGATGAACCGACCGCGCGTTTTGGCGCTCGTGCTCGCGGGCGGCGAGGGCAGCCGCCTTGGCCCCCTCACGGACGAACGCGCGAAGCCGGCCCTCCCGTTTGCCGGCATTTACCGGCTGATCGACTTCCCCCTGTCGAATTGCCTCCACAGCGGCATCGGCGACGTCTGGGTGATCCAGCAGTACGAGCCGCACGAACTGACGAAACAGCTCGCCAACGGCCGGCCCTGGGATCTCGACCGCACGCGCGGCGGGCTGCGGATCCTGCATCCCTACCTCGGTGACTCCGAGAGCGGCTGGTACGAGGGGAATGCGGACGCGATCCACAGCAACCGCCAGGCGATTGCCGACCAGGATCCGGACGTGCTGCTCGTGCTCTCCGCCGACCATGTCTACAAGCTCGACTACGCGGACGTGGTCGCCCACCACCTCGATTCGGGCGCAGCTGTGACCATGGTCACGACCAGCGTCGCGAAAGAGGAGGCGTCGCGCTACGGCGTCGTTCGCGTCGGCGGAGACGAACGGATCAGTGAGTTCGAGTACAAGCCCGATGCTCCGGCCAGCGACGTGATCACGACGGAGGTCTTCGCATACGAGGCGCGCACTCTGCTGCGAACTCTCGACGAGCTTGCCGAGGAGGGAGACGGCTCCAGCATCCGCGACTTCGGGGACGAGCTCCTCCCTCGGCTGGTCGACGAGGGCGCGGCGCGGGCGTTCGAGCTCGACGGATACTGGCGCGACGTCGGGACGATCGACAGCTACTGGGAGGCGCACATGGAGCTGCTCGCCGACGAACCGCCGCTGACGCTCGACGATCCCGCATGGCCAATCCTGACCGCAGGCCTGCAGCGGCCGCCCGCGCGGATCGAAGGGTCGGCGACTATCGACGGCTGCTTCGTCGCTGGGGGGGCGCACGTCCGTGGAACCGTCGAGCGGTCGGTAATCGGCCCCGGCGTCGTCGTCGAGGAGGGGGCCGAGGTTCGGGACGCCGTCCTCCTCCATGACAGCTATGTCGGCGCTCGTGCGCGCGTGACACGCGCGATCGTGGGCGAGGAGGCCAACGTCGGCGAGGATACGGTCGTGTGCGGCACCGACGAAATCACGGTGGTAGCGGCGCGACTGGATCCGTGACCTCGGCCGAGCCAAAACGTGACGGTGAGGCCCTTTTGGAACTCAGGACTAAGACGCATCGGCTACCCGCCTCGGGCGGGACGCCGCTGATTCGGGAGAGAGAATCCGTGCGGAGATGATTCGGGAGACAATCCGCGCGAGGGTGTACCTCGAGCGGGTGGAGAGCGAGGACTGATGCGGCGCCTCAGGCGAAGGCAGGCCTGAGGCGCCGCAAGCTCGACTTCCGCTAGCGCACGGGGACGGAAGTCGGCGAGCTCGACTCGCTCGTCTGGGTCTGCTGCGAGACGTCCTCCCTCATCCGCTCGGCCTCATCCCGGCCGCGCTGGATGTCTTGCTTGACCTGACCGGCCTCTCGCTGGCCCTTTTGGTACGCGCCCTCGAGCATTCGCGCAGCGACGTCGCGGCCGCCAAGGCCGAACGCGAGGGCGGCGCCGAGCGCGATCGAGCCGAGGATGAGCGTGTACGTCGTCACGACGATGTCGTGCGCGATCTTCAGCTGCTCCAGGATCATGAACGTCGCGATGGTCATGACCAGAATCGGCGCGGCGGCCGCGACGATCCTGCCGGTCGGCGTGTCTCCCATCAGCCGGGTCGCCAGCGTTGCGACACCGGCCGAGATCGCACCGGCCACGAGGAAGATCGCCAGCGCGGCGATCACGTTCGGCAGGTAGCCCCAGACCGCGGCCACGAACGCCGAGACGGCCTCGATCCCGAGCGCCGACGCGGCGATGGAGACGAAGGCGAGGAAGATCGCCCAGAACGCGATGCGGCCGATCAGTCGCGACGGGCTCGTGGCGACCTTGGACACCCACTCGCCGGTGCGCCCGGAGAGCAGGTTTCGATCCAGTCCCGCCTGCGTGAGACCGCCGGCCAGGAGCCGCTGGACCAATTTCGCGATGAAGAAGCCGATTATCAGGATGACGACCGCGCCGACGAGTGCCGGGACCCAGGCGAAGAAGACATCGAACCCCCGCTCGACGCTGTCGCTGATGTTCAGTGCAGCGAACACGTGAGTGAAACCTCCTGTTAGACGACTGCTGGACAGACACGTCCCCTACCCAGGTCTAGGCGCCTAAAACGAGTGTGAACGGATCCACATCGGGCGCAGGTGGAAGACATGCAAGCGCGCCCCGTTATGAGTCGACGGACCTCGCTGCCAGGCCAGCCCTCTAAGCGACTGCCCGAGTCAACACGCTCGCCATTGCCTGGCCGGACATGCCGTCAGCGGCGAGCGCCGGTGTTCGGTCGTTCCGCGGCAAGGGGCCACCCTTGGGGCATCGCGGGTCTAGGAGCGCGCGGTACAGCTTCGCCGTGCCTACCGGCGCCTTCGGCCTCCGCGAGGCAAAAGGTACATCAGCGCGACGAGGGCGACGATGACCGCGGCGGCGATGGCGACGACGGCGACAGTGGAGGCGGCGAGGATCACCCGCAACTCTTTCCCCGGTGACCCGCTCGTGAAAACTACGAGCACCGAGCTGCATCACTCACGCGAGCGCCCTCAGCGCTCTGGAGTTTCTACTGGTTGCGTTTTGGCCTGCGCGTGACTCTTCCCGCACTTCCTCCGTTGTGCGGTGGGTCATGCTGCAGTCTGAGGAGTGCGGGAGACGGGCGACGACGGACGAGGAAGCTCGTCGTTGGCGCGCCTACTTGACCGTCGTCGACGACGGCGATTCCGAAGAGGTCGTCGTCTATGCCCCGACTGCGCCAGGCGCGAGTTTGGGGACGACGACGACTTAAACGGCAGGATTGCGACCATTCCTCCAGGCGGTTTGCAGCAATAACACCGGATCGTCGTCCTGCGCGGCCGGGGTAATTCTCACTCGATCTGCCAACGCTCCGCAAGAGAGGCCAGAGCGCTCGGCAGCTCGTCAAACCATTCGTCGACCTCGGCGCCGAACCACGCGGTGAGACGCCGACGTACTCCATCCTCGACGCTGGGAATGGGCGACCGCATCACGCCGACCGTAGCGCCGCCGCGATCGCCGCTCTCACTCCTCTTGCGGAGGCAGAGCTTAGGGCTTGGAACTACCGACTAGCCCATTCGTTGTGCGGCCGATCGCGGGGCGCGAGGACTCGCGAGACATTCCCGCACACTCGCACAGCCGGGGGTCGGCTACCAGGAACCAGTCGCGCCGTTTCAGCTTGGTACCTCTAACAAAATGAGCTCCGGCGACGGCCGTAGCAGAGCACGCAGGCAGCGAGCCTGAGGAGAAGCTGCGGCTCCTCAGCGAGGCTCAGCGAGGCGCTGTGCAACGGTATCCGCGTGCGGTAGACGCGCCTCGGCGCCCGCGCGCATGAGCGCAAGGGCGGAGGCGGCGAGGGCTGCCCGGAGCGCCCCAGGTTCGACCGCGCCAACGTGGGCATCCTCGAATCGAGCCAGGGTCTCTGCTGGAAGGTCGTCGTAGCCGCGCGCCTGCACCGCGGGCAGCCCGTTGCGGAGGCAGGCGAGCGAGAGTGCGTGGTCGCGCCACCGCGCCGACGTAATGCTCCGCCTGCCAGACACGGCCGCGCTCGATGCACGCACGCGCGTGGAGCGCGTAGATGACGCCCCACCCGAAGACGTCGCCTGCGACCGCCGGCGTGCGAATGAAGAGGCCCCCTGCGACCGGCGGCGTCGAAGCCTCGGACTCGCCCGCCGCTGTCTCACCGAACAGAAGCCGGAATCGTGGCCCGGCGCGACGAACCTGAGCCGCCGGCGTCATCGAGAGGTCGACCTGAAGCGCGTCCGGTAACAGGAGCACGCGGTAGATGGTCGGACCGCGCGCCAGGTCGGCAAGGTGCACCGCATCGAGCTCGTCGATGAGCGTGCGCGTCCAGTCATTGAACACGGCAGCGACCGGCACATGGTCGGCGATCCCGAAGGTGAGATCCAAGTCGGAGAAGCGGTCGCCGCCGTCCACGGCGAGCGAGCCGACGGCGGCTCCGGCAACCACGCGCTCATCCTCCGCCGCGAGCCGTAGCAGGTGCTCGCGGAGAGCATCCCGCTGCTCAACGGTGAACACGAGCGCGCGAGTCTATCTTCGCGTGACGGTCTCGCGACTGGTTGATCTTGCTGGTCACCGGCGCAGCGGTCGTCGGCAATGCTGGGGCGGCGGCAACGCCACTCACGGACCCCGAAACTTGGTCGGCGCCGGCCCCGCCGCCCGCCGCACACTGCCCCAGCGAGCGCAGTTCTATCCGGTCCGGTGCGAGCGGGCCGTAGTTTCACAGTATGGATTCCGAAACACTCGCAAAAAAGGGTTTTTCCTACCGCCCGGAAGGGAAGGCCGCCGCGTGACCGGTTTCGCTGTCCCTAAATCGCGAAGGGGTTGATGTCGATGTTTGAGCGAACGCGAACGGGTTTACGGGAGATGCCGTCGAACGCCGCCTGGCTCGTGTCCCGGGCGCTGAAGCCGGCTGAGGCAGTCGGAGACGCTGCGGCCGGCGCACGCGACCAGGGCCGGAAGGTGACGGCAGCCGTGGTAGACGCCGCGCCGGTCGGCGATTCCGTCGAGATCCGCGCGAGGCGCGCGCAGGACGCCGCGGAGCGTGCTCGGGACGCCGAGGAGCGAGCCGTCGAGGCCGCGCGGACGTCCAAGGAGCTCGCCGACCGCGCGCGCGAGGTGAGCGAGCGGGGTCGCGCCCGCGTCAAGGAAGTCGACCGCGAGACGACTCGGCAGGTCAAACAGCGCGTCGCCGAGGCTCAGAAGGCCGCCGAGGAGTTCGTCAAGCGCGAGCGCCAAGCCGCCGAGGAGGACGCCGAAGAGCAGCGGCAGGAAGTCGAGGAAGAGGTCGAGAACGAGATCGCGGAAGCCGAAAGCGATGCAGAGGCGTCCCAGCGGCGAGCCGAGGAACTCGTCGAGGACGCGACCGAGGCGCTGGCGGAGGCGAGGCGGCTGGCCGACGAGGCCGCCGAGGCCGCGCGCTCAGCGGCGCAGGAAGCGAACCGCCAGGCCGAGCAGCTCCAGAACGAGGCCAAGCAGAGAGCGAGTGACGCCGAGGCGCGCGTGACGGCGGCCGAAGACCTGCGCGAACGGGCAGCGGCAACCGCGAAGCGCACCGCGCGCGAGCTCGATCGGGAGACGACTGACGGCGGCCTCGATGCCTACAAGAAGCCAGAGCTCGTCGAGCTCGCGGCCAGCATCGGGATCGAGAACAGGACGAACATGACGAAGGCCGAGCTCGTCGACGCGATCTCGAAGGCCGCTCGTCGGCGGGCGAGCCAGGGAGCGAACTCATGAGACTTCTTCGCACGAAGAGCGAAACGGACCGGCTTCTCGACACGGTCGGAGACTCGCTTGCCGCTCTGAGCGGCGGCGTGAACAGAAACAAGTTGAAGGTGGGCTTGATTGCGGGCGGGGCGGCCGCACTCACGGCGGGGAGCGCTGCCATCTCCTCGATTCGGCGCCGCTCGGAGAGGAAGGATTCGTGAGGCAGCGGCGTGGGGCCCGGGGCGTCGGAACGCCGACTCCGGTCGCAATGACCCCGGCGGTAGAGACGCCTCTCCGAGGGAGCACTTGTTCAGGCCTCCGTGCGTGCGCGCCTGCTAGGCATCCCGCTCTTGCGGCTGGAGTGACGCCCGTCGAGATGACGCTTTCCGAGTACGAGGCCGTTCGAGCGGGGCCGGGTCGGTGGGTCCTATCCAGCGCGCACATCGACGAGCTGGGGGACTCGGTACTCGCGCGTCGGAACTGGTACGCCTTGATCCACCATGCTCGCGCGCGACCCCCAAGCGAGGCTCGAACCTCGGGGAAGGAGGCAACATCGCCTCCAACGGCAGAGTTGTCCAAGCGCTGATCCTTCTACTCGCCGCCTGTGAGCAGGCAAGCCATGAACTGGATCAAGCCGGCGTTGTGGCCGACGGGCTCCGGGAGGAACTGAACACGCTGAGCGTCCGGTTGCAGGACGTGCTCGTCCGGGAGCGCCGGAAGTCCGCGACTTAAACGCCGCCGCGCGCCGCTGAGCGCCTGGTTCGGTTTCCGTTTGGACTCGCACACATAGGGCTGCTGCTCGTTTGAGCGGCCGGGGCCGGGGTAGATGACGTCGGTCTCGAGGCCCGCGAGGGGCCTCTAATCGAGGGAGGGGTTCATGGCTATCAACACAGCGCGCGCGCGGACCAGTGCCGCGCCGCGAGGGGTCGTCGCGCGACTGACGACCGAGACGAAGCAGGCGTTCAAGACGACGGAGTTCTGGGCGATGGTCGCCATCGTCGCGGGCATCCTCATCGCTTCATGGGTCATCGATGACGGTGGCGGCGCGAACGGCGACGCCTTCCCCGCGGTTCGCGCGTGGCTGTACGTCGCGATCGTGGGCTCTGCGTACATCGTCAGCCGCGGGCTCGCCAAGGCGGGGAGCAGCGAGCCGTACTGGGCCGACTCCAGCGACCTTCCGGGCGGCCAGAAGGACGAGTAGACGAAACACCGGTCGGCGCCCGTGGTGCGGCGGCGCGCGCCGACCGGTGCTCAAGTAACGAACACCGACGAAAGGACTCCCATGATCCTCCGTATCGATCGCCTCGGCGTCGAACTCCCTCCACCGTCCGACCCGGATCCGGCCGGCGCACAGGCCGTTCAGGAACTCCTCGGCGGAAAGTTCGGTGAGATGTCGACGTGGCTCAACTACACGTTTCAATCCTTCA
Source organism: uncultured Actinomycetes bacterium (assembly GCA_963842235.1). GTDB lineage: Bacteria > Actinomycetota > Thermoleophilia > Gaiellales > Gaiellaceae > JACDAN01. The sequence continues at coordinate 439,459 of CAWJFT010000001.1, read as the reverse complement.
ATTTCCGGGCGCGGCAGGGTGCCCGCCCGTTTTACGACCTCGTGTCGTCGATTGCGACGGAGGAGTTCGGCCACGTCGAGCTGGTCGCCGCGACGATCAACACGATGCTCACCGGCGCCAGTCCGATCGACGACGGCCGCGCACCGGAGGCCGCACTCGCTGACGTCAAGGGTATCGGCAACCCACATCACTTCCTCGCCGGCGGCCAGGGCTCGCTCCCGCAGAACTCGCAGGGCCGCCCTTGGAACGGAGACTACGTCTTCAGCTCGGGTGATCTGATCGAGGACTTGACCCACAACTATTTCCTCGAGACCGGCGCCCGGAACAACAAGCTGAAGGTGTACGAGATGGTCGAGCACCCAGCGGCGCGCGCCCTAACCGGCTACCTGCTGGTGCGAGGAGGCGTCCACCAGGTCGCCTACGCCCGTGCCATCGAGCATCTGACCGGAGCGAACCTCATGAAGATGTTCCCAAGCCCACGCATCCCGACCGAGAAGATCCCGGAATCGCGGCCGCACATCGAGCGGGGTGAACACACGAAGCTGTACCGCTTCTCCGAGGAGGACTTCCACGAGGTCGCCGCTGTTTGGAACGGCACTCACCCGGAGACGGGTGACGAACTGGTCGTCGCGAACGTCCCCCACCCGGAAGGCGTCCCGGCGCACGACCTGCCACCGCAGCCTGCCGTCTTCGCTCCAGGCTATTCGCTCGAGGAGATCACCGAGATTGCGCAGAAGCTGCGCAAGCAGGCCGGCCTGCCCGATAAGCCCACCGGAGTCGTCTCGGAGGAGTCGCAGGGGCTCGTCGAAAGCCTCGTCGGCCGGGTCCCGTCGTAGGCGGGACCCAGACTCGAAAGACCCGGGCCGGCGCGCGTGGTGCGGCCGCGCGCGCGCGGACCCGGTACTGGAAGCAAACGAACAAGGAGAGAGCATGAAGATTGCGCTACTACTGAAGCGGCTGGGGCTGACGAGCACGCTCATGCACAGCCTGGGCGCTGCCTCGATCGCGGGCAGCCTCTCCCTCTGGGGAAGATCGGCGGCGGTTTCCGACAAACACGCGAAGGCCCGGGCCGAGCGGCTCGCCATCTTCGTGGGCCTCTGGCCTCCGACGTTCTTTCTTCTCGGCAAAGTCCTTCAGGACCTCGAAGCGACGCCAGAAGAGCAGGCGGAGCAGGCCCGCCTGCGCGCGGCTGCCTAGCCGCTAGGGAACGGAAGCGGCAGCGTCCCTTCGACTCTGCCGCTTCCGTCGCTACCTAGACATGCGTCCCCGGCCAATGTCGGATCGTGTCGCCGGGGTTACGAACTGGCGCTGTAGGCCGCTACTTGCCCCGCGCCGCGTCGGCACCCTTACGGAGCACGCCCGCGACTCCCTCCTTCTTGTTCGAATCCGTCGGCACCGGCAGCATGGCCTTGATCGTCTCGCGCGTCTTTGGGCCGAGCTCGAGGTGCATCACTGCCTTCGCCGCCACTCGCTCGATCATCGCCCGAGTCTCAGGGCCGAGCTCGAGCTGAACACTAAATAGCGTCACGGGGTTCGCCTTTCACTCACTTGCCTCTAGGTGCAGATTGAGCCTTACCCGCTCGCTCTCGTCCGTACCCTTTCTTGTCCGTTCCCGCCGCTCGACCTGACGCCGCAGCCGCGACCTCGACTCGCTCGCCTGGATCGCTGGGCCTCAACCGCGAACGGGCGGCCCGGAGGCCGCCCGTTGCACGAGCCGGTGAACGCGGTTCTAGCGTGCCGGCGGGAGGAGCACCTTGTTGATCACGTGAATCGTCCCGTTCGAGGCCGCGATGTCTGTCTTCACGACGCGAGTGGAGCGGTTGAGGAAGACGTTCCCGCCACGAACGTTGATCCGCAGCGAGGGCCCTGCGAGGGTCTTGGCGGAGCGCAGCCCGACCACCTGGGCGGCCTTCACGTCGCCCGGGACGACGTGATACAGGAGCACGCGGCGGAGCTGTGCGCGGTTGGCTAGCAGCTTGTTCAACGTCGGCTTCGGCACCATCTTGAAGGCGGCGTCCGTCGGTGCGAACAGGGTCAGCTTTGTCCGGCCCGTGAGAGCGCCTGCCAGGCCCGCGCGCTTGGCGAGCATGACGAGCGTCTTGAACTGGCCCGCCGCGACTGCGGTCTGGACAATGTTCTTCGAGGCCACCGACCCCTGGGCCGGAGCCGCCGCGCTCGTACCTGCGGCCGCAAAAGCGGCGATCGCGAGGAGGGAGGCGGTGAGGATTGCGGCGAAGAGCTTGGTCATCGTGGTACTCCTTTCGACTAAGCGGTTGTGACTTGCGGATTGCGGCTCCAGCGACGCCGAATAGCGCCCTGCTGAGCCACCTGATAGGCGGCTGCAAGCCCGACCAGGCCGTAGACGACACGGCTGGCCGCGTTCGTCTCACCGAACTCGAGGCCGACGAGCGCTGCTACGAGGTCGAACTCGGCGACCGCGACGAGGCCCCAGTTGATCCCGCCGACGACCAAAAGGACTGCCGCGAGAATGTCGATGTTCTTCACTTCGTGCTCCTTTCTGTTCAGGATTTGTAGAGAGATTGTACAGGCCCTCGCCGGCTTGTCAAGTGTTCGTACAATGTCTGTAGAATGCAGCTATGGAAGCCGGAACCGAACAGCTCCGAATCGGTGAGTTGAGCCGACGAACAGGTGTCAGCACGGAACTTCTGCGTGCCTGGGAGCGCCGGTACGGGCTGCTCCGCCCAAGCCGCACAGACGGCGGGTTTCGCCTCTACTCCCCGGCGGATGAGCGGCGGGTCTCGCTCATGCGCTCGCACCTGCAGCACGGACTGTCGGCCGCCGAGGCCGCCCGACTCACCCTGACGGAGGCGGACGGCGACGGCCGGCCTAAGGACGAACCAATCCTGCAACGCCGGGCCCAGGAGCTTCGCGAGGCACTGAGCAACCTCGACGAGAGCGCCGCGCAGAGCACACTCGACGGCGCCTTTGCGGAGTTCGCGCCCGAGACCGTGCTCTCGAATCTTGTGCTGCCCTACCTGCGCGAGCTCGGTGAGCGCTGGGCGAGCGGCGATGCGTCGGTGGGCCAGGAGCATTTCGCCAGCCAACTCCTCCGAGGCAGGCTGCTCGGCCTCGCGAGAGGTTGGGATCGTGGCACCGGTCCGCGTGCTCTGCTGGCGTGCGCTCCCGGCGAGCTACACGACCTCGGGCTAATCGCGTTCGGCCTTGCCCTGCGGGCTCGAGGCTGGCGCATCACCTATCTCGGTCAGGACACTCCACTCGAAACGCTTGCCGAGACTGCCCGCTCGCTCGGGCCCGAGGCGATCGTGATCTCGGCCGCCTCGCCGGATCGTTTCTTGCGCTCGGGAGCTGAGCTGCGCCGCGTGGCCAGCACCGCAAAGGTGTGGCTCGCCGGGCCAGGAGCCAGCGCGGCGCTCGCCAAGAAGACGAACGCCACGTTCCTCAACGTCGACCCCTTGGCCGCAGCGGACCGCGTTGCCGCTACGAGAGCCTGAATTGCTCAGAACCGCTGGTCAGCGTCCCCACCCCATGAGGCAGGCGTCGAAAACCGTGACGTCCCACGAGACCGCGACCGCCGCCGGACCGGTGGTCGAGCCGTCGCCGCGAGGGGCGGAGACGCTTGCAGCAAGCTACTGGCGTGAGGTCGAGGCGACGACGCGCCGCCTTGTGCGGGCAGACGTCGTGGACGGGCACGTCGACGTTCGGCTACTGGGTCGCGGGCCCACCCTCATCCGGCTCGGCCCCCCAGCCGTCCTCGCCGATCTCTCGTCCGTCACGTGCACGTATCCCATCGTCGGCGGGCTTCTGGTCGGCCGGCCGGGCGGAGCACTCGCGCTGGAGCAGCTCAACGGCGATCCGGTCGTTCTGCGCTCGACACTGACGGAGTACGTTCCCAGCCTCGCAGGCACGCTCTACTTCCAGGTGCAGGCGCGCCTGCATTCACTGATCAGCCGGCGCTACTTCGCGCGCCTCGGGCGGGACGCGCAATGAAGGTTGCCGTCTTTGGTGCGACCGGCACGATCGGGACTGCCCTCCTACCCGCGCTGACGCGCTCGCATGACGTCGTCGCGCTCTCGCGACGCGAACAGAAGGCAGACGGTGTGACGTGGTTGAGGGCCGATGCGAGCGACGCCGAATCCGTCCGGAAAGCGCTCGAAGGGGTTGACGTTGCCTACTACCTCGTGCACTCGCTCGGCACGCGTGACTTCGAGGGGCGCGATCGCGACGCGGCCAGGACTGTCGCCGAACAGGCCGCGCGGGCCGGGCTCAGGCAGCTCGTCTACCTGGGCGGCCTCGGCGACGATTCGCCTGAGCTGTCTACGCATCTCCGCAGCCGGCTCGAGACCGAACAGGAGCTCGCCTCTGGTGCCGTCCCGCTGACGACGCTGCGGGCCGCAATCGTCATCGGCCGCGGTAGCGCCGGCTTCGAGACGATCGTCGCGCTCGTAGACCGCCTGCCGGCAATGGTCTGTCCGCGCTGGGTCGGCGTACGCACTCAGCCGATCGCTATCGCGGACGTCGCCGAATACCTCGCCGGGGTTTGCGGCCATCCCCAAGCGATCGGCGAAAGCTTCGACGCCGGGGGGCCCGAAGTGATGACCTACAGGGAGATGATCGAGCGGGTTGGGGTCGAGCGCGGCAAGCGGCCACTGATCGTTGAGGTTCCCGTGCTCACGCCCCGGCTCTCGTCGTACTGGCTCCACCTCGTGACGCCGGTGAAAGCCTCCGTCGCCCGCCCGCTCATCGAAGGGTTGCGCAACGAGACCGTCGCCAAGGACGAGCGCATCCGGGAGCTGATTCCTCTCAAGCTAACGCCCTTCGACGTAGCGGCGCGAGCCGCGCTCGACGACTAGCCGTACCGGGCACGGTCGTGACACTCGGCTGATCGGGTCGTTGTGACCTGCTTGGGCTTGTCCTGCATCGGAATTCCTTCCAGTGCCACGGCCCGAGAGGGGACATTCGTGAACGCTGGCCCAGAGCAGCGCTACTGAGGAGCGGCGGTGAGTGACACCGATGTCGTGACGGGGAAGCTCGCGTGGCTGCGGCGCAGGCGGCCGGCGAACCGCCTGGCACAGTTCGGCCGCGGCCTTGCGGGAGAAGGTGAGGACGAGCAGCTACTGGGCGATCACGGCGCGCGAGGATGCCGCAGACCAGCCAATACGAGGATGTGGTCAATCTCGTGGCTGAAGGCGGACGACGTGACTCGGGTTTACAAACACAAGGCGTTCCTCATTGACGGGGTGGAACACACTGAACAAGCCTCCCTTGGCACTGCGCGCCAAACCCTGATCCACCTCCTTCGGCTCCTCGCGTACCGTGATCCGCTCGCCGTTGGCGCGAAAACGAGGATCCGCCCGTCCTGGTCGGATAGCGGGAGGCCCCCCCCGCAGCATGAGCACAGAGACTCGCTTCCGGGGTGTGCGTGGTCGTGGATGGCTGTCCGACGCCCTGAGCGAGCGGCCCCTGACGTAGGCCCCGTACATCGCTCCGATACACAAGACGACATCGCGGTTCGCGTACCGTCCCACCATGTCTCTGTGGCTTGCCCGGCACGGCGAGACGGAGGAGAACGCGGAGGGGCGGATCCTTGGACGGCGCGATCCGCCGCTCAGCCCGGCGGGGGTCACCCAGGCCGAGGCGCTCGCCGGACGCCTGCAGGATGCCGGGGTCGTGGCGGTGTGGACCTCGCCGCTGCGGCGCGCGCGGGAGACGGCGGAGGTCGTGGGGCGGACCCTGGGGGTTGAGCCGGTCGTGCTCGATGAGCTCGTGGAATCAGATCGCGGGGACTGGGAGGGCCGGCGGGTCGTGGACCTGGCGGAGGAGAGCCCCGACCTGCACGCGGCCTTCATCTCGGGTGACCCCTCGTTCCGGTTCCCGGGCGGTGAGTCGATCGCCGAGCAGCGTGCGCGCACAAGGGCGGCGCTCTCAAAAGTCAGGGCCGGGCCGTCGCCTGCGCTCGTGGTCGCACACGCCGGCACAATCCGCGCCGCGCTGGCGGACTCCGGGGCGTCCGTGCCCGCAGAGTCCGCGCTGGCGCACGGCGCGGTGCTGGCGCTACCGCTCTAGAAGACGCGAGCCGCGATCTCGGCCGGCGCCTCGAGCAGCCCCTTGAGCTCGTCGTCGACCTTGACGAGGGTCACCGATGCTCCTGCCATGTCGAGCGATGTGCAGTACTCGCCCACGTAGGAGCGCCACACGTTGACGCCGCGCTCTTGCAACTGCTCGTGCGCGCGCCCATACAGGATGTAGAGCTCCGAGATCGGCGTGCCGCCGAGGCCGTTGATCATCAGCGCGACCTCGTCGCCCGACTCGTAGGGCAGGTCGGTGACCACCGCCTCGAGCATCTCGTCGATGATGTTGTTGGCGGTCGTCAGCTTCTCGCGGCGACGGCCGGGCTCGCCGTGGATGCCGACACCCATCTCGATCTCGTCGTCGCCCAGCTCGAACAGCGGTGAGCCCTTCGCGGGAGGCGTGCAGGAGGTGAGCGCCATGCCCATCGACCGCGTGACAGAGTTCACGCGTTCTCCGAGGGCAACGAGCGACTGCAGATCGTCGCCGCGGTCCGATGCCGCACCGAGTGCCTTGATCACGAAGAAGTTGCCGGCCACGCCGCGGCGCCCGACCGTGTAGGTGGAGTCCTTGACAGCCACGTCGTCGTCGACGATTACCGTGCCGATCTCGATGTCCTCGGCCTCGGCGAGCTCACGGCCCATGTCGAAGGCCATTCTGTCGCCGGTGTAGTTGTTGATGATGTGCAAGACGCCCTTGGAGCTGTTCAGGAGCTTGCTTGTCTCGTAGACGTAGTCCGAAGGTGGAGCGGAGAAGACGTCGCCTGGGCAGGCCGCGTCGAGCATCCCGGGGCCGACCGCCATCACGTGAGCGGGCTCGTGCCCGGAGCCCGAGCCCTGGATGATTGACACCTTGTCGTCACGCGGAACGTCCGTCCGCATGATCAGGTTGTACTCGGGCACGTAGCGCAGCTTGCCCGGATTCGCCAGCTCGATTCCCTTGAGCATCTCGGGAACGAACTGCTGCGGATCGTTGACGAACTTCTTCATGTAACTCCTCCTTTGCCCGGTCGCCGGGCCTAGACGGTGGTCGGGCGCCAGGCGGCGCTGACGCGCTCGAAGAGCACCGCGATCGCTATGGCGCCGGCGTCGACGGAATCCCTGCTGCGCTCGCCCGAGTACGCGGCTCGGCCCTTCTTGGCGAGCATTCCCTTGGTCGCTTCGGCGCGCTCGCGCGCGGTCTCGGCGGCCGCCGCGAGGGCGTCCGGTGCGCTGGCGCCGCCCGCGAACTCCTGCTCCAGCCGGTCGGTTGCGGGGATTAGGGCGTCCAGCAGGGTCTTGTCGCCGACGTCCGACTCCCCGCGCTGCTTGATTCCTTCGATCGCGGCGCGGAGCGCAGCGACCGCATCCTCTGCCGAAGGATCCGGACTGTCCTTGAGCGCCGTGCCGGCGCGCAGGAACGCGGTACCCCAGATCGGACCCGATGCCCCTCCGACACGACCCGACAGCACGAGCGCCGTCTTCTTGAACAGACCGGAGACGTCTTCGTACTCCATCGCGTCCCAGTCGTCCACAACCTTGCCGAAGCCCCGGGCCAGGGAGTAGCCGAAGTCTCCGTCGCCGACCACAGCATCGAGGTCGCAGAAGTACTTCTCGTTCTCCAGGGCTGTGTCGGCGATGGTTCGCACCAGTTGCTCGGCGTCGCGCAGGGCGGCGTCGCTCATGTGACCTCCCTTGGGGCAGGGACCCGCAGGCACGCCTGAAGGTCGTCCAGCGTGATGTACGGCCCGGGTTCGGCGGGGCTTCGATTGGCGAGGACCTGAGCCGGTTCGCCCGGGTCGCCGAGGCTCGATACGACGAGCACGGCCTCCGAGAAGTCCTCGGCACCCGTGTAGCCGCTGACGGTGACGACGCAACGCAGGCCCGCGGCCACCGCCGCGAGGAGACCGTTGCGCGAGTCCTCGATGACGACGGTCTCGTGCGGGTCGGCCCCGGTGCGCTCCAGCGCCAGCAGGTAGATGCCGGGGTCGGGCTTCTTGGTCGGCACGACGTCGCCAGCCAGCACAGTGAAGTGGGCTGCCTTCTCGTCGCCGACGGCGTGCTCGAGGGTTGCGCGCACCGACTCCTCCGCCGACGTGGAGGCGACCGCGAGTATCCACCCGGCCGCGAGCGCCTCGTCGACGATGCGGGCCACGCCCGGACGGCCGGGCACTTGGCCGGCGTGAACGCGAGCCTTGTAGGCCGCGGTCTTCGTCTTGTGCCAGCGGGCAATCAGCTCCCGCTGGCCCTCGGGATCGGCCGGCAGTCCGTTCTCGCGCACGAACTCATCCGTCAGCAGCGACGCCATGCGCTCCTTCCCGCCGCCGATCAACAGCTTCTCGGCGTACTCCGAGTCCGACCAGCGGACCGGCAGTCCCTCCTGCGCGAAAGTCTCGTTGAACGCCGGCAGGTGCCCAAGGCGCTCCGTGTCCGCGAGCACGCCGTCGCAGTCGAAGAACAACGCCGGCATCAGCCGCCTACGGCTGTGCGCGCCTTGCCCACGGAGCCGAAGGTCCGCATGTGTTCAATGGCCATCGCCCGCACCGCGTCGCTCGCGCTCTTCAGTAGGGAAGGGGGATCGTGCTTGGTGGGATTGGCCTCCAGGTACTCGCGGAAGGAGTCGACGAAGGCGATCTTCAGGGCTGTCGAGATGTTCACCTTGGCGCAGCCGCGCGAGATGAGATCCTTGAACTGCTCCGTTGACAGCCCGGTTCCGCCGTGCAGCACCTGGGGAATCGGCGCCCGCTCGACGATCGCAGTCACCCGCTCGGGCGTGAGCTTGGGGCTTGACGCATAAAGCCCATGCGCCGTTCCGATAGCCGGTGCGAACGCGTAGATCCCGGTGTCGTCGATGAACTTCAGCGACACCTCGACCGGATGTACGTCGCCCGCCTCGTCGGAGCCCACGTCGTCCTCGACCCCCCTGACGCTCTCGATCTCACCCTCGACGTCCGCGCCGTATTCGCGCGCCTCCTCGACGACCTCGGCCGTCTGGCGGGTGTTCTCCTCGATGTCCAGATGGGAGCCGTCGAACAGGACCGAGTTCCAGCCCGTCTTCAGGCAGGTGGTCGCCCATTCGCGGTCGGGGCAGTGATCGAGGTGAAGAGTGATCGGCACGGATGCATCGTCGGCCATAGCGTGGAACATCTCGTAGAGCACCTTGGCCCCGATCGACTTCACCGTCTTGAGGGACGTTTGGACGATCAGGGGGGAGTCGAGCTCGGAAGCCGCGTCGATCACCGCCCGCAGGCTGACGTCGTCGACGACGTTGAAGGCCGCGACGCCGTACCTCTCCTCGAACGCGGGGTCGAGAATGTCTCTGAAGGCGACGACGGGCATTTCGACCGCGCGAGCGTATCCGGAATTTGCCCCTTAATGCTTAATGCTAGGGGACGACGCCGGCCTCCTTGCCAAGCTTGCGATCTCGGGAGGCAAAGTCGGCGCTGTCTGGTACACGGGCAGCTTCCACCAGCTCGGCACCCAGGCCCTCGGCCTCGTCGCCGTCGGCCGCCGCGCCGCGCCGCCTAGCCCGGCAGCCAGCCCTCGCGGTACCGGGACGGCTGCGACTCGGGCCACTTCGCGTCGAACTCGTCCGCGTCCTGCGTCGTTTCGGGGCTCGCTCCGTGCCGCGCCGCGATCTCGCTCGCGGTGTACTCGCCGTACGGCCCGAAGGCCTGGTTCTGGCGCGAGCTCATCGCGACGAGGACGCACGGCCCGTCGCCGGCGCCGACGATCACGTGCTCGGTCTTGGGCGGGCAGTGGACGAAATCCCACTGCTTCAGCGGCCGCTCCTGCCCTTCCACGACAAGGAGTGCCTCTCCCGAGATGATGAGAAACGCCTCGGCCTCGGTCTCCCAGTGGTAGGTCGAGTTCGGTTCGCCTGGCTGGAGCACGGCCAGGTTGACGCCGAGCATCGGGAAGACCGTGTCGGCCTCCCACTCCGTTTTGCCCGTGAAGCTCACGCTCTGCCGCCCGGGCCGGGCGTTCCATTTCGCGTCGCGGGCGTTGAGGACAAACCAGCCCGCGGTGGCCGGGACGAGCCCGGCGTCCGTCTGCTCCAGCTTGGCCTCGGGGACATCCATGACGGATGTCTAGCTGATCGCGAAGGTGACCGTGACGGAGACGGTGCCGGCCCTTCTGATTGGAAATCCTTCGTCCGCCCTCGTCCCGATAGGGCTGGGCCAGGAACCTGAGCCGACATGCGGGATCGGCATGATCACAACAAGTGAGGGTTCCGCCCGTGCCGATGAACGTCGAGCGGGCCGCCGGGTGGTCGTGGAGGCTCCTGGCGTGCGCGGCCGCCGTCCTCGCGGCGCTGGCACTGCTCTGGTACTTCCGCGTCATCGTCCTGCCGATGATGGTCGCACTTACGATCGCACCTGCGCTCACGCCGCTTGCCGCGTTGCTTCGCCGCCTCCGGCTGGAGCGACCGGCGGCCGCCCTTGCCCTGACCGCCGGCCTCCTGGTCGTCGCCGGTCTGATCGCGATCGTGACCGCATCAGTGCTCGCGCAGTGGACCGACCTCCGCGCCTCTGTGGAGCGTGCGATCGACGACATCACCACCAAGCTCGAGGAAGACCCGTTCAACCTTTCCTTCGACCGGAGAGAGGATCTGCAATCCGCGCTCGGCGACTCCTGGGGCAGCCTCTCTCACTACCTCGCCTCGGGCGTCCAGGCCGGGGTCGGCTTGATCACGGGTCTGGTGCTCGCGGTTGCTCTCCTCTATTTCGTGCTCCGCGACGGCGCCGAGCTCTGGGCCTGGGTTCTCCGTCGGTTCTCGTCGGAGAATCGCCCCGTCGTCGACCGCGCGGGCCGCCAAGCGTGGGCCGTGCTGGGCGGCTTCGTGCAGGGAACGGCAGCGATCGCTGCGATCGATGCAGTCCTGATCGGGATCGGCCTGTGGCTGCTCGGCGTGCCGCTCGCGTTCGCGCTCGGGGTACTCGTCTTCCTCGGGGCGTTCGTTCCTTTCGTCGGGGCCTTCGTCTCCGGCCTCGTGGCCGTTCTCGTCGCCTTCGCCGACGAGGGGTGGGAGATCGCGCTTGCAGCTTTCACGCTCGTCGTCGCGGTCCAGCTGATCGAGGGCAACTTTCTCCAGCCGATTATCCAGAGCCGAACCGTGGACCTACACCCCGCAGTGATCCTGCTAGCCGTCGCCGCAGGTGCCTCGCTCTTCGGGATCCTCGGCGCCTACCTCGCCGTACCCGTCACGGCCGTCGTCTTCGCGATCGTCGCCGCCGTTCAGACGGACGCGGCAGCCTCTGACCCCAACGGAGGCGGTGAGCTTCGGAGCCGTCCGCCGCCAACCTCCGATATCGCCTAGGACGAGGCGAGAAGCGACCGCGACTCGGCGCGGGCGTCGCGCCACCACACGAGCTCGTACGCGTGCAACGCCAGCCAGACCGCGGTGACGAGCGCCAGGGCGGCGAGTGCCGGGATCATCGTCGCGAGCGGGAGCAGGAGTAGGAACCCGAGCGCGGCCACAAAGCGGCCGCGGCTCACCCTCAACCGTCGTTCGACCCGCATCCGGATCGCTGAGTACGTCAGCAAGTAGAGCGCGCTCCCGCCGCAGAGCGCGAATGCTGCAACGGAGTCGAGCTCCTCGCCGCCGTGGCCGACGATGGTCTTCATCGCGAATGCGAAGAGCACGATGCCGACGATCATCGGGAGTGCGCGTACGCGTACACGTCGCGCGCGAGCGCAACGCGATCCGGCCCGCGCAGATCGGCGAGGATTCGCGCACCACGGATTGAGAAGAAGTCGAAGTAGGCGAGCCAGAACGAGGTGGCGACGAGCAGCCCGAGAACCGCGGCAACGACCTCACCAAGCCCGAGGCTGATGCCTGCCGCGCCGATGCCGATCGCGACGAATGCCTCGCCGAGCGCGATGATCACGACGAGGCCGTAGCGCTCCGCGAGGTGCGACGCGTACACCCGCCAGCCGGTCGACCCGCTCAGCCCGGCGCCGACGTAGGTGCACGCAAGCGCGGTGAGCCAGAGCCAGGTGCGCGCGCCGTCCGCGAAGCCGGCGACGAGGATCAGCGTCGCGCCGACCAGCGTCCAAGGCGCCAGCCGGAGCACCGCGGCGAGCAGGTCGCGGTTCCCGCGGCCGGCGAGGGCGTAGAGCGCCAAATGCATCGCGCAGACGATGAGGAATGAGGCGCCGAAGAGCACGCCGTCGTCGTCGAACACACCCGGGACCGCGAGCGCCGCGACGAACATCGCGATCAGCGCGACGAGCAACGCGCCGCCGACGAAGGCCTCCTCGGGGTCGACGGTGTTCGTCAGCCAGGCGTACGCCGTCCACGGCCACCAAAGCGCGCCGAGCACGAGTACGCCGCGGCCGATCCCGGCGAAGGTTGGGTCGTTGGCGAGCAGCGTGGTCACCTGTGTGAACGCGAACACGAAGACGAGGTCGAAGAAGAGCTCTCGCGGGGTTACGCCGTGCTCCTGCTCGACTGCTGTGGCCGGCATCCCCTGTGACCCTAGCCCGCGATCCACTGCGGACGCGCCCGAGCGGACGACGGTGCCGGTGCCGTCGATCGCGAAGCGTCTGGCATGCGAGGAGTTCCCGGGTGGAAGGTGTCGCAAATGGCCTCGAGCACCCGCCGCTGGCCCGGGCTCACGGCGCGAGCGGGCGCGATGGGAGCCGCAAGGGCAGCCACAGGACGAGCTTACGTTTGACACAAGTCCGGCGGCGTGAACCGGTAGCGACGGGGTGCCGAATCAGTCGTGTCCTTTTCTGCGAGTCAAGCGCAGGAACACGACCAAGGAGGCAAACCACCATGGAAACCACTCGCGCAGATTTCCTCTCGCGCGGTGCGAAGGGCGGACTCGCGCTCGTTGCGGGCGGCTCGGTGCTTGCACTGACCAACGGCCCCGCATTCGGAAGCGTTACCGCCGACACCGACATCGCGAAGCTCGCAGCTACGGCCGAGCTGCTCGCGATCAACTTCTACACGCGGTCGATCCGCTCCGGGAAGCTGAAAGGCGCAGAGGCGGCATACCTTGCCGCTGCCCTTCAGAACGAGAAGGACCACTACAAGGCGCTCGCAGACGTCCTCGGCCGGGCGGCGCCGAAAGGCCTGAAGTTCAAGTTCCCGGCCGGGACCTTCAGCTCGGCGAGGAGCATCGGCCGGACCGGTCAGGCGCTCGAGACGGCGTTCGTCGGCGCGTACCTCGGTGCCGTCAAGGCGCTCAAGTCCAACGACCTCAAAGGCGTCGCGGCGCAGATCGGCAACAACGAGTCGCGGCACCTGGCGATCCTGTCCAACATCGCCGCAGGCACGATCGTCTCCGGGCCCTCGTTCCCGAAGGCGCTGACCGCCGCCCAGGCCACGAAGGCCGTCACGCCGTTTCTCGCGTAGCCATGCCGTTTGGAATCGGCATCTGGGAAATACTCGTGCTCCTCGGCGTGCTGCTCCTCGTCTTCGGACCGAAGCGCCTGCCAGAGATGGGACGCTCGCTTGGTCGCAGCGTCGCGGAGCTCCGTGAAGGGCTGACGAACGCGACTCACGCGCCCGAGCGCGACGAAACGCAGTAGCGATGGCACGACTGCTTCCCCGGAGAATCGGCTCCGAGGACACAGCGGAGCTCGCCGATCATCTCGGTGAGCTCCGCCATCGTCTTGCCGTCTGCCTGATCGCGTTCGTCCCGGCGCTCGTGGGCGCATACGCGCTCCACGCGCGCCTGATCGAGCTGCTCACTCGACCCCTGCCCGACGACAAGAAGCTCGTCACCCTCGGTGTCACCGAGCCGTTCACGACCTCGGTCAAGGTCAGCCTCTGCGCAGCAGTCGCCCTGGTCCTGCCCGTGATCCTGTGGCAGCTGTGGGCGTTCCTGGCGCCCGCCGCATCCGCGCAGACCCGGACCGCACTCGGGGTGTTCGCCGCACTCGCGACGACGCTTTTCGCCCTCGGCGTGGTGTTTGCTTACGTCGTCGTCCTGCCGAAGGCGCTCGCCTTCCTCGTCGGCTTCGACGACAACCTCTACGACGTGCAGATTCGCGCGTCGTACTACTACGGCTTCGTTTCGCTGACTCTGCTCGCGGTCGGGCTGGCGTTCCAGCTTCCGATCGCCGTCCTGGCGCTCACCCGCCTCGGAGTGCTCAGCTCGAAGACCCTCCGGCGCAACAGACGCACCGCCTACGCGGTTCTGGTCGCCTGCGCGATCCTCCTGCCCACGGTCGATCCGGTCTCCCTCGCACTCGAAGTCGTCCCGCTGCTCTTGCTGTTCGAGCTCTCGGTCGTCCTGGCCGCCCTGCTCGAACGGCGCTGGCACGCCGTCCCGATCCCGGACGGTGCCCGCTAGGGCCTCGGCTCAGCCCTTCCGCGCAATCGCGACCGCATCGATCTCGACGAGCTGATCCTGATAGCCGAGCAGCTTGACGCCGAGCAGGGTGCTCGGTGGTCGGGCTTCGCCGAACCGCTCCTCGACGACCTTCCATGCCCGCACGAGCTCCGAGCGATCGTTGGCGACGACATACACGGTGGTCTTCAAGACCTGCGCGAGGGTCGAACCCACTTCCTTCAGTACGACCTCGAGGTTGTCGAGAGCCTTCCGGGTCTGACCTTCGATATCTCCAGGGGCAACGACATCGCCGTTGCCGTCGAGCGGGCAGGTGCCGGCCGTCAGGACGACGCTGCCGGCAGGCGCGACGACCGCGTAGTCGTAAGGAACGCCGCCGTACAAGGATGGCGGATTGATGCGCCGGATATCCATCATGGTCTCCGCAGCACGCGGAGCGCGTTCAACGTGATCATCTCGTGCGGGCCCTCCCGGCCCCAGTCCACGACCTCCGGCTGCCTCGGGCTGCCGGGTGGCCTCCACCAGAAGCCGCCGGCCTCCCAGCGGCCGTCCGGCCGCCTGAGCCCGAGCAGCACCTGCAGGCCATCGTTCACACGCTCGTCGTCTAGCCTCCCCAGGCGGCCGAGGACGAGCAGCGCTTGCAGCACGTCGTAATGCCAGTACGGCGGGTAGTGAAGCTTGAGCCACGCCTGGGAGATCACCTCGCCGCTCCGCAGCGATCGGAAGAGGCGATGGTCGAGGAACAGCTCGGCAGCCCGCTGCGCGGCTTTCCCGGCCCAGCCGGCACCCGTGGCACTCGCGTACTCGTGCAGCCCCCAGGCCGGTGCGAGCGACTCGTGGAACGAGGAGCGGCGGCCGCTCGCTTTCGGATCGCAGTTCCAGCCGCCGTCGGGCCACTGCCACTCGACGAGCGACCTGGCTAGGAGTTCCACTCGCGCATCCCCCGCCATCCCGAGACGGGAGCAGACCGCAAGCGCATTCCCTTCCTGCGACGCGCAGCGTCGGACGAGCCCGTCGATCGTCTTGATCCCCCGCCTGTGGCCCTCGCCAGTAAGCCAGTCCAGCACCGTCTCCGCGGCAGCGAGCGCCGGAGAATGACCCGCCGGAACGCCGAGCTCCACGAGCGAGACCAGTCGCCAGTGGGCGCCGCTCCACTTCTTGTACGGATGGCCACCGAAGCCGCCGCCGGATTCCTGTCCGCTGAGGAGCGTCCTGACCATCGGCCCCGCGAGGATTGCCTCATCATCCGGTTCGACGGCTTCCCCGAGAACATCTCGACGTACCAGATACCGCACGGCCGGCTCGTCTGACGCCAGCAGCCAGTCGACCGGGAAGTCCGCATCGGCCAATTGGCGTCCTGTCTCTGTCATAGGATCAGCCCCGCGTGAGCTTCGACGACTGGATTCTGGCGCTCCACGTCCTCAGCGCGTTCGCCTACGTCGGCGGACTGGTGGTCTTCTGGATCCTGATCGTCGCCGTTCGCCGGACAGACTTGGCCGACGGGACGATCCGCCTGGAACCGGTGGTAAAGGTCGGCAACGCGAGCGTCGGAATCGGAGCGGGCGGCACGATCCTGTTGGGCATCTGGCTCGCGTTCTCGGTCGGTGGCTACAACATCTGGGACGGCTGGATCATCGCCGCCCTCATCCTCTGGTTCATCGCCGCCGCGCTCGGCCGTCAAACCGGCCAGGCTTACATGCAAGGTATGAACAAGGCGCAGGAGCTTCGCGGCGCGGGTGAGACCGGGCCGAACGCGGAGCTGCTCGCGCTCAACCGCACGCAGAGCGGAGTCGTCCTCCACGCGCTGACGACGATCGTCGTGCTCCTGATCCTTGCCGACATGATCTGGAAGCCAGGAGCATGAGCGCCGTCGCCTCGATCCGACCGGACAGCTGGAACTTCCCACTGTTCCTGCACGTGCTCGGGGCGATGATCCTGGTCGGCGCGGTGCTCACCGGCGCGAGCGTTCTCGCATTCGCGCGGGGCGATACACGGATGCTCAGGCTCGGCTACTGGTCGCTGCTCGCGGTTGGGCTTCCGGGCTATGTGCTCATGCGCATCGGGGCCGAGTGGACGGCCTCGAGGGAGGGCTTCAACGACGAGGGTGTCTCCGCACCGACCTGGCTCGACACCGGCTACTTCATTGCCGACCTCGGCCTGCTGGTCTTCGTGATCGCGCTGATCGTCGGCGGCATCGGCGTCTACCGGCTAGGCAGGGAAGGGCGCCGGGCCTGCTCAAGGGGACGCTGGTCCTCTCGCTCTTGCTGCTCGCCGCGTTCGTCGTCGCCATCTGGGCGATGGCCGGCAAGCCGGACTAGGTAGTTAGCTAGGCGCGAGGGGAGGCACCGCAGGCCTCCCCCCGTTTGTTCGACCGGTCTACTGCTTCTTGCTCTTGGAGGAGACGCACTTCCCGAAGGCCGACGACGCCTTCCCGCCGTACTTGGCGGTGAACGCAGCCTGGCCGGCGGCGCGCTCCGCCTTGCAGGCCTTTGCGGCCTTCATCAGCTTCGCCTCCTGCTGCGCGTTGGCCGTCTTCGCCTTCGAGGACACGCACTTGCCGTACGCGTTCCGGTCGTTCTTGTTCTTGCCGTAGAACTCCGCGAACGACATGCCGCCGTGGGCGGCGCGGAAGTCCGCCTCCGGCATCGCCATCTCGGCCTTGCAGGTCTTCGCCGCATTCGTCCGGTTGGCGGCGGCGGCACGCGCGTGCTTCGAGACGCATTTGCCCATCGCGTTCGCGCCGGAGCCGCCCGGCGAATACAGCGCCTTGAAGTTCGCCGCGCCGAGCGTCGAGAGCTCGTTCTTACAGAACTGCGCAGGGCTCTTGCCCTGCCCGCCGCCATCTGCGGCGAAGGCCGCCGACGCCGTCACGGCGACCGCGGCGAGAAGAAGTGCCAGAACAGCTTTCATGTAGCTCCTTGAGTCGTTGATGGGGAGGTGGGTACCGCTCGATCCGAAGTGGTAGACCCGCGTGGCCGTCAAAACCTGCGCCGCCGGCTCGTAAAGTTTCCGTTAGCGCCCCCCAGACGACCGTCGTTGCACGCATAGTGGGGGTGATGTCAGCCCTCTTCCGCGCGACGAGGACGGCCGACTTCGACCGTCTCTACCGTCATCACGCGGCCTCCGTCTTCCGCTACGCGTTCGCAGTGCTCGGCAACCGAGCCGACGCCGAGGACGTCGCCCAGCAGACGTTCCTCAAGGCCTACCGCGCGATCGCGCAGGGAACGAAGCCGCGCAAGGCAGAGAACTGGCTGCTGAAGATCGCGCACAACGAGGTGCGCCGCCATCTGCGGGCGAGCCAGGCAAGGGCGCTCGAGGTCGAGCTCGACGAGCGACTCGAGCACCCTATGCCCGAGACCACCGGGCCGACCCTTGCGGACCTCCTCCGCGCGCTCCAGCATCTTCCGCCGGCGCAGCGTTCGGCGCTTGTGATGCGGGAGTTCGAGGGCCGCTCCTACGCGGAGATCGCGGAGATCCTTGGCGTCACGCAGAGCGCGCTCGAGTCACTGATCTTCCGCGCTCGGCGGACGCTGGCCGAGCATTTCGAGGAGGCGCTGACCTGCGCCGAGGCCGAGCAGGCGGTCTCCCGCCGTCTGGACGGACGCCTCTCGCGTCGCGAGGCTCGCCGTCTGAAGCGGCATCTGCGCGAGTGCCCGGTTTGCGCGAGCTTCGAGAACGTGCAGAAGCGCCAGCGGTCGCTGTTCGAAGGGCTGTCGGTCATGCCGGTTCCGGCGTCGCTTTTCCTCATCCGCGGCGAACAGGCTGCGGCTGCAAGCTTGGGCGTGGGCGCCGTGGCGGGCGGCGGCTCCGCCGCGGTCGGCGGCGGGCTCGCGGCAGGATTCGTCGCGAAAGCGGCGGCGGTCGCCGCGACCGTCTCGGTTGCCGGCGGCGTGGGCTACGGCGTCGCCACTCATGACAAGGTGGCGAAAGCCGATCGCCCCTTGGCCGCGCCCGCCCGGGTGGTGGCCCGGCCGCGCGCGGTGAAACCACCGGCCCTCATCGTCCCCACGCAGGCCCGGAGCGTTCCCCACCGTCGGGGTCTCCCGGCGATCCGAAAGGCGCAGCAGCGGAAGCTGGTCAAAGTGAAGGTTTCTAAGAGCGCAAAGAGCGTCGCCTCAGCAGCCACCCCAGCCACGCTCAAGAAAACGCACCCGCTCAAGGCTCGCCCGACGAGAATGGCTGCCAAGCCGGCAGCCGTTCCGGTTCGAACGCGGCCGCATGTCGGCAAGAAGCTCGGGCTCAACCGGCCCGCCCGGACGAAAGCGCCGCGTCCGACGCCAGCCGCCAAGAAGCCGAAGCCCGCGAAGCCGCCGCAGCGCGCGAAGCCGGACCCGGCCGCGAAGCCGGAGCCGGTCGCCAAGGGCGTCGGGCAGGGACTGAAAAAGCAGCCGTGACCATGCAGCGCGCGCTGGCACAGGTCCGAACGGCGGCGGCGTGCCGGCCTTCAACGGCACGCTGACGGAGCAGCAGATCCGCGACGTCGCGGCCTATGTCTCGCAGCGGATCGCCCGCTAAGCGCCTGCCGATCGCCGGGCTAGCGGCGGTCGCGCTCGTGATCGCGTTGGCACCGGCGGCGGCCGGACGCCAGGTTGCGCTGGAGGTTCGCGAGTACCCCGTGCCTGCCGGCTCACATCCGCACGACGTCGCGCCGGCCCGCGACGGCGGCGTCTGGTACACGGCACAGGCGTCGGGCGACCTGGGCTGGCTCGATCCGAAGAGCGGCGTGACTCGGCGGATTCCGCTCGGGGCAGGCTCGGCGCCGCACGGCGTGATCGTCGGACCCGACGGCGCTCCGTGGATCACGGACGGCGGGCTCAACGCGATCGTGCGTGTGGATCCCCGGACACGGCGAGTTCGTCGCTTCCCCCTCCCCGGCCGAAGCGGATACGCGAATCTGAACACGGCGACCTTCGACCGTCGCGGCATCCTCTGGTTCACCGGACAGAGCGGCCTCTACGGGCGGCTCGATCCGAAGACGGGGCGGCTCCGAGTCTTCGCCGCTCCGCGCGGGACTGGTCCCTACGGCATTACGACCACTCCTCGCGGCGCCGTTTACTACGCCTCGCTCGCCGGAAGCTACGTCGGTCGCATCGACGTCCGCACCGGTCGGGCAACCGTCCTGCGGCCGCCAACCCGGAACCAGGGCGCCCGCCGCGTCTGGTCCGACTCACGCGGCCGGATCTGGGTCAGCGAATGGAACGCGGGCAAGCTCGCCGTGTACCAACCGGCGAGGCGGCGTTGGCGCGAGTGGCGGCTCCCCGGCCGGGCACCGCAGCCGTACGCGGTCTACGTCGACGAGCGCGACGTTGTCTGGATCACCGACTTCGGTGCAAACGCCATCGTCCGTTTCGACCCGCGGGCTCAGCGGTTCACGCAGGTCCGGCTTCCGAGTGCGGGCGCGGAGGTGCGCCAACTCCTCGGTCGCCGGGGCGAGCTCTGGGGCGCCGAGTCCGGCGTGGACAAACTGGTGCTCGTGCGAATGCGCTAGTCAAGGGACGGCGGTGGGTAACCACCGCCGTCCCAGTTGACATTCCTATCGCCCACGCACCTTGCTGAACTGCGCGAGCCAGTAGTCGGTGTCGGCCGTCGGAGGAGTCGTGAAGCGTGCATTGACCGCGTACAGCCGATGGCCGAACTCGTCGATCGTCGTCGGCACGTCGAAGTCGGGATCCGTCAGGTCTGCGATGACGGTCCCCGACGTGAGCCGCCGGTTGAGCCTGACGACGGCGACCTTGTTGTCTCGGTTCTGGACGACGTAGAGCGTTCGGCGACCGTCGAGCAAGATCCCGTCTCCATTCGTCACCGACTTGTTGAGAACGATCTCGCGCGTCACGCCGGTGTGCCGGTCGACCGTGAACAGCTTGCTGACGTTGGTCCCGCCGACGTTGGTCTGGACGATGATCAGCGTCTTGCCGTTGCGCGTCGTGTCGATGCCGTTGGCATTGTTCCCCGGCCCGTAGACGATGGCGCCGCTCAGCGGAATCGCCGTGACCTGACCGCCGCTGACCCGATACAGGAACGGCCGCACCGAGTCGGTGAAGTAGGCGCCTCCGCGCGCGACGATGACGTCGTTCACGAAGGTCTGCCCCTGCCCAGTCGGCGTGAAGAAGGTGTAGGTCGCGAGCAGGTCTCCCGTGCGTGCGCTGTAGACAAAGCCCTTCCCCGTCCCCCCACCTGCGACGAACAGAAGCCCGTCGTGGTACTCGACTCCGATCGAGGAGCGCCCAGTGGTAGCGCCTGTGTTGATGATCGTGCCCTCGCCCGTTCTGAGGTCTCCCCGATAGATCGCGCCTGTCGGAATGGAGCCGACGTAGAACGTGTGCCCATTGATCGCAACCCCCTCAGGCCGGAACCCGTCCGGGAGGGCGATCTTCTCCGGAAAGCTCGAGGAGGCTCCCAGAGGCGCGGCCAGAATCGCGGCCGCGACGGCGATCCATGCTGCAAGCAGCGTGGTACGTCGCATTTGTCCCCCTTGTCGAAGATCTCGTCCTCAGGCTCTACGTGCCCGGGCCTCGGTCGGATGACACATCGCTGGCAGACTGGGCTCATGACGAAGATTCAGAAGACCGATGCCGAGTGGCGCGCCGAGCTGACGCCGGAGCAGTACCGGATTCTCCGACAGAAGGGCACGGAGGCGCCGTTCACAAACGAGTACGACCATGTCTTCGAGCCGGGCACGTACCGCTGCGCCGGCTGCGGCGCGGAGCTCTTCGTCTCCGAGACGAAGTACGACTCCGGCTGTGGGTGGCCGGCGTTCTACGCCCCCGCTTCCGAGGAAGCGATCGACGAGGACAGCGACACGAGCTACGGAATGGTGCGCACCGAGGTCATGTGCTCGAACTGCGGCGGCCACCTCGGGCACGTCTTCCCGGACGGGCCGCACCCGACGGGCCAGCGTTACTGCATCAACTCGGCCGCGCTGAAGCTCGAAGAGGACTAGCACCCCGCGTTTCGTGATGGAATCGGGCGGTGCGCTTGCCCCGCCTGCCGACCTACCGCCGCAGCGACATGGCCGTCGACCTAGGGACGGCGAACACCGTCGTCTTCGTCCGCCACGAGGGGATCATCCTCTTCGAGCCCTCGGTGATCGCGATCGACGAGACGACCGGCCAGGTCCAGGCGGTCGGAGACGAGGCGCGGCGGATGATCGGGCGCACGCCGGCGACGATCCATGCCACACGCCCGCTCCGCCACGGGGTCATCGCCGACTACGAGGTGACCGAGCAGATGCTCCGGCGCTTCCTGGCGAAGGCGAACGGGCATCGCGGCATCCACCGGCGCGTCGTCCTCTGCGTCCCGAGCGGCATCACGGACGTCGAAGAGCGCGCAGTCAAGGAAGCAACGCTCACCGCAGGTGCCCGCGAGGCGGACGTGATCGAGGAGCCGATGGCCGGAGCGATCGGGGCCGGGCTTCCCGTCGCAGAGCCGAGCGGCAACATGGTCGTCGACATCGGCGGCGGAACGACCGAAGTCGCAGTCATCTCGCTCGGGGGCATCGTCGCTTCGCGCTCGCTTCGTGTCGGCGGCTACGAGATGGACGACGCGATCGTCCGGTATGTCCGTAACCACAGCAAGCTGCTAATCGGCCAGGAGCGAGCGGAGGAGGTCAAGATCGAGGTCGGCTCCGCGATCGACGTCGGCGAGCTCCCGGACACGGAGGTCAGCGGACGCGATCTCGTGACCGGAGGCCTGCGGCGAACTCGCCTGACCGCCGAAGACGCACGCGAGGCGCTCGAGCGGCCGGTGAGTCAGATCATCGACGCGGTCAAGGAGACGCTCGAGGCCACGCCTCCGGAGCTCGCGGCCGACATCACGAACCGTGGAATCGTCCTCGTCGGCGGCGGTGCGCTCCTGCGCGGCCTCGACGAGCTGATGCGCCGCGAGACGCAGCTGCCCGTCTACGTCGCCGACGCGCCGCTTACCTGCGTCGCCACAGGCGCGGGACACAGCCTCGAGGAGCTCCCGGTGATCCACCGGGCCGCAAGGCAGCGAAGGAATCCCCCGCGGAAACGCCGCTGGCGTCGTTAGCAGCCGAGCTCGCTTTGCCAACAGCCGACGTGTCTAGGGGCCAGGCCCCCGGACACGGCTCGCGAGGACGCGGGCCCCGCGAGGATTCGGCGCTACGAGCGAGATGACCGATGTCGGGCGGTCTGGCTTCGTGTCGTCCGATGCCTGTCCCGGTCCGACAGGCTTCAGGACCTTCTTGCTTACTACGGAATCGTGTACTCGATGTTGCTGACGTCGAGGCCGAGCGACGCCGCGATCCGCACGCCCTCCTCGATCTCGCGCTGCACTCGCGCCACGTCACGCGAGCGCATCGCACTGCCAATGAACTCGCGCTCCTTCGGCCGCCAGAGGACGTGGTCGGCGAAGATCGGGAGCATCTTCTCGGCGCCGCGGATCATCCTGTCCTTCGTCTTCTTGTCCGCGTCGCGGAGCAGCACGCGCTCGTAGGCCATCCCGGCTCCGTGGTGGATGCCGTCGTCGATCGTCAGCCGGTTGCAGAGGTCCTCGAGCAAGGTCCCACGTGACGAGCGTGCGATCAGCCGGAACCGCGGGATGATCATTCGCTCGAAGAAGACCTGCATCAGGAAGACCTTCTCCTCGAGCGCATCGAGGCCGAGGAACATCTGGGCGAGCTTGTCCAGATAGGGATCGCGCTCGCTCGTCCCTCCCGACGCCTCGGCGAGCCGTAGCCACGCTTCGACGTGGCGCGCCTCGTCTTGCGCCATCGTCGAGTAGTAGAGCTTGGCTTCGTGGTGCCGGGCGAGCTCGAGGAGCTGCGCGGCCATCTCGACCGCGAGTGAGTCGGCCTGCAGCTGCTGGGTGATGACCGAGCGCCAGATGCCCTGGCGTCGCGCCTGCTTCTCCTTGGCGCCCTTCGTCTCCGGGATCGGCGGCATGTCGCCCCAGGCCATGTCCCCCACCTGCCACTCCTGCTTCTTGGCCAGCTCGTAGTAGCGGAAGACCTCCTCGGTCCGCTCGGGGCGCCCGTCGGTCGACGCCGCGGTCTCGGCGAGCTGGTCTTTGGGGGTCGCGGTCATGGAGTCGCGCAAGGTTAGCGTTGAGCGTGCGTTAAGACCGCCTGCTCTCACAGAAACCTTAGTCTTGAGTGGTTTCCTCTAGGTGCAATCCGCTGAGAGAGAGGAGCCAGCCGGTGTCCACGACCGACCCGACCGTCCCGACCCCCGCGGAGGCGAAAGAGCGCCTCGAGCAGGCGCTCTTCGAGATCCGACGAGTGATTGCCGGGCAGGAGGCGATGCTCGAGCGGGTGCTCGTCTGCCTGCTGGCGCAGGGTCATCTCCTGATCGAGGGCGTCCCGGGGCTCGCGAAGACGCTGACGATCAAGACCACGGCCGGCGTCCTGGGCGGCTCGTTCGCACGCGTGCAGTTCACGCCCGATCTCGTTCCCTCGGACCTCGTCGGCACCCGGATCTACCGGGCGGGCGAGGGAACCTTCGAGACCGAGCTCGGCCCCGTCTTCTGCAACTTCCTGCTCGCCGACGAGATCAACCGCGCCCCGGCCAAGGTGCAGTCGGCGCTGCTGGAGGTCATGCAGGAGCACCAGGTCACGATCGGACACGACACGTTCCCCGTCCCCGATCCCTTCCTCGTAATGGCGACGCAGAACCCGATCGAGTCCGAAGGCACGTATCCCCTTCCGGAGGCTCAGGTCGACCGCTTCATGCTCAAGATCCTGATCGGCTATCCCGAACACGACGAGGAGCTCACGATCGTCGAGCGCCAGCTGATCCCGCCGCCCGACCTGCGTGAGGCGCTCTCGCTCGACGACCTGAAGGCGCTCCAGCGCGCGGTATTCGAGATCTACGTCGATCCGGCGCTCATCAGCTACGCAGTCAACCTCGCGACGGCGACGCGACAGCGTTCCGACTACGTCGCGTACGGGGCCAGCCCTCGAGGCCCGATCAGCCTGGTGCAGTCCGCGCGGGCCCTTGCGCTCATCCGTGGCCGCGAGTACGTGATCCCGGAGGACCTGCAGGCGCTCGCCAAGGACGCGCTGCGCCACCGGCTCGTGCTCACCTACCAGGCGTTGGCCGAGGAGGTGACACCTGACGCGATCCTGGACCAGGTGCTGACATCCGTTCAAGTTCCGCAAATCGACCTGACCCGCACCGCGGCGTGAAGGTGCTCCAGCGGGCCGTCACTCCAAGCCGCCCGGGGCCCGGGCCGATGCCGGACGGGCTCCTGCGCGCGCTCGACATCACGATCGGGCGGCGGATGGAGGGTCTGCTCGCCGGGGATTACCGCTCGGCGCTCTTCGGCGACGGCACCGAGCTCGCGCAGGTGCGCCCGTACATCCCCGGCGACGATGTACGCCGGATCGACTGGAACGTGACTGCCCGGACCAACGAGCCGCACGTGCGGGTTCAGCTGGCCGAGCGGGTCCTCGTCACCTGGCTCGTGCTCGACACCTCGCTCTCGATGCAGTTCGGGACGGCCGAGCGCCGGAAGGCGGACGTCGCCGAGGGTGCGGCTCTCGCGATGGGACACGTCGCGACGAGACGGGGAAACCGGCTCGGGATCGTCACGTTCGGCGACAGCGACCCGCGCTCACTGCCGGCCAGGCAGGGCCGGATGGGGCTCGTCGGCTTGCTGACCGCGCTGCGGCAGGAGCCGGATGCGACGGCATCGGGCGCGACCTCACTCGGTGAGGCGCTCGGCCGTACCTTGGCGCTCGCGCGCCAGCGGAGCCTGGTCGTGATCGTCTCGGACTTCCGCGGGCCGCGTGACTGGCGGGCGCCGCTCCTCCAGCTGGCCGGTCACCACGACGTCGTCGCGCTCGAGATCCGCGATCCCCGGGAACAGGAACTTACGAACGTGGGCGCGCTCTGGCTCGTCGATCCCGAGACCGGGAAGCTCCTTCGGGTCGACACGCGCAGCAAGCGGCTTCGCGAGCGCTTTGCCTCCGCCGCAGCGCAGGAACGCGCCGACCTCGAGCACAGCTTGGCCTCGCTCGGCGTCCGCCACCTCGTGCTCTCGACCTCGGGGGACTGGCTGCGCTCGCTCGCGGTCTTCCTCCGCCGGAAGCGCCGATGAGCTTCTCCTGGCCGATTGCGCTCGTCGGCCTGCTCCTCGTTCCCCTGCTCGTCCTCCTATACGTCGTCCGGGAGCGGCGCCGCACCGCGTTTGCCGCGGGCTTCGCGAGCCCCGCGCTCCTCCCGAACGTTGTCGCTCGTTCCCCGGGGATCCGCCGACACCTTCCGATCATCCTGCTGCTCCTCGGCTTCACGGCGATCGTCCTCGGTGTCGCTCGGCCGCACGCGACGGTCAACGTCAAGCGCGAGGAGGCAACCGTCGTGCTTGCCCTCGACGTCTCCCGCTCGATGAAGGCGAAGGACGTCGAGCCGACGCGCCTCGACGCTGCCCGAAATGCGGCCAAGGCATTCCTCGACCGGGTGCCGGAGAAGTTCCGGGTCGGCGTCGTCTCGTTCGCCACGCGGGCGACCGTCGGGCTGCCGCCCACCGCGGATCGCGAGCTGGTCCGATCGGCGCTGGACGCTCTCAAGCCCGGCGAGGGGACGGCGATCGGCGACGCCGTCGTGTTGTCGACCCGAGTCGGCCAGCAGCAGCGGACGGGCGAGGGCTCGGAGACGCCGCCGAGATCCGTGCTGCTGATCTCCGACGGCGCGCGCGACGGTGGCAGAACCACCCCGCAGGCAGCCGCCGAAGAGGCGAAACGGCTCAAGGTGCCGGTCTACACGGTGCTCGTCGGGACGCCGGAAGGCGTCGTCGAGGAGACGGTGACAGGCGGGTTCAAGCAGATCATCCGCGTTCCGCCGAGCCCCGAGACCCTGCAGCAGATTGCACAGATCTCAGGCGGAGAATTCTTCACCGCCACCGATGCAGACGGGCTGAAGCGGGTCTACGAGGAGCTGGGATCGCGGCTCGGGACCCGGAAGGAAACACGCGAGATCGGCGACTACTTCGCCGGGGGCGCGGCCGTGTTCCTCCTCGCCGGCGGCCTCCTTTCGGCACTCTGGTTCCGGAGGGTTCCGTGAAGAAGATCATTCTCCTCGTGGCGTTCACCGCGGCGCTCACCGCCGGCGCGGGCCCCGCGCATGCGACCGACGAGTGCAAGGGCCTCATGGTCTGCGTGCCGGTCCATGGGCCCTGGGTCGCCGTGCCCACCGGCACCAGCGTCCCTCGGCCGAAGGTGGAGTGGCAGCTCACTTGCCCGCGCGGCTACATCGTCGGCGGCCTGGACGCCGAGCTCAGCGTCCGCGGCGTCGACATCAGCTTCATCGCAACCCTGGGCAGCCCGGTGAACCCCGGGATCACGACCGCGCGCTCCGTCGTGTTCGTCGCGAGCTACGTCGGCGCGACGGCGAGAGCACCCAGCTTCCGTCCCCACGTCGGGTGCATGCCCTCGAGCGGCGGCGGTCGGATCCCAACCGCCGTCCGCATCGTCAAGCCCGGGCAACCGACCGTTCGGCGGGTGGGCAGCTTCCGCATTCGCCCCGGAGCGAAGACCGTTGGAAGCGCCTGCCGCTCGAGTGAGGTCCTCGTGGACGCCTCGTACGGCTTCGCGTTCCGGACGCGGCAGCCTCCGAGCGCAAGCGTCATCGGAACGGTGAGCGGCGCTCGTAGGATCAGCGGCCGGCGGGTGCTCGTCTCGGTGCAGGGCGACGCGGAGCTCGGACGGATCCCCGCCGTCGCCCAGGTCCACGCCGTCTGTTCGAGGGTGCGATGACCTTCGAGCGCCCGATCCTGCTGCTCTCGCTCCTCGTCCTGGCCGCGGGCGTGGCGCTCGTCTGGTGGCTGCTCCGGCGGCGCCGGATGCGCTACGCCGTGCGCTTCACGAACCTCGAGGTGCTCGCGGCCGTCTCCGGGGGAGGAAGCGCTTGGCGGCGGTTCGTGCCTCCGGCGCTCTTCGTCGCCGCTCTGGCGGCGCTCTGCGTCGCCTTCGCCCGCCCGCATGTCGACCGGATGGTGCCCAAGGAACGCGCCGTCGTGATCCTCGTCATCGACACGTCGCGCTCGATGCAGGCCCGGGACGTGAGGCCGACGCGCCTCGGCGCGGCCCAGGAGGCGCTGCGCACGTTCGTCGACCGCGCGCCCAAGCGCCTGAGGATCGGGCTCGTGATCTTCGCGGGCGAAGCCCAGGTCGCCGCGCCGCCGACCGCCGACCACGCGCTCGTGCGGCAGTCGATCGACGAGATCGGCGAGTTCCAGGGCTTCGGCGGCACGGCGATCGGCGATGCTCTGGCGTCGGCGGTCGAGCTTGCGCAACAGGCGCTCGCCGAGGACCAGCAGACGATCGCGCTCCGCACAGCTCCCTCGCAGGACACCAAGGGCCTCGCCTCGATCCTCTTCCTCTCCGACGGCGCCCAGACCCGCGGGACGCTGCTGCCCGAGGAAGGAGCAGCCCGGGCGAAGGACGCCAACATCCCGGTCTACACGGTCGCCCTCGGGACGCCTGAGGGCGTGATTCGAGGCGGCTTCGGGTTCGGAGGCCCCGGCAACCAGGCCCCGTCACCCGGATACGGCAGCGCCGAGATCATTCCCGTTCCGCCGGATCCCGAGACGCTTCGCGGAATCGCCGAAACGACCGGCGGCCGGTTCACCGAGGCCCGCACGGCCCAGACGCTCGAGCGAACCTACGAGAACCTCGGCTCCAGCCTGGGCCGCGAGCCCGGGAAGACCGAGGTCACGTTCCTCTTCCTCGCGGGCGCAGGCGCCCTGCTACTCGCCGCCGGCCTTCTCTCCGCGCTCTGGTCGCCTCGCTTCCCTTAGGCTCAGCCCCTCGGCGTGGACATAGACCTTCTCGCCGCGGAAGAGGCGTCGGTCGCGATCCCACGGGAACCAGATGACGACCTGGAACTCGACGGGCTGGCCTTCAGCCTTGTAGTCGAGCCAGTCACGCTCGTGCGTGCCGGTGACGTTCGCCTCCTCGCAGACTCCCTGCGGGCCGACCACGATGTCGGTGAGATCGAAGTGGATGTCCGGAAAGGCCGTGAGCAGCCCGGTGTAGAAGCGTGTTGCGCCCTCGTGCCCTTCCCACCGCTCTGACTCGCCGACGATCTCGTAGACGCAGTCGTCGGTCAGGGTCGCGAGGAGGCCGGCGATGTCGCGGTCGTCCTCGGCGATCGAGTGCTGCTTCCAGAGCTCGTAGATCGCCTGGACCTCGACCGGGTCGACCTCGAGCTTCATCAACTCGCGTACGTCCATGGTGAGGGATCTTGCCGGACTATCCTGGGTTTGTGAATCACCTGGGTGCCGTGAGAGCGCGAAATCGTCGTGTTCTCGCCGTGGTCCTCGGCCTCACGCTGGCCTTCACCGCCGTGGAGATCGTCGGCGGCCTGCTGACGGGAAGCCTCGCGCTCCTGGCCGACGCCGTCCACATGCTCTCCGACAACCTGGCGCTCGCACTCGCGCTCTTCGCCGTCTGGCTCGCGGGGCGGCCGAGCACGCCGGAGCGAAGCTTCGGCTACCAACGGGCGGAGATCCTCGCGGCGCTCGCCAACGGCGTCATCCTCGTCGTGCTCGCGATCTGGATCTTCATCGAGGCGTGGGGCCGACTCACGGATCCGCCGGACGTGCTCGCCGGCTGGATGGCGGTCGTCGCAGCCGTCGGGCTGGCCGTGAACCTCGTCGCCGCCGCAATCCTGGCCCGCGCCGGCCATGACACCCTGAACATGCGCGCCGCATTCAGACACGTCATCGCCGACGCACTCGGCTCCGCCGGTGTTCTCGTCGCGGCCGTGGTCATCCTCCTCACAGGCTGGCGCTACGCCGATCCGCTCGCGGGCGCCCTGATCGCCGTGGCGGTCCTGGCGAGCTCCTGGAGCGTCCTGCGGGACTCGGTGAACATCCTGCTCGAGGGAGCCCCCAAGGGCATCGATCCACGCGAGCTCGGGCGCAGGCTGGCCGAGGCGCCCGGCGTCGTCGAAGTCCACGACCTGCATGTCTGGACGATCACGTCCGGTTTTCCCTCCCTGTCCGCGCACGTCCTCGTCGCGCGCGACGACGACTGCCACGCCCGGCGCCGTGAGCTCGAGGAGCTGCTGCTGCGCGAGTACGGCATCGAGCACACGACGCTTCAGGTCGAACACGCCGCTCCTCCCGTCGTTTCGATTCAATCCCGCCGATGACCCAGGCGGAGAGCAAGGAAGAGCGACTCAACCGCGAGCTGATCGAGTTCCTGAACGAGCTTCGCGTCGTGCTGCCCGGCGTTCAGGTCCTGTTCGCGTTCCTCCTCACGGTCCCGTTCACGAACCGGTTCGAGGACGTGACGAACGGACAGCGCCAGGTCTTCTTCGCAACGTTTCTCTGCACGACGGCGGCGACCGCGCTCCTCATCGCCCCGTCGGCGTACCACCGGCTGCGCTGGCGCCAACACGACAAGGAGCAGCTGTTGAGGACGGCGAACCGCCTCTCGATCGGCGGGATGGTCTTCTTGACCTTTGCCCTCGTCGGCGCGGTCTACCTCGTGACCGACCTCTTGTTCCACTACGCCGCGGCGGTCGTTGTGACCGCCGCGGTCGGTGGATTCTTCGTCTGGTTCTGGTGGGGCCTGCCGCTCTCGCGAGCGGCGGCCGACGACAACTCCTCCTAGGACGCCGTCGGCGCCTCGGCGCCGGGAGTGTGGAGCAGGTTCTCCACCTCCTGGACACCCTGCACGTTCCTGGCCCGCTTCTCCAGATCCGCGATCAGCTCGGCCTCCATCACCTCGCCCCGCAGAACGACCTTGCCGTTTTCGGCGTTCACGTTGATCTGACCCTTCGGAACCTCCGGATCGCGAAAGATCTCCGTCTCGACCTTCCGGGCCAGCGTCGCGTCGTCGGACTGCGGCTTCGCCTCCTCCGTGACGTTGCGTCGCCTTCTCCTTCACAGCCTCGGCCTGCGCGGAGGCCGAGCCGGCAAGCTGCTCACTTTCGCGGGCCCCGCGGTTGAGGAACGACGCGATCTTGTCCCGCGCCATCTCGCGACGGCGTCGGCCCTGCTGCGGGTTGAAGAAGTAGGTCAGTGCGGCCCCGAGGCCGACGAGGCCAATCAGCTTTCGCATGGCGGCTCCCTTTCTCTCTCTCGTGAACTCCGGGGAGCCTACCCCCTCGCTGGCCGCCGAAACCCTTGGTCAGTCGCCCCAGTCGAAGTCGCGCGAGCGACCCCAGAGCGCGTCTTCGCGCGTCGGCTCCGCGCTCGCCTCGTCGGGACCCGGATACTCGGCCGGCGCCCCGACTGGGTGGCCGTCGAGCGTGTCCTCCACCCTCGCTTGCTCCTCGGTCTTGAAGAGCGGGTGGTTCGTGAACGGATCCTCGATCCTGTAGCCGTCGATCGGCATGTCACCCTCGAGCTCGGCGTTTTTCCGTTTCAGCTCGAGGTGGTCCTGGATCACGCTTGCGAATAGTGAAGATGTCTCTACAGGCAATTGTCCTCCGTTGCTCCGCAGTGCTGTCACCTCTGTAACAACCGGCCTAGTTCGGCCGGCGGCGGATTCTAACGCCTTCAACGCTACGTGCCGCTGCTGACGGTAACGGTGGCGGCGCCGACTCGATTCTTGCCCGAGCGCTTCGCGTCGTACAGCCCTCGGTCGGCGGCGGCAACCAGCTGATCCTGCGAGGACGCGGCGGGGAAGGCCGCAACGCCGAAGCTCGCCGTCACCTGGAACGTGTGCCCGTTCGCAGCCACCAGCTCCTGCTCGGCGAGTGTGTGCCGGATCCGCTCGGCAAGCTTGGCGCCGCCTTCTACGTCGGTCTCAGGCAGGAGCACTGCGAACTCCTCCCCGCCCCAGCGACCAGCCAGGTCGATCTCGCGGATGCTCCCGTGGAGCAGGCCGGCAAACGCCTTCAGCACCTCGTCTCCCGTCGGATGGCCGAAGCGGTCGTTGACTGCCTTGAAGTCGTCGATGTCGGCGAGAACGAGCGCGAAGGGCTCGCCGAAACGCTCCGCCCGCGCGAGCTCCTGCTCCAGAGCAGCCGTGCACAGGCGCCTGTTCGCGAGCCCCGTGAGCCCGTCCACGAGAGCCTGCTTCTCGACGGTCCGGTGCCGCTGTGCGTTGCCGAGGGCGATCAGGGCATGGCCGATGAGCCAATCGGCGACCTCCCGCTGGTCGGAGCTGAACTCGTCTCCGACGAGCTCGAGCGTGCCGAACGCCCCAAGCGGAAGCTCGAGCCTCGCGGCTCCATCGTCGACCCCGAGCATGTCGTTGTCGTCGACGAGCCGACCGCGGGAGGCTCCGGTCAATTCGACCGCGGTCTCGACGATCACGCGCAAGAGCTGGTCGATGTCGTGCGTGGCGGCGAGGGCTTCCCCGAAGCGAAGTGTCGTCTCTCGAAGCCGCCGCCGTTCCTCTTCGAGCTCCTGGACCCGAGCCTGAAGCTGATCAGCGCGAACGAGCTTGAGCCTGAAACGTCCCATGCGGCTGTTCTTACGTTGTCGGCCGCTGAGGGCGGGAGCATGAGGCCGGCTTTCGCGTCTAGGATGCGCCGCGTGCCACGCGCCCGCTACCTCCTGACCCGCCGTCTTGGCTGGTGGGGCATCGCCCTCACCGCCTGGGATATCTGGCGGCGCATTCCCAAGCGCCACCGCAAGCAGATCTTGCGGGAGGTACGCCGGTATGCGCCCATGACCGCCCGTCAAGTGACTCGCGAGGTCAGGCGCATGCGCGACGCGGCGCGCGAGGCTTCTGCGCGCTCCGCTCCCGTTAGCTCAGGACTTCCTTGACGATGCGCTCCTGCTCCTGCAGGTGCGCCGTCGGGTAGCCCTCGCTGGGGCTTGCGCGCCAGGGGCGGCCGACGTAGCGCAGCGGCACCCGGCCGCCGATCGCCTCCTCGAGCCGATGCCGGATCGCGCGCCACGGGCCCATGTTCTGCGGCTCCTCCTGCGCCCAGACGACCTCGTCCAGGGCGGGTAGGAAGCGACGAGCGCTGCGGCGTCCTGAATCGGGAAGGGATAGAGCTGCTCGACCCGGGCGACGGCGATGTCCTGCCGCGCAGCGCGCCGCTCATTGCCGACGATGTCGTAGTAGACCTTGCCGGAGACGAGCACGAGCCGCCGCACCTGCGTGTGGTCGCCGGCGTCGTCGATGACGGGCTGGAAGCGCCCCTCGGCGAGCTCCTCGAGCCGCCCGCTCGCATCCTTCAGTCGCAGGAGGCCCTTCGGCGTCATCACGACCAGCGGACGGGCACTTGGATCGAGCGCCTGGCGCCGCAAGAGGTGGAAGAACTGCGCCGATGTCGTCGTGTTCGCGATGCGGATGTTCTCCTGCGCGGCGAGCTGCAGGAAGCGCTCCAGCCGCGCGCTGGAGTGCTCCGGCCCGTTGCCCTCGTAGCCGTGCGGCAGCAGGAGCGTCAACCGCGACGTCTGCGACCACTTCGAGAGCCCTGAGACGATGAACTGGTCGATGACGATCTGGGCGCCGTTCACAAAGTCGCCGTACTGAGCCTCCCAGATGACGAGCGCTTCCGGCGCAGCGACGGAGTAGCCGTACTCGAAGCCGAGCGCGGCGTACTCGGAGAGCGGCGAGTTGTAGACCTCGAACGACGCCTGGGCCTCAGCGAGGTCCTTCATCGGCGTGTACTGCTCGCCCGTCGCGGGGTCGTGGAGGACGAGGTGGCGGTGGGAAAACGTCCCGCGCTCTGTGTCCTGGCCGGTCAGCCGGATCGGGATCCCCTCGACGAGGAGGCTCGCGAAGGCGAGCGCCTCTGCGTGACCCCAATCGATTCTTCCCGCTTCGATCGCCTCGAGGCGGCGGTCGAGCTGCCGCTTCAGCTTCGGATGAACCGTGAAGCGGTCGGGGACGGTCAAGAGCTCCTGGTTCAGCTCTCGCAACTTGTCGGCTGCAACTGACGTGATGACGTCGGAGCCGTTCGTAGGCGGCGTCCGCTCGCTCGGCGCCGGGGAAGGCGCGCCGAAGGTGGCCTTGAGGTGCTCATGGGCCTGGCGCAGTTGGCTCTCGGCCTGCGCGACGATCGTCTCCGCTTCCTCCTCGGTCACGACCTCCTCGTCCACGAGTTGGGCTGCGTACTGCTCACGGACGCTCGGATGCTCCTTGATCCGCTCGACCATGAGCGGCTGGGTGTACGCGGGCTCGTCGCCTTCGTTGTGGCCGTGACGTCTGTAGCCGACGAGGTCGATCACGAAGTCGTGCCCGAACCGCCGCCGGAAGGCCAGCGCCAGCCGGATCGAGGCGACAGCCGCCTCCGGATCGTCGGCGTTCACATGGACGATCGGGACGTCGAAGCCCTTGGCGAGGTCGCTCGAGTACCGGGTCGAGCGCCCGTCGGCAGGATCGGTCGTGAAGCCCACCTGGTTGTTGGCGATGACATGGAGCGTTCCGCCGGTGGAGTAGCCGTCGAGCCCTTCCAGGTTGAAAGTCTCGGCGACGACGCCCTGGCCCGGCAACGACGCGTCGCCGTGGATGAGCACCGGCACCGCGACTCGGGGGTCGTGTAGCCCCTCGCGCGTCGAGCGGTCGGTCTGCTCGCTCCGGGTCAGACCCTCCACCACCGGATCGACTGCCTCGAGGTGGCTCGGATTCGCGGCGAGAGTCACGGTGATGTCACCCGAAGGAGTCTTGCGACGGCCTTCGGCGCCGAGGTGGTACTTCACGTCACCGCTCGCCCCGGCCGGCTGGTTGGACAGAGCGTCCAGCGTGCGTTCGCCCTCGAATTCCCGCAGGATCGTGTCGTACGGCCGTCCGAGCACATGGGCGAGCACGTTGAGCCGTCCCCGGTGGGCCATCCCGATCACGACCTCGTGCGCACCGTCCTCGGCGGCACCCTCGAGCGTCACGTCGAGCATTGGCACGAGCGCGTCCAGCCCTTCGATCGAGAATTGCTTCTGGCCGAGGAACGCCCGCCTGAGGTACCGCTCGAGCCCCTCGACCTCGGTCAGCCTCGCGAGGAGGCGGCGCTTCTCCTCCGCGGAGAGCGGCGTCCGGTACTTGCCGGACTCGATCGCCTGACGGAGCCACACCCGCTCCTGGTGGTCGGAGATGTGCTCGATCTCGTAGGCGCTCGTCCCGGAGTAGGTCCCTTGCAGCTTCGGCAGGACATCGGCGAGCGTCTCGCCGGGGAAGTAGACGCGGAGCAGGCGCGCCGGCACCTTCTCCTGGAGCTCGGGCGTGAGCGGCGGGACGAGCCGCTCGGGCTCAAGGGCCGGATCGCCGACCGGCTCGGAGCCGAGCGGATCCAGGTGAGCGGCGAGGTGGCCGTGCGTCCGGTGCGCCTTGACGAGCGCCATCGCCGCCGCAACGGCTTCGACCAGCGTGTCGTCGGCCGGGGGCGCCGGGGTCGGCGCTGTGGGAATCGGCGGTGCTTCGACCACCGGTGCCGCATCGCCGTTCTCAGCGGCCCGGAGCAGCTCGACCAACCGGGCGACTCCTGGATGCTGCGTGAGCAGATCGCTCGATCCGCTCTCGAAGAGCGCACGCCATTCGGACGGAACCCCCTCGGGGTTCTCCAGATACTCCTCCAGGAGCGCACGGGCGTAGCCCGCGTTGAGTCCGTCTACCTCAGCCACGTTCGTTCGTACTTCTTTCTAGCAGTGGGGATTCCCTTGCAGGAGCGCAGTTACCAGAGAGCGTGCGAGGTGATGACGGCGACGATCATCCCTGCGAGAAAGCCGGCCGCGGCAACGGCCACCCCGGTGGCGGTGAGCCGCTCATGGCGCCCGCTCATGCCCGCCGCAATGAGTGCGACGAGGATCGAGAAGACGCCGACCGGCACCGGCCGCACGGCGACTGCGATCAGGCCTCCCACGATGGCGAGCGCCGCGAGGAAGCCCGCAACCGTGTCCGCCGGGCGTTCGCGCTCGGCTGACGGAACGGTGCTCACCGCGTGGGCGCTCTAACCGCTCTCCGTGCCGCCCGCCCCTGGCGCTGCGGGCCACCGCGACGCGGCCGCCGCGGCCTGACGGTTCGCGGGCTATGTGGAGGCTCGCCGTCGACGGCGACGGGCAGGACGGCCGGTTCCGGCGGCTCCGGCTCGGCGCGGACGGCCCACCACACGACCGCGATCAGGTACAGGATCGGGAGCTTGAGGACGAGCATCAGGAAGATGATCTCGACCATCGCTGCATTCTAGGCCCGCGGGCGACGGACCTTCAGGCGTAAGACGTCCGGCCGGTGATAGTGCCCGACCGGGTCGAAGCGCTGACGCTCCTCGAGGACCCGGTCTGGGTCGAGCTCCGCGTAGAGGATGCCCTCCTCGTCGTAGAGCGGTCCGGCCAGATAGGCGCCGTCCGGGCCGAGGATGGCGCTGCCCCCGCGGCCCAGGACGTCCAGACCGTCCAGCTCATCGCGCAGCGGGAAGTCCTCCGGATACGCCGAGGTGCGCTGGAAGTGGCATGGGCTGATGACGTAGGCCCGAGACTCGCGGGCGATGTGGACGAGCGACGCCTGCCAGCTCTCACCGTCGTCGGCGGTCGGCGCGAGGTAGATCTCGACGCCCGAGTCGTAGAGGGCGAACCGGGCGAGCGGCATGTAGTTCTCCCAGCAGATCAGGCCGCCGACTCGTCCTACGGCGGTCTCCACGGCCTGGAGCCCCCCTCCGTCTCCCTGGCCCCAGACCAGACGCTCGTGATTCGTGGGCACGAGCTTGCGATGGCTGAGGACGAGCCGCCCGTCGGAATCGTGCACGAGCAGCGTGTTGTAGAGCGTTCCCGGCCGTTCCGGCTCGATCTCCGTCACGCCGGTGGCCAGGACGACGCCGTGCTGAGCGGCAATCTCGCCCAGCCGGTCGGTGTCCGGCCCGGGTACGGCCAGGGACTCGCGTGCGATCGCCGCGAAAGCAGCCTTCGCACCTGGCGCCACCCACCCGGCGAGCGCCTTCGCCCAGGCCGACGACGGATAGACGGGAATGAACGCCTCGGGAAAGACGACCAGTGTCGCTCCGTTTTCCGCAGCCTCGGCCACCAGCCGCTCGAGCTTGTCGATCGAGGCAGCGCGGTCGAGGACGGCGGGCTCGGCCTGCACGCAGGCCGCCCTGACAGTGTTCACGTTCAAGAGTCTGCCAGCCTCCGTAGTGCGTCAGTCCGCAGAAAGCTGGAAGTGCCAGACGATCGCGGCAGGCTGGCCTCGCCAGGCCGCGTTCGTTGCGGCGGGACAGAAACGGTGCAATGCCCAGATGTTGGGCGGATTCCCCGGGACGTGGTCCGGAGGGCGGACCCCGTCGTAGAGGTCTTTGCCATCGTCGCCGACGAGCGGGGACGGCCGCCTCGGCTCCTCGCACCGGCGAACCTGGAGGCCGAGCGAGAGCGCAGCGCCGAGATAGTCGCTCGCAAGGCGGGCATAAGTGGGCATGTAGCCGACCTCGGCGTCCGGCCCGACCTTCAGCAGAGGCAGCCCGATGTCTCCGATGAGGCCGCGCGAGTCGGAGATGACCAGGTGCCCATTCGGTTGGAGGATCCGCACGAATTCGGTAAGCGCCTGTGCCAGGTCGGGCACGTGGCTCAATGCGAGTGCACAGACGACCACATCGACAGAAGCGTCCGGAAGCGGCAACTCGTGCAGCTCGGCTTCGTGGAACTCGCCCTCGGGAACCTTTTGGCGGGCGAGGGCGAGCATCTCAGGCGATGCGTCGACACCGATGACCTTGTGGCCGAGTGACGCCAGGTACGCGGTGTGGCGGCCCGTACCGCATGCAGCGTCGAGAGCGATCCCGACAGGGAGGCTGCCGAGGATTTCGCGCACGATCGGCTGCTCGAGATCGAGTAGCTGATTCCCCGGCTCGTCGTAGAACGGCGCCCACCGTGCGTAGCCTTCGCGTGTGGTGATCGGAGGCGCCTCGACGCCTTCGCCCAACTCCTCGGCCGAATCCAGGAGCGCCTGAATCTCTCGAAAGCGCGCGAGGGTGAAGTCCCGGTCATAGGCGCCGGAGAACGCCCGGAGCAGCGCGATGCCTTCCAAGCCGAGGAGATACGCCAACGGGTGCCGGTAGATCACACGAGAGCCGATGGCGGCGTCATGCCTTCGAAAGTGGAGCCGACGGGACTCGAACCCGTGCCCTACTGGCTGCCAGCCAGTCGCTCTCCCAACTGAGCTACGGCCCCCTGGGGTTGGGCAAGTTTAGCGGCGAACTCGAAATCTTCCGCCCAGTTGATGCCGTCTCGCTGATTGTTTCGAGCCGGGGCCAGGCGAAGTTGAACGTTTCTCTTATTGCCAACGGACTCGATCGGTAGGAAGAAGCAGCGATCGAGCTCGGCGCAGTAGGCGGCGAATGCATCGATCTCTTCGGGCGTGTAACGCCGCACTCGCATTCCCTCTCGCGCGCGCCGACACGAGTAACAGCGGACGATGATGACGCCGGAGAGACGCCTCGCCCACTTGCATTGCACACGCCACAGCCGTCCGTTGAAATCAAAGATTAGGTCGCACCTGCCGCCTTCGGCGACCGGCTTGTAGACATTGACGCCGAGCCGGGTGGCATGCCAGGCAATTCCCATCTCGGCGATTGCACCTTTCTGATCCGTCGTCAACATCGACAACGAATCCTAGTTGTCAAGTCGGACGACTAAGCCGTGGCGGCGTCGAGCTCGACTGACGGCATGTCGCCCCACAGCTCCTCGAGCCCGTAGTACTCCCGCGTCTCAGGCGTGAAGACGTGCAGGACGACATCGAGGTAGTCCGCGAGGATCCAGTCTCCCTGCGCGGCTCCCTCGACCGACTGCGGCCGGAGCTTGTGGTCCTGCTTCAGCCGCGTCTGCACCTCGTCGAGGATCCCCTTGGTCTGCCTAGGGTTGCGGCCCGAGCACAGCACGAAGAAGTCGGTGTAGACGCAGACCGGTCGCAGGTCGAGAATGACGACGTCCTCCGCCAGCTTCTCCTGCGCGAGGCCGGCGATGAGGCGAGCTTGTTCGAGCGAGGTCAGTCGGAACGAATCCTTTCGCGTCTCTCGTTCAGAGTCTAGCCGCGGGCCCCGCTGTACAGACCCCGGCGCTCGATTTCCCGCGCCACGGCCGCTGGAACGAGGTCGTCGATCGGCTCTCCACGGTCGAGGCGCTCACGGATCTCGCGGGACGAGACGGCATGCTGCTCGATCGGGAAGACCTCGACGTCGCCCGTGGGCTCCTGCTGTCCGGGCCGCCGGGCGACCGCGACGGGGATCCGCCGCAGGATCTCCTCCGGCTCTTTCCAGGTGTCGAACGCGGCCCATTCGTCGGCGCCGATGGCCAAGACGGCGTCCTCGAATTGCGCGTCTCGGAGGAGATCGACTGTATAGGCGTGGTCGTCGAGCCGGATGTCCGTTCGGGGCAGGTGACCGAACGCGAGTCGCGCCAGCTCCAAACGCCTCTGCGGATCGAGATCCGTTGGCTTGTGGCCGGGATCGGCCACGACGAGGATGAGCAAACGATCGGCCCCGAGCCGGTTCAGCGC
This sequence comes from uncultured Actinomycetes bacterium, assembly GCA_963842235.1. Lineage (GTDB taxonomy): Bacteria > Actinomycetota > Thermoleophilia > Gaiellales > Gaiellaceae > JACDAN01. Next base: position 400,793 of record CAWJFT010000001.1, on the reverse strand, counting down.
TCCCTCCGCGAGTGCCACGTGCCCGAGATGAGGCGGGTCGAAGACGCCGCCCAGGACAGCGGTTCTCACAGCGTCACCGTCTCGTCGCCGAGCTCGACCTCGGCGCCTGCCTTTGCGCCGGCAGCCCGAAGCGCCTCCTCCAACTCCTCACGCGCGGGCAGCGTGCCGACGACGCGAAAGCCGCGGTCGGTGCGGAAGATCCGATAGCCGGCCCCCGCAGGCCGCGGCCGGTAGACGAGGTAGTCCACGAGCCCATCCTCCGTCTTCTCCGGCTCCGGGCGCGGCGGGGCAGAGCTCGAAGAGCGCCCGCTTGAGCTCGTCGATGCCCTCGCCGGTCGCTGCCGACGTGCGCACCACGCGCAGGACACGCGGGTCGTCCGTCGAGAACTCGGCTTCCGGCGCGATGTCGATCTTGTTCAGGACGACGATCTGCGGGAGCGCGTTAAGCCCGGCGCCGTACGCGCCCAGCTCGCGATCGATCATCGCGAAGCGCTCCGCCGCATCCCCCTCGGACGCGTCGATCACGTGGACGAGGAGGCGGGCGCGCTCGAGGTGCGCCAGGAACTCATGGCCGAGCCCGATCCCCTCGCTCGCTCCCTCGATCAGCCCGGGAACGTCGGCGACGATCAGCTGCCGCCCGTCCGGCGCGTCCACCGTGCCCAACACCGGGGACAGCGTCGTGAACGGATACTCGGCGACCTTCGGCTTGGCGTTCGAGATCCGGCGCAGGAGCGACGACTTCCCGGCATTCGGCAGGCCCACCAGCGCGGCATCGGCGAGGAGCTTGAGGCGCAACTGGAGCTCCCCCTCCTCCCCTGGCTGACCGACTTCGGCAAAGCGCGGGGCACGCCGCGTCGGCGTGGCGAAACGCCGGTTGCCGCGGCCGCCGGCGCCTCCACGCGCGACGACGACACGCGAGCCCGGCGCGGCGAGATCGGCGATCAGCCGTTCCTCTTCGTCGAGCACCTGCGTGCCGGCAGGGACCCGGAGGACGACGTCCTCGCCCGCTGCTCCGTGCTTGCCTGCGCCCTGTCCGTGACCGCCCTTCTCCGCGCGATAGCTCCGCGGCGCTTGGTAGCGCCCTAGATCGCGCAGGTCGGGATCGGCGACGAGGACAACGTCGCCGCCGCGTCCTCCGTCGCCACCGTCCGGGCCGCCCTTGGGCACGTACTTCTCGCGCCGGAAGCTGAGCGCGCCGTGGCCGCCGCGCCCCGCCTCCACGCGGATGCGGGCCCGGTCGTGGAACATCGGCGTTCTACTAGTCGCTCTGAGGCTCGCCGACGGCGATCGTGCGGCGCTCGCCGCTGCGACGGAACTCAACCCGCCCGTCGCGCGTCGCGAAGATGGTGTCGTCCCGGCCGATGCCGGCCCCTGGGCCCGGGATGAAGCGCGTGCCACGCTGCCGGACCAGGATCATCCCGGAGCGAACGTTCTGCCCGTCGTAGATCTTCACGCCGAGGCGCTTCGCCTGCGAGTCGCGCCCGTTGCGGGAAGAGCCGAGTCCTTTCTTGTGCGCCATTAGGTCGTCGCTTTCGTCGTCGTCTTCGTCGTCCTCGCCCTCGTTCTCGAGGACGTTGTAGCGGACCGCGTCCGCTTCGGCTTCTCGGCCGCGGTCTCCTCCTGCTTCTTGGCCGTGCTGCGCTTCGGCCCGATCGACTGGATCTCGATCTGCGTCAGCTTGCTGCGGTGGCCGGTGTGCCGGCGATAGCCCGTCCGGCGCCGGTACTTGCCGATCCGGATCTTCTCGCCCTGGACATGTCCGAGCACCTTCGCCGTGACGCGCTGGCCCTTCGGCTTGAGCTCCGCCTTGCCGTCTCCGCCCTCGAACAGGACGTCCGGATGGAACGTCTTGTTCTCGGCGAGATCGAGCCGGTCCACGAGCAGCTTCTCGCCCTCACGGACGACGTACTGCTTGCCTCCGAGCTTGATGATTGCGTAACCGGCCATGGAAAACGCGGGGGGCCACCCCGCGGGTCGGTCAGTCTACCAGCGCTTTTGTGGTGGTTTCGGCGGTTTCTGCCGTCTCTACCTTCGCCGCCGGCTTCTTGCGACGACGGCCGCCCCGACTCCCACGCCGCGTCTTCTTGCGCTTCGGCTGCTCGCCGTTGGCCGTCTCCTTCTGCTGGTCCGTCGCGCCCAGCTCCGGATCGGGCACGTGGATCAAGGCCGGCGTCGCCTCGGGCTGGCCGTCCTCACTCGCCTCAGCCGCAACCGCCGGCTTCTTCTTGCGCCTCCGTCCTCCCCGCGAGCCACGGCGGGTCTTTTTCTTTTTCGGCGCCTCCTCTTCGGCCGGAGCCTCCTCGGCAACCGCCTCCGCGGGCTCCTCCACAGCCGGCTCCTCGACCACGGCCTCCTCCGCCTTCGGCTCCTCGGCCTTTGGCTCCTCGGGCTTCGGCTCCTCGGCCTTCGGCTTGGCCGCCCGCGAGCGTCGTGCCCGGGTCGGCTTCTCGGCCTGGGCCTCGGCGGTGATCGGAGCCAATGCCTGCTCAGCGAGGGCGCCGACGAGCTCGGCGTACGCCGCATCGTCCAGCACGCGCTCGATGCGGACTTTGACCCGCTTGCCGACCATGCCGGCGGCACCGGCCACCAAGACCGGATAGTCCCCCTCCTTTGCGACGCCCACGGTCGGATCGTGCAGGCCGACCTCGACGAGCTTGACCTGACGCTCCTGGCCTTCCTCGAGCGGCCGCTCCGGCTGGAGCTTGGCCACGGGCCCCCGCTCGAGCTCCTCGAAGTGGTCGGCGGGAACGCCTTCCTTGCCGACGATGAAGTACCGGCGCCGCGTGCGCTCTTCGATTGCCCGGAGCCGTGCGGCGCCCGGCCCGATGAGGATCTCGGCCACATGGGCGTTCAGCTCGACGCGGAAAGCCCGGCTGCGAGACTCGGCGGCGAGCGCGCGGAGCTTCCGCTCCACCTCGACCGCCGTCGTGGTCTCGGAGAGGACGATGCCGTCGCCGTGGCACGTCGGACAGCGCTTGGTGAGGATCTCGCGCGGCCCGTGCGCCACGTTCTGGCGCGTCATCTCGACCAGGCCTAGCGGCGAGATCTCGACGACGTACGTCTTCGTCCGGTCGCGCTCGAGCTCCGTCTTCAGCGCTTCCTCGACGGCCCCCCGGTTCCTCGGGTTCGCCATGTCGATGAAGTCGATGACGATGATCCCGCCGATGTCGCGCAGTCTGAGCTGGCGGACGACCTCTTTCACCGCCTCGAGGTTGTTCTTCGTGATCGTGTCCTCGAGCCGCTGGTCGGACGCCTTCGAACGCGAGCCGACGAAGCGACCAGTGTTGACGTCGATCACCGTGAACGCCTCGGCGTAGTCGAAGACGAGGTAGCCGCCGGACGGAAGGTCGACACGGCGCGAGAGCGTCGATGCAATCTCGTCGTCGATGCCGAACTCCTGGAAGAGCGGCGTCTTGCCGGTGTGCTTGTGGACCTTCTCGGCCATGTGCGGAGAGGTCTTCTTGAGGTAGCCGACGATGCGCTTGTACGTGAGGTCGTGATCGACGACGGCCCGCTCGAAATCGTTCGTGAAGAGGTCGCGCACGACGCGAAGCGGCAGCTCCGCCTCCTGGTAGACGAGCGCCGGCGCGGGGACGGCCTCGGCCTGCTCCAGGATCGTCTTCCAGAGCCGCTCGAGGAAGTCGATGTCGCGCTCGACGTCCTCGGCCGACGCGCCTTCCGCGGCGGTGCGGACGATGAGGCCGCCCTGCTTCGGCCCCACCTGCTTGAGGATCTCCCGCAGGCGCGCACGCTCTTCCTCGGGCAGCCGGCGCGAAACGCCGAAGCCCTCGCCGCTCGGAACGTAGACGACGAAGCGGCCGGGCAGCGAGATCTCGGTCGTCAGCCGTGCACCCTTCGACTTCATGGGATCTTTCACGGCCTGGACGAGGAGCTCTTCGCCGCGCCTCAGCAGATCCTGGATCCGGCGGCCGTGCCTTCGGCCCTCGAGCTCGGGTGCGACGATCTCGTCCACGTACAGGAAGCCGTTCTTCTCGAGGCCGATCTCGACGAACGCAGCCTCCATGCCGGGGAGAACGTTGTCGACAGTGCCCTTGTAGATGTTTCCGGCGATGGAGCGGCTCTCTTCGCGCTCGAGATAGACCTCGGCGACCTTCTCGTCCTCGAGCACGGCGACGCGCTGCTCGGCGACGTCGACGGAGATGACGAGCTCACGCTTCGCGGGCGGCGGGAGGACTCTCGGCGTGGCCGTCCGGCGACGCGTGGTGCGGGCTTGCCTGCCGCCTTCGCGTCGCGGCTTCTGCTCGGCGCGCCGAGGCTTTTCCTCGGTGCGCGCGGGCTTCGCTTTTTCAGCGCGCTCTTCGGCGCGCTCGCCACGGTCGGCGGGCTTACGCCGATTGCGGCCGCCACGACTGCCTCGGCGGCGGCGCTTTCTGGTCTGAGTTTGATCGCCCGACTCTGCGGGCTCGGTCGTTACGGGTTGAACCGATGCAGCCCGCTCCTGGGCGGGCTCAGGCTGGGATGGGCGCTTTCGGCGCCGAAACCACTGGAGCAAATGAAATCCTTTCGCGTAATTCCTGCGCGCGCACTCTGAGTTGCGCGCTGCGAGGAAATGGACTGTGCAAACTGCATAAAGCTTTCCTCCAGGCTAGCAGCCTTCCCGGCGGCACCAGGGCGGCCTGCCGGAGCTCAAGCAGCCGCCGGACGGAGCTTCGTCCGCCTCGTGCGGATCGCCCTCAGCCGCTGGGAGAGGCGGGCCCAGGCCCAGGGCTCGACCTCGAGGTAGCGGGCAGCGTTCTGGCCTTTGGTGGCGGCGAGGTACTCGAACCAGGCGTCGGCTTCCTCGATCAGCAGCAGCTCGTGCGGATCCCGCCTCGATGCCATGGCCGCGATGCTAGGACCGCCATCGGACAGCGTTCAGACGGCCGCACCGGCCAAGCCGGCACGGCCTCTTCCGGTCGGCGCCGCCCAGTCGGCGCCTTATCGTCGGCGCACTGCGATGGCCTGAAGCATGCCGACGGCAAGCAGGTTCGTGACCATTGAGGAGCCGCCGACGCTGACGAACGGGAGCGGAATGCCGGTGATCGGGGCGATCCCGATCGTCATCCCGACGTTCACGAACACCTGGAACAGGAGTGCGAACACGATCGCTCCGGCCACGGTCGCGCAGAAGGGGTCGCGGGCGGTCGCGATCACCCGTATCCCCCTCCAGATGACCAGCAGGTAGAGCGCGAGCAGGATCGCCGCACCGACAAAGCCGCGCTGCTCGGCGAGCGAAGCGAAGACGAAGTCCGTGTGGTGCTCCGGGAGGTAGTCCAGGTTCGTCTGGGTCGCGCCCGCCACCCCGCGTCCCGCCGTGCCGCCGGAACCGACCGCCGTGATCGACTGGTTGATGTTGTAGGCGGCGCCCTGTGGGTTCTCGCCGGGATTCATGAAGGCCTCGAGCCGATCGCGCTGATAGGGCGCGAGGATGTCGACGCCGAGCGAGGGGGCGAACCAGAGCACCGTCGCACCGACGAGCACGGCGAGCGACGCGAGGATGGCAAGGTGCCGCCACGGCGTTCCCGCGAAGAACAGGCAGGCGGCCAGGATCGCCCCGTACGAGAGCGCCGTGCCGATGTCCGGCTGCATGAAGACGAGCACGGTCGGCAGCGCTGCCGCTCCGATGGCGACGAGCGTCGTCCGCAGCTCGTTGATCCGCCGCGCCCGCCCGGCGAGCAGGCCGGCGAGGAACAGCGCGAGCAGGAGCTTCCCGAACTCCGAGGGCTGGAACCGGAAGAAGCCGAGCTCGATCCACCTCGTCGAGCCGCGCGCGTCCGTCCCCAGCGCCATCACGACGAGGAGCAGCGCGATCATCAGCCCGTAGACGACCTTGCGGTACCGGCGGTAGTAGTCGGGATCGACGAAGAGGACGCCGATCATCCCCACCGTCCCGACCAGCGCGAACACGGCTTGCCGCGTGACGTAGTACTCGGGATCCCCGGGCACGTCGAGGCGGGTGATCCCGTCGACCACCCAGAGGCCGAAGGAGACGAGCCCCGCGACCGCCGCGAGCATGATCCAGTCGAGGCGGCGGAGGAACGCGACCGCCCCGGTCGCCTCCGCTCGTCGGCGGCGAACGCGTGGTGTGAGAGGGGCTGCGTAATCGGCCATTAATCGGATGGGACGTACTGCTGCGCGTACGCCTTCTTGCCGAAGTAGCTTTCGAACACCTTCAGGGCGGCCGGCGCCGCGGCCGTGCCGCCGTGTCCGCCGTTCTCGATCACGACACAGACGACGAGCTTGGGCGTCGAGTCGGTCGGCCCGTAGCCGCACCACCAGGACTGGTCCATCATCCCCCGGAAGCTGCCGACCTCGACGTACTTCTCCGCCGTGCCGGTCTTGCCGGCGATCTTGACCGGGAAGCTGCCGAAGACGCCCGATGAGGTCCCGTAGCTCGCATGAGTGGCCTCGTAGAGGCCCTCGCGGACGGCGCGTAGCTCGTCCGGCTGGACGTTTACGGGACGCGGCGCCGACGCGAACACGGGCTTGGCGGCGCCACGACTACCGGGCTGCTCGACGCTCGAGACCAGATGCGGTGCGACGAGCTTGCCGCCGTTTGCGACCAGGGCGTAGAAGCGCGCCATCTGCAGCGGCGTGACGAGCAGATCCTTCTGGCCGATCGCGAGCTGCACCGAGTCGCCCGACTTCCAGAGCTTGTCGATCTCGTTCGGAAAGTTCTTGCGGCGCCACTGCGGGGTCGGAAGCAGCCCTGACTCCTCGCCGCCGACGTCGAGCCCGCTCATCCTGCCGAAGCCGAACGCGGAGGCCCACTTCTGGAGCGGGCTCCCGAACTGCGCGGGCAGGCGATAGAAGGCGAGGCCCAGTTGGTAGAAGTACGTGTCGCACGACGCGGCGATTGCATGGGGCAGCGTCATCGCTTCGTTCGCGTACGGGTTCCAGTTGTTGAACTTCGTCCCGTCGATCTCCATCGAGCCCACGCAGGGGAGCGTCGCGTAGGCCGAAACGAGCCGCTCGCGCATCGCTGCAAGCGCCGTCACGGGCTTGAAGGTCGAGCCGGGCGGATAGAGGCCCGCGATCGCGCGGTTGAGCCCGGGGGTAGTTCGCGGCCTTGGCCGCCTCGGGATCGAGTAGCGGCTTCAGGTCGTTCTTCTTCGGCCTGCCGAGGTAGACGCGCGGGTCGAAGGTCGGATTCGACGCGAGCGCGCGGACGGAGCCGTCACGCGGGTCGAGGGCGACGATGGCGCCGCCGTTCGCCGCCCACTGCGGGGGATCGCCGTTGTGCGCGACCTGGATCCCGTACTCGAGCGCCTGCTCGGCGGCCCGCTGCAGCTTGGCGTCGAGCGTGAGTCGCAGGGCGAGGCCCTGCTGGAAGTAGTCGCTGTAACGGGGGCGTCCACGAGGACGGCCGAGCGAGTCCACCCGCAGGCTTGCGAGCCCCGCGCGTCCGCGTAGATAGCGATCGTACGCCGACTCGATTCCGCTCTGGCCGACGTGATCGCCGTTCCGGTAGCGGCGGCTCTTGACCTGTTCCGGCGTCACGGAACCGACGTGTCCGAGCAGCTGGGCAGCGATCGGCCCTGAGGGATACGAGCGCAGGTACGTCCGCTCGATCGTCAGCCCCGGGAACTCCCGGATTCGCTCCTTCAGGTACGAGACGACGTCGTTCGAGACGCCCTCGGCGAGCGTGACGGGCTTGAGCGGATCGGCTCGATGCTGTTCCCGGAAGGTTCGCTGGAGCTCCGCCACCGGGATCTGGAGAACGCCGCTCAGCTTGGCGAAGACGCGCGGCCGGGTCCGGCGCGAGAGGCTGGCCGGCCAGACGCGGACGACGTTCGCAAGCTTGTTGCCGACGAGCGTACGGCCGCGATCGTCGTAGATCGGCCCGCGCGGCGCCTCGACGCGAATCGTTCGCAGCTGGTTGTTCTGGGCGGCAGCGAGATAGCGCTCACCGGAGAGCACCTGGAGCGCCCAGAGCCTGAAGAAGAGGACGGCGAAGGCGAAGAGGACGAGCGCCCCGAGCACGCCCAGCCGGAGCGCGATCTGCGGCGTCATCCGATACGGCGACTCGACGCGTGGGTCGCGCGGCATGAAGCGCGTCCTCGGCGGCCGGATGCGAGAGAGGGTCGCCATCAGTTCGTACCGAGCTCGACTTCCATCGCGGGGCGGGCGCCGGGCGGGGTGAAGATGCGGCGGCAGAGCGCGTACACCGGGATCGTCAGGAGCAGGTTCAGGACGATCGCCGTCGGCAGTGCACCCACAAGCCCGGCGCGCGCCGAGACCGGATCGCCGAGCACGTAGTGCATCGCGAGGCTGCCGAGAGCGAACAGCAGTGTGACGACCGCGATGGCGAGCAGCGGCGCATGCGCCCGGTCACGCCCGGTGGTCTCGCCGTAACGCCCGATCCAGTACCCGGCCAGGGTCAGGAGCAGAGAGCTGAGGCCAAGGGTCTCGAGTTGGGCCGCGTCGAGTAGGAAGCCCGCGTAGAAGCCGGCGAGCGCTCCGAAAACGGCGCCGCGGAGCAGGGCGACAGCGGTCAGCGTTATGAGCACGAGGTCGGCGGTCCCGCCGCCGGGTTGGACGGACGACACGATCGCGGCCTGGAGGACCACGACCACGAAGAAGACGACCGCGGCCTTCAGGACGTCGGAGGGCACTACCGATCCTTCGGCACGAGCACGAGGAGCACGTTCAGGGACGAGAAGTCCGCGAGGGGAGCGATCTGCACGGCCTGGTGGATGTCCACGTCCGTCTGCCCGACGCTCGTGACCACCCCGATCGCGATGTTGCGCGGATAGAGGGAGGGCAGCCTGGCAGAACGGCGCCCGGCGGTGACGATCAGATCGCTCTCCTTGACGACCTTGTCCTTCGGCACCAGGTCGAGGATCAGCGTCTCACCGGCCCCCTGGCCGTGGCTGACGAGCCCGTAGGTCCCCGTGTAGGCGTCGCGGCCCGCCACGGAGAAGTCGCCGTCGGTGAGCAGCGAGACCTCGGAGGTCTTGGAGGTCGTCTTGGAGATGTGGCCGACGAGAAAGCCCTGACTGTCGGTAACGGGGTCGTTGAGGCGGATTCCGGCACCCCGTCCGGCTGAGATCACGAGCTCCTGCTGGAACTCGTTCGCCCCGTACGAGATGACCTCCGCCGCGACCTGGTCGTAGCCGCTCGGATACATGGGGCCGGAGCGGAACTTCAGCGCTGCGCGAAGCTCGCGGTTCTCCTGGGAGGCGGTCAGGTTCTGAATCGCCTGCTGCCGCAGCGCCTGCAGCTGGTTGCGCAGCGCCTCGTTCTCCGACTTCGCGTGGAAGAAGCCCGCGAGCCAGTCGTAGCCGTCCTGGAACGGGCGAGCGACACGCTCTGCGCCGATCTGGAAGGGCCGCAAGACGCTGGCGGTGACACCCTGGACGCCGTGCAGTGGACCGTTGTCGGACTCGCGGAAATAGCCCGTGATCAACACGAGCGACAGGGCCACAAGCACGCCGGCGACCACCCGTCGACGGAGCGCGTTCCGAGCCCGGGCCGTGGAATACGCCGGGGCGGCGGCCCGCTGAACCGTCGAGCCCAGTGCCGCCAGCCGCAGAGAGCGGTTACGTGGCACGGGAGATCAGTTTAGGAGACTGCACGGAAGGGCTTGCTTTGTAGGGGAACTAGCGGCGGTAGCCGTTACGGCTCTTGGCGTTCCTGGAGCTGCGCTGCATGACCTCCAGCAGCTCGAGGCTGCGGCCCGAGCCGACGGCGACGCAGGTCAACGGCGACTCGGCGAGCTGGACGGGCATCTGCGTCTCGTGCCGAAAGCGTTCGTCGAGGCCGTTCAGGAGCGCTCCACCGCCGGCGAGGACGATTCCCCGGTCCATGATGTCCGCGGCGAGCTCCGGCGGCGTCTTGTCGAGGGTCGACTTGATCGCGTCGACGATCTGCCCGACAGGCTCCTCGAGGGCGTCTCGGATCTCCTCGGAGCTGATGATCACGGTCTTCGGCAGTCCCGTGAGCATGTCGCGCCCACGGACCTCCGCCTGCACCTCGTCCTTCATGGGGAAGGCGGAGCCGATCTCCAGCTTGATCTCCTCGGCGGTCTGGTTGCCGATCAGGAGCTTGTACTCCCTCTTCGTGTGACTGATGATCGCCTCGTCCATCTCGTCCCCACCGACGCGGAGGCTGACGGAGACGACAATGCCGCCGAGCGAGATGACGGCCACCTCGCTCGTGCCGCCGCCCACGTCCACGATCATGTTCCCGGTCGGCTCGGAGACTGGAAGCCCGGCCCCGATCGCGGCCGCCATCGGCTCCTCGATCAGGAACGCGTCGCGCGCGCCTGCGTTTCGCGTGGCCTCTTCGACCGCCCGTTTCTCGACGCCGGTGACCCCGGAGGGAACGCAAACGACGACGCGCGGGTGCGCGAAGCGGTGCTGGTGGACCTTCTGGATGAAGTGCCGGAGCATCTGCTCCGTGACGTCGAAGTCGGCGATCACCCCGTCCTTGAGCGGACGGATCGCGGAGATGGTTCCGGGAGTCCGGCCGAGCATCCGCTTAGCCTCGACCCCGACCGCGTGCACCTCGCCCGACGCATGGTCGATGGCGACGACCGAGGGCTCCGACAGGACGATCCCGCGGCCCCGAACGTAGACGAGCGTGTTCGCGGTCCCCAGGTCCACCGCCATGTCGCGGCCGCCGAAGCCGTTGAGATAGCTGAGCATCCCCATCTCCCGAGCGCCCACTCTAGCTACCCGAATCCGTAAATTCCGCTGAAACGTGCTGCAAGCAGACGGGTGAAGAGCGCTGCCGGCAGTCCGACGACGTTGAGGTAGTCGCCCTCGATCCGCGCGACGAGCGAGGCGCCGAAGCCCTGGATCGCGTAAGCGCCCGCCCGCTCCCTCCATTCGTCGGCTGCGAGATACGAGGCGATGTCGCGCGCGGTCAGCGGTCGGAACGTGACGCTCGTTGTCTCCGCGTGCAGCTCCTCCCAGGCCGGCGTCAGGAGGCAGAGCCCGGAGACGACCTGGTGGGTTCGCCCGGCGAGCGCCTCGAGCATGCGCTCGGCGTCGGCCCAGTCCTTCGGCTTCCCGTACATACGGCCGTCGAGAAAGACGGCGGTGTCGACGCCGAGCACGGGTCGTTCGCCGGCCTCTCCCGCGACCGAATGAGCTTTTCCGTGCGCATGCTGTTGCACAAACGTGCTGGGGTCAGACCCCACCTCGAAAGCGTCACGTTCCTCATACGGAGGTGTGACGACGTCGAAAGGGACGCCGAGCTGCTCGAGGATCGCGCGCCGCTGTGGCGATCGAGAGGCGAGCAGGATCGGCGGCGCAACCGAGGCGCTCAACTGGGTCTCAGAGCGGTTCGCTGCCGAACCAGAGCCCGACCTCCCGCTCGGCGGACTCGGGCGAGTCGGAGCCGTGGACGAGATTGTCGGGCATGGAGAGCGCCAGATCGCCGCGGATCGTCCCAGGCGCCGCGTCGGCGGGGTTCGTCGCGCCCATCGTCGTGCGGACGGTCTTGATCGCGCCCTCGCCCTCGAACACGAGCGCGAGCGTGGGGCCCGAGGTGATGAACTCGACGAGCTCGCCGAAGAAGGGCTTCTCGGCGTGCTCCGTGTAGTGCTTTTCCGCAAGCGGCCGGTCGACCGTCACGATCCGGGCTGCGCGGAGCTCGAGCCCGCGGCGCTCCAGCCGCGCGACGATCTCCCCCGCGAGCTGCCGGCGCATCGCGTCCGGCTTGACGAGCACCAGAGTCCGCTCGACCGCCATCGAGCGGGAGACTTTACTGTCCGGGCCGTTCCCTTCGAGGAGCCGGCGGGAACTCGATCGTGGTCGGCGTCTCGACCGGCGTCTCGCAATACGGGCAGACCTGCCAGAGCGTCTCGAGCGGCGCCTTGCAGTTCACGCAGGCCTGGCGGAGCTTCGTCGTGCACACCGGGCAGATGAGGAACGTGTCCTCGACGTGCGCCCGGCAGACAGGACAGTGGAGCTCCCGGCGAGCGAGACGCTCTTCCATCCCCTTGATCTCGAGCTCGCGCTCGCGAACGTCATCGAGATACTCCGGCGGCCTGAAGAGCATGTAGATCAGCGCACCGACGATGGGCACTAGTCCGAGGATCGTGGCGACCGCCACCAGCCACGGATCTTCGATCCGCCGCCTCGCGTCCTTGAAGACCCAGTACGCGAGCGCGAGCCAGAAGATGACGAGGAAGAAGAGGCCAAGATTGCGGAGGACGTCCCAGGCTCCGGAGCCGAAGAAATCGCGGCTGCTCTCGAAGAAGTCGTTCACCCTTCACCTCACAACAGGAGCTGCCCGACGACGTAGCCGGCGGCGAAAGCGAGCCCGACGATCGTCAGCACCACGGCGGCCACGAACGCGAACACGCTGAGCCGCTCACCGAGCTTCGTCATCGTACGCTTTCTTCCTGCGGTAGTGGTGCGTGCCACTACGCGGAGAGGTCGGCTAGGAGATAGAGCGAGCCGGTCACGAGGATGGTTCCCTCAGTGAATTCTCGCGCGCGGGCGAGGGCCAGCTTCGGGTCGGGCTCGGTGTCGACGTGCTGGAAGTAGGGGGCGGAGCGGTCGGCGAGCTCTGGCGCTGGGACGGCCCGTTCGTTTGTCGACTGCGTTGCGATCAGCCTCGGGGCAAGCTCGGCGAGATCCCCGAGCATGGCGTCGACGTCCTTGTCCGCGAGGATGGACGCGACCACGACGTCGTATGGGTCGGGGAGCGCCGCCCGCAGCCACGCGGTTCCGGCGGGGTTGTGGGCTCCGTCCCACAGCTCGCGGCCTCTGCGCTCGAGCCTGCCTGGGAGTTGCACTGACGGGTTGCTGCGGATCCGGCGGCCGAGAAACGCTTCCGCCGCTTCTCGTGCTCCTCCCGTGACGATTTCGGCGCTTTTCGGGATCAGGCTTTTGTATCTGTTGTCCGGTAGGACAACTACCCTGGCTGCATGCGCTACTGCCAGCTTCTCGTGCGCGATCTCTTCCAACGTGTCGCCGAGTACGTCCGTGTGCTCGAGCGAAACGTTCGTCAGCAGGACGACCGGAGCGTCGACGACGTTGGTGGCGTCGAGGCGTCCCCCGAGCCCCGCCTCAAGAACGGCCACGTCCACGGCTCGCTCCGCAAACTCGGCCAGCGCGGCGGCCGTCACGGCCTCGAACTGCGTCGCGCCGAGCGTCTCCGCCTGCGGGCGGATCCCGGCGACTGCCTGCTCGAAGTCAGCCTCGGCACCGTCGATCCAGATGCGCTCGGACCACCCGCTCACGTGCGGCGAGGTGTACGCGCCCGCTCGCCTCCCCTCCGCCTGCAAGAGAGCGGCGATCGTACGTGTGGCGGTCGACTTGCCGTTCGTTCCGACAACATGAATCGCGGGGTAACCGCGCTCCGGGTGGCCAAGGCGCTCGAGGAGGAGCTTCATCCGGTCGAGACCGAACTCCTCGGGCCAGGGGCTCAGCGAGGCGACCCAGGCCGTCGCCGAGCCTGCCTCAGCCGGTGAGAGCCTCGAGCTCACGCCGGTAGCGGGCAAGCTTCTCGCGCTCGGCCTCGACGACCTCGGCCGGGGCCCGCTCGACGAAGCGCTCATTGGCCAGCATCTCTTCGGCACGCGAGACCTCGCGGCGGAGCCGCTCGATCTCGGCGCCGGCGTCCCCGTCGCCCGGCGCTCGAGACGGCCTGACGACCGCCTCGAAGATGCGTTCCTCGTCGCCGCCGAGTCGCGGGCGGACACCGCTGCGGCGGAAGATCTCCGCAGCCTCCTGCACGCGGTCGAGCGCATCCACGTCGCCGGCGAACCGCTCGTCCGGGTCCGGCCACGGCGCCGTGATCAGACGCGTCTCGCGGGCGGGTAGCTGGGACCAGAGCTCCTCGGTGACGTGTGGCATGACGGGATGAAGCAGCTGGAGCAGGCGCTCGAGCGCGGCGAGGGCAGTTGTCTGGGCATCCGGGTCGCGGTCGTACAGGCGAGGCTTGATCGCCTCGGCGTACCAGTCGCAGAAATCGTCGAACGTCAGGTGGTAGAGCGCGTCCACAGCCGGCGCGAACGCGAACGAAGACCAGCTCGCCTCGAGCTCTGCGCGGGTCGCGTCCAGCCGCGCGAGGATCCAGCGCTCCTCGAGCTCGCGCGGGCGCAGTTCCGGTGCCGCGCCCTCGGCGTTCGTCAGGATCAGCCTCGCGACATTCCAGAGCTTGATCGCGAGCTTGCGGCCCTCCTCGATCGCCCCGTAGGAAAACCGCACGTCTTGGGACGACGTCAGCTTGAGCAGGCCGTACCGCGTGGCATCGGCTCCGTACCGCTCGATCAGGTCGAGCGGGTCGATCCCCGTGCCGAGGCTCTTGGACATCCGGCGGCTGTCGGGCGCCAAGACCGTGGTGTGGATGATGACGTCGTGGAACGGCACGTCGCCCATGAGCTCCAACCCCGAGAAGATCATCCGGTTCTCCCAGAGCCGGATGATCTCCCGCGCCGTTGTGTTCAGGGTTCCGGGGTACCAGGCTTCGAGCTCCGGGGTCTCGTCAGGCCAGCCGAGAATCGCGAACGGCCACAAGGCGGAGGAGAACCAGGTGTCGAGCACATCCTGGCTCCGTGTCAGGTCTCGGGAGCCGCATTCCGCACACGCCTCGGGCTCGTCCTCCTCGACCGTGAGGTGCCCGTCTGGACACTCCCACACAGGCAGCTGATGCCCCCACCAGATCTGCCGGGAGATGTTCCAGTCGGGCGCGCTCTCAAGGGACTCGATCGCGTAGCGGTGTTGGGACTCCGGGTGATAACGGACGCGGCGATCCCGTAGCGCCTGGATCGCCGGCTCTCTCAACTCGTCCATCCGGCACCACCACTGAAGCGAGATCAGCGGCTCGATCCGCGTCTTGCAGCGCTCGCACAGAGCGACGGAATGGCGGTAGGCCTCGCGCCGGACAAGCTGCTCGTTCTCGCGGATCCACTCCAAGACTCGCGCCTCCGCCTCCTCCTGGGGCAGGCCCGCCAGCTCGCCGGCGTTCTCGTTCATGCGTCCGTCGGGTCCAACAACCGTCAGCTCTGGGAGCCCATGGGCCCGTCCGATCTCGAAGTCCAGCGGATCGTGGCCGGGCGTCACCTTCAGCGCGCCGGTCCCGAACTCGGGGTCGACGCGTTCGTCGGCAATCACCGGCACGCGCCGCTCGACGAACGGAACGACGACCTCCCGACCGACGGCGTCCCGCCAGCGGTCGTCATCCGGATGGACCGCCACGGCGACGTCGGCGAGGATCGTCGCCGGCCGAGCCGTGGCAATCGTCACCCCGCCCTCCGATCCGTCCGCGAACGGATACATGACGTACGTCAACGCGTCGTCCACTTCCTCGTGGACGAGCTCGAGGTCGGAGAGCGCGGTCTCGTGGAACGGGCACCAGTTGATGATCCGGTTCGCGCGGTAGACCCAGCCCTTGCGATACAGGTGGACGAAGAAGCGCATCACCGCGCGGACGTAGTCGTCGTCCATCGTGAAGCGCTCGCGTCGGTAGTCCATCGAGGCGCCAATGCGCCGGAACTGATCCATGATCGTGCGGCCGTACTGCCGCAGCCAGTCCCAGACGAGCTCGACGAACGCCTCGCGTCCCAGCTCCTGTCGGGTCTTGCCCTCCGAGGCGAGGTGCTTCTCGACGGCGTTCTGCGTCGAGATGCCAGCGTGGTCGTACCCGGTGAGGAAGGCGGTCTCGAACCCACGCATGCGGTGCCAGCGGACGAGCGTGTCGGCAAGCGAGATCTGCAGCGCGTGCCCGGTGTGGAGGGCACCCGTCACGTTCGGCGGCGGATGGGCGACGACGAAGGTTTCGCGGCCTGACCCCGGCTCCGCGTTGTAGTGCCCCTCGGACTCCCAGGTCTGCTGCCAGCGCTCCTCGACGCCTTGCGGGTTGTAGCGGGTCTCCATCACTCGCCGGCACCAACCTTCAGGAGGCGCTCAAGAAAACGGATGTGGTCAGGCAGCGACTATGCCGCCCAGTATAGGTCGAGAACGACTTAGGCCGACTCTTCGCGGAGCAGCTCGTCTGCCTCGTCGGCGCCGGCGCTCGTGACGAGCGTGGGCTTCACGCCGTTGTCGATCGTCTCCTTCGTGATCGCGCACTTGGAGACGTCTTTGCGCGAGGGCAGCTCGAACATCACGTCGAGCAGCGCCGTCTCGATGATCGAGCGCAATCCCCGGGCGCCGGTCTCGCGCTCGAGCGCCCGATCGGCGATCGACCACAGCGCATCGTCGGTGAAGACGAGCTCGATCGAGTCGTAGCCGAAGAAGCGCTGGTACTGCTTGACGAGCGCGTTGCGAGGCTCGGTCAGGATCTGGACGAGGTCCTCACGCTGGAGCTGGTGCACGGCGGAAACGACCGGAAGCCGACCGATGAACTCTGGAATCAGCCCGTAGGCCAGCAGGTCCTCCGGCATCACTTGCGCCAGCAGCTCGCTCGTCTCCGAGTCGTGCCGCGACCGGATGTCGGCGCCGAATCCGACGGCGTTCTTGCCGATCCGCCGGGCGATGATCTTCTCCACGCCGGCGAACGCGCCGCCGCAGACGAAGAGGATATTCGTCGTGTCGATCGAGAGGAATTCCTGGTGCGGGTGCTTCCGCCCGCCTTGCGGCGGCACCGAGGCGACGGTGCCCTCGAGGATCTTCAGGAGCGCCTGCTGGACGCCCTCGCCCGAAACGTCCCGCGTGATCGACGGGTTGTCCGCCTTCCGGGCGATCTTGTCGACCTCGTCGATGTAGATGATCCCCGTCTCGGCTTTCTTGATATCGAAGTCCGCGGCCTGGATCAGCTTGAGCAGGATGTTCTCCACGTCCTCGCCGACGTAGCCGGCCTCCGTCAGCGCAGTCGCGTCGGCGATCGCGAACGGGACGTTGAGGATCCGGGCCAACGTCTGCGCCAGCAGCGTCTTGCCGCAGCCCGTCGGCCCGAGGAGCAGGATGTTGGACTTCTGGAGCTCGACGTCCGACTCCTCCGAGCCCATCTGCACCCGTTTGTAGTGGTTGTAGACGGCGACGGCCAGGGTGCGCTTCGCTTCCTCCTGGCTGACGACGTAGTCGTTGAGGACGGCGTAAATGTCCTTCGGCCGCGGGAGGTTCTCGAGGTCGAGCTGCGAGGGAGCGGTGAGCTCCTCGTCGATGATCTCGTTGCAGAGATCGATGCACTCGTCGCAGATGTAGACGCCTGGGCCGGCAATCAGCTTCTTGACCTGCCGCTGGCTCTTCCCGCAGAAGCTGCAGAGAAGCTGCTCGTTGCCGTCGCTCGCCCTGGCCACCCTAGATCTCCTTGTACTCCGAAATCGATCCCAGCACTAGTGCTTGCCCGAGTCTCGGTTGCTGATCACCTGGTCGATGATGCCGTATTCCTTTGCCTCTTGCGCGGCCATGAAGTAGTCGCGGTCGGTGTCGCGTCCAACTTTCTCGAGATCCTGGCCCGTGTGCTCGGAGAGGATCTCCTCGAGACGGCGCTTGAGGTTGAGTGTCTCGCGCGCTCGGATCTCGATGTCTGCGGCCTGACCGCCCGGGCCGGAAGGGGTCCAGACCTGGTGGATCAGGATCTTGGCGTTCGGCAGCGCCATCCGCTTCCCTTTCGCGCCCCCCGCAAGTAGCAGTGCCCCCATCGACATGGCGATCCCGACGCAGATGGTCTGCACATCGGGCTTGACGAACTGCATCGTGTCGTAGACGGCGAGGCCCGCGTAGACGTCCCCACCCGGCGAGTTGACGTAGATCGAGATGTCCTTGTCGGGGTCCTCGGATTCGAGGTGCAGCAGCTGGGCGATGATCAGGTTCGCGATCTGATCGTCGATCGGCGTGCCGAGGAAGATGATTCGTTCGTTCAGCAGGCGCGAGTAGATGTCGAAGGCGCGCTCCCCGCGCGACGTCTGCTCGATCACCATCGGGACTAACGGGCTCATGCAGGCTCCTTGCTACCGGGGGTCCACAACTTCGTAGCGGTCTCGGGTTTCTCCTTCTCGGGGGTCCAGAGCTGGTCTCGCGCGCGGGCGAGCTCCATTGGAATCCTCTTCACCTCGGAGGCGATCCGGTCGAGCGCCCTGCGCATGCGGAGATCCGCGCGCAGCGCATCGTAGCGGCCGGCCTCGCGGATCTGGCCGATCAGCTCCTCGGCATCCTCGTCGCTTCCCTCCGCCTCCTCGCGGATGAGCTCGTCGACGTCCTCGTCCGTGACCTCGATGCCGAGCTTGTCGGCAGCCCCTTCGAGCACGATCTCGCGCGCCAGGGATTGTCGCGCTTCGTCCTCGATGTCGGCCTGGATCTCCTCGGGCGTTCGGTTTGCGAACTGGAGGTAGGCCTCGGCGCTGATGCCGCGCCGCTCGAGCGAGCGGACGAGCGCGTTCCAGAGCTCGACGGCGCGGGCCCGGACGAGGCCGTCGGCGACCTCGAAGTTCGTGGCCTCGACCAACGCGTCCGTGGCGGCGGCGCGGAACTGGTTCTCGAGCTGCTCGGCGAGCTGAGCGCGCAGCCGCTCTTCGATCTCGGCGCGCAGATCCTCAAGCGTCGTGAACTCGCTCGCAGCCTTCGCGAGCTCGTCGTCGACCGGCGGAAGCACCTTCTCCATGAGCTCCTTCAGGGACGCGGTCAGGCGCACCTCGGAGCCGTCTGCGGTCTGGAACGTGACCTCCTTCTCCTGACCCGGCTCCATTCCGGTCAGGCCTTCCTCGATCTCCGGGAGCAGGCGACCGCTCCCGAGCTCGACGACGTAGTCGCGCTGGGCGTCGCCTTCGCTGGAGACAAGGTCGACGACGGCCACGTCCCCCTCGCGCGCGGGACGGCCATCAACGGGCGCCAGCTCGGCCACCGACGAGCGGAGCACCTCGAGCTCCGCGTCGATCAGCTCCTCGGGCACCTCCGGCTCCGCTGCGGGCACCTCGAGCTGCGTCCAGTCGGCCACCTCGGGCTTCGGCTGCACCGAGACGGTTGCCGTGAACTCGAAGCTGTCCTTGGGCGACGACGGCAGCTCGTAGCCGTACTCGGGCGCCGTGACGGGGCGGACGTTCGTATCCCGGAGCGCCGCGCGGAACCAGCCGCCGATGTGGCTCTCGACTGCCTCCGTGTACAGCCGCTCGCGGCCCACCCGAGCCAGGAGCACGGGCATGGGCACCTTCCCCTTGCGGAAACCGGGGATCTTCAGGCTGCCCGCGAGGTCCGAAGCGGCGTGGTCGATTGCGTGCTCGACGTCGCCGCTCGGTACCTCGACGGTCATGCGAACCTTGCTCTCGGGGAGCTCTTCGACCGTCGCCTTCACAGAACGGCCATTGTGCCAGCCGACCCTAGGGCCGGCGCAGCGCTTAGAGGAGCCAGATGAGCAGCAGGATGACGATGATCAGAAGAAGTACGCCACCACCGATGTACATCTCATTCCCTCCTTTCACTCGTGGACGCGGAAGGGGGTTAGCGCGAAGTACCCACAGGGAGGGCGGTTCACACCTCGTTCGGCGGGGCTGATGCGGGCGAGAGGATTTGAACCTCCAAGGGCCTTGCGGCCCAGCGGGACCTAAACCCGCTGCGTCTGCCAGTTCCGCCACGCCCGCCTGACTCAGGATAGATCGGCGCGCCTATCCTCATCCCCATGGTGACGATCGAGGACGTTCGGGCACTTGCGAGCACGCTCCCCCGGAGCGAGGAGGCGCTCGTCCGCGGCCGCGTGAAGTTCCGCATCGGCCGGATCGTCTATCTGGCCTTTTCAGCCGACGGAACGGTGATGGGCTTTGCGTTCCCCAAGGCGTTCCGTGAAGCGCTCGTTGAGGCCGAGCCCGACAAGTTCTCGCTGCCGCGCCAGTCAGACATGCGCTACCACTGGGTCCACGTCCGGCTCGAAGCGATCGACGAGAAGGAGATGCGCGAGCTCGTCGAGGACGCGTGGGCCTTCACGGTGCCAAAGCGAGTGGCCGAGGACTACGCGGCCGCGCAGGGCTACCTCTAGCGGTCGGGACCTTCCCCTGCGCTGAACGTCAACAGGGGACTCCGGGGACACCCGCGGTAAAAAAGGGAGTCGTGAAAGGCAAGTGGTGGCGTTACGACCGGGCGCTCGTTATGACGGAGACGACTCGCCTCAGAGCCAAGGTGGCGATTGTTGTCTTACTCGTCGTCCTAATCGTTCTCTTGGCACCTTTGGAGTGTCATTAGCCGTGCGTCGCCACCGGCCCCTGCTCCGCGTTGCGCTCGACTGATCGTTATCGGAGGGATTCCTTACCATCAAGCCATGACGATCCAGCGGATGGATCACGTCGGCATCGTGGTTGACGACCTCGCGGCCGCAATCGACTTCTTCGTCGAACTCGGACTCGAGCTGCAGGGCGAGGATCATCGTCGAACTGGCAGAGCAGATCGGCTGACGGGTCCGGTCCGCCGCCGACGATCTGCTCCTGCGGGGCACACCTGACCCCCCGACCCATGGAGGAAAGCGGGCCCCCGCATGGCCGCGAAAGGTCGAATGGCCCCGGATGGAGTCGAACCATCGCACGCAGATTCGAAGTCTGCCGCTCTATCCACTGAGCTACGGGGCCGCGTTTGTCAGAGTAGCGCCGTGGAAACCGAGGCTGCCGCGCGCGCCTGGATCGACGGGTGGTCGAAGGCGTGGCCTGCCGCTGATGCCGACATGGTCGCCTCGCTCTACGCCCAGGACGCGTCTTTTCGCTCCGAGCCCTTCCGCGATCTGCAGGATCCGCGTGCCTACGCTGAATGGGCCTTCTCCGAACAGGACGAGGCCGAGTGTTGGTACGGCGAGCCGATCATCGCTGGCGACCGCGCGACGATCGAGTATTGGGCCGTCGTTCGCTATCGCGGCGAGGATGAGACGATCGCCGGCATCTCGGTGATCCGCTTCGGCCCGGACGGCCTCGTCCGCGAGCAGCACGACTACTGGAACACGCGCAAGGGACGGATCGAGCCGCCGGAAGGCTGGGGCCGCTAGACCGGGTTGGGCGGCGGCCGCCCCTCTTCGACCGCCAGCAGGTTGTCGACGAGGACGCGCGTCATCGCCTCGCGGGTCGCCTGCGTCGCCGTGCCGAGGTGCGGCGTCATGACGACGTTCGGGAGCTCGAAGAGCTCCGGCGGCACGTTCGGCTCGCCGCGAAGACGTCGAGCCCCGCCTGCAGGCGCCCGGAGACGAGCTCGGCGACGAGCGCCTCTTCATCAACGATCTGACCCCGCGCTGTGTTCACGAGACAGGCGCCGTCCCTCATCAGAGCCAGGCGCTCTCTGTCGATCAGGCCATGCGTCTCTTCGGTCAGCGGAAGGTGGATCGAGACGATGTCGGACTCCGCCAGCAGCTGCTCGAGCGGCCGGAATTCCGGGTCGTCGACCTCACGGTGTCGCGTGTACAGGATCCGCATCTCGAAGCCGCGAGCCCGTTGTGCAACCGCTCCGCCGATGCGCCCGAGCCCGACGATTCCCAGCGTCGACCCCGTCACCTCGTCGCCCTTGAGCGGCTCGTCCGCCCAGTCGGTCCCCCAGCGCCCCGAACGGATGAAGGCGTCGCCGGCGGCGACCCGGCGCCGGACGGCCAGCATCAACCCGAGTGTGAGGTCGGCGGTGGCAGCAGAAGTGACGCCCGGCGTGTTCGTGACGACCACGCCGCGGCGGCGGCAGGCCTCGACGTCGATGAGGTCGTACCCCGCCCCGTAGTTGGCGACGACTCGGAGGTTCGGCAGACGCTCGAGCGTGCTCTCGTCGACGGGCTCCGCAACCACCGCCAGCGCCTCGATGTCGGGGCGCTCCCGGTCGAGCGGACCGGCGGCGTACTCGACGTCGCGGAGCTCGTCCCACGCGGGCCCGGGAAAGCGGCGCGAGGCCAGGACACGCACGGCGCAAGGCTATTCTGTGTCGACCGCGGTGGCGGTAGCTCAGTTGGTAGAGCCCCGGGTTGTGGTCCCGGTGGTCGGGGGTTCGAGTCCCCTCCGCCACCCTCCTTCGCCGAAAGGGGATGGGGGACCGGTTCGGCCCCCATCCACTTCGAGCGGTCCGTTGCTAGGCCATGACCGGCGCCTTGGCGAACTCCTGCACGAAAGTCGCACAGAAGGCCGGAAGATCGTCGGGCTTGCGGCTCGAGATCAGGTTGTCGTCGACGACAACCTCCTGGTCGACCCAGTTGCCGCCGGCGTTCCTGATGTCCGTCTTCACGCTCGGCCAGGACGTCATCGTCCTGCCACGGACGACATCCGCCTCGACGAGCGTCCACGGGCCGTGGCAGATCACGGCCACCGGCTTGCCGGCGTCCATGAACGCGCGGGCGAACTGGACCGCGTTGTCGTGCATTCGGAGCGTGTCCGGGTTGCCGACACCGCCGGGCAGGACGAGCGCGTCGTAGTCGTCCGGGCTCGCCTCGTCAACGGTCTCGTCGACCGGGAACTTGTCGGCCTTGTCGTAGTGGTTGAAGCCCTGGATCTCGCCCTCCTTGAGCGAGATGAGCTCCGGCGTCCCACCAGCCTGCTCGACTGCTTTCCACGGTTCCGTCAACTCGACCTGCTCGACCATGTCGGTCGCCAGGAACGCAATGCGCTTGCCGTTGAGATCGGCCATGAATCTCCCCTTTCCTCGTTTCGTTAGGGGTACCCGCAATTGCCCGGCGCTACCCTTCCTTCGAGCGCCCGTAGCTCAGTGGAAGAGCAGCGGACTTCTAATCCGCGGGTCGGAGGTTCGAATCCTCCCGGGCGCGTCTCCTGTGAGAGAGCCGAGTCCGGCGGAAATACCCGCAAATCGGCTGATTTGACGACTCGCCGGTTCTAGCCGGTTCGTAACAGTTCGCACCCGTCCGAGACCCTGCTGACGGGGTCTACGCGGGGTCTTGGCGTCAATTCAGGGTCGGCTCAGGGTCGGCAAAAGCACCGACCCGTACTGGCGCGTACAGCCTGCGAGGGGTAGGCCACGGAACCTCGCCGGACGCTACGGGGCGGCAGAACTCTGGCCGGGCGGCGAGCCGAACGCCCGTGCGCTTCCCACAACCAGGCAAATCGCGGCTTTTCCTGTTGAAGGAGCTTGCAGAAGCTCCAGTATGCGGTGGGTATGGAGCTCTTTATGGAGCTTTCAGATCCAAAAGACCGCTCAGAACGCCTCGCATTCGAACGCGAAGCCGGCGTCTCGACGAGGCTGCGTTCGAGCGCCACGCCGATTAGGCGCTGGCCATAGGCGAGCAGAACCCACAAGCGCTCCGCAGCCACATCGGTAACGACAGATGCAACCACGGTTGCACGCCGTGGGGACCTCGTCTGTCACCCCCCGTCGAGGCGGGCGGCCTGAGGCAGCACAAGCAGGGCCTCTAAGGAGGGGTTGTCTTCAAGCTCGCAGGAGGACTTGACATGTGACCGTATGGTCACCTATAGTGGACGCATGAGCAAGGACGAGGACCGTGTGTTTAAGGCGCTCGGTGACCCGACGCGTCGCTTCCTGCTCGACCTGCTCTTTCAGGGTGACGGCCGCACGCTGACCGAGCTTGAGTCTGAGCTGGAGATGACGCGCTTCGGCGTCATGAAGCACCTGCGAGTCCTCGAGGACGCAGGGCTCGTAGTCACGCGCCGGCAAGGCCGGGAGAAACTGCATTTCCTGAACCCGGTCCCCATCCGGCTGATCCACGACCGGTGGATCGACAAGTACACGGAGCGCCAAGTATCGGCGCTCGCAGACCTCAAGACCAAGCTGGAGGAGACAGGATGACGACGACCGAGATGCAAAATCTGACCGTCCAGGTCTACCAGGTGTTCATCAAGGCGACCCCTGAGCAGATCTGGGACGCGATCACGAAGCCGGAATTCACTGAGCGCTACTTCCACGGCGTGCGCTCCGACTTCGACCTGCGCCCGGGCGGCCACTACCGGCAGACGATGGGCGACACGGATCAGCTCGCGACGCAGGGGGAGGTGCTCGAGGCCGACCCGCCGAGACGCCTCTCGCACACGTGGACGTCCCTGTACGACCCCGAGATGGCGGTGGAGGAGCCGAGCCGAGTCACGTGGGAGATCGAAGCACGGGACGATGGGACCGCGCTCCTGACGGTCACGCACGACCAGCTCGAAGGGGCGCCGAAGACGGCCGTGGGCGTCTACGGGACGGGATGGATGGGTGTCCTCTCATCGCTGAAGACGCTGCTCGAGACCGGAGAGCCGCTCTAGGCGAACCAACACAGGGCGCGCGTGGCGCTTGTCGTCCCGCGCGCCCTGTAGCGCCCCCGATCGGCAACCTCTCTAGTTCTTGCTCTTGCCGGGCGATTTCACTTCCAGACCCTGCGGGAATGGCGCTGGCGGGGCATCGGGGGAACCTCTGAACAAGTTCGTCTGAGAGGCGCATCAGCCACCACTTCGTCGATCAGGTTGCCGAGCTGCATTGACGAATTCGGTGCGGACCGGCTAAGCGCGCCGCCATTCGCGGCCCACTGCGCTCCGAACGGGGCGAGGCTGGCAGGGCTGAGCACAACGGCTGGCATCGGTGCAAGCGGTGCCACGGCTGGATGATCTATCGCATAGGCGGCGGAGTGTCCAGGCACGGCGCAGGGTCGCTACGGGGTCTGCACCACAAATCTCGGGCGCGAAAACTGCCCAATACCAGGCAGTTCTGCAAGCCGACTACCGTACTTCTAATCCGCGGGTCGGAGGTTCGAATCCTCCCGGGCGCGTTGGCCTTGGCCCTGCTCGAGCCCGGCGACTATTCACGCAAATGGCTATGTCAAGCAACCGGCTCAGGCGACTCGCCGGCGTTTTCCGCTTTCTCCTTGTTACTGCCTGCTGGGTTCTCGGCCTCGCAGCGGCGGTCGAATGGACTCGTGCTGCTCTTGCCCGACCCTCCCGAGGTCGAGGCGATGTCAATCGAGGTCGCGGAACGCCTGGGTGCCGAAACTGCGCGTCCCGAGGGCCTCAACCACTGTTGGATGGCTGAGGCGCCGGAGGTCGTGGCACCCGTCCTGCTTCGATTCTGGTCGTCCCTCGATTAACGTCGAGCGGGGCCTCCTAGGTCGGGGCCGTCTCGGCCCGATCCTCCTTCCGGCGCGCGGCCAGCCAGGCGAGGAGCAGCACCTGGATCGTCCCCGCCACAGGGATCGCCGCCAGCGCGCCGAGAATGCCTCCAACCTTTGCTCCGATGAGGACGGAGACGAGGATGACGAGCGGCGAGAGCTGCACCGTCCGGCTGTAGACCAGGGGTTGCAGCACGTGGTTCTCGATCTGCTGATAGACGATGAAGAAGACGATCACGATGATCCCCGCGGGAATCGAATGGATGAAGGCGACACTGCCGACGATGATCGCGGCGAGGGTCGCCCCTGCGAGCGGGATCAGATCCAGGATCCCCACGACTAACCCGAGCGCAACGGCATAGGGCACGCCGAGGATCAGCAAGACGATCGTCGTCGCCGTACCGGCGATCACGCTGATCAGCAGGTTTCCCGTCACGTAACCGCCGACCGTGCGGTAGATCTCGCTGCCGATGCCGCGCCAGGTGTCGCGCGAGCGTTCCGGGATGAGCCCGTAGATGCGCTCCATCCAGGTCGGGCCCTCGAGGAGCAGGAAGAAGGTCAGGAACCCAATCGTCACGATTGCGACGATGAAGGTGATGATGCCCTTCGTCAGCGCGACCGCGGTGCCGGATAGTCCGAAGAGGCTTTGGGCCCCGCCGCCTTTCTGGATCGCGTCGCGAACCTTTTCCTCGAGGTCATAGCGCTCGGAGAGCCGACCGAGCGGGCCCCGGCCCGCCGAGACGTCTTGGACGTATCCCGGCAGAGCCTCCGCAAAGCCGCGGACCTCGTTGACGAGCGTCGGGATGAAGAGTGCCCCGATCCCGATGATCGCGCCGATTGTGAGGAGAGCCGTGACGGCGGCGGCCGCTCCTCTATGCCGCAGTCCGCGCCGCTGGAGAACCTCGACCGCCGGATTCAGCGCGAGCGCCAGAAAGATCGCGACCGCGATCCAGGTGAGCACCTGGCGGGAGATCCAGATCACCGCCAGCAGCGCAGCGACGCTGAGGATGATTCCGATCACGGCAAGGACCGTCCGCGGGCGGACGGTGACGATCCGCTCCTGGGGGTGCATCGCCTAGCAGGATCGCGACCTCACCGGACGGCCGAGGGCTCCCGATGATGAAATGGCCTCCATGAGCCTGCGCGGTGACCCGGTTGAGCAGGAGGCGATGCTCCCGGACGGGCGTCATCTGCTCGTCCGTGTCGCGGTGGCGGCGGATGCCTACATCGCCCGAGGCCAGCTCACGACAGTCGCGCTCGAGCTCGTCGAGCTGGAGCAGGTCGTTGCGACAGTGAACACCCTTCTCGGCCCCAGCCAGGTGCGAGAAGCCCGTAACCTGGCGCGCGACGTGGTGACCAAGTTGGAATCTGGCGAGCTCGAACCGACAGCGGCGGCGATCGAGCCGTTCGCGGACAGCATCTCGTGAGCACGGCGACGATCCATACGAGCGAGGGGCCGATCGAGCTCGAGCTCCACGCCGTGGACGCTCCGAAGACGGTCGAGAACTTCGTCAAGCTCTCGAGGGAGGGCTTCTACGAAGGCGTGATCTTCCATCGGGTAATCCCCGATTTCATGATCCAGGGCGGCGACCCGACAGGCACAGGCACGGGCGGCCCCGGCTACCAGTTCGAGGACGAGTTCAACCAGCACCCCGTCGAGCGCGGAGCACTCGCGATGGCGAATGCGGGACCGAACACGAACGGCAGCCAGTTCTTCATCGTCACGACGGAGGCGGCGCCCTGGCTGGACGGCAAGCACACCGTCTTCGGGCGCGTGACCTCCGGCATGGACGTAGTCGACCGGATCTCGCAGGTCGACCGCGACGCCAACGACCGGCCGCGGGAACCGGTGACGATCGAGCGCGTCGAGCTAAGCGACTAGCCAAGCCACTCCGGACGGTCGAAGCCGGCGTATTCCTGGATCGCGCCGTAGATCGAGTGCGCGACCTGGGTGTCGCAAACAACCACTCGGCAAGTCCCATACGGAAGCTTGTTGCGCCGCTTTTTCTTGCTGTGCTTGGAGTAGACGTTGACGATGCTGGAGTTCAGCCGCGTCCTTGGTAGCGCCGTGACATCGAGCCAGAACTCCTCAATCGCGTGTTGCCGCTCGAGGTGATCGGCGAAGAGATTGCACGTGATCCTGAACTTGTCATCAGGAACGGCAAAACACTCTCGCAAGAAGCAGACGAAGAGGCGGACCATTTCCGGATCAGAGTTCGTGAAGATCACGGCATTCCGCTCCCTCGAACCCTCGGCCCAGTACAGCATGCAGCCTGCAAGGTGGAGGGGATCGCCCTGGTCGGCCTGCTTGCGTCCCCTCCTCTGTGCATCGCGGCGCGCTGCACGGGCGCGTGCCGCGGGCGCCTCGCCGCGACGCCGAGCGGCGCGACTGCGCATCGAAGCGTTTTTGACCGTATCTAGCTCGATGTCGCGAACCCAGAGACTCACGGAAGAAAGAGATACCCCCAAGACACGGGCGATCTCCTTCATCGAAAGACCGTCTTCTTGACGAAGACGGCGAGCCTCGAGGCGCTCCGCCGTTTTCATAACAGACAACGTAGCGGAGCCGTCGGACGATGCGAAAGCGGCCTATCGGAGTCGAACCGATGACTAGAGGATGGAAACCTCTCGTGATTCCGCTTCACCAAGGCCGCGGCGTGTGTCTAGCGTAGCGCCGATCTCCCGTACGGACCCATACACCTGGACGCCTCATCCCGAGGCGACGCTCGGCATCGCCGCGGTCATCCTCGTCTACGCGTTGTGGGCTCGACGGACCCGGCCGGAGCGCTGGCGCATCGCCGCGTTCGCCGCCGGATGCCTCCTCCTGCTCCTCACCGCTGTAACACCACTGGACGCACTCACGTACCACCTGCTGACTGCGCACCTGCTGCAGAACGTCGTCCTCGCCGAGTGGGCACCGGCGCTGCTCGTCCTCGGCATCCCGACGGCAATGGCGGCCGACCTCGCCCGCCTCCCGGGCGCGCGCCTCCTCACCCGCGCCCCGGTCGCGCTCGCTCTGTGGCTCTCGACCTACTTCTTCTGGCACATCCCCGCTGTCTACGACGCCGCGCTCGAGAGCTACGCGCTGCTGCACCTCGAGCACGTCTGTTACCTCGCCGCCGGGATGCTGCTCTGGTGGCCGGTATTCCAGGATGTGCCGCACCGCTTGTCCAGTGCTGCGCGGGCGCTCTACGTCTTCGTCGCGTTCATCCTGGCGAGCCCGATTGGGCTGCTCATGGCGCTGCTCCCCGAGCCGGCCTACGACTGGTACGTCGGGGGCGGCGGCCTCTGGGGCCTGTCCCCCGAAGCCGATCAGCAGATCGCCGGCGTGACGATGGCCATGGAGCAGGCGATCGTGTTCTTCACCGTGTTCGCCGTTTTCTTCTTCCGCTTCCTCGCCGAGGAGGAGCGCGGCGGCGAGATCGGTCGCTCCGCGTATTGAGCCGGGTTTGCCGTTTCTGCGGTTGGGCAGATCTTTGCAAAGAGCGAAATCCAAGAAGGTGAGGGAGACATGGCAGATGTGAACAAGTTCTCTGAGGGGCTGGTCGACGTAGCGGAGCGATTCGCCGACGTCGTGGACTCGGCACAAGGCAGGGGCCCGAGGAAGAGCACCGGCGCACGGTGGTTGATCCTCCCGGTGGCCGGCGCGGCGGCTTACGCCTTGGCTACGAGCAGCTCGGGCATGGCGCGCCGGACGCGAAAGCTCATGCAGCGGGCCAAGGACCGCGCGAGCGACTTGCCGGATGCCGATCTCGTCAACCGGGTGAAGGACGTGACGGGCTCGTCGACAACCGCCCGGCGAACGGCGAACACGACGACGCGGAGTCAGACGCAGAGCCGGCGCAAGAGAACCGGCCAGACTCAGCGGCGCCGGAAGACCACGGCAGCTCGGTAACTAACTATGAGAGAAAGGCCCCGTTTGCGGGGCCTTTCTCGATCGGGACGGCGGGATTCGAACCCGCGGCCTCCTGCTCCCAAAGCAGGCGCGCTACCAGGCTGCGCTACGTCCCGCCCGACTCAGTGTAGAGCGGCCGCTGGTTAGGCTCGGCGCCGTGGCCGAGTCACATCGCCGTCCCGGGCTCGGCTACGCGATGGTGCTCGCCGCGGCGACGCTGTGGGCCTTCAACGGCGTCGTCTCGAAGGTGATCATCGAGTCGGGCGACGTGCCGGCTCAACGCCTGACCGAAGTGCGCACGACCGGCGCCTTCGTGCTGCTCTTCGCCTTCCTGGCGCTCACCAAGCGAGAGAGCCTCCGCCTCAGGCGTGCGGAGCTCCCGATCCTCCTCACCTTCGGGGTGCTCGGGCTGGCGCTCGTCCAGTGGTTCTATTTCGAGGCGATCAGCCGGCTCGACATCGGCGTCGCGTTGCTGATCCAGTACATCGCCCCGGTGCTCGTCGCCCTCTGGGCCCGATTTGCGTACCACGAGCCGGTCCGCCGCCGGATCTGGGCGGCGCTCGTGCTCTCCGTGCTCGGGATCGCCCTGCTCGTTCAGCTCTGGGACGGCCTCACGCTCGACGGCCTCGGAGTCGCCGCGGCGCTCGGCTCCGCCCTTACGTTTGCCGTCTACATCCTCTCGGCCGAGCGGGCCGTCGTCCGCCGCGACCCCGTCTCGCTCGTCTGTTACGGGTTCCTGTTCGCGGCGGTCTTCTGGGCGATCGTGCAGCCGCTGACGTCGTTTCCGATCGACCTCGTCGACGACAGCGTCTCGCTGCTGGGGCGTCTCGAGGATCTCTCGCTCCCCGTCTGGCTGCTCATGTCCTGGATGGTCGTGCTCGGAACGATTGTGCCGTTTGCGCTCCTCGCCGCGTCGCTCCGGCACATCTCCGCTTCACGTGCCGCGATCACCGCGATGTTCGAGCCTGTTGCGGCCACGGCGTTCGCCTATGCCTGGCTCGGCGAGTCGTTGACCGCATATCAGCTCGCCGGTGCGATCGTCGTCCTCGCCGCGATCGTCCTGGCTCAAACGGCACGTTGATCTGCAACACTCGCCTTTCGTGGAGCGGGTGAGCCGTACACTCGCCGTCCTGACCGTCGTGGGCGCCGCACTCGCGGGGACTGCAGCGGGCGCTTCTTCCACCAAGGCTGCCGGCGTCCAGAGCCTGACCGAGCGCGAACAGAGCCTGCTCCGGGCGATCAATCAGGCGCGGGCCAGGCACGGCGCTCCGCCGCTCCGTGTCGGGATCCGTCTTCAGCGCGCCGCGCGGGCCCATTCGCGGGCGATGGTCCGGAGCGGCGACTTCAGCCACGGCGACTGGTACGGCCGTCTCCGCGGGTTTGGCGTCGAGGGACCGATGCTCGGAGAGACGCTCGCCTGGGGCATCGGGGCCAAGGGAACTGCGGCGTGGATCGTCCGTATGTGGCTCGCCAGTCCGGGCCATCGGGAGATCATGCTGCGGCCGGGCTTCCGGCTCGTTGGCGTCGGAGTCACCGTCGGCCCGATGGCCGGCTTCCGCGCCGCCAGCGTCGCGACAGCGGACTATTCGGGTCAGTGAGTTACTCGACGAGCAGCTCGCGCAGCTCGGCGATCTTCTCGCGGCGCAGATCGTCGCGCTCGCCGCGACGGACCCGCTCGAGCAGATGCTCGACGACCGACGCGAGCTCGGTCGGGTTGAACGGCTTCGTGATGTAGTCCACACCGCCGAGCTCGAGCCCGCGCGCCCGATCGCGGAGCTCCGCTCGGGCAGTGAGGAAGACGAGCGGGATCTCGTGCGTCGTCTCGTCCTCGATCAGCCGCTCGGCGACCTCCCAGCCGTCCATGCCGGGCATCATCACGTCGAGGAGGATCACGTCCGGGAGCTCCGCCCGCGCGGTTTCGAGCCCCGACTGACCGTCTGCGGCCTCGAGCACCTCCATGCCCTCTGGCTCGAGGTTCACGCGGCAGAGCAGGCGGATCGGGGCCTCGTCGTCGACTATCAACACCTTCGTCACCATGCGCTCCCGCGTCCTGTATATACCCGCGCGGTCGGCCGGTCAGCCGGTCTTGGCCGCACCCGTCGGCAGTTCGAAGACGAAGCTCGTGCCCGTACTGAGCTCCGAGTCCACCCAGACACGGCCGCCCATCGCCGTCGCCAGGCCGCGCGCGATGAAGAGCCCGACGCCGGTCCCGCCCGCGTCCGCTCCGGCCGGATCGGCCCGGTAGAACTTTCGGAAGATCCGCTCTTCCTCGCCGGTCGGAACGCCCGAGCCCTGGTCGACGACGCGAACCTGCACGGCGTCGGCCGTCTTGCGGGCGGCGACCGTGACCGTGCCGCCTTCCGGCGAGAACTTGACTGCGTTGTCGACGAGGTTGGCGAGAATCTGGCGGACCTTCTCCCGATCCGCGGTCGCGTCCAGCGGCTCCTCCGGAACGTCGATGACGAAGCGTCGGCCGTTGACGAACTCGCGCTGGGCGGAGGAGACGACCTCGGTGACGACGTCGCGAACGTCCGTCTTGGTCAGCCGGACCTGCAGGTCGCCGGCCTCGAGCCGGGCGACGCTGAGCAGCGCGTCGACGATGACCGTCAGACGCTGGGCCTCCGTCGCGATGTAGCCGAGGAAGGTTGCGCGTTCCTCCTCGCCGAAGGCGATGTCGGTCCGGAGCAGCGTCTCGGCGAACCCGTAGATCGAGGTGAGCGGAGCGCGGAGCTCGTGCGAGACCGTCGAGACGAATCCCGACTTCAGTTGCTCGACGAGCCGATCTGCCGAGACGTCGCGGAACGCGTAGATGCGCCCGGCGACGGCGCCGGCAGGGTCGCGCATGACGGCCTCGTTGACGGAGAGCCAGATTTCCCCGGCGCCGCGGGAGATCTGGATCAGCCCGCCTCCCTCCGCGGAGGTTTCGTCCGGGTCGAGGCTCCGCTGGAGGACGTCGGACGGTGGGCGGCCGAGGGCCTCCGACGCGGGGACGCCGGTGATCTCCTCGGCTGCTGCGTTCCACAGCACCACCTCGCCGTCGCGGTCGACGGCGACGATCCCGTCGGCGACGTTTCCGAGAATCGCGACGCTCCGTTCTCGCTCGAGCACGACGCGCTGGTAGAGCTCGGCGTTGGACAGGAACGCTGACGCATTCCCGGCCAGGGCTCCCAGCGCCTCGACCTCCTCCTCCCGCCAGGTGCGCGGAGCGCGACCGTAGACGGCCAGGACGCCCTGCACGACGCCTTCCGGCCCCACGAGCGGCGCGCCGAGAAATGCCCGGTGGCCGGCCTCGATGATCGGATCCGCCGGAGACAGATGGTCATGAAGGTCGCCCAGGACAACCGGCCGGCGGGACTGGACGACCTCGCCGGCGAGCTCTCCAACAGCGGACGCGCGGGAACCGAGCGCCTCCTCTGCGCCCTCGCCGTGCGCGGCGCTGACGACGAGCTCGTCGTCCTCGAGCAGCGAGACGGTGGCCGCGTCAGCGCCGACGAGGGCAGGCGCCTGCGCGACGATCTCCTCCAGGATCGCTTCGGGGTCGAGCTCGCTGGCGAGCAGCGTGCCCGTCCGTGCCAGCTGCTGGGCAATCGCGCGCGACTTGCGCTCCGCCTCGTACAGCTCGGCGCGCTCGAGCGCGCCACGGGCGGCACCCGCGAGATGGTGGGCGAGCTCGATCTCGTCGTCCGTGAAGGACTGCTCCTCGGCGAAGAAGACGAGCCCGAGACCGTGCCCCTCGCGGCGGGGCGCTTCCACTGGGACGGCGAGAAGCGACGCGAAGCTCGTCTGGCGCGCGAGCTCTTGCCACTCGTCACCGAAGCGGTCGTCGCCCTCGATTCGGGGCGCGGCGAGGACGCGATGCCGCTGGGCCGCGTCGACGAGCGGCTCGGCGCCGCGAAGCCCGCCGCCGAAGAAGTCCACGACGTTGTCGGGGAGCTCGTACGAACCGGCGAGGGAGAGCTCCGCCACCTCCGGCATGAGCACGGCCGCGAACGACCCCCCGAGCGCCTCGCTTGCCGCCTGGGCGACGGCGTCGAGCGTCTCCGCGAGTGACAGCGGTTGTGCGAGGACGGACGCGATCCGGAAGAAGCCGCGCTGGATCCGCACCTGCCGGGCGCTCTGCTCGATGCTGGCGACATTCCGGAGGGCGACCGACCCAAGGTTCGCGAACGCCTCGAGCACGTTCACGTCCTCCTTGGTGAAGGTCCGATCTGGATCCCGCGTACCGACCCCGATCACGCCGCGGACCTCACCCCACCAGGTCATTGGAGCGACCATCGCCGCGACAAAGCTCTCGTACGCCGGATGCGGGTGTTCGATCTCCTCGTACTCGGTCGAGATCGTCCCGCGTCCTCGGCGCATGGCCTCGCCGGCCAGTCCCTTGTCGGCCGGGAACGCGAAGTCGATCAGCTCCGACGGAAGCCCGTAGACGGCCGCGCAGCGCAACGTCCCGCGTCCGACGTCGTAGAGGTAACAGTCGGCAGCGTCCGCTTCCAGCAGTGTCGTGACCTCGACGACCAGGCGCTGGAGGACGGTCTCGACACGAACCTCACTCGTCATCACCTGTGCGGCCTGGACGAGCGCCGCCTGTCGGTCCAGCCGCTTGCGGTTCTCCTCGAGCAGCTGCGCCGTGTGGAGGGCGAGGCCGACCTCGCGGCCGACCGCCTCGACCAGCGAGATGTCGGCCGCCGACCAGGCCTGCGGTTGTTTCCGGTGGACGGCAAAGGCGCCAATCGTGCGGTCGAAGACGAGGATCGGTGCGGCGAGCACTGCGCCGGCATCGAGCTCGAGCAGGGTCTCGACGCCGCCGAGGCTTTGGTCCGACAGCTCCGGCGCCGACTCCACGTCCGCGACGGCCACCGTGCGGCGTTCACGGATCGCGAGATTGGTCACCGGGAGATTCGGCGCCGCTTCTCCGATCGGCGAGGCTCCCGGGGCATCCCACTCGGCTCGGATGGGCGTCGCACCCCCGGGCGTGCCCAGTCGGATGAAGCACCGCGTGACCCCGAGCGCCTTTCCGGTCTCCTCGACGGCGACCCGGAGGACTGCCTCGATGTCGTGCTCGGACCGGACCTTTCGCCCGATCGCCGCGATCAGCCGCTCGCGCTCGAGCGCCTCCTCGAGCTGTGTCGCGGACCGCGTGCGCTCGACGGCGAGTGCCCCTTCGGCGGCGAGGGTTTCGAGGATGGCGACCTCTCGAGCCGGGAACGTACGGCGCTGACTCGTCGTCGCCACCACCAGGACGGCGATCACCTCGTTGCCGGAGATGACCGGAATGAACGCCGCGCTCTTCGCCTTCACGCGCTCGGCGAGGCGGCGGCTCACCCGGGGTGAGGACTCGGCGTCGTAGACCGTCAGCGGACTGGCCTCGTAGACGGCGCTGGCGACGCCTGAGGGCTCGTTGGCGAGATCGAGCTGCACCGACGGCCACCAGTCCAGGTCGCCGTCTGGCCCGCGGCCATAGACGCCGCGCGCCATGAGCCCGTCCTCGCTGATCTCCGCCAGCGCTGCGAAGTCCACCCCGAGCAGCTTCACCGCTTCGTCGACGAGCACACGCGCGATCGCCTCCAGATCGTTCGCGTTCGACAGGTCCGTAGAGAGCGACGTGGCCGAGTTAGGTGGAGTCGCTCGCTTGGCGCTCGTTTCTGGCTCGGACTGCTCCAGAGCGCGGCGGAAGACGAGGATGGCGACGGCAAGGAGGACGATCGCGACGGCGAGTCCGAGCAGCACGTACACCATGGCCGCCGCGGCGAGCGGCGGAAGCGCGGTGAGGGACACGCTGAGCGACGCCACGCTGAAGACCGATGATACGGAGGGAATACGGGAAAAACGAGGGAGGCCCGCCGCTCGGGGGGGTCGGTACGGCGGGCGCTCCCCAGTGCTAACCGCGGATCGTGGCCAGGTACGCGCACCGCGGTTCGCGTCGCCCAGTGCCTGGACGCTACTCCGGGGCTCGCCAAAATCCAATAGGCCGACCGGCCCATCTTTTCAAAAGAGAAAGGTCGGTCCCGTGCGCGGTGGCCCTACGACACCGAGCGCCGGCGCGAGAGCCAGCCAAGGAGCGCACCGAGCACGAGCCCGGCCTCGGGTGCAAAGGGGACATCGGTGGTCAGACTGACGGCAATGCCGAGCGCCAAGCCCAGTACGGCTCCAAGCCCGACGGCGGCTCTGACGCTCACAGCGCGAGTGTATGGCCGCCGCCCGCCAGGTAGCGGTCCGCCTTCTCGTAGAAGCGGAGTTTTTACAAGTCGCCTGGCGCAGGTGCCGATAACAGATACATGATCGGACAACTGAAACTCGATTTCTGGAATGAGAACGAGCTGGATGTTGTCTTTCTCAGTCGCCATGGCGTAGGTAAAACCGCTATGGCGATCGACGCCTTCAACCGTAAGAAGTTGAAGTGGCTGAATTTCTCAGCCGGCACGATGGATCCCTGGGTCGACTTCATCGGAGTCCCCAAGGCGCACAAGGATGCAGACGGTAGCTACCTCGAGCTCGGCGACCTCGCTCAGAACCAGGGCGTCGACAAGATCGTGACTCTCGTCGACTCACGTCGGCCGTCACGGTCGAAGCAGGCTCAGTCGCTCGTCTGATCATCGTCGCAAGTTTGCGACACGAAGAGCCCCTAACTGGGGCCCTTTCCAAACCACCAAAAGGGAGTTTTATGAAGAAGTACATTGCAGTGGGGATCGGTCTTTCCCTTCTGCTTACGGGCACGGCAGTAGCCGGCTCGAAGCAGAGCAAGAACCCCCTGCGACCCGGCAACGTGAATCGTTTGTGCGTGTGGGTTGAGCAGGGCGGAACGCCTGACACGGCCTGGGACCTCAAGGCTGTCAAGGCATACACGGCGACGCACAAGGTCTGCATCGTCGGCAAGAAGGGTAAGCCCGGCAAGAACGGCAAGGCCGGAGCCCGCGGTGCCAAGGGCGCCACTAGCGCTCAGGGAGCCGTCGGTTCCCAGGCGCTACCGGTTCCCAGGGCGCTATCGGTCGCCAAGGGTGCCCAGGGCCTCCAGGGCGTCGGTCTCCAGGGCCTCATGGGTACTCCTGGTGCTCAGGGCCTCGCCGGCCTCGCCGGCCTCGATGGTAAGGACGGTGCGACCGGTGCCACGGTACTCCTGGTGCAATGTCAGCTTGGCTTCACGGGCTTCCCTGGAGTCGACGGCCGCGGGCACGAACGGTGCCGATGGTACGAACGGTGCCACCGGTGCCGTCGGCCCTATCGGCCCGATGGCCCGAAGGTGCCGCCGGCCCGAAGGGTTGACACTGGTGCCACACGGCGCTCCTGGTACCAACGGTCCCGCTGGTCCCGCCGGCCCTAAGGGTCCTGATGGTGCGACCGGCTCAGCCGGTCCTCTGGCCCGGTGGTCCTAGGGTCCTGCCGGTCCCGCCGGCTCCGATGGTGGGGCGATCATCACGGTCGCCGGAACCACTGTCACAGGGAGAAGACCTTCACGGTCAACTGCCCGCCGAACCACGCCGCGATCAGCGGTGGGTACAACATCCAGGGCTCAGTGACTGCCTCGTATCGCTCGAACAGCACGGGCGATCCGACGGGCAACACGTCCTGGACGGTCACCCAGACCTCGGGTAGCCCAACTCAGGGACGGCTTACGTCTACTGCATGGCTCGCGTAGCACACGCCGTAGCAACAAGGTAAGACCTCACCAGAAAGGGGCCCTGCTGCGGCGGGGCCCTTTCTTTTGAGAACGGCCCAGTTAAGCGGCTGGGCCGTTCTTTCTACTGGGACTTTCTACCGGCAATTCTGTCCGAAGCGGCAACCGATCGCGTTTGCCTTTCGCCGTCCAGGTGCGATGAGCATCACGGCCCCATCTGGCCGAGACGGCCACTCGGCGGCGGCCCTTCTCTGAGGGCCTGCAGGACCTCGTTTCGAAGGCGCTCGAAACCTGGCACCTCCTCCTGATCCCGTACTTCATCGAGAACGGCCTCGAGCGCCTCGAGCTCCTCCCTACTGAGTTCGATGTCTGTGCTGTTCTCGCCTCGATCTGGGTCACCATTCGCCTGGAGGCGAATCTTCCGGGATGCAGATTGAGCAGCAAGCGAGCGCTTGCGCGCGAGCAGATCGCCGAGCGCGAGCGCCTCGTCTTGCGCGAGACCTGGGCGGTCACCGAGCGCGAAGACCACGTGCGCCATTCGGCACGAGGCTAACACCGGTCTGACCTGCCTGGCCGAAACGGCCGCTATCCAGCAAGCGGCTGGCCTCAGATCCTTGAGCGCGGGCCGGGTCGCGGGAAGCGACCTAGGTGTTGGGCTCGCCGCCCGGCCCGCTACCGCTTGCGCCCCCGACTCACGACGAGCTTGACCTTGCCGCCGTTGGGCAGCACTCTGCCCGGTGTGGGCTTCTGCGAGATCACGCGCCCCGTCTTGACGGCCGGCGAGTACCCACGTCGGACCTTGCCGACGCGACAGCCGGCACGCGCGATCGCCCGCCTCGCAAGGGGCAAGGCCTTCCCCTTGACTTGCGGTACCGCGCAGAGCCCGGTCGCGTTCAGGAGCACGTTGACCTCACCCGTGTTCGCGGTCACGAGGTCCGGCTTGCCGTCGCCGTTCAATTCGCCAGCCGCGAGCGACTGAGGCCGTCGCCCGCTCGGGTAATCGAGCCGGGACCGGAAGCTGCCGTCGCCCCTGTTCAGGAGCACGGAAACGGTGTGATACCAGTTCGCCGTTGCCAGGTCCGGCATACGGTCGCCGTTCAGGTCGCCGATCACGATCGACACAGTCTCGCGTCCGGTTGCATAGTCGACCTTGGGCAGGAAGCTGCCGTCGCCCCTGTTGACGAGCACGGAGACGGTGTTTTGTCCAAAAACTACGCTGTTCGCGGTCGCGAGGTCCGCCTTGTCGTCGCCGTTCAAGTCACCGATCGCAACCGAGACGGGGCGTCTCCCGGTTGCATAGTCGACCTTGGGCAGGAAGCTCCCGTCGCCCCTGTTGAGGAACACGGAGACGGTCTGCGCGGGCCCAGGCACGCCAGCCAGATCCAGCTTGCCGTCGGCGTTCAGATCGCCGATCGCGACGGAGCCGATGCCGTTGAATTCCAACCGGTAGTCCACCTTGCGCTGGAAGCTGCCATCCCCCTTGTTGAGGAGGACGGAAACGCTCGTATCGTTTGCGGTCACGAGGTCAGCGCTGCCGTCCCCGTTCAGGTCGCCGATCGCGAGCGACTGCGGGCCTTCATCGGTTGCATAGGTGCGCCGCGCCCCAAAGAGGCCGCCACCCTTGTTCAGGAGCACGGAAACGGTATCGCCGGCGACGTTCGCCGTCGCGAGGTCCTGCTTACGATCCCCGTTCAGGTCGCCCATCGCGACCGATACAGGGCCGGAACCGGTCCCGTAGAGGCGCCGCGCCCGAAAGCGGCCATCGCCTCTGTTGAGGAGCACGGCGACGCTGTCCTCGTCCTCGTCCGCGATCGCGAGATCTGGCTTACCGTCGCCGTTGACGTCGCCGGCGGCGACGTCAACGGGGCTCTCTCCCGCGTAGTAACTCGCGCGTGCGAACGAGAGCGCCGAGCTGGCGGACGAGGCCACGGCCCCGAGCGCGAGCGCGATGCCTACGCAGGCCAGAAGCGCGGCAGAGCGCGAGGCGCGAAACGACGGGGGTCTGCCCAAGCGTCGCAGGTGCTGGATCATGAGGCTCGTCAACGACAATTCTCCTCCTCGCGGTGTCGAGCCTCAAGTATCTGGGCGGCCAATCACGCGCCGCTCATGTGCCAGTCACATGACGACCTCGGACGTTCTCCCTGCAATCGGAACCTTCGCGGAGCGGCCCATCTTCGCAAAGGAGAAAAGCGTTTCCGGGCTACGATGCGGCCGTGGTGGAGCGCGTCCTTCTAGCCTCGCCGCGCGGATACTGCGCGGGAGTCGAGCGTGCGGTGGAGACGGTCGAGCGGCTGCTCGACCTCCACGGCCCGCCGGTGTACGTCCGCAAGCAGATCGTCCATAACTGGCACGTCGTCCGGGATCTCGAGGAGCGCGGCGCGATCTTCGTCGAGAGCGAGACGGAGGTGCCCGAGGGCGCAACCGTGGTGTTGTCGGCTCACGGCGTCGCGCCCTCGGTGTACGAGAACGCGGCGGTACGCCGGCTGAACACGATCGACGCGACGTGCCCGCTCGTCACCAAAGTGCACGTCGAGGCTCGCCGGTACGCCGCGGAGGGCTACACGATCGTCCTGATCGGGCACGAGGGGCACGAGGAGGTGGTCGGGACCACGGGGGAGGCGCCCGACGCGATCGTCCTCGTTCAGACCGTCGAGGATGCCGAGCGGCTGGAGCTCGCGGACCAGGAACGGGTCGCCTACATCACGCAGACGACGTTGTCC
Organism: uncultured Actinomycetes bacterium; assembly: GCA_963842235.1. Classification (GTDB taxonomy): domain Bacteria; phylum Actinomycetota; class Thermoleophilia; order Gaiellales; family Gaiellaceae; genus JACDAN01. Next base: position 361,678 of record CAWJFT010000001.1, on the reverse strand, counting down.
GTCGACGAGACCGCCGACATCATCGGCGTGCTTCGACGCCGGTTTCCATCGATCCGGGCACCGAAGCGGGACGACATCTGTTACGCGACGTCCAACCGGCAGTGGGCCGTGAAGGATCTCCTGGGCGCCGTCGATCTCCTGCTCGTCATCGGCTCGCGGAACTCGTCGAACTCGAACCGGCTGGTGGAGGTCGCGCGGGCCGGGGGCGTGGCAGCGCATCTGATCGACGACGAGACGGACATCGACGAGGGGTGGCTCGACGGGATCGAGACGGTTGGGATCACGTCGGGTGCGTCCGCGCCGGAGAAGCTGGTCGGTCGGGTGTGCGACTGGTTCCGCGAGCGCGGCGTTCATTCCATCGAGCCGTTCCAGTCGGTCCACGAAGACGTCGTCTTCCGCCTTCCGGTCGAGCTCCGGCGTGAGCTTGCGCTCGCCGAGGGCCAGCGCTAGCCGCACTTCGCCCGGGGTGACACCCGGCTGGAGAGGCGCTACGCCTTGGCAATCTCGGGCTCGGCGCTGCCGCCGTCGAGGCGGATCTCGGTGGCCAGCACCTCGCTCTTGATCCAGTCCTCGTGCGCGAGCAGCGCCGCGTCGTCGGCGGGGAGCGTCACCACGATGCGATCGGTCAGCTCGAGCCCCGCTTCGCGCCGCTTGAGGTTCAGCTGGTGGATCAGATCGAGCACTCGGCCCTCCAGCACGAGCTCGTCGTCGAGCCTGGTATCGAGCGCGACCGTCAAACCACCCTCCGACGCGAGCGCCCAGCCCTCCTTGCCCCGACGCTCGATCAGCACCTCGTCCGGGCTGAGCTCATGACCGGCGACCCGGAAACCGCCGTCCACCTGCTCGAACTCCCCTGCGGCAAGCGCCGCGCGCACTGCACCCAGCTCCTTGCCGAGCCTGGGCCCGAGTAGCGGCAGGTTCGGCTTGACGACGAGCTCCTCGGCTTCGACTTCGCCGTGCTCGACATCCTTGACCCGCAGCTCCTCGCGAACCTCGTCGAGATAGGTCTCGGGAAGCGTCGCTCCCTGCAGAACCAGCCGGCGCAAAGGCTGCCGGAGCTTCAGACCGGACGCAGCCCGCGCCTGGCGGCCGAGCTCGACGACCCGACGAACCTCGCCCACCTCGCGGAGCTGCGCGTCGTCCCGAAGCGCCTCGTCCCGTTCAGGCCAGCCGGCGAGGAACACCGACTCGGGCGCCCCTTCCGCAGGAGCGACCAGCGTCCTCCAGAGCTCCTCGGCGAAGAACGGCATCACCGGCGCGATCACGCGAATCGACTGCACCAGCGCGTGCCAGAGCGTTCCGAACGCCGCCTCGTCGTACGAGTAGAACCGGCGCCGCGACCGCCGGATGTACCAGTTGGACAGGTCGTCGACGAAGCTCTCGAACGACGCAACGATCCCCGGCGTCCAGAACCGCTCGTACTCGCGCTCCGCCTCCTCGACCAGCTGCTCGGTCCGGGCGAGGAGCCACCGATCCAGGGGCCGCTCGGCCCCCGCCACCTCGCCCCAGCGAGGCCGGAACCCCTCGATGTTCGCGTAGGTGACGAAGAACGCGACCGAGTTCCAGAACGTGAGCAGGCGGCGCTTGACGTCGTCGGCCGGCCCGTAGCCGAAGTTGATGTTCTGGCTCGGCACGACCTCGGAAAAGAGCCAGCGGACGATGTCGGCCCCCATCCGCTCGATTGCCTCGTCCGCCGAGATCGCGTTCCCCCACGACTTGTGCATCTCGCGACCGGTCTCGTCGCGGACTCGCTCGTACGCGAGCACCTGGCGGTACGGCGAGCGCCCGTCCAGTGTCACGGACATGAAGGACAGGGAGTAGAACCAGAGCCGGATCTGCTCGCGGCTCTCGGACACCCAGTCGGCCGGGAACCACTGCTCCCAGTACGCGTGATCCGGAAGGTCGGCCCCGGTCAGCCCCGAGGCCGCACCGGTCCCGTAGCCGCCGCGCACCCACTCCGGGTTCCGCCAGCCGAGCGTCGAGAACGCGACGATGCCGGCATCGAGCCACGCATCGCCGACCTCGGGGATTCGCCGGACCTCCTCGCCGCACTCCTCGCACCGGATCAGCACGTCGTCGATCCAGGGACGGTGCAGCTCTTGCAGCCCTTCGAGACCCGAGGTCGCCCGCTCCTCCAGCTCCGCCCGGGAGCCGATCACGTTCAAATGGCCGCAGCGACAGGGATAGAAGGGCAGCGGCAGGCCGAAGTAGCGCTTGCGCGAGATGTTCCAGTCGCCCATGTTCCGCAGCCAGTCGTCCATCCGCTTCGAGTAGAAGCCGGGCGTCCACTCCACCGTGGCGTTCGCGTCGAGCAGCGGCTGGCGGATCCCGTCACACGAGATGAACCAGTCGTCGACGACGCGGAAGACGAGCGGCGTCTTGCACCGCCAGCACGTCGGATAGCGGTGCACGATCCGGCCGGCTTCGACGAGCAGCTCACGCCGGAAGAGCTCCTCGATCACGGGCTCTTCGACCTCGTCCGTCGAGAGCCCGGTGAAGATCCCGTAGCCCTCGACAAAGACCCCCGCCTCGTCGATCGGCGACAGCACTGGTAGTCCATGGACGCGGGAGAGCTCGAAGTCCTCAGCGCCCGCGCCCGGCGCGATGTGGACGACCCCGGTGCCCTCGTCGAGCGCGACGTCGTCCCACGGGATCACCGGGTGCCCGACCCCCTGCTGCGCGTCGAGATCGTCGAACGGGCCCTCGTACTCGAGCCCGACGAGCTCCTCGCCCGGCGCGGTTTTCCGGAAGGGACCCTCTCCGGCCAGCGCCCGCGCGAGCCAGCCGCCGTCCTCGCGAAGCACGTACTCCGCGTCAGGCTTGACCGCGGCGGCGACGTTCGCCGGCAGCGTCCACGGCGTCGTCGTCCAGACGATCAGCGATTCCCCCTCCCGCTCCTTCAGCGGGAAGCGCACGAACAGGGACGGGTGCTCGAGCTCCTTGTAGTTCTCCTCGCCCGCCTGCTCGTGCTGCGAGAGCGAGGTGCCGCAGCGTGGACACCACTGCGTCGAGCGGTGGCCCTTGTACAGCCACCCCCGGCGCTGGACCTCTCGGAGGAAGCGCCAGATGTACTCGATGTTCGTGTCCGAGAACGTGTAGTAGCTGTTCGGCCAGTCCATCCACATCCCCAGGCGGCGCGACTGCTCGGCGATCACGCTCGAGAAATGGGCGACCCGCTCCTTGCAGCGCTCGGCAAACGCCGCAAGGCCGTATTCCTCGATCTCCCGCTTGGAGTTCAGCCCGAGCGCCTTCTCGGTCTCGACCTCGACCCAGAGCCCCTGGCAATCGAACCCGTTCTGGTACCGCTGGTCGAAGCCGCGGAGCGCCTTGTAGCGTTGGAAAACGTCCTTCAGGGTCCGCCCCCAGGCGTGGTGGACGCCCATCGGCCCGTTCGCCGTGATCGGCCCGTCGATGAAGCTCCACCGCGCGCCGCCGGCGTTCTGCTCGCGCAGCCGGTCGAAGATCCGCTCGCGCTCCCACCACTCCAGGATCTCCTGCTCGAGCCCGGGGTGATCCGGAACAGAGGACAGTGGTTTGAAGACCTGATCGGCCACGTGTTCGATTTTACGGAGGGGCGGGAACACGTCAGCCGTCCGGCTCGTTAGCCTCTCCGAACCTTCATTTCGAAAGGAATCCGAATGTCTCAAGCACAGTCCGTCACGGGAGCGACCTTCGACCAGGAGGTCCTTTCATCTGACACGCCGGTCCTCGTCGACTTTTGGGCGGAGTGGTGTCAGCCCTGCCTGCTCGTCGAACCCGCGCTCGAGAAGATCGCGGAGGAGCGCAGCGGCGAGCTGAAGCTCGTCAAGGTCAACATCGACGAGGAGCAGGACATCGCCATGCGCTACGGGATCGCCTCGATCCCGGCGATGGTGCTCTTCAAGGACGGCGAGCCTGCGGCAGCCGCCATCGGCGCGCAGCCGAAGTCGGCGCTGGAGCGCTCGCTCGGCCTCGAGCCCGTCGAGGCCTAAACCCACCCCTTCTGGGCGGCTTGCTCGTCATCAATCCCCGCTCGGGGAGCGGGAGGCCGTCGCCTGAGGAGCTCGCCGAGGAGGCGGGTCGCCGTGGTGTCGCGGCCCGCATTCTCGGACCTGGGGACGACCCGGCTGACGTCGCACGAGCGGCCGACGCCGATGTTCTCGGCGTCGCCGGCGGCGACGGCTCACTCGCAGCTGTCGCGGAGGCCGCGCTCGAGCGCGGCCTCCCGTTCGTCTGCATCCCGTACGGCACCCGGAACCACTTCGCGCGCGACCTCGGGCTCGATCCGAACGATCCGATCGAGGCACTCGACGCGTTCGAAGGGTCGGAGCAGCGGGTCGATGTCGGCCGCATCGGCAACCGGCTCTTCATGAACAACGTTTCCCTGGGGCTCTACGCGCAGCTCGTCCACGAGCGCGAGAGCCACCGGCGGCGCAGAGACGCCTTCGCGCAGCTCCGCGCGCTGTTGCTCCTCGCCAGAAATCCGCGTGGGATGGAGCTCTCGGTGGACGGGAGGGACGTCGACGCGCACGTCGCGTTGGTCGCAGTGAACGCGTACAAGCTCGAGCTGTTCTCCCTCGTGGAGCGGGAACGGCTCGACGCAGGACGCCTGTTCCTCTACCTCGCCCACAGCTGGCGGCCCCGCGAGTGGGAGGAGCGAAGCTGCGAGCGGCTGACGTTCGACGCTCAGGACCACCACATCGATGCGGCGATCGACGGGGAGCCGACCACCCTGGAGCCGCCGCTCGACTTCTCGATCGAACCGGGGGCCCTAAGCGTCCTCGTTCCCGCGCCAGGCTGAGAGCACGTCCGGGATGTGCGCGAAAGCGAGCTCACCGAGCGGGACCTCGTCCGCCCGGAACCACCCGAACTCGGCCACGTCGTCGGCCGGCTCGGGCGCGCCCTCGGCCAGACGGGCCGTGTAGTAGATGTTCAGCGTCGCCACGACCCGGCCGCGGTACTCGTAGCGGTCCATCCAGATCCCCAGGAGACGCTCTTCTCCGACCTCGATGCCGGCCTCCTCGCGGAGCTCCCGCCGCAGACCGTCGAGCGGATGCTCCCCCTCCTCGAGGAACCCACCCGGAAGATCCCACTTGCCGGCGAACGGATCCTTCGCGCGTTTGCTGAGGAGCACGCGCTGCTCGTCGTCCACGACCACGCCGGACGACGTGGCTTTCGAGTGCGCGTAGGTGGCGAAGCCGCACTCTGGACATTCGAACCGGCCGTCGTCCGCCGTGACCGGCGTCGCGCAGACAGGGCAGTGTCTCCAGTCGTCAAGCTCGCCCATGCGGCAACAATAGGAGGGATGTCGCCCAGGCATGTTCCCGCATCGGTCACCGAGCTCTCCCGCATCGGGTTGCTCGCCGGACTACCCGGCGAACAGCTGCTGAAGCTCGCCGGCCGGATGCGCCGTGACGACCTTGGGCCTGGAGCGCCAGTCGTCTGGGAGGGCGAAGGCGGCGACCGCTTCTATGTCGTCCTCAGCGGGCTGCTCTCGGTCACCCAGTCCGAGCGCGGGCTGCGCGGGATTCTCAAGCCCGGGGACTACTTCGGCGAGGTCGCGCTCGCCATGGACATCCCGCGGACGGCGAGCGTCTCGCCGATGACGCCGGTGACGCTGGCCAGCTGCGACCGCGAGACCTTCGACGAGTTCATCCGGCCGCTCTTCTCCGATTAGCCCGCCATGTCGCCGGTGATCCAGGGATCGACTCCCGGATCGCCGCCACCAGCTGCAACGCCGAGTCGCTCGAGGTAGTGGTCCCACCCGTGGGCGTGTGACTGCGCCGCCTCTTCGCTCGGCAGCCCGTGATGGCGGAACCGCAATGTCGTCCCGTCGTCCAATGGGATCAGCTCGATCTCGATCGTCGTCGAACCGGGTGCGACGCTGCTCATCCCGCCGGGCTCCCAGCCCCAGGTGTGGACGAGCCGGCGGGGCGGATCGAGCTCCACGAACTCGCCGACGGCCGTCTCTCCGGGAATGACTTCGACGCGGTAGAGCCCGCCCGGACGCGGATCGAACGACGCGGCTTGCCCCATCCAACGCGTCGCCTTCTCAGGGTCGACAAGAAATTCCCAGACGGTCTCCGGGCTCGCGGCGATCGCGATCTCCCGCTCGACGGCGGTGGTCTCAGCTGTCTTCTCCACGGTTCTTCCTCTCCTCTCGTTCTGCTTCGCGTTTGAGTGCGTCCAGCCGCTCGTCCCAGAACTCCTCGAGGAACGCTTTGACGTCGGTGAGCCCTTCCGGCCGCGCTCGGTAGAGGCGCTTCGTACCGTTCCGTCGCTCGCTCACGAGCCCCGCCTCCTTCAGGACGTTCAGATGCTGCGAGACCGCCGGCCTGGTCACCTCGAAGTGCGCCGCGATCTCGCCGGCGGAGAGCTCGCCGTCACGAACGAGCGTCAGGATCCGGCGCCGGTGCGGCGCGGCGATCGCTCTCAGTGTGGCCTCCACGGGAATTAGTGTAAGCAATTCCTAACGTAAGTGTCAACTTACGTTAGAACGCTTCCTCGTACACCGCGTCCGACAGCTTCGGCCAGGCTTCCTTCGCCCAGTCCCCGAATCCGAGGTCGGTGAGGCAGCCCAGGGCGAGGCCCGCCTCGGGATCGATCCAGACGAAGGTCCCGCTTCCGCCCCAGTGCCCGAATGTTCGAGTCGAGGTCCTCGTGCCGGACCAGTGACCGGGCTTCGCGTCCTTGAGCTCGAAGCCGAGGCCCCAGTCGTTCGGGTCGAAGCGGCCCATCTCGGGGATGACTCCTGCCAGGCCGGGGAACTGAACCGTGGTGGCCTCCGCGAGCGTCTCCGGCGCGATCACTGTCGGCGCGAGCAGCTCGCGCGCCAGCGCGAGCAGGTCGTTCAGATTCCCATGGAGCCCTGACCCGGCGGAGCCGCGCAGCTCCGCCGCCATTCCGAGGGGATCGAGGACCGCCTGGCGGAGGTACTCGGCGAACCGCATCTCGGCCTGCTCTGCGACGGCCTCCCCGAGCACCTCGAAGCCGGTGTTCGAGTAGATCCTCCGCTTGCCGGGCGGCGCGATCGGCTGGCGCCCCTCGAACGGCAGGCCCGAGGCATGCGCGAGCAGGTGCCGGACGGTCGAGCCAGGCGGGCCGGCCGGCTCGTCGAGGTCGACGATGCCCTCCTCGGCCGCGACGAAGACCGCGAGAGCCGTCACGGGTTTCGTCACCGAGGCCCAGCGGAACTCGCGGCTCGCGGCCCCGCGAACGTCCAGGATCTCATCGCCGCGCCGGACCCCGACGGCGACGTTCTCCGCCGGCCAGCCGTCCACCTCACGCAAGGACTCCACGGCGGCGGATACTTGCAGGCGATGGATCGCCGACGGATCTCCTCCTCGATGCCGCTGGAGCAGACGTTCGGCTATTCGCGCGCCGTGGTCGTGGGCGACCGCGTGTTCGTCTCCGGCACCGCGCCGGTGATGCCCGACGGCGCCGACCCGCCGCGGGACGCGTACGGCCAGGCCCGCCGCTGCCTCGAGATCATCCTCGCTGCGCTCGAAGAGGCGGGAGCAAGTGCCGAGCACGTCGTGCGGACGCGCATGTATCTGACGCGCGCCGAGGACATCGAAGAGGTCGGGCGAGCGCACGGGGACGTCTTCGGCGGCGTTCGGCCGGCGACCACCGGAGTGATCGTCGCCGCGCTTTTCGACCCACATTGGCTTGTCGAGATCGAAGCCGACGCGATAATCGGCTGATGAAGCAGGCCTGGCCTCCCTCAATCACCGGTGACGGCCTCGGCCCGGCCGGCAGCGTCCTCGACCACCAGTTCGGCCAGGGCGAGGCGTACACGCTCGGCGTCGAGGAGGAGTACATGCTGCTCGACGCCGAGAGCTTCGACCTCGTCCAGCGCATCGACACCGTGCTGGCGGCGTTCGTCGGGCACGAGGACGAGATGCGGATGAAGCCCGAGCTGATGCAGTCCACGCTCGAGGTTGCCACGCCGGTCTGCCGGAATGCCGGCGACGCGAACCGGGAGCTGCGGCGGCTCCGTGAGGCGGTTCGGGGCATCGCGGCGGACAACGGCCTCCGCATGGGCTCCGCCGGCACCCATCCGTTCAGCCTCTTCGAACGCCAGCGGATCACCGCGCGCGACCGCTATCGCGCCCTCGTCGACCAGATGCAATACGTGGCGCGCCGCGAGCTGATCTTCGGGCTCCACGTCCACGTCGCCGTCGACGACCCGGACAAGGCGATCAACGTCGTCAACGGGCTGCTCGTCGATCTCCCGCTCCTGCTCGGGCTCTCGGCGAGCTCGCCCTTCTGGCGAGGGGAACCGACCGGGCTTGCGTCGACGCGGCAGCCGATCTTCGCCGCCTTCCCCCGCTCGGGCCCGCCGCCACGCTTCCACGACTACGCCGAGTACGCCGAGGTGGTCGGCTACCTCGAGCACACGGGCTGCATCGCCGACTACACCCACATCTGGTGGGACATCCGCCCGCATCCGAAGCTCGGGACGGTCGAGATCCGGATCTGCGACAGCGTCACCCGCGTGGAGGACGCCGTCGCCATCGCCGCCTTCTGCCAGGCGCTCGTCAAGTACTACTCCGAGCTCTACGACGAGCAGGGCGAGATCAAGAGCTACCACCGCATCCTGACCACGGAGAACAAGTGGCTCTCGATTCGCTACGGCCTCCAGGCGCCGATCATGGATCTCGCCACCGGCCGGCGGAACCGCGTCGCCGTCGCCCAGCTCGTCCGGCGACGGCTGAAGGAGCTCGAGCCGCACGCGCGGGAGCTGGGCTCCGACCGCGAGCTCGAGGGGATCACGGAGATCCTGCGACGAGGCAACGGCTCCGATCGCCAGCTCCGCGTCTACAACGCGAACCGCGACATCGTCGAGGTCGCCCGCGAGATCGCGGATGCGACCGAGGAGGGCGGCCAGCCGGCCTGACATGGGACCCGAGCCCGCGCCGCGCTCGTATCGAGAGCATGGACCTCTGCGGCGTGGTCGTTCGTACAGCAAGCGCGCGATGGCGGGCTTGCGAGGCGACGAGCGGGCCTGGATCCAGGGCGCCCAGGCGGGCTCGCTCTCGGATCTGGAGGCGCTCTTCCGCGAGCACTGGTCTCGCGCCTACCGGGCCGCCTACCTCGTGGTGCACGATGGGGCCGCCGCCGAGGACATCGCCCAGGAGGCGTTCCTCGCCGCCATTCGCACGCTCGACCGATTCGACCGCCGCCGCCCGTTCGGCCCCTGGCTGCACAGGATCGTCGTCAACCGCGCGATCGACTGGGCCCGCTCACGCGCGCTGCGCGCCGAGGTCGGAGACGGCCCTCTCGTGGCCGTTGCAGATACCGGGCACGCTGAGACTGGGTTCTCCCCTCCGGTGGTGGCCGCGCTGGCCGAGCTCTCTCCCGAGCACCGAGCCGTGATCGTCCTGCGCCACCTGCTCGACTACACGCCCGGCGAGATCGCCGACCTGCTGGAGCTCCCCCGCGGAACGGTCAACTCGCGGCTGCGACGAGGGCTCGACGCGCTCGCCGACCGCCTGGAAGGAGAACTGCTGTGAGCGAGCGCAAGGTCCGGCGTGCGCTGCTCGCCACGGTTCCGCCGGATGAGATCGGCGCGCAGCGCCGGGCCTGGCGGATCGTCCGCACTGCTTACTCGGAGCGCGTCCCGTCGCCGTGGCCGGTCCGCCACAAGCGCCCACTCGCAGCCGCGTCGGTCGGCGTCGCGCTCCTGGTCGCGGCGCTCAGCCCGCCCGGCCGAGCCGTCATCCGCGACGTGCGCGACGCGGTGGGCACGGAGAAGGTCGTCGGCGTCAAGCAGTCCAAGCCGGCGTCTGTTCTCGCTCCCGGCCAAGGGACGCGTGCTGGTCTCGGCGCCGAGCGGCGTCTGGGTGGTCTCCGCGAACGGTTCGAGACGAAACCTCGGCGCCTATGACGAAGCGACGTGGTCGCCGCACGGGCTGCACGTCGGCGCGGTCAAGCGGAACCAGCTCGTCGCCCTGACTCCGGGTGGCGAATTGCGCTGGGTCCTCTCCCGGCGGCGCGTCCGGCATCCTCGCTGGGCGCCGAGCGGCTTCCGCATCGCGTATCTGAGCGGAAGCAGCCTGCGCGTCGTCGCCGGCGACAAGACCGGGGACGGCCGGATCGACCTGGCCAGGAACGTTGCGCCGGCGTGGAAGCCCGGCCAGGAGCACGTCCTCGCCTACGTCGATCGCAGCGGGACGGTGAACGTGATCGCGACCGACAGCCGCCAGACGCGCTGGACCGCCGGCGGGAGCGCGGCCTCCCCCATCGGAGCTCGAGTGGTCGGCCGACGGCAGACGTCTGCTCGCCGTCAGAAGGCTGGCGGGTCGCTTCGCCCTCATCGTCTTCGACGCAAACGGCCGTCGTCTCCAGACGCTCGAGTTTCCGGGCCAGCCGCTCGGGGCCGCGTTCGCGCCGAAGGGACATCGCGTCGCCGTCATCCGCCGCCTTGGGCTGCGAAGCGAGCTCCTCGTCGTCGACGCTGACGCGCTGCGGCGCCAGCAGACGGTCTTCACGGGACTCGGGCGGTTCAGCGACATCGCCTGGTCGCCGACCGGTCGCTGGCTGCTTCTCGGCTGGCCGAGCGCCGACCAGTGGCTCTTCGTCCGCTCCACCGACGTCACGAAGATCGATGCGTTCTCGAGCGTCGCCGCACAGTTCGACCCGGGCAACACCAGGCCGGGTGCCTTCCCAAAGGTCGAAGGCTGGTGCTGCACGCGTTAGGCTCTGGCCGTGCTCGACGTCGGCGACTCCATCCCTGAAGCCCAGGTCTGGCTCGCTCCGCGCGAGGGGCTCTCGCTCCGCGACCTCGTAGAAGAAGGGCCGATCCTCCTGCTCTTCTACCTCTTCGACTGGTCAGGCACCTGAACGAACGAGATGGAGCTCCTGCGTGACAGGAGCAAGGAGTTCGAGGAAGCAGGGGTGCGGGCGATGGCGATCTCGCGCGACTCGCCGTGGTCGCACGTTGCCTGGATGCAGGCGCTCGACCTGAACTTCCCGCTGCTCTCGGACTGGAACGGCGAGGCGATTCGCGGCTTCGGGATCGCTCGGGACTACCGCGGGATGGCGGACGTCGCTCGCCGCTCGGCCTTCCTCATCGACGCCGGCGGTACGGTCCGCCGCGTATGGGCCTTCGAGGACGCGGAGCTGCCGGACTTCGACGAGTTCCTCTCCGCAGCGCGGGCGTTGTAGCGGGCGTCATCGCCCTCTACCTTGGCGCCGGGGTTGTCTCCACCTGGCCGGCGCTGAAGCACGCGGACGATTCGTTCCTCGCAGAGGGCCTGCGCGGGCTCCCCGGAACGGCCGCTCCGGGCGACCATCTGCAGACGATCTGGCAGCTCTGGCTGCCCGGGCATCAGCTCGCCCGCGGCGAGGATCCGATCCACGACCCCTACAGCTTCCGGCCCGAGGCCGAGCCGCGCGTCAACTTCGCCGGCTGGCCGTTCAGCCTGCCGTTCTGGCCGCTCCACGCGCTCTCTGGCACGATCCTCTCCTGGAACGCCTTCGTGCTGCTCGGCTATCTCGGCGCCGGAGGATTCACGTTTCTGTGGCTGCGGGCGGTCGGGCTCGGCACCGGCGCCGCGCTCGTCGGGGGGCTTGCGTTTGCCCTGGCTCCGTACCGCGTCGTCCAGGCCGGCGCCGGCCATCTGCTCGCCTGGACGGGGATGCTCCTGCCCCTCTCGTTGTGGGCCTGGGAGCGGCGACGCCCGGTGACTCGCCGCCGCCGCGCTCGCGTCCATTCCCCTGTCCGGCCAGGTCCATCTGGCGCTCGGAGCGATCCCCTTCTTCGCGGCCTACGCGCTCCTGCGCGGTGGGAGCCGCCGGTGGGTCGGGGGCGCAGTGGCGACTGCAGCGGCCGCCGGCCTGCTCGTCTGGGCCCTCGCGATCCGAGACTCGATCGGCGAGACTCGCTCGTTCTCAGGCGTCCAGCGCTACTCGGCCGATCTCGCCGACTTCGTCGCCCGTGACCCGCGCCACGGGCTCGAGCCCTTCGTCCTACTCGGCTGGCTGACGCCGCTCATCGCGCTTGCCGGGCTCGCGCTGGTGCGCTCCCGACTCACGCTGATCCTGGCGATCGGCGCCGTCGTTCCTGCACTCCTGGCGCTCGGAGCCAACCTGCCTGGCTACGAGACGCTTTGGCATCTGCCCGGGCTCCACAGCACGCGAGTGCCGGAGCGGTTCATGCCGATCGCGTGCCTGTCGATCGCGGGCCTGGCCGCGATCGCCGTCTCCCGGCTCCAGTGGCGCGCTGCTCCAGTGATCGCGCTCCTGCTCGTGGCGCTCGACCTGCGACTGGGCGTGACCGCGGTCCGGCCGACGGCGGCGGACGAGGACAATCGGGCCTACGCCGCCATCCCGAACGCACCGTTGGGTCGGCTGCTCGAGCTTCCGGTGCGCCGCCCGAACCGGCAAGAGGGGAGCGTCTACCTCTACTACGCGATGCAAGCGCCGCGCGAGCGGCCCGCCGGCTACTCGACCGTGGCGCCGAAGGAGGCAGCCCGTGTCCTCGACGAGCTGCGGCCGTGCGCCGACGTACGATCGCTGGGCGACCTCGGCGTGCGGTTGCTCGCCCTCTACGGGCCTCCGCGTTGCGGCGTTCCGGGCCGGCTGCTCGCCCGCGACGGGCCGATCTCGCTCTACGAGGCCTACATCCCCGTCGCCTGGTAGGAAGTCCGCTGTGGAATTCGACCGCTACACCTTCGTCCTGCTCCGGCGAGGACCGCGCGCGCTCGAGTTCGACGAGGACGAGCTCGACCGCCTCCAGGCGGCGCATCTCGCGCACCTGGACGCCATGCGCGAACGTGGCGTCCTCCTCGCGGCAGGGCCCTTCGAGGATCAGGACGACGAGACGAAGCGTGGGATCTGCATCTACCGGACCGGCCTGGAGGAGACTCGCCGGCTCGCCGAGCAGGATCCGTCTGTGCAAGCGGGACGCATGGCCATCGAGGCCATGACCTGGCTGACGCCGAAAGGCGAACTGAAGGCGTGAGCGCGGACGGCCTCGCCCGTGGCGATGACGGAGTCGTCCGCTGCTTCTGGGGCGACTCGGCGCCCGAGTACCGCGCCTACCACGACACCGAGTGGGGCTTTCCCGTCGACGACGACCGCCGGCTGTTCGAGAAGCTCTCCCTCGAGGGCTTCCAGTCCGGCCTTTCCTGGCTGACGATCCTCCGGAAGCGCGAGGCGTTCCGGCGCGCCTTCGCCAACTTCGACATCGAGCGGCTCGCGCGTTTCGGGGAGCGTGACGTCAAGCGCCTGCTCGACGACGCCTCGATCGTACGGCACCGCGGCAAGATCGAGGCGACGCTGAACAATGCGCAGCGCGCACTCGAGCTCGTCGACGAGGAGGGCTCGCTGGCCGCGTACGTGTGGCGTTTCGAGCCGGATCCCGCATCGCGCCCGAAGCGACTGACCTGGGCCGCACTGCTCGAGCTGGGGCAGACACCGGAGTCGCAGGCCATGGCGAAGGACCTGAAGCGCCGGGGCTGGCGCTTCGTCGGCCCGACGACGGTCTACGCCTTCATGCAGGCGATGGGCCTCGTCAACGACCACGTCCACGGCTGTGCGATCCGCGAGCCCGTCGAGGTGGCACGGGCGGGATTCACTCCGCCCACCTGATCAGACCGGCGCGTTTGGGCGGCCGCCGATGATATTGGTCACGTCCCGCTCGAGCCGGCCGAGCCAGCCGAAGTCGTAGCGCCGCTGCGCACGCTGCCGCTTCGCGGTACGCCCCGCACGCAAGTGCTCGGGCCCGCGGTCGGGGTCGTAGAACCACCGTGACCAGGGCGAGTGAGGCTTCGCGAGGCGGACCGCGCCGGTCAAGGCCACGATCGGGATGAACAGACCAATGGCTCCGACGATCGGCTTTGCCTTGACGAAGCAGACGAGCGCGCCGAGGTAGTTCAACGCGATGAGGGAGAAAACGGCCATGCGCGGCCCTTGGTAGTCCGCTTCTTCGGCGCCGAACGGGGATGCGGTCAGCAGGAGGATGCCGGCGAGTGTCGTCCCGATCATCACCGCATCGATCGAGCTGCGACCCTGCTCAGCCCAGTACACGTCCCGGAGATAGAAGATCAGCGCGAACTCGTCGAGGACGAGGCCGGCGCCGACGCCGAACGCGATCGCGAGCAGCTCCTGCGCCGGAGTGCTGCTTCCCCAAGGCGTGAAGGACAGCAGTCCACCGGCGAGCACGAGGACGACACCGGGCACGGCGTGATGCAGGTGAACACCGCCGACGCTCGCGCTTCCCCAGCCGCGGATGCGGGCTTGCCGCGTGTACAGCCGCGTGAGGAAGAACGCGACGAGGAAGGAGAGGAAGAGCAGGAAAAGCGCCTCCTTGCCGGCCGCGTAGATGTGCGTCTCGTAGCCGGGAACATGGCGGAAGACGTTCATCGGGCGGCGTTCCCGGGCATCGCAACCTGCTCGACGGGCTCTCCGTCGAGCCCGTGCAGTGAGCCGACGGCGACCGACGCTGCGGCGACGGCGACGAGGCCGCAGGCGAAGAGCAGGAACGCGGTCCGGAGCCCGACCGCGTTGATGAGCGGGCCGGCCACGAGGTACCCGGCGGGCCCCGCGGCGTAGGTGGCGGACGTGATCAGCCCGACGATGCGCCCGCGCAGCGCATTCGGCGTCCGCTCCTGCATTGCGATGTTGATGATCGGGTTGATCGGGCCGTACAGCGCTCCGGAGGCGAAGCCGAGCACGAGCAAGCCGGCGAGCGGCGGCAGGAACGCCATTCCGAGGACCGCGAGCGAGGTTCCGACCATCGCGCCGACATAGGCCGTGCGCCGCTGGAAGCGGGCGCCGAGCGCCGCATACGCGAGCGCGCCCAGCACAGCGCCGCCGCTCAGTGCCATCAGCACCGCTCCGAGCTCGCCCGGTGCCCCGCGGTCCTGGAAGTAGACGGGCAGGATCACGCCCTCGACGGGCAGCCAGAAGCCGATCAGGAGCGCCGCGAGCACGGCGACGCTGCGGAGCACCCGGTCGCGCCAGAGAAACGCCATGCCCTCGAGCGTCGCGGCCCAGAAGCCGGCGCTGCGAACCTCGGCGACCGGGCGCCCCGATCCGGGGACCGGTACGAGGGCAAGCAGGATCGCGGCCGCCGCGAAGCAGGCGGCGGTGCCCCAAAAGGTCGAGACGGCGCCGACGAGAGCGATCAGGAGACCGGCAGCGCCCGGTCCGACGAGGAATGCCACTCCCCAGGTCGCCTCGTGGATGCCGTTCGCCCGTTCGAGCGGGAGCCTGGCCGCTCGGGCGGCGTCGGGAAGCATGGCTTCGCGTGCCGTGATCCCGGCCGGGTCGAACGTGGCGCCCAGCACCGCCAGGGCTGCGAGCCCTCCGACCCCGAGGCCGATCCACCCGTCGAGCAGCGGGATGGCTGCGACGCTGACGAGTGAGAGCAGGTCGCTGGCGACGGAGACCACGCGCCGCCCGATCAGATCGACGAGCGTCCCCGAGACGAACGACGTCACCAGGAGCGGAAGCAGGGTGAGCGCGCCGACGGCGGCCGCGGCCGAGGGATTCCCAGTGCGTTCGAGCACGAGCCACGGAAACGCGACCGTCGCGATCCCGTTCGCGATCCCGCCGAGCGCGGTAGCCGTCTCGAGCGCCAGGAACGGCCACAAGCGACGAACACTCTGAAGGCGCCAGCTCATCCAGAGACCGGCGCCGGCTGCGCGACGACTTCAGGCGCGGCTTCGCGCTCACGCGAACGCAGGTCGAAGAAGAGCAGTGTGATCACGATGCCCACGAGCGGCATCACGGCGGCGGAGACCACCATCCCGATCAAGTTCGCCGGCAGGACCGGAAGGTCCGTGGCAAGGAGGACGAACGCGCCGACAAGAGGGCCGACGAGCAGCGCCGCGGCGACGGTCAACGTCGTGAGGGCGCTCACGCGCAGGAAGTGCCTCCCGACGATCTCCTTGCTCCGCCGGATCGCGGCACGCGTGTCGAGGCCCTCGATCACGCAGGCGGGCAGGGCGACCGCAGTGCGCCCGAGGTACCAGATCGCAATTGGGAGGCCCACGATCGTCGTCCCGAGCAATAGAGGGATCCCGGCCACCCGGAGGAGGACGCCGGCCAACGACTCTGCGCGGTGGGCCGCAAGCCGAAAAGCGCCCATCGTCCCGACGCGTTCCTCGCCGAGGCGAAGCGAGCAGACAGCCACGACGGTTGCGGCGATGGCGAGGCCGAGCACGGCCACCTGGATCGCCGCCAGGGCGAGCACGTAGACGTGCACCGTCAGGAGGTCTTCGCTGCCAACCGCCTGGACGAGATCCTCGAGCCCACCGAGGCTGAACAGCAGGTGAACCGCAAGCGCTCCGAGGAAGGTGAGCGGGAGGAGAAGCGCGCTGATGACGAACAGCGTGCGCCAGTCCAGCCGGTACACATCGAGCGAGACCCGGAGGATCTGTCCTGCGTCACGACGTTGCTCCAGCGGGCGCAGCCGCGCCGGACGCCAGCGCGTCCCCAACGCGCACGCGGCGAGGAGCGCCAGCAGGCCGACGAGGACCCCGATCGCCAGCCACCGCGACGCGTAGATCCCGTCCAGCAGCTCGCTCGCGCCCGTTACCCCGGAGCAGAAGAGGTCGCTCGCGTCGAGTCCCGCGTGCTCGGTGCGGCCGATGCTGAAGCTCCGGTTTCGCTCCACGCTCTCGGCCCAGGTGAGCGGCTGGCGCCACTGGAGCTTCGCGTTCGGCCCCAGCGGCCCGTCGTTGAACCCGGCCTCGCGCTGGCCCCAGTGCCCGGCGAACGTGGTCCAGGCGGGCCCCGTATTCCCCAGGACGACGGCGCGGGGCGTGACCCGGGTGGACGGGGCGGTCGAGTCGTCGCAGCCGAGCCCTTCTCGGGCGCTCCGGCCGAGCCAGAGCGCGTTGCGGAAGTAGTTCGCGTGCGATCCGGCTCCCGGATACGTCACGACGTGCGTTCCCCCGACCTTCTCGAGCTTGTCGTCTTGCCAGCCGGCGCGCTCGGCGCCCTCGTGCTGCGAGTAGAGCACCTCGGTGGGCGGGCGCTGGAGTGCTTGCTCGACAGTGTCCGCGTCGAAGTGCAGCTGGATCTGCTCCCAGTCCGACTCGTGCTTGTCGTTGTAGTCGTTGAAGACGTAGTAGAGCCAGTACTGGAGCGCCAGGCGCCCAGGCCGGCCCTGCTCGCGTGCGACGTGCGCGTACACGGCGTTCGGCACCCCGGCCCCGATGCGCTTGAACCAGTGCTGGTAGCTGCAGCTCCCGGTCACCGGATGCCCGGGCAAGTCGACGTAGTGCCCGAGCGGGCCTGAGGCGAGGTCGGCCGCGGTCGGTGCGCGGCGCAGCCGACGATAGGTCCGCTCTGTGCCTTCGAAGAGCGACACGTCGCCTCGACCGAGGACGAGGTCCACGAGCACCGGCCTGAACGCCTCGCCCCTGCCGCAGAGCTTTCGCTGTTTCTTGAGCGCAACGACAGGCGAGTAGCGATCCGCGAGGCGCTGCTCGGGGGTCGGGGCCGCCGTAGCGAACGCGCATGCGGCCGCGGCCGTGACGACGGCCACGGCCATCGAGGCGATCGTGCGGCGAAGTGGGACGATGGCTCAACTATTACGCCAAACTGCGCTGGAGTGACAGTCGTGTCCGGGGAGGTCGCATACCGCCTGTCCGAGACCGAGGTGGTCGCCTTCGTCCTCCTCGACCTCGCCTTGATCGTCGTCGCAGCTCGGCTCGTCGGCGGCGTGTTCGTGAAGCTGCGACAGCCGCGAGTGATCGGCGAGATCGTGGCCGGGATCCTTCTCGGCCCCACGCTCCTGGGTGGAACGGTGGCCGGCGGCCCTGACGACCCGGGCTCCGGGCTCGTGGACGAGCTTTTCCCCCTCGAAGCCTTCGAGTTCTTGAACTTGCTGGCGACGCTCGCGCTCGTCCTCTTCATGCTCCTCGTCGGCCTTGAGGTCGAGCAGCGGTTCATGCGCGGCCACGGCCGTCAGATCGTCGTCCTCGCGCTCGCGGTCACTGCGGTTCCGTTCCTGGTCGGCTTCGGCGTCGCCGCGATCCTCGACGAGCCCAACGTCTGGCGAGCCCTGACGAGAAGCGATGGTGAGCACGTTCCCTTCGTCACCCACGGGCTCTTCGTCGGCGCCGGGCTCGCGGTGACCGCGTTCCCGGTGATGGCCCGCATCCTCGAGGAGAAGCATCTGCTCTCGACGGAGATCGGCGCGGTAGCGATCGGCGCCGCCGCCATCTCGCTGCCCCTGATGTTCGTCATCATCGCCAGCGCGTTTGCGACCGGCCCGCACGGCGTTCCGGACTCCGCGTCCGTCAAGCTGGGCCTCGCCGTCGTGCTCGCCGCCGTGCTCTTCCTCGCCGTCCGCCCTGCGCTCCGCGTGCTGTTAGAGCGGCGCTATCGCCCCGACGAGCAGCTCGATGCTGGGGTCTTCGCCGTGATCCTGATCGGCACGTTCCTCTCCGCGGCAGCCGCCGACAGGATCGGCGTGCAGGCGCTGACCGGCGGCTTTCTCTTCGGCGCCGCAGTACCCCAGATTCCCGGTCTCGCCCAGGCGGTCGCCGCCCGCCTGGAGGACCTCGTCGTCATCGTGCTCATCCCCGTCCTGCTCACCGTTGCCGGCCTGCACACCGATCTGCGCCAGTTCGCGCTCGCAGACGTCGGCGGGCTGCTCCTCTTCCTCGGAGCCATGATCCTGGCGAAGTGGGGCGTGAGCGCGTTCACCGGCCCACTCGTCGGCTTGAGCTGGCGCGACTCGAATGCGCTGGGCGTGCTGATGAACTGCCGCGGGCTCGAGATCCTGATCGTCGGCCTGATCGGGCTCCAGGCCGGCGTCCTGACCGAGCAGATGATGGCGGTGTTCGTCATCGGGGCGATCGTGACGACGCTCATGACCGGCCCGCTCTTCGACTACTTCGCGCCTCGACCGGCCTCGGAGCAAGCGCCGGTGCCGGTAGCCGAGGCCGAGAGCGCCTAGACCGCGTCGAGGATCCGGCGCGCCACGCTCGTCCAGCTCCAACGCTCGACCGCGGCCTGCCGCGCAGCGGCACGGAGTGCAGCGCGATCGCCCTCCCCTAGCGCCAAGGTTTCCTCCAGCCGCTCGGCCAGAATGGAGACATCCCCGCTGGGAAAGCTCGCCAGTTGGCGGAGCTTGGGCGGGTAGTCCTCGTCGAGCCCCTTGGCGATCTCCGCGAGGCCCGAGTGGTTCGCGACGATCGGCGGGCAGCCTGCGGCCGCGGACTCCGCCGCGACCATCCCGAACGCCTCCGGGAAGATCGAGGGAACGACCGACACGTCTGCGAACGCGAGCAGGTGGACGAGATGACGGTGCTCCAAGGGGCCGGTGAAGAGGACGGGCATCCCCTCGGCCTGCTGCTCGAGCTTCTCGCGGTAGTCGCCGAAGCCGACAATCACGGCCCGCGCATCGAGGTCCTTCAGCGCCTCCAGCAGTAGGTGGACGCCCTTGTTGTAGATCAGCTTGCCGAAGTAGACGACGGTCGGCCGGTCCCCGGCGAGGAAACTCTCGAGCCGGTCGGCGTTGTGCTCGTCGGGAAGCCGCTCTTCCGCGTTGCCGGGGTTCGGTGGGTCATGCCTCGCTTCCTGCAGGAGCTGAGCGAGCGCTTCCTCCTTCGGCTGCGGCTGCCAGAGCTCGACGTCGACCCCCGGCGGGATCTCGTGGACTCGATCGACGTGGCCGCACACCTCGTCGAGCGCCTTGCGGATGTGTTCGGTTCCGACGATCACGGCAGCTGCTCCGCCGAGCTCTTCGGCGCCCCACTTTGAAAGCGCGGCGTTGCCGCGCATCGAGTACTCGAGCTCCGACCCGTGCACAGCGACCGCGTAGCGCGCCCCAGTCGCCGCACCGACGGGTCCACCGAGGAGGACGTGGCTGGCGTAGACGAGGTCGGCCGGCAGGTGCTCGCGGATCGCTGCAGCGTTGTCCTCGACCCAGGTGTTGAGCTCCTCGCGGCTGAGGTTCTGCACGAGCTCGACCCGGTAGCCGTCGTAGCGGTCGAGCACGAACACCGGCAGCAGGCCGTGCACGTCCGGGCGGACCGTGGCCGCTCCGCCGAGGTCGAGGCGCGCCGGGTGAGGCTCCTGCGAGAACACCGTGACATCTTGTCCCTCGCGACTCCATTCGCGGGCGAGCTGCCGCACATAGATGTTCGAGCCCGTCCCGCCAAGGAGATAGCCGTGCCAGACGAGAATCTTCACGGCACCACGAAGCCGGTCGCCTCGATCATCTCCGGGATCGTCACGAACTCGTAGCCCTGCTGCTCCTTCCACTGGGTGAGGATCAGGTCGGTCGCCTCCACGGAATGGCTGCGGTCCCAGCCCATCGCGACGTTGCAGCCGTCATGGAGGAGGATGACGTCCCCGCCCCGGATCTGGCGTTCGGCCTTCCGCATGATCTTCTCCGTCGTGACGCCCTTGCTCCAGTCCCAGAGCGTCACCGACCAGACGACGGGCACGTAACCCTCCTCCCGTAGCACCCGTAGGGTGCCCGGACGCCGCCGGCCCCACGGTGGTCGCAGCAAGCGCTTGCCCTGCGCGCGCGCCATCTCGACACCGGCGTCCTCGATCGCCTCGGTCGCCATGCGGACCTCACTGCGGACGGTCTCGTCTCGGTGGAACGGCATCGCGATATGCGAGTAGGTGTGGTTTCCGATCGCGTGGCCGGCCGCGGCCACCTCCCGCAGCAGCGCGGGCTGCTCCCGCGCGAAGTGGCCGATGGTGAAGAACGTCGCCTTGACGTCGTGCTTGGCGAGCACGTCGAGGAGCGCAGGCGTCCAGGCGGTGTTCGGCCCGTCGTCGTAGGTAAGGGCCATGAGCTTGCCGCGCCCCGGGGTGCCGATGAAGGTCTTGCCGAAGCCCTGCGGCTTCGGCGCCTGCCCGTTGTAGATCGCCCAGCCGGCTGCGCCCGCGAGCGCGCCGGCGGCGAGCGGCCATTTCCTCACGCTCTCGCCTCCTCGTCGTAGGCCTGCGAGCCCTCGAGCGGCTGGAGAAGCGGGACTCCGGGAGCCCACGCCGCCTCGGGTGCCGGCGGTGGGTACGTCGCGGTCAGCTTGCGGTCGTCGCCGCCCTTCCGCCGCATGTGCCGGTACCAGCGGTGGAAGAGCGGTGCGACGAGGACGCTGAGCGCCACCAGCACGGCGAGCCCGGCGAGCATCCACAGATGGCGCCGGAGCGGTTCGCCGTTGCCGGCGGCGAGCGCTGCGAGTCCGGCGAGGCCGACCGACAGCGCCACGCCCACGTAGTAGTCGAGCGGAAACCGCCAGATCCATGGAACCTCGAACCACCAGACCCGGCCGCGCTCGAACCTCCGCACCGTGTAGGCAGGGTTGAGCACGAACCAGAGGTAGTCCCAGACGACGGCCAGGGCGAAGTACGTGGCGATCGTGCGGAGCTCGCCGGCGAGTGTCCACTCGACGCCGGACACGAACGGCAGGTGAAGGACGAGCATCGGGATCGTGAAGGCGTAGACGTGGTAGCCGGTCAGCGGCCGCCGGCCCATCGCGACTCCGTAGACCCGGCCCACGAGGCCCCGCTTTCGGTACCACGTGGGCAGGCGTTCGGCCCACCCGTACCCACCCTCGATCTCGATCTCGATGCCTGCAAGCCCGAAGGCCCACGCGAAGAGGATCAACGTGCGCCCGATCTCGAGCTCACTCACGAGCGGCCTGCCGTGACCTCGTCGATGACGCCGTCGATCGTCCCGAGAGTCTCGTCGTTGCCGTCCTGCTCGTAGCCCGCAAGCGCCTCCGCATGGCCCGACTCACCGTCGAGGAAGCGCTCCAGCGACGGCTCGTCGAGCGAGCTCGCGGCGACGCCGAAGCCCAGCCGCTCGAGGTAACGCGCGTTCATCTCCTGCTCGAACTGGCCGGCGAGCGGAAGGGCGAGCATCGGCTTGTGCAGGTAGACGACTTCGCTCATCAGCGAGAAGCCTGCCGACGCGACGACGCCGCGGCAGGTCCGCAGGTCGTCAATGAACGCCTCGTTCGCGAACGGCCGGTACAGCAGGTTCCCCTCCTCCTCGTCAGTTGTCAGGCCGTCGCGGGCGCCATAGACCCGGCAGGGAGCGCCGCTCGAGCGCAGCGCAGCCGTTGCGGTCTCGCCGATTCGGCCGTAGACGAGCAGGTGGTCGCCGGGCTCGGGCCGCGCCGCGAGGATCTCGGGGCGGAGGATCGACGGAACGAGGGCGGTGCGCTTCTTCCGGATCGGCGGATGAAAGAAGGTCGTGATCAAGTAGCGGTCGGCCCGCGGCAGCTTGGTGCGAACGAACACGCGGGCCTCCAGGTAGTCGCGGTGGACCCCACGCAGGATGTCGGCGGAGTGCCGGCAGCGGTCGACCATCTGGATGTTGTCGATGCTGATGACCGGCAGGCGATGGGTCTTGGCGAAGAGGTACGTGAAGCCGTCGAAGTCGGTGAAAACGAGCTCCGGCGCGAACGAGCGAGCAAGCGCGACGCCCCGTCGCCAGTCCTCAGGCACTCCGCGGACCGAGCCGCGCACGTTCATCGACAAGGTCTTCCACGCATCCACCTGACCGTGCTCGAGCACGAAGCCGAGGCCCCAGATCTCCTCCACGTCGGGCAGGTGCTCGCGACAGTACGGCAGCGCTCGACCGGACGCGGCCATCTTCACCTCGTGGCCCTGGGCGATCAGGTGCTCGGCGACGACCCTGGAGCGTGTCGCATGCCCGAGGCCCTCCCCGACGGCGCCGTACAGGATTCGCATACGAGCCTCAGAGTCTGCAACTTGTGTCGCGGCAGCGCTAGATGGTTGATGTCATGAGATCGCCGGTTCGGGGCGCGAGCTGGCCGCTCTGGGGCGCGGCGGCGAGGCGTTGCCGATGCCCGGAGGCATCGGTTACGACTCGGCGGCGTGAAGCGCATGCGCCGGGCGGCGGCCCGCTTGCGGGCCGTTGCGCGGTGCAGGAGCGGCCCAGACGCGTGAGATCGTGCATCCGGACGCGCGAGATCGTGGCATCAGCCATTTAGGTCGGCGCCGGCGCCGGCTCGAGCGGCGGAGCCTCCTTGCCCTTCGCGCGAGCGAGAATCACGAGCCCGGCGAGCGCGGCTCCGAGCGAGAGCAGCGAGGCGGCGTAGCCGGCCGCGGTCTCGTGGAGCGCCTCGTCGAAGAGGACGATCCCGAACACGAGGCTCGACAGGGGATCGAACGCCATGGTCGTCGCGACGGCAGCCGCGAGCGCACCCGTCTGCAACGCGGCCTGCTCGAGCCAGAACGCCGCGACGCTGACGATCACCAGCACGTACAAGTGCCAGTCCCACACCACCGCTCCGACGCCCTCGTCCAGGAGCGAAACGGTCGCCTTCGTGAGTGCCGCCGACAGTCCGAAGAGGATTCCCCCCGCCGTTCCGAGCAGGCCGGCGCGCACCGTGGAGCTGCGCGTTCGCGCGAGCACGAAGAGGACGACCGCGACCGCTACGGCCCCGCCGCCGATCAGCGCCCACGAGAGGAGCGACGCGTCGTCCCTGCCCGCCGAGGGCTTACTGACGACGAGCAACGCGCCGAGGCCGGCGGTCACGAGCGTCGCGCCGATCACGTCGTCTCGCCGGATCGGCCGCTTCTCGATCACGCGGCCGAGCGGCAGCGCGAAAACGATAGTCGCGACCAGGAGCGGCTGAACGACCACCATGCGGCCGATGCCGAGCGCGACCGCCTGGGCGACGAAGCCCACGCCCTGCGCGAGCAGGCCGAGCAGCCAGACGGGCTGCGCGGCCAGGCGCGCCAAGAACCCGGCGCCGACCGATTCGGGCGGCTGGTCGGCTGCGGCCTTCTCCTGCAGGACGAGCCCGAGCGCGAAGAAGAACGCAGCGGCAAGCGCGAGAACGACATCCACGTGAGGCTTCTACGTCAAGGCTAGGACCACGTTCGGAGGAAGCGGGCAGCGCAGGCCCGTCTACATACCCATCGCGTGGTAGCCGGAATCGACGTAAAACGTCGTGGCGGTCACGTTGCGGGCTTCGTCCGAGAGCAAGAAGGCCGCGGCGGCCCCCACGTCGTCGGCGTCGATTGGCCGGCGGAGCGGCGCTCGCTCCTCGACGATCGCCTCCATCGTCGGGAAGCCGGCGATCGAGCGCGCCGCGAGTGTCCGGACCGGCCCGGCGGAGATCGCGTTCACGCGGACGTTCTTCTCGCCGAGATCCCACGCTAGGTACTGCACGGACGAGTCGAGCGCTGCCTTCGCGACGCCCATGACGTTGTAGTGCGGCACCGCCCGCTCGCCGCCGAGGTACGTCATGGTCAGGATCGCACCGCCTCCGGCCGCCTCGAAGAGCGGCTCCGCTGCCCGCGAGCAGGCGACGAGCGAGTACGCGCTGACGTCGAGGGCGAGCCAGAAACGGTCGCGCGGCGTGTCGGTGAAGCGGGCTTCGAGGTCCTCGGCGGCTGCAAACGCAAGCGAATGCACAAGCATGTCCAGCCCTCCATCGAACGCTTCGCCCACTTCGGCGAAGAGACGGGCAACTTCCTCGTCCGAGCGAACGTCGCATGAGGTAATGAGTGGGCTCTCGACCGATTCCGCAAGCTCTCGAACGTTTTTCTCGAGTCGCTCGCCCTGGTACGTGAAAGCGAGCTGTGCGCCCTCCTCGGCAAGACGGCGGCCGATCGCCCAGGCGATCGAGCGGCGGTTCGCGACGCCCATGACCAGGCCGCGCTTCCCCTCGAACCTCCTCATTGCACGATCCTATTTCCTCGATACCCTTAGAGCGTTGCGCCGCCTTCCCGTGCTACTTGCCCCGATCGCGGCGCTTGCCCTCACAGCGTCGGCATCCGCCGCGCTCCAGCCGATCAACCGGACGTTCGGCGACCGGTCGGTGCCGCGCGTGCGTCCCGTGAACACGCTCGCCATGCCGCGCGCGCACCGAAGCGGCCGCGTCCGCGTGATCGTCGCCCTGGGGCTGCCTCCATTGGCCGCCGCCCGCGGCCCAGGCCTCTACGGGTCGCTGAGCTCCACCCGGCTGAATGTCTCCAGCGCCTCCTCCCGCGCGTACCTCGCCCGGATCCAGAGTGCGCAGCAGACCGCGATGCGAGCGATCCGGACGGCTGTCCCATCGGCGCAGATCGGCCGTCGTTTCCAGGTCGTTCTCAACGGCATCACGGTCGAGCTGCCCTACACGCGGCTTGCGCGCCTGAACACCCTGCCCGGCGTTGCCCAGGTGTATCCCAGCCTGCGGTACACGATGGCGCTGAACAAGAGCCCCTCGATCATCAATGCGCCGGCCTTCACGGCGGCGACCGGCAGCACGGGCGCGGGCGTCAAGATCGGCATCGTCGATGACGGGGTCGATTGGCAGAACCCTTTCTTCAACCCCGCTGGTTACGCATACCCGCCCGGGTTCCCGAAGGGCCAGCGTGCGTACACGTCGCCCAAGGTGATCGCCGCCCGCAGTTACCCCGGCTTCGGAGCGGGGCCGCGGGGCCGGTTGCCGCTCGACCGGCTCGCGTCCTTCCACGGCACCCACGTCGCGGGGATCGCCGCGGGGAACAGTGGAACGAGCTCGCCGGGTGGCCGGGATCATCCGCCGACGGCGGGGCTCTCCGGTGTCGCACCGAGGGCCTGGATCGGGAACTACCGCGTCTTCACCGTCCCCACGCCCATCGGCCACACCGCCGACACGCCGGAGATCGTCGCGGCCTTCGAGGCCGCCGTACGCGACGGGATGGACGTCATCAACTTCTCGGGCGGCGGCCCGGCGACGGAGCCGAGGACCGACGCGATGATCCGGACGGTCGCGAACGTCGCCAACGCGGGTGTCGTGCCCGTCATCTCGGCCGGGAACGACCGGGACGACTTCGGCTTCGGCACCGCCGGCTCGCCCGGGACGGCGCCCGACGCGATCACCGTCGCCGCGACGTCGAACACCCACGTCTTCGCGCCTGCGCTGAGCGTTCGCGACGCCGGTGCCCCGGCAAGCCTGCAGCAGATCCCGTTCCAGCCGACCGGCAGCGTGCCGTCGGGATGGGGCACGTCCGACCGGCCGCTGGTCGACGTCGGCGCGATGACCGGCTCCAATGGGCGACCAGTCGACTCACGGCTTTGCGCGACTGGGCGCGATCCGAACGCGGCAACCAGCCCGCTTGGACGCGGATCGCTCGCGGGCGCGATTGCGCTCATCAGCCGGGGCCACTGCGCGCTGTTCACGAAGTCGGCCCGCGCATTTCTCGCCGGTGCGTCGGGGCTCATCCTCGTCGACAACCGCCAGGGTGAGGCCACCGGCATCCCGCTTCAGCTCCTTCAGCCGAGCGGGATGATCTCGAACCTGGACGGCGCGAACCTCCGTGCGTACCTCGCTGCGCACGGCGGCCGCGCTCAGATCCGAGTCGGCCCCGCGCTCACCGAGCTCGTGACCGGGCGCAGCGGCATCATCACGTACTTCTCGTCCGGCGGCCCCACGCCGTTCGGCCATCTGCTCAAGCCGGACGTGTCCGCGCCGGGCTCCGAGATCCTCTCGGCGACCTTGCGGCAGTTCTCCGGCGGCTCGCCGTTCGCCTCGATCGCCGGGACGAGCATGGCCGCGCCGCACGTTGCCGGCGCCGTCGCGCTCCTGCGCCAGCGGCACCGCGACTGGAACGCGCGCCAGATGAAGTCCGCACTGATGTCCACCGCAGGCCCGGCCTGGGGCGACACCGGTCGGACCCAGGAGGCTTCGGCGCTGCTCGAAGGTGCCGGGCTCGTCAACGTCCTGGCCGCCGACGATCCCAGGTTGTTCACCCAGCCGTCCTCCTTGTCGTTTGGCGACCTCCAAGCCGGTGCGAGCCCCGTTTCCAAGCAGCTGCTGCTCAGCCTGCGCGACGCGGGCGGCGGAGCCGGCACATGGACGGTCGAGCTTCGGGCCCAGTCCGGAAGCGCCGGCGCCGCGATCGACGTCCCCGGCAGCGTCACGATCGGGCCGGGCGGCGGCGCCGACATCCCGATCACGGTCCGCGCGGACGCCAGCGCTGTCACGGGCGACAACGTCGGCTATCTGCTCCTGCGACAAGGCGCAGTCGCGAGGCGAGTTCCGTACGCGTTCTTCGTCGAGCGGCCGGGACTGCGGAACCTGACGCCGCGGCCGCTGCGCCGGATCCAGACCGGCAGCACTCGGGCGCGCTCGTCGGTCGCGGGAATCTACCGCTTCCCGACCGCGCCGTTCGGACATCCACCCGACTATGGCGTCGCGTCGCCGATGCTGGAGAACGGGAGAGAGCGGCTGTTCGAGGTCCGGCTCAAGCGCCGCGTCTCCAACTTCGGCGTCGCAGTCGTCACGCAGTCTCCGGGCTCACTGATCGACCCGTTCGTACTCGGCGACAAGGACGAGAACTCGGTCCAGGGCTATGCCGGAACCCCGGTGAACATCAACGGGCTGACCATCGGCTTCAAGTTGCCGATCGGCGCCGCCGGCGCCCAGTTTGCAATGCCCGGCCGCTACTACGTCTCGGTCGACTCCGGCCGCGACCAGTTCACCGGCCGCCGCCTGGCCGGATCGTGGCGGCTGCGCTTCTGGGTCAACGACGTTCGCAAGCCGACGATCCGGGTCCTCACGCAGAAGGTCACGGCAGGAAGGCCCACGATCGCGCTGCAGATCCTCGACCGCGGCTCTGGCGTCGATCCGCTCTCGCTGGCGCTCGCCTACAACCAGGTCGCCGTCGGCGCCATCGCCTATGACCCGTTCACCGGCCTCGCCCTCTTCCCGCTCCCGGACACCGCCCCAAGGCTCGCTGCCGGCCGGCCCCCGTTCATTTTCCTCGCCTCCGACTACCAGGAGTCGAAGAATGCGAGTGGCTACGGCGGCGAAGCGATGCCCAATACCCGCTTGATGACCCGGCGGCTGCGGGTGGTTCGCGGGCCGACGATCACGTGGTTGACGCCGCTCGCCGGCCGCTGCGTGGGCTCGACGACGCAACTCGCCGTCTCCGCAGGCGCGACGAAGAAGATCGGCGCCGTGCGGTTCTTCGACGGCAAGCGTCAGCTGCGTGTCCTCCGGCGCGGCGTCGCGGGCCTCTACATCACGAGCTGGAGAACGCGCAGGGCGAAACAGGGCCGTCACCAGCTTCGTGCCGTGCTTCGGGCCGGTTCGCAGCGCGCGGTCGCCACGCGCGTCGTGCGCGTCTGTCGCTAGGGCCGCCAGGCCGCTGCGGCGTGAAGCGGCGCGGGTAACCTCCTCGTCCCGTGACCGTCGACTTTCTCTACTGGGCAGGCTGCCCGTCGCATCCAGAGGCGAGGGAGCTGCTCGAAGAGGTGCTACGCGGGCGCGGCGTCGACGTCCCCATTCACGTCCGTGAGGTGCGAACGCAGGAGGAGGCACAGGAGCTCGGCTTTCCCGGCTCTCCGACGATCCGCGTCGATGGACGCGACGTCGATCCGGCCGGCCAGAACGAGCCTCCCTCACTCTCGTGTCGCATCTACAACCTTCCGAATGGCCGCGTCTCTCCTGTCCCGACCAGAGAACAGATCGAGGAGGCATTGCGATGAGCTTGACGATGGCGACCGAAGCGCCCCACTTCGAGCTGCCCGGCGTCGACGGGCGAGATCACTCGCTCGACGACTACGCCGACATCCCCGTCCTGGCGATCGTCTGGTCGTGTAACCACTGCCCCTACGTCCAGGGCTGGGAAGGGCGCATGAAGGCGATCCAGCGGGACTACGGCGACCGCGGCTTCCGTCTCGTCGCCATCAGCTCCAACGACGCTACGAGCCATCCAGCCGACTCCTTCGACGAGATGAAGGCGCGGGCCGAGGCGCAGGGCTTCAACTTCGACTACCTCTACGACGAGGATCAGTCCGTCGCGCGCCGGTACGGGCCCGACCGGACGCCCGAGGTCTTCCTTTTCGACGCGGACCGGCGGCTCGTCTACCACGGCGCCATCGACGACAACCGCGACGAGGACGCTGTCGGACGGCACTATCTGCGGGACGCGATCGACGCGCTTCTCGAAGAGCGAGAACCGCCGGTGCGCGAGACGCCGCCGGTCGGCTGCACCGTCAAGTGGAGGCAGTGACGGTCGGGACCGCGGCGGTGCTCCGGCGGCTGCCCCACGTGGTCTAGGTTCGGTTCGCCCGGCCTCCTCCCCGCGGCGAGCCTACTGAGCGCCGGCGCGCGAGTGTCTGACTCGGGCGTCACGGATCAGTGACTTCGCGAGCGGCGCCTGAGGCGGTCTCGCGCTGCACCAACTCGAGCGCTTCTTCCCGCGTCGAGATCGTCCCCGCCGCCCGCTCCTCCTCGACCAGCGCCAGCAGACGTCCGATTTCGGGCCCCGGAGGCAGTCCGAGCTCGTCGCCCCGGAGCAGCGGTTCGGCGGGATCGGCCGCCCGTGCCTCCTCGATCGCACGCTCGAGCTCGTCGCCGCCGCGGGCGAATCGCGCCGCCTCGACCGCCCACGGCTCGGTGTCGCGCCGGAACCGATACACGGACCGGGCGGAGAGGTCGCCCGGCGGTTCAGCGCGCAGCAGCGCGCGCGCATAGCGCCGGAGCTCGTTCGAGACCGGCAGCCGCTTCAGCTCCCGGCCGAACACCGCAACCAGACGCATGTCCGGCCTGGTCTCACCGAGCCCCCGCAGGCGCTCCAGCGACCCGCCGAGCAGCGCGAGCAGCCCGAGCTCGTCGAGTCGCTCGTACCCGCCGGCGCTCAAGCGCTCGAGCTCCGCCAGGATTCGCTCGCCGGCGGGCCGGTCGACCAGGGTGGCGTCCCGACGGACAAGCTCAGCCGTCTCCTCGTCGAGCCCAAAGCCGAGCTCGTCCTCGAGCCGGACCGCCCGCAGCAGGCGCAACGGGTCGTCCTCGAAGATCGTCGGCCGGACCGCGCGCAGGATGCCTTGCTCCAGGTCCGCCAGGCCGCCAAACGGATCCGCGGGCTGGCCGCCGGCGAGGGGCATGGCAACCGCGTTGATCGTGAAATCGCGAGTCGCCAGGTCGTCCTCGATCCCGGCGCGAAGCGGCGTGAAGTCCACCGTTCGCCCGTCCTCGAGCGCAACCCGCCAAGCTCCATGCCGCTCCGACAGCGGAAACAGAGCCCCTCGCGCCTGCTTCGAGAACCGCCGGGCGGCCTGCTCGGGCTCGCGGCAGGCGATGTCCAGGTCGATAACCGGACGTCCAAGCGCCTCGTCCCGAACCGCGCCGCCGACGACCCACGCCTCCTCGCCATCGAGCACCGCGCGAGCCCGCTCAAGCATCGACGACCGTCCGCTTCGCCCGGATGGGCCGCGAGTCGATCTTCGAGACGATCTCGTAGTTGATTGTCTCCGCGACGGCAGCGTGCTCCTCGGCGAGCAGCCCCGCGCCGACCAGCGTCACCGGTGTTCCCACCGGCAACGGCTCGGCGAGCTTGACGGCGAGCGCATCCATCGAGATCGTGCCGACCACGGGCTGCCGCTCGCCCTCGACGATCACCTCCGTCCCGGTCATGTCTCGGCGGAAGCCGTCGGCGTAGCCGACGGGAACGATGCCGATCCACGTGTCCCCTTGAGCCACGAAACGACGGCCGTACCCGGTGCTCTCGCCCGCCGCGAGTCGCTTGACCTGCCCGAGTACCGACTGCCAGCCGAGCACAGGCTCCAACCCGTCCTCCGCCGGATCCGTGCCGAACGGCGACAGTCCGTAGATCGCCACCCCGCAGCGGGCGGCGTCGAAGCGAGCTTCGGGCAGCCGCAGCGCGGCGGCGCTGTTCGCGACATGCCGCGTCAGGTGGGCGTAATCCTTCGTCGCCTCCGCGAAGCGCGCGACCTGCGCGCGGGCGAACTCGAGATCCGTATCCGCCGTCGCCAGGTGGGTCATCAGCCCGACGATCTCGCCCGAGAGCTCGGGCAGCTCGGCGAGGCCCCACCGCCCCATGCCCGTGTCCAGCTTGAGGTGCACGGGGACGCCCTCGGGGATCTGGCCGTCGAGCACCGCCAGCTCGAGCCGTGCCTCCCGGGCAACGGCGACCTCCTGACGCGCCGTCGGCCCCATGACGAGTATCCGCGCTTCCCGAAACGCGTCCCGCAGCTCGAGCGCCTCGACCACGGTCGCGACGCAGAGAGCCTTAGCGCCCTCCTCGAGCGCGGTCCGGGCGACATCGACGGCGCCGTGGCCGTACGCATCCGCCTTGACCACGGCCCACAGATCGGAGCCCGCCAGTACGTCGCGCAACCGGCGGACGTTCCGACGCAGCGCCCCGAGGTCGATCGTGATCTCGGACCTATGCATCGAGGACGCTCGGAAGCGTCTCGAAGAGGTCGCTTGCGACGAGGCCCGCCTTGTGGGGCGCCGCCACGGCAGCTTCCGTGTGAGCCCGCGCCGCCGCGGCGGCTGCCAGGCGGCCGTCCATGCCCTTGGCGAGAAACGACGCCACAACGCCTGTCAGGACATCGCCCGTTCCGGCCGTCGCCAGCGCCGGGAACCCACCGCAGACGAGCGGGCCCTCCCCCGGCGCCCCGACCAGGGTTCCCTCACCCTTCAAGAGGACGACACAGCGAAACTGGTCGACAGCGCGTCTTAGGGCCTCGAGGCGGTGGGCGTCGATCCAGGAAGCCTCTTCGCCGATCAGCCGGCCCAGCTCACCCGAGTGCGGCGTCAACACCGTTGCCGCACGCCGCTCGACCGGCTCGAGGCCGTAGAGCCCGTCGGCGTCGACGACCGCCGGGAGGTCGATCTCCGCGAGCAGCCGCCGGACGAGCTCCTGCCGCTCGCGTCCTAGCCCCGGCCCGATCGCCAGCGAGCCGGCTCGCTCCGCAGCCTCCCAGACGTCGTCGAGCGAACGCTTCACCGCCTCGAGCAACGTGGCCTCGATCACGGGCAGCGACTCCGGCGGAGCAGCAACCGCCACGTAGCCGGCGTCCGCGCGGAACGCTGCCTCGGCGGTCAGACGCACGGCACCGGTCATCCCGAGAGATCCGCCGACGACGAGCACCGAGCCGGCGGTGTACTTCGTATCGCCCGGCTGCCTGCGCGGCACCAGCTCGAGGATCGCGGGGGTAGCGAGCGCGTGCTCGGTCTCGACGGGCTCGAGGCCGATGTCGGCAACGACGACGTCGCCGGCATACAACCGACCCGGCGCCACCTCATGGCCGACCTTCAGCCCGTGAAAGCTCACCGTCAGGGAGGCGCGCACCGCTTCACCGGGAACCTCCCCGGTCGAGGCATCCACACCCGAGGGGATATCGACGGCCACAACCGGTCGGCCGGCGCAGTTCATGGCCCGGATCTGCTGTGCGGCGTCCTCCCTCGGCGCCCCGTGGAAACCGGTGCCGAAGAGCGCGTCGATCACGACGTCGGCCTCGCCCAGCGACCGCTCTTCCCAGCCCGCCGAGCGGAGGAGCTCAGCCGCGATGCGCCCGTCGCCGCCGTTCGCGCCCTTGCCGCAGACAGCCGCGAAGCTGCGTCCATCGGGATAGCGCGCGAGGATCTCGTCGGCGACGGCGCCACCTGCCCGCTCCATCAACTGCTCGACGTCGTGGCCCGCCTCCGCCGCGCGCATCTCCGCGGCGGTGTAGAGCGGCTCAAACATCTTGTTCGGCGACCACGCAGACCGCGCTTGCGAGCTCGCGCGAGTGAGACATCGAGAGATCGATGGCGCCCGCTCCGACCCGCCGCGACCAGGCCTCGATCCGGCCCGAGAGCCGCACGGACGGCTTCGGCCGCCCGGCGATCTCGATCTCCTGCCAGGCGAACAGGCGCGCGACGCCGAAGCCAAGCGCCTTCCCGACCGCCTCCTTGCCCGCGAACCGGACGGCGTAATGCTGCGCCGGATTGGGACGCCGCTCGCAGTAGGCCTGCTCCGCGGGCGTGAAGCAGCGGTCCCTGAAGCCCTCGTACCGCTCGAGCGCCTCGCGGATGCGCTGGATCTCGATCAAGTCGGTCCCCACTCTCGTCACAGCGACTCCTCAAGCCAGAACGGGAGGTCGGCGACCGACGACAGGACGACGTCGGGCGCCACGCTGGAGCGTTCGAGCTCGTCAGGCCGAAACTTGCCCGTTCGGACGAGCGCGGTGCGCAGGCCGAACCGCTGCGCTCCGGCGACATCGGCCTCGAGATCGTCTCCGACCATCCACGTGAGCTCCGGCTCGGCGTCCAGCGCCTCGACCGCCGTCGCGAAGTAGGCCGTGCTCGGCTTGCCGACGACGGTCGCTTCCAGCTCGGCGGCGTACTCGAGCCCGGCGACGAAGCAGCCGGAGTCGAGCAGCGGCCCGCGCGAGGTCTGCCACCAGCGGTTTCGGTGGAGGCAGTAGAGCTCGGCGCCGGCGTCCAGCTCCGCGAAGGCCCGCGCGAGGTTCATGTACGAGAAGACGCGATTCGTCTCCTCGGTCTCGTCGGCGCCTCCGAGCAGGACGGCGTCGGCGTCCTCGCCGACCAGCTCCACGCCTTCGAGATCCTCCAGAACGGCGGCCATCGTCATGGCGAGCACCCGCCGCCCGGCCAGCTCCCGCGCCGCGGCGAGAGCGGTCGTCTGCAGCTCGTCGTCGTCGAGCTCGAACCCCAGATCGCGCAATTCACCTGCGAGCGACCGCCGCGAATGCGTCGTGTTGTTGGTGACGAAGCGGAGCCGGTGGCCGTTCTCCCGTAGCTGCCGGACGGCCTCCCGCGCACCCCTGATCGGAACGCCGGAGACCTGAAGCACCCCATCGACGTCCAGCAGAATGGCGGCCATGGACGGCGAGTCTATTCGGGTGACCAGGACGGTGGCGATCCCGGTTTCGGAGATCGAGCTCCGCTTTTCGCGGTCGAGCGGACCGGGCGGCCAGCACGCCCAGAAGACCGAGACGCGGGTCGAAGCGATCTTCGACGTCGAGGCGTCGTCGGCGCTGACGCCGGCTCAGAAGGCGCGTGTCGTGCGCCGCGCGGGTTCGGTTCTCAGAGCGGTCGCCCAGGACGAGCGCAGCCAGGCCCGCAACCGCGAGCTGGCGATCGAACGGCTCGTCGACTCGCTACGCGACGCGCTCAGAGTCGAGCGCCCACGGCGGCCGACGAGGCCGACGGCCGCGGCACGCGAGCGCCGTCTCCAGCAGAAGCGCCGCCGCAGCGAGACGAAGCAGCGGCGCCGCCGGCCGGAGTGACTACTCGACCGTGACCGTCTTGGCGAGGTTGCGCGGCTGGTCGACGTTCAGGCCGCGCAGGCGCGCGATGCGGTAGGCGAGGAGCTGCAGCGGGATCACCGCGAGCGCGGCCTGCAGAAAGGCCGGCGTGCGCGGAACGTAGATCACGTCATCCGAGTGATGCTGGATGTCCTCGTTGCCGTCTGTCGCGATCGCGATCACCTGGGCGCCGCGGGCGCGCGTCTCCTGGATGTTGGAGACGACCTTGTCGTAGACGTGGGAATCGGTGGCGATGCAGACGACCGGCGTGTTCTCGTCGAGCAGCGCGATCGGCCCATGCTTCATCTCACCGGCCGAATAGGCCTCGGTCGGGATGTAGGAGATCTCCTTGAGCTTGAGCGCACCTTCGAGGCAGACCG
Organism: uncultured Actinomycetes bacterium; assembly: GCA_963842235.1. Lineage (GTDB taxonomy): Bacteria > Actinomycetota > Thermoleophilia > Gaiellales > Gaiellaceae > JACDAN01. The sequence goes on along the minus strand of CAWJFT010000001.1, from coordinate 327,322 downwards.
GCAGCCCGATGTGCCGGCCGAGATAGAGGAAGAACGGCTTGTCGAAGTGCCGCTGGGCGATCTCCTCGATCGGATGGTCGCCGTCGAGGAACTGCTGCATCCGCGCCGGCAGCTCGTAAGCCTCGTCGAGGATGAACTCGATCTCGTCGGCCGGCAGCGTCTCGCGCGCCTGGGCCATCTTCAGCGCGATCAGGAAGAGCAGCGAGACCTGCGCCGTAAAGGTCTTCGAGGAGGCGACTGCGACCTCGAGCCCGCATCTCGTGAACAGCGTCGAGTCGACCTCGCGCGTGATCTGTGAGCCCATCATGTTCGTGATCGCGACGGTGTGCGCGCCTTTCTCGCGGGCCAGCTTCATTGCGTGCACCGTGTCGCGCGTCTCGCCGGACTGGGAGATGCCGATCACGAGCGTGTCCGGCCCAATGACCGGGTTGCGGTAGAGCCACTCCGACGCGATGTCCGGCTCGACCGAGACGCGCGCCCACTCCTCGATCGCGTACCGCCCCACGACGCCGGCGTGGTAGGACGTCCCGCAGGCGAGGATCACGATGCGGCGCAGCGCACGCAGGTCGTCGTCGACCATGCCGAGCCCCTCGAGGACGAGCCTGCCGTGGCGGACTCGGTCGCCGATCGTCTCGCGCACGGCGTCGGGCTGCTCGTAGATCTCCTTCAGCATGAATGTCTCGAAGCCCGCCTTCTCGGCGCTCTCGTCGTCCCAGTCGAGCACCAGCGTCTCGTGGTCGACGGAACCGCCGTCGGGCCGCGAGAAGCTCGCGCCCTCCGGCGTGATCGCGACGACGTCGCCGTCGTTGGGGAACATCACGTTTCGCGTCTCGCGCAGGAACGCCGTGGCGTTCGAGCCGAGGAACATCTCGCCGTCCCCGACCCCGACGACGAGCGGGCACTGAAGGCGTGCGCCGACGAGCAGATCGGGATGGCCGTGATGCAGCACGACGAAGGCAAAGTGCCCCTCGAGCTCGCTGTAGGCCTTCTCGACCGCATCGACGAGATCGCCCGAGTAGTGGCGCTCGATCAGGTGCGCGACAACCTCGGCGTCGGTCTCGGAGTTGAACTCGTGCCCGTCGGCGACCAGCGACTCCTTGAGCTCGCGGTAGTTCTCGACGATGCCGTTCAGCACGAGCGCGAGCTCGCCGTCCTCGCAGCCAGTGAGTGGATGCGCATTCTCCTCCGACACGCGGCCGTGGGTCGCCCAGCGCGTGTGCCCGAGCCCGGTCGTCGACTCGGAGCCGTTCAGCAACGCGGCTGCCTTCAGGTGGGAGAGATTGCCGACGGCGCGGACATAGTCCAGCTCGTCGTCCTCACGGAGCACGATCCCCGCCGAGTCGTAGCCGCGGTACTCGAGGCGCTCGAGGCCGTGGAGGAGGAGTGGCTTACACGCTCGGGGTCCAACGTATCCGATGATTCCGCACACCGTGGGCTCCCTGGTCGACGATTTGGCCGCGTACTCGAATGCCCCCCGAAACGGCAAAAGCCCGGCCGCGCCCGACCCTTGAAGAACGATCGGTCAACCGAGCTCTCGACGAACGAGAGCCGAGATTTTACCACAGTACTCGGCCGCTTCATCGCGGTCCGAAGCTTCCGCGAGGATCCGCAAAACAGGCTCAGTACCCGAGCGCCTGACGAGGATTCTCGCCCTGCCGAGGAGCTGCTCGTTCAACTCGTTCACCTGCTGCATGACCGCCGGCGGCACCTCGCGGTGGTTCCTCGGCAAGGGGACGTTCTCCTGCACCTGGGCAAAGCGCGGCATCACGGACGCCGCCTCGGCAAGCGAGCGCCCTTCCAGCGCCCGGCACAAGAGCAGCGCCGCGGCGAGACCGTCTCCGGTGACATGGCCGTCGAGGCAGATGATGTGGCCGGACTGCTCGCCTCCGAGAATGCCGCCTTCGCGGCGCAGCGTCTCGAGGACGTAGCGGTCGCCGACGTCGGTGGTGAGCACGCGGATCCCGTGCTCTTCCATCAACCGGTGGAAGCCGAGGTTGGTCATGACCGTGACGACCACCAGGTCGACGCCGAGGTGGAGGGCGAGGATGGCGACGATCTGATCTCCGTCGACTGAGTTGCCCTCTGCATCGACGGCGAGCATGCGGTCTCCGTCACCGTCGAACGCAACGCCCAGGTCGACACCCTCCTCCCGCACGACGCGCGAGAGCAGCGACAGATCGGTGGCCCCGCAGCCCACGTTGATGTTCGAGCCGTCCGGCTCCGTCGCCAATGGGAAGACCTCGGCGCCGAGCCGTTCGAATGCCTTCGGCGCGATGTCGGAGTAGGCGCCGTTCGCGCAGTCGACGGCGACACGCAGCCCGCTCAAGTCCGACCCGAAGCGTTCGAGCACGTGCTCGAAGTAGCTGTCCGCGGAGATCTCCACTTCGTCGATCGTTCCTCTCGTCGCGCTCGGTGGCTCGTCCAGCAACGCCTCGATCTCCTCCTCCGAGACGTCGGTGAGCTTCTGCCCCTCGGCGTCGAAGAACTTGACGCCGTTGTACTCGGGCGGGTTGTGCGATGCGGAGATCACCGCACCGAGGTCGAGCGAAAGCAACGCGACGGCGGGGGTCGGTAGCACACCGCCGAGCACCGCGTTCCCACCGGCTGACGCGACGCCCTCGGCGAACGCCGCTTCCAGCGCAGGCCCCGAGCCTCGTGTATCGCGGCCGACGAACACGCGGCCGCCCGACGACCACAGGGCCGCCGCTCGGCCGAGCCGCTCGACGAGCTCCGGAGTCAGGAACTCGCCGACGATGCCCCGGACACCGTCCGTGCCGAAGTAACGCCGCGCCACGGCCGGAAGCCTAAGTCGGAACACCCATGGTCGATCGCATCGACCGGTCGTTTCAGGCGGATGCCGGGCAGGGCCCGCCATCCTGGAAGCGGCGCCGCAAGCGGCGCCTTAGCGCTTGGAGAACTGTGGGGCTTTGCGAGCCTTGTGGAGGCCGGCCTTCTTGCGCTCGACCTTGCGGGCGTCCCGAGTCAGGAAGCCCTCGCGCTTGAGCACCTTCCGCAGCTCCGGATCGGCCTCGACGAGCGCGCGTGCGATCCCGTGCCGGATCGCGCCGGCCTGTCCGCTGGGACCGCCGCCTTCGACCCGCACGCGCAGGTCGTAGCTGCCCTCGGCGCCCGCGACCTTCAGCGGCGCGAGCACCATCGTCCGGTGCGAGGCGCGCGGGAAGTAGTTCTCGATCGTGCGCCCGTTGATCCACGTGCCGCCGTCGCCGGGGCGAAGGATCACGCGGGCGATCGACGTCTTGCGCTTGCCGGTGCCCTGGTACTGAGCCGCGGTCGCCATCAGCGTTCCTCCAGCTCGAGTGACTGCGGGTTCTGCGCGTCATGCGGATGCTCGGGGCCGGCGTAGACCTTGAGCTTCGTCAGCTGCGCACGGGCCAGACGGCTCCGTGGGAGCATCCCCTTGACCGCCTTCCGGATCACCTCGGTCGGCCTTCGCTCGAGCTCCTCGCGGAGCGTGCGGCTGCGGATCCCGCCCGGGTAGCCGGAGTGTCGGTAGTAGATCTTGTCGTCGAGCTTCTTGCCGGTGACCGCGATCTTCTCCGCGTTCACGACGACGACGAAGTCGCCCGTGTCGACGTGCGGCGTGTACTCCGGCTTGTCCTTGCCACGGAGCGTGTCGGCGATGCGCGTGGCGAGACGGCCGAGGGTCTTGCCGTCGGCATCGACGAGGTACCAGCGGCGCTCGACCTCGCCCGGCTTTGCGTTCCAGGTCTTCATCATCACAACAGTAAGGCGGCGGACCCTGGGCCCGCCGGCCGGAGATTGTAGCGGCTCATTCCTTGTCTCGCCGCCCGCCGACCCAGGCTGCAAGCGCGATTGCGACGATCAGAACGGCGAAGAGCAGCTCGACGATCGCACCGGCCACCCCGCCGTGGGCGAGGATCACTTCGCCGAGAGCAGCCACAACCCGGTGCACGTGTAGAGCACCATCAGGGCAAGCATCGCGTATTGCGTCCGAATCGCTGTTCGGGCGGATCCCCACAGCGCCACGGCGCGGTCATGGGCGAGCGTGAGGCCGAGGACATGGCCGACGACGAGGACGGCGACCTGCACGTACCAGATTCCGTTCGGCGAGTTGAAGAGCGACGGCGTGAAGTGGGACGTCCCGAAGAGATCCCAGCCCTCGCCGAAAGGGTCAGAGAAGAGCGGGATCGCGAACTGTCCCTGGTTGACGAGCAACGTGAAGTAGTGCGCGACCGAGTAGGCGAGGGCGATCGGGACGAGGCTCGCGACAAAGACGCTCGTCAGATCCTCCCTCGTCGCGGCAACCGCCTGCGCCGCTCGCACTGCCAGGCGGAAGAGGAGCGCCACGAAGATGACGGCAACGATCAGGCCGATGCCGTTGAAGCCGGTCGCTACGAGGTCGGCGGTACGCGGCGAGTTGACGATGTATCTCGCCTCGAGGTTGTAGAGCCGGTCCTGCCACCACGTCGTGCGGCTGAACCCGTCGAAGGCGACCGAACCGAGCATGACGGCGACGAAGGCGATCGTTCCCGGTGTGTCCTGGCGGGCGGTCAACCCCGCCAGCGGTGGCCGCACGACGACCACGCGCCGACCGTTCTCCTCCCGTACGGCGAACGGCGCGATCAACGAGAACATCCCGAAGTAGACGTGGAAGGCCTCGGCGTTCTCGACCCACGTCTTGCGCCCGTAGAGCAGCATCCCGGCCCAAGTGATCCAGCTGTAGACGACGATCGCGAGCGCTAGCGTTCGGGGCTCGGCCGCTCGGGGATAGGCAAGCTCGAGCGCGGCGAAGGCAAGGAGCAGGCCGGCCGCCGGCCACCGTCCCAGCCGCCGCGGATACTCCGCCGCCGGCTCCCAGGTCCGGCCGCTCTTAGTCCAGACCCAGGCGAGGGCGTCGGCCGCGGCCCGCCAGGGGCTGAGCACCGACCAGAGGTTCCCGAAGACGACGACGAACGGGACAAGGCCGAGCCAGAAGATGACCCACACGAAGGTCGGGGCGAGGTTGTCGCCGGCATCGGGCTTGCCGACCAACGCTGCAAGCCAGACGAGCACGAGCAAGCCGACGGAAAGAGCTCCGAGGATGATGCGCCAGCCCGTCCAGAGAATCAGCCGCTGCCAGCGCTCAGAGAGCGGCCGGCCGCGGTCCCGGCCCTCGAGGATCGGCTTCCGCCAGAGCACGCCGAGCGCGACGAAGCTGAGGATGAGCGTGAGCGCCGCCGCGTAGTACATGAGCCAGTCCGGGAGGACCGGGTCGCGGATCCCCCCGATCCCGTGGGCGAGCGGAATCGTCAGGCTCATGGCTGTGTGGTGATCCGCGCGAGCGGGAGGCCGCGCTGCTCGAGCTCGACCTCGACGGTTCCATTGATGGTGGCGCGGAACGGGAGCCGGGCCGGTGACCCCGGCGCCACGTCCCGCTTGAGGTTGTAGCCGTGGAGGTGGACTTCGTCGGCCACGTCCGAGCTCACGATCAGGACGACCTGGCGACCCTTCGAGACGGTGACATTACGGACGCCGCCGACCGGCTCTCCGCCCCGAACGACGATCCGTACAGTGGCCGCCGGCGGCGGCTCCGTTGGTTCCGTGGCAGTCGTGGTTGTTGACGTTGTCGCGGTCGTGGTCGTGGTGCCGGATGCGTTGTCGTCGCCGTTGTCAGGGCGCAGCACGAAGAAGAGTCCAGCGGCGACGACGATCGCCGCCGCCACGATCAGTCCGTTTCGCATCGATGGATGGATAGCAAGAGTCCGGCTCGAAACCGGCCGGAACCGCCGTGCGCAGGGTGCCGCACGTAGTCCCCTCCGAGCACCGCGTGCGCCAGCCGGCCGATGGCGATCGCGGTCCGGCCGCGAGCGAGCTGCTCGAGAAACTGCATCGCAACACGTACTTCGGCCTGAGTTGGGCGCCGGTTCGAGCTTGGCTCCCCAGGCCGGTGTGGATGCGTCGGGACGACGTTCCAGAGCAGCACGTCCTCCTCGAGCCCCAGTTCGCCGAGCACACGGTGGACGATCGTCGCCGTCGCCTCGGCCGGCCCTACGCCGGAAACCTGGCGCTCGGACGTGAACGGCAGGCCGCTGACCCGCGCCCCGCGATAGCCCGCCGCTTCGCCGACGAGGAGATAACGCGCGTCCCTCCGCCCGTCGAGATAGGTCGAGAGCCGCTCGCGGCGGAGCCCAGAGTCGGCGTACTGGTTGAAGGTGTCGCCGATTCGAAGCGCCGCGAGCCTCTCGACCAAGCTCCTTTCCATGCCCTGATTCTGCGCAGGTACTCTCGCTGGCAGGTGGACAAGCCCCTCGCGATTCTCTTCGACATTGACGGCACGCTCATCTCGAGCGGCGGCGCGGGCGCCGAGAGCTGGCGTCGAGCCTTCAACGAGCTCTACGGCATCCCGGCGGACATTGGAGAGTTCACCGACGCCGGGATGACCGATCCGGAGGTCGGACGCCTGACCTTCGTCAACGTGATCGGCCGCGAGCCGACAACGGAGGAGATGGCCACGTTGATGGCGCGGCGGCAAGCGGCTCTTCCCGCGGCAGTTGCCGAGTCGAAGGGGTACCAGGTCCTGCCCGGCGTCGAGGCGACGCTGAAGCGGCTCTCCGACGCAGGGTTCCTGCTTGGTCTCACGACGGGCGGGACCGAGGCCGCTGGGCACACGAAGCTCGAACGCGGCGGGCTCAACCCGTTCTTCTCCTTCGGCGGCTACGGCTCGGATTCGCCCGACCGCACGGTCCTCACCCGCCGCGCGATCGAGCGTGCGGGCGATGATCCTGAAACGGCCTGTCGATCCGAAGCGGGTGCTCGTCGTTGGCGATACGCCGTTCGACATCGACGCGGCACATGCGGCCGGCGCCCTCGCCGTGGGCGTGGCGACGGGGCGCCACAGCGAGGACGACCTCCGCCGCGCGGGAGCCGACTACGTCCTCGGAACGCTCGAGGAAGAGCTTCCGGGCGTGGACACTGCGCCAACCCGCTAGCGATCGACCAAGATGCCACCGTGCTGGAGCTCCGGACGTTCACCGACGGCGGCCAGAGCGCGATGGACGTGGCCAACGAGGTCGCGGGCTTCGTCGGGCCTGCTCAGCGCTCGCTCGACTTCGCGCACTACGACTTCCACCTGAGCCCCGAGCCCGCGGCTGTCGTCGCCGAGGCGATCCGCGCCGCGGCCGGGCGCGGCGTCGCCGTCCGCTTCATCTACAACCTCGACCACCGAAACCCGATCCCGGTTCCTCCGCCGCCCGAGCCCGACGGCGTCCTGATCGACTCGCTGGGCGTTCCGGTGCGCCCGATCGCCGGCGTCCCGGACCTGATGCACCACAAGTTCGTCGTGCGGGACGGCTCGTCGGTCTGGACCGGATCGATGAACTGGACCGACGAGTCCTGGTCCCTCCAGGAGAACGTCCTCGCCCTGGCGGAGTCGCCGGAGCTGGCCGCCCGCTTCACGAAGGACTTCGACCAGCTCTGGGAGACCGGCGCCGTGGAGCGGAGCGGGTTCGTCGACACGACGCCGGTGCCCGTCGGCGACCACGAGGTGCGCACATGGTTCACGCCGGGCCACGGCGAAGGTCTCTCGCACCGGATCGGGAAAGCGATTGCGAAAGCTCGCCGCCGTGTCCGCATCGCGTCGCCGGTCATCACGGCTGCTCCGGTCCTTGCGGCCCTGGCGGAGGTCATCTCGGAGCGCCGTGTCGACGTCGCGGGCTGCGTCGACCGGCCGCAGATCGAGGGCGTCATCTACCAGTGGGGCCAGAACGGCAACATCGCCTGGAAGCTGCCGCTCCTCCAGCGTGTCCTCAAGGCGCCGTTCTCGGCCAAGCCGTCGACTCCGTGGGAGGCGACGGGCAGCGTCCACGACTTCATGCACGCGAAGCTGACCGTCGCCGACGACACCGTCTTCGTTGGCAGCTTCAACCTCTCGCGCTCAGGCGAGCTGAACGCGGAGAACGTCCTCGAGGTGACCGATCCCGACCTGGCCGAGCGGCTCGCGGGCTTCGTCGACCAGGTCCGGGCGCTCTATCCGCGCTTCACTCCCACTCGATCGTCGACGGCGGCTTCGAGCTGATGTCGAGCGCGACGCGGTTCACGGCCGGGATCTCGTTGATGATCCGGCCCGAGATCGTCTCCAGCAGGTCGTAAGGCAGTCGCGCCCAGTCCGCCGTCATCGCGTCCTCCGAGGTCACGGCGCGGATGACGATCGGGTACGCGTAGGTCCGCTCGTCGCCCTGGACGCCGACCGAGCGGATCGCCGGCAGAACGGCGAACGACTGCCAGAGCTCGCGATAGAAGCCGGCGCGCCGGATTTCCTCCTGCAGGATCGAATCCGCCTCGCGGAGGATCTCGAGCCGCTCGCGCGTGACCTCGCCGATGATCCTGATCCCGAGGCCGGGCCCGGGGAACGGCTGGCGCCAGACCATGCGCTCAGGCAAGCCGAGCTCTTCGCCAACACGCCTGACCTCGTCCTTGAAGAGCATCCGAAGAGGCTCGACGAGCTCGAAGTCGACGTCCTCGGGAAGGCCCGCGACGTTGTGGTGCGACTTGATCGTCGCCGCTACGCCCTCCGTCCCTCCGGACTCGATCACGTCCGAGTAGAGCGTTCCCTGGACGAGGTAGCGGATCCGACCCAGCCGTTGTGATTCCTGCTCGAAGACGCGGATGAACTCCTCGCCGACGCGCTTCCGCTTCTCCTCGGGATCGTCGACGCCGGCGAGCCGTGCCAGGAAGCGCTCCTTCGCGTCAACGTGGACGAGCGGAACCTGGAAGTGGCCTTGGAAGGTCTCCACCACCTGCGTTGCCTCGTCCTTCCGCAGCAGGCCGTGGTCGACGAAGACGCAGGTGAGCTGGTCGCCGACCGCCTTGTGGACGAGGAGCGCAGCGACCGCGGAGTCGACCCCGCCGGAGAGGGCACAAAGGACACGTTCCGAACCGACCTGCGCCCGGATCCGCTCGACCTGCTCTTCGATCACGGCCGCCGCTGTCCAGGCCGGAGGCGCGCCGGCGACCCCGTAGAGGAAGTTCTTGAGTACTTCGTTCCCGTGGGGCGTGTGCACGACCTCTGGGTGGAACTGGACGCCGTAGAGACCGCGCTCGGGAGCTTCGAAGGCGGCAATCGGCGTCGACGGCGACGACGCCGTGACACGTGCGCCCTCCGGGGGCGCGGTGACCGAGTCGCGGTGGCTCATCCAGACGTCCTGGTCCGCCGGCGTGTGCTCGAAGAGCGCGCCGCCGTCGGCGTGAAGCTCGGTGCGCCCGAACTCTGAGGCGCCGGTGCGTTCGACACCGCCGCCGAGATCCCGCGCCATCAGTTGCATGCCGTAGCAGATGCCGAGCGTCGGAACCTCGAGCTCCCAGAGGCCCGGATCCACCTCCGGAGCGTCTTCTGCGTACACCGATGCCGGCCCGCCGCTCAAGACGATCGCCCGCGGATTCCGAGCGCGCAGCGCCTGGGCCGGAGTCGTGTGCGACACGAGCTCCGAGTAGACCCGGCACTCGCGCACGCGGCGGGCGATCAGCTGCGAGTACTGCCCGCCGAGGTCGACGACCAGCACGGGGCGATCCTCCGGCTGGGCCTCCGAGCGCTCGAAGGGCAGGACCTCCGCCATTTACCCCATTCCTACGCGCTGCGCCTGCTGGAGGCCCTTGCCCTCGGTCTTCAGTGCCGGCGCCAGCATGATCTCGGCCTTCTGGAAGTCGTGAATCGACTCGTAGCCGCAGGTCGCCATCGCCGTCCGGAGGGCGCCCATGAGGTTCAGCGTCCCGTCGTTCTCACGGGCGGGACCGATCACGATCTCCTCGAGGGTCGCCACCTGCTGCGTCTCCACCCTCGCCCCACGCGGCAGAGTCGGATGGAACGTCGCCATTCCCCAGTGGAAGCCGCGGCCGGGCGCCTCCTTTGACCGTGCGAGAGGCGAGCCGATCATCACGGCGTCAGCGCCGCAGGCGATCGCCTTCGCGATGTCGCCTCCCGTTCGCATGCCGCCGTCGGCGATGACGTTGCAGTACGTCCCGGTCTCGAGCAGATGCTGGACTCGCGCTGCGCTCGCGTCCGAGATCGCAGTCGCCTGGGGGACACCGACGCCGAGGACGCCGCGCGTGGTGCAAGCCGCTCCCGGGCCGACGCCGACGAGCACGCCAGTGGCCCCTGTCCGCATCAGGTGCAGCGCCGTCTGGTACGAAGCGCAGCCGCCGACGATCACCGGGATCGGGATCGACGCGATGAACTCCTTGAGGTTCAGCGCCTGTCCGTTGGAGGAGACGTGCTCCGCGGACACGACCGTGCCCTGGATGACGAGAACGTCGAGCCCGGCGGCGAGCGCGATCTCGTAGTAGTCGCGCACGCGCTGGGGCGTCAAGGAGCCCGCGGCCAGCACCCGGCGCGACTTGATCTCCTCGATCCGTTGCGCGATCAGCTTCGGCTCGACCGGCCGCGCGTAGATCTCCTGCATCTCGGCAGTCGCCTTGTCCTTCGGCAGCTTCGAGATCTTCTCGAGCTGCGTCTCGGCGTTCTCGTAACGGGTGAAGAGCCCCTCGAGGTTCAGCACCCCCAGGCCGCCCATCTCGCCCAGTGCGACGGCGGTGGCCGGCGAGATGACCCCGTCCATCGCCGACCCGAGGAGCGGCAGCTCGAGGAGATGCGGCCCCAGCTTCCACCCGATGTCGACGTCCTGCGGATCGCGCGTCCTGCGGCTCGGGACGATCGCGATGTCGTCGAACCCGTACGCCTGCCGCGCCTTCTTGCCCTTCCCGATCTCAACTTCCATGCACGGTCACCGCCCTCTAATGCAGAAAGGCCCAGGCTCCTCTCGGTTGCCTGGGCCGAAACGACCGTTTGCGCTTCGCTCTTTCAACTGGAAGGCGATCGTACCACTGCCTCCTGACGACCTCTCACAACTCAGAGGCCACCGGCTCGAGCTCGTCCACTTCCACTCCCTCGGCCAGCCGTGACAGCTCGGGCGGCTCGAAGCGCCCGGCTCCCAGCTCCTGGACAGCAGCGGCTCCGGCCGCGACGGCCCGCTTCAGGGCTTCCTCTGCAGAACGTTCCTCGTAGCGCGCCGCGATGAACCCGGCGAGGAGCACGTCGCCGGAGCCGACCGGCGAAACGGGGTCGATTCGAGGGATCGACGCGTAGTAGCGACGGATCTCTCGCTCCTCGCGGACGAGCGCGTAGCAGCCGGACGTCAGCGTGATGACGACGTTGCGGGCGCCGAGGTCGCTGATGTGCTCGAGCGCCTGGACGAAGTCTTCGCGGTCGTGGAACTCCTGGCCGACGAGCCCTTCGGCCTCCCGTTCGTTGGGCGAGACGAGGAACGGCTCGGCCTCCACCCCACGTCGGAGCGGCTCACCTTCGCTGTCGAGCGTCGTCTGGAGACCACGCCGGTTGAGCTCTTTGATCGCCTCGGCGTAGAAGCCATCGTCCACGCCACGCGGCAGCGAGCCGGCGAAGACGACCCCGTCCGCGCCGCGAGACAGGTAGCGCAGCTTCTCGAGCAGCAGGTCGAGCTCCTTGGGCTCGACGTGCGGGCCCCACTCGTTGATCTCGGTGTACGAGCCGCCGGTCGGGTCGACGACGGCGGTCGACGTACGCGACTCCTCCCCGATCCGGACGAAGTCGTTGAGGATCCCCTCGCGGGTGAGCTCGGAGACGATCCGCGCGCCGGTCCGGCCACCGGCGAGGCCGGTCGCGACGACCGGGACGTTCAGCCGCTTCAGCGCCCGCGCGATGTTGATGCCCTTCCCGCCGGCGAGCGTCAGCCACGCGCTCGCGCGGTGGCGCTGCCCGGGCTGGAAGTTCGGCACCGTCAGAGTGCGGTCGAGCGCAGCATTCATGGTCACGGTGATGATCAGCTGAACCAGCCTCCGATGTGGTGGAACGTGCGGCTCGAGAGCCACTTCACGCGCTCGGCGACGCTGGGAGCATCCCGGTCCTCGGCGGCGACGAGCGGCGTGCGCCCGACCAGCCGCCGACCTTCGTACACGCGCAGACTGCCGAGCACGTCTCCGCGTCCTATGGGGAGATCGACCTGGCTCGGGAGGACGACCCGCTGGACGAGCGGACGGCCGATGCGGACCGCGCGCCGTAACGGCCTCGCCGCGACGACTGGCACCGCCTCCTTGCCGTGGGTGACCGGAACCCGGCCGTAGACCTTTCCCGCCGGCGCCAGCGGCACGAGCGCGTAGCGGGACATGCCCCAACCGAGCAGCTCTTCGAGATCGGCGTTTCGCACCGAGCGGGACGGGCTGCCGAGAATCGTCGCGTAGATGGTCACGCCGTTGCCACGCGCGGCGGCGATCTCGTTCCAGCCCGCGCTCGAGGTGTGTCCGGTCTTGACGCCGAAGACGCCGGGAAACTCGCCGAGCAGGTCGTTCCAGGTGTGCAGCGTGCGGCCGCCCGCGATCGTGGCGGTCTGCCGGCGCACGAGGCGACGGATCAGCGGCTCGCGCATCGCCGTGAGACCGAGCTTGGTCACGTCCAGCGCGCTCGAGTAGTTGCCAGCGTCGTAGAGCCCGTCGGGCCGCGCGAAGCGCGTCTCGTGGAGGCCCAGCGCCTGCGCCTTCCTGTTCATCAGCGCGACGAACTCGGAGCCGTTCCCGTTGCCGACGTACTCGCCGAGCGCGACGGCCGCGTCGTTGGCACTTTGGATCAGCGCGCCGGCCAGGAGATCGCGCACCGATAGCCGCTCGCCTGCCCGCAGGCCGATCGTGGAGCCGTTGACGCCGACGGCGTCCGGGTCGACGCTGACGGTCGCATTCGGGTTCGTCCGCTCGAGCGTGACGAGCGCCGTCATCAGCTTCGTGATGCTGGCGATCGGAAGCCGGTCCTGAGCGCCGCGGGCGAGCAGGACCTCACCGGTAGCCCCGTTCACGACGAGGTAGGCGCGTGCATCCACTGCCGGCGCCGCGGCCGCGGCCGGCACGCAGAAGGCAAGGACGACCAAGGCGAAGAGAAGCCGAAGCTTCACCGGGGCGCAGGGTAGCGCCGGCTTACTCGACTCGCAGCGACTGTCCGACGTGGAGCGCGCGCGGGTCGATCCCCGGATTGAGCAGGAGCAGCTCGTCGACAGTCGTGCCGAACCGGTCGGCGATCGTGGCGAGGGTGTCGCCGCTGCGGACGGAGTAGCCGGTGCTCCGAGGGCGCGCAGCGCGTGTGGGCCGGGGAGCCACACGGGCCGGAGCCGGTGGTGCCGCGCGGGTCGCACGAACCGGAACAGCGTCCTGCAGCGCCGGGCGAAGGGCGAGCACGGCCGCGGTCGCCAGCAGGAGGAAGCCCGCAGGCAGGGCGTAGCGGATGAACCAATGCGGGATCGTCACCATCCGGATGCCGTCCAGACCTCGGATTTCACCCGGGCGGCCTCCCCTCCTGCCGCCGCGCGCCAATCAGCCTGATCACCCTGCCGGTATGCGTACATCACGGAACGAGACACGTTGACGAGCGCGCTGGACGGGCCGCTCGTGAAGGCGCGCGCGACGTCGGCCGGTGAGGCGCCCTGGGCGCCCACTCCTGGAAGCAGGAGCACCGCACGCGGGAGGAGCCGGCGCGCTTCGCCGACTGCACGCGGATGGGTTGCGCCGATGACGGCACCAACGCTGGAGAGCCCGCGCTCGCCGACGAGATCCTCGCCCCAGTCGCGGACGAGGAGCGCGACGTGCTGCCAGAGCGGCCGCCCGTCGGACAGGGCGAGGTCCTGCACCTCGGCCCCGCCGGGGTTCGAGGTCTTCACGACGCAGAAGATCCCGACGCCGTGGCGGCGGCAGGCTGCGAGGTACGGCTCCACGGAGTCGCGCCCGAGATAGGGGTTCACGGTCATCGCGTCCGCCAGTGGACGCTCGCCCTCGCTTCTCGGCTCCAGGTACGCAGCGGCGTAGGCGCGCGCGGTCGAGCCGATGTCGCCGCGCTTGGCGTCGAGGATCACGATGAGGCCGGCCGAGCGCGCGTAGGCACACACCTCCTCTAGCGCCGCCGCTCCCGGTGACCCCAGCGCCTCGAAGAAGGCGCTCTGGGGCTTCACGGCAACCGCGTGCGGAGCGACGGCGTCGATGATCCCCCGGCAGAAGCGAGGGACGTCGTCCCGCAACTCGAGCGGAATCAGATCCGGACGGGGGTCGAGGCCGACGACGAGTTGCGTTCGCTTCTGCTCGACCGCCGAGGCCAGGCGGTCCCCAAAGTGCTCGTCCATCGGAGATGAAGATATGCCGAGGGCCGGTCACCCGGCCCTCGTTGGTTCATGAATCGATCCGTGCCTAGTCGGACATGGACTGCTGCTTGACGGCCTGCTTGAGCTGGCTGCCGGCCGAGAATTTCGGCACCCGCGTCGCGGGGATGTGCACGCGCTCGCTCGGATTCCTGGGGTTGACTCCCTGCCGCGCGGCCCGGTGCTGCGCGGAGAACTTCCCGAAGCCGGTGAAGGACACCTCTTCACCGCTTCTCAACGACTCGGTGATCGAGTCCAGGAAGGCATCGACGGCCGCTCCGGCGTCCTTCCTACTCAATCCACTCTTCGACGAAACCCGGTCCACGAACTCCTGTTTGGTCACGGAGACTCTCCTCTCGACGCTTGTCAGAGTGCGCTACAGACCCTAACAGCGTAACCGTTTCCGCTCAACCATACGGTTTTTCCGGCACTTTTTCGGGCGTGAGCAGGTCGGCTGCGCGAAAGAGCGGCCGCACTCGAATGCCGTGCCGCGCGAGCTCGTCGACTCCGCCCTCCTCGCGATCAACCACGCAGACGGCCGTTCGGCATTCCAACCCCGCCTCGCGCAACGCCTCGACTGCAGACAGCGCGGCGCCGCCGGAGGTGACGACGTCCTCGACGAGGCACACCCGCTCGCCGGTCTCGAACCGCCCTTCGAGCCGGTTGCCGGTTCCGTAGTCCTTCGCCTCCTTCCGAACGATCAGAAACGGAAGCCCGGAGGCAAGCGACGCGGCCGTAACGAGCGCAACTGCCCCAAGCTCGGGCCCGGCAAGCCGGGCCGCCTCGGGCTCGTGCTCGGCCACCTGGTCGGCGATGCGCGCTCCGATCGCCTCCAACAGCTCGGGCCTGGTTTCGAAGCGGTACTTGTCGAGGTAGTAGCGCGAGCGACGCCCCGAGCGAAGCACGAAGTCGCCTTCCAGATAGGCGTGCTCGCGGATCGCGTCGCGCAGCTCGTCAGTCGTCATTCCAATGCGTCCAGGACCGCGTAGGCACCGACGAGCAGGTCGCGTGCCTCGGGCCCTCCGGTGAACCGGATCGTCGAGCCGTCGTCGAACTGGACGTCCACGCGCTCGGACGGCCTGCGCCGGAGGAGCACGATCGCGGCCGCGACCGCCACCCAGATGAGGACGACGCTACGAAGCCGCATCTTGCTCGGCGAGGATTGTCCGGAGGTCGTGCCGGACGAGCGCCTGCGTGGATCCCGGGGCAGCAACCGCGACGGTTACACGCTCGGCGCTCCGCGCCACGTAAACGTCGCCGTCCGGCGTGAAGGCCTCGACGCGCACCGCTTCGCGCTCGGGCCGCAACTTGTCCGCCGTGGCCAGCAGTGCGCCAGCTGCCTCTGCCAGATCTGCGGCCTCGTCGTCCGGCACCGACGCGGCGGTGATCTCGCCCGCGGGCTCGAAGACGACAACCGCTCGAACGTCTTCGGACACGCGCAGTAGCTCCTGTACGGCAGGGCCTGCGTCCATTCCCGGGAACATACTGCGGCGATGGTGAAGCCGCTCGCCAAGTTCTTTGCCGATCGCGGCCCGCACCTCGCCGCGATGATCGCCTACTTCGCGCTCCTCTCGCTCGTGCCGCTGGTCTTCATCGCGTTGGCTCTGCTTGGGCTCTTCGGCCGGGCCGACGAGTCCTCCTATCTCGTGACGGAGCTGAACCACGTCCTACCGTCGGCCTCGATTTCGCGGATCGTCGACGTCGTGAACGAGATCCGGGACAACGCGGCGACGCTCGGAATCATCGGCGTCGTCTTCCTGCTCTGGAGCTCGCTCTCGCTCTTCAGCGTGCTCGAGTCGGCGCTGAACATCGTGTACGGCCGGCCGAATCGCTCGTTCCTCCACGGAAAGGGCGTTGCGGTCGTCCTACTCCTCGGCTCGCTCGTCACGCTCTTCCTCGGGCTCCTGATCGGCAGTATCGGCTTCGAGCTCATCCACGACGCGGTTCCCGGCGTGATCACGAACCGCTGGGTGAGCTACGTGCTCTCGCTCGTCATCTCGACAGCGGCGGTCTTCCTCTTCCTCGTCTCGATCTACTACCTGCTCCCGAACGAGCGGCTCGAGTTCCGCGAGGTGGTGCCGGGCGCAATCCTCGGCAGCATCCTGTTGCAGCTCAGCTTCCAGGTCCTGCCGCTCTACGTAGCGCTCTCGCGGCGCGAAGAGGCGCTGACGCTGCGAGCGCTCGGCGCGCCGGTGATCCTTCTCATCTGGCTCTACGTGATGGCGAACGTGATCGTGCTCGGCGCCGAGATCAACTGGTGGCTCGCCCGCGGCCGGGAGGAGGATCGGGAAGCGGTTCCGGGCCTTGCTTAATCGTGAAAAGTCTCACGACTTTTCACGACCCTCTTATCCCGAGCGCCGCGCGGCCCACAGGCGATACGCCGCTTCCTGAACCCGGATGCCGCAGCGGCGGAACCGGCTAAGCCGGTTCCGCGGCGAGTGCGCTGAGTAGCGCCCGTGCTGCGCGGGCGCGGTGCGAATGGTCGGCCTTCCACTCGTCCCCCAGCTCCGCGACCGTCGCCGTCTCGCCGTCGGGAACGAAGATCGGATCGAAGCCGAAGCCGCCCGTCCCGCGCGGCTCGTCGACGATTCGTCCTTCGAGGGTGCCCGTTCCTCGGATCTCCCGTTCACCGGGCGAAAACGCGACCAGCTCGCAGACGTAGCGCGCACGCCTCCCAGCCCCCTCGACCCCCTGAAGCTCGGCGAGCAGGCGCTCGACGTGCTCCCCGCGGGCGAAGCGCGCCGACTCGACACCGGGCCGGCCTCCGAGCCCGTCGACCTCGAGGCCCGAGTCCTCGCCGAGCACCCACACGGATGGATCGAGCGAGTGGCCGAACTGAGCCTTCGACCGCGCGTTCTCGTAGTACGTCCAGCCGGTCTCCTCGGGGTACTCGTCCGCCTCGAGGGGCTGGATCTCCCAATCCGGAAGCACCCGCCGGAGCTCGCGGAGCTTGCCGGGATTCCTCGAGGCGAGCCTGGCTCTTACGGGTTCCAGCGGGCGCCCTTGACCTGGTGCGTCCGGGTCAGCGCGTCGACGAGCTCAGCGGCTCTTCGCCCGCTCTCGATCTTCACGCGCATGTCGACCCGCCGAACGTCTCCCTCGTCGCCGAACTCGAGCGAGCGGACCTCGGCGCCGGCGTCTTCGACGGCCTGGAGCACCGAGACCGTGGTGGCGCCGGAGGCGAGCTCCAGGGCGAGCCGGCCCTCCTCTGGCCGAAACCGCTCGGAGAGCCGGTACGCAAGGATTCGGAGCGGCCACAGGCTGAACAGCACGAGCACGGTGGTGATGACCGCGGCGGTGTAGAACCCGGCGCCCGTGGCCATCCCGATTGCCGCGACGACCCAGAGGGTTGCCGCCGTCGTCAGCCCGCGGATCGACAGACCCTGCCGGATGATCGCTCCGGCGCCGAGGAAGCCGATGCCCGTGACGATCTGGGCGGCGATCCGTGTCGGGTCGAAGACGACGCCGCTCGCGTTGGAGAACTGCCAGTCCGTCCAGGCGAAGGCGGAGACGAGCGTGAAGAGCGCGGCGCCGACCGAGACCAGCATGTGCGTGCGCAGCCCCGCCTCCCGCTCGCGCAGCTCGCGCTCGAGGCCGATCGCGCCCCCGAGGCCGGCCGCCAGTACGACCCGCAGCAGGATCTCGAGCCAGCTGAGCTCAGGCAACCGGCGTTTCCACCGCGTCTCGCTGCGCTTCCATGATCCGTTCGATCCCGGCCGTCGCCAGGTCGAGCATCTCGTCGAGCTGATCGCGCGTGAACCGCTCGCCCTCGGCGGTCGACTGCACCTCGATCAGGCGGCCGTCGCCGCTCATGACGACGTTCACGTCCACGTCGGCCCGTGAGTCCTCCGAGTAGTCGAGGTCGAGGAGCGCCGCGCCGTCGACGATCCCGACGGAGACGGCGGCGACGGAATCCGTCAACGCGCGGCTCAGCCCGAGACGGTCGAGCGCCCGTCGAGCCGCGACGTAGGCGCCGGAGATGGCCGCGCACCGAGTTCCTCCGTCGGCCTGGAGGACGTCGCAGTCGAGCCAGAGCGTCCGCTCACCCAGCGCCTCCAGATCCGTCACGGCCCGCAATGAGCGCCCGATCAGCCGTTGGATCTCAACCGTGCGGCCCTTCTGGCGCCCGGAGCTCGCCTCGCGCTGCGTCCGCTCGCCGGTGGACGCGGGGAGCAGTCCGTATTCGGCGGTCATCCAGCCTCGACCTTCACCCTTGAGCCAGCGCGGGACTGCCTCGTCGATGGAGGCCGTGCAGAGGACGCGCGTCCGGCCGACGGAGATCAGTGCCGAGCCCTGCGGCTGCTCGAGGTAGTCGACGTCGAGCTCGAGCGGCCGCAGCTCGTCCGGGCGACGTCCGTCCTCGCGCGTCACGCCGCTGCCGCCTCGAGCTCGGCGATCTCGACGTGCTCCACACCGTCCAGCGGCAGCTGGAGGAACCGTTCGCCGAGGGTCCGGAAGAGCTCGGTATCGCCGGTCGTCAGGAACCGGTAGCTGCCCTCGCGCCCGGAGCCGTTCTCGATCCCCTTGCGCTCCAGAGTCTGCGCCACCTCGCGGGCGGTCTCCTCGGCCGAGAAGACGAGCGTGACGCCGCGGCCGAACACCCGCTCGAATATCGGCCGGATCAGCGGGTAGTGCGTGCACCCGAGGATGACGGTGTCTGTCTCGGCTGCCTTCAAGGGCTCGGCGTACTCCCGGACCGCAGCCGTCGTCTCGGCGCCGAAGGGCTTCTCGCTCTCGATCAGCGGCACGAGCCGCGGGCACGCAACGGGGAAGATGCGGACGCCGGCATCGAGCGTGCGGACGAGGTCGGCGTAGCGGCCGGAGGAGACGGTTGCCTCCGTCGCCATCAGCCCGATGCGGCGGTTGCGCGTCGCCTGGACGGCCGCGTGCGCCTCGGGCGTGATGACACCGACCACGGGGACGCCGATCTGCTCCTGCAGCTCCGGCAACGCCGCCGAGGTCGCGGCATTGCAGGCGACGAGGATCAGCTTCACGCCCTGCGCTTCGAGGTACGCCGCGATCTCGAGCGCGAAGCGGCGAATCTCGGGAAGCGGGCGCGGGCCGTAGGGCAAGCGGGCACCGTCGCCGAGGTAGACGAAGTCCTCATGGGGCATGGTCACGAGGCATTCGTGCAGGACGGTCAGGCCGCCCATGCCCGAATCGAAGACGCCGATCGGCCGAGAATCCACTGCGCGATTGTGACAGCAGCGACTGTTGGACTACCCTAAGCGCCGCCCGTGGGTCGCCTGTCTTTGCTCCTGGCAGCCGCCGCTGCTGCGCTCACGCTCGCCGCACCGGCCGGCGCCTTCATCCGCACGGATCACGTGCTGACGATGGGTGACGGCGTCCCTCTCGCGGCGACGCTGTACCGACCCGACGGCGCCGCTCCGGCCGGCGGCTGGCCCGCCGTTCTGCTCCTTCACGGGATCGGAAGCAACCGCAGCTCGATGAACCTCATCGCAGAGCAGGTCTTCGCTCCCCAGGGGTACGCGGTGCTGACGGTCGACGCGCGCGGACAGGGGGACTCGGGAGGAGTCTCGAGCTTCGTGGGAGCGCGGGAGACGACTGACTACGCTGCCGCGCTCACCTGGCTTCGCGCCCGGCCCGGGGTCTCGGACTCCCGCATCGGTGCCATGGGGTTCTCGCTCGGCGGCGGATCGGTCTGGAAGCTCCTCATCGCGCCGGGAGCACGCCTCGCCGCCGCCGTTCCCGTGATGACGTGGACGAGCCTCTATGACGCGCTCATGCCGCAGGGGTTCGCGAAGGCCGGCCTGCTCTCGTCCTTCCGGAGCATGCTCCCCGATGCACGCTGGGATCCTCAGGTCCCGGGTCTCGCCAACGACGCCCTCCTGAGCCGCAACGTGCCGCAGCTGCGGCAGTTCGCGCTGGATCGCTCCATCCGAAACGACCTCACGAAGATCCGCACGCCCGTCTTCATGATCCAGGGCCGCCGCGACGAGGCGTTCGACATGGACCAGGCGTTGGCGGCGTTCGGCCGGCTCCGAGGCAAGAAGCGCCTCTACCTCGGCGGCCTCGGCCAGGCGCCGGCCGAGCAGTCCTACTACCTCACTCAGGCGCGCCTCTGGTTCGATCGCTTCCTGAAGGGACAGCTGAACGGGATCGACACGCGGCCTCCGCTCGAGCTCGCGCCGGATCCGTGGACGGGGAAGACCGTCCAGTACGCGCGCCAGCCCGATCGGCGCGTGCTTCGTCTCCGGTTCCGAGGGCGCAGGACGATCGACGCAATCGGGAAGGTCGTTCGCACCGCCGCCCCATCGAAGCGCCTCAACGAGACGTTCGGCTCGGCGCTCGTCGCCGCCCAGGTCTCCTCGACGACCCGCTGGCCGCATCTGGTGGCCGTCCTCTCGGCGATCGCGCCGAACGGGGTCGAAACGGTGATCGGCGAAGGCGGTGCACAGATCCCAACGCTGTCGGGGAACGCACGCTGGGTCACCATCCGCCTGACGAGCCAGGCGACCACGGTCCGGCGAGGCTCGCGGTTCCGGGTCACCGTGGGAGGAACGGACAACCTCCTCTACCCGGTCCCCGTTCCCGGCACTGCCCGGGTGACGATCGGGGAGACCAAGGTAGTTCTCCCCGTGCTGAGACGACCCGTCTCTCGCTAGAGCGTAGGATCCGGGGATGTCTGGCTCTCGCGGACTTCTCGCCGCGGTAGCTGCGACGGGAGCACTGGCAGCCGCGGGCCCCGCCTTCGGGATCGACATGTCGCTGCGTTCGCCCTTCCTGCCTCCGCCTGACGGTTCCTCTCCAGTCCATGCACTTGCGCTCGCAGACCAGGGCAGCGAGCTGATCGTCACCGTCACGGCCGACAGACGAGCGGGGGCCATCCTGCGCGGTTCGCGCCGGCTTGGGGAAGGCACCTGGCTGGTTCCGGCAGATCGGTCTGCGGCCGTGGTTCGGCGCCTCCGCTCGATCGGCGCGCTTCGGTACGCCCACGGAAACGGCCGGATGCGTCCCTCCAGCGTCTACGCCGGTCAGGGTGACCCGCTCGATCCGGCTCCCTGGTGGATGCCGCAGATCGGCGCGAACCGGGTTGCGGCGCCCGCTCTGGGCTTCCCGCTGACGATCGTCGACGACGGGATCGATCAGAGCCATCCAGAGTTCTCCGCCCGTCCCGTCACGTTCCTGAACCAGAACGCGGTAGTGACCGGCGACGATTTCCACGGGACGATGGTCAGCTCGATCGCCGCGGCGCCGGTGAACGGCGTCGGGATCGCCGGCCTCTATCCGCAGGCAGCGCTCCGCTCGGCCGACACCGGCGCCGGAGATTGCGCCGACGTCCTGGCTGCGGTGGAGGCGGCCATCTCGTCCGGTCCGACCATCCTCAACATGAGCTGGGGCTTCAGCCCGCCGAGCTGCCCCGCCCTGCACGACCAGATCATCCGGGCCGTCGCGACGAGGATCCTGCCCGTGGCCGCCGCCGGGAACATGCGACTGCACTTCAGCCCGCCGGGAGTCCCTGCGATCTGGCCCCATGTGCTGACGGTCGGCTCGACCGACCCCGACGGCGAGGTGAGCATCTTCTCCAACGAGGGGATGGGCATCGACCTCGCCGCTCCAGGAGAGTCGATGGTGGTCGCGGCGCCGCGGTTCCTCAACCCGAGCGGCTACGAGACGGTCGAGGGGACGAGCTTCTCGACCTCGCTCGTGAGCGCCGCCGCCGCCTGGGTCGCCACGCGCAGAGGCCTCCAGGCGAGGCAACTCGCCGACCTGCTCCGGTCCTCGGCCCGCGACGTTGCTCCGACGGGCTGGGATGCGGACACCGGCTTTGGGATCCTCGACCTCCCCTCGGCGCTCAGGCGGCCGCTGCCGGCTCTGGACCCGCTCGAGCCCAACGACGACATGAACCAAGTGACGGCCGCGGGCCTGCTCAAGCATGCTGCGCCGGCTCTGACCCGGCCCGGGCGAGCCCAGGCAGCGCTGCATGCCCGGCTCGACCGGACTGAGGATCCCGTCGACGTCTATCGCGTCTACGTCCCTGCCCGACGGCAGCTCCGCTTGCGCATCGTTCCGACGTCCAACGTCGACGTTGAGGTTTTCCGTCCGGATGCCCGCACCTGCTACTACCAGAGCCGCAGCCGGGCGCTCCACGGGCCGCTGATCGGTGGGCGCTACGGACGCGGGACGGCGCCCGAGACGTTCCCGGTGAGAAATCGAAGCGGCAAGGGCCAGTACCTCTTCGCCTGCGTCTACAAGCCGCGGGACCAGGTTTCCACGGCTTCCTACTCGCTGTCGATCACGACCACGAGGCTCGCTCGCTGAGACGCGCGGTCGTCGCGGCGATCGTCGGCGTGTCCGCGCTGGTCTACGCCGGCAACGCGCTTGCCGCCTACAACCCGTCGCTCGTCGTCAGCGCGAACCCCCGGCTCGGAGCACGGCGGAGGCGTCGCGATCGCCGTCCAGACGCGGCGATGACGACGATGCCACGGGAAGTCGACGCTCTACTCACCGATCGGGTACGGCGTCAGGCTCGGACACCGGGCCGGCACGGCACTCGGATCTTTCAACGGGTCTGTCATGCGTGGAACGCTCGGCTCACCGGAGCTGATCGTCGGCATCGGTGAAGGCCGACAACCCCGCGAACCACGTGACGTCCGCGTGCGCGCCGGGTCCGCACGAGGACGTCTGGATCCTCGAGTTCGCGCTTGCCAGAAGCACGTACCGCTGGCCGATGTACGTCGACCGGGTCAGGACCGGACCCGAGGCGGCCTTTGCGTCGGCGCGCATGGTGCTCTGCTTCTCGTCGCCCTACGTCCCTCCTCCGCAAGTCGCGGGGGTTTGTCCGTTGATCGGTCTACTCTTCGCGTCTTCCGCGTCTTCACGAACCCGAGCGTGCCTGGTGAATATCCATGGAACGCGAATCTTCGTCCCGTACGTGCCGGGTACGGCAACGCTGAACTCTGGGCATGGCCGCGCAGAGCACGTCGTACGCGAGGCTGCCCGTGGAGCTCTCCGCAATTGCAAAGCGCCAGAGACGCGGAAGGCAGACCTTCGCGGTCTTCACCGCCTGTCTCCGCGAGGCAGGACAAGCGACTAGCCGGAATCCGCGTGAATTTCTACCGCCAGAAGACACGGCGCGATGTCCCAGGGAAGGTCGGAAGCGGCCGCTCGAACGCGCGAGGCTGCGTGACCATGCGGGTGCGGATCACGAGCAAGGCCATGTTGGTGCACGCGGTCTTCATGGTTCCGTGGGCCAGGAAAGCGTCCGGCTGCACGCCGACCCTCGCGCCGCGCTGCTCGGAGGCCACGATGGCGCAACCGCGAATCCCGTCCGCGTTTTACGCGTCAGGCGCTAGCTCGACCTCTATCGTTGAGGACATGGCCGCGCGGATCAGAGTCGGCACCTGCTCCTGGGCCGACGAGGCGCTCTCCAAGTACTTCTACCCGCCGGGCTTACCGGCTCGAGAGCGCCTTTCGTATTACGCCCAGCACTTCGACACCGTCGAGCTGGACTCGACCTACTACCGGCTGCCTGTGGACTCGATGGCCGAGCGCTGGGCTGAGCAGACGCCGGACGACTTCGTCATGCACGTGAAGGCCTTCGGCGTGATGACGCGGCATCCGGTGAAGAAGGAGCAGCTTCCAACCGACCTTCGTGACGAGGCTCCGGTCGACGATCGAGGCCGGATCGACCGTCCGCCGAGGGAGTTCCGGGCCGAGGTGTTCCGTCGGTTCCGCGAGGCGCTCGACCCGCTGCGAAGCGCCGGCAAGCTCGGTGGGACGTTGTTCCAGTTCCCGCCCTACGTCGTCTACAAGGACTACTCGCTCGACTACCTGGCCTGGGCGCGGGAGCAGATGGGCGAGGACGAGATGCTCGTCGAGTTCCGGCACTCGAGCTGGTACGAGGAAGACGTCCGCTCGGAGGTCCTGTCCTTCCTCGAGGAGCACGAGATGTCGCTCGTCGTCATCGACGCACCCAAGGTGGACGCGAAGAACGTCCCTCGGACCCTCCTCGCGCTCACCTCGCCGACGCTGTACGTGCGCTTCCACGGCCGCAATGCGGATACCTGGAACGTGCGAGGCCGGAGCGCCGCCGAGCGATTCGACTACCTCTACTCGGAGGACGAGCTGCGGGAGTGGGTCGAGCCGCTGAAGGAGCTCTCAGCGCAGGCAGAGAACGCCTACGCCCTCTTCAACAACAACAATCGCAGCCCCGGCGGCGACGGCGGATGGGTCTCGCAGGCGGCCACGAACGCGCAGCAGCTCAAGCAGCTGCTTGCAGAAACTCCCGCAGCAGCTCGTTGAACCGGCCGGACCGGTCGCGGCTCGGGAAGTGGCCCGTGTCCTCGAAGATCTCCAGCCGGCCGTTGGGCGCGGCCTCGACGATCTCGCGCGCCTCTTCCACGGGCAGAAACGGGTCGGCGTCCCCGACGGCGATCCAGAGCGGTCCTTGAAAGCTACGGGCCAGCTCGGTCGAGTCGGCGCGGTCGCGAAGCGCCTGCACTGCGCGGACGAGCTCGTCGACCGTCCGCTCCGACGGCGGCGGCGCCGGCGCGCTGGGCGCCCACGCCTCGATCCCTTCGTCCTTGAGCGTGCGGATCTGCTCGTCACGCACGGCTCGTCGCTCCGGCGTGTCGGCGCCCACGCGCGAGCCGACCAGGAGCAGCCCACGGACTCGCTCGGGTGCCTTACGGGCCATCGCGAGGGCGACGTAGCCGCCCATCGATGCCCCGATGACGGCGAGCTCGTCGTCGTCAGTGCTCTCGAGGAGCGCCTCGGCCCACTCGTCGACCGAGCTCCCGCCGAGGTCGTAGAGGTTCGGCGCCTCGACGTCCTCGCCGGCGAGTGCATCCAGCTGAGGCTCCCACATCCGTTCGTCGAGCGGCATCGCGTGGAGCAGGAGGACCTTCATTCGTGATCGACGACGACGGCGTCGGGCACATAGCGTGCCTCTTCGAACCGGATCCTCGTGCCCTCCAGGCCGAGCACCTCCGAGAGCTCGCGCAGGAGCTCCTCTGCGGGCGGCAGCTCGTCGGGTGAAGCGGCCGTCCTCGCCACGGCCCTGACGCTCGCGGCGCTCGCGCCGGTGAGCCGAGCGACCACCGTCGGGTTCGCGCGAAGCGCGACGGCGTCGCCGGGCGGGAGCGGCCCGCGGAAGTCCGGCACCGAGACGTACTCGTCGAGGATCCGACCTCGCTCGAGGGCGATGTAGTGAACCGCCTTGTCCTCCTCGACGCCGATCGTGAAGGTGACGAGCCCCGACGCGTTGGAGAGCTCCTGCCCCAGCCGCTTGAGCTGGCGCGGGTCGCGGTCGGCAACCTCGTCGTAGACGGCGATCCAGCCGTTTCGCGGCGGCGAGACGATCGTCGTCCGAGAGCGAAAGACCCGCGGGACGAGCTTCGTCACTGCCTGGACGACTGCGGCCTGATCGTCGGTCTGGAGGTGCACCGAGCCGAATGACGTGGGCGCCTCGGCGGCATCGGCGTCCTCTGCCCGCGCGGCCGCCACGGCGCGTAGGAGTGCCAATGCGACGCCCTCTCGCGGCTCCCTCAGCTCGAGCACGACGCCGCCGTCAGGCGTCTGCCGTGCCGAGCCGACGACCTCGCCGTTCTCCTCCGCAGAGAAGGAATCGCCCTCCCGCCGAACGTTCATGCGGGCAGCCGGGAACCGGTCAGCAGGTAGTGCGCGCTCAGGTTCTGGAATGGGTCGAATCGTCCGCCGATCTCCCGCACCTCCTCGGTAGTCAGAGAGCGACCGTCACCATAAAACGAGGAGACCACCTTGCGGAGCGCCAGGTCGCCGGCCGGCCAGGCCCGAGGCCGTCCGAGATGGCGGGCAAGGAACCAGTCCGCGGTCCACTCGCCGATGCCGGGCAGCTGCTGGAGGCTCGCCTTGACCTCCTCGTCCGGCAGCGCAGCCAGCGCGCCGTAGTCGAGCCCCGAGCGTGCGAGAGCGAGGATGTAATCGGCCTTGCGCAGGGAGAAGCCGAGCGCTCTCAGCTCCTCTGGCGTCACGGCGGCGATGTGTTCCGGAGTCGGGAACGCGTAGGCGAGCTTGCCGCGGACGCCGAACCGCTCCACGAATCGGTTTCGCACCGCGAACGCGGCTCGCAGCGAGATCTGTTGGGCCGAGATCGCGCCGACGAGCATCTCGAAGGGGTCGGGAGCGAGCGGCGGACGAAAGCCGCGAAGGCGCGTCACGAGGCCGGCGAGAACCGGATCGTCAGGCCGAAACGCCTCCAGATCGAACTCGGCGCCGAGCAGGCGTAGGACGACCGGCCGGACCTCGTCGTCCATAGGTTCGACGTCGACCCCGCCGGGCGCGGCCTCGATCCGCACCTCGCGCCCGTCCAGGACGCGGTGCAGGCCGCCCTCGTGCCAGAGCGAGGCGAGGTCGAGCCCGAACACGCGGAAGCGCTCCGTCGTGAGCTCGAAGTCGAACGGCTGCGGCATCGCCAGGAAGGCCATGCGCGAACCGTACGCACGGGTACGGTCTAGCCGTGGACGTCCAGGAGATCGCTCCGCGCCTCTGGTGGTGGTCCGCTCCCCACCCGGAGTGGACGCCCGCCGCGGACAAGGACGGGAAGGGCTGGGGCCAGATCGTCTCGTCGTACGCGCTCGTCGCGGACGACGCCTTCGTCGTCTTCGATCCGCTGATCCCCGAAGGCGAGGAAGACGCGTTCTGGACGGCGATGGACAGGGACGTCGAGCACCACGGGCCTCCGGCGATCCTCGTCACGATCCACTGGCACGTCCGTAGCTCCCAGCAGATCCTCGACCGCTACGAGGGCTCGAGCCTCTGGGCGCACAAACCGGCGGCAAGGCGGGTCGGCAACCGCGCGCGGTACACGAACACGTTCGTCCAGGGCGACGAGCTCCCCGGGGGCGTCGAGGCCCTGCCCATGCACCACATGGACGAGGCTGCGTACTGGCTTCCGAGCCATGCCTCGACGGTCATCGGCGACACGATCCTGGGCCACGAGGGCCGCGCTCGCCTCTTGCCCGCGAGTTGGCTTCGGAAGGTGGAGTCGTACGACGAGGTCCGGCGCTCGGTGCAGCGGGTGCTGAAGTTCCCAGCCACCCGCCTGCTGCTCACCCACGGCGGGCCGACCGACGCGAACGCGCTCGAGGTCTGACGTGGAGGAGATCGCACCGCAGCTCTGGTGGTGGATGGCTCCGCATCCGGAGTGGACGCCGGAGGACCTGGAGGGCGGCCAGGGCTGGGAGGAGATCGTCTCGTCGTACGCCCTCGTCGACGACGGGCTCGTCCTGTTCGACCCGCTGGTCGAGGACTGGGATGCGCTCGACGCCCTGGTGGAGCGCCATGGCCCGCCGGCGATCCTGCTGACGGTCCTGTGGCACGGCCGGAGCGCGCCCGAGATCCTGGAGCGCTACGAGGGCTCAGCGACCTGGGCGCACGAGCCCGCCGCTCAATGGGTCGAGGAGCGGACGCCGGTCACGAAGACCTTCCGGGTCGGGGACTCACTGCCTGCGGGCAGCGAGGCCGTCCACATGCGCCGGCTCGAGGAGATCGCGTTCTGGCTCCCGAAGCACGATGCCGTCGTCGTCGGCGACACGATCCTTAGGCACGGTGACAAGGCCGCGCTCTGTCCGCCGACGTGGGTACGCAAGAACGAGAGCTTCGAGCCCGCGAGGAAGGCGGTGCGCGAACTGATGGCGCGAAGCCCTGCCAGGCTCCTGCTCACGCACGGCGGCCCAACCGACCCGAACGCGCTAAAAGTGTGAGGTCGCGCCCGCCGGGTCGGCGTCGTAGCTGGCCGGCACGTCGTCCTCGGTGTACCACGAGTACGCGTACTGGCCGTCGTCCAGATCCCGGGCGAACGTCGTCAGTTTCAGCGGATGGAACGTGTCGCACATGACCGCGAGCTCGTGCGTCTCCGTCATCCCGATCGACTTCTCCGCGAGCCCCGGGTGCGGGCCGTGCGGGATCCCGGACGGGTGCAGCGTTACGGAGCCGACCTCGATCCCTTTCCGCGACCCGAAGTTGCCGGAGACGTAATAGATCATCTCCTCGCTCTGGAGATTCGAGTGGTGATACGGGATCGGGATCGCCATCGGGTCGAAGTCGAGCTTCCGCGGGCAGAACGAGCAGATGACGAAGTTCGGGCCGGCGAAGGTCTGGTGTGACGGCGGCGGCATGTGGATCCGCCCGGTGATCGGCTCGAAGTCGTTGATGTTGAACGTCCACGGGTAGAGGTAGCCGTCCCACCCGACGACGTCGAACGGGTGGTAGTCGATCACGTAATCCTGATAGCCGTCGCGCACGCGGATCTTCAGCTGGAACTCACCGCGCTCCCGGTAGGTCTGGAGCTCCGTGGGCGGATGAATGTCCCGGTGGTAGAAGGGCGCGTGTTCCATCAGCTGGCCGTACTCGTTCCGGTAGCGCTTCGGGATCTCGATCAGGCCGGGCGTCTCGAAGAGCAGATAGCGCTGGGGGCCTGACGGCTCGAACCGATAGGTCGTGCCGCGCGGGATGACGATGTAGTCGCCCTCCTTGTAGGGCACGTCGCCGAAGGTCGTGTGCAGCGTCCCCGAGCCCTCGTGGACGAAGTAGACCTCGTCGCCCTCGCCGTTCCGGAAGAAGTACTCCATGGACTCGGCCGGCCGTACCAGCGAGATCTCGACGTCGTTGTTCCACATCAGGAGCTTGCGGCCGGAGATCTCGTCGCCCTCCGTCGGGATCCCGATCGTCTTGAAGTGCCGGTGGGCGTGCGCGTCGGGCACCCATTCCTCGCGCTCGATCGGCTCGAAGTGGCCGAGCTCCTTGACCCGACAGGGAGAGGTCAGGTGGTAGAGGATCGACTCGTTCCCGACGAACCCCTCGAGGCCCATGACCTCCTCGGTCAGGAGCGTGCCGTCGTCGCGGAACTGGATGTGACGCTTGCGCGGAACCTCCCCGCGTACCTGATAGGTCGACATGGCCGAAGGTTACCGCGGGCGGAATTGAACCCTTGACCGACCTCGTGCGAAGCCTCTTCGACACGTTTCTCGACCACGGAGGCTTCAATGCACCTCTCTCGCTTCTTCCGACGCGGCGTCCTGCTCCTCGCGCTCCTCGCGCTTGCGATGCCGCTCGCCGCGCTCGCAGACAGCGGCAAGCGCGGCGACGACGATTGCAAACGCTGCGCCGGCCGCATGTTCTATGCGACTGACACCGGCGGCAGCCTGTTGCGCTTCAGCTCCGACAACCCGCGAAAGCTTCGGTCCAAGGCGATCACCGGGCTGCCCCAGGGCGTCACGGTCAAGGGGATCGACTTCCGGCCCGCTTCGGGCGACCTGTACGCGCTCGGCAGCGACCGAGTCGTCTACCGGCTGAACCCGCGCACGGCGATCGCCGTGCCCGAGGGGAAGAGCTTCGACACGAGCCCTTCGATCCTCTCCGGCACCGTCAACGGGTTCGACTTCAACCCGACGGTGGACAAGATCCGCATCACGAGCGATGCCGGCGACAACATCCGGCTCAATCCTGACGACGGCTCCCTGCTCTCCGTCGACACGAAGCTGACCCCGGCGGGCGTGCAGATCGTCGGATCGGCGTACACGAACTCGTCCTTCACCGCCTTCGCGACGCGTCCGACGGTGACCGAGCTCTACGCCTACGACATCGCCGCAAGCCCGGACCAGCTGTGGATCCAGCGCCCGGCCAATGCCGGCACGCTGATCATGCCCGTGTCGACTGGGCTCCAGCTCGGAAGCAACGTCGGCTTCGACATCGCAGGCTCCGCCAACGTCGGCTGGGTCGCGGGCACCTCCACGGGCCGCTATGGCTCCCGGCTGTACCGGCTCGACATCAACACCGGCCGGACGAAGTCGCTGGGACGGATCGGCGACGGCTCGCACACGATCACCGGCCTCGCCGCTCTTCAGGATCAGTAGACGCCGTACGGGGCGGGTCGGCACTTGGACGACCCGCCCCGATGCGGTTCCTCAGCACCCCGATCCCTTCCACCTCGAGCTCGACGACGTCGCCCGGCTGGAGCCAGCGGCCGTCGCCGTGCTCCAGGATGCAGCCGGTCCCGACCGTTCCCGAGCCGAGGATATCGCCCGGCAAGAGCTGCGTGTTGCGGGCGGCGTGGGCGACGATCGCCTCCCACGAGTGGTACATGTCCCCAAGCTCGCCGCGGGATCGCTCCTCGCCGTTGACGCGGGCGATCATCGTCCCGGAGGAGCCGTCGAACTCGTCCGGAGTGACGACGATCGGCCCCAGGCTCGTCGCGAAGTCCTTGCCCTTCGACGGTCCGAGCCCGACCTTCATCTCCTCCCGCTGGAGGTCGCGCGCGGACCAGTCGTTCATGACCGTGAAGCCCCCGATCTTCCCCTCGTCGCCGATGATCACCGCCACCTCGAGCTCGTAGTCGAGCTCTGCCGTGCCTTCGGGGTAGGGGATCTCCGCCTCCGGGCCGTAGATCACGGCCGGGTTGGAGAAGTAGAAGACCGGGATCCGGTACCACTCCTCCGGCACCTCGAGCCCGCGCCGGGCCCGCGCGGCCTTCACGTGCTGCTCGAACGTGTAGAAGTCGCGAACGGACGGCGGATGGAGCACCGGCGGTAGGAGCTCGACCTCGTCCAGCCGGTGCTCGGCATGCTCGCGAGCGTGTCCGCCTCCGGTGAAGAACGACTGAAGTGTCTGGGCGGCAAGCTGAATCACGCGGTCGCCCTCGATCCGGGCGGGCCAGCCGCGCTGCAAGTGGTGCCCCTTGGGGCTGAACATGCAGAGCTTCACGGTTCTGTGTGCACCACGACGTCGGCGATCTCCGGGAGCTGCTCGCGGATCCGCTCCTCGACCTCGGTGGCCAGGGCGTGGGCCTGGGCCAGCGTCTGCTCGGCGGCCACTCGCAGCGTCACGAACACGAGCAGGCCCTCGTCGGTTCGCACGAGGCGCACGTCGCGCGGCGGCTCGCCCGTCAGCTCCTGCGCGATCGAGACGATGGCCCGCTCGTCGGGCGGCGCGGTCCGTTCGCCCGCCTCTTCCTCCCGCAACGGCTCCAGATGCGTCTGCACGGCGACAACCTGCGGAAGCCGCTGCAAGATCGCTGCCTCGACCTCCGAGGCGACGGCATGCGCCTCTGCGAGTGAGAGTCCTCCCGGGAGCTTGATGTGCAGCCCAACCTCGGCTCCGCCGTTCACAGTCACGATCCGGACGTTGTGCACCTCGCGCACCCGCGGGATGCTCAGAGCGGCAGCGAGAACGTTGTCGCGGAGCGCCTCCTCGGTGCCGGGCTCCACGTGGACGACGACGTCGCTCTCCGGGAGCGCAGCCTGAACTGCCTGCTCGACCTGGTCGGCCGCGGCATGCCCCTGCCCGACGGCAGCGCCGGGCGGAACCCCGATGACGACGTCCGCGAAGTGACGTCCGCCCGAGCGCCTCATCCGGAGGCGGCGGAGCTCGACCGGAGGGTCGATCTCCTTGATCGCCGCACGAGCCGCAGCGTCCGCGTCCGAGGGTGAGCGGTCCATGAGCACGTCGACGTTGCTCCGCATCAGCCTCGCGGCGGCGAGGAGGACGAGCACGGCGACGAAGAGCGCCGCAACCGAGTCAGCGCCGGGGTACCCGGACGCGACGAGCACGAGGCCGATGAGCACCGCAATGGAGCCGGCCAGGTCGCTGCCGAAGTGGAGCGCATTCGCCTGAAGCGCGGCGCTGCCGTACCGCCTGGCGCCGCGCCGCGAGACGATCGTCCGGCTCGCATCGACGGCGATCACGAGGCCGATCACGACGAAGGCGTACCACGTCGCCTTCACGTCGGGCTCGGAGGCGCCGAACAGATGCGAGAGCGCCTTGTAGGAGATGAACAGGCTGGCGAGGACGAGGATCGCGGCCTCGGCGAGCGCCGCAAGGTGCTCCGCCTTCCCGTGTCCGTAGGGATGCCCTGGATCCGCAGGCCGTCCGGCGACCCCGACGGCGAAGAAGGTCAGCAACGCCGCGACGAGGTCGGTACCCGAGTGGATCGCCTCGGAGACGAGCCCGAGGCTCCCGCTCGCAAGACCGGCGCCGAGCTTCAGCGCGATGAGCGCGACCGCCGCGAGCACGGAGACGAGCGCGGTTCGCCGCTGCGGCGTCACTCGCGCAGGCTAAACGCGGAGAGCCCGCATGAAGCGGGCTCTCCTCCGTTCGTCGGTCAAGAGCTGGCTACGCGTCGGCGATGTCGCCGTGAAAGACCTCGTGCAGCATCGTCCCGGCACCCTTACCCTTGTCCTGCCAGTGGCGGAAGAGCAGCGCCTGATGCCGCGCAGCCGTGTAGTTGAAGTTGAACTTGCAGTCAGAGCTGTTCTCGAAGCACGAGAACACGGCGGTCGGACCGAAGAACGTCGTCAGGAAGACGTCAGTGAAACCGCAGTCGGGTCCCGTGCAGGTTGCGTTGGGGTTGAACGTGCCGCCGGTCACCGTGCCGCGCAGGAAACCGACCAGCTTGCCCTTCACGCCGGCGCGAACGGTGTGGCCATGACGGCCGGTCGTGTCACAAGCGCCCGGGCTTACCCCGGCGAGCGTGACGAACATGCCTCGATCGCGGCGGGTGAGCGTGTAGGAGCCGTCAGCGTTCAGCTTGACGATGAACGTTCGCTTGACCGTGTCATTGGCCCACGGGCCACCACAGGATCCGTTGTCGGTCGTGTTCACCACGAAGGTGAGCTTCCCGTGCCCCGCCTTCGGCTTCGGGCCCTTCCCCGGGCCGGGTTTCGCCACTGCGGCGACGGCGAAAAGCAGCACGCCGAGGACCACGGTTGAGAGGATCAAAAGTCGTTTCACGAGTCTGTGCCTCCTTTGCCTCTGATCCTCTTGGTTGTTCCCCGATGGCGCGCCTAAATTGGCCTAGAGCAGGATCTTTACGAACTCTTTGCAAGCGCCGAGCGGGCAGCGTAATAGCCGCAGAGACCGTGGACACCGCCGCCCGGCGGTGTCGAGGACGAGCAGACGTAGACGCCTTCGATCGGCGTCGAGTACGGATTCAGCCGGATCGCCGGCCGCGTGTAGAGCTGCCGCAGGTCCTGCACGCCGCCGTTGATGTCTCCGCCGACGTAGTTCTCGTTCTCGCGCTCGATCTCCGCGGGGCCGCGGACGCTGCGGTCGAGGATTCG
Organism: uncultured Actinomycetes bacterium; assembly: GCA_963842235.1. Classification (GTDB taxonomy): domain Bacteria; phylum Actinomycetota; class Thermoleophilia; order Gaiellales; family Gaiellaceae; genus JACDAN01. Next base: position 294,105 of record CAWJFT010000001.1, on the reverse strand, counting down.
CTCGCGGAAACCCGGCGCAAAGCGCTCGACCTGGACCTCGATCCTTGCGGTCATGTCCACCCGCGACCCGTTGGGCACGTGGCAGTAGGCCCAGAGCGTGTGCCTGCCGTCGAGCGCCCGCGTGTCGTCGAACAGGCTCTGCTGGGCGGCGAGCACGTACGGGCGCTCCGCCGCCTCTCCGCGCCACACGGCGTCCTCCGACGCCGCGATTTCCTCCAGCGTCCCGCCCAGATGGACGGTTCCCGCGCGCAGGCATTCCTCAGCGGCCCACGGAACCGGCCCGTCGAGCGCCCAGTCGACCTTGAAGACGCCGGGCCCGTACCGGTACCGCCTCAGAGCCCTCAGGTAGCGGCCGGGCAGCCGGTGTCCGGCAATACGGAGAACCTGCCGTGGAGTGACGTCGAGCATCGTGAGGTCCGACCGCGGCAGCTCGTCCAGCGAATCGACGTGACGAACCGTCTCGATCTCGCCGCCCAGTGAGCGGAGATAGGAGGCGAGCGCGTCCGCGAGCTTCTGGGAGCCACCTCGGACGACCGGCCAGCCGTGTCTGTGGGCCAGGAGCCCAAGGACGAGCCCGAATGAGGCAGTCGGCATCCGGTTGAGGTTCAGCATCGAGTGCGCGGCGAGCCCTGCGAAGAGGGCCCGTGCGCGTTCTCCTTCGAACCTCGACGCGAGGCCGACCGCCGAGCGAAGTCCGAGCACCGCGAAGCGTGCGGCGGCAAGCGGATGGCGTGGGAACGGCCCGGGGCCGAGGAGGAACGGCTCGAGCAGGTCGCCCCGCTCGACGAGGGGCGCCATCAGCTTCTGGTACGCCTCTGCGTCGCGGCCGAGCCCGGCCGCGGTCTCGTCGACCGAGCGCTCGAGCATCACCGCGGTGCCGTCGTCGAGCGGATGTGCCAGTGGCGCCGCCGGGTGGACGAGCTCGAGACCGTGATCCACGAGCGGCAACTGGCGGAAGCACGGCGATGACGCGGCAAGCGGGTGGACGGCCGAGCAAACGTCGTGAACGAAGCCCGGGAGCGTCAGCTCGGCCGAACGGACACCGCCGCCGACGGTGCCCGCTGCTTCGAGAACCAGAACCGACCGGCCGGCTCGAGCGAGCGTGATCGCGGCGGCGAGGCCGTTCGGCCCCGATCCGACCACGACCGCGTTGGGTGCCGCTACAGGTTCCCTCGGAGCGCTTGCTCGCGCTCGATCGACTCGAAGAGAGCCTTGAAGTTGCCCTCGCCGAACGTCGTCGCGCCGTGGCGCTCGATCACCTCGAAGAAGAGCGTCGGGCGATCCTGCGCGGTCTTGGTGAAGATCTGGAGCAGGTAGCCGTCCTCGTCGCGATCGGCGAGGATCCGTAGCCGCTTCAAGTCGGCGTAGTCCTCGCTGATCTCACCGACGCGATCCTCCACCTCCTCGTAGTACGCCTCCGGCGTGTCGAGAAAGGCTACGCCCCGCTCCTTCATCGTCTCGACGGTGCGGACGATGTCGCCGCTCTGCATGGCGATGTGCTGGACACCCGGGCCGCCGTTGAACTCGAGGTACTCCTCGATCTGGCTCTTCCGCTTGCCTTCGGCCGGCTCGTTGATCGGGAACTTGATCTTCCCGCTGCCGTCGGCCATGACCTTTGACATGAGTGCGGAGTACTCCGTCTGGATCTGGTCGTCGCCGAAGTGGACGATGTTCGTCATCCCGAAGACGCGCTCGTAGAACTCGACCCAGTGGTTCATCCGGCCGAGCTCGACGTTGCCGACGACGTGGTCGAGCATGATGAGGCCGACGCCGGTCGCAGGCTGTCCGTTGTCCACGGCGGAGCGATAACCCGGGAAGAACGGCCCGGCGTAGTCCTCGCGGTTCACGAACGAGTGGATGACCTCGCCGTAGGTCCCGATCGACGAGACCTCGATGCGGCCGAAATCGTCCTCCAGCCACCGGGGCTCGTTGATTCCACGCGCGCCGCGCTGCATCGCCTGGCGGTAGGCCTCTGTCGCGCTCGGAACCTGGAGCGCAACGACCTTCGCGGCGTCCCCATGGCGGCACGCGAACTGCGTGATCTCGCTACCGACGCGCACTCCGCTCGTCATCACGAGGCGGATGTCGCCCTGCTCGAGCACGTACGAGGCGCGATCCCGGACGCCGGTCTCGGGGCCGGCATAGGCGGTGCGAGTGAACCCGAACGCGTTCTCGTAGAAGTAGGCAGCCTGCTTGGCGTTCCCGACCCAGAACTCGACGTGGTCCCAGCCGGTCAGCGGCATGAAGTCGGTCGAGCTCATCGGTCGAATCTTAGATCGAGTTCGCGAGCAGTCCAGGCGAGGGCGACTTTGGCCTGCGCACGCTGGATTTCGCGGACTTGAGGAGCCGTCGGCGGCGGTGGCCGCCCGACGCGGCTCCCGAAGAAGCCGGCGAGCACGGCGGCGAATCTACCGCCGCCGGGGAGGATCTCCTCCGGCTCGGGGCCACCCTCGAGACGCAACGACGGCAACCACGCGGCGACGTCGAGCTCAGGATTTCCGATGCAGGCTTGGTTCCAGTCCACGAGGACGGCACCGCGCTCGGTCAAGCAGATGTTGTCGCTTCTGACGTCGAGGTGGAGAAGAGCCTCGCCGTCAACGGGAGCGGTTTCGGCGCGCTCGCGAAGGATGGGCAGCGACGCTTCGAGCCACTCGCGGGAGCACATGCCGGTTGAGAGAAACGGCTGGGGATCGCGCTCGATCTCGGCCCAACCTCCTGTCAGCCACTCGCGATCGACAGGCTCGAGCCATTCGGGCGGCTCGCTGGCGGCGAGGGCCTCGAGGACCTCGCGCACGGCGTTGACGGCGTCCCCGTCCCACGGCGGCGGCCATCGTCCTTCGCGGAGATCCTCGATGACGAGGATCGGCGGGTCGCCGTCGTCTGCACCGTGGAAGACGGGCATGAACGGCGCTTTGAAGGACCGGTAGAGGCGAATCTCCTCGCGCAGGAACCGGCTCGTCACCTCCTCGGATCCGGCTTTTACGAAGACGGAGAGGCCGCCTTCGAGCTCTGCGACCGCGTGGTAAGCGGCGGCGTAGCCGCGGCTCTCGATTCTCTCGAGCGACACGACCCGCCGGCCGAGCAGCTGTGCGACGCGGTCTGCGATCACCCCGACTCCATGGCCGGTCGCCGTCGCGCCAGCAGCAGCGAGGCGCCGATGGTGATTCCACCGGCGATTTGCACCAAGGTCAGATCCTCCGAGAGCAGCGCCACGGCGAAGAGCGCGGCCAGGAAGGGCTGGAGATTCGTCACGAGCGTGGCCCGCGAAGGGCCGACCCGGTCGATGGCGGTGAACCAGAGGATGTTCGTCAAGACGAGCGGCCCGAGGACCGCGAACGCGAACGCCGCCCAGACGAGCGCGCCAAGGTCCCAGCGCTGGTCGAGCAGCTGCGGCATGGCGGTAAGGATGAGCGGGACAGAGCCGACGAGGAGCGCGCCGGCGCTGATCCGCCAGACCGAGTATCGACGGAGCAACGGGACGATCGCGACGGAGTAGGCACCCCAGGTCGCGGCGCCGACGAAGGCGAGGACGTCCCCGACCAGATTCCCCGAGAAGCCGCCGCCGGAGCCGGCCGCGACGAGAAACACACCTGCAAATGACAGTGCAGCCGCGATCCAGAAGCGCCGGTGCAGCCGCTCGACGCCAAAGACGTAGGCAAAGATCGCGGTCAGGATCGGCAGGCTGCCGAAGATCAGCGCGGTGGTCGAGGCGTTCGTCAGATCGATCGCGTAGACGAAGGCGATTTGGTTGAGGTAGATGCCCACGATGGCGGCGGCGGCCAGCAGGGCCGCATCGCGCGGGCGGAAGGAGAGCGAGCGTTCGCGACCATAGGTCACCGTCGAGACGATCAGCGCCGCCGCGCCGAAGCGAGCCGCCGAGTACGCGAGGGGCTGGAATCCGTGCGTGAGGACGTACCGCGTCACCGTGAAGTTGAACGCCCAGATCGAGACGGTGGCCAGCAGCATCAGCTCCGCCGCGCTGATCCGCCTCACCCTGCGACCCTACCGCGCGTCGAGAGCCCAAGTAACAAGTTGTTACAAGGGTCTCGCTTTGACCCTGCAGAGCGGCACTTTCCGCCGAGCGTCTCTGCAAGTGACAAGTTGTAACTAGCTCGTGACGCCGGGACGCACGGCTCCGCCGTGGTCGTAGGCGCCTACGAGCTCCAGAAGAGGCGGTAGGTTTCGCGCCGTGGAGCGAGAGCCGACTAAGGACGACATCGATGCGCTCGTCGGGCCGGCGACGCCGCACTTCGCCTACCAGCTCCGCGCGCGGGTCCGCGAGCTGATCCAAGACCTCCAGGAGGATCATCCGGTCCGCCGCTACGGCGAGGAGAAGATGGAGCTCCTCGACCGGCTCGGCCACGCCTCCACGAAGGCGGAGGATCTGCCGCCCGAGCCGCGCGACAAGGGTGTCGGGTGGGACAAGATCCCGAGCTCCGCGCCGGCGAGCAACCCGCTCCCACGCCGCTAATGGAGTTCCAGGGCGCGTCGGTGCTCGTCACCGGCGGCTCGCGCGGGATCGGGAAGGCAATCGCGCTCCGTTTCGCCGAGCTCGGTGCTGCCCGGATAGGGATCGGCTATTTGCGGAACGATCGTGCCGCGGAGGAAACCGCGGACGAGCTGCGGTCGGCGGGGGCTGAGCCTGTGCTGTTGCGGGGGAACGTGGCATCCGAGCGACTGCTCGGCGAGGTGTCGGAGTCCGGTCCGTGGAACGTGCTCGTCCACAGCGCGGCAACTGGCGTCATTCGGTCGGCGCTCGAGACGGAGGACAAGCACTGGGACTGGACGATGAACGCGAACGCGCGCGCGTTGCTCTCGCTGACGCGGGCCGCTGCGCCGTCGATGCCCGCCGGATCGTCCATCGTGGCGCTCTCGAGCCTCGGCTCGATTCGCGTGATGGAGAACTACGTGCTCGTCGGGACGTCGAAGGCCGCGCTCGAGGCGCTCGTTCGCTATCTCGCGGTGGAGCTCGCCCCGCGGGGCGTACGCGTGAACGCCGTCTCCGCCGGGGTGGTCGAGACCGGAGCACTCGACCATTTCCCGAACCGCGAGGAGATGCTCACGATGGCCCAGACACGGACACCGGCCGGCCGGATGGTCGAGCCGCGCGACCTCGCAGACGCGGTGATCTTCCTCTGCTCGCCCGGGGCGGAGATGATCCGCGGACAGACGCTGATCGTCGACGGCGGCTGGTCGCTGCTAGCGTGACCGCACAGCTGTTGGAGCAACTGCGGAAGCTGCCGGACGTGGAGGAGCGGGCGTCGCAGTTCAACGGCGAGCCTGCGTTCTGGATCGACGGGCGCGAGTTCGCCCACTTCCATGGCGATCGGTGGATCGAGGTGCGGCTGACGGGCAAGCTGATCAGCCGGCTGGACGACGAGCGCGCGTTGCGTCGAACTCGAACGTCCGACTGGGTGATGGTGGAAACGCAGCACACCGACCTGATCGTCGACGTCGCCCGCCAAGCGCTGGCCGCGAACCGTCGAGCCTGAGCGCGACCCGAAGCCGGGGCTCAGACCCGGACGCCGTAGATCTCTGCAACCTTCGCCTTGAGGTAGCGAAGGTACGGCTCCGCGTCGAGCGGGCCGCCGACCACACGCCGCAGCATCTCATCCGGAGGCCACCGCCGGCCCCAGCGATACAGCTTCTCCTGCAGCCACTCCCGCAGCGGGCCGAACTCCCCTGACTCCATCTGCGCGTCCAGATCCGTGAGATCGTCACGTGCCGTCTCCCAGATCTGCACCGAGGCGATCGTCCCGAGCAGGTACGTGGGGAAGTAGCCGAAAGAACCGCCAGACCAGTGCACGTCCTGCAGGACACCCTTGGCGTCGTCCGGCACGTCGACGCCGAGGTACTCCTTCATCTTCGCGTTCCACGCCTCCGGAAGATCCTCCAGAGCCAGCCGCCCGGAGATCAGCTCCTGCTCGAGCTCGTAGCGCAGGATGATGTGCATGCCGTAGGTGATCTCGTCGGCCTCGACCCGGATGAGCGACGGCTCGACACGGTTCACGACCCTCCACCACGCCTCATCGGTGACCCCGCCGAGCTGCTGCGGGAAGAGTTCCTGCAGCTTCGGGAAGAAGTGCCGCCAGAACGGCCTGCTGCGGCAAACGAGGTTCTCCCAGAGCCGGCTCTGCGACTCGTGGAGCACCATCGAGTTCAACTCGACGAGCGGCGTCCGGTCGAGCTCGTGATCCATGCTGAACTCGTAGATCCCGTGCCCGAACTCGTGGGTCGTGTGGAAGATCGACTCGAGGTCGGCCTCCGAGTACCTCGTCGTCAGCCGGATGTCGTCGAGCGCGATCGACGTCGCAAACGGATGCACCGTCGGATCGAGCCGCCAGGCCTCCGACGAGTAGCCGAGCGGTTCGAGAATCTCGCGCGCGAAGAGCTCCTGCTTCTCGACGGGGAAGTGCCCGTGGGCGAAGCTGTCGTCCACCTGCTCCGCGCCGGCCACCTCCCGGATCAGCGGGATCAGCTCCTCCTTCAACCGCGCGAAGACGGCCGTGATGTCCTCGCTGCGCGCATCCTCCTGGTAGTCGTCCAACAGCACGTCGTACGGCGCCTTCCCGGAGTCGGCAAAGCACTCGATGTACTGGAGCTTCAGCTCGAGGTTCTTGCGCAGGTACGGGAGAAACGCAGCGTAGTCGGCGTTCTTGCGCGCCTCGGCCCAGGCGGGGACGCCAAGCACCTCCGCGCGCGTGATCTCCGCCCGCAGCTCCGGCGGAACCCGGCGCGCCTTCTCCCAGTCCCGCCGCGTGACCCGGAGCAGTGCCGCATCGACCGATTCGGGATCCAGGCCGCGCTCGTACTCCCCGAGTGAATCCAGCAGCTCGCCCATTTCGTCGGAGACGAAGAGCTCGTGCGCCAGCCGATCGACGGTCGCAATCTGCTCCGAACGAGCCGGGGTCCCGGCCGGCGGCATCATCGTGTGCTGATCCCAGCCGAGCAGCCACCCGGCGCGGTGCAGGTCGTGGAGAACGCCGAGCCGCTCCCGCAGCTCGGTCATGCGCTGCTCGCTCACCGGGCGGTCAGTGCTCTCGTGGTGTAGACGCCGGACGGATTCCACAGCAGGAAGCCGGCTGTCTTCCAGCGACGCGCCGCCCGAATCTGCTCCTGCACCTTCTGGAGCGTGGTCGTTCCGTCGAGGGTGAAATCCTCGAGCCAGGGAATGAGCTTTGCCTTCCTCCCGCGCATTTGCCGGCGGAAGTCTCGCAGCGATCGGCCAACCGTGCGGCCGGGAGTCGCACTCGGGTCGGCCAGACCGTATTCGCCCGAGCCGTAATGGGAGGGATACGTCATCGGATAGATCGCGTCCACGATGCGCGCCAGCCGCCTTGGTGACTGGCCGATCCCCAGGTTACGCGTGGCGGACAGCCCGAAGACGTCGACCGACACGCGCGCGCCAAGAGGCCGAAGCCGACTTGGCGGCGTAGTGGACGAATCGCGCGATCGTCGCCGACATCGCCTCGGGCCTCCGGCCCGCGAACACCGCCGACTCGATGTCCCCGTCGCTCGGGAAGCGGACGTAGTCGAACTGGATCTCGTCGAATCCGGCCCGCACCGCCGATTGCGCCACGGCGAGGTTGTAGTCCCACACGCGCTTGTCGTAGGGATTCGTCCATCCGAGGCCGGCGTCGTTTCGCCAGACCCCGCCGCCGGTCGTCCTGATCGCGAAGTCAGGCCGCTTCTCGGAGAGGATCGGATCCTCGAAGCAGACGACGCGTCCGATCACGTAGATCCCCTGCTCGTGCAGGCGTTTTGCCGCCTCCCGGGGGTCGTAATACCGCTTGGCCGAGCCGATTTGCCGAGCGAGCCGCGGGGCCAGGTGGTAGTAGGCGACCTCGCCGTTCTCGTCCTTGACGTCCATCTCGATCGTGTTCAGGCCGAGGGTCTTCGTGTACTCGTCGAGCTTCCCGGGAAGCGAGGCCAAGGCCATCGTGACGTGGACCCCACGGATCTCGGCAGGTGGAGCCGGCCGCTCAGGGCGCTGCGGTTTCTTCTTCGCAGCGGCAGGCTTGGTCTTCGGCTCCCCACCGGAGTCGAGCCCACGGGCTCCCGCCGCGACCGCCCCGCCCGCCACGAGGATCGCGATCGCTCCGGTCGTCCGCCGAATCCGCTTCTGCCTTCGCGACTTGCGCCGACGCTCGCGAAACCGTTCGTTGGGGTCGGGCGTTTCCATTGAGGGCGCAAGTATGCTCCTGAATCCGAGCGGAGGTGGCCATGGGGCTCGTTCTCAGCCTGATCGTGATTGCCGTCGGCGCGATCCTCATTTGGGGCGTGAACGCCGACTCGACCGATTTCAACGTCGATGCGGTAGGGGTGATCCTGATGATCGTCGGCTTCGTCGGGTTCCTGCTCAGCCTCATGTTTTGGCGCACCTGGTGGGGTCCCGGGGCCCGGGTCAGCCGCAGAAGCTACGTCGAAGGCCCGCCCGGCTCGGATCCGTACGCGGACCGCGGCCGGCGCGTCACCCGCGTCGAAGAGGAGGAAGCGGCCCCACCACCGGGCGGCCCGCCGCCGCCTCCCTAGCGCCCGTTTCGCCCCGGGAACAGGCGGCCGAGCGTGTCGGCCGCGATGTAGCCGGCGATCTTCGGGTTCTCCTGCAGCCGCCGGAGCGAGTAGGCGTACCACTGCTCGCCGTAGGGGACGTAGATCCGCAGGCGGTGACCTTCCTCCACGAGCCGGTCGCCGCGCGCCTCGCGGACGCCGAGGAGCATCTGGAACTCGTACTCCTCCCGGGCCCGGCCCGCCTCGCGGACGAGCCGCGCTGCTTCGGTCAGCAGCCACTCGTCGTGCGTCGCGATTCCGACGTAGGAGCCGCCCTCGAGCAGGTCTGCCAGCGCGTCCACGAAGTTCTTCCGGATCTGGTCGAAGTCGTGGTAAGCGACCTTGAAGGGCTCGACATAGATCCCCTTGCAGAGCCGCACGTTCGGCCTCAGGTCGGCGAGCGACGCGATGTCGTCGAGCGTCCGCCGTAGGCGGGCCTGGAGCACGATCCCGACGTTGTCGAGGCCCTCCTCGCGCAGCTCGCGGTAGAGGGCGAGCGTGTCGTCCGTGCAGCTCGAGTCCTCCATGTCGATCCGGACGAAGTTGCCGCGCTCGGCCGCCCCTCGGACGGTCCCCTCGAGGTTGCGCTTGCAGACGTCGCGCCCCAGCTTCAGCCCGAGGCCCGTCAGCTTCACGCTGACGTTCGAGTCCAGGCCCAGCTCGTCGATCGCGCGGAAGACGTCGTCGTAGGAGTACGCGATGTGCCGTGCCTCCTCGGGCGTGGTGATCTCCTCGCCGAGAACGTCGATCGTCGCCATCTTTGCCTGCTCGTTCAGGCCTTTGACGACGCGACAGGCGTCCTCGATCCGCTCTCCGGCGATGTAGCGCTGCGAGATCCGGCGGACGATCGGCTTGGGGACGGCCGGCAGGGCGCTGACGATGGCGCGATCCAGCAGGGCCACGGGCGGGCGGAGTCTACTCGCGCATAAACCCCTGGCGAGCGGCCGAAACGAGCGCCACCGCCTCGGGGAAGAGGACGCGCATCGCGTCGCGGAGGGCGATCGCCTGCTCGTCCGCGCCGCCGTCTACGTTCACCTGCGACAGGGCCGCCGCCGTCAACTGGACGGCCGTGTTCAAGGTCAGCGTCGCGAACTGCTCTCGCTGAGCCTCGGCAACGGATTCGGCCTGCCGCTCCGCGAACTCGCGGAGACCGCGCATCAGGTCCTCGGGGTCGCCTCCCATGGGGAAACCAAAGCTGCCTTCCATGGCCTCCACGATACGCGCTCCGCGCAAGCTCCCGTCACCGCAGGTCCGCCTTGTAGTGCGACTCGACGTCGCGCGTGAGAGCGTCCACTGACTCGGAGCTCTGCTTCATGGCCTCGGCAAACGGGGATGACGCTGCCTCGCCCAGCGTCGCCTCCAGCCGCTTCGTCGCGGCCCCGACCTCGTCCAGGTAGTCGGCGGTCGCCAGGCGCGGCGGCGCGCCGAGGGCTCGCTGCAACGCGTCGACCGCCTCCTCGGCCTCGTCGATCCCCGGCGGATTCTCGGTCAGCCGCAGCGCCACGAGGCGCGAGCGCAGCTCGTCGAGCTCGCCGCCGCCAGCGCTCTCCTCGGCGAGCTCGGAGAGCGCGACCAGCGTCACGACCTGACGGACCCACTCGAGGTCCGTCACCGGCTCGCCGCGATCGTCGAGCACGAGCCAGGTGAGGCCCTCGGCGGATGCGAAGGCGCAGAGGTAGCCGCGGTCGCGCCCGGGCGGCTCCGCGGCGAGGATCCCCGCCAGCTCCTCCCCAGCTCCCACGAAGGTCGCCGCCGCGCGCGCGATCCGCTCGAGATCGTCGTGCAGCGCCACCGGACAACCATAGACTCGGCCCCGTGGACGCAGTCGAGCTGTTCTCGCCGCTCGGACCGACGTACGACCGCTACGCGCGCCTTCTGTCCTTCGGCCAGGATCCGCGCTGGCGACGCTTCCTCGTCTCGCGCGTGGAGGTCGGCCCTGAGGACACCGTCTTGGACGTCGCAACGGGCACAGCCGCCGTTGCGATCGAGCTCACCCGCCGCACGGGTTGCCATGTGATCGGGCTCGACCAGAGCGCGGAGATGCTGGGGGCCGGGCGGCGGCGAGTCGAGGCGGCCGGGCTCGAGGGCCGCATCGAGCTCGCCCACGGGAACGCGGAGCGCCTGCCCTTCGAAGACGCATCCTTTGCGGCTCTCACCTTCACGTACCTGCTCCGGTACGTCGCCGATCCGGCAGAGACGATGCAGGAGCTCGCTCGGGTGGTCCGGCCGGGCGGCACCATCGCGATGCTCGAGTTCGGGTTGCCGCGGGGGCTCGCTCGGCCCGCGTGGGAGCTCTACGTTCGGGCCGGCCTCCCGCTGCTCGGAGCGCTGATCTCGCCCGGCTGGCGTCAGGTCGGATCGTTCCTGGGCCCGAGCATTCGCGACTTCCACGCCCGCTACGACCTCCGCGAGCTCTGGGCGGGCGCAGAGATCAAGGAGATCCAGAGAAAACGGCTGAGCCTCGGCGGTGGCGTCGTCATGTGGGGGCGCGTATGAGCCGGCCCGCCTTCTACGCGCTCGCGCCGGGCGGCTGGCGCGACTACGTGACGCTGCTCCACCTTCCCTACACCGCCTGGCACCTCTCGTACGTCGCGATCGGGGCCGCCCTTGCGCCCGACCCGGCCGGCAGGCGCCTCCTCGCTGCCCTCGCCGCGTTCTTCCTCGCGCTCGGGATCGGCGCGCACGCCCTTGACGAGCTGAACGGGCGTCCGCTGCGCACGCGCATCTCCGATCGCGCGCTCATCGTGCTGGCGGCGGGCTCGATCGGCGGCGCGGTCGCGATCGGCATTGCCGCGGCGCTCGCCTGGACGCTCTGGCTGCTTCCCTTCGTCGCCGTCGGCGGATTCCTCGTCGTCGCCTACAACCTCGAGCTCTTCGGCGGCCTCTTCCACACCGACCTCTGGTTCGGCATTGCGTGGGGCGCTTTTCCCCTGCTCACCGGCTATTTCGTCGTCGCCGAGAAGACGACGCTCGAGGCCGTGCTCGCGGCCGTTTTCGCCCTCCTCACGAGCCTCGCGCAGCGGAAGCTCTCGACCCAGGTAAGGACGGTGCGGCGTCGGGTCGACGTGGTCACCGGCGTCATGACAATGGCGGACGGAACCCGGCGAGACATCACCGCCGACACGCTCATCGGCTCGCCCGAGGCGGCGCTGCGCCTGCTCGCCGCGGCCATGGTCTCGCTCGCGGCGGCGCTCCTAGTCCTACGATTCTGAGATGCGCCTGTTCCGACGCAGACGTCAACGGGCCGAGCGCCTGGCGGAGGTGGAACAGGAGCTCGACCGGGCACGAGACGAGCTCAAGCAGCTGATCCGCGACGAGAGCCAAGCCAGCGCCGCCGAGATCCAGCGCCTGATGGCGCGTGAGCGGGCCGATTCCGTGTCACGGCTCCAGCAGGAGGAGCGGCGCATCGCCGAAGAGCGCAGGCGGGCCGTCGTGGAGCACGAGGAGCGTGCCCTCGCCGAGCTCGCCGCGAGCTTGACGGAGATCCAGCAGCGCGTGGAGCAGCGGCTCGCCGGCTGGGCGGACGACATCGAGCGCACGCAGCAGTCCCTCACCGCCGAGCTCGCGAAGCTCCAGGAGCGTCAGCAGGTCCTCGTCGCGCAGGCCGAGGCCCGGCTCCAGACCGATCGGGACAAGATCGACGAAGCCGGCGCCACGCAGGCGGAGGCGCTCCTCAAGCTCCGAGAGGAGCTCCAGCGCTCGGCCGACGGCGCGGCGGCATCGGTTCGGTCCGAGCTCGAGCTGCACGCCGCCGAGGGTCGCCGCTCGGTCGAGGAGATGAACAAACGGCTCAAAGCGCGCGATCGCCGGATGGCGGAGCGCATCGAGCGCGAGGAGGCGGACGTCGGCCGGCGCGTCGAGGCTCGCCTCACGGACGTCGAACGGCGCCAGATGGATAGCCTCGAGCGGTCGACGAACCAGGCGGCGGGCCGCTTCGCCGAGGCTGCGGCGCTGCAGTTCGACGCCGCTGTCAAGTCCGCTCGGGAAGACGCGGCTCGCCGGCTCGCCCGCGAGCTCGATCGCGCGGTGCACATGTTCGCGCGGGAAGCCGAGTCGGTCTTGGCCGAGCGGTTGGCGCAGGTCGCCGAGTCGGGCTCGCAGAGGGTGGACAAGCGGCTACGTCAGGTGACCGCAGGCCTGGAGCGGCAGCGCGACGAGTTCATCGCAGCGCTCCAGCGCCAGCTCGCACAGACCGAGCTGCAGCTGCGCCAGCGGTTGAGCAGCCTGGCCGAAGAGGCCGAGGCCGAACGGGCTGTGCTCGAGCGCCGACTGCAGGAGCTCAGCCGACGTTTGGACGAGTCGGGCTCAGTCCCGGCCGCCCGTCGGTAGTCCCGAAGACGACCAACTTCCGGGAGCAGGGTTCGTCATTGAGAGAACGAATCAAGCCGGACCCGAGCGCCATTGCCCATGACCGAGATCGTTGAACACGACCAGACCGATCGCGAGAAGGTCGCCGGCTGGAGGCTGCACGTGCTGATCGAGGCGGGCTATCCGGTCCACCTGGCCGAGCGGCTCGCGCATAGCGACGCTGATCTCCATCAAGCCGTCGAGCTCGTCAAGCAAGGCTGCGAAGCCACGGTCGCGGCCGAAATCCTCTTGTAGGCACAGGGACACCGCTCGCAGAACGGTTTGGGCCCTGCGGTCGCTCGTCCGAAACGGGCTGGTGCTCCGTGGCCTCTAGCTGGCCGCAGCTGCTGCTGGCAGCATGCGCTCGTGAAGCTCGAAGCCGAGCAGTACGGCGACCGGACGGTCTACAGCGTCTCCGCGTTCAACCGCGGCGTCGCCGCCTGGCTCACGCGCCTGCCGACGGTCTGGGTGGAAGGCGAGGTCACGGAGCTCCGCCGGCAGGAGCGCTGGCAGAGCGTGTTCTTCACGCTCAAGGATCCCAATGACGGCGCCTGCCTCCCCGTGTCCATGCCGCGCGGGCAATTTGACGCGCTCCGCCTCGACCTGGTCGACGGCGAACGCGTTCATGTCTACGGGCGCCCGGAGCTCTTCGAGGCCCGCGGAGACTTCCGCCTCCGGGCGCTGTCCATCGAACGATTCGGACTCGGCGACCACCTCGCGGCGCTCGAGCGGCTGAAGCAGAAGCTGGCCGCCGAGGGCCTCTTCGCACCCGCCCGCAAGCGCCGCCTGCCCCGTTTTCCTCGACGCGTCGGCCTCGTCACCGGCAACGACGCCGCCGCCAAGCGCGACGTCCTGACCGCGATCACGACCCGGTTTCCGCCCGCCCGAGTGGTAGTCGCCGAGACGTACGTCCAGGGCCCGCGCGCAGCGCCCGCCCTCGCCACGGCGCTACAGGATCTCTGCGCGCAGCAGGACGTGGACGTCATCGTGCTCGCCCGAGGCGGCGGCAGCTTCGAGGATCTGCTGCCCTTCAGCGACGAACGGCTCGTCCGAGCGGTTGCCGCATGCAGCGTCCCGGTGGTCTCCGCGGTCGGCCACGAGCAGGACACGCCACTGACCGACCTGGCCGCCGATGCCAGAGCATCCACCCCGAGCGTCGCCGCCCGCCTCGTCGTCCCGGATGCCGACGAGCTCCGCGAGCGGCTGACCCAGACGCGCCGACGGCTCCAAGGCGCGCCGCTCCTCCTGCTGGAGCGCAAGCGCGCCAGGCTCGACGGCGCGTACGGCCGCCTCCGCGCGCTCTCACCGCGCGCCACGCTCGAGCGCGGCTACGCCATCGTCCGCACCGACGACCAAATCGTCCGCGCCTCGCAAGAGCTCCAGCCCGGCTCTCGCGTCGAGGTCGAGCTCGGCGAGGGCGGCTTCGGCGCAACCGTGGAGGAGACGCGATGACCTACGAAGAGGCGCAGAGGGAGCTGGAGCAGATCGTCCAGCAGCTCGAGTCCGGCCAGGCCGACCTCGACAGCGCGATCAAGCTTTGGGAACGCGGCGAGGAGCTCCACCGGATCTGCCTCGAGAAGCTGGACTCGGCGCAGGGCAAGATCGAAACGCTCAGGCCCACGGAACCTGCTTAGAATCACCTGATGGCCAGCGAAGTCGCCGATCTCCTGAAACAGGTCCCACTCTTCTCCGACCTCGACGGCAAGGAGCTGGAGCACATCGCGAACGCGATGAAGCAGAGAACGTTCCAGCCCGGCCAGGAGATCGCAGTCGAGGGTGAGAGCGCCGTCGGCTTCTTCGTGATCGAAGACGGTCAGGCGAAGGTCACGGTGCAGGGTGAGGACCGTCGAACGCTCGGCCCGGGCGACTACTTCGGGGAGATCGCGCTCATCACCCAGGGCGCCCGCACTGCCACGGTCACGGCCGACACGCTGCTCAAGACCTTCGGCATGACCTTCTGGGAGTTCCGCCCCCTGGTCGAAGAGACGCCGAGCATCGCCTGGAAGCTCCTCCAGGGCGCCGTCAAACAGTACGCCCCGGCGGGAACCTAACCGGCGGCCAGCCGCACGCCCAGCTCCACGAGATCCTCTCGCGCCCGCTCGGGCTTGCCGCTGAGCTCGTAGACCTCCACTCCCTCCGGCCACTCCACCACGCGCCCGCCGAAGAGCACACAGCGCACACCCGCCTCCTGACAGGCGCTCAGCACGGCCGAAGGCGCCTTGCCCATGAAGGTCGAGCGATCGATCGTGCCTTCGCCGGTCACGACGACGTCGGTCTCCCGCAGCCGATCGTGGAACGCGACCAAATCGAGGACGAGCGGCGCGCCCTCGACCAGCTCGGCGCCAAGCGAAGCCAGCGCCGCTCCCAAGCCCCCCGCCGCGCCCGCCCCGGGTAGATCCTTGTACGGCGCGAGTGTCGCGGTCTCCAGCCGTCGCTCGAGCTCACCGAGCTGATCCGCCCGAGCGCCCTTCTGCCGCGCGAAGACGCGCACCGCATCCAGCAACGGTGCACGCACATCGCAGGCCGCTCGCACCGGAACCGGAATCGAATCCACGATTTCCAGGAGCCCGGCTCCCCCGTCGACCGTCGCCGTGCCGCCCAGGAAGACGATCAGCTCAGCAGGGCCCGCAGCAACTGCAGCCTGAATCAGCTCCCCGAGCCCACGACTCGAGGCGCGCAGGACGTCGCGTTCCTCCTCGGCAACGAGCCCGAGCCCGATCGCCTCGGCCGACTCGACCGCCGCCACTCCGCCGGCAAGCATCAGCCACCGCGCCCGAACCGGCCGCGAGAGCGGATCCGCCACGACCGCCTCGCCCCACTCGCCGGCGCCCAGAACGTCGAGCGTCCCCTCGCCGCCGTCCGCGACGGGCAGCTCCCGAGCATCGGCCCCGCCGACTCGCACCCCCTCGGCCAGCGCAGCGGCCGCCTCTCGCGCGGACAGGACTCCCTTGAGGCTAGCGGGAGACGCCAGCGCGCGCACGGGCGCGTTCCGGCTCCTCGGCCGGCTCTTCCTCGCGATCCGCTTCGATCCGCTGGAGCATCGCCAGCGAGAGCCCTTCCCGGGTCAGGAAGAGGAGCCCGATCCCGACGCCGACGGACATCTCCAGAACCTGAAGGCCGAGTCCGAAGGCGATCCCCGTCGCGTACGGAACGCCGTACGAGCGCAGCGGCAGAGCGACAACCGCCTGCAGCAGCCCGATGTTCCCGGGCCACAGTGGGAAGAGGTTCGCGACGTTCATGAGCAGCAGGACCATCCCGGCTGCCGGCAGGTGCTCCTCGATCCCGAACGCGAACATCGTCGCCCACACTGCAAGCAATTGGAGGAACCACCCCATCGTCTGGAGCAGCGCCGCGGCCGCGGCAGCGCTCGGCTCCCGCATGACGTTCAGGCCCAGCCGTGCCATCGCGAGCAGCCTGCGCGCGGCTCGCGCCCCTTCCGGCAGCGGCCGGTGCTCGAGCCCCGCTACGAGAATCGTCACCAGGAACAACGCGACGCCGACGACGATCACGATCAGCAGGCTCGTGATCGCCCACTCGGGGATCTTCGCCGTGGCCAGCACGTAGCCGGTCAGCAGCAGCGCGGGAACGATGTCGAACAGCCGGTGGGCGAAGACCGACCCGAGCAGCCGGCCTGTTGCGCCCGTGCCGCGGGGCATGTCCCGCGTCAATACAGCCACACGCGCGAGCTCCCCGATTCGCCCGGGCAGCACCGCGTTCCCGAGGAGGCCGATGGAGAACGCGGAGAAGATCCGCGGGAAGCGAGGCAGCTGGTCATCGGGGAGCGCCTGGTCGATGACCGTCCGCCAGGCGAGCGCCCGCACGAGGACGGACAGCAGGTTGAGGCCGACCGCCGCGGCGATCCACCCCCACGAGACGAGCCGGAACGCCCTGCCGACGTCGCCCCACTCCGGGCCGCGCCACCAGACCAGCCCGGCGATCGTGACGAGCATGAAGAGGGCGAAGAGAACCCGGAGGAACCAGTTGCGGGGAAACGGGGTCATGCGGGCGTCGGCACCCGTCCGAGCACCTGCTCGTAGACCCGGAGCAGCCGCCGCCCCACCTCCTCCCACGAGTAGCGCTCCTCGGCGATCCGGCGCGCGGCGAGCCCGAGCCGGCAGCGCCGGTCCTCGTCGGCGAGGAGCTCGACGATCGCCTCCGTCAACGCCGAGGGATCGCCGGGCGGAACCGTCAACCCGACCTCCGTAGACATGACATCACGGTAGCCCTCGATGTCGGAGGCCACGACCGGCATAGCCGCCGCAAAGGCCCGCGTCAGCACCATCCCGAAGCTCTCGCGGCCCAGGGACGGCGCCGCCATCGCCTTCGCCGAGAGCAGCTCCTCGGTCAGGCGCTCCTGGGACAGGAAGCCCAGCACGTCGATCCCGTCGTCCGAGATCCGCTGCCTGGCTATCAGCAGCCGGACGGCGAGCGGATCGGCGCCGATCACCCGCAGCCGCGCGCCCGTGCGCCGGCGGATCTCCGGCCAGGCACGCAGCATCACAGGCAGGCCCTTGCGCGCCTCCTGCCGGCCGACGAAGAGGATCTGGTGCTCGCGCTGGGAGGGATCCGCCTTCGGCGGGATGAGGACACCGTTCGGGATCACCTGGTACACCCCCGGCGCGAGCCGCTCCGCCGCTTCCCGAGCGCGCTCCGAGACGGCGATCCGCACATCGATCCGATCGAGCAGGAAGCCCCAGATCGGCGCCCCGAGCTTCGCCCAGCCCGACCCGCCCGAGGCATGGAACGTCGCGACCACGGGAGAGCGCGCCATCGCGAGCGCGCCGATCGCCAGGACCGGTGCCATCGGCTCGTGCACGTGGAGCAGGTCGAACCGCTCGCGCTCCAAGGTCCGCTTGAGCCGCGGCACTGAGCGGGGCCCGAGGACGATGTTGGGGAGCGAACCATTCGCGGGCACGATCGCCGACCGGCCCACCGGGATCACGTCCGGCGGCGGAGGACCTTCGCGGCCGACGCGCGGGTGGAGAGCCCGGGTGAACTGCCCGGGCGGATCGTTGCCCATGATCGTCCGAGTCTCGACGCCGAGCTCCTGCAGCGACTGAGCCTGGAGCTCCGCGTGCTCCACCACGGCGCCCCAGAACGACCACGAGTACGGGACGACGATCCCGACCTTCACCGGGGGGAGGCTATCGCGCTCCCTGCTTCGCAACGTACAGGCGCTTGTGACACGATCCGTGGTCGTGGATCCGAGTCGGATCGCCGCATTTCCGGCCTTCGCCAATCTTCCTGCGGCGGAGCTCGACGAGCTCGCAGCCGCGATGAACGAGGTCGAGATCGAAACGGGTGCCGAAGTCATCACGCAGGACGATTACGGAACCGCCCTCTACTTCATCGAACAGGGAGAGGCCGATGCGCTGCTCGACGGTGGCGAAGCGACCCAGGTTCTGGGCCCCGGCGACACGTTCGGCGAGATCGCGCTCCTCCTGACGGGACAGCGGACGGCCACTGTCGTGGCGCGCACGCCGATGCGGCTCCTCTCGCTCTCCGGTCAGGACTTCGACCGCATCCGAGGGCGTGTGCCCGAGCTCGAACGCTCGCTGCGCCGCCTCAGCGTCGAGCGCGCGGGTCAGTAGCCGCATCGGCGTCGATGCAGCAGTTCAGCGGCCGCCTTGCCACGCCTGGCCAGGTTGAGGCGATCGGGGTTTTACCTTCGACGCTACGCGGGTTCGGGCCACAGCAGTTGCGACGATGTCGGTTTGCTGACTTCACTCACTCTGATCTGCACGGCCGCCTGGCGACCGAACATGAGCATGCCCGCCGGCACCGGCGACCGCTGGCCGGAGGACTACGAACGTGGGCGACCGAGCTACCCATCTGAGGTCGTCGACGTTGCGCGCCTGCCCGCGGCCTCGACCGTGCTCGATCTGGGCGCAGGCACGGGCAAGCTCACGCGTCTGCTTGTCACCACGTTCGGCCGAGTGGTCGCCGTAGAGCCGGCCGAGGCGATGCGCCGTCAGCTCGCGACGCTCTCTCCCGAGGCCGAGGTGCTCGCCGGAAGCGCCGAAGAGATTCCGCTCGCTGACGCTTCGGTCGATGCTGTCTTTGCTGCGGAGGCCTTCCATTGGTTCGACGGCGAGCGCGCCGTCGCCGAGATCGCCCGCGTGCTGCGGCCGCGTGGCGCGCTCGTCCTCATGTGGAACCTTCCCGCGGGGCCGACCGAGCCCTCGATTGCGGCCGTGGACCAGCTGATTCGCGAGCGGGCGCCGCGCAATCTCGAGTACGACCCCGGCGATCTCAACTCGACTCGCTACGCATCGGGCGAATGGCGCGCCGCCTTCGCAGGATCGCCGTTCGGGGAGCTGCAGGAGGCGCGACTGCCGAATCCACAGACGCTCGACCGAGACGGCATGGTCGCGTTCCTCGCCTCGATGGGCTGGATCGCCGACCTCCCTGACGCTGACCGACTGTCCCTTCTAGACACGATAAGGGCGCTCCTCAACGCCGACGAGTACCGGCGGCCGTGGGAGACGCACGTCTACTGGACGCGCCTCAGCTGACGTCTGCGTACGAGAGCGCGCGGCGGAGCACGTTCGCGAAGGGCACGTCGAACTGGACGCGCTCTTCGTACTGGACTCGCTCCTTATTGAGAGGTGGTCGCGCTGTCGTGCCCAGGCGAACGCGTGCGCAAAGGTGCCCGGGCTCGCAGTCAGCCGCTGCTCGAAGGCCTGCACCGCGCCACAGGCCTTGAACCAGATCTGCCCACCGGCCCCCCGGCACGCGCAGCACCGTCGCCCACGGCCGCTCATGCGCAACCTCGATTGCGCCCGCGGGACTAACGCGCGCACGGATCCACGCCTCGACCTCTTCACCAGCCACACCCGAACTATCATCCGCGCGCCGCTCGAATAGCCTGTTCGGCATGCGGAGGGTCCTCGTCACGGGGATGTCGGGCACGGGCAAGTCAACCGTGTTGGCCGAGCTTGCCAGGCGCGGCTTTCAGGTCGTCGAGACTGACGACGCACCGTGGAGCGAGTGGTCGGAGGCAGACGGCGGATACGTCTGGCGGGAGGATCTCGTCTCTGAGCTTCTGTCTCGCGACGATGGCGGGACGCTCTATGTCTCCGGGACGGTTTCGAATCAGGGTCGCTTCTACCCGCGCTTCGACGCGGTGGTTCTTTTGAGTGCGCCAGTCGAGGTGCTCCTGCGGCGGATCGAAGCCCGGACGACTAACGGTTACGGCAAGACCGCTGAGGAGCGCGAGCTCATCCTGAGGGACGTCGCCGAGGCCCAGCCGTTGCTTCGTGCAACGTGCACACATGAGATCGATGCGACTCAGCCGGTCGCCGACATCGTTGCGCAGCTCGTCGAAATCGGACGCGGCGCGTAAGCGTGTCTCGCGCTGCGCAACGCGCGCCCCGGCTGCGCGACGACCTCGCGGCCTAGTCAGCGAGGTCGTCGGGAAGGGCGTCTCGCACCGCGTCGAGGTCGTCGTCGTCCGCAGCCCACTCGCGCGTGCGCGGGTCCTCCGTGAAGGCGATCCGCAGGTGCCTGAGCGCCTCGTCCCGACGCCCCATGCGCGCGCACAGGGACCCGAGCACGTAGTGGATCGTCCCGTGCTCGGGCCATTGCTCGAGCCCCTCGGCGACGATCTCGTGGGCGCGTTCGAGGTCGCCCGCGCGCTCGGCGGGCAGCGCGGCGTACCAGAACTCGAATGGCGATGGCGGCAGCGCACAATCGGGACGCCCGCCGATCACGACGATCGTCGTTCCGTCGGCGGTCGCGACCGCCTCCCGCATCACCCCGGGCTCGATCGCGACCAGTGCCCCGGCCGGGGCCTCCACGGCCTCCCCTGCAACGGTGAACGTGGCGGCCCCGGAGGCGACCAGGTAAAGCTCCTGGTGACCGCCGGCGCCAGCGCTGGTCTCGTCATGAGGCTCGATCACAGGCTCGCCTGCCTCAGCGCTGTAGGCGTTGACGGCGAATCCAGTGATCGCAAGCGGTCGGCGGATCGGCCGCCAGACACCGTGGTCGAGCGGTATCCGCTCGAGTTGGCTCAGATGAGTGCTCTGGTAACCGGGCACCGCTGCAGAATTGCAGACGCCGATCGCATGTCCCTTGAGCGGTCTAGGAGGAGGAGGACAACGCGCGCTCGAGGGCGGTCCGGCCGGTCGGCCCGCCGTGCGTCGCAAGCACATGCTCGACCGGCAATGCGAGTAGCGGGCGCAGCCCCTCAGCGATCTCCTCGCGCGTCACGCCAGGGCGGAGCCACCTCTCGTTGATCTCGAGGCCCCGGCCGAAGTCGACGAGCGTGTCGCCGGAGATGACCGCCCGCTGGCTCTCGACCCAGAGCACCGTGTCGTTCGGCTTATGCCCGGGGAACACGTCGGCACCGAATGGCAGCCGGTCCCCTGCCGTGTACGGGCGTGCCTCGCCTTTCTTCTCGCGGAGCAGCCACACGACGTCGGGACTTCCGTCGCCGGCCTGCTCGGCGGTGAGGCCGTACGTGTCCATGAGGTATTGCGCGCTGTCGGGCAGCGGCGTGTAGACAGGCGCGCCGAGCCGCTCGACCAGGCTCTCCGCGTCGCGCTCGTGCCACGGCGCGGTCAGCACGATCGCCGTCTCGCGGCCGCCCGCGAGATCCTCGAGCGCGCTCGGCACGGCAAGCGGATCGAAGAGCAGCAGCCGCTCCCCGTCCTCGATCGCGTAAGACGACACGTTCTCGCTCCACGGCTCGGTCGGCCGCCACTCCGGGTGCGGTGCCTCCCAGTGCCACAGGCCCGGCGCCAGCTCGCGCACGCCACAATGCTACGAAACGCCGCGCGCTCTCGATGCGCGCGACCGTCGACGCCCCTGGAGGGCGGCGGCAGTCACCAGTCGAGATCGAGGTATGCGGCGCCGGCACTGTCCCTAACGACCGTTGTCCGCCCCGTGCCCTCGAGCTTGGCGGTGACGACCCGCACCGTTCCGTTCTCCGCGACGAAGGCGACCCGGCCGCCGTCGGGCGACCACGCAAGCCGCGAAGGGGCGAGGTTGTCGAGCTTGAGCGTCACTCGTCCCCCACCGTCCGCCTGGGCCGTATGGGCTGAGACCGAGACGAAGCGCCCATCGTCGCAGGCGATCGCGTAGAGGAGCCGGCCACCCTCGGGGGACCAATCGGGGCCGATGATCGAGGTCTCGTTGCCTTGCGGACAGCTCGAGGCACTGTCGACGACCGTCCGCTCGGCTTTCGAACGCAGGTCGAAGGCCATGAGCCGCAGGCCGCGTACGAACGCGATCTCGGTGCCGCGCGGCGACCACGCAGGGCTCCGGCCCTCCACGAGTCGGGACGGCGCTCCTCCTCGCACGCTGACGAGGTGCACGCTTTGGGCGCTCGTATACGCCAACTGCGAGCCGCTCGGAGACCAGGTCGGCTCGGTCCCGGCAACCAACCGCCGCGGGCCGCTGCCGTCCGCGTTCATCAGCCAGATCACGCCTCGCCGGACGAACGCGATCCGCCGTCTCGCAGGCGACCACGCCGGCTCCCAGTCCTGAACCGAGTTGTGGGTCAGCTGGCGGAGGCGCACGCCGTCGGCGTTCACGACGAAGACCTCCAGGTCGCTCGCGGCCCTCACCGTCGCGTAGACGAGCGTCCTGCCGTCCGGCGACCAGGTCGGGCCGCCCCAGAAGTCGAAGCCGCGCTCGTTCCGGACCCGCCTGACACCCCTGCCGTCCGCCTTCATGACGTACAGGCCAGTCCCCAACCTGAACGCGATCCGGCGGCCGTCCGGCGACCAGGCGGGCCAACCGCCTCGGCGAAGCACGCGCCGAACTCGATCGCGCACCCGGACGACATACAGGCGCTCGCTCGCACCGAAGAGTATGCGCAGCCCGTCGGGGGACCACTGCGGGTCTGTCATGTCTGCGATCCCAACGGACATCCGGCGCAGCGGACCACCGCGACCGGAAACGATCTGGAGAACCTGCGACCCGCCGTTCGCGTCCGAGCGAATGAAAGCGATCGTCCCGCCGTCGGGCGACCAAGCTGCATCCGAGTCGTACGGGCCTCGCGTGAGGCGGCGAACGGCACCGCCGCGTGCGGGAACGACGTAGATCCGGCCCAGGTCCGCGAAGACGATCCGGTTGCCTCGGGGCGACCACACCGGCCTGACTCCTTTGCCCGCGACGAGCCGAAGGCGGGTCCCGTCCGCACGGACGACCCAGATCCCGCGCCGCGACCCGCGTTCGCCCGAGAAAGCAAGCGCTCTTCCGTCGGACGACCAGCTCGGCACGTCGAAGTCCCTGGGCGCCACGAGGTCCCGTGGCGTGAGCCTCCGCCGTCCCCGCCCGTCGGCGCGCATCACATACAGCCCGCGGATGTGCCGAGCCCCTTCGAGCCGGTCGGACCAGAATGCGATGAGCTTCCCGTCGGGCGACCACTGCGCGCCGCCGTCCCCTCCTCCCGGGTTCGGGCTGAGGGCGCGCCGCCGGGAGCCGTCGACCCGTACTGAATAGAGCTCGCTGTTATCGAGGGTCGAGCCTCGCTCGCTCGCGAATACGATCTGGCCCGCAAGCCGGGGCCGAGCCGCGTCCCCCGCGGCCGCAAGCGCAGCGGCGAGCAAGAGGCTGAGAGCGACGAGTCGTCGCACCACGGGCGGGAAAGCTATCCCTCCAACGTGATCATTCGACTAGGAGTTCGTCAGGAAATCGAGTCGCTTCTAACAGGAAGCCTCCGATTCGAAGGTCGCGCTACGGTGCCACTACCGGTGCGTGCAACCGTCATGCATGGAGCTGGGGACGTCCGGATCGAGAACGTTCCCGATGCCCGCCTGCTCGAGCCCAGCGATGCGGTCGTTCGAGTGACGCACGCCGGGATCTGCGGCAGCGATCTCTGGCCGTACAAGACGATGGAGCCGAGCGAAGCCGGCCGTCGCATGGGGCACGAATTCATCGGAGTCGTCGAGGCCGTCGGCGGCGACGTACAGACCGTCAAGGCCGGAGATCTCGTCATCTCGCCGTTCAAGTGGTCCGATGGCACCTGTGTGTTCTGCCAGGAGGGCCTGCAGAGTGAATGCCTCCATGGCGGCAGATACGGCTCCGACGACGTCGACGGCGGACAGGGCGAGGCCGTGCGCGTCCCGCAGGCTGACGGAACGCTCGTCGTCCTGCCCGTCGATCGAGACGACGCACGGATGCCCTCGCTCCTCGCGCTTACGGACGTGATGGGAACCGGGCAGCACGCTGCACGGACTGCCAAGGTCGGACCGGGCAAGATTGCTGCCGTCATCGGTGACGGCGCCGTCGGTTTGTGCGGTGTGATCGCGTCCCGACGCCTGGGCGCCGAGCGCATCATCCTTCTTGGTCGTAATCCCGACCGCATTGCCCTCGCAAAGGAGTTCGGCGCGACCGACATCGTCAGCGAGCGCGGCGACGAGGCGGTCGAGCGAGTTCGCGAACTGACCGACGGCCTCGGTCCGCATTCCGTTCTGGAATGCGTCGGCCTGGAGCAGGCCGTCGCCACCGCTCTCGAGATTGCCCGTCGTGGTGGTGCCGTCGGCCGGGTCGGTGTGCCCCAGAACGACACACTGGCCGCTGGGGTCGCCTTCTGGAAGAACGTCAGCGTGGGCGGCGGGACAGCCCCGGCCCGCGCCTACATCGACGAGCTGCTTCGGGACGTCCTCGCTGGGAGGATCGATCCTGGCCCAGTCTTCGACCGGGTAACGAACCTCGACGGTGTGCCCGACGGCTATCGGGCGATGAACGACCGCGAAACGATCAAAGTCATGATCGAGTTCTAGGGACCCCCGCCCGAGATCCGCGGGTGGGCGGGCCGGCCCGTGCCTTCTCGTCGTACTGCTCTGCGCCCTCGACCGGCGGTATCCAGCTTTCTCGCCGCTTCACCCAGATCTCGTCTTGGGGCTTCAGCTCGAAGGGCGCCTCATCCAGACTTCCGATCCGGATCTCGATGAGCGTGTCGTCGGGGTCGGCTGTGTCAAGGAGCCGAGACCCACAGCGGGGGCAGAAGCCGCGACCGTCATAGCTTGAGATCTCGCCGCTCATCTCAAACGCCTCGACGGGCCAGTGCGCATACACACTGAACGCACTGCC
This sequence comes from uncultured Actinomycetes bacterium, assembly GCA_963842235.1. Lineage (GTDB taxonomy): Bacteria > Actinomycetota > Thermoleophilia > Gaiellales > Gaiellaceae > JACDAN01. Next base: position 269,166 of record CAWJFT010000001.1, on the reverse strand, counting down.
AGACTCCTTTCTGCAATCCGCGCAGTGACAACGCCTGACATGCATAGGCTCACCCCGAACGCTGTAGCGGACCGCCCCGCAGAGACATCCGCCCGTGCGTACTCCTGGCTCCACAGGCGCAGATGCTACGCAACACTGCGGTGGGCGAGCGTGGCTGTCCCTTGTTGCTTGCTGAGTCCGGCGGAAAGCGATTGTCGGATGCGAGACTCACGGTCGCCTCCGAGCCACGACCTTGCCGTTCTCGGTGAATACGCACACAAAACCGGGAGGCCACCACTCCCAGTCGACGTGCCATTCGGAGCCTGGCAATTGCTCTCGTCCCGGCGGCGTGAAGCCACAGGCCGTAGAAGCGCGCTGCTCCTCGCCGACGAAGTAAACGACGGCGCCGACGAGCACCGAAACGACCAGTAGGGCGCCAATGACTGCCCACCAGACCGAATAGCGCAACGACCTACGCCGGCTGAGAAACCGCGGTCGGCTCAGGTGGCCGGATCTGCTGCAGCGGCAGATCCACGACGAACGTCGAGCCGTGCCCCTCGGCTGAGGTGACCGACAAGCGGCCCTCCATGCGCCGCACGAGCTCTCGGCAGATGTAGAGCCCCAGGCCGGTGCCACCGACGCCTCGGATCAGCTGCGGATCGACCCGATAGAACTTCCCGAAGATCCGCTTCAGCTCCCCGTGCGGGATTCCGATGCCCTCGTCCCGCACCTCCATCCGCATCCCGTTCAGTTGTGTCTCGAGGTACACCTCGATGCGCCCGCCTGCCGGTGAGTACTTGACAGCGTTGTCGAGCAGGTTCAGCAGCACCTGCCGGAGCTTGTCTGCGTCGCCGTGGACGACGATCGAGTCGGGCGCCACCAGGTCGAACACGATGTCCTCGCGCGCGGCCAGCGTCGTGCGGATCTCGTCGATCGCCTCCTGCGCAATCGACCTCAGGTCGACCTCCTGCTTCTTGAACTTCAGGCGACCGGCTTCGATCTGGTTCGCGAGCAGGATGTCGCCGACGATCCTCGTCAGCCGCTCGGACTCCTGCGCGATCACCACGAGCAGCTGCTGTTCGTCCTCCCCGGCGAGCTCGATGTCCTCACGGCGAAGCGTCTGCGCGCAGCCGTAGATCGCGGCAAGCGGCGTACGCAGCTCATGGGACACCGTGGAGACGAAGTCGTTCTTCAGCTCGTCGAGCGCCCGCTCCTCGGTGAGGTTGCGAAATGCATAGACGACCCCCTCCTCGAACTCCACGCCTGAGATCGAGAGCCAGAGCTCGTGACCCTGGATCTCGAGTGGAAGCGTTTTCGGAGCGATGCTGCCAGGGCCCGGCTCGGTAGCGACGGGCACTTCCGGCCCGATTGCCTCCCAACCCGGCAGAACTTCGTCGGCCCGACGACCGACAACACGTTCGGCGTCGAGCCCCGTGATCGCTCTAGCGGCCGGGTTCCAGTAGCGGATCACGCCGGCGTCGTCCAGGAGGAAGACCCCTCTGTCAACGTGCTGAAGCACTTTGGCATGGCGCTCGAGCTCGACGCGCTGCTCGTCGACTTGCCGGTCGAGCCGCCGCACCTGGATGGCGCGCTCGAGCGACCTGACGAAGTAGTCGCGGTCAATCGGCTTCTGGACAAAGTCGTACGCCCCGCCCCGTAGCGCCTGCACCGCCAGGTCGTGCTCGCCGTGGCCCGTGATCAGCAGCGTCGGCGTCCCGGGCCGAACCTGCTTGATCTCTGTGAGCAACGCGAGCCCGTCCATCCCGGGCAGCTTGATGTCGCTGACGACGGCGTCGTAGTCGACCTCCCGGACGCGCTCCAGAGCGTCCAGTGCCGTCTCGGACGTGTCGATCTCGACCCCGTTCAACCGCAGCCGCAGCGCTTCCGGAAGCGCCTCGAGCAGCGCGGTGTCGTCGTCGACGATCAGAACCCGCGCGTTCACTCAGGAGCCTCTTCCGACGCCAAAGGAAGCTCCACTTCGAAGCTCGCGCCCTGCCCGAGCCGGCTCCGCACCGCTATGGAGCCGCCGTGCTCCTGGACGATGCTGTACGCGATCGAGAGCCCGAGGCCCGTTCCCGAGCCGACCTCCTTCGTCGTGAAGAACGGATCGAAGATGCGCTGCTCGAGGCCGGGGTCGATCCCGGGCCCGGTGTCCTCGCACGTGATCCGCACCGTGTCACCGTCCAGAGCCGACCGAAGACGAATCTCCTTGCGCTCCGAGTCCGCAAGCGCGTCCCGCGCGTTCGTCAGCAGGTTGATGAACACCTGCTCGAGCTGAATCGGGTTACCGAGCACCACCAACGAATCCCTGCGGAGATCGAACGAGACGCTGATCCCGCGCGTCCGCAGCTGCTCCCGGACGAGCGAGAGGGAACGCTCGATCACCTCGTCGATGTCGACCCGCTCCAACGTGACGGCCGCCGCACGCCCGAACGTCCTCAGGTGGGAGATGATCTCCGTCGCCTTCCGCACCTGCTCCATCGCCTTCTCCAGGTCGGCGACCACGCGCTCGCGGTCGAACTCGCCGAGCTCGATCTGGTCGATCGCGTTCCCCATGAAGAGCCCGATGTTGTTGAGCGGGTTGTTGAGCTCGTGGGCGACGCCCGTGGTCAGCTCGCCCAGGGTCGCCAGCTTCCCGGCCTGGACCAGCTGCTCCTGCTTGTCCTCGAGCTCCTGCGCCGTCTCGCGCAGGTCGCCCATGATGTGGATCATCGCCTTGCGGCTGTCCTCCAGCCTCAGGTTCGACTCGTGCGAGTCCTTGAGGATGTGAAGCAGGGCGCGGCGCGAGTTGTCGAGCCGCTCGGTCTGCCGCGCGAGCCGGCTGCGGTCGCCCTCGTAGTCGACGAGGATGTGGAGCATCGCCCGCCGCTGATCGCCGAGCTTGCGGTTCGATTCATGGAGGTCGCCCATGATGTGGAGGAGGGCGCGGCGACGCTCCTCCGCCTGGCGCACGCGGGTCTGGAGCTGCTCGATCTGCGCCTGCAGCTCTTCGGTGCCCGAGGCTGCGCCGCCGTTACCGGCCGCCATCGGCGAACGACCCTCCGACTCCTCGGCCATCAGCTGGCGGTGCGTTCCGCCCGCAGCTTGGAGACTTCCTGCTGGAGCCCTTCCAGCTCCTTCTCGAGCGCGATCATCTTCAGCTCGCGGCCGACGACGACCTCCTCGAACTTCTCGAGGTCGAGGATCTTCTCCTGGAGCTCGGTCTTCGACCGCTCGAGGTCGCGCACGACTTCCTCGTACTCGCGCATATCTCGGAGGACGCCGATCGCACCAATAACCTTGCCGTCTGGATCGCGGAGCGCCGACGCGTTCAAGCTCGTCGGAATCACCTCGCCGGTCGCGGCGCGGGGGTTGAGGCGCGCATTGCGGGTGACGCCGCGCTCGACCACCTCACGGAGAGCGGCGGTGAACTCCCGCGTCTCCTCCTCGCTGATGAAGCGCGACAGCGACTGCTCCACCACCTCGTCTCGGCGGAAGCCCAGGAGCTCCGAGACCGCGTCGTTCGCCTCGAGGATCTTCCCCTCGAGGTCGGAGACGAACACCGGGTCCGGGGCGTTCTTGATCAGGCTCTCCGCATACGCGCGCGCCTTGTCCAGCTCGCGCATGTCTCGGAGGACGCCGATGGCGCCGATCACCTTGCCGTCGGTGTCTCGCAGCGCCGACGCGTTCAAGCTCGTCGGGATGATCTCCCCGGTCGCCGCGCGCGGATTCAGCCGCGCGTTGCGTGTGACGCCTCGCTCGACCACCTCGCGGAGGGCAGCGGTGAACTCCCGCGTCTCCTCCTCGCTGATGAAGCGCGAGAGCGACTGCTCGACCACCTCGTCCCGGCGGAAGCCGAGCAGCTGTGACACGGCCTCGTTCGCCTCGAGGATCTTCCCCTCGAGGTCGGAGACGAACACCGGGTCAGGCGCGTCCTCGATCAGCCGCTGGGCGTACGCGCGCGCCTTGTCCAGCTCGCGCATGTCGCGGAGCACGCCGATCGCGCCGATCACGTTGCCCTCGGAGTCGCGCAGCGCCGACGCGTTCAGGCTGGTCGGGATCACCTCGCCGGAGGCGCTGCGCGGATTCAGCACCGCGTCGCGGGTGACGCCGTGCTCGACGACCTCCCTCAGCGCGGCCGTGAACTCACGCGTTTCCTCCGGGCTGATGAACCGCGACAACGACTGTTCGACGACCTCGTCCTTGCGGAAACCGAGGAGCTGCGAAACGGCCTCGTTCGCCTGCAGGATCTTTCCGTCCAGATCGGCGACGAACACCGGATCCGGTGCGTTCTCGATGATGATGTCCGGGGAGAGGGCACCCACCGGCGACCTTGCGCCGTCGATTACCGGCCCCCCACGGCTCAGGACTTTTCTGGCCACCGCATTTCCTCCGTTGACGTAGGAAAACCAGACACGTGCGCGCTCATTGTGCGCGCCTGGAACCGCCGTGTAAACAGTGTGAGCGGATCAACGGAGCTCGTAGAGCCGCGACGCAACTCGAAAGGCCCCGCCGATCTGGGTGACGAACGAGCCAATGTTAGGTTTGGGCCCGGCGAGCCCGATGGCACTCACTCGAGAGGCGCGAAGCTGGAACGACCTCTTTGCCGCGCGAACGCGCGCAGGGGTCGGCGCGGGGCTGGCGGACATCCTCGCCCTGGCCGGCGACACGACGCTGATTCCGTTCGCGGGCGGCTTCCCGGACGCGCAGACGTTCCCGGGCGCAGCGGTCGCGACGCTGCTCGCCGAGCTCGTGGCCGTCGGGGACGCAAGCGCCCTCCAGTACGCGCCCACGCAGGGCCTGCCCGGCCCGCGGGACGTCGTCGCCGACCGGCTCGATGCCCACCAGGGGCGTCGCCCGGCCGACGACGAGGTGATGGTCTCGAGCGGCACGATCGAGGCGCTCGAGCTGGTCGGCAAGTCGTTTCTGGACGCGGGAGACGTCGTCGTCGTCGAGGGCCCCACCTACCTGGGCGCGATCATGGCGTTCCGGAGCTTCGAGGCCGATGTCGTCGCCGTGCCGATGGACGGCGAGGGCTTGCAGGTCGACGATCTCGAGCGCCGGCTCGCCGGCGGGCTCCGGCCCAAGCTGCTCTACACGATCCCCGACTACCAGAACCCGGCGGGCCTGACCCTGGCGGAGGATCGCAGGGCGGAGCTCGTCGAGCTGGCGCGGCGCTACGGCTTCCTGATCGTCGAGGATGTCGCCTACCGCGAGCTCGGCTTCGGGCTCGAGCCGCCGCCGAGCATCTGGAGCCTCGCGCCGGACGTCGTCGTCCAGGCCGGTACCACCTCCAAGACGTTCTTCCCCGGCGTCCGGCTGGGGTGGGCCGTCGGCCCGGCGAGCGTCATCGCGCAGCTGGTCGCGGCGAAGCAGAACACCGACCAGTGCGCGGGCGCGCTGGGCCAGCGGCTGTTCGAGGAATACGCGCGCCGCGGCTGGATGGACGAGCAGCTCGAGCGTTCGCGCGCGCTCTACCGGCGGCGCTGCGAGCAGATGCTGGGCGCGCTCGAGCGGCACATGCCGGCCGAGGTCGCCTGGACCCGGCCCGAAGGCGGGTTCTTCTCCTGGCTGACCCTGCCGGGAGGCGTCGAGTCTGCCGGGTTCACGAAGAGCGCCGCAGCGCGGGGAGTCGCGGTCGTCCCGGGCATCCCCTTCTTCCCGGACGGGCGCGGAGGAGCGAACGTGCGCCTGTCGTTCAGCAGGGTCGAGGACGAGCTCATCGACGAGGGCATCGGACGACTCGCCGCCCTCGTCGCCGACGAGACGGGAGGGAGGCGGCAATGACGGACTCCCCTACTTCGGAACCGACGCCGGCGCGCAGGAGGGGGCATCGGGCTCCTTCGTGCAGTGGGACGCGCTCGCTGCGATCGAGATGGTGCCCGGCCTCCATTTCCAGCCGGTGGTCGGGGATCGGGTGATGACCAACTTCGTCCGTTTCGAGCCCCACACGGAGGCGCCGGTCCACTGGCATGAGGAGGAGCAGATCTCGTTCGTGCTGGAAGGGGAGCTCGAGTTCGAGGTGGCAGGCGAGACCCGGGTGCTCACGCGTGGGCAAGCCGTCGTCATTCCGCCGAACGTGCCGCACGGTGCGCGCACGCACGACGGACCGTGTCTCGAGGTGGACGTCTTCCATCCGCCGAGGCGGGCCCTGCTGGAGACGATGGGCTCCGCCGAGCCCGAGTGAACCTCGGGCTCGAGGGCCGCAAGGCGATCGTCACCGGCGGCTCCAAGGGGCTCGGCTTCGCGATCGCGCAGGAGTTGCTCCGGGAAGGAGCCTCGGTCGCGATCTGCTCACGCAGCGAGGAGGAGGTGCTCGCGGCCGCGGCCGAGCTCGGCCGGGACGGGCCCGTCGCCCACGCGCAGCGAGCCGACGTCACAGACCCCACGCAGGTGCGGGATTTCGTTGCGCGTTCGGCCGAGGCTCTGGGACGCGTGGACTGCCTCGTCAACAACGCCGGGCGCGCGCATCCCGGCACGTTCGAGACGCTCACCGACGCGGACTGGAGCAGCGACCTCGACGTCAAGCTGTTCTCGCTGATCCGATGCTGCCGCGAGGTGCTGCCGCACATGCGGGCCGCGGGCGGCGGGCGCATCGTCAACATCAGCGCGGTCTACGGCCGTTACCCGGACCCGGCGTTCTTCGCGACCTCGGTGAACCGTGCGGCCAGCCTCTCGTTCGGCAAGACCCTGGCGCTGGAGGTCGCAAAGGACAACATCCTCGTCAACACCGTCAATATCGGCTTCGTCGTCACGCCCCAGTGGGACAACATCCATCGGAAGCGGGCGCCGGAGCTCGAGCGCGAGGAGTTCTTCGCTTCACTCGCAGCCCGCGAGGTCCCGCTCGGGCGGTTCGGGCGAGCCGACGAGGTCTCCGGGCTCGTCGCCTTCCTCCTGGGCGAGCGGGCGAGCTACATCACCGGCGCGTCGATCGACGTGGCGGGCGGCATGGGCAAGTACGTCTGACCTGCGCTACAGCAGGGCGTCGAACTCGGCGTCGGTGAGATCGAGGTCCGGCGCGGCGAGGTTCTCCTTTACGTGCTCGATGGAGAGCGAACCCGGGATCGGGAGAATCGCCGAAGAGCGCTTCAGAAGCCAGGCAAGCGCGACCTGCGCCTGGGTGGCGCCGCGCCGCTCCGCGATCTCGGCGAGCGCACCGCCGCCGGCGCCGCGCAGCGGGAAGTAAGGCACGAACACGATCCCCTCCCTGGTGCAGTAGTCGACGACGTCGTCGTGCCTGCGGTCGGAGACGCTGTATGGGTTCTGGACCGCGGCGATCGGAACGACGTCGCGGGCGCGCTCGATCTGCGCGATCCCGACGTTCGAAACACCGACGTTCCGGATCTGCCCGGCCTCCTGGTGCTCCTTGATCGCGCCGAGGCTCTCCTCGAACGACGTCTCGGGGTCGGGTCGATGGAGGTAGTAGAGGCCGATGGTCTCCGTCCGCAGCCGGCGAAGGCTCTCCGCGATCTCGACGCGAAGTACCTCCGGTCGGGCACCGTTCCAGCCACCCTTCGTCGCAACGACGCATCCGTCGGGGTTGGGCCCGAGAGCAGTGCCGATCGTGTCCTCGCTCTGCTCTCCGGCGTACGTGTGGGCGCTGTCGACGAGCTGCACGCCGGCCGCGACGGCGGCCCTGATGAACTCCACGTGCTCGGGAGTCTTCGAGAGCCGGTTCGTCCCCAGCCCGATCCGGGCGACTTCGGTGTCACCGAGCCTCAGCCTCGTCATTGCGCCAAGAGGATGCCTAGCCGCGGCGCTGGGCGGGTAAACGGCTTGCATGCCCGAAGACACTGAGCAGCGCGATGTGCTCGCGGACGAGCTGGCCGAGCGCGCCGGCGCGGATGTCGAGCGATGGTTGCAGAGCGGCGCCGCTGGCCGTGGGACGAGGAGCGGAGCCCGCCTGGGCGCGCGCATCACCAAGGTGGACCACTTCGAGCTGGAGCTCGACCTGCCCGAGGCGCCGGACGCGGCGCTCCGCAAGGCCCGCGAGGTCCTGAGCGAGGAAGGCGACCCCCGCGATCTCGGTGAGGATTCTGCCGCGGCGCGGGCGGTGTCTGCGGTCGTGCCCTCTGGCTTTTGGAATATGAACCCGGCCCTGGTGACGGTGGCGGTCGCGCCGCGCGAGCAGGGCACCCGTGTCCGGATCGGCGCCTACGCACTCGAGGGACTGATCAAGCAGCGCGCGGCGCGGAAGGCCGCAACCCGGATCGCCGAGTCGCTCGGCGCGCTAAGCCGTTAGGAGACCAACAGCTCGGGCATTGGGCGAAATCAGCCTCGCACGGCGCCGGCTCGTTCGAGTTCCCGCTGGCGGAGCTCGATGCGCCGGATCTTCCCGGTCAGCGTCTTGGGCAGGTCGGCGACGAACTCGATCCGGCGCGGATAGGCATACGCGGACAGCCGCTCGCGGACGAACGCCTTGATCTCGTCGGCGAGCTCGTCGGACGGCTCGTGGTCGGCCGCGAGGACGATGAACGCCTTGACGACGTTGCCTCGTAGTTCGTCGGGCGAGGCCACGGCAGCCGCCTCGCGCACAGCCGGGTGCTCGAGGCAGACCGACTCGACCTCGAAGGGGCCGACGCGGTAGCCGGCGGCGATGATCACGTCGTCCGCGCGCCCTTCGTACCAGATGTACCCGTCCTCGTCCTCGCGCACGGCGTCCTTGGTGTGGAACCACTCGCCGCCGAACACCTCGTCGCTGTCTTCAGGCCTGTTCCAGTAGCCGAGCGGGTAGTGCGGGTTCGTCCGGGCACGCAGGCAGATCTCGCCGCGCTCGCCCTGGGCGACGGGCCGCTCATCCTCGTCCAGGATTTGGACGTCCCAGCCGGGCATCGGCTTGCCCATCGAGCCCTCGCGGACCTCCATGAACGGGTAGTTCCCGACGAGCGGATACGACTCCGTCAGCCCGTAGTAGTCGAGCACGGTCACGCCGTACTGCTCCCGGAACCAGCGAATCGCCTCCGGGTTCAGCGGCTCGCCGGCCGAGCAGACACGCCGGAACTTCTGCGCATACCGGGTCCCGGCGTCGTCGATCGCCATCATCGCCCGCATCGCCGTCGGCGTCGTGAAGACGTTCGTCACGTCGTGGCGGCTGAGGAAGTCCAACTGCCGGTGCGGATCGAAGCCGGCCTCGCGCCGGTACACGCATTGCACCGCGCCGAGCCGCCAAGGCCCTAGCAACGGCGCGATACCCGCCGCCCACGCCCATTCGCCCATGCCGTGGAACCGCTCGCCGTCGGCGACCTCGTGGCTGTACACGAACTCCTCGTGGCCGAGGATGTAGCGGTGGGCGTGCACGATGCCCTTCGCAAGCCCGGTCGTTCCGGACGTGTAGTAGAGCTGCGCGGGATCGTCGGCCGACGTGTCCCCGGGAACGGGCTCGGTCGAGGCGCCGGCGAGGGTGTCGGCGTCGAGCACGAGCGTCGGTGCCTCCGAGTCCGCGAACCGCGGGCCGTTGTCCGCATCGGTGACCACGAGCTTCGCGCCCGAGTCCGAAAGGCGATGGCGAATCGATTCGTCGCCGTACAGCACCGACATCGAGAGCAGGATCGCGCCCAGCTTCCAGACGCCGAAGAAGATCGCCGCGGTCTCCGGCGTCGGCGGTAGCACGACCGCGACGCGGTCGCCTCGCTCGACGCCCAGGTCGCGGAGCACCTGGGCCGCCTGGTTCGCGAGGTCCTGGAGCTCTCCCCACGCCAACTCGCGGTAGGAGCCGTCGAAGCTCTCCCACACCATCGCGAGCTTGTCGCGAGGGTGCTTGTCGCAGACGTCGGACGCGATGTTGTAGCGCGGAGGGACGTCCCAGCGATGCGCGGCGCAGACCTGCTCGTACGACGTCGAGCTCATGGGCGTGAGGAAGCAGGATGCCACCGTTCCAGACGCCTCACAACTGGCACGCGGCAGACGGCCCCGGGGCGGTCGACTCGGGATGGGCTTCAGGGCCGTCGGCCGACCCTGCAGCATCCGATCCGGAAACCTGACCTCAGCAGGGCCAGAGCACCGCCGTCGCCGCGTTGCTCGCCTCCGAGGTGTTCCCCGCCCGATCCACCGCTTTCACCGTGAACGTGTTCTCTCCGAACGCCGTGGCGTAGACGAAGTCCTGGTCGATTCCGGCTCCGACGGGAAGCGGGCTCAGCACGCCGTTGACGTAGATCTCGTACTCGATCGCGTACTGAGGGTCGGTGTCGTCCGTTGACTGAGTCCAGCCGACCCAGACCTCGCCGCAACCCTGATCCGCGACGATGTGCACGTTGGTCGGCGCCGAGGGCGGCGTCACGTCGCTCGTCGCCTCGGTCGTCAGGGTGACCTCGTTGCTCATCGTCGTGTTCCCGTTGAAGTCGTTGGCCTCGACGGTGAACGTGTACGACGTCGCCGGCGCGAGGTGCCTGAGGACGACGCTGCGCTCGCCGTGCCAGTTCACATGCGCTGTGACCGGGGCGCCGTCGGCGAAGATGCGGTACCCGAGCGTCCACCACGTGATGTCGTCTGTCGACCGCGTCCACGTCAGCGCGACCTGCGAGGGGCCTCGCACGCTCCCCGAGAGCTCCGGGGCCGTGGGTGGCGTCGTGTCTTCGGGCGTGGTCACCGTGACGGTGTTGCTCTGCCCCGAGCGGTTGAGCGCCTTGTCGACAGCCGTGACGTAGAAGCTGTACGTCTGGCCCGGGCTCAGCCAGTCGATCGTGTACGACGTCTGCGTCTGCGGCACGGTGAAGCCCTGTCCGTCCTTGCTGACGGAGTAGGAGAAGCTGCCCGAGTTGTCCGTGGACGGATTCCAGGCGAGCGTGACGCTCGTCTGGCTGAGGCTCGTTACATGCAGATTCGTCGGCGTTGTCGGCGGCGTTCGGTCTCTCGCGGCGGCGGCGGCCGAGCCGACGACGACCAACGCGAGAACGAGAGCGAGAGAAGCGCCTGCCGCACGGCGCACTACGGCCTTCTTCGCTGTCATGTCCTTCCTCCCCGTGACGGCGCCCCGGGAGGGGCGAACCTGTGTGATTGGCAATAGGCGCCAACCGCATCAGCGGATTCCTTAAATGTCGGTCAGCGTCCGGAGATCCGCTCAAGCTGTGCTTCCAGCTCGCCCACCTGCGCCTCGGCCTTCTCGGAACTTCTCTGCGCCTTTTCGGCCTCCCGGGCCGCGGCATCGGCGCGACGGCGCTCTTCCCGCGCTCCCTTACGAGCCTCTTGCAGCTGCCGGCGCAGCTTCGCGGCCTGCTCGCGGGTTCGATCGGGCGCCTTTTGCGGCTTCGCCTTTGCCTTCGCGGGCGGGGCCTTCGACCTCGCGGGGCGCGGCAGCGGAACCTCCGAGAGGAGCGGCCCGAAGCCAGCCTGCTCGACGTCCGTGGCCAGCGTGCCCGCGAGGAGCGCCTTCGACGCCTGCTTGTCGATCGAAGCAGCACGAAGCGTCTGCGCGACCCGCTGCAAGGTCTGGCCGCCCGCATCGAGCTCGTGACGCGCTAAGGACGTCAGATCGTCGAGGCGATCCCGGTGGCTCCGCGTCGCCTCCCGCAGCACCTCCGGATCCCGCCCGCTGACGGCGCTCCGCTGCGCCTTGCGAAGGTTGTCCCCGGCCTTGACGAGCGCCTTCATCTCCTGGGGATGCCGGCGCGCAAGCTGGTTGATCATCCAGGCAGAGACGGACGGCTTGCGGAGCGCCTTGACCTCGTCGGCCGCCTCCTTCTTTCCCTTCTTCCGCAGCTCCTTCGCGAGCTCGTCACGCGTCTTCGTGAACTCCTCGAGCGGGAGCCCGTAGAGGTCGGCGGGGCGCACGGCTGCCACCTTAGAGCCGCCTCGCCAGCTCGTAGACGTTGCCGTCCGGCGCCCGGAAGTGCAGCCACTCCCAAGCGGAGTCTCGCTCGGCGGTTCCGAGCAGCTCGATCCCGGCCGCCTCGAGCATTCCGCGCGCCGCGTCGAGATCGTCGACCTCGAAGAGCGGAACCGGGCCCGTCGGCCTGCTCGCCGAAGAACCGGTGGTAGCGATGACCGGGCCCGAACACCTGGATGCGATTCCCGTCCGGCAGCGAGAGCTCCGTCGTCCCCTCCTCCTCGAACACGACGTCGAGCCCCAGAACGTCGCGCAGGAACCCGACCATCTCGTCGTAGCGCTCGGCCCGAACGCCCAGCCAGCGGATCCCCATCACCTTCACGGCATGAGCATGACTGACGCCGGCGCCGATACCCTCCTCCGATGAGCAGCCAGGAAGGCCTCGCCGAGCTGCACACCCACCTCGGCGGCTCGGTCGCCACGGAGATCATGTGGACGCTGGCCCACGAGCAGGGCATCGCGCTCCCGGTCAAGGACTACTGGGAGTTCGACGACCTCGTCACCGTCTCGGACCCGCACGAGGTCCCCGACCTGACCGCGCTCGACCAGATCTACAAGTGGACGGAGCTGATCCAGTCGAGCCCGCTCGCCGTCGAGCGCTCGGTGCACGCCGCGATCGGCGGCGCCTACCGCTCGCAGGGGATCACGACGCTCGAGCTCCGCTACAACCCGATGAAGCGGAACCGCGGCGGCGAGCGCGACCTCGACCACATCATCATGGCCTCGATCCGCGGGCTCGACCGCGCCAGCCTCGAGTACCCGCAGGTGCGCGCCGGCCTGATCCTGATGATGGACCGGACGTTCACCGAGCGGCAGAACGAGATCATCGTCGAGAAGGCGATCCGCTACGCGCCGCGCGGGATCGTCGGCATCGACATCGCCGGCCCGCGCCCGAACGCCGACGGCCCCTACCCCTACCGCACCCTGCGCCCGCTCGTCCAGCAGGCGCGTGACGCCGGCCTCGGGGTGACGATCCACGTGGGCGAGGAGGGCGGCGAGTACGGGATCGCCGAGATCCGCGAGGTCGTCTCCACCCTGCGCCCCGACCGGATCGGGCACGGGATCCTCGCCGCCCGCGACAAGAAGCTGATGACGCAGATCTGCGAGGCCGAGATCGTGCTCGAGCTCTGCCCCACCTCGAACCTGCTCACGAAAGCGTTGCCCCACGAGGACGCCCTCCGCGACACCTTCCGCGCCTTCTCGGAGCACAACGTGCAGTTCACGATCGCCACCGACGGCCCGGAGATGATGCGCACGCACCTGCGCGACGAGTTCGAGCTGCTGCTGCGGATCGGCGCGCTGGAGGAGGGCCAGCTCAGCGAGGCGAACCGCCGCGGGCACGAGGCGAGCTTCGTGCGCGCCTACAAGATAATCCAGACGGCCTAGATCGCATCGTTGGAGAGCCCGTGCGCGGCCGGGGCCGCACCTGGGCTCAGAGGTTCAGCCTGGGTACTCCCGGAGACGCGGCGGCACAGGCACTGGGAGCGGGGCCAACGAAGGGGGGTTCGACGGGGCTCCGACTTGCACATCCGGCGAGGAGCTCCCCGCTCTACGAGGGGGCGGGGAGCTCACTCGCGAACTACGCGTGCCGTCCTACCGGATGGTCACCTGTCCTTGCGGCGCGTCGAGCAGGAGCAGATCGGGCTGCTCGGTGCAGTCCGGAAGCACGGTATCGATGAACGAGAAGCTGATCTGGTCCGGTGGATCGTTCGCAGACGTGCCGTTGTCCCGAACCCGGGTGAGCACCTCCAAGCCGGCCAGGTCTATGCCGTCGAAACGCCCGTGCGTGATGACGCCACTGATCCATGCGTCGTTACCGCTCACCACGACGCAGTCGACGTCGGCGTGGAAGCCGTCGCCGTTCGCGAACCGGTCGCTGTATTCGCCGGACATGCTGCCGTCGGCGTACTCGTTCGCGACCAGCGAGAAGTTGGCGTCGCACCCAGGATGTTCGAAGCCGAGTGCAATGCACGCATCCGGGCCGCCCGCGCTTACATGATGCTCGACGGGGCCTTTGCCCGCCCATGCGATCGTCGCTCCAATCAAGACCGCTGACACCGCTACCGTGAGCGCCGATGCCGCACCAACGATGCGCCTTCGAGCGATTAGGAGCATGAGAACCATCCCCCTTTCAGTTGGACTCGCTCCGCAGCGACTCGTGGCCGGGATCGTTCGTGTCGCAGGGTCACGTCGCTGTGAACGCTACGACTGTGAAAAGGCGCTCGATAGGGGCGTTCGCCTGCATCTTCGCCTACTGCATTGGTCGTAGGCCGTGATTGCAAAGGCAGTGCCCCCGCGCTAGAACAAGGTGAAGTGGCTCGAGGAAGGAGTGTGGTGAGCCGTCGCCGGATTCTCCTCGTGGACGACGACGCAGCGTGCAGAGCATCGCTGGTCACGCTGCTCGAGCGCGCGGGATTCGAGTCGGAGCAGGCGGGTTCGTGCGACGAGGCCCTCACCGCCGCTCGCGTGAGCCGTCCCCGGCTCGTTCTCCTCGACGTCTGCCTCCCAGACGGCAGCGGCCTCGAGATCTGCCGGGAGTTGCGCGATTTGTACGGCGACGACCTGCCAATCATCCTGCTCTCAGATGAGCGGACCGAGCCTCTCGACCGCGCGGCCGGCCTGTTGGTTGGCGGCGACGACTACGTCCTCAAGCCGTTTCATCCGGACGAACTGCTCGCGCGCATCCGTCGCTGCCTCGATCGAGTAGACGCTGCCAGTGGTGCGGCGCCTGCCATACACGGCCTGCTGCCCCTCACCGTCCGCGAGCTCCAGATTCTGCAGCTGTTCGCCGCGGGCAACGACCAGAAGGCGATCGCCGAACGGCTCGTGATCAGCCCGAAGACCGTCGCGAGCCACCTCCAGCGGGTGATGGCCAAGCTCGGCGTCCACAGCCGCGCACACGCAGTGGCGCGCGCCTACGAAGTGGGGATGATCTCGCCTGCGCATGTGAGTTCCCCCGACCGCGACTTCGAGCTCCGCGCGTCAATCTCGTAGAGTGGAACGCGGGAATCTCGACGGCGGATTGGCCTCCTAGCTCGCTATCTCTGCAGGATTGCCGTTCCGGTGACCGTCTCCGACCTTCGCCGCGATCGGCGGCGCCTACCCTGGCAGGAGATCACGATGCGCACGCACCTGCGCGACGAGTTCGAGCTCCTGCTGCGGATCGGCGCAGTCGATGAGTCGGAGCTGAGCGAGGCGAACCGGCGCGGCCACGAGGCGAGCTTCGTGCGCGCCTCAAGGTGTCCCAGACCGCCTAGATCGCAGCGGCCAGTCGACGCGGGCCGCAGAGCGGGCGCGGTGTCGTCATCGCATCCTGTTTGGCGCGGGCCGCGTTACGCTCCGCGGCCAGGATGCCTGAAGCCTGGCTCGAGCTCGACACGCCCCTAAAGAAACGGATTCACATCGTGCTGGAGGATCCTCAGCGGCTGGTCACCGAGGCGGAGCTGCGGAAGCTCTCTGAGGATGGCCGAGCCTACAGGCTCATCCTGGGTGCGGAGCTCGAGCGCCTCGAGCATCGGCTCGCCGATGCTCGACGCCGATCCGGTTAGTCCTCTGGGCGCGATCGCCGCCGGCATTTCGCCGCGTCCACGACTTTCGTGCGCATCTCGCCGAGCTGGATCGGCTGTTGTCCGCGCTCGATGATCGGGCACGGCAGGTTCGGACGTCGTGGATGCTGGGCTCGCCTCGCGGGCGCTAACGCTGCCTCCGCCCTAGACGACGATGACAACCTTGCCTCGCGCGTGTGTCGTCCCCAGGTAGCGCAGAGCCTCGGGCACCTCGTGTAGCTCGTAGCGCCTGTCGATCACCGACTTGACGGTTCCGGCCTCGAGCAGCTCGCGCATCGCCTGCAGGTCGTCTTTCGTGATCTTGGCGACGAAGTTGATCACCTTCTGGCTGCTACCCAGCGCGCTCAGGCGCGTGCCGACGATGTGCTTCAGCGGTCCGAGCCCGCGCACCGACATCGGGGCTCCGACAGCGACGACGCGTGCCTGCGGCGTCAAGACGCGCCTGAACTCGCGGAACGAGCGGCTACCGGCGATGTCGAGCATCGCGTCGTGACGCTCACCGAGCTGGGTGAAGTCCTCCTGCGTGTAGTCGACAACGCGGTCCGCCCCGAGCGACATGACGAGATCGACGTTGCGCGTGCTGCACACGGCGGTCACGTCTCCTCCGAGCCACGTCGCGAGCTGCACAGCGTAGGTGCCGACACCTCCGGACGCGCCGTTGATTAGCACCCTGTGCCCAGGCTGGACGCGCGCGTGGTCGCGCACAGCCTGCAGAGCGGTGAGGGCCGCGATCGGCACTGCCGCCGCTTCCTCGAACGACACGTCCGTCGGCTTCCGCGCCAGATGAGACTGGCGCGCGACGGCGTACTCGGCCCACGCGCCGAGCCCCGTGCCGAACACCTCGTCGCCCGACCCAAACTCCTCAACGTCTTTCCCGACGGCTTCGACCACCCCCGCCAGGTCGTTCCCGAGTGCCGCGCGCTTCGGTCGACGCAGGCCCTCCGAGGGTCGGATGAAGAACGGCCCATGCACTCGGTACCACTCGGTCGGGTTGACGGACGACGCGCGAACGCGCACCAGCACCTCGTCGCTCTCGACGGCCGGCTTGTCCACTTCTCGAAGCTCGAGCACGTCGGGCGGGCCGTAGCGCTCACCAACGATCGCTTTCATGGGTCAGTGACGGAAAGGCCGGCTGCGGAAACGCCGATTAGCGTAATACGGGCGGGCGGCCTGCGCCTCGGCGGCCTGTGGCTGGATCGGCGCAGCGGACCAGTCAGAGCTGAGCGAGGCGAACCGGCGCGGGCACGAGGCCAGCTTGGTGCGGCTTGACACCTAACCGACGCTTAGCTCCCCTCAGGGCAAGTGGGTCCGCACAGGCGTACGCGCGGCTTGGCGTCCCTTGCGCCCCAGCAACCTGCGTTTCCCTGGAAAAAGGGTGTCACGACATTGACACCCCCAACGTCGCCTGCGCGAACGACAAGAGAGCGATCGCCTCCTACGCTCGAGTCATGGAGATCGTTGACAGAAGGAGGCATCTCATGAAGCGCATCGCGGTCGTCATCGGCATCGTCATCGGGATCGCTGCCACTCCGACAGTGGTCTTGGCGGGCGACAGCAACGGCCAATCGAAACGCGACCCGTACGAGCACGCCCGCAACTGGAACACGCAGCGCGGTCAGCTCTATGGGCCAATCGAGGTTGCGCCGGCGACGTACGGCTTCTACGGGAAGTAGGAGCGCGGCACGCCTCCCGGGTCAAAAGGGCGTGACCGCGGAGGGGCCTTTCCGGGCCCCTCCGCTTGTCGTCGTCAGCGGAGCGACCGCGGAAACGCCGGCATCGTAATCCCGAGCTCTGCGCGCGGGGTCCCTCTGGTCTTCGGCGCCCGGGTCCCTCTGTTCCCCGGTCGCCTCACGGCCCGCGCGTCATCGGCGAGCCCCCATCCAGCGGCGTATAACTCTCCCATGTCCGTGGCCGCCGGAGAGCGGCGAATCGTCTCGGTACTCGTGGCCGACGTCGCCGGCTCGACGTCGATCGCCGAGAAGCTCGGCCCGGAACGCTCAAAGTTCGTCTTCGACGACGTCGTGCAGCTGATGCGCGAGGAGGTCGAGCGCTTCGGCGGTACCGTCGCGCAGCTGACCGGCGATGGCATCCTGGCCCTCTTCGGCGCACCCGTCGCGCACGAGGACGACTCGAAGCACGCCGTCCGCGCCGCGCTCGCGATCCGCGAAGCGCTCGATGACTACTCCGCGGAAGTCGCGTCCGCCTACGAACTCGAGCTTCGCGCCCGCGTCGCCGTCAACACGGGTCCGGTCGTGGTTCCGGCCGGCGATGCGCCGGCACACGTCCTCTACAACGCGCTCGGCGATACCGTCAATGTGGCCGCGCGCCTGCAAACGCATGGCGATCTCGTCGTGGGACCGGCGACGGCGCGCCAGGTCGCCGAGTTGTTCGAGCTCGACGAGCTTGGGAACCTCGAGCTGAAGGGAAGGAGCGAGCGGGTCAGCGCCTTCCGCGTCGTGGGCGTCCGCGAACGACCCCCCGCACCCCTTGAAACGCCGCTCGTCGGCCGGAAACACGAGCTCGCGGCACTGAGCGAGGCCCTCCACGGCCTGGTTGAAGGAAGGGGCGCGATCGTCTCCATTACCGGCGAGCCGGGAATCGGCAAGTCGCGCCTGGTCGCCGAGGCAGAGGAGCGCTTCGACGAGCGAGTGCGCTTCCTCTCCGGTCACGCCGTCTCCTACGCCGAGACGATCCCCTACTGGCCGGTGCGCGAGCTGCTCAGAGGCTGGCTCGGTCTCGGCTTGTCCGATCCCGAGGCGCGCGTCCGCCTGGAGCTACGGGCACAGCTCCCCGGCACGCTCGCCGACGAGGCAGACGAGGCCTATCCCTTGCTGGCCACCCTGCTCGGCCTGGTGCTCGAGCCGGAGCAGGGGCAGCGGATCCGCGACCTCGCGGGCGACGCCGTCCAGCACGAGATGTTCTACTGGCTCTACCAGCTCGTCTATGCGCTTGCGCGAGAGCGCCCGCTGTGTCTCGTGCTCGAGGATCTCCACTGGTCGGACGAGGCGACGCTCTCGCTGCTCGACGAGCTGCTTCCCGCAGCCGAGCAGACTGCGGTCTGCTTCGTGCTCGTCCATCGCAGTGACTCCGAACATCCCGCCTGGCAACTCGTCGACCGTGCTCGTAGGCGCTTCCGGCGTTTGTTCCTGGACGTTCGGGCTGGAGCCGCTTCCGGATGCGGACGCGCTCGCGCTCGCAGAAGCGGACGCCGGAGGAGAACTGCCGGAGGAGCTCGCGCAGCTCCTCGCCGAGCGGACCGGCGGCAACCCGTACTTCGTCGGGGAGGCAATCCGCGATCTGCGCGAGCGCGGCGCGCTCGCGCGGGAGAACGGTCGCGTCGTCTTCGCCGGCGAGGCCTCAATCCCAGCCGCCATCCAGGAAGCCTTGCAGGCGCGGTTAGACCGACTCGAAGCCGAGGCGCGCGAGGTAATCACGACCGCAGCCGTGATCGGGCGCTCCTTCGGCCTGCCTCTGCTCGAGCGGCTCCTCCCCCGGGCGCGGCTGCTGCGGACCCTTTCCGAGCTCCAGTGGCTTCAGCTCGTGGTCGAGGAGCGGGGCGGAGCCGCGCCCGAGTACCGCTTCCGACACGGCCTCGTGCAGGAGGTCGCCTACGGGACGCTCGTCGAGGCCCGCCGGCACGAGCTCCATCTGCGGGTGGGCGAGGCCCTCGTGGAGCTCCACCGTGACTCGCCGGAGGAGGTGTACGGACTCCTTGCCGGCCACTTCGCCGAAGCGGACGAGCCGAAGCCCGCAATCGAGTACCTGCTCAAGGCGGGCGACGCAGCCCGGGCAGTCTATGCAGACGAGGAGGCGAACGATCTCTACCGGCGGGCGCTCTCCTTCATGGAGCGGACGGGCGACGAGGCGCGCGCCCGTCAGACGCTGCTCAAGATCGCGCTCACCTACCACCTCGCCTTCGACTACCCCGCGGCGAACGAGGCGTTCGCAGAGGCGTTCGCAAGACCCGCGCCCGCGCCGGTACGGCTGGAGCCGAGCGAGCGGATCACCTGGGCGATGACGACGGCCTGGGACGGAGCGGTGGCACCAGGCCACAGCTGGACCCTGCCCGCGGCTCAGGTCACAAGCAACCTCTTCCGCGGCCTGGTCGCGATCGGACGCGACTTCGAGATCGAGCCCGATCTCGCCGAGCACTTCGCCGTCTCGGACGACGGGCGGTCGTACCGGTTCACGCTTCGCCGGGACGCCCAGTGGAGCGATGGAGCGCCGGTCACCGCGCACGACTTCGCGTTCACCTATGCCCAGATGGCCGAGGACGACGTAACTACCGCGTTCTTGCTGGACGGGGTCAGCGCGAGCGCTCTCGACGAGCGCACGCTCGAGATTCGCCTTCGCGAGCCGCGAAACCACTTCCTGTACCTCCTCGGCCAGGACTCATTCTTCGCCTGGCCGCGGCACCTTTACGAGCGGGAGGGACGCGACTGGCACCGTGCGGTCCCGCTCGTCGGGAACGGCCCGTACGTCCTCACCAGCCGCGACGAGAATTGCGTCGTTATCGCGTCCGCTCCGGGCTGGTACGGCGCGCATGGAAACGTTGGCGAGGTGACGATCGAGCTCGAAACCTCGCCGGCGGTCGCTGTCGAGCGGTGGCGAAGCGGCGAGTACGACGTCCTCCACGAGATGCTTGCATTCCGAGCCGTTGCGACCGACGAGGCGGTCGTGGAGCGGGCTCCCGCGATCTCGACGTGGTATCTCGGCTTCAACGCGAGACGGGCGCCGCTCGACGACCCCCGTGTCCGCCGTGCCCTAGCGCACGCAATCGACCGGCACGGGCCGGCGGAGGCCTTACGAGCAGCAGCGGCAGCAACCAGCGGGATGATCCCGCCAGCGATGCCAGGCCACTCGCATCGCGTCGCTCCGGTGTTCGACCCGGATCGTGCCCGCGCCCTTCTGGGCGAGGCGGGCTACGCCGACGGACGTGCCCTCGGCGAGATCGGGCTGGCGTACCTCGATCTGTGGGAGAACGCCGCGTCTGACGTGGCCGCTCAGCTTGCGGCGGTCGGCGTTCGAGTTCGACTTCTATCCACCGCCTCCGACCCCGAGCTGGACGCAGCGATCGAGGAGCGCGCCTGCCATTGCTTCATCTGGCTCTGGGGCGCCTCCTACCCCGATCCGAGTGGTATCTACGATCCAAGGAACCCCGATTGGCCGTGGTTCCATTACGACGAAGGGCTCGAGCAGCTGCTCACCCGAGCGGGCTCGCTCCGCGACCAGGACGAGCGCCTGCGCACCTACCGCGAGTTCGAGCGGGTCTGGATCGGCGAGCAAGCGGCGGTGGTGCCACTCGCGTACCAGAACCGCTTCTTGTGGCGGCGGCCGTGGGTCACGGGCATGTGGTTGGGCGCGATCCTGGGCGCGGACTCGACGTTCGCCGGCGCCGTAGTCCGCCGGCCTATTCCCGCGGCCAGACGGGGGGACGCTTAGCCGCGCGGTCACTGTCGGCAGGCCTGACCGAGAGCGACGGGAAGTAGGAGCACGGCACGCTTCCCGGGTCAAAAGCGCGGCGCAAACTTGAAACGAAGCGTTTCGGAGGGGCCCGGAAAGGCCCTCCGCGGTCATGGTGTTTTGACGCCGTCGCGGAGCATTGCGACCGCCTTGGCGGCGCGGGCGCGGCGCGTCTCTTCCCTCTTCGCCTCCTCGATCCAGCGCACGTACTCCTTGCGATGGGTGAACGAGAGCGAGTCGAAGAAAGCGCGCAGCTCCCGATCGTCCTCGAACGCCGCCCGGAGCTCGGGCGGGAGCTCGACCGTTCGCTCCGTAGTGTCGAGCTCGAGGTCGACGACGACGCGGTCTCCCGCCTGAACGCCGGCGGCCTCGCGCACCTCGCGGTTCAGCCCAAGCAGATAGCGACCGCTGTAAACCGCGACCGTGGAGCGGAAGGTGTGACCGTTGATCGTCGCGGCCACCGGCGCGCGCGCCTTCCCCCACTCCGCCTTGACGTCGAATGGGATCTCGAGCATGTGACCGCTCCCGCGCTTCTCGATCGTCGCCTCGAACCGCATCTGCGAATTATCGGCGAGCCGGCCGCGGGCGCCACGCAGGCCCGCCATCGAAGCGGTTCGCCTCCGCGATGCGCTTGAGGCCGGACCCGTCGGAGTCGACGACGTAGATCGCCTCCTTCGCAGTTCCGCGGTCAGAGGGGCCAGAGACCATGAGCGCCAGCTTTCGTCCGTCCCGTGACCAGCTGAGCGGGCCATGAAAATGGCCCACCTCTGGCGGCCGGACTCGCACTGTCTCGTCACCCTCCCGTTGTATGACGAGCTCCCTGCTGCGCTGGTGATCCCGCAAGAAGGCGAGACTGGCTCCATGGGCGGAGAACGCGGAGTTGGACGAGCTGATCTCCGAGACGAACTCCTTCCTGCCATCGACAGACACGAGGAAGAGCCTCTCGTCGACGATGCTCGTCGCGTGCACGGCGAGCTCTCTGTCGCCAGGAAGCCACGCCGATTCGGAGAAGTGCGCCGCCTCTGTCCCCTTGGTCGATGCGATGCGCCTGAGCCCGGTTCCATCGACGCCGATGCTGAACAGCGTCGATGACTCGGTGTAGACATCTCTGTCGATCTGGACGCTCGTGTAGCGGACGAAGGCGACGCGCGTCCCGTCCGTGGAGACGGAGGGGTACATGCCATCGGCGATCTTTCGGTGGCCCTCGCCGTCCGCGTCCAGCAACCAGATCTCGGGGGGACCGGCATCCGCCGGCCCAGTTGGCTCCGGCCTTACTGCGACAACGGCGGTCCCGTCGCGCGCCCACAGCGGAGACGATCCCTCGCCAACATCGCGCTCGCCGCCTCCGTCGGCATTCGCGACGACAATGCGGCTTACGCGTTGCGGCCGGTGGCGCTCGAACGCGATCCGCGTTCCGTCCGGCGACCAAACCGGGTGCTTGTCCGAGTGTGGCCTCGACAAGTTGCGCCGATTGCGGCCGTCTCGATCGGCGACGACGAGCTCCGAGTCGAGCAGTACCGCCACGCGGCTTCCGTCCGACGAGAAGGAGGGCGACCGCGCCTCACCCTCGAATCGACTGAGTCTGCGACCATCGGAGGCGAAGAGAAACGCGCCCTTTTCCGTCGCGACTGCGAGCGCGTCGCCGGCCGGCGACCACGTGAGGTCGTTGGGCCTGCCGTCAACCGCGGCGCCGGTAAGGACACGCTTGTTGCCGATCAAAATCGAAATAAGGCCGTCGGCCTCGAGTGCGGCAACGGCGCGGAGGCCGCTACGCGACCAGGCGACGGAGCGCACGCCGCGCTCGAGCCTGTGAGCTCTTCCGCCGTCGCGGCCGATGGCCCATAGCTCGTCCTCGAGCTCGGTGCGGTAGGCGATCTGATCGCCGTTCGGCAGCCATGTCGGAGCCGAGAAACCGTCTTCCGGCTCGACGAGGAGCGTCGGCTCACCCCCGTCGAGCGGGGCTCGGTAGAGGCGACGCGGAGAAAACGCGCTGGCAGTTTCAGGCGTAAGCGCGACCGCGAGCTCCGAACGCGTCGGTGACCACACCAAGTCGACCGAGTCGACCGGCGTCGGTTCGATGGGCAGCTCGATCTGCTGGAGCTCTTCCCCCGACGGCGAGACGATCACGATCCCCTTGTCCGGCCGAAAGAGGGCTACCCGCTTTCCGTCCGGCGACCACACCGGGCTTGACCCGGTGGCCACGGGGCGACGCCCGCCGGTGGTCGGATCGACGAGCGACGCAGGCCTGGCATCGACCAGGATCGCGTCCGGGTCGGTGGGCGACCATGCTGGCCTTCCCACGACGGGGTCGCTGGGAGGCGTGATGTCGCGCCGTTGGTTTCCGTCGCCGTCGACGGCCACGATGTGGGTCGTCTCGCCGGGGCCCGAGACGACGAAGGCGATCTCCTCGTTCGCTCCCGATCCGGCTGAGCCGCAGCCGGCAAGGCCAGCCGCAAGCAGAACGAACAGGACGAGAGTGCCGTTACAGTCGCCGCGCTTTAGCGAGAACATCGCCGTCTCTGGGGTATTCCCATTACGGGCACTCGCATAGCAAGGCTGGAGCCTTGCGCAAGCCCGGGACGATGACGTCACCGACCAACTCCGCTGATCTTCAGAGAGCGGCGGAGGTTTGAGCCCGAGCGTCACCGGGCGGGCCGCTGGGGGTCGGCCCGCCCGGGTTGCCTTTGTCAGTCGTCGTTGTGCTTGTTGCCTTTTCGGCCGTCGTCGTCGAGGAAGTACTTCCGCCCGACGTCGCGGGCGATGCGCGGGAAGTACTTGGCGGTCCTCGTCATTGTCGTGCGGAAGTGCAGACCGCCCCAGACGCGGGCGTTCTCGACGTCGGCGACGAGGTCATCCACGTTGTCGTACGTCCGTGGCGGGCCGGCGCCGACGGCGGTGCTGGACATCACGAACTCGACGTGCTTCGTTCCGAAGTAGTCGCGCAGCGACTCGGTCAGGGCGGCGGTGCCGCACGCGTGGCCGGACGGGTACTCCGGGTGGTTACCGACGATCAGCGGCAGCCAGGTCGTGTCCGGCGAAGTGGCCGGGTTCCCGTCGGTGTCCGCGCGCTGGATCGCATGATTCGGGCGCCAGAACATGTAGTGGTACTTGGCCTCCCAGCAGGCGATCATCGTGTCCGCCGTCGCGACGTTCATGTACCCGAGCAGCCGCGCCGACTCGCGCAGGTCGAGTCCACGCGCGATCGCCAGCTCACGCACGGTGCGGTTGAACTGGATGAAGGGGCTTTCGGTAAAGAAGCGGACGGTCTCGGTCTGCGCCGGCGTTCGAACGGCGCTGTCGACGCGGCCGTACGCCTGCACCTCCGCCACGGCTCGTGCGTAGCGCTTGCTCGTCAGCTCGAGCGGGCCACGCGGCCGGTATGCAGACTGCGACTCGTAGGTGAAAGGGCGAACGAGCGGCAGCTTGACGTCCACGGGCGGCGTCGGCGCGATCGGCTCGAACACGCCCGGCCCGGTCGGAGGCTGGACGTAGGGAACGACGTCGTCGAAGTGGTCGCCGGTCCGCATCGCGAGCATTCCGGCTGCCGCGGCCGCACCCACCGCCTTGCCTCCGTCCTTCGCAGGCCCGTTCGGAATCGACGCCATGTACGCGTCGTAAGCGGTCTGGACGGCCGGCGCTTGCCCCGGCACGCGGACGACGAGAACGTCTCTCGCCGCCTGCGCCACAGCAGCATCTGCCGATGCGCCGGGGGGTGCTGTCACACCGGTGGCGAACGGCTCGAGACCGCCCTCGACGGCAGCGACGGCGTCGTACATCGCGCCGTTCACCATGGCGCCGAGCACGCTGCTGCTGGCGGGTGGACGGAGGGTCGTCGGCGTAGGGCCGGCGGCGATCGCCGTTGTGGCGACGCCGTTCCAGTGGACGACGGCGTTATCGCCGGGCGCGGCCGACGTTCCGGCCGGCCCCAACGCCAAGACAGCGATCAGCCCAAGCATCGCGGCGAGGCCGGTGGTGAATCTTTTTCTCATCCGCAGTTCTCCTCTCCGGTAGGGACCCCGCTGCACCATGGGCAGCCGGCCGGCCCGGAGACAAGCCCTAAAAATGAACCTGCGCGGAGCGTTCGGAGGTCGTCAGCTAGGCGATGACGTCGCGTTCGCGAAGGGACTGATGCCGATCCAGTCGTGAAAACCGCTGCGGAGCTCGCTGTCCCCGACAACCTCCACCGATCCCTCTCTGATCGCTTGTATGAGGCTGATGTGCCCGAGGTAGACCCGCGTCAACTCTGCGACATCGGCATTCACCGTCAGGTCGACCTCGAAGCCCGGGTCGCTGAGACAGAGGTCGACCGCCGGCCGCTCGAGGATGAGCCAGAAAGACTGCTGCCCCTCGAGCCAGAAAGACCGCACTCCCTGGGCGTGGAAGTCGAAGCGGGCCACGACCCGCGACTCCGGCAGGTTCTCGACCCTGACGCGTCGGCGCAGGAACCACATGAGCAGGCCAGGGTCGAGGTTGTCCTCCTGCAGCTCGCTCGCCGCCCACTTGTAGCCCCAGGTGCCCAGGGCTGTCACAACGGGCCGCAGCTCCTCACCGGCCGAGGTCAGGTGGTAGTCGTAGCCGTGGCCGTTTGAGCGCTGCTGACGCTCGATCAGTCCGGCCCGCTCGAGCGAGGCCAGGCGCTGGGTCAGCAGGTTGCGCGAGATGCGTGGAAGGCCGCGCCGAAGCTCGCTGAAGCGGTGGCTGCCGAGGAGCAGCTCGCGCAGAATGAGCGGCGTCCAGCGCTCGGCGAAGACCTCGGCCCCGAGGGCAACCGGACAGAACTGACCGTAGCTCTGCATGCGACCACCTTGACGCGTGCCGCCGACTGCGACAAGTTCACCCAGTGAACCTGTGCGGTCCCCAACACTTGCCCACAACCACGGAGGTAACTCCTGATCATCCTTGTCCAACATCGAGTTCGTGACTTCGCCGGCTGGAAGCCCGTCTTTGACGAGCAGGGAGGGATCGTCCGCACCAAGCATGGCGCGACGGGACATCGGCTCTATCGATCGCTCGACGATCCCAACGACGTCGTCGTCTTGGTCGAGTTCCCCGCAGAGGAGCGCGCCGGCAGCTTCCTGGCAGATCCCGCCCTGAAGGAAGAGATGGAGCAGGCGGGCGTTCAAGGAGAGCCGACCGTCATCCTCTGCGAGGAGGTTGACGTCGTCAGCTATTAGAGCGCGGGGGCATCGTCGAGCGAGCCCAGGAGGTGAAGTGGAGTGGCTTGTGACCCCTTGAACTACTCCGGCGTTGACTCCTCAAAATGGGAATGCGCAAAGGAGGTAGTAAGGCGCGAATACGGCATCCGCATCGACTCGGATCACGGAGAGGCGAGCGAAAGAGGTTTCACGCTGGCATGGAGTTACGACGCGAGCGCGGAAGAGCTGCACATCCAGTGCACGAAGAAGCCGTTTGTCGTTCCCTGCGGCATGGTGAAGGGGCGCATCAATGATTCGGCCGGCCAATGCGGGATCACGGCCGCCTAAAGAGAGATCCAGAATCGCCTGCAGATAGATGAGGCTCGTCCAGGTCGGCGCACTGACGCTTAAGCAAGGAGGTCGAAGATGATCACCGGAGTCCACGCAGTCATCTTCACCACGGACGCAGAGGCGGATCGCGCCTTCTTCCGCGACGTGCTCGAGCTGTCGTCCGTTGACGCCGGGGATGGGTGGCTGATCTTTGCCCTCCCACCCGCCGAGCTGGCCGCCCATCCCACCGACGAGGACGGCCGGCACGAGCTCTACCTGATGTGCGACGACGTTCGCGCCACAGTCGAGGAGCTGGAGGCGAAGGGAGTCGAGTTCAGCCGGTCGGTAAGCGACGAGGGGTTCGGCCTCGTTACCGCGATCCGGCTGCCCGGCGGCGGCGAACTCGGCCTGTACGAGCCACGACACCCCAGTCCGCTTTCGCCAAGCCCGTCGATGACATGACGTTCGTGTAGTGCCGATGGCCGATCTCCGGGCTCAGCTACGGGCGTTCCGCTGTCACTCCCCGGTGCCGCGGAGGACTTTCCCTGGGGCGAGCGCGTCGCCAAGGTAAACGGAAAGATCTTCGTCTTCCTCGGCCACGACGAGGCAACGGGTCCGCCGCTGATCACGGTCAAGCTCATCGAGTCCCACGATCACGCTCTATCGCTCGAGGGTGCCGGGCCCTCCACCGGCCACGATGCCTGAAGCCTGGCTCGAGCTCGACACCGCCCTAAAGGAACGGATTTGCATCGTGCTGGCGAATCCACGGCGGCTCGTCACCGAGGCGGGGCTGCGGAAGCTCTCTGAGGATGGTCGGGCTACTCGCTCATCCTGGGTGCGGAGCTCAAGCGCCTCGAGCATCGGCTTGCGGCGCTCGACGCGGATCCGGCTAGTCCTCTGGACGCGATCGCACCGGCGTGTCGTCGCGTCCACGACTTTCGTGCGCATCTTGCCGAGCTGAAACGGCTGTTGTCCGCGCTCGATGATCGGGCCCGGGAGGTTCGGACGTCGCGGCTCCTGGGGTAGCCTCGCAACCGTGCGGCTTGTCACCTAACCGACGCGTGTCACGACGGTGACAGTTGCAACGTCGCCGGCGCGAACGACAAGAGCGCAATCGCCTCCTACGGTCGAGTCATGGAGATCGTGGACGGAAGGAGGCGCTCATGAGGCGCATCGCACTCGTCATCGGCATCGTCATCGGGGTCGCTGCTACTCCTGCTGTCGTCGCAGCGGACAGCAGCCGCCAGCCGCATAGCGAGCGGTTCGAGCTTTCCCGCGACTGGGGCACGCCGCTGGGTCCGGCCTACGGGCCAGTCCAGGTTGCGCCCTCGACGTACGGCTTCTACGGGAAATAAGAGCGAGTGGCAGGAGAGGAGCACCGATGAGTAGGTCCGGGGAACAATCGAAGCCTTCGCGCTTTAGCAGGCGTGGTTTCCTGAAACGCGCGGGTGCTGGAGCGGGTGCGGTCGCGCTGTCGGGTGGCGTGGGTGCGTTCGCGCCGCGGGCGCAGGCGGCGCGGAGCGCAACTGTCGCGACGGGCCCGACGACGTTCGGACGCATGTTTCCGAAGCTGCCGCCATTTGCGGGGGCGAGCGATGCGGTCCGGGCTGCGCTGGCAGACCTTGGTAAGCCGGGTGGGCTGCTCGACGCGAATGACGATCTGAGCAAGGGGCCGGTGTTGTTGATCACCGATCCGAGCCTGAGCGCGAATAACCCGAACAACCCGACGCATACCGCGGGGACGACGTTCTTCGGCCAGTTCGTCGACCACGACATCACCTTCGACACAAGCTCGCCTTTGGGGGTGCCGACCGATCCGAGCGCGTCGGTGAACGCCCGGACGCCGTCACTGGATCTCGACTCCCTGTACGGGCAAGGGCCGGTCGCGAGCCCGCAGCTCTACGATCCGGCCGACCGGGACAAGCTGCGCATCGGCTTCGGCGGCCGGTTCGAGGACCTGCCGCGGCTCGAGGACAACAGCGCGGTGATTCCGGATCCGCGCAACGACGAGCACCTGATCATCGCCGGGCTGCAGTGCGCGTTCGTCCTCTTCCACAACAACGCGGTCGATTGGGCGCGCGCCGACGGCTACAAGGGCGGCTCGACCTTCAAGAAGGCGCGGCAGCTGACCACCTGGCACTACCACTGGCTCGTCCTGCACGAGTTCCTGCCCCAGATCGTCGGACAGGTGCTGGTCGACGACGTGCTGCGCAACAGGCGCCGCTTCTACAAGCCGCGCATGCGCCAAGGCTTCATCCCGGTCGAGTTCCAGGCCGGCGCGTACCGCTTTGGGCACAGCATGGTGCGTCCCTCCTACCGTGCGAACCTGGGCGGCGACGACGGCCAGCCGTTCTTCGGCATGGTCTTCGATCCCGCCGGCGAGGGGCAATCGGATCCGGTCGACCTGCGCGGCGGCGTACGCGCGCCGCGGCGCTTCGTCGGCTGGCAGACGTTCTTCGACTTCGCCGACGGCGAGGTGAAGCCGAACAAGCGCATCGACACGAAGCTCTCCACGCCGCTCTTCAACCTCCCCCTCGGCGCGATCGCCAGCCACGACGCTCCGCAGTCGCTCGCGCAGCGGAACCTCCTGCGTCAGCTCACCTGGAGCCTTCCCTCCGGCCAGTCGGTCGCGCGCGCTATCGGCGTCATACCGCTCAGCGACGACGACCTGAGCGAGCTGCAGCCGTACGGGTTCCAGTCGAGCACGCCGCTTTGGTACTACGTGCTCAAGGAGGCGGAGCTCGTCACGGACGGCCTGCACCTTGGCCCGGTCGGCGGACGCATCGTCGCCGAGGTGCTGATCGGGCTGCTGCAGAGCGACCCGCGCTCCTACCTGATGCAGAAGCCGAAGTGGATGCCCGCGCTGACACCGGCCGGGTCCTCCTTCCGCATGAAGGACTTCCTCACCTTCGCCGGCGTCGATCCCGCCAGCCGAGGGCAGTAGGTGCCCGGATTCATCGGTTGCACGCCTGCGTGCGACGCCGCGCGACACAACCTGAGCGCGGTCGAGACACTCGATCGCGACCACTCACCTAAAAAATTCCTGCAAACGGGCGGTTGGCGTTGCCCGCGCTGGCGCGAAACTGACTCCCTATCGCAGTCCTGCTTGCGTTTGGCAATGGCGTGCCCGCCAGTCCCAAAATGTACCCGTCTCGTACCGGCGAAGCGTCGACATCTCGCCAGTGCAGGCAACACAAACCCCTCGACATTCGTAGGGTTTCTGTTCAAGTCCTCTGACGAACTCGAACCGTCGACCCCCTCCTTACCATGCGCTGCGAGCGGCAACTGGTGGCAACCGACGGCAACGGATTTCGCTTGTTTTTGCGGTTTCCGCGCAGATCTGATTCGCCACTGATTGCCATCGGTTGCAACCACGGGGCTCCATAGAGGCTCCATCCGCTGTCATCTCTCTAGGCAACAGGACTTGTAAAGGCGCGGCCCGCGCCGCACCCTGCCGCTCACCGTGGCATCACGTTGGCAGTCCTCCTCGGCAGCACCAGCCGTAGAATGACCGGCGGGAAGCTTCCGATGATGAGACGTTCGCGGGCGCCGCGCGCGCAATCGCGATGCGAGGAGACCGGATGAAACTGAGCGTCCTCGGCGCCGCTGGCGCCACCGGCATTCCGCTGGTCGAGCAGGCGCTCGCCGCAGGACATCGCGTCACGGCACTCGTTCGGTCCGAGCAGAAACTGACCATCACCAATCCCAACCTCGATGCTGTCGAAGGCGACGCAACCGACCGCGCGGCGGTCTCCGAGGCCATGAACGGGGGCGACGCTGTCATCAGCGTCCTCGGCGCGAGAGGACCGGTGATGGCCGAGGCGACGCGCGCCATTGTGGACGCGGCCAAACAGAAGGAACCCGAGCGCGTCGTCATCTTGTCCTCCTTCGCCGTCGCGCGTGACCGGCTCACTCCCGTCACCAAGGTCGTAACCGGCGTAGTAATGGGTAGTCAGATCAAGGACAAGGCTGCCGGTGAGGAAGTCCTGCGCGCCAGCAGCCTCGACTGGACGATTGTCTACGCCACCAAGCTGACCAACGGGCCCAAGACCGAGGCTAGGGTCGTCCCCGAAAGCGAGAAGGTCAGGATGTCGCAGAAAATCTCACGCGCGGGCGTGGCCTCGTTCCTCCTGCAAGCGGCCACGGATGACCTCTACAGCCGCCGCGGCGTCGTCATCACCGGATGACACGGCCGTTAGGCACAACCAAAGACCTCTTTAACAGTCTTACTGGCGGCGCTGGCAACGCCGATCACTGTGCACGCCTTTGACCGCGGCAAGGTCGAGCGCTTTGCCACGCTGCCGCCGGGCGAGGCATACCCGGAGGGGATCGACGTGGACGCCGACGGCAATGTCTACGTCGTCACGGTAGGGGCGAACAAGCCGGACACGAGCCCGGGAAGTCTCTTTGTCTTCGACCCGAACGGCAAGCTTCTGCGGACCGTCCGCATGCAGGGCACCAGTCCCTGGCTCCTTGACCTGCGCTTCCAACCGAACACGGGCAGGCTGCTCGTAGTCGATTACAAAAACCCGAAGGTCTTCACCGTCGATCCCATGACTGGTGCTACCTCGGTGTTCATCACCGTTACGGGCGAGAATCCCGGCCTCGACGGGTTGACGTTTGATGCGGATGGCAACGTGTACGTGACCGACGCGCACCAAGGCATCATTTGGAGAGTCGGCAAGGACGGCGGTGCAGCAACGGCCTGGGTCACGAGCCCGCTTCTCAAGCCAACGAGGCCGCCGCCCGCCATCGGCGCAAACGGCCTCACGTTCAATACGAAGCACACAGCGCTGTTCGTCGCCAACACCGCACAAGACACCATCATCGAGATACCGGTGAGCGGCTCACCACTCGAGCCCGGCACACCCGAGGTCTTCGTCAACCGTGCGGGCGGTGGACCTGACGGCATCATCATTGATGAGCACGACAACCTCTGGATCGCGTGCAACCAGTCCGACGAGGTGATGGTGCTCGAGCCGAAGCAGGGCCGCGTGATCGCGAAACTCGGCGATTTCGGCGGGATCGACGAGGACGGCGCGCCCATCGGTTTTCTCTGGTCGAACAGCCTCGTCTTCCACGGCGACGACGTGCTGGTCACCAACCTCTCGGCAGACATCAGCGCCATGGCATCCAAGAGCCTGCGGACCGTTGATGGACCGTGGGCGGCGGAGGTGAAAATCCACACGGTGTCGAAAATCAAGAAGCGTCTACCCGGCGTACCGGAATGAACGGGTGCGCTTTTGGAGGTCAGGACGTGATGTCGCGGGTGCGGAACACCGCAAGGGCGACAATGGTGGCGATGACGCCGTAGAGGACGACCAGCCCGAGTGCCGCACCCCAGGCGAGTTGGTCGTTTCCCCCGGAAGCGAGGGTCTCCAGTGTGCCCCCGGGCAGATAGGAGCTGGCGCTCGGCGCGACAATGGATATCAGGCTTTCCACGACCAGCAGAAAGCCGAGCCCGATCCCGATCGCGATGGCCGAACTGCGGGTGAGCACGGCGAGCATCAGGCCGATGAGTCCCCAGACGAGCCCTGCGATCGTGAAGTCGAGGAAGCCCTTCCCAAGATGGGACGCGAAGTCGGTCTTCCATGCCTCGATCGGTATGCCCTCGAGCTTGGCAAGAGGCCGCGCGACGACGACGACGACGAGCGTCGTCACCGTCGTGGCAACGATGGTGAAGACACTCAGGGCGGCAATCTTGCCGCCTAGGAGGCGCGTTCTGTTCGGATGCGCCTGGGCAAGGATGCGGATCAGTCCCGTGCTGTAGTCGGTAGCCACCGCGATCGCCCAGAGCGCGAGCAGGATCACCCCGGCCAGCCTGCTCACGGTCGGCAAGGCGGTGAGGAAGCCGCCCGGCTTGGCGATCTCGGCGACGGTATACGCGCCGGCACCCTGTCCGGCTTGCGGAGCAGCGGGTGCGTTCTCGGCCGACGTGAAGATGAAGATCGAGACCAGGCCCGCGAACAGGGCCATCAGGCCGATGCCTCCGAAGAGAAAGGCCGGCCGCCGGATCCGGATCAGCTCCGAGCGGAAGGCGCGCATCAGCCGCCGTCTCCGTGCCGCTGGACGCGACGCCCTTCGGAGAGCTCAGTGTCAGTCGCTCCGGTCAGCCGCAGGAACACCGTTTCGAGCGTGTCAGCCTCTGGATTGAGCATGCGCAGCGTGAGTCCCGCTGCGGCGCTGGCCCGGTACAGATCGGCAGACCGCTCGGCCGGCATGGTGACGATCACCTCGTCATCGGAGACCTCGTACGTCCAGCCCTTCTCCTCGACGATCTCGACCAGGCGGGGCAGGTCGGATGCCGGCTCGGGCGCTGCGACCACCCGTTCGGTCGCGTGCTCCATTAGACCCTTGAGGCTGCCCGCATACACGAGCTCCCCGAACCGGATCACGACCAGGCTGTCCACCATCGTCTGGAGCTCAGCGAGAAGATGCGAGGAGACCACCACCGTCCGGCCACCGGCGGCGAGCGATTTGAGCAGCTCGCGAATCTCGACGATGCCGGCCGGATCGAGCCCGTTCATCGGCTCGTCGAGGACCAGCAGTTCCGGATCCGGCAGCAACGCAGCCGCGATACCGAGCCGCTGCTTCATTCCGAGCGAATAGGTCGACGCCTTGTCGTCCTCGCGACCGGCCAGGCCCACGATCTTGAGCACTTCGTCAACGCGCTTTGCGGGCAAGCCGCGCAGTGCGGCCAGACTCCGCAGATTGTCCCGGCCCGACAACGAACCCACAAACGCGGGGGCCTCGATCAGCGCGCCGACCCGGTCGGCGAAGCTCTCGGGGTGCTGAATCGACTCGCCCAGAACCGTTCCCGAACCAGCGCTCGGCTTGATCAGGCCGAGCAAGACGCGGATCGTCGTCGACTTCCCCGAGCCGTTCGGGCCCACGAATCCGACGACGCCACCGTCGGGAACCTCGAACGTCAGGTGGTTCACCGCAACGAGATCCCCGAAGCGCCGAGTCAACCCGTCTGCCGTTAGCGCGTTCATCAGCCGCCGGCGCTCGATCCTGCGGGCGTTCGGGGCTCGGGCTCCGAGGCCTCGACTGGGGCCGTCTCGCTTAGCGGCACGTCGCGCAGGCGCCAGCTCAGCGCGGGCGCGACGACGAAAACGCCGGCTTCACGTGGCGCTTGCAAATCTGAAAGCTCCATAATCGGCTCCATATTTAAATGCACGTTGTTGAAGGTGCAAGCCGATCCGAAAGGGAAGTCCCTGATTTGCGGGACTTTTGCAGAGCCCTCTGACGGGCTCGAACCGTCGACCCCCCTCCTTACCATTGAGGCAGTCGGCAGGGGAAGTGCACAAAGCGGCCGCCAAGGCGCCTGCCGATGGATCCGATGATCAAGACGCTGAATTTCCGGCGGGCAGGGACCTAGCAAGGACGCGCAGCCAAGGGCGGACGCCGGCATCGAACTCCAGGCCGCCCAGTGTCACACTTGTTACAAGGCAATGGCCGTCGAGATTGTCGGCAGAGAGGGCGAGCTACAGTCGCTTGCGGAGTTCTTCGAGACCGTGCCTGCTCGCCCCGCCGCGCTCGTCCTCGAGGGGGAGGCAGGGATTGGCAAGTCGACGTTGTGGCTCGCCGGCGTCGACGCGGCGCGCGAGCGCGGATTCCGTGTTCTCGCATCACGGCCGGCTGAGGCCGAGCGTGGGCTCGCCTTCGCCGGTCTCGGCGCCCTCTTCGAGGGGGTTCTCGACGAGATCATCGCCCTCTTGCCGCCACCGCGTCGCCGTGCGCTCGAAGCCGCGCTTCTTCTCGAGGAGACGACGGACGCTGTCGATCCCCGCGCTCTGGGGGTTGCCGTTCGAAACGGACTCGAGATCCTCTCTTCAGACGCTCGACTTCTCATCGCCGTCGACGACATCCAATGGCTCGACCGCTCTTCGGCAAGTGCGCTCTCCTTTGCCTTGAGGCGCCTGGACAAACCGCTCGTCCTCGTGCTGGCGCGCCGGCTTGGTGAGGAGATCGAGCCATCGGAGACCGAGCAGGCGCTCGCCCCTGACTCCATCGGGCGGCTAGTCGTCGGCCCGCTCAGCCTGGGTGCGATTCAACGGCTCCTGCGAGACCGCCTGGACCGCCGATTTCCACGGCCCACGCTGCTGCGGATCCACGAAACGTCGGGCGGCAATCCGTTCTATGCGCTCGAGCTCGCGCGTGCGCTCAGGCCGGACGCGGACCCCACCCGGCCGCTCCCGGTGCCCCAGTCGCTTGAGCGACTCGTCAGCGAACGGCTCGCCGGGCTGCCGAGCGCGACCCGAAGAACCCTGGCGCTCGCCTCGGCGGTCGGTCGGCCTTCGTATGAGCTCTTCAGTGTGGCCGGAGTCGAGGATGGCGCGCTCGACCCTGCTCTCAGCGCCGGCATTGTCGAGCACGTCAATGGCGGCATCCGGTTCACACACCCCCTCCTAGCCTCGGCCGTCTACCAGGAGCTGTCGGTTAGTGGGCGGCGGCGCGTCCATCGAACTCTGGCTGAATCCGTCAGCGACCCGGTCGAGCGCACCCGCCATCTTGCGCTTTCGGCAGAAGCCCCCGACCCGGACATCGCCACTGCGCTCGACGCGGCGGCGGAGGTCGCCGTCGGGCGGACCGCGATGGCCGCTGCGGTCGAGCTCCGCGAGCACGCGCTGAGACTGACGCCCGCGGAGGCGCGGGAGGACGTCCACCGCCGGACGATCGCTCTTGCGCGTGCACACCTCACGACCGCGAATCCACGCCGTGCCGAGGCGCTAGCCCGAGATGTCCTCAATCGAGCCGAAGCCGGGACTCCGCGCGCCGAGGCACTCGTGCTCGCAGCTGACCTCGCACCCGGCATCCGCAGTCAGGATTGCGCTCCATCGTGAGGCTCTCGAGCAGGCCGGTGGAGATCCGATGCTCCAGGCTCGGATTCACCGATGGCTCGCGGCGGAAACGCGCTTCTCGGAGGGGCTGCTCGTCGCAGAGCGCCACGCGCAAGCGTCCCTCGAGATCGCGGAGGGGCTTGACGACACCGCCCTACTCGCCGGAGCACTGTCGATGGTCGCGAACACGCACTTCCATCTCGGCGAGCCCGATGCGCTTCGGCTCGCAGAGCGTTCGTATGAACTGGCGGTCAC
Source organism: uncultured Actinomycetes bacterium (assembly GCA_963842235.1). Lineage (GTDB taxonomy): Bacteria > Actinomycetota > Thermoleophilia > Gaiellales > Gaiellaceae > JACDAN01. The sequence goes on along the minus strand of CAWJFT010000001.1, from coordinate 233,795 downwards.
AGCGGGTGATCCCGAGGTGCTCGCAGAGGTCACTCAGTCCGTGTCGAGCACGCTCCTTTGGACAGGGCGACTCGATCGAGCACGCAGGCTGCTCGAGGGCTTTTACACAGCGCGCAAGGAACTTGATGAACACGCTGTGGCCGTGACCCTCTGGCGCCTTAGCCTGGTCGAGTTCTACGCCGGTCGCTTCGCTCTGCAGCCGACTACGCCCGCCGCTCGTGGGAGATCTCCTCCCTGTACACGATCGAGGAAGAAGGCGAGGCAGGGCTCCTCTATGCCGTCGCCCTCATCGCTGCCCATCGTGGCGAGCTAGACCTTGCCCGGAAGTTCGCGCAGCGCGGACTCGCGGCAGGCGAGCGAAATCTGTCGTTCATCCCCTATCACGACGCGGTGCTGGGCCATGTCGCCTATCAGCAGGGAGACGCGGCTGCGGCCGTCGAGCACTTCGTCGCTGCAGAACGGACAAGGAGAGCCGCTGGATCGCTCGAGCCGACTCCTGCCTGGTGGCGGGCCGATCACGTCGAGGCGTTGCTCGAGCTGGGCCGCATCGAAGACGCCGTCGGCGTCCTCCATGAGTGGGAGACGGATGCTGCGCGGCTCCGCCGCGACAGGGTGCTTGCTCAGGCGTCACGTTGCCGGGGTCTCGTCGCGGCCGCCCGGGGCGATGTCGACAAGGCAGTGGTCATGCTCGAGCAGGCAGCCGCACAACACAAGGCGGTGGGCGACCCGTTCGGGCATGCGCGGGCCCTGCTGGCTCTTGGAGTCGCGCGGCGCCGGGCGCGCAAGAAACGCGCTGCCCGTGAGGCGATCGAGGAGGCGGTCGCTGTCTTCGAGGAGTGCGGTGCCGCAGGCTGGGCGGAGAAGGCGCGCGCCGAACTGGGCCACATCGGTGGACGGACACGCGAAGAGGGGCTGACCTCGGCCGAGCAGCGGGTGGCAGCACTCGTGGCTGAGGGACGGACGAACCGAGAGGTCGCGGCGGCGCTCTTCCTCGGCGAGCGGACGGTCGAGACGCACCTCTCCCACATCTACGCCAAGCTGGGAGTGCGCTCGCGAACCGAGCTGGCGCGCAAGCTTGGATCCACTTCCTGAAGCACCTGAGCAAAGTTCAGGGGTTCTCGCGATTTCAACCGGCGCGTCGCGGCATAGCTTCGCTCGTGTGCCGAGCTACCTAGTCGAGACCTACCTCGCGCGCGGACACGCTGGAGAGCGCGCCGCACGTGAGCGGCGGGCCCGCTCGGCCGCCGAGGAGCTGACGCGGGAGGGGACGCGCGTCCGTTTCGAAGCTTCGATCCACGTCCCCGAGGACGAGATCTGCTTCTTCACGTTCGATGCGCCGTCGGGCCGCGAGGCCGCACTGGTGGCACAACGTGCCGGACTCGAGCCCTTGCGTGTCGTCGAGGCGGTCTCCTCCGGAAAGGAGTAGACGAGCATGAGACGTACACGAAGTGCCCGGTTCGCGGCGTTTGCCGCAGCACTCGTCGGGTTCGCCGCGTTTTCGACAGCAGTCGTTGCCTCAGCGGCGCCCGCGGCGGCACAGGCCAACGCGGTCACGAAATGGAACCGGATCGCGGCGAGCACGCTCGCGGCCTTCCCTCCGGCGGCGGGCGGAGCAGCCCCAACCGTCCAGATCAACATGGGGATGACCCAAGGTGCCGTCTACGACGCGGTGAATGCGATCGACGGCGGCCACGAGGGGTACCTGATCTCGATCACGGCTCGGGAGGCCGTCCGATTCGAAGGAGGCGGCGGCCGCGGCGGCCGCGTACCGCGTCCTCGTGAACATCGTCTCGACGGTCCCCGCGAGCATCCCGTTCCCGAATAAAGCGAGCTTGCTGCAGACGCTGGAGACGGAATACGCCGCCTCGCTCGCAGCGATACCTGACGGCTCGTCGAAGACGCGTGGGATCGCCGTCGGCGAAGCTGCGGCCGCCGCGATGATCGCCTCACGGCTGGACGACGGTCGCTTCGGGCCGTCGCCGTGGGTGCCGAGCCCTGAGCCGGGGCACTGGCAGCCGCTTTTGAATCCGGATGGAACACAGATGCTCGACCCGACCCCGTGGGCCGGCGACGTGCGGCCGTTCCTGATCGGGAGCTCCTCGCAGTTCCGCACCGACGGCCCGCTCCGGCTCACGAGCCGCAAGTACGCACGGGACTTCAACGAGGTCAAGGCGCTCGGCTCGGTGAACAGTCCGAACCGCACGCCCGAGCAGACGCACATCGCCATCTTCTGGCAGAGCGCGGGCGGACCGGCCCTGCTGTGGAATCCGGTCGCACGAAACTTGGTCGAAGACCCGGACCGCGACGTCGATATCGCCGACACCGCCCTCCTGCTCGCAATGATGAACCTGAGTGCGGCGGACGCGGCGATCAACTGCTGGAACGACAAGTACTACTGGGACTTCTGGCGGCCGTGGCAGGCGATCCACGAGGCGGACAGGGACGGCAACCCTGCGACCGAGCCTGACCCGGACTGGACGGCGCTCATCACTGCGCCGTACCCCGACCACCCGTCGGGGCACCTCTGTTTCGACGGCGCGCACCTCCGCGTGCTGCGGATGTTCTTCGGCACGGACAAGATCCGGTTTGGCGTTACGAGCAGCCGCTTCCCAGGTGAAACGCGCTACTTCGACCGCTTCTCGGAACCTCTCGAGGAGATCACCGAAGCCCGGATCTGGGCGGGCCTCCACTACCGCACTGCCGACGTGCAGGCGAAGATTCTTGGCCGTAAGGTCGCCGACTACATGGCGAAGCACTACTTCGAGCCAGTCGACTGACGCAAGGATGCGAGGAGGCCGCGCCTGAGCGGCCTCCTCGTGCCCTCTGATCAGCGCCTACGCCCGACTCGGCGCCAGCTCTGGAAGCCCGCGAGCGATCTCCGCGTCGACTTCGAAGTACGCCTGCCCGCTGGAGTCGCCCATGGTCGCGTCGACGTAGTCGCGCACATCCTCGAGCGAGTTGGCCTCCAACAAGCAGACGACGTCGGCCTTGTCGCGGCTGGGGTAGAACTGCCTTGCCCGCACGCCCGACGGAGCGCCGTTCCCGTCGAGGAGGTTCTGGCCGCGTGCGAACGCTGTGTCCGGATCGGTGATCGTGTGGTGGACGACGATGAACATCTCGATCCTCCTTTCGTCTCTCCTAGAGGACGCTAGGGAGAATTCGAGGAGACGGCATCGGGCGATCTGACCAACTTGCGCTGCACGCGCGGTGTGGTCATTCCGCGCCAGCCGTCAGAGGAGATCGTGCTCGGCGGCGAAGACGCTCGCCGAGGCTCGCGACGAGACGCCCAGCTTGGCGAAGATGTTCTGCACGTGTCGGGCGACGGTGCGCTCGCTGATCACGAGCGCGCTCGCGATTTCCCGGTTGCTCCGACCGCGCGCAACTAGACGTAGCACCTCGAGCTCGCGCGCCGTCAGCCCGTGTTCGCTTCGCCCGCGCTTGCGGAGACGCGAGTCGAGTCGCGCAAGATCGGGTGCCGCGCCCAGTCGAAAGAAGATGTCGCGCGCGGCATCCAGCTCGAGCGCGGCCGTCTCCTCGTCCCCGAGGCCCGCACACGCCTGCGCGATCAGAACACGCGCGCGTGCGGCGTCGTACGGCGTATCCAGTTCCTGCCACGACTGCCAAGCACGACGAAGCACCGGCAGGGCGGTATGCGCGTCGCCTTCGGCCAGCGCAACTGCGCCTTCGGCGTGCGCAGCCAGAGCAATCAGCGCCTCGCTCCCCTGACGGCGGGCGATCTCCCCGAGCTCGTCGCACGCCGCACGCGCCTCGACGACATCGCCGGTTGCGATCAGGATCTCGACGTAAGCCGGAAGGAGCGCCGCCCGCTGCAGCGGCAGCGCGATCTCGCTCACCGCTCGCCGGATCGCCGCGGCCGCCGCCCCGCCCTTTCCCTGCGCCAGTCTCATCAACGCGAAACCGGGCTGAGCCTCGCGCCCGAAGCGACTTGCCTCCCGGTACGCGGCCTCGGCTTCGTCGAACCGCCCCTGGAGGCGATGGACCTCCGCCTGCCGGTACGCAGCGTGGCCGAGAGCTCGCTGGTTCAGCACTCCCTGCGTGAACTGCTTGGCGACGCGACCTGCTTCTTCGAGCGCGTCTCGCCATGCACCACTCAGCGTCATGATCTCGGCCCGATGCACGAGGCAAAGGCCCTTGTGCGCGACCATGTCCGGCTGCTGCTCGCACCAGCGGGTCAGCGCCTCCGTCCACTCTCGCGCCCGCCGAAGCTCGTACACGTCACGAAGGAACGCGATCGTGTTGCAGTAGACGATGCCGGCGACAATCGGTGACAGCTCACCGGCCGTGACCGCCACCATGGTCTCGTCCACGAGCCGCAGGCCTTCCTCCGTCCTTCCCTGCCTGACGAGGGCGCTGCCCCTGCTCCATCAGCGCGATCGCCACAAGGTCCTCGTCGCCGAACCGCTCTCCGATCTCCGCGATCTCCGCGGCGGTCGCGTACGCAGCGACGAAGTCGCCTTGGCCGGAGTGCTCGAGGATCGTCGGGATCAGGAGATAGCCGCGCTCAACGCTGTCACGATCCTCGCGCTCGAGCAGCCGCTGGCCGCGAGCGAACCATCCGCGCGCGGGGGCGGACTGCCCGAGGAACATGAGGTTATGGCCGATCCACCACGCACAGCGCGCCGCACGGAACGCGTCGCCGGAATCGCGGTAAGCGTGATACGCCTGCTCCAGCGCGCCTCTGTACTCGTCGTCGAGACCGAGCATGTACGCGGAGCGTGCGAGCAGCTCGAGGTCTTCCGGCGCCAGCGGCTGCTGCCGGTTCGCGCGCCCGAGCGCGTCGAAGGCGTCCTGCCAGTCGCCACTGGCGGAGGATCCGCGACCTTGCTCGAGTGCGCGCTCGGCGTCCACCAGACCCATTTTCGGGCACCGGCACTGTCCTCGGTGCGTGTGTCAGTGGCGCAGTAGTCGTGGCCGATGAGGCCTAGTGTTAGCGTTGCCTTTCGTGGGGAACGGGTCGCCGCACCTTGTACTTCGCGAGGTCGAGGATCGGGATCTGGATGTGCTGTTCGAGCACTGGACGGATCGCGAGGCGATCCGGATGGCGGCTTTTACGCCCGCCGATCCCGACGACCGTGGCGCCTTCGATGCACGCTGGGCCAGGCTGAGACGTGATCGCGATACGACGAACAGGGTCGTCGAGACCGAGGGCCGAGTAGTCGGCCAGATTGCGAGCTTCGAGCTCGACGGTCAACGCGAGGTGACGTACTGGATCGGCCGGCAGGACTGGGGCCGAGGGATCGCGACTCGCGCGCTGCAGCAGTTCCTGACAACGATCGAGGTGGCCCGTCCGCTCTACGCCCGCGCGGCGAGCGACAACGCCGCCTCCATTCGCGTGCTCGAGAAATGCGGCTTTACGCGCGTGGGAGGTGGGCGTGGGTTCGCGCACGGACGCGGCGAGGAGACGGAGGAGGTCGTCCTCCGACTCGATGCATGACCTCCGTACAACGCCGTGACGGCGCGCCCTCGTCGAACGCACTAGAGGACACCGAGTAACGCCGACGTCAGACGCGGCCGCGCAGGGCGAGCACGTTGGCGACGAAGTGGCGCGTCCGGCGCATGAGCCCACGGCGCTGCACCGACGCCGGCCCCTGGTAGTACGCGCCCACGGCCAGCCGCACGTCGAATCCGAATCGGTGGAGGAGATGGCGCAGGTACGCGACGCCGAGGCGCACGTTGCCGTCCATCGTCCTCGGGACTCGCTCGCCGATCAGAACCTCCTCGACAAAGGCCCGAGTCGCCGGGAGGACCTGCATAGCGCCGACGGCGCCCGCGTGGGAACGAACGTCGTTCTGGAAGCCGGACTCCTGCCAAGCGAGCGCCCGCACGAGGTCTTCGCTGACGCCGTAGTGGGCCGCCCAGCGGCCGAGCGAAGCCTCGACCGCCGCTGCGCGACGCCGGGGTCGCTGACCCACCGCCCATCGGGAGAACGAGCTTCGTCCCGACAAGGAGAAACCGGTTCGGATCGAGCCGGTTCCGCCGAGCCAGGGCCGCCACCGTCGTCCCGGCTCGTGCGGCGATGCCGGAGAGCGTCTCACCGGGGCGAACGACGTGCAGACGCCCAGCCCCGCGAACGACGTGCCGCCCACGGCCGCCCGTGAGGAGCGCGGCGCGAGTCCGCTTCCCGACGATGCCGTCCGGGGACAGCCCCGCACGCCGCTGGAAGCGGCGGACGAGCCGCTCGGTGACCGGGCCGAACGTGCCGTCCAGGGACGGCGGTCGAGAGCCCCGCTTGCCGAGCAGAAACTGAAGCACCGAGACGTCGAATCCCGCCATGCCGCGCTTGAGCAGGCGCGCGCCGAAGAGAGGACGGCCGAGGCGGCCGAGCGCGGCGCGCGTCCGCCTGCCCACGACGCCGTCCGCTTCGAGCCCCTTCGACCGCTGGAAGTCGCGGATCGCACGCTTCGTCAACGGCCCGGCGATGCCGTCGACAGGGCCCTTGTAGTAGCCGTGACGGTAAAGGGCGACTTGAACACCGGGCACCTGCACTTTCGCGAGCGCCGCGGCCTCGCCGGAGACGGCGCCGGCGACCACGAGCACGAGGACCAGGAACGAAAGCCTCCGCACGGACCGGCGGATACGCCTTCCGAGCCCGATGTCCTTCCTCTATGGCGCCGGGTCACCGTGACGAGGGGAAACGGGGCTTCCTGTAGCCGGCGTGGCTGGTACACTCGTAATCTACCCTAAAAATGGAGGTACATTTTGGGCGTCACAAGCGCAGATACTTTTGATCTAAGTCCTGGGGGCCCGTCTGCTTCGCAAGGAACTCCACGAGCGGTGGGGCGGTCGGAGGCAGGGCGGCATCAGTCCATCGAGCTCAACGCCGAACATCTTCATCTTCTGGAGCCCGGCCGTGGGCGAGAAGCACGGCTACTACGACGAGTTCCGCGATGACGGCTGCTTCTATTACACGGGCGCGGGACAGTATGGCGACCAGAGGCTGCGGGATGCCAACCTCGCGCTTCTCAATCATGCGCAGGACGGACGCAGGGTTCACCTCTTTGCTGGCGCGGGAGGGGAGGTTGAGTACGTCGCCGAGCTGGAGCTCGACGCGGAGATCCCTACTACGAGACGGAGGCGCCAGAGACCGGCGACGGCCCGCTCCGACGCGTCTACGTGTTTAGGTTCCACCCGCTCACGGGCAACGCGCCGTCGTCGCGCTCGAAGCTCGACGGTGTCCTCGTGCCGGGCGTCGCCGAGGTCCCGATCGAGAACCGCTGGACCGAACGGTTCTTCGTCAACCCTTCAGCCGAGGAGTACGAGGCTGAGCGCCGTGAGCAGGGCCTTGTTCTCGAGCTTGAGGACTACCTGCGTCGGCAGGGGCACAACGCTTCCCGCCTGAAGATCGTCCCTGCTGGGGAGAAGCGGCCGATCTTCTGCGACATTTACGACAAGACCAGCGGGCTTCTCATCGAAGCGAAAGGAACGGTCGCTCGAGACGCGCTGCGCATGGCCATCGGCCAACTCGCGGACTATCGCCGCTTCGCCCCAAATGGAACCCGCCTCGCCGTGCTCGTGCCCGAGGAGCCGCGAGCGGACCTGCTCGCTCTCCTGGAAAGCGCCGACATCCATGCGATCTGGCCCGAGAACGATCACTTCAACGCGGCAGGACTCGAACTCACCGGACCAGCCGCGGGTAAGCGGATCAGTTGCCGGTGGTGCGGGCGATTACTGGTCGGCAAGGACCAGCACGCCACTGGCTACTGCGAGAAGTGTCTCAAGCGCAGGAAGCGCGGCGCCATGAAACCGGGCGGTGGGGACGCGATGGATCGACGGTTGCCTGGGTCGTTCGAGTCCGGCAAGGGCAAGTGAGCCCCGTTTACGATGCGGCCCGGATGGATCGAGTGCTTCTCGAGGACGTCTTCAAGATCGGTGGCGTCCCGACTCACACGTTCGTCGAGCCCTCGGAGTACAACCGACTCAAGGTTGCGCTCCGGACGGCCGGTCGAGGAGTAATCGTTGAAGGCCCGTCGGGTATTGGAAAGTCGACGGCGGTCGCACGAGCGCTCGACGAACTCGAACCTCAGAACGGAATCCAGACCCTCACGGCACGCGATCCGGGCGACGTCGGCTACATCGAGCTGCTCCCGGAAACGACCGACTTCGGCGTCGTTGTGATCGACGACTTCCACGTCCTCCAGGATAAAACTCGCAGAGACATCGCCGACCTTCTCAAGCGCCTCGCGGACACCGAATCGAAGAGAAGCAAGCTGATCATCGTCGGGATCAACCGCGCCGGAGACTCGTTCGATCGAACACGCCCCGGACCTCGCGAACCGCGTGGAGACGATTCGCTTCGAAGTCGAACCAGCCGACAAGGTACGCCAGTTGATCACCGCAGGGGAGGAAGCGTTCAACGTAGTAATCGAGGCAAAGGAGAAGATCGTCGAGGGAGCGCAGGGAAGCTTTTACCTCGCACAGCTGCTCTGTCACGAGCTCTGCGCCGAGGCCGGAGTCACCGAGGCGCCTCAAGAGCAGAAGAGTCACTCTCGTATTCCGTACAGCTCGGTCAAGAACAAAGAGTCATGGAACACCAGGACCGCCGGTTCGGCCACCGATCATGGACTTCGTCCGGGGTCCACAAGTTCCGGCCCAGTGGGCCGAGCGAACTACTTACACATCCTCAGCTGGCTGAAAAACGCGGGAGAACTGGGCGATCTCGCTTCCCCGAGGAGATGGCTCGACACCAGCCGAGAAGGCGTCCGTCGGGCAGGTAGTCGAGAAGGGCTATCTGGCTGAAAGGCAACCCAGTCGGAGGAGATCGCGAAAATCATGCACTTTGACTTCGACGACCAAGGTTCTCTCGGTCGAGGACCCCCAGCTTGTCTTCTACCTGCGGAACCTGGACTGGGTCGCCCCTTCGTAAAGCGAACGGGATTCACCCCGCGTCGAGGTTGGGAGGAGTACGACTTCGCGCTGTCCTTTGCTGGAGAGGAACAGGCCGTTCGCCGAGAGGCTGAAGGGCAACCTGGAAGATCTCGGCTACAGCGTCTTCTACGACATGAGCGAGCAGCACCAGATTCTCGCCGAGGACATCAAGGAGTTCCTCGGCCCGATCTACAAGTCGAATGCGTCTTACGTCATCGCAGTCCTTAACCAGTATGGGAAGAAGCGCTCGACAATCTTCGAGTCGGAGCAGTTCGAAGAACTATTCGGCGAGAACCGGGTGATCCCGGTCTGGTCAAAGCATGCGATGCCGACCGCCTTCGACACCACCGGCGACATCGGAGGGATGACCTTTGATCCAGAAGGCGACCTGGATCGTCAAGCCGTCGACGTCGCGGAACTCTGCGCTCGCAAGCTCGACGCCATGATCCCCGCGCAGACTTCCCTGCTTTAGTGCGGAATCTTGTCTCGGGCCCGGCTGCGAGCCGAATGCCGGGCACTTCCTTCAGCCTGTCCCCGCGAAGGCCGTGCAATTACTCATGGGCGTTCGATCGTCCCGCGTAGAGACACCGCATCTTTGCAATCTCCTATGCAAGGGGTATACGCTCAAAGCTGCCGTTGGTTCCCTAACTGGGAGGAGTCGTGCGCAAGTTGTCAAGGCTGGCGTCGAAGGCTTCGGTACGTGGCTTTCTGAAGATCTGGTAGGCGAAAACGCGTCTCAGCTTTCCATAGGAGTGAACATTCCCCTTCGGGGTACTCGCCGGAAGGGATGGATGGCGATAACGCTCCCGGCAATCGATCGCCGATAGAGCTTTGCTGCCCGTTGCCTAGCTAGGCGATCAACCCTCGCCGAAAACCCACTGCGACCGCGTGGGCCCGTGACCGCGCCTGCAACTTGGCGAGCAGGTGTCGCACGTGTGACTTGACCGTCTCTTCCGAGAGGAAGAGGCGGTGGCCGATCTCCCGGTTGACAAGGCCCTCCGCGATCAGCTGGAGGACCTCGATCTCCCGGGCGGTCGGCTGCTGCTCGAGCTCCTTGAGCGGAGGTGTGAAGGGGATGACCTCGCCGCCGGCGTTCGAGGTCCGCCGCTGGGCGACGGCTTCGAAGCGCCGCGAGTGGTCCATGTATCGAGACAGGATCTGTTTACGCTGAGCAGCGTCCACGAGCCAGGTATCGGCCGTCCGTGGACCTGGCTCACTCCCCCTTTGGAGTGATGGCTATATCTGGCTTTCCAGGCGACTTCGGCCGCGCGCCGCAGCGCTTCCTCGTCGTAGAGGTGGCACTCGACCTCGACGCCGTTGGTGGCAAGGTGTCTCGGCTCGATTCCCTCGTGGAACTCGACGACCGCCTCGCCCTCGGCGGCTCGCAGCTCGCGCACGCCCTTCCAGATCCGCGCATCGGGCTCCTCTGACCGGATCCGCTCGAGCAGCTCGACGACCTCGGCGCCGCTCGCCTGTTCTCCGGCCGGAACTTTCGCGGTCTCCGACACCTCGTCGAGCGCGTCCAGATCGCCGACGATCCGGTTCTCGCGCGCGAACTGCTCCTCGTTCTCGACCGCCATCGCCGCCCAGCGCTCCTCGAGCAGGTCGCCGATGTCGCGCGCCTCCCAGCCGCACACCTCGAACGCCTTCGGGCAGCGGGGATGGAAGTGGCAGCCGTGCGGCGGCATGACCGCGTCGGGCACCTCGCCCTTGGGGAGATCCCGCGGGATCGCCTTCGCCGGGTCGGGCTCGGGAATCGCCCGCAGCAGCGACTCCGTGTACGGGTGCCGCGGGTGCGCGTAGATCTCCTCCGCGGGCCCGAGCTCGACGATCCGCCCCAGGTACATGATCGCGATGCGGTCGCAGAAGAAGCGGGCGGTCGCCAGATCGTGCGTGATGTAGAGGTAGGTGAGGTCGAACTCGTCCTTGAGGCCGACCATCAGCTCGAGGATCTTCGCCCGGACGCTCATGTCGAGCATCGAGACGGGCTCGTCGGCGACGAGCAGGTCGGGGTTGAGCATGATCGCCCGCGCCAGGACGGCCCGCTGCTTCTGGCCGCCGGAGAGGTCGCCCGGGTACTTGGAGAGGAAGCGATCCGCCGGCGCGAGCCCGACGCGCTCGAGCATGTCCGCGACGCGGCGCCGGATCTGCTCCTTGTTGCGCGCGATCCCGTGGATCTTGAGCGGGTGGCCGACGGCGGTCTCCAGGTCCATCGCCGGGTTGAGCGAGGCATGCGGATCCTGGAAGACGATCTGCATCTTGCGCCGCAGCTTCCGCATGTCGTCGCCGTCGAGGCCGGTGATGTCGACGTCGTCGAAGCGGATCGAGCCGCTGGTCGGCTCGACGAGCCGCAGGAGCGTCCGGCCGAGCGTCGTCTTCCCGCTCCCCGACTCGCCGACGAGCCCGAGCACCTCGCCCCGCTTCAGCTTGAAGCTGACGCCGTCGACGGCCTTGACCGAGCCGGCCTCGCGGCCCATCAGCCGCTCGACGAACGACCCGCGCAGCGGGTAGTGCACCTTCAGGTCGTCGATCTCGATGAGGTTGTTGTTCTGGGAGCTCATGCGCCGCTCGCAGTCCGCCGAGCCGCCTCGCGCAGCCCTCGCAAGACGATGTCCCGGATGTCCGCGTCGGGCGGAGCTCCTTCGTCCGCGAGCCGATCGACGTCGTCCAGCCCCGCCCACGCAAACTCGACGTGGTCGGGCCACTCGAGGCGCGGCGCGTCGAGATCGCCGTCCACTTCGACGAGATAGTCGATTTCGCGCCGGGGGACGCCGTCGTCTCCCGTCCACTGTGTCTCCCCCAGCTCGGCGATCACGCGGCGAACCCGCCAGCCGGTCTCCTCTTCCACCTCGCGGCTCAGCGCCTCGAGTGGAGCCTCGCCCGGCTCGACATGCCCGCCCGGGATATCCCAGTAGTTCGGAAAGAGCGTGCGGTCCGGCCCGCGGCGATGGACGAACGCCCGTCCGGCGTCGTCGACGATCACGGCGCCGACGACCAAGCGCTCCTGCTCGGTCATCGCCAGTCCGCGCCCTCCGCCGCACCAGCGGCGGCGAGCGCTTCGCTCCGCAGTCGGTAATCGTGGATCTCCGCGATCCGGCCGTCGCGCAAGGTGTAGACGTTGAAGATCTGACCCTCCAGCGGCTCGCCTCCGACTTCGGTGATGCTCGGTCCGCGGGCGCCGAAGACGACCTGGTCACCGGCGCGGACGAACTCGAGCGCGTCGACGTCGCGCCGCTCCTCGATCCCCGCGCGAAACGTTTCGAGCACCTCGTCGCGCCCTAGGCAGACCCAGTCCTCGTGCAGTCCTTGCCACCTCACGTCGGGCTCGAGCATCTCGGCGGCGATCTCATAGCGACCGCTCCGAAGCGCGCCGAAGAAGTCGAAGATCACCATCTCGAGGTTCCGTTGGCCGGTGCTTGACATGGCGCTAAGGCTCTCCGACCCGGTCCGGTGGCCAATAAGTAATCTCTGCCCTCCCGATGATGTTGTCCCGAGGGACGACGCCCCAACGGCGCGAGTCGCAGGACATCGTGCGATTGTCGCCGAGGACGAAGTACCCCTCGCCGGCGATACTCGACCAGTCTCCGCTCTCGCGGCCGCGGTAGTTGGGCCGCAGATAGGGTTCTTCAAGCCTGACCCCATTGACCAAGACAAAGCCGTCCCGCATCGTCAACTTCTCGCCGGGTAGTCCGACAATCCGTTTGATGTAGTTGCCACCAGCGGCGCAGGCGGCCTCGACCCGGGAAGATGCCTTGAAGACGATGATGTCGCCGCGCCGCGGCTCGTGGAACCGGTAGACGAGCCGGTTCGCGATTACTCGGTCGGACAGCCGCGAGAGGCAGCCAGGGACAGGCTTCGCGCAGTGCAGAGTCGGCTCCATCGACGGCGATGGAATCCGGTAGGGCTTCGCAACTTCCGCTTGGAAGACAAACACGGCACCGACGGCAAGCGTGATCGTCAGCCCCCAGTCCACCAAGGTTCGGAGTGGCTTCGGAAGTCGCGACCGGGATCGATCAAGAATGCGCACGCGACTCAGAATGCCAGCAACGTGCCCTCAGCACACCTCGCTGGTCAAACTCTTCGCGCATCCGGACTGGAAGCCTCACACGGCGCCTGACTCGTGCTATCGCTCAGGCCATTCGATCTCTGATTGACCTGGAAGTTGTGCCTTGTTAGTCGATTTCAAGTCAGAGCGTCTGCCACCAGTCGGGCGGGTTGACAGTCGCGTCGGCATGGGCGGATAATCGCGGGGAAGCGGAGGGAGCCGTAGCACAGCTCGGATCCCTGCGGCGTCTCGAGGGTTACGGCCCTTCCGGAGCCGTTTGTCAAACGCCCGGAAGGAGGCCAAAAGAGAGTCATCTGCAAACGACGTCGCGCCGCGCATGCGATGTGCGTCGTCTTTGCCGCTGATCGCATGACCACGAACCCGAAGCGAGAGTTCATGCACCCCACAAAGGGAAGGACGTTATGACATTCCGACGCCTATTCACCTTCCTGGGAATCGTGACGGCGCTGGCGTTGGTACCGGCTGCACAAGCCGCCAATCTCTTTATCGATGACAGCGTCGAAGCACAGATCACACTGACTCATGACCCAAACTGGGAATTTGGAGTGACTTCAAATGGACAAGCCTTCCCAGGCAGGGTCACCGGGAGTACAACCGCGCAGGGCGAGTCAGCGACTTTTTCCGGTTCCTGGATTGTGAACAGTCCGGGCAATCCTGACCCTGGAACCGGCATCATCTACTTCGTCGATCAGGCTGCTAAGCAGAATTCTTGCCGTCGTCGTCATCATCACCACCACCATCATCATCATGGTCATCATGGTCATCGTGGTGATCGTGGTGATCGTGGTGATCGTGGCGATCGTCATTCACGCGGTCACTCTCGCCACGAGGCGATCCTTCCGAGCCGCAAGCTCGGCCTCGCGGACGTTCAAGTACGACGCGATGCCAACGTTCGCGGCGGCGGCAGGCACCGCAAGAGTGTTTGTGTCAGCGACATCATCAGGGCCAATTGGAGCACTGCCGGTAGCCAAGCGAACATCTCTTTCACGATCACTTCAAGCGCATGTGACGAGAGCCTGGGTCGGTTGCCTCGGAACTTCACCGGCCTCGGAGTTCCCGACCCGACCAGCCCCATTGAAACCGTTGGACTATTCCGTAATCCGAGCACGGGCGTCCCTGTCGCAATCCCCTCCAACCTGACTGTTCAATTTGTTGGAGATGACGACACGCCCTGCCGGGGCGACGACGACGACGACGAGGACGACGACTAAGAACGCAACGTCCGTCTGCGAACGAGGAGAGGGCAGCGAGAGCCGCCCTCTCCTCACACATCAGCCTCCGGACGTCTAGGCCTCTTCGGCGATCGCGATCGCCTCGCGCTCGAGCGGCTCCTCGGCGCCGGGCGGGATCTCCTCCTCGGGCCCGTGCAGCCAGCAACGGACGCGCTGGCCGGTTGCCGCGCGCACCTCGATCGGATCCTGCTGCGCGCAGACCTCCATCGCGTTCGGGCAGCGCGGGTGGAAGCGGCAGGCCTGCGGCGGATCGGCCAGGTCGGGCGGCGCGCCGGGGATGTAGTTCAGCTCGGTCGTGTTCAGGGAGATGACCGAGCGCAGCAGCTCGCGGGTGTAGGGGTGCGCGGGGTCCGAGAAGACCGTGCGCGCATCGCCCTCCTCGACGATCCACCCCGCGTACATGACGGCGACGCGCTCGCAGGCCTCGGCGACGATCCCGAGGTTGTGCGTGATCAGGAGCAGCGAGGTGTCGGAGTTGCGCTTGAGGTCGTCGAGGATCGTGATGATCTGCGCCTCGACGAGCACGTCGAGCGCCGTCGTCGGCTCGTCGGCGATCACGAGCTTGGGCCGCAGCACGAGCGCGAGCGCGATCATGATCCGCTGCCGCATCCCGCCGGAGAACTCGTGTGGGTACTGGCGGAAGCGGGTCGGCGGGATCCCCATGCGCCCGAGGGCGTCGAGCGAGCGGCGCCGCAGCTCCGCGTCGGTCAGGTTGGGCTCGTGGGTCTCGAGCGTCTCCTTGAAGTGGTCCTCGATCCGCATCAGGGGGTTGAGGCGGGTCATCGGCTCCTGGAAGATCAGGCCGATCTCGGGCCCGCGCAGCCGGCGGAGGTCGCGGTCGCCGAGCCCGACGAGGTTGCGCCCTTCGAACTCGATCGTCCCGTCCATGACGGCGCCGCGCGGGAGCAGGCCCATGATCCCGCGGCCGAGCGTCGACTTCCCGCAGCCCGACTCGCCGACGAGCCCGAGCGTCTCCCCCGTCCCGATCTCGAACGAGACGCCGTCGACGGCCCGCACCGGCCCGCGGTCGGTCCCGTACCAGACCCTCAGATCCTCGACCGTGAGGACGGCGCTCACAGCCGAACCTGCACAGTTCCCACGTGTCGACCGGTCATTGCAGACGGCCGCACGGGCAGAGCCCGTACGGCCTGAAGGAGACATCGCAAGCGACGTCTCATACGCCGACCTCCTCGACGGGCGCCTTCGCGGGCTGCGCCGGCAGGACGACGTCCTGGATCGCGCGCCGCCGCAGCACCGGGTTGAGGACGTCGTTCAGGCCCTCACCGAGGAGCGTCAGCCCCGTCACCATCGCGACGATCGCGAGGCCCGGGAAGAGCCCGGTCCACCAGATCCCGGCGCCGGCGTCGGCGATCGCCCGCTGGAGGTCGTAGCCCCACTCCGCGCCGTCCGTCGGCTGGATTCCGTAGCCGAGGAACCCGAGCGCGGCGAGCGTGAGGATCGCGTCCGCGGCGTTCAGCGTCGCGATCACGGGCACGCTCTGGATCACGTTCTGGAGCACGTACTTGCGGATCACCGTCCCCGGCTTCGCGCCGAGCGCACGCGCCGCCTCGACGTACGACTCCTCGCGCACGCTGATCACGTGGTTGCGGACGACGCGGAAGTACTGCGGCACGTAGACGACCGAGATCGCGATCGCCGCGGTGAAGACGCCCTGGCCGATCTTGTCCGAGAGCAGGAAGGCGATCACGATCGCGAGCAAGAGGTAGGGGAAGGCGAAGAGCGAGTCCATGATCAGGACTAAGACCCGGTCCTGCTTGCCGCCGAAGTAGCCGGACATCAGCCCGAGGGGCAGGCCGATCAGCAGCGAGAAGAACACCGCGAGCAGGACGACCTCGAGCGCAGTTCGCGCCCCGTAGATCACCCGCGCGAGCACGTCGGTGCCGAGAACGTTCGTCCCGAACGGATGCTCGGCGGACGGAGGCTGCTGCTTGCCGAAGCGCTCGCCGCTCGCCGTCTGGTACTCGTCGAAGTTGTAGGGCGAGATCAGCGGCGCGAAGAGGGCGAGGATGACGAAGAACGTGCGTGATCACGATCCCCGACCAGAGCACCCACTTGGGCACGCCGCGCGCCTCGCGGATCGGAGCCACGAATGCGGCCGCCGCGCATTAGTGCTCCTTCCAGTGCTGTTGCCGGGCTTTTGGCGCGCGAAAAGCGATCCAGGCTGCGGACTCAGGTCGCGGCCATATCGAGGAGATATGGGTGCGACCTGAGGCTCCAGACTGGGTCCGCTTTGCAGCCGCGAAAAGTCCGGATGACAGTGCTGGGAGGGGCACTTAGTACCGCACCCTCGGGTCGACCCACGCGTTCACCAGGTCGATCAGCAGGCTGACGATGACGACCAGGACGGCGAAGAACGTGATGATCCCCTGGATCGCGATGTAGTCGCGGTTGTTCAGGTAGCGGATCAGTTCCGAGCCGATTCCCGGCCAGTTGAACGTCTGCTCCGTGAGGACGGCGCCGCCGAGGAGGAGCGCGACCTGGAGCCCGATCACCGTGATCACCGGGACGAGCGCGTTCTTGAACGCGTGGTGCCAGACGACGTTGCGCTCGGAGAGGCCGCGCGCCCGCGCGGCTTCGATGTAGTCGCCCTGGAGCGTCTGGAGCACATTGACCCGCACGAGGCGGATGAAGACGCCGCCGATCACGAGCCCGAGCGTGGTCGCCGGGAGGATGAGGTGCTCGAGGACGTCCTTGAAGGCGGGGAAGTTGAGCGAGAGCAGCGAGTCGATCAGGTAGAGGTTCGTGGTCGTGTTGAGGTCGAAGGTCGTCACCGGAGACGCCCGGCCCGAGCTGGGTAACCACCCGAGCCACTGGCTGAAGACGATCTGCGCCAGGAAGCCGAGGAAGAACACCGGCGCCGCGTAGACGACGATCCCGAATAACCGCCCGGCGATGTCGATCGGCGTGTCTCGGTAGCGGCCGCAGAGGAGCCCGATCGGGATCCCCACAGCGAGGGAGACGAGGAACGCGGCGATCGTGAGCTCGAGCGTCGCGGCGCCGTTCTGGCGGATCACTTCCGTGACCGGGCGGTTGTCGACGATCGTCTCGCCGAAGTCGAGCGTGACGACGTTGCCGAGGTACTCGAAGTACTGCTTGATCAGCGGCTCGTCGTAGCCGGCGGCCTCGCGTCGTGCCTGCAGCTGCTCGGGCGAGAGGCGGCCGCCGAGCGCAGCGCTGATCGGGTCGCCCGGCGCCACGCGCAGCAGCACGAAGACCATCGTGAGCAGGATCCAGATCATCGGCAGCGCGAGCGCGAGCCGCGTCAGCGCGTAGGTGCGGAGCGACGTGGTGTGGTGTGCTCCGGCCATTCCCCCGAGACTTTAGGTCGTTGCCGGATGAGGGTGCGGGTTCGAGCCCGCACCCTCATCGCGACAGTTCGTTAGCTCTTCTCGATCAGCCAGTAGCGGAACTGGAAGGACGGGTCGAAGGTCTGGTCGACGCCGGTGATCCCGTCCCGGACGGCTGCGACCTGCTTCCCCTGCCAGATCGGGATGATCGGCACCTCCTGGGCCGCAATCGTCTGGATCTGCCGGAAGTCCTGCTCGCGGTGGGCCTGGTCGGTCGAGGCCTTCTGGTCGGCGAGCAGCCGGTCCACTTCCTTGTTCGAGTAGTGGTTCTTGAGGAAGTTGTCCGTGCTGTAGAACGGCGTGAGGTAGTTGTCGGGATCCGGGTAGTCCGGGAACCAGCCGAGCTGGAAGATCGGGTACTGATCCTCGGCGTAGGCCTCGCTGTACTGGTCCCACTCGGTCGACTTCAGCTGCACCTTGAAGAGGCCGCTGCCGTCGAAGGCGCGCTTGATCTCGGCGTACTCGTCGGCCGACGAGTCGCCGTAGTGCGAGGGCGTCCACCAGATCTCGGCCTGCACCGGCGTCTTCACGCCGGCCGCCTGCAGCGCCTGCTGCGCCTTGGCCTTATTCGGGCGTCGCGCCGTACATCGTCTTGAACGCGTCGATGTGACCCGCGATCCCCTGCGGGACCATGGAGTACAGCGGCTGGACGGTGCCGTTGTAGACGTTGTCCGCGATCGCCTGGCGGTCGATGATGTACGCGGCCGCCTTGCGCACGGCGAGGTCCTTCCCCGGCGCGAGCTTGGTGTTGAAGACCATGTACCGGATCTCGGTGCCGTTGCCCTCGACGACCGAGAGACCGTCGGATGAGCGGAGGTCTTCGATCTCCGTCGGCGTCAGGTTCCGGTAGGCGAGATCGACCTCGCCGTTCTCCACGGCGAGCTTGAGCGCGGACGACTTGTCGAAGTACTGGATGATCACGCGGTCGTTCTTCGGCGCATCGCCGTAGTAGTCGTCGTTCTTCTCGAGCACGGTCTGCTCGCCGGGCTTGTACTCGGCCAGCTTGTACGGGCCGTCGCCGACGGCGCTGGCGTCAGGCTGAAGCTTGTTGGCGGGGTACTCGGACGGGACGATGCCGCCGCCGCCCGTGGTCATGATGAACGGCCAGGTCGCGTCGGGCTTGTTCAGGTGGAAGGTCACGGTCTTGTCGTCGACGACCTCGACCTCCTGGCCGGTGACCTTCCCGGCCTCCTTGTAGAGCGAGCCGAAGAGGCTGGACGGACCGTTCGAGTCGTTGATCCGGTTCACGCGGTCGAACGAGGCCTTGACGTCCTCCGCGGTCAGGTCCGTTCCGTCGCTGAACTTGAGGCCGTCGCGGAGCTTGCACGTGTACGTGCTCGGGTTGTCGAACACGCACGACTCGGCGAGCGCGGGCTCAGGCTGGTTCCCGCCGGGCGGGAGCGACAGGAGGCCCGGGATGACGTTGTAGATGACGTTCCAGGACGGCAGGTCGTACGAGCCGGCGGGGTCGTACGAGACCGGCTGGTCGGTCGTGCCGTGCACGATCGTGCCGCCGCCTCCTCCACCACCGTCGTCGCCGCCGCAGCCAGCCGCCGCGAGAACGAGCAACGCAGCGCCGGTCAAGAGCAGAATCCTCAGACTCCGACCCAATGTCCGCCTCCTTTGTGTCCGACCCCTCCAGGTTGTGCGCAAGTATAAGAACCGACGTCAGAACGCCTGGCTGGTTAGGAAGGAGCGCGTCAGGTGCCGACCGGCGATGCGAGCGTCTGTTCCTCGTAGGGCATCGCGTCAACGACAACAGAGGATCGATTACACCCCACAATCCAGGCGAGAGGACGCTCGCCCACGTCTCAGTCCTAGGGCGTGAGCAGTTTCCAGTGTCCCTCGGAGACGACGTCGACGGTGTCGTCGACCACTTTGATGGCGGTCTCGTCGTCGATCGCGTACGCCGGGCCTGACAAGCGGGCCGCCCATTCCTCTGCGGTGGCCATCTTGTTCCACGGCAGGTCAGGGTTATCGAGGTGGGGGAAGATCGAGAAGTCGACGATCCCTAGGGTGCGGTCGTCTGTCGCTGACGGCCACATCACGAAGTCGTCACCGATCCGAGGGGTCATCACCATGCTTCCGGCGCTCACCCCAACCCAGACCGTCTCGGGCAGCGTCGCCAGGAGGTCCGCCAGTCCGCTCTGCCGCATCCAGTGGCACAGGTACGTGGCATCGCCGCCCTCGACGAGCAGGACGTCCGTCTCTCGGACCAGCGGGACCCAGCGTTCCGCGTCGAGGCTCGGCAGGGCGGTGAGCTCCAGCACTCCCATCGACTTCCAGCCCAGTCCGACCGTGGGAGTGCCAGTCTCCTGCCCGCTGATGCACCGCCACGCCTGGCGAGGGCCGGCCCAGGGATGCCCGTACAACGCCGTGGGAATGCAGAGGGCGTCGCACTCGGCGGTCGGCTTGCCCAGCAGCTCGACCAGTGCGTCGTGGATGCTCGGGTTCTTGATGCCGGCGGACGTAAGAAGAAGCTTCACGTTGCCTCCTGAATTCGTTGGTGTAGGGGAGAACGTTCCCGCCGCTTACGGATCCGTACGCGGTGGAGAGCCAGGGCTATTCCTGCTTGAACCGGTGGCGCGTCTGGCCGAACCGGTGGCGCGTCTGGCCGTAGGTGCCCTTGGCGAACGCGAGGACCTTGGTCGGCCTCACCGAGAACACGAGGATCGCGTCGGCGTTTGCCTCGTGCCGAAATCCGCCCTCGTGCACTTCGTAGTGCCAGCGGCCGTCCCAATTCGTCTCCCACTCCTCTGCGAGCCGTTTGAGGACGCTTTCGTCGATCACTTGGACGGCCTCGCCCTCGACCACGACGTCGAGCCCTCGCTCCCATTCGTTGCAACCGGTCATCAGGATCACGTTCTGGTTGGTTCTCAGGTTCACGGCCTTCTGCTCGCCGAAGCCGGTCGCGAAATGGATCGCGTCATCGAGCCAGACACGGACGAGTGGCGTCGCATGCGGCCGACCGTCCGCTCGGACGGTCGCGATCCAGAACAACTCGGCGTCTTCGAGCGTCCGGCGAGTCTGATCCCAGTCGGCCGCGACCGCGGCCGGGTCGCTGAAGCGCGCGTCGAGCTCAGTCACTGGCTGCGTCATTGAGGGCTCCTGTCGATCCGTGGTGTCAGCGGACCCGCGCTTACGGATCCGTACGCAGTAGAGACCAGTAGCGCACCGAAAATTCATCGGCGCTTTGCGATCCGCGACAATGACCGCTTGGCGCTCCAACGGATGGACAACGTGGGCATCGTGGTGGAGTCGCTTGATGCCGCGATCTCGTTTTTCGCCGAGCTCGGCCTCGAACTCGAGGGGCGGGCGATGATCGAAGGAGACTGGTCAGGGCGCGTCACTGGACTGCGCGACCAGCGCGTCGAGATCGCCATGATGAGTACGCCGGACGGCCACGGCAGGATCGAACTCTCGCGCTTTCTCACGCCGCCTACGGTCGCCGATCACCGGAACGCGCCGGTAAACGCCCTCGGCTACCTCCGCGTCATGTTCGCGGTGGACGACCTCGACGACACGCTGGCCCGGCTCCGCGAGCACGGCGCGCAACTCGTCGACGAAGTGGTCCAGTACGAAGACGTGTATCGGCTTTGCTACGTCCGAGGCCCCGAGGGCATTCTCATCGGCCTGGCCGAGCAAATCGGCTGACGCCCAACACGCGCTCGGGCGTCATTCCGGAACACTCGCGCAAGCGAGGCAATTCTCGCCAGGCTGCCTGACGGGTGACGACGCTTCGTAGCTGCTTGGTTGGGTCTACATAACGTCGACGACCGGGTAGCGAGCGTCGAGGTCGAGACAGGCGGCGGCGAAGAACGCTGTGCCGATGTCTCCGGTGAAGAGTGAGTAGCGCCGACGACCGTTGGCGGCGGCAAGCCGTTCTGCTTGGGCGAGCGCGTGGATAGCGAAGCGGCGGCCGCGTTCGAGCCAGAGCTCGTCGCGGGTGCGCGCGAACGCTTTCAGAAGCGCAAAGCCGTTGCCCGATGTGCCGTGGCAGAGGCCGTGGCCTTTCTCGTCTTGGTGGGCGCCTGCCTGCCAAATGAGCTCGGCGGCGGCGAGCAGGAGGTCCTCGTCGAGATAGTCCCAGGCGCCGGCGAGGACACCCGGGGCGCCGGTGCACCATTGCAGACAGATCCGACCGTCTCGCGGGCGAGCGAGTTGTGGACGCGGCGAGCCCGGCCAGTTGGCGAGGCCGCTCTCGCGGAAGGCGTGTCGGCCGAGAGTTGCTGCGGTCTCGCTCGCGAGCGCATCGTCCGGCTCGAATCTGCGCAGGGCAAGCGTGTTTCCGGCGGCGCCGTGCAGTGTGCCGAGGCCGCGGTAGTCGTCGTCCTGCCGCCAAAGCCCGTCTTCGCCCCTCCGGCCACGTAGGGCTGTGGCCGTCTCGCGCGCCGCCTGCTCCCACCGCGAGTCTCGGGTCCATTCGCCCATCGCCAGCGCGGCGAGCAGCGCGCCGGATGCTCCCCAGCTGAGGTCATCCGTCGGGTTGTCGACGTTCGCGCGGAGGAGCAAATGCAAGTCGTCCGCAAGCGCCGGGTCGGAGGTGAGCCGAAAGGCGGCGAGCAACGGCCCGGTCTCGCCGCAGAAGAGCGATGCCGGGTGATAATGCTCATCGGCCGCGAAGTCCGGCGCCACTCGCTTGAGCTCGAGCGTGCGTAGCGCAGCGGCGGCGAGGTCGAGCGAAGTTTCGGCGTAGCCGCGTCGCCGCAGGGCGTCGATCGCCCAGATCACGCCGGCCGAACCGACGTAGAGGGTCTTCAGCGGCAGCGGCTCCTCCCACCCGTCCCATTCGTCTGCGGGCCAGAGCGCCTCCGGATCGAAGGCCGCGTCGGTGTCGGAGACGATCGCAGCGATCGCGTCTTCGATGCGCGCCGGAACCCACGGCTCGTCGATCAGAGGCTCGAACTGCGTCGGCTCGTAGAGCACGGCTGTGGTCATCGTTTCCTCCTAGGTGATCCAGCTGTCGGCTGCCGACGCGATCAGCCTCGGCAGCGAGGACTCCCCGACCCGCCTGGGCGGCCGAGGCCGTGAAAATGGATCAACTAGGCCGGGAACGCCACGATCCCGAGTCTACGACCTTTGGGCTCGTCGCTTGGCCCGTCTCGGAAACTGATCGCTCAGGGGTTATTCCGAAACACTGGACCAGCCCAGGATCGCTGCACGCGCGCGCGTCCCGAAGGTCCGGACGGGTCCTAACTGTGCCGCCAGTTTGCTGAGGGTTGCCCGCCGAGAAGGGAGAACCCTGAGCTTCGCCGCGATCATCCTGTGTCGCGCCGCTGCAATAAGCTCGGAGCGATGCTGATCTACTCGATGAGCGTCTCGGTGGACGGCTTTATCGCCGACCGCGAGGGTGCGTTTGGGTGGACGGTCCCTAGCGAGGAGCTGTTCCGTTTCCACATCTCGCAGGTACGCGAGCTCGGCGGTTTTCTGTCGGGCCGCAGGCTCTACGAGACGATGCTGGTGTGGGAGACGGATCCGTCGCTGCGCGACGACGAGCCCGGGGCCGCGTTCGCCGACGTCTGGTGTGCGATCCCGAAGGTCGTCTTCAGCCGCACGCTTGACAGCGTCCAAGGTAATGCCCGGCTTGCCGAAGCGTCGGTGGCCGAGGAGGTCGCTGCGGCGCTCGACGCGACGGACAAGGACGTCGCGATCGGCGGAGCCGGCCTGGCCGCGGCCGCGATCGAGCTCGGCCTCGTCGACGAGCTGCGCATGTTCCGCGTTCCGGTCGTCGTCGGTGGAGGCACGCCGTTCCTGCCGCCGGTTACCGAGGTGGTCCCGCTAGACCTGGTCGAAACCAGAACGTTCGGCTCGCGCGTGATCTACGAGCGCTACAGGCAGACCCGCGACGAGCCGGACTGAGACCGCCGTCCGAGCCATCAGTGTCTCGCCGGACTCAGGCGTCATTCGTGAACACTGGCGCAGCCGAGGGTCTCGTAGCCGACGCTCGCGGACTTCGTTAGGGACGGTGCGACCCGCCGAGTGCGCCGCTCTTCTCAGACCGGTCGTTAGTACCCGAGAGCGTCGAATGCGGCCGGATAGACGATCCGACCGGCGAGGTCGGGGCTGTATCCCGGGAGCCGCTTGACCATGAAAGCGTCGTCGGGGATCTTCGGATGCGGGGAGATGAAGCCGAGCGCGCTCGCCTGCTCGAAGCCGAAGCGAGGATAGTACGCGGCAATGCCCTCGACCATGACGGCAGGCTCGCCTGCTTCTTCGGCGCGGCCAAGCGCGTCCCGGATCAGCCGTGCCCCCACACCGATGCGCTGGCGGTCAGGCCGAACCGACATCGGCGTGAGATTGAGGATCCTTGTACGGGATCCGCCTTCAACGCCGACCCAGCTCAGCATCACGTGAGCAATCACACCGGAGGAGTCCTCGGCGACCAACGCCAGCTCCGGAATGAACTGTTCCGACGCCCGAATGCGCTCGACGAACGACGCGACCTCGTCGGGGTGTCCGACGAATGCCGCGCGGACCACCTCTGCGATCACGGGATGGTCCGCGTCGCGCTCGGGACGGATGACGACGCCCTCGGCCACGGGTGGCGATGGTAATTGGGGCACGCCGTTCGCGCCTCCGGCCACGCGCCCGCACCGGAACGCTAGGAACGGTGCTGGGTCGCGGTGATGCGCCCGGCATGACCAGCGCAGCGCGATCAGGGGTCATCCCCGAACACTGGCCCAGCCGAGTGCTATGCGGCCTGGCGGGCTAGGCTGAGTTGGTGGTGGGGTCGGGGTACACGATTAAGGCTCTCGATGAGTCGAGCTGGGATGCGTTCGCCCGGCTGGTCGAGGCGAATAACGGCGTCTTCGGGGGTTGTTGGTGCATGGGCTGTCATCCGGATGACAGCCGCGAGCCGGCGTTGAACCGGGAACGCAAGCTCGCACGGGTGCGGGCAGACGGGGCGCATGCGGCCCTTGTGTTCGGTGGCGACGACTGTGTGGGTTGGTGCCAGTTCGGCCCGCCGGACGAGGTGCCGAAGATCAAGAACCGGGCTGCCTATGAGAAGACCCTCACGACCTTGCCGGACTGGCGCATCGCCTGCAACTTCGTCGGCAAGGGGCATCGGCGCCAGGGCGTCGCCACTGCGGCGCTCGCGGGGGCGCTCGATCTGATCGCAAGTCTCGGCGGCGGCAAGGTAGAGGGCTATCCCGAACCAGCGGGTTCGGTTCCTGCCGGCTTCCTCTTCAACGGCGCCCTGTCGACCTACGAGAAGCTGGGATTCGTCCGCGACCGCAAGATCGGAAAGCACCGCTGGGTCGTCACCAAGGTCGTCGAGCCAACTTCGTAGGCGATCTCGCGACGCTCAGGGGTCATTCCGGAACACCGGCTCAGCCGTGAGTTACGCCGCCTGGTCAGAGTCTGCTGCGACCGATGAGATCGGCGCCGCGGTCCAGTCGAATCAAATGACGACAAAAACCCAGCGAGAAGGGGGCTGCGACCATGAAACTGACGACCATGACGCAAGTCACCGTCGATGGAGTGATGCAGGGAAACGGCGGCGCGTCGGAAGAGGACCGCAGGAACGGATTCGAGCGCGGCGGATGGGCCATGGGGGTGTTCGACGACGAGACCTTCACGTTCATCAACGAGACCTACCAGCGGGCCGACGCGTTCCTGTTCGGCCGGCGGACCTACGAGCTCTTCGCCGGCTACTGGGGCGCAGAGGAGCGGGCTCGCGCCGCGGCGGAAGATCCGAGCAACCACCAGATCGCAGCTGCCTTGAACACGAAGCCCAAGTACGTCGCATCGACCACGCTCACCGACCCGCGCTGGGCGGACACGACCGTCCTCTCCGGTGACCTCTCGGCTGCTATCGGCGAGCTGAAAGCCAAGCCGGGGGGTGAGCTGCAGGTGCACGGCAGCGGTGCCCTGATCCGATGGCTGCTCGAACACGACCTCGTCGACGAGATCAACCTGCTCATCGTCCCCGTGGTCCTCGGCCAGGGCACGCGGCTGTTCCCCGACGCCGGCCCGGACATTGCGCTTGACCTGGTGGACTCGCGAGCCGACTCGAAGGGCGTAACGATCCAGGTCTACCGGCCTAACGGGCGCCCGCGGTATGCAACCGCCGCCGCCGACCACGACGACGAATGACCCCCGCGCCGGCGTCGGGTGACATTCTCGAACACTGGCCCAAGTGAGCGCCCTCGGCCTAGTCGGGGTGCCCGGGACAGGCACGTTCCCCTAGCAAGCACGGTCCCCAAACGACCCGAGACCATGGAGCTGGCGGTCGCTCATGCGGCTCGACCTGATCGACGAGCTCCAGCTGAGCTTGTTCCCCTACGTGGCGGGCGAGGGCACCCGGCTGTTCGACGGCGTCCCCAAGTCCTACCAGCTCGACCTGGTATCCAGCACCGCCTCCAGCAACGGGATCCTCGAGCTGCAGTACCGGCGGCACCGCTAACCCAGCGGCCCACAAGCGCAACGACCGCGATCTCCATCCACGTCTACGGAACCGACGTCACCCGCGTCGGATCGAGCGTCCGCCGCTGCTACAACTAGCCGCGCCCTTGTCGCGAAAGGAGCTGCACCGTGACCAAGGTGGTCGCAATCATGTCGATGTCTCTCGACGGGTACGTCGCCGACGCGAACGACGGGGTCGCCGAAGTTTTCGACTGGTACTTCTCGGGCGACGTCGAGGTCTCCACAGCGAGCACGAGATCGGACATGACGTTCCACGTCTCGGCGCCGAGCGCCGACCACCTGAGGGGCTTGACGGCTGAGGTCGGCGCCATGCTCACCGGTCGGCGCACGTTCGAGCGCGCCGACGGCTGGGGCGGCCAGCACCCGTGGGATGTGCCCGCTTTCGTCGTCACCCACGACGTGCCCGACGGCTGGCCACGGCCCGGCTCGACAGTCCAGTTCGTCACCGACGGCATCGAAAGCGCCGTTGCTCGAGCGAAATCGGCTGCCGACCCGAAGTCCGTGGGAGTGCACGGCGCCCAAACGATCCAGCAGTGCCTGGACGCCGGGCTGCTCGACGAGATCCACATCGATCTGGCTGCCGTGTTGCTAGGCGCAGGAGTGCGGCTGTTCGACCACCTCGCGAACACACCGGTCGTCCTCGGGAATCCGACAGTCGTCACCGGTGTGGGTGTCACGCATCTGCGCTATCCCGTGCACACGTCGTAGACCAAGTGGGTGACCCGGTCGCCTGGCACGAACGTGGGCGGGTTCTCTTCGGCTCAGGATGCATTCGTGAACGCTCGCCCACCGCGGCAATCTCTCGATTTGATCGTTCGACCGGCATCGGACGGGCGATTTAGGATGAGGTCTGGTCCTGGGCGCCTGCAGTTCGGCGTTGTACGTCCGCGCGTTGTGGGCTTCGGGCAATTTACCACTGCGGAGAAGCGCTGGCGCAGTATGGCGGTGCTGAGCCGATAAGCGCCGTGTCGCGGCATGGCGGATGGCGACTTCCGGCTTCAATGGGAAGACAGACGCGTTCGTCTGCACGGGGTGTGCCGCGAAGGTTTCGAGTTGTCTGCACAGAGGGGATACCGGTCGAGCAGGTCATGGGCAGAGGGGATCGCGAATTGCGGCTTCCACTCCCGCGTGCACAAGCCAATAGTTGTCAGATACGATCGCTGCATCGCATGGCGCGACCTAGACTGATGTCCGATGCCGCTGGGTCAACGTTGAAGGGACTGGGCGCGCTCGCGATCGTTGGAGCCGTGGCGGTATGGCAGGCTTCGCTATTTACACCTTTGGCTGGAACCACCCGACGAATCCCAAGCAAGGAGCCACGACGACAACGCCACTGAGCACGGTCCTCCGGGTCGATTCGCGTCCGACGGGGTTTGGGCCGACCTACGCGAGCATCAGGCGGGGAGCGGCACTGCAGCGTGCCCGGCAGATTGTCATCAGCAGTGAGTACGGTGGAGACGCGCCGCTGTTCTATCGGAACACCGGCGACGCCGCTACCACCCAGAGGGCGAGGATCGGCGGCCACAAGGCGTGGCTCGTCCGATTTGAGGACAACCAGGTTCCGAAGATGTCCTGTGTCGCCGTCCGCCGAAGCGCAAGCGGGCTCATAGGCGCCAATCAAGTGCGGTGTACGGGGAAATAGCGTGGGCTACCAGCCGAGTAGGAAGGATCAATAGGCCAGAACGGACATCGGGCGACAGCACGCTCGCAAGCGACCCCTCAGTCGCCTCAGTAGCCTCTCCGCCTGCACAACAGCAAGCAAGAAAGGACTGAGGAAGATGGCTGACAAGGCGGTTTGGTTCATCACTGGCGCCGGCCGCGGCATGGGCGTCGACATCGCGCAGGCCGCCCTCGCCGCCGGCCACGCAGTCGTCGCGACGGGCCGCAACACCGAAGCCGTGGCCGACGCCGTCGGGGAGGCTGACCACCTGCTCGTCGTCGAGCTCGACATCACGAGCCTGGCGGCGGCGGAGGCGGCGGTCCAGGCCGCTGTCGACCGCTTCGGCCGCATCGACGTACTGGTCAACAACGCCGGCAACTTCTACGCCGGCTACTTCGAGGAGCTGACGCCGGAGCAGATCGAGCGGTCGCTGACGACGAATCTTGTCGGGCCGATGAACGTCACGCGCGCGGTCTTGCCCGTGATGCGCAAGCAGCGTTCGGGGAACGTCGTAACGATCACGTCGACCGCCGGCATCGTGGGTCAGGAGTTCTGCTCGGCCTACGCCGCCTCGAAGTTTGGGCTCGAGGGCTGGATGGAGTCGCTGCGGTTCGAGGTCGAGCCGTTCGGCATCCACACCACGATCGTCGAGCCAGGCTTCTTCCGCACCGAGCTGCTCGAAAAAGAGTCAACGGCCTACGCCGACCTGTCGATCGACGACTACGCCGAGCGCACCTCCCAGACCCGGCCCGCCTGGGAGGCGATGAGCGGAAAGCAGGGCGGCGACCCCGCGAAGCTCGCAAAGGCTCTGGTCACCGTCGTCGACGAAGAGCAGCCGCCGCTGCGCTGGGTTGCAGGCGCCGACGCGGTCGAGACCGTCGAGCAGAAGGCCAACGACCTGCTCGCGCAGGTCGATGCCTACCGCGACCTGTCGTCGTCGCTCGCGCTCGACGAAGCTCAAGCCGGACGTGAGAGGTAGGTAGGCCGGCACCTCGCGCTCATGTGACATTCCCGGATGCTGGCCCAGACGAGACCGCTTCACCTGAGTAGGGCCTTGAGGCCAGAACGCCTGGCTGGGCCGATCCTTACCGGGATTCTGCTGGGCTTGCGGTCCCGCCTCGACGTTCGACGGGCTCGGAGTGCCTAAGCCGCTTCTTCTACGTTGAAGCTAAACATCATCCCGCTTTCGTGGTGCTCGGCGATATGACAATGCGCCATCCACGTTCCGGGATTCGTGACGTCTAAGAGGATGTCGACGGTCTCCCCGGTCCGAACGAGCACTGTGTCCTTCCAGACAAGGTTCCGCTCCTCGACCCCATCTCGAGAAAGAATCAAGAAGCGCCCCGCTCCGTGAACGTGAAATGGGTGGGGCATCGGATGGTCGGAATCCATCTCGTTGACCAGTCGAATCTTCACGCGATCGCCAACGCGGAACCGCCAGTCCAGGCCGTGTGTCGTCAGCCCGCTGCGGCCTCAGGGGTCATAGCGGCGGATGTCGTTGCCTGCGAAGCTCGTCACCCACATCGAGCGGCCGAGATGGGCCATCGCGTACGCGCCCGGCCCGGCCGCGAACGAGTCGACGAGCGTGTTCGTCTTCGGGTCGATGCGGTGGACGAGCGAGTGCTCCTTGTCCGTCACCCAGACGAGCCCATCCGGAGCGGCCGCAGCTTCGGCAGGTGTGCCTCCGATTCGCAGCCGAGCCCGCACCGATCCCGTTCGCGGGTCGATCCTGAGCACCGAGTCACGCGTCGTGACCCAGAGCTCGCCGCGCACGCATCGCGGCCACGCAGGAGCCGGCGTGCCGGCGTCGGCGCGCGTGATCCGGTGCGATACGGGGTCGATCGCCGTCAGCCACGTTATGTCGCGTCCGTGCCCGATCCAGACACGCCCGCCGCAAAACGTGACCCCCGCCGGGAAGCCGCCGTCGCGGTAGAGGCGCGTCGGTTTGACGCGAGCGGCGTCGATCCTCACGATCGTCCGAATCTCGTAGCTCGTCACCCACAGAGCGCCGCGCGCGAGGAGCACGTCGAAGGGAGAGCGGCCGACCTCGATCGCCGATCTGCGGCCGGTCTTCCGGTTCACCCGCACGAGCAAGCCCGCTCGATCGCGGGTCACCCAGAGCGCCTTCCGGTCGACTGCTACCCGGCAAGCCCAGCGCCCCACCCGGATCCGCTTCGTGATCCTGCCGCTCGCGGGATCGATGCGCAGCACGCTGCCGGCCTCGTAGACGCCGACCCAGATCGCTCCCTCGCGTGCCGTGACGCCGCAGGGCGCGCGGCCGGTGGCAACAACCTTCGCCTCGACCGGGGGCGGCGACTTCGCGCTCGCGACCGAAATGGATGAGAGGGCGACGACCGCGAGCGGGAGGAGTCGTGCAAATCGCATCGTCGAACTACAGCGCGGGGACGCGAAAGGTTCCGCCACTACGATCGCGCCCATGGCCGCTACACGGGCGGCGGTTCGGGCACTGCTTCTTGCGGGCCGGGCTCGAAGACCGCTTCCCGCTCGTGCGGCTGGAGCCGGCCGGCCTTGATCTCCTCCGCCCAGTGGCATGCGACCAGGTGGCCGTCGGAGAGCTTGCGGAGCGGCGGCACATCCGTCGTGCAGCGCGTGGGCTGGATATAGGGGCAGCGCGTGTGGAACCGGCAGGCGTGGGGCGGGTTCGCAGGGCTCGGGAGGTCGCCCGGGAGAAGGATCGTCTCGCGCTTCGCTTCCACCTCGGGATCCGGGATCGGAACCGCGGACAGCAGCGCGATCGTGTACGGGTGCAGAGGGTTGTCGTAGAGCTCCGCGGCGGGCGAGACCTCGACGATCGAGCCGAGGTACATGACGGCGATCCGATCGGAGATGTGCCGGACGACCGCCAGGTCGTGAGCGATGAACAGGTACGTCAGCGAGAACTCGGACTGAAGCTGCTCCATGAGGTTGATGATCTGCGCCTGAATCGACACGTCGAGTGCCGAGACGGGCTCGTCGGCGACGATGAAGTCCGGGTTGACCGCGAGCGCGCGGGCGATCCCGATCCGCTGGCGCTGACCGCCCGAGAACTCGTGCGGAAAGCGTGAGCCGGCGTCGGCCGGAAGCCCGACGGTCTGGAGCAGCTCGCGAACCCGCCCTGCCACGTCGCGCCGTCTCGCGAGGCCGTGAATCTGCATCGGTTCGCCCACGATCCGCCCGACGCTGTGGCGCGGGTTGAGCGACGAGAACGGGTCCTGGAAGATCATCTGCATCCGCCGGCGCATCTCCCGCAGCTCTCCCTCGCCTTGGTTGGTGATGTCCTCGCCGTCGAAGACGATCCGGCCCGCGGTCGGCTTGTAGAGGCGCAGGATCGCGCGGCCGACGGTCGACTTTCCGCACCCGGACTCGCCGACGAGGCCGAGCGTCTCGCCCCGCTGGATCTCCAGCGAGACGTCGTCGACGGCCTTGATGTCGCCCACGTGGCGATCGAGGAGAATGCCGCTCTTGATCGGGAAGTAGACCTTCAGGTTCTCGAGGGCAACGAGGGTGCCGTTCTGCGTCACAGCCGCAGCTCCCTATCCGCGGCGTGTCGACCGGTCATTGCAGACGATCGCGCAGGCAAAGCCCGCACGATCTGAAGGCGGCGTCGCAAGCGCCGCCTCATGAGACAACGGCCGCCCGCATGTTCTCCCACTCCCCTGCCGGCACGGGGTTGAAGCAGGCGACCTTGTGCCCGGGCTCGATCTCGGCGAGCGGCGGGACCTCCTGGCGCGAGATCTCGATCTCGTAGCGGCACCGCGGCTGGAACGGGCAGGCCTGCGGCGGGCTGAGCATGTCGCGCGGAGTTCCTTCGATGGGGTGCAGCTTCTCGCCGCGCGCAGCGTCGAGCCGCGGAATGCTTTGCAGGAGCCCGACCGTGTACGGATGACGCGGGCTCGCGAAGAGCTGCGTCGCGGAGCCGGTCTCCATGAACATCCCGGCGTACATCACGTTCACGCGCTCGCACATGCCGGCGACGACTCCGAGGTCGTGGGTGATCAGGATCAGCGCCGCGTTCCCCTCTGCGACGAGCTCCCGGAGCAGGTCGAGGATCTGCGCCTGGATCGTGACGTCGAGCGCCGTCGTCGGCTCGTCGGCGATCATCAGCTTCGGCCGGCAGGCGAGCGCCATCGCGATCATCGCCCGCTGCCGCATCCCGCCGGAGAACTGATGGGGGTAGTCGCGGACGCGCTTGTTGGCGCTGGGGATGCCGACCCGGTCGAGCAGCTCCGCGCTCCGCTTCATGGCGTCCCTTTTGTTCATCCCGAAGTGCGTCTCGAGCGCCTCCGCGATCTGCCGGCCGATCGTGAGGACCGGGTTCAGGCTCGTCATCGGGTCCTGGAAGATCATCGCGATGTCCTTGCCGCGCACCTTCCGCAGCTGGCGGTCGGAGAGCTGCAGGAGGTCGCGGCCGTCGAACAGCGCGCGCCCCGAGGCGACCTTGCCGGCGCGGGGCAGGATCCCGAGCAGCGAGAGCGCCGTCACGCTTTTCCCGCAGCCGGATTCGCCGACGATCCCAAGCGTCTCGCCCGGAGCGATGTCGAACGAGATCCCGTTGACCGCGTGGATCGTCCCGCGGCGGGTCCAGAACCGAACGCGCAGGTCCTCGACGGAGAGGAGCGGCTCGCGGGCCATCAGCGTCCGCGCAGCTTCGGGTCGAGCGCCTCGCGCAGGCCGTCGCCGATCAGGTTGAAGCCGAGCACCGCGATGACGATCGCGAGGCCCGGGATGATCGCGAGGAAGGGCGCGGTCTGCAGGTACTCGTTGACCTCGGTGAGCATGCTCCCCCACTCGGGCGTCTCCGGATCGGGGAATCCGAGCCCGAGGAACCCGAGGCCGGCGACGTCGATGATCGCCGTGGCCATCGCCAAGGTGCCGGTGACGATCACCGGCGACATCGCGTTCGGAAGGACGTGTGAGACGAGGATCGACGGTCTCCGGACTCCGACGGAGCGGGCCGCGAGCACGTAGTCCGATTCACGCTGAGCGAGGATCGAGCCCCGGACGAGGCGGGCGAAGATCGGGATGTTGGCGACCCCGACGGCGATCATGATCTGCTTGAGGCCGGGCCCGAGCGCCGCGACGATCGCGATCGCGAGCAACAGGCCCGGGATCGCCAGCATCACGTCCATCACGCGCATGATCCCCGAGTCGACGACGCCGCCCACGAAGCCGGCGATCGCGCCGAGGATCAGCCCGATCGAGAGCCCGATCGTGACCGAGACGATCCCGATGACGAGCGAGTAGCGGGCGCCGTAAAGGATCCGCGAGAAGACGTCCCGCCCCAGGAGATCGACTCCGAACCAGTGCTCGGACGAGGGCCCCGGGCAGCAGCCGTTCGCGATCAGCTCGAGGTGCTGCTCCTTCGGATCGTACGGCGCGAGCAGCGGCGCGAAGACCGCGGCGACTACGAAGACGCCGACGAAGACGAAGCCGACGATCGCGCCCGGATTCCGGATCAGCCGATGCCAAGCGTCGCGCCAGAGCCCGCTCGGCGCCTCGAGCTGGATCTCGGTAGCTTCGATCTCGGCGACGCTCATACGCGAACCCCCTGACGACGAACGTGTCGACCGGTCATTTCAGACGGCCGCACGCGCAAAGCGCGCACGGCCTGAAAGAGACATCGCAAGCGACGTCTCACGAATACCGGATCTTCGGGTTGATGATCGCGTACGAGATGTCCACGACCAGGTTGACGAGCACGAAGACGAGCGCGAGGAACAGGATCCCGCCCTGGAGCACCGCGTAGTCGCGGTTGAAGATGGCGTCTCGCAGCCAGGATCCCATTCCCGGCCATGCGAAGATGGTCTCAGTCAGGATCGCTCCGGAGAGCAGCAGGCCGGTCTGGAGCCCGATGATCGTCGAGATCGGGAGCATCGCGTTCCGGAGCACGTGCCGGCGATCCACCGTCATCGGCGGCAGGCCCTTGGCCCTGGCGGTGCGCACGTAATCCTCGTTCTGGACGTCGAGCACCGAAGCGCGCGTGATCCGCGAGATGATCGCCAGCGGGATCGAGCCCAGTGCAATCGCAGGCAGGATCAGATGCTCGATCGAGTCCTTGAACAGCACCCAGTTCCGGGTGATGATCGCGTCCAGGATGTAGAAGTTCGTCGGATGCTCGGCTTCGAGTTCGACGCTGACGCGCCCGACGCTGGGTAACCAGCCGAGCCGGACCGCGAAGACGTACTTCAACAGGATCGCGAGGAAGAAGACCGGGATCGAGACACCGATCAGCGATAAGAACAGGCTTGCGTGGTCGAAGGCCCCGCCGTACCGCTTCGCCGCGAAGAACCCGAGTGGGATGCCGAAGCTGACCGCGAAGATCATTGCGCCGATCGCCAGCTCGACCGTCGCGGGAAAGCGTTCCTTGATCTCGTCTGTGACGTACCGGTGTGTGGCGGAGCTGACGCCGAAGTCGAATTGGGAGGTCGTCTTGACGTACTTCCAGTACTGGATGTAGACCGGGTCGTCGAGCCCGAAGCGCTCGTTGTACTCCTTGACGAGCTCGGGCGTCGCGCGTTCGCCGAGAAGGGCGTCCGCGGGCTCCCCGGAAGCGCCCTGACCCAGAAGAAGACGAGGATCGAGAGCCCGACGAGGATCGGGACAAGGAGAAGCAGCCGGCGAACGATGAACCGAAGCATCTAGTCGCTCGCCGGCTGCCTTACTCCCTGATTCCTACTACTGGCCTCCGACCGTGACCCCGTAGAACGACTCGGTTCCGACAGGGCTCGGCTTGTAGCCATGCACTCGCCGCTGGACGGCGACGGCCGGGGTCGAGTACGCATACGGCACGCCCGGCACGAAGTCAGCGATGAGCTTGTTGATCTGCTTGTACAGCTTCACCCGCTTTGCCGGGTTGACCTCGGCCTCGGCCTTGTCGAGGAGCAGCGCGATCTTCTTGTGCGCGCCGGTCCTGGTCAGACCGAACTGCGGGTTGGCGCTCTGGAAGAACGTCCCGACGAAGTTGTCGGCGTCGGCGTAGTCGCCGGTCCATCCGATCAGGTTCAGGTGACCGCCGGTGCCTTCGTTGACGTGCTTCACGTAGTCAGGCCGCCACGGCATGCTCACCGCGGTGACGTCGAATCCGGACTGCTCCAAGCTCGCCTTGAAGGCCTGGAAGTTCAAGTTCGGGCTCGGCATGTACGGGCGCGACACGTTCGTCGGCCACCAGAACTCGATCTTGACCGGAAGCGACAGCCCCGCCTTGCGGAGCAGCGCCTTGGCCTGGTTCGGGTTGTACGGGTACTTCGTGACCTTCGGCTCATATCCCGGGATCGCCGGCGGCATGAACTCGTTAGCCACGACGGCCCGCCCGGCGTAGAACGACCGGACGACGGACGCACGATCGAGCCCATAGGCGACCGCCCGCCGCACGAGGACGTTGTTCATCGGCGGCTTGGACGAATTGATCGTCACGTACGCGACGTTGAACGGCGGCCGGTTCAGCAAGCTGAGCCGCTGGTCGTTCCGGATCGTCGGCATGTCCTGCGGCGCGACGAGGTCGTAACCGTTCACCTCGCCGGTCTGCAGCGACTGAAGCCTCGCCGTGTTGTTGCTGATCGGCCGGACGATGACTCTCGCGAGCGACGCCTTCTTGCCCCAGTACGAGTTGTTCCGCGTCAGGACGACCCGCTGACCCACGGTCCACGATTCGAACTTGTACGGACCGGTGCCCGTGGGATGCGAGAAGGCATAGGTGCCCGTCGGCCTGAAGGTGCCCGACGCCAGCTCGCCCTGGTTCGCTCCGTACTTGCGCATCGCGGTCGGGCTCTGCATCGAGAACGCTGAGACCACGAGTCCGGGGACGAACGGGCCCGAACGACGCCGCAGCTTGATCACCGCGACATAGCGCCCCTTGCCGCGGCAGCTCTGATAGAGCGGAGCGCCGAGACCGACGGACTCGTTCTTCTTGAACCCGCCGAAGATCTGGCGGTAGTAGTAGCTCGCCGTAGCGTCCTGGAACGGCCCTCGCCAGTTGTACCAGCGGTTGAAGTTCGCGCAGACGGCGGCCGCGTTGAACGGCGTCCCGTCGTGGAACTTGACCCCCCGGCGCAAGTTGAACGTCCAGGTCTTGCCGTCACGGCCGACCTTCCAGCGAGTCGCCAAGGCCGGCACGAGCTTCGTCGAGCCCGGCTTGAGCTCAACGAGGCCCTCGAAGACCTGCTTCGTGATTCTGAACGACTCGCCGTCAGAGACGAGGGCCGGATCCAGGTACGTCGGATCGGCTGCCCCGGCAAAGACGAACGTGACGTTCGTGGCGGCACCGGCGGCCCCAAGCCCGATAAAGCTTGCAACCGCGACTAACGCCGCAATGTGCCTCTTTCCCCTCACATGTGCTCCTTTCGGCTGCGGCCCCTGGCGGCCACACGGACTGTTAAGAAGCTATGACGACCAAGCGGGAGAGAGGTTAACTCTCGCGAGGGCTTTTTGACAGGAAGTCTGCGACTTTCTGTCCCTGTCTCCGGGCGAAGAGGCGCTAGTTCGCCGAGACGGCGGCCAGGTCGCGCAGCGCGGCGAGCCGCGCCAGTGCCTGCGCTTCGAGCTGCCGGACGCGCTCGCGCGTCAGGTCGAGCTCGTGGCCGATCGCCTCGAGCGTCCAGGGCTCGCCCTCGAACCCGAAGCGGAGCTCGAGGATCCGCCGCTCGCGCTCGGGCAGCGCGTCCAGCGCGCGCCGGACGCCCTGCTTGCGGAGCGACTCCTCGGCCTCGTCGAACGGATCGGCCGCCTCGCGGTCGGCGAAGAGATCGCCGAGCTCGCCCTCGTCGTCCGCGCCGACCGTCTGGTTCAGCGACACCGACGCGTGGGCGGCGCCCAGCGCCTCGTCGACGTGCTGCATGGGCAGGCCGGTCGCCTCCGCCAGCTCGTCCTTCGTGGCCTCGCGCCCCAGCTCGACCTCGAGCCGGCGCGCGGCGCGCGAGAGCTTCTGCTGCCGCTCGACGACGTGCACCGGCACACGGATCGTCCGCGCGTGGTTGGCCACGGCGCGCTGCACCGACTGCCGGATCCACCACGTGGCGTAGGTCGAGAACTTGAAGCCGCGCCGCCAGTCGAACTTCTCGACCGCGCGGTTCAGGCCGAGCGTGCCCTCCTGGATGAGATCGAGGAACGGGACGCCGAGGCCTCGATAGCCCTTGGCGATCGAGACGACCAGCCGGAGGTTGGACTCGATCATGTGCCGCTTCGCAGTCAGGTCGCCGCGCTCGATCCGCTTGGCGAGCGCAACCTCGTCGGCCGCGGTCAGGAGCTTGTGCCGGCCGACGTCGGCCAGGAAGAGCTGAAGGCTGTCCGCGGAGCCGACGATCGCCTCCGGATCGGGCGGCGCCTGCTTCGGCTGCTCGGCCTTCTCACTCTCGGCCCGGGCCTCGCGAACCTCGAGGCCGATCGCCTCGAGCTCGCGCGTGAGCGCCTCGATCTCCTCTTCGCCGAGGTCGTGCTCTACGGCGAAGGCCTCGAGCTCGATCGGCTCGATGTGACCGCGCTCCTCACCCTGCTCGATGAACGGGCGGGCCTGTTCGCTTTCCAGAAGTTCCTGAAGTTGATGCGGTGTCAAAGCGGCTTCTTCGTCCTTTCAGCTTTTCGCGGCAACCTACAAATTCTACGACGTTCGTCGGACCTCAAACTTTCGGATTTTGTGTTCAGTTTCCTGGTTTTTGCAGGGGAAGCAACCCTTCTGAGGGGTTCGGTAGAAGAAACGTGCGTCTCTCTCTACCTATTCCGTCTGAACGCGCTCGGCGGATCGCCTCGCGGCGTGCCGGGAAACCTCACCTATTAGAACGCAATAGAGAGTGGAAGGTTTGTTGCGGTTGGGTTTATTCGGCCGCCGCAGGGGAGGGTGCGGGGGCGGTTTCTTCCTCTTCGCCCTGCTCGGCTTGACGTTTCCGCGAGACCGGAAACTCGAACTCGACCTTGCCGTCCTTGTCCATGACGAGGCGGGCGCGGAAGGGTTTGCCGGCGCGGGACCGGAAGCCTGAGAGCACTTCGCGTGTCCGCCCTTCCTCCAGGAGCTGGCGGGCGATCTCCGGGGTCAGCGTCCGGCCGGCGACGCGCTTCCAGATCACGAAGCCGCAACCCGGCTCCTCCCGGCTCTTCCAGCTGGTGCAGCCGTAGGCCTTCGCGTTCTCGCGGATGATCTCGCCCGTCTCGGCGCCGCAGCGCGGGCACAGGCCGAGCTCGGCGCGCTCCGGGCGCAGCTTCTCCTTGTCGAGGTTGGCGATCTCCTCCACCGTGGACTTCGTGAAGTCCGCGATCCCGCTCATGAACGCCGAGCGGTCACCGGAGCCGTGCTCGATGTCGCGCAGTTGCTTCTCCCAGCCGCCGGTCAGCTCCGGCGAGGTGACCGGGTGCGACTCGAGCATCGTGATCACCTGCAGGCCCTTTGGCGTCGGCTGCAGGTCCTTGCTCACCCGCTCGATGTACTCGCGGCGGATCAGCGTCTCGATGATCTCGGCGCGTGTCGCCGGCGTCCCGAGACCGCCCTCCTTCATCGCTTCGCGGAGCTCCTCCTCGTCGACGAGCTTGCCGGCGGTCTCCATTGCCGAGAGCAGCGTCGCCTCGGTGTAGCGAGGCGGCGGCTTCGTCTCCTTCGCCTCGCTCTCGGCATCGACGCAGCGGACCTCCTGGCCCTGCTTGAGCGCGGGGAGCTCGCCCTCGCCCTCGGCGTCCTCGTCCTGTTTTTGCGTCTGGTCGTCGGCCTCCAGGCCGTAGACGCCGCGCCAACCGGCTTCGAGCGTGACCTTGCCGCGGGTGCGGAAGCGCTCCTGCTCGACCTCCGTGACCACGGTCGTCCGCGCATAGCGGGCCGGCGGGTGGAAGACGGCGAGGAAGCGCCGTGCGATCAGGTCGAAGATGCGGCGCTCGTCCGGCGAGAACGCGTTCAGATCGTGGCTGATGTCCGTCGGGATGATCGCGTGGTGGTCGTCCACCTTGGCGTCGTTGACGACGCGCCCGAGCGGCAGCTGGTCGAGCTTCAGCACGAAGCGCGCGGCGTCGGCGTATTCCCCGATCGGCACGAGCGTCTCAGCGGTCGGCTTCAGCTGCGGGACGAGATCCCCGGACAGGAAGCGCGAGTTGGTGCGCGGGTAGGTGATCGCCTTCTTGCCCTCGTAGAGCGACTGGGCCGCGCTCAGCGTGCGGCGGGCCGAGAAGCCGAAGCGGCGGTTCGCGTCCCGCTGCAGCGAGGTGAGGTCGTAGAGGAGCGGCGCGCGCTCGGACTGCTCCTTGCGCTCGACCGACTCGACCCGTCCGGACTTGCCCTTGACCTTCTCGACGATCTCGTCGGCGCGCTTGCCGTCCTTCAGGCGCGTCTCGTCGCCCTCGAACCAGAGGCCCTCGTAGCGCGGGTCGAAGCTGGCGTGGACGAGCCAGTACGGCTCCGGGATGAAGGCCTGGATCTCGCGCTCGCGCTTGACGATCATCGCGAGGGTCGGGGTCTGGACTCGTCCGATCGAGACGACGCCGCCGACCCAGGCCCGGCCGCGGATCGTCGCCGCGCGGGTCGCGTTCATCCCGACGAGCCAGTCGGCCTCCGAACGGGAGCGCGCCGCCTCGCGCAGCGGCTCGAGCTGCGCGCCGGGTCGGAGGCTCTCGAAGCCGTCACGGATCGCCTGCTTCGTCATCGAGTTGATCCAGAGGCGCTGGACGGGCTTGTCGACGCCTGAGGTCTCGTAGACGTGCGTGAAGATGAGCTCGCCCTCACGGCCGGCGTCGCACGCGTTGATGACGTTGTCGATGTCGTCGCGCTTGAGCAGCTTGTGGATCACGTTCAGCTGCTTCTTGGACTTGGCATCGCGCGGCCGCACCCGGAACTCCTCCGGGATGATCGGCAGATCGGCCATGCGCCACTTCTTGAAGCGCTCGTCGTAGTCCTCCGGCTCGGTCAGTTCGAGCAAGTGCCCGACGGCGAAGGTGACGACGTAATCGTCCCCCTCGTAGAACGTGTCGTTGTTGTCGAAGCTGCCGGGAAGGGCGTCGACGATGTCGCGCGCAACCGACGGCTTTTCCGTTATGACCAGCGTCTTCACGCGCCGCAGGGTAGCGGAGTGGGCCAACGTGCCCCCAACCCGGAAGGCGATACTGCGCGGGGGTGAAATCGCGCATGTATCACCTGATCGGGCTGCTGACGATCCGCCCGATCCGGCGTCTCTATCGCTTTCGCAGCCGGGGCGAGGAGAACCTGCCGGCCGGGGGCTTCGTGCTGTCCGCGAATCACATGTCGAATTTGGACCCGTGGCCACTCGGAATTCCGCTGTATCCGGAGCGGCAGGTGCGCTTCATGGCCAAGGCGGAGATCTATCGGGGACCGTTGAAAAGGGTGCTGGAGGATGCCGGTGCGTTCCCGGTACATCGCGGGATTGGCGACGAGCAGGCGCTGAATCGTGCGATCGAGCTGGCGCGGTCTGGTGAGGTGGTCGCGATCTTTCCCGAGGGCACGCGGCGGAAGAAGGGCTCCGGGAGGCACACGGCGAGACCGCGCACCGGTGCGGCCCGAGTGGCGCTTGCGGCGGGGGTTCCGCTCGTGCCGGCGGCGATCGGCGGAACTGACCGCCTGACGAAGCTCGGCCCGCTGCGTGTCGCCTACGGTGCTCCGGTCGAGCTCGACGATTTGAAGGACATGGAGATCCGCCCAGCCGCGAAGATCGCCACCGAACGGCTCATGGAAGCGATTCACTCACTCGAGGAAACCCTGTGACGCCCCGGTCCCGCTCGGCGGCTCCGCTCCTGGTCGTCGACGGCGATTCGCTGGCGCACCGGGCGTACCACGCGCTCCCGAAATCGATCCGGCACAACGCGGTCGTCGGGTTCACGAACATGCTCGTTCGGCTTTGGGAGATGGAGGAGCCGCGGGCGGTCTTCGTGGGCTGGGACACCCTCACGGTGCCGACGTACCGCCATGAGGCCTTCGCCGGCTACCAGGCGGGGCGCGTCTTCGACGACTCGCTGCTCGAGCAGCTCGACATGCTCCCAGAGCTCGTCCGGGCCCTCGGCTTCGCGGCCGCAAAAGAACCGGGATACGAAGCCGACGACTTCCTCGCCGCCGCAGTGCGATCGGAGGAGTCGAAGGACGGCCGGGCAGTCGTCGTGACCTCTGACCGCGACTCGTTCCAGCTCGTGAGCGACCAGACGACAGTGATCACCCCGGTCCGCGGCGTCTCGGAGCTCGCTCGGATCGGCCCCGACGAAGTCCGCGAGCGCTACGGCGTCGAGCCTGCGCAGGTCCCGGACTTCATCGCCCTGCGCGGAGACCCGTCCGACAAGCTCCCGGGAGCCCCAGGCGTCGGCCCGAAGAAAGCGGCCTCCCTGCTCTCGCAGTACGGATCCCTCGACGCGGCCCTCGAAGCCGGCCGGTTCCCGCAGAACAAGGAGGACTTGCTGCTCTACCGGCGAATAGCCACCCTCGACGCCTCTGCCCCACTCCCTCCCCTCTCAGATCAATCCCCAACGTGGGCGGAGGCGTCCTCCCTCCTTCGCACGTGGGGTCTGAACCAGTCGGCAGAGCGGCTCGCGGCCCGCACTGATTAGACCTTGGAGCTGATCAGCCATGCCGACATGGCCCGGCTCCATCCGACCGGAGACCATCCCGAGCGGAGTGAGCGCCTCGCAGCGCTGCAGGCCGCCCTCGAGTGGCGCGAAGCCCCTGCTGCGACGAGAGAGGACGTCGAGCGCTGCCACACTCCGGAGCTCGTCGAGCTGATCCGCTCCATCGACCGCCCGACAATGCTCACCCTTGACACGATCGCCTCGGAGACGACCTACGAGGCCGCGCTGCTCGCCGCCGGAGCGGCGATCGAGGCAGCCCGCGTGGGCGGATTTGCGCTTGGCAGGCCACCCGGCCACCACGCCACGCGCGAACACGCCATGGGCTTCTGCTTCTTCAACAATGTCGCCATCGCCGCCCGGTTCGCCCAGACCGAGCTCGGCGTCGAGCGAATCGCGATCGTGGACTGGGACGTCCACCACGGCAACGGCACCGAGGACGTCTTCCTCGACGACCCGAGCGTCTTCTACGTGTCGCTCCACCAGTGGCCGCTCTACCCCGGAACGGGCGGGCAGGACGACCAGGGCGAAACCCTCCTCAACGTCCCGCTGCCCGCCGCTTCGACGGACGAGGACTACCTGCGCGCCTTCGAGGCGCTCGTGGAGCCAGCTGTAACAGCCTTCGACCCGGACCTCGTCCTCGTCTCCGCCGGATTCGACGCGCACGAACAGGATCCGTTGGCCGGAATGCTCGTGACCGAGGCCGGTTTCCGCGAGCTGTCACGCCGATCGGCCGCCCTCGCCCCGAAGGTCGCCGCAGTGCTGGAAGGCGGCTACAACCTCGAGACGCTTCCGGGGCTCGTTCGCGCGGCCCACGAAGGCTTCTCCCGTTAGCGAACGATGCAAGCGATCCAGATCGTCAAACACGGTGGGCGCGACGTCCTGGAAGTCGTCGACGTTCCTGTTCCGAGGCCCGGAGCTGGACAGGTCCTGGTGGACGTGGCCGCCGCCGGGGTGAATTACCGCGACGTGTACGAGCGGGAAGGCGTCTACGGCGGTGAACTGCCCACGATCATCGGGGCCGAAGCGGCCGGCAC
This sequence comes from uncultured Actinomycetes bacterium, assembly GCA_963842235.1. Classification (GTDB taxonomy): domain Bacteria; phylum Actinomycetota; class Thermoleophilia; order Gaiellales; family Gaiellaceae; genus JACDAN01. The sequence goes on along the minus strand of CAWJFT010000001.1, from coordinate 191,589 downwards.
CGTCGCCGCAATCGGCGAAGGCGTTTCCGAGTTCGCCGCCGGCGACCGGGTCGGCTGGATCTCGGGGCCCGGCAGCTACGCCACGCAGGTCGCTGTCGATGCCGAGCGCGTCGTTCCGGTTCCCGCAGGCGTCAGCGACGAGCTCGCGGCCGCCGCCCTGCTCCAGGGCATCACCGCGCAATACCTCTCGACGTCGACCCACGCAGTGCAGCCTGGGGAGAAGGTCATCGTCCATGCCGCCGCCGGCGGGGTCGGGCTCCTGTTGACGCAGATGGTGACGATGCGCGGCGGCCTTGTGATCGCGACGACTTCGAGCGAGGAGAAGGCGCAACTTGCACGCGAAGCCGGCGCGGCGGAGGTGATCCCGTACGAGCAATTCGGCGCTCGTGTGAAGGAGCTGACCGGCGGCCTTGGAGTCGACGTCGTCTACGACGGCGTGGGCGCCGCGACCTTCGACGAGAGCCTGGCGTCGCTTCGGCCGCGGGGCGACATGGTGCTCTTCGGCACCGCAAGCGGGCCCGTGCCCGCGGTTGATCCGAGGCGACTGGAGAACGGGGGCTCGCTCTACCTCACCCGCCCCTCGATCCGGCACTACACGGCCACGCGCCGGGAACTCCTCGACCGGGCACGCGACGTCTTCCAGTGGATCGCCGAGGGCAGGCTCCGGGTCCGGATCGGCGGCCGCTACCCACTGAAGGAGGCTCGTCGTGCGCACGAAGCGCTCGAAGGCCGCCGAACGACAGGAAAGCTCCTACTGATCCCCGCTCAGGACGAGTAGAGCCGCTCCGAGAACCACCACGCCACCTCCAGCACCGCAAGCAGCGTGACGGCGATCCACAGGAGCGCCTTGAGCTCGCTGCCGGGCGTCGGCGTCGGCGCTGCGCTCAAGCGACGCTCACCGACTCGAGCTTGGGAACCTCGGTCCGCGGCGGCGGCGCGATCAGGACCGGCACCGGGCTGTGGGCGAGCACGGCTCGACTGACGCTTCCGAGGAGCACTGCGCCGGCCGGCCCGAGACCGCGCGAGCCCATGACCACGAGATCGTGCTCGCCAGCGATGACCCGTTTCACGATCTCCTTGGCAGTCGAACCGCATCGAAGCACCGTGCAGACGGGAACGCCGTCCGGCACGAGCGCCTCCGCGCGCTCGAGGTTCGTCTCGGCCTCGTGCACGAGCTCGTCCTCGTTCGGGAAGGGAACAGCGAGCGGAAACGAGGAGAACCGCCACCGGGGCAGCTCGGCGACGCTGATGAGCGTCAGGCGCGAGCCCTCGCTCTCGGCCAGGTCGATCGCCTGTTCCAGCGCCTTCGCGGCGGCGCGAGAGCCGTCGACAGCGACAAGGATGCTCCGGAACATGGCGTGCCTCCTGCGCCTTTTCGATATTGATCGTTTCCGAAAAGGGATTATATTCCGAGACTGGTAGGTTCCGCAAGAGGTGCACGCTCCCACGACAAGCCAAAGACGGCGCCGACCGCGTGGCCGTCCGCGCAGCCGCTCGGCTGACAAGGCGATCGTCGACGCGACGCTCGAGCTCCTCGCCGAGCGCGGCTTCCAGGCGGCGACGATCGACGCGATCGCGGCGCGTGCCGGGGTCGGCCGCAACACGATCTACCGGCGCTGGTCGGGGAAGGAGGAGCTGATCGCGGACGCAATCCGCGAGCTCAGCGCCGATCTCGACATGAACGAGGGAGACGACCTCTACTCGGTCCTGCTCGACTGGATCCGCGACTTCACGCGCGTGTTCTCCGATCCACTCTTCGGACGGATCCTGCCCGCCGTGCTGGGCGAGCTCGAGCGCAATCCCTCCTTCGCCGTCGCCTACGCCGACCGGGTCGTGCGTCCGCGCCGGGAGGCGCTCGTGGAGCTGCTCGAGCGCGCCGTCGAGCGTGGAGAGCTCCGCCGGGGCGCCGACGTCGACCAGATCGTGGATCTCCTGGCCGGGGCGCCGTTCGTCCGCCTGCTTCCGATCGGCCTCCCGCCGCTCACGGAGCGCTACGCCGAGAAGCTGCTCGAGACGATCTGGTACGGGATCGGCCCCACGCTAGACCGCGAGTAGCGCTTCAGCCTCGCGGATGTACGCCGTGGCGCCGACCGAGCGGAAGTAGTCGAGCGCCCGCTCGATCTCCTCGCCGGCGCGCAATCGCGCATAGGCGGCGTCCGGCTGAGCGCCGATGCGGTCGAACGCCGCCGCGGCGCCCTTGAAGTCACCAGAGGCCGCCGCGACACCGGCGTCGAGCCACGGCGTCCGCACCGTCATCTCGTTGCCGGCCTGTACCAGCCTGTCGCCGCGGCCAAGGTCGTGCAAGACCACGGCGAGTGGGGCAATCCAAAAGTACGTCCAGAGTGAATGCCAGTTCAGGATGCTCGTGAGCTCGTCCACAACGCGGGTGCTTTCGTCGCGCTCTCCAGCGGCGAACGCGCCGAAAGCGGCCGCGGCCAGCGCCGGTCCGAGCGCCTGCAGGTCGCCCGAGGCACGTGAGAGCTCGAGCATTCGCATGGAGTCGGCCAGCGCACCGTCGGTGTCTCCTCGCGCCGCCCGGACGCGCATCGTGAACTCGTAGGCCGGCGTCGCCAGGATCGTCCGCTCCTGAACGTACTTCTCCGCGCGCGCGAGAAGCTCGTCCCACTCGCCCGTGGCGTAATAGAGCTCCTGGAGCTCCTGAATTCGGAGCCAGCGCACGTACCAGCGCAGACCCAGGCGCTCGGCGTGCTCCAGGCCGGTACGACGTGCCCGAAATGCGCCCGGAAAGTCGCCCAGGGCGCTGAGAACCTCGCCCAGATTGCCGTAGCCGTGGGCGAGCTCGTGGGAGTCGATCCGCTCGGCGACAGCGATTCCCTGCTCGAAGGCGGCCAAAGCCGCCTCCGGATCGGCAGCGTCCAGGTGAGACGGGCCGACGCAATGGAGAACCGTTGCGCGAACCTCGTCCAACCCCAGCTCATCGCAGAGAGCGAGCGCCTCGTTGCCGGCGCGGATCGCTTCCTCGTGCTCGCCGCCCATCATCCGCGACCGCGTGATCTCCGCCAGCACCTCGGCCTTCTCGAGCGATGGAGGGAGCTGCGAGGCGAGCTCCCGGGCCCGGGAGAAGTGCTTCCGCACGAGCTCGCCGCGGCCCTCCTCCTGGTAGAGCGCAACGAGCAGTCCCTCCGCTTCGGCGGCTCGACGGAGGTCGCCGGCGGCGGCCAGCCCCTCGGCTGCAGCCAGGAGGAGCTCTTCGCCGCCGACATCGGAGAGGAGGAGGGCTCGGCCGTGCCTGAGCAGGAGCCCGGGTCGCTCGGGATCGTCCTCGGGCCAGAGCGCAACGGCGTGCCCGTACAGGCGCGCGGCAGCCGGCAGCGCGCTGAGCGCCTCCGCGCGGACGGCCGCGTCCCGAGCAGCGAGTCGCGCCCGGTCGCGCAGCTCGACCGTCTCCTCACCAGCGGCGCGGGCGAGCTCGACCGCGCGGAGGTAGTGGTGCGCGAGCAGCTCGACGTGATCCTCGCGCCGGCCGAGCGACTCGATCCACTCCGCAGCGAGACGATGTTTGCGGCCCCGTTCTGCTCGCGGAATCTGCCCGTAGGCGACGTCGCGGATCAGCACGTGGCCGAACGCGAACTCGGCCTCGCCCTCGACGGAGGAGCGACGTCGGCGCTGGAGGAAGTCCTTGCGGGCAAGCGAGCCCGCGAGCTGCTCCACGAGCGGCCGCTCCCACTCCCCCACCGCCGCAATCGCACCGGCCCACGAGACCTCGCCGACCACCGCTGCGTTCTGGACGAGCGCTTTCTCCTTGGCAGGAAGCGCGTCGAGGCGCGCCGCGATCAGCGCGTGCAGGGACTCCGGAACGGAGGACTCTGGCGCTCCCCGCTCGAGGACGAGGCGCGCGTACTCCTCCGCGTAGAGGGGATTGCCCTGAACGCGCTTGACGAGCTCCGGGTCGACGTCGTTCTCAAGGAGCTCGGCGAGCAGCTGCCCTGTCTCGTCGTCCGAGAGCGGCGCCAGCGACAGCGTGGTCGCGTTGCGCTTGCCCCCGCCCCATCCCGGGCCTGAGTCTCCAAAAGCTCTGGCCGACTGATCGCGACGACGAGTAGCGGGACGTCGACCGCACCGCCGACGAGGTCGTCGACGAAGTCGAGCAGCCCTTCGTCGGCCCAGTGGAGATCCTCGAGAACGAGGACGAGCGGGGTCTCGTCGGCCAGCGCCTCGAAGAAGAGGCGCCAGGCGGCAAAGGCCTCACCGCGTCCCTCGGCCCGGGCCGAGCCCTCGCCGAGGCCGACAAGTGCCCGGAGGTGATCGAAGACCCACGCCGCGTCCTTCTCTTCGATAGAGGCCTCCTCGACCGCGAGCCGCAGCTTCTCCTCGGCTGCAGCAGCAGAGTCGCTCTCGAAGATGCCCGCCTGGCCCTTGACGATCTCCCCCAGCGCCCAAAAGGTGACGCCGTCGCCGTAGGGAAGCGAGCGCCCCTCGAGCCAGAGGACGTCGTCGGGCGCGGCCTCGACCAGCGCATACAGCTCGCGGACGAGCCGGGTCTTCCCGATTCCCGGCACGCCGACGACGGTCACGAGCTGGCTCGAGCGTTCCGCCCGCGCCCTGGTGAGCGCTGCGGTCAGCTGCTCGAGCTCTCGTCGGCGACCGACGAGCGCCGTTGTAGGTCGATCGACCGGGCCGATCGTCGCTCGCAGTGTCGCCTCGTCGAGAACGATGGTGTTCGCAGCGGGAGCGGAGAGACGGAACGGCGCGCTTACGACCGAATCGCCTGCGACGATCGCCTCGGTCGTCTCGACGCGAATCCGCGGCTCGAACTCGGGCGCGACTGCGCTCAGGATGGCGTGGCCGGCTTCCACGGCTCGCTCGGGATCGTCCTCGTGCGTGGCCGGCGCGCCGAACACGGCGACGACCGAGCCGCCGAAGGCGCTCTCGACCCTGCCTCCGACCCGTTCGACCTCGCGTTTGACGGCCGCCAGAGCCGGCTCGAGCCCGGCCTCGACCTCCTCGGGGTCGCCGCCAACGCTGCTGAGCTCGCAGGAGAGCAGCGTGACGCGCTTTCGCTCTCGACCGCGCAGGGCTTCGTCCTCTATCGGCACATGCGCGGGGGCTGCGAGCGACGGGTCGTGGCTCAGGATCTTGCGTTCGAGCTCCTGCAGTTGGGGGCCGGGCTCGAGCCCGAGTTGCTCGGCCAGCTCGTGCCGAGCCTCCCGGTAGGCGCTCAGCGCGTCGGCCTGCCTCCCTGAGCGGTAGAGCGCGATCATCAGCTGTCCGCGGAGCCGCTCCCGGAGGGAGTTCGTGGACACCCAGTGCTCGAGCTCCGTGATCACCTCCTCATGGCGGCCGAGGTCGAGCTCGGTCTCGATCCAGTCCTCGAGCGCAGAAAGCCGCATCGCTTCGATCCGGCCGGCCGCCTCCTGGGCGAACGGCTGGTAGCGGAAGTCGACGAGCGGGTCGCCGTAGAAGAGCGCGAGCGCCGCACGTAGCAGCTCGTTCTTCCGCGCGGCGTCCTTCTCCGTTCTCGCCTGCCGCACGAGCGCCTCGAACCTGCCGACGTCGACCTGCTCGGGCTCGGCCCGCAGCAGGTAGCCGGGCGGACGCGTCTCGATCGCCGCCGCCCCGACCAGCCGCCGAAGCGCCGCGACGTGACCGTGCAGGGCGGTCCCTGCCGTCTTCGGCGGTCGTTCGCCCCAGAGCGCATCGAGGAGCTCGTCCCGCGTGACAACCTCATTCGCCCGCAAGAGCAGCAATGCGAGCAGCGTGCGCTGCTTGGGGCGCGCCGGAGTGAGTGTTCTGCCGTCCGCGCGCACCTCCAACGGGCCGAGGATCCGAAACTCCATCTCGTGCCGATTGTGGCACTGCGTTAGCCCCGCGTCAGCGCCGCGTTAGCCGTCCCGTGGATCCTCGAGCGATGGCGATTCGCCAACTGACGAGCGCCGAGGAACGGGTGGCGCGACTGGCCGCGGGCGGCCGGAGCGACGACGAGATCGCTTCGGACCTCGGTCTGCCCGCGACCGTCGTCGCCGCCCATCTCTCGCAGGCCTTTCGCAAGCTCGGTGCCCGTTCGCGGGACGAGCTCTCGGCGCTCCTCGACAAACCGCTGACCAAGGGGGCGAAATGAACAAATCCACCAGGGCGCTCGTGCTCTGCACCGCCGTTCTCGCCGGCGCCTTCGCGCTGGCCGTTGCGATGGCGAGCGCGCACGGGAAGCCGGATCGGATTCCGGGCGGAACGATCTGGGTGACCGAGCGGACGCCCGGGGGAAGCACGCTCGCCGCGATCGACTCGGCGACGGGCGCACCGCTCGGACTGACCAGTGTCGGCGACGTCCCGATCGGCGTGCTCGAGCCTCGCGGGACGCACAAGGTCTACACCTCGGATCAGGGCGCCGACCAGTTGTCCGTGATCGATCCCGAGACCGTGAAGGTCATCCGGACGATCCCGATGGGCCATGGGCTCAGGCCCGCACCACATGATGGCGAGCCGAAACGGGCGACGGATCTATGTCGGCCAGTACACGACGAACAAGGTCGGCGTCGTCGACACGCGCCTCGACGTGAACGTCGTCGACTATGACGCGAGCCGGGACGCAGGGGCGAAGACCCACGCCGTCTGGATCACGCCACACGAGCGCTGGCTCTATGCCACGAACGAAGGACCGCTTCAGGCGGGGCCCGGCACGTTCTCGAAGCTCAACGCCCGCACGGGAGAGCTCATCTGGGAACACCCGGTGGGGAACCGTCCCAGCGAGGTGCTCGTCGATCGCAAGACCGCCTACGTTTCGATCCGGAACGACAACGTCATCCGCGTCTACGACGTGAGCGGCCCGCTGCCGGTCCTCCGCGGCGAGGCCGAGGCGAAGATCATGCCCGACACGCTGTCGCTCACGAACGACAAGCGGTGGCTGATCGTGGGGCTTCGCGGCACACCGGCCCGCATGGCGTTCATCGACACGCGCACGCTGGCCACCACCTACGTGGATCTTCCAGGCTTCACGACGGGCCACCAGTGGCTCTCGCGCAACGACCGCTTCACGTTCATGGCGCTCGAGGGCTCAGCCGGCCCACCGCGCCAGGGCGGTCGCGTCGCGATCATCGACAACCGGACGAAGTCGTTCGTGACGACCTACGACTACCCGAACGGGCAACTCCGCCCGCACGGCCTCTTCTACGACCCGCAACGAGCGGACGACGACGACCACGAGGACGAAGACGACGACTGACAGCAATCCCTGAGCGCCCCGGCGCCGGTAGAAAGGAGTGTGGGCAGCTCCGACGAGGCACTGCTGGCCGGGCTCGCCGCGGGTGACCGCGAGGCGTCCGCAGCGTTCGTGCGGCGGTTCCAACGGCGGGCGTACGGCCTGGCACGCTCGATCGTCCGAGACTCCGGCACGGCGGAGGACGTCGCGCAGGAGGCGTTCGTGCGTGCCTGGCGTTATGCGGGGAGCTACGACGCACGGCGCGGCACCGTGCTCACCTGGCTGCTGACGATCGTGAGGAACGTCGCCGTCGATCGGCGCCGCGTCAGCCACGCCGAGCCGCTCGATCCGGATCTGCTCGCGTCCAGGCTCCAGCTCGCCGACAGCCGGGCCTCGGACGAAGAGCAGGCGGCGCTCCTCGAGCGGGATCACCTGCGCGAGGCGCTCGCGACACTTCCCGACGAGCAGCGCCGCGCGGTCGTGCTGGCCGCGTACTTCGGACGCACCGCCGGCGAGATTGCCCGCGACGAGGGAATACCACTCGGAACTGCCAAGACGCGCATCCGCACAGCGATGCTGAGGCTGCGCGACTGGCTGGAGGTCGCCGATGAGCACTGATCGTTGCCACGAGACCCGCGAGCTTGCGGCCGAGGTCGCACTCGGGATCGCGGATGGAGAGGACCGCGCACGCGTGCTCAGGCACGTCGCCGACTGCGCCGACTGCCGGCGGGAGCTCGCGCAGCTCTCGACGGTTGCAGACGAGCTGCTCGTGCTCGCACCGGAGGAGGAGCCGCCCCCCGGCTTCGAGCTGCGCGTGCTCGATGCGATTCAGCCGCCTCAGCCGAAGCGGCGAATCACCCTGCGCCGGCTCGCGGTCGTCGGCGCGATCGCGGCGACGGCCGCCGTTACGGCGGGAGCGATGTCGCCGGCTTCCGCGACGACCGGCGCCTGGCCGATCACTACCGCGCGACGCTCGCGCAGGCGCACGGGCAGTACTTCGGGGCAGTGCGCTTCCACGACGCGGCCGGCAAGCAGGGCGGCGTCCTCTTCACCTACCGCGGCTCTCCCTCCTGGCTTGTCGTCACGGTCGCGCCCTCCTACCGCGGCTCGGTCAAGTCGGCCGAGCTGATCACCTCGAACGGCGAGAGGGTTCCGCTCACCTCCTTCCGGCTCTCAGGAGGCGCGTGGGGAGGCGCGCTGCCGATCGGCCTGGGAGACCTGGCGGCCGTTCACCTCATCGGAAACGGCGGACGTTCGCTTCTCATTGCCGCCGCGGGCCAATCCCTCCGACGCGGGCGGGCGGTAGGTCCTTCATATGAAGAGCAAGTGGACATACATGTCGCTCCTCGCTCTCGCAGCCGCCGCGGTCCTGATCCTCAGCGCCTGCGGAGGGAGCGACTCCAACAGCGGAGCATCAGCTTCGAACAACTCGAGCGCCGGCCAGACGGTCTCGGTCGCCGACGTCGACGGCGTCGGGAAGGTTCTGGTCGACGCGCAGAACATGGCCCTTTACGCGGCCGACCAGGAAATGGGCGGCAAGGTCGTGTGCACCGGGTCGTGCACGGCGATCTGGCAACCGCTCACCGTTGCAGGCATGCCGTCCAGAGGTGCCGATGTGAGCGGGAAGCTCGCGGTCGTGAAGCGCCCCGACGGTGATCGGCAGGTCACCTTCCAGGGACGACTCCTTTATCGCTTCCAGGAAGACCCGGGCGCCGACATGGTCACCGGCAACGGCTTCGCCGACAGCTTCGACGGCAAGAACTTCACCTGGCACGTCGCGACACCGACCGGAATCTCGAGCTCGAGCGACAACTCCAGCTCGTCGAACGGCGGATACGGCTACTGAGCGAGCGCGGTCCGGCGGCCATGAGGCCGCCGGACCGCAGCTAGGTTGCCCCAATGACTAGACCGCTCGACGGCAAGGTCGCGCTCGTCACCGGCGCGACTCGCGGAGCCGGACGGGGCACGGCGGTCGCGCTCGGAGAGGCAGGCGCGACGGTCTACTGCACGGGCCGCAGCACCGCCGAGCGACGTTCGGAGTACAACCGCCCGGAGACGATCGAGGAAACCGCCGAGCTCGTGACGGAGCGCCGGGGGCAGTGGGATCGCGGTGGCAGTCGACCATCTCGAGCCGGGCCAGGTCGAGGCGCTCGTCCAGCGGATCGATGCCGAAAGCGGGCGTCTCGATGTGCTCGTGAACGACATCTGGGGCGGAGAAAAGCTCTTCGAGTGGGACACGCCCGTCTGGGAGCACGACCTCGAGAACGGGCTGCGGATGCTCCGCCTCGCGATCGACACGCACCTCATTACGAGCCACTTCGCGCTGCCGCTGCTGATCCGCAACCCCGGCGGGCTGGTCGTCGAGATGACCGACGGCACGCAGGAGTACAACGCCGAGCACTACCGAAACTCGGTGTTCTACGACCTGGCCAAGACCGCCGTCATCCGCCTCGCCTTCGCGCAGAGCGTCGAGCTCGCGCCGCACGGATGCACCGCGGTTGCTCTGACCCCTGGCTGGCTCCGCTCGGAGATGATGCTGGACAACTACGGCGTCACCGAGGAGAACTGGCGCGACGGCGCGGCGGTCAACCCCCACTTCGCCGCCATCTCGGAGAGCCCACTGTATCGTGGGCCGCGCGGTCGCCGCCCTCGCCGCCGACCCCGACCTCCAGCGCCGCAACGGCGGCTCCTTCTCCTCCGGCGGTCTCGCGCGCGAGTACGGCTTCACGGACGTCGACGGATCGCAGCCGGATGCCTGGCGGTACATGGTCGAGGTCCAGGACGCCGGCCTACCGGCGGACCCGACCGGTTACCGCTAAGGCCTACGAGCCGTTCGCGAGTCGCTCGTCGTGGTACGCGGAGAGGCGGTGGAGGAGCGCCAGGAACGTCTCGCGCTCCTCGGCGTCGAGCGGAGCCATGAACTCCTTCTCGAAGCGCTTGAGCACCGAGCGAAGCTTCGTCAGGTTCTCTTTCCCGCCGGGCGTGAGCTTGACGAGATGCCGGCGGCGGTCGTCAGGATCCCGCCGCCGCTGGATGAGGTCGCGCTCCTCGAGCTCGTCGAGCAGACCGACGAGGTAGCTGCGGTCGAAGCCGAGCGCGTCGGCGATGCTGGCCTGCGTCTCGCAGGATCCTTCGTCGAGTAGCGCCAGCACGGAGTAGTGCATTGGGTTCAGGCCGGTCGCCTCGAAGGCCGCGAGTTTCTGATCCTTCATTGCCCAAGTGAGCCGCTTGAGCAGGAACGTCGGGCTGGACAAGAGCTCGCGCGGCGGCCTCGCGGGAGTCGCCTTGAACCGTGTGTCTGGCTGAGCTGTCGTCGCCATGCGGAATAAGTGTAGCCGCGCCAATCGTTGTCGTGTAAGATCGTGGACTCGACCAACGATCTGTGGAGGCAATCAGTGACTAACTCATCGATTAGCTCCAAGCGCTGGGCGATCCTTGCGTTGGTCGTCGTCGCGCAATTCATGGTCATTCTGGACGTCGCGGTGGTCAACGTCGCTTTGCCGGCGATCGAAAGCGACCTCGGCTTTTCGCAGCAGAGCCTCCAGTGGGTGATCACCGCGTACGCGATCGTCTTCGGCGGCGCGCTCCTGCTCGGTGGCCGACTCGCGGATCTCCTCGGCCGACGCCGGATCTTCCTCGCCGGAGTCGCGGTCTTCACGCTCAGCTCCCTCCTCTCGGGCCTCGCGTGGTCGGAGGAGGCGTTGATCGTTTCGCGCGCCCTTCAGGGACTGGGCGGAGCGCTGCTCGCGCCGGCGTCGCTATCGATCCTCATGACGACGTTCCAGGAAGGCCGCGAGCGCAATCTCGCGCTCGGGCTCTGGGGCGCGGCATCGGGCAGCGGCGGCGCAGCGGGCGTCCTGCTCGGTGGTGTCTTGACCTCGTACCTCAGCTGGCCGTGGATCTTCTTCGTCAACGTGCCGGTTGGCGCGGCCGCCATCGCATTGACCCCCTTGCTGTTGGACGAGAACCGCGGCAGCGCATACGGAAGGCGTCACTTCGACGTGGCCGGAGCAGCCTCGGTGACGTCGGGTCTCATGCTCGCCGTGTACGCGCTGACGCGGGCGACGGAAGACGGCTGGACGAGCGGGACGACAGTCGGACTGTTCTCTGCCGCCGCGGCGCTCATCCTCGGTTTCGTCGTCATCGAGCTCCGGTCTGCGGCTCCGCTCTTGCCGCTGCGGCTCTTCCGACTCCGGACGCTGACGGCAGCGAACGTCACGGCCGTGCTGATCGCGGCGACGGCATTCTCGTGGTGGTTCGTCCAGACGCTCTACATGCAGCAGGTGCTCCACTACTCGGCGATCCAGGCCGGCCTGGCGTTCGCGCCGATCGCGGTCACCATCGCCGTGTTCTCGAATGTCGCGCAGACGCTCGTGACCCGGTTCGGCGTCCGGCCGGTGCTGACGGCCGGGCTGCTTCTCACGGCGACCTCGCTTGTTCTTCTCACCCGGCTGCCGGTCGAGGGGCATTTCTTCTGGGATCTCTTCCCGGCCTTCATGCTCGGCGGCGTCGGTCTGTCGCTCTCCTTCGTCCCCGTGACGATCGGGGGACTGACCGGCGTGGGACCCGGCGACGCCGGAATCGCCTCCGGTCTGATCAACACGACCCGTCAGATGGGCGGCGCGGTCGGCCTCGCCGCGATCAGCACCGTGGCGACGACCTTCACGAATCAGTACTCAGACGCGCACGCGGGAACCGCCTCGTCCACCACCGCGGCGCTGACGCACGGCTTCACAAGCTCGTTCTACGTGCTCGCCGCGTTCGCGCTGGCCGGCGCCGTGATCGCGGCGACGCTGATGCGCCCGGCACCGCGTCCCGCCGGGGCCGAGTCCCCGCGCGACGAATCACTCGACCCAATGGAGGAGGCAGCCTGATGGCAAGCACCCACGTCCTCGATCCCCACGACACCCAGCTCTTCAGCCGCGAGGTCGACGATCTCCTGCTCCAGATCCGAGGCCTCGTACTCGTTCAGGACGTGCTCGCGGAGCGCGGCGCGAGCCCTGCGGAGATTCGCGCCCACAGCGAGGCGGCCGAACGCCTCCGCCGGCGGCTTGCGGAGCTGATCCGCGGCTAGAGGCTCGATGAAATTCGAGCCCGCGGTCAGTCGTTGGAGACAGGTATGAGCAGTACCGAAATTTCGTCGCCGTCACCGCCTCGCACGCAGAAAACGGCCGTCGCGCACTGGCTACGCGCGAGCGTCGAGGACGGCCTCGTGCGCGAAGTGGCGCTCGTTTCGGGCGCGATGCTCGCCTACTTCACCATCCGAAACGTCACTGCCGGGGCGCCGAGCGACGCCTTCGTGAACGGCGAGCGCATCGTCGACTTCGAGCAGTGGCTGGGGATCCACTGGGAGGACGCCGTCCAGGCAGCGATCGTCGGCAGAGACGGCCTCGTGACGTTCGCCAACTGGATCTACATCTGGGGCCACTGGCCGGTGATCCTCTCGACGGCGGTCGCCCTGCACATCTGGCGGCGTGACCGCTATTACCTGCTGCGCAACACGCTCTTCATCTCGGGCGGCATCGGCTTCCTGTTCTTCGCGTTCTTCCCCGTCGCGCCGCCGCGGCTCCTCGAGCTCGGCCTCGTCGACACCGTGTCGGACCAGTCGCACGCCTACCGCGCGCTCCAGCCGCCCGGGCTCACGAACCAGTACGCCTCGTTCCCGAGCTTGCACGTCGGTTGGAACCTCGCCGTGGGAATCGTCCTGTTCATGACGACGACGCACCTCGTCGTCCGGACGTTCGCAGTCCTCTCACCGCTCGCGATGACGTTCGCCGTCGTCGCGACTGCGAACCACTTCGTCGTCGACATCGCGGGCGGCGCCGCCGTCGTGCTCGTCGGCCTTGCCGGAGCTCACATCATCGAGAAGAGACGATCAGCGTCGCTGGCTACACTCGCCGGAGATGGGCCGGCCATTTCTGTCGAGCGTCCGCGACGAAGGACCGCGCCCGTTCCTCGTCGCACACCGCGCCGGGAACCTCCTCGCCGACCTTCGCGCAGCAGAGCGCCTCAAGCCGAGTCTTGTAGAAGCTGACGTCCGCCTCTATCGGGGCAGGCTCGAGGTCCGGCACCTGAAGACCGCCGGGCCGATTCCGGTTCTCTGGGATCGGTGGAGGCTCCAAGCGTCGTGGCGTCCGCGGCTCCGTCTGGAGGAGCTGCTTGCCGCCACGGCCCCTGAGACGGAGCTGATGCTGGATCTGAAGGGCCCGAGAAAGCAACTGGCCGAGCGCGTCCTAGTTGTGCTCGAGCCGTACCTCGCCGAGCGGCGGTTCACCGTGAGCGCGCGCTGGTGGCGACTGCTCGAGCCCTTCGCAGGCACACCCGTGCGCCGCGTGTACTCCATCGGCAGCGCTCGACAGGTCCGGTTCGCGCTTCGCCGCTTTGCAGATCAGGCGCTCGAAGGGGTCTCGATCCACGAGCGGCTTGCCGATAGAGAGACCATCGAAGCTCTGAGGGAGATAGCGGACGTCGTCATGGCCTGGCCGGTGAACGAGGCGGCGCGCGCGCGTTCGCTTCTTCGGCTCGGGGTCGATGGTCTGATCACAGACGACGCCGCGGCACTGTCGCGTGCCCGAGTACTGGAGCCGGCGAGCTGAACCTTCTGGCTGGCATCGGCGACCACACGGTCGCGGCAGCAGAGCGAGTGTCAGATTTGGACTGGCGGTTCCTCGCCCTTGCGCTGACGCTTCAGCTCGCGACCCTCGCCTGTCGCTCCCTCGCGTGGCGGAACGTGCTCGCCGCCGCGTACCCCCACCGGAAGATCCCGGTCTTTTCCCTCGGATGCGCGTATGCAGCGGGGATGGCCCTGAACGCCTACCTTCCTGCACGTGGCGGCGAGGGAGCAAAGGTCGCGTTTGCCCGCGCGCAGATCTCCGGCTCGTGCGTGCCCACGATCGCGGCTTCACTCGCGGTCCTGGCGGCGGCGGACGCCGTCCTCGGCGCGTCCTTGATCGTCGTGCTTTGGGCGACGGGAGTGCTGCCGAACCTGCCCTCAGTTCCTTCGGTCGGCCTGGCCGCAGTTGCGGCCGCGGTTGCTGTAGTCGTCGTTCTCGTTGTGGTTGCCGGACGTTGGCGTACGCAAGTCCGGAAGTTCCTCGAGGCGGCGGCGCGCGGCCTTACCGTGATGCGAAGCCCGTCGCTCTACGTTCGATCCGTCCTTCCGTTCCAGCTCGGGGCGTGGGCCTGCCGGATCGGCGTCGTGTACCTCGTGCTGCAGGCTTTTCGAATCGATGCAGGCCTGGAGACCGCCTTGCTCGTCGTCGTGCTGAACGGCCTGTCGACCGCGGTCCCGGTCCCGGGCGGCGCCGGATCCCAGCAGATCCTCGCGACCTATGCGTTGCAGGGCGTGATCACGACTGCCGCCGCGGTGTCCTTCTCGATCAGCCTGCAGGTCGGTGTCACCGCGGTGAACACCGCCGTGGGCCTCGCGGCAACCATGCTCCTGTTCAGGACGATGCGTCCGTTCGCCGCTGCTCGCTTAGCGCGTGCGCGGCTCGCGCGCTAAGGCGCCTCACTCAGGGGCGCTCGCCAAACTCCGAGACCCAGATCGCGACGTTGCTCTCGCCCTTGAACCGCTTGGCGACCACGACCGCGATGCCCTGCTCCGTCCATCCCGGCCTGAACAGGTGCATAGAAAACCCCGTTTCCGGGGCTTTTTCCCGTACCAGGTGACGCAGCGCCTGGATCGCCGTCACTCGGCGATTCGTACGCGATCAGGGCTCGCGAGGCGCGAGGCCATTGTGCGGCGCTCCTCCGACCGGCGGCTGGCTGGGGCGAACGCGCTCCAGGTGAACCAGTGTCCGAGCCCTCGTTGCAGCGTCCGCGGGCCGCTCATCGTCAGCTTGCCAGCTCGAATCGCGCCGCCGAGCTCGGCCTGTCCCAGGTAGACGCGGTAGAGCGTGGTGGTGTCGACGGTGACCTCGAGGTCGACGTCGAAGCCGGGATGCTGGAGGCATACCGAGACCTCGGAGGGCTCAAGAACCATCCAGTAACGCCGCTTGGGGTCGCGAAAGTCGAACTTAACCACGGTTCGGTTGGGTGGAAGCCGCCGGCGATCGACGTGGCGGGCCATCCAGACGATCAACAGGTCGGGATCGAGTTCTTCGGGGCGCGGCTCGGTGAACGACCAGGTCGCCCCCCACTCGCCGATCGCCTGCATGACCGGCTGGAGGTCACGGCCGGCGGACGTGAGGCGATATTCGAGGGTGCGGCCTTTGGGGCCCGTCCTGCGCTCGATGACCTCGGCCCGCTCGAGCGCGCGCATGCGGTCGGTAAGGACCGAGCGCGAGATCCCTGGGAGGCCGCGTTGGAGCTCGTTGAAACCGCTCGCGCCGCCGAGCATCTCGCGCACGATCAGTAGCGTCCAACGGTCGCCGAGGGTCTCGGTGGCCTTGGCGACCGGACAGTACTGCGCGTAGCTGCGCATCGCGCCACCATGCTAGCCGCGGATCGGGTGCAGGTCTGCTATTCGAACCGGTTGGTTCGAAAGTAGAACTAGCTGCCCCCGGGCCGGCAAGCCTACGTTGCTCGCATGGCTACCCGGACGCCGATATCGGAGGCACCGACGATCGAGGTCGAGCGCCTGCGCGCCAGCATTCGCGGCCCGGTGATCTTGCCCGCCGACCCGGGCTACGACGCCGCGCGTACGATCTGGAACGGAGCGATCGACCGCCGCCCCGCCTGCATCGCCCGTTGCACGGGAGTCGCCGACGTCGTCGCCGCGGTTCGCTTCGCCCGCGAGCGACACCTGCTGGTGGCGGTGCGCTCCGGCGGCCACGGCGTCGGCGGCCACGCGCTCTGTGACGGCGGGCTCGTGATCGACCTCTCGCCGATGAAGGGGATCAGGGTCGATCCGGTGGCGCGGACGGCCAGGGCGGAGGCCGGCGTGCTGTGGGGGGAGCTCGACCGTGAGACGCAGCTCTTCGGGCTGGCGACGGTCGGCGGGATCGTCACTCACACGGGGATCGCGGGCCTGACGCTCGGCGGCGGGATCGGCTGGCTGATGCGAAAGCACGGCGCCACGGTCGACAACCTCCTCTCCGCGGACGTGGTGACCGCGCAGGGTGAGATCGTCACCGCAAGCAAGGAGGAAAACCCCGATCTCTTCTGGGCGATCCGCGGTGGCGGCGGGAATCTCGGCATCATCACCTCGTTCGAGTACCGACTGCATCCCGTCGGCCCGACCGTCCTCGCGGGACCAGTCTTCCACCCCCTAGAGGACGCACGGGAGGTCCTGCGCTTCTACCGCGAGTTCATCGTCGCGGCCCCGGACGAGCTGTCAACGATCTTCGAGCTGTCGGTGGCGCCGCCACTCCCGTTCCTGCCGGAAGAGGTGCACGGCAAGCCGATCGTGATGGTGGGCGCCTGTTACGCGGGATCTCCGGACAAGGGCGCCGAGGTCGTGCGCCCGCTCAAGCAGTTCGGCCGCCCGATCGTCGACCTGCTCGAGCCGAAGCCCTACACGGCCCTGCAGTCGATGTTCGACCCCTTGGTGCCGCACGGCTGGCATCGCTACTGGAAGTCCGTCGAGCTGCCGCCGCTTACCGATGATGCGATCGACACGCTCGTCGAGCACGCACCAGCGCCCACCTCGCCCAAGTCCTACTGCATCGTCTTCCAGCTCGGCGGGGCGCTCGCCCGCGTTGGAGAGGACGAGACCGCCTTCAGCCAGCGCGACGCCGCCCACAACGTCAACATCAACGCGGTCTGGACCGAGGAGGATCCGGACGCAGAACGTCACATCGCCTGGGCTCGCGACTTCTTCGACGCGATGCAACCGCACGCCGGGGGGCGCGTGTACCTGAACTTCCTCGGCGAAGAGGGCGGCAACCGGGTGCGCCAGGCCTATGGCGTGCGAAACTACGAGCGGCTGGTCGAGCTCAAGCGCGTCTACGACCCGACCAACTTCTTCAGGCTCAACCAGAACATCGAGCCCTGAGCGCCCGAGGGCGTTCACTCATAGTCGCCTCGATCGACTGATCGGGTGCTCCCTTCCGGATGAATGCGAGGAGGCCGAGGCGATCACCCTGGCTCGCTGCGGACGACGAGCGAAAGCGCCGCGCTGAGTCCACGGCGCTTCCCAGGGGATTCCCTACTCGAACAGGTCGAGACGCCAGTCGTTGCAGCGCATGATCTTGCCGCTGTCCTTCGGATACTCGTACTCGCTCACGTCGACCAACGTGAAGCCGAGCTTGCGGCAAATCGCGTTCGAGGGCGCATTGTCGACCGACGGATACGCATAGAGGAACCGGTGCTTCCTCTCCGCCTTCGCTCGCTCGATCACCTGTGAAGTCGCGCTCGTCGCGACGACGCGTCCCTGGAAGGCAGGCAACACCATCCAGCCCGTCTCGTACACCTGGCCCTCGCTGGACTCGCGCTCCCAGTAGCCGACCGAGCCGGCGCTCTCGCCCGTCGTGGTATCGACGATCTTGAACATCCAGCCCTTCCCAGTGCCCGGCAACCGCTCGTAGCGCTTCTGGCGCTCGACGATCTTCTCGGCGCTCTCTGGCCCGCCGAGATTCTCGGTCATCGCCGGGTCGCCCATAAGCTTCTCGAGGAGCGGGAGATCGTTCTCGGCCCACGGCTCGATGCGGAATTCGGGCTCGCTCACACCGACCGGCTTCCTCGCCATCGCGTGGATCGAACGTATCAGGGCAACCACCTCGAAGGTCCCGGCGTCGCGCGCAACCACGAATCGCGATGTTGATCACATGAACGCGGGGTCGCTCCACGTCGAGGGCGCGGCCGAGAACAATCTTGCGGACGTCGACGTCACGCCCGATCCCGAGTCGCGTGATGCACCGGCGATGCATATCCAAATAGAAACCCCTGCATTTGCAGGGGTTTCCTTAGCAGACCTCTAAGCCGGATTCTGTCGGGGGTGACCATCTCTCTAGGCCGCCGGTTGCCCGACGGCTCGAGCAGCGCACCCGGCTCCTCGGCGGGCCGCGTCGACGGAGCCTGCTTCGCCTTGCACCGGACGGGGTTTGGAAGCCGCCGCGTCACCGCGGCGCTGGTGGGCTCTTACCCCACCTTTTCACCCTTACCACCGGCGTCTCCGGAGAGTCGTTCGCCGCTGGCGGTCTCCTTTCTGTGCCACTTTCCGTCGGCTTTCGCCGCCTGGGATTTCCCCAGCGTCCTGCCCTTCGGTGTCCGGACTTTCCTCGGACCGGCTTGCGCCGGCCCGCGGTCACCCGGCCTGCAAACCCAATTGTAGCCCGGCTCTTCCGGCGTCGCGAAGCGCGAAACCGCACTCGGGACACTCGATCTCGCCGTGCCGCGAGAGCACGAACTCCCCGCAAATGAGGCATTCCATGCTCACGCCTCGCATCAGCGCCAGGAGCTCCTGGTCGAGCGTCCGGTTGAGGGCCTTGACCTCGCTCATCGCACCTGTCGGAAGACTCCGATCACCTTGCCGAGGACCTGGACGTGGTTTGCGTAGATCGGCTCGAGCGCTTCGTTTTCGGGCTGGAGCCGGATCCGCCCGTCCTCGCGGAAGAAGCGTTTCACCGTGGCCTCGTCGGCCGTTTCGTCGTCGCCGGGGAGCGCGACGACGATCTGGCCGTTCTCGGCGTCCTGCCGGCGCTGAACCACGACGAAGTCGCCGTCGAGGATGCCGGCGTCGACCATCGAGTCGCCCTTGACGCGCAGCACGAACTCTTCACCACCGGCGGAGAGTGGCTCGGGAACGGCGAGGTAGTCCTCGATGTTCTGCTCGGCGAGCAAGGGGCCGCCGGCTGCGATCTCGCCGACGAGCGGAAGCCGGTGGACGTCCGGCGGAGCATCGGCCTCGCGCCTCCGATCGGTCAGCTCGATCGCGCGCGGCTTCGTCGGGTCGCGGCGGAGGAAGCCGGCCCGCTCGAGCTGCGCGAGGTGAGCGTGGACGGTCGAGGGCGACCGGAGCCCGACGGCCTCGCCGATCTCACGCACCGTCGGTGGGTAGCCGTGCTCGTCGACGAATGCCCTCAGGTAGTCCAGGATCGCACGCTGCCGCTCGGTCACCATCTGGCCTCCTTCCGCGAACATGTGTTCGATCACGGTAGCGGGGGCACCGGACGGCGTCAAATGAAGAAGGCCCCTTTGG
Organism: uncultured Actinomycetes bacterium; assembly: GCA_963842235.1. GTDB lineage: Bacteria > Actinomycetota > Thermoleophilia > Gaiellales > Gaiellaceae > JACDAN01. Next base: position 172,351 of record CAWJFT010000001.1, on the reverse strand, counting down.
GGCCCTATGCGCTGGAGAGGACTTGAACCTCCACGGGCCGCAAAGCCCACAAGGCCCTCAACCTTGCGCGTCTACCAATTCCGCCACCAGCGCGCGCGGTCCAGTGTAGCGGCGGTTTAAAGAGGCTCTACTGGAGGAGCCGGAACAGGATGACCGTGTTCGCGCCGAAGATCGTCGCGACAACGATCGTGAGCCGCGTCAGGTTCCGCTCGACGATGTGCGTACCGCCCTGGGAGGCCGGGACGAACCCCATCCCACCGAGCCCCGCCTCGCGTCCGGAGTGCATCAGGACGAGCGTGATCAACGCCAGCGAGACGATGAAGTGGAAGAAGACCATGATCCCGAGCAGCATGGGCCGCCCAGGGTAGCAATGCTCAGCGGCAGCCCAGGTGGAGGATCTCGCCCGCGAGCTCTTCGATTCGGTCTTTGGTCAGCAACACGTCCGCACCCGCAAGTCTGGCCTCGTCGATCTCGACCGAGTTCGCACCGCCGGTCAGGATGAGGATGCGAGTCTCCGAGTCGGCGCCCCTGATTTCGCGCGTCGCGTCGATGCCGTTCATGACCGGCATGCTGATGTCCATGACGATTACGTCAGGGACGAGCTTGTCGGCAAGCCGGACGGCGTCTTTCCCGTCGGACGCGGTCGCGACGATCTCGATGTCGGCCTCGGAGCCGAGCATTGCCTGGACCATCTCCAGGAACGGACGCTCGTCGTCGACGATCAGCACGCGGATCATACGGGTGAGAGGAACGGCGGCGGGGCAGGCGCAAGAATTCATCGGATTCATCATGCATTCTGACTGATTTAACGCAAGCTTTGACAGGATAAGTGGAAGCGCGCGAACGAATTCAGAAACTGCTCGTGACCGGCGACAACCGGCTGAAGCAGGGCGTGGCGCCCGAGAAGGTCCGTGCGTCGTACGAGCAGGCGCTCGAGGTGGCGCGAACGGCCGGCCTGGAGGACACTGTCAGGCCGCTGGTCGAGCGTCGTCTCGCCGACCTCGAGCGGCTCGCAGGAGAATCTCCTCCACCCGCTCCGCCTGGCGCCTGAGGTCGTGTTCTTCTGCCGCGGCCCGCGCCGCAGGGTTCGGGCAGGGGAGCTTCGCGGCCTCCGCAAGTCCACGCGCGAGGTCGTTGACGTCCGTTGGGTCGACGAGTACGCCGGCCTCCGGCGTGACGAATTCAGGCGGCCCGCCGATTCGCGTCGCGACGACAGAGCGTCCGCACGCCATCGCCTCGAGCAGGGAGAGCCCGAAGGGCTCGATCAGGCTGGGCTGGCAGACGACATGTGACCGGGCGATCCAGGCCGGCACCTCCTCGTGCGGCACCTTCCCGACGACGGTGACTCCGGGCCGGCCTTCGAGGTCGCGCGCGCAGCGGGCCGTCGCCCACGAACGTCAGCGTTCCCTCGCCCAACCGCCCGAAGGCTTCGGCCAGGCGGACGACGTTCTTGCGCTCGGTCAGCGAGCCGACGCAGAGGAACGCGGTCGGGCCCTCGGGCGCGGGCTCGACGCGAAAGCGCTCGAGATCGACGCCGCAGTCCACGACCTCCACTTTTCCGCGGGCCTCCGGCACCTTCGTCTCGAGCTCGCGCCCGCAGGTAGTCGGAAACGGCGACGACGGCAGCCGCTCGCCGGACAACGAAGCGTGTCGCGGGACGGATTCCCGGGAACGCGCCGATGTTGCGAACGTCGCGGCCGTGTGCGGTGACGACGAGCGGCGCACGGCTCGACAGCGCCGCCACGAGCCCTGTCGGCACGAGGAAGTGGGCGTAGACGACGTCCGGACGAAAGCGTCGCGCGGCCGACGCAGTGCGCCGCACGAGCTCGGCGTAGCGACGCTTTCCGCCCGCGCGGCGGTCGAGGACGGCCCGCTCGAGCTCGTGACCGCGCCGCCGCAGCTCTTCCTCGAGCTGCTGGACGAACACGCCGAGATCCGGATCGTCCGGCCCCGGATACATCTGCGAGACGAGGAGGATGCGCACGGAGTTAGGAGCGCACTGCCCGATGGAGCCGCACGGCTTTCGCGACGCCCTTGAGCGGGACGTCGCCGACGAGCTCGAAGTCGACATCGGCAATGGCGGCGCTCCGCTTTGCCTCGTCGCTCACGAGCACCTCGTGCGGACGGGCGTAGTCCGCGATCCGGGCGGCGACGTTCACCGTCCGACCGAAGTAGTCGCCCTCCTGGACGATGACCGTTCCGGCATTGATCCCGATCCGGGCCGGCATCGACGTCGCCCGCTCGGTGTTCTCGACGAGCTCGATGCCGCTGCGGATCGCTCCCGCAGGGTCGTCGAAGTGGAACATGACCCCGTCGCCGAGCCATTTGACCGGCCGTCCGCCGTGCGTCGTTGCGGTGTCCCGGACGACGGTGGCCAGATCGGACGCAACGTCGGCCGCGGCTTCGTCGCCTCGCTCTTCGGCGAGCCGCGTGTAGCCGGTGAGATCGAGGAAGGCGATCGCGGGAGGCTGTTTCGGCGGGCGTGGACTGATCCCTCGCTCCTCCATCGAGTCTTCCGCGACGCCGACCAGATACTCGAGGACGGCGCGCTCTCGGTGCCGGCGCTGGAGCCAGGAGACCAGGCCCTGGACGAGCACCGTGTAACTCCCGGCCCTCTCATAGGTGAGGGCGTCCTTTTCCGCGTCGGAGACGTCAAACATCGCGACACGCTGGCGGACCGCCCGGTCGAAGAACTGAAGCCCCGAGGTGACGAGCCGCTGGATGCTGCCGCCGTACAGCCGCGCGAAGCGGGACAGCTCTTCGTCGTCAGCGAGGTCAAGCGTCGTCAGGATCAGCGCGAGGTGCTCCGCGTCTTCGGCGCGAAGGCGATCGTCGGCGGGCGGCGGCAAGCCAATTTCCCTGCTGAGGCGGCGAACGAGCTCGGGCTCTCGGCCGAGACTGGCGGCGAGCCGCTCGTAGGTTTCCGGCTGCCCCACCGGCTCGGGCATGAAGAGGCCCATAGGGAATTGGAGGTCGCCCGTCTTGACGCCCCGGGCGACGTCCTCGAGCGAGATCCCGGCCTGCTCGAACGCGGCCATGAGGCGCACGACGTGAACATCGGACGACGGGTGGAGACCATCCTCCTGCTCCAGAAGGCCAAGCTCCTCCAGCCTCCGCACCTCCTCGAGCGAGCACGGGACGAGGTCGGCCACCTCCTGCGCTGAGAGCTTGGCCACCGCCCGCTAGGCGTGCTGCGCGTCGAACGTTCCGAACTCGTCGCGCAGCACGTTGCAGATCTCGCCGACGGTGCACCGAACGCGAAGCGCCTCTCGCATCGGCGGAAGGAGGTTCTCGTCGCCGCGGGCGACGCGGCGAACCTCCTCGAGCGCCGCCTCCGCCGCGCCGGCGTCCCGCTCGGCCCGGACGCGTGCGGTCCGCTCCAGCTGGCGCTTCTCGGCCTCGGGGTCGAGCTCGTGGAGCTCGATCGGCTCCTCCTCGTGCTCCTGGTAGCGGTTGACGCCGACGATCACGCGCTCGCCGCTCTCGACGCTTCCCTGGTACCGGAAGGCGGCGTCCTCGATCTCGCGCTGGACGAATCCCTGCTCGATTGCCTCGACCGCGCCGCCGAGCTCGTCGATCCGCTCGATGAGCTCCCACGCACGGTTCTCGAGCTCCTCCGTCAGCGCCTCGATGAAGTAGGAGCCGCCGAAGGGATCGGCAGTGTCGGTTCCTCCGGCCTCGTGGGCCAGGATCTGCTGCGTGCGGAGCGCGATCTTGGCCGAGCGCTCCGTCGGAAGCGCGAGCGCCTCGTCGAAGGCGTTCGTGTGGATCGACTGCGCGCCGCCCCCGACCGCCGAGAGCGCCTGGATCGCGACGCGGACGATGTTGTTCTCCGGCTGCTGCGCGGTCAGCGTCGAGCCGCCGGTCTGGGCGTGGAAGCGCAGTGCCTGGGCACCCGGGTTCGTGGCGCCAAAGCGTTCGCGCATGATCCGCGCCCAAAGCCTCCGCGCCGCGCGGAACTTCGCGATCTCCTGGAAGAAGTGGTTGTGGGCGTTGAAGAAAAAGGAGAGGCGTTCGCCGAACTCGTCGGGCGAGAGACCGGCCGCGACGGCCGCCTCGGCGTAGGCAATCCCGTTCGCGAGCGTGAAGGCCAGCTCCTGGACGGCGGTCGCGCCGGCCTCGCGGATGTGGTAGCCGGAGATCGAGATCATGTTGAACCGCGGGAGCCGCTCATGGCAGTACGCAAAGACGTCGGTGGTGATCCGCATCGTCGGGCGGGGCGGGAAGATGTAGTTCCCGCGCGCGCAGTACTCCTTGAGGACGTCGTTCTGGACCGTGCCGCGCAACTCCGCGCGGGGCACTCCCTGTGTCTCGGCGACGAGCTCGTAGAGAAGGAGGAGCAACGCCGCCGGCGCGTTGATCGTCATCGAGGTCGAGACCTCGTTCAACGGGATGCTGTCGAAGAGCAGCTCCATGTCGGCGATCGAGTCGATCGCGACACCGGCCCGCCCCACCTCACCTTCCGCCCGGGGATCGTCGGAGTCATAACCGAGCTGCGTCGGCAGGTCGAAGGCGACGGAAATGCCGGTCTGCCCCCGCGCCAGGAGATAGCGGAAGCGCTCGTTCGTCTCGGTCGCCGAACCGAAGCCGGCGTACTGCCGGATCGTCCACGGCCGCCCGCGGTACATGTCCTTGTAGGGGCCGCGGGTGAACGGATACTCGCCGGGGAGCTCGAGCTGGAGCCCTTCGACGTCCTCCTCGGTGTAGACCGGCTTGACCTCGATCTCGGAGTCGGTTTCGCGGCTGTCCTCGGTCGCGGCCACAAACGGAGGTTAGTCGGGACGCCCGGCGCCTCGTTGGGAGGCGCCGGGCGGCTTGTCTACGGCGCCGTGTACGCCCAGTTGGCGAACCAGGCGGTAAAGCCCTCGGCCTCTGCCTTGAGCGAGACCTGGAAGCCCCACTTTTCGGCCGCCGCTGCGTCATCGCCCCAGATCACACCGTCGGGGCTCGCGGCTTCGACGTTCGCTTGGAACCACGGATAGACGCAGACGTAGCCCGGCGCGGCCGTCGGGTTCGACGCCGTTCCCGCGCATTCCCCAGCCGCTTCGTCGTTCCCGTCGACATTCACGTGGGCATCGTCGAGTGCGATTGCTGTCGGGATCGGGAAGGTCGCCGTCACGCCGATCTCATCTGCGGCAACGAGGTTGTTCTCCCGGGTGCCGATCGTCCCCCGAATCGTCTCTCCCGACTGGAGGGGTGTGAGCGCCGAGCGGCCGGCGGCACCCGGAGCTCCGGCGTCGCCCTTGTCGCCCTTGTCGCCTTTGAGCCCGCGCAGGCCTCTCGGGAGTTGGCCGAGCTTGAAGTCCCTTGCGAGCAGCGAGCGATCCTTCACCTTCAACGAGGTCACGGCGCCTCTCTTCAGCTGCTTCGTCCCGACGGTTCCGGGCGCCAGGTTGACGGCGGCATAGCTCGTGCCGCCGAGTGCGATCGCCAAGGCAATGCATGAGATGACCAGGGCGGGCGAGGGCCGCAGACCCACGATTCGTTTCATGTGGTTCCTCCTCTGTCGACGGCGAACGGATGCGCGCGCCATTCTGAGCGGCGAGCCGGAGGTCACCCTCGGAGGAATCCAGCGGCAGAACCTCTATAAGAGGAAGTGATGCGGAGGCTTGCGCTTCTGGCGGCGGCGGTCGGCGGGCTCGTGCTTGCCGCGCCCGGTTGGGCTGCGAACGTCACGTTGCGAGCCGATCACCGAGTCGCGCGGTTTGACGACATGGTTCGCTTCCGCGGGTCGATCGCCTCGGTCTCGCCACTACAGGTGCTCCTCGTTCGAGACGGCGTCGCCGTTCGCTCAACGGTTTCCAGCGGAGGCGCTTTTGTCTTCGATCTTCACGCGCGTACGCCGGGACGTTTCGTCGCCCGGACCGCCCTCGGAGACTCGGCCCCCGTGCTGCTCCGCCTGCAGCCGCGGCTTCGAAGTCGGATCGTCGGCCGGCGACTGTTCGGGCAGCGCGTGTTCGTGGTCGGACGGCTACTGCCGGCTCGTGCGGGACGCCTGGTGCTCGGGCGCAAGCCGGTGCGCGTCGGGCCCGGCGGACGTTTTCGTGCGCTCGTGCCGACCTCGGGCGGGCCCCGTTTCGTCGGGCGATTGCGGCTGCGGCCGAGGCGCGGCTACGTGGCGGTGGCGCGCAAGGTTCGCGTCCAGCTGCCACTTCCCGCGCTGCAGATGGGCGCGCACGGGCCGGCGGTGCTCGCGTTGAAGCAGCGGCTCTGGCAGCTTCACTACGCGTTGCCGGGCATCGACGCCGGTTTCGGCTACAGGACCTACGAGGCCGTGCTCGCGTTCCAGAAGGTGAACTGGATGCCGCGGACGGGGCGTGTCGATGCTGCGTTCTGGCGGGCGCTTTCCCGGGCATCCGTTCCCGAGCCTCGGGTTCGAAGCGGTGACTACCTCGAGGTCGACAAGTCGCGGCAGGTGGTAATGGAGGTCCGCGGCGGCCGTGTCGAGCGCGTGATCCATGCTTCCACTGGGGCGACCGGGAACACGCCGGTCGGGACCTGGCACGTCTACAGCGAGGTCGCCGGTTGGAGCTGGGTGCTCTGGCAGCCCATGTACTTCCTGCGCGGGTTCGCGATCCACGGCTATCCGGAGGTGCCGCCGTGGCCGGCGAGCCACGGGTGCGTGCGGGTGCCGATGTGGCTCGCGACGGGCCTGCGCGAGCGGTGGGGCTACGGCTCGGTCGTCCGCGTCTACGCGTGAAGGTTCGCGTTCGTTTGTTCGCCGGGCTGCGTGAGCGCGCGGGTTGGGGTGAGCGCGAGATCGACGCCTCGTCGGTGGCCGACGTGTGGCCGGCATTGGGCCTCGGCGAGGAACCCGCGGGTCTGCTCTATGCGGTCAACCAGGAATACGCCGAGCGCGACCGCGAGCTGGCTGAGGGGGACGAGGTCGCGGTGATCCCGCCGGTCTCCGGTGGCGCGTTCCGGCTCGTCGAGGAGGCGCCGGATCTCGCTGCCGTGATCGCAGAGGTCGAGGACGAGCGCGCCGGGGCGATCGCGACTTTCCAGGGCACGGTGCGGCGGCAGTCGCGTGGTCGCGAGGTGATCGCGCTCGAGTACGAGGCCTACGGCGGGATGGCCGAGAAAGTGATGGCCGAGATCGCCGACGGGGTGAAGGAGCGCTACGACCTGTGCGAGGTCGCGATCGCGCATCGCGTGGGCCGCTGTGAGGTCGGCGATGTCTCGGTGGCGATCGCGGTCTCGGCCGCGCACAGGCAGGACGCGCTCTCAGCCTGCCGCGATGTCATCGACGAGCTGAAGGAGCGCGTCCCGCTGTGGAAGAAGGAGCTCTACGAGGGCGGAGAGGAATGGATCGGCCGCGGCTCGTAGGTGGCCTTTGAAAAGAGGCCCGCCGCCTCGAAAGACGGCGGGCCTCAGTTTGCAGTCTCTTCGTCCTACTCGGAGAGTGCGGGGTCGAGGGACGAGCCGACCTTCGACAGCGCGGACGACCCGAGCGTACCGGTGCCGGTCGGACCGAACGGCGAGAATACCGCCGTTATCTTCCCGTCGAACGCATCGGCCTCGTCGACGTATGCGCAGCCCTGGAGGGTGACGGTGAACGTGCCCGCGGCAGCCACAGGGAAGAGCCATGTTGGGCTAAGCGGGACGAGAATGGTTTGTCCCGGACTCGTGCCGGCGGAACCGAATATGAGCACTGAAGCTTCGCCGCTGCTGGCCGAGAGACGTGCGCCGACTGTCCCAGACCCTCCGGTCGCAAACCTTCGTGCCGTCATGTCAGACGTAACTTGAACGAAACCAGTGCTGGGCGCTGTGATGTTCACCGAAGCGATGTCCACGAACGAATCGCAGGTCGAGTTCGGAAGCGGGACCGTCGCTCCAGGAAACACGACGCCAGCACCCCTAGCGACTCGTGTGAGACTGTTGGCGTCGAAGCCGTCGAGCTTGTCTGCGTTCGGATTCGGCACGCCCGCGTCGCCCTTGTCGCCCTTGTCGCCTTTGAGGCCCCTAAGGCCTCGAGGGCCGCGTAGTTGCCCCTTGATGTCCTTGCTGGTGAGCGACTTGTTCTTGACGTCAGCGCCCGTGATCGAGCTGTTCTTGATCTGGGCGCCCGTGACGAGCGCCGATGTAGTGGCTACCGCAGTACCGGTCAATGCAACGAACAGTGCGAGCATCGCCACGAACATCGCGGGCGACACCCGCATGCCACGTCCAAGCTTCTTGTTCAAGATCTTCTCCTCCTCACCACTGTCTCGGACACGCAGTCGGTTCAGGGCCAAGTTTGAGGCGTTTTCTTTCGTTTTCCTAGAGCCGAACGTGGGCCGCTGTGAGGTCGGCGACGTCTCGGTGGCGATCGCGGTCTCGGCCGTGCACAGGCACGACGCGCTCTCAGCCTGCCGAGACGTGATCGACGAGCTGAAGGAGCGCGTCCCGCTGTGGAAGAAGGAGCTCTACGAGGGCGGAGAGGAATGGATCGGCCGGGGCTCCTGAGAGCGGGTCAGGCCCTTGCGCCGGCCGCGACGCAAGGCCTGACCCAATTGCACCGTTCCTAGCCTGCGGAAGCGGGGTTCGCGCCGACAGGCGTCAATGCTGTTGCGCCAGTGCCAATACCGTCAGGACCCACGACCGCGACATAGAACGCGTGATCTACAGGACTCCCGTCAGGGTTGTGCGTATACACGAAGACATGGTTTGTATCGCCACCTGGCGAACATCCAACGCCCGTTGGACCGGCGCACTGAAGCGCTTGGGCATACCCGTCGAACGCGCGAATCGATACATGGACCATCTTGCGTGAGATGTCTGAGCCGAAGTTGATCCAGTAGCCCCCGTTCCCAGCAGACGATGTGACGGAGATCCCACCGGATTGCTCAGCGATCGTTCCGTTCGCGTTGATGAGGGCCCAGCGAGCGCCGGGACCCTGGTCGCCCTTGTCCCCCTTGTCCCCCTTGTCGCCCTTGTCGCCCTTGTCGCCCTTCGCGCCCTGCGCGCCGGGCGCGCCAGAAAGGCCGCGAGGACCGCGCAGTTGGCCTTTAACGTCAGCTGACGTCAAGGACTTGTTCTTGACGTCAGCTCCCGTGATCGACCCGTTCTTGATGTTGGCGCCGGTAATCAGCGCCGAGGTTGTCGCTACTGCCGTGCCGGTGAGCGCCACGAACAGTGCGAGCATTGCGACGATCAATGCGGGCGACTGGCGCACAACGCGTGTCGGTAGCTTCCTCACGAAATCCTCCCTCACATCGGAGTTGACCAAGCACCTCTAGACGCGAGGAGATTTCGGTTTCTTCCGCGCCGGAAAACGTGGGCGGCCGATTCGGGATTGCTGCCCCTCGGGCTCTGGAGTCAGGTCGATGTCAACGTCAGCCCCGTAGCGCCGGGGCCTGCGAGGATGGCTGCGTGGCCGATGAGCTGAAAGGCTGGTGCCGGAACCTGATCGAGGCAGGGCGACTCGAGTCAGATGAGCGAGTGCTCGTGATCGTGGACGAGCCGCTCGTCGAGCAGGGGTCTGAGCTCGCCGATGCGGTCAGGCAGTCCGGCGGTCGGCCTCGTCTCGAGCTCTGGGCCGGCCCGAATCGGCCACTGGAACACCCGCCGCCCGGCGTGATCGAAGGCGCGAGTGAGGCGACGCTGTGCTTCTTCCTATCCCGGAACCCCGTGGGCGACGAGGCCTCAGCGCGCTTTGAAGTCCTGGAGACGATGGTCGGACACGGCGGACGCGAGATTTACCTCGCGCTGATCACGCCCGAGCTGCTCGAGAACGAGCTCTCGCAGCCGCAGCCTGCACTCGAGGAGCCGGCGAGACAGTTGCTCGCGCAGCTCGAAGGAGCGAAGGAAATCCATGTCACGGGTAAGGCGGGCACGGATCTCACCCTCGGGGTCGAGGGCCGGCCCTGGCTGAGCGACGCCCTTCCGCTCGAGGCGGGCGAGGGCGCGAACTTTCCCGCCGGCGAGGTGTTCGTGGCGCCGCTCGCCGACGGCGCGGACGGCGTACTGGTCGTCGACCTCACGATCCCCTACACAGTCGAGGGCCTGGTCGACACGCCTGTGACGCTCCGCTTCGAGCGCGGCCGGGCGGTCTCGATCGAGGGCGGCCGGGCAGCGCAGATGCTCCGCGAGCTCGTGGCTGACGCCGGCGCAGGAGCCGACGTCATCGCCGAGCTGGGACTCGGCTTCCACCCGGGCTTCCAACCCCGCGGACATGCCCTCCTGGACGAAAAGGCCGCTCGGACGGCGCACGTGGCGATTGGACGCAACACCGGCGGCTACGGCGGCGACAACGAGGCCGCGATCCACGTGGACTGCATCTTCTCCGAGCCGCACCTCGAGGCAGATGGTCGTCCGGTCGAGGTGCCCGCCGCCGAATAGGATCGCGGCCATGGCCGATTACACAGTCAAGAACATCAAGGAAATCGAGGATCAGGCGCCCAATTTCGGGCTCTCACCGAACCTGGAGGCCCGTTTCGCGCGCGAGTCACTCGGGCTGAATGAGCTTGGCCTCAGCTACCAGCGCCTCGCGCCGAACTTCCGCATGCCGTTCGGGCACAAGCAGAAGGAGCAGGAAGAGGTCTACGTGCTCCTCAGCGGTAGCGCACGCTTGAAGCTCGACGACGACGTCGTCGAGCTGAAGCAGTGGGACGTCGTGCGCGTTCCGAAGGAAGTCACCCGGAACTTCGAGGCAGGACCCGAGGGCGTCGAGATCCTGGCGATCGGAGCGCCCAACACCGGGCTCCAGGACGCCGAGCAACTGCCCGGCTGGTGGAGCGACTAGAAAGAACGCGTCGCGCCGGATCGCTCAGGGGACGAGCGCGAATCCCTGTCGTGCGAAGTCCCGGTCGAACGCGAACGCCGTCTCGATCTGGAGACGACGCATCACTTCGAAACTGACGAGATCGACGAGCGTCATCGGACCGCCGGCGAGCAGCGCCGAGACCGCGGCGTCGTGTGTCGCTTTGTCGATCCAGACGATCGAGAGCGGGCGCAGCAGACGATCGTGCAGGTCTCGAACAGCTTCCGCGCCAAGCCTCCGCTGGACGAGCGCGCTCGTCTCCACGACCACGTAGTTGTGAGTCAGGAGATCGTCCCGCTCGATCCGATCCGTGAGTGTCTGAACAGCCGGCTCGTGGGCGGGGTCACTTGCCGAAAGGAGCGCGTAGAGCGCCGAGGTATCTACGAGCGTCGCCAGCGGAGATAGGCCTCGTCGAGATAGCGATCATGGTCTTCGGCGACGGCCGCCTCACCCGCCGGATCCTTGTACTTCCCAACCACCGACAACGCTCGCTCCCACGCGCGCACGCGTTGATCCCCTTCGAGGACATGGTCCACCCCTTCCCTCACAAGCTCAGCCATCGAGACGCCTTGCGCAGTCGCGAGGCGTCGCAGGCCTTCGGCTTGTTCGTCGGTGAGCTGAATCTGGGTGCGCACCATGCAAGCATGATAACACTCGTTGCTGTAGTGATAACAGATTCACTCACCAACAACGGCCGATCCCGCGATGAGGCAGCGAGCCGCGCCTCCGATCGAGTACTGCTCGACGAGAAAGCTGCCCGAGACGACCGCAGAACCAGTCGGCGAGCGATAGACGATCGTCCCGATCGCATCGTCGTCGTGCGCGCCGACGAGGTCGAAGCCGTCCGTCGTGTCGAGATCGTCGTCCTCGGCGAAGCTGGCTGCATCGGGCGTCCCGGCCGAGATCACTCCGGCTCGAGCGCCGGGCGTTGTTCGTAGTCGAGCTCGCTTCCAGCGACAGGTCGCCGCCCGCGCTACAGGCGGCTTTGAGCACGAGCCCGCCGAGGCTCAGAATCTGCGTCTCGGGCGTGCCGGCCGGGATGTCGGCCGAGATGCGCTGCGCGCCCGCCCCAGGCGGACCTGGAGGACCGGCAGCGCCTTGCGGACCCGGTGGCCCTTGAGGCCCCGCTGCGCCCGCGGGCCCCTGGGAACCCGGTGGTCCCTGGGGGCCAGGCCGTCCCGGCAGCCCTCGCGGGCCCATCGGCCCTCGCCGTCCCCGTGGGCCGCGAAGGACCTTCGGCTTCGGTTTCTTCTTCGCCTCGGGAGCGGCGCCTCCCGACGTTGCAGTGGCGACTCCGCCGGAGACGGCCACTGCGCCGGCGGCGAGCAGAAGCGCCACGAGGACTGAGCGTCTGAGCACGGTTCCTCCTCGATTCGATTGCGGACGCCATCTGGTCTAGCCGCTCAATCGCCCGTCCAGAGCGGGTTTTCACACCTTTGGCACGGTTTCGGCACAGCTTCGTGACAGAGGGCCGGAGCTACGATGCGCCGGTGAGCCAGCTCAAGCCCGAGGACACGCGCGAAGACGAGCTTCGTCAGGAGCTCGACTACGAGCCGTACAGCCCATCCGACTGGGGCCCGGTCAAGCACGAGCCGCGGTTCCCCATCCTTCGCAAGCTCGCGGCGCCCTTCATCGCGCTCGGCGTCCTGCTCTGGAAGCTCAAGTTCGCCGTTGCCGCGGTCTTCAAGTTCAAGCTCTTCACGACCTCGGCCACGATGCTCGTGTCGATTGCGGCCTACGCCTGGATCTGGGGCTGGCGCTTCGCGGTCGGTTTCGTGTTGCTCATCTTCGTCCACGAGATGGGCCACTACCTCGAGGCCCGACGGCAGGGCCTGGACGTCGGCGCGCCGGTGTTCATCCCGTTCCTCGGTGCGGCGATCCTGCTGAAGGAGAATCCGCTCGGCGCCTGGCGTGAGGCTCAGGTCGCGATTGCCGGCCCGATTCTCGGCTCGCTCGGCGCCGCCGCGGTTTGGGTTGCCGGCGTGCAGTTGGACTCAGATCTCCTGCGCGCGCTGGCCTTCACCGGCTTCTTCCTGAACCTCTTCAACCTGTTGCCGGTGGTGCCGCTCGACGGGGGCCGCATCGTCGCGGCGGTGCATCCATACCTGTGGCTGGCCGGGTTCGCGGCGCTGATCGCGCTCCTCTTCGTCGCACCGAACCCGATCCTGATCGTGATCACCCTCTTCGTCGGCCTCGAGCTCTGGCGCCGCTGGCAGGAGCGGGGGGATCCGCAGGCGGCGAAGTACTACGAGGTGAAGCGATGGCAGCGCGTTGCCGCCGCAGTCGGCTACTTCGGCCTGGCCGCGCTGCTCGTCCTGGGCATGAGCGCGACGCACGTCGAGCGAACCTTCTAGCGACTTCGTGCGCCCGCTGGACCAAGACCGGCAGATTTTCCGAGCGCACGACGGCAACCTGCCGCGCAACGTCTTCCTGATCGCGGAGGAGTTCCGGACGGGCTTCGAGGCGGTCGACAGCATCGACCGGCCGGCCGTCACGATCTTCGGATCCGCGCGAGTGCGGGAGGACGATCCGATCTACAGGGCGGCCCAGGATCTCGGGCGGCGCTTCGCCGAGGCAGGCCTCGCAGTCGTCACCGGCGGCGGGCCAGGCGTGATGGAGGCGGCCAACCGCGGAGCACATGAGGCCGGCGGGCTGTCCGTGGGCTTCAACATCGACCTGCCGCACGAGCAGCACCACAACGCGTACCTGGACATCGCCGTCACGTTCAAGCACTTCTACGCGCGGAAGACGATGCTCGTGAAGGCGGCGGAGGGGTTCGTCATGTTCCCCGGCGGCTTCGGGACCCTGGACGAGCTGTTCGAGGCGTTGACGCTGATTCAGACAGGCAAGGTGCTCGACTTCCCCGTGGTGCTCTTCGGCGAGGAGCACTGGAAGGGGCTGCTGGGCTGGATCCGAGAACGTCTGCTCGCCGAGGGCTTCATCAATTCCGAGGACATCGATCTCCTCTACGTCACAGACGACGCCGATAAGGCGGTCGAGACGATCCTGCGCTCGCTCGAAGAGCGCAGCCTGGAAACGCCGGCCGAGCCGCGCAAGGCCGACGCCCAATAGGCGATGCGGCTCCGCGACCTGCCGTCGGTGGACGAGCTGGCGCGGGCCGTAGACGATCCACTCGCGGTCGACGCCGCCCGAACGGTCCTCGCGCGCGCGCGTGAAGAAGTACGTGCGGGATTCGATCCCGGCGACTTGGCAAATCGGGTCAAAGCGGAGCTCGCGGTCAGGCGCCGCCCGGGCCTCCGGCGTGTGCTCAACGCGACGGGCGTGATCGTCCACACGAATCTTGGCCGGGCTCCGCTCGCCGAGCCGGCTCTCGCGCGCGTGCTCGAGGTCGGCCGGGGCTACTCGAATCTCGAGTACGACGTGACGGCGGGGACGCGGGGCTCACGGCAGGACCATGTGGCCGGCCGGCTGCGCCGCCTGACGGGCGCCGAGGCCGCCCTCGTCGTCAACAACAACGCCGCCGCCGTGCTGCTCGCATTGGCGGCGCTGGCGGAGGGCCGCGAGGTGCTCGTCTCGCGCGGCGAGCTGATCGAGATCGGCGACGGGTTTCGGATCCCGGACGTGCTGGCGCGATCCGGCGCCCGGCTCGTCGAGGTCGGAACGACGAACCGGACACGTGCGGCGGACTACGAAGAGGCCGTCGGGCCGGAGACGGCGGTCCTCCTGCGCGTCCACCAGTCCAACTTCCGTGTCGTCGGATTCACCGAGCTGCCGAGGCTGGAAGAGCTGGCCGGCGTGGCGCGGCGCCACGGGATTCCGCTGGTCGACGACCTGGGTTCCGGCGCGCTGGAGGACGTGCCGGACGAGCCGTCGGTCCGCGAGAGCCTCGAGGCCGGCGCCGACCTCGTCTCCTTCTCCGGTGACAAGCTGCTCGGCGGGCCGCAGTCGGGGATCCTCGTCGGGCGCGCGGAGCTCGTGGAGAGGCTGCGGCGCCACCCGATCCAGCGGGCGCTTCGTGCGGACAAGCTCACGCTGGCCGCGCTCGAGGGGACGCTGGCGCTCTACGAGCAGCCCGGCCGGGCGTTTCGCGAGGTGCCGGTTCTCCGGATGCTCGTGGAGCCCGTTGCCGCCGTTCGCGCTCGTGCGGAACGGCTCGCGGGCTCGGTCGACGGCGTCGTCGAAGAGACCGTCGCCCGCGTGGGCGGCGGGGCGCTTCCTCTCACCGAGCTTCCGAGCTTCGCCTGTGCAGTCGAGGAGGAACTTGGGCTTCGGCTTCGCGCCCGGGAGCCGGCCGTGATCGGCATCGTCCGTGACGGGCGGCTGCTTCTGGATTGCCGCACTCTGTCCGACGGCGAGGCGGACGAGGTCGCCGAGGCGGTTCTCGCGTGCCGCTCACAGTAGGGACCGCCGGCCACGTCGATCACGGCAAGACCTGGCTCGTCCGGGCGCTGACCGGCAAGGACACCGACCGCCTTCCAGAGGAGCGGCGGCGCGGGCTGTCCATCGACCTCGGCTATGCGCCGCTGGAGCTCCAGGACGGGCGGCGGCTCTCGCTGATCGACGTTCCCGGCCACGAGCGGTTCGTGCGCAATATGGTCGCGGGCGCGAGCGGGATCGACCTGTTCCTGCTCGTGGTCGACGCGGGCGAGGGGCCGCGGGCTCAGACGTACGAGCATCTGGAGATCCTCCGTGTGCTCGGGATCGAACGAGGCGTGGTGGCCGTGACGAAGGCGGACGCAGTTGACTCCGAGCGTCTCCGGCTTGCGGTCGCGGAGGCGCAGGAGCTCGTGCCGGGCGCCGAGGTCGTCACAGTCAGCGCCAAGACGGGCCTGGGCCTGGAGCGGCTGCGCGAGTCGATCGGGCGAGCGGGTGACCAAGCGGCGCGGCCTGGATCGGAGTGGCCGACTCGCCTCTGGCTCGACCGCGCCTTCACGATCCCAGGTACCGGCACGGTCGCGACGGGAACGCTCTGGTCTGGGTCGGTGGCCGCCGGTGACACCTTGCGCCTGGAGCCTGCCGGACGGGAGGTGCGAATCCGCGGAGTCGAGGTGCACGACGCTCCCGTGGAGCGGGCCGAGGCAGGTCAGCGGGTCGCTGTTGCGTTGCCGGACGTTGCACGGACCGAGCTTCGACGCGGTGACGCGCTGGTGGAGCCCGGCACGTATCCGGTCAGCTACCGCCTCGGCGTTGCGCTTCAGGGCGACGGGATTCCGCCTGCCGTCACGGTTCTTCTCGGCTCGGCGAGCATCTCGGCTCGTGTTGTCCGACGCGGCAACTATGCTCAGTTGCGGCTGAGCGAGGCAGTGGTCGCCGCCCGGGGAGACCGACTCGTGCTCCGGACAGGGAAGACGGTCGGCGGCGCCATCGTCCTCGACCCCGCTCCGCCACGAAGGCTCGAGCTCGACCAGCTTGAGGTGTTGAAAGGAGGTGATCCGGTATCGATCGCGAGAGAACTGACGCACGAGCCGCAGACAGAGGACTCGCTGCGAGCCCGCGGTGTCCTGGCGCCGACGGAGCTCACAGTGGGCCTCCGGGGTCTCGTGCAATCCGACAACTGGTATTTCCGGCCTGAGTGGCTCGAGGAGCTCAACGCGTCAGTCCGCGCGCAGCTCGAGAGGCGGGTCGAGTCGGGAGCGCTCGACCCGGGTCTCGCGACAGCCGAGTTGCTGCCGCAGGGCGGCTGGACGCCGGCAGTGCTGCCCCTGCTCGACGTCGAGCCGCGTCACGGGAAGGCGTACCTGCCGGGAAGTGCTCCGACGCTCGGTGCTCGGGCGGCGCAGGCCGAGCGCCTGACCGCGGAGCTGGAACGGGCCGGCCCCAGCGGCGTCGAGGTCCCGGACGCCGAGCTCGCCCGCTATCTCGAGGCCCAGGGGCGGCTGGTCCGGCTCGGGAGCAGCCATGCCATCTCGCGGGCAGCGTACGAGGCCGCGCACGCGGTGCTCGTCGAGGAGTGCGCGAAGGCGGGATCGATCCGGCTCGCCCGGTTCCGAGATCTCGTGGGGGTGTCGCGAAGACCCGCGCAGCTGCTCCTCGAGCGGTTCGACGCGGACGGCGTGACGCGCCGGCAGGGCGACGAGCGAGTGCTCAGACGCGGAGCGCGCGGATAGCATCGCCGCGGAGCGGCACGGGCCCGGTGGCCCAGCCGGTCTTCAAAACCGGCGAGGTCTGGCAGCCCCAGGCTGGGTAGGTTCGACTCCTGCGCCGCTCCGTTCTGCGCCCCGAGGGGCAGGAGGGCCGACCGCTGAGCTCACGACGCGCCACAGAGTCCAAGCAAGGATCGGGCAGGGCCTTCCGCGGCCTCGCCCTCGTCTTCGTCCTGACCTTCGTGAACCTCCTCGGCGTGATCCTCACCGCTGCGGCGCTCGGCGGTCTCGCACCATGGTCGGGGTGGCAGTTCATCGGGATGTTCGGCGTGCTCGAAGTCGCGTCAGGGCTGGCGAATGTCATCTCGCCGAACATCTGGCGGCTCCCGATCGCCGAGCTGCAGACAAGCGGGCGCACCGACGTAGCGCTGGCTGCCTCTGCGTTGCTGCTGCCGCACTGGGGCGGCCTCGCGCGCTCCGCCGCCGGGCTCGTCTGCGTGGGGCTCGCTGCCTGGCAGGAGGGTCTCGGTCCCGCATCGGCCGCGCTCGTACCGTTCGTTCTTGCTCTCGCCTGGTGGGTAATCGCCCTTTCGGCCCTGCTGGCGCGGGCTGGAGTCGCCCGGCCGGACATCGATGTCATCCAATTCGTCGTCCGCTGGCGCAGGCGCGACAACGAAGTCACCCCGATCAGCATCGGCGCCTCCGTCCTCCAGTTCCTGCTCAGCATCACGACCATTCCGGTCGTGAAGCTGTTGCCGCCTTCGATCCTCTACCAGCCGGAGATCGCCCCATCCCCCGAGGCGTTGCTACTCACGCTCGCCGTCTCGGCTGCGCTGATTCCGCTCGTCTACCTGGCGTGGTCCGGCCGGGTGGAGCTGAAAGCCGCGCCGGAGCAACAGCGCGAGGCCGAGGAGCAGAGCTGAAACCGTGTACGCCTGACGCTTGGGGTCAGGCCGCAGCGTGTTGCTTCGCGCTCTCGTTGCTCAACCGCGTCGCGATCTTCTCGACGGTCCCGAGTGCCTCCTTCTCTTCCTTGAGGTTCTTGTCGAGGAGATCGACTGCCTTGTCCTCACCGAGCGCCTTGGCCATCCGCCTCAGTCCTTCGTACGCAGCAATCTCGTAGTTCTCGGTTCGGGCTGCAGCTCCGAGATCGATGAGATCGATCAGCGCGGGCGACGACTCTTGCATGAGCTCCTCGTGCTCCTTTTTGAGCCCGTCGAAGCCGATGCACTCCTCAACCTGCGGCTCCTCCCCGAAGAGCTCGAAGACGCGCTCGACGTTCTCCACGTGCTTGCGGGTTTCCTCGAGGTGACTCTGGAGCGCGGCCTGGAACTCTTCGTCCTCGACCTCCTCGATCAACTCCTGAAGCGTTTCGTCAGCGAGCGAGCGCTCGACGTAGAGAATGTCGCCGAGCTCGTGGAGGAACAGGTCGCGGGGTGTGGTCAGCTCTGCCATGGGATCTCCTTTTCGGTAGGTCAGCGCGGCCTACCCCGGACTCGAGATCCCTAACCTCGAGCCGTACGGTGGGCGAGGCCTTGAGGCCTCGCCCACCGCGATTCAGCTAGCTCTCGACGACCTTGACCTGCGTCAGGTCGACCTGGTTGAGCAGGTTCAGGTTGAAGGTGTCCTTGATCGACTGCCGCTCGAGCGTCGGGTACGTGTACCAGTAGATCGGGATGAAGGGCACCGAGCCCTCCGGACCGAAAAGCTTCTGCTCGAGCTGCGCGTAGAGCTCGAAACGCTTCTGATTGTCCTGCGTTCGCTTCGCCTGCGCGACGAGCTGGTCGAACGACGGATCGCAGAAGTTCGAGTTGTTGTTACCCGAGTCGCACGTCCAGAGCTCTAGGAAGTTGATCGCGTCGACGAAGTCGCCGATCCAGCCCAACCGGTACGTGTCCACGCTGTCGTTCGGCGGAGGCCCGAGGAACTCGAGGAACTGCTTCCACTCCAGCACCCTGAGCTTCACATCGAGGCCGAGCTTCTTCCACTGCGCCTGGAGCGCGACCGCGATCGGTTGGTGCGCGGGGTCGTTGTTGTAGTAGAGCGTGATCGACTTGTTTGGGTTCTTCGCCTTGGCGAGCTCCTGCTTGGCGGCGTCGAGATCCGTCGCCTCCGGCAGCCACTCCGACTTCGGGTTGATCGTGTCGAAGCCGGGCATCCCCTTCGGCGTGAATCCCGTCGAAGGCACCTGGCCACCCTGCGCGACGTGGTCGACGATCTCCCTCCGGTCGACCGCCATAGCCATTGCCCGCCGCTGGTGGACGTCCGTGATGTTCTTGACGTTGAGGCCGTAGTAGTAGGTTCCGAGCCCCGGATACTGCTGGTATTCGGGAGTGGGCTTCAGTCGGGGCAGGTCCGTTGGCGGGACCGTCAACTGGACGTCGCTTTCGCCCGCTTCGAACGCCTGGAGTGAAGTCGTCGCCGCCGTGAGCATCAGCCCGTTCACGCGCACAAGCGAGACGTTTTGGGCGCCGCGCCAGCCGTCCCATTTCTCCAGATCGATTCGAGCGTTGTGCTGCCAGACCGCGAGCTTGAACGGCCCGTCCGTGACGATGTTCGCGGGGTCCGTCCACTTGCGCCCGAACTTCGCCACGGTCTTTGGATTCACGGCCAGGAACGAATGGTGAGCCACCTGCTGAAGGAACCAGGGCTGTGCCGAGGTGAGCGTGACCTGGAGCGTGCGCTTGTCGAGCGCCTTGACCCCGACGCGGTCCCGAAGCTGCGCGCAATTCTTTGTGCACGAGTTGTACTCCTGCGCGCCGACAATCCCGTAGAACTGGTACGCGTAGTCGGCGCCGAGCTCGGGCGCAATCGTTCGCTTCCACGAGAATTCGAAGTCCTGGGCCGTCACGGGGTCGCCGTTCGTCCAGCGGCCGTCCCCACGGAGGTGGAAGGTCACGATCTTCCCATTGGGGCTGACGTCCCAACTCTCGGCGAGACTCGGGCTCGGATCCAGGTTCTTATCGAGCTTGACGAGCGGATCCATGATGTTGAAGAGGATGTTCGCCGAGGTCGTGTCGGTCGCCAGGCCGGGGTCGAGCGACGGCGGCTCCGCGCCCCAGTTGACCGTGATCTCCTGCTTCGCGGCCTTCTTGCTCTCCGACGCGCCCTCATCGCTGCTGCCGCCGCAGGCTGCGACGACGACGAGGAATGCGACTGCAAGCGCGACTGAGGAGATCGAGGACAGCTTGATCGTTGGCATCAGGTGGTTCCCCCCTCTAGGTGGGTCTGCTTGCAACCCGTTGTTGTCGAACGACCGTACCCATGTGCTTTCAACGCAAGGTGAAACCCATTTGAAGATCCTGTAAGGCGACGCTCTGCTTCTTGTTATGACGGTCGAACTGCACCGTGGTTTGAGCCGGTTCAGCAACCACGGTCTTGCGGTCCGAATTCCTAACCACTAACCTGCCTTCTTGTGGTTAGTGAAGCCGGCGAGCTTCCTCGCTATCAGCGGCTTGTCGACGGGCTCCTGCTCCCTGCGCCCGTAGCGGACGACCTTGCGCTCGACTTCTGCAACACGCGTGCCGGGTGGGGCACGCCCGAGCCGCGCGAGTATCTGACGAGCTACGACCACCTCGTTCTGTGGGCCCGGGAGGCTGGGCTGATCGCTGCACCCGCCGCCGCGCGCCTACGCCGAAGCGCGACGCACGAGCCTGCGAAGGCGGCGCGAGTGGTCGAGCGGGTGCTCGCGCTGCGTGACGGCCTCTACGCGGTCTGCACCGATTCCTCTCCCGCCGCCTGGGACACGGTCGCCGCCGAGGCGCATGCAGCCTCGGTAGCGGCCGTGCTCGTGAAAGACGAGCCGCCGGGTCGCCGCTGGGTGATCCCCGAGAGCGTCGGCCTCGACCTGCCGGCGCTCGAGGTCGGGCGAGTCGCAGGCGACCTCCTCGCTTCGACCGATCTCGCCTCCGTCGGGCGGTGCCCCGGAGACGGTTGCGGCTGGCTCTTCCTGGACACCCGCGGACGCAGACGCTGGTGCACGATGGCTGTGTGCGGCAACCGCGCGAAGGCGCGGCGTCACGCAGCGCGAGCACGGAATGAGGCGACGCAGGGCTGATGCTCGCGTTCGCGGTCAAGCGCACGCTCTGGACGATTCCCGTCCTGTTCGTCTGCGTGACGATCCTCTTCGGCCTGATGAAGGCGATCGACAGCAGCCCACTTCGCCATGCGCCGCTCCTCGGGCTCTCGAATGTCGCCTGGGTCAAGTACTCGGACTACCAGCCCGAGGGGATCAGGCGGAACAAGGAGCGGAAGATGGGGCTCGACAAGCCCTGGTACGTGCAGTACGGCCGCTACATGCGCTCGCTGGCACGATTCGACCTCGGTCCGACCTTCACCTTCGAGTACCGGACGGTCAACTCGATCCTCCGCGAGCAGGGGCCGGTCACGCTGGAGCTGGTGTTACTCGCGCTCGGCTGGGCGTTCTTGTTCGGCGTGCCATTAGGGGTCTTCGCCGCGCTGTGGAGCGGCAGCCTCTTCGACCGCGTCGCGACTGCCCTCATCGGCGTGACCATGGGCATACCGAACTTCTTCGTCGCCGCCATGCTCGGCTGGCTGCTGGCGGTGAAGGCCGGCGTCGTTCCGGTCTTCGGCTGGGACGGTTGGCGCTCGAAGCTCCTCCCCTCTTTCGTCTTGTCACTCGTCCCGATGGCGCTGATCGCCCGTGTGCTGCGGGCCGAGATGCTGGAGGTGCTGGGCGCGGAGTACGTTCGCGCGGCCCGCGCCAAGGGCCTGCGACGGGCCCGCGTCATCCGTGTGCATGTGCTCCGGCCCGCGCTCATCCCGGTGATCTCGATGACGGGGCCGCTGCTCGGGAGCCTCGTCACGGGCCTCTTCGTCGTCGAGTGGGCCTTCGCGATCCCCGGCATCGGGCGCTACTTCATCGCGGCGGCCGGCGCGGGCGACTACCCGCTCACAATCGGCCTCACCGTCGCGCTGACGACGGCTATCGTCCTCGCCAACCTGCTGTCCGACATCGCCCTCGCCGCTCTGGATCCGCGGATCCGCGAGAGCTAGACACCCGCTTTCCGCTGAAATGGCTGGCACGATGGCGGAGCTCGTCCGGCGGATCGGCTTCCCGCTGCGCTTTGCTGCGCGGCGGGTCATCGCGGCGCGGCGCCCGATGTCCGTTGCGGCGTTCGGGGTCGCCCTCGCGTCTTGCGCGCTTGCGGCCGCGTTCGCGGCGAGCGCGATCGTCGAGAACCGGGCCGTGGCAGACGCGGTCGACCAGCTTCCCGCGAACGCGCGGGACGTGGAAGTGACGTGGGTCGGGGTCGGCAGCTCGCCCTCCGAACGGCCGGACGAGCTCGACCGGCAGGCGCGTGCGGCGCTGAGCGCGGTGGGGCTCGCTCAGAGCGCGAGAACGCTCGTCTACCGCGAGATCCGACTGGAGGGACAGGTCGTTCGGCTTGCGGCCGCGGATGACCTGTCGAAGTGGTTCGTCGTCGAGCGTGGCCGGCTTCCTCGTGCCTGCAGCCCGTCACGCTGCGAGACCGCTCTCGTCGGCGCTGGGCCGCTGCCGAGCATCTCCGCCCTGCCGGTCGTCGGCGCTGTTGAGCCTCGTCCCGGAACGCCCGTGCGTCGCGCCCTCGGAACCGTCACGCCAGGCGTTCGCTTGCTCGTCGCCGAGGGCGTCGAGGGCGCCGCGCGACTCCCGGCATTCGGATCGTCGTTTCATAGCTACACGTGGTCGGCGCCGCTCGCCTCGGCACGGCCGACGGCATGGACGCTCGACGATCTCGAGCGGGATCTCACACGCGCGCGTACCCGCCTCCAGGCCGCGTCGATCCGCTTCGGGCTGAGCGCTCCGGCTGCCTCGCTGGACGACGTCGCGCTCGACGCGCGCGTCGCCTACCGTCGTCTGCTCCTCGTCGGCGCCGAGTGCGCCGTGCTCTTCCTCGTCTTCGCGATCGTCGCTGCCTCGACGCTCCGGTCGGGCGCCCGCTCCGCCTCGCGGCGGCTTCGGCGCTTCGGGGCCAGGCGCTGGCAGACGGATCTGCTCGCTGCAGCCGAGGCGACCGCGATCGTCGTCCCGGCAGCCGCCCTTGGTTGGGTGGTGGGCGCGCTCGCCGCCGCAGTCCTCGCCCAGGCGACAGACACGCCGGTGTGGCCGCTCCTCGAACGGACGATTCTCTCGCCGACCGGGATCGGCCTCGCAGCGCTACTCGCCGGCCTCGGCGTCCTGATCCTCTTCGCGACGACGCGCTCGCGGCCGGTCCTCGTCCGCGGACGAGGGCTCTCGCTGCTTGATGCAGTGGCAGGCGCCGCGGTCTTGGCGGTCGCCGTCGCACTCGCCGTCGGGCAGACGGATCCGGAGACGCTCGCCCGCGACCGGGGGACCGGGATCGTGCTCCTGCTCGTTCCGGGACTGCTGATCGTGGCCGCCGCGATTCTCGCCGCGCGCTTGACGGCCCCAGCGTTCCGCCTCGCCGAGCGACTCGCGCCGCGAGCTCGTCCTTCGCTCCGGCTCGCGCTCCTTTCGGCCGCGCGTAACCCGGGAACCCAGCTCGTCACGGTCGGATTCCTCGTGGTCAGCGTCGGGCTTGCGGTGTTCGCCGCAACGTATCGCTCGACCCTGCTGGAAGGGGAGCGAGCGGAAGCGGCCTTTGCCGTGCCGCTCGACTACGCGGTGAGGAAGGCCCACCCGGGCCGTGCGCCGGGCGGGGCGCCCATCGGAGCTGCGTACGCGGCGCGGGATGCAGTGCCTGTGATCCGGAGGGATGGGCAGGCGCCGTCGCTCAATCTCGGGAGCACGGTCGATGTGCTCGGTGTCCCGAGCGACGCCCTCCCCCGGCTGCGGTGGCGGAGCGATTTCGCCGAGGCTTCCCCGGCCGAGCTGGCCCGCCGCATTGCTCCCCAGCGCCCGCTGCGACCCACCGGCCCGCGGCTCCCGGTAGACGCGGAGACGCTCTCGCTTCCCGTCAGCGTGCGCGGCGACTCGTTCGTGACGACGGCGAGCATCCGCACCGAGCGCGGCACCTACCTGGCGCTCGACCTCGGCGAGGCGCGGGACGGACGCACCGTCCTGCAGGCGCGCCTTCCAGCCTCAGCGCGTGGGGGAACGGTGCTGGCCCTGTCCCTGGAGATGCCGCCTGCGGAGGCCTTCTCTGCCGCCCACGCCGCCGCCGAGGGCGCAGCGCCGGACGTCTTCAGCGTGGGTCGGGTCGCGTTCGGGCAGCCGAGCGTCTCCACGCCGGGCGGGCCAAAGGCCGTGCCGGTCGACTACCGCGGCTGGGTCGCGGCGACCGAGGCGTCGCCGACGGGATCTCCCGCACGCGACTCCCTTCGAATCCGCTATCTGCTGACCCGAGAGCGCGCGTTCAGGGTGAGGCCGCGCCAGCCCACCGACGGCAGCCCGGTCCCCGTGATCGCCTGCAGCTCGCTCGTCGACCGGGCCGGCGAGGACGGAGTCGTACCGCTGTCGGTCGGACCGGCGACCGTCAATGCCCAGCTCGTCGCGCGCGCGTCGCTCTTTCCGACGCTGCGCTGCCCCTTCGTGGTCGCGGACGAAGGCGCGCTCGAGACGGCAGTCAGCGCGTCGTCGCCCGGCGCCGCCGTTGCGGACGAAGCCTGGATCGCCGGCCCGCCCGGGCTCTCGAGGACGCTGGAGCGCGAGGCCGGAGGCACGCCGGTCGCCGTGACCTCGCGGCGGGCTATCGAGTCAGAGCTGCGCGACGATCCGCTCGCCCGGGGAACGGTGGCCGTGCTGGCCGCCGGGAGCCTCCTCGCGCTCATCCTGGCCGTGCTCGCCGTCCTTCTGGTCGTGTCGGTCGAGCAGCGAGACGAGTCCGGAGACTTCTTCGACCTCGAATCACAGGGCCTCGCTCCGGCGACGTTGCGCCGCCAGCTCGTCCTGCGAATCGCGAGCATCGCCGCTTTCGGCGTCCTTTGCGGCCTCGTCACCGGCGCGCTGCTGACGACCGTCGTGACCCGCCTCGTCTCAGTCGGCGCCGGCCGCGCAACGCCGATGCCGCCGCTGCGCGTCGACGTGGGGTGGCTGGAGCTGGCGCTCGGCCTGCTCTGCTTCGCGATCGCGCTCGGCGTGATGCTGAGCTTGGCGACCCGGCGCGCCTTCTCCGGCCCCGTTCCCGCCCGGAGCGGTGAAGCCCGATGACACACGTCGTCGAGCTCGATCACGTCTTCCGCGTCTATCCGACGGAGGACGGCGGCTCGGCCGCGCTGCAGGGCCTCACGTTCACCGTGCGCGAGGGAGAGATCGTCGTCGTCTTCGGGCCGAGCGGCTCAGGGAAGACGACGATGCTGCGGATCCTCGCCGGCTTCGACCGACCGTCGGCAGGACGAGTCGACGTGCTCGGCGTCGACCTCCGCCGCATCGGCCGGAGGCGGCTCGACGACTTTCGCGGACGTTTCCTCGGCTACGCCGATCAGCACTACGCCGCGGCGCTCGCTCCCGAGCTGACCGCCCGCGAGCTCGTGGCCTTCCCGCTGGGTCTCGCCGGCGTGCCTCGAAAACGCCAGCTGGAGCGCGCCGACGCGCTCCTCGACGTCGTCGGCCTAGCCGACCGCGCGGGGGCGCATCCGTTCGAGCTCTCGGGCGGCGAGCAGCAGCGGATCGCCGTCGCGGCCGCGGTCGGCCGGCGTCCTCGGCTCCTGCTCGCAGACGAGCCGACGGCCGAGCTCGACTCGGAGAACGCGGCCGGCGTCTACCGCCTCATCGAGCAGATCGTCCGCGCCGAGTCGGGAAGCGCGATCGTCGTCAGTCACGATCCCGCCTCGGCCGCGATCGCGGACCGGATCGTCCACGTCCGAGACGGACGCGTGAGCGCCGAGATCGGACGCGACGGCGCAGACGGTGAGTCGATCGTCGTCGGGCGAGGCGGGTGGATCCGCCTCCCCGAGGAGTTTCTCCACCGTGGCCGGATCATCACCCGAGCCCATGCCCGGGTCGAGGGAAGCGAGATCGTCATCAGCGGCGACGAGGACGCTCCGGAGCCGGAGCCCCAGGTCACGGCGCCCGTGCGGCGGACCCGCCCGGCCGGCCGGCCCGTTGCGGAGCTCCGCAGCGTCGGCAAGCGCTTCGGCTCGGGACGGTGGAGCACCGACGTCTTCGCCGACTTCTCGGCACGGCTGAACGGCGGACGGTTCACGGTGGTTACGGGCCCGTCTGGGTCCGGCAAGAGCACGCTCTTGAACCTGCTCGCCGGACTCGAGCTGCCGTCAGATGGCGAGGTGGTTGTCCTCGGGGAGGTCGTCTCGAGCCTCGATCGCGCCGCCCGCGCGGCCCTGCGGAGGACGCGGCTCGGCGTGATCGCACAGGACACGAGCCTCGTGCCGTTCCTGACCGCGCAGGAGAACGTGGAGCTGACGCTCGCCGCGCGCGGCTCTGCAAACGGGGACGCCGAAGCCGCGTTGAGCTCGGTCGGCCTCGCCGAGCTTGCCGGTCAGCGCGTGGCGCGGCTCTCGATGGGCGAGCGGCAGCGGGTCGCGATCGCTCGGGCCGTGGCGGCCAGTCCGGAGCTCCTGCTGGCGGACGAGCCGACCGCACGGCTCGATGCGGCGAACGCGCTCGAGATCGGGGCGCTCCTCGCCCGCCTCGTCGAGGAGCGCGGAACGACGGTGGTCTGCGCAACCCACGACCCGCTCGTGATCGAGCAGGCCGACGAGGAGCTGGAGCTGCACCGCTAGGGGACGAAGACGCCCTGAAGCATGACCGGGCTGACGAGCGTGTAGTCGAGCTCCTGGGACTGCTCCACGCCCGGTGGGGTGATCACGTCAAGCGCCTTCGGCACTGCGCCCGGATTGAACGTGCAGTGCGGATCGCTGCTCGGCGCCGCGCAGACCCCGAACAGGAAGTCCTGCGGCGTCGGCGCGAACCCACGCGCCTGGTCCGGCGAGAAGCCGTCCTGGCCGGTGAGGACGACCGTGAAGCCCCAGCCTGAGCCGGGAGCGCCGCCGAGGCTCGACGCCGGGACGCTGAACGTGATGAAGTGCGAGATCGCGTTCGCGCTGATCGCGATCGTGCCGAGCGTCGCGCCCGTCGCGTCGACATAGCGCTGACCGAAGCCCTGCACCTCGAGCAGCCGGCTCCACGCCGAGCCCGGGTCGATCACGTAGTTCCGCTGCGGGAACGAGGCCGCCGTGCTCGTCGGCGACGCGCCCGGAACGCGCACGTACACGTCCACGAGCTGGGCGCCGAGCGGGCTCCCGAAGGTCGGCGTCAGGTCGCGGATCTTCACCTTGAACGTGACCGTCTGCTGGTCGGGTGAGACGATCACCTGGAACTGCTGCATGTCGAAAGCGCCCGGCTTGAAGTTGCTGGACGTCGGATAGGCGTAGTTGCCGGGGCCGTTGTCGTCGTTCGACGGGTCGGCGACATCGAGGACGACGGTTCCGGGCGTAAAGTCGAAGACGACCGTCCGCTTCACGTGTGCTGTCGCGCCCGTCGGACTCACTGCGACGACATTCAGCACCGTCGTTCCGCCCGCGATCGGGACGGCGACGCTGAATGACCCGTCCGGGTTCGCAGGGGTGGACGCGGTCGTCGTCTGCGGGCTCTGGTCGATGTTCGTCGCGGCGACGTAGACCGTGTTTCCGGGCGCCGTCGTGCCGGTGACGGTGACCGGCGAGCCGCTCACCGCCGACTGGTCGGCCGGCGCGGTCACCGTCAGGGTCGTCTGCCCCTGCGCATGCCGGACGTAGCGGTCGAACGTGGCCGCGGGCTGTTCCACCACGCGGCCGGCGACGAGATCGCCGAGGAAGCGAACGTAGGACGCGGCCGACCAGGTGAGGGGATTCGCGGAGCCTGCGGGCTCTCCGTTCACGAACCCGATCGAGGCGGTCGTTGGATCGGTGCCGAACGGCGAGCGCGGCAGGTCCGGGAGCTCCCAATCCTGCTCGGGGATCAGCCCCACTCCGCCGGCGAATCGATCCATCGAGTCGAGGAGGCTCCTGGCCGTCGCCCGGTCGCCTGTCTGGAGCGAGTGCTCGCCCCGCTCGGAGGAGAGCGCCGGCCAGAGATGTCCAGTGCCCTGGCCGGAGGGCGCCCAGGGACGGCCGTCACTTGCCCGGTCGCCGTACCCGTCGCCGTTGTAGCGGTGCCAGCCTGGCCCGCTTGCGGTGGTGCTCCGGATCGTCGCGTCGACGATCGGCAGCGACCGGAGGATGTCGGGGTCGCTCGCCGCGAAGGCGCCCAGGCGCGAGAGCTCGAGGAAGCCGGCGTCGATGACGGCGCGCTGGTCGAGCGTCGGCCCGCCGTTTCCGACGTTGTACGAGATCGCCGCATTCGGGTCGCCCGTCTTCGAGAGCCGGATGAAGTACGGCTGCGCATTGAGCGGCCCGTTCGTCGTCACCGTCCAGCCCTTGATCGAGCGCTGGTAGTCGTCGGCCACCCCCCGGAAGAGGGCGGCTGAGACGTTGTCGCCGTTCGCCCGAGCGAGCTCGGCGGCGCCGATCAAGCCGGCGATTTCCGCGGCGATCGTCGACGGCGAATAGCCGTCCTGCTCCTCCCAGCGCTCGACGCCGAACGCCGGACCGTGGGCGATCAGGAAGTAGGCGGCCCGCTTCACATGGTTCGCGTACAGGCTCGCGTCAGTCATCCCGAGCTGGTACGCCATCAGGATCGGGTACGCCGTCTCGTCGAGCTGCGTGCCGAAGGAATCTGGCGCGAGCTTGCCGTTGACCAGGCTGTTCCGCGGCATCGAGCCGTCCGGCAGCTGCTGGCGCTCGAACAGGAACCGGACGGTGTCGCGGGCGGTGCTGAGATCACCGTCGACGAGCAGCGCCGTCCAGGCCTCGTAGAGATCGCGGGAGAACACCTCGCGATAGGAGCCGAAGTACGTGTTGTTCGGGTCGCCCGCCGAGACGGCCTGGCCCCACGGCGAGGCGAGGCTCGCGACGATCGCCCCGGGGAAGGTCTTGTCCTCTGAGGCCTTCACGACATTCGCGCTGAGGAAGTACTCGGCGACGAGCTCCCTCCAGCGCTGTTTCGAGCTCCCGGCGAAGCGCGACGGGGGCTGCTTCAGCTTCCGGTCGTAGGCGGCCCAACCCGACTCGTAGCGCTTGCGCGCCGATTGGAAGCCCTTGTCGAGGGAGCGCTCCGCGGTGCGAACCGCCTCGCTCTCGCTCGAGCCGAAGCCGAGGGCGAGCGTGAAGGTCGTCGAGTGCCCGCTGGAGCGCCAGGCGCGCCGTCTGGACGAGATTCCCATTGCTCGCATCCGTGTAGGTCGTGGACAGAGCATGCGCCGCGTCGAGCTGGGTCAGCCCGTCGCTGGCGGCTCCCGCGAAGCCGTTCGTGACTTGCGTGAACGGTTTCGAGGAGTCCAGCGCGATCGAGACCGGCTGGGCGTAGTCGCGGTTCGCGGCGTTCGTCGCCGTCACCGGGTCGGACGCGACGAGCACGTCGTGACCGGTCGAGGTGTCGACCGTTCCGGAGTCGGCGCCGCCGTTGCCACTCCCGCCGCCGCCGTTGCCGTTGACGGTGGGATCGAAGCGCACGTAGAGCCGGTAGCGGCCCGCCGGACCGACGAGCGACTTGAACGTCGTGCGCATGAGGACGGCGTTCCGCCTCGGATCGGTGACGAAGTCGGTCACGAGCCGGTACTTGCCGCTCTTCGCCGTCGCCGTGACGCGGCAGGTCATCCCGCTCCGATCCAGCGCGGAGACGGTGTACGTCATGTCGCGTGTCTGGAGATCGGTGAACGTCGAGCCGTCGGTGACGACGTACTGGAGCGTTTCGACGTTCGTGTTGTCGGCGGTCGGGTAGTAGACGTCGCTCAGGACGCCGTCCGCGACCGTGTACCAGGTCTTGGACGTCCGGTTGCGGGCCGTGCCGAGACAGTCCTTGCGCGCCAGGTCGAAGTGCGAGAGTGCTCCCGGGCCGTCCGGCGCGGGCGTTGCGGCTCCGGCCGCGCCCGCGGAAAGGAGGCCGACGGCGAGCAGCGTCGCCAGCCCCGGCCGTGCGCCTCTACCCAGGAGCTCACGCATAGCAGTCCGATTCTGCAACCGGAGCGTATGCCACACAAGGGTCAATGGAGTACCGTCTGCGCGTCCAGCGGAGAAGGGGGAGTTTCATGCGCATGATCTTCCGTGCGGCGCTTCTCACTTTGGCAGCCGCACTCGTCCTTCCGGGAGTGGCGGTCGCAGCCGTCAAGGCCGGCCAGCCGTTCCCGACGAACCTGCTCACCGTCACCGATTCGACGCAGCTGACCGGCTTACGAGTCAACCTGCCGAAACCCGACTGCGGCGCACGTCCGAGCGACTGCGCCGACGTCGACGTCCTCGACCAGCTCGACGGATTCAACATCCAGCCCAGGATCTCGATCCCGCTGAGCGGATCGATCGACCTGTCCACCGTCTCCACCTCCACGGTCTTCCTCGTCAGCCCTGATGAAGACGTCATCGGGACGAACCAGGTCGTCTGGGAGCCGGCGGCAAACACCTTGCACCTCGAGAGCGACCAGCAGCTCGCGCAGTCGACGAGGTACCTACTCGTCGTCACGCGCGGTGTTCAGGGCACCGATGGGGAGCCGCTGGACACGACCAGCTTCCGCCACGACCTCAACTACGGGCAGACAAAGGATCCGGCCGTCAAGGCCTATCGGAAGGCGCTCCTGAAGGCGCTGCCGCTGGCGAAGGCGGGTGGTGCGAATCCGAGCGACATCGCGGCGGCAAGCCTCTTCACGACCCAGTCGATCACGCCCATCTCGGAGAAGATCAGGGCGCAGCTCCAGGGCGCGGAGGCCAGCTTCCTGCTCGGCACGGGCGGAGTGCGGACGGTCTTCCCGCTCTCGTCGGTGGCCTCCGTCACCTGGCAGCGTCAGATCTCCACGGCGCCGACCTTCTCGACTGGTGGGCTGTTCCTGCCGCTTCTCGCCGGCGTGGGCACGATCGCCTTCGGTTCGTACTCGTCGCCGGACTACGAGACCGCGGCGAAGATCATCCCGGCGGTCGGCACCGCGACCGGAACGCCGGTCCCGCAGGGGACGAACAACATCCAGTTCTCGCTCTTCCTGCCGGCGGGCGCTCGGCCCGCGGGCGGGTGGCCGGTCGCGATCTTCGGGCACGGGTTCACCGACTGGAAGAACGGCGCTCCGCAGGCCGTCGCCGGCAGGCTCGCGCTAAACGGCATCGCCTCGATCGCGATCAACGTCGTCGGACACGGAGGCGGTCCGCTCGGCACGTACACCGTCAGCCGCACCGGTGGTCTGCCGCCGGTGACGCTGCCCGCTCGGCGGGCGCGGGATCGACCAGGACAGCAACGGCTCGATCGGCGACACGGAAGGGGTCGGCGCGGTGGCTCCCTTTGGGCTGATCTCCAGCCGCGACGGCCTGCGCCAGACCACGATCGACCTCATGCAGCTCGTCAAGGTGCTCGAGGGCGGTGTGGACGTGGACGGGGACGGCGCCGACGATCTCAGCACGTCCCGCATCTACTACGGCGGGCAGTCGTTCGGCGGCATCTATGGAACGCAGCTCATGGGGCTGGAGCCCGATATCCACGCCGGTGTCCTCAACGTCGCCGGCGGGCCGATCATCGAGATCGCGCGGTTGTCTCCCAGCTTCCGAATCCTGGTCGGCCTGTCGCTGCTGAATCGGACGCCGTCGCTCTACAACGCAATCCCGAATCCGGGGCTCACGAACTTCCATGAGAACATCCCGCTGCGGAATCTGGCGCCGGTGACAGCGACGCCGGACGAGACGGCGATCCAGCAGCTGATCGACCGGAGCGAGTGGGCACAGCAGGCGGGGAATCCCGCGGCGTACGCCCCGCACATCACGGCGCCGGTGATCTTCCAGTTCGCGCGCGGCGACCAGACCGTGCCGAACCCGACGACGTCGGCGATCCTCCGCGCCTGCGGCTGCGCCGACCGGGCGACGCTGTACCGGAACGATCTCGCCTTCGCGCTGAATCCGGCGGTCCCGAAGAACCCACATACGTTCATCACGAACGTCGGGAGCGCGGCGGCCGCACCGTTCGCATTCGCGGCGCAGCAGCAGATGGCGACGTTCTTCGCGAGCGATGGTGCGACGACGATCGACCCCGACAGCGGCGGGTCGATCTTCGAGACACCGACGTCGATGGTCCCCGAAGACCTCGCCTTCATCCCGTAAGCGTCTTTAAGGGCCGTGTCCAGGGGCCAGGCCCCTGGACACGGCCAAAGCGGCGGTAGATGGTTCGCCCGCCGACGCGAGCGCCAAGAAGGTTGGCTGGACAGCCCGACCACACCTGGACACACTGCCCCGAGCGATGAGCGACTTCACGATCGAGGAGCTTCAGCTGGCTGCCCGCAACCACGGCCTGCCGCTCGAGGCGCTCCGCTATGCGGTCACCCCGGTCGGCCTGCATTTCGTCCTCACGCACTACGACATCCCCGCCGTCGACGTCGCCGACTGGCGCTTGCACGTAGGTGGGCGCGTTCGGCGCGAGCTCGCGCTCTCGCTCGACGAGCTTCGCACTCGTCCGTCCACCCGTCGGCCCGTGACGCTCGAATGCGCCGGCAACGGGCGAGCTCGGCTCTCGCCGCGGCCCCTCAGCCAGCCGTGGCTGGAGGAGGCTGTCGGCACGGCCGAATGGGGCGGAACGCCGCTCCACTCGCTGCTCGAGGAGGCCGGCGTCGATGAGTCCGCCACGGAAGTCCTCTTCACGGGCCTCGACCGCGGCCTCGAAGACGGTGTCGAGCAGCAGTACGAACGCAGCCTTCCGCTGGAGGAGGCGCTTCGCGACGACGTCCTGCTTGCGTACGAGATGAACGGCGAGCCGCTCCCACCACAGCACGGCTTCCCGGTCAGGCTCCTCGTACCGGGCTGGTACGGGATGACGAGCGTCAAGTGGCTCGCGCGGATCACCGTCGTCGACCAGCCCTTCGAGGGCTTCCAACAGCGCGACCGCTACCGGCTACGGCAGCAAGAGAACGAGGACGGCCCGCCGGTCACTCGCATACAGCCGCGAGCGCTCATGGCGCCGCCGGGCATCCCCGACTTCCTCACGCGGACGCGGACAGTTGACCTCGCTCCCTGCCTGCTCGAAGGACGAGCGTGGTCGGGCTGGGCGCCGATCGCCGGCGTGGAGGTCAGTACCGACGGCGGTGCGAGCTGGCACGCGGCGCGACTCGGCGAGCAGCGGGCGCCGTCGGCCTGGACGTCGTGGCAGTACCTCTGGGAGCCGGAGGCGCCCGGTGACTACGAGCTCTCGTGCCGGGCGCGCGACGCGGCGGGAAACGAGCAGCCGGTCGAGCCGGCGTGGAACCTCGGCGGCTACTCGAACAATGCCGTCCAGCGCGTCGCTGTCACGGTCCGTACCGCGTAAGGGCGGAGGCTATCCAGTGAGACGGAAGATGAAGATGTCCCTGCGAGGCCTCCGGGTCGTCCGGATCACGGTCAGCGTCCCACGCGCGTTGTCGTAGAGCCGCGTTCCGCCGAGCACTGCGAGCTCGTAGAGCTCCGGGAACCGAATCGACCCGCCGGCCACGAGCCTGCCCTTGGGCAGGAAGACCGTGACCGTGCAGCTTCGGGTCCCCGACGTGACGAAGGTGCAGACGTAGTCCGCGTGCCCGATCGGCTGCCGTTTGATCCGCTTGTTGAACAGGTTCAGGCGGACGATCTCCGTGTCGCCGGGCCCCCTCCCGGGCCTGCCTGCATCGACGCGCACGCGGCTGATCTCGCGGCTCGTGATGCGAATCGTCCCGGGCCCTGTCGCCGCACTGGAGCCCAGGCTCCACCCGTTGGACAAACCGATCACCGCAAAGCCTGCCGCGATGACGAACACATAGAACAAGCGATTCATCCCCCCACTCCTTTCGCTGGCCGCATCAACGATCGTTCGCGGCAATCGGAAGCTCGAGCCAAAACACCGATCCCTCCCCCGTAGCGCTTTCGAAGCTGATTGTCCCACCCTGCGCTTCGACGAGTGAACGGGCGATCGTCAGGCCGAGACCGGTGCCGGCGATGCCGCTCGCCGGCGCATCGCCGCGGAAAAATTTTCCGAAGACCTGTTCCTGCAGCTCGTCCGGAATACCGAGCCCCTCGTCCCGGACGCTCACGCGCACCCGATCGTCCTCTCGCTCGCCCACTACCTCTACGGTTCCCCCATCCGGTGAGTACTTGATCGCATTGGACAGGAGGTTCGCCACCACTTGCGCCATGCGGTCGGGATCACCCCGCACCGGCAGCGGCCTGGGCGGAAGCACGACATCGAGCTTGTGCTTCTCGCTCTGGCCCGCAAAGAGCTGCGCCTGCTCGCCCACAAGTGTCCCCATGTCGAAGAGCTCCTGTGCGAGCTTGAGCTGGCCTTCCTCCAGGCGCTCGATGTCGAGGAAGTCGTTGAGAAGCGAGGAGAGGCGGCGGCCCTGCGCAGTCGATGATCTCCAGGTACCGGCGCTGCTCCTCGGGACTGACCTCCCGCGTAAGCAGCAGCGAGGTGAAGCCCAGCACGCTCGCAAGCGGCGTCCGCAGCTCGTGGGAGACGATGCTCACGAGCTCGGACTTCAGGCGCTCGCTCTCCCGAAGCTTCTCGTTCTGAGACTCGAGCTCGGCACGGCCCCGTTCCAGCTGCTCGGCCATCTGGTTGAACGCGACCTTGAGCTCGCCGACCTCCCCGGGCCCCGGGCCCTTCTCGTCGAGCCGCGTGGAGAGATCTCCGCCGGCCAGGCGAGTTGCCGCCTGTGCAACGCCGCGAACGGGGCGAGCCGTCGAGCGCGCGAGGTAGATGCCGAACAGGACGATGAGCAGCGTCGAGGCGATCAGGCCGGCGATTGCCAGGCCGACGGCACGATCGGCCTGCCGGTCAGCCGAAGTTGCACTGGCCGCCGCAAGCGCATTCTCGGCGGCGAGGAAACTCGTGAACTGCTTGCGAATCTCGTCGGTTCGCCGTTGACCCTCCTCTCTGGCGACGAAGTCTCGAGCGGCGGGCGGATTGAAGCGCGCGATGTTGAGCAGATTGACCGCGTAGTCCTGTTCGTACTGCCGGATCGCGGTCGTCAGGTTCCGGGCTCGTCGGCCCTGTTCCGGATTCGTCGACGCGAGGCGTTCAAACTCTCGAAGCCGGCCCGAGTCGAGCTCTTGCCGCGCCTCTCGATACGGCTTCAGAAATCC
Source organism: uncultured Actinomycetes bacterium (assembly GCA_963842235.1). Lineage (GTDB taxonomy): Bacteria > Actinomycetota > Thermoleophilia > Gaiellales > Gaiellaceae > JACDAN01. Next base: position 137,518 of record CAWJFT010000001.1, on the reverse strand, counting down.
ATCCTCCCCTGTGAGGATGTAGCCACGCACACCCGTCTCGAGATCGAGGACGAGCTTCTCGAGCCTGAGCGTCGCCGCTGTTACGTCCTTCGCGTGGGCTTCTCGACGCGTCGCGTCGTTGAGCCCGGAGACGGCATTGATCAGAACGGCGAAGACACTCGCGACCAGAGCTGCAAGGACCGCGCTGGCGACGATCATGCGGAGCGCAAGCGAGAGGGACTTCGTCCTGTGTCCGAGCGAGCTCATCTCAAGCCTCGGCGAGTACCTCGCTGACGACGGACGTCAGCTCATCGGCCTCGAACGGCTTCGCGACGAAACGGTCGGCGCCTGCGTTGAGCGCCGCCTCGTCGGCGTGGCCCCAGGCGCTCATGACGATGACGCGGGTCTCGTCGCGCGGCACCTTTGCGCGCAGCTCCGTGAGGACGTCGAAGCCGCTGGCGCCGGGCAGCATCAGGTCGAGGATGATCAGATCCGGGCGGAGCTCGTAGGCAAGATCGAGCGCCTCGCGGCCGGTGTCAGCCTCGACGAAGCGATAGCCATCGCCGAGAACGACGCGCACCAGCTGACGTAGGTTTTGGTCGTCCTCGCAGATGAGGATCGTCTTGGCGGGGCCTGTTTGCACGCTAGGAAAGGCCCGCAGCGTAGCGAGGAAGCGAGACGGCTCGGAGTAAATCGAGGGCGGGAACGGCGAGCCGCTCCCGCCCAATCGTGCCCCAGTCCGTTACTTCCGGCGGAAGATCTCGTAGACGACGTTGTCCGACAGCGAGACGACGTAGAGGTTGCCGTTCGGCCCCGTCTGAATATCCGTCCCGACGCCGAAGTTCCGGCCGAAGAGCAGGCTCTCGCTCTCGGTGATCTCCCACTTGTGCAGTGTTGTCGGCGACGCGATCTTCGAGCCGCGGGTCGTCGACGCCGATCTTCCGTCGGTTGCCCGTCAGGTTCAGGTGGAACAGGTGGCCGCCTTCGAGGAACGGCCGCGCCGCCCCGACGAAGAGGTCGTTTCGGTACTGAGGCCCGAGCGCGCGGCCCTGGAGGAAGCCGATGCCGCCCGGCGCAACTTCGAATTTCCAGCTCATCTCCGGTGCGCTGTAGTGGGCGCCCGGGAGCATGAAGAGACGCGAAAGCGCCTCAGCCGGACTGTCTGCAATGTTCGTCGGCAGCCAGCGGATCTGCTGGAGGCCGAAGTAGGTGGCCGCGAACGGATCCGGCGGCGACGGGGTCACCGTCGTCTCGATCGTCTTGAACTGCGAGATGCGCTCCGGCGGGCCCATGATCTGCACCCACCCCGAGTTGAAACCGGGATCGGCGCGGTTCACCTCGCTGAAGCTGTCGTCGCCGTTCTCCTGCTCCCAGAGGGCGCCGGAGACGGGATCGAAGGCCATCCCGAAGCTGTTGCGGAGGCCGTAGGCGAAGATCTTCTGGATGTTCGCGCCGACCTCGCCGCCGATCGACTGCCCGGCCGCGAAGAACGGATTGCTCACGGGTGTCGTGCCGTCGTCGTTCAGCCTCAGGATGACGCCGGTCAGGTGGGCGTTGTCCGGCTCCGGGCCCCCGAACTGATCGTCGTCGATGCCCGGCCCGAACGGGCCGTTGACGAGGTTCTGGGTCTGTCCGCGGCGGCCGTTGTCGCCGATGACGACGTAGAGCTTCTCGTCGGGACCGAAGCGGAGCACGCCGCCGTCGTGGTTTCCGCGCAGCGGCTGTCCGGCATCGGCCTGGAACGCCCGCAGCTTGACGATGTTCTTCTCGAACGTGAGCGTCGAGCCGTTCCAGACGAAGCGGTCGACCCGGTTTCCGAGCAGCGGAACGTTGGCGAGGTCGTCGCTGTCCGTGCCGCTTAGCGTCTCCGTCCAGTACAGGTACACCCGGCCGGTGACGAAGAAGTGCGGGTGCAGCGCAATGCCGAGCAGCCCGCGCTCCGACGCGCTGTTGACCGCGAGGTCGAGGACGGTGCTCTGCACGACGCCGTTGACGACGCGTTGCACCTTCCCCGTCGCTTTCTCGAGCACGAGTATGTCGTTCGGCCCGAGGAAGGCGATGCTGATCGGCTGGTCGAGCCCCGAGGCCGCGGTCCGAACCGCGAGGTTCGGGTCGACGACAGTCGGTGCCGCAGCTGCGCGGGCCGGCAGGAACGCCGTCGCCAGCACCGCGCCGAGCACTACTGCAAGCAGGTATAGAGGTCGTTTCACTGTCCCCCCTCCTGGTCGGTGAAGTTGCCCTCTCGGGGGGTCGGTACGGAGAGGACGGACGCTCGGATTGGAAGCTGGGGGTGGCGGAGAACCCCACCCCCAGCTTCTGCTTGTCTAGAGACCCGGCGGTCGCCCGACGTCGGGCTTCGTGTAGTCGCAGACTCCGGTCGGGAAGATCTGCTGAAGGCGCGCGACCTCGGTCGGGCCGGGCTGCCACGAGCCGTACGTCCCGTCCGCGATCGCCGTCGTGACCGGCTTCATCGCGCATTTGAAGACGCCGCCCTCGATCGGCCCGCCGGCGACGATCCGCGACGTCGAGTACAGCTGGAACGCCTGGGTGCACGATCCCGCCGGTCGCGAATCGAGGATGCCGTCCCACACGTCGGCGCCCGAGTGGAGCAGCGAGCCGTCGGTCGCGAAGCACGAGTCAACGGCCCCTGCGGGCTTGTGGCCGGAGACCATCCATTCGTCCATCACCGCGAGGGCCATCGGCGTCTGATCGAACTGGGGCGCTCCTGGACGCGCGTCCGTGAACCAGATCACCTGGTTCGACGCGTCACCGTCGAAGTTGAGCATCCGCTTGCGCGAGGCGAAAGACTGGTGCGAGTTGTGCATGTCGAGTCGGTGCTCGAGGTAGTGCCGCCAGTCGATCACGGGGATGTCGATGTCGCCACGGAAGACGATGCCCGACGTATAAGCGGCGTTCGCAGCTTCCATGTTCCCCTCACGCCTAGGAGCGGGCGTCGCGCCGCCGTCCGGGCTGAGCCGCATGTTGCGGCGGCTCCAGAAGTCGAGCGGCGGCGTCGTGCAACCGAAGGTCGGGAAGAACGGGCAGCCCTCCTGGACCATGTCCTTCGAGTCCTTCCAGGAGCCGACCGTGGCGTTCAGCTTCAGGAACTCGGCCGGCGTGATGTTCCCCTTCTTCAACGCGTCGAGGCCGTACTGGACGCCGACGTTGTCCCACGGGACCTTGGCGTAGCCGTCCGCGTCGACCCCGTAGACGTTGCGCAGGTCGTCCCAGTGCGTCCACTTGACGGCGGCCATGACTGCCGGGTCGTAGAACTCGGAGCCCGCCCCCGCGCTGCCGAAGTTCGGATTGAGGGCGAGCGGCGTCAGACCCCGCCAGCCGGCCACGCACTCACTCGAGCCGGGCGCGCCGCCGCGGTAGGGGTTCGGCCACGTGGCGCTTGCGTTCATCCCTTCGATCCAGGTGCGGTTGGGCCAGACCGACCACTTCGAGTTGGCTCCGTCGGTGACGTCCATGTAGTGCTCCATGAGCTCGCAGTCCCCGACGTGGATGGTCTGCGTGACCATGTCGGGATACGAGTACTGCGGGATCGCGGCGTCGATGATCACGCCCGGGTGCCGCTGCGCGTAGACGTACTGCTGGATCGCACCCCCCGAGCCGCCGACGCCCACGGTGTAGAGCGGGACGCCGTAGCCCTCGATGAAGCGCTCCTTCGTCATGATCGCCGTCTCGGCGCCGAGGACGAGGTTGTAGTGCGTCGAGGTGCGCGTGCCGCTCGAGTGGATGATCGCGTAGCCCTTCGAGAGGCCGGGGTCGTACAAATGGCTGCCGCCGACCGTCCCCTGGTTGTGGCCAATCGCAACGCCGCCGTCGAAGGCGTAGATCGCCCGGCGGTTCCAGAGCGAGGTGTCGGGCGGAGCGCCCGGCTCACCGGGCGGCGACAGCATCGTGATCGCGTAGATGAAGCGGTTGATCGTCCCGCGCTCGCGGCGCACGACATACGGGACCGTGCGGCCGTCGAGCGTCGTCGTCGTCGCGACGTCGGGCGGCAACGGGCCCGGCGGAAGAGCCTGGAACTGGCCGCCAGTCGTCCGGTACAGGAAGTCGACGACCGTGTTAACGGTGCAGTCCTTGCTCCAGCCGCTCGTGGGTGACGTGGAATCGCCCGGCGTCTGGAAGAGGCGCATGCCGATGCCGGCCTGGTTGTCCACCTGCGGGAACCCGAGCCCCGCCTGCGTCTGCGTCTTGCAGACGAACGGCTGCTGCTGCGGCCCCGAGAAGATCGGACCGGTCACCGGGTAGTTGACGAGCTGGAGCTCGGCCGTGGGACGTCCTTTGCCACGACCGTTCGAGTCCGCGAAGAGGGTGTTCGCTCCGAGGTGCATACCGTTCACCATCCCGGTCAGCGTGCGCGCCTCGGGATCGAGGGTCAGCGTCGAGGTGACGTCCTCACCGTTCAAGGACAGCGTCGCCTTGTGCAGCGGCACGTTGCGCGGAATCGTCAGCCGCACGAGCGCATCGCCGCCGGTGACCATGGTCGCCGGGCTCGACAGGACTCTAAGGTCGAAGTCATGCGTGTTCGCTGTCGGCGACGCCGGTGCAAGCACAAGGGCGCCGGCAAGCGCGAGCAGCGCCCAAACCACACGTTTTCTCATCTCTCCCCTCCGTTCGTTGACCCGTTCAGCCGGCGGGGACTATTGCATCGTGAGCCGACACGCGTCGGGCGCCCGTAGCATCGAAGGGTGCTCCTCGAGACGCTCGCAGCCGCACTCATTTGCCTCGATCCGGGCCACGGGACACTGCCTGCGGTCGGGCGTCAGCGCGAGCCGATCGGCCCCGGGTCGCGCGCGACGAAGATCAAGGACGGCGGTGGGGCCGCCGGCGAGGCGGACATCGCGCTCAAGATCGCCCGGCGCACGCGCGTGCTGCTGGTCCGTCGCGGCTACCGCGTGGCGATGACGCGGACCGGCTCCGGTTACCGCGGCGGGAACATCGCCCGCGCGCAGTTCTGCAACCGTCACGGCGCGGCGCTGATGCTGCGGATTCACGCCGACGGTTCCGCGAATGCGTCCCAACGCGGGATCTCGACCCTCACTCCGGCCTTCCACCAAGGCTGGACGGATGACGTCTATCGCTCGAGCCGGCGGGCGGCCCGCGCGATCCAGTCCGGGCTCGTGCGCGCGACAGGCGCTCGCGACCTGGGCATCGTCGAGCGCTCGGACCTGACCGGGTTCAACTGGGCCAACGTGCCCGTCGTCCTGGCAGAGATCGGCTTCCTGAGCAACCCCCTCGAGCGGCGGTTGCTCTCGTCGAGCGGCTATCAGTGGCGGGTCGCCCGCGGGCTCACCGGCGGCGTCGCCGCGTTCAGTCCTCCTCGCTAGCGGCGCGCATCCGGTCGACGACCGAGCGGCCCTCCGCGTGGATCTCGCTGCGGCGCTCCCCTGGGTCGGCGGGAAGCGGCTCGGCGGCGTCGACGGTCGTCTCGGCGGACTCGAACTCCTCGCGGTCGTCGACGACGACGCGCGACTCGTCCAGGCGCTGCCGAAGCTGTTCCGCCCGAGGATCCGCGGGCTCGATCTCGACCCAGCCAGGCGGCCGGCGGCGGATCGAGCGCCAGAGGGCCGCGACCGCCACGGCGATTCCGCCGGTCAGCAGAGCTATACGGCGGTTCACGGGGCCGATGCTACACTGGCCGCCGCTTCCTGCCCCGCTGCCGCGCAGCGTGGCCGTCTAGACCGGAGGAAGGACTGTGTCGCCCTACGAAATCCTGCTCATGCTCGATCCGGAGCTCCCGGAGGAGCGCCAGAACGAGATCGTCACCCGCACGCGCGAGCTGATCGAGCGCGGCGGCGGGACCTGGGAGGCCCACGACGTGTGGGGGCGGCGAAAGCTCGCCTATGAGATCGACCACAAGTCGGACGGCGTCTACCACCTGCTGACCTTTTCGGCCCAGCCGGAGACCCTCGACGAGGTCTCGCGCATCCTCAAGATCACGGACGGAGTCATGCGTCACTTGGCCGTCCGGCGGAGCGAGCAACGTCCAGTCGGGACGGTAGCGTCGCCGCCTCAGGACCGGCAGGATGCACCGGAGCCGGAACCCGTCGCTGCAGAGGAGGAATAGGCATGGCCAACATCAACCGCGTCGTTCTCGTTGGGAACCTGACCAAGGACCCGGAGCTCCGGCACACGCCGAGCGGCACCGCGGTCTGCAAGCTCCGCATTGCCGTCAACACGCGCCAGAAGGACTCATCCACCGGCGAGTGGGGCGACAAGCCGAACTACTTCGACGTCACCGTCTGGGGCAATCAGGGCGAGAGCTGCGCGCAGTACCTGTCCAAGGGCCGCGCCGTCGCCGTAGACGGCCGCCTCGACTGGCGCGAGTGGGAGGCGCAGGACGGCACGAAGCGCCAGGCGGTCGAGATCATCGCCGACACGGTCCAGTTCATCGGCGGCCGCGGCGAAGGGGAAGGCGGCGAGCGCCAGTTCGTCCCGGCCGGCGCCCAGCAGGAGAACGCCGACTTCTCGACCTCGGCAACAGACGACGACATTCCCTTCTGATGGCGAAGGCACGTAGAGGAGAACAGCGGACAGGACGCCGCGGGCCGCCCACCGGCCCGATCAAGCGGCGGTCCTGCCAGTTCTGCCGTGACAAGGTCGACGAGGTGGATTACAAGAACGCGAACCAGCTTCGCCGGTTCGTCTCCGAGAAGGGGAAGATCCGATCCCGCCGCATCACCGGGACGTGTCGGCGCCACCAGCGGCAGGTTGCGCTCGCCGTGAAGCGGGCGCGCGAGATGGCGCTGCTGCCGTACGCGACCACCTAGTAGTGCTCCTCCAGGCAATGTCATCCGGGCTTCTCGCGGCTGCAAACCGGCGCCAGTCAGTAGCCTCAGGCCGCGCCCATATCGTCTTGATATGGACACGGCCTGAGTCCGCAGCCGGGCTTGGTTTTCACGCGCGAGAAGCGCGGCGACATCACCTGAAGGAGCACTGAGCGCCATGCAGGTCATCCTCCTCCAGGACGTCGACAAGGTCGGGCTGCGCGGCGAGGTCGTCGACGTCGCCCGCGGGTATGCCCGCAACTACTTGCTGCCGCGCCAGCTGGCCCAGGCCGCGACGCCCGGGGCGCTCGAGGATCTCCGGCGTCGCGACGACGTCCGGGCCCGCCAGGAGGCGCGCACGCACGAGGAGGCGCGCGACATCGCCGCCCGGCTCGAGCAGACCGTGCTCCGTTTCGACGTGAAGGCGGGGCCGACCGGTTCCTTGTTCGGGTCGGTCACAGCGACGGACATCTCCGACCGGCTCTGGGCCGACCGCAAGATCCGGATCGACCGGCGCAAGGTCGACCTCGAGCCGATCAAGCGTGTCGGCCGCCACGAGGTGCCCGTCGAGGTTTTTACGGACGTGGACGCGACGCTGCGCCTCGAAGTCGTCCCGGAAGGCGGTGTCGCCGAGATGGAGGCGATGGAGGCCGCGGCGCGGGCGGAGGAGGAGGCAGCAGCGGCCGCCGAGGCAGAGGCCGCCGCAGCCGAGCCCGAAGGCGCGGCCGAAGCCGAGGCCTCGGTCGAGGAGCTCGAGGAGGAGGAGCCGGAGCCCGAGGAGGCGGCCGGCGAGCCCGCCGAGCCCGAGGAGGCGGCCAGCGAGCCCGCCGAGCCCGAGGAGGCGGCCGGCGAGCTAGCCGAGCCCGAGGTCGCGGAGGCCGAGCCCGAGCCCGAGCCCGAGCCCGCCGAGCAGTAACGAAAGACGAACAACTCGTCCACAGGTTCCGTCGGGCCTGGGGATGCCCGCACGAAAAAGTCGCTCGGAGCGTGAAGTCCGTCCGCGCTGAATGCCGCCGTCGTGGGGACAACGTCCGCCCGGCAGTGGAGAATACCGTCGAACGTGTGTTCTTCAGCCTGCATATCGGGGGTTTTTCGCCCTAGTAGTAAGGGACAGCGGGGTTGCGCCGACGCGGGAGGCACGGAATGAATTCGCCCGTGAGCGCTCAGATCGCCTCGGTCGTCCAACCGGCGACGACGGCCCCCGTCCCACCGCAAAATCTCGACGCCGAGGAGTCGGTCCTCGGCTCGATGCTGCTCTCCCCCGGCGCGATCGGGGCCGTCAGCGAGATCCTCGACGCAGCCGATTTCTACCGAGAGAGCCACGCGAAGGTCTATCGCGCCGCCCTCGCCCTCTATGCGCGCGGGGAGCCCGTCGACGCGATCACGCTGATCGACGCGCTCGAGGAGCGTGGTGAGCTCCAGGACGCCGGCGGCCGAGACCGAATCCACGAGCTCGCCGCGCTCGTGCCGGCCACCGCCAACGCCGCGCACTACGCGCGGATCGTCCGCGAGATGGCGACGCTGCGCGGGCTCATCCGTGTCGGCCAGGAGGTCGGACGGCTCGGCTGGGAGCGGCCGGGCGAGACCGTCGATCTCGTCGACCGCGCCGAGCAGCTGATCTTCGAGCTCTCACAGAGCCGCGTCACGAGCGAGTTCGCCCACATCGAGGCTCTCCTCAAAGAGAGCTTCGAACGGATCACGGCCCTGTACGAAGCCGGCGAGGAGATCACGGGCGTGCCATCCGGCTTCCGAGACCTCGACCGGCTCACCTCGGGCTTCCAGCCGGGGAACCTGATCATCCTCGCGGCCCGTCCGAGCATGGGGAAGTCAGGGCTCGCCCTCTGCATGGCGGCCAACATCGCCGTTCGGCGCGAGCTGCCCGTGGCGCTCTTCACGCTGGAGATGTCGAAGTCCGAGGTGACGCAGCGTCTGATGTGCAGTGAGGCGAAGGTCGAATCGCAACGGCTGCGCACCGGCAAGCTCGCGGCCGACGACTGGCCGCGGCTGACGGCCGCCTGCGACAAGCTCTCGAAGGCGCCGGTCTACGTGGACGACACCGGCTCGATCACGATGATGGAGATCCGCTCGAAGGCTCGGCGCCTGAAGTCGAAGGAGCCCAGCCTCGCGCTGATCATCGTCGACTACCTGCAGCTGATGACCTCTGGATCCAACCCGGAGAACCGGGTGCAGGAGGTCTCGCAGATCTCGCGGAACCTGAAGGTGCTGGCGCGCGACCTCGAGGTTCCGGTGCTCGCGTTGTCGCAGCTCTCGCGCGCCGTCGAACAGCGCCACGACAAGCGCCCGATCCTTTCGGACCTGCGCGAATCGGGCAGCCTAGAACAGGACAGTGATCTCGTCTTCTTCATCTACCGCGACGAGTACTACAACGACGAGACCGAGGCGCAGGGCATCGCCGAGGTGCACCTGGCCAAGCACCGCAACGGGCCAACGGGGACCGAGAAGCTGGCCTGGTTGAACCGGTACGCCAAGTTTGCGGACCTCGCGCCTGGGTAACGATGCTCGCCACGGAGCAGACAGTGGTACTGCTCGGCCGGATGACCTCGTTCACGGCTGTGTGCGAGGCCTGTCAGGAAGAGCAGCTCGCCGACCTGCTCGAGGAATCGTGGCTCGGCGCCCGCGTGTCCGGAACGCTCCGGCTCGAGGAAGACCGCGGGTGGGCGACCTGCGAGCGAGGGCACCGCGTGCTGATGGTCCGCAAAGGAGGTCCCGCCGACACCCCCAACTGCACTGACGAGTAGCCGACCAATCCGGCAGACTCAGCAGACGTGCCAGCGACTGTGATCGTCGGGGCCCAGTGGGGGGACGAGGGCAAGGGCAAGATCGTCGACCTGCTGGCCCAGCACTCGGATTTGGTCTGCCGCTACCAGGGCGGGCCGAACGCTGGGCACACGATCGTCGCCGACGGCGAGACCTACAAGTTCCGGCACATGCCCTCGGGGATCCTCTGGGGGAAGGAGTGCGTGCTCGGCGCGGGCTGCGTCATCGACCCACAGGTCTTCATCGACGAGCTCGACGACCTCGAGGCGCGCGGGCTGTCCACCGACGGGGTGCGCGTCTCCGGCAACGCGCACCTGATCATGCCGTGGCACGTCGCTCTCGACCAGGCGAGCGAGCGCCGCCTGGGAAGGCTGCAGATCGGGACGACGCGACGCGGGATCGGCCCGGCCTACGGCGACAAGGCGGCCCGGCTGGGGATCCGCGTCCAGGACCTCTTCGACCCGAAGATCCTCCGTCAGAAGATCGAGGTCGCGCTTGCCGAGAAGAATCACTGGCTCGAGCAGGTCTACGGCGCCGAGCCACTCGACCTGGAGGAGGTCTCGAGCCGGTACGAGGGTTGCGCCCAGCGGCTGCGCCCGTACATCGCGGACACCTCGCTGCTCGTCGACCAGGCTTTGCGCGAAGGACGATTCGTGCTCTTCGAAGGCGCTCAGGGAACGCTGCTCGATCTCGACCACGGCACGTATCCCTTCGTGACGTCGTCCAGCCCGATCGCCGCCGCTGCGGCCGTCGGGATCGGCATCGGGCCCAAGCGGCTCGACGCCGTGCTGGGCGTCGCGAAGGCGTACCTGACCCGCGTCGGCGAAGGGCCGTTCCCGACGGAGATCGAGGGGCCGGACCAGGAGCGCGTCCGGGAGCTCGGTCGCGAATACGGCACCGTCACGGGTCGCGAGCGGCGGTGCGGTTGGCTCGACCTCGTCGGGCTGCGCTACGCGTGCCGGTTGAACGGCTTCACGTCGCTGGCCCTGACGAAGCTCGACGTGCTCTCGAGCTTCTCCGAGCTGCCCGTGTGCGTCGCCTACCGCCTGCCCGACGGAACCTCGAGCGAGGAGTTTCCGGCGCATCAGAGCGACTTTCACCACGCCGAGCCCGTCTACGAGGTGCTGCCGGGATGGGAGCACTCGCTGGACGGAATCGACGAGGTCTCCCGCCTTCCTGACGAGGCGCGGGCGTACGTCGGATACATCGAGCGTGCGCTCGACGTCGAGGTCTCGCTGATCGGCACCGGCGCGGCGCGGGAGGACGTGCTCGCGCAGCGCGGGCTGGAGGCGATCGCGCGGCCGTGAAGGTCCTTCTGATCGGAGCCGGGGGCCGCGAGCACGCGCTCGCCTGGAAGCTGAGCCAGAGCTCTCACCTCGACGAGCTCCACGCGGCGCCCGGCAATCCCGGGATCGCGCGGCTTGGCGAGTGCCATCCGGTGCGCGCAGAAGACGCCGAGAGCCTGCTCGACCTCTCGCACACCCTGGCCGCCGACCTCGTCGTCGTCGGCCCTGAAGCGCCGCTCGTCGCGGGGGTTGGGGACGAGTTGCGCCACGGCGGGATCGCGGTCTTCGGGCCAGGGCGGGAGGCGGCGCGGATCGAGGGATCGAAACGATTCGCCAAGGAGGTCATGCGGGCTGCAGGCGTCCCGACCGCCGAGACGATGTCGGTCGCCAGGCCGCCGTGCGTGGTCAAGGTCGACGGCCTCGCCGCGGGCAAGGGCGCGTTCGTTTGTCCCGATCAGGACTCGCTGGACGCGGCGCTGCGGGAGGCCGCACGGCTGGGCCAGCCGCTCGTCATCGAGGAGCTGCTGGAGGGAGAGGAGATCTCCCTGTTCGCTCTCGCCGACGGCGTCAACGCACTGCCGCTCGCGCCGGCCCGCGACTACAAGCGCATCGGCGACGACGACACCGGGCCGAACACCGGTGGAATGGGGTCGTACTCCCCGGTGCCGGGGCTCGAGGCGACCGACGTCGAAGAGCTCGTCGCGGCCGTGCACAGGCCGGTGCTCGCGGAGCTCGCCCGGCGAGGCACGCCGTTTGTCGGGCTGCTCTACGCCGGCCTGATGCTGACCGACTCCGGCCCGAAGGTGCTCGAGTTCAACTGCCGCTTCGGCGATCCGGAGACGCAGTCCATCCTCCCGCGACTTCAGGGCGACCTGCTCGAGGCACTGACAGCGGCCGCCCGGGGAGATCTGCGCTCCGCCGACCTGACCGCCGACGACCAAGCGGCCGTGACCGTCGTCCTCGCGGGCCGCGAGTACCCGCAGCGCGGCGACTCCGGAACGCCGATCAACGGCGTCGACGACGCCGAGGCAAGCGGCGCCCTGGTCTTCCACGCTGGAACGGCGAGTCGTGGTGAACAGCTTCTGACGAACGGCGGGCGCGTGCTCAACGTCACGGCTGTTGGCCCGTCACTCGAGGCAGCCCGCGAGCGGGCGTACGCCGGCTGCGCCGCGATCTCGTTCGACGGCATGCAGTTCCGGCGCGACATTGCCGGTCGGGAGGCGAAGGTTGCAACCTGAGACGCAGACGGAGCCCTTCTCGGCGCTGGAGGAGTTCGGAGAGCTCGGGCCGCTTGTCGGGGTGCTCGTGGGCTCCGAGTCCGATCGCGAGGCGATGGAACCCGCAATGCAGGAGCTCGACGAGCGCGGCATTTCCCACGAGTTCCACGTCCTCTCCGCGCACCGCGATCCCAGAGCGGTCGCCGAGTATGCATCGATCGCCGCGCTGCGCGGGATCCGCGTGATCATCGCGGGGGCGGGCATGGCCGCCGCGCTTCCAGGCGTCATCGCCTCGTACAGCGAGCTGCCGGTGATCGGCGTGCCGCTGCGCTCGAGCAAGAGCGTCGGCGGCGGGCTCGATGCGCTGCTCTCGATCGTCCAGATGCCGCCTGGGGTGCCCGTCGCGTGCGTCTCGATCGACGGCGCCCGGAACGCCGCCATCCTCGCTGCGAGGATCCTGGCCCAGGGCGGCGGTCTCAGGTCGCCGGACAGCTGACCCGGCGGCGCTTGTCGGTCGGTTCCGCCTTCCTGAGCCGCATCTAGAATCGAACCGGTGATCGCCCGGTACTCCCGTCCGGCCATGGCCAGGATCTGGTCGGACGAGGGGAAGCTCGCCCGGTGGCTCGAGGTCGAGCTCGCCGCGCTGGATGCGTGGGCCGCGCTGGGAGCCGTTCCGGCGGATGCCGCAGCCGAGATTCGCGAGCGTGCGGTTCCGCCCTCAGTGGAGCGCGTGGCCGAAATCGAGGAGCGGACCCAGCACGACGTCGCCGCCTTCGTCGATGCGGTCGGCGAGCAGCTCGGCCCCGCCGGTCGCTGGTTCCACTACGGGCTGACCTCCTCGGACGTGGTCGACACCGCGCTCTCGCTCCAGCTTCAGGCCGCGGGACGACTCGTGCTCGACGAGCTCGATCGTGCGCTGGTCCTCGTCATCGCGCGGGCGGAGGAGCATCGCGACACGCTGATGATTGGCCGCACGCACGGCGTTCATGCGGAGCCGACCACGTTCGGTTTGAAGTTGGCCGTATGGGCGTTCGAGTTGGACCGGGCCCGCGCGCGCGTCCAGCGCGCGCTCGAGGGCGTCCGCGTCGGCAAGTTCTCCGGCGCGGTCGGGACCTACGCCGCGACCGACCCCGAGGTCGAGCGGCTGGCCTGCGAGCGCCTCGGGCTCGAGCCCGCGGCCGCGGCGACCCAGGTCATCCAACGGGATCGACATGCCGAGCTGCTCTCGGCCCTCGCCGTGACGGCAGCGTCGCTGGAGAAGTTCGCGCTCGAGATCCGCCATCTCGCGCGAACCGAGGTGCGTGAGGTCGAGGAGCCCTTCCGCCGCGGCCAGAAGGGCTCGTCCGCGATGCCGCACAAGAAGAACCCCGTCGTCGCCGAGCGGATCTGCGGGCTCGCCCGCGTGGTTCGCGGGGCCGCGGTCGTCGGTCTCGAGAACGTGGCGCTCTGGCACGAGCGCGACATCTCGCACTCCTCCGCCGAGCGGGTCGTGATTCCAGACGCGTTCCTGGCGCTCGACTACATGCTCGATCGCTTCTCGTGGCTCGTCGAAGGGCTCGTCGTCCGGCCCGAGCGAATGCGGCGCAACCTCGAGGCGAGCCACGGGCTCTTCTTCAGCCAGCGGCTCCTCCTCGCCCTCATCGACAGCGGGCTCGAGCGTGCACGTGCCTACGAGCTCGTTCAGCGGACGGCGATGCGAGCATGGGAGGAAGAGCAGGACTTCGCCGACCTCGTGCGCCGCGACGTCGAGATCACGTCCAAGCTCGATTCCAGCGCGCTCGACGAGGTCTTCGACCTCGGTGCGTATACGCGCCACGTGGATGTCGTGTTCGATCGGCTACACGCCTTGACCCGAAGAGAGGAGCCAGTTCATGCCTGAAGCCGCAACCCACGTCGGGAGTGGAAAGGTGCGCGAGCTCTACGCCCTCGACGACGAGCGCCTGCTGCTCGTCGCGAGCGATCGGATCTCGACCTTCGACGTCGTCCTCCCCACCGAGATCCCCGACAAGGGCCGCGTGCTCACCGGCCTCTCCGTGCCTTCTGGTTCGGGCGCTACCCGGCATCTGTGCCCGAACCATCTGCTCGCAGTACGGCCAGACGGTCGCTCGCTCGAATGCCGGCGTCTCGAGATGCTCCCGATCGAATGCGTCGTGCGCGGCTACCTGACCGGCTCAGGCTGGAAGGACTATCAGGCGACCGGAGCGGTCTCAGGCCATGTTCTGCCGCAGGATTTGCGGGACTCGGACCGCCTTGCCGAGCCGATCTTCACGCCGGCAACCAAGGCCCAGACCGGACACGACGAGAACATCACGCGTGCGACCGCGGCCGAGCTTGTCGGCCCCAAGCGGCTGGCCGAAGCTGAAGCGACGTCGCTCGAGCTCTATCGCTTTGCCTCCGAGTACGCAGGCGCGCGCGGGATCTTGATCGCCGACACGAAATTCGAGTTCGGCGTGGACGATCAGGATCGGCTCGTGCTGGCCGACGAAGCCTTCACGCCCGACTCGTCCCGCTTCTGGCCCGCCGACTCCTACGAGCCGGGGCGCGTCGCAGCCGTCGTTCGACAAGCAGTTCGTGCGCGACTACTGCGAGACGCTCGGCTGGGACAAGACCGATCCCGGCCCCGCGCTGCCGGAGGACGTCGTTACCGGCACCCGCGCACGCTACGTCGAGGCCTTCGAGCGGCTGACCGAGCGCACCTTCGACGGCTACGTCGAGGATCCGGAGACGGTGCTCCGATGAAGGCGACGGTTCTCGTTCGTCCGAAGCCCGGGATTCTCGACCCGCAGGGCGAGGCGGTCGAAAGCTCGCTTAGACAGCTCGGCTTCGCGGTCGGCGACGCCCGCGTCGGACGGGTGGTCGACCTCGAGGTCGAAGCGAGCGACGAGACGGCGGCCCGCGCCGAAGTGGAGCGGATGTGCCAGCAGCTCCTCGCGAACCCCCTGATCGAGAGCTACGAGATCGAGCTCCGGTGAGCGAAGCCGGCCCGCGTATCGCCGTCCTCACCTTCCCCGGGTCGAACGACGACCGGGACGCGCTCCACGCGCTCCAGCTGCTCGGCGCCTCGGGCGTACCGGTCTGGCACGCGGAGGAACGGCTGCCCGACATCGCAGGCGTCGTGCTCCCCGGCGGCTTCTCCTACGGCGACTACCTGCGCTGCGGGGCGATCGCCCGCTTTTCGCCCGCGATGAAGGCAGTCGCCGAGTTCGCAGCCGACGGAGGGCTCGTACTCGGGATCTGCAACGGTTTCCAGATCCTCTGCGAGGCAGGGCTTCTCCCCGGCGTGCTCCGGCCGAACGAGTCGCTGTCGTTTCTCTGTCGAGATGTCGCTCTGAGGGTCGAGGGCGCCGAGACGCCGTTTACGTCGGCATGCTCAACGGGGCAGCGGCTGACCATTCCGATCAAGCACGGCGAGGGCTGCTGGTTCGCCGATGCCGAGCTCCTGGCCGAGCTGGAGGCGAAGCGGCAGATCGTGCTCCGCTACGAGCAGAACCCGAACGGCTCGATCGATGACGTCGCGGCCGTCTGCAACGAACGCGGCAACGTGATGGGGCTGATGCCGCATCCCGAGCACGCCGTCGATCCACTGTTGGGGTCGACGGACGGCGCGCTGATCCTCGGGGGACTCGTCGAGGCGGCCCGCGCGGCCTCACCTCCAGTCGCAACCGCAGCGGCGCCGCTCTAGCCACGATCGAAGCCGAGCGCGGCGGCGAGCGCCTCGTGGTCGCCCAGTGCTTTGCGAAGCCGGTCCAGGTCGGCGTCGCGGAAGGTCACAGGCCCTCGTCGGGCCACACCGTCGGTCGTATAGGCGAAGCGCACGAGTCGTTTGCCCTTCCCGTCCTCGAGGAGCTGCACGAGCGACGCGAACTGCTTGTCGCCCGCTTTCTGCTGCAGCTTCACCTCGTCGACGACTTTGGCCTTTCCCCAAGCTGTCGTGATGTCTGCCATGGCAACGAAGCTACCGCGCAAACAGTCACGTGTCCGTGACGGAACTGGAACGAGTGTGTGTCGAGCTATCCCCAGCGAAAGCCGGTCGGCGTAGCCGCGGGCTCGAGCGGGCTCGTCGGCAACCCAGGCTCGGGCGGCGCGAAGTTGTAGCCGGCCGGGGCAACGTCGTTGGGCGTGTCCGGATGAAAAAGGGACGCCAGGTACTGGATCTGGCCGCGGCCGACACCGAGCTCGAACTGGCCACCCCCGTACATGCCGATGCCCCCCTGGGCGCAGTAGTCGTACGCGTCGAAGAGCCGGCGCAGCGATCCGAAGCGCGACGGCTTGATGTTCGTCATCTTCGGAGGGAACGGCCTCGACTCGATGTCCTCGATCGAATGAATCGGGGCATCCCAGGTGATCCGGTCGCGATAGGGTCGCAAGACTGGCTCGGTCTCGTCCGTCAGGGCCGGGTCCTCGAGCCAAGCCTCCGGAAAACCCTCGGCGACGAGGCGGTAGAGCTCCGGGCTCGGCGGGTTGTCGACGACCGTTCCGCTGTACTGGCCCTTGAGGTCGATCGAGTCGACGGCGCCGAGGTCAACCAGCTCCGCGACCAGCTCTGGCGTCCAGTCCGCCACCGCGTCCAGCTTGAACATGGTTCCGGGATAGAGCTCGAGCAGGCGGCGTACCGGCTCGATCGACGACGGCTCGCCGAGACGCATCGAGACGACGAACCGCACGGGCCGGGGCTCCCGGCCGAGCGCCTCCGACAGTGAGGTCCCCGACTGGCGAAGCGCGAGATCGAGCGCCGCGCTCTCGAACGCCCACCGGCGGTAGTCGTGGAAAGCCTCCATCTGGGGCGGCTCCGGCCAGAAGTCGAGGCCGTCGAGATGGCGAGAGAAGGAATCGACGGTCCACTCTCCGGCCAGCGGCAGCTCCGACCCGGGGCCGGCAAACCGGTCGTGGTCTTCGGGCGTGTAGGTCACGTCCTCGCCGAGCCCGTCCTCACCGGCGCCGCGGAGCCGGACGGTCGTCGTCACCCGCGTGAACTCACTCGAGACCTCGCGCTCGCGCCGCTCGAGCTCGTGGCCCTCGATCGTCAGCGGCAGTTCGGAGATCCGTGCGTAGGTCGACACAATGCTGCGGAGTATGGGGAAGCGAGCCCTCGTCGCGGCAGCGCTACTCGCCGTCGCCGGCTGCGGCGGAAGCGAGCCCCAGCGCGAAGTCAGGCTCCTGGCCCCGGTCGGTCTCGTCGGCGACGCCGCACCGTTCGAGCGCGAGAGCGGCTGTCGCGTCGACCTCCGCGTCTACGACGAAGGGGAGGACCTCGACGCGATCGCGCGGCGCCGGGACGTCGATGTCATCGCCGAACCAGTCCCGCCCGGACAACGTGCCGACGACTCCGTCGAGCTCGTACGCATCACGCTCACGAGCGGCGTGGAGATCACGGTTCCGAAGGCGTTAGCCCGCGCCTACCACGGAACCATTCGCCCGGCCGGTCGCCGCTCGACCGCCTGGGTGATCCGCGAGGACGGCGACAACGCGGACTGCGCCCAGCGCTGGCTCGACTACGCGACCTCCCAGTAGACCTCGGTGTCGAGCAGCGCCAGGAACGACTCCGGGTCGGGGATCGCCGCCTCAGGCGCTTTCGCGCCGATGAGCGACATCCGGCCCTCCAGAAGCTCGACCGCGGCCCGGGCGGCCGGCTCGGAGGTCGACCTGGCCGAGCCGCCGCGCGTCACGGTCCACCCCACGACACGCGACTGCTCGCCCTCGGCGTCGACCAGATGCACCGCCACGGAGGCCGATGACTGCTCGTAGGGCTGCGGCTCCTCGCCCTCCCCCAGGGCCAGGAGCTTCTCGAGCAACCCCGGCGACAGACAGAGCCGGAAGGACGCCCGCTGGAGCGACGGAAAGGCCGTAGGCAACGTCGCGAGCTCCGAATGGAGCGTGTAGATCCCCGTCGCGCGGCCGACCGGCTCGGGGAAGTCGCGGGATGCTTCGCCCGAGAGGGGCTCCACCTCGACCGCCTGCCCGTCCTCCACCACGACCGGCGGCATGCTCAGCTCATCGACGAGCGTCCGCACCGAGTACGGAGCCGGGAAGGGATGATCTGCGGCGGCGGGATCGCGCGTGGCCGCCCAGATCTCCATCGACCTCGCAGCCTCCCCGAGCCGCGCGACGGCGGCGGCCGCCAGCAGGTTCGTCTTCCCAGGCG
Organism: uncultured Actinomycetes bacterium; assembly: GCA_963842235.1. Classification (GTDB taxonomy): domain Bacteria; phylum Actinomycetota; class Thermoleophilia; order Gaiellales; family Gaiellaceae; genus JACDAN01. The sequence goes on along the minus strand of CAWJFT010000001.1, from coordinate 119,337 downwards.
CCGACCCCATGCCGAGGAGGGCACCCAACCCGCGCTCGCGGAGCTCGGCAGCCAAAGCCAGCTGCTGCTTCGTGACGTGGTAGAGCCCGCCGAGATCGACGTAGTGCGCGCCCGCCTCCAACGCGCCGCGCATGACCGGGAGGTTGAGGCGGTAGTCGGCGCAGTTGACGCAGACCGTGCAGCCCTCCAGTGCCCGCCCAACGGCGGCAGCGTCGGATGCATCGACACGCTCGTCCCCGTCGAGGCGCGCGTCGCGCCGGACGAACGGCGCGCCCCACTCCTCGAGGAAGCGGGCGACGTTCCGCCCGATCGTCCCGGCTGCGCCGACGACCGCGATCACGCCCGAGCCGGCCTACTTCAAATCGGCGAGGATCTCGCCCGCCGCTCGTTCGCCCGTCTCGACCGCGCCGTTCAGATACCCCTGGAAGTCGATGGACGTGTGCTCGCCCGCGAAGTGGCAGTTGCCCTCCCGCGCTCGCTCCACGCCCGCGAACTGCGTGTACTGACCGACCTTCCAATACGAGTACGAGCCCTTCGTCCACGGGTAGGACGTCCAGACGTCGCGGGTCGCTCGTCCGTTCCACTCCTTCTTCATACCCGGCAGGACGGGCTCGATCTGGCCGAGGAACTGCTGGGCCCGCGCGGCCACCGTGCCCGAGCCGAACCCTGCCCCAACCGCGCCGCCCGTGTAGTCCACGAGAATCCCAGCCGTCCCGGGCTGAGCACGCGAAACCTCCCACGTGCTCTGGTAGCCGGTGTCCGCGAACGTCTCGCCGTTCGACCCGAGCTTCTGCCAGTGGCGGGTTTTGAACTGCACGTGGAGCTTCGAGTTCGTTCCCATGCCGAGCTTGTTGATCGCCTGCCGCTTTCGGGCGCTGAAGCCCGCGTTCGTGATGTCGACCGAAGAGCGGAGGATCGAGAACGGCAGCGCGAGCACGACGCGATCCGCGATGACCGTTCGCGTCGACGAGCCCTGCCGGAACGTCAGTCGATAGCTGCCGTCACTCTGAAGTCGGATCGCCACGAGCTCGGATCCGAGCGTGATCTGGCCGGCGAGCGCATCACCGAGAAACGTCGCGATCTGATCGTTCCCACCCGTGACGCGGTACTTCTCGTTCGACGCGCCGAAGATCCGGAGTTGGCCCTGCCCTCGGTAGCCGAGCAGATAGAGGAGGTTCAGCGAGCTCTGCTCGACCGAGTCGGCCCCGTACTCGATCGTGTATGCGGTGTCGAGGAGCTGTCCGAGCCTGGACTCCATCCCGCCCGGCACGCTTTCGTCGATCCAGTCGACGATCGACATGTGATCGAGGTCGTACCCGCGCTGCGTGAAGCTGTCGAACAGCGTGGGATAGCTCGCCTCGCTTAGATCGGAGTGGATCTTCTGCCAGATCTCCTTCATGTCGTCGGTTGCCTGCGCATACGTGTACTGCGAGCCGTCGAAGTAGTAGGTCGGCTTGGTCCCCGAGGCCTCGCCTTGCAGGAGGTTCTCGAGCTTGAGCCCGAGCTCGCTCGCGAGGTGGCGAATCGCGGTGTGGCCCTGGTCGATGAGCTCTCCCCCGTGCTCGCCGAGCTGTCCCTCCGCAAAGGCTCCCCGGATCGTCCAGCAGCGGCCGCCGAGCCGACTTGACGCCTCATGGAGTTCCACCGAGTAGCCGGCCTGGTTGAGCCGGTAACCGGCCGTGAGCCCGGCGAGCCCGCCTCCGACGATCACGATCCTCGGCGCCGCCGCGGCGCTCGCCTTCTCCACCAGGCGCGAGAAGGAGGTGGCGGCCAGGCCCGCCACACCGGCGTTCCGGAGAAACCGCCGACGTGTGAGGCCTCTCTGCGCGTCGAGACACGCGACCAGTTCTTCCAGTGAATTGGCGAGCGGCGTTCGCGCCATAGCCCCCTCCGATGAAGCCGAAGAATGATCGAGTTGGTGAGACGGCGCAAGGTCGTGCGAGAATCGGAGCCTGATGGCGCTGCAAGAACGAACTGCGGAACAGGTCATCAAGGCCCGACAGCGCTACGTCGCCCGCGGGATCTCGACGCCGCCGCTGGTGGTCGCCCGCGCCGAAGGTGCGCGCATCGAGGACGTCGACGGCCGTAGCTACATCGACTTCGCCGGCGGCCTCGGCTGCCAGAACACGGGCCACGGGTTCGCCGCCGCAGCGATCCACGACCAGGTCGACCGCTACCTGCACCAGTGCTTCATGGTCGGGATCTACGAGCCGTACATCGAGGTCTGCCGCCTCCTCGACGAGCTCTCACCTTGCCCCGGCGGGGAGCAACGGAGCCTGCTCGTTAACACCGGCGCCGAGGCGGTCGAGAACGCGGTCAAGATCGCCCGCGCGTCGACCGGACGCCCCGCCGTCCTCGTCTTCGAGCACGCGTTCCACGGGCGGACGCTTCTGACGATGACGATGACGAGCAAGGTTGTCCCCTACAAGCGAGGGTTCGGCCCGTTCGCGCCCGAGGTCTACCGGGCACCGGCGCCCTACCCCTACCGCGGCGTCTCCTCCGACGACTCGCTCGCGGCAGTCGAGCGCCTCTTCAAGGAAGACGCCGACCCGCAGGCGATCGCCTGCGCCGTGATCGAGCCCGTGCAGGGCGAGGGCGGGTTCATCCCGCTCCCCGACGACTACCCGAAGCGCCTCCAGGAGCTGCTTGCCGCTCACGGAATCCTCTTCGTCGCCGACGAGGTGCAGAGCGGCATGGGGCGCACGGGAACGGTGTGGGCCAGCGAGCAGTACGGCGTCGAGCCCGACCTTCTCGTCTCCGCCAAGTCGCTGGGAGGCGGGTTGCCGCTCGGCGCGGTCACCGGCCCGGCGGAAGTCATGGACGCCGTCGATCCCGGCGGACTCGGTGGCACTTTCGGGGGGAACCCCGTCGCGTGCGCGGCGGCAATCGCGGTGCTCGAAGAAGTGCGCCGCCCCGAGTTCCTCGCCCGCGCCCGCGAGCTCGGCGAAACGATCCGCGCCCGGCTCGAGCTGCTGGCCGCGCGCCACAGCGCGATCGGGGAGGTCCGCGGACTCGGGCCGATGCTCGCCTTCGAGCTCGAGGAGCAGACGCCGGAGCTGGCCACCGCCGTCACGACGACCGCCCGCGAGAAGGGGCTCGTGCTGCTCTCCTGCGGGCTCTACGGCAACGTGATCCGGATCCTCGTCCCGCTCGTCATCTCCGACGCCGATCTCGCTCAGGGGCTGGACCTGCTGGAGGAGTCGCTTGTCGACGCAAGCTCCCGCGCGGCCTAGCGGAGCGGACGCCGCGGAGTCGGCCGCCCCCGACGTCGAGGCGGTCGGGCTCCACCGCAGCTATGGCGACGTCGCCGCCGTGGACGGCGTGGATCTGGCCGTGGCTCCCGGCGAGTTCTTCACGCTGCTCGGGCCGAGCGGCTCAGGGAAGACGACGACGCTGCGGCTGATCGCCGGCTTCGAGCGCCCGGACTCGGGCCGGATCCTGCTCAGCGGCCGTGACGTGACGGGGCGGCCGCCGTACGACCGGGACGTGAACACCGTCTTCCAGGACTACGCGCTCTTTCCGCACATGACCGTGGAGGACAACGTGGGCTACGGGCTGATGGTCAAGAACGTGCGCAAAGCCGAGCGCGCCCAGCGCGTCGGGGAGGCGCTGGAGATGGTCCGCCTCGCCGGCCTGGGCAGTCGCCGGCCCGCACAGCTCTCCGGCGGACAGCGCCAACGCGTCGCGCTTGCCCGGGCGATCGTCAACCGCCCGCGGGTCCTGCTCCTCGACGAGCCCCTCGGCGCGCTCGACCTGAAGCTCCGGCAGGAGATGCAGCTCGAGCTCAAGCGCATCCAGCAGGAGGTCGGGATCACGTTCGTGTACGTGACGCACGACCAGGAGGAGGCGCTGACGATGAGCGACCGACTCGCGGTCTTCCGCGACGGGCACATCGAGCAGGTTGGCCCTCCGGCGAGCGTCTACGAGCATCCCGAGAGCGAGTTCGTCGCCGGCTTCGTCGGCGTTTCGAACGTGCTGGAGCGAGAGGGGCGGCGCTTCACCGTCCGCCCGGAGAAGATCCGGCTCCTCGACGCAAATGAGGAGCCGGCGGCCGGCTCGGTCTCCGAGCGCGGCCGCATCCGCGAGGTCGTCTACATCGGGATGGTTACCCGCTACGTGGTCGATCTCGAAGGCGGCGGAGTGCTGACCGTCGTCAGGCAGAACCTCGAGACCACCTCGGCGGACGTCGTCGAAGCGCGCGGACGCCCAGTGCGCCTCGCATGGCGTCCAGAGCACACCTACCTCATCGATCCGGTGGGAGAGACGGAGGACGAATGAACAAAGCACGTTGCCGTTGGATAAAAGCGATCGGCCTCGCGGCCTTCCTCGTCGTCGCCGCGCTGTCGGCCGCGAGCTGCGGCGGAGACGACAACGGAGGAAGCGCGACGCAGATCGAAGGGCTCGGCAGCGACCTCGACGAGATCAAGCAGAAGGCCCGCGACGAGGGTCAGGTCAACCTCGTCATCTGGTCCGGCTACGCCGACCCGGCGTGGGCCAAGCCGTTCACCGATCAGACGGGCTGCGCGGTAAAGACGAAGGACGGGGCGAGCTCGGACGACATGATCGACCTGCTCTCGACGGGCCAGTACGACGGCGTCTCCGCGTCAGGAAACGCAAGTGTCCGGCTGATGGCCCGCGGCGACGTGGCGCCGATCGACACCGACCTGACGCCGAACTTTGCCGACGTCCAGGAGGGGGTCAAGAACCAGTCCTACAACAGCAAGGACGGCGAGCCGTACGGCGTCCCGCACGGACGGGGCCCGAACCTCCTCGTCTTCCGCACCGACGCCCTGCCGGCGAGCACGAATAGCTGGAACGTGATCTGGGACAAGGCGAGCCAGTACAAGGGCAAGGTCTCGATCTACGACGACTCGATCTTCATCGCGGACGCCGCCGTCTATCTCAAGGCGACGCAGCCCGACCTGGAGATCGACAACCCGTACGAGCTCGACGACAAGCAGTTCCAGGCTGCGGTCGCACTGCTCAAGCAGCAGGCGCCGAACGTCGGTGAGTACTGGCCTGGCGACGTCGCCAAGCAGGTGCAGTCGTTCACGAACGGGAACAGCGTCGTAGGCACCACGTGGCCGTACCAGGTGAACCTGCTCGAGGGCGCGAAGCCGCCGGTTCCCGTCAAGGCCGTGAAGCCGACGGAGGGGACGACCGGCTGGTCGGACACCTGGATGATCTATTCCAAGGCCAAGCACCCGAACTGCATGTACCTGTGGATGGACTACATCATCTCGCCGAGCGCGCAGGCGAAGGTGGCCGAGAGCTTCGGCGAGGCGCCGGTGAACGCGAAGGCGTGTGCGCTCACCACGAACAAGAACCACTGCGCCGCGTTCCATGCCGAGGACGAGGGCTGGTGGAAGGACGTCTACTACTGGACGACGCCGACGAAGGACTGCGGCGACGACCGCGGCGACGTTTGTAAGACCCAGGAGGACTGGAAGGCCGCCTGGACCGAGATCAGGGGCTAGTTGGCAACAGCCGCGTATCGAGAGCCGTCGCGCCGGGTCGGCCCCGGCCGGCGGCTCTCGACGTTCCTCTTCCGACATCCGCGGCTGCGGGTCGGCGGGCTCCTCGCCGCCCCCCTCGCCTGGCTCTTCCTCGTCTACCTCGGCTCCCTCTTCATCCTCCTGCTCGCGGCGTTCTGGCAGACCGACGAGTTCACCTCCGAGATCGTCCACACCTTCACGCTCGACAACTTCCGGACGCTGCTCGAGCGACCGGTGTACCGGAACGTGGCCTGGCGGACGATCGAGATGGCCGCGCTCGTCACCATCGCGGATGCGATCCTCGCGTTCCCGATCGCCTACTACATGGCGCGAATCGCCTCCCGACGGACGCGCTACATGCTCGTGATCGCCGTCGTCACGCCGCTCTGGGCCAGCTACCTCGTGAAGGCCTACGCGTGGCGGACGATGCTCGCCAACGGCGGGATCCTCGATTGGGCGCTCGGGCCGATCGGGCTCTCGGGCCCGGGCTACACGCCGACCGGGCTCTGGCTCGTCTTCACGTACCTCTGGCTGCCGTTCATGATCCTCCCGATCTTCGCCGCGCTCGAGCGGATCCCGTCGTCGCTGCTCGAGGCCTCGGCCGATCTGGGAGCGCGGTCCGGTCGTACGTTCTTCCGCGTGATCCTTCCGCTCGTCTTCCCGGCGGTCGTCGCCGGTTCGATCTTCACGTTCTCCCTGACGCTCGGCGATTACATCGCGCCCGGACTGATCACGAGCGAGCAGTTCATGGGCACGGTCATCTACTCCATCCGCGGCCAGGCGCTTCCGCTGGCCGCGGCGTACACCCTCGTCCCGATCGGAGTGATGGTCGTCTACCTCATCGGGGCCCGGCGGCTGGGGGCGTTCGAGTCTTTGTGACTGAGTCGCGTCTCACCCGAGCGCTTCTCCGCCTCGGCGCAGGCGTGACGCTGGCGTTCATCTATGCGCCGCTGGTCGTCATCGTCCTCTACGCGTTCAACGAGAACGTCACGCAGGGCTGGCCGATCGAGAACTTCAGCACCAAGTGGTTCGGCGTCGCGTACCACGACGAGGCCGTCCGGGACGCGATCTGGCTCTCTGTGCAGGCCGCGCTGGGGGCGACGGCCCTCGCGCTCGTCCTCGGCACGCTCGCCTCGCTCGCCGTCTCGCGCTACGGCTTCTTCGGGCGGGAGACGATCTCGTTCCTCGTCATCCTCCCGATCGCGTTGCCGGGGATCATCACCGGGCTCGCACTGCAGGCGACCTTCCAGAACGCCGGTATCCCCTTTGGCCTGATCACGATCATCGTCGGGCACGCGACCTTTTGCATCGTCGTCGTTTACAACAACGCGCTCGCCCGCCTGCGCCGTATGGCCGGCTCGTTCGAGGAGGCCTCGGCCGACCTCGGCGCCGGCCCGTGGCAGACCTTCCGCTACGTCACCTTCCCCGCGTTGCGGAGCGCGCTGCTGGCCGGCGCGCTGCTCGCTTTCGCGCTCTCCTTCGACGAGGTCGTGGTCACAATCTTTACCTCCGGTGCCCAGCAGACCCTCCCGATCTGGATCTTCGCGAACCTTTCGCGGCCCCGCGAGCTCCCGGTCGTCAACGTCGTCGCCGTCGCCGTGATCGTGCTCTCCGTCATCCCCGTGTGGATCGCCCAGCGCCTGACCCACGAACCCACCGTCGGTAGCGCCGGAGCAGCTGCCGCCGGTGCCCGCCAGTGAGATAGGTTCCCGGCCTAATCCAGGAGGTTTGCATGAGCGTCACGGTTCAGCAGCTGCGGAACCTCGTCGGCGGCGAGTGGGTGGACGCCGTCGAGGGCGGAACCGCCGAGATCATCAACCCCGCGACCGGAGAGACGATCGGCGAGGTGCCGGAAGGGACGCAGGCGGACGTCGACCGTGCCGTCGAGGCCGCCGCCAAGGCGTGGGCCGAATGGAGGGAAGTCACTCCCGCCGAGCGCGCGGAGCTCCTGCTCAAGCTCGCGGACGTGATCGACGAGCACACCGAGGAGCTCGCACAGATCGAGTCCCAGAACGTCGGCAAGCCGCTCGCGGCGGCGCGGGACGAGATGCCGGTCTGCGCCGACAACCTGCGCTTCTTCGCCGGCGCCGCGCGCATCCTCGAGGGCCGGGCAACCGGCGAGTACATGACGGGCTACACCTCGTGGGTCCGCCGGGAGCCGATCGGCGTCGTGGGGCAGATCGCGCCGTGGAACTACCCGCTGATGATGGCGGTCTGGAAGTTCGCTCCCGCGCTCGCCGGCGGCAACGTCTCCGTCCTGAAGCCGTCCGAGCAGACGCCGCTGTCGACGCTCCGCTTCGCCCAGCTCGCATCCGACGTGATCCCGGCCGGCGTTCTCAACGTCATCACCGGTGACGGCGAGCCTGTCGGCGCGGGCATCGTCCGGCACCCGGACGTCCGCATGGTCTCTCTGACGGGCGACGTCGCGACCGGAAAGGAGATCGCCAAGACGGCGTCGGAGACGCTGAAGCGCGTCCACCTCGAGCTCGGCGGGAAGGCGCCGATGGTCGTCTTCGACGACGCCGACCCCGCTCAGGTTGCGGAGGCGATCAAGATCGGCGGCTACTGGAACTCGGGGCAAGACTGCACCGCGGCTTCCCGCGTCGTGGCGGGCCCACAGATCTACGACAAGCTGCTCGACGAGCTCGTCCCGGCCGTGGAGTCGCTGGGCGTCGGCGACCCGGCGGAGGGTGACGAGATCGAGATGGGACCGGTGATCTCGAAGGCGCAGCAGGACCGTGTGCTCGGATTCCTGGACCGCGCGAAGGGGGCGACCGTCCTGACCGGCGGAGGCACGAACGGCGACCGTGGCTTCTTCGTCAACCCGACGGTGGTCGTCGACGTCGACCAGACCGACGAGATCGTGCAGCGCGAGGTCTTCGGTCCCGTTGTCACCGTCCAGCGCTTCGCCGACGACGACCAGGCAATTGCGTGGGCGAACGACGTCCCGTACGGGCTCGCGGCCTCGGTCTTCACGCGCGACATAGGGCGCGCGCTGAACGCCTCCCGCAAGCTCGAGTTCGGCACGGTCTGGATCAACGACCACATCCCGCTCGTCTCGGAGATGCCGCACGGCGGCTTCAAGCAGTCGGGCTACGGCAAAGATCTCTCGATCTACGCACTCGAGGACTACACGCAGGTGAAACACGTGATGGCGAAACTGGCTTGACCCTCGCGCCGGACGCGAAGAAGGAAGCTGCGGACGTGAACTTCGCCCGGCAGCCTGCTGACGTCCGGCTCGACCGCGTCACGAAGCGCTTCGACGACGTGGTCGCCGTCGACGGCGTCTCGCTCGAGATCCCTCGCGGATCGTTCTTCGCGCTGCTCGGGCCCTCGGGCTGCGGCAAGACGACGACGCTCCGGATGATCGGCGGCTTCGACGAGCCCGACGAAGGCACGATCTTCCTCGGAGACCGGGCGGTCACCGGTCTCCCGCCGCACAAGCGCGACGTCAACACGGTCTTCCAGAGCTACGCGCTCTTCCCGCACCTGACCATCTTCGAGAACGTGGCCTTCGGGCTTCGCCGCAAGGGGATCAAGGGCGGGCAGCTCGAGGGTCGCGTGCGCGAGATCCTCGGCATGGTCGACCTCACCGGCCTCGGCGGCCGCAAGCCGCGACAGCTCTCGGGCGGTCAGCAGCAGCGCGTCGCTCTCGCCCGCGCACTCGTCAACAGCCCCCAGGTGCTGCTGCTCGACGAGCCGCTCGGCGCCCTCGACATGAAGTTGCGGAAGCAGATGCAGCTGACGCTCAAGCGGATCCAGCACGACATCGGGATCACCTTCGTCCACGTCACGCACGACCAGGAGGAGGCGATGACGATGGCCGACGCGATCGCCGTGATGAACGGCGGGCAGATCGAGCAGCTCGGCGCGCCCGAGGAGCTCTACGAGCGCCCGCGCACGAGCTTCGTCGCGCGCTTCCTCGGGGCGTCGAACCTGCTCGAGGGCGCCGTCGAGGACGGCCGGGCGGTGCGGCTAAAAAGCGGAGTGACGATCAGAGTCGACGAGGCCCTTCCGGCGCGCGGGACCGAGGTCGCCGTCGGCATCAGGCCCGAGAAGCTTCGACTGGAGCCCCTGCGCGAGGGGGAAAACCGGTTGAAGGGCACCATCGCGGAGCGCTCGTACGTCGGAGTTGCGACCCAGTACATCGTCAAGACGCCGGATGGAACCGTGAGCGTCTTCGTCCAGAATGCCGAGTCGCGCGCCGGGGGCCTCGAGCCGGGCGCAGGCGTCGAGCTCTCGTTCGATCCCGATGCGGCATTCGTGGTCGACAAGACCGAGGAGGAGGAAAACGCATGAACGACCGCTTCACCCGCACCGAGCTACTGCGGCGGACGGCCCTCGGAGGGGTGGCGATCTCGTTGCCGGGGATCCTGGCCGCGTGCGGAGGAGAGAGCTCGCCGGCCGCTGGGACCACGGCCACCGTTGCCAAGCAGCTGGCGAAGACGCTTCGCTTCTCGAACTGGACGCTCTACATCGACATCGACGAGAAGACGAAGAAGAGCCCGACACTGCAGCAGTTCAAGAAGAAGACCGGCACCACGGTCAACTACGTCGAGGACATCAACGACAACGCGACCTACTTCGGGAAGATCCAGCGGCCGCTGTCGCAGGGCCAGTCGATCGACCGCGACATCATCGTCCTCACCGACAACTCGCGCTTCCCCGGCCTCCTGGTCAACAAGGGCTGGGCCGAGAAGCTCGACAAGAGCGCGATTCCGAACATCAAGAACCTCCAGGACTCGCTCAGGCACCCGAGCTTCGACCAGAACCGCGAGTACAGCCTCCCCTGGCAGTCCGGCATGACGGGCATCGCGACGAACCTGAAGCTGACCGGCTCGAAGCCGGTCATGTCGGTCGACGATCTGCTCGAAAATCCGAAGTACAAGGGCAAGGTCACGCTGCTCACCGAGATGGCGGACACCCTGAGCCTCGTCATGCTCGCGAACGGGGACGATCCGACGAAGGTCGACGACGCCTCGTTCGACAAGGCCTACGACCGGATCAAGGCCGCCGTCGACTCGGGTCAGATCCGCCAGTTCACGGGCAACGACTACACCGGCCCGCTGAGCCGAGGCGATCTCGCCTGCTGTTTCTCCTGGTCGGGCGACGTCGTCCAACTCACCCAGGACAACCCGAATCTCGTCTGGAACCTCCCCACAACTGGCGGCGACATCTGGACGGACAACATGCTCATCCCGAAGGGCGGCGACGTCTACACCGCCTCGACGTTCATGAACTTCGTCTACGACCCGAAGATCGCGGCGCAGATCGCCGCCTATGTCAACTACGTCTCGCCGGTGAAGGGCGCCCGCGAAGCGGCGCTCCGGATCGACAAGAAGATCGGCTCGAACCCGCTGATCTTCCCGAGCGACGAGATGCTCTCGAAGGTGGTCATCTTCGACGTGAAGGCGCTGACGAACCAGGACTACAACGAGCGCTGGCAGCAGCTGATCGGGGGCTAGCCGCCAGGTGTTGCACAGGAATCGCTGGCTGACGCCGTACCTTCTGCTCGCGCCGGGTCTCGCCTGGCTGGCGATCTTCTTCCTCGCGCCGCTCGGCTTCCTGGGTTATCAGTCACTCCAGAGCGGGTCGTTCGACTTCGGCTACCAGTTCTCGTGGCAGCTGTCCAACTACTGGGACGCGATCTCGACCTACAAGGTCTTCCTGGTCCGCTCGTTCGTCTACGCGGGCCTGGCGACGCTCCTCGCGCTCCTGATCAGCTACCCCCTCGCATACTGGATCGCCTTCCGCGGCGGGCGGTGGAAGAACGTCCTGCTTCTGGCGATCATCGCGCCGTTCTTCGTCACCTACCTGATCCGGACTCTCGCCTGGCAGAACATCCTGGCCGATCAGGGCATGGTCGTCGGCGTCCTGCGTGACCTGCACATCCTCGCCCCGGACGGCCGCCTGCTCGCGACGCCGACCGCTGTCGTGGCGGGGATCACCTACAACTTCCTGCCCTTCATGGCCCTTCCGTTGTACGTGGCGCTCGAGCAGATCGATCCCCGGCTGATCGAGGCAGCGCAGGATCTCTACGCGAGCAAGACCAAGACCTTTCTACGAGTCACGCTCCCGCTCTCCCTCCCGGGTGTCTTCGCCGGCACGCTCCTGACGTTCATCCCCGCGGCGGGCGACTTCATCAACGCCCAGCTGCTCGGGACGCCGAAGCAGCACATGATCGGAAACGTCATCCAGTCGAAGTTCCTCGAGCTGATCGACTACCCAGCTGCGGCCGCGCTCTCCTTCGTCCTGATGGCGGCGATCCTGATCGGCGTCGTGGCTTACTCCCGGGCACTTGGAACGGAGCGGTTAACAGGATGAGACATCGCTTGCGATGTCTCCTTCAGGCCGTAGGGGCTTTGCCCGTGCGGCCGTCTGAAATGACCGGTCGACGCAATGGAACTTCGCAGGTGCCGTCGTGACTGTGGCGGCTGAGTCCGTTGCCACCCCGCGGCGGCGCTCGGGTGTTCTCGCGTTCATCCGCGAGCACGCGCTAACGGCCTACGCGATTCTCGCGTTCGTCTACCTGCTCCTGCCGATCGCGGTCGTGATCGCGTTCTCGTTCAACGAGCCGAAGGGCCGCTTCAACTACGTCTGGCAGGGGTTCACGCTGGACAACTGGCGCAACTGGGACGCCGTGCCGGGGCTGCGCGACGCGCTGGTGCTCTCGCTCGAGATCGCAGCGCTCTCGAGCATCGTCGCGACGGCGCTCGGAACGATGATCGCGCTCGCTCTCGTCCGCTACGGCTTCCGCGGCCGAGGATCCACGAACCTGCTGATCTTCTTGCCGATGTCGACCCCCGAGATCGTCCTCGGGGCGTCGCTGCTCACGCTCTTCCTCAACCTGCACTTCGCGACCGGGTTCACGACGATCCTGATCGCGCACATCATGTTCTGCATCAGCTACGTCGTCGTGACCGTGAAGGCGCGGCTCGTCGGCTTCGACCGGCACCTCGAGGAGGCGGCGAAGGACCTGGGCGCGAACGAATGGACGACGTTCCTCAAGGTGACGCTCCCGCTGATCGCGCCGGCCATCCTGGCGGGACTGCTGCTCTCCTTTGCGCTGTCGGTCGATGATTTCGTGATCACCTACTTCAACTCGGGCAGCGAGGTAACGTTCCCCCTCTTCGTCTGGGGAGCAGCGCGCGTTGGGGCGCCGCCACAGGTCAACGTCATCGGGACAGCGATCTTCGTCGTCGCCCTCGCCGCGATGGCGGCCAACGTCTTCGTTCAAACCAGGCGCGCCAAGGAGGCGGAAGGAGCAGCATGACCACTCACGAGACCGTCGAGACGACCATCGACCGCGCGCGGATCCGGGAGCTGACCGAGCGGGAAGAACACACGCTGAACGAGCGGACGCCGAAGTCCCGCGAGCTCTTCGAGCGCGCCCGGCGGACGATGCCCAACGGAGTCGCCTCGAGCTACCAGGCGCGCGAGCCCTGGCCGATGTTCCTAACGCGAGGAGCGGGCCAGTTCGTCTGGGACGCGGACGGCCACAAGCTGATCGACTACCACAACGGCTTCGGGTCGATGGTCGTTGGCCACGCGAACCCTGCGATCGTGAAAGCCGTCAGCGAGCGCGTCCGCCTCGGCTCCCACTTCTCCGCCCCGACGGAGGATGCCGCGTTCGTCGCCGAGGAGCTTGCGCGCCGCTTCGGGCTCCCCAAATGGCGCTTCACGAACTCCGGCACCGAGGCGACGATGGATGCGATCCGCATCGCCCGCGGCGCGACCGGCCGCGACACGGTGCTGAAGATCCTGGGCTCCTACCACGGACACCACGACGCCGTCATGGTCGCGGTCGGGGTGAGCCTGGACTGGGAGGAGACCGATCGGCTCGACATTCCGTCCACGCCCTACGGCGAGGGACTGCCCCGAGCCGTGGCCGATTTGACGGTGGCCGTCCCGTACAACGACGCCGAGGCCTTCAGCCTCCGGCTCGACCGGCTCGAGGAGGAGGGACGGCTCCCTGCCTGCCTGATCATGGAGGCGGCGATGATGAACATCGGCGTCGTCCTGCCGGAACCGGGCTATCTCGAGGCGGTTCGCGAGGAGACGAAGAAGCGCGGCGTCGTGCTCATCTTCGACGAGGTGAAGACGGGCCTGACGGTCGCGCCGGGCGGGGCGACGGAGCGCTTCGGCATCCAGCCCGATCTCGTCACGCTTGCCAAGACGCTCGGCGGGGGGCTTCCGTCGGGGGCCGTGGGCGGCACGGAGGAGGTGATGGCGGTCGTCGAGGAGGACCGCGTCCACCAGGTGGGCACCTTCAACGGCAATCCGCTGTCGATGGCCGCCGCGCGGGCGACTCTCGACGAGGTGCTGACGCCCGAGGCCTACCCGCACCTCGAATCGATCGATGACCGGCTCATTGCCGGCTGCCGGGCGGTGATCGAGCGATACGGCCTTCCGGGCTACGCGGTGGGGATCGGCTCGAAGGGCTGTGTCACGTTCGCACCGGGGAGGATCACCGACTACGCCTCGTTCCGCCAGCAGCAGGACGTGGAGCTGACCGAGCTCGCGTGGCTCTACAACGTCAACCGGGACATCTTCATGACCCCGGGCCGCGAGGAGGAGTGGACGCTCTCCGTCGCGCTGGAGGCCGCCGACGCCGATGCGTTCGTCGCGGTCTTCGAGGAGCTCGCCTCAGACCTCACCGCCTGAGCTTGCGCTCGAAGTAGGTGGTGCCGTGGATGGGGTTATGGCGGTAGGCCTCGACCTCTTCGAAGCCGAGCGAGCGGTAGAGGGCCCGAGCCGCCTCCATCGTCGGCAGGGTGTCGAGGCGCATGCGCTTGTAGCCGGCGGCCCGCCCGGCCTCGACGATCGCCTCGGCAAGGATTCGCCCGAGCCCTGAGCCGCGATGCGCCGGCCGCACGTAGAGCCGCTTCATCTCGCAGACGCCGGGCTCGAACGGGCGGAGGGCGACGCAGCCGGCCGGCTCCGGATCGAGCGCGAGCAGGAGACGCCCGCCGGGAGGGACGTACTCGCCCGGCAGCTCCACGACCTCTCGCTCGAAGTCCTGGAAGCCGAGATCGACTCCGAGCGAGGCCGCGTACTCCTCGAAGAGCCCCCGCACCGAGGGCACGTGCTCGTCCACGTGGCCGTCGACGATCTGCACTCGGTGAAGCTTGCCGATTCAGCGGAGCGAGGCGGCGACGCGCGAGAGTGTTCCGGAACCGGAGTTCACGACCCACACCGAGCCCCCGCCCAAGGCGATGCCGCGCGGTTGCCTTCCGGTCCGCCGAGTGCCGGTGACCTTGCGGCGCCGGATGTCGTAGCGGCTGACCGACCCGCCGCTGTTGTTGGAGATCCAGACGGCTCGACCGTCGGTCACAGCCCCCTCCGGCCCCGGAAAGCCCGGCAGCGCGATCCGCGCGGTGATGCGGTTCGTCCGCGCGTTGATGCGGACAAGCTTCCCGCTCGAGTTGGTGACGACCCAGACGGTCGAACCGCGCACGGCCACGCCCTGCGGGCCCGAGAGGAAACCGAGCCTGATCGTCTTCACGACGCGGTTCGTCGCCGGATCGATGCGCTGGACGGTGCCAAGGTCGAAGCTCGTCACCCAGACGGCTCCCGCACCGACGGCGAGGTAGCGGGCCTCGCGGTTGACACGGGATCCGCGCCACGATCGAGTTCGACCCCGGATCGATACGCGTGACGGCGCCCTCCTTGTGCGAGATCCAGACTGCGCCGACTCCGAAGGCCATGCCTTCAGGCCCTTCGGAGGGGCCGACAGGGATCGTCGCAATGGAGCGGTTGGCGCTCGGATCGACGCGTGTGACGGCGCCCCCGCTCCAGTCCGCGACCCAGATCGAGCCCGCGCCGCCGACGACGCCGATCGGCCCGTCCCCGACGGACACGGTGGCGGCAATCTTGTTCGTTGCCCGGTCGACCCGCAACACGGCATTCCGGTCGAAGCTCGTCACCCAGGCCGAACCGTCTGCGTACGCGACTCCGATCGGCTGGCCCGGTGTCGCGATCCTCGCCTGAACACGAGGCGGTGCCCCGACCGCGACCGCTGCGCCGATAAGCAACAAAGCGCCGACAGCCGCAGAGACCCGTAGAGTTACCACAACCTTGCGCGACTTTACCACAAGGTTGTAGTACATGGCCCAGAGGACAATCCTTCTCGACGTCTTCGCCGCGAACCAGAAGCGCGAGCGCCTGATCGAGGCGGCGCTAGAAGGCACGGACCTGCCGCCGGAGGACTACCCGCTGTACGTCTACGTCGGCGTCGAAGGCCCCCTGACCCCGACCGAGCTGGCTCGAGAGCTGGGCATGCCGCTCTCCACCGCGCTCTTCCGGACCCGCCGCCTAGAGCGGCGCGGCCACGCGGAGCGGATTCCGCACCCGGAAGACCGCCGTTCCTTCCTCCTACGGTTGACGCCGGCCGGGGAGCGGCTCCTGGCGCGCGCGCGACCGGCGTTCCGCGAACGGGCCCTCGCCGTCGAGGCGCGTCTCGGCAAACGCCGCGTCGGCGCGCTTCGTGACGCGCTCACCGAGCTCGGAGAGGCGATTGACAGCGAGCTCGAGGCTAGCTCGCCCGAGTCGCCGACGCGCCCAGCACGACGAGGGCAGTCCCGGTCACCCAGCGCTTGACGCCCAGATACCAGCGGCTCCCGCGCAGCCATCCACCGACCGTGCCCGCGGCAAGCGCCCACAGCGAGTCAGAGGACAACGCGATGACCGTGAAGATCAAGCCGAGCACGAGAATCTGCAGCGTCGCAGCGCCCTTGTCCGGGTCGACGAACTGCGGCAGGAAGGCCAGGAAGAAGAGCGCGGTCTTCGGGTTCAGCACGTTCACGACGACGCCGTCGCGAAAGATCTTGCCCAGAGCTCTGGGAGGCCTGGCGGCGACCTCCGCCACCTCCTCGCGCGTCAGCAGTCGATGGATCCCGAGCAGGATCAAATACGCGGCGCCGGCGTACTTGACGATCGTGAACGCCGTGGCGGAGGAGGCAAGCAGCGAGGAGAGCCCGATCGTCGCCGCGGTGACGTGCACGAGGCTGCCGACGCCGATCCCGAGAGCGGAGACGAGCCCTGCAAGCCGGCCCTGGTCGACGCTCCGCGCGACGATGTAGAGCACGGCGGGGCCGGGAACCACGGCGAGCGCGAGCGCCGCGGCGGCGAACAACGCGAGCGTGCTGAGGTCCGGCACGTCGTAAGCTTGCCGGAATGGACGCGGTCAAGAACTACGCCGAGCTCGCGCGGCAGAACGACTACTTCCGCCAGACCGTCGTGACGGGCGAGCATGCCCAGGTCGTCGTCATGACGATCCAGCCCGGGGAGGACATCGGCGAGGAGACGCACGAGGGCGATCAGATCCTCTTCTTCGTCGAGGGCGAGTGTGAGGCGGTGCTGGACGGCCAGTCCGGCAAGGCGGGGCCCGGCGACATGGTCTTCGTCCCCGCCGGGACGCTGCACAACTTCATCAACACGGGCTCGGACCCGTTACGCCTCGTGACCACCTATGCGCCGCCGGAGCATCCCGACGGGACCGTGCACCGGACGAAGGCCGAGGCCGAAGCCGCCGAGCACTAAACAGGCGAAAGATTCGTGCGGCGGTAGTACCAGACCGTCAGCCCCATCCCGAGACCCAGCGCCAAGACGAGTGCCAGGCCCAACCCGGTCACCGTGTAGACGTTCAGGTCGAGGCTCGCGCCGCCGTCGTCGCTCACGATGGGCCTCGGAGTCGGGCTCCGGGGATGAAGCGTCTCGTCGAGATAGGGGACATCACCCGGCCCCAGCTGGTAGCTGCCGTGCTCTTCGACGTCGGGCCAGGCCGGCTGCGGCTTCGCCTGCGCTGCCACGGGCAGCATCGCCGCGATCGCGAATCCGAGTGCGATGCGAAGAATGGTGAATCGTCTCCTGCGCCTCATCGTGCATCGAGCGTAGGAAGAGCTGCCGGCGCTGTCGTTCAAGCGAACGACGAAAGAAGTGTCAACTGCGTCACACGGGCGCGCGGCGGTGTAGGTTCCGCGCTGTGCTGAAGCGGATCTCGCTTCTCGTCGCAGTCTTGGCGCTCACCTCCACCTCGCTGGCCTTTGCCTGGGGCCACGACGAGGACTTCGCGTGGCAGGACACGCCGACCGGCTCGACGGCGAGCTTGCGCGGGTTGTCCGCGGTAAACGCGAAGACGGTCTGGGCGAGCGGCAGCCTCGGCACCGTCCTCCGAACCGTCAACCGAGGCGCCACGTGGGCTCAGGTTGGACCGCCGGGCACGGATGAGCTCCAGTTCCGGGATATCGAGGCGTTCGACCGGAACCACGCCGTGATCCTCTCGATCCCGTCCCCAACCCCGACCGATTCCCGGGTCTACGTGACCTCGGACGCGGGCGCGCACTGGCAGCTGGCGTTCCAGAACGACGACCCAAACGCCTTCTACGACTGCATGACGTTCTTCGATCGTCGCCATGGGCTCGCGCTCTCGGATCCCGTCAACGGCGCCTTCAGGATCATCGCGACCGAGGACGGCGGCCACAGCTGGCGGGTGCTCGATCCCGGACATGCCGCCGGCGCTGGCGGGCGAGTTCGCGTTCGCGGCGAGCGGCCAGTGCCTCACATCCTTCGGAAGTCGCCATGCCTGGTTCGGCACGGGCGGCGCCGCCGAAGCGCGCGTCTTCCGGTCGAACGACCGTGGCAGGAGCTGGCAGGTGAGCTCCACGCCGATGCACAGCGGTCCCGCCGCGGGGATTTTCGCGCTTGCGTTCCGCAACCTGGATGATGGGCTCGCCGTCGGCGGCGACCTCGACACGCCGGAAGCGTCACCGGACGCCCTCGCCCTCACGAAGGACGGCGGCCGCTCGTGGGACCTCGTCTCCGACGCCCCGAACCAGTACCGCTCAGGCGCCAGCTGGCTGAACAAGCGGACCGCGATCGCCGTCGGACCGACCGGCAGCGACGTCAGCACGAACGGCGGTCGCTCCTGGGAGCCGTTCGACACGGGCAGCCTGCACACGGTGGACTGTGTCCACGGCACCTGCTGGGCCTCCGGGGCGGACGGCCGCGTCGCGTACCTTGTGACCGACGACTAGCGTCGCGCCGTACCGATCACGTACGGCGCGGATGTGATCGTCAGAAGCGACGACGAGTGGAAGCCTCGTTCGAGCTCGACGATCTCGAAGCCCGCGGCCTTGATCGCCGCCGTCGAGTCGCGCGTAGTGACGCAGCCGCCGAGCGCCCGCGTCCAGAACAGCCCATCGATCGTTCTCTGAAACCAGCGGAACGCCGCATTCTCGGACCGGACGTGCTCGTAGAACCGGAGCTCACCCCCCGGTCTGACGACGCGGTGCATTTCGGCGAGCGCGGCGGCTAGGTCGCGGACGCTGCAGAGGACCCAGACGGCGACCACGGCGTCGAATGCTCCATCCTCTACCGGTAGCGCTTCGGCAGTCCCATCGACGACGTCGATCCTGACCTCCGCTTCGCGCGCCCGCTCCTCCGCGACCGCTCGCGCGGTGGAATCGGGCTCGACCCCGACGACGCCGGTCACGTCAGGCGGATAGAGCTCGAACGCTCGTCCGTCGCCGCAGCCGACCTCGAGCACTTGCCCCTGCAGCCCTGCGAGCAATCCGCGACGGTGCTCCCGGGCCAGGAGATCGGGCTTCCGTTGCTCCCGGCGCTCGAGGTAGCGGGCGAAGCGCGACTGTTCCGGACCGTAGAGCGGCGGCTGCGTCGTCACCGACACAGTCTGGCTTCGGTTCAGCGCTTGGCGACGACGAAGGTGCTCTGGCCGAGCAGCGACCCGTAACGGCGCGCGGCCGGAGCGCCGTAGCCCGGCCAGACGTACCACCGGTACGTTCCCGGGGTCAGCTTCCGCATGCGGCCCTGGAACCTCCAGCGCGACTTCATCTGGAGCCGTGTCCGGATCGGCCACCTGCTGAAGACCTTCACCTTTCCGCGGTACACCTGAACGTTGTAGTACCCGGCGCGAGCGACGCGCTTCCAGACCAGGAGCGGAGGACGCTTGACGCGGGCTCCAGCGGTCGGCGAGAGGAGAGCTGTGGAAGTGAGCTTGCGCAGCGGTGCGTCGATCTTCCACGTGTGGAGCGCCGGAGTCGGGTCGGCGTTCCCGGCGGCATCCACTGCGCGGACCTCGAACCGATGGTCGCCCGGGCGGAGGGGGTTGTAGCTCTTCGGTGAGGCGCAGACAGCGAACGGCGCACCGTCGAGCCTGCACTCGAACGTCCCACCCTCGGTCGCCGAGAATGCGAAGGTCGCCGAAGTCGCCGTCCCGGACTTCGGCACCGAGGAGATCGTCGTCTCGGGCGCCGTCGCGTCGATCGTCCAGGACTGCGAGACTGGAGCGCTGAAGTTGCCGACCGCGTCGCGCGCGCGGACGCTGAAGCCGTGTTGGCCGTCACCCAGTCCGTCGTAGGTCGCCGGCGAACTGCATGGCTCGAAGCCGCGCTGATCCAGGTTGCACTCGAACGTCGCTGGCTCGTCGGCAGAGAACCCGAATGTCGCCGACCGGCTGTTGCTCAGACCCGCCGGCGCCAACGTCAAGGCCGCCGTCGGTGAGCGAGTTTCGATCGTCCAACCGTACGCGACGTCCGGCCCCGTGTTGCCGGCCGCGTCAGTCGCCCTGACCGCGAAGGTGTGCGACCCATCGGAGAGATTGGTGTAGGTGTTCGGCGAGGCGCAGGACGAGAAGCTGCCGTTGTCCAGGCGGCAGGCGAAGGCGCTGCCGGCCTCGCTCGCCGCGAAAGCGAAGGTGGCAGAGCTCGTGCTACTCAGGCTGGCGGGTTTCTGCGTGATCGTGGTCGTGGGCGCAAACGTGTCGATCGTCCAGCCGTAACTGGCGGATGCGCCGATGTTGCCGGCGGTGTCGATCGCCCTAACGGCGAAGCTGTGGGCGCCGTCGGCGACCGTGGTGTAGGTCTTGGGAGTGGCACAGGCTGCGAAGGGCTCGCCGTCCAGCTTGCACTGGAACGTCGCAGGCTCGCTCGCCGTGAAGCCGAAGCTTGGCGTTGCGTCGTTGCTCAGCGTCGCGGGCTTCGTCCCGATCGTCGTCGTCGGGGCAGCTGTATCGACTGCCCACGAATACGTTCTCGTTGCCGTGTTGCCCGCCGCGTCCTTGGCCCGGACCGCGAAGGCGTGCGCCCCGTCGGCCAGGTTGCTGTAGGTCTTCGGAGAGGAACACGGCTCGACGGCTCCTTGGTCGAGCTTGCACTCGACCGTCGCGTTTGGCTCGGCCGTGAAGGAGAAGCTCGGTGACTTGACATTGCTGGGGTTGGTCGGCTGCCCAGTGATCGTGACCGCCGGTGCGACGGTATCGATGTCCCATATGTAGGTCGCGACTCCAGGGTTTCCGGCCGCATCGATCGCCCTGACCGTGAACGTGTGCGAGCCGTCCGTCACGCCGGTGTAGCCCCGTGGTGACGCGCACGCCGCGAAGGCCGCAGCATCGAGCTTGCATTGGAACGTCGAGGTCTCGCTCGCCGAGAACGCGAAGCCCGGCGACGTGTCGGCGCTCGGATTGCTCGGCTTAGTGCCGATCGAGGCCGTCGGCGCGACCGTGTCGACCGTCCAGGTGTAGCTCGCCTCGCCCGTATTGCCGGCGGTGTCGGTCCCTCTCACCGTGAACATGTGCGAGCCGTCCGTCATGCCGGTGTAGCCCCGTGGTGATGTGCACGCCGTGAAGGCCGCAGCATCGAGCTTGCATTCGAACGTCGAGGTCTCGCTCGCCGAGAACGCGAAGTTCGGCGACGCATCGTTGCTCGGATTGTTCGGCTTTCCGGTGAGCCCGACCGTCGGAGCGGTGCCGTCGACGATCACGCTCGGCTGGGAGCCGGTCAACGTGAACACGTCGTTGGCGCCTCGGAAAAGTACGCTCGTCCATGGGTAGGTTCCTTCCGCGGCGCCAGACGTGGCGGTGAAGGCCACGGTCAGTGTCGCGCCCGGGCACAGCGCCGTGTTGTCTGCGCCGGGCCGCTTGAGGTTGATCTTCTGATCGGCGATCAGCTCGCCGTCCGCCACCCAGGTGAAGACGCCGCAAGAGCCGGCGGCCGTCGTCGTCGCCTGCACGCTGGGTGCCGCAACTGAGAAGCCAGATGGGATGGCGACCGTCGCCCGATGGGCGGAGTCAGGCGACGCGGGATCGTTGGTCAGCATGACCGTGAAAGACATTGAGCTCGACGGCTTCACGTGCGAAGGCGCTGCTATGGCGCTGAATGTGTTGAGTGGGTCGGCCGAGGCGCCCGCGGCCGGGAGTAGGCAGGCCACGGCGGCGGCGATGAGGGTTAGGCGGCGGCGGCTGAACATGGACCCCTTCCTTCAGAAGACGACGGTGACGTTGAGCCAGAGCAGTGCAAGCGCGATCGCTCCGAACCCGATGGCGGCGAGGTCGACGCGGCGCGCATAGAGCGCCTCCGCTCGAGCCGGCAAGGGAAGACGCCGAGCCGAAAGGGCCGAAGCTCCCGCGAGCAGCAAGAGCCCCAGTCCGAGCAAGGGCACGAAGACCGGGAGTGCCCTCGAGAGCGAAGGGTCACGCCGTGTGAAGGCTGGAGCCGGATACGCATTCGCGCCCAGCGTCTCGCGCACGGCAGTGGCATATGTCGGCCGGATCGCCTTACGCACGTGAGCCTTCCGCCGCTGCACGTGCCGAAGCTTTTTCGGTGTGGCCTGAGCCTTGGCCCGCGGCTTCACGCGCTTGGCCGCAGGCCGCTCGACTGGACGCCGCGCGGGGGCTTTGTGAGGAACGACTTTCGGGC
The DNA here is from genome assembly GCA_963842235.1 of uncultured Actinomycetes bacterium. Taxonomy (GTDB): domain Bacteria; phylum Actinomycetota; class Thermoleophilia; order Gaiellales; family Gaiellaceae; genus JACDAN01. Next base: position 97,130 of record CAWJFT010000001.1, on the reverse strand, counting down.
GGGCGGCGGGGGGCCGAGGCGGCGGAGTGGGCGCCACGGCCTTGCTCGGAGTCTTGGCTCGCGCCTTGCGACTGGGCGCGGGAGGCGGCGGAGGCGGTGGCGGAGGCGGAGGAGGCGGCGGTGCGGGTGGTGGAGGCTTCGGAGGCGGCGGTTTCGGGTCGGGCTTCGGCGGCGGCTTTGGATCGGGGATTGGCGCCGTGGCCCGTGCGCCGTTTGCCGGGCTCGTCGCCAAGGCTTCCGCAGATCCGAAGGCGAAGGTGCAGGCCGCGAAGAGCAGGACAGCCACCAGCCGAACGTGGATCAGCCGCCGATCGGCTGCGAAGTTCTGGGCCTGGCGCACGCTCGATATCCACCGTCCTTTCGACCGGACAGAGGCCCGTGTGCTCCCCCGCCGGGCGCCCTCCACGCTAGAACGGCGGTTCTAGCCTCGCGACGGCCGGAAGGACAGGTTCGACACGGGAGAGCCCTGGACATCTGGCCAGGCACTCCAAGCGTTTGGTCGACCTGCCTGCTCATGTCACCATTGAGAGCCATGTCTCAAACGGTTGATGCTCTTGACGCGGCCCGTACGGCCGCCAGCCGGAACTCCTGGCGTGAGGCCTACGACGCCTACTCGCGCGTCGAGAGAAAGGATCTGACGCCGGAGGACCTCGAGCGGTTCGCGGAGGCGGCCTGGTGGAGGGGACAGCTCGAACAGGCGATCAAGCTGCGCGAGCGCGCCTACGCGGGCTTCTCCGCCGCGGGTGAGACGCTCAGCGCGGCCCGACTTGCGCTCTGGCTTTCCTGGGATCACTCCGGCCGCGGCGCATTCGCGGTTGCCCAAGGTTGGTTCGCCAACGCCGAGCGGCTGCTCGCCGGCCAGCCGGAGTCGGCCGAGCACGGGCTCCTGGCGCTCACACGCGCAATCGACATGATGTTCGCGGAGGGGAATCTTTCCGAGGCCATCACCGGCTTCGACCACGCATTCGAGCTCGCTGGGCGCTTCGGCGACCGTGACGTACAGGTGCTGGCGCTCGTCGGAAAAGGTCGTGCGCTCGTGAAAGCTGGAGAAGTCGAGGAGGGGCTCGCGCTGATCGACGAGGCGAGTGCTGCAGGCGTGTGCGGTGAGCTGCAGCCGTACTCGACCGGGCTCGTCTACTGCATCGCCATCAGCTCCTTCCAAGATCTGGGCGACTACCGTCGGGCCGCCGAGTGGACGGAAGTGGCAAATCGGTGGTGCGACGAGCTCGATGTCAGCGGTTTCCCGGGCGCCTGCCGGATCCACCGCGCGGAGATCATGCGGCTTCGCGGCGACCTGGCCGGTGCCGAGAAGCAGGCGATGGAGGCCTGTGAGGAGCTCCACGACTTCCAGCGCTCCATCACGGCCGGCGGTTACTACGAGATCGGAGAGATTCGCCGTCGGCTCGGCGACTTCGCCGCAGCCGAGGAGGCGTACCGGCGCTCGGACGAGCTCGGACGGGATCCGCAACCCGGTCTCTCGCTCCTTCGGCTCGCCGAAGGCAAGGTCGAGGCGGCGGTTGCCGGTATCACCAGGACGCTCCGGGAGGTGAAGGAGCCGCTGCCGCGCATCCAGCGACTCCCAGCGCAGGTGGAGATCGCCGTCGCCGCAGGCGACCTCAGCAAGGCACGCGAGGCTGCGGCTGAGCTCGAGCAGATCGTCGACTCGTACAAGATCGGCGGCCGGAGAACTCCGGCGTTCGACGCCACTGTCCACGCGGCCAACGGCCGGATCGAGCTCGCCGAGAACGACACCGAAGCGGCCGCGCACTGCCTCAAGCTCGCGCGAAACGAGTGGCAGGAGGTCGGCGCGCCCTACGAGACCGCTCAGGCCCGGTTGCTGCTCGGAATCGCCTTCCGGCGCGAGGGAGACGAGCATGCGGCGACGGCCGAGCTCGAGGCCGCGCTCGCGACGTTCGAGCGGCTAGGCGCGAAGCTGGACGAGGAGCGAGTAAAGGAGCTCCTCGGGAGGCTCCAGGCGCGTCGCACGTTCGTCTTCACCGACATCGTCGATTCGACGAAGCTGCTCGACGCGCTCGGCGAGGCGAAGTGGAAGAAGCTCCTCGCCCGGCACGACGAGCTGCTGCGCGCAAGCATCGTCCAGCACGGCGGCGAGGTGATCAAGCAGACGGGCGACGGCTTCTTCGCGGCGTTCGACAATCCCCATGCCGCGATCGAGGCCGCAGTTGCAATCCAGCGCGCGCTCGCCGCGGAGATCGTCGCGCCGGACGTCAGGATCGGCGCGCACACCGGCGGCGCCTTCCACACGGACGCCGAATTCACCGACTACGGCGGCGAGGGCGTGCACGTCGCCGCGCGAATCGGCGCCGCAGCAGGGGCCGCCGAGATCCTCGTCAGCCGGGAAACGCTCGACGGCGTCCCGACGGCGTTCCGCGTATCAGAGCCGCGCACCGAGGAGCTGAAGGGCTTCGAGCAGCCGGTCGACGTGGTATCCGTGGACTGGCGCTGACGCTTCCAGGCGCCGCCGCAGGGGCGCCCGAAACACGTAGCTCATTTCTATCGGCGCCCGGCAGCCGATCGAATCACCCGAACGGGTGGTTCACCGGGTAGTCGAACTACCCGTCCGGTAGACGCCGTTCCTGCGTCACGCCGCGATGCTGCCGGAGCAATGAATACGCTCGTCCTCGTGGGACCGGACGGTCAGATCGTCTGCGAACGGTGCGAGCTCGCCGACGGCCCAGTGAGCCGGACGCGCGGGCTGATCGGCCGTACGAGGCTGCCCCGCGGGCCGCGGCATGCTCGTGCGTCCGAGATGGTTTGTGCACACGGCATTCATGCGCTTCCCGATCGACGTCATCTTCCTGGACCGAGACCTGAAGGTCCTCGCGACAAGAGAGCACCTGCCTCCGTGGCGCGCGGCCGCCCATCCGCGAGCCCACTCGGTGCTCAAGCTCGCAGCCGGGGAAACCGAGGCATTGGGGATTCGGGCCGGCGACAAACTCGCCTGGGGCTCGCTGCCGTACGAGGGCGCGAATTCGCGCGCCTTTACCGTCCGCTAACGGGCAGGGTGACAGTTGTTGCCGATCCAGACCGGCAGGCGTAGTCTCGCGCCCAAGTCCCCTACCACGGAGGTCCTCATGACCACCACCAGCCTGCTCCCTGACGTCGGGACCGAGCTTCGGGAGGGTTACGCCGAAGTCGGCGATACGAACTTGCATTACGTCGAGGCCGGCAATGGGCCGCTGATCGTTCTGCTGCACGGCTTCCCGGAGTTCTGGTTCGGTTGGCGGCTACAGATCGAGCCGCTCGTGGCGGCTGGTTTTCGGGTCGTCGCCCCCGACACGCGTGGCTACAACCTGTCATCGAAGCCAGAGGGCTTCGAGGCCTACGCGGTCGACCTGCTCGCCGCCGACATCCGCGGCCTCATCGGAGCACTCGGTGCCGAGTCCGCGCTGTTGGTCGGTCACGACTGGGGCGGAAGCATCGCCTGGACCACCGCGATGAACCACCCCGAGGTGGTCGACCGACTCGCCATCCTCAACGCGGCCCATCCGCGGCGGCTTCAGGAGGGACTGCACCACCCGAGCCAGCTCCGGAAGTCCTGGTACTTCTTCTTCTTTGCGGTACCGAAACTGCCCGAGGACGTGGTGCACGCCAGAGACTGGCACTTCTTCCGGCACTTCCTGCAGGACGCGAACCCGCCTTACACGCCGCAGGAAATCGAACGCTACGTCGAGGCGTGGTCGCAGCCAGGGGCAGCGGCCGGGATGATCAACTACTACCGTGCCTCGGTGAGGCAGTCCCAGAAGGAAGCCGCAGCAAAGCTTCGCCCGATCTCGGCGCCGACACTCGTCATCTGGGGGGAGCGCGATTCCTACCTCGGCTCCGAACTGGCCGAGCCCGAGCGCGACGACGTACCAAACCTCGACCGCGTCGAGCGCCTACCCGACGCGTCGCACTGGGTGCATCACGACGAGGCTGAACGCGTCAACCAACTGCTTATCGACTTCTTCGCCGCCGCGGCATAGGCACTAGCTGAGTAGATAAAGCAGCTAGCTCGGCTTGGCCGGGACGAACCGCTTGACGAAGTCGAGCGCGGTCTGCGCGACCTCCTGCCAGCCGTGGTCGATGGTCAGCGAGTGGCCGCGGTTGGGCATCTTCTTGATCTCGGTGACGTTCGGGTTGCGCTTCTGCCGCTTGTAGGAGGCGTTGGCGATCGCCCAGGGAACCGTGTGGTCCTGCTCCCCGTCGAGGATCAGCAGCGGGCCCCGATCAGGGCTCTTCGTGTCGACCTTCGACTCGGTCCAGGGGTTGAGGTTGGCGTTGCCCATCTGGGCCAGCGCGATCCCCGACCCGGCCACGTGGTAGGTGTCGTACAGGCGCTTCGCCTCGTCCTCATCGAGGGCGTTCGTCCAGCCGTATTTGAACTGGTCGAAGGTGAGCGTGATCGCGCGGCCTCGATACCGGGGGTTCAACAGGAAAGGTCCACTCGCCCTGAGCGTGGAAAGGGGCAGCGGCAGGACGCCGCGAAACACGCCCGGGTCGATGGCAACCGTGGCTGCCGAGAGCCCACGGCCGGCGAGCATCTGGGCGAGCAATCCGCCGGTCGAGTGCCCCATCACGGCGGGCTTCTTCTCGAGCTTGCCGATCACGTCGGCCGTGTGGTCGGCAACCTGCTTCAGCGTCTTCTTGGCGAGGACGTCCGGGTTCGCCCGCGCCTCTTCAACCGTTTCCGGATCGTCTGGCCAGTCCGGCGTCAGCGGCGCGTAACCGGCCTGCTTGAAGAAGTCCGCCCAGTTGGCCCAGCTGCTCGGCAGCAGCCAGAGGCCGTGGATGAAGACGACCGGAGTGGTGCCGGAGGCGTTTGCCGCCTCGATCTCGCTGCTCTCCCGCTCCGAAACGGACGCCATCCCGAACTCCTCTCGGTCGCCGTGGAAGGTCATCCGACCCTAGCGAAGCGACGACGAGCTCATCCACGCAGTCGGGGGTAATCACGACTCTGTAGTCACTCCTCCGGCACCCCGCGCGGTGGATGACTTCCTCCTGACGGCAGCTGCGGATTCACGTCCTCGTGCGGTAGTGGAGATGAACGGTGCCGTTGGCGAAACGGCGTTCGTCCAGCAGCTCGAGCGGTAGGCGGACACCGTCAGGGAAGGCTCGTATGCCTCCTCCGACCACGATCGGTGCAAGGAACAGGTGGCACTCGTCGACCAACCCGGCCTTGAACGCCTGGGCGGCGAGCTCAGCGCCGCCCACCGAGACATCCCGTTCCGCTGCCGCCTTCCGCTCCTGGACCGCATCTGGGTCGAAGTCGCGCTCGATCCGGGTCCGGGCGCTCGCCGGCGCCTCCAGCGTCCTGGAGTAGACGATCTTGTCGGCCGAGCGCCAGATCTCCGCGTAGTCCTGGACGAACGGCGGCTGGTCGGTCAGAGGCATCGTCTCCCAGGCGACCATCACCTCGTAGAGACGGCGCCCGTAGAGATACGTGCCGACACTCCTCTCGAGGTCGTTCACGAAGGCGTGCACCTCCTCGTCCGGCTCGGCCCAGTCGAAGTTGCCGTCCTCGTCGGCGACGTAGCCGTCGAGCGACGCGATCGCCGTGTAGATCAGCTTGGCCATGTCAGCGTTCGGCTAGAGCTTCGCTGTTCGCCGGCGCTCGTGCAGGCGACGGTCTGAAAACCGAGCAAACCCACAGCTCCCATCGAGATCGCACCTCAGGTAGAGGAGGACCTCCTCCACCTCTTTGGGCTTGCCAAAGGCGTGTTCGGCTCCGAGCCGGGCTGGGACGACCGCAAGGTGCTCGCGTCGCTTCGGGAGGACGTCGTCTTCGTCGCGAAGGAGCACGGGCAACCTGCCGGGTACGTCGCCCTGCGCCCGGCCGAGCAGACCACGGTGGTCGAGCAGCTCTTCGTCGCACCCGGCCACGAGCAGCGCGGAGTCGGGCGGCGGCTGCTCGCCTTCGCCGAGGGGTACGCAATCGCCGAGCACACTCGGGCGCTCCGGGTCGTCGTCGAGCGCGTGGGCTTTCGAATCAGGCGGTCGGCAAGGAGCTCTTCCTTTCCGACCAGACCGTCAAGTTCCACCTGCACAAGATCTATCGGAAGCTCCGCGTCGCCAACCGCACCGAGGCGACGACCGTCGCGCACGAGCTCGGGCTCGTTTCGGACGCTGCGTTCGCGTAGCGCTGGAAACGATGGGCGGGACTCCACCCGGAGCCCCGCCCATGCGCCTGCTTACGGTGTGAGAGAGACGACGAACTCGGAGGCCGGGTCGGTCGCCTCTGTCTTCGTGAACAACGAGAGGAACTGGCCGCCTGCCTTCGAGAGGCCGATGTAGTCGCCGAGGAAGAGCCCTCCGGCGTCCGGCGCCAGCTTCTGGTCGAACGAGGCGTCTGTTGCCCGTGTCTCCGTCCACGTTGCACCGCCGTCATGCGAGTGCAGGAACCAGTAGTCGGTCGGCAGCGTCGCAGGATCAGGCATGTTGAACCGCAGGTCGTAGTGCGTAACGCCGATGGTGCCGTCGGCCAACGCCTCGACCGCAGGAGTGAACGCCTGCACATCGGGTTGCGTGTTGATCCGGACCGGCGCCGACCACGTGGCGCCGCCGTCGAGCGACTTTGAGAACGCGATCGCCGACCCCGAAGGAGCGAGTGACGCGTCCTGCCAGACGACGTAGAGCTCGCCGTTCGGGCCCGCGCCGATGTCCGGGATGATGTCGCCTGTACGGAGCGGCGTGCCGTCATCAGGGTCGCTGACGAAGCCTGGCAGGTACTTGCTCACCGTGATCGGATCGGACCAGGTCACACCGCGGTCGTCCGAGGTCATCACCGCGATCGCCTGACCCTTCTTGTTCGAGCCCGAGCCGTGGAAGAGCGTGAAGACGTCGACCAGCCTTCCGCTGTGCGCCCCCGCTAGGACAACCGAGATCTGATGGCCGATGCCGAACTCGTTCGCGCGCGGCATGAAGATCGCGCGCGCCGGCTCCCAGCTCGCACCCCCGTTCGTCGTGCGCGCGAAGATCGCGTCACTGCGGATCGAGCGCGGGAAGCCCGAGAGCGAGTGGATTTCTCGCTTGTCGCTCGGGAACCGGCTGCGGTCCCAGATCGCGTACACGAAGTTCGAGTTCAACGGGTCCGCCGTGATCGAGTTCTTGTCGTTGAACTGGAACAACGAGTCGTTGCGAACGAGCTGGGTCGGCGGCCCCCAGGTGAGGCCGCCGTCGGTCGACTTGTTGACGTAGATAATCGACGTGCTGAACGTCGGAAAGTCCTGGAACGTCAGCGTCTGCACATACGCGTCGCCGTTCGGCGCGATCGTGACCCACGGGTCCGTCCCGCGATGGAACGTTCCACCCGAACACGTTGAAACGCCGGGGATCACGACCTGGTGCCAGGCACCCGCCTGGAAGACGGACGCGACGATCCCGCGAGCACCACCATTGTCCCAGCGGTCTTGCTGATAGGCGCCAATCCTGTCGGGAACGCCGTCACCGCTTCGGTCGACCGCGCTGACTGCGATCGACGGCTCGACCTCGCTGTTTAGGAAATTCGTGCCGGTCTGGCCTGCGTCGGCGGTGCAGCCTGCGAACGGGCTCGCACCCGAAACCTTGATGTTCGGTCCGGCCGTGCCCGGTCCGGCCGATGCAGACGGCGCGACGAGAACGATCAGCCCGAAGGCGACGACCAGGACGTGCCAAAAGTGGTGTCTCACCATAGGAGCCTCCCTCTCCATTGGGGCTGCTTGGCGGCCCCAGGACGAGGTGAGGATAGACGCTGCTAGGTGCTGCTCACGGAACCGCGGCCTGGGCGGGTATGCAGGACGGCGTGCTACCGGCTTGCTAGCGCTCGCCGTCCACGCGGCGTCAACGCGAAGTGCACGTCGATGAGCCCATCCGAGAGCAGCTCCGAGGCGTAATCCCAGGGCGGCGGCTTTCCGTCGTCGAGGAAGTCGGCGAGCGCGTCGAGCGCTTCGGGGGAAGCGGTGAAGCTCTCGTGCGCGTGGGTCTCGTTAAGACGGAACGTGAGCGGTGCCGTGACCGGCGAGAAGTCCTTCTCTCCGGCGATGCGTTCGGTGAGCGCGCCGTCGACTCGCACCTCGAGCTCCTCGCCCTTCTTGCCCCGGACCTCGACGACGGAGCCGGCCTCCGAAACGCCACGGAAGACGAGGGGCCGAATCTCAGGCGGCCCGGCCGGCTCGGGCGCGCGGTTGTGCAGGTGCTGCCACCACGCCTTCCGGAGCTCCTCCTCGGGGACCCACTCCTGGAGCACGCGGTCGAACCGCCGGCGAACGTCGAGGAGCCGCTCCTCGATTCGACGCCTCGTCGCACTCTCGAGCGGCGCCCGCTTGTGCTCGTTCTGGAGCTGGTGGTAGTAGCGGACGAGAGCCTGAAGCTCCTCCCTCCTCGGAAGCGGCTCCAGCTGCTCTCGCCGCAGCCTGTGATCGCCGCGCGCCACGTCAACCGCGCGCCGGGACAGGCGCGATCACCGCGAGGACACCGACCATGTCGATGAGCCACGACGCGATCGAGTGCACAAGCTGGAACATACGCGGCGTTACGTTCTCGCGCGGTAGTGGAGGTGGACCGTGCCGTTGCCGAAACGGCGTTCGTCCAGCAGCTCGAGCGGTAGGCGCACGCCGTCGGGAAGAGCCCGCTTGCCGCCTCCGACCACGATGGGTGCAAGAAACAGATGACACTCGTCGACCAAGCCGGCCTTGAACGCCTTGGCGGCGAGCTCCGGCCCGCCCACCGAGAGATCACGCTCCTCTGCCGTCTTCAGCAGCCGGACCGCTTCAGGGTCGAAGTCGCGCTCGATTCGCGTCCTGACGCTCGCCGGCGCCTCCAGCGTCCTGGAGTAGACGATCTTGTCGGCCGCACGCCAGATCTCCGCATAGTCCCGGACGAAGGGCGGCTGGTCGGCGAGGGGGATCGTCTCCCACGCGACCATCACCTCGTAGAGCCGGCGTCCATAGAGATACGTGCCGACGCTTCGCTCGAGCTCGTTGACGAATGCGTGCACCTCCTCGTCCGGCTCGGCCCAGTCGAAGTTGCCGTCCTCGTCGGCGACGTGGCCGTCGAGCGACGCGATCGCCGTGTAGATCAGCTTGGCCATGTCACGCGTTCGGCTAGAGGCCGCCGACCGTTCGCCGGGTGCTATGCGGGTGCGCCGGCCGTCTGCTCCTCGCGCTCGGCCTCCTCCGCGAGCTCCGCGGCGCCGCCCGGCTCCACCTCGAAGTGGAGGTCGTCACCCTTCACGGTGACCTTCACCTTGTCGCCCTCCTCGACCGAACCGCCGAGCACCATCCGCGAGAGCTCGTTCTCGACCAGGCGCTGGATCGTGCGTCGGAGCGGACGGGCGCCGAACTCCGGGTCGAACCCCTCGCGGGCGAGGAGCTTGACGGCCTCCTCCTCGAACTCGACCTCGATTCGCTGGGCACGCAGTCGGCGTGCGAGCCGGTCGAGCAAGAGCTTGGTGATGTCGGCGATCTGCTCGTCCGTCAGCGCCCGGAAGACGATGATCTCGTCGATCCGGTTGATGAACTCCGGCCGGAAGCTCCCGCGCAGGATGTCCATCAGCTCTTCCTTCAGCTGATCGAAGTCGCCCCCCGTCCGCGCGTACTCCTGGATGCGGTCGGCGCCGATGTTCGAGGTCATGATCACGATCGTGTTCTTGAAGTCGACGGTACGGCCCTGGGCGTCGGTCAGCCGCCCGTCGTCGAGGATCTGGAGGAGGATGTTGAAGACGTCCGGGTGCGCCTTCTCGATCTCGTCGAAGAGGAGCACCGAGTACGGCCGGCGCCGTACGGCTTCGCTCAGCTGACCGGCTTCCTCGTAGCCGACGTAGCCCGGAGGCGCGCCGACGAGCCGCGAGACCGTGTGCCGCTCTTGGAACTCGCTCATGTCGAAGCGGATCATCAGCTTCTCGTCGCCGAACAGAGCCTCGGCGAGCGTCCGGGCGAGCTCCGTCTTGCCCACGCCGGTCGGGCCGAGGAACAGGAAGCTGCCGTCCGGCCGATTCGGATCGCCGAGCCCCGCACGGGCTCGCCGCACCGCTTCGGCGACGGCTGAGACTGCTTCCTCCTGGCCGACGATGCGCGCGTGGAGCTCCTCCTCGAGCCGCATCAGCCGCTCACGCTCCTCGGTCGTGAGCTGTGAGACGGGGATGCCCGTTGAACGGGAGACGATCTCCGCGATGTCCTCCGCCGTCACCTCGGCGGCGCGTGGCCGGCCCTTGCGCCTGTCGTCGAGCTCGCCTCGCCGCGAGTCCATCTGGCCTGTGAGCTCACCGGCCCGGCCGTAGTCCTCGGCCGCGGTCGCCTGGTCGCGCTCCCGCGCGAGGCGGCGCAGGTCTTCCTCCAGCGACCTCGTGTCGTCGTCCTTGGTCTTCGTCCGCAGACGGACGCGGGCGCTCGCCTGGTCGATCAGGTCGATCGCCTTGTCGGGCAGGAAGCGGTCGCGGATGTAGCGGTCGGACAACTCTGCCGCGGCGATGATCGCTTCCTCGGAGATCCGGACGCGGTGGAAGGCCTCGTACCGGTCCTTGAGCCCATGGAGGATCTCGATCGTCTCTTCGACCGTCGGCTCGCGGACGAGCACGGGTTGGAACCGACGCTCGAGCGCAGCGTCCTTCTCGATGTTCTTCCGGTATTCCTCGAGCGTCGTCGCGCCGATCACGTGAAGCTCGCCGCGGGCAAGCGCCGGCTTGAGCATGTTGGAGGCGTCCATCGCGCCCTCCGCCGCGCCGGCGCCGACGACCGTGTGCAGCTCGTCGATGAAGAGGATCAGGTCCTCGGCCCCGCGGACCTCGTCGATGACCGTCTTCAGACGCTCCTCGAACTCGCCGCGGTATTTCGTCCCGGCGATCATCCCGGCCAGATCGAGCGCGATGACGCGGTTCCCCGCCAGTGTCTCCGGCACCTCGTCGTTGACGATCCGCTGCGCGATCCCCTCGACGATCGCGGTCTTTCCGACGCCCGGCTCGCCGAGGAGCGCCGGGTTGTTCTTCGTGCGTCTGGAGAGGATCTCGATCGTCTGGTCGATCTCGTCCGCGCGGCCGATCACCGGGTCGAGCTTGCCTTCGCGGGCCTCGGCCGTCAGGTCGCGCCCGAACTCGTCCAGCCTCGGCGTCTGTGAGGTCTCGCGCGGTGCGCCGCCCTCGACCCCGCGGATGACGGCGCCGCGAAGCTTCGTGTGCGTCACGCCGAAGCGCTCGAGCAGCTGTCCGGCCTCGGATTCCGTGTCACGCGCGAGGGCGAGCAGAACATGCTCGGGCCCCACGTAGGAGCTCCCGAGCTCGCGTGATTCTTCGTAGGCGGCGAGTAGAGCGGCCTTTGCGTCGGGCGAGAGCGACGGCGCGACGTCCGTCCGCTCGGCTTGGCTCGCCTCTTCCTCGATCTGGTCGGCGATCGCGTCCGGATCGGCGTCGATCTGGCCGAGCACATGGCGCACCACGTCGTCCTGCAATGCGCCGTAGAGGAGGTGGTCGGTGTCGAGGTCGAGGCTTCCCCACTCCACCGCCGTCTGCGCCGCGCGTTGCAGGAGCGCACGCGTCGCGTCGCTGAAGAACTCCGTCACATCGACGCGTTCCGCCTGCCGCTGCGGCGCCGAGACCCGTCCCTCGGTGGGCCCGCCCGACGGACCGTCGCCGAAGAAGTCCGAGAAGAAGTCGTCGAAGAGGCTCCGGCGTCCGAAGCCGCGCTGCATCCGCTCCTCCGCGAGGTCGATCTCGCAGAGGTACTCCGTCTCCTGCGTGCCGTCCGGACGAAGCCGGACTCTCGATGCAATCGCAGGCCGTCCGTGGCGTGGGCAACGAGGCTGCTCGGACATTCTCAGATCCCTCCCGTTCGGGTCCAGGCTCAACTAGGGGCAACTCACTTCATACCCCGCATCTCGGACTTCTAACGGCCGCCACGGCAACCCGCGGTAACCCAGACGACGCGCCGGGCCGAGGAACGACCCTGGCGCGGTTTGCGGTCGCGCCTGAAGGGAACATGGGACTTGTGCCCGCCGCCAGCCGCACCGGCGTGTCGGTCGTGCGCCAGTCGAGAAACGGCCAACCCCTGCAGGGCCTCGATCTCGATCTGATCTCGGCAGTCGGCAGCACCCTCGATGTGCGTTCGGCTGGGCCGACGACCTGAGCGGAGGTTCGTGGGTCTCGCCGTCCTGTCCTTGAGCGTCCTCGTGTCCGCCGCGATCCTGACGTTCGGTTCGCCGCACGAGGAGTGTCCCAGTCGTGACGACATGAAGAAGGAGGAGTTGAGATGACCCGAGCGATTCGAACCTTGCTGGTCGTCGGGCAGATCCGGGGGGAGGTCGAGCCCCTCGCCCGAGTGCTCGACCGGCACCAGGATCTGGGCGTGGACGGCGTCGTCGTGGTCGGCGACCTCGGCGCCGCCTGGAGCAAGGCGGACACCTACCGCGAGATCTTCCGCACGCTGGGGGAGTCAGGCCTGCACACCTTTTGGTTGCCGGGCGCAAACGATGCCCCGCTGCGGGACTACCTGCGCGAGGCCTACAACATGGAGATCGCGTTTCCGCTGCTGCGCGGAGTACACGCGACGGCGGTTCAGGCCCCGGGACAACTCGTCTTCTCCGGCATGGGCGGCGAGATCCTCGACGACCCCGACGCGATCCGCGGCGAAGAGACCCAGCTGCGCTACCCCGGGTGGGAGGTCGAGTACCGGTTGAAGGTCCTGTACGAGTTCAAGGAACGCGAGAAGGTGTTCCTGTTCACGACGTCGCCAGCGCACAAGGGCCTGCACGAGCCCGGTAGCGAGGTGTTGGCGGAGCTGATCAAGACCTACAAGCCGAGACTCGTCGTCGTCGGCCGTGAGGGCGCGTCGGAGATGCGCATCGCCAAGTCGCTCGTCATCTCCCCCGGTCGCATGGATCAAGGCCAGTACGCGCTCGTCGATCTCCGCGAGCTCACGGTTGAGGCTGTCACGCCCGAAGCGCAGGCGACGGTCTGACAACCGGCCCCTCAGCTCCCATCGAGATCGCACCTCAGGTAGAGGAGGACCTCCTCCACCTCTTTGGGCTTGCCAAAGGCGTGTTCGGCTCCGAGCCGGGCTGGGACGACCGCAAGGTGCTCGCGTCGCTTCGGGAGGACGTCGTCTTCGTCGCGAAGGAGCACGGGCAACCTGCCGGGTACGTCGCCCTGCGCCCGGCCGAGCAGACCACCGTGGTCGAGCAGCTCTTCGTCGCACCCGGCCACGAGCAGCGCGGAGTCGGGCGGCGGCTGCTCGCCTTCGCCGAGGGGTACGCAATCGCCGAGCACACTCGGGCGCTCCGGGTCGTCGTCGAGCGAGACAACGACTCGGCGCGGAGCTTCTACCGGCGCTCCGGCTTCGTCCCGGTCGAGGACGAGGTCTTCGAGCTCATCCTCCCGAGGGCATGACGACCGTTCCGGCAACCGAGCACGGCGACTACCACTACGACATCGTCGCCCATCACCGCACCGGGCAGGAGCACGTGCACCGGTATGCGAGCGACGAGCCGCTCCAGGTCGGAGATGTCGTGCGGCTCGAAGGCCGCTACTGGCTGATTGAGAGCGTCGAGCCAGACGGCGAAGGGGTCTCGGGGCGGGCAGTCGCCAAGCCGGGGCGCTACCGCCTCACGCTCCGGCACCCCGACGGGCGGGAGGAGACGGGGGCGTTTCGGCGCTTCCGCCCCGACGCCCCCGGGCTCGGCCATTCCTTCTCGACTCTCGAGGACGGCCATCCGGTCAGCTGGGGGGTCGTCATGGAGCAGCCGGCCCGTGACGAACAGGGCGAGATCTATCTCGAGCTGATCGCCGAGCGCGACTTCGCCGAGCTCGAGGAGCTGCCCGACCACGAGCTCGAGCACGCACTCGCGAGGCGCGAGGAGGAGGAGCTTCCGGACGGGGCCGCGGCCACGCTCGACCGCGCCCAGCAGGCCGGCCTCTCGATCGAGCTGGTCGCGCTCGACCCCGGAGAAGAGCCGGACTGGGACGAGGCCGAGCGCTATATCGACGCCCTCGTGCTCGAGCAGGTCGAAGACGACCTCCTGGAGCTATGCGGCGTCGATTTCGACCGCCCGCGCGAGACCTGGCTCGCGACCGTCAAGGAGCGACTGCGCACGGACCTGGAGCAGTTCCGGGCCGACGTCGAGGGCGACGAGGACGAGATCGAGCGCTGGAGCTTCCGGGGAGGCTCGATCTTCGTGTCGGTGGGGACCGAAGACGACGAGTCCGATCCGGACAAGGGGCACGGGTGGATGGCGCGGCTCGTGGACAGCGGCGTCCTCGGCGTCGCGGGGTTCGAGCGCGTGCGGAAGGCCGACATCCAGTGACCGCGCGTCGATCGCGGCTCCGGCTCCGGCGAGCTAGGCGCGACGTTCGATGAGCTCTACTCGGTAGCCGTCCGGGTCCTGAACGAAGCACAACCGCGATCCGCCTTCGCGGACGGAGTACGGCGGACGTTCCGGCTCGATTCCCTGCTCGTGTAAGCGGTCGAGCGTGCCGTCGAGGTCGTCGACGCCGAGCGCGATGTGCCCGTAGCCCGTGCCGAGGTCGTACGTTCGTCCGTCGTGGTTGAGGGTGAGCTCGAGCTCCTCCTCCTGATCCGGCACGCCGAAGAAGTAGTTCGTGGCCTCGAGCTCGCCCTCACGGACGATCGGCAACTCGCGGCGGTACTCCAAGCCGAGCGCTTCGTAGAAGGCGCGGCTTCGCTCGGGATCGGTGATCCGGTACATCGTGTGGAGGTAGCGCGTCATGTCGGGATCGTACGACTCCGAGGCTAGATGTTTCGGCGCGTCGCGCGCCACAGCGAGCCGGCAAGCAGAAACGCAACGGCGGGCGGTAGGAGCCACCAGGCGTCGATGCCCCGGCTGGTGAAGAGCGACGCGGCTCCGAGCGCGAACGCGAGTCCCGCCGCGACTCGCCAGTCGTCACCGACTATGAAGTTCCACCAGAAGCGCCCGAACGATCGCAGGGAGCTCACGCTCGCGCACCTGCCGGCACCGCAGCGGGACGCTGGCGACGCAGCGCACGCACCAGCGCGAACGAGACGGCGGCGAGGAATCCGAGCACACCCAGGAGAGCGAGCTCATCGCCGGGCCACTCGATTCCGACGCCCTCAGCTGCCCAGAAACAGCCGAAGCTCGTGAGCAAGAGACCCACCGTGAACTTGATGGTGTTTTCGGGGACCTGCTCGAGCGGGCCTCGGGCGAGAACGCCGGCCAGGACGACGAGCACAACCGCCGCTACTGCGCCCGCGGCAGCTAGCCCGAGGCGACCCTGAGTACTCCCGAAGCTGATGACGATGAAGACGACTTCGAGGCCCTCGAGCAGGACGCCCTTGAACGACACGGTGAACGAGTACCAATCGAGTCCCGCTTGGCGCTGAAGCCCTGCACTAGCGGCGCGGTCCCGTTCCTGGTTGAAGGCTTCCTCCTCGTCGTGGAGCGCCTTGTATCCGCTGGCACGCAGGATCGCTTTGCGCAGCCACTGCAAGCCGAAAGCGAGGAGCAACACGCCGACGACGAGGCGCAGCGTGCCGATCGGCATGAGGCGCAGCGCTGGACCGATCGCCGCAACAAGCGCCGCCAACACGATGGTGGCGGTCGCGACGCCGGTCAGCGTCGAGCGCCAGCCGCGCACAACGCCGACCCCGAGGACGATCGTCAGTGCCTCGACCATCTCGACGGCGCTTGCGAGGAACGCGCCGAGAACGAGGAGGACCGCGCTTGTGCTCACGCCGACCTATCCGGCTCGCGTACGCGGTCCCCGCATGGTTTGGAGGTAGCGCGTCATGCCGGGATCGTACGCGCGCCGCCGTCGCCCAGCGGCCCATCGCTACGCTCGGCGCTGGAGGCCATGACCCACACCGGAGACGTAGGCACAGAGATCGCGCCGGAAGTCGCCGACGATCCGGCGCTCGCCGCACGCCTCGACGATCTCCTGCGCCGGACCTGCGGTCTTGCGCGGGCTCTGACCGGCGCTGAGCAGGCCGCTCTCAAAGTCGATCTCGACGGGGACGGGCACGCTGCCCGAAAGTTCTTCAATCTGAGCGAGCGCTACGCCGCGTGGCGCGACTACCGCGTCGATCCTCGCGGGCTGGGGCTCCACGGCCTTCGGCTCGAGCCGGGTCAGGTACTGCGCCTCACTCAGGCCGAAGTGGAGGCCCACGCGGACTGGACAGGGTTCGGTGAGGAGTCCTCCAGACACCCGCCGCTACGGGGCTGGCTGGCCACACCGGTCTGCGGTGACGACGGCCGCGATTACGGGCTCCTGCAGCTTTCCGACAAGGCGGGCGGGGGCGACTTCACGGCCGAGGACGAGAACCGGATCCGGGAGCTCGCGGCCTTCGCCGGCGCGACCCTCGATGCCCTGCGCGCAGCGAAGCGCGCTCCCATCTAAGGGAAGACTCGACTTTCTCCGCCAGGGCTGTAGCATCGGGCGAGGATGTCGTTCGGCCGCAAGCTCGGTTTCGCAGCAATCCCGTTCGCGGCGCTCGTCCTCGGCTTCTGCGGCGTCGCCCAAGCGCAGGATTGCGTTCCCGGCGCGCCGGGGCTCGGAGACGCGTACTACCCGACGTACGGGAACGGCGGCTACGACGTCAGCCACTACGACCTGGACGTCGCCTACGACCCGGCCACAGATCAGCTCGACGGGGATGCGTCGGTACGCGCAACCGCCACCGAGAGTCTCTGCAGCTTCGACCTCGACCTGGTTGGGCTCGACGTGCGCCGGGTTGAGGTCGACGGCAAGCGGGCACGCTGGAGTCGGAGCGGCCAGGAGCTCGTCATTACCCCGAAGCGCCCGCTGCAGAAGGGGCACCGCTTCGAGGTGGAAGTCCGCTATAGCGGCGTCCCCGTCGAGTTCGTCTTGCCCGGTTTCGGGATCAGGACCGGCTTCATGGCGACTCCGGATGGAGCCACCGTCGCCGGCCAGCCCGAGGTCGCGGCCTCCTGGTTCCCCGTGAACGACCATCCGCTGGACAAGGCGTCGTACTCGTTCGCGGTCACCGTGCCGGACGGATACGAGGTCGTCGCCAACGGGTTCCTGCGTGGTCGTGACCATCGCGGGCACCGGACGACCTGGGAGTGGGAAGCCCGCGAACCGATGGCGTCGTACCTGGCGACCATCGACATCGGCTACTGGGATGTCCACCAATGGCAGACGGGGAGCGGGCTACCGGTCTACGACGCGGTCGATTCGGCGATCACGGGTGGGCTGCGAGCGGTGATCGACTCATCGCTGGCGCGGCAAGGTGAGATCCTGAAGCTGCTGAGCGACGCATTTGGCCCGTATCCGTTCAGCACGGTCGGGCGGAATCGTCGACAACCAGGACGATCTCTTCTTTGCGCTCGAGACGCAGACTCGGCCGGTGTACTCGAAGTACTTCTGGCTCGACCAGAACGGCAACCCGGTCAACGGCGACTCCGTCGTCGTCCACGAGCTCGCGCATCAGTGGTTCGGTGACGACGTCGCTCTGGCGCGGTGGCAAGACATCTGGCTCAACGAAGGATTCGCGACCTACGCGGAGTGGTTGTGGGCCGAGCACGAGTTTGGGGTTACGCCCGGCGAGATCTTCCAGGAGATCTACGACGCGATCCCGGCGAATGACCCGTTCTGGACCGTGGTCATCGGCGACCCAGGAGTCGACCTGCTCTTTGACGGCGCCGTCTACGTCCGCGGCGCGATGACGCTGCAGGCGCTACGCAATGAGGTCGGCGACGACGCCTTCTGGACGATCATTCGCGGCTGGGCCTCGAGCAAGAGTCGCAGCAACGGAACGACCCCCGAATTCATCGCGTTGGCGGAGCAAGTATCCGGGCAGCAACTCGACAATCTGTTCGCGGCGTGGCTCTTTACCCCGGCGAAGCCGACACTTCCCTCCACGTTGAGCGTGGGCGCTCGCGAGGCAGCGTGCCGCTACCTGGCTGCAGGACCTTCAGCGCCGGCTGCCTCAGGGACGCTACTGAGCTCCGCGGTCAGGGAACGAGCGGCCAACTGAGCACCGTCGCCGGATCCCATTGACCCTGCTGCGGCGGGCTCGACGGGGCGAGGCCCACCGGGACGGCTGTTCCTGCCGGCACCGGTCCCAGCGCGATCGGCGTGAAGAAGTACTCCGACTCGCCCCAGCGCCCCGGGAACATCGACCACGCCTTGCCCTCGATCTTGCGGATCTTCGCGCGTTGGCCACCCTTTCCCCGCGGCCCCGCGACGGCGCCAACGGCTGAGCCGTCGAGCACCTGGTCGACGACCTGAAGGAACGGCAAGAAGGGCAGGAACTGCTGTACCGCCGCCGGGATGCAAAGCGGGTTGATCGGAATCGCGCCCAGGGGACCGGGCCCAGGCGCGAAGTAATTCGAATGGGAGCCGAGGGCCACGTACGCAACCGGATGTGTGCTCCCACCGGGTGACTTCTGCACATTCGCCCAAGGCTTCCGCTGTCCCGAGCAGTGCTGGCTGTAACCGGCCTCGAGCGGCTCCTTGGATGAGTCGAGGATCACGTTCACGACTTCCCAATCCCCTTCGTGCGACTGCCAGAACGTCCCGACGGGCGTCGGCGGAAGGAGGAGCGGGTTGTCGTAATAGAAGAGCCAGTACTGGAGAACGATCCGGGTCGCGGTGCGCGCCACGCGGCCGTACACGACGGTGCCGCCGCGTCCACCCCAGGCCTGGGCGTAGCAAGCCGCCCCGGCGAGTGGGGCATCGGCCTCGCAGGTGGTTTGGTCGAGGCGGTAGAACGCTCCGGGCGCGAGGTGGGCAAGCTCGCCCGGCCCGGGATCGGGGTCGATCACCGTCCAGAACGGATCGAGCGGCAACTGCTGCGCAGGGTTGGTGCCGACGAAACGCTCCAGCTCTGAGTCGGCGATGAACGTCTGAACCTTGGTCGGCCGGAACAGCTCGGCCGGATGGAAGACGAGCACCGGCTGATACGTCTTCAGTAGCTGATGGTCCGGCCTGCCGTGTGCGGCTGCCGGGCTCGTTGCTGCGAGGGCAACGAGCGCCCAGATCCCAGCTAATGCCGCCTTCCTGCTGATCGCGGCGGACTCCTTTCGAACGGCTTTCCACGATCGTCCCACTCGCGGCGAGAATGCACAAGGTGGCGAAGGAGATCGAGATCCGGCGGCACACCGATGCCGACGGTGACGTGCTCACCGTCGAAGGGGTGCGCGCAGCGCTGGCGATCGGTGGGAACCTCCGCGGCGCTTATGACCTAGGCGTCTCGACAGGCGCCCAGCGCGCGACACAGACGCTCGCCTGTTTCCTGGCAGCACTTGCCGAGCCGGTTCCGGGCGGCGTCGTCGTCGAGCCCGGGCTGCGGTCGGCGGTCGAGGACCGCTGGCGCGCGGCATACCAGAAGGCGGGAAGCGGCACGCTCCAGGCATTGCGCGACGCCGACCCTGAGCTCGTCGCCGAGGACTCGGAGCGGCTCGGCGCGGCACTGCGTCGCGTGCTCGACGCCTTGCCGGACGGCGGTCGCGCCGTTGTCGTCGGCCACAGCCCGACGAACGAAGCCGCGATCCTCGGCCTCACTGGAGAGATCGTGGCGCCGCTCGGGAAAGGAGACGGCGTCCTCGTCATCGCAGGCGACGACGGCTACTCGGTCAAGCCGCTCCAGGGATGAGATAGCAGCAGTTTTTCGTTAGACCTGGCTATGGATTCGGGTCTGCCCCTGACCGCGACTCACCAACGGGCGCGAGCCGCGGCGGTCGTCGTCGCCGGAGTGGTTGCCGCGGCGCTGCCGCTGATCGGGCTTGTCTCGCTCCTGCTCCGCTCGCAGCTCGACCCTCACCTGGAGAGCTACCGGCTTCACTTCGTGGTCTTCGGGATCGCGGGCGCCGTTGCCTTCGTCCTCGGCTATGCGGCCGGGGAGGCTGCCAATCGGCGACGCGATGCCCGCGTCTTCCTCCTGTCCATTGCCTTCATGGCGACCGGAGGCTTCTTCGCGCTTCACGCCTTCGGGACACCCGGAATCTTGTTCTCGGAGGACTACGCAGGCTTCCAGGTCGCCATACCGGTGGGACTGCTCGTGAGCGCCGTCTTCGCGGCGGGGTCGGCGTTCGTCGACCTCCGTCCGGAGATCGCGCCGCTCCTGATGCGCCGCCGGCGGCTCCTACGAACTGCGGTCCTCGTAGCCATGGGCGCCTGGTTCGTGTGGACGGTTGTGAAGCTGCCGCCGTTGCGAGGGCCGCACGGCGAAGCCGCCACGGGCACGCTGCTCGCCGTTATGGCAATCGTCGGGACGATCATCTACGGCGTCAGCGCCGCGAGGTACTGGCACATCTACCGCCACAGGTGGAGCTTGCTGCCGGCGGCCGTCATCGCCTGCTTCCTGCTGCTGGCCGAGGCGATGATCGGCGTCGCAGTCACCGGGGAACGCAAGTGGCACGCGAGCTGGTGGGAATGGCACGGCCTGATCCTCACGGCGTACGTGATCATCGGCTTCGCCGCTCAGCGCCAGTGGCGCGACGAGCGGTTTCGGCAGCTCTACCTCCCCACGACGCGTGAGCGCCGCCAGGACATCAGCGTCCTTTTCGGCGATCTCGTCGGGTTCACCGGCTTCTCGGAGCGCTCGTCGCCGACTGAGGTCGCTGCCGTGCTCGACGCGTACTGGGGAGTCGCTGCGCCGCTGATCACCCGCCGGTTCGGCGGCGAGGTGGAGAAGTTCATAGGCGACGGCATCATGGCCGTCTTCAACAGCCGAGGTGACCAGCCCAACCACGCGTGGCGGGCGGCATGCGCAGCCCTTGCGCTGCAGCGCGAGCTCTCGGGGATCGCCGAGAAGCATCCGGATTGGCCGCGGATGCGCGTGGGCGTCAACAGCGGGGAAGCGGTGGTTCGGGAGCTCGGAGGCGAAGGCCATGTCGCGTACCCGTTGCTCGGGGACACGATCAACACGGGTGCGCGCCTGGAGGGCGTCGCGCCTGTCGGCGGCGTCCTGATCGGCGCGGAGACGTACGACCAGCTCCCGGACGGGGCGGTCGTCGAAGAGCGGGCCGGGCTGCGGGTCAAGGGCAAGGACGCCGTCATCCATGCGTACGTCCTGCTCGGGCTGCCCTAGCTACTCTCCCCTCTCAGCGCGTGCTCGTCGATCTTCCGCTCCAGGAGCTCCTTCACGCGCGGCCAGTCGTCGTCGACGATCGCGTACCACGCCGAGTCCCGGATCGAGTCGGGCAGGACCATGTGCTTCCGGAAGATCCCCTCGAACCTCGCTCCGATGCCGAGCAGGGCGCCGCGCACACGGAGGTTACGCGCATCCGTCTTGAACTCCACGCGCATCAGGCCGCAGCGGTCGAAGGCGTTTGACAGAAGCAGGTACTTCGTCTCGATGTTCGCTCCCGTCCCCCACTGCGGCCGCTCGAGCCAGGTCCAGCCGATCTCCGTCCGGCGGTGAAACGGCTCGATGTTGAGGTACCTCGTCGAGCCCACGGGCCGCCCCGAGACGGTCACGACGAACGGGATCTCCTCCGTCGCGGCTAGGGCCTGATCGAACCAGCGCTCGAACCCCAGGGTGTAGAGATTGGTGAAGCGGTGGATCTGCGGCTCGCGTTCGGCCGCCTCGCGCAACCCGCCACGATGCTCTTCGGCGATCGGCTCGACGCGCACGATGCGCCCCTCGAGCGGGCCCGGAGGTCGCAACTCGCCCACACGCTCAGTATCGCGACCGCGGCTTGTCCAGCAGAGAACGGGGTAGCTGTCATAGTGCAACCCCAATCGCTGGAGGCATGGAATGCGTCTCCTCCCGACCGCCGTCGTCGGGGTCATTGCCGTCACGCTGGCCGGCGCCTCGAGCGTCGCTGCAAGTGATCAGGCTGCCTGCAGCTCCGGCACCTACGCGTCAGTGGGGCACGGATACGCCGGCTTCCAGTCGCACCGCCGCGGCCACGGGATTCGCGCGGTGCTCACCCCGCTCGGGGAGAACGCCGTCAGAAAGGGCCATGTCGCCGCGTGGGTCGGTGTCGGCGGCCCCAACCAGGGCCCGAACGGCACCGACGAGTGGCTTCAGGTCGGGGTCGCGAGCTTCCCCGGCTCGTCGCGCAACCTCTACTACGAGGTCAAGCGGCCGCGTACACAGCCGGCGTTCAAGCTCCTAGAGGAGAACGTCGTGCGCGGTGAGGGCCGCAGCGTCGCCGTGCTCGAGCTTGGCGACCGTCCCCACTGGTGGCGCGTGTGGGTTGACGGCCGTCCCGCCTCGAAGCCGTTCCACCTGCGTGGCTCGAGCGGCCGCTGGCGCCCGATCGCCACCGCCGAGGCCTGGGACGGCGGCTCGGGCGTTTGCAACGGCTTCGCGTTCCGCTTCGAGCAGGTTGAGGTGGCGGCCGGCCGCGGCGGCTCGTGGACGCGGTTCCGCAGCGGCGCGCGGTTCCAGGACCGGGGCTACCGTCTCTCGCTGCTCGACGGGCCGGGCCCGGCCAAGGGCCGCAGCGCCCAGGCGACGAGCAACGTGACGTCCTTCCTGGCCGCGAGCGGCTAGGGAACGATCCGGATCGGGCGTCCCGACCTGCACGAGCCGCCGCAGGCGCAGGATGGCCGCGTTGTGCACCCGCACGCAGCCGTGCGAGACGGCATGGCCGAGGAGCCAGGGCGAGGACGTGCCGTGGATGCCGACGATGCCACCCCCCGGCCACTCAGAGAGCTTCGAGTAGGCGCTCGTCTCGAAGGCGTACGCGCCGAGGATCGGCGCGTGTGGCACGAACTTCCAGGTCACGTAGAAGAGGCCGAGCGGCGTCTCCATGCCGCGCGCCCCCACCGCGACCGTCGTGCTCAGCAGGCGACGACGGCCCTGCCAGAGCACAAGCCGCCGCGCGCTGCGGTCGATCGTGATCAGCCGGTGGATAGGTCGAATGGACGCCGCCGCGGCGGGGATCCAGCCCCGGCGCCCGTTCGGACGGCCCGGAACGACGATGCGGTACCAGCCTGGCTTGCCCGTGCGCTTGTCGCGAACGGACGCTACGGCGAGGACGATCTGGGGCCGGTAGTCGGACCGGAACTCCCGGAGGACGGCGATGCGCCGCGCATGACGGCGAGGCGCCGACCGGACGACGACGGTCCGGTTCAGGCTCCCCGCGCCGACGGTCTGCACGCGCGCCGCAACAGACCCAAGCGACGCGTCGGCCGCCTGCGCTCCCGGCCCGACGGCCAGGAGCGCAAGCAGTCCGACGAGCAGGATCCGTCGACTAGCCAGTGACCGGAGGTTCGAAGACACCGACCACTCCGATGCGCTTCGAGCCGCACTGGAGCTTCTGGGGCACCGAGACGACCACGATGCCAGGGCCGCACGGGCCTCACCCGGATGTGAGCCTTGCCTCTGGCGTTCGTCCTGCCGCTCTTGGCGATACCCGCGCCGCGCACGAGCACCTTGGCTCCCTTCACGGCCTTGCCACGGTTCTTCACCGTCGCCGTGATCGTCGAGCGCTTACCCACCCGCAGTGACTTCGGACCGGCCGTCACCGAGGAGCAGACCGGCTTGGGCTTCGGCTTCGGCGGCACGAGCGGCGTCGTCACCAGCGTCGTCGTCGTCGCCCGGTTGTTGGCGGTGTTCGACTCGGGCTCCTTGCCGACGACCGTGACCTCGTTCGTGAGCAGACCGGGCCGCAGGGCCTTCACGACCAGCGTGATCGTCACCGAGCCGCCCTTGGGGATGCTTCCGAGGCTGCACTGGATCAGGCCGCCGCCGAACGAGCACGTGCCCTGCGTCGTGCTGACCGAGACGAAGCTGGTTCCGGCCGGCAGCGGATCGGCGACCGTGACCCCTGTCGCCGTGTCCGGGCCGTTGTTCGTGACGAGCATGGTGTAGGTGATCTGCCCGTTCAGCTTCGCGGGATCGGGCTTGTCCACCTTCGTCACCGCCAGGTCGATGAGCGGCAGTGCCGGCGGAGGCGGTGGCGCCGCCGTGAACGTCACGGTCGCCGAGGCCTGGGCCTGAGCACCGTTACCGCCCTCGTCTTGACCGGTCGCGGTGACCGTGTTCGTGTGCGGCGAGCTCGTGCTACCGGTGACCGAGCGCGTGATGACACACGGCGCGCTCGCCAACGGCGCGAGGTTCCACTTGGCGCCCGGAATGCCGCACTCGGCGCTGAGATCGCCGAACTTGTCGTCGACGAGGCTCGTGATCCTGATCGGATCGACCGCCGAGGCGTTCGTGACCACGATCGTGTACGTCACGTTGCCGCCCGGCTCCTGGAGCACCGAAGGGCTCGGAGTCTTCGTGACCGAGATCAAGGGGAGGACGTGCCTGTTCGTGATCGTGCAGGTGATGTCCTCGCCGTTGCCAAGGTCGACCGCGGTCGAGGTGCCCGGGGTGGACGGGACGACAACGTCGCCGCCCTCACCGTTCTCGACGCACTGGATCGATGAGTTGTAGAGCTCGAGGTTCACGTCACCCTCGCCGCTCACCTCCTCGGCGGTGTACGTGCCCGGAGCGAGCACCTTCGAGATCGAGCCGCCGTCGCCCTTCTGGGCGGACTCGGCGATTGTCTGACCGTGGCGGATCCGCAGCGTGACGGTCGCGTCCTCGGGCGCGTTCACGAAGTCCTTCACCACCGTGAGCGTGCCCTTGAGAGCGTTGAGCGGCTCGCAGGGGCCGGTCGACGGGTTGTACGTCTCGTCGCCGTTGTAGTGCGCCCGATACGAGAGCCCGTTGGGGCCGACGACAGAACTCTCCGACGGATGCGCGACGCCGCCGTTCAGCGCGACGGAGCCGGCGGGGGCACCCTCGCCCTCGCACTGCGCGTTGTCCTCGTAGACGGTGAAGTCGACCATGCCGGCTGGGTCGCCGAGGGAGCCCTTGACGGTCGCCTCGTCGTGCACCGTCGAACCGAGCGGCGCATCCACGATTGCCTCGTGATCCGCGTTGTGGATCTCGGTCGCGGTCGACGAGTCGAGCTTGTCGCCGACGAGCGGCTCGCAGGGCCCGAACGACTCCTTGTACGTGTCGTCACCCTTGTAGTGCGCCTGGTACGAGAGGCCGCCGACGGGCACCGTCGCGTCGTCGGACGGATGCGCGACGAAGCCGCTCAGCGTGACCGAGCCGGCAGCGATGCCGTCGCCCTGACACTGCGTGTTGCCGAGATAGACGGTGAAGTCGACCGTGCCGGTCGGGTCGCTGAGCGCACCCGTGACGGTCGCCTTGTCGTGCACCCCGGAGCCGATCGGGGCGTGCGTGACGACCTCGTGAGCCGCGTTGTGCACGTCGGTGCGCGTCGTCGAGTCCAGCTTGCCGGCCTCGAGCGACTCGCACGGCCCGGTCGACGGGTTGTACGTCTCGTCGCCCTTGTACTGAGCCCGATATGAGAGACCGCCGACTGGGACTGTCGCCTCGTTGGACGGGTCCGCGACACCGTCGCTCAGGCTGACCGAGCCGGCAGCGATGCCGTCGCCCTGACACTGCGTGTTGCCGAGATAGACAGTGAAGTCCACCTTGCCGGTCGGGACCGTCAACGGGCCGGAGACAGCAGCCTTGTCGTGCACCTTCGAGCCGATCGGCGCCGAGGTGATGACCTCATGGCCAGGCGCATGGACGTCGGTCCGCGTCGTGGACTCGAGCTTGTCGCCGACCAATGATTCACAGGGGCCGAATGACGGCTTGTACGTGTCGTCGCCCTTGTAGTGCGCGCGATACGACAGGCCGCCGACGGGCACCACGGCAACGTCGGACGGATGGGCAACGCCATTGTTGAGCGCCGCCGAGCCGGCAGGCGCCCCGTCGCCCTCGCACTGCGTGTTGCCGAGGTAGACGGTGAAGTCGACCATGCCGCTGGCGTCGCCGAGCGACCCCGAGACGTTGGCCTGGTCGTGCACGCCCGAGCCGATCGGCGCGTGCGTGATCACCTGATGATCTGCGTTGTGCACGTCGGTCCGCGTCGTCGAGTCGAGCTTGTCGCCGACAAGCGGCTCGCATGGCCCGTACGACTCCTTGTAGGTGTCGTCGCCCTTGTAGTGAGCCCGGTACGAGAGGCCGCCCACCGGAACCGTCGCTACGTCGGACGGATGCGCGACACCATTGCTCAGCTCGACCGAGCCGGCAGCGATGCCGTCGCCCTGACACTGCATGTTGCCGAGGTAGACGGTGAAGTCGACCATGCCGCTGGCGTCGCCGAGCGACCCCGAGACGTTGGCCTGGTCGTGCACGCCCGAGCCGATCGGCGCGTGCGTGATCACCTGATGATCTGCGTTGTGCACGTCGGTGCGCGTCGTCGAGTCGAGCTTGTCGCCGACAAGCGGCTCGCACGGCCCGTAAGAGTCGTTGTACGTGTCGTCGCCCAGGTAGTGCGCCTGGTAGGAGAGGCCGCCGACGGGAACGACCGACGGGTCCGAGGGATGCGCGACGCCGCCGCTGAGCGCGACCGCGGCCAAGTCGGCTGCGCCGCCCTTGCAGACCGTGCTGCCCATGAACACTGTGAACTCCACCGAGCCCGTCGGAGTCATCAAGGCGCCCGACACGGTCGCCTTGTCGTGCACCGCTCGAGCCGATCAGCGCGTGCGTGATCAACCTGGTGATCCGCGTTGTGGACGTCAGTCGTGGTCGTCGAGTCGAGCTTCGTCGCACCGAGCGTCTCGCAGGGACCGTCGGCAGCGTTGTAGATCGAGTCGCCGACGTAGTGGGCTTTGTACGAGAGGCCGCCAACCGGCACCGTCGCATCGCTGGAGGGATGCGCGACGCCGCCGCTCAGCGCGATGGAGCCGGCGGCGTGCCGGGACCCTCGCACTGCATGTTGCCGGGATAGACGGTGAAGCTCACGTTGCCGGTCGGCGTCGCGAAGCCCGGGACGCCGGACACCGTCGCCTTGTCGTGCACCATCGAGCCGATCGGGGCAGACGTAATCGTCTGGTGATCAGCGTTGTGGATATCGGTCGTGACCGACGTGTTCCGCTTGACGAACGTGTTCGTGAAGGTGCAGTCGACGTTGCCGGCCAGGCCGAGCGTGATCGAGGCCGTCCGCCCGGTATCGCTACCGCCCTTGCTAACGGAGCTGTTCGGGCCCTCGGCCATACACGTCAGTTCGTCGTTCGTCCAGCCAAGCGCCAGATTGACCTCGGAGACCGAGTACGAGCCGGGCTTCAGGCCGGTGAAGACCTTGGTCTGCGAGGCGTCAGCGCCGGCCGTGGGGTCGGCGAGCTGGAAGCCGGAGAGACCCGTCCCGGTCGTGTTGTAGGAGAAATTCTGCGCCGACTTCGGCGTGGCGTTCTTGTGGATCGTGATCGTGCCGCAGGTGTCGATCGTGCCCGCGACGAAGTCCTTCAGGTCGGCGGTCTCGGAGGGAGACGTCCGAGTGTTCGCCAGGAAGCTCGAGAAGCACGGGAGGGTCTGGCCGGGGAACAGCTTGCTCAGGTTGATCCCGCCCTCGAAGAAGATGTTCTGTGGGACTTCGTCGGCCGGGTACGACCAAGGAACCTCGATCGGCCCCGACTCGTTGGCGATGGCGCAGGCAAGTGAGTCTTCAGGCGCGGAGCCACACTCGGCGTTGGCGAGGCTCGCCTTCTCGACGAGGCCGCCGTTTTCCCATCTGAAGATGTTCACGACGGACACGGAGCCGCCATTCGTCATGTCCGAGGTGACGAGGACGTCGCCGTCGACGTGCTGGCCGGTGAAGCCGCCTGCCCCATCCGGGCCGACCTGGTCCTGGAAGAACCAGAAGCCCATCGAGGTCGAGCCGTTCGGCTTCGGCGCCCGGTCCTGCCCGAAGTACAGAAGCTGATCGCCCCCCGAGACGTAGGTGGCCGCGTAGGCGTGCAGGATGTCGTCCTTCTCCGGCGAGATGGCGCCTGTTTTCGCGCTCCAGTGCGGGACGTCGGCCGTGTCCTTCGTCTGACCCGACCCGTAGCCATCGTCGGGCTCGGCCCCGGTCTCGCCCTTGTCGGTCACGAACGAGTGGCCGAGGTCGGTCGACGAGTTGTCAACGGGGAAGAGCGTGCCCCAGTCGTCCGGAGGCGCGCTGCTCGGGTCAGCGAGGGCATCGCCGTCGAGCTCGAACGGCCCGTTGTGCACGGCGCCTGCCGTCATCGGCATGACCGTAAGGCCGAGCGCAATTGCCGCGGCGAATAGTGCGAGCAGGCCGATCCGGCGCCCGCGGCTCTTCGGTTTAGCCACCATTGAGTTGTCTCCTTGCGTTGCTTTGCCGAGCTTCCTGACCGCCTCAGCGAGTTGCCGCAGGCTTCAGCGGTTTCGGCAAATTTGGCTCAAGGTAGCCCCAAAGACGGGGTTGGCGCATGACCAGAACGGGGGATTCTTTGTGAGGAAATTCGGACGAGCCGAGTGCGGAGAAGAGCGCTAGGGCAGGCGCCGGAAGGTCAGCGTCCAGCGGACGGTCGTCTGCCGCGTCACCCTCAGCGTCGGCGTGCTCACGATCGTCGCCTCTCTCCTCGCGGCCCCGCGGGCGGCGACTCGCAACGACGAGCTCTTCAAGAGCGCGTTGCCGTCGACGCGGCCAGGCGCGAGCTGGAGCCACCCGCCCTGGTACCTCTGACCGAGCCCGCAGACCTGGACGTCGCCGGGGACGGCCGGCTTCTGGAACGCGAGCGTGCCGCGACCCGAGCGGAAGCTCACTCGTACGCGACGTGGCTCGAGCGTCCTGGCCTTGCAATCGCCCGACGCCTTCAGAATCGGCTCCGCACGGCAGCGCTTGACGTCGCCGAACGAGCCGATCGTCGCCTTGCCGGTGACGCGGGCCAGGACCCGGCTCGGCCGATAGACCAAACCAGCGGGACCCCGAGTGACCTGGATCGCCGTCGCCTGCGGGCTGCGAAGCTGGAGCTCGCGTCCGCCGAAGCCCGTGCGGCGAATCGAGCAGTCCTCGGTCACACGTGTAATGCCATAGGTGAGGTGGTCGAGGACGACCCCATTGAGCGTGACCGCGAATCTGGCCGGAGGTTGCGCGGCCTGGGCGGCCAGCGGTGCCGCCACGAGAGCGACGAAGAAGCTCACAAGGGCGAGCTTCATGGTTCGAGATCTTCCCTGATCAGCGCGAACATAATCGCGTCGACCCATTCCCCGTGCCGCTGGTAGGCCTTGCGCTTCACCCCCTCCCGGACGAAGCCTGACCGTTCCGAATGCCGGATCGCGCGCTCGTTGAAGGCGTAGCACTCGAGCTGGAGCCGGTGGAAGTCGAGGTCGAAGATCAGGTGGCGCTGGAAGAGGCGAGCTGCCTGGTCGGCGAGTTTTTGCCCCCGGTAGTCCGGATGGATCGCCAGACCGCCGAGGCTCACGATCCGATTGCGCCGGTTCGCGAGGGAGAACGCCATCGTCCCTGCGCGGGCCCAACCACCGTCCTCTTCCACTTCGATCACGAACACGCCGGACTCATCTGGCGACGCCTCCGACGCCTGCACCGCTTCGAGCACGCCTTCGCGGTCCCGCGCTCGCGAAGCGGCCATGAACGGCTCGACGCTGTCCTCGTTCAGCAGGCTGACAAGGAAGTCCACGTCTTCCTCGCCCGCCCGCCGGATGCGCACGTTCACGGTGTCGGCGCGGGAACCGCCTGCCGGCGACGGATCGGCTTCACGACGCCCGAGCCGAGCGCGACGCCGGCGAGGATGAGCGCCAGGCCGCCGATCGCGGTCACGCGGATGGCCTCGTCGAGGAAGACGGCGCCGTAAAGGAGCGCGGTCACGGGCAGCAGGTACACGACGAGGCTCGCGCGGGAGGAGCCGTAGTGCTCGATCATGTAGAGGAAGAGCAGCAGGCCAACGGCCGTCCCCAGGACTCCGAGGGCCGCGACCGAGGCAAGCGCCTGCCAGCTCGGGACGTCGCTCGGGGCCTGGGCGATGCCGAGCGGCGCGAGCACCACCATGCCCCAGAAGGCCGCGGCGAAGGAGACGAGCAGCCCGGACGAGTCGCCAAGCTTGCGTTGGCTGTACAGGGTGCTGACGGCGTAGGAGACGGCCGCTAGGACCACGGCGAGCGTCCCGACCGCGCCGGCCCAGCCGCCCTGGGGATGGATGCCGACGAGAACGCCCACTCCGACGATGCCCAGGGCGATGCCGAACGCGCGCGAGCCGGTCACACGCTCCCCCGGCATGAACCTGATCGCCAGCAGCGCGACGAAGATCGGCATCGACGCGTTGGCGATCGCGGCGATCCCGGAATCGATCCTCGTCTCGCCCCAGGCGATCAGCCAGAACGGCAGCGCCGTGCTGACGATGCCGAGAACAACTCCTGCACGGCCGAAGTCGCGCAGGCAACGGAAGGCTTGCGCGGGGCCGCGTCGCGCGATCAGGATCCCGCCGAGCGCGATCGACGCCACGAGACACCGGCCGAGCATCGTCGTAGCCGGCGAGAGCTCGTCCACGGCGACCTTGATGAACAGGAAGGACGAGCCCCAGATCGCCGCCAGGACGAGCAGCGTTGTCACGTAGCCCCGCTGCACCTACACAACCTAACGACAGAGACCGTGGCAACCTTTCCGGCGTGAGCCTGCGCGCCGTCGCCCTCCTCGCCTTCGTGCTCTTCGCCGGCGCCTGCGGCGGTTCCGACTCGAGCCAGGGCTCGTTCCGGGTTGCGACGGTCGATCTCAAGACCGATCTGTCGATCGCCGAGACCGTGCGCCTCGCGAAGACGCACGAGCTCGGGATCCGCGAGATCGTCGCCGTCCAGCGCCGCGGAGGTGACGAGCTCACCGGGGCCTACGTCCCCGATCCCGATGCATCGCCCGAGGAAGCGGAGCAGCAGTTCCTCGACGAGGATCTCAGCGACCGCTCCGGTGAGCTCAATCTGCAGGAGCGCCGTGCGCTCGAGGAGGCGGCTGGGACGCCGCCAGCGGTTCGAGATCTGACGGTGTGCGGCTCGACCGACGCGATTCAGGGACTGGACTCCGACGCCCGCGTCGACGAGGTCTTCATCAACCCCGACCGCACCCTCGAAAACTGTCCGTAGCGGCGTCTATGCTCCGGCCTCTGAGGGTCGTCGAGCAGCCGCTGCATCGCGCACTCGGCCTTAGGGACGAGGAGCTCGACCGTATCTGCGAGTTGCTCGAGCGCGACCCGAACGACTTCGAGCTCGCCGTCTTCTCGCTCCTCTGGTCGGAGCACTGCGGCTACAAGCACTCGGCGCGGCTCCTGAAGCGGCTTCCGGCGAGCAGCGAGCGCGTCCTCCAGGGCCCGGGGGAGAACGCGGGCGTCCTGGATCTCGGCGAGGGCGAGGCGGTCGCCTTCAAGGTCGAGAGCCACAACCATCCGTCGGCGGTCGAGCCGTTTCAGGGGGCGGCCACGGGTGTCGGAGGGATCCTGCGGGACGTGATCGCGATGGGCGCGAGGCCGATTGCGCTCCTCGACGGCCTGCGCTTCGCGGAGCCCGACTGGATGTTCGAGCGGGCCGTCTCGGGCATCGGCCATTATGGGAACTGCGTGGGGGTGCCGACGGTCGGCGGCGAGGCGCTCTTCGACGAGGCCTACGCCGGCAACTGTCTCGTCAACGCGATGTGCGTCGGCCTGCTGCCGCGCGAGCGCGTGCTGCGGTCGGCGGCGACGGCCGTGGGGAGCTCGGTTCTGTTGTACGGCGCGACGACCGGGCGCGACGGCATCGGCGGGGCGAGCGTCCTGGCCAGCCAGGAGCTCGGCGAGGAGGACGCGGACAAGCGGCCGAGTGTGCAGATCGGCGATCCTTTCACCGGCAAGAAGCTGATCGAGGCGAGCCAGGAGCTCGTCGAGCTGGGCCTCGTCGAGTCGCTCCAGGACTGCGGGGCCGCCGGCCTCGCCTCGGCACTGGCCGAGATGGCGCGGGACGGAGCCGGGGTGGACGTGGAGCTGGATCGCGTGCCGCTGCGCGAAGAGGAGCTCGAGCCGTGGGAGATCATGATCTCCGAGAGCCAGGAGCGGATGGTGTGCATCACGTCGCGGCCCGAGGAGGTCTCGGTCGTCTGCCGGAAGTGGGAGCTGAACCACGCCGTGATCGGCGAGGTCACCGCGACGGGCGACCTGCGCGCCTTCCACGACGGCGAGCTCGTGGGGGACATCCCTGCGCGGCTGCTGACGGACGAGTGTCCGCGCTATGTAGTCCCGAGCGTGCCCCACGAGGCGGCGCCGGCCTCACCCCCGCTCGAGCCCAACCTGCGCAGCCGGCGGTGGGTCTACGAGCGCTACGACCAGCTCGTCGGCTCTCGCACGGTGCGGCGCCCAGGGCTCGACGCCGCGGTGCTGCGTTTGAGCCCGTCGTTTCGCGGCCTGGCCGTGTCGCTGGACGGGCCGCCCCTCGGCGAGCGCGACCCGTTCCGCGCCGGCGCGCTTGCCGTACTCGACGCGGCCCGCAACGTCGCGTGCTGCGGCGGCGAGCCGATCGGCCTGACCGACTGCCTCAACTTCGGTAGCCCGGAGAAGCCGGAGATCGCGTGGGAGCTCGAGCAGGCGATCGAGGGCATCGCCCAGGCCGCCGAAGCGCTCGGGATCCCGGTCGTGTCCGGAAACGTCTCGCTCTACAACGACACCGACGGACGCTCGATCCCGCCCACGCCGGTCGTCGGCTGCGTCGGGCTCGTCCCCGACGTGCGGCGGCTGCCGAAGGGCTGGCGCCGCGGGGACAAGGTGAGCGTCGTTCGGGGCCCAAGTTACAAGTTGTTACTTGGGAGAACGGAGCTCGGGGTCGAGGCGGAGTTGATCGAACGGGTTTGGCGGGCGGCTGCAGGGCTTTCCCTCGTTCACGACGTCTCCGACGGCGGGCTCGAGACGGCCCTCGCAGAGATGGCCGAATGGAGCGGGGAAGCACGTAACAAGTTGTTACTTGCAGACCTAGACGTGCCGAATCCGGACACGGTTCGCTTCATCCTCGCGGGCGACCACGTGCCCGACTTCGCCGAGGAGGTGGGACAGGTCTAGATGTGCGGCGTGTTCGGAATCCGCGCACCCGAGCGGGATGTCGCGCGCGTCACCTACTTCGGGCTCTTCGCGCTCCAGCATCGCGGTCAGGAGTCGGCCGGGATCGCCGTCTCGGATGCCGGGCGACTCACCGTCCTTCGGGACATGGGCCTCGTCGCGCAGGTCTTCTCGGAACAGACCCTGCACGGGCTCCAGGGCGACATCGCGATCGGCCACACGCGCTACTCGACGACCGGCTCCACGCAGTGGGCGAACGCGCAGCCGCTCGTCCACCACGGCGCGGCCCGGACGGTCGCGCTCGGCCACAACGGGAACCTGACGAACGCCGAAGCCCTGAAGGAGGAGCTGGCCGAGGAGGGCGTTCGCCTCGCCTCGACCTCCGACTCAGAGCTGATCGCCGCCCTGATCGCCAACGATCCCGCCCCGCTCGCCGAGGCCGTCGGCAACACCCTGACGCGGCTCGAAGGCGCCACGACGGCCGTCGCGCTCGCCGAGGGAAGGTTGCTCGGCTTCCGTGACCCGAACGGCTTTCGGCCGCTCGCCCTCGGCCGCCTCGGCGAGGACTGGGTGCTCGCGTCGGAGAGCTGCGCGCTCGACCTCGTCGGCGCGGAATTCGAACGGGAGATCGAGCCCGGCGAGCTGGTCGTGATCGACGAGGGCGTGGAGTCGCATCAGGTCGCGCCCACGAGGCGCTCGCTCTGCCTCTTCGAGTTCATCTATCTCGCGCGACCCGACTCCCGGCTCGCCTCTGAGGAGGTACACACGGCCCGTGTCCGGATGGGTGAGGCGCTGGCGCAGGAAGCACCGGTCGAGGCCGACCTGGTCATGCCCGTTCCGGACTCGGGAACGCCGGCTGCGATCGGCTTCGCGCGCGCTTCCGGCATCCCCTTCACCGAGGGGCTGATCAAGAACCGCTACGTCGGCCGCACGTTCATCCAGCCGGACCAGGGCCTGCGAGAGCAGGGGATCAAACTCAAGTTCAATCCGCTGGACGAGGTGGCCGGCAAGCGGGTCGTGGTCGTTGACGATTCGATTGTCCGCGGGACCACGATGCGGCAGCTCGTCGCCGTCCTCCGCGAAGCGGGCGTGATCGAGGTGCATGTTCGCGTGTCGTCGCCCCCCATCGTTTCGCCGTGCTTCTACGGGATCGACTTCGGCGACGACCGCCAGCTGGTTGCGGCCGGCCAGACCGTCGAGGAGACCCGACGCCAGATCGGGGCGACCTCCCTCGCCCACCTCTCGCTCGAGGGCGTGCAGCGCGCGACGAGCCGCCCCGGGTCGGAGTTTTGCCGCGCTTGCTTCACGAAGGAGTATCCGACCCGCGTTCCCGCGGGCCGGACACTTGCGAAGCTCAGGTTCGAGCCGGCCGGGGTGTAACTACTACTGCTCGAGCACGCGGCTCGCCTTGGCGATCCCGCGCGAGAGGATGTAGATGGCAGTCGTGACCGTGAAGAACGTGAACCAGTGGTTCGCGGTCAGCGAATCCGTGGTCCAAACGACGATCCAGGCGACGATCAGCGCCACCAGGTAGAGGGCAAACTCGGCGTTGCCGGGGATCGGCAGCCGAGCGACGTCGACGGTCACACCGCCTCCGCCGTAGGAGCGACCACCCGTCGTCTGCGTTTGCGTCGGCTCGTCAGGAGGAAGTGTCGACACGCGATCTCCTTTCTTCAGGCTGCTTGACCGGGAATGTGCAGGATCTCGAGCTTCAAGCCGTCGGGGTCGTAGAAGAACACTGCGTAGTACCCCGGTTGGTACGTGTATTCCTGCGGCCCGCTCTCGATCTCGATCTCCTGCTGACCAAGCCACTCCGCCCGCTCGTCGACCAGCCCGCGCGAGTAGGCCTCGAAGGCGAGGTGGTGGAGGCCGATCCGGTAGCGATCGAAGCCGCCGGGCGTTTCCGATTGCGCGGCGCGGAGGCCGACCGAGCTTCCGGGCCCCCAGAGGTACCAGATCGTCTCACCCCGTTCGCCTTCCACCTCGGAGATGCCGTGCCAGCCCAGCGGGCCGAGGAGGTCGCGGTAGAAGGGCAGGCTGCGCTCGATCGACGAGACGACGAGGTCGACATGGTGGACTCCACTCGAGCGCATGTGGCGTGACGCACGAGTTCAGCGGCGCGGCTGAAGCTCCTTCTCGTCCTAGGCTGCAGCCGATGAATGTGGTCTTCGGGGGCGGGCTCTGGCCACTCGGTTGGAGCGTCGGCTATGTCGAGGCCGATTTGTCCTCGGTTGCGAAGGCGTTCAGCAGCTGGATGAAAGAGCTTCGCCAGAGAGCTCGTGTGACGGAGCTTGACGGCCCGCTCGTCGATCAGCTGGCGACGCTCGAGCCACTGGAAGCGCCGTGGACGCGTGAGCTGCTCGTCGGAACGACCGGCGCTTGGACGGCGCATTTCTCGAATTCGATCGGCGGAGGCGACTCATGGCCGCGCGTCTCGTACTTGGCCGACCAGCTCGAGACGCGTTGGGTCGTCGCAACGCACATTCCTCCTCATCAATACAGCTTGCCTGCCACCCAGCTTTGGCTGGGCGGACCGTCCGGAGACTCACTCGGATACGTTCGGACCATCGCCGCCGGCGTCTTCGACGAGGGCCGCTGGACGTTCGAGACGTCGGGAGCAATCCAACCTTGGGAGGACCCCGACGCGTACGCGGCCCCTCGAATCCAGGATCGCTTCACCCGCGAGCTGCTGCTGCGCTATCTGCACGCGCTTGGGATCGACGCGGACGAGCCTTCGTTCTACGGCAGGGGACTCCGCTTCGACGAGCGGTCGGTCTGGCGTTGGCTTCGACCGCGTCGCCGGCTGAGTGTCGCCGAAGCGCGGAAGGACTAAGTCAGGTCGCCGGCGCGGCCGTAGCGGACCGCCCGCCGAACGACGCGCGGATCCAGGCCCTCTTCAAGCAGCCGTTGCCGGAGCTCGCCCTCCGCGGCAAGCTTGAGGAAGAGCCAGGCGAGGGCGCCGATCGTGATCAGCGAGCCCTCGACCATCATGATCGTCCCGGCGATGCCCTGGTCTTCGAGTGCGCTGATGCCGTGGTGCGTGACGCCCGTGTCGTAGGTGCTGTAGATGACCGTTCCGGACCAGATGAAGACGTTCCCGAGCACCGTCCCGATGAGTCGAACGGCGAGGACATAGCCGAACTTCGCCGCGGTTCCGAACCACTCGGGGCCGGGCAGCACCTCGACGACCGCGGCCCACATCAAGACACCGGCGGTGAAGAAGCAGATGTGCTCGAGCGCGTGCACGGCCCCGTGGTGCAGCGCTCCCTCGTACAGCAGCGGCAGGTGCCAGAGATAGAGGTTCACGGTCCAGAGCGGGAGCGCAACGAGGGGGTGTACGAGGACGCGCAGGCGCGAGAACAGGTCGATCGCGAGCAAAGGCCTGAGAATCGGGCCGGTCAGGCCGATCACGAAGGCCAGCGCGGCGAGGTCGCCGATGATGATGTGCTGGGTCATGTGGACGAAGAAGAGCTCGTCCTCGAGCGGCATGAGCGAGCCCCCGGCGAGCAGGACCAGCGAGAGCGCGAAGGACGCCTGACGCCACCACACCACCGGTGTCCCCCGGCCGCGCAGCGTCCGCGCGCGCTGCCAGTACATGACTCCGATCAGGGCGATCGGCAGGAGCTGCAGCAGGCTTGTCATTCGTCCGGTTTAGAGTCCATCTCCTCTCGTGGAGGGTAGGACGTATGAGGCCGCGGGCGTCTCGTTGGCCGCGGCGGAAGCAGTCGTCGCGCGACTTCGCGCGGCCGTCGAATCGACGGGCGCGAGCGGTTTCGGAGGGTTCGCGGGGCTGCATCCGCTTGACGACCGGCGCCTGCTGGCGGCCTCAACGGACAGCGTCGGAACGAAGTTGATCCTCGCTCGGCAGCGGGGCCGGCTTCGGGTTTGCGGCGCCGACCTCGCCGCGCACTGCATCAACGACGTGTTGACGACCGGCGCCCAGCCGCTCGTCCTCTTGGACTACGTCGCGGCGAACCGCGTCGACGTCGCGCAGGTCGCCGAGCTGGTCGAGGGCGCGGCCGAGGTGTGTCGGGCGGCCGGCGTCGCGCTCGTCGGCGGCGAGACGGCCGAGCTCCCGGGCATCTACCAGGAGGACGAGCTGGACTTCGCCGGGACGTGCGTCGGCGTCGTCGAGCGCGATGATCTGGTCGACGGGTCGGCGATTCGCGAAGGCGACGCCGTGATCGGCTTCCCATCGGCAGGGGTGCATGCCAACGGCTTCACGCTCGTCCGCCGGATCCTCCAGGAGGACGACTACGACGGCGGTGACCTGCTTGCGCCGACCCGGCTCTATTTGGACGAGGTTCGCGCGCTGCGGGAGGTCCACGGGCTCGCGCACATCACGGGCGGTGGGATCGGCGGCAACCTGGAGCGGATCGTGCCCGAGGGCCTGCGGACAGAGATCGACTGGGGCTCGTGGCCGCGGCCGCCCGTCTTCGAGTGGCTGGCGCGCCATGTCGAGGAGGAGGAGCTGCGGCGCGTCTTCAACCTCGGGATCGGCTACTGCGCCGTCGTCAGCGACCCGGGCGACGCGCTCGTGATCGGCCACATCGTGCGCGCGTGATCGGCGTTCTCGTCAGCGGGGAGGGGACGAACCTGCAGGCGCTGATCGACGCCGGGCTTCCGATCGTCTGCGTCGGGTCGAACAAGCTGGGCGTCCGCGCCCTGGAGCGGGCCGAGGCGGCCGGGATCGAGACCGGCGTGTTCCTCGCGGAGGACTACGAGAGCCGCGAGGCGAGGGACGAGGCGCTCGCTCAGTGGTTGGAGGCTCGAGGGGTGACGCTCGTCGTCTGTGCCGGGTACATGCACCTCTTCCGCAAGCCGTTCTTCGACCACTACGCCGGCCGGGTCGTCAACACGCACCCTGCGCCGCTGCCCGAGTTCCCCGGCGCGCACCCGATCGAGGATGTCCTCGCGGCCGGCGTCACGGAGTCGGCCGCGACCATCCATTACGTCGACGAGGGGATCGACACCGGCCCGGTGATCGTCTCGGAGCGGGTGCCTGTGCTCGACGGTGACACGGTCGAGACGCTGCGCGCACGCGTGCAGGCAGTCGAGCACCGGCTGCTTCCGAAGACCGTCCGGGAGCTGATCAGCTGATCCGCCGGGCGCTGCTGTCTGTCTGGGACAAGGCGGGTCTCGCCGAGTTCGCCCGGGGCCTCGAGGAGCTCGACGTCGTGCTGGTCGCAAGCGGCGGCACGGCCGAATACCTGGCCGAGAATGGCATCGAGGCGACGCCGGTCGAGGAGCTGACGGAGATCCCCGAGATGCTCGGCGGGCGGGTGAAGACGCTTCACCCGCGCATCCACGCGGCGATTCTCGCCCGTCGCGATCACCCCGAGGACGTCGCCGCGCTCCGGCGCTACGGCATCGTCCCGTTCGACCTCGTCTGCGTCGGCCTGTACCCCTTCGCCCAGGTCGTAGGGCGATACGGCGTCAAGGAGGAGGAGGCTGTCGAGATGATCGACATCGGCGGGCCCTCGATGCTGCGCAGCGCTGCCAAGAACTTCGGGCATGTCGTCCCGGTGTGCCGGCCCGAGCGCTATTCGCAAGTGCTGGAGGAGCTCCGCACGGGCGGGGGCGTCTCCGGCGAGACGCGCCGGGAGCTCGCCGCCGAGGCGTTCGCGACGACGGCGGCGTACGAGGCGGCGATCTCTTCCTGGTTTCTCGGCCGCGAGGCGTTTCCGGAGCGGTTCATCCCGAGCTTCCAGAAGGCGGCCGAATTGGCCTACGGGGAGAACCCGCACCAGCGGGCCGCGTACTACGTCGAGGAGGGCGCGCGGCGTCATCTGCTCTCGCGCGTCGAGCAGGTCCATGGCCGGCAGCTCTCGTTCAACAACCTCAACGATCTGTCGGCGGCGCGGCTCCTTCTCGGCGAGTTCCAGCTGCCGGCGTGCGTGATCGTCAAGCATGCGAACCCGTGTGGCGTCGGGGTCGCGGCGTCGATCGAGGAGGCGTTCGCGAAGGCGCACGACGCCGATCCGGTGTCTGCGTACGGGATGGTGCTCGCGCTGAACCGGCCGGTCGGGACCGAGCTTGGCGAGGAGCTCGCGGGCAAGTTCATCGACGTCGCGATCGCGCCCGAGTACGAGGACGGCGCGTTGGAGGCGATGCGGCGCAAGCCGGCGACGCGGATCCTCGTCGATCGGGAGCGGCGCAGAGGCGATCTCGCAGAGCGGGAGTACAAGCGCGTGATCGGCGGGCTCCTGGTGCAGGACGGCGACCGCGAGGTCGACGACCGAAGCGGCATGGAGCTCGTGTGCGGCGAAGCGAGCGAGGCGGTCTGGGGTGATCTTCTCTTCGCCTGGCGCGTGTGCAAGCACGTGAGCTCCAATGCGATTGTGATCGCTAAGGATCTGCAGACGATCGGGGTCGGCGGCGGCCAGACGAGCCGTGTCGATTCGGTTCGGATCGCGATCGAGAAGGCGCGCGAGCATGGTCATGACCTGCGCGGCTCGGTGCTCGCGTCGGACGCGCTGATCCCGTTCGCAGACGGGCCCGAGCTGGCGCTCGAGTCCGGCGTCGCTGCGTTGATCCAGCCGGGCGGGGCGAAGCGCGACGAGGAGGTGGTCTCGGCGGTTCGCACTGCCGGCGCCGCGATGGTCTTCACCCACCGGCGCCACTTCCGCCACTGACCGCAGCGCCGCT
Source organism: uncultured Actinomycetes bacterium (assembly GCA_963842235.1). Taxonomy (GTDB): domain Bacteria; phylum Actinomycetota; class Thermoleophilia; order Gaiellales; family Gaiellaceae; genus JACDAN01. Next base: position 57,751 of record CAWJFT010000001.1, on the reverse strand, counting down.
TCGGGCTGGGATCTGACCCACGGCCCGGCACTAAGCTTCGCCCCCGAATGGCGCGCGAGTATCCGACAGCGCTCGACCTCGTCGGCTCGACGCCGATCGTGCGCCTGCAGAAGATCGGCCGCGAGCTCGGGTCGGAGCTCCTGGTCAAGCTGGAGTACCTGAACCCCGGCGGGTCGCTGAAAGACCGGATCGGCCTGCCGCTGATCGAGGCCGCCGAGCGCGACGGGGAGCTGAAGCCGGGCGGGACGATCGTCGAGCCGACGTCCGGCAACACCGGCGTGGGACTCGCGGTCGCCGCGGCGATCAAGGGCTACCGCTGCATCTTCGTCATGCCGGACAAGATGAGTCAGGAGAAGATCGCGCTCCTCCGCGCGTACGGCGCCGAGGTCGTGATCTGCCCCACTGCCGTCGACGCCGACTCACCTGAGAGCTACTACTCGGTCTCCGACCGGCTCGCTGAGGAGATTCCGGGCGCCTTCAAGCCCGACCAGTACTCGAACATGGCCAATCCGGACGCCCACTACGAGCAGACGGGCCCCGAGATCTGGGAACAGACGGGCGGCGAAATCGACGCCGTGGTGATCTCGGTCGGCACCGGAGGGACGATCTCCGGCGCCGGCCGCTACCTCAAAGAACGCAACCCGGACATCCTGATCATCGGCGCCGACCCCGAGGGCTCCGTCTACACGGCACACGAGGAGAGCGACGTCCACCCGTACCTCGTCGAAGGCATCGGCAAGGACACCTGGCCGAAGACGATGGCCCGCGACATCGTCGACGAATGGATCCGGGTCTCCGACCGCGACTCGTTCCTCATGGCCCGCCGCCTGGCGCGCGAGGAGGGACTCCTGGCCGGCGGCTCGGGCGGCACGTCCGTCTGGGCCATGCTCGAAATCGCCAAGCGGCTCGAGCCGGGCGCGCGGATCCTGACGATGATCCCCGACAGCGGCCGCAACTACCTCTCCAAGTTCTACGACGACAACTGGATGCTCGACCACGGCTTCCTCGAGCGCCGCGTTCCCGCACCGACGGTGGAGCAGGTGCTCCGCTCGAAGGCCACCGAAGAGCCGCACATCCCGGAGTTGATCACCATCGGCTCACACCAGAAGGTCGGCGAGGCGATCAACCTGATGCAGCGCTACTCGATCTCCCAGCTGCCCGTGATCAGGGACGGCGAGGTCGAATCTCTTGCGGACGTCATCGGAGCGCTCCACGACCGAGACCTGCTCGACCGCGTCTTCAAGAACCCCGATGCGTTGCACGAGGATGTCGCCGCGGCGATGCAGCCACCGCTCGCGGCGATCGACGTCCGGGATCCCGTCGACGACGTCTTCTCGACGCTCACCGGTCGTACGAACGCAGTGGTCGTTTCGCGTGACGGGCGTCCGGTAGGCGTCCTCACCCGCACCGACCTGCTCGAGTTCCTCGCACACAACCGTTAGTGCGCGTCGCGCTGTTCTCCGACGTGCACGGGAACGGTGTCGCATTCCGAGCGATGCTTGCCGATCTCACCACGCAGGACGTCGACCGGATCGTCTGCCTCGGCGACCACGCGCAAGGCGGACCGCAGCCGGCCGAGTGCCTCGAGCTCCTGCGCGAGCTCGATTGTCCGGCCGTGATGGGCAATTCCGACCACTTCCTACTCACCCTGGATTCCGGCGCGGAGGAGTTCACAGACGCCCAGATCGAGAACGCGAAGTGGTCGCAGTCGCAGCTCTCGGACGATCTGCTGGCGTTCCACCGCAGCTTTCAGCCGAGTGCCGAGCTCGACCTCGGCGCTGGCCGCGCGCTGCTTGCGTTCCACGCCACACCGCGCTCGCGGGACGAGATCGTCGGCCCCTGGATGGACGAGGAGGCGTTCCGGGCGCCGTTCCAGGGGCTGGACGCTGCCGTCTTCGCAGGGGGACACACGCACCAGCAGTGGGCACGGCGGCTTGGCGACGCCTACTACGTCAACCCGGGGAGCGTCGGCCTCCCAGTCGACCACCACCAGTCGGCCAGGCCGCCGCGCGCCGACACCTACGCCGAATACGCGATCCTTGCGGTCGACGGCTCCGCGGTCGGCGTCGAGTTCCGCCGCATCCCGTTCGACGTCGACGAGCTCCTCCGCTCGGTCGAGACCAGCGGGATCCCGAACCCCGAGGACGCCGCCGGTCCGTGGCGTCACCTGGGCATGCCGACGTAGCGGAAGCCGAGCCCCGGCACCTCCTCGCCGTCGACGGGATATGACCGCCACTCGAAGAACCGCTCCTCGAAGCGCTTGTCGAGCTCCGCTCGCATCGCCGCGTAGCCGTGCAAATCGGCGTGCTCCTCTTCCCACTCGCGCGTCATGGGCTCGAGGCGGTCCCACGCATGCTCATTGAGGATCAGAGGACCGCGGAGCATGGCGACGAGCTTGTCGAGCACGCCGCCGAGGTCGTCGACGTGGTGCAGCGCCAGGCTCGCGACGATCGCATCGAATGAGCCTTCCTCCTCGAACGCCTCGATCGTCGTCCGCCGGAAGATGGCGCCCTCAGGCGCCTCCGGATCGACGGCGACGACCTCATAACCCCCTCCGGCTAGCGCCAACGCCAGCTGGCCCTTCCCGCACCCAACTTCCAACACCCGCGCCGCAGGCGATGGCAATTGCGAGAGTACGAAATCGATGAGCTCCATCCGCCTAACGCTCGCACAAGCCCGCCGGCTGGCCGTTTGGAGCCAGCTTCTCCCGGCGCCACGGGGCGTGGGGATCCTCGACGTCGCGCGCCACCTCGGCTACCTGCAGCTCGATCCCACGAACTCGATCGCCCGCAGCCACGAGCTCGTGCTCTGGAGCCGGCTCGGGGGGTACGACCAGGAGGAGCTCGAGCAGCTCCGCTGGGAGGACCGCTCGCTCTACGAGTACAACGCCGCGCTCGTGCCTCTCGACGACTACCCGATCCACACGGACACGATGGCGCGCTACCCCTCGTGGACAGGTTTGTGGAGCGAGCGCGTCAAGGCGTGGCTGGAGAAGAACGCCACCCTCCGCCGCCAGATCCTGATCCAGCTGCGAAAACGGGGTCCGATCCCCTCCCGTGAGCTCAAAGGCCTCACGCACGTGAGGTGGCAGTCGGCCGGCTGGACGAGCGACCGGAACGTGTCGCAGATGCTCGAGTTCCTCCACCGGCAGGGAAAGGTCGTGATCGCCGGGAGGCAGGGCCAGCAACGCCTGTGGGATCTCGCCGAGCGCTGGCTTCCATCGGACTCCCGCCTTCCGTTGCGCGAGGCCGAGCGCCAGGTTGCCGATCGCTCGGCGCGGGCTCTCGGCGTTGCGACGGCCAAGGAGATCGCTTGGGAGTACTTCCCCTGCGGCCCATATCCCGGGATGAACCAGGCGATCGATGCGCTCGTCAAGGCCGGCCGCCTACTGCCGGCGGAGGTCAAGGGTCTCCCGGGCAAGCGCTACGTCCACGTCGATGCGCTCTCGGCGCTGGACGTGCGGCCGTCTCGCCGGACGACCTTCCTGTCTCCGTTCGACCCGCTCATCCGGAACCGCGATCGGACCGAGGCGCTCTGGGGTTTTCGCTACCGCATCGAGATCTACGTCCCGGCGGCAAAGCGCGAGTACGGCTACTTCGTGCTCCCGATCCTCCACGGCGACCGGCTTATCGGCCGCATCGATCCAGTCTTCGATCGCAGGACAGGGGTGCTGCGGGTGAACCGGGTGTGGTGGGAGCGCGGCGCCCGGCCGGTCTCCCTCGACCGGCCCCTGGAGCGGCTCGCCCGCTTCGTCGGCGCCGAGCGGATCGAGCAATGACCCAGTTCCACTTCGATCCCGGCACGTACCTCGAGAACATGCAGGCCGACATCCCGGTCTTCGACGAGCTGCAGGAGGAGACGGCGCGGGCCACGGAAGGCCGCGACGTTCGAGACGTCCTCGACCTCGGCGTCGGCACCGGCGAGACGTCGAGGCGCGTCCTCGCCCGCCACCGAGGAGCGCGGCTCGTCGGGATCGACGAGAGCGAGGCGATGCTCGCCGCCGCCGACCTCGAGGGCGATCTGCGCGTCTCGCGCCTCGAGGATCCGCTCCCCGAGGGGCCGTTCGACCTCGTCGTTTCGTGTCTCGCAGTTCATCACCTGGAAGCGGGCGAAAAGCGTGATCTCTTCCTGCCGCGTCGCCGAGGTGCTCAGGCCAGGCGGCCGCTTCGTCCTCGCCGACGTCGTCGCCCCGGAGCGGGAAGAGGACGCGGTCACGCCGACGACGCCTGGGTACGACAACCCCGACCCGCTCGCGCCGCAGCTCGAATGGCTTCGCGCCGCGGGGTTCGAGCCGGAGACGACGTGGACGTGGAAAGACCTCGCCGTCGTCCGAGCCGATCTCCCTGGGTAGCATCGAGGCATGGACTTCGAGACGCGTGCGATTCACGATGGCCAGGATCCGGATCCGGCGACGGGGTCGGTCACCGTGCCGATCTACCAGACGTCGACTTACGTCCAGGAGGCCGTGGGTGTCCACAAGGGCTACGACTACGCGCGAGTCTCGAACCCGACCCGGACGGCGCTGCAGCTCTGCCTGGCTTCGCTGGAGGGCGCTGAGCACGGGGTGGCATTTAGCTCCGGGATGGGCGCGGTCACTACGGTCATGCACCTCGTCAGCCCGGGCGACCGGGTCGTCTGCGTCAACGACGTCTACGGGGGCGTCTACCGGCTGTTCTCGCAGATATACGGGCCCAAGGGGTATGAGTTCGAGTTCCTCGCCGCGGGCACGATCAACGAGTCGCTGCGGGAGCACCTGGACGAGCGCACCCGCATCGTCTGGCTCGAGACCCCGACGAATCCCATGCTGAACATCGTCGACATTCGTGCCGCGGCGGACGCCGCGCACGAGTTCGGCGCCTTGGTCGTCGTCGACAACACCTTCGCGACGCCGTATCTCCAGCGCCCGTTCGAGCTCGGCGCCGACATCGTCCTCCACTCCACGACGAAGTACCTCGGCGGGCATTCGGACCTCATCGGCGGCTTCGTCGCGACCAGCGATCCGACGGTTGCGGAGCGGCTCTACTTCCTGCAGAAGTCGCTCGGCGCGGTCCCCGGCCCGTTCGACTGCTGGCTCGTCCTCCGGGGGCTGAAGACGCTCGCGCTCCGGATGCGGCAGCACACCGAGAACGCAACGCAGATCGCCGAGTACCTCTCGACGCACCAGGCGGTCGAGTCGGTGCTCTACCCGGGCCTGCCCGGGCATCCGGGCCACGAGGTCGCCAAGGGCCAGATGGACGACTTCGGCGGGATGATCTCCATCCTCCTCGAGTCGGAGGAGGCCGCCGTCGAGCTGGTCGGGCGGACGAAGGTCTGGGCGCTCGCGGAGAGCCTCGGCGGGGTCGAGAGCCTGATCGAGCACCCTGCGCAGATGACGCACGCTTCCACGGCCGAGTCGTCGTTCGCGGCGCCGAGGAACCTCGTGCGGCTCTCGGTGGGAATCGAGTCGGTCGGCGACCTCATCGAGGACCTCGAGCAGGCCCTCGTCCGCTCGCCGAGCGCCTCCGTTTCGGGCTGAGCTCGCAAGGGCAACCTCGCCGTTCGGGCCGCGTCCGGGGGCCTGGCCCCTGGACATGGCTGGAGCGGTCAGGTTGGAACCGAGTTCCTCGGTGCGGTGTAGAGGCGGAGAAGCGGTCTCGAAAGGAGCTCGACGATGAAGCGCCTCTTCCTCATTTTCTCGATCGCGGTCCTCGCGTTGCCCGCCACGGCGCTTGCCAAGGGCCCGTCCGCAGCTTCGATCAACGGCCCCGGCGGCGGCGGGGGAATCACCTTCACGGGATACGGCGAGTCGGCCGGCGAGCCGCTCGGCGACCTGACTCTACTGGCCGGTTTCTTTCCGGCCGCCTTCGGCCAGGAACCGGATCCCATGCTCCGCAGCCACCCCAAGGGCGACCTCGGGCCCAGGTACACAATCACCTACACGGTGCCGACCGGGACGGGCGCGGCGGACAAGATCCGGCAGGAGCTCTATCCCTACGCGGCGCGAGGACCGGTGACATACATGAAGCCGGGTCAGCAGCTCTTCGGCACGGCCACGCCCGGCGGCTGGTTCCAGGCAGATCCGCGGCTCAAGAAGCTGCTCGTCTCTGCCGGCCTTCCCGGCACGGCCCCGCGCGCGGCGCCCGCGCGCGCGACGCCGAGCGAGACCTCCTTCCCGACGGAGCTCGTGGCGCTCGTGGCCGTCGGGCTTGCGCTGGCCCTGGCGACGGTTCTCCTCCTCGGCCGTCGCGCCCGGGCAAGAATTGCCGGATCGCCGACCTAATCGACCTTCACCACCGGGGCGTCGAACGCGTCATCGGCTGCTACCTGCTCGAGACCCAGGCTGGGCCCGCGCTCTTCGACTGTGGCCCGACAACGTGCATTCCGCGACTCGAGGAAGGACTAGACCGGCTCGGGCTCGCCCTCACAGACGTTCGTCACCTGCTCCTGAGCCACATCCACCTCGACCACGCGGGCGCCGCCGGCGTCCTCGTCCGTGAGCATCCGGATCTGCAGGTTCACGTCTCCGAGATCGGCGCGCCGCACCTGGTCGACCCAACACGGCTCGAGCGCAGCGCGCGACGCCTCTACGGCGACTCGTTCGACGACCTATGGGGAGAGCTGGCCCCGGTCCCCGAAGCGAACGTCCACGCAGTCGGCGACAGCACGCTCGGCCTGGCCACATTCCCCACCACGGGACACGCCAGTCACCACGTCTCCTACCTCGCCGACGACGGCACGCTCTATGCCGGCGACGCCGCCGGAGTGCGGATCCAGCCGGACGACTTCGTCGCCCCTCCCACCCCACCCCCGGAGTTCGACCTCGAGGCCTGGGATCGCACGATCGACGAGCTCGAGCGCCGCGCACCCAGCCGCCTGGCCCTCATCCACTTCGGGCTCGCCGACGACGTGAAGCCCCACCTCGACCAGCTCCGCACCCGCCTCCATACCTGGACGTCCAGGGTCCGAGAAGGCGCAACGGAAGAAGAGTTCATCCGGCGAGGCCGCCGACGAGCGGGCAACAACGAGCAGCCACCCCGACGTCGGCGAGCTGGCGATGCCGCTCTGGCAGTCCTACGCCGGGATCCGGCGCTACGTGGACAGGGAAGCCGAGGCTGCGACGACGGCCTCGCGGTAGGCGGCGATGTAGTCGTCGACCATCCGCTCGGGCGAGAACCGCTCCTCGACGTACCGGCGGCACTCCAGCGGGTCGAGCGCATCCGACTGCTCGAGCGCGTCCGCCATCTGGCGATAGTCGTCGACGATGATCCCCGACCGCCCGTTCTCGATGACCTCGGGCACAGCGCCGCGGTTCGTAGCGATCACCGGTGTGCCGCACGCCATCGACTCGATCATGACGAGCCCGAACGGCTCCTCCCAATCGATCGGAAACAGCGTGGCGCGGGCGTCCTGGAGCAGCTCCACCTTCGTCCCATGCGGCACCTCTCCGAGGTACTCGATCCCGTGGATGCCGAGATGCGGTTCGACAAACTCGGCGAAGTAGGCCTGCTCCCTCGGCTCCTGCATCTTCCCGGCGATCTTCAGCGGCACCTCCCGCTCCATCGCAACGGCGATCGCCCGATGGCAGCCCTTGTCGGGGCTCATTCGCCCGAGAAACAGGAGGTACTCGCCCATGTGGGGCTTGCAGGGGTAGACCGAAAGATCGAGCGCGTTCGGGCAATTGGCCAGCCAGGGCAGGTCCGGCTTCGGCCGCCGCTGATTGATCGAGAGCGAGATCAGGTGGAGGTTCGGCACGAGCCCTGCGAGCAGCTCGTACATGTCGCCTGGCTCTCCATCCATCGGGCCATGGACGGTGTGGACGACGGGCATTTCGACGAGCCCGGACAGGACGACTCCGGACATGCCCGTGTGGTCGTTGATGACATCGAACTCGTCGGAGCCCGTGTAGCAGGCGAGCGCGTGACGCAGCTCCCAGTGCGAGCGCCCGATCCACTGGCTTGGCGCCTCCTCGTAGACGTACGCAAGCTTCGCCTTCGTCTTCGAGTCTCCGGAGGCAAAGAGCGTCACGTCATGGCCCGCCTCGACGAGGCCGTCGGCCAAGAGGGAGACGATCCACTCGATCCCGCCGTAACCGGACGGCGGCACCGGAAACCACACCGGGCTCACGATCGCGATTCGCAGCGGCGCGGCGCTCATCCTGGATTCACCCGGACCTCGCCGTCGTCGATCCGAACCTCCCAGTGGCGATCGAATGCGCGCACACCCGACAGTCTGAGCGATCCGGCCCAGGCAGGGAGCTCGGAAGGCGCATTCGTCTCGAGCGTGTTCTGTACGCGGTCCGGCACGAGCCCGAGCAGGAGTTGAAGGAGCAACACCGGCGTGCCCGCCGCCCAGGCCTGCGGCCGGGCCGCCGTCGGGTAGGCGATCGGAAACCGTGTCTCCGTCCGGGGCATGCCGGCGAAGACCTCAGGGAGCTGGTAGTCGAAGTGCCGACCCGCGGTCAGCATCTGGCGGATGATCCGGTGCGCCTCCGGCCAGCGGCCGTAGCGCGCAAGCCCCCACGCGATGAGCGAGTTGTCGTGGGGCCAGACCGTTCCGTTGTGGTACGCGAGCGGGTTGAAGCCTCGATCGGCCGACGACATCGTCCGCACGCCCCAGCCCGTCCAGAGCGCGTCGCCCATGAGCTGGTCGACGACGGCGTCGACTCGCTCGTCGGGGACGATGCCGCTCCAGAGCAGATGCCCGATGTTCGAGCAAAGCGAGTCGACGGGATTCTTCTCGGCATCGAGCGCGAGCGCGTAGTAGCCGTTGCGCTCGGAAACCCAGAAGCGCTCGTTGAACCGCTCGTAAAGCTCAGCCGCCTCCCGCTCGAGCCGGTCGGCCAGCTCACGGTCGCGCCAGACCTCGCGGGCCAGCTCGGCGATCCGCCGCTTCGCGTCGTAGACGTATCCCTGCACCTCGCACGGCGCGATCGGCGGGTCGGCGATCCGCCCGTCGGCGAAGCGCTGCGAGTCGTGTGAGTCCTTCCACGACTGGTTGTCGAGCCCGCGGCGGCTGCGCTTCTTGTACTCGACCATGCCGTCGCCGTCGAGATCGCCGCGCTTCGAGATCCACTCGAGCGCCGCCATCGCGCTGTCTCGAAAATCGCGGACAAGGGTCGTGTCGTCGGTCCAGCGCCAGATCTCCGACAGGAGGATGAGGTACAGCGGCGTGGCGTCGACCGTGCCGTAATAGGCGCCGTGCCAGTGCCGTGCCGCCTTCCCGTTGCGCACTTCGTGGACGATCTTGCCGGGCTCGGCATCCAGCACCGGGTCGTCCACCTGGGACTGAAGCTCACGGAGGGCCTGGAGCGCGGTGACGGCCAGCTCCGGACCGAAGAGGAGTGTCTGCAGGCAGGTGATGAGCGTGTCGCGGCCGAAGACGGCCATGAACCACGGCATGCCGGCGGCGGGCAGCTTCTCCATCCCATCGCCGCTTCCACGCATGCGCAGAGAGGCGATGTCGGAGACCGAGCGTGCGAACGAGCGCCCCAGGTCGTCCCAGTTCGAGCGCAGCTGCGGGACGCGCAGCTGCCACGCCGCCAACGACTCGCGGACACGAGCGATCTCGTCGCCGAATCGCCGCTCGGCCAGCCTCGGGACGACGTGCTCTCCGTCGGGGGACGGGATGATGTCGAGCCGCAGGTCCCAGCGCTCGCGCGGCTCCAGCTCGACGCGGTAGGTGATCTGGCCGTCCTTCTCGATCCGCCCGGGCCGCGAGAGGATCACCTGCGTCTGCGCCGGGAACCCGCTCTCGTCGGCGAGCACGAACTGGTTCTGCTCCTCGTCAAAGCGCGGCTGCACCAACGGCGGCAGCGGCTCGGCGTGCGCCGGATCGCCAAGCGCGAAGTCGTAGTCCTTGACCGCGAAGATGTCCGCGAAGTCCGAGCCGATCTCGAGCGTCAGATCGAAGGCGACCGGGCGCATCGCCTGGTTCTGGAGCATCAGCCGGTCCTGCATCGCCTCCCCGACGAAGCGCTCGCGGACGATCGAGATCTCGTCCTGGAGGAGCCCGTCGACCGGCGGGTTGCGCATGTAGAACGCGGCCGAGAAGTAGTCGACTTTTCCGGACGAGAGGAGCAAGGGTCGGCTCCGGTTGACGGTCAGCTGGAGGATCGAGAGGAACCGCGTGTCTTCGGCGAAGAGCCCGCTCGTCGGCCAGCCACCGACATCCCCCAGCTCGTCACAGATACAGAAGGTCGAGCCTTCGAGGATCGTGATCGCCATCAGGCGTTGTCTCGGAGGATCCGACTAGGGCTGCTCTGCGCCAGGGCTTTGACGACGAGCTCGTCGATGTTGACGCGGTTCGGTCGCGTGACGACGAAGACCACGCATTCGGCGATGTCGTCCGGGGTCACGGCTTCGACGCCTTCGTAGACCTTGCGCGCCGCTTCCTCGTCCCCGCGGAACCTGATGAGCGAGAAGTTGCTCTCGACGAGGCCGGGGTCGACCGTCGTGACGTGGATCGGGCGGCCGAGCAGATCCTCGCGCAGCGCGTACGTGAAGCCGCGCACTGCGAACTTCGTCGTCACGTACAGGGCCGCGTTCTCGTACGCCTGCCGCCCGGCGATCGAGCCGATGTTGACGATGTGGCCGCCGTCGGCGAGGTGCGGGAGGCAGAGCCGCGTCATCCGGACGAGGCCGTGAACGTTGGTCTCGATCAGCGCCTCCTCGTCCTCCTCGGTGCTCTCGTCGAACGGATCGCGTCCGAGCGCGAGGCCCGCGTTGTTCACGAGGATGTCGAGACCGCCGAGGCGGTCGAGCGCGGCTGAGACGAACTGCGCGGCGCTCTCTGAATCGGCGACGTCGAGGTCGAGTGCGATGACGCCGGCGCCGAGCTCGGCAAGACGGTCGACCCGACGCGCGCCGACGGCGACTGACGCGCCTTCGCGAAGAAGCGCCTTCGCGGTCGCCTCGCCGATTCCGCTCGATGCGCCCGTGACGATCGCCTTCTTCCCCTCCAGCGGCTCCACGGGCGCGGAGCTTACGGATTTGGGACGATGGGTACGTCTGAGCCGTCGGAACAAGGAGGCTGGGGGGATATGTACGCACGAATTGCTCGCTATCAGATCCCGATCGACAACTTCGGGCAAGTTGTCGAGGCGTTTCGGGAATCAGTCGAGGAAGTCCAGGGCATCGAGGGCAGCAAAGGGGGTTACCTGCTCGTCGACCCGGACAACGCGACGGCGCTGAGTGTCACGTTCTGGGAAAACCGGGTCGCCATGGAGGGGAGCGAGGTGCGCGCCAGTCGGCTCCGCTCGCAGGCGATCGAGGTTCTGGCGGGCGAAGTCCAGTCGGTCGACCGCTGCGAAGTCGCGCTCGACTTCAGCGAGCAAACAACGTCTACGACTTAACGCAGCGAGAGGAGAGACGCTATGGCGAACACCAGTGTCCTCCCAGCCGCCGGAGTACAGGGGCAAACGCATTACTTCCCCGCGGACCGGGTGCACTTCAGCTGGGACGCGGACAACGAGCCGGTCCTGACCGTTGCAAGTGGCGACACGGTGGTCGTGCATACCCGCGACGTCAGTGACAACCAGATCACCACTGAATCGACGGCCGATGCGATCGCCACGCTCGATTGGGATCGCGTCTATCCGCTCGCGGGCCCGATCGCCGTCGAAGGCGCGCGGCCCGGTCATACCCTGGGAGTCGAGATCCTTGACCTCCATCCGCAGGGCTGGGGATGGACGGCGATTCTTCCGGGCTTCGGGCTGCTGCCGGATGACTTCCCCGATGCGTACCTGAAGATCTTCGATCTCACCGGCGGCGACGTGACGTATCTCCGGGAGGACATTGCAATCCCGATCGCACCGTTCCTTGGAACGATGGGCGTCTGCCCAGCAGGCGCGAGCCAGCAGGCGGTTATGCCGCCCGGACCGTTCGGCGGCAATATGGACACGCGCCAGCTCGTGCGCGGGACGACGCTGTTCCTGCCCGTTCAGGTTGAGGGCGCGCTCTTCAGCTGTGGCGACGCCCACGCCGCCCAGGGCGACGGCGAGGTCTGCGTGACCGGTATCGAGTCTCCGATGTACGCGGCCCTGCGGTTCACACTTCATGAGGATCGGTCGATTCCGGCACCGCAGTACAGGACGCCGCCCGGCCCGCTGACGCCGCATGTTGACAGCGGCGGCTTCTACGGCACGACAGGCGTCGGCCCCGACCTCTACGTTGCTGCGCAGGACGCTGTGCGGGCGATGATCGACCACCTCGCCGAGAGCTACGACCTGAGCCGCGAGGACGCCTACGTGCTCTCGAGCCTCAGCGTCGACCTCAAGATCTCGGAGGTTGTCGATGCCGGCCAGTACGTGGTCAGCGCGGTGCTGCCGCTAGCGGTCTTCCGAGACTAAGCGCTCGCGTCGGCGGACACAAAGTCGATGAGGAGCGGCCAATACCGGTCGGGAGCGTCCTTCCAGGGGAAGTGTCCCGCTCCCTCGATCACCTCGAGTCGCGCGATCCCGTCGGGTAGTGCGTCGACGATCTCGTGCGCTGCGGCCACCGACCCCATCGGATCGACCGCTCCAACGCAGACCAGCGTCGGACACTTGATGCGCCCCAGCTGGTCGAGTACGTCGAACCTGCGCATCAGTTCGAGGCCCGGCGCATTGAGCTCCTGGTTGACGATCGTACGCGCCCGTTCCTGGTCACCCGTCACCCAGGGGCCGAACTGGGCCCAGCACCGCGCCCACTCCTCCGGCGTCACCGATTCACGATCCGCGCCATAGGAGCGCCGGGCGATATCGGCCACTTCGTCCCCAGCGGCTCGGCGAAATGTCTCGACGAGCCGGTCCAGGTCGAACCGCGCAAGTGTCGACTGCAGCACTAGGGCCGAGGGATGGGCGGGATGTCGCGCCGCATAGACCATGGCGACGAAGCCGCCGAGCGAGTGCCCTAGGACGATCGGTCCCGCGATGCCGACCTCGTCGCAGAAAGCGCGCACGTCGTCAGCACACGCCTCGAAGCTCCAGCTCGCCGGGTCACCCCAGTCGGACCGGCCATGTCCGGGCAGGTCGAGGTAGACGACCTGCGCCGCCTTCGATAGGCGACCGAAGTCCGGCTTGAAGTACGAATGGTCGAAACTTCCCGGCCCGCCATGCAACAGGACGACGGTCGGGCGCTCGCGCATCGCATCGCCGTCGGGCTCGAGCGCAGGGCCGTCGACGTCAAACCAGAGGCGCGTCCCGTTGACGTCGACGCGCAAGGCTCAGTTCCCCCAGAGCGGCCGGACCTCAATCGTCCCTCCCTGAGCAGCGGGATGCCCGGCGGCGATCTCGACGGCCTCCTCCAGGCTGCCGCACTCGATGATGTCGAACCCGCCGACCACCTCCTTGGTCTCGGCGAATGGACCGTCGGTGACGATCGCCTTTCCGTCGCGAACGCGGACGGAACGCGCCCGGCGCGGCGGGGCGAGCTGATCGCCGGTAACCCAGACGCCCCGGGCCTGGACGTCGTCGAGCCAGGGGAAGCTCTCCACCTCTGCGGCCTCGCTCGGGTCGGGCTCTTCCTGGGCGTCCATCCTCTCGGCGTCCCAGCAGATGAGCATCATGTACTTCATCGTCGCTCCTCTCGCTCGGTTTCAGCCTTGAGACGAACACGCGGGACCGAGATCGACATGAGGGCTGTGGAGCCAGTGGGCAGAGCCAGCAGTGCCTAGCTCGGAGACGTCGCGAGCGCACGCTCGAGCGCCGCTCTATCGGCCGGCGCTCCGTGCGTGAGCAGGACGATGTCGACGGGTAGCGCGAGCAGTGGCTGCATGCCCTCGAGGATCTGCTCCAAGTCGACTTCCCCGGGGACGTTGTTCGTCAAGTCGCCAAGGAACTGCAGGCCGTTGCCGCGGTCCTGGAGCGTGTCGCCGGCGACGAGCGCTCGGTGGCTCTCGACCCAGAGCACGAGGTCGTTCGGCTCCATCCCCGGGAACGCCTCGACGCCGACCGGCAGCCGCTCGCCTTCTCTGAAGACGGTCCCGTCGACAGGGCTCGTGTCGCCCTCATCCGGCGGCGGCACGTACAGGGGCGCGCCGTAGCGCTTCGCGAGGGCCTCGGCCTCACGCCTGTGCCAGGGGCACGTCAGGACGATCGCCGTCTCCCGGTCCTCCGCGAGCTTCTCGATCTCGGCCGGTGGTGCGAGCGGATCGAACAGCGACAGGCGCGCGCCGTCGTCGATCGCGTACGACGAGACCAGCGGCCCCCACCACTGACTCTCGTTCCACTCCGGGTGTCGCGCCTCCCAGTGCCAGACGCCGGCTCGAACCTCGCGCACGGCGCGATGCTACGCGACGGAATGGCGGAGCCCCACGAGTAGCGACACGGCAGTTTGCGCAATGTCAGTTATGGGGGGTACCGGGATCGAACCAGTGACCTCCTGCTTGTAAGGACGGGGTGGGCGTTCGGACCCGTTCGCGCCCGTTCGCTCTACCCGCCTGGTTACAGGGGTTGCGTTACGGCGTACCGAACCCGTCCGAACCCGAGCGAACGCCAGGTGTTCCCATTGTTCCCACTAAGGCTTGATGTGAAATTCCGGCGTCGTTCTGGGCGGAGACGCTACTAGACGCTTTGCCCCTGAACGGTCGTCCGCACCCGGCGTGAGACTCAGCATGTGTTCTCGCTTCCCCAGGAGTGGCGGCGCACTTTCTTCTCGTGGCAGCAGCGACATCGCCTGCTCGTCGCCCGCTTCACATTCCTCGTCGCTTCAACCTCCTTGGTCGCACTCGTCGGCACGGTCGCGATCTATTTCTTGGAGCGGCATGCTCCGGGAACCGAGATCAAGACGGTCTTCGACGCGCTCTACTTCACGACCGTGCAGCTGCTGACCGTCTCCTCTTCGCTGAAGAACCCGTTGACCACCGGCGGGCGCGTCCTGAACATCCTGCTCGAGATCTGGGGCGTGCTCTTCGTGGCCGGCGTGACAGGCGCGTTCGCCACGTTCTTCCTGAGCGACGACCTCGAGGCCTAGGCGCTCCGGCGGGTTGGCAGGTGTCGCGTCATCGCGCTCAGCCGCCCGAATTGGACTTTCTGTTGGGTTCAAGTCGGCTATCGTCGTGTAGGCAGAGTCAGGCCGATCCGACGTCGGAAGAAGGAGGCTGCAAATGCCGGTATCAGACGACTTCACGAAGCTGAAGGAGCAAGTCGAGGCGGCCGACCGCCACATCAAGGAGGCAGTCGCAAAGGACGATGCCGAGTTGAAGGCCATGGTCGACGATGCGCGGAAGAAGGCCGATGATCGCGCGGGCCAGCTGCGCGCCAAAACGAATGACGTTGCCGACCAAGCCGAACGCCACTGGAACGAAGTCCAGAGCGATTGGGACAAGCACATCCAGCGTATTCGAGAGCGCATCGACGCGAAGAAGGCCGCAGCCGACGCCAGGGCCGCCGAAGGCGACGCCGAGTGGGCCGAGGCCGACGCGTTCGACGCCGTCGAGTTCGCGGAGGCCGCAATCGAGGAGGCCGAGTACGCGACACTCGACGCCGTGATGGCGAGAAGGAAAGCGGACGTCATGGCGGCCGCCACCTAGCAGGACGCGCGCACACCGGGGAAGGACTTCACGGTTCCAGACCGAGGCTCCGCCCGGCGACCAGGACGACGACCCCGCGAGGAGCAGAGGCTCCGCGATTCCGAACGGGCGAGTTCACAATCAAGCCTCTAGGCGCCGAACCCTGAGCTGAGGAGCTTGTCCACGGCCACCTCACGAGCGCCATCGGTCAGGCCCGCATACACGGCCAGGGTCAACCTGGGGTTCGCGTGGCGCGCAAGCATCGCCGCCTCCGGCAGGGTCACACCGTTGGCGAGCGCGATGGCAACGAACGAAAGCCCTGCGTTTAGCAGGGCTTTCCTGTGGTGGGCGGTACTGGACTCGAACCAGCGACCCCCTGCTTGTAAGGCAGGCGCTCTCCCAGCTGAGCTAACCGCCCGAGCTCACATGGTAGATCGACGTCTGCCCGTCAGTCGTCAGGTACGAGCGCCGCGCTCGTCGTCGGCGTGCTCCCGGCCGCACTCGACGCAGACGAGCGGCGTCAGGCGATCGGCCATGGATATCCAGCTCCGCCCGTTAGTGGTTGGTGTCCACGACGCAGAAGCGGTTGCCCTCCGGGTCGGCGAGGATGACGTAGTCCGCGTCCGGCGGTCGTTTGTCCCAGTGGACCTCGGTGGCACCAAGCGCGAGCAAGCGTTCGACCTCCCCGGCCTGGTCCTCGGCGTACAGGTCGAGGTGGATGCGCGGAGGGATCTGCAGGGTAGAGCGCACGCGGTCGAGGGACAGGTTCGGCCCCGCGCCGTCCCTCGGACGTAGCAGCGCGAAATCGTCGCTGTCGCCCTCGCGACGCATGTAGCCAAGCGCCGCCTCCCAGAACTCCGTCTGGCGCTGCAGATCGTCCACCCGCAGGACGATCGAGCCGATGCGAATCATCTCGGCCACGTTACAGCGGAATCCCTAGCAGTCCATGCCCTGGACAGCTATCGAGCCTGTTGCCTCGGCTGGCGAATGTTCGGAGTATGCACCGGGGTGTGCCCGAATCGCATTCCTCGCGGATCTCGCACGTCTCGCTGGCTCAACCATGCGATTTCAGCGTTGCGACTAACCCCTCTATGCCCCCAGCGGGATTCGAACCCGCGCTACGGCCTTGAAAGGGCCGTGACCTGGGCCGCTAGTCGATGGGGGCCCTGCTTCTAGGGCAGGATAGCCCGGTGGATGAGGCCAGGCGGGTGGCGATCATCGGTGCCGAGCTCGATCTTGGCGCCGGGCGGCGCGGGGTGGACATGGGGCCGTCGGCGATCCGCTACGCCGGGCTGGGCGAACGGCTCGCGGCGCTCGGCATCGCCTCCGAGGACCGCGGGAACGTCTACACGGAGATCCGCGAGACGGCGGATCCCGGCGATCCCAATGCTCGTTTCCTCGCCCAGATCCGCGAGACCTGCGAGCAGATCGCCGACCGCGTGCGGGAGGCCGCCGAGCGAGGGCTGACGCCGCTCGTCCTCGGCGGCGATCACTCGGTTGCGATCGGGCCGCTCGGCGGGCTTGCGTCGCTCCACGGGCCGGGCGCCGTCCTCTGGTTCGACGCCCACGGCGACCTGAACACGCCGGAGACGACGCCGAGCGGGAACGTGCACGGCATGCCGCTCGCAGCCGCGCTTGGACGCGCGGGAGCCGCGTTCGAGAGCGAGCGCTGGCCGCTTCCTTCGGTCGACCCCGAGCGTGTCGCGCTGATCGGCGTCCGCAGCCTCGATCCGGGTGAGCGCGAGGTCGTGAAGGAGACCGGCGTCGCCGTCTACACGATCGCCGACGTCGACCGCCGTGGGGTCGAGCCTGTCCTGGCTGAGGCGCTGGAGCGCGTCTCGGGCGCCCCGTTCGTCCATATCTCGGTCGACCTCGATGTCGTCGACCCGGATGTCGCGCCAGGCGTCGGGTCGCCGGTGCGGGGCGGGTTCTCGTACCGCGAGGCGCATCTGATGATGGAGCTCGTCGCCGAAAGCGGGCTCCTCACCTCGCTGGAGCTCGTTGAAGTCAACCCGATCCTCGATCACGAAAACGAGACCGCCCGACTGGCGGTAGAACTGGCCGCGAGCGCCCTCGGGGCCCGGATCCTGTAGCGCTACATTGACGCTGCGGGCCGGTAGCTCAGCTGGTAGAGCAGGGGACTTTTAATCCCAAGGTCACAGGTTCGAATCCTGTCCGGCCCATCCTAGCCCTAGTCGCCATGCGAAAACCGCATGGTTGAGCCAAACGAGATGTGCGAGATATGCCGTTTCGGCGAGATTCCTGCTGTCCTCCGTGCTGTCCTCGGGATTTCGTCGAACCTGGCAACGGTTCGCCCACCTCCTTAGGCTTACAACGTTGGCTGAACCGCCGTTCACGATTGCGGCAGACGGCGACGAACCAGAGCGGCGCTACTGGGAGCTGTTCGCAGCGGACTCGTTCCCGAGCTACGAGACGTTCTGGGCGGCGAAGATTGTTCCGTTGACCTACCGCACAAGCGAGCGGACGAACATCGGCCTGCGTCCACAGGCGGAACTGGACGCGATCGGAAAGACTGAGGAGGATGTCACCGTCGCCCAGCTTCATCTCACGGTGCTCCTTCACCTGGGCCGAGTGTTCGATCTTGTGGAGCAAGCGCCGCTCGACCGCCACAGCTTCACCGAGTCATTCGTCGGCCTGACCGGTGCGAGCGACGTCGGCGATGAACTACTCCAGCGGCGGGCGACGCCCGGCGCATATCCCCCTTGGGACGAGAAGGCAGGTCGCCGTGCACGCGAGGCGTGGCGGATGGCCCACGACGACCCCCTTCGCCAAATCCGCGCATACCGGAATCGACTCGTGCACGGCCGCGTCGTGCCCGAGCTGCACGTCACCCGTTCAGGGTTCGGTCTGCCACCTCAGACGACGGTGGAGTTTCCCCGGATCGAGAAGGTGGACGACTACCTCGACTGGCGAAAGGCGCAGACGCAGGATCCGATCCTTGTGCGGTTCGTCGTGAACGACTTTCGTGAGGGCCGGGCGATCGTTCGCGACGCCTGGGA
Organism: uncultured Actinomycetes bacterium; assembly: GCA_963842235.1. Lineage (GTDB taxonomy): Bacteria > Actinomycetota > Thermoleophilia > Gaiellales > Gaiellaceae > JACDAN01. The sequence goes on along the minus strand of CAWJFT010000001.1, from coordinate 39,266 downwards.
GCGCGTCGTCTCCCACACCGAGACCGCCTGGCAGAGGCACCTGCTCACGTAAGGGATCGCTCAAGTCGTTCGCAAAGGCTGAGAACGTCCGGGTCGTAGACTCCAACCGCGGCCGCGCCGGCCGTGGTACCGCTTGAGCAGCTTTTCCGAGACGAGCTGCGCAGCCCCGTCTCCGAGCTCGTCCGCTGCGTCGTCGTCGAGCTTGTTCGTGAGCAGCTGAACGGCCACGCCCCGAGTCTCGGGCCGCCCATAGAAATCACTGTTAGCGGTTCTGAGAACGCCCAGGAGCCGCGCCTACGCCCGGCCCTAAGCCGAAGCCGGCGCCCGCCGAGCGGCGCTGCAATCGCTGCGGAGAGGACCGGACGACGAGGAGCGCGCCGCCTAGCCTCGGACGCCTACTGGAACGAGCGCCGCCGGGCCCTGATCGAGCAGGCGCGCGTCAGCACCCAGGAGCGCGACGGCCGCGAGTACGTCGTCCGGCATCTTGCTCCACAATTCGACGCGGTCTCCGAATACGAGACCGCGGGCCCCCGAGCGTAAGGAGTTTCCAATGCCACTCGCGGCTGACCATCCGTTCCTCGAAGTCCTCGGGACGATCCTCATCTTCTTCCTTTTCGTTGGGTGGTTCGGGTTGCTGATCGTCATGATCGGAGACGTCTTCAGCCGCCACGACATCCGGGGCGGGAAAAAGGTCCTCTGGCTGCTGCTTCTTATCTTCGTCCCGTTCATCGGCGTCTTCGCGTACGTGATCGTGAACAGCGAGGGGATGGCCCAGCGCAGGGCCGACCGGGCGCTGCCGGATTACGTCCGCAGGGAGCAACTGGAGTGAGTGATCGCGGATACTCGACGACGGCTTGGCAACGGGTCCGCCGCGCCGTTCTCCGCCGCGACGGTCACATCTGCCAGGTCCAAGGGCCGCGCTGCCTCGGCCACGCGACGACCGTCCATCACCTGGTGCCGTCCTCGCAGGCGCCGGACCCGTTCTGGGAGCCCTCGAACCTCGTCGCCGCCTGCCGGCGCTGCAACTACGGCGGCGGTGCCCGTGTCGCCGCCCAGAACACGCGGCAGACGATCGCTGCGCGCGTGTCGCCCTCGTACGATGGACGTACGCAACTGTCAACGGAAAGGAGACGTCATGGCGACCGTCACCAAGGGGCTCTGGGTGCCACTCGAGGCAAGGCCCGGCAAGGAAGCGGACGTGGCGAGGTTCCTCGAGGGCGGACGCTCGCTCGTCGAGGACGAACCCGACACGACGGCGTGGTTCGCGGTTCGGCTCGGCGACTCGCAGTTCGCCATCTTCGACGTTTTCCCGGATGACTCGGGCCGCCAGGCACACCTGTCGGGACGTGTGGCCGAGGCGCTGATGGCCCAGGCGGACGAACTGTTCGTCCGGCCTCCGGACATCCAGCAGGCCGACGTGATCGCGTCCAAGCTGCCGGCGTAGAGCTGGCCGAAAGCTCAAGCCGTCGTCCGAGCGGCTACGGGAACCGCGCGATGTCCGGCTTCAGGTCGAGGCGGCCGCCGTCGCGGCAGTCCGGCGGTACGAGGTAGGCGGGGCTCGCTCGGCCGCGGAGCGCGTTCTCTACGAGCTGCTGTCGCATCATCTGCCGCGCGGTGTCCTCCGAGAGGCCGAGCCGCTGCCCGATTTCGACGCCGGCCTGCAGCGCGTAGCACTCGGTCGTCCCCTCGTCGCGCACGCCGCGGAGGTGCCAGGCCTCATGGGCGAGAACGGCGAGTGCGGGGGCGGTCTGGTTCGCATTGACTTCGCCCTTGAACGCGAGACGGTAGAGGGCGAGACAGCGCTCAGGCGTCAGGTAGGCAAGGTTCCCTCCGACGACGGCAACCCCGTCGGCGTGCTGGACCGCGCCGACGTAGTCGCCGGATTCGTCGCAGCGGATCGTGACCGGTTTCGCCGCGACGCGTGAGGCCTCGTCGGAGAAGCGCGCCGTCGCCTCGGCGCGCGTATTCGCATCCAGCGCGTTCCAGCCCGTGTTGTTCTCGACGAACCAAAAGATCAATGCGAGTGCGCCGATCACGCCGAGGCCGACGAGGAAGCGACGAAGACGTGGCCGAAGGCCCCGCCGCTCCGGGGCGGCCACGGCGGTTGCACCAGCTTCTTCCACGGGCCGCTCGCGGACCTCGTCGATCAGCGCCCGCATCTCGTCGGCCGTCTCGCCCGAGTACGGGATCCACAGCTCCTCGCCTTCCTCGCGCACAAGCAAGAGCTCGTCCGTGTCGGCTGCGTAGCCGTAGCGCTCCAGATCGACGGCCTGCGGCTTGCCATCCGAACGGGGCGCCGGAGCCGGGCGAAGTCCGCCGATGAAGAAGTGCAGCTCCAAGCCGAGCGCGATCAGGAAGGCAAGCCAGACCGGCACCGCCGACTGCAGCGTGTATGGCGCGAAGAGCCAGGCGAGCACGAAGACGACCAGCCCGATACGCACTACTGACAGGGGACTGGGAAGCCGAGCAGCCGGTTTCTGCATGCCTCGAAGGTAGCGGCGACGGCACGGCGAGCAGTTCGCGAAAGCCGCCGTGAGGGAGCTCAGCGTCCGCGCCGCTGTGCGCGGCGCAGGGCGTCGAGTCGGCGCCGGGCCTGCTTCGTCGGGCGCGCGCCGAGGTCGGCCCCGAGCGGGTGGGCGAGCCGTCGCTCGAGCGCGTGCTGCTCGCGAGCGGTGCGCGATTCCGGCGTCTCGGCGTACATCGTCGCCGCTGCGCTCGCGGGCCCGCGGCGCTCGGCGACCTCGGTCACGGCTACCGTCCGGCGCACCGTCCCGATCGTTACCTCGACCGTGTCCCCAGCGTGGACGACCTTCGACGGCTTCACGCGCTCGCCGTTGACGTGTACCCGCCCGCGGAGGACGGCCTCGGACGCCGTGCTGCGCGTCTTGAAGAAGCGCGCCGCCCACAACCACTTGTCGATCCGTGCCTGGTCCACGACCGCCATGATCGCAGCCGATGACGCAGTTTCAGACGATTCCAACTCGCACGCGGTAGCCGAACAAGAAGGGCACGGTGCGATCGCCGAGCACGCGACGCGCGACGGCCTCGAGCTCGTCGATCAGCAGCTCGCGTTCGTGCTCCTCGTCGCGCAGGTCGGCGACGGCAACGCCGAGACTGCGCACGAAGCCGACAATCCGATCGGCGTCGCCGTCTTCGAGCGAGTGCAGCACGACCTCGCGGCAGTACCGAAAGCGGCCACTGGCACGCATTCGTTCGAGATGCCCTTCCTTCGACCACACGTCGGCGCCGCGCTCGATCCCGCGCCGTCTTCGCACTTCGCCCCACCGCTTCTGGTACGTCGAGAACGCATCATCGACCTCCGGGTCGACGACGGGCGGCCAGTCGTAGTCGTACGCGGCGAAGACGCCTCCCCAACGCAGGATCCTCGCGGCCTCCGCGAAGGTCGGCTCGGGCTCCATCCAGTGGAGCGACTGCGAGCAAGTGACGATGTCGGCGACGTCGTCGTCCAGGCCCGTCTCCTGCGCGTACGCCTGCCGGTATTCGATGCCGGAGACCGGCGCCGCCGCCGCGAGCATCGCCGCATTCGGCTCGATCCCGATCACACGGCGCGCGACGCTCGACCACGCCCGCGTCGAGAGCCCGGTGCCGCAACCCAGGTCGACTACGAGCGACGGCCGTGCAGTGCGTGCGTACCGGCACAGCACGTCGACTAGCGCCCTCGCCGTACGCGGGCGAAAGTGTTCGTAGGTCTCTGCGAATCCCGGCCGGTCGTAACCAGATGTCTCGATCAGGCGGTGCGAGAGCTCCACCGTCCGAGCGTAGCCGCGCACTGATCGGACGATGCGCCGGAGGAGCACGGTCTCCTCCCAAGACGATGCCGCGCCCGGCGGCGCAATCGTCCGGCCCGGCGATTTCCCCGCTCGCCCATTGAGACGAGGCTTCGAGGGGCAATCGGAACCCTTGGAAGGAGCTCAGATGGGCCGCATCATCGTCATCGTCCTCGCCGCGACCGCCGCAGGCGCGATCGCAGGCGGCATCGTCGGCGCGACCCTCGACAACGGAGATGCAGCCACGACCACCACGGCCGCCGCGCCGACGCCAATCGTCAGCGTGCCGAGCCAGCCGAGGAGAGGGCTGAGCGCGGAGCAGATCTATCGCAACGATGCGCCGGGCGTCGTCGTCATCACCGACACGCAGACCCAGTCGATCCCGCCGACGTTCTTTGCGCCAGGCGGGAAGCAGCAGGTCGGGGCCCTGGGCTCGGGGTTCGTCATCGACAAGCAGGGCGACATCCTCACGAACGACCACGTCGTCCAGGGAGCGACGAACATCCGCGTCGGCTTCAGCGGCAACGCTTCGTCGAAGGCCACGATCGTCGGGACCGACCCCTCGAGCGACCTGGCCGTCATCCGGGTGAAGGCCCCGTCGTCGGCGCTTCATCCGCTCAGCTTCGCCGACGTCGCGACGCTGCAGGTGGGCGATCCGGTCTACGCGATCGGCAATCCCTTCGGGCTCGACCGGACGATGACCGCGGGGATCGTCAGCGCGACGGGTCGCGACATCGAGTCCCCGAACGGACTGACGATTCCGGACGCGATCCAGACGGATGCGCCGATCAACCACGGAAACTCCGGCGGGCCGCTCCTCGACCGTTATGGCCGCGTCGTGGGCGTCAACGCTCAGATCCAGGGCGGCACGGTGAACGCGAATGTCGGCGTCGGCTTCGCGATCTCCGCCGCGACCGCCAAGTCCGCCGCGGAGCAGCTGGTCCAGGGCGGGAAGGTCGAGCACGCGTGGCTTGGTGTCGAGGTCGTCTCGATCGACCCGAGCCTGGCCGGCGTGGTGCGAGGCCTGCCGTCGAAGGGAGTCGTCGTCGCGCGCGTCGTCAAGGGCAGCCCGGCGGCGAAGGCCGGCCTTGCCGGCGCGACGCGCCAGGTGACGGTCAACGGCGTCACCATGCCGCTCGGCGGAGACACGATCGTCTCGCTCGACGGCAAGAGCCTGACGTCCTCCACGCAGCTCGCCGACGCCGTCGCGCAGCACAAGCCGGGCGACAAGTTGAAGCTCGAGGTCGTCCGAGGCGGAGCGAAGCGGACGGTCGAGGTCACGCTCGGGAACGCGCCGCAGTAGACGCCGTCGACCGGCGCCGGCGCGCGAAGAAGAACGCGATCGCTCCGACGACGACCAGGGCGAGGAGCGCGAGACCCACTCCGCCGATCACCGCCGAGGCCGCCTTGCCGAGGAGGTATGCGGCGACGCCGACCGAGGTCGCCCACGCCGCTCCGCCGAGTGCATTCCAGAGCAGGAAGCGCGACCAGCGCATGCGGCTCGCGCCGGCCAGCCAGGCGGCGGTGATTCGGAGCCACGGAACCCAGCGGCCGAGGAAGACCGCCTTCGGGCCGTGGCGCTTGAAGAACGCCTCTCCCTGAGCCAGCAGCCGACGTCTCCGCGCTGAACGCTGGAGCAGCCGGCGCCCTCCGTTGCGACCGAGGATGTAGCCGAGGTTGTCGCCGACGATCGCCGCGAGAGCGCCGACGACGATCACGAGCGGAAGCGACAGGTGCCCTTGCGAAGCGAGCACGGACGCCGCGATCAACCCCGTCTCACCCGGAACCGGAAGCCCGGCCGATTCGCTCCCGACAAGCAGCGCCACGCCGACGTAGCCGGCGCGCCAGGAGCCGTCGAGCAGGGGGATCATGGCCGAGCACCCGCGAGGGGCGTGCCCCTGGTCACGCCCCCGCGAGTCCCTTCGGAGTTATCCGCGCCCGTTGCCACCCTCGTCCGCGGCTGGGCGAGGCTGCGGCCTCAAGACCGCGTAGAAGAACGCAGTCGCGAAGCCGAGGACGACGAAGGAGAGGATCCACACCCAGTTGGGGGCGACGAACTGCTCCGGCGCGGCCGTCGTCGCGCGAAACGGCGCCCCGTCGCGCGCGATCGGCAGCAGCATGTACCAGAAGAACATGAAGTTGACGAAGCCCCAAGCCGCGCCGGCGACGAGGCTCCGTCCCAGGGTGGCGATGCCGTAGAGCCGGTCGGCGAGCCCGGTGAAGGCCAGGCCGCTGACGATCCAGTAGAGACAGAAGAACACGATTCCGAGCACGATCGGCCCGGGGCGGTTCGTGACGTGTGAGAAGTGGTTCAGACCGAGGATCCACGCCGTCGCGGCCATGGGCAGCTCGAGCGCGAGATGAGCCGACTTGACCCAGTCCCAGAGGATCAACGGGACGGCCATCAGGACGCCTCCGAGAAGACCGGCGCCGATTCCGGTTCGGATCCACTCGGAAACGGTGAGTGCACCCGGCCTCGGACTGCCTGCACTGCGAACGAAGGGCCAGTGTCGGTGTTCGGCGATTTCAGCGTGCGTTTCCAACGCTCGCCTCCTTTTGTCGCGTCATTGCAGGTCCGCCGTGCCGTTCGAGCCTCGAAGCAGCTCCCCGATCGCAACGAGCGAGTTGAGCTGGGCTTCGAGGCCGTCGAACTCGAGGAGCGTTGCCTCGATCAGCGCCACCTTCTGAGCCTGCGTGAGCGGCACGCCGACCTGATCACAGACGTCGAAGGCACTGACGATCGCCCCGGCAAAGCGTTCAGCCGCAGCCGCCTTCGCGGTCGCTGCAGCAAGCTCCGCCGGCGCGTGGCCGTTCTTCGACGTCATTCCTGAATCAGCTTGAAGGGATCCCGCGCGCGCGGCTATCGGACGGCTGAACGATCTCCACGCCGATCAGGCCTCCTACGACCACGTCCTCCGACGGGAGAGCGGCGAGGGTCCGCGTGATCGTTCGAGCGGCCGATGCCGCCGGCTGCGTGGCGCATCGAGGCTGGTGTGAGCAGTCCCCAAAGGAGGCTTGACATGAAGCTGTATTCGATCGCCGTCCTTGCCGCGCTGACGACCGCACTGATCGCCGCGGGCGGCGCAGCCGCTCGACCCGCCGCCGTCAGCTCGACCAGCGTGCGCGTCACGGCGAAGGACTTCTTCTTCCGGCTCAATACGAAGCAGGTCCGCCACGGACGAGTGACGTTCGTGATCAAGAACGCCGGCTCGGCCGTACACGACTTCGCGATCGCCGGGCACAGGTCGAAGTCGATCGGCCCCGGCAAGACCACGCGACTGACGGTCACGCTCAAGCGGGGTCGCTGGCCCTACAGGTGCACTGTCGACTCCCATGCCGAGCTCGGCATGAAGGGCGTCCTCCGGGTCACGTAGCTCTCCACTCTCAACCAAGGAGCCGTTATGACTCGTCTCATCATCGCCGCCTCGCTGGCGGCCGTCGCTTCAGGCGCGCTTGCGCTGGGAAGCGCGTCACCGTCCACGAGCAGCGGAGCTCCACCCCCGGAGCTCACGCAGTTCGCCAACGAGTGGCCGGCGCACAACCTCAATCTCTCGAACACCCGCGCAACCACCGCGAGCTCGATCAACTCGACCAACGTCACCCGTCTCAAGCCCAAGTGGAGGTTCCGGCTCAGAGGCGCGGGCGCGTTCGGAAAGTTCTCGAGCAATCCGATCGTGCTCGGGAACACTGTCTACCTCCAGGACCTGAGCAGCAACGTCTATGCGCTCAACCGCGCCACGGGCGTCCTCGAGTGGAAGCACACGTTCGGCCGCTCGAGCGTCGGCCCGAACGGGGTCGCCTACGGCTACGGGAAGCTCTACGGAGCAACCGACCGTGCGGCCTTCGCGCTCGATCCGGCCAACGGGCACGTGCTCTGGAGCCGGACGCTCGTCCGGAACGGGCACGAAGGGATCGACATGACCCCGACGGTCTATGACGGCACGGTCCTCGTCAGCACGATCCCTGGGAACGCGAAGGCGTTCTACGCGGGCAACGGCGACGGGATCGTCTATGCCCTCGATGCCCAGACCGGAGCGACGAAGTGGCGCTTCAACACGATCTCCGACGGCGCGAAGCTCTGGGGCAACGCCAGGGTCAACTCCGGAGGCGGCCTGTGGTATCCACCGGCGGTCGACTCCGCTGGCCGGGTGTTCCTCGCCGTCGCGAACCCCGCGCCGTTCCCCGGAACGAAGCGCTATCCGGACGGGTCGAGCCGGCCCGGCCCGGATCTCTACACGGACACGCTCGTCGCTCTCGACGGGTCGACCGGCAAGCTCCTCTGGTTCCGACAGGTCGTGCGACACGACATTCGCGACTACGACCTCCAGGACTCGCCCGTGCTCGGAACGATTCCCGTCGGCGGCGTGCCGACGGAGGTCGTCTTCGCAGCCGGGAAGATGGGGCGCGTCTACGCCTTCGACGCGGCCAACGGGCAGCCGATCTGGCAGCGCGCGGTCGGCGAGCACCGGAACGACCTCGGGCGCCTGACTCGTAGGCCCCAGGTCGTGCTGCCGGGTGAGCTCGGCGGCGTCGAGACGCCGATGGCCTACGACGGGAGCTCCCTCTACGTCCCGGTCGTCAACCTTCCGTTCCGCTACACGTCGAGCAGCGTCAAGCCCGCAAGCCGCGCCGGCCTCTTCGGCGGCACGGGCGAGCTCGTGGCGCTGAACCCCGTCAACGCGTCTGTGCGCTGGCGCCAGCGCTTCGCGACGGCCGATTATGGGGCGGCAACGGTCTCCAACGACGTGGTCTTCACGGCGACCTTCAACGGCAGGGTCTTCGGGCTCGACGCTCAGACCGGAGCCAGGCTCTGGTCGGTGCAGGCCCCTGCCGGCGTCAACGGATTCCCGGCAGTCGACGGCGACACCCTGCTCGTCGGGGCCGCCGCTCCGGGGCCGTACGTAAAGCACGCGTCCGATCAGCTTGTCGCGTACTCGATCAACTGACCGAAAGGCCGAGGCCGGGGCGGGCCGCCGCCTCGGCCTCGGAGGATGGAGGAATTCGATGAGAGAACGACTTCTGACAAGCGCCAACCGCCGGTGGTGGACGCTCGCCGCGGTCAGCCTCGGCCTCTTCATGATCATGCTCGACAACACGGTCGTGAACGTCGCGCTGCCCTCGATCCAGCGCGATCTCGGTGCGCGCCTGTCCGAGCTCGAGTGGATCGTCTCCGGCTACGCACTCACGTTCGCCGCCTTCCTCCTGACCGGCGGCAAGCTCGCAGACCTGCTCGGCCGCCGCCGGATCTTCGTGATCGGGCTCGCCGTCTTCGGCGGCGCCTCCCTGGCCTGTGCACTCGCCCCCGGCGCCGGCTTCCTGATTGGAGCACGCGTCGTCCAGGGCGTCGGAGCGGCGCTCATGAACCCTGCAACATTGTCGATCATCACCGCCACGTTCCCCGCGCGGCAGCGAGGAACGGCGATCGGCATCTGGGTCGGCGTCTCCGCGACGGCGCTCGCGATCGGCCCGCTCGTCGGCGGGCTGCTGACCGAGCACGCCGGCTGGAGCTCGATCTTCTACGTCAACGTCCCGATCGCGGCGGTGGCCATCGCTGCCAGCTTCCTGCTCATCGACGAGTCGCGGGACACGTCCCGCGAGCAGCGTCTCGACCTGCCGGGCCTGGTGAGCTCAGGGCTCGGCCTCTTCGCGCTGACGTACGCGCTGATCGAGGCGAACGACCACGGCTGGACCTCGGGCCGAATCGTCGGCGCCTTCGCCGTCGCCGCGGTCTCCCTCGCGGCGTTCATCGCGCTCGAGCTGCGACAGCGGCTGCCGATGCTCGACCTGTCGCTCTTCAGAAGCGGCACCTTCGCCGGCGCCAACACGGTCCTGCTGCTCGTGACGCTGGCGATGTTCGGGATCTTCTTCTTCGTCTCGCTCTACATGCAGAACATCCTCGGCTACTCGGCCGTGCAGGCCGGCGCCGCGTTCCTGCCGCTGACGCTCCTCGTCGTGCTCGTGGCGCCCATCGCCGGTCGGTTGTCCGACCGGCTCGGCTCGCGCGCGCTCATGACGATCGGGATGACGCTGGTCACGGTTCAGCTCCTCTACTTCTCGAGGCTTGGCGTGCACGAGAGCTTCTGGGCGCTCGTGCCAGGAATGCTCCTCGGCGGGATCGGCATGCCCCTCGTCATGACGCCGGCGTCCGCCGCCGCTCTTAGCGGCGTTCCCGTCGACAAGGCCGGCGTCGGGTCGGCGGTCCTGAACACCTCCCGGCAGGTCGGGGGATCGATCGGGATCGCCTTGATGGGCGCGATCATGGCCCACGAGATCGGAGGCTCGCGGGCGCCGGAGTCGTTCGTCCACGGCCTCTCCGTCGCACTCATCGTCGCGGCAGCGATCGCAGCAGCCGGAGCCCTGGTCGCGCTGACGACGATTCGCTCACACGCGGACCACGAGAGGGTCGGGAAGCCGCGCATGGGGCGTGCCAGGCGGCTCAGGCGCCTCGTCGAGGAAGGAGAGAGCCCGGCGACGCCCGCGGTCGTGGCCGGTGTCGTGCTCGCGGCCCTGATTCCGATCATGGTCACCGTCTTCGCCGCGGCTTCGATCGCGGCCCATCTCGCCTCGTGAGATCGTCCGATCGCAGCGGCGCGACGGTCCTCCCGATCGTCCAACCGTCCGATGCCTCTCCGCGACCCCGGCAGTGACGCTCGCATCCAGTCGAGTAGAGAGGTGAGAGCGATGTCTCGCAAGCTCCTTTGGTTCATGCCCCTCGCGCTGGCAGTGCCGGCCGTGGCAACGGTCGAGGAGGCCGTCGATCGCAACTGAGCGCAACCGGCCTCGGGCGAGTGCCCGGGCGAGTGCCGCGCGCGAGGGTCTCCTCATCCTGCTCGCGGCGCTCGTCTACGCGACCGTGCGGGTCTTCACGGAGGGAAACCGAGCCCAGGCGGAGGCCAACGGCCGGCGAATCCTGCGGCTCGAGCAGACGCTGCACATCAACCGCGAGACCGCTCTGCAGTCCCCCGTCCTCGCGCACGAGTGGCTGGCGACGCTCGCGAACTGGTTCTACATCTGGGGCTTCTGGCCGGTCCTTGCGGGGACGGCGCTCTTCCTCTACACCCGCTATCCGGCCGAGTACGTCCTGCTCCGGAATGCGGTCTTCATCTCGGGCCTCGCCGGCTTCCTCTTCTTCGCCCTGCTACCGGTCGCCCCGCCTCGCCTTGTCGACCCGATGCTCGTGGACACGATCCGCGAGCACACGACCTGGTACCGGACGCTGTCGCCGCTCAAGGTCACGAACCAGTACGCGGCGATGCCGAGCCTGCACGTCGGCTGGAGCCTGCTCGTCGGCATCGCCGTCGCCCGCGCGAGCAGACGGTGGATTGGCTACTCGTTCGCCGTCCTCATGCCGACCGCGATGGCTCTCGCCGTCGTCGTGACGGCGAACCACTACATCCTGGACGCCGTGGTCGGGGCCGCCGTCGCCGCGGCGGCCTTCGCGTTTGCCCTGCATTTGCCCGATTTGCGCCAGGTGCATCGTCCAGTCGTGCGGCCGTCCCGACCCCGGCCTCGTCCGTCTGGACGATTTCCACGGCACACCCACGCGGCGACGATCGCGGGAGATGGCAGACCGAAGCCTTGATGAAGCTCCGTCTGCTTGCGCGGAGGAACGCTAGTGCGGATGCGCCGCGTTTATCGCCGGCGCCGCGCTCATCGTGGCCGCAGTGGCGCCGTCCTTCACGCTCGACGAGTCGGGCGGGTCGCCGTCCGCACCGACTCCCGTGCCGGCGAGTCTCCTAGGTGAGCTCGCCGGCACGGCTCTTTAACAGGAGGGCTTGACGAAACGCAGTCTGTGTCGCAGGAGCACGCTGCTCGCCCCGAGGCCGCGTCCTCAGTCGCCCCCGTATCTGACTGATACGGGGGCTCCCTGCGTCCTTGCCTCGGAACGACCATCGCACTCCTGCGACGAGCGGCGTTCCGTCAAGCCCTCCTAGTCCGAGCGGATCTGGCGCCACGCTTCGGGCAGGAACCGCCGCGCGCGCGCAAACGCCCGGAGAACGTGGCGCTTCGTCCTCCAGCGGGCCGCGTTCCACTCTTCGGGCCTGCCGCCGGTCGCAAGCGCCAGGGCCGCGTAGGCGACCTCGAAGACCTCGACCTCCACGCCGCGGCGTTCGTGCCAGACTCTCGTGAGCGCGCCGAGCGGAGACCAGCAGCACGCGCTTTCGCTCCACGGCTCGACCTGCCGCCCTTCCCGGTCCCCGGCCAGCGCATGCTGGCACCAGCCCATGGCGATCAGCTCGGCGGCCCCGGCGAGCAGCTGCTCGGCGCTCGGCGGGGACCGGTGGGCCGCTTCGGCGTTCCTGGAGGATTCGGTCGTTTCGGACACCGCGTGTGATCCGAGCTTGCCGCCCGCAGTCGCCTTGAACCATCGTCCGAGCGAGCAGGAGCAGGGAGGAGTGCCCGCTCATCCGGTCGTCCACGGAGAGGGGCCGCTCGATCCTCCCCTCGGCCGATAGCCGCGCGAACGGAGGCGTAGGAGACTCGTCGCGTGGTCAAGAGCGAGACCCGTGCTGGGACACCCGACCTCGACACCCTCCAGTTGTTTCTCGTCGAGATCGGACGCCACCCGCTCTTGACGGCGGCGGAGGAAGTCGCGCTCGCGAAACGCATCGAGCGCGGCGACTCCGCCGCGAAAGCGCGGATGATCGAGTCGAACCTGCGGCTCGTGGTCTCGATTGCGAAGGGTTACCGCGGCCTCCAGGTGCCCTTTCTCGACCTGATCCAGGAAGGCACGATCGGGCTCAACCGCGCGGTCGAGAAGTTCGACTGGCGACGTGGGTTCAAGTTCTCGACCTATGCGACCTGGTGGATCCGCCAGTCGGTCCAGCGCGCAGTCGCCAACAACGCGCAGACCATTCGCGTGCCGGTGCACGTCGTCGAGCGCCGGCAGAAACTCGCGCGCGTCGCCCGCCGGCTCGAGGCCCAGCTCGGGCGCCAGCCCTCGCTGGAGGAGCTCGCCGAGGCGACCGGCCTTCCGCTCCACCACGTCCACGAAGCGCTGGGAGCAGCCGAAGCGTCGGTCTCGCTCAACCAGGTCGTCGGTGACGACGAAGGCGAGCTCGGCGATCTCTTCGCCGATGAAGAGATCGCCGACCCGATCGACGAGGCCGAGGAGACGCTCCGCAAAGAGGGCGTCCGCCGCGCGCTCGACGCCTTGCCCCCGCGCGAGCGGCGCGTCCTCGAGCTGCGCTTCGGCTTCGAGGGCGACCAGTGGACGCTCGAAGCGATCGGACAGGAGCTCAGCGTGACGCGCGAGCGGGTCCGCCAGCTCGAGGCTCAGGGGCTCGCGCGAATGGAGAAAGCGTTCGCGGCGTGAACTCGGAAGCCGCAGTGACCGTTCGCGGGCTGCGCAAGACGTATGGGTCGACCGAGGCCGTGGCCGGAGTCGACCTGGAGATCATGGAGGGCGAGGTCTTCGGACTCCTCGGTCCGAACGGCGCGGGCAAGACGACGATCGTCGAGATCCTCGAAGGGCATCGCGCCCGCACGGCGGGCGAGGTGCGGGTCCTCGGCTTCGATCCCGGGCGGCGAGACCGCGAGCTGCGGGAGCGGATCGGGATCGTCCCGCAGGAGGGCGGCGTCGAGCTCGTGCTCACCGTCCGCGAGGTGATCGACCTCTACAGCGCGGCGTATCCCCGCCGGCGCCCGGTCGACGAGGTCGTCGAGCTCGTCGGCCTCGAGGAGAAGCGCGACGAGCGCGTCGAGGCGCTCTCGGGCGGACAGCGGCGCAGGCTCGACTTCGCCCTGGGGATCGCCAGCGACCCCGACGTGCTGTTCCTCGACGAGCCGACCACGGGATTCGACCCGTCGGCAAGACGGCGCTCCTGGGAGCTGATCGACCGCTTGCGCTCTCTGCGCAAGACGATCCTCCTGACCACGCACTACATGGAGGAGGCGCAGCGCCTCGCCGATCGCGTCGCGGTGATCAGGGCCGGCCGCATCGTCGCCGAGGGAGACCCTTCGACCCTGGCGGGCAGAGAGTTCGCGGCCGCCGTCGTCACCTTCCACCCGCCCGAAGGCGTGGAGCTTGCCGAGCTTCCGCTTCCTCGCGGAGTCGAGCTCGAGCGGGACAACGGCCGCGTCAGTTTCCGCACGGCCACCCCCACCCGCGACCTCCGCCCGCTCGTCCTCTGGGCCTGGGAGCACAATCGCGAGCTCGACGGGCTCACGATCATGCGTCCCTCGCTCGAGGACGTCTACCTCGAGCTGACCGACGAGGAGGCGGCGTAGTGGAAAGCCTCCGCCGGTCCGATCTCCCGCTCCTCTTCCACTGGATCCATGCGCGGGTGCTCGTGATCCTCCGAACGCCGAGAACCGCGTTCTTCGGCCTGATCTTCCCGTTGATCCTGCTCGCGCTCCTGAACGCCACCAACAGCGGGAACAGCGTGACGGTCGCCGGCGGCCAGGTGGACTTCGCCCAGTACTTCACCCCGTCGATCGGGGTCTATGCGCTCGCCATCTCATGCTTCACCACGCCGATCTTCGGGTTGGCGAACGCCCGCAGTCTCGGGATCCTCAAGCGCATTCGCGGCACGCCTGTCAGCCCCTGGATCTACCTGACCTCGTGGCTTGCTGCCGGAATCCTGACCGGTCTCGCCGCAATGACGGTCATGGTCGTCGTCTCCGTGCCCGCCTTCCATCTCCATATCTATCCGCGGCTCTTGCCCGCCGCGGTGATCACCGCTGTCCTCGGCGCCGCCACGCTCGGCGCGCTCGGTCTCGCCGTCTCGACGTTCGTCCGCCGCCCGGAAACGGCGCCCACGATCGCGAACCTGACCCTCTTCCCCGTGCTCTTCCTCTCCGGCGTCTTCTTCCCCCTGCAGAACGCGCCCGGCTGGACGCTGACCGTCGCGCATCTCCTCCCGCTCAGCCACCTCGTGGAGGCGTTCACCGCGTGCTTCAGCCCGCACACCGGTGGAAGCGGCTTCGCAGCGAAAGACCTCGCGGTGATGGCGGCGTGGGGCATCGGCGCCCTCGCCTTCGCCGCCCGCCGCTTTACCTGGGAAGCCGAGTCGCCGGAGGACGCGCCCCACCGCGCGGGCGGGCTCCGAAGCATCCTCCAGAGAAGTTGAGGAGGAGGCGGGTCGCCCCGCCCCCTCCTGGTTTCGTCAGCCTCTGACGGTGAAGTCAGCGGACATGGAGCCGACCTGGACCTCGTACGGGCCCGGCTCGACCTGGCGTTTTCCTGCACCGTCGATGTCGCCCGGCGTCACGGCCAGCTCGGAGACCGGGAACGTGACGTGGACGACGCGCGACTCGCCGGCGGCGAGATTCACCCGCGTGAAGCCCACCAGCCGCCGCGGCGGCGCAATGACGTCGCTGACCGGCTGGTGCACGTACACCGGCACGACCGTCGCTCCGGCGCGGCTGCCCGTGTTCGCCACGGTGAAGGTGGCGGTCGCCGAGCCTCTCCGTGAGACGCTGGAGGTGACGGACAGGCCGCTCGTCGCGAACGTCGTGTACGAGAGCCCGAACCCGAACGGCCAGCGGGGGTTGTAGCCCGAGCCCGGGCCGGAGTTCGTGCCCGGCAGCTGGTCGAAGAACTTCGGCTCGTCACCGGGAGTCGACGGCCCGCCGGTGTCGAAGTCGCCCGCCATGTGATCGGAGGCCGAGGGCCACGTAACCGGCAAGTGGCCACTCGGGTTCACCGAGCCAAAGAGGACGCCGGCCACCGCCGACCCGCCCTCGGTGCCGGGTAGGTAGGCCATCAGGATCGCCCGCGCGTCCGTAACGATCGAATCGGGGCCGAACCCGAGCGGCCGGCCGGCGATGACCACCACGATCACAGGCTTGCCGGTGGCCTCGAGCGCCGCGATCAGGCGTTGCTGGTCAGGGGCGAGCACCGGGTCCGGCCGGTCCCCGAGGCCTTCGGCATAGGCCCGCTCACCGACCACGGCCACCGCTGCATCGGCCGACTGGGTAGCCGCGACCGCCGCATCGACCTGCGCTTGCGTGACCGTCTGACCGGTCGGCACGGAGACGACGTTCGGGTCGACGGCCTGCATGCCCTGCAGCACCGTCGTCGCAGGCGGGATCTGGTCAGGCGGGCCCATGCAGCAGACGTGGTTGCCCTCGTCGAAGACGCCCTGCCAGCTCACGCTCCAGCCGCCGAGCTGGTTGTTGACCCGATTCATGCTCGGCCCGGTCACGACGAGCTTCGCGCTCGTCGAGAGCGGAAGCGTCCCGGTGTTGCGCAGCAGCGTGATCGACTCGTCGGCGGCCTGGCGTGCCAGCCCCTTGTTCGCCTTGACCGCGGCGTCCGCCGCAGCCGGATCGACGTATGGATCGTCGAAGAGGCCGAGCTGGAACTTCAGGGTCAGGATCCTGCGCACCGACTGGTCGATCCGCTTCTTCGAGACCCGCCCGGACTGCACGTTCTGGATCAGGCCGTTGTTCCAGCCGACGTAGTCGAACGGGGTCATGCTCATGTCGATACCGGCGTTGACCGCCTTGGCGATCGCCTCCGGGAAGTCGGCGGCGACGTGATACGCGTTCTGCAACGCCGGCACGTCGCCGTAGTCGCTGATCACGACACCCTTGAAGCCAAGCCGCTCACGCAGCTGCTCGGTGAGCAGGTAGTGCGAGGCGGTGGCCGGGATGTTGTTGACCGATCCCGAGTTGACCATCACCGTCGCCGCGCCGGCGTCGATCCCACCGGCGTACGGCGGAAGCAGGATGTCCTGGAGATACCGGATCGGCAGCTGCGCCTCGACCCGGTCGTGCCCGGTGATCGACTGCGAATAGCCGGCGAAGTGCTTCACGGTCGCCGCGACCTGCGGCGAGTTGAAGCCGCCGCCCTGGATCCCGCGAATGTTCGCCGCGCCGAGCGCCGCTGCCAGCATGGGCGCCTCCGCCCAGGTCTCGTAGTACCGGCCCCACCGGTTGTCCCGCGCAAGGTCCTGCACCGGCGCGAAGTTCCAGTTCCCGCCGGTCGCGAGCAACTGCTGGCGGGTGGCGGCGCCGGCCGCCTCGGCGAGGTCGGTGTCCCACGTGGCTCCAATCCCGATCGACTGCGGGAAGAGCGTGGCCTCGAACGGGTGGCCGAACCCGTGGACAGCATCGACGCCGTAGATGACCGGGATGTGCAGCCGTGAGTGCTCGATTGCGTAGTGCTGGATCGTGTTGTACTGCTCCGCCCAGCCCTTGCCGGTGTTGTCGATCGGGTTATCCGTGCCGCCCGACAGGATCGAGCCGGTGTGGTAGTCGATCAGGACCCGCTGGAGACAGACCGTCTGAAGCGGGTCGTTGTTCCCGCCGGCGTTTCCGCAGTCTCCGTTCGCCGGCGGGGTCGTGTCACGCAGTTCTCCGATCACGATCTGGTCCATCTGGCCAACCTTCTCCTCCAGCGTCATGCGCCGGAGCAGGTCGTCGACGCGATCCTTGATCGAAGCGCGCGCGTCGAGGTAGCGCGGTTGCCCGGCGCCCGGCGCGGACGCCGTCGCGCCCAGCGCGATGGCCGCGAGCGCGGCGATCAGCACGCCGACCATGGCGAGTGTGCGTCTCATCGCTCCTCCTTCTCGTCGGTTTCGGGGTGGATCCAGCCGCGCCCCGGGCCCGGGGCGCGGCTGCCGCAGCAACGATCCAAGTCTCGAGGCGGTCTCAGGACTCCCCTCACTCGTTGCTAGCCCAGGCGGCTATACCCGTTCGGCGCTTAGCTCAACCGGGGGAAGCGGAGTCGACGGGCAGGCGGATCTCCACAGTGGTGCCCCAGCCGGGCGACGAGCGCACGTCGAAGGTTCCACCGGCGCTCTCCACGCGAAGGCGCTGCGCGGCGAGGCCGATGTGGCCCTGGGCGAGGCGCTCGTTCAGCTCGTTCGGGTCGAAGCCGCGCCCGTCGTCCGTGACGGCCAGGCTGAGCTCGCTTCCGGACTCAGCGAGCCGAACGGTGACGTTGCGCGCCGAGGCGTGACGGCCGGCGTTGATGAGCAGCTCCCGGGCCGCTGCGAGGATGAGCTGCTCCTGCGGGTGTCGGCGGGGATAGTGGAGGTCAAGGCGAAGCCGGAAGCCCCCGCGCCGCGCCGCGCGCTGGCCGATCGTGCGGAGCGCCGTCTCCAGGCCGGCCTCGGTGAGGACATACGGGTGCAGCTCGAAGAGGGCTTCCCGTAGTTCGGAGACCGTCTGCGCGAGCGCTGCATCGGCCCGTGTGAGCGCAGGATGGGACGTCGAGCTCTCGGCCTCCTCGAGGTCGTGCCTCGCCGAGAGCAGATTCTGGATCGCGCTGTCGTGCAGGCCCTCGGCGAGCGCCTTCCGCTCCCGTTCCTCGGCGAGCAGCGCCTCGGCGGCCAGCCGCCGGCTCACTGCCGCGAGCTCGGCGATCCGCTGTGTCCGTCGTGCCAGCAGATAGGAGAGGAGCGCCGCCGCGGCGGTGATCCAGACGAGGTAGCCGGTGTGGACGACGACGAGCCGCGTAGCGTGGGGACGGGTCGAGTTCGAGTCCGCCAGCGCTTGGATGAGGTAGGCGGCGATCGCCGCGCCCCCGGCGAGGGCCGTCAGCGAAGGCCGGAAGCGAAAGGCGACGGCGACGGGCACCAGGAAGTACGCGGCGCGCGCCTCGGAGAACGCCCCGCCCGACAGGGAGACGAGCGCCGTGATCGCGGCGATGTCCGCAGCCGTCGCGATCAGGGCGAACCGGGCGGTGACCGGGCGCAGGTACACCCAGGCGAGCAGACCGGCGGCCCAGACGGCGAAGAGGGCGAGGGCGACATAGAAGCCGCGCTCCTGTGGGTTTCCGAGCCCGTGGCCTGCGGCGATGAGCGCGATTGCGGGGATGCGGAGCCACGCGACAAGCCGCTCGGTCTCCGTCGGCGCCGCAGCCGGAAGGCTGCGCTCCTCCCGTGTGGCCAAGTCCGCTACTCGATCAGCCCTCGGCGCATCGCCTCGGCGACCGCGGCCGCGCGATCCGAGACTCCGAGCTTCTCATAGAGGTGCTGCACATGAGTCTTCACGGTGGTCACGCCGAGGTACAGTTCTCCCGCGATCTCGGGGAGGCTCTTGCCCGAAGCGATCAGGCGCAGGATCTCGCTCTCGCGCTTCGTCAGCACGGGCGCGTCGTTCGAGGCGCGAAGCCGGATCTCCGAGACGAGCCCGGATGCGAGCTCGGGAGGAAGCACGTTTTCGCCGCGCGCGCAGGCGAGCACGGCGTCGAGGATCTGGAGCTGGCGCGCCTCCTTGGCGATGAAGCCGGCCGCACCCGTCTCGAGCGCCTTGTAGACGATCCCGCTCTCGGTGAAGGCCGAGATCAGGAGGACCCGGGTCGGCAGGCCGTCGCGGACGACGGCGTGTGTGATCGCGAGGCCGTCGAGGCCGGGCAGCTTGTAGTCGAGGAGTGCGACGTCCGGCTGGTGGTGCTCGATCTCGGAGAGCGCCGAGCGCCCGTCCTCAGCCTCTGCGACGACGTCGATCTGCCCGCTGCTCGAAAGGGCACGCACCACGCCTTCGCGGTAGAGGGGGTGGTCGTCGGCGACGACGACGCGCACCTTCTTCGAGTCCTGCGGCATCGCGACCTCGTCCATCGTACGTCCCTGCTCCCCCGGGGCGTCGTGAACGGTCAGCTCAAACGGTGCACTCACCGGGCCACCGGTGAGTGCACCGCTCTTGGGGGGACAAGGGCGACCGAGGAGGGAGACACGTCAGCAGCCGCCGCCGACGGAGGGGAAGGAGCAAACCGCATCAGTGTCGTCACCTCACTCAGTCGCTGTCCTCTCAGACGGTGACGGGATCGAGCGGCAGGCGGCATCCCGTCCAGGAAGGATCGAGCCGCCGGAGCGCATCCTCCGCCCAGTCCTGCGATCGGAGGATGGCAGCGAAACGGCCGATCTGAAGGCGGAGCCCGCATCCTCCGCGCCGTCGCCCGAAGACGGCGTGCGAATCCTCCGTCGGCACGATGCCCTCGGGACCGTCCGGTCAGCAACCTGAACCTCGATGACCGGCCCGTCGCAGTTGGTGACTGAGACGCTCGGCGCTCCGCAGGAGCAGGTGGAGGAGTCTGGCTCGGAAAAGAGTCAGGAGGTCGCGGGCCGAACGCCGTGGCAGCTCTTCTCTGAACGCTTTGTTCGGGACCGAGTCGCACTCGCGGCGCTCGGCTTCATCACCTTGGAGATCCTCGCCGCGGTCTTCGCGCCGCTCATCGTCAGGGCACTCGCCCATCCTCCGAACGCGCAGTACCCGAACGCGCTCGACCCGAAGTTCGGGACGCCGACCGGACCGTCTTCGAAGTTCCTCTTCGGCGTCGACTCGGTCGGGCACGACGTCTTCTCGCGCGTCCTCTTCGGCGCCCGGGTCTCGCTCGAGGTGGCGCTCGTCGCGACCGCTCTGGCCGTCCTCCTGGGGGTGACCTTCGGGATGATCGCCGGCTACTACCGCGGGCCGATCGACACGCTGATCTCGCGAGTCATCGATGTGACGCTCGCGTTCCCGGTGCTCCTGCTCGCGCTCGGGATCGCCTCGGCGTGCTCGCTCGGCAACGGCTGCGTCCGGGGCCTGATCAAGCCCGGCCTCTCGACGGTCGTCGCCGCCATCGTGGTCATCAACTGGACCTACATCGGCCGGATCATCCGCGGCCAGGTCCTCTCGCTTCGCGAGAAGGAGTTCGTCGAGGCAGCGCGGGCGCAGGGCGCGAGCGACCGCACGATCCTCTTCCGCGAAATCCTCCCGAATCTCGTCGCGCCGATCGTCGTCTACACGACGCTCGTCATTCCCCAGAACATCCTGCTCGAGGCGGCCCTCTCCTATCTCGGAGTTGGCATCAACCCGCCGCAGGCGAGCTGGGGCGAGATGATCGCGGAGGCCACCCCGATCTTCAACACGGCGTGGTGGTTCTTCGCCTTCCCGGGGGCGGCGCTTCTGCTCACCGTCCTCGCCTTCAACCTCGTCGGGGACGGCGTTCGCGACGCCCTCGACCCGCGAACGGCGGTCTGATCGTGCCTCCACTCGCGGCCTTCGAAAGGAGAAACACATGAATAGCTTGCTGACATCCAGACGCCGCCTGGCGAAGGGTGTCGCGGCCGCCGGGATCGCGGCAGGCATCGTCCTTGTCGCGTCCGCTTGCGGCGGCGATTCCAGCTCGTCGGCCAGCGGCAGCACCGGCAGCGCGAAGAAGGGCGGCACGATCACCGTCCTCTCGGCCGGCGACGTCGACCACATCGACCCAGGCCAGGCCTACTACTCGTTCTCGTACGAGATCACCTACGCGACCCAGCGGCCGCTGCTCGCCTACAAGCCAGACAGCGTGAATGCGGTGCCGGACCTCGCGGCGAGCATGCCGACGTTCTCGAAGGACGGCAAGACGGTAGTCGTGCACATCCGAAGCGGCGTCCGCTTCAGCCCGCCGGTCAACCGGGCGGTCACCTCCAAGGACGTGAAGTACGCGATCGAGCGCGGCTTCGCGAGCAGCGTCGCGAACGGCTACGTCTCGGCGTACTTCGGCGACCTCGTCGGAGCGCCGACGAACGTGCCGACCCACGTTCCCTCGATCAGCGGTATCCAGACGCCTAACAAGACAACACTCGTCCTCAAGTTGAAGCATCCAGAAGGCGTGTTGATCGGCGCGCTCGGGTTGCCGACGACCGCGCCGGTGCCACCCGAGTACGCGCGGAAGTACGACTCGAAGACCCTGTCGGACTACGGGCTGCACCAGGTGGCGACCGGTCCGTACATGATCAAGGCCAACGGCGCCGGCAACATCAACGGCGTCGGCTATCAGCCCGGCAAGTTGATCGACCTCGTCCGGAACCCGAACTGGGATGCGAAGACGAGCTGGCGGCCGGCCTACGCCGACCAGATCCTCTTCAAGGAGGGGTTCCAGGACCCCACCGTGACGACGCGGCAGATCCTCAGCGGGTCGGCCGACGTGAACGGCGACACACCGCCGCCGCCGGCCGAGCTCCGCTCGATCACGGCGAGCTCAACCGAGAAGAAGCAGCTCTTCTTCACGCCCACAGGCGGCAGCCGCTACATCGGGTTGAACACGCGCAAGGCGCCGTTCAACAAGGTTGACGTACGGAAGGCGGTCGCCTACGTCCTCGACCGAAACGCGATGCGTCTGACTCGCGGCGGACCAATCGACGGCCGAATCGCCACGCACTTCATCGACCCGAGCTTCAAGGACAAGGGCTTCACACAGGCCGGTGGGTACTCGTTCAACCCGTTCCCGAGCAAGGGCTTCGCCGGCGATGTCGCGATGGCGAAGTCCTTCATGCGGAAGGCCGGCTACCCGAACGGCATGTACACCGGGCCGCAGCTGACCCAGGTCGCCGACAATACGCCGCCCGGCTCGAACACGGCGGAGGTCGTTGCGGCGGACCTGGCCAAGATCGGCATCAAGATCAAGACGATCTCGGTCACGCACGCCACGATGTACACGCGCTTCTGCAACGTGCCGAAGAACGAGCCGAACGTCTGCCCGAACGTCGGCTGGCTGCCCGACTTCCACGAGCCGCAGGCGATCCTCGATGTGACATTCAACGGCAAGAACATCACGGCGGTGAACAACTCGAACTGGCCGCTCCTGAACGTCCCGAGCCTGAACAAGGCGATGGACAAGGCCGAGCGAATCATCGATCCGAAGGCGCGCTTTGCGGCCTGGGGCAAGATCGACGACCAGGTCACCCGCACGGCGTCCGCGATCCCGTGGATCTGGGAGCAGTACCCGACGCTCTTCTCGAGCCGGGTCACTCCGTCCCCGGAGCTGTGGAACAGCGGCGGACCCGACGTGACCTTCATGGCGGTCAAGTAGCCGATGGCGATCGCGCCGTCGATCGAACTGGAGCGCCCGGGGCCGCCCCGGGCGCTCCGCAGCGCCCTCACGTCCTCGATGACGCGGTACATCGTGCGCCGGCTCGCCTGGGCTGTCGTAATGCTCGTCGTCGTCAGCGCGCTGACGTTCCTGATCTTCTACACCTTCCCCTCGGCCGATCCCGCGGCGCTGCGCGCAGGACGACAGGCGACGCCGCAGCTGATCGCGCAGATCCGCCACGCGCTCGGCCTCGACAAGCCGGTCTACGAGCAGTTCCTCATCTACATGAAGAACCTCGGACTGCACTTCGACCTCGGCTACTCGTACCAGAACAACATTCCGGTGCGGCAGGAGATCTTCTCGCGCCTCCCGGCCACGCTCTCACTGACCGGGGGCGCCGTCGTCGTCTGGATGCTGATCGGGATCCCGGTCGGCGTCCTGTCCGCGATCAGGCCCCGCTCGATCGGTGACCGCATCGCGATGGGCGGCGCGCTCGTGGGGATCTCCGCTCCGGTCTACTGGCTCGGACTCGTCGGGCTCTTCCTGTTCGCCTCGGACATCGGCAAGGTCCACCTCTTCGGCGGCGCCGGGAGCTACGTCCCGTTGACACAGGACCCCGGCGCCTGGTTCAGATCGCTGCTCCTGCCCTGGTTCGTGCTTGCCGCCGCCTTCGCCGCGTTCTACGCGCGCATGGTCCGCGGGAACTTGATCGACGTCATGGGCGAGGACTACATCCGGACCGCACGGGCGAAGGGCCTCTCGGAGCGTCGGGTGATCTTCCGCCACGGCCTGAGAGCTGCGCTGACGCCGGTCGTGACGATCGCCGGCCTCGATATCGGGATCCTCCTGGGCGGCGCCGTCCTTACCGAGACGGTCTTCAACATCCCCGGCGTCGGGCGCTTCGCCTACGACTCGATCGTCAACTCCGACCTCCCGGCGATCCAGGGCACCGTGCTCTTCGGCGCCGTGTTCATCATCGTCGCGAACCTCATCGTCGACATCCTCTACGCGTTCCTCGACCCGCGCGTTCGCTACTGACATGGCCGGCCTGCTCGAGATCCGTGACCTCCGCGTGTCCTTCCAGACCGGAGACGGCATCGTGCACGCCGTGGACGGGGTCTCCACCTCAGTCGAGCGCGGGAAGACGCTCGGCGTCGTCGGCGAGTCGGGATCCGGCAAGAGCGTCACGGCGTTGTCGGTCATTGGACTGACCCGCCTTCCGAACGCAGTCGTCAGCGGCCAGGTGCTCTTCGACGGAGTCGACCTGCTCAAGCTCTCGAGCGACCGGTTGCGATCGATCCGCGGCAGGCGGATCGCGATGATCTTCCAGGACCCGCTCTCCTCGCTCCACCCGCTCTACCGAGTGGGCTGGCAGATCGAGGAGGCGATCATGGCCCACGAGCGGGTGTCGCGCCGGAACGCACGGCGTCGCGCGATCGACGCCATGAGGGCGGTCGAGATGCCGAATCCCGCCGAGGTCGTCGACCGGTATCCGCACGAGCTGTCCGGCGGCATGCGACAGCGCGCGATGATCGCCATGGCGCTCGTGCTGAACCCGGACGTGCTGATCGCGGACGAGCCCACGACGGCGCTCGACGTCACCGTCCAGGCCCAGATCCTCGAGCTGATCCGCGGGCTCCAGCGCGATTTCGACACGGCCGTGGTGCTGATCACGCACGACTTCGGCGTGATCGCGGAGACCGCGGACGACGTCGCCGTCATGTACGCGGGCCGAATCGTCGAGCAGGGCCCGATCGGCACGATCCTCGAGGCGCCCGAACACCCGTACACGTGGGGCCTGCTGCAGTCGATCCCGCGGCTCGACACGCCGCGCCACGAGCGGCTGCAGCCGATCAAGGGCATGCCGCCGAGCCTCGTCCACCCACCGACGGGCTGCCACTTCCATCCTCGCTGCCCTTACGCGATGCCCATGTGCCGGACGATGGATCCCGAACTGCTCGAGTCCAACCAGAGCCACTTCGTCGCCTGCCATCTGCCTGTCGCCGAGAAGCGGCGCATCTGGCGGGAGCTCCGACCCGAGCCGGCGGAGGCGGCGTAAGCCGTGAATGAGCTCCTCGTCGTCCGCGACCTCGTCAAGCACTTTGTCGTGAACCGTGGCGTCCTCCTCGGAGGCAACTCAGCGCTCGTGCACGCCGTGGACAACGTCTCGTTCGAGGTTCGACAGGGCGAGACGCTCGGGCTCGTCGGCGAGACGGGCTGCGGGAAGACCACCACGGCGCGCCTGATCACCCGCCTGATCGAGCCGACGAGCGGCCAGATCGTTTACGACGGGGTCGACATCACCCACCGGTCACGCCGGCAGCTCCGGCCCGTTCGCCGCGAGCTGCAGATGATCTTCCAGGATCCGTACTCCTCGCTGAACCCGCGCCGGCCGGTTGGGGCGATCATCTCCGAGCCCCTGCGCATCCACCGAATCGGAACGAAGGACGAGCGGCGCCGGCGCGTGGCCGAGGTGATGGAGCGCGTCGGGCTCAACCCCGAGCACTACAACCGCTACCCGCACGAGTTCTCGGGCGGCCAGCGCCAGCGGGTCGGGATCGCGCGCGCGATCGTGACGAGCCCCAAGCTCATCGTCGCCGACGAGCCAGTGTCCGCGCTGGACGTGTCCATCCGGGCGCAGGTGCTGAATCTGCTCCAGGACCTGCGTGAGGACCTGGGCCTCACCCTCGTCTTCATCTCGCACGATCTGTCCGTCGTCCGCCACCTCTGCGATCGGGTGGCCGTCATGTACCTCGGCAAGATCGTCGAGCTCGCCGATCCGGACCGCCTCTACGGCGAGCCGAAGCACCCGTACACCGGCGCACTGCTCTCCGCGGTCCCGGTCCCGAGCATGGCGGCGAGGAACACGCACCGGCTCGTCCTGCAGGGCGACGTGCCGAGCCCGACTGACCCGCCCCGCGCCTGCCGGTTCCACACGCGCTGCCCCAAGGCGCAGCAGCTCTGCAGCGAGGTCGAGCCCCCGCTCGAGCCCAAGGGCTCAGCGGAGCAGCTTGCGGCCTGCCACTTCCCGCTGACCCGCAGCGAGGCCGAGGAGCTCGCTCCCGCGAGCGCGGCGTAAGAGGCGTCAACTGACGGTGAAGGTGCCCTTCATGCCACTCGAGGCGTGCGGGTCGCACTGGTACGTGTAGGTCCCTTTCTGCAGCGTGACCGTGACGCTCTTGTCGCCGACGAACGGCACCTCGGTGACCTCCTCGTCGACGCCGGGGCCGATCAGGTGGAAGTTGTGCATGTCGGACTTGTCCTCGACCTCGAGGGTGTAGGTGCCGGCCTTCACGGTCTCGGCGTCCTTCCCGTTCTGCGAGACCTCGATCGTGAACCCGGGGCCGGTCTCGCCCTTGAGCACGTTGGACCCTCCGGCTTCGCCGGTCGTCGTCTCCTCGGTGGTCGTCTCCTCGGTGGTCGTTTCCTCGGTGGTCGTAGCCTCAGTCGTCGTCGTAGCCTCGGTGGTCGTCTCATCGCCGGCGGACGAGTTGTCGTCCCCGCCGCAGGCGATGCCTCCGAAGACGAGCGCGGCGCCGACGAGCACGAGTGCGATGGTGGTCCTGGGGGTCATTTCGTCTCCCTTGGTCGGATTCCTGAACTACGCCTTCCCCACAGTCTCGGTTTGACCACCCCGTGGGCGAGGACTGCCCCGAGCAGTGCACCCGCGATGACGAGCTGGGCTCCCGCAGAGATCCCGCCCGGCCGATGCCAGCCGGGGATCCGATGGCTCGGGAAGAGCTTGCGACCGCCCGGTCGCGGTAGGCGGACGACGTGCTCGATGTCGGGAGCGGCCGAAGCCACAGCCCCCACCGTCGCAGGGTCGAGCGGCCCACGGACGACGGCGAGCGCGAGGACGCCGAGCACGCCGCTCGCGACCTCGAACCGCCGCGAGGAGATGTCCTGGTGCGGCACCCGGTCCCCGAGGAAGTGGAGCACGGGTCCCACCACAGCCGCACCCATCCGAGAGCCGGTCAGAAGGCCACCGACCGCTCCAGAGGCAACGTGAAGTGACACGATCACAGCTGAGATGAAAGCGAAACTCGTCGGAATCAACCACGTCGCCCTCGAGGTCGGGAACGTGGAGGAGGCGCTGGAATTCTACGGTCGCATCTTCGAGCTCACACTACGTGGGCGCGCGGGCCGCATGGCCTTCGTCGACATAGGCGACCAGTTCATCGCCCTCGCCGAGGGCCGCCGGCAGGAGCCTGACGCCCACCGTCACTTCGGGCTCGTGGTCGACGACAAAGAGCGCGCGCTCGCCGCCGCGCGAGAAGCCGGCGCAGAGGTCCGTGGGAACGACTTCACGGACCCCTGGGGCAACAACGTTCAGGTCGTGGACTACCGCGAGGTCCAGTTCACGAAGACGCCGGAGATCCTGCGCGCCATGGGCTTCGACGAGCTTCCGAAGACCGACGCGGCGAAAGCGGAGATCAGACGGAAGCTAGGCCCGGACGCAGTGAGCTGAGCCGGGTCGCGACGACCGAGTCCGCGACCTCGGCGCTGACTGCGTGCCCGGTCACCGCGGCGATGAAGTCGTCGCGTTCGAGGGCGCGCAGCTCGACGTCGTCCTGCGCGCGGACCGTGGCGGTGCGCGGCACGTCCCGAAGGAGCGAGATCTCGCCGAAGTACTCGCCGGGCCCCTCGACGTTGAGCACACGGCCCTGGTTCAGAACCTCGACCTCGCCGGAATCGATGATGTAGAAGCGGTCTCCGGGCTCGCCTTCGCGGACGATCTCTCGGCCCGCCTCCACGCGCACCGGGATCAGCGACCTCGCGAGGCTCTCCAGCGTGGGCGGCGGAAGCGGAGCGAAGATGTCGATCGCGCGGAGCAGCTCGAGCTCGCGCTCGGGCACCGGCACGTCGTCCAGCTGTGTCAACCGACGTCGGAGCAGGGTCGCCAGGATCGGCAGGAGTGCTCCGGTGACGATCAACGCCCCGCGAACGCCGAGCGCCGCGATCAGGAGCGGCGCGACGATCGCCCCGATGCCGATCGTCCCCACCCAGAGGCCCTGCACCGCCCCGAACACGCGCGCGAGCACCTCGTTCGGAACGGCTCGCTGAAGCAGGGTGAAGGCGGAGACGTCCACGAGCGTGTTCCCGAGGCCGACGAGGGCCAGGAAGAGCAGCGTGGGCCCGGGCTCCGGAAAGATGCCGATCAGCGCGATCGGGAGCCCCCACAGCAGAATCCCGAGCAGGAGGTTCGAGGTCAGGCGCCGCCCGATGAGAATCGCAGAGACCATCGCGCCGACTAGGCCGCCGATTCCGACGGCCGAGTTCAGGAAGCCGACGCCCTGCTCGCCGAGATCGAGGAGCTGCAGGGCCGACACGACGATCAGGACGTTGAGCGCACCGGCGACGAGCGTCTGGGCGACGAGGAGCAGCACGAGCACGCGCAGCCCCGGCTGAGTCGCGAGCGTGACGAACCCTGCGGCGAACTCGCGCACGGCGCTTCCACGCCGTTCTGGCGGCTCCGGCCGCTCCGTGATGTGCACGCGGCTGACGAGCAGTGCGGAGAACAAGAACGCGACGGCGGCCGCGCCGAAGACGACCTCGACGCTGCTGACGGCCAGCAGCAGACCGCCGATGGCAGGGCCGCCGAAGATCCCGAGGCTCTCGAGCGTGCTCGACGTGACGTTCGCGGCCGTCAGTTCGGCAGGGCTGGTCGCGAGCGAAGGCAGAAGGGCGGCCTGCGCCGGCCGAACCGCGGAGTACGCAATCGAGACGAGCGCGGCGAGGAGGTAGACGAGCGCGTCCGGCCCCTCCAGCGCGATCACGAAAACGCTGGCCAAAAGCAGAGCGGCCCGCGTCAGTTCCGCCGCGACGATCACCCGCTCGCGTGGGAAGCGGTCGCTGAGCATCGCGGCAAACGGCGACGCGATCGCCGAGGGGATGAAGCGAACGAGGCCGACGAGGCCGACCGCCGCCGCGCCGCCTGCCCGGTAGGCGAAGACGGCGAGGGCGATCCCGTACGCCCAGTGGGCGATGATCGAGGCGGCCCACGCGCCTTCGATCTTTCGGATGTTGGGGTTCCGGAAGACCCGGCCGAAAGAGCGCGCGGCGTCGCCGAGCCGTTGCCGCAGCGCGCTTGTCACCGCGGAAGCATCCCACGGCGAACGCGTTTTTCCAAGGATTGAGTTTTTTCGAGCCTGTGGGAAGATTCAGACGCGAACGCCCGTCTAGTGATTCGGAACAGCCGACCCCGAAAGGAGACCGTGTTGTCTAAGGATCGCGACTACACCGACTACACCGACCACGTCGAGCAGAAGGACGAGGGGGACGACGTCGAGGCGCATGCCGCGGCCGCCGCCCGCGTCGACGCCCGCGACCGGGTTGACGACCCAGAACGGGTCGACGCCGCGGAGGAGCCGCCGGACGTCGAGGGGCACGTGCACCACCCGAAGGTCGACTAGGTTTTCGGCTGGACCCTGAGGCCGGGGCGAATGCTCCGGCTTCAGCGTCTCTGGACGAAAAGCTCCTCGAGCGCGTCGAGGAGCTGAAGGCCCGCCTTGCGCTGCGGGCCCTCGAGCGCGTCAAGGCTGGACGCGATCCGGGCGACGACCCCGACGTCAGCTCCCGCGTCGTCGAGCACTGCCTTCGCACGGCGGCCCTTCCTGAGCAAGTCGAGCGCGATTGCAGCCTGGTTCGCGAACAGGCCGAGAAGCTCCATTTCCTCCAGCGTGAACCGGGACTCCTGCGGGCGATCGAGCACGTTGAGGACGCCCACCGGCTCCTCCTCGTGGAGCAGCGGGACCGCCATCAGCCCACGGGGGACGTAGCCCGTCTTCGCCGCGATCTCCGCGCCGCCCCATCTCGGGTCGGCCGAGACGTCCTCGAGCACGATCGGCTGGCGCGTCACGAGGACCCAGCCGGCGATCCCCGTGCTGGAGGGGATCCGCTGGCCGAGGAGCGTCTCCGAGCCCTCGCCGGCTACTGCTTCGAAGACCAGCTCGTCCGTCCGCTCGTCGTAGAGGAAGACCGAGGAGGCCCGCGCCGAGAAGATCGCTCGGGCAACTTCGCACGTCGCCTGGAGGAGGTCGCGGTTCGCCTGCTCGGAGGCGAGCACGCCGGCTGCGACGGCGGCCTTCAGCGATTCCTCAGGCAACCTCTTCCTCCACGTTGGATGCGGTCAGGTAGAGCGTGCTCTTCAGCTGGAAGGGCGTCAGCTCCGGGTGCTTCCCGAGCACGAGGGCGCAGATCGCGCTGATGTGCGGCGTCGCGAAGCTGTTACCGGTCGAGCGGGCCCTGGCGCCGCCTAGCCAGGCGACCTCGACGTCGACGCCGCGGGCGAAGAACTCGACCGGCGGATTCGGGTTGTAGTAGTACGTCAGCGGATCGGGATCCTCGTGACTGCCGACGGAGATCACCGAGGAGAACCGCCACGGATAGCTCTCGACCGGCATGTTGTGTGCGGAGGCGACGAGCACGGTGCGGCGGAAGTATGCGGCGTCGGCGACCTCGTGGAGCACGCCCGCGAAGCGGCTCTTCGTCGTCGAGAGGCTCATGTTGATCACGTCGAAGCCTTGCTCGACGGCCCAGCCGAGACCGCCGAGCAGCGCCGTGCCGCTGCCCGTGAAGCCTGCCCCGAGCACGCGGACGCTGAAGATGCTGCAGTCGGGCGCGATGGAGCGAACGATGCCCGCACACGCAGTCCCGTGGCCGGCGAGATCTCCCTCGGCGTCCTCGACGACGCGCACCTCTTCGCCCTCCCCCACCTCGACCGCGACGGCTCCCTCGATCTCACCGACCATGGGGTGGTCGGCGTCGATTCCGCTGTCGAGGATGCAGACCCGCACGCCCTTGCCGGTCGAGTCACCCCACGCCCATTCGCGCGTTACGCGGCCGGGCCAGTCCGTCGGCAGACCGAGGCTCTCGACGGTGCCGGCAGGAAGGCTCCACGCCGGAAGCAGGCGCTCTGGGGCCGGGTCGGACATGCTTCGATCCTACGACTCGGGGGAAGTCAGGGCCGTGCGGGCTGCGGCGGAGGCGACCTGGGCGAGGCCTTTTGCGCGGTGAACGCGCTCGTCCTCCGGCCTCATCGTCAGGTTGACCGCGACGAGGTTGGCTGCTGCCCGGGCGCCTGACTCGGCGAGCAGGGCGGCGGCGACCGCGTCTCCGCGCCGGTCGGCCACCCCGCGGTCGGCAACGAGCACGGCGAGGGTGGCAACGTCCGCACCCGCTTCCGCGATCACGAGCGGAACCTCGGCGGCCCGTCCGACTACCTGCCCGATCGCCATGCTGCGGACCTCAGGCTCGAGCTGATCCGGAAGGTGGAGCGCCGCGAGTGCCTGCTCGTACGCCTCTGCGTCGCGCTGTGCGAGCGGCGCAGTCCGCTTCCTGAGCCGCTCCGCCTGAGCGATCACCGACGACGCCTCGGGCCAGCCGGTCGACGCTCGCGCGACCTTGGCGAGCAACGCGGCTCCCATTGCGACGGCAACTGCGGCGCCCGAGCCGCCCGCCGGCGCAGGCTCCTCCGCCGCGAGCGAGTCGAGGAACGCGTTCACCGGCAGCTCGAGGAGATCCTCGCTTCCGTGCACGGCTGCATTGTCTGCTACTTGTCGAGCTTGCGGCGGAGCAACTCGACCGCATCCACATGCGCGACGACGTCCGCTTCCGCGAGCGCGGCTTCGGGATCGGCGACGACATAGCGGCGATACTCCTCGTCCGCCTCAGCCCGCTCGACGATCTCGTCGACGCTCGAATGCGTTCGCGGAATCTCCTGGGCAGCGCGAACCCAGGACTCCGGAGCCGGAGGCAAGGCACTCAAGAGGTCCCCCAGACGTTCTTCGTCAAACGCGATCACACGATCACCCGATATCTGGACGGGGCGCGGGCGGCTTTTCTTCCATCTCGAGGCGAAGCTTTGCGAGGCAGCGGGAGATGCGGCTGGCGATGGTGCCCGAGGGCAGGTCGAGCGCCTCTCCGATCATCCGATAGCTCTCGTCGCGCGCGAAGAAGCGGTCGAGGATGTCCTGGCAGTTGTCGGGAAGGATGGCGAGTGCCTCGTGGACCGCAATCGCGTCGTCGAGCCTCGCGAGCGTCTCGTCGGCGCCCATCGGGTCGAGAAGATCCTCCGGCTGCTCGTGCGAGCCTGCGCGGAGGCGATCGATGCAGAGGCGCCGCGTGAGCTGTGCGAGCCACGGACGGATCGCCTCGTCGTTGCGGAGCTTGTCGATGTGCTCGTACGCGCGCGTGAACACCTCCTGGAAGACGTCCTCGGCGTCGTGCTCCGACAGCTTGAAGGCCTGGACGCAGATCGCGTACACGTACCGGGAGAACCGCTCGACGAGCTCGTTCCACGCCTCCGGCTCGCCCGCCCGGCACCGAGCGACGAGCTGGCCGTCCGTCAAGTGGACGTGCAGGCCCATCGCCTCCACAGCATCCGTGTCCATCTCACTCATTGTGAACGTTTCTTACGACGCCAGCCGCGGCTCGAGGAAGAGCGCCCGCCAGGCCGTCCACCAGTCCTCCGCCCTGACGACGAGCGACTCCGGACCGGTGATCTCGACCCCCTGCCGCCCTCGGTACTTCACCACCTCGCTCGGCGTCATGAACTCGACTTCGATCTCCGCGGGGCGGCCGGGGTCGTACGGCTTCACGGCGTCGAGCTTCTCGAGGGCCTTCGCCGCTCCCTCCTCGATCAGCTGCCGCGCGCGGCGGGGCGCGACGTTGCGTGCCGCCGCCCGCTCGATCCCCGTCTTGACGGCGACCGTTGTCAGCCCGTCGCCGAGGAGCGCCGTCGCCTCACGGCAGGTGGCTTCGTCGCCGGTGACGAGCACGACCGGACAGCCCCAGGTCCCGCACAGCGCCGCGTTGATCCCCGTCTCGCCGACGAGGACGCCGTTGAAGCGCAGACTCCGCCACTCGCGCCCGGAGACGGTGTGGCTGAGAACGCCGTCCGGCAGTCCCGGCCATCGCGTGCATGCCGACAAGGAGGCACGCGTCGCAGCCCTGCTCGAGAAAAGCCGTGTACTGCGTCCAGGTCGACTGGACGACGTAGTCGCACGCGGGATCGAGCAAGTCGGGGACCAGCGAGTTGAAGCTGAACGCCTCGCCCGCGCCGTGGTGGTCCATCACGACGATCTCCGTCGCGCCCGCCTTCTTCGCTCCGCGGACGGCGGCGTTGATCTCCTCCGTGTAGAGCTTGCGCCCTTCCTCGTAGAGCGGCCGGCCGGCATTGGTCTGCGCGCCGTGGACGATGCCGGCGACGCCTTCCATGTCGCTGATGATGTGGATCCGCATAGGTTGCACTTATCGTGGAAACCGGCCTGCGTGGCAAGCGTGTACTCGTCACAGGAGCCTCCGGGGGGATCGGATCGGCCTGCGCGCGAGCATTTGCCGACGAAGGAGCCGAGGTCGTCGCGCACTACCACCTAGGCCGGGAGCGGGCGGAGGCGCTCGGCGGCATCCAGCTCGTTGAGGCTGACCTGACGGACGAGCAGGAGGTCGAGCGGCTGTTCGACGAAGCCGGCGAGCTCGATGCCTGCGCGGCGGTGGCCGGCGTGTGGCCTTCAGAGGACGTGCCTGTCTGGGAGCTGCCGCTCGAGCGCTGGGAGCGAACGCTGCGCGAGAACCTGACGATCACGTTCCTCACCGCGCGCGGGTTCCTGCGGGGAGTCGCGCAACGGGGGCAGGGGAGTCTCGTGCTCGTCGGCTCGACGGCCGGGATCTTCGGGGAGGCGGGGCACGCGGATTACGCGGCCGCCAAGTCCGCGGTCGTCCAGGGGCTCCTGCTCAGCCTGAAGAACGAGGTGGTTCGCGTCGCGCC
Organism: uncultured Actinomycetes bacterium; assembly: GCA_963842235.1. Lineage (GTDB taxonomy): Bacteria > Actinomycetota > Thermoleophilia > Gaiellales > Gaiellaceae > JACDAN01. Next base: position 5,977 of record CAWJFT010000001.1, on the reverse strand, counting down.
CTTCGCGCGTGTGAACGCCGTCTGCCCGGGCTGGACGGCGTCCCCGATGACCAGGCGTGAGGTCGACGACCCCACCCTGGTCGAGCGGATAACTCGCACGATGGCGCTCCGCAAGGTCGCATCGCCGGAGGACGTGGCCCATCAGGTTGTCGTTCTCGCGTCCGACGAGGTGTCCGGCCATGTCACCGGCCAGGTCGTCGTCGTTGCAGGCGGCATGGAGGGACGGACCTTGCACGAGTAGGAATCAGGTGGGGTCGCCGCCCGACCCCACCTGATCTCTTGCCGTGGCCCCGCCGCATCGGGCCGGTCGATCGCTTATCGGCGCACTATGCGTCGGCCGAGAGACTTGATCCATCACCCATTCGGGGTTGACTGTCTTACTTCACCGGCGGAAGAACGGATTCGACGGCGCCGTCCGTCGCGGCCGTAGAGTTGCGCCCATGGCGAGCCGATTCGTGGAGCGGCTGAGCACCGGCCCGATCGTCGTCGGCGACGGCGGGATGGGCGTGCTCATCTCGGGCGCCTCGCCGCGGCTGCGCTGCCCCGAGGAAGCAAATCTCCGCGCGCCCGAGACGGTCGTTTCGCTTCACGTCAGCTTCATCAACGCCGGCGCGGATCTCATCGAGACCAACACGTTCGGCGCCAACCGGCGGAAGCTCAAGGCCCACTACCTCGAGGACGAGGTCGAGGCGATCAACAGCTCCGCGGTCAAGCTCGCCCGCGAGGCTCGGGAGATCGCCGGGCGGGACGTCTTCATCGCCGGCTCGATCGGGCCGCTGGGCGAGCTCGTCGACGTGACCCCGACGGAGCGGCACGAGATCTTCGCGGAGCAGGCCTCGGCGCTACAGGCGCGCGGCGTCGACCTCTTCATCGTCGAGACGTTCTTCGAGCTCGACGAGCTCAGGGCTGCGCTCGAAGCGGTGCGCAGCGTCTCCTCGCTCCCGATCGTCGCCATGCTCACCTTCGACGAGCAGGGCGAGACCCTCGGCGGCGTAACCGCGCGTCAGGCGACCGAGGCGCTGGGCGACCTGGGTCTCGCCGCCATCGGCGCGAATCACGGAGCGGGGATCCACGCCGCGTTGACGGCGCTCAACGAAATGCACAGGACAAACGGGGGCGTTCCGCTCGCCGCCATGCCCAACATCGGCTTGGCCAGCATGGCCGGGAGTCGCATCGTGTTCCCGCATGCGACGCCGGAGTACTTCGCCGACTTCGCGGCTCACGCACGAGATCTCGGCGCGAAGATCATCGGCGGCTGCTGCGGGACGACGCCGATCGAGATCGCGGCGATCGCACAGGCCGTCGCCGACCAGCGTGTCGCGGAGTCGCCGCTTGTCGTGCATGAGCGCGAGGTCGTGCTCTCCGTCGTCGAGACGGCCGAGGACACGGAGCTCGCGCGGATGCTCCGGGAGGAGGAGTGGGTCGTCTCCGTCCAACTCGACCCGCCCCTCGGCGGGAACCACCGCGGAATGATCGAGGTCGCGCGTGGCCTCGAACAGGGCGGCGCGACGATCGTGGACCTGAACGACAACGCGACCGCACGGGCGGGGATGAGCGCGCTGATGCTCTCAGTCGCGATCGAGCGCGCCACGCGGCTCGAGACCATCCCCCATCTCACGACCCGCGACGCCACCGTGCTCGGCCTCGAGTCGATGCTGCTCGGGGCGCACGCGGAGGGGATCCGCAACGTCCTGGCCGTGACCGGCGACCCGCCAGAGGTTGGCGACTACCCAGGCTCGCGGGGCGTCTACGAGATCGACGCGATCGGCCTCGTGCAGCTGATGGCGCACCTGAACCGCGGCGAGGACTTCAACGGCCGAGGGATCGACGCCGCGACCTCGTTCCACATCGGCGTCGCCGTCAACCCGTCGGCCGACGACCTGGAGCTCGAACTGGAGCGCTACCGCCGCAAGATCGACTCGGGCGCGCACTTCGCGATGACGCAGATCGTCTTCGACCTCGAGTACCTCGACCGCTTCCTCGACCGGCTCGGCGGCGAATCTCCGATCCCGATGCTGGTCGGCATCTTCCCGGTCTGGAGCCACGCCCTCGCGCTCCGGCTGCACAACGAGGTGCCGGGGATCATCGTCCCGGAGAGCCTGCAGGAGGCGCTGCGCGAGGCCGGGCCCGACGGCCCGCAGGTTGGGATGGAGATGGCGCGGGAGCTGGTCGAGGGGTCGCGGAGCCGGGCCGCAGGCGTCTACCTCGTCGCGCCCTTCCGTCGCCCGCTCGGCGTGCTCGAGCTCTTAGCGGACGCAGTCGCCGGTTGACACAGGCCCGTCCGCGTGGGCGAGCGCGTCGTCCACGACATCCGGCGGGACCGCATAGCCGACGCGGCCCTGGATCCGGGACGCGAACACGGTTCCGACCACCCTTCCGCCGGAATCGATGAGCGGACCGCCGGAGTTCCCCGGGCGGACCTCGCCGCGGAAGCTCGTGATTCGTCGGGTGACCGGCCCGTGCCCGTAGGCGTCCTCGCTCAGAACGGACACCGTTGGACCGAGCCGGGCCGGGCGCACGGTCAACCCCTGGTTCTCGGGGAAGCCCATGATCGCGGCGGACTGGCCTTCTCTTGGCTCCGCCTGCTTGAGCACGGGCGCGTTCAGCCCGCCTCGCGACCCTGAGAACCGCGATGTCGTTACGGGAATCGAACGCGATGGCCCGCGCCGGAAGCGGCGGCGCGTTGACGCTGTCGACGGTCGTGTCCTGCTCGCCCGCGACGACGTGGGCGTTCGTCACGACCACGCCCGGAGCCACCACCCAGCCCGAACCGGAGACGCCCAGCCCGCACGCCGTCCCGAGCACGCGCACGACGCTCGGCGCCGCACGGCGAACCCCAGCGCTCCGCAGGACGGAAGGATCCGGCGGCCCGACACGCGGCACCGGGCCGGTAATGGAAGGGAACGGGTCCACGCGCGCGAGCGCGCGCAAGGCGCTGCGCGGCGGGACGAGCTCGTTGAGCCGGCGGAGGACGGCCGAGCGCTGCACCTCACGGCGCAAGTCCGGCTGGCCCGGCAGTTGGAGCGCAACCGCGGCGATGAGCCACACGAGCACGAGCCCCGAAAGCGCGCCGAAGGCGAGCCCACCGATCGAGTCGGCGGTCCGCAACAGGTCCGGCAGCCTCCGCCGTAGCGCGGCCCCCGCCGACGAGCCGACCAGCTCGAAGAGAACCGCGAAGCCGGCCGCGCCGGCGAGCGCGACGAGCGGGGTATAGGGCGACTCAGCGCCGTTCGGGAGGAGGTGCGGCGCGACGCGGGCGCCGATCAGCGCGCCCGCGAGCATCCCGACCACCGAGAGCACGCCGATGGTGAAGCCCTGCCAGAGCCCGAGCAGCGCGGCGAGGGCGACGAGGGCGAGAACGATCCAGTCGAGGCGGGTCACCGTGCTCCGATACGGTAATGCGCGCTTTGAACGGCCCCGAGCTCCAGCAGTTCATCGATCGCTACAACGGCGCATGGAACGACCACGATGTCGACGCGATCGTGGGGATGCACACCGACGACTCGGTGTTCGAAAATCACACGACCGGCGACCTCAACGTCGGGCGAGAAGCGATAAAAAGCGCGATCCGCGGCATCTTCACCGTCTTCCCGGACCTGAACTTCGAGACGCGGCGGCAGTACCTGCGCGACGACCTCGTCGTCCAGGAGTGGACGGCGCGCGGCACCCACCTCGGGAAGATGAACCGCGCGGGGCTCGAGGTCGAGCCGACCGGGCAGAGCGTCGAGTACCGCGGCATGGACGTGATCCCCATCGAGAACGGGCTCGTCGCCCGCAAGGACGTCTATTCGGACGGCGTCACGCTGCTACGCCAGCTCGGGCTGACTGCGATTTAGCTCGGCTAGACTGATCGTTCTGCGCTCGGGGGCGTAGTTCAGTTGGTTAGAACGCCGGCCTGTCACGCCGGAGGTCGCGGGTTCGAGTCCCGTCGCTCCCGTCTCCAAAAACCTCTGCAAAACACTGTATTACGTTGCCTGGCCAGGCACGAACTGCGGGTCTGAACTGCATCGTTTGCTGCCCGGTCCCGCTTCGCGCGCGGAAGGTCGCCCAAGAACTACCTGCAAATGGGCCGTCATTGCTCCTCACCGATCACGGCCGATCGAAAGCAGCGGCGGAAAACCGGTCACGCCTCCCCGGCGTCGTGGGCTAGCAGGGCGATCTGCACGCGGTTGTTGAACTCGAGCTTCTCGAGCACGCGCGAGACGTGCGACTTGACGGTCGCCACGCTCATGTAGAGCTCGCGGCCGATCTCGGCATTGGACTTGCCCAGCCCGACCGCGACGGCGACCTCGCGCTCGCGCTCGGTGAGGCGGTCGAGCTGCTCGCGGGCGTGCCGCTGGCGGTCGTGGGTCTCGCCGTCGGTCACGTGACCGATCAACCGGCGGGTGATCGTCGGGGAGAGCATCGGCTCGCCGGCGGCGACGGCCCGCACGGCGCGGACGATGTCGGCCGGCGGCGTGTCCTTGAGGAGGAACCCGCTGGCGCCGGCGCGCAGGGCGCGCAGGACGTCGTCGTCGACCTCGAACGTCGTGAGGACGATGACCTCGGGCGCGTCGTCGTGAGCGCGCAGCAACTCGGTGGCGGCCAGGCCGTCCATCCCGGGCATCCGGATGTCCATCAGCACGATGTGGGGCTCGTGCTCGGCCACCGCGTGTGCGACCTCGCTGCCGTCCGCCGCCTCGCCGACGATCACGATCTCCTCGACGCCCGCGAGCAGCATCGACAGCCCGGCGCGGACGAGCGCGTCGTCGTCGACCACCAGGACGCGGATCTGCTCGCTCACTTCGGCCACGGCAACCAGGCGCGAAGCTGGAAGTCGCCCGCCTCGTCTAGCCCGTGCACGAGGCTGCCGCCGGAGAGCGTCACCCGCTCGGCCAGGCCGACGAGGCCGGTCCCCGCCCCCGGGATCTCCGACTCGCCGGCGGCCAGGACCGGCGCCCGGTTACGCACCTCGATCGTCAGCCCCTCCCCCGGAGCGCCCTCGACACGAAGGTCCACCGCGGCCGACGTCGCGTGCTTGCGCGCGTTGGTCAGCGCCTCCTGGACGATCCGCAGCGCGTGGCGACCGATCGCGTCAGGGACGGCGGCCAGGTCCGCGAGACGGATTTCGGCGTGCAGGAGCATCCCGGCGGCGCGTGACTCCTCGAGCAGGCCAGGCAGCGCCGCCAGCGTCGGCTGAGGCGGCTGCGGCACCTCGCCGTCGCCCCCGTCGCGCAGCACGCCGATCACCGCGCGGAGGTCCTCGAGCGCCTGGTGTGCGCTGGCACGGATCACCGCGGCGGCGCGCGCGACCTCCTCGGGCGGGGCGTCCGGGTGGAACTCCAGCGCGCCGGCGTGCAGGCTCAGCAGCGAGATCCGGTGGGCCAGCACGTCGTGCATCTCGCGCGCGATGCGCGTGCGCTCGGCGTGACGAACCTGCTCGAGGCGCAGCTCCTGCTCGGCCTCGGCATGGCGCACGCGCTCGCGCCGCGACTGGCGGCGCCCGCGGACGAACATGCCCCACGCGACGATGGCGGCGAAGGCCAGCGTCTGGATGACGAAGAACGCCAGCTGCGGGAGCGCGTCGTCGTCGGGCTGGACGGCGCGGAAGACCGGAAACATCGCGAGCTGCAGTCCCGCGACCAGGAACGCAAGCTGCCAGCGGCGGTAGGCGGCGACGGTGAACAGGACGATCAGGCCGGCCAGGCCCGCGGCGGACGAGAAGGCCACGATCGGCACCGAGGCCAGACCGAGGCCGAACGGCCAGCGCCGCCGCCACCAGAGGGCGAGGCAGAGCACCGCCCCACCGATCACATCGAAGACAAGCAGCGGCCCATCCAGCCCGCGGCCGACCTGATCCGCCACTGCCAGGCCGCCTCCCACGGCCGCGAGCAGGAACAGCGAGCTGTCGACGACCCAGTCGCGCCGCGAGCGGCGCGCGGGCGGCTCCTCGTCCTCCTCCGGGACGACGAGCAGGGTGGACAGAAGACTGCGAGCG